>OY969924.1:0-2739868 GCA_963704625.1 Methanobacteriota archaeon | reverse complement strand
GAATTAATGCACACTATCAAGGAATTATGCGGATGAACTATGCAAATTGTGCATGTCCGTCTTAGCTAATTCCAGCAAATTATTTGTTGGAATAGCCAACACCATATAAGACCAACGTCAGTTACAAGGTTTCTGGCACATACTGCCAGCTAACTTGAAACTCCACTTCCCTCATTTGTCACGGCTGGAGATCAACCCATCACATTTGGAAAAATCCATATAAGGGCTGAATGAATGCCGCGATGGACATCATTTCAAAAGATCAGTCCGGGTTCTTATATACAATTTGTATGTATATAAGTTTTACCGGTGACAGATATAGCAAATCCGTCACTATCTTATTATATTCGCGTCAAGTATATATAAATCTTATTATGAAAATAATTCGCTTAATTTTCGTTAATTTTGCTCTATTTTATAACCAATTAAAGAACAAATTTTGCAAGTCACACCCAGCTGTACATATCTTACCATCTTTAACGAAGAAACGCTCCTGGATGCGAATTACATTAGCATCTTTTTCAAACCTGGAATATAAATTGCATCAATTTGTTTTTTTACACTATGAGAGCATTAATAACATCGCACCCTCATAAATATGGTATTATCAACTACTTTTCACTTGACTTTCAGTCTTTTTACGTTTATCGTCTTCATTTTTTTCACTTTTGTGCTTTTATAATTGGTTAATTTGTTCTTTGTAAGTGCTATTTGAAAGCAAACTCATCATCATGGAGTCCGAAATTCGTAGGAAAAACATTAGGAAGCTGTAGTCTTTGGACTAATTAATCATCGGCTCTGCTATTTTATTGATGTGAGACTGTCTAATATCACTCTTTTTCTAGCTCGGCATCCCATCTCACAACTTCTGCTTTAGCGACATAAGTGTCGACTAATCAAAGAACCTAGCAAATCCTCATGTAAAACATTTTTTAGTTCGTAGTTTGATTTCAAGTTTTCTAATCTGTAAACAATGCTTAATTGACCATTATTTGCTCGCCTCTAATGGTTCAGGAGCTGTGGTGAAATCCAAGAGGTGCCAGATTTACTTTGTGATCACGTACGAATGGCTCGATTGGTCATTTTTGGTAGTCGTATCTATTTGCTTCCGGACGCATCAATAACGTTAGCTTTGTTAGCGTTATTTTGCATTTAGCCTTTTAGTGCATAAGATTATAGACAATTTTTCAAGCTACGTTTATCAGCAAAATATAGGCAGCATTAAACCAGAAGTTATTTACAGCGATCCAACGGCTAAAGTAATGAGGCTAAAAATGCCTGAAAGATTGAATGACTTAACAGATGCAAAAAATCACCTTGTTGCAATCGTGAATGGATTGGCTTATCTCTCTCGTTTTTTAGAAGTTGACAGCACTGTTTATGTGCGGGTCTTGTCAGACTATGAGTTTTATTTTGGTGCATTACAGCATATTTTTAAGGCAATTCATGAACAAGAAACAACTACGACAAGGTAATGCCATGTCACTGTAGTATCTGACCAAATCGCGGCCTGCTAACAACAAGGAACAACGCGAGCGATAGTTGCGGCGTTATGCTGATGTGGATGTAAGACCTCGCAGATCTTTTCTAGATTAATATAATGGGACTTATCTGCCGCAAAAAATGAGTTACAACAAAGTATCTTACGAGTGTAGCTAAAATGCTTGGTGCCGCGTGAAAAAGAAATAAAAACAGTCGGACCCAAACACGGCTGACAACTAATTTTTGGTTCACAGATTTCGACTTATTGTTTTTATAATCTAGTTCTTCGCATATTTATTGGATCGACAAAAATTTATACAACAATTCGAGTAGCAGACGTTAATTGAAGCTATCAGAATAAGGTGAGGAAATGAAAAATATGCTTCTTACATGACTTCTTTCAAACTGTTCCGTCCGAACTATTGACGTAACTTTACATCCTGGGTGGAAAATTATAGTATCTAAAGCTAGGAAAACGAAATTTGATGCACTTCATTAGAGAGGCGTTCCATTAATTCGTGTTATCGGGGCGCCACTTGGATCATGTAAGACATCCTAAATATGTTGGTGTTCCGATATATGCAGTTGATTTATTTCTTTGATTTTTTTAATCCTAAATTTCTAGAATTGGGAAAAAAGACGCATTACCATTCAAGGAGCGTCCGAAGTAGTCCCCCTTATTATGGAAAATTACTTCGTCAAAGTTAAGACCAAAATTATTTAGGTGCAGTGGGGGGCTGTAAATGAATACATTGTGATAGATCGGATATCCTGGATGTTAGAAGACAATTTGGGCTGACTAAGGGCGAATATTCTACTTTAGAAGAATAGTCACAACCTCTTTTTAAAATTCTTGACGGCATCGGGATCAGCAGCTGCTATAGAGCTTAGAGTTGAAAAATTGCAATTTTAGAAGCATCAAACTTGGTGCAAAATCGTGACTAGGCTTACAATAAATTTGATCTACCTTTCTGTACATGTACATGTATTTGCATAATCACTTTGAAATGTACGGGATTTTATGGCCATATTCATTGAATTTCGGCGACGTTTCTTAAATGCAGATGTGCGATTTAAGATAAGAAATGAAAGTACCCCAGTCAATAATTTGCGTTGCTTATTGAAGACTAGGGTGCAGAAACTCAGCTGCCAGAGTATGTGGAGAAGGTGTCAGGTGTCAGCTTAACTAGGTGATGACTTACATGATCTACAAAAACATTTTACTTGGAACTAATGGCGCAGAGCTTATGAGCAAAGTCTACGAGCACTGCGCGTACCTCGCGGTACTAACGAACGCAACGGTGCATGTAGTTCATATAATTGACAATTCGGTATACGCTGCTATGCCTATTGAAGGGACCTTGTCCGGGTATACCTTTGCCCCGACTAACGCATCGTGGGCTACTGTGTACGACGTGTTAAGAGATGCGGGGAAGAACATAACGGAGACTGCTAAGAAGGATTTACAG
Source organism: Methanobacteriota archaeon (assembly GCA_963704625.1). GTDB lineage: Archaea > Halobacteriota > Bog-38 > Methanoflorentales > Methanoflorentaceae > DASPRZ01. The sequence goes on along the minus strand of OY969924.1, from coordinate 2,736,917 downwards.
TCTCTTGGCATCAGTGAGAATGCAATTAAGGTAACGGTGCTTGAAGGACACCCTGCAAGAGAACTTCTTTCGTACGCCGACACCCATTTGATCGACCTTGTGGTAATTGGAACACACGGGCGTAAGGGAATCGATCGGCTACTCATCGGAGGCGTTGCTGACAAAGTAATTCGAAGTTCGAAGGTGCCGGTATTGATGGTTCGAGTTAAATAATAACCCTCGTATAAATCGGAAGAGCGCGCTTAACTATCTTCATCGTGAGTAGTCGTATTGTTCCAGGCGGATAGCGAGTTCGGACGTACAAAGGGCAGATGGATGAAGTGATAACACTCGGCCTGGCTATGCACGAGGAGGAGCGTATATTATGAAATATTACTGTTGTAAGTTAAGGCATTCCAGAGTAAATTGGAACAAGCATGTTTTGTTTGCTGCCCACGTGTCATCGATATAACATAACTACTTTTAGATGCAAGAACTGACGAACTTATAATTCATCATAACGAGTTCAAAATGGGTAAAAGGCAAAAAATTCCCTCATATTTCATGTCATTTTATATACGGTAATTCATGTGGATACCCGGCATTAGTCGCGGAAGTGGGCACAATGAAGATTGACTTAAATGCCATTGAGAAGACTTTATTAATCCTTTTTTTTCGAAGTACGTATATGATGTGTACATGCAATATTAAAGAAACTCAATTGCCCCTGCGAATCTGAACGAGAAACTTCATTGAAACGAAAGAGATTGGTTACGACTTAAATAGAGAAGTGTAAAGGATGCCAGCAGACATTAATCGTAACTATCATTTTCAGAAGCAAACGACTAGTAAGCATAAACTCACGTGGATACCTGAGCACGGCAATATACGTCAAGAGGGAAACGGCGTTAAAGAATGGTCCCAAGTTCAAAGAATCGTTCGCTGTTGGGGCATTTTGGTACGCCCACAAATTTTCCTTTTTACCCACTTTCAATAACGCTAGCAGTTAAACAGTAAAATTAAGATATTAAGGGCTATTAAACTTTTAACTTAATTCACTGGAAATTGACGAGTTATAAGCAGAAGAGGGGTTAAGAAGCCACAAACTCTGCCTCTGCAACTCCATTCAAAGACGGTCACCTGGGGTAACAGGTCCTGCGCACTAAGATTTCAGATACACAAGAGATGTAGTTGTAGGAGATTGGAAATTACTAAAAGTTTATCGGCAGTTTTGTCTCGTGATTCGTTTATTATATCTTGCAAGCTTTAAAGCACCAACATTTAAGTCCTCAAGCACCAATACTTCCCCACAAGGAGAACAACGATGATCACGGTAAACATTGAAAAATGTGGACACTGTGGCGCCTGCGTCGCCGTCTGCCCGACCAACTCGATCGAACTCATCGAATCCTGCCTCAGAATAGGGGACACCTGCACCACGTGTGCGACGTGCGTCACCGTCTGCCCGGTAGGAGCCCTAACGGCAGAAGGTGAACCATGAAGGACGAGTACGATGTCGTCGTCGTCGGAGCGGGACCAGGAGGATCCATCGCCGCACGGACCGCCGCCGAAGAGTGCGATGTTTTATTAATAGAAAAGCGACAGGAGATCGGTTCACCCGTGCGCTGCGCCGAAGGCGTCAAGAAGATGGGGCTGGAGAAATTCATCCAGCCTGACGAGAAATGGATCGCAGGCGAGCCAAAATGCGCCCGAATTTACTCCCCCGATGGGACGATGGTTGAGTTATCGGAAGCGCTATCACAAGCGCTCGTAGGAAGCGAAGTAGGCTACGTCCTGGAACGCAAGCTCTTCGATCGGGAACTCGCAAAGAGCGCAGCCCGGGCAGGAGCACACGTCATGGTGCGCACCCGCGCGACAGGCCTCATTATAAAAGACGACGTGGTACAAGGCGTAAAAATCAACCGGCTTGGAGAAGACTTTGATATCCGCGCAAAGGTCGTGATCGGTGCGGATGGCGTGGAGTCAAAGGTCGGACGGTGGGCCGGGATAAACACCACCCTTAAGCTCAAGGATATCGGAAGCTGCGCTCAGTATTACATGACAAACGTCGATGCATCAGAAGACTACTGTGATTTTTATCTGGGCTCACCGGTTCAGGGAGGCTACGCATGGGTCTTCCCGAAAGGCGACAAGACGGCGAATATCGGGCTCGGCGTTGTTGCAAGCAGATTAAACGGAAAACGTTCCATAGACTACCTCGACGAGTTCGTATCGAAGAACTTTCCCGAAGGGCAACCAGTGGAACTGGTGATGGGGGCCGTCCCGTCTAGCGATGAGCTCAAATCTACGATAGCAAACGGATTGATGCTGGTAGGTGACGCCGCACACCACTGTGACCCTCTTACGGGCGGCGGAGTCATAAACGCGATGGAAGGCGGAAAGATCGCTGGCGACGTTGCGAGGAAAGCCGTGCGTGAAAACGACGCCGCAACAAAAGTCCTTACGGAATACGAAACCACGTGGCGTGCCTCATTTGGCAAAAGGTTGAAGCGTAACTACAAAGTCAAAGAGTTCTTCGTAAACCTGCCGAATGAAGAATTCAACAAGCTTGCACGGTCAATTCAAGGAGCAAAAATTGAGGAGATGACCTCTGCAGGGTTCGTAAAGCACTTAATCAAGGCGAATCCAAAGCTCCTGTTCGGCATTCGTCACCTGCTGTAGACAGTTTTTACGTCATGGGATGGGATGAGATAAGGTGAGATGAGAGCCCTACCCGAGGACGCGGATGTGCCACAACACCTCCTGCGGACGATAGTCCCAGAGGTTATGGTGATTCTGAGGTGACACGTTGAGAGGACGGGAGTTTTGATCAATTGTCCCTGCCTCTAAAATTAAATTTCCTAGGTTTAAAAAATATTCCGCAATAATTCCTAAAAACTTGAATGAGGCCCCCCCAACCTGACGATGTCGCATTCCATTCAAGTCTAACGTTTTCTATACGTTCCTATTCAGCAATGAAGTGAATAGTTATTTTTCCCAAGTTCCATTATTACCGTAGTATTTTAAAGACAGCATAGCTTATAGTCAGAGTCCTTTTTTGAATAAAACCAGGAAGAATAGGGGCAGTCTGGGATCGCCCGTATAAAAATACGTCAGTTTCAGGGATGATTTTACTTTATTTTTTCAAACTGTCTTTTATTACAAGCAGCCATGTTAATTTTCCCAGTTAATGACCTGTTTTTTTCCAATATTGACCTAAAAATCACTTTAAGCTCTATTTTTGGTGCAAATAGAGATAACATACTTTAATAAATATGAGGGCTTAAAAAATCTAAAAACGGATTTAGTACGTTAAAATTGATTTAACTAAGTAATCTGCGAGTTTTTCTTGTTCTGCTTAGTTATTTTTTAATGCCGTTGATACTTATCACAATACGTTATACCCTCTACTATAGGTTTGGGAATCTGACTCTTGGTGCAAGCAACACATTTGTACATGCATTTGACCCTCTGATTTACGACATAAAGTATATCGAATGCGCAGATGAATACCTAAATCAAAATTTGACTCTATTATTAATAACGCCCTAACCGTAACGGCGAAATATTGAAGTTGGATGCGTATCGAATATGTTCGCGTAGTAAGCTCACGTTAATTAGGACAAGAAGTTCAAGGAGGTAGGGAGTGGCATTAAGTGCCTTTGGCGATAAATCAAAACCGCCAAAGGATGATGACCTCGCGGTAACACTCGGGAGCACGTTTGTCTTTTGGAACGAGTTGAAAAGACTTATAGCATCGAGGTTTAGTCCTCTGTCAATAGAATGGGGGTTTGCCAGCAAGAAAACGGGGGGGATTACGGCTCAAGCGGGAGAAGCGAACCATCTTCTACATGACCCCGTGCGAAGGCTACTTCATAGCCTCCTTTGCCTTGGGTGAGAAGGCCGTGAAGGCCGCACATGAGACTGATTTGCCTGTTTCGGTTCTGGAGGTCATTGACGTTGCAAAAAAATATGCTGAGGGCAGAGGCGTGAGGCTTGAAGTTAGGAGTGCCGAGGATGTTCGTAATGTGGAAAAGCTTGCTGCTGTCAAGATGGCAAACTAATTCTCTCTTCAACAGTTACGATTTAGTCAGCAGTGCGCCTAACAACTGCCACCTGAAATTTTTTTGTGATAGTGGTGCGCTTATATTATAATCATACTTGACCAGCTATGAGACACTAAACAAACCAAACAAAATAGTCAGAGAAGAAGAAAGGAGGGAACAGTGGCAGTACCTCTAGTCGCTGTTCTGTTATAACATACCGCGCTAGTCCACCTGTGGCGCTTCGTTACTAGGAATGTATAAGATGGGCCCCATACGTCACCTACGTCAGGTCACACTGCGCTGTTGACCTTGTATCCTAATTGTTACGTTAGGGTATTATCTGGTGACTGTTACCATTACCTCGTTACTCACAGATGGTGCATATCGGCTATCACCGTCGTAAGTGACCCTGAAGGTGTACTCCGCTGTAAAGTACAAGAACACGGGCACGGAGAACTGGCCGCCATCACCGGTCTTGCCGTCCGATAAGGTCGTCCAGTTGCCGGTTGTAAGGTCCAGCCACTGGAGATGTACCACCGCGCCGGCGATGCCTTTACCGCCTGCGGTGAGGGTCCCGTTGGCATAAACCGATACGTTGGCCTTTGCTTGTGTAGGAGCGGTAATGGCGATCGTTGTTGGTTGCTGGGCTGTTGCATCTTTTATATATGCATCGCGAGCTGCGATCGTTGGCTTGCTCGTCGATGCTGCGGCAACATTGAGCACGCAGAGCGTCAACATCGCTATGATCGACAGACTAATTATTCGTATTCTTATATTCATATTGTATACTACCTAATCTTTGATGGTAGGGTGGTGTGTTGGTTGTGTGAATACAAGTCGCCCTGTCAACGTAAATTTTTAAGCACTTGAAGTAGTGGTAAGAGTCAAAATATAAACGTTGCCCTCTTTCTGACTTTTTAATCAGTTTCTGCAATTGTTGCAGAAAACTGGATAAGTATAAAGAGAACTTTTTTTTGCAGTTAAAAATATCATTTTATCATTTGCGTTGTAGCCGCCTCAACCACTGCTGTTTGTGTTTTGCCTCGGCAATCGTCACACTCGCCACCTTAAGCGTAGTCAACAAGCGTTTACGAGGAGCGTTGTAAAAATATCGTCGGACCCTTGGTTACAACTATCATTCTTAGCAGCAAATGGAGTCAAATGCATGAACTCGCGAACGGGTCACCCCTAATTATATTTCCCTTAAACGTGCAGATATTCAATCCTCATAGCCTGCATTGTCATCACCTATCTATAACGTGTAGATCCTTTGCAGAAGTTTCGTACCAATGAGAACAGCATGGATTTCTTCAAGGAACCCGATTGAGATAGGCATCGGCCATATCAGCCCGATTGGCATGGCTATTAACAAGGCTCCTACCACTGCACCCATGACCGCGATAGCGATGACCTTCCTGTTCGCTTTTCTGGCAACCCTCTCAATGAACTTCACTTTCAACCACCTCACAGACTTACTGTACAGCGGTCGTTAAGAAAGGTTTTAAGTCTGTGTGACAACGCTAATGCGTCCGATTCTATAGTGAAATGTTTGTGTCACACATTGGAACAAAATTTTGTACATCAAGATGAGTGACAGGCCTAAAAGTTGAATGTGCGTTATTTAAGCGCGTAGCGGTGTTAGTTATGTTGTGAAATTTCTTCGTCTGACGTTTCCTTATTTCGCCCGACTATTCAATTTGTAATACTGCATTTTGCTTCGCTCCTTGCGACGATGACCATGCTCATTTATTCTAAAATCTTTAATATCGATGCGAGAACTATGTATCAAATCTAAATAACCATAAAAGAGGTACATTCACAAGATAGTCATAAAAAAAGCATTGTCCTCAAAAAAGAAGTTGTTAATTTTGCTGGAGCGTACCATATTGATTCCAACTTTGCACGTAGCCTTATATCGCTTGTGATTTTCTATTCGCTGGACATAATTATTCTGACACAAAACTGGCTAAGCATTCTAACCGGCACGGGATATGCGAGCTTTTTAAATGTCTCAAGAGCTTGAGTTAGTTCACCTACAATCGAAATCCTCTCCCGATCTCGACTCGTTATCGCGGGAATTCTCGGGATTGTCTTTTCCATAGGTATTTTCAATGGCGACGGCGTGTCGTCTCACCGTTTAGGGGATGTGTTCGCGGTACTCGGAACAGGCGTGCTCTCTGCATCAGCCATATTTCCCTAGCTGATGGGCATCAAACACCTTACAGCGACACTTTACTTCCGTGCTACTGATCTTTACAGCTATACTCCTTGTTAGGGGACGGTCATTGAAGTATTTGATAACAGTTGGGTTGGCTTTTAATTGCCGAGGGCATGATCGCACTTGTAGGTCCGTCCTTCATCAGCTGCGAGAGACGCGTTGTAGTGGTCATCACCTTTTTTTCGCAATATCCATTTAGTATTTAGTATTTAGCGTCAGACTGCTCGCATACGCATCACGTCAGCAAAATAACCTTATAAGTAAGGAGCAAGGAAAAAGGCGACGTTATGAACGAAATTCTACTGATCCCCTCGTCTATGAGTGGGCCCGACAAACAATGATGAAAACTCAGCTAATAAGTTATGTATATCACAGTGTCAAATGGTATAAAAGAGATTGATATTTCTACTATTTACGCACAATACAAGAAATTATGTGAGAGTATAGGATTCGCGCGTTAAGTACGGGCCTGCGTATCTATCTTTATTGTAGAGCGGACGCTTAGCCTAATACGTATTAAAAATTGTGTGGTGGCACTATGGATGTATCTAATTGGTCGTTTGACTGTTTATCTCCATTATAAATATTTCTGCAAACTCTTTTGCAATCGATGAAGTATACAATGGTCACACTGTTTCGGCATATTATTATATGCGGAAAGCGTTGATCTGTAACGTCGATAATTCTTAAGAGCACTCCGCGGCCATTGCATACTTATATTACCATCGGCCAAGAAGTGGCCACATGTAAAAGGGCCGAAAATTTGGAGGTGTAAATAATGGACCTATCATCAGTAGAATTACTCTATGTTGTGCTCTGGGATCTTAAAACACAGTTAGAACAAGTCTATCTATCAAGCGGTCATGCACCATGGATATTATCCAATTCAGTGAGCAGCGTGATCATACAGATGGCGACTGGACTACGTGAATATCTGATAAAAGCCGGTGTTATCACGATTTCGTAGTCGAACCATTAGAAAAGAGGTTGAATGTGGATATAACGCCAGAAAAAACCTTAGATGCGAACACATTGAATAAAAGAAGAGTTTATAGAAAGGTTATAAGTCACATTTTTAGCTAAAGACTAATAAAGGCTTGAACATTGGAGTTGTAAGAAGAGACGCAACTCATGTGTAAATTGTTGATTGCAGCTACAGAGGAGAATTGGGAAAGAAGTGGTAGCAATTCTGCAAGCGATAAGCAACTGGGCCTTGAAAGCAGGTCAGTCGAAATAGTGTGAATGCATGAGTTTTTTTTTGAGTTGGGCCCCCTTTAAAACATCTTTGATACAGTGAAAATGGCAGCAGTGTTGGTCGTCAGCAATATTGGCTACTGGGTGATAACGCGTGCCGCGACAATGTGTTTCTCCAACTATCGTCATTCTAACTGAGAGAGAGTTGTAATGAACTCGGCTAACTATCTCCAGTTGAAAAAGTTTTGCTGTATATTTGTGCTGGATTGTAGCAGCTGCAATTAGTTCGATTAACTTGATCCCAGTGTTCGCTGCAGATATATCTGAACTCCATTCATACTATTGGAAGGGGGGTGTATTGGTGGTAGTGCTGCTAGGATGGGATAGGGTATGTTTGTAATGATCATGTTAAGTAATTGGAAAAGAGTGATCGTGATTGTTGTAAGTATAGAATCTATTGTCAGGTTTGCCACCTTTTTTTAATTTCTTTATGTGAATCGGTAATTTTTAAAACAGATTATTTATCTGTCTAATTTAGCTTAAATATTGTGCCCATGCAAAGTTTTTAAAACAGGTCGAAGAGCTTTAGCGCTACTTGCAAATGACTTTTCGTTCCGCCTGCCGTCGCGGTAGCCTGAATCGTGTATATTCTACTCTCAGACGGGCGAACGCAAAGGATTTATCAGAAAGCAGCGCGTAAGTGTTACACTCTTACTTATCCCGCACCTCTCACACGCTCCCGTATATTGAGCACGAAAAGCAAGATACACTGGGGGACAATTCGAGAACACACAGTTATGTGGTATTCTGCAATTAAAACGGGGATGTTAAACCTCAAACTACACGTCCATAAGAATGCGTATGCGTAGCAGAGAGTGTATATCTCTTCGCGTTTATATCATGAGGTCAGGAATAAGCATGAACCAAGATAAAGTAAAGATCAAGTTAAGTGATGAATCGGCGGCACCGTTGGGTTGCTTATTGGGCCGAGCACAACTGAGCAAGGAACACAGCTCACTATTTTATGATGCTAAAGCTGTTGAACTCGCTGAAAAAATTGACTATGATTTTTCAACAAGTGATATGCCGTTCAGAGGCATCATGTTTAACCTTTTCCTTAAAGGTAATCTGCCAGAATTCGATCTATTTACACTCAGAGCAAAGCAATTCGACGATAAGTTAAAAGTGTACATTACCGAGCACCCCCGCGCATCGGTAGTGAACATTGGAGCGGGGCTTGACACGACATTTTACCGGGTAGATAACGGATTGATTCACTGGTATGACCTCGACCTTCCTGCGGTCATTGAAGTCAGAAAGCAGTTGCTCCCTGAACCTGACAGAGTATCGTACATCGCGAAATCCCTCCTCGATCCAAGTTGGTGTGATGACATCGAACATACCGAAGGTGGGGTATTCATGGTAGCTGGTGGGGTATTACCATGGTTTAACGAGCCAGACGTAGAGCAGTTCTTTTTGACGTTAGCAGACAACTTCCCTGGCAGTGAAATTGTGTTTGATGCTGTATCAAGATTGGATAATGGCGTCGGGGCATGGATTGACATGTTTCCGCAGGAACAACGAGACGCGATGAGAGCAGCGTGGATGGAAGCGCTAAAAGACTGGTGGGAGAGGGCGCCACAGGACCAGAAAGACAAGCTGATTAATCTGATAGCTACGCTCAGGGTACCAACAAAGCCGAAAGGTAAGAAGTGGGCCGATCTCGAATCGTGGTGGGATCAGCTCAGCGCTAAAGAACAGGATCAGGCATTACACGATTTCATAGCGTCCTCTCGCAGTAGCGCAGGTGGATGGACGTTAGAAGATGCGAATGAAATTACAAAGTGGGACAGCCGCATTACCGTGATAGATCAGTTTTCATTGTTCAGAAACATTCCACGCGACTCGTTGAGTGCAGATATCCGGAGATTAATGGACTACAGTGATAAAACTGGGAGATCAAATATTTTTCACTTGCGACTTTGATGTCAGAAACTTGCGATGAAGTAATAAAATCAACACTTAGTTGTTACGACAGGTTGAGGGGACCTTTTCCATAGCGTTTATCAATGCCAACACCCACCGCTACGAATTTTACGAAGGGAGGACTGGTGTGCCTCTGAGTGACATAGATAAAATCCTGTTGGCGAGACGTAGAAGTCAACTCAGAACAATTGAAGATTTCAGAGTACAACCATCTACCTTCTAATGCATCAAGTTCCTCAATTACCCCGTTATCAATTGTTGGATACACCAATGAGCTCACTTCCTTACGATGTTCCTGTCCTTGTTCTCCAATCTCAACAAGTTAATCTGTGTAATTGTTGCCAGAGCAAACCGATAGCTGTCACTTACCATTACCGACTTCCGCGACTACTGAGATGACCTCAAACAATCTGTAGTGCAGTCAAGTCAGAAATTCCCCTCACCAGAAGGTATACGCCTACCAAAAGAAATACGGCAGCAATCAGCTGACCTCCACGCTTTCTTAGCCAACCGGTAACTGGATTAAGGTATCTGTCAAAATTCTTTGGTGATGCGATGTAAATGGCCAAAGGGACCCAAGACCAACACAATGCAATCACCATGGTGATGACAAAGGCGATTGCTTTGTCAAGGGGACTTATCACAGCAACTCCTATGTCCTTACTAGCAGCCAGTGCGGGAAGAGAAGAGAAGATGTTACCCACCCCAAAGAAAGCCCCCATAGACGCGATGGCAGTTGCCCCCATAGTGCTTGGGTCAAAGGTCTTGGTCTCACCCTTCTTCAAGAGGGAACGGGCGCTTGCATAGAGGAGGAGGATACCTAAAATAATATCAATACTAGCGGTAGTCAACGATGGCATCCCTCCGCTAGTTGTTGCACTACCGATGGCTAAGAAAATGATACATATCACGGCAAATGTTAAAAAATATGTTGAAACAAACAAGACCCCTTTCTTCGCCCTATTACTACCGGCGCTGAGGACCGTTATGACAGTGATAATTGCCAGAGGGCTGACCATCGACGCAATTGCTAAGGGTATCACGGTTGTAAGGACTTGGGACAATCCACTCAATATCTCACTTCATCCCGTTTTAATTCTATGATTAACTAACTTCATGTAATTAGAAGTACATAGCAAAGAAGATTGGCAGAGCATTAGCGTCTCTAGATATATAAATTCCTAAATGTTTCAGGAAGGAACTTAGCACAATGAGAATTGAGAGTCTAGTCTCTGCTTGGTTGGTAGCTGCCCAAGTTAAAGGCTGAAGTCGGGATTCGAACCCGAGTCGTGGCCTCCACAGGAAGGGCTTTTTTTTACAATCGCACCTCAAATTGTCCTTCTTTAAATTCTAATGATTCCGCCTGCTCAGTTGGAACGTCAAGTCAGCACTCCGTGCGCAATTACAAAATCACGAATTTAGTTCAGACTGTAATGGCCAAAACGACAACAGCAATTATCAAAACCACCTTGCACTTTTACGATTAGAGTTTTCAGAAGACGAGTTGGCTGCTAATACTTCGTTCAGAAAAGCAGGACTCACTAAAATGTCACAGCATTGGGTTAAAAAGCTCGCAGAGATACTGTGGAACGTCACTCGTAGGACAGTCAGTCAAGCAACCTTAGACTCATTGCGAAATTAAGTGCTCAACAAGTATACCTACAACAGCGCAAAGAGCAAAGTGCAAAACTTTGTAAAGGCGTTTCTCAAATCCCTCGCGAAAACACATCTAGACGTCAGCTACCGTGCCTTTGAATTATTTCTAGAACAGCCTAAAATACCCAAAGAACGAAAAAATATTATAAGTCGCATTGTCACTAAAGAAGATATTGACCGTGTCTTATTTACTATAACGCAGGCTCAGGAGGAAGGAGAGATTGACCGCAACCTTGCTCTTAATTTTACTGCGCTTGTGCTTTTTGGAGCATACACCGGTCAACGGATAACTGCTACGATGAAGAAATTAACAGTTGAACAATTTAGGCAGGCATAGTGCATGGAGAAACCAGTGATTGATATTTTATCTTGGTAAGATAAGATCCGGATGCAGTATTATTGTTCATTACATCCACAAGTCGTTCAAGCAATAGAACCACTACTAAATGATCGATCTGATAACAAGTCGACCTTGAGCATCTGATATTCGAGCGGCAGATAAGACAGCTCAAAATTCAGCTCACTCGAGGCGCAAGTCGCTTTGTTGTAGGTGATTTATGAAAGTTCGCGGAACCATATGGTGATATTGTCCAGTGGGATCAGTCAAACCGTGCGTATATCCTCACACACGGCGCATCAGGGGTAGGGTGGGCGCACTATCGCCATCCGCTGCCTGAATATGTATATGATGTGTATATGCGGTATTGGAAGGATATCAAATTCCAGCGCTGATATTAACAACTGATTCACAGGGATGCTTTATAATATATGCTTTCATCTCATCATTGAATTGTTTTATTTTGTCTATGTTTGGCAGTGTGAAACGTTAAATCTTTAATTAGCATAAAAACACTAGGAAACTAGTATGAGTAAGTCCCAAACCAAGGGCAGAACACACAACTATGTGAGACGAATTAAGCGAAGATCAGATCACGTCGGCCTTGCGCCTGGGCTGCTCAAAGAAATCCCACAAACAACAGAGAGCATAAAAATCAAGATTCTAGACTATGATGAGAAACACGTTGAAGAAAAAGAAGCGCATTCCATTGACGAGTGTCGCTCGTACAAAGAAACCCCCACGGTCACGTGGATTAACGTCGAGGGCCCATATAAATCTGATACTTTGGGGGCACTACAAGAGAATTTTGTTATACAACCGCTTGTATTAGAAGATATAACAACTGCGAGTCAGCGCCCAAAGGTGGACGTGTATGATGACTATGTCTATGTCGCCTTGAGACAGCTGCAATATGATGACCGTACCGCAGAAGTCCAAGACGAACAAATTAGCATCATCCTAGGGAAGCAGTACGTCATAACGTTTAGCGAGAGTCAGTATGGCATCTTCGATATTCTAAAAGAGCGAATTCGCTCGAACGAAGAGCATATACGAAATATGGGGACTGATTACCTCGCATATGCAATCATCGACGTCGTCGTTGATGGATATTTTGTCATTTTGGAAAAACTCGGGGAAAGGATCGAGTTCATCGAAGAACGGGTGGCGGCGAACCCCACCGCGAAAACTTTGCAAGAGATCCATGGGTTAAAGAAAGAAATTGTGTATATGCGCGAGTCGTTATGGCCTCTGAGAGAAGTGGTTGATGCCACAACGAAGAAAGAGATACCCCTCATTACGGCAACAACTATTTCCTTTCTGCGGGATGTCTACGACAATGTCATCCACGCCATTGACATATTGGAGACGTTTCGTGACATCGTGAGTGGGATTCTTGATATTTACCTCTCTAGTGTGAGCCTCAAGCTGAATGAAGTCATGAAGGTATTAACCATCGTCGGGACGATCTTTCTCCCTCTAGGGTTTATCGCAGCTGTTTATGGCATGAACTTCCAAGAGCCGGAGGTTCGCTTCGAATGGGGCTACCCAGCGTTTTGGCTTGTTTCGGGGTTTTTAGTTATTGCCATGTTGATTTATTTTAGGAGAAAAGGCTGGATGACCTCGTCAGACAAGAGCGATGCTGAAGCGTAACCATATTACTTTCTCGCGAAAAGAAATTTAGTGAGAACGAGAAGTTGGGCCATCTGGTATACGGGAACGTCATTCAATGGGATCAGTCTTAGAGAGCATACATTCTAACTCACGGCTTATCAGGAGTTGAAAGTCGCACTATCGACACCCGCTGCCTGAGTATGTATATGATGTGTATATGCGATATTGGAAGAACACCAACTTATTCTTAGAAATCTGATGACTTCGATGAACGAATGGGATTCAATAGATTAACAAATGGGACTTAAGTAGTTTATCTCAACTTATAAATGCACATTTATTATGATATATGCTTACATTTGTAATGGTATATGCTTCCGAGCGATAATTTGGAAGCAGATAGGAAGAAAACTAAACTTCGACAGTGCAAACAAATGGTCACAGATTTTCATATGTTCGTACGCATAAATCTCTCAGAAAATTTTCGACTGCATTGACATACTCCTTCATAACTATTGTGGGGACAACTGACTCTCTGTATGAGAATGCTGCGTGAAGACATCCGCACGCGGTCAAGACTGATGCTGGCATCATATCAAGTGTCCCGTGGGTAGGCGCCAAGAAGATAACCTTTCTGACCGTCAAGTCTCCGAACCGTTCAGGGAAATTCTGTCTGCCAAGATTGGTCAACGTCAAGCCACGAGACACTTTCGACATCACCGTCCAAAACTTCTTTGCCGCTGGGTTCTCGAGAGTGCCATAGCTTTCGAAATCAACAGCATCGAGTAGACCTGGGTCGATCGTTTCCGCGTTGATGAAGTACTTAAAGAGCTCTCCATCATCGTGTATCTTTCTCGCGGCTTCAGAGTGCATTGTGAGGAGGTTGCGCTCGAAATCTTTCTTAGGATTGAATCGCGCCTGAATGGGAATCATCCCAAAATAGAACCCACAACCGCGTCCTGGATCTTCGGTCAACTTATCCCGTAGGTTCACCATGAAGTGGAGTTCATCTGGGACCACCCCCGCAAGTGCAGGTACGGCATACTTCGCCGCTAGCAACGCAGTCAGGAGGACGCTGTTCACCGTCACTCCTATCATGTGGCATTTTTCTGTGAGGGCGGACGTCTCCTCAGTGGTGAGGGCGAGCAAGATAGCGCGGTCTCTCTCTTCGTATCTTTTTTCTTGGAGCTTCACGAAGTCATCGTCGCTGAAGGCGATTTTATTTTTCCTCCAACGAGCGTTCATTCTGCCGATAACAAATCTCTCTATCCACGAAAGTCCTAAGTTCGGGGGGATGTTCTTTTCCACGTCGACAGGAGGGGGAAGTGGAGGGAGTTCCTTTTCCGGTTCACCGACTAGGGAGAGCAAGTCTTCCATAACGTACAGCCCGCTTAACCCGTCGCTCATCACGTGGTGCATATACAGCACGAGATCAGAGGAAGTCTCTGACGTCAACAGCATGAACCTCGCCAACGGACCAACGTTCATTCTGAATGGTATGAGGTCCTGTTCGGAAACCCTCTCAAGCCAGTCCAAGTCACCCCGCTTTTCATATACCTGCAGCTCGAAGTCAGGGACTCGTTCTGTCACGAGCCACGCCTGCCCCTCTTGATCGAGTATCATCCTCGAGCCGAGGAGGGGGTGACGTTTTTTCAGTTTCGGAAACGCTTGCCGTACTCGTTCTGGATCGACCTTTCCGTCGATGGTAGCGAGAATCTTTATGACAAATCCAGCGCCTCTGAAAAAGTGCTGAACTCCCCCCACCTTCATTTTGAAGCCAGAATCGACTAGCTCATCGTGATATTCAGGTACAGTTTGAGCCTTCTTTCTAATTTGTTGCATAACAATTCACATCCATTTTCGTCATTGTCATAGCACCGCAAGCGCCCTTCGCATTTACAGGTCTTATAGGCGAAGAAGCGTAAAGCACGTGTGGGTATAAAGCTGCGTGACACAATACTGTACAACGCACATGCATGTTCAAGGTTGGCAGTATGTTTCAAATGCCGTTGATGGTTATTATCAAACGAGGCGTCAACGTATGGACATATAAGGTATTGAAAGAGAGAAAGCCGATTGAGCTAGCAAAAGAAATTTATGCTCGATTCAATACTAACTTTTGTGATGGCGAATACTGCGGTTTTTGTCACATCTGCCTAAGTATTTTCAAGCATATCCGGTTTGATGGCTCAATACGACAAAAAGCAAATTTGCAGTCGAATATATCCGTCGTTGCTGCAGCGACATTCGGTACGCAGAGAGTCAATATCGCTGCAATCAATAAACATATCAGTGCCTTTTTCATGTTCAGATAGATCACCTTTCAACCTTACTTTTTAAACTCACATCCATTATCTCACGACGAGTCGACAGATTGGCTTACAGTGTTCGCATGGTCTGTAACCAGCGGCCTGTACATCGCACGGGGTGTTAAAACACACTCTATTTTCGGGTTTAATTATTGTTGCCCAGTAACAGCCCGCATAATGGTAAACGTGTGTCTGTGCATTACCGACAAACGGACAACTTGCCGCTGTGACAGTTGGTTTCGATACTTGCCCAATAATCACGTGCGACGCTGCACCGACAACACTGACAGCCCCACCTACCGTAATAAGAATGAGGAGCGTCAAAAATAGTGATAGCATTTGTCTTCTCATAGAGATTCACCACCATGTTGATGGCCCGCGCTGTATTGAAGCCACAACTGTTAGTTTTTTTTAAAACACGTAACAATGCGCGTGTAAATAATAAAACTAACCCCATTTGTTAGCGTCAAACGTGCAGTTTGGAGTCATATGTCAAAGATGATATGCAGCACTCTCACGTCACGTAATACGAATAAAAAACGCGCAAAGTTTTATTTGTGAGGAGAACTTCTAACTACGGGAAAATTTTCCCCAAAAGAAGGGATAAAATGAAAAAACAGCTTTTGGTTATATTCATGATTACTATTGTGTTAGCTACTGTGTTTGTCGCGGGATGCACTGGAGGTGTTACGAATACTACAAGTCCTTCATCTGCAACATCAACTGCTGCAAAAACTTCAAAAATAAATGCAACGACGACACGGAGCTCAGTAACAAGTCGGAAAGCGACGACAGTGCCAACTGCAACTCCATCTAAAACACCGACTGCTCACGCGGCGGGCTGTAACTTTGTTGGTGATTCAAGCACACATGTTCTTTACTATGCCCGGTGTCCATGCGTCTCAAAAATTAAACCTGGACACAAAGTGTGTTTTGACACTGCTCAACAAGCACTAGCAGCAGGCTATAGATCTTGAAGCATTATGACTATGGCAGCGGCGAATGTCGAATTGTTGAATGCGATGTGATGGGGTAAACTACATGTGTGACTCTGAGGGGGAAGACATGAAAAATTCTCATAGAGCCAGCGTATAGCGTCAGCGAGCGATTTTGTCATTAGACGATATACTTGACAACCACCTATGCACCCAAAAGGCCCTTTGCAAACGCACGGGCGTTCTCCAGATCCTTTTCGTCCGGGTGCCCTTTGTTTTTACCGCCAATGAATGCTAGCGCTCCTTTCCAGTCTCTGTTCAATCGCAGCGCGCCCGCGAACTCGCCGAAACAGGTAAACTCGCCGACGATGTGACAGCCTCTCTCTGTAAGCTTCTCCTTGATGAGCTGATGATTGACCTCTCGAAAGTTGCCGGTGGTCGAAAAAACGAACACGTTCTTGTCCATTGCAGGCATGGTTTCTATTAGGTCTATCAGTGCCTTGTGGTGCTTTAACCCGTAGATGCCCGAGCCAAAGCCGATGAGGTCGTATCCTACCAGCTCTTCCGGCCGCACGTCCTCAACTTTTGTGAGCTGCGCATTCATGGTTTCCGCCATGGCCTTTGCGACCTTCTCGGTGTTCATGCGATGGCTTGTATACGATAAGGGTCTTCATAATCTCACCTAGTGTTGGGGTTATTGTTACGACGATGATTAGTTACGTGGAATTGATCAGAACAACTGTTCATACTTCAGCATCCATGTAAATAACCGTTACATATGTTTTACGATGCTTTAAAGCGAGAATGATCATGATAATGTAAATCGGATATGGCAACTCAGCGATTAGGGTGTATTATATCACACATTAAATCCTTCAACGCATCCAACAACACCTTTCGCTCAATTGATCTCGTTTATAAGATTTAGAAAGATTGAATTATTTTATAACCAATTTAAATCATGGTGAGCTTATGCACTACATAGGAATATCGAAGATAGGTAAACAATATTTAAAGTCAACTATCACCTATCCTAATTCGCCTACCGTTACAATGTTCTGAGGCCATAGGTACTTCTGTTCAAATATATAAATCAGAACTTGCAGGGCAAACCGTATTTGTGATAATACCCGATATTGAAAAGAGCGAGAGCGTGACAGGAGGTTGCACAACTAACCTCAAAAGTTGCACAACTTGAGACAGAAAAGAACGTTGAATCTAGCCTCTCAGCTCTCGAATCACAAATCGAAGAGCTTAAACAACCATTTTTAAAAATAACACCATTTTCAGATAAATCACCAAAAGAGATTCATATAAGAGGCCGAGGTCGGGATTCGAACCCGAGTCGTGGCCTCCACAGGGCGGGCTCTTTTGACAAATGCACCTCGATTTGTCCTTCTTTATATAATGATAGTCCTAGTAGCTATTCGATGATGTCCAACGTACTGTCAGAGAACTACGTGTCTAATTCTAGTTTTAACTCTTATTCTTACAGCAATAACCTTTCACTTCTTCAATTAGAGTTCGCACAGGATGAATTAGAAACGTATACTACGTCGCGAAAAGTAGGGCTGAGCAAAGCAACAATACCGTGGATCAATAAGGCTGCAGCAATTTTTTGGAATTCAACTCACGGAGCAATTAATAAATCTACGATGGAGGTTTTACGTAACTTCGTCGTAAGCAAGTATCAGTGTGAGTATGCCAAAGACAAGGCACTTAATTTCGCAAAAGCTTTTCTGAGATATTTAACCAAAATCCAGTTAGACACTCGCTATCAAGCATTTGAAATATTCTTGCAAAAACCTAAAGCACTCAAAGAACGAAAGAATTTGACTGCGCGAATTATCACGAAGGAAGATATAGCTAATATAATTTCGCATATTTTAAAAGCCGAACAGGAAGGTAATCTAAATCATTACAAGGCCCAACAATTCAGAGCATTTGTTTTATTTGGTGCTTATACAGGGCAGAGAACTATTGCTACTATGATGAAGCTTTTAGTGGGTCAGTTTAGAGATGCATTACAGTCTGATAAACCTGTTTTGCATGTTAAATCGTCACAAGATAAAATTAAAATGGAGCACTACGTTCCTTTACATCCACAGGTAATCGAAGCTGTCCAACTGCTATTAGACAAGAGGGGCGCTGATGGTAAATCAATGTTTCAATACTACAGTTTTTATCACTGGATTAAAATGCAAAAGATTCCCCTTTTACGCGCAGCTGGTCACTTTATCCTAGGCGACCTTAGGAAATTTGCAGAACAATACGGTGATATAATCCAGTGGGATCAGTCAAATCGAGCGTATATTCTCACACACGGTGTTTCAGGCGTTGACTGGACGCACTATAAACATCCATTACCTGAGTTCGTCTATGACATCTACATGCAGGTACTGGAAAGACGTGTGCTTCATTCAATAACACGTACGGCTTATCCCTTAAACGTCCGGAGACCCCTCTTTCAACAGCTCTTCTATCTGCTGTGCTGCGGGGATTGCCTGTTGCCACACTATCTCGAAGTTAGACATAAGATACTCGGCATAGGTGGGGGTCGTCGCTCCAGAGCGCTACAATGGGGGTATCCAGCGAAAGACTCTCGACATCGATGCTTATCGAGCTAATACTCTTCTTATCTGCTACCACCATAAATATCCCCTGGTACTTATCGTAATGGCACACATCCTGGCCAGCGCCCAACAATTTCTGTATTATGTCGATATAGGGGTTTGTGAAGAGCACAACATATCGGGCGATGATAGACAGTCGCGCCTCAAGTTAGGGCGACACTTCAACGAGCTAGTGAACGGAAAAAGCCCGACGGCGGTGATCTTTTTGAACCTAACTGGCGGAAAGCCGCTCGTTCTCGCTGTTGAGTCATACGGAGGCGAAAGTGACAGATAATTACCGTATTGCATTCGGTGCATGAGCGGGCAATCGCCGATCTATGTGGGGACTTTTTAGTCGGAAAAAAGCTCGGAGGATGCGCACCTTATTTTAGCCACGGTTTAGCTCCTAGACGTATCTGCGCCCTTAAGAGGGGTTAACGTTCGGCAGGTACAGAGCCTGCAAAAGTCATGCAAAGTTCCGGTTGGCGCGATGCGATCCCCAATCAGGTATTGCCTTCGCTATCTTTGGAGCTATTCATGGACGCAAGCTTTATACCTTTCGATCACTTTTTTTGAGTAGTTCAAGTTAGGGAGGTTATCGTTCCGCTCTCTGAGCAGTATTGCCGTCTGGAAATTTTATGAATGCGATCAGAATTCGCGCTAAAAATATAGCGCTAATGTGGTTCATCGTCCTCATAGTCGTCTCGATGTGTACTGGAAGCGTTGCGATGTTGCCAAAAGCGGCGGCGCAGACAGCGCAAAACGATACAATGCAGTCCCGCTATCAGGGTGCTGGAATTTTTAGCCAAGGCATCGCCTATGACGGAACGTATCGCTACATTTTTGAAACAACGGCGATTCGTAAGCTTAACGATTCGTATGTGTTGATCGATTCTAATACAAATGCCGCTAAAAATGTCGGCGTTAACCATCTTGGCGACGGTTGTTACTACAACGGCAGGCTCTACGTCGCATGTTGCAACTTCTCGTCGTGCTCGCAGTGGGACAGCGGGCGCATCGGCATATGGGGTACCGCGTCGGGACTCCCGTTCATCACATTTATCGACATATCAGATCAAGCGTTCGATCCGTCGGGGATTGCCATTGATGCCGCGACCGGATATGCATACGTGTCGTCATACTGTAGCAACGTGGTGCACAAATACGATATAAACAACGGATGGGCGCACGTGGGCACGATCATTCCCGCTCCTGCATTCAAATCAACGCAGGGCATTGCATATGATAACAACCACCTCTACGTTTCCCAACCGGCGCTAGGCGTTGTTCGCACCGATATGAACGGGACGAATCCCCAAACGATTCTCCCAATAAACTCAATTAGTGGCTTGGAATTAGAAGGGCTTTACGTCGATGCACACATTATTATGGTGGTAAACAAGCCGTACATCTACACCTACTTGAACCAATGGGACAACCTTCCGTGAAGGTACGATCAATTCAAAAACAAGTCGTATGTAACGCGGTGCGGACGGCGGTATAAGTCGCAATAGAACGGAACGCGCTCTTGATAGTCTCGTCGCCTACACTTGACATAAGCTCGCATCGTGCGCAGTAAGTACATACGATGACACGTAACGACCGCGCTAAGTACCTGACCTACGCGTATCGCCAAAGTAATGGCCCCCGCAACTAGTCTTGGATAGTGCGCGGACGGCGGTATTCTTCACAATACGGAATGCGGTGCCTCTCTCCCTCAGTTTTCAAGCCGCAGCCTTTATCGTGTCCTCTGACGCGTTTTTAGGCGTCTAGATTTTCTGTGAAAAGCAAAAGGTTAAGCGGTAGAGCAAAGAGGCAATTTCGGACTATGGCGGACGAAAATACAGCAAGAATTGTAGTGCACCGCTATCTAAGGAAGCTGAGTCACTTCCGTCTGAACCTAAAGGGTATTTTCCGCTTTTACGACAAAGCGGCACGCCCACACCGTATATCGCCGCATACCGTAGTTAGGCGTCTCGCCGTGCTCGTTCCACATTTGCTAGTAGCTCTTCTACCGGCACTGTGTGAACGTAGGCTGCAAACAGCTTGTGGATTACCTCCCTAGTTTCGGCCGTGGCCTCCACAGGACTGCTCTTTTTTCAAGTATTTCGACAAATAAAGCTCAATACAGCCTTCTTTGTGGAGGCTCACAAGAGCTTGGCACCAATTGTGGACAACAGCAACATTGCCAAAACTTAATGTCGCTCGAACTTGCGTACACATCCCAAGAACTGAGAAGCTATACTATATTTCGCGCGACAGGCGTCAGTGCAGCAACAGTGCCATGGATAAACAAAGCATCTCAAACGTTATGGAACACCACACAGGGAGAAATCAGCAAGGCAAGCCTCGAAATGCTCCGCAACTATGTTCTTACCAAATACACCGACATCTGCGCAAAGCGGAAAGTGCTTAACTTTGCAAAAGCCTTCCTGCGATATCTCACAAAGATACATTTCGATACGAGATATAAGGAGTTTGACCTGTTTTTAGAGATGCCCAAAGCGATCAAGGAGAGCAAACGGATAACACAACGGATTGTCGTGACAGAGGATATCAAAAATGTGCTAGCCGCTATAGAAGAAGGCCATGAAAACCGTGAGTTTACCACGAGACAGTGCCAAAATTACAAGGCTCTTGTTCTGTTCGGTGCATATACAGGGCAACGGCCTATTGCCACCATCCGAAAACTTACCGTTGGGCAGTTTCGGTCCGCTCTACAGCACAAGCCTCCAGTGCTTGATGTACTGCCACAACAGGATAAAATAAGGATGCAGCACTATGTGCCATTACACCCCAGCGTTGTTGAAGCGTTGACACCGCTTCTCGACGGTAGAAATCGAAAAGACGATACCCACATATTTTCACAGGAATATTTCGACAAATGGGCGAGAAGGAAAAAAATTCCTTTAGTCCATGGGGGACATTTTGTCTGCGGCGATCTGAGGAAATTTGCAGAACAGCATGGCGACGTTATTCAGTGGGATCAGTCAAATCGAGCGTACATCTTAACACACGGGGTATCAGGCGTTGAATGGTCGCACTACAAACATCCATTACCTGAATATGTGTATGACGTCTATATGCAATATTGGAGCGAGTAGACTTCTGACATTGAGCTTATTTTGATTTTACCTCGAAGCGGCAGCGCCTGGTGGATGCTGGGAACAGCGTGCTGATTCGAGTACATCTTGGATATCATCAAGGTCGCCAATTATATTATCAACCTGGGGGCCAGAGGGCGGCGACCGGGGCGGTATGCTGGTCGTGGAAGTTACGCCGGAAGAGGCGTGCACTTACGACTACTCGTTCACCGGCCAGTTCTTGATGCCGTATGTTTGTTTGGAGTGGGAAGCGCCTAGGAGGTTGAAACCGTAGCAACAAGAGCACGAAACCTGCCCTGCGGCAGCTTCATCGGACAGCGCAGTCACACGCCATGATCGAGTGAGCTTATTTCGATATCTTGAAGCTGCCTTAGTATTTGTCCTTTATTTTCATCAAGGTGGGAAAGAACCTTCTCAACCTCGAGGGGTTCATCACCGACCATTCGATTAGCAAGTCTAAACTCTCTTCCTGCAGTGGTAATCGATTCGGAGTAACAATTGGTGAGCTTAGCGATCTCCTCTTTGTAATGACTTTCGACATCCTTCCATGGATAAATTCCGATCTGATCTATAGCGGATAAATCTCGAACCTGGTCTTCAACAGTCGATTTTAACCGTAATTCTATTTGTATTGCCTCTTTGCAGGTGCCAATTTTTGCCTGAATATCTCTGAGTTTTACCCAGAGAGGGTATACAAGACAAGTTGCAGGTAAATCGGATAAGGTATCAAATGCCTGCATTCCAAGAGATCGGCATTTTTTGCCGATGCTCCAATGGTCTTTTTGATTGAGACCTTTTAGGTAAACAACTTGAGTCTTCGCTTTTACGCGCCCAAATATGCCTTCCCGCTCCCCTTCAAGATTGCTAATTAGCAACAGACGTTTGTTAACTTCTTTTTGAATCCTTAAGGATTCGGCGAAGATCTCTTCTAAACCCTCGTCTTGTTTGATTAACTCTTGCTCTTGTTCGAATAACGATTCCCCAAATTGGGCGCAGTAGTCTCTGAAGTCTTTTTCTAAAGCGGCTGACTCAATTTCCAGTTGGTTTAACCTTTCTTGTGAGTCTGACCATTCTTTCCTACGACCTTCCAATGCACTCAACGTATCTAGGTGATCTTCAATTGTCTTCGAGACTTGAGCAGCTTTTCGAAGTGGTTCACCAGCCTCGGGGAAAATCTCTCCTGTTTGGAACTTCTTGAATAAAATTTCTCCCAAATTGAAATAACCGACTTTCATTTTGCTATCAATGTCCTCAAGTTGAGCTTCCAGCCCCTGTCTCTCATGCTTAATCTCTTCTTCTTTCAGACTGTTCAACAGCTCTGTGGGCACCGTAATGTCACCCTGCTTGAGCAATTTTGAGAACAAGCGAGTAAAATCCAAAAACGCTTGCGGTCCTATCACGCCCGAGGTCAAAAACTGATTGGGTGGGTTCCATTCGTTAAGATTTTGAGGATCTTTATTCCCACTAACTGTGGAGGTAACTGTTGAGGCCAGAGACTCCATAAACTTAAATGAAGCAGTGGATAAACTTCCGGATGTAATAAGCTCGAATGAATCGAGATTAAACAACCAGGCTGCTGTATATCCCCTTTTCCAATAAGACGTTTTGCTCCTTCCGCTACCTAAGACAGATTCTGCTTTGTCAAAGCTCTGGGGATCAGTAAATGCGAAACAAATCGTACAGTTGCTTTGACCATATCGGTCGATGACGGTAATATAGTCCTCAGCGAACTTTAGAAATTCTTTGTGCATCCTCTCGTATCGTTCAATGATCTTGTTGGGGTCTTCAAAATCGACGATCTTAACACCAAACATAAGGGGTAGCCCTCTGGCGTAGCGTAAACCCGCAATTGGAAGATCGTCCGTCATGTGATACCAATCAGCTCTAAGATTTTTCTGTTGTTCCGGACTTAGATCTCCTAGCTTTACATGAAAATTTTGATACCACGGGAGTTCTTGACCCGTAACAACTTCAACAACACCAAAGGCGAAGTCAAGCCATTTTCGACTTTTATGTTCTTGTTCACCCCTTGCTTTAGAATCCATTTGCTCTATATCAATGAGATACCCTAATCGTGTTAATAGCAAGGACGTACAATAGTAAAATTCAGATATATTCATCTTTACCACCCAAAAACGCGAGTGATATGTATGTTGTCATACGTGTAAACAACTTTGTGGATACTTTTTATAAGCGTGTGTGACGACAAAATTTTGTCACAGTTGACAAAATGTTAGTAATTCACAAGTCATTAGAATAAACTAGTTGTTTAATCTTAGCAAAACTGTCCAACATTGACAAAAATTGTGACAAGTATTTGTCGTTACAAGTTTTTATATAGCATGTTTAAAAATTGGAATATATGCCGTCAATTGGAATGAGAGACGAAATTATGGAGGAATTACTAAAAGGGACTAGTCACTCAGTGAACGGAACAATAACAGATAATTATGAGCCACTATTAATGAAACTAACCGCCGAAGAAATTAAGAAGATTGATAATGCATTGGAAGCGCTGAAACGATCCCTAAAAGATGAGATAGATAAT
This sequence comes from Methanobacteriota archaeon, assembly GCA_963704625.1. Classification (GTDB taxonomy): domain Archaea; phylum Halobacteriota; class Bog-38; order Methanoflorentales; family Methanoflorentaceae; genus DASPRZ01. The sequence goes on along the minus strand of OY969924.1, from coordinate 2,712,379 downwards.
GCTCCAGGTCTATCAGAACGTTTTGTCGTGGAGGATGCATATCTAAAGCAGATCGCTGACGCTTACCTCTCTGAAAAGGGTATCATCAGCTTGCTGGTGGATTCAAATTTTATCGGCGTTAGAAAAGACTCCTGCAGTTGTAGTTGTAGGCAACCGTTTCAAGGCATGCTAGATTACTGAATTCCGCTGGGTGATTTCACACCTTACGTGCTGCGAAAGTGCATTGAGAGAAGATAATGAATCGCCCGTATTTTCATCTGGAAGACCCGGAGCGCCAGCTGATCTTTGTCCTCACCGAAAAGTGCAATCTCGATTGCGTATATTGCTACGAAAAGCACAAGAACAGGAGTAACAAGACGCTATCTGCAGACTTTATTAAAGTTAAAATCCGCCAGGAGATGCTTGCGAATAATGAGTGCAAGGATCTCGTGGTTGTTTTCTTCGGTGGCGAACCGCTACTGGAGTTTGATACCATTCGCGAAGTGGTTGATTGGTTTTTGAACACTTCCTGGCCATCACCGGCTAAATCATGTCGGTTCATGGTTGAGACGAACGGAACCTTGCTCAATGATTACATGAAGCAGTGGTTCACTGCACATCGCGAGCAAGTCACCGTAAGCCTCAGTCTTGATGGTACCAAAGACGCACACGATCGAAACCGCTGCAATTCCTATGATTCGGTCGCTCCGCACCTCGACTTCTTCCGGAAAAACTGGCCTGAGCAACCGGTGAAAATGACGATTGGGCCAGACACAATTGATCAAACACGCGATGGCGTCGTCCACATTTGCAGTTTAGGGCTATCGGTTGAATTCGACGTTATTTCTGAGGATGTTTGGGGAGATATCGACTCTGAGCGCCGAGCTGTGCATGCGTGGGTAGAGCAACTGGACCATTTGGTCTCGTTCTATTACCACCATCCAAAGTTGTCTAGGCCGAAGATACTTAGTCGTGAACTCGATCAATTATTCGACCGGACTCGCAACAGTCATACTTTCTGTGGCACTGGAAGATATGTCACATGTTTCGCTCCAGATGGTCTTGAATATCCATGTTTCCGATTCACTCCCCTCATTGTTGAAGAACCATTATTCGACGTATTCTCTGCACCTGACTTGGACAACGAACTGTGCAGCAGTTGCATATTCGTAAGCATTTGCAGGCACATGCGAAGGGCACAACTACGCGGTGACAGGCTCGTGCTTTAAACGGACAGATTTTCACTGCCGGTTTTTTAAAATATCATTACTGGCTAGTGCCAAGTTGATGTTGCTGGATCATCCGAGTGATTTGTGCCAGCCTTCTGCAAGCCAATCGAAGGAAGAACAGTTAGAGTCCATGCGTAGGTTACTAGCGATTCGTGTTGTGAATGATTTGTGTGCGCCAGTAGCTGAGTGGGCATCAATCGGTTCCAAAAGCTAAGTTCTTCTATCCCTCTTGACAGAGGATTTTCCGGGCAAACGGAAGGATAGAAGGGCCTGCCTGATGCGATCACTTCGTTAATATTCTTAAAATTTAATTGGTCCAAGAACATGGAAACATAGCCGATAAAGGCTGCGGTTTGCGTGTGACAGCTATGGTGTTCGAATGGTCAAAATTCTGCAACCACTCGTTGATAGCCGAGCAGATGATGAGCTAATATTTGGGTATCATAGCTTGTTGATGTGGCTAAAACGCGAAAAAATTCCATTAACGCGGATTTCAGGCCACTTTGTTCTAGGAGATCTCCGCAAATTCGCCGAGCAATATGGCGATATTATTCAGTGGGATCAATCAAATCGAGCATACGTTTTGACTCACGGCGTATCGGGAGTTGAATGGTCACATTACAAACATCCTCTTCCTGAATATGTCTATGACGTCTACATGAAGTACTGGAAGGGTGTGCACTTCGTTCGATAGCACTTACGTCTATCTCTTAAACCTGCGGAGGCCCCTCTTTCAACAGCTCTTCTATCCGCTCTGCAGCAGAGACTGACTGCTCCCACGCCAGATTGAAGGTTGACATAAGGTACTCGGCGTAGGTGAGGTTGCTGCTCCAAAGTGCCACAACGGGGGTATCTATCGAAAGACTCTCTGCATCGAGATGAAACTCCTTTAGGATAATTCTCCCCTCTATATTCTCATGTCACATATCGCCACGCTGGCATGGATCCCTACAGCATTTAGCTGCTCTACTGTCTCCTAGTAGCTCAAACCTTCTAATCGCCAGCGCACATGATATTAATGCCTCTTGCTCTGCGGGGTTGGTATAAGAGCGGCTTCTTTACTGAGTGCCCAAATAATGGTCTTGAATAGACCTTGTTGTGCGACTTGAGATAGCCCGCTGTATCTTTAGTCCATTCAGTATGACTTCAAGATGGCCTGTCAGACTCGTGAATGCGCTTAAGCGGGACAGTGACTGGGGCATCGGACTGGCCGGAGCCAAACATAGCTCATACCAGAGGGGGGTTTCCTTAAAAAAGATTACAGTTTCCGCTCTCAAACTGCCTACCTCGACACCTCTTTAATGATAGAATGTTGCAATGACTTAGAATTAGCGAAAATATTTAAAAATAACAAAAAAATGTTGTGCAAATGTTTAAAATACTGCACCGTGTGATAAAGTAGTATCGGAGGTTAGAAAGAACATGAAACGACAAACTGTGATAATAGCAACGTTCTTAATCGCCGTGTTCGCTACGGCGACAATTTTCGCTGAAGTGGCTGCCGCGCAGCAGCCTATCGCACCAACCACAAAGATCACTACAGTCACGAAAGACGACCAAAACCTACGCGGACCACCTGGCCCCGGCCCCGGCCGTCCAGGCTACCCAGGCTACGGCCCCGGCCGTCCAGGCTACCCCGGCCGTCCAGGCTACCCAGGCTACGGTCCAGGCTACCCAGGCTACGGTCCAGGCTACCCAGGCTACGGTCCAGGCTACCCAGGCTACGGTCCAGGCTACCCAATCTACCCACCAATCTACCCACCAATCTACCCACCAATCTACCCACCAATCTACCCAATCATCCTACCAATCATCTAGCGCTAGTAACCACTATCCCCCCCAACATAGCGATCACTATCCTCACTAAACCTAGCGATCGCTATTCACACGTCCGTTCTAACTCCATCTCTGGATGCCAAGCTGAGTGCAAAGGGGGGTTTAGGAGTGAATAGGGAGGAGCAGGAATCACAGAGCATATAAAACGAGAACGAAAAAAATGGTATATCATACGGGCAATTCTCATGCCCTAACAATGCGGGAATCCGCACTATACGAGGAGGTCACTGATAGGATACAATAGTAGGAAGTATATTAGATAAGTGCTATTGCTTAGCAACATTTAGGCAAATAAAAATGATGTGATGTTGATACAGCATTAATCGTAGCTAAACTAGGCGACGAGTTTGAGGACATCAAGCAACCTCTTCGTAATGTATCAACTCAGTTTGAGGACATCAAGCAACCTCTTCGTAATGTATCAACTCATTCTGAAAGGTGATATACATGAATATGAGAAAAGGAGTGATGAGTTTATCGCTCATAGCGATAGTAACGCTCTGCGCGCTCAATGTCGCCGCAGCATCCGTGAGCAAACCGGCGACTGCAGCCTATGGCAACGATATAACGAGTGCACGAGCCGCGCAGTCAACAACGCTCACACTCACCTCTCCTACAAACGTGAAGGTCAACCAAGGCTTCAACGTTTCCGGATACCTCACTACCGCAAGCGGTAGTGGCATCGCTGGCGCAGTGGTAGACGTACAGACGTATTACAACAGTACCTGGGTTGCCATGTGGAACGTTACCACAGACAGTAGTGGACATCTCAGCGACACTTGGGGGTTTTCATCTGCAGGGGCTTATAACTTCAGGCTCTCCTATAGCGGCGATAGTCAAAATGCGGCGTCTGTGAGTAATGAGGTAACGATAACAGCTTCGTAACACGCATTTCTTGCCTGTTAAAAATCGACGGTTATGGGCGGCCGTTAAACGGTTTTATTTTTTAAAAAAGCCCCCATTTATACTTTTTTTTCTTTTTAAAAACCACAGAAAAAGTCGAAATTCCCAAACGCTAAATGTGGTTGCTGACTTCCGTTGACGATGCGACTGATGACCAGATTCGAAATCGTATATTCGGTTTTGGTGTCGATGAATCGAGCGATCAAGATATTATAATTAACGAATTTGAGAAAGAAAAAGTGGCAATTGGTGAAGTTGACCTACCAGCTAATGAAGATGTACTGGTCTGCTGCGAACTTATACAAATGATTAAAGCAACCGATGACGGTAGAGAGCGATTATTAAAGTGATAATTTACTACGCACCATTCATTGAATGGGCAGATATTAAAAACCGTCGCAATTTCCCCATATTTTTAGATATGATTTGGGCATTTGCTGTATTGCGCTATTCTTAACGAGTGGGGATGAGAACGGATTCGAACCGGTGACCTTCGCCGTGTAAAGGCTCGTATTGGCTTGAATTCATTTGAGCCCCAAGGTATTAGCTGTCAGTCATTATGTATTCAGCCTTGCATGCACGACAATGAGCTGCATAATCTTCCTCGAAGAGATTTGGGAGAACTTCAGTTGTCTTTCACAAAGGATGAGTTAAAGAGTTACGTCAAAGCAAGAGCATTAGGTCTCTCCGATAAAACAATGTATTGGATTGATAAAGCGGCAGGAACGTTCTGGAATGCCACGAATGGTACTGTGAGCAAGAAGCACATGGATATGCTTCGTCAATCTGTTTTGAATAAATATCAAAGTGAAGATTCCAAGGGTAAGATGCTCGCCTTCGCCAAAGCTTTCCTCACGTATCTTACCAAAATAAAACTAGATACTCGCTATCACGCGTTTGAGGTATTTTTGGAAATGCCGAAGGCCCTCAAGAAACGGAAGAATATAACAAGCCGCATTATCACAAAAGGGGACTTTGAGAATATCCTTAGTTATATCAGAAAGTCAGAGCTAGATGGAAGTATTTGTCATAGCAGGGCGTTACAATATACTGCATTTGTAGTTTTCGGGGCGTATACAGGGCAGCGGAGTCTGGCGACTACTTCAAAGCTGACGGTAGGGCAATTCAGAGAGGCGTTACAGTGTGAGAAACCTGTGCTCCACGTCGAGTCTTCTCAAGATAAAATTAAGATGGAACATTACGTTCCGTTGCATCCACGGGTTATCGATGCTCTCCAGCCACTGATAGATGGGAGGGACGAGGATGAACTTATGTTTGGGTATAATAGTTTCAATCAGTGGATAAAACGGCAAAAAGTCCCTCTTTCTCGGATATCAGGCCACTTTGTATTAGGCGACCTCCGGAAATTTGCTGAACAGCATGGCGATGTTATCCAGTGGGAGCAATCAAACCGTGCATATATCCTCACACACGGCGTATCGGGGGTAGAGTGGTCACACTATCGGCATCCGCTGCCTGAGAACGTTTTTGACATATACATGCGATACTGGAGCGACGTAGAACTTAGCCCAGAAAAGCACTTTCTCTAACCTGACGCAAAGACTGGCGCTAGCTTCGCAAGACACGTCCGTCGAGTCGTGCGTCGCTAATCGACGGCACGAATTTGTATAGACCCATTCTTAACTGTTCGGTTGCTTCCTTGTCTAGGCGGAAGTGCATTAAAGAGCGAGAGCGTCTCGCCAAACAGGGTAGTTCTTATCAAAGTCCTCTTTTTTCATTGTAGTTCGCCTTCGTAATTTTATTTTAAATTCAATCGCGATTTGCGACGTTAATCTTTGTCCTGAAAAAGTGGGAGTTTCGCACAATTTACCCCGAAGGAGAGGTGCCCCAAATAAACCCCGGGCCTTTTATTGTAATACCATGGAGCCTCGTACAAACTCGTAAACGACACAGATCCAAACCCAAACTCTTCGATATCGCCCCAGATGTTTCTCAGTTCATATGCTGAGGGTTCGCCAAGCCCCAAAGTGGTGGTGAGGCCGTCGAGGAATACGTCAGGGCCCACGTAGGGGAGGGTAAAACGGAGGTTCACTCCGGGATCTAAGGGGATAATGGAGTTGTAGTACGGGCTTTCCCTTCCATCTTCGTAAAAGCGCATCGGCGTGTAACTGACGCACAACTCAGTTACGACTGTAGTTGCGGCGGTCACGTTCAATCTCGTAGACGAATTGGAAGCCTATGTGCTTATCAAAAAGGGGATTGTCAAAACCGTTGACGGCAGCATGCCAGAACTGCCTCACAAATATTTGCTGTCTATGCTTTGTGAGGAAAGAAAAATGCCCCTCTCCTGTGAAGCAAGAAAACAGCTATGAAATGCAACCCGCTGTTTCGTTTATACATTCTACTTCTCGCTCTCGGCAGGAGCGGAAGTAGCGGGAACATCGGTTGCCGACTGTGACTGGGCAAAACCATCCCCCAAATGACTGATAGAAGTGACTTCTGCCTCCAGTTGTTGCAGCGAGATGCCGTTTTTCTCCAGCAGGTGGATCAGCATACGAGTATGGCGCAGCAGTTCCGCGTCCTGGGCCGAGAGATGTTGCATAATATGTTCGATATCGTTATAACCATTCATCGTCGTGTTAAACTGCTCATCGGCCTGAAGTTCCGCTTTTCGTCCGAGGACATTCTGCCCCACCATGATAACTGGTAATAAAACAAGCTGAAGGAATGTTTGCGAAATCCAAACAACAAGTAAAGCGACGATTGGGGTAAGCAAACCGAGAATTGCCGCTAATCCGATAATAGCAAGCAGCATAAAAGTATATGCTGTCCACATTGTTCCAACGCTCTTAGTAAGTGCAACAGCAATCCGTGTATTGACGCCAGCCGCCTTTTGCTCAGCTTCATGAAGCAGATTGACATTGCGTGGCTGGTACGGATGATGTTCGTGATCAAACAACGCGCTGGTATGGTGATGTGGGTGCGCCTGTGTCTGTGTCTGTGTCTGTGGTACAATCTCTGTTTCGACAGAGTCCGAGGTGGTCTCTCCTTGCATACTAATTATCCTCCGATTGCTAAAATTTGCCTATGTGTTCGATTATATTTCATATTATAAAAGCCTCCGACCTTTTTGAATAGATGTCACCTGTTGAATTCTCACTTGATTTGTTATCTGCCATAATCTGCCTTCTTTACGGTCTTCCGGTCATCAAAATAAACTAAACACGCAAGAACACGTTGACTCAGCTTAAAAGTTATCGTTTTAGTTGCGTTATCACCAAGCGCCGTGAGAGGTTCCTTTTGTCTTCTCCGTAGTTCCCTGCTCTTTAAATCAAATCGGCAATCAGAGAGCGCGTGGGCTCCGTTTGAGAGCTGAACGCAGAAGTCCACGAGTGTGAAGGCCACAAAAACACCTTGCACACAGCCCAATACGTTTAAGCCGCATTGAAACTATCTTATGTATTTGTTTTGCGTATGGGGGGAAAAATGAAGCCATTAACTTTAGCTATATGTGTAACCATCTTAGCCGCGTTGGTCGTTGGCACGGGTGGCTGCACGTCATTGTTGAATAAGCCGACGGCAACGCACTCATCGTTGATGTCGAACACAATGCCTTTCGCCTTCTCATCAATCAACCCGAGTCGGAGCCTCGACAGTCCCCATTTCTTCATTTAAACTCCTGCCTCGTGTTCTAATTCCGACTCGAACCTCTTCTCTCCATGTTGCCAATGCCCCCGTTCATCTAAACAAGATAATGTTGCATCAACGTCGGATAGTTACCAGACTCTAACACATCTCCAACTTGAATTCACAAAATACGAACTCACGAGTTACCTTACATGGCGCGCAGTAGGACTAGACAAAAAGACTGTCAACTGGCTTAAGAAAGCGGCACTCATTTTTTGGAATTCAACGAACGGCACAATCAATAAGACCAATTGTGACAATTTACGAAGTTACATCCTCACCAAGTATCAATGCAACGACGCTAAGAGTAAAACCCTCAACTTTGCGAAAGGATTCCTCAAGTACCTTACCAAAACGAGGTTAGACTCCCGCTACATTATGTTTCAACTCTTTCTCGAAAAGCCCAGAACACGTAAAGAGCGCAAGAACATCACGAGTCGAATCATAACCGAAAGCGACATCGAAACCATCCTATCAACCCTACAAAAGGCTAAGAGGAAAGGCGTAATCGATGAAGATCATGCTCTGCAGTTTTGCGCATTTGTGCTTTTTGGGGCATACACCGGGCAGCGACCATATAGCACGATTTCAAAGTTAAGAGTCGGACAGTTTAAGGAAGCATTACAACACGAAAAACCAACTCTTCACGTCGAAGCAACACAAGACAAGATACGAATGGCTCATTACGTCCCTCTCCATCCGCAACTCACGGAGGTGTTGAGCACTCTCTGCAATGGCAGGGCAAATAAGGCACCAATGTTCACATTCGTCAGCTTCTACAAGTGGGTACGGGAGCAGAAAATTCCACTATCTCGTTGTAAAGGCTATTTTGTACCATCAGATTTGAGAAAATTTGCCGAGCAATGGGGGGACGTTATCGGATGGAATGAGTCTAATCGCTCTTACATTCTCACACACGGAGTGTTTGGTGTTGAGTGGGCATCATCATCGGCATCCGCTGCCTGAGTATGTGTATGATGTGTATATGCGGTATTGGAAAGACATCAAACTATCTTCAGAGAAAATAATGAAGGAACTGGCATCCATAAAACGCATATTTTTATCATGTTTTGCTTTCTTATGGCGCGGTCAATCTTTTACGTTACAATCTAAATAAATATTACATTATTTACCATAGAAAAACAGTTTGTTATAGAGGATAAGGTGAGCTAAAATGGTGCAAGTGTATCTTAGTCCAGCGGCATCATCTGGCAAGGCATAAAGACACTGAAATAAGAGTTGAAATAAACAGGTGGAACACCTCTTAGCATTGGGTTTTAGTCAATTATTAGCCAGCTAGCCAACATAATCAGTTTGATATCGTCAGTCCGTATCGTTGATTGTCCCTTAGTGAGCCGACCTTGAGCATATTGATTAGGAGCAAATTCGATTTGTATGTCCTGATAAGGTGGATCAATGTCCACGGTAAAAAAACCACGGCATGGTATTCTGGATTAATAGTAACATCATTTATGCGGTCTTTAATAGTTCCTAACTGCTACCGTTTGACAACAGTCTTGGATATCCCGATTGAGACTTATGGTACAACACGACCATAAAATATGTATTTCATAATGGGGGTGAGATGGGCTGGCCGATGTGACCTGTATTAAATGTGGTGTTCAATTGTGAAATTTTTAATTAGTTCAAATGCTGGGTGGCGTTCATCGTTAATCTCTATGAAGCTCAAATGGTTTACATTTTGCACAATATCATACGGCGTGCACTCTTCATTATAGCTAATGCTTCCGTCGTTAGATACCTGTCCCAAATGTGATGATGCCAAGGTAACGACGGTGATGCCTAGTAATGGTTCGCCCGCAGCGAGTGATAACAGTTTAACCGTGCAATGCCTAAAGTTCCTATTCAGCGTGTTAAGGAATTCACTTCCCGGTGCCGTTTGATCCACACAGAGTGCATTATCCCGTATTTCTTTGGGTAAATTTTGCACGAATAGATCAAAGAACGCAGCCATATCAAATCCGAAATGCCCGGTGTCCAGTGTGACAACTTTATTGACCGGTCCATTTTGAATATTCTGGGCGGCGTATCTCGCTACCAACCCTCCCATGGAATGAGCGATAATATTGACGTTGACGCCTGGATTGCAGTTTCTCACTGTCCCTATAGCCTGTATTAGCCTTTTGCCATACGTAGTTAGGTCACCGAAGTTGAAGTACACATTTTCATGTGTGAAAGGACCAACAAAAAGTTCGTCCGCATATTCAAACTCCCATACATTATGGCCTCCGTTGAGCTCATTGTGTAGGAGAGTGCCCAGTTGACAGAAACAGTTGTTTGGCCTCTCTCGTATATGCCCAAGTATAGGAAGTGTTCCTAGCAGCCGGATGGATGCTCCATGCACCAAGATGGTGTTGGGATTGCCCGGAACAATAACGTCGGAATGCCACAGTCGATACGAGCAATCGGGGGGGCCGTAGTTCCTGACGTTTCCAACGACAAGGTTGTGGCAGTTCTCGACGTTTCCAACAACAATATTATTTGTCATAACTTGTAAATCAGATTTCTATTATATATACGTATTATCTTTACGATGATTTCTCGCGTAACAGCACATTTCGTTGCAGGAGACCTTCGGAAATTTGCTGAGCAATACGGCGACATCATCCAGTGGGATCAATCAAATCGCGCGTATATTCTTACCCACGGCGTATCAGGAGTTGAGTGGGCGCATTATAGACATCCATTACCTGAGTATGTGTATGACGTTTACATGAAGTACTGGAAGGACGTACACTTCGTTCAATAAAACTTGCGGCTCATCCTTAAACTTGCGGAGGCCCTTCTTTCAACAGCTCTTCTATCCGCTGTACTGCAGGGTACTGCCTGTCCCCACGCCGTCTCGAAGATAGACATGAGATACTCGGCATAAGTAGGGTCGTCGCTCCAGAGTGCTACAACGGGAGTATCAATCGAAAGACTCTTGACGTCGATGCTCATCGAACTGATGCTCTCCCGTCTGTCCCCCACCAGCATAAATATTCCTTGGTACTGCGAGACGTGGTGCACACCTTCCCCAATGTCCAGAAGCCCTCGCATCTCATCAATATACGGATATGAGAAGTCAGCAATGCTCCGCACGCTCCCAGCTTTCTGTATAAGCATTTTGGTTTTCTCGCGTAGGCCGAATTGGGAGGCAAGGACTAACAGCGAAGGAGGGGAGATATAGACGACTTCATTGTTCGCAGACTCTATAATATTCGAACAGACAGCGAGGGCGTCGGTAACGCTTGTTATAATTGTTCCATCAGCCATTGTCATTAGACAGTACTAATAAGTTTATAAAGCTGAGTGACAACAAGTTTGTGCAACACTGCTTTCATCTGGTTTTGTTTTATTGCAAGAAATTTACAGACTGGTTTTTTAAATCAGCAACAGCATCGTCGTCAACGTAGCTAAATGGCATAGTACGACCATCCGTCAGGCTTGTGGAGGTCTTTCCGTTAACAACTCTTCTATCCGCTGTGCTGCAGGGACTGCCTGCTCCCACAACAATTCGAAAGTGGAAACAAGGTAATTGGCATAGGCAGAATCATCAGACCATAAGGCTGAAAGCGGTTCATTGAGCGACATGCGCTTGACGTCGGCATTTATCGCACTTATACAGCTCTTCCTATCAAACACTACAAACATTACCCCCGAGTAGTGACTGAAGTGGCGAATGTCATAGCCAATGTCTAAGAGACGTTGCACCAATTCAATGATTGAGTACGAGATATCAGTTATGACCCTTATCTTTCCACCGCGGTCTACAAAAGCTTTGCCTACTTCGTTTATTCCGAATAAGTCGACAATGACTGTCGCAACCTCATTAACGCATGCCAAAAATTCCTGCTCTATTGAGTTCAAGCTGGTTATACTCATAGCCATTACGTCTTTAACGCTTTTGAGAATTCTAAATGTGGAAAACTCATCGGATGGCCTAAAATGCTGTTGCTTTGAAATCTCATGAAGCTCTTGCTTTCTGCTTTCCATCTCGCGGAGTTCGCTCTCGTGCTTTTTAAGCGCAGTCTCGAGCGCGATGTTAAGATCCACCGCCACATAGATTGTTGGCGAATCGAGTGAGGGCTTCACCATGCCCTTGTCGATGAGAACGGTGAGCGTGCGGTAGACATCTTCTCTGTACGTCTTGAGCGATTTTGCAAGCAGGGATGTGGGCTTTGGCCCGTACTTGAGCAGGTGGAGGTAGAGCTGTGCCTCTTTTTCACTGAGGCCGAATTCAATGAACTTGGTGATGAACTTGCTGTCGTCTGCCATATCAATTCATCATAATGTACGTGTGCTAAGTAGTAGATATAGATTCACCTTACACTCTTAGTGTAAAACCACTTATCATATCGCTTCTATTTGAGCGTTCATCTAAGAGCGTATCAGGGGTTGACTGGACGCACTATAGACATCCGTTACCTGAGTATGTGTATGATGTGTATATGCAGTACTGGTCGGATGTTGTCTTGCTTCCAACGGTTCACAGTTCTAGCGAATCCTCATTGCGCGTCTATCGTACATATTGACGGTCAAAACGCGACTCCAATTTACAGTTCTCACAGGGCATCACCTTTAAACTGCGCATAAACCTCCATGGTTTCAAAGCCGTCTCTTGAGTAAAGCTAGAGTGTGTGAATGTCGATCCTAGACTTGACGAGATGAGCGGCATATTACCGGAACATACGGGGGTGGACGTCAACGCTAGTAACGCCGTATAGTCAGACTATTCCATGCACTAAGTTGTGTTGGGCATTAAAGATGGGTTGATCTTCGCGCACTGTCATCGCCTCAAGAGTTTTACTGATGGATCTTCTTCAGGCGATTGGTGATGTACTTTACGTCCACTTAAAGAAACAAAAGCGTTACTTTATTACTAAGAAGGCTACAAGTAACATTTTAAGCAAATCTCGTTTAATATGGGGACAAAAACGCATGGCAAATGCACAAGTGTCGGCAACTGACGTGTTAATTATAAGAATGGCACCTACTGAGCGCTCATTTCGAAATAAAATTATCGGGCTCATAGCGTTGCCGGGGATAGGAATTGACATCACGTATTTACTATTTGCACTAGGTATAGCGGCGCTAGCGGGTGCGAGCTTTAATGACCTTCGGCTTCTACCCTTGCTGGTCGTAGTGTTTCTCGCTGGTGCAGTCACAAATATGACAAACGACATCATCGATACAGAGAGGGACAAAACGAAGTGGCCATTGAAGCCATTAGCTACTGGGTTACTCTCGAAATCTGAGGCCGTATTCTACACGGTGATTTTGTCTGGAATAGGGATCGCGATAGCGATAGTGTTCTTTAACTGGATTTTCGTAGCACTGGGACTGTTAGTGATTGCAGGTAACCTCGTCTACTCACGATATACGCGCGACAACATCGGGTATCTTACAGTAATCTTGCCTCTGGCGTTAGTTCCTGTGACAATATGGATTGGTTTCTCCCCCGAGACCATCTTAACTCCGCTCCCGTGGTTTTCAGTCATTTCTATAGCAGCTGTTGCGACGGCGATACAAATCACGCACGAAGGACTTGATCCAACAATTCCCGCCCTCTTTGTCCGGCCCCGCCCCACTACCGAGAGGGCGCTTTACGTCGTATCGGTCATCGTCTTGTTTCTCTCCGGCGTCGCGATCTACTTTTATGCACAGATATCGTGGCTATTCGTGGTGGCACTGGCCGTGCTTATGACGTGGATCTTAACTCCGGCGAAATATTTGGGGGACAATAGGCCTCGCGAAAAGCTGGAAGCGGGGTTTAAGATTGGAGTAGTTGGAGGCCTTTTCATTTATTGGTTACTTGTAGCAGTCTTTGTCTGGATCAAGTGAGGTCTTGCTCATCCGTTTAGGTAACGAAATCACCTATTTATCATTTCATGGATTAAAATTGTGATTTGGATCGATGCATCGTGGAGGATTTGCCCACACAGTCACTAAACGATGCTAAGGTACTACGATCGCGGAGTCAAGCGGAACGTCAGCCCCAACGGCGAATGTTGAATTGTTGAATGCGATGTGCTAGGGTAAACTACATGTGTAACTCGGAGAGGTAAGGCATGAAAATGTGCTCGGAAGCGTATCTAAACTTTCTCTCCGTGCGGCACGTGATACACGATTTATCGTAACGTGGTGGGGGAATACTATTGGTAAAAAATTACCGCTCTACACTACCCTACTAACTTAACACTAGTCCATGCAACAAAACGGTAGAAAAAACGAAAATAACAAGAAAACGGAATAAAATTAGACCGATGTGGGATATTTATAGGGATAGAATTGCGATGATGCGCACACCCAATAATGGAGATATGTGCTTAAATTATGAAAATGGCCCCAAAATGGTCTTTTTGATATCCCAGATAATGCCTTAATCGTTCAAATCCATCCCAGAAATCGCACCAAACTGATGTGATTTTATCTCATATCTATCTATTTTTCGACATTGTTAGGCACATGAACACCTAAACCATATACCTTAAAACAACTTTATTTTGCGCTAAACTACCGGTATTATCGTTTTTTTTTGGATTTAGCCCCCGATATGACGTCTTTTCCAAGCCGTTATAAAACATCATGAGTTTATGGGTATAAAAGCAGTTCAAATGCCCTCTCTGTGATAACGTTCGACCATCTCTCACATAAATACGAATCAAAATTAGCCTTCAGTAGCTTTTTGTACAAAGCTCGAGCGGAAGGTACAGGGCTTTCACATCGGTATAACAATTCCAGAAGCATTATATACGCAGTGGAAGTGACGGGGGCACAAAATTTTATATATAAGCACACGCAACGAAATTATATATAAGCACACGCAATGGAATATAAAAAGGAGGTGAAACGAGATGATTGGGTTTTTAATACACATAGTCTTCTGGCCGGTGTTCCTATTACTTCATATACTGCATCCGATACTCTCATGGTTCTTCCTGCCACCGCCAACGTAACTGTATATTTGCACTTTACATAAGAAGTCAAAGGGTTGGAAGCTTATCCTTTAAAGACTATCCTGTAAGGAGAAAAATTACAATCTTAAAACGAGTACTCTGATCAACGATGCGTAATCCTTTACCGCGCATAAACCTATATCGTGGATTTTGATCAAAATCGTTTTTAAGAACAACTAAATGCCGTGGGACTAGTTAAGGGACAAGCTCCACCTGCTGGCGGTCAGATCCATGACAATAAATCAGTGCGTTTTAACTCTTTCCACGGCCAAAAATCTGATGTCCCAAGCCGTTTCCGGCCGCCGTGTCCCCTTCAAAGCCTACTTATTTTTTTAAAAATGATATGCAGCACTCTCACATCACGTAAATACGCATCAAAATCGCACAAAGCTTTATCTGTGAGAATAACCTCTAATTAGGGAGCTTCAATCCTAAAAAAGAATTAGGTGACTATAATATGAAAATAAAAACAAGAATGGTAAGTTTATCGGTCTTAGCACTCTTGACCCTCTGTCTACTAAATGTCACAGCAGCATCGACGACTAACCCGGCAGCCGCACCTCACAGTAAAATTGTAACAGATGTAAAGGCCCAGCAGCCGACAAGTATCACACTCACTGATTATCCTAAACAAGTGAAGGTAGGGCAGAATTTTGACATCAAGGGACGGCTCACCTCGGGCAATACCGGTCTGGGTAATAAATTAGTATACCATTCTTACTATAACAACAGCACGTGGTACTGGGAATGGAACTTCACGACGAACGCGGATGGCTCTTTTGACGCTTCGATGTGGTACGATTCCACCGGAGTGGGCACACATTACTTAAGGGAGGAGTTCTGGGGTGACAATCAATACGCCCCTTGTATAAGTAATGTGATGGAGATAACAGTAGTCAGCTAACGGTGCAACAGATAGTGGTGGCCGCCAAGGCGACTTTCAGTGAAAACACCTATTTTTTCATACATACGTCGAAACCGGGAGAAATCAAGGTGTCTACCCTCAAGATGTTTAACCGACTGATGCCGAAATAAAAATACCTTCAAAGCCTACTTATTTTTTCAAACTACTATCGCATTGGACAGATTCTCATAATTGAAATTAAACCTCGCTAATGGCTTCTTTTTCAAACCACTACAAAAATGTACTTCATCGTGTATAAAGCGGGCTTGGAAGCGTATCTAAACTTTCTCTCCTTAAGTGCAACTGCAACAAAAATAATAGATGGAACTATATATTTTTCAAAATTTTTTACCAGTGGGTAGGCTATTTCACGCCCACAAATGAAGATACCCCTATCATAAAAAGTGATGAATTGACCTTCTTTCTGTGTTTCTTTGGTTAGATGATTCTCTCTTATTGTATCAGATGAACAGTTATGCGCTTCATTAATGTGTTACGTTGCTCTAGCCCGCGTATCGTGCTACGTCATTTTCACTTGATACTAAATTATCTGTTGAGTGATAACTTGCATCATAATAGTCACGATGGTCTTCATTAATCTTCACCAAATGTTTATATGCCGCGGCACTAGGTGGTTTTTGATTGCTCTGTAATGTACACCCCGATATAAACACTGATGCCAATACAATAATAGATATAAATAAAAGCGCGATACATTTGTTCATTTTTAGCGCCCCTCTCATTTTTAAGACGTTAAAGTATCTGTTTAAAGCATTAAACTTGCGGTTATTTTATTTGCGCAGTGTGAAAAAATACTATTATATAACTATGATACAAAACGGCACTTTTATATCATGAATATTGCTATTTTGACGCGCTTTCACAGTTTGTCCTCTTCCGACAATGCACCGTGCAGCTGGCACAGGGGTTCATCAATGCCCACAGCGACAAAAAAAGAGCGATGTGAACTCAATCGAGCAAATGACTGCGTTATTAGTCTTCTCTCGGTTTGTGGTAACTTTAAAGTAAGCTGGATAAATTAGAAAAATTAATTTTATGAGGCTTTTCTGACCTGAAAGAAAAGTCGGCAGGGACGAAACATTTAAGGAAACACCGCATATTAGTTATGCGTTTTTAAAATTATAAGCAAAACAATGTATTGATATAGGAGGTGACCGGATGACCTTTTTTTCACTAGCAATGGTTGCATCTGCGCTTATAATAGGCGGTGCAATGGTTGCATCTGCGCTCATAGGACTTGCTGGCGTGGGGATAAGTGTAGTTCCAGGCCTTATTGGTGTAGGTATAGCATTAAAGCAGGGAACTCAGGGCTTGAAGAAGCTCGAAGATTGATAACGAGCATTGCAGTGCTCATTCCACTCCTCATAGACCTCGGGCTCTAATAATAGATGCGTAACATACCGATATTGTGGGCAATGTTTTAACAATTAAAAAACTGAAAAAACCACAAACCACGCCACACCTGTGGAAAAATTGGAAAAACTGCCTATGCATCTTCAAACTCTTTTGAGGGGAACGCTTCGGCAAAGGCGAAAAGCCGGGAAACTTCGTGCTTTTATAATATGACGATTTATACATCTCGGTAGCCCGTCATCCTTAACATGAGTGCCTATCCCTAATGTGCGAGTTAAAGGCAGAATTTTGATTGGTGGCAGGGCCGCAACACTTATGGAGATTACGCATATAGATGTGTGTTTTAAAAATTATACGCAAACCAATGTAGACAAAGGAGGTGAATTACGGATGTTTTTTTTTGATAACATTGTGCTCATAATCGGCCTTGCAATAGTCATATATACTATCGTCGCTGGCATTATTCACTTGTCGGTGCTGATTCTGTAGGTTGTCATTTTGGGTTTTAGACTTCAGGTACAGGCTTCTTTATGGTCTCATCATAAAATGTTATGTTATGACATGAAGACATGCTTGGAAGCATATCATAAAGCCACCTTTTGACCTATCAGTATGACTGAATAAAAAATCATCTTTTTAAAAATAATCGCACTTTTAACTGCCAATCAACAAAAGAAGTCGAAGGAAAAGGCCGAGGTCGGGATTCGAACCCGAGTCGTGGCCTCCACAGGTCTCTTTTTTCGAGTATTTCGACAAATAAAGCTCAAAACAGCCTTCTTTGTACAAGCTCGCAAGAGCTTGACACGAATCGTGGACAACAGCAATGTCGCCAAACCTTAATGTCGCTCGAACTTGCCTACAAGTCCCAAGAACTGAGAAGCTATACAACATTTCGCAAGACGGGCGTTAGTGCAGCAACGGTGCCTTGGATAAACAAAGCATCTCAAACGTTCTGGAACACCACGGAAGGACAGATCAGCAAGGCAAGCCTCGAAACGCTCCGCAATTACGTTCTTACCAAATACACTGACATCTGTGCAAAGCAAAAGGTGCTTAACTTTGCAAAAGCCTTCCTGCGATACCTCACAAAGACACATTTCGATACGCGATACAAGGAGTTTGACCTGTTTTTAGAGATGCCCAAAGCGATAAAGGAGAGCAAACGGATAACAAAATGGATTGTCATAACAGAGGATACCAAAATTGTGCTAGCTGCTATAGAAGAAGGTCATAAAAACCGTGAGTTTACCACGCGACAGTGCCAAAATTACAAGGCTCTTGTTCTTTTCGGTGCATACACAGGACAACGGCCCATCGCCACCATCCGCAAACTCACCGTCGGGCAGTTTCGAGCCGCTCTACGGCGCAACCCTCCAGTGCTTGACGTGCTGCCACAACAGGATAAAATAAGGATGCAGCACTATGTGCCATTACACCCGGGTGTTGTTGATGCGGTGACGCCGCTTCTAGACGGCAGAAATCGAAAAGACGATACCCACATATTTGCACATGAATACTTCGACAAATGGGCGAGAAGGAAAAAAATTCCTTTAGTCCATGGGGGACATTTTGTCTGCGGCGATCTGAGAAAATTCGCCGAACAACTCGGAGACGTTATTCAGTGGGATCAGTCGAATAGAGCCTATATCTTGACACACGGAGTTTCAGGCGTTTCGTGGAGCCATTATCGAAATCCGTTACCAGAGAATGTATATGACATTTACATGAAGTACTGGAGAGACGTTGACTTCTTAGTCTGACTTTGTCACTGGACTTATCTTGCTGCCGAGGCGTTGCCAAGAAGTCTCAGAAAATATTGTGAACAACAAGGTGACTTGTGGGTTGAGGCGTCTGAGGGGTCAATGTTTAGATACATATTCGTATAAACAAAAGGTTAAATAGCCATAAGCGAGACGCTATGCTTGTGAAAGTATTAGCCATAAACGGAAGTCCGAGAACCAAATGCAATACAGCAACGCTGTTAAATAATGCGCTTGAAGGAGCAGCTTCACGGGGAGCAGAGACTGAACTCGTTCATCTTTATAAACTCAATTTTAAAGGCTGCATCAGCTGTTTTGCATGTAAATTGAAAAATGGCGAGAGCTATGGCAGGTGTGCCGTAAACGATGATTTGACACCAATTCTCACAAAAGCTGAGGAAGCTGATGCCATTATCTTGGGCTCTCCTATCTACCTAGGAACAGCTACCGGCGAGATGAGATCCTTAATGGAAAGGTTGATATTCCCGTACTTGATGTATGATGTAAATCATTCAACGCTTTTTAAGAAGAGCATCAAGACGGGTTTAATTTACACTATGAATGCACGAGAAGACCAGATGAAACTAATGGGCTATGATCAGTCTCTCAATTTTGTTGAAATGGTAATGAAGAGGGTCTTCGGAGAATCAGAATCGCTGTTTGTTACCGATACCTATCAATTTGACGATTATTCTAAGTATGAGTCATCAGCATTTAACGTTGAAGAGAAAGCAAAGAGACGAAAAGGAGAATTTCCAAAAGATTGTGAAAAAGCTTTTGAGATGGGAGTTCGTTTTGCCCAAACTATAGGGTAGCCATCTAGAAGCAAACGGTGCTCGATGTTGTGCCATTAGAAGGGCACGTATCTATTAATTTCGCTCCCACATCTGATAAAGATGGTGAAGAAGCCGTAAAAGTATTACGATGACGATTAGAGAAATTATAACAAATTACAGATAACTACAGAAAAATAATGCTTGGCCACGTCTCCTTAAACATCTTTTACTTTACCCGGTTTTGACTTCATCCAGTTTTGATAGAAGTTTATGTTGAAAAACCAACAACCTTCAAAATGTGGTTTGATTCTCGTCAAAAATAGTGGTAATGAGCTTTATTATTTTGTGATTTAAAGACGTGCTAGGGCGTAGTTTCTCTAGCGATGTAAACCTCATGGAGTTGTTGGTATAAAGTTGCTCCTAGGAGCACTTTTAATTTAAAACTTTATTCGAGCAAGCGGTTGTATAGTAATGCCCTCTTGCGAGGGTGTTCCATCGAGTCTCGAGAGTCACCAAATACGGAGGTGGTAACAAATGGTTAATTTTATTAGTTACACATGCATTGCTGGCTGCGTATTTAAAAAATTGAGAGCTGATAGCTCTTTAATGAAGCTTACACCCATGAACGGGTGGTGAATCTCCATGAAGAAACAAATATTATCCCTAATGCTAACGCTCCTTATTCTTTTTTCAGCGTGTGAAATTGTTATTACTGCGTGCATTGGTTCGCAGGCGCACCCCTCATATCAGTCACCAGTTCCTTCGTCAACTCCAACGCCAAGTCCCCGGCTATCTATCTCCATAACTCGCGTTCTACTGGTGCCTGGTCATCCCCAGTATCTAGAATGGGACATCGCCAACACCGGTAACACGGATGTGTTTATCGCACCTGTCGCACTGTTCTTCAAGCCAACTATCAGTAATCCCGGATGGGTTTGGCTCCATAACATAGCCGATGCCCGCAACGCATATGGCATAGCCGATGCCCGCAACGCATATGATTCGATAGGCTACAAGTCTATCGTCTTTCCCGGGAATTCTACAAATGGAGGATTTAATAGAATTTGTGCTCTAGCGGGACATAATTACAGAGTCTTCTCAGGATCAGTTGTTCCTGCTGACGCTAAATGGGCGGTGTACAATGCATTAATTTGGCACACGGGAGGGAGTAGAGTCCCGCTCTACCAAAACAGTACAATGCACTACGCGACGCTACGGTAATGTCGGTTTAATTAGAATTTATGTATACATCGGCATAGCCCGCGTCTGTTCAAGACGCGGCAGTGCATCAAATGTTTCAAGGGCAGCGGAAGCATGGCGAGTGGTTTTATTGAACACATGAGCTAGGCGAATACATAGATGGGCTTATCAAACGGGATAGAGAAGAGGAGAGCAAAACCACAGAGGCAGTGACAAGAGCATACGTCGAAATGCTTACGAAAGGCGCTGTAATAGTAAATGTGAGTGTGCCTTTTACCTACATGGGGATGAATGAAGGCTGATAAAAGTGATGAGCGTCATCATGCTGGTTCTCCTGCTGATTGTTGTCATTTGAGGGGTTGGCATCTTTTTTGGGGTGCTTCCGAACTCGCTATAGTATGATTTCCTGCCGCTGCTCTGTGACCGGCAACAAATGAACCGATGTTCAAGCAACCGTCATTCGACGATGCTGAAGCAGCAAAAGATCCAGCTTTTGCAGAGGAGCAATCATTTCGTGCCCGGGGATCTGAGGAAGTTCTGTGAACAAACGGGTGACATACTGCAATGGGAATCAGTCAAATCGCGCGTATATTCTTACACATGGCGTATCAGGTGTTGAATGGTCTCATTACAAACATCCATTGCCAGAATTCGTCTATGACGTTTACATGAAGTACTGGAACGATGTCTGCTTTGTTTGATGAACTTATAGCTCATTTATTAAATGCGCGAGAATATCTCTTGACCGATCCTCTATTTGTACTATTATCCTCACATACAACGTTTAAGTTTCGAATGGACACGTGATTATTGTGAGGCAAGCCGCCGCCTTCGTTCTCGTCTCCTCTTGCCTTAAGTCGACAATTTTATCACTGCAAATGTCGTTCCCGTCTTTCCCGCGGCTCTCAAACTACAACGTCCGCATACCTTCACATTTTGGTAAAAAAATGAGATAACGCTGTGTAGCGTTATACTTATTAAGGGCGTACAGTAACTGCTATGTACACTCGAAAGTGGTTAACATATTTGCTCAGCATCTGTAGCGTTTGTATTGAGTACCCTCCTTGTTCAACGGAGAGAGATGTCGATGTTCACGCAAACGCACCAGAGGTAAGCATCGAGAGTTTGTCAAAAGAGATAGAGGTAAGCCTATGAGTGCAGGTTATGTGAAGGTTGCTGAAACGTCAGAGGTTCCAGTCGGCACCATGAAAGAGGTTGAGGTTGAGGGCATACAGATTCTGATAGCAAACGTGAGCGGCAACTACTATGCCATTAGCAATAAGTGCAGCCATATGGGGAACGCCCTTTCACAAGGCGTTTTAGACGGCAATATTGTGACATGTACGAGGCATAATGCACAGTTCGACGTCACTACTGGCAAGGTGGTTACTCGTCCGAAAGTGGGATTTTTCCATACAAAGATAAAGGATGTGCTATCCTACCAACTAAAGGTTGAAAACGATAACATCATGGTCAAACTCTAATGGCAATAGACAAACACACCTCTCGCGGAAATCCAATTCTGAAAGATACATTGATGCTATTCTGGTGACGCAATTCTGGTGATGCAATACCCTAATACGGGATGTAGGTACGATCCTTCGAGCCGTTCAGCCTTGATGAGACAGTAGCTGCATGCCTCCTGTGTAATTATATGGACTCAAAGAAACTATGTAACAGATGAGGAAAATAAAGAAAAGCTCTTTAGGTGGCTTCTGCATTATTTAGGCTGGAGGGATGTTATTAAGCCTCCGATGTTTTTTTGTGCCCCGGATGCTACCATGTCAGCGCCAGCACACTCAATGAATTTTAACATTTGATCGCGATTATAGCGTGTAATGCCGATGCGTTCAAACGGTATAGCACTCACATGACGACACCACGTCTCCAACTCCCACGGGCAGGAAACGGTTCCGTGCAGCGCTATGTGCCATTACACCCCTACATTGTTGACACGGTGACACCGCTTCTAGACGGTAGAAATCGAAAAGACGATACCCACATATTTGCGCATGAATACTTCGACAAATGGGCGAGAAGGAAAAAAATTCCTTCAGTTCATGGTGGACATTTTGTCTGCAGCGACCTGAGAAAATTCGCTGAACAACTCGGTGACGTTATTCAGTGGGATCAGTCGAATCGAGCTTACATTCTTACCCACGGCGTATCAGGGGTTGAATGGGCGCACTATCGACACCCCCCGCCTGAATATGTGTATAATGTGTATATGCAATATTGGAAGGATGTAATGCTCATTCCTAACAATTTACAGTTCAAGTGAATCTTCGGTTTGTGGAAGTAGTAAATTAAAGTTGACATGTCGGATAGTTTTTTGATATGATATGTATATGCATTTTTGGAGGGATACCCACCTTTTTCTGCAGAGATGAATTTCAGCCAGAGATAAATTGAAGCAATTTTAGCCTAAACAACTCTCATAGATACCAATTTACACATGTAGTTAGTACGTCACTAACCTTGCTGATATCTAATGCGTCATAAGTACTTTGGGACGTAGAATAGTCTCTAAAAACTTATTGCTACAATAAACATAAATACGTCTTTTAATACACTACATTAAATTACGTTAAATCTGGCCTGTCAGAAGGCACATATCACATGACTTATTTTGGCCCAAGCATCGAACCTTTTTGAAAGGGAGCGGTTACACAACCTTAGCAATTATAGAACGAGGCAAAATATAGAACAGCTGAAAGCTATTTGAACGTTTATTACAAATTTATTACGATGTCTGTACTTCCAGCACACCAGACGACCATGATGGGCAGTATGCCCCATTTGACCCCCAAAGAGGCTCTTCAGGCGCTTGAACAAGTTCCACTCACTATTCCAGCCTGGCCGCAGTTGCCGAGACGGTCATTTAAGGAAGCCATCATCCCTCAGTACACCGAAGCGTTTCCGGGTATTCGAGTTGATGAGATCGCGAAGCGCATCTGGGTGCAGGTTGATGACGACCTGCCCAACGCCATGGTTGAGTTTTATGAACACCTTGTCGCGGAGCATGTGGATGCCTTTGCGATTTCCGAAGAGTACGCCGCCGGCCTGCATGGTATGTTGCGACAGTTGGCCGCTGCCAATATGAGACTTCCATTTCTGAAAGGGCAGGTGACAGGCCCCTTTACGTTCGGTTTAGGGCTGGCGGATCAGGAACGCCGCTCAGTCTGGTTCGACGAACAATATCGCGACATTGTGCTGAAAGGTCTGGGGCATGAAGGCGCTCTGGCAAATTCAGCAATTGCAGCCCTACACTGAGCAAGTGGTGATCTTCTTCGATGAGCCGGTGTTTTCCGCGTTAGGCACGGCCGCATACATGATGATTAAGGATGAAGATGTGATTAATGGACTGAATGAAGTCTTAGAAATTTGTCACAACGCCGGCGCGTTGGTGGGCGTGCATTGCTGCGGCAACATGGATTGGGGCCTGCTTGCCAGTACCAAGATCAACATCATTGCCTTTGACTCGTATTTTTATGGCGCTAACGTGGCGCTCTATCCTGACAAAATTCAGGCCTTTTTGGAACGCGGCGGGGTCTTGGCTTCCGGCCTGGTGCCGACCGGCGACGTCGAGAAACTGCGCGCCGAAACGCCCGATAGCCTCAAGGCGAAACACGAAAGCCTTATCCAGGAATTTGTCGGCAAAGGGATTGCTGAAAATCTGTTACGTGAACAATTTCTTTTCACGCCGTCCTGCGGCATGGGCACACTCTCAGAAAGCGATACGGCGATAGTGCTGAAACTGCTTGCTGCCACCCAAACCTTTTAGGATTAGGAGCGTTTTTCAGCCTGGGGATATATCACATTCCCAGGCTTGCAGACGAGCGGCGAGCGTCGTGGCCTCCACAGGGCGGCTTCTTTTGATAAATGCACCTCGATTTGCCCTTCTTTATCTAATGATAGTCCTAGTAGTGATTCGATGATGTCTAACGCACTATCAGAAGACTACGTGTCTAATTCTAGTTTTAGCTCTTATAGCAACAATAATCTCTCACTTCTCCAATTAGAGTTCACACAGCATGAGTTAGAAACGTATACTGCATCGCGAAAAGTAGGGCTGAGCAAAGCAACAATACCATGGATCAATAAGGCTGCAGCAATTTTTTGGAATTCAACTAACGGGGCAATTAATAAATCTACGATGGAGGTTTTACGTAACTTCGTCGTAAGCAAATATAAGTGTGAGTATGCTCGAGGCAAGGCACTTAATTTTGCAAAAGCTTTTCTGAAATATTTAACCAAAACTCATTTAGACACTCGCTATCAAGCATTTGAAATATTTTTACAAAAGCCAAAAGCACTCAAAGAACGAAAGAATTTGACAGCCCGGATTATAACAAGAGAAGATATTGTTAATGTAATCGCGAACATTTCAAAAGCTGAAGAGGAGGGGCTTATAAGCCACCGTAAAGCCCAACAATTTACGGCATTTGTTTTGTTTGGTGTATATACCGGTCAGAGGACTATTGCAACGATGATGAAACTCACTGTAGGGCAGTTCAGAGATGCGTTACGGTCAGACAAACCTGTGGTACATGTTGAATCACAGCAAGATAAAATTAGAATGGCACATTATGTTCCTGTACATCCACGAGTGGTTGAAGCAGTATACCCGCTGTTAGACGGAAGAGATGATAACAAACACATGTTTAGATACTACAGTTTTTATAAGTGGATAAAACGGCAAAAAAATTCCACTTACGCGCACCGCAAGTCATTTTGTATTAGGAGACCTTCGAAAATTTGCTGAACAGTATGAGGATATCATCCAGTGGAATGAATCAAATCGCTCGTATATACTCACTCACGGTGTATCGGGAGTTGATTGGTCTCATTATAAACATCCGCTGCCTGAGCACGTTTATGATGTGTATATGCGGTATTGGAAGGATATCCAACTTCTCCCCCAACAAAACGAGGGTGTAACTTGAGCATTATACATCGATGTAAAATCAATACCTTTACAGTCAGGTTATAGCTAGTTAATTGCAACCCTACACTTTAATAATTCACATATTTATTTAACAAGCAAAAACAGCATTGAAGAGAATGAGGTGAGCTAAAATGGTGCAACTGTTCGCTTCAAACATCGAAGCATGGACATTTTATCTAGTGTATTCACTCTGGCTTCTCAGCGAAGTAGTAGGTGCGGGCGTTATCCCACGCTTACGTCGTCGCGGGACTCAAATAAAGAGAAAGGACAACAGCTCCTACGGGTTGATAATGATGCCCATATTTGTGTCCGTTTACATCGCTTTTGCCTTTGCTTCGTCTGGAATTGCCAGGTGGCCAAGCTGGGTCTTTTATCCTGGTATAGTTTTGATGGTCTTGGGGATTTTGTTACGACAATGGTCCATTGTTGTACTGGGACGTTTCTTCTCATCGATGGTAGCAATTCAAGAGGGTCAGAAGGTAGTAGACAGTGGTCCTTATCGACTTGTGCGCCATCCATCGTATACCGGAGCGTTTCTGATTTTTATGGGACAAGGATTAGCATTGCAGTCTTGGGGAGCTATTCTTTTGCTTGTGCTGACATTTGGTCTAGCGTACGGTTACCGGATTTACGTAGAGGAGAAAGTCCTGATTTCTGAACTCGGCGATGATTACGTCAAGTACTCAAAAAGGACGAAACGGCTTATTCCTTACGTTCTATGAAATTTTTATTGTAGATTTAATAAAATAACAAGAACTAGTTTCTATATTTTAAAATTCAGAAGTGTTTTTAACTCTGGGAACTAACGTTTTAGTCATGCTTTTTTAGGGGGTCCTATTTAAAGCCAAGCAATCGGGGATATGACGCAGTGGGGTAGCTAAATCGTGCGTGCATCCTCACACAAGACGTATCTGGCTTGAATGGATGCACTATCGACATCCGCTCCCTGAATACGTCTACGACATCTATATGCGGTATTGGAGAGACGTGCGATTGAGGTGTGAAGGCGCGCGTACTTATCGATAGCAAGGATGAAACGCGTTTCATTTTAATTCTTGTTTTAGGGGATCTTGCTCAAGAACGATTTTATATAGAGTCAATACTAATTGCAAAATATGAAGGGATTTTGTATTGATATCGAGACAGCAACTCTGGAAAATGGCAATTTCCGCAAGGTACTCTATACTTCAAAGCACAGTCAGCTGGTACTTATGAGCCTCAAGCCCGGAGAAGACATTGGAATGGAAGTGCACGAGGAAAACGACCAGTTTTTCCGTTTCGAGAAAGGGCAGGGAAAATGCGTAATTGACGGCAACGAATATGAACTCAGTGACGGGGTTGCGGTGGTGGTGCCCGCCGGCGCACAGCACAATATCATCAACACTTCGAAAACAGAAGACCTGAAACTCTATACGATCTATTCCCCGGCACATCACAAGGATGGAATCGTACGCGCCACGAAAGAAGAAGCCGAAGCCAATGAAGCGGAATTCGACGGAGTGACTACGGAATAAGATCATAAGAAGCGCGGCGTATCAGGCGTTGAGTGGCTGCACTATAGGCTTCCATTGCCTGAGCACGCTCATGACGTCTACATGAAGTACTGGAACGATGTCCGCTTTGTGCGATAATACTTACAGCATCCTTCAAATATGCTGAGGCCCTTCCTTTAACAGCTCTTCTATCTGCTGTGCTGCCGGGATTGATTGCTTCCACAACAATTCGAAGGTGTAGGTAAGTACTCAGCATAGATAGCGTCATCTGTCCAGAGAGCGGCTACCGGTTCATTAAGCGAGACGCGTTTCAAATCGGTATTAATCGCAGTTATGCTAATTTTTTTATCAAAAAGTAAATACATTATCCCGTGTACTTGTCAAAATGACTTACTTCCATTCCCATATCTAAATGCTGTTGGATTGCCTCAACATATGGATACGTGATACCAGTTATGAACCGTATCGTATCTCCACGGTCTATGAACTTTTTGTCGTTCTCAACAACATAAAAAGATGAAACAACCGTCAGCATCGGGGGGATAACTGCGACCCATTCTTTCTCAGTTGAGTTCAAGGTGGTTATCGCCATAGTCACTGCATCTTCCACGCATTTGAGAATCTTAAACGTGGAGAACTCATCAGACGGACTAAACTGCTGTTGCTTTGACAGCTCATTAAGCTCTTCCACGCGATCTCCAGAGTCTTATTATTCTGTGGATCTGCGCCGTCGAGAAGGCGCGACATAGATGTAAGGTCGATACCCCCGTGAGAGTATCGTTTGACTATGTTACGACAAATAATGGGCCGCAATTTCGGGGAACACACATAGAAAAGACAGAAAAGGACACAATAACAGTTGATTCATGAGTGCATTCCTGACACTGGAGATATGAGTTTGAGCTGAAGGAACTGAAATTCCGGGCGCAGAGTCATTCTGCAGAGCTGAGTGAGAGTCTGAGACATTTGTGGGAGTAGATGCCTGGACCACTTTGGATGTAGTCGTTGCCTTTACCGTTGGTTTGACTGTTGGCTTCACCGTAGGCGTCACCTTAGGCCCAGTGTTGCAGTCGGCTTGACGGTTGGCGTCGTGGCTGTCCACGCCAGCTTATCAGTGTTCCAGCTTCCACCTTTGCTAAAATCAACGATTGAATTGTATTGCTGGTACGCAAAGAAGCCGCCGTTGAGCCAGCTGGTCTTGGCTGATACGCTGACGCCACAGCCTGGAGCGGTGTTCCCTAGGTTCGCAGGACCTTGGGCGTCGTTGTACCATGATCCGGTACCTTCAAGACCGCCGATCTCGTCCCAGTGCGTCTGTCGCACTGGTGCGTTTCCGTCCTCACCGATCCAGATCGTCGGATATTGTTCGTTGCCAGGGCCTGCACGCGAGTCCCACGCAATTTGAACGTAATAATTATGGCCCACGCGCAAAACGGTATCAATTGGTTTATACCACCGCGCACCGCTACCGCCGGTCGTAGCACGGTAGATGGTAAGGTAGCCCTTATTAGGGCCCTCGCAGGTGTCGATTTTAATCATAAAAGCACCATACGCTTTGTCCCAAATTTTTTGGAAGCGCTGGCATGTCATTCCGGCGTAATGAAACCCTACCTCCCACGACGCTGTGTTCTGGTTATTTGTTGCACTGCCGGCCGGGATGGAGATAAAATCATTTTGCCCCATATCACCCCAATATGAGTGTCCATTTGATAGAGTTCGAAATAAGCCAGGGGTGCTGACGTACGCGTTATAGCTGGCTCCTGCAGCTCCGAAGTTGACCCACGTTGATCCCGCTTGGGGGACGTAATGTATGGTGGGGGTTGGCTGTGCGGCAGCCGGTGTGATTAACAACCCTGCAACAAGCGACGAGGCCGCCAACAAAAGAAGTACTCTAAGGGCTTCTCTTTTCGCATATTTCAACTAAACACCTCGGTCTGGTAGTTCAGTTTACCTAAACACCACGACGAAGAACTATTTAAAAATTCCTGTTGGTTATTTTTATAAAAAAGATTCTAAAAGTAAAACGCTTTCGTTTGCTGTGGCCTTCCTCAAATACCTAACAAAGACGAGGCTTGACAATCGGTATTATGCTCTCTCTATTTTTCTAGAAAAACCAAAAACATTGAGACATCAAAAGAGAATAACAAATCGTATCATTACAAAGCAGGATATTAAAAATATACTAGCGCATATTAAAACAGCAGAATCAGACGGGCGATTAAGCGTACATCGTGCACAACAATATACTGCTTTTTATCCTCTTTGGAGCATACACAGGACAAAGGAGCAATGCTACAATCTCGAAGCTAACTGTAAAGCAGTTCAGAGAAGTAGTGCAACTAGAGAAGCATGTTGTTCATGTGAAAGCGTCACGACATCTTTCGCTCCACCATCAGTTTGTAAGGTTTAGAAAGATTGAATTATTTTATAACCTGATAAATATGGGTGAGTTTATGGACTACATAGGAAAATCAAAGATTAGCCCTCTATATTCTAAAGGAAGAGTAATTTATCCACAAATCAGATTACCTCAAAGATACAACGACATTATCGGAGAAACCGCTCATATCTTTGAAACTGAATATGGCGGGAAAAGAGCATTTTTTATTCTAACAAGAGAACTTGGGGAAAAAGAAAGCAAATACTTCAAACGGGGAAACAAAGTTTTAAAAACGAACGCTAAAGTTTTAAAACCACAGGCCGAAATCAGTATCGAATCTCGCCTCTCAGCCCTCGAATCTTCAATTGACGTGGTATATACAAAAATCGATGAGCTAAATAACTTCCTTTTAAAGAATAACGATGATAATCCCCATGAATTATCAAAAAAGAACAGCTCGAAATATCTTACTCTGTCGACAATAGGTGACAGACGCGGTGCAAAGCTATTAGTTCGTGGCCGACTTAGCATTCGGATCGAAGCATGTCAGAAGAAAATACAAGCTCACTATATTCCTACGTCGTACGCACTGACAGTGGCTTCGCTCCGAACCCTTTTGGGGGCTATTGTACGCTCGCCTATTTGCCAGATTGGGAAGAAAAGAGCAGCTGCTGCAAAGATATCGAAAAGCTGATATTGGCGAGTAACGGTAATGGCTTTTGTCGCTACCAGAAGGTTGTAAAAATATGACATTTTATGACATCACGTTTCGTGATTCGTTCGGATCAACTGTTAGTATGTCCGAATTTCGTGGAAAGGTTGTTCTCATTGTTAACACAGCGACCAAATGCGGTCTGGCGGGTCAGTTTAAAGAACTCGAAGAACTTCACCAGACTTACAAAGACAAGGGACTTGTGGTGATTGGCTTTCCCTCTGACCAGTTTAAACAGGAGCCAGAGACAAATGAGACCATGGTCAAAGCTTGCCTGATAAATTTTGGCGTAACATTCCTCATTTCCGAGAAAATAAACGTTAACGGTAAAGATACCCCTCCTCTCTTTGTTTATCTGAAAAAAGAGTTACCCGGAGGTATTCTTGGAAGCAACATAAAGTGGAATTTTACAAAATTCTTGGTTTCCAAAGAAGGTGTGCCCTTTAGGCGGTATTCGCCAACAACAAAACCCGTTGAAATAGAAGGAGACATCATCAACCTATTGGATAAGTGATACCTCTTCAATCTCAAGTAGATAGGTGGATTTGGAATAAATAGTTTGATGAATTGCATTTAGAGCGAAGGTGATGCTCCCTCTTCGGCTCTACGTCACCGACATGGACAGGCTCCGATGTGACTGATTTCGTTGCGTGGTTGCGTGCAGCTTATCCGCCCGGTATTCATGGGAAGCATTTCTCCATCGCCTCGCTCGCAATCAATCTTCAAACGGAAAACATCGGATGAAAGCGCTACTGCTCTGCGTCGGTATCGATAAAGGGTGTGGGGGGCGCTCGGCTCCATTTTCGATGACGGCTCGTTTGAGTTTGTGCCTATTCCCGAACGATTTCCGTCGCCCGGCCAAAAATAGAAGAATCTAAAGAAACTTGAAATTCTTCGTTTCCGCAAAAAGAAAGCGTAGGTCAGCAGGAAACATGTTGGAAAATCAAAAATTGACGGTATTGTAGAACTTCTTTATAGGAATAAATCCTTATTAGAAGCCCAATCAACAAAAGAAGTCGAAGGAAAAGGCCGAGGTCGGGATTCGAACCCGAGTCGTGGCCTCCACAGGGCGGCTCTTTTTGGCAAATGCACCTCGATTTGCCCTTCTTTATCTTATGATAGTCCTAGTAGTTATTCGATGACGTTTAATCCGCTATCAGAGAACTACGTATATAATTCTGCTGTGGACTCTCATTCTTACAGCAATAACAACCTCTCGCTTCTCCACTTAGAGTTCACTCAAGATGAGTTCGAAACGTATGCTACATCGCGAAAAGTAGGGCTGAGCAAAGCAACAATTCCATGGATTAATAAAGCTGCAGCAATTTTTTGGAATGCAACTCACGGGGCAATTAATAAATCTACCATGGAGGTTTTACGTAACTTCGTCGTAACCAAATATCAGTGTGAGTATGCCAAAGGTAAAGTGCTAAATTTTACCAAGGCTTTTCTGAAATATTTGACCAAAACTCATTTAGACACTCGCTATCAAGCATTTGAATTATTTTTACAGAAGCCAAAAGCACTCAAAGAACGGAAGAATGTGACTGCGCGAATTATCACAAGGGAAGATATTGTTAACGTAATAGCACATATTTTAAAAGCTGAACAGGAAGGGCTTATAAGTCACCGTAAAGCCCAGCAATTTACAGCATTTGTTTTGTTTGGCGCATATACCGGTCAGAGGACTCTTGCTACGATGATGAAACTCACTGTAGGGCAGTTTAAAGATGCACTACAGTCGGACAAACCTGTGGTACATGTTGAATCACAGCAAGATAAAATTAGAATGGCCCATTATGTTCCTGTTCATCCACAAGTAGTCGAAGCAGTTCACCCGCAGTTAGACGGGAGGAACGATAACAAACAAATGTTTGAATACTATGGTTTTTGTAAGTGGATAAAACGGCAAAAAATCCCCCTTTTACGTATTTCGGGCCATTTTGTATTAGGAGATCTTCGCAAATTTGCAGAGCAGTACGGCGACATCATCCGATGGGATCAGTCAAATCGTTCATATATCTTAACACATGGAGTTTCAGGAGTTGAATGGGCGCACTATCGACATCCATTGCCTGAGTATGTATATGATGTATATATGCGCTATTGGGGAAAAATTGACCTCATTTCAAATAAAAGATAATTTAAATAATCCTGAATTCCTTAAACATTTTAGAAAATGTAATTGAAATCATCAAATTTTTCCGCAAGATGAAAATTGTATGCTTGTGGAACCATCACAAAGTAAGATGAATTAAATGAATAATCAGCCACTAAATTTAATGGGTGTTTTAGGGGTAAAAAAATTAGCAATATTTTGTGGAGCGGGGATTTCGAGAAATTCCGGGCTGCTATTGGCCTCTGAGGTGAAAAAAAGAATTCTTAAAATATTGTTAGAAGATACGATAGATATTGATGAAATAATGGATTCTAATTTACCCTTTGAGGCATTTATGCAAATTATTTGGGAAAATTTCGACATATCATCTATTTTAGATTTATTTGAACTAGGAGAGCCTAATACAACACACATTTTTATAGCCAAACTAGCCAAATTTGGGTATATTAGAACAATTGTTACGACCAATTTCGATCTATTAATTGAAAAAGCGCTGGAACAAGAAGGATTAAAAGAAGGAGTCGATTTCAGCAAATACTACACTGAAGAACATTTTTCCAAAGTAAATTATGAGGAAATTGATGATAAAATTTCACTGTTTAAAATTCATGGAAGTGTGGATGACAAAGCATCAACAAGAGTGATAATAAAATTAGTGGCAAGTGTGCACTTTTCTAAAGCACGAATGGACGTTATCCGACACATATTTTCAACTGGTAATCATGATATAGCTTTGCTTTTAGGATATAGTTGTTCAGATTTTTTTGATATTTCACCCCAAATACTCAGCATTCAAGAACCTAAAACGGAGATAGTGTTTATCGAACATTCAATAGATAACGATGATTTTCCAATAATAGAAGACATAAACCTTAAAGCAGAAAAAAATCCCTTTAAGAACTTTTCCGGAAAAAGGGTAATTTTCAATACAGATATCCTAATAAAGGATTTATGGAACTCTCTTGAAAAAGTAATTGGAACGTATGTAAATAAAGAAATTACAGTTAGCTATGAAACTATGGATGAGTCTGACTTTTGTTTAAGATTTCCTCCATTTCACACATTTATTCAACACGTTGGAGGATCCCCCGGTATTAAAAAATATGTGGTGGGGGAACTATTTCTTTCAATTTCAGAATTTAAGAAAGCGATCGATTATTTTAAAGAAGCACTAGAAATTTTTAACAAAATACAACATGAAAAGGGACAATCGCGGTGTTACATGAGACTTGGGGTTACATTAGGTCACTTAAATAGTTCAAAAGCGATTCAATGCATAAAAAAGGCATCAGAATTTATTCTAAAGATTGATAATGAAGCGGAAAAATTTAATTATTACATAAATAACGGAAACTGTTATCTTTTAATTAAAAAGCCCAAAAAAGCGAAGACATTTTTCAACAAAGCTTGGTCAATTGCTGCTAAAAATGAAGATGGCATCATTGCCACAAGCTGCGCTGTGGGGTTTGGTCTAGCAAATAGTCAACTAGGAAAATATCCAGAAGCACTTAAGTGGTATAACAAAGGAATCCTAGGAGCTCAAGCAGTAGGAGATAAAGAAGCTGAATCAATTTGTCTTATGAATACCGGAGTTGTTTATCGCAAATTAAGCGATTCTGCACCCTCAAGAGAATTATTTGAAACGACACTCCATCTTTCTAAAGAGTCATTTGAAAATGCGCAGCAAATCGCTATTCAAATTGGTAATCCTTCTTTACAATCAAGGTGCTATTTAAACATAGGCAATGTGCATCGTCGCTTGAACGATGCTAAACAAGCAGATGGATATTATCATAAAGCTTTAAAACTTGCTCAAATAATTGGTGATTTGTTTCTAGAATCATCGTGCTATAAATCATTAGGTGATCTCTATACAGAATTAGGAGAGATTCAAAAGGCAGATAAGTTTTTGCAAAAAGAAAGAGTTATTCTTGAAAAAGCAAAATTTTCGTCGATAATCACGAATGAAGACTATAACACTATAAAATAATATTAAATTAATCACATATTGAAGATTCTTCAACAGTTCTTTTGCCTAGTGCTGTGAGAGCAAAACTATCTTTTGAAGGCAAAGGTGGCCCCCGTAAAATAAAGCCACTATTTACAAGATATTGTATAACGTTCTCAGGCAAGTCCGATTGATAATTAGTGTTATATCTTGAATTTATCTCATACATAATATCTTTCTCATTGATGCTTTTATTTAGTTCCCCTTTTGCCACGGTATGTAGAGAGCAAAGAATTTCATTCGCCTTCTTTTTTAATTCTTCATCGGCCGGTGTTGGTGCTCTTTTTTCCATTTTTATTTGCTCTACCTTCTTTTTTACTTCATTAGATGGCAATTGTTTCACCTTCTTTTAATTTAACATGGATAATTCATATTTAAACAAAGGTATGGTTTCCTCATCTTGAGAGAGATGGGGAAATACCTAAAGGAATATCTGTGAATTTGGATCCGGAACTTGTGGATAAAACAGAGTAAACGTTAGTTTCTTTTTTCAACCAAAGAGTTTTTAATCTAGTTTTATCCTCATGATATGTAGGGCACGAATCTTTACAAAGATTTGGAGTCCGTAAAAACCAAATGGAGGTGGTTCATTTGGTCGATAAACCAATAGATGATAAACCACCACCATAAGTAACTAACATACTAAAGTTGAGTATGTGGGTCATCATATTTCACCGGTGTCCCACACTCAGCTAATTGTATTGTATTGTAACTTGAGCCTACTTTAAGAGTTGCAACTACTTATATCTTTTTCAAGTTATGGTATAAATTATGCCCTCCGAAGCACTTTTTTATATCGTTTAAGCCACTTTTTAACGTTGCTAGCGCAAAGAAAAAGGGGTTAATTTGCTCATTCTCTCATTGGCCGCGCAAAAAAGAATCTTGGCACATACCACACTTATTTATTATCCCGGCAAAATCGGTTCTCTCGGTATCGGTGTATCCGTGCCAATTAATGATATTATACTCGCCTACTCGCTCTTTTATCTCACAGCTATCTTTACGACAATATTTGGGCTTCTCTTCAGATATATGGCCCCTCCCTGCTCTTCGTTCCAACTCCGCAATTAACACGTCCGAATAATCATCGATAAAATGAATTGTTTTTGTGGTCTCTAGTTTTTGATCAATAACTACATGTTTTGGGATTCTTTGCTCGATGTTATCAAGTTTCTTTTCTAGTTCTTTTTTAGTCATACTATGATCACTTTGTTCTTATTTTTGTTATTATCTAATACAATGGCCTCTAATCGGTCTATGCGCTCTGAAATATCGGTTAATTCTAATATCTTAGCACCTGCATTGATGAGTAAGGCGATAACTCTACCCCTCATTAAAGGATCTGCATTGGCTTGCAATACTTCATTGATGGCTATTTCTAGCACCTGTCTAAGATCCTCAGCACACTCCACTTTCACAGCATACGTAATGCCGGTTTGAGTCTCTTTGGTTTTGTGAGCCTCATCTCGTTTGCGCCTGTTGTAGTCCCTTAAATACTGTTTCTGCTGTTCTATATCCTTGTATGGCATAGTAAACCTCTTCTCACGTTTCAAATAAGCCGCGCAGCTACTCTTTTACTCATTCAATTAATTCAAAATCAAATCGTTTTTTCAGAGCAGCAGCCTTGTCTTTAATTTTAATGGTCTGAAGAATAATAATCAAACCTAGTCTAACCGGCAAGCCCCCCGATAAATAAAAGAATTGCTAGGTTTTGAGGTTGATAGTGGAAAATCTAATAAATTGTACCTCGCTGTTCTTCTTCAGAAGGCAACAAAGCGATTTGATACAGGACACGTAAATCCCGACTTAAAAAAACTGAATTAGGAATTTTAAAGCCAATCAAACAAACCCACGTATCATGCCGATATATCTGGTCAATCGAATGTCAATAATCCATTTTGTGCTTATAAATTGTTCCATTACTTTTTCTATGCTCATTTTGGTTTTATTTCATTTTGTTTATAACTATCATCAAAAGACATAGCTATGATGCTCTCAAAAAGCATATTCAACATCATTTCTAGGTTCTTCTTTTCTGGTATACTTAGGCTGCGATATTCTGGGCTTTTTTCAAATTCCAAGAGTTTATTGTAATATTGATATACTGCCGATGGGGTAAAGGTTATTTCAACGTGCAAATTGGGTTCCTTAGAATCTGAGGTCATGCTACCTCCCTGATCTGTGTCAGTTCATTAAGTTGATTGAACTCATTAAACACTTTAATCCTAAATTCCGGTAAAATCAGATAGTAACGAGATCTAGGGGTGTCTTTATCCTTCACCTTTCGTACAAGTCCACATAACTCTAGATACCTCATGCGATTCAGAATGGTTGATGGCTTGTATTGTGGAATTTTATTTTGTATGTCCAACAAATAGGGACCGCTATCTTCACTGCTATATTGATTTAAAGTGCGAATAATAGCAATACAAATATCATCAATGAGTTGTGGTGGGTTTATTGCCATTTAACTACCCCACAATCGCTTCTAACTCAGCATAATTAAGGATTTTTACACCTTCATTGGCTGCTAGCTTTCGTGTACCGTTTTTTACCTCTGACTTGGTGACGATTGCAACCCCCTTAAATCTATAAACGTTATTTAAAATAGCTCTATAAGTCTTAATTTGCCTTAAAACTGCCCCCATATCTTCTAGTGTGGGTTTTGCATCTATGAGATAATTGTTATACTCTATGTGGGTATATGTTAGAGTATTCCCTTTTTCATATTTACTAACTATAGTGCCCTTAAAAGTCCGTTCATCACTTATAACGAGATCAGCATAACCTATAATAAAATCTCGATTCTTACAGATCACTTCTGTTTCAAAAGAGCAGCTTACGGATTGGATTTTGTAAGGGCATGTTACCGTCAATAAGCGAATATCATGAGGGGTTTCTTTTCTTGAATAGTGGTATGCAAGAGTGCCATCATTATTAAAGCCACATGAATTTGATCCGCAGTTTGCACAATATTCGCATTGTACCGTTTTATAATAATCTCCTTCTACTTTTAAATCGCCATAAGCAATATACTGCCCTATCTCTCCACATTCTGCGAGTTTTATAGTCCTATTTAGGGTATCGTTTATATCGAAGGACTTTAACGAATTTGCTACCCATTTTAACCCTGCATCACTCACTATTGTACAAATCATCTCATCGTGTTCTGTACCTTTCTGTTTGAAAAACTCGTCATGAAATCGTGCCATTTAATCATCTCCTCCGATGCTTAGAGCTTTCGCCCTCTCTAAATCAACTGAAAAAAAGTTATCTACTCCATTTAAGTTGCAGATAGTGGTATTTATAAAGTCTGCATCTTCTTTAGTTTTCGCTCGGATCTCTCTATATAACCATTCTGTAAAGTTTAGACTACCTCGCTTTTTTATCTTTTTGTCGAGATAGTCTTTAATTATTTTTCTGGCCGCAGTGTTTACTTTCTCTGTCTTTTTTATATTCTGTTGTTCGCTATCATCAAATAGATCATGAGCACCAGTTACAATTAGTTGCACGGCAGCGGTGATAACGGCCTTAAAATAAATAGGATCTATATCTCTAATTGGCCCAGAAAAAACCAGATATTCGTCTATGTTCCATCGTATGAAATTCTCAACATCTCGTATAAAATCTGTAGAATCTGCACTCTTAAGGGCTTCTTGGTTCTGCGCGATTATCTTTATAACACTATCAACTTGCACGTCAAAAGGTTCTGATTGATTGAGGTGTGGTGGTGCGAAGTTCTTGGAACCATTACCCTTGTTAGAACCATACGATTTTAATGGTTCCATCAATGGTTCTGTGCCAATATCTTTATTATGGGTTTGATTTTCTTGTATGGGTAGTTCTTCCACCTTTTCGTGTTGGCGCGGAACCAAAGAACCTTTTGCTGGTGTAAGGGGTGTAACACCTGAGTTATCATATGTAGGTGCATCAGAACACTCCGCGCCTTTATCTATGGTTCTATTACTATTACTATTATTATTATATTCATTATATGGTGGTGATTCTGCATTTGATTGACTCTCTGCACTTCTCGACTTGGAACCATCACTTGGTTCTGCTATGGTTCTACGTGGTTCTGTGGTTCTGTCTTCTTTCCACTTGATGCTATGTTCTGTTATTGTCTCACCATCTTTTAATGAAATTGGTGTGGTATTAGCCTCAGATCTGTTTATCTCCACATTATACGTGTAATGCCACTTATCGACACCTCTACCAGTATCTAAATCATATGTGCGCTCTTTGTAGTATGATAGTTCTGGAATGCTCCCCAGCATGCCGGTATCATTTCTGTCTCTACGACCATGCAAGATCTGCCTTAGTCGTTTCTCTGTAATCTCACGTGAGCCACTTTCTACCAACTTCTTATTCAGTGCCGGTAAAATATCGGTAAGTATTGAATCCCCTCCATCATTTTGTATAATCTCTAAAATCTTTAGTGCCTTATCATCATTTTTCGTAAACCTCTGGCTTGCAATCGGTTTAAATAATGATACAGCCTCATTGAAGTCATGAATAGTTGCAATAATGATACCATCATCATCTGTTGCTCTATCTCGGTAATTCAACAGTGCGATGGTCTTTATCATATCATAGAACAAAGGCTTATTACGTCTATATCTCACATCTGCAAACTCTATTCGCCCAGCATATGGAATTCTAACAGATTTGTCTAAATTATGAAGGTGTAAAAAAGCACGTCTAGCGAGCAATATATTATCATCAACAACAAATTCAGGGCATCCCTTCTCTGCTAATTTGTCTTGTAACTCAGAGACACGTATATCTTGATCAGGGCTTTCATCAGTGGCTAATAAAACTTGCCTATCTGCTAATGGCATAGTCCCCTCCGAATCAACGGCAGTTGTCCAAAAAACACAACGTGAAGGTAAACTAACCTCTTGATATTTCCGAGCAGAGTCTAAAGTCATATGTACTGTCGGTTTCGTGAAATTTGTCATTGCTCGCCGCATTAATTGATCCAAATCTAAAGTCAATTCCAAATCATCAGCAATTAAAATAGTCTTGTCTTTCAAATTTGGATTATAAAAAAGAGCCTTTGAGGTGAATGATCCCTCAAGGTACATAGAAGAGTGCAACTGATGTATCAATGCGGATCTACGGTGTGTTTTTCCTGTCCCGAAAGCTCCATTACTGCCCGGTTGTATACCGTTTGTATTCACTACAGACTGAGAGGCTATAGATAAAATATCTAATTTCGTACTATTAATATCGCCAACGTGCGATTTTTTGGCATTGTCAAGAACTAGTTTTATAAAATTATTATCTCTAAATAGGCGATCTATTTCGCTATCTATAAGCTCCGTGCTATAATCGTAATCATCGACATAGTTCTCAAGGTAATCTGTTGTTGACCATCTAGCAAGGGCTTGTAATTCTTTATCATCTTTTGCCTCTGGCTCTTCCATGTGGTTGTCTCGTAATGCTACCAAAGCTGCCATGATAACATCTTCCGCCTGCCCATCTTTGGCCATTCCTTTCGCTGTATCTTTTAAACTATTGTGCCGGTCATTTTTACCAATCTTTGCACCATCTGATATCTTTTTAGATTTAGTAGGGCTTTTATGTGGTTTATGGTTAGCATTGCAATCTCTAAAAATAGTATCTAACTCATTTTGTCGTGCTTCTACGTGTTCACTTACAAAATTAACACGGTTACCAGTTATCGTAAAAAATCTGCCAGTATGATAAAATTCTGTATTTCCGGTAGGCTCACCTTTAAAAAATTCAATATTCTTAAGCTGTTTCCGGCCACTCGGTGGCAACTTAGCGAAAGTTAGAGCCTTAATACCTTTACCACTCGGTGATATTTCGGCAAATGAATCTAGTAATATAAGGGCTTCTTTAACCTCAGGTGCTATGACACCATCGCTATTTATACAGTTATCCCAATCAATGCCAGTTATATCATTGCGATAATCCAATACAAAGCCTAGACCATCAAAGTTACCGCTATTATAAATAGCAAGGCAATCCTCAAAACTTCGCCATGTTGACGACTCGGTACTTGAGGCCCTTAAGGTCTCTGAAAAATAAGGGACTTTGGATAACTTTGCTTCGCCTTTATCTTCAAATTTCCAGAGAACCCAATAAGGAAGATCTGTTAGCTCTGTTGGTATATTATCAAAATATATACCGTTAGCTAGGTTTGAAGATTCATTATCTTTCATCTTTGCTTCTTATCTCCTTTCCTTACGTTTGGTGTCGCAAGATCTGAGAATTAGTTATTTAAAATCAGTTTAGGTTACTTGCAAATATACGTTTCTTTTTTTAGGATGCTTAACACTACTAAGTAAAAAATAGTAGGTAGTGGCAAACCAAAGCACCAAACACCACCACCAGCTTAGAGAATCGAAGCAAAATGGGATTTTTATATCCGCTAATAAATCCCACGTTACATTACTTAAAGCTTATCTTTTGTTTGATCGTGTATTTAGCCTCTCACTACCCCTATTCTCACCTCCTCTAATGTTTTTTTAAGCGCATTACAAGAGTATTAGGTTGTGAGAATTAGTCGACTACAAATAAAAAATCAGATTAAAAGTAACAAATCGAGTTAACTTTATTATCTCCACACACATTATAATACGTTTTATTCTGAAGGACTGTTTGAATTGGAGAGAAACAAAACAGACAAGAGATTGCTTATTATCTCCTGTTCTAAAAGGAAAAAAAATGGGAAACAGAGAGCTTGGGATCTATATGATGGCATAGTCTTTAGAATGCTTAAAAAAATGGAAAGAGAAGTGGGATTGCCAAAAGATCTCGAAGTGTTGATTCTTTCCGCTAAATATGGATTAATCTGCCCCAACCAATTAATTGAAGAATATGATGAATGTATAACACCAAGTAAAATTAAGGATTTGAAACCACACATAGAAGATCGACTATCTGATTTTTTCAATCATCACCTGCCGAGAGAGATCTTTTGTTGTCTAGGAAAACAATACTTGGAAGCTATCTATGGTAATTTAGAATCGACTGAAATTGCTATTTCAATAGCACAAGGCCGTATAGGCGAAAAACTTGCAATAACAAGGCATTGGGTACTAAATGAACTACGATCTACATAGTTTAGCGGTAATGAGTAGATGTACATGTCAAAAATCGGAGATACATACGGACTATTTAATGACGAGTTAGAACTAAGCTTGGAAGATTATCAAGAAGAGAGGCAACGATCTAAGAATGCTATGGATGAATTTTATCCTGCATTTTTTCATACGTTAGTTAGAAAATTTGATTGGACAAGAACCAGAAATGATGAGCGGTGGCAGACTGCACTGCGTTTAT
Source organism: Methanobacteriota archaeon (assembly GCA_963704625.1). Lineage (GTDB taxonomy): Archaea > Halobacteriota > Bog-38 > Methanoflorentales > Methanoflorentaceae > DASPRZ01. Next base: position 2,670,837 of record OY969924.1, on the reverse strand, counting down.
TAAAAGAACAGTTTGGTCATGATGAAGAATCCCTACATTTTGCCGCGATCGACGGCACAAGTGGAAAAAAACAGTTATCAGAAATGCTTGTTTTTTATGGAGCTTCCTATGCTCAAGCCGGTGAACTAGATATTAATGAATCAATAGGGCAGCTTGAATATAAGCGGTGGTCACCTTCTGAAGATACGAGCGTTATTGCTTATCTGCCTATCCCACTAAACAGGCTCAATCAATACGAGGATGAAGATTGGGTGTTTCGAGGTGATGACACTGATCGTGCTGCAGCTGCTGTCATTCACAATACAGTGATGCAGCTAGCAGAAATTTACCTAGCATATAGAAAAATAACCTCAGAAGATCGTCCGGTCAATATCCTCTTGTTCGATCATAGTATTTCCAGCATATTAAATAGTACGAATAAGATGGACTTAATACACCCCTATCACTACGAAGAGCAAACATTGGGATGGATCGGAGCTTGGATAGACCGTTGGGCAAGAGTATTTGAACCGGCTGATGGATTAGTGACATATTCACATCCGATGAATGCTGACTTACAAGTTCCAAGTTCACGTGTAAATGCTCTCTCGCAAGTAATTGTAGCACATCTTACTGATTTTTGGCAAATAACGACGATTAATGCTAGATATCCAGGGACACCACTAAACTTAAGTGATTTATTTGACGAGCTTGGCATTGATTCAAGTGATATGGTGGTCAAAGATCGCATAATTCAGCGCATAAAGAAGACTGGAACCGACCCTGTAAAGGGACTGCGGGCATTTGAGATTATCGAAGGGAAGATCTTTCCCATTAATCGACTGGAAAATGGTAAAGAAAGAACCTTACGAGAGCGTTGGAACGATCTGCGGGAACTATTTGAATATATTTGCGTACAGCTTTTCAGGGAGAAAAACACTAAAATTTTACAGCTGCACTATCCAAACGAAGGTAAGAGGCGAGGCACAAAGTGGATGGATCATAATGATATTGGTTTCTTAATCGGATTGGGCTTGCGTCTAATTATTGAATTATGTTGGCAAAAAAACATCTTACTCATTGGCGTAGCAAAAGATAGTGCAAGTCGTTATTTAACAAGAAATTACTTAAGTGTTCTAAAAACCGCAAAGTTAATTGACTTACCAGAAACCGCAGAACCACCGGGGTCCGATAGATTGACTTGCGAGACAATTCCTTATATCGATCATGCTCTATGTGCCCCTTGGGCGACAATCGAGTTTGATGCAATTTTTATGACACTTCGTTCTGTGTTAACAGAAGATGGGATACCTGAAATCAAAGGTGCAAAAGGGGATATTCTTGAGCCGAGCGACGGGTTATGCCTCAAGAGCTTGATTATGCTATTTCTAGAACAACACCCAGACAAACTAAAACCACTTATGGGGCATGTTCTCTTTTTAGATCGTATAGCTTATCCTTATTTTGATCGTAAGCATAGGTCTCAAAGCATCATTGAATCTCGAGACAGTAAGATTCAACCTTTAATGTTTCAATCCAGTGAGATAGATGATCTTGGACAGAACGTAGCTATGCTGGTGGCTGATTTACTTACTCGGAATTGTTTTCCGTCGGCGATAGGCCAACCAGATCCACTGCATCGAGCGGATCTTGGAGCAAAAGCGCTGGGGGCCAAAATAAACAAGTTGATTGGACAGAGCGTTCGCCGCGTTCAAACGACACCCGAAAAAATATTATTTCGAGATTATCGAGATGGTTCATTATGACAAATACTGCGACCGCTTCAACTGTAAAACCTTGGTATGAGGAAAGCTATAATAAGGGAATTTTACTTGCAATAATACCTGATCCATATTCTGGATATCGAACGTATGTTCAGTTCGAATATACACGAATGCTTATGAATATCATTCGAGAGGGCAGTCTAATAGCTGTAAGAAATTTTAGCGATCGCCCTAGGCTGGAAAATGGCACTCCAGATCCTAAAGAAGACCGATCTGCGGATTTTGAAGAATACAGCATTTTGCAGATCGATCAATTACTTCCTTGGCATTATGCTATGGAAGATATCCCTGAAGGATCATTTCCTGCTTTTAATATTGCTTCAGCACGAAGCGCACGTGAAGATTGGACTGCTATGGATACGATCAATCGAGATGACGTATCTATTATAAAATGCCAGGCAATCCCACTCAAATTGTCCCTTCGCTTGAATGATTATGAAAGTTTTCAAATTATTACAGACGGGCAAAAGCCTGTAGAAAAGAAATCTCCAAAGGTGTTCGCGGATCGTTCTAAACCAATGTTGGGTTATGAGGCCTATTTGCTTACGGCTGAAATGACTCAGAGAATTTTAAACAAAGGCTTGGAGGAAGTGACGTGCATTGACTTAGGGAAACATCTTGTTCAGCATGAGGTCACTGTAAAACTTCAGATAAGCGATCTACTCCGCTTGCATTTCGGTGTTTTTGGTTACACTGGTGTAGGGAAAAGCAATTTAGTTAGTACAATCGTGAGGAAAATTCTCAGCAAGGAGATCTTCAGAACATCCCCCTCAAGCGGAGAAACAGCGCCATCCCCCTCAAGCGGAGAAGTAGAGGGGGGACCGAGGATAGTTCTTTTTGATCTGATGGACGAATATACCGGCCTCCTCATTGATCAGTTGTTATCTCATCCCAGAAGCAAAGTAGTCGTCGCGGGGCGATATGCCTTACCAACAATAATCTTCAATGCTTGTGAAAAAATTGCAAGAGGAGATAGCGATGCTTCCACTTTTGCTAAACAAGCTGGACAGCAATGGGCAAAGCATATAATTCTGCCAAAAGAATTAACTAAATATCGTGAATCTTATGGTCGTTGGTTAGCTGATTTAATTCGTAGCAAATGCTTACTCTTTTATGAAAGTGCACAAAAACAAGGCCTAGAATTCAATTTAAAACTTGATGACTTAGTAGAAGCTGAAAAATGGGGGAAAGAAGCCTATGGCAAGGGCACAAATTTTAATGATAAAATTGGCCCTCTGATAGGTGAACTTACACGTTTGCTGTCAGAAGCTAGAAAAGGGGGTGGAAAAGAAAGAGATAGATATCTAGTCCAAATCGTAGCTAAGCTAGAAGACGAAAGACAGAAGGTGGATAGTAATAAGGCGCAGAGGGCGATACGAGAAGCTATCGAGAAAGTTAATCAACTTAAGGGGTCACGTGCTCCGATAGCCCTGGAAGCAACGACAAACCCGATTGAATTAGTCAATGAACTTAATGAAGAGATTAATGGTAAATCTGAGCCATTTTTGATTATAGTAACAGGCGAAAATGATTACGATATAGCGGAATTGGCGGGAGAACTAATTCAACAAACTTTTAGATTACGAAGGGAAAAAAGTAAACTCGATCCTATTATTAGTTTCATTTTCGATGAGGCCGACGTATTTTTAGGGTGGGGCTCTAAAAATAAAGGTGAAGAAGAGGAGCGCCAAGCAAGCGTGATAGGCGGAGCGACACTATTAGCAAGAAGGGGTCGCAAATTTGGATTAGGACTCGGACTTGCAACACAAAGAGTGATGTATTTAAATACATCTATAATGGCACAGCCTCATACCTATTTTATTAGCAAGCTTCCACGGAAGAAAGACCGAGAGACAATAGCAGATGCATTTGCAATCTCCGATGAAACTTTTAAACAAACTTTTGATTTTACACCAGGGCAGTGGCTGGTTACTAGTCATGAAGCGACAGGCATAAAAGGGACACCCTTCCCTGTTACCGTTGAGAATGCCAATCGTAAGGTAGTGGACTGGTTCTCTAAAAAAGGATAAATCATAAGCGATATGAGTTTATAAGGAACCGTACACTATGATCCCTTTTTTTGTTGCCGACCGTCCTATGTCCCTAAATATTGTAAATAAATATCTAACTCAGCATGAAGTTATTAAAGTAGGTCTGATGTCACATGCTCAAACAACCGATAATTTTAAAACACTTTTTGCATCCTTTCCCCGTAATTTTTTAAAAAGTTATCAGACTCCAAACTGTGAATGGCGAGACAATCCAATAAGCGCTAAGACTCGCTTCGACGAAAATCAAGTAATTAAAATTGTCGACTCCGGCATATTTCGTAACAAAAAAGAGCGAGGAGATTACACTACAATATTAAAATCTTACGAAGAAATGCAGCCAGATTTTGGTATTATGATTGATTTCTTAAGAGACAAAGAAGCAACCATAAAATCTGCGAAGGAGGCAGTAGATCTTCATTCAGAAGGAGACTACAATTTTAATCTAATAACAGTTGCGCAAGGGAATAACGTAGAACAATACATAGATTGTTATCAGAAACTTATAGATCTTGGTAGTGAATACATTGCCATAGGTGGTCTCCTTCACAGACGAGAAAATACTGCACGGTACGTAAATGTCAAAGATGAAACAGAAATGAAAACTGTCATTACAAAGATTCGAGAAGAATTTAATCCAGAATGGCTTTTTGTTTTAGGTGCATATCATCCGTCAAGACATGACTTTTTTGCTGAGCAGAACGTCTGGGGGAGCGATTACAAAGGGTGGATTTTCAACTATACACATAAATTAGATCTTGTCCAATCGTTGCATGAAGAGTTAGTGCGACAAGAACAAACAATCTTGAATGATCCAGAACTACAACTATTACTGAATGAACGAACTTTAGTGTTCCATATAATGAAAATGAACCAAAGGAAATGGAACAAAGAAAAAGAGCCGAAAAAAAAGCAGATGCTATGGCGAAAAATCCAAACTGTCAAGTCTGAGTGTATAGAGCTCGATCGAGAGATATTCACACGTCGAATGTTTTATATATGTCTTGACGGGTTGCCTGATTCATACAAACAAAAAGTCCGAGAATCTGCTCAGATATTAAATAGCACAGAACGAGAAGTTCGAATAGCTGGTGTACACAAGTATCTCGACGACACGATCTTACCAAAATTAATTAACAATGCAAGTGGAAGCATAAACTGATTCTGGAAAGAACAGGGCTATAGATTGTTTTGAGCTTATGAAGGGACTAATATTGTTATTTTAAAAATTTAATTCATTATCTCAATATATTTCCTTAAAAAAGTAGTACTTGGGATAAGTAATATTAAGTATATATAAAATATTTCAAGTTTAGAAGCGCATTCAAATTACTAGGTTAATTTTTACATTTAACAGCTGGTAGAACCTATGCGATACATAGGAAAATCGAAAATTAGCACATTACATTCTAAACCCGACATCTCGTACCCCTTAATTCGACTACCACAACAGTATAAGCACCTTGTAGGTGAAACAGCTCAGATTTTTATGATAGATTATGAAGGTAAAAGTGGATTTCTAATTCTTCTCGAAGAAACAGAAAATGAGGCCAAAGTTGTAAAACAAAGTTTAGAAACTAATCTTGAATCTCGTCTCTCCTCCCTCGAATCATCTATTAACGAAATAAAAAACCTTATTTTCCAAAATAACCACTTTTTTAAATCCCAATCAACAAAAGAAGTCGAAGGAAAAGGCCGAGGTCGGGATTCGAACCCGAGTCGTGGCCTCCACAGGGCCATAGGATAACCAGTCTACCCTACCTCGGCACTTGCGATATAGATTTTTATAGTCCCGTGCGGATTCGAACCGCAGTCGCAGGCTCACTTCTTCTAGTGGTATGGAAACAACCACACGAATCCAAAGGCCTACATGATTGACCACTACACTACGGGACTTTATTTTTTATTTAAGTTTTCAATACTTAACGCTTTTGTCTGTAAGCATTTATTATCAATTATACCATGATTGACTGTGATCAAGGAGGTTACTTATTCTTCACAGATTCATTTTATCAATATTTAGCACTTTTCCTTTACACTACTATGAAAGACATTTTTCAACACAAATTAATTCATGTTCTTGCTAGAATTACCGTTCGTGATGAACTTAGTAATAGGCGAATGCCGATGGCCCTCTCTATTGATGTTTTTAGAACCAATGAAATCAAGGAATGTAAAATTTATGCGCTTTTCGCTTTTAAGAGTCCTATTCTACAGATGCTTTAAATACTGCTGATTAGCGACTTGTGTAACGCAACTCATTCTTGGTGAGAAGCAACTTTCACCGGTTCAATATAGTATCAGAATAAATTTTGTTCTCGGATCAGAGATATTTATCAATAAGGTCTCAAGTGCCCTGTTCGGTAGTAATGTGTAAAACCAATCGCACTTTCAATTTTGTAGTAGTTATAACAATTAATGGGGCTGGAGAGATTTGAACTCTCGATCGACGGGTCTCTCCGATCAGTGCTCCAACGGGACATCATTTGATCCGGGCGTCCCCGAGGCCATCAGTTGACCCGTTGCTCATCATTTCGAGAACTTTTACCGCTGGAGCCCGTCGCCATTCCTGACTAGGCCACAGCCCCGTATGTTTACGGGCCGGGAGGGATTTGAACCCTCGACCTTTGGGTTTCTCTGGTCAACAGGTCATTGTTATTACTTCCGTAAGAGCCCAACGCTCTGCCTGACTAAGCTACCGGCCCTCCAGTTACAGCTAAGCGTTACATCTCCTAAACATATATAAGTTACTGAGTATAATACATAGATAATACTATTAAGTAATAAATGCTGAATAGCTCTGAATCAAAAAGGTGGGCCTATTATCCCGGCTTTTAACAATGTAAGCGTCGAAGAAAGCTTCATCCCTTTAAAAATTGATGAAAAAGTGACATATGCTATCTTGGGATCTGGTAGCGTAGGCTACCTTGTTGCAAAAGAGTTGATGCAAAGAGGCAGGAAGTTCATAATTGTTGAAAAGGACAAAGAAAGAGCTGAAACGTTACGGGATCAAAACTTTGAGGCCGAAGTTGGCGATATAACGCAAAAAGACGTAATAGAGCATATATTGGTCCCCGAGTTAGAAATAGTCATGATAATGAGCTCAGATGTCGACGCAAACACGAAAGCACTGAGTACGATTAAGGCGTTACGACCAGATATTTTTGTAATAGTACGGGCTACAGATCCGCTTAGCAAAGATAAGCTTGAGGAGATGGGGGCGGATGCCGTGATTTACCCTGCAGCGCTTATCGCAAGTGCAACGCTCCATGACCTTGAAAAAGCCGAATCGCAGCGGTCGGCAAATCGGCTTCTCGACATTTTGAGAAACATTCATAAGCTCGGCATAGTGCTTCACGATAATCCTGATCCTGATTCCATATCAAGTGCTCTTGCGTTAAAGGAAATAGCTCGGAGTGTGGATGCTCAAGCAGACATTATGTACCGCGGTGAGATTGGAAGGCAAGAAAACAGAGCGTTTGTAAATCTCCTCAACATAGAATTACATCAGGTTCAAGAAATAAATGTTAACGATTTTGATATGATAGCTCTCGTTGATTCCGCAGTTCCCGGAGCGAATAATCCACTCGTCACGATAGACAAGCTTGGAATTATAATAGACCACCACGAACCCTATAAAAACCAAGTCACCTATATCGATATTAGAGCTGTAGGAGCGACGGCAACAATACTTACCAATTACCTGCAAGAACTTGATATCGACATCGATAAACGACTTGCCACTGCATTGCTTTATGGAATACGAGTTGACACCCACGATTTTAAAAGAAACGTGACCCTTGCGGATCTTGCTGCCGTTATAAAATTACTGCCACTTGTAGATAATGAAATTATGGTGCAGATCGAGTCGCCCGCCATGTCGGCTGAAACTTTGGATTTAATTGGAGAGGCTATAAAAAACAAGTGCATACGGGGAAGCTATCTAATCTCAAACGTGGGGTTTGTGACGGATCGCGATGGTCTTGCGCAGGCTGCTGACTATTTGCTGAATCTTGAGGGGATAACAACCGTTCTGGTATTCGGTCTTGATGACGAGCGAATATACGTATCTGGCAGAAGCAGGGATGTCCGTGTTAATATTGGTGCTATCATGAACAAGGCATTTTCGACTATAGGATCAGCAGGCGGTCATGCAAATGCAGCAGCGGCACAAATTGATCTGGGCGTCTTCAGTGGTGTTAAAAACAGAGAGACGCTTTTAAATCTTGTAGAGGACGCTATAACACGTAGGTTCTACTCAGTGGTTGGCGTAGAACGATGCGAAAAACAATGAAATTCGTCGTCGAACTTTCCGAGGCTTATTAAAGAAGCCGATCGATAATGGTAAAGGTTTGCCTTGTTTGACGTCTTGTTTTGTTTGATTGTGAAACGAGCACATCTCTGTTTTAAAGAATCAACTAACACAATTTTATCTATTGGCAAGCAATTTGAGGAGTTAAGGGTTACACATGTTGAAAGTCCATTTCTTTGAAAATCCATTTTTGTTACAACAAGAATTTCACATTACATAAAAGAATGCAGGAAATTCAGCCATCTCAACTTTTCTATAATCTTTTATATTTTGGGGTCATACAATGCATACGTTCCTGTAATGGCTCCCTTTAATTTTTCTGTATGACTACTTTGAGATATCTTCCTTTTTTTATTCTCACATTGACTTTCTTTTACGCTAAATATTGGCACGCTACTCCTTTAACTCATTCATTTATAGTAAGCAGTATCATGTTTTGACTGTTTGTACTAAAACGCTTTTTTTGCTTTGCAAACTCTGAACTCTGATTACACTGCAATCTCTTTAGGAAGCGGACGTAGCTTCTCATTTTTTATAAACAGCAGCACATCATCTAGAGTCGGATGTATTCCTCTTTCGTTCGAAATGTAGTATCCAGCAACGGCGTTTGCAAAACATAGGCGTAAGGTTGGAGATAACCCTAGTAGTTCTCCCATGATATTGCCGGCATTCCACGTATCTCCCGCACCCGTTGATCGTTGAAGTTTTATTTCATACGACGGAAACGGTACTGTCGTAGCTCCAATAGAAACCGAATAGTTGGGAGAATGAAAATCAATTCTCGCTTGTATACGGTGTTTGAGCTCTAGAGCTCGTTCAAGCGTAACAGCTCTTACTTGATGCTTAAGCTCATTTACGTTCATGCTCATAATGTCGAGGTTTTTGCTCGACATTACTTTTTCAAAAAGTTCCGGAAGATCATGTGTATGTACGCTTGGGTCTGCGGAATCAAAATACGTTTTGACCGCATGCCGCTTTGCGTATGCAAAAGTCTTTGCCGCAAGATCCGTACCACCGAGAACATTTGTCCCCCAGTCGTGCACAGACACGAGATGACAGTTTTTAATAAGCTCAAGATCTGCATCTCTTAAACTGTCAAACCCGAAATCATAGTTTGATCCTACTTCATTTATCATTACGTTGACTTTGTTACTTCCAATCTCTAGCGCTAGAGTCTGGCCAAGTTTACCGTCAGCCCTAACATGTGAGATATCGACGCCTACCCTTTTAGCAAAAAATTTTAAGACATGAGAGCCAAATTCACTTGTCCTTCCTATGTAATAAGAGTGTACGCCTAGCCTCGCAAGAGCAACAGCGGTATTTACCGCGCCCCCCCCTTGTGAGACATTTTGAGCAAGTCCAGGGAGGTTACCTCCACCGCTTTTGTACTTTACGTTTAGTTTATCGCAAAATTCATGAAGGTCTTCGACGAATACGAAATGATCGAGGTAAAAACTTGGCATACATACTACGCTTAACTTTTTAATCTCTTTACGATCAATGGCGGACAAAATAGACTTTAATTCACGTCGAGCATCTTCGTACTGATCACTCAAAATTGACTCCCTCGTTTGTAAGAATCTAAAAATGGATGCTATTTATATATTTCTTCGATGCAGAGATATATACGTAAATGTGAGAATGGTGTTATGTCTATTCATGGTTCTTATGAGCTTACGGTGCTCTTCCTATCACTTTCTGATATTACGAGACTTAAGATCTTGAATCGGCTCAACGAACAAACCTCTTTGCACGACGTATGCGATGAATTTCAGCTGCTTGTACATGAAGGAATCCGACAGCTTCGACGTCTGGAAGATGTAGGCCTAGTATCAAGGTTGTCTACCGGCGACTACATGTTATCTAATCTTGGTCTTACACTAATGCCTTTATTAGAAGGCATCAGCAACATATATGGCTTTTTAGAGTACTGGGAAACGCATTCAACGAGCGAATTACCTCCTTATTTAAAGTTAATGCCAGCAGAATTATATGAAGATTTTATTGATGACAGTACCACTCTCGCCGAAGTCTCTACCGATATAATGAGCAGAGCTGATAAATTTTTGTGGATTCTAAATGAAGACATAAGAACCGAGAGCCTCAAAGCTAAAGATATTAGAATATTGGTCTCAAATACGTCCGGCTTCGAGTACGAGCGATCGAGGTATGTTCACAATGTTCACACACAGCTCGTGATGAATGAATATCAAGCTAAGATCTCCTTTCCAGGCATAACGGCAGATAAACAGCGGTATAAAGATAGCAACAGTGGTTTTTTATCATCACGTCCTAACGGCGTCTACTGCCTTCTAATGGATTTTTTTAACTTCTTATGGTCAGTTAAGTCTAGTAAAACACCTATTCATTAAGAAACTCTATTAACTATTACGCTACATAAGAGGGAATCATAGGAGGTATCGAATGTCACTAGATCCTGTTTGCAAAATGGAAGTGGACGAAAAAACTGCTAGATATGTAAGTGAATATAAAGGAAAAAAGTACTACTTCTGCGCACCTGGGTGTAAGATACTTTTCGATAAAGAGCCAGAAAAATTTATGTAAAAAACACTTCTTATTCAGCCGTTCAACAAGCAAAAAAACTTTGATGTCGTATCACTGTGTATCAAAAATTGCTTTGTTTATCATTAATTCATATTCACAGGCCATGAGAAGATGGCAACTTCAATTGTTTGTTGTTGTGGCAGACCTTGTGAGTACGTTACGCTAAACAGTCCGACAAGCTGATGACGAGGCGGCACTCTGCTGATGACTTTTGAGTTTTAAAACAAAATCAATCTTTTTTTTCGCTCAACAGACAGCGTTTGAAGTTTTCACGTTTTATAGTGATTGTCCTATTTTAATTCCCGTGACACTTGCTTTGCTTGTAATGGCTGAGTTAGACTGTGATGACTATCTCGCGTGTAATCACAAAGGATCGTTAATGCCTTGACTTGTCGCTTATAACTTACCCTCGGTTAATAAATTATTGTATCCGCCTAAATAAGATCGCGCCGGCAAGCATCATAACAATAAAGAATCCCAGCATTACCCCTAGATCGGTTGTTATTGGAAACTCGTTTATACCTGTGACAACATACCTCATCGAATCTACCCCATACGCAAGCGGGTTGATACGCACTAGCACAGTCATCCACGCCGGGAGGTTATTAACGGGGAAAAATGCGCCGCTCAGGAAGAATATGGGCAGTACAAGAAAGTTGCTTATCATTTGAAAGCCTTCCATGCTTTCAATCCTTGAAGCGATGGCTATGCCGAGACCTACAAACCCCATGCCAATCAGGAACAGTGTGACGAGCGCAAGCAGGATGCTCACCCCGATAGGCAAACCACTCGTGAATTTAACTCCAATGAACGTTGAGAGTCCGAGTATAATCGTTCCTTGTATGATACCCGTGGTAGTTCCGCCGAGGCTTTTTCCCAGAACAATTGACGTCCTGGACACCGGTGCCACGAGGATCTCTTTGAGAAATCCGAACTCCTTGTCGAAGACGACGCTCATTCCAGAAAATATGGATGTGAAAAGAACGGTCATGCACACAATTCCTGGGGCAAGAAAGTTTACGTAGTTTGTGCCGAGGCCAGGAAACCGGAAGCTTGAACCAACCCCGAAGCCAAAAATTACGAGAAACAGAAGCGGTTGAGCAAGTGAGGACACAATCCGGGAACGCGTTCTTACATAGCGTATCATCTCCCGCAGCCACACTGTATAGATGTCTGAGAAAAAGTGCATCCTGCTGTTTGGCAATTTTAAAGCCTCCTCGCCATTGCTTTCATACGCCCCAAATCGGATACTTCCTCAGGTCTTATCTCACGTCCGGTGTACTTTATGAATACATCCTCTAACGTGGGCTCTTTTAAGGTAACCGATGGCACTTGTACCCCTTCCTGTCTCGCTAGTTCCATAAGAATAGGTATAGCCGTTTCCCCTTTATCCACGCTCAGACGGATGCTGCCGTCGACATGTTGCGCAGACCTCACGAAGTCAAGTGGCTCTACTTTTTCAATAAATTCGTCGTTATCGGGCGTAATGGTCATCGTGACTACATCTCCCCCAATACTGTGCTTTAGTCCAGTTGGGGTCTCCTGAGCGACAATTGTGCCGTGGTCTATAATAGCTATGCGGTCACACAAATGGTCTGCTTCATCCATATAATGAGTAGTGAGGATCATAGTGATCTTACTCTCATCATTAAGTTTTTCAATATAATCCCATATATGGCGCCTTGTTTGTGGATCAAGGCCCAATGTGGGCTCATCTAAAAATAGCACTTTAGGCTCGTGCAGGAGTCCCCGTGCAATTTCAAGCCTCCTTTTCATGCCGCCAGAGTATTTTTTGACACTGGTATTAGCTTTATCTTTGAGTTCTACAAGATCAAGCATTTCATTAATTCTCTCAGACCGATTCTCTTTCGGAACTTGAAATAACCGTGCGTGGAAGTCTAGATTCTCTCTCCCAGTAAGATCGTCATCGAGGCTCGGGTCTTGAAAGACAATACCGATTGACTTCCGTACGTTTTCCGGCTCCTGCACTACGTCGTATCCCCACACTTTTGCCGAACCGCTTGTAGGTTTTAAAATTGTACATAACATAGAAATTATAGTGGTTTTTCCCGCTCCGTTAGGACCTAAAAGCCCAAAAAGTTCCCCTTCGTCGATTTCTAAGTTTATACCTTTAACGGCTTCTAAATCCTCGAACTTTTTAACAAGGTCTTTTGAGATAATAGCTTTCATTATAACCTCTCTGAACTGCTGTATAAAACTAATTGATATATCAAGATACGATACAAATGTTATTTACTTTTGTCTACTAACGAAAATCAGAAGATTATTTTAATTTTTATTTTCATATGCTGATATCATCATGAAATACTTAAGTGAAGTTCTTATGATACGCTCTATCGCTAAATGATCGTGGGACTTTTTAACGCAGAACATTTTACTGGTGATGTAAATGCAGCTAAGGATAATTAAATCGCGAGGGTTAGCTCATAATAGCTATTTCCTTTCTGATGGGGGGGAAGCGGCAGTCTTTGACCCCCGTCGTGACTGCGCTGCGTACGTACAACTGGCAGAAGAAGAATGCGTGTGCATCAGATATATAGTGGAAACTCACAAAAATGAAGACTATGTTATAGGATCACTTGAACTTCAAAACAAAACTGACGCCGAAATTGCACATAGCAAAGAAGGGCATTTTAAGTATGGACAGCACAATTTAGTTGACGATGATGTATTAAGCGTTGGCAGTTTATCGATCAAAGCGCTGTATACGCCGGGTCACACCAATGACAGCATGTGTTTTGCTGTCTATGAATCGGTGAATAATTATCCTCTGATGGTACTTACAGGAGACACTCTATTAGCTGGTGAAGTAGGAAGAACGGATCTCCTTGGACGCGAAACGCAACAAAGACAAGCTGAAGAGCTCTATGAAAGCCTTCATGAAAAAGTTTTACTTTTGGGCGATCAGGTGTTAGTCTATCCTGCGCACGGTTCTGGCAGCGTCTGTGGTTTTCAAATCAGCAACAGGACATGTACTTCAATAGGCTATGAGCGAAAGGACAACAATCGGCTTCAGCTAGATAAAGCTTCATTTGTGGGGCATATGACGCGACAAGCTCTTCTTATACCACCGTACTTCGCTCAAATGGAGCGGTATAACCTAAATGGTCCACCGCTTATTAAAAATGCATTTATGCCCCTTAGAATTGGTCAATTTGAACAGGAAATGTTCAAATCCAACAGTATTGTCGTTGATGCACGAGAGCCTGGTGCATTTGCTGGTTCATATATACCGGGGGCATTGAATATTTGGCTCAATGGCCTGAGTTTGTTTCCGGGATGGGTATTGACGTACGACGATACGATTTTACTTGTCGTCGACAGACCACAAGATGTACAAACCGCTCAGTCTTATTTGTGGAGACTCGGTTTCGATAACCTTGCCGGCTATCTTTGTTCGGGTATACAACAGTGGGGGAACAATGGGAAAGCTATCAGTCATTTAGGTACCCTTTCCGCTGATGAAGTTAACGCTCTGTTGGGTCTCAACGCGATTACCGTTTTAGATGTCCGTGATGAAGGTGAGTGGAATGCTGGTCACATTAGAGGAGCAAAGCACATTTATGTAGGACTTTTAAAGAATGAAGCTGACCAGTTGCCTCACGATACTCCAATAGTTACTCAGTGTTCTGTAGGAAACAGAGCGGGTTTAGCGGCAAGCATCTTGAAAAAATTGGGATTTAGTAACGTTTACAACTTGCTTGGTGGAATACAAGCTTGGCAAAGCAGAGGATATCCGGTTGAGCGGGGTGAGTGACAGTATCGTAATCTGTGATCACTATACGGTAAATTGAATTTATCCGCAAAAGAGCGATACTTCGTTGGCTTTGCTCGAATATTTTGCAATAAGAGTACACAATTTAGAGAGCTAGTACAGGTCCTAGTCTGTTGCCCCCTTATTCGCGCTGTTATTGCATAAACCGCAGCTTGTAAAAAAAACCGTACACATTTGTGACAGAAATGTGCTAAAAGTTATATTTAGATTTATGTTTTTAAACCTTAACAAAAGGTAATTGTCTTTCGTTCGGGACGGCCCAGCATTAAAATAATATGTTTGCAACTTGACCCAAAATAGTTTAAAGTAGTTTTGCAAAGGCGTTATACTGTTGTTTTTTATTAGCAATAAATTCCATATTGAAGGAATATTCTATCAAAAAAGTAATTCAATTGACTACGTGCTGCCTTATCTTCCACAATTTCACCTTTTGAATAGCTAAAGTAAGCCGTTATGACGTGAGGATAGCAATACGACCTATTAATTATCCTTTTTCACCTTCATATATTTCGGTTTCATCAGGTAAGAGTTTTTCAAATTTTTTTCTTTTCTTCTTCATCTTCTCTTTCCATTCTTCAGGAGTTAAGTTCTCTTCCCGTTTTTCATTCATAACTTACTCATGCTTTGTTTACTATAAGCAACTTACCTCGACATTCACTGCTCAAAATTGATATAGGTTTTAAGGTCTAGTTGCTTCAGAGCGAGTTTATATTTTGATGAATTAAATTTTTTTGACTTGGTTAACTCATTGCCGAGGCGATACTTTTTCATGTTAGCGAAACGGTACTCAATTGTACATAGTTATTAATTGCGTGATGATACTTTTATTCTTGCAGGGTTTTTAATTCGTCGAATATCTTGCTAATGTCCGGCAGTTTATTCATTTCGTAAACTTCAAAAAATTGTATTTTTTTAAACTGATCGACGATTACATTCGCTCTTTCAGAAACTCCTTCCTTATCCCGAAAAATACCATAAAGCTTTGCGACTTCACCGTGAGGCCAAAAATCGGAAAGCAGGGATGTTTCTTTTATCCCTAAACTCTCGGCCCATGCTTTTTTTGATGGAACAGGATCAACGCTAATGCCTACAGCAACTGTGTTAAGTTCTTCGAACTTTTGCTTGTTTTCTTCGAGCGATTTCATTTGTTTAGCGCAGACCGAGGTCCAGGCCAGGGGGTGAAAAGAAAGAAGGACATTTTTACGTTCGATTTGTGACAGTTGAAATTGCTTATAAAGATGAGTTTTCAGTATCAAATCAGGGGCACTAGCACCCACTTTGATGTTTAATTCTAGATTCATTTTTCTACCTCCCTTAAATATGATATTTCATCATACTAAATAGGTTATAAAGTTTTGACTTTTTATTTTTTTCCTACTATAAACCCTTCATAGAGTTTCCTAGCATCTCTCAATCTTTAACTAAGCTGAGATAAATAGATGCAATGATGATATCCCGAGCTCTAAAAGAATTCGAAGAGCGGTGAGCCAATTTCATAGATGTACATCGAATACATATAAAAGTCCAATTCAAAAAAAAGTGCGTTGCTAAACTTGGGGTATCTTGTAGTTGCTGCTAAGAAACGTTGTTGGAGCTTATTACGTAAAAGGATGTCTGAAGTAACAGCACTAAATATTCTTTTAAACGCGGTCGCAGGAAACTAGTGTCGACGTTACTGCATACGCTTTTTCGCTTTTGATTGCGCTTCCCAATTCAGTTACTAGCGATATTAAACATCGCACGAAACTATATTAACGGATTTGCACCTGGATCAGTCTTTTAAAAGCCTGTCCAATCTTTTACGAGCGTTGACAACTCGTCTATGTCTGACACTTCTTCTACCCAGATTTCATTAAATCGCGTTCGCAAGGCAGGGGAGAGAATATAGCGAGACGGATGAATCTTCGGTGGATTGATTGAAAAAAGTAATCTAAAGTTCGGGTGGGTATGGTAGACTTCTCCCTCTTCATCAACAATGTATCCGAAGTCTAGGAGAGTATTAAGATATTCAGAAAGTGGGTTGAGATTTGCCTCATCGATTAGGAGCCAGTTTCCCTTTTGTACGGCTTTAAAGAGTAAGCCTCGTTTATAATACCACTTACCGCGGGTATCCTGCATATACCCGCCCAGCAGCTCTTCAATACCAGAATCTGAAGATAGATTTACATAGTAAAGATCGGTCTGACGTTTCCAAGCAAGGTATCGCACGAGGGTCGTCTTTCCCGATGCAGGATACCCCACTAGAAGAACTGGTTCATCGACATGCAGTGCTTTAATGACGGTAATCAGAGTGCATTCTTGGGACCGGGTGGGAGTTATTTCAGCTGCGGTGTCAGGGATGAACTGCCCTCCTTGAGTTACGGTGAGCTGGGCAAGAGCCTCTTGTGATTTTTTTGCGCGGTCTTTCAAGAGTTGATCAAAGTCCAGACCCATCGAATTGAAATTAAACATTGTATCTAAAAGCTTGATTAAGGCTTCTTTTTCGCTTTTATCTCGCATACGAGCAATATAGACGTCAAACAGCTCCAAATACAAATTAGCATAAAATTCTTTCTCAGCCAACTGCTGACGCATAAGTATCTTCAGCCTTTTTCCTAATCTTATTAAATCCCGTAAACTGAATATGTGAGGCTCTTTCTCTTCTTTTCCAATGATTTTTGATTCTGCTTGTTTTTGCAAAGTTATGTGGAAGAAGGACAGATTATAAGCTAGATCAGCAGGTATGTCATAGAGACTGCTCACAATCTCGCTAAGCTCATCCTCAGTTAATTCTTTTTGGTAGTAAACTTTAAATCGTGATAGAAATACTTGAGATAAGCGTTCTCTTTGCGCGTAGCTAATAGGGTTTGCAGTCGCAAATAGCCTAAAGCTAGAGTGTGGCTTGATAACTTTTTGGTCCCCATTTTCTGAATAGATGAATGTACCCGTAATGAGATAATCATTAAGAATTTCAAGCACTTCCGAGGAAGCTAGGTTTATTTCTTCCAAGACGATCCATCTTCCTTCTTTTGCAGCATCGAGGATCACTCCATCTTGCCAAGAGAATTTTCCCTTTTTATTGGGTTTGACCCCGCCGATAAGTTCAGATTTTGACACGTATGGATTGAGCGTATATGATAAGTGAGCGATTCCCAATGCTTCTGCGAGCCACTTGATCAGGAAGCTTTTACCAGTCGAGGTAGGACCTAAAAGAAGCAGAGGATGATCCAATAAATATGCTAAAGAAAGGACCATGAGCATATCAAAACTTGATTGTGTGATTATACACGGCGACAGTCCTGTTTGAGCAGCATGTCTTCTTAGCATGAGGAAACCGATGTAAAGCATCTCTTCAGATACTCTGACGTTTGACGCATGTGTTCCTTGTAACGGGGAAGAAAGAGGGTTACTCATCTCATCATCAAGCGTAAGTAGTATCTTCTTAAAGTCTTCGGCGTCTTTTTCCCGCAAGATTATTTGAGCTAGTCGTTCCGCAACCAGGAGAGCAGCTTGCTGGACTTTCCATGGCTCGTCATGTAACAAACGTTCTACCTTTACTAAGTCAACGTTCTTTCCCCGGCTAACCAAGTCGCAATATATCGGTCCCAGTGTTTCAATTGCTTGGAGCCGTACCTCCCCACTTTCGTCATTCAACGCACGTTCCACTTTCGCTACTTCGACATTCATGTCGCGTCGAATAAGCTGAAGGTAAACTGTTCCGAGAGCCCTTATAGTTGCTTTTCGGATTGCGACTGAGTCATCAGTAAGACCGTTATCCAAAAACGATACATCGACGTCCTTTCCGTCTGCGACCAATTCCGTGTAAAGTGCACCAAGCGCGTCGATCCCCGCCCTGCGTACACCTTCTTCTTTATCTTCAAGACTACGTTTTACAGTCGCGATATCTTTGTCCTTACTTTGCTGAATACTAGCTTTGAAGATTGATCCTAAAGCATCAATAATCGCCTCACGAACGGCAGGCTCTTTATCAGACGCAGCGTCGCCCAAAATTGTCGTGTCTATCGTATAGCCTTGCTTTATCAGTACGGGATAGATCTTTGCTAATGCCTTCGCCGCAGAAGCGCGAACCGCCCAAGCCGGATCGTGTAACGCTCTTACTAAATCAGTGGCGAGGTCTTTTTCACTTTTTTTGGCCAGTTCAGCGTAAATTGATCCTAGAGCTACAACTGTTGCTTGTCGGATAGCCCAATAGTCGTCCTTTAATCCCTCCTCTAATGGAGCCAAATCAATATCTTTTTTATATTTGATCAATTGTGGGTAGATTGTTCCAATCGCCTCTATGGTTGCTTGGCGCTCATAAGCGATGAGGGCTGTTAGCCCCTGTTCTACCACATTTAAATTAACATCTTGTCCCTGTTTAATCAACTCTGCGTAAACCATTCCCAAAGCTTTTGATGTGCTTCGTCTGACGGTTAAATGCTCGCTGTTAAGGCCGCGCTCAACTACAGCTAATTCAACGGGCTTTTTGTGTTTAATCAACTCCGTGTAAAGTGCACCAAGCGCATCCATTGCCGCCCTGCGCACAGCCACCTCTTTATCTTTGAGGCTGTGTTCTATGAATGTTACCTTAACATCTTGGCCTTCGCCTACTAACGCAAGATAGATATCTTGTAACGCGTTGATTGCTGCTTCACGAACCTCATAATCCGTGTCTGCCAGCCGCTGTTGAATCATAACAAGATTTACGGCTTTCCCATAATGAATCATATCAGGGTAGATCGTACCCAGCGCAGTTACTGCAGCTTTTCGGACCGCCCACGCTCTATCTTCGAGCAATTTCTCCAGACTCGTTAAATTTATGTTCTCACTTTTGCCAAGTTCCCGATAAACATCAGTAAGCGTTTCCGCCGCGAGTTGGCGAACCGCCCATGCCTGGTCAGTTAATCCAAGCTCTAGTTCTTCTTGTATGACGCGTCGAATCGCAACATTAGTTAACACCTTGTACGCTACTTTTTTCCCGATTATCTGCAACTGTGCCTTGCTACTGGCGTTCATGTTCTTAATAAAACTTAAGGCGGTGGTAGCTTCTCCGCTTTTCGTGTACTTAATTAACGTACTCAAGAAAGAATCTAAGTTTTCGGGGATGGATGAAATCAAAGTAGAAATAGATAACGGTTGGATGGACAAGTGTGAGGGAATAAAGTCACTAAATACTTCTCTAATTTCATCTTGCAGCGCTGCAATAGAGTTAATAATGTCTAGATTTTCTTCTTGTGCCTGCATAAATGCGTAATTGCATGTTTCGGTAAAGACGTCTTTCTCGGCAAGTTTCATTTGCGATAGTAATGATAGGACCTCTGCCGCTCGTTTCAAATCTCGCAGCGAGAAGGTGTCAGGGTAGTCATGTTTGAGTTTAACATAGATTTTTGCGAGGAGTAGTTCAATAGAACGCATGGATGGCTGTGTGTTTTCTTTACGCACACGCTTCGGCGTCGGTGGATCGTCTCTTAAGACGTTAAAAAATGAGCTTGTAATAATACTTTTTTCGATCACGTCCCCTAATATCTTCGGCAACGTCTCAACTGCAGATACTTGAATAGGACGATAGTATCTTTTTTGTACCTCTGTGATCTCCTGACCGAGACCAATCCCGATGACTCGTATACCTTGTTCTTCGGCAATATTTTGGAGTTCATGAAATGTCTTCCCTGTTGTGTTAACGTTCCCCTCGCCATCTGAGATCATAATAATGAGCCGCAACGCGTCTTCAGGCTCCTCTGCTAAAAGTCTTGTCGCTAAAGCAAGTGCATCAGCGTCTGCAGTCGTGCCGTGAGGTGTATGCGCTGCCACTGAGACAAATAACGACTCTCGCTCACGCTGAGTTAAGTTTTTTCCAAAGTCTTTGCGGACAATAGGCGTCTCAGCGAAACCTATTACGGCGTAGTCGATTGCCATGAAATCTAACGCTTCGGTAAAAAGCAACAATCCCTTCAACGCAGAGGTTCTTTTAGGCTCACGCATAGAGCCAGATTCATCAATTACTAGCACTAAGCGATGCTCTCTTTTTGTAGGCAGTCTTCGTTTAAGAAATACGTACATGTCTCTTTTCGTTAAGGGGACGTGCTGCTGTGCTTTACGTGACACGTTCATGACCTTATGGATATCTGGCTTTTGGCCTGAAACGTAATATCCTTCGTACGTAGGCTTTCTGTTTTTTGAAAGAGCATTTTCCAAGACTCCAACAACCGCTTGAAGTAACTTCGACGTCTGCCCGTGTATCCGGTGGTATTCGCCCATAATCTGCTCCTGGTCGAACTGAATTCTTCTACGTTTTTGTACGAGCGCTGTCAAAGTCTTTTCTGATAGTTGCTCTTGTTCAAAGTGAGCGTCTGAATCATATTCTTCTTGCAACTGCTCTGGCTCTATTTGGTCAGATGTTGTGATTTCGTCTAAGCGATCGATCTTTGCAGTCAGACGATCTGAAAGTTCTTCAGATGCTTTTTCAATTAACCTTCTGGCTTCTTGATTAAGATCATCGGTGGACAGTTCTGGAGCATATTCACCGTTGACAGTGGGCAATTGTCCACTAGCAAGTGTTTGTGACACATTTTTAAAGGATTCATTTACCAGCTTTTCATATTCTGGAACGATATAGCGCCAGATATTCAGAGCACTTTCCTTTGCATAGCGGTGTTTATCGACTTCAGAGACCCTATCTTGTGGGTAATGAGAAAAGATTGCCTCGAAATGAGGAGCAGTCTCGTTTAATGCTTCAATAACGTTTTTGTTAATAATATCTGAAGGTATTCTTTTGTACCGCCAATAGTACAGAACTGATAAGAGATATTCTAAGTGCGGATACAACTGATAAGGATGAAGCGGTGCCGGCGGATCCTGTCTTATTTCGCGCTCCAATTTTTGTGTGTATGATGATGCACGTAGATCCTCAGGCAACAATTCATCATAGATGTGCTCAAGGTAATGGCGACTTCCTTTAAAATGTTCTAGCATCCAATTATTACATCTGGCATCCTCAAAAGCGTTGAGCAAGAGTTGAAGATATTGCGCTGAAAAAAATAATGTGAAGACCTCTTCTCGCGTATCTATCCTTGACATCTGGTGATGACCCACTTCATGAAGAATATACCCCACAACCTTGTCAGGTGTATAAAAGACGAGGTCTTCAATTGGAAACGTTATACTGTTATCTTCAAAGTTGTAAGCCCACCAATCACCAGGGATGATTTTCAGGTCGACGTCCTCCCCCAGCCCGGTGGAGATTATTTCAATTAAGGTATTCATTCGTTTAAGCAAAGGTTCAAACGTGAGGTCCTGCCTATCAGCAAAGGTCTCTGCGCCCCTCAAATATTCTTTTGATCGTTGATTATCCTGTTGATTTAGGGCTTTCTTGCGATTATCACGTGATGTTAGATCGCCAGGGTCTTCTTTACTCATAACATTCGCTTTTCAATTAGTGTTTGATGGGGAAAAATTTAATCAAATCGTTTTATTCTCTTTTGTTATTACTTCGAGGTAGTCATTTATCCATTTTCTGGACGACAGTGCAAATTATAAGATTCGAATAGTGCATTTTTACGTTTGATCGGCTATCATCACCACCAGTCATTGTGAGCAGTTGCACTGTCAAGGAACACTGACCTTAATTATATTTTCAAAGTGTGTTCTCTTTTGTACATCGAGTCTCATACAGGCTCAAACTCATTATACATCCTCGATTGATTGATGTTTAGCCTCTATCCGTTCATCATCGTGCGGCATGAAATACTATCACCTAAAAAGAAATGTTTTATGCTTAAGCGATACGTCTGAGTTAGTGTTTATTTTAAGACAAAAAAATGGAAAAGGTTAGATGAATATACCGTAGCTCTCTCCTTCTTGCACGTTGTTTCCGAAATTCACCGTGTTATTTCGCCATACCTTAGCGCAATATCCCAGAACTCAACTGAAGAAAAAAACTCAGTATCGATAACTTCAGTTATACCGTCTTTGACACCAGAGAGAGTTCCATTGCTTTGTAACACAAGATAATCAAACCGTTTTTTAAGGTTTGGAATAACAATTGCAGTTATCCATTGTTTGTAACCTTCTTCTCCCCCTGTTCTGTGCTCCTTACCCCACGTGTCAAAGTTCATACTATCTACAGTCCAATAAGATATGTCCCTTGAAAAAGGATTAGAAAGATCTTGAACAAGATCACAAAAAAATCGCTCAATATCGTTTATTTTCAAGTTCATGGTCATACTCTCTCTCTCTCTCTCTCTCTCTCTTCCAACTTGTATTATGTTCACTTCTTCTCGCAAATCTAGTAGACAAAATCAATCTATTGCATTTACGTTTTTAATTATGCTAATGTCATCTATGTTTAAGGGTTTTGTGCCTGTAATCACCGCAATAGGAATTATCAAGATCTCAAGAGATACACTTTGTTGCAAACTTTTTCTTTAGCAATTTCTTTGTATCTCTTGTTACTTAATATGGACTAAAGAGAATAGAGGATTAATGGTTTTTTAGAATCTTTCCCATCTCTTGTTGCTTAATATGAATTATAACTTTTTTTACCCGAGATCGTTGAGATAAGTAACTTTGTTCTAAACATTCGATTATTGCAAGAGATGAGTAATAACGAACGTCAACAACTCAACGTTAAGAAATAATTTTATTTCTATTTAATTTCATTCTGATGGCTCCATATGTCATGTATTGTCCATTGTACTATGATTTCGCAACTTTGCTGCTTAGCATTTTTGCAAGGTTTTTTGGATTAAATTTGAGAAGTTCATTTCAATTTAGATAAGTGAGAAGTTTTTGAATGCACTATTATCATTTGCTTATTAGTAGGACTTTAATTTCTAAGCTCTAATTTATTCATGTACGCTGAATTTGTGGTGACGAACGCAAAAACGGTTATTCCAATATATTTATGATTAGATTTATTTGCTCGTATGCATCTTTTTGGCAAATTTATCAAATTGACCAAAAAATTTAAATGTGTCGAGATAATATTTAATAATAACTTCTTGTTGAAGTTTAAGTTTAAATTTTTCAACGAAAGAAACTGGAGAAAGAATTAAGTAAGGCGGTGCGTTTTAGAATAAGATAAAATCGGTCCCGTATGCACATGTTGCCACAAGTATCTCACCCCTCTATGTGGCACTTGATGCAGCGCACCAGCCTTACTTAATGAGCAGTATACTTTACATATACAAAATGCTTCCTATTTGATACTCATAAGAAAGTATTTAAAAAGAGTTATTTCTGTAAATGTTTTATGAGGTTTTTAGAATATTTGCGTAAATAACATCTTCTTTCTACATCCCTTATGAACGTTGCTTATTCAATGCCATTTCTGCGGAAGATTACATCATCGCTACAGCTTCTTTATTCATTTCCATACAACAAAGCACCTTCCAATAGTATTTTGAAAATGTCTCTACCATTTGTCGACACGCCAAAGAGACTTAGAATTAGCATTAGTTGTGTGTAAGTACGGAAATGAGTTCAGCAGTATCACATAACTGAAGTGTCTAACAGATTTTTCAACTATTTGTCCGCTTGACCGGTTGTTAGGTCAATTAGGCTATCACTAGACCTAATTTTTTGATATAATGTCTAGTAAAGCAAAATTACAAGACGTGTAGAATTTCGTATATTGTATTGCTGGATTAACATGTAAGACAAACTAGATTTCTCGCGTTATGTCTATAGTTTTTATACAAGGTTAATCTAATATCAGGGGTTCTGTTACCCTAACATCAAATTTTTGCGGCATTTTAACACAAAAACAGATACAAACAATGTGATATTCCTAAAAATAGTTTGGATTTAAAAAAATTTTCAATTCAGATATATTGTTATTATTAGAAATTCTAATTAAGTTGAATTTGAACTATTAATCAATTAAAAGAGCGTTTTGATTCTTTAACTTAGCTTTTACCTAGTTGTGGTTTGTCTCAGGCAAAAAACTCGTAATAAAAGCTAACAAGACAGTATCATCTAGAACACGGATTGCGTTGGTGCACAAAGATTAAGCGAGTAACATAGAAAATTTTTATCGCGATGTTGAGAATATAGTTAATTTAAGACGCTAAATCCACCTATAGGGCACAGCGCCTAACGTAAAGACTAAATGAAAAAATAAACTCATTAAACATTAAAAGAAGGGGCTCCTAGCCCCTCAGTGATATCTCAGTATCTGCTGTTTTTAGCGCCTTACTTGGTCACGTTAAGAATGATTTCTATGACATACCTAGAAATATGTAAATGACTAGATCCTTTGTAAGACTTGGTTTACTGGACGGTTAAACTAGCAGCAAGGCAAGCAAGGCCTAAAGCATGACAATAAAGGTTGCAAACATGTCAACAGGTGTGGCAGCAAGCAGCAGCACAGCAGCGGAAGCAACAACAAGCACAACATCTCTCTTCACCTCCTTTAGAATTCATTATTAATCCAATTTATATAACTAAATTGAAGTTCCGACTATATTAAGTTTTTCAACATTTTTCTGGTGTTTTTTAAAAAAAATACTGTAAGCGCAGCCTTAATTTCCAATAGAGTTCAAAATAGTAGCTCAAGTTAGTTATGGGTTTCTTCTAGCCAGAATTGAGATGTTTGCAGTAGTAACTCAGGATTTGACGGGTACGTCGTTATTACATACCCTGCCTAATTTAGGACTATAACAAGGAAAACACTCCGCTGTAAAGTGCTTTATAAAATCAGTTGAGTCTTAACATCTGCTGTTTTTAGCACCTTACTTGCTTATGTAAGACTTACGTTTTATGACGTACCTAGCAATATGGAAATAACCAGATCCTTTGCAAGATCTGGTTTACTGAAGGGTTATACTATCAGCAAGGCTTTGGGCATGGCGCGGAGCATGGCGCCAAGCAGTGCACAAGTGGCAACAACAGCAAAGGCCACAGACAGAACAGGAACGGACAGAACAACAGCGGAAACAGGAAAAACATCGCATGTCACCTCCTTTAGTATTTATTATTAGTCTGATTTATAAAACTAAATTGAAGCTTCGATATATTAAGCTATTCAACATTTTTTTGAGCTTTTTTTTAAAAAAAATACTGTAAGCGCAGCCTTAATTTCCAATAGAGTTCAAAATAGTAGCTCAAGTTAGTTATGGGTTTCTTCTAGCCAGAATTGAGATGTTTGCAGTAGTAACTCAGGATTTGACGGGTACGTCGTTATTACATACCCTGCCTAATTTAGGACTATAACAAGGAAAACACTCCGCTGTAAAGTGCTTTATAAAATCAGTTAATTTTTTTTAAATAACTAACCTAGTGCTATCAAATGTTAAGATCGATCTTAATATTTCGTTGTTCAATTACTTTTACTTCAGCTTTTCATTTGTCTTGAATTCCCCCTTTTTGAGTAAGTGCTCAAAAATATCGTGAATTCAGATAAACTAAAGAGGATTAAATTTCTTAATAAGAGTTACGTGACGAACACAATTGATAAATTGCGGATTTCCTCGTCGTCAAAATTTTGGAATTTAAATTTTATGTAGAAATTTTGCATGTTTTTGCTACCGCACTTAAAACATGGAAAAATTATAACGTACAGTACATCTATTAATCTTAATAAAGACGAAAGAGGCATTCAAATGAAAGTTCCGAATACTGAAAACAACGCCAAAAGTTGCCTTTGTGACAAAGGTGATTGTCCTACCTACAATCAAGGTAACCTAAGCAAAACATTATTTTGTTCCATAGGCAAGAGTGAGAAGGTGCCGCAGAGGATACATTGTCCCTGCGACGTTTGCCCAGTTTGGGTAGAATATGATCTGAGTGATTATTATTACTGTATTGAGGGCGCTCCTGAATAATAAAATTTAAGTGATTGTTATCTAACTGATTTAAATACAGTAGAATTTATCGGACTGTTCTTGGTGAAAGCAGTGAGGGCTCAGAGGTCTAGAACTAAATAAACGCCATTAATTTGAAGACAACATTGATGGAATAGGTCAAGTCACAAAGTGTTTGTTTTATTGCCGTGTTGACATAGCCTTCTAGTAAGAGGGATTAAACGTTCACCTTTTTTCATTGGGAAGGCGCCACGGTCTGTGCGACATACCAATACGCTTGAACCTTTACGTTTTTCATGTCATTATGTATCTCATGTCGTTATGTAATTGTGAGCAGACTTAACATTTCAATGTTGTTATCAATCCTGAGAATCGCGCGAGATCGTTATTGATAAAAGCGCATCAGCGGCCAGCGCAATGGCATCTTGTTGCAAATGTTGTTAAATGGACATTAGCATGTTAAGAATTCCGCGTCAAAAGCTCGTACTCTAAAGTAGGATAAAAACGTATGTGATCTTGTGGATCTGTGATTTTTCTTAGCACCGCCTAGTTCGATCGTGGAAATCCCGTAATATATTTTTATTCCTTATCTATAACTTTTTCAATGCTTCATACATAGTTTCACGAATCGTCTCGTCTTCTTCACGCCTCCAAGCGTTAGCCAGAGGATCTAGTGCTACGGGATCTCCAATGTCTCCGAGCGCGGCTGCTGCTTTCTCTCTTATAGTAGGAATATCATCCAATGCATGTATCAATGGCGCAACTATGCTTTCACTTCCTATCTTTATGAGGGCATCAATGGCATTAATTCGCACTTCATCAATGTTATCGCTTAATACTGTAGTGAGCGGCATTATCGCCCTTTTATCTCCTATTTCTCCGAGAGCCCACGCCGCCTTTGATCGAACACGCGATCGCACATCCTGTAAAGCTCCAATAAGCGCATCCACCGCCCGCTCATCTCTCATATTTCCTAGAGCTTCGGCGGCATAAACCCGAGTCGGTTCATCTTTTTCTAAAGTGGTGATAAGAGGTTCTACTGCCGGTTTGCCGATCTTTACAAGTGCTTCCAAGGCTTTTGATCGAACACGCGATCGCACATCCTGTAAAGCTCCAATAAGCGCATCCACCGCCCGCTCATCTCTCATATTTCCTAGAGCTTCGGCGGCATACCTCGGGACGTCATCATCTTTATCTTTAAGCACTTTTTTGAGCGGTTCTACCCCCCGGGCATCTTCAAGCACCCCCAAGGATGCCGCAGCCTTCCTTCGAACTTCTTCACTCGTATCCGACAAAGCTTGGATTAAACTATCCACCGCCCGGTTGTCCTTTATTAGACCAAGGGATTCTGCTGCATACTTTCGAACACTAACTTCATCATCATTCAAAGCTAACATTAGCGGTTCTACAGCCCTCGTATCTCTTATCTCTCCAAGAGCAAACGCTGCCCAACTCCGTATATCTTCATTTTTATTTTGCAAGGCCAACGTAAGTGGTTTGACTGCTTTCCCACCCATTTGAACAAGAGCTGTTGCAGAGCAGATTCTAACTCCATCGTCAGCATCTTTTAAAGTTTTAATTAGCTGCTCTACCGCTTTTGCATCTTTTATTCGTCCGAGCGCTTCCGCTGCATAGCACCTAACATTAACATCTTCATCATTCAATGCTTGGAGGAGGGGCTCTACTGCTTTTTTATCTCCTATCATCCCAAGCGATTCCGCAATGTGTCTGCGAACTTTGTTATTGTTATCTCTTCTAAATTTCCATACGAGAGGGTCTACTGCTTCTGAACTCTTGATATCCCCGAGAGCTACTGCTACCGCCATTCGGACGATTTCATTTGAATCGTCTAAAAGGGTAATAAGGGCATGTACAGCTTTTTCATTTTTTAAAATCCCAAGAGATTCAATGGCTTTCCATCGAACGTCTAGCCGCTCGTCACTTAAAGCAAGAATTAAAGCGTCGACTGCTGCGTCTTCCGTGAAATTTCTAAGTTCATATGCCGCGTCGGCTCTAACTCTCCAGTCTTTATCTTTTAAATCCTTAACAAGTAATTCCGCTGTCGTCATCCTTCATGCATGCATGTATTTCAGACACTTTAACGTTACGAACAAACGTGCAACAAAACAAGTTAAGTTGATTATTATATGCAGGAGTTCATCCTATCGCTTTCCGCAGCATACTGCTTTTGATCTTTAAAAACAAATGGTAAACCTTAATGGAGAATTAGCATCAAGAACAATCGTAGTGCGACAGCCGCTATGTAAGAATCAACAAGCAACATCCGTTAGTTGTGGCAACTAGTTAAACCTCCTACAATGATCGATCATTGATAACCTGAGGTTGACCTAAAATCTTTGATAGCGCACATCGTATTACTAAATGAGGATTGCTGGTTTCGATACCTTTAATTCTGACGTGCTTCCCGCATAAAGTCGCTAATACCGCTTCAATCCAACAATCTTCCAGATTCATGTAGTGTTCAGGCAAAACAAATCGACTCGAGTTCAAAGCTCTCCTCACGCAAAAATAAAGTTCTTTCGTAGCGCTAAACTCATTCTGCACGTTATATAGTTGTTTTTTAAGTGCTTGACGTCTCTGTTGTAAAGAAATGTCGTCTAATGAATTTACGCTGTTCACGAACTCTAATTCACTCATAATCTCATCTTGGGTACTCTTCAATTTTGAATATTTCTGAAGGAGTCCATCTTCTAGGGCTTCAGTTTCTTGAATACAATCGAGTGTTACATACCCATTTGGAACTGGAATTACGTGAACTACCCGCTTTCCTTCCTCTATTTGAGTCGCCATATTCGTCCGTTGTGACTTTGTCTGTTCGGGTTCGCTATTTATTGCTTTGGTTCTCGGTTCTGCTGTCATTACTGGTTGCTTTTTACGTTAGTCGTAATGTCTGCTGTGTGTATTACTTGCTTTGTTTTCTATTAGGTATTATATGTACTCTTGTTATAAAATTATTTTTATTTAAACTATTTTATTCTTGATATCTAGAATCCAACTACCTTTTTAATCAACTTTATTTGTAGATTGAGCAATGCAGCGATTTTATGAAGCAGATAACAACACCTTTTGATGTGTCATAATACCAAAAAATTGAAATTCTTACCAGAAGATCTTGTAAAATATTCGCTTTTCTTTTCCTTTGGCTCGAAAAAATCGTTTGGTTTTACACTAAAAAAAAAACGACTCAGATTCTATTTTCCTGCCTTAGGCGGCTAATGTCCAGTATCAATGTAGTTAGATTATACTAGTTCTTAAACTATATTTAGGACTTTCAGTACAAGTACGGCAGTGACATTCTGTTTAAAAAATAGTGAATCCATCAAACAGTCAGATTTGGAAAAAACTAGTTGATCAAGTAGTGTATTGAATTATCCATCGAAATTAAACTGTGGATTCCGTCGATTTCTACACTTAAGGATAAAGCTTTTTTTGTATTGGGGTTATATTGTTGACACCACCAATAATGCCTGCTCGAACATTGAATCAGTATCCTTTCTTATACGCTGAGAGATAATTGTTGTGCATTTTTGCAGTGGAATCCACGGAGGGGACTGTGGCAGCATCAATCTTCGCATATCCAAGTTCTGTTACAGTCGGCTTATAGAAAAAGAGCATGAGGCGTAATAAACACATTTGCGTTACCCTTTGTCGATGTCCATCCGAGGTTTGTGTATGATCAGGCACCTTTTTGAATGCTAGTTATTAAGAGCGACGGTATAGAAAATGAGCCGCGGTAGGGGAAGGAAGGGTGGGGGGGAGAGTTGAGAGGAGGCAGCTTCTCACTATAATTTTGCGAGGTAGACATCTAATCGGCCGGCGTGGCCTGTTTCTGTAGATCCTACAACAATGTACCCACCATCGTTAGTCTGTTGGACATCCGATCCGATACTATTTCCACTTCCACCAAATGTTTCCTGCCACTGCATACTTCCAGACGAATCAGACTTGACTAGATACACTTGAGATTGATTAGCCGTAAAAGAGTCTGTCTCGCCGACCATAACGTACCCACCGTCGTTAGTTTGTCGGACAGCATATGCAATGTCGTCGCCATTTCCACCAAACGTCTGTTGCCACTGTTTCGTTCCGGACGAATCAGTTTTTACGAGGTAGAAATCTTGCTTGCCCGCACCGCTTGAGTTTGTCACTCCACCAATGACATACCCAGAGTCTTTAGTCTGTTGAACAGACATCCCGATGCTAATCCCTTTTCCACCAAACGTCTGTTGCCACTGCACCCTTCCAGACGAGTCAGTCTTGACAAGGTAAGCATAAGCCTGATCTGAAGATTGGATCGTGGTTCCAGTAATAATATATCCACCATCTGTGGTCTGTTGGACAGAGGTCCCGGTGTTTTGAACGCCACTGCCAAACGTCTGCTCCCACTGCACCTTTCCAGACGAGTCAGTCTTGACAAGGTAAATTAATAGCGTTTTATCGACGAAAGTCGTTCCAACTAATATATATCCACCATCCGTGGTTTGTTGCACAAAACGGCCGTAGTTCAAAGGATTCCCGCCATACGTCTGTTGCCACTGTTTCGTTCCAGAAGAGTCAGTCTTGATGAGGTAGGCTTTAAGTTTACCAGCTGAAAAAGCATCAGTTTGCCCAACAATTATATACCCACCGTCTGTGGTCTGTTGGACACCTTTTCCTATATCTTGCTTGCTTCCACCAAACGTCTGTCGCCACTGCACCTTTCCAAACGAGTCAGTTTTAACGAGATAGATGCCTCCCTTAGCAGCGCCGAAGGAATCACCGACAATTATATACCCACCGTCTGTGGTCTGTTGGACACCTCTTCCTGAACTATTCCCGACGCTTCCACCAAACGTCTGCTCCCACTGCACTGGTGGCGCTGCTACACTGCGAGCGTTGCCAGAAATTGTCTTACTAGCTGCATTTAAATCTCCTATTGCTGCATTTGCAGTAATTACGCTAAGCATACTGAATACCGCAAAAGCTGCGAGGAGTTTTATCACGAATTTATATTGTATCATACCGCCTCTCTATAATAGCTGTCATACGTAAGGAACTCATCCAATATCAATTTTTTGCACGAACAGCTTTACAGCCCATAATATCATTCTCTCATAGATTGTCATTTAAGTAGGAAGCTAGAATAGTTTAAGATATTCAAAGATAATTCTACAAATTAATTTTAATTATCGTCTTTTTAAGTAATTACTTCATTTTTCTTTTTGATATGTACGTATTACAGTACTGATACTCTCAATTTCACTGCCTTTGATGTATGCTAACGATTCTGTTACTATTTTGACTGAAGCGGAAAATTCGACGTCTTGATAATCGCGGCGGAGCAAAGTGACGTTCATATGCTCATCAATTGATCGTAACAGCCCATCATACGTAATTCCATTTGTTGTAGTGATCTTTACGTCAACACCATCACTTTGACGCAGGTAACCCAAAAACGTTGACGGCGTTAAATTCTCCAGTTTTGTTGTTCCTGTTTCTTGCTTCATTGTTATCCACCTTTTACTTTTTAACGACGTTAAGGTTGTAAACCTCTTTTTAACTCTACTCGCTTATTCAAGTTTTTATAAGCACTTTATGCATCAACTGTGCTCTTCATTACGATATTGTTGTTAAAGTTTATTTAGGGTATGATACCATACGTCAGATAATTATAAAGGTTTTAGAATTTACGTGTTGAATAGCTGTGACCATCGTATCTTAAGCAGGATTTCAGACGTTTTGCCATATTCCGACTTCATGTTATTTGTCTCGAATTGACACTTGCGGACCTCTTGGGCACAATGTGATGTGTCATGAATAGACTAAACCCAGAAAGTTACGTGTCAATTACCTGGCTGACGTTAATCTACAGACCAGATCTCTCACGCCATTACACATTGACCCATTTAGACGCTACGGCTGAACTCTTTTTGACAATTGGCCTAGACGCGATGAATCACAAATTTCGGCTGGTGTTCTAAGCTAGTGAGGGATGGACTACTGGCTGAATGGAAAGGAGCTAAAGACGTCTGCTTTATCTGTATACTGCCCTTGGGCGGTTGGTTTGTCTTTGGGTATGCTCAATTACGGTAAGGTCTTTCGCTGTGAATTGCCCTTAGTGCTGAGTGTAATATGTTGTGACGATAGCTGTTAGTTTGCTGCATATTTTCGATTTGGTGAGCCTCCATTCAGTTTACTTCAAGTCAACTATGCCTAATTCTAATAGAATGGAAAAATGGGAGGTGCCTGCTGATTACAGTTTACGACAGAAATAGTCACTTTTTAAAGAAGAATCAAAATCCGGAACTACCCAGAGCCACCATATAAGAGAACACATGGGTAGTATCTGGTATGATTGCCAGTTTTTAGCAAGTGGGAAAAATTCTCGTTATACATTGCGAGTCTGTTAAGATTTTGAATATTCCATTATTTTACGAATGAAAACTTCAAATCCCTTGGGCATTGAGTATACGTGTGCGTGATGGTACGACGCCAAAATGTTATGTTCAGTGAGTCCGTCTAAGCCATTGATTCCTGCGCCGACTATCATTTTATAGGCAAACGTTGCATCAACATCCACATCCGCAATCGAGTAGTGATACTCATGTCCTCTAAATCGATCTCCTTTGAGTGCAATCGCGCAATCTCTGATCGCTTCAACTTCAGAATGCCCAAGCGCCTGTCTGCCCTTGGTCATCTGGACGTCTGCCGGTAGCGCATCAACCAAACGGAATGTATTACCGTTATTTGTCGTTAAGGAGCGCGAGAGGTACATAAGTCCTCCGCATTCTCCATATATAGGCATCCCCTCGCTGGATTTACGTCTGATTTCGCGTATCAGTCGTTTGTTTTTGGCTAGCTCTCGTGCATATAGCTCTGGATAGCCACCGCCGATGTATAATCCATCGACGTCGGGTAAGCGTTCAGTAAGTGGTGAAAAATAAACTATCTGAGCGTCATTTTGAAGCGCTTCTATGTTTGAACGGTAATAAAAACAAAAAGCTGCATCCAGAGGTATACCAACTGTGATGTCCTTAGTTTTCTTTTTTACTTCTTTGTGAGTTTCTACATTTACTTCCTCTGCAAGACTAATTATTGACTCAATGTCGAGATTACTGTATATTGATTTTAAGGCCTGATCGCTTAATGTAATTTCCGTCCCCATATGTAATCCTAAATGCCGGCTTGGAATAGTTGCTAACTCCTTTTTTATGGATCCTACAAGCCTGATCCCTATTTTTTCTAAAGAAGTTTTAATAGCATTCGCATGCTTTTCACTGCCGACTTTGTTCGCTATTACTCCGACGATTTCAACTTTATAGGGTGTGTAACGGGCGTATTTGTGAAATCCAAGAGCCGTAGCTGCAACGCTTTCGGAGGAAGCATTCGCATCAATGACGAGAAGAACTGGCACTGCTGTAATATGTGCGATCTGAGCGCAGCTCGAATCGCCATCATAAAGTCCCATCGCTCCTTCTATAACAGCAAAATCTGCGTTTGATTTTGCAAGCTCGCGTATGACGCCACTTTCCCCCATCATAAATGAATCGAGATTGTAACAGGGCAGAGAAGTGATCTTTTCAAGATGACTTGGGTCAATAAAATCGGGACCTACTTTAAAAGATTGTACTTTATACCCAGCGTCTAAAAGGGCTTTTAAAATTGCTAGTGTCACCGTTGTCTTTCCCACTCCACTCTGAGTCCCTGCGACCATTATCCCTTTCATCATCACGTCATGCGGTTTTGAATTGATAAATATATTCTTACTGTCTTTTTGGGCACATTTCTCTGTGGATGCACTCTTTATGTACTGAGATAAGTTGAACGGCTATAGGATGTGGTCTTCAATGCAGTGTTGATGTAACTCATCTTGGTAGGGATAGATTTAGATTAAGGATTCTTACCGTTCTTGCTTTATTTCAAAACAACATATCATGGGGCAGCATATGGCTATCCCAGGTTCAATTATGCGCTTCGAGTGTAAGTTCAGTTTAACGATATGAAGGAATCGAAGTAGGCATCATGGCTATCTTATTTGCCCTATTTGTTGGGAAAGTTGAGAAGGAAGAAAAGAGATTCTGATAACTATCAAGTAACAACATGTTCATTATAAACCAATGATAGCCAAAAGCCTGTCCATATCGACATTTTGTCGTATGACTTCCGCTAGGTTATCATAAGGATCTTTTATACTGTTGTAGACAGTGTCGCTGCTAGTTCGTAGTCTCTCCACGATCCGTCCTTGATATGTGTTCGTACGATCTTCTTTTTTTGAGCGAACATATCCAAGAAACGCCTTTTTAAAATTAACATTTGAAAAAAGCCCATGCAGATAAGTTCCAAGTATCAACCCGGTTTCATCTTGGGCTCCGTCTCCAGTGAAAATCGGAGAGTCAGATAACGTCTTTCCCATATGTATTTCATATCCTTTGATCGTTTGCCCATTTATTGGATCTAGAAGAGGCCCTCTGCCAACAACAACTTTTTCAACCTGCTTGGTCTCTTTTGCATAAGTGCTAAATACAGTACTCACATTAAGTAACCCCAATCCCTTGATTACGGTGTGGTTATTTTCAGATCCTTCTATACCCTCGTCTGTGATGGACTTTCCAAGCATTTGAAATCCGCCGCATACACCTAGTATTGGGATTTTGCCCACCAGTCCAACAATCTGTTTCGCCATCCCACTTTTTATTAGCTCTTTTAAATCATCAATAGTGTTCTTAGTGCCAGGAATTATGATAGCATCAGGCGTTTTTAAGTCGTCAGTGAGATTCACGTATCTGATTTTCGCATCCGTCTCAAGTGGTTCAAAATCAGTGAAGTTCGAAATCCGTGGAAGTTTTATGACCGCAATCTCGATGGACTTTTTCTCGTCGGGGCATTTATTTGTGAGAGAAACCGAGTCTTCAGAGGGCAACCCAATGGAGACATATGGGATGACGCCTAAGACGGGAATGCCGGTACGATCTTCAAGCATGCCAATGCCAGGTTCAAGCAGCGTCCTATCCCCTCTAAATTTGTTAATGATAAACCCTTTGATGAGGTTTCTATCCTCTGGCGGTATCAGCTGTACAGTGCCAAAAAGGCTAGCAAATACACCACCCCGTTCTATGTCACCTATGAGTATCACGGGGGCGCGCACGAGTTTTGCAATTTTCATATTCGCCACGTCTCTGTGGTATAAGTTAATTTCAGCTGGACTACCGGCACCTTCCATAACAACTATATCGCTGTTTTGTGAAAGCCGCTTGAGTGACTCTTCTATTACGTCTAAAATCTCGTTGACAGAATCATAATATTCTCTGACTTTTTTGTCGCCGATAGGTTTTCCTCGGACAATGACTTGTGAAACCATGTCACCTTTTGGCTTAAGTAACACGGGGTTCATATCCGCTGACGGTTCACATCGGGCGCCCCACGCCTGAACTGCTTGTGCTATGCCAATCTCGTCTCCATCTTTTGTTACCCAAGAATTCAAGCTCATATTTTGTGATTTAAACGGTGCCACAGAATACCCCATATCAGAAAGGATTCTGCATAAGCCTGCAACGACGATGCTCTTTCCTGCATGCGACGCTGTTCCGGTAATCATTATGAACTTTGTTTGCACGACGCTACACCTTTGGGAACCTGTTGTCTGTCAATTTACTCTCAAATTATTGTATGGGAGACTGGCTATTTTAATTAACTTATCACATTTTAGTGAAATATTAACTTATCACATTTTAGTGAAATATTTTTCCCCGCTACACTAAGGACGTATCGTATATGTGAATCATGCTGCGCTATGTTACACATACCTGTTTAAAAGTGATAATGTCAATGTTAGTCCCGATACGCAAATTGATACGCTGAATTAGTTAAAAATGCTTTGCTCTGACCGCGCTAAAACTTATATAGTCCCGAATTACTTGTATCCTCGACGAATAAGAGCGATGCAACGCTATTATCTTGTTACAGTAGTGACATGAAGATGCATAACGGCGATGAAACAGGACGCTCGGGATTGACGCGAGTTACAGGTAGATAGGAGCTAAAACGCTTATGCTTTCTGGTGGCCCAACGAAAGACGAACTAATTGCAATTGCGTTGGATAAGCTTCAACTAAAGAAAGGCGAAACGTTTGTAGATGTCGGCTGTGGAACGGGAAGCGTCTCGCTTGCAGCGAGCAAGTTCACAAGTCATATCATTGCTATTGACAAGAGATTTGAAGCCATCGAACGGGCACGAAAATGCTTCAAAGATGCGGGTGTCACTCATAACGTAACCTTCATTGCTGGAACGGCTCCCGAAGCCTTAGAGGGGCTCAATGTTAGCATGGAAAAGGCTTTTATCGGAGGAACTAAAAACTTTAAAGCGATTATAGAGTTTCTACTTCCTCGCTGTAAACGACTTGTGCTCAACGCAGCACGGATTGAGGTTGCTTCTGACGCGATAGAATATATGAAAAGCGTAGGAATTTACGAGGAGTCGCTTCTTATAATCATCTCTAAAGGCTATGAACTGAAAGGCTTTACAGCATACAGGCCGAACAACCCAGTTTTTATGGTGGTCGGTTCATGCTAATCGGCGTCGGTTTGGGTCCTGGGGATCCAGAATTATTGACTCTAAAGGCCATAAATGTACTACAATTTGCGACAAAAGTATTTGTCCCGGGAAAAATTTCTTACGAGCTTGTGCATCCTTATGCAGATGCCGAGATACTTGAGTTTCCGATGACAGATAATAGAGCGGAATTGCAGGATGCGTGGATTTCTAATGTCCACATCATCGTACAGCATGCCACCAAGGGAATAGCAGCCTTCGGGGTTATAGGGGATCCCAACATCTTCAGTACATTTTCTCATCTTCGCAAAATGATGAACGAGCTACGACCGGACATTATAGTAGAAACAGTGCCAGGCGTAAGTGCTATAACCTCTTTTACTTCTCGCGTTAATGTCCCCATTGACACATCTTTTATAGTGTCTGACGGCTCATCGATAATGTCAAAGGTCATTTTGAAAGCTAAAAGACCCCAGAAACTTGCTGATAAGCTCATCGCAGAGGGGTATTGTGAGCTTGTACTCATCGAACGTGCATTCACAGAAAAAGAGAAGGTATATCGTGACAATTTTCCAGAACACTGTAATTATTTTAGCATAATGTACGGAAAGAAAACATGAAGGTGTACTTCGTAGGAGCTGGTCCTGGAGACCCCAAGCTTATAACGGTACGCGGAAAAGAACTTCTTGAAGCAGCTGATCTTGTCGTTTATACCGGCTCTCTCGTAAACGCTGAAGTATTGCAATATACAAACGGAATAACGATAAATAGCTTCAGGATGACTCTTGAAGAGATCGTTACTGTGATCGTTGATGCACTTCAACGAGGTGAAACTGTCGTGCGGCTCCACAGCGGTGACCCTGCGCTGTATAGTGCAATAGATGAGCAGATATCAGCTTTAGAATCGTGCGGAATCGATTACGAGATCATTCCAGGCGTTTCCTCAGTATTTGCTTCGGCAGCCGCGCTCGGGAAACAGTTAACGCGTGACACCCTCATTATCACTCGTCCTTCAGGGAAGACACTTGAAATGGACAAAATAGCTGAATTGTCAGAATATGGCACCACTATGGCGATATTTCTTGGAGTTGATAGAATTGCAGAAATTGTACATAAGCTTCGGTATCCCCCGACTACCCCGGTAGGGGTGGTGTACCACGCGTCATGGGCCGATCAAACTATAATTACGGGAACGATTTCAGATATCGTTCATAAAGTTAGACAGGCCGGAATTACCCGGTCTGCAATCATTCTTGTAGGTGATGACCTTTCTAAGAGGAACTTGCGGAGGTCCTTTTTATACTCAAAGATGGGCAAAAAACTGTAATCCTCTGCTTTGATCGCAACATAGTGGAGGCAAAGCGCGTACAGTCAGTCGTAGGTGGCGAGATAATGCGCTTTCGTCATGGTATTTTCAAAAAAGTAATGGAAATGTACGAGGTAATCATTGCTATGATGTCTATAGGCATTGTAGTGCGAGGAATTGCGCCATTAATTACTGATAAATGGTTCGATCCTGCTGTTGTCGTGATTGATGAGGCATTACATTATGCTATTCCGCTCCTAGGTGGGCATCACGGAGCTAACGAGATGGCACTCCGGCTATTCAATGGTGGAATCGTGCACCAGTCCATCATTACGACGGCCACTGATGCGACAGGTGCAATGAATGTGGAAAGCATTGCTCGAGAGCTTGATTACTCAGTGACGAACAGAAAATCCACAAATTTGATTAACGTCAAGTTTCTCAATGAGCCTGTGGAGGTGGTGCGATTAGTGGGTCCAAAGATCGTGATAGTTGATGATAATGTTGCTGTCCTCTCAAAAACAACCGGAAGGGAACTAATTTTGGGTATTGGCTCGCGGAAAGGGGTTCAAAAGGATGTGGTACGTGATGCCATTTTTTGTGCGCTTCATAAAATTCATGCATCGCTTGATGACGTAAAAACACTTGCGACTGCAGATATTAAGTCAAACGAAAAAGGCATTTTTTCTGCCGCTGAAGAACTAGAAAAGCCGGTCGCTCTTGTCCCCAGCAGCCTCATCAACAAAATGCAGGTGGTTACAAAGTCGCGTGCTGAAAAGGTTGGATTAATCGGCGTTGCAGAACCAGCCGCCCTTGCGCTCTCAAATTTGCAAGAACTCGTGCTAAGAAAAACTACGTATGGTAAGGTGACGGTTGCAATTGCGAGGTAAGTTGTTCATCGTTGGCATTGGACCTGGTTTGATTGAAGACATGACAGTGCGGGCAATAGATGCAATAAAAAGGTCTGAATACGTTGTCGGAGTAGATACATACATCTCGCAAATTGCGCCCCTTCTTAAAGATCAAATCGTTATAGCAAGCACAATGGGAGGAGAAGTACAAAGGGCAAAAAAGGCCGTCACGCTTGTGGAAGAAAGTCATATCGTTTCGATCATTAGCGGCGGTGATCCAAACGTCTATGGAATGGGGTCCCTCGTCTTTGAACTCATCGCAGCATCTAACTGTGATTTTGATATTGAGGTGATTCCTGGCGTTACCGCGGTCAATGCTGTTGGAGCAGTTCTTGGTGCTCCGCTGTCGAGTGATTATGCTGTTATAAGTTTAAGCGACCTTCTAATACCTTGGTCAGAAATAGAAAAACGGTTGGGGAATGCTGCGACATCCGGATTTGTAATAGCGCTATATAATCCACGGAGCAGGAACCGCCCCTCGCAATTCTCTCGGTGCGTCGGCATTTTGCGGAAGTACCGGAGAGATGTGCCAGTTGGCATCGTAAAGAATGGATTCAGGCACGGACAAGAGGTTATAATAACAACGCTTAATTCAGTTATGGACTATGAAGACACTATAGACATGAAAACCACCGTCATTATTGGAAACGAGGAGTCCTATATTTGGAATGGAAGAATTCTGACTCCCCGGGGGTATCATAAAAAATATGAGTATTAAAAAACCAGAAAATTCGGACTCCCGCAGTACGTTCGGAGCGCTCACAGAGGAGGCAAGACGCATTTCAGAGCGTTCACAGGAAATTGTACGCGACATCGTCGGCGATGAAAGCCCCGAAGGCAAGTTAAAACAGCGTGTAGTTATGGCAACAGGAGACCCTGCATTTAAAGATTTGTTGCGGTTCACTAATAATCCAATTAATTCGGGCATTGACGCTATCAAGAGAGGAGCGCCCATCTACACTGATATAATGATGGTAAAGGTGGGCATTTCCAGAGAGGCAGCAGCATTTGGCAGTGAGGTAGTCTGTTGGTTGGCACAGGATGAAGTCGGTCTAGAACAGAACCTAACAAGGGCATCAACAGGATTTCGTAAACTCGGGGAAAAGCTAGCCGGGTCAATCGTAGTAATCGGGAACGCCCCGTCTGCGGCACTTACGCTAGCTGATATGGTGGATGAAAGAATCGTCCCGGCTCTCATAATAGCGACACCAGTCGGGTTTGTCAATGCTGCTGAATCGAAAGAGCACATTCGACGTCTGGCTATTCCTTCAATTACAACTGTAGGAACGCGTGGCGGAACCCCTGTTGCGGTCGCCCTCGTAAATGAACTTATAACCATAGCGAAACTCTAGCCGGAGTACAAATGGAACTAAGAGATCCTATCAGTTCTCTTGTAATACCAAGTGAATGGATTCACAGGTCGAACACGCCATTCGTTGAATTAAAGAAGCTTGTGGAAAGCGGGTTCTATGCGATAACCTCATCAGGGACGTTGCTACGTC
Source organism: Methanobacteriota archaeon (assembly GCA_963704625.1). Lineage (GTDB taxonomy): Archaea > Halobacteriota > Bog-38 > Methanoflorentales > Methanoflorentaceae > DASPRZ01. The sequence goes on along the minus strand of OY969924.1, from coordinate 2,630,306 downwards.
GGGGATTGTCCACAGGAACTATAGCTGCTGCGGCTGCAAAGGCCGCGGTACTCTCGATCAAAGAACCCATCCAAGAAGTCGATATTCTCACGCCTGTAGGCATACGTGTACCAGTAACTGTAAAAGCTGCCCATGGGTCGGCAATTGCCGAAAAACCACCGAGTGACTATCACACCGATATCACGGAGGGGCTTCAGTTCGAGGCGGAAGCGTCGCGAGCAGAAGAACTAATTCTGAGTACAGGAGAAGGTATAGGAATCGTACAAAGACGTGGATTGCGCGTCCCTATCGGAGAAGCTGCCATAAACCCAGAAGCACGAAACACTATTATGTGTGCTATACAAGAAGGTGTACGCGTTGCGGGGCTACGCGGTGCTTCGGTAACGCTTACTGCCCGAAATGGCGAGAAGATTGCGCGAAAAACGCTAAACCCAAAGATCGGCATTGCTGGCGGGATATCCGTACTTGGAACTACTGGCTTTGTAGAGCCGTGGAACGAATGTCTCGTTTGTTCTATGGAAGACCTCATTGAGCGCGCTGAAAGAGTGGTTTTAACGACTGGGAGAACAGGTTTTAAGTTTGCTCACCTATATTTTCCCGAGTACACCCCAATTCTCGTGGGGAGCAATATTGATAGGGCAGTCGGGAAGGCGCGTGGAAAAAATATCATTATAATGGGGTTGCCTGCCCTAATCTTAAAATGGGGAAATCCGACCATCTTAAATGGAACTTCAGCTAACACAATCAAGGAACTGTTTGATACCAACCCCTTCAGAAAAGAAGTGAATGAGTCGTTGGCTGCGATAAAGTCACGAACAGGAGCAAAGATTGTATTAATAAATAGGGAAGGAGAAATTGTGCGAGCGACATAAGTTTTTTTTTGTCGTAAGAGACTTGTCATCAATTTTACGAATTTGGTTATTAAACGACGGATAATCATGAAAATTGTTGGAGTAGGTGCCGGGCCAAAAATGATAACAGAACAAGCAATTGAGGTTATTAAGGCGGCAGAAGTCGTGTACGGTTCGACGAGAGCTATAGAGCTTGCGAAAGCCCATATTAGAGGAGAGGCGAGGGTTCTCACAAATTTTGATACATTTGAAGATAACGAACATGTGTGCATCCTTTCTACGGGTGATCCGATGCTGTCCGGGCTTGGGAAAAAAGCTCCAAATAACGCTGAGATAATCTCTGGAATCTCCTCACTACAGCTTGCGTGTGCCCGTCAGAAAGTTGATATCGCAGATTTGTTAGTGGTCACCACGCATGGAAGGAACCTCTCTGAGTCAAAAGACAAATTGAAAAGTATATTCGCGTTTGGGCGGAAGCTGTTTGTTTTGCCCGATCCTGGCTTTGACCTCAGTGAAATATGCACATTTTTAGATACATGCGGGTATAAAGGGGATGTCGCACTCTTTGAGGATCTCGGGTATGAAAATGAACGAATAACGTACGGGAGCTTACAATCGCCCCCAGATAGGGCGTCTGATCTATTTTGTGTCCTAATAACTCCCCAAAATATCGCTGAGGTATCTCAAAGACAGCAACAAAGGTGATTAACCTGCCTAATCAAATGTTGACCACTCGCATAAGCGTTCTACGCTTACATTTTTAAGTCGATGTGAAATACATAATAAATAATAGATTACAACCGCACTAGCAGGCAAATTATTAAATAAAAATCTCTATAGTGTTAGCTCGTGAAAGCGTTAAGTATATATATTTAGGTGCGTTGTAAAACAATAACAAGAAAATTTTAAAAAAATCAAAAAAAGCTGATTTAATGCATATTTCTGACAGTATATTAGATCCGATATGGATAAACAGCAAATTTAGGAGAGATATTTAGGCAAATTACTGAATACTGGAAGTGAAAAAAATGTCAGTGGACTTAATTACTCTCGGTGCGGCAATACTTGGTCTCTTAGCAGCAGGCGGAGGTCCATTCATTCTATTAAATGTGATAGGCGATAGTATTGCATTTATCTGCGCTGTTTGTTTTGCTGGACCTGCCGCGATATTAACCTTGCTGTCCGCAGTTGGCGTATCTATAATGATATAACAATAATGTGACGCTTAAGTTAAAAAAAAAAATCAAAAAAAGATGATTTTATGCATATAAGCGACGGTATATTAGAACCACAGTGGATAATTCTCTGGTGGATAATTGCGATAGCGTTTATCACTGTCGGAGTAACACAATTAAGACAGAAGGTAAAAGACAATCCTCAATATCTGCCCGCGTTAGCGCTTATGGGGGCAGCGGTACTGGTTATTTCGGTGTGGCATATCCCTGTACCAGTCACTGGGTCGAGTTCCCATCCCTGTGGGACGCCCATGGCAGCTATTATTGTAGGTCCCTTCCCGGTCGCCGTCATCTCTGCTATCGCTCTGTTCTTCCAGACGTTCGTTGGGCACGGGGGGATAACGACAATCGGTGCAAATGACATTTCTATGGGAATTGTGGGAGCGTTTACCGGATTCGGGACGTGGGTAGCGTTGCGGAAGTTCGGCGTCAGCATTTTCTGGGCAGCAGGGATGGCTGGATTCATAGGTGACATCTTCACCTATGCTACAACAGCATTTCAGCTGGCGGTGTCGCTTCATCCGGAAGCGCTGTTTCGTTATTGGGGCATCTTTTTACTGGGATATGTGCCAACACAACTCCCGATTGCGATAATGGAGTTCGTGTTTACCGGGCTTATCATACGCTACATCGCGGAAGTGCGGCCTGAAATGATGAGGATCGGCAGAGCTCCAATCAGACCGACAATTGGAGAGTAGGAGGGAATACTATGGACAAATTTACCAAAAATGCGTTGATCGCGTGTGCAGTGCTGTCGGCACTCGTTATCGTGTTCTTCTACATTGGAACCGCCCTTGGCAGTAAAGATTTAGCGGGTACCGATGGCAAGGTTGAGGAGGCGGCTGCTCAAACAGGGGATAAAACGCCCCACGCTTCACTTATAGAGCTTGACCAAAACGGAGAATACGTAGGATTTACAACAGTGGGCATAATAGGCGGCTTCGCCGCAGGGTACGCGTGGGCAATGGTATTTGATGAAGCAAGCGGCAAAGGAGACATAACGCATGGTTGAAATAATAAACGGAGATCCATTGTCGGGGCTGCTCACCACCGTAGGGTTTTTTATTGCGCTCATTGTGGGTCGATATGTGAGAATGAGACAGGAGAGCAGGAGGAGGGAAGAGACAAGTTAGCACTTCACCATGAGTGCTCAGGCACGTGTCGTTATCTCTTCTATCGCAAAAAATGAAGCTTACTCTTACGAAAAAAGGTATAGCCCCCGAATGGGACCCGGTCGAAGTAATAGGTGCAAGGCACAATGGATCTGGCACGAGCGTTTTCAAGGACATTGATGCCAGGATCCTACTATCGGCTGCTTTTGTTACCATAATGGCGCTTGCCGCAGTAAAGCGGTGGTACGTGCCGGCTGCTGTTTTTGCTGTCATATTTTTCATCACTGTTGACACCACCCCTTCACGCAAATCATACCTTAAAAAATTGATGTATCCCTCTATTATCGCTGTGTTCCTTTTTATCGTCCAGGCTTACACGTCTGGATCCACCGTGGCTCTTACTGCGGTATTTCCGGTTTATAACGAGGGCATTGCATCCGGGTGGCTGATATTCAATCGGGTTCTTGCTTCAGTTTCAATTTTGCTCCTGCTCGTGGAATCGACCTCGCTACAAGAATTGATTGAATCGCTTGCGTGGTTTAAGGTTCCTGTTGAGATAAGGAACATAGCGTCTCTCATGTTTCGCTATACCTCGGTGCTTACGGAAGAGTTCATGACGATGTTTAACGCTCAAAAGTCGAGACTTGGATATTCTGCAAAGTTAAGCTGGATAAAAAAATTGAAGAATATTGCTATCATTGGAGGGATGTTGCTCGTTCGATCCTACGACAGATCGAATAAAGTCATTATGAGTATGATGGCACGGGGGTATACCCAGAATGTTGACATAGTCCGCACGTTTGCGCGTTTCACTCGGAAAGACTACCTCTTCGCAGCATTATCTCTCGCGTTTATTGCGTGCATTATGTTAATTGGGGTGATATGATGCGGCCAGCCATAGAGTTTAACAATGTTGTTTTTACGTACGGTGACGGTACGGTCGCGTTAGACGGGATAAACCTCAAAATTGAAGAGCACACAAAGGTAGTCCTTTTGGGAGAGAACGGAAGTGGAAAAACCACCCTGCTTTTACACCTAAACGGCCTCTATAAACCAACCAACGGCGGGGTGGTTATTTTTGGAAAACCGGTGAATACCGCGAACATCGACGACGTGAGGACTAAGGTGGGAATGATTTTTCAGAACCCCGATGATCAGCTATTTGCACCGACTGTGTACCAAGATGTAGCTTTCGGGCCTAGAAATCTTGGTATGGATGAGCCTCGTATAAAGGAGCGTGTCGAGGAGGTCCTAGACCTGCTCAACATCGCACATCTGCGGGACAGACCGCCCGACACTCTCAGTGGCGGAGAGAAACGGAGGGTTGCCTTAGCAGGCGTCTTGGTTATGGATGCTGAAATTATTGTCCTTGATGAACCACATTCCGGACTTGACCCGCGTGGATGCCTTGAGTTTAACGACCTCCTTGACGAACTCTACTCGAAGGGTCGAACAATTGTCGTAGCCACACACGACGTTGAGTTTGCTGCCTCGTGGGCGGATGAACTTGTTATTCTGCAGAAGGGCAAAGTTGTGGGGCAGGGAAGTCCTGAAGACATATTTTCTAATGTGGATATGGTGCGCAGTTCAAATCTCAAATTGCCTTCATTTTTATCAGTGTATAATGAGCTACAGTCGAGGAACTTCGTCTTTAAATGGGGTGAGGTACCGTTAGACTTAATGGATCTCGTTCAGAAAGTTGAAGCGCCGTATATAAAATTTCTCGCAAATTCAAAGGGGTTGCATAAAGGCATGCGCGTAGCACTAGACTATTCAGGGGATTCGTGGGTTGTCTCACCAGGGGGATGCGGTGATGGGGAAGTCCTCACGCATAACGCCAGTACCTCAGTGTTCGAGCTACACGGTGATAATGGACTGAAGAGAGGCGATATTATAATTTTCAAGGTGCATGATAACGAACGGTACGATAAACGTGTCGCTGAACGCGTCAAACAGCTGATCGATAAGAATAAGCGAATAAAAATTGGTGCTATGGGGACAAATGCAAAGTTGTTGGCGAAGCATCAGGCAATTGCAGTTGATTTTGGGGTAGATGTTGTCAACAAATCGATTTCCTATGCGTCGAGAAGCTATGATGTTATAGTGCTCGCATCGGGCAACATGGCTGAACATGCTGGAAAGAAAATATACAAGATACGCCCAGATCTATTTTTCCATTATGTTAATACCAGGGAAGATGAAGATAAATAAAATCACGATTCGTACAGCAGAAAAGATCAATCTGTTAGCTTTCCGTTGCGATGTTGCAGCATAGAGATCGCGTCTCACTTTTTTCTTTTGAGAGGAGCTAAAATACTCGTTACATGAATTTGAGCCAACTATCGCGTATCGGTTGTGTCACCAAAAGCTACAACATTATCAAGTTGAATCAAATTGTATGTAATACTTTTACTAGATGTAGAGAGACCGGATTCGCTATATGCTGCGTATATCTCTGGTTTATTGCCAGTTACACGCTCATACGCACTGCCACTTTCATATTTTGCATTTAGTAGCGTATATGTCGAACTTTTATTTTTCACAAATGCAGATGCATCATCGATCGATTTGAATTGCAATAGGGTCACATTATGTGAGCTGTTTAATGAGGAATTTGAGAGTTCGTACCGAATTTTTACTAAGCCGCCTACCCATTGTGGCTCCCATATTTTCAATGTCATATTCTGTTGAGCTGCCTTCTCTGCAACGTCATCGTGTAAAGCATTCACATAGGCTTTTAAAAAAGGAGATTGACCTCGGTCCGTGCTTGTAAAATTATTTGACGGTGAAGTATTCGTTGTCGTGTTCGTTGTACAACCCGCTACGAGTACCATAGCAACTGATAAGAGCGCGATCAGTCCGATTCCAGTTTTTTTCCTCATTTTTACCGCTATCCGTATCACTCGCCTTGTTAAACGTTATAACTGCATAGAAGATAGTTCATACAAGAACTGTTGCATAATACAAAGTTTGTTAGAGTTGGAAGAGTATAGTTCTCTCGATATTTAATTATTATCGAAGGTGAAACTAAAAGAAAGAATTTAGTTCTGAGAGGATTAGTTTTTGCTTTTTAATTATCATTTGTTTTAACAGTTTTTAAGCCCAGAAGATTATTTGGGTAGCAATTTTTTACTTTAATGCATCAACCTTCTATTTTTTTGATCTGACGTAAAGTATTCTTATAACGGAGACTCCAAAAGGCATATCTGATATATTCTGTGGGCAATCTCATCAGAATTACGTCAAATCCAACCTCTCGTCAATTTGAAAGGACTAAGCGCTACTGTAGTTAGTTTTAGTTAACTCAAAGAAACTCAATCTACCTCTCTTAAGTACCACACACTCAGCATTAATGTGGAGAACTAAGTAACAGTGTTAGTCCAAAGGACCCGACTGGAGATCGAAGATCCTGTTGCTCGAAATCCGTGGCGGTATCTGTCTGAAAGATGTCCTGGGATTGGTCTAATGAGCATCAAAGACCGCTGACATCACGTAGGGAGGCAGCATGCTAAGAGTCAAGAAGTAGAAGCACGTTACTTTCGAATAGTCACTAGCAGTAAGAGGGAGTGTTACATTCTTGTCTGAAGAACTCTACACGCCTAAAAGTCTTGACGATATAATAATTACATTGGAAAGAACGATTTGCTGTGGCAGATGTCCCGTTTATAAGTTAACCATCTTTGGAGATGGTTCAGTCGTGTACAATGGACTAGAATTTGTGGCGGTTGCCGGTAGACATGCGGCTAACATAAGTGAGGATAAGATCCGGCAGTTAATTGCAGCATTTAAAAAGGCCGGATTTTTTTCTTTGAACAATAGCTATGTAGAATTCATGGGAACTGAGGATCCTTTTGCAATTACTTCTCTAACCATTAATGGGAAGAAGAAAAGGGTACGTCACTACCATGGGGATTACAGTGCGCCACGTCAACTTAAGATTTTGGAAGATGAAATTGATAAAATAGTTTGTTCTGATCGATGGGTTCAAGGCATAAAAAGAAAAGAGGTGGATAAAAGTTAGTGGGGTTTGATAAATTAAAAAAGTTGCTTTAAAGTAATCATTATCAGGTGTAGATTTCAATAGTTCTGTGATGAAGAAACAGCCGACTCTTCGCCCATTGAATAGCTGTAATTCTACCGATCTACGGAGATTCTGCTAGACGGTCTAAGCCCTTTTTTAATCGTGAACCTTAACGACTTTATCTCCTAGTGGCGTCCGTTTAAACCGTGATCGCTCTGAAAAAACGTAATTCATTTTAAGCGTAACTTACTGGAGGCAGAGATCGTACGGATATTGTATCATTGTGTCGAAATTATTATCTCTCTGATATTTATCATTGCGATGAGTCTGTGACTTTTGCTGAGATATTAGTAATGCTACTTATAAGAGCGTCACTCGTTCAAGTCTTGTTTTCGCTTGCAAGTCTTTGGTAATATTAAGTTCCACCTCAATGACTAAAATGTGCATGAAGCAAGCCAACGGCCATTTCTCGCCATACTAATAAGATGAGGATTATACCGCTCTATCGCTAAATATTGTTAGTAGATTCATTACGGCAGCTATATAAAAGCAGATTACGTGATAAGTTGTGACATGAACTTTCTGTTACCGGCGGCAGCAGTTTATCTCGGACCACTTGATTTTTATTTCACCCATTTAGCACGTAGCTTGAATGATGCAGGGGCATTCAACAATCTTTTTTGGTATATCACCTGGACTGGAAGCGCTACTTTTATGGTGATCACTATTGTTGCACTCTATCTTAGTGGTGCTCGAAAGGAAGCATTAATTTTCGCCCTCGTATGGGGAATAGGTAGCATTCTGACTTTAGGTATGAAAGACTTCATCGGACGCCCGCGACCAAACGACTTAGGAATATCGCCAATAGATCAAGCGGCGTTTCCAAGTGGACATACCATGGATGCATTTGCACTAGCAACCACTATTTCAGTCTATCATCAAAAATTTAGATATGCTATGTTTGCGTGGGCACTTCTTATTGGTTTCAGCAGGATCTACCTCGGGTTCCACTATTTTACGGACGTGATCGCTGGAGCGCTAATCGGGAGTGCAGTAAGCTTTTTTGTGACGCGAGCTGCCTTGCATAGAGATAAAGAGGTATCGTGCATATCAAGGAGAGAGCATCTCTCTTTAAAAAGTTGGAAAAGTATAGTGGGATTGCCGTATATATTCGTCGTACAGATGTTAGCCATCGTTCGTGCAATAAGCATAAAACCAAAACAACGCCTACATTACGAAGATTGCACGGAGACGTAAGGCCTCTTATCCTTCAATTCAAAGTCTTATTTAAGAAAAGAAGGGTGATTTGAAGTGAATTTAGGAGAACGGCCCCTTAATTTGTATGCGAATATCTTATAAATGTTCTTACGCTAACCCTCTTTTCGATCATCCAATTAAGAAGAATACTCGAAGAGGATATGTAATCGTTTCACATACAGTACAAACGCACCTTCCAGATGGGAAACAATATGAATAAGGGTTTCTTGACAAAAACAGAAGGACTAACTGACTTTACAACAGATATAACCTACCATTTCTGTATACGAAGAAGAATTAACCGTTGGTCTAGAAAAGGCTGTTAAAAACTCTTATGATAAAGAGCAAAGGAAAAAAAAGAGCTGCAATTTAAACGCTGTAGTGAGGTTGTAATGTCACGTGAAGCATGGGGGATAGACCTTTCAGGAACAGAAAAACTAACGAGGCAAGAATGCGAAAAACTTCTTTATAAACTCAATCGCCTATTTATTTTTATTGGCTGTGAGATCCCCATGAAGATTGAAGTTGAAGGTGAGACCATACCGCTACATGAACTTGTGTGGAAAATAATAACCAGTAAAGAGCCCTTGAGCTCAGAAGAATTGGCAGCAGTAGACAGGCTCTACCACGACATCGAGAAGAGGATACGGGAAGAGGAATTAAAGATTAAAAGTGCTGATATTACAAAAACTGAGGCGCGTGAACTTTATGTTGAAACATGTGGACTCATTCGAGCTGCTATGGAGCTCCGTGATGTCGAAAAGAGCGGGTTGTTACACGATTTTTCTGTCCAAGTAATACCTGAAATGATTGAGTCTCAAAAGAGCTGGCTTGAATATCTTAAAAAAATCAGAAGATGACCTACCATTCACTATATCATGACTCTCGCTATCGGTAAAAAATAAATCATCATCTGATATAGTTGTATCATTACTTGTTGTTGTTATTTTGAAAGATTTCAAGCTCTCATAGCTTGCAAAAGAGGGAGAACAGAAGAATAACAAGAGGGCGGAGAAATATGATTTACAGATTATTTTTGATTGAAAATAGTAAGAGATCGAAACTACTAAAAGATCCATCATTCATCCATCATTCTTTGATGTCTTAATTATCTTAATTGGGTTTAATTGTACCCAAATTTTAGGAGGGTAAACATAGGATATCACACTCGGTAGAGCACTTTGCATCTTTGCCCTGGTTAGCTTAGCACCTCTTCTATTCTAATCATGCAACATTATTCTATTTCTTAAAACTCCTCTTTGCGCCTCATCTTATCGTTTCTGAGTTGTTCGGCCCAAACGTCTCATACAACATACTCCAACTCTGCTTGCATCGTTTTCTGTTATGCTACTATCTTCGGACACAATCGCAGCTTCCGTTCTAATTTCAGCAAACAATTATCTTTTTTAATACTCTCAATCTCTCTTCTTGTTTATTATATAAAACTCGCTCATTACGTCATCATTTTCAGCATGTGATATCTGAATTGAGCTTCAACAACCGATAAACATGAAAGCTTAGGGCGGTAATGGTATCAAATCCTTCTGTGCTTTTATTCAACCGAGAACCTCATCGATGCAAAGAAGTTTTGTGTGAGTTCTTTTAAGTATTCCACTAGCTAACGTTCTTAACATATACATTTGTATGCACTTGTCCCGGCCTCAGTTAGCAAAGATGATCGTGGGACTCACCACGATGGGTCAATATAGCGTATCTGTTTTAATGGACCCCCCTATATGAGTAGTTCTGGACCCCGGCGAAACATATTGCATCGATGTCTAATTGCTCCACAATCGTTGGATCGTTTGCTTGTGCGCGCGATGATCATGAGCTAGATCATATATTGATCTAAGTTACTTTCGATCTTTTTTGTGGGCGACTTAAAGGACCTTGTATTTACTAAAGTCTATTCCTTTTTCTATGGCGCGGGCATGATCGTATCGAGTCAAGAGATATATTTTATTCTCTCTAACATTGATAAACCCACGATCTTTGAGTTCAGAAATGCCTTCCATGACTAACACATCATGTGTCCCAGGATCTAACTCCAAGCTGCACGCATTACACGCTTCTTGTATTTCGTTAATTTCCACACCTTCACGCTTAGTAGCTTCTTCCTCACCTTCAACAGTTATTAGAGCATACAGCACACTTTGAGCATTCGAGCCTAAATGTTGAACTTTTTTGATTAAAAGTTCACTTTCTGGTTCTTCGTCACCATTGTAGTTCCATTCATTATCCTCATTTTGCGTCATTTTCTCTCTCAAAATTTTAGTCTAACATTTTTTTATGCACCAATCATCGTGACCAATATCTTAAGATTTGGTTGTTCTGAGTGTACGTTAGGTGGTGTAATATAACAATCAGTAGGTCAGTCGTTCCACGAGACGCACTTTTTCAACAATGATTTCAGCTGTCCTATCGATAACTCGCTCTACTGTATTATACAGTATGTTATGTTCGCTCAACTCTAGTCCTGTATCAAACGACTAGAGCTTAATGCCTGCTTTTTTGTCAAGCAAAGTGTTTACTACTGAACTGCCGGAATATTCAATGAAACTCTGCAACTCAACGACTTTTGCCTTATAAGCAGTAAATTCTGTGTTCATCTTGATTCCTTCATATGTAGTTCAGTTTTTTATAGTAGATTTTCATATCCGTAAGTTACATACTTCTGTAAACTATTCATAGTTCTTGCTGGCTTTTACTTGGGCGGTCTGGATACCCACAGACAAATCAGGGGTTGAAAAGAGTCTCGTGTTTTATTTTTATTTAAGTCTAATATTTGGACTAACACATGGAACTCTCGCTATCTTACTGTAAAACAATAATTGGAGCCTACGTCGAGAGAGTGATTTACAGTTGCTTTAAGCGTCAGAACTGAAAACCCAATCATTTGAAGAGAGCAACTGAAGTTGGGTGCGGCTGTTTAACGACAGACAGTATTTTAGTTAAAAAAGGTCATAATCAACCTAAGAATTGTATACGGCCTTATTTTGTTAAAGCATGAAAAAGAAAGGAAACTATTTATCAACAATTATGAAATCAGAAAAAATGTCCTTATCTCAAAGGCGATTTTTTTAAGACAAATATTGCGCTAAGGAAGAGTCGGTGATATTCGACGGTATTTTCCATTCATTTTAATTTGTAATAAAAATCTTTGGCCTTAAGTTCTTTTTAAAAAATAGAGTGATCTACTTAAGAAACGCAAGTTGACTTAAATAATAAAACTTCAATACGGTTCATAAGGTAACTGTCTACGATGCCTTCGAAAAATCGAAGATCGAAAACCATAATATAACCACCAAGAAGGGAACAGCATTGTTTAGTAATTGTCCCGGAACAGCACGTCTACGAACACCAACACTCACTATTAAAAAATGCCCTCGTTGTGGTGAGGAAGTGGAGGTTTTTTCCTCAGATGTTAAGGTGCAATGTAGTAAGTGTGGACTGACAATTTTTAACGACATAAATTCGTGCATTGAGTGGTGTGCATACGCCAAAGAATGCGTAGGCCCTGAATTATACGAGAAATTAAAAAAAGCAGACGAGGGATAGATAGGTTCATCGCCCAATTGCCAAACGTACTATCAGATGACCAACTAACCTTTTCTATGTTTTTTAAGTATTCATCGTGAATTACGGTCTAAATAGTCATCTGAAAATTTGTCATCTTAGTATTTTACGTTAATTTCTATGTGCCACATTAGCCACGACTAGTTAGACAACCTAGTAATCGTAGCACGCACCGCCTTCGCTATCACCCATCATCATCTTAAAATTAATCTACAGTTTTAGCTTCAATCACAGATTTTAAAAAACTAAATTTATAATTGTAGTTAGCAATTTTCTACTACCTCTTAACTAATCATCTAGCGGATTCTTTTTTTGATTCGATTTACGAATTTACAATATTTACTTCATAGTAATGTCATTGAATTCTGAGTGAAATAATTGTGAATTTATGCTCCACATTTCCCGCTCTACGCTTAGATTATGTGGATTAGCTTTAATAGATCTGGATGTTTTAAATGCACTGGAATATGATAACAGGTTTTATTCTCTTGGTTGCCTTCACCATTTTTGTGATATCCATGGTAACTGTGCCACCTATGGGACAAATAACAGATCTACGTTATGCGAGGAGTGCATCTTACCACGTAGTTGAGCTTTCATGGATGGCCACATAATCGTTCGTTGGTGTTTAGTTCTTCCTTGCCTAATTGCGTCTTTTAATGATTCTAAGAGTCTCAGAAATTGTACTATTTCAAATATTTTTTTGCAAACAGTTCCGTATAAGCTTCTAGAACTACCAAGTTTGACTATTCGAAGCCGGTATTTTTCTTTTTTCAAGAAACTCCCTTCTTACAACAATTTCTGCACATACGTTTTGTACTGCAAGCTAAACAGCATATTATCCTTCGCCATCAACTTCCGAATTCTTAGATCTACTTATTGATGACTCTCATTTTGCTGCCCTGCTTAACTTATTCAAAAGCTCAATGTAAATTAATCGAGTTAAGTAATATTGGAATAAAGCTTTTTTACTCACCAAATCTCCAGTTCAGAACGTTGAAGTTGTCGGAGACGGATCTGTGTTGAAAAAGTGTGCATTAGCGAAAAAGTCGAAGTTGGTTTTAAAATTTAATTATGTCAGTAATTTTTCGGTAAATCTAACCGTCACATAAGTTTATATTTAGTGCAATATAACTCATGTTAAATACTAGTCTACAATATTTCGTTGAGCGAATTAAGCTTAAATAAATAAATACATCCACGAAGTACATCTAAATCGTAATTAAGCGGTATTCGGTAATGCGTTTATGTCAGAGATTTTTTGCCACAACAAGGGTAAACACAGAGCTATTCTTGCTTTATTCGTATCTTTACAACTAGTTTTAATTGTAGGAGCAATATTTTATTCCTCCTTATCTTTTGCATTAGCGCAAGATACGTCAAGCCCCTCGGCAGATAATTCTGAGAGGACAACGCTTTCCACCTTATACCCAGTACATCTTTATATGTTTTACCGGGCCGATTGCCCACATTGTCGCCAAATGCTACCCTTGATTGAGAACTTACCAAACCAATATCCAACACTTACATTGCATGAATACGAAATTGGACAAAATGCAGAAAATTACACACTATTTCAGACCTTTCTTGGCGCGTATAACTTGCAATTAGACACTGTTCCTTCAATTTTTATAGGAAAACAAGCCTTTCAAGGAACGAAAGATCAAATTTGGGATGAAATTCAGAGCAAGGTCTCAGCCTCAGTACAATCTGGTGCTTCTGGCCCTGGAGATGAGCTAACAGGAAACGTAGAGCAAGTTTACAGGTCAACACCTTCGCCAGAACTAACAACGAGTTCAGTCAGTTCATCGGGATCTCCTTTTTCCTTAGGCGAAACAATTGTAAAAAATAGCGATTCATTCCCGCTGCCGCTTTTTGTTACGACAGCTCTGATAAGCGGATTCAATCCATGTGTATTTTCAGTCCTTATATTCTTAATGTCCACGCTAACCGGAGCTAGCACGCGAAACAAAATGTTGTCACTTGGGGTAACGTACATCGCCACTGTTTTCATTGTTTTTTTCCTTTCAGCGCTTGCTATAGTACAGTTCGTAAAGATCATCGGGGCACAAAACTTAATGCTGACTAAAATAGGAATTGGTGTCCTCCTTCTTATTATTGGCATTGTTTCAGTGAAAGACTTCGTTTGGTACAATCGATGGTTCAGTTTTAAGATACCGTCTTTTGCGAAAAGCAGCCTGAGTTCATTTGCAAAAACGGGATCATTCATCGGAGTAATTCTGCTTGGCTTCGTTGCCACGGTTGCTGCAATACCATGCACTTTGGGTCCTTTTACGTATTTTTCAACTACTTACTTGAATGTTATGTCACCAATACAGAACAATGCATATACTGCCATTTTTTCCTTGTTCTTTGTTATTCCTATGGTCTTAGTCTTTTTCGCCATATTTGCAATTAAGGTACAAACTGACAGAGCTGAAAAGTGGAGAATCGAATCTGCACGCTACATGAAGCTTGTGAGCGGGCTTTTAATGGTGGCATTTGGACTGTTACTAGTATTGAGGATTTTTTAAGAGATTAGGATACGTCCTTTATCAACAGTCGACTGCAATAGGATTTACCCTCTATCGTGACCTGGCATAACTTTGAACTTTTTTGAGCAGCAAAATTGCTTAATTCGATTATAATTTTATAAGTTCTAGGTTCATACTTGATAAAGAATCTCTAGCATTGCACATGCTACTTTTTTAACTATTCAGCCAATCATTTCAATAGCTTTTGCTTAATATTTTAATAGCCAAACAAACTTAATTTAATCACGCCAATATCTTCATATCTCAAATACGGCATCATATGAACGAACCATTTTTTCGTGGCATAGTTTACAGCTATTTGCTCTATAACTTTGCCCTTGGGGATATCCAACTTTTACTAGTAAACATCTAGGTAGTTTTTCGTTTCTGTTATGTCATATATCAGGTTTATTTACTTATCTTCCCATCTCGTCTCAATCGTTTGAAAGTGCGGCATTTTTGTCTATCGTCGCTTATATTTTCTATATTCCCGCATTTTAAGAAACGAGTAAGGATTGTAGACAATTCTTGCGAAGGATCTACAAGTTTATGACTATCTTAAAAATAAGATACAAAATAGGATACAAATTATGTACCGGATCACATAATACATAAACAAATTTATACCTAAAAAATAAAAAAGCAATCATAAAAATGGAGAGTGACTAGCAGTGGTATCGAAAGGAGTCAGAATTGAACAATTAAATACAAGAATGCAATTAATGCGGACTAAATTGCAAGAGCTGCAGCACGAACTGCAAATAATGGAAGACTATGCCCTAATTACAACATCTCCGTATCATTCAGAAACAAAAGAACGTTTTAAAAAAGAATTAAATGTAACAAATGCTTTAGTGACAGAGTTACATGAGATGCTTGGTCAAATTGAACGGATTATAAATAGACTTGAATTAGAAAGTGACTAAGCAATGCCGCCTCATTCTGTAAATTAAAAAAGCGCGCAAACTATAAATTTTAAAGTTGTAAAGATTTTTATGTTGGTTAGA
The DNA here is from genome assembly GCA_963704625.1 of Methanobacteriota archaeon. GTDB lineage: Archaea > Halobacteriota > Bog-38 > Methanoflorentales > Methanoflorentaceae > DASPRZ01. The sequence continues at coordinate 2,614,713 of OY969924.1, read as the reverse complement.
GACAAAGTTTCTTGTGTAGCTGGGATCTTTAGTGTCTATTTAACTTCATGGAAGCTGATTCGAAAGCTACATGACTTTTTCGTCACCATATCTGTTAAGTAGAATTTTTTTTAAATTCCCTCATAGAATAGTTATTTGATAGGCAGAGAAGTAAACATAAGAATATATATAACGTGTGAGATCTCCTTTGGAACTGTTTAAAAATTTTTAGTTGGTCAATGTTGGCCTCAACTATTCGCACTTTTACTTCCAGTGTCTCAGTTTGGTCGCTATCTTCGCTACGCTAAATAGAATATGGTTTTTATGTGTGAGGAGGAACACCCTTGACTAAGACAGCTAAAATCTAAATAGTTACGGGGGTGAGATATTGTACAGGTTACGTGAGGGGATGGGATAGTATCTCGGACTTTATTCTCCACAGGTATACGGCTGCAAAAACTAAAAGTTGTAGCTCGGCTCATAAGACTCCCATACTGGCTCATGTTGGAGGTCTCTTGCATATTATTTATGACAACGTTCCAAAGGGGCATTCCTAGTGTATATCTAATGGGTTTAGTTAGTCTTGTACTGCTTTTTGTAACCTCAGGTGGATTTGCCATTAATGATTACTTCGACCGTGAATCAGATGCCATTGTACATCCAGAACGACCGATCCCGTCAAACCAGATATCACCTTTAGGTGTGGTGCAGTTTTCCGCGGCGATGTTTCTCGCTGGGTTTGTTGTCGCCCTGTGGATAAATTGGCTCGCTCTCGGGATTGCTGTATCTTGTATTATTTTTTTAATCCTGTATTCAAGTTTCTTTAAACGACTACTAGGCTTCATAAGCAACATTCTTATTGGGCTCTCGATAGGAACGATACCGCTCTTTAGTGAAGCAGCGATCTTTCAGACGATTAGCCTGATGTCTCTCTCTTTTGTGTTTTTTCCCATGAGTATGATCGCCGGGAATGTGCTTAAAGACGTCGTCGGTATAGAAGGCGATATAAAGGCGGGATACCCCACTCTCGCTGCAACGAGGGGCATTAGCACTGCAGTAAAGGTTGGCGCACTTTTCTTCTTGCTCTTTATCATAGCTTCGCCTTTTCCGTATATCGTTGGAGCTGTTAGCCTTGCTTACCTCGTGCCCATAGCGTTATTGGATAGCATATTATTCTATTCAGCACTGTCCCTTTTTAAGAAATCCGATATTCGCAACGTGAATAGGCAGCTTAAGGTAGTCCCTATGTTTATGATCTTATTTCTCACAGCATTGGTAGCAGGCGCTTTTTCATAGGCGGTAGCCACGTATAATTCAGGAAATCAAGTTTTCGACACTTCAAATGACGCTTAACTAAAAGTAGAAATCTCATCAGTTAGTAGCCCCATTCAATGAAGAGATGCTCATCCATCTACAAGTGGCTTGTTGAAGTAGATTAGGGTATTTCTTCTTTGAATTACAATAAGCGTTGATTCACTCAACAAGTCAGAACCTGATCCTCTGATTTAAAATTTTTAGCAAGGATTGAGCCACACATGACGGGAGAGCTGATGCAACTAGTTCTAGCTGAAACACTTACTTGAAAATAACAACCGATCGACTGCCTGTAGTTGCCAGAATATAATCTAGCGACCCTCTGACGACAGCATTCTGTGAGAAGGGGACTCGTGTCAGCGAACTTTAATATGAACCCTGTAGATTTTGAAATTCATAATAACTGATGAACTTCATAGACGCGCGAGATGAGATGTAATGGAAGCTTGTTACAAAATATAGTTTGAAATTACTTTTTAAATTTATTGCATGCAAACATCTCGTGTATCAACTAACTAGACATCAGACTTCATATCTGTACATAATTGAGAGGCACTGCAAGAGGATCAAGTTGACATCCATACAAATAATTTCGTCACGGTTCACTTTCATCTTGGCAAAACAGGGTTGACCTTCAGATTTGTAGCTGCTTGCGTGGGTTTGAGCAAACTGGATTTTATCTTCAGTTCCTGATCAGGATTGCGGGAAATCCATTGCAGGTACCTTTATGTTCAAGAAGTTTGATCTGTTAAATTATCGAAGAAGAGTTTTTTTTTGAGATAGCATAACGGCAATCGTTTAACAGTCTCGCCACAAACTTACAGCGACCAGATTCAAGTAAATACAAAAAGTCATCCAATAAACAAGGCCATCAGCCGACTATATGTACCCTTTCCGCCTTAGCCATTCAACTTGTGTACCGAGATATCGCCAGACAACATCAGCCTTTTCATCTTGGAAACTCCAAGGCTTGATTAGGATTAGATCCCCCACGCGCAGCCAAACTCGTTTTTTCATCTTACCAGGTATCCGACCCATGCGAGTTTTTCCATCCATAGATCGAACCCTTACGCGACTTGCGCCGAGCATACTTTCGACTGTTCCGAAGATCTCGCCCTTGTCTTTTCTCGGCAATCTTATCTTGGGTTGTTGTTCTTCACTCAGATAAACACCTCGTATGAAATAAGTTAATAATTTTCTGTGTTCTTGTTATCAAATAGATTGATCTTACTCTTTATATAGTAGCCGTATCATGAGACGGACTGACCCGAGTTGTTAGATGCGTAGCGCGGGCGAATTATAGACATAGGACAAGTTGTCTGCTATCTATATAGGCTGATTGGCGTTGACATATGGTTATATGCTGAACCAAAAGGAGCAGCATGCTTTAAGGAGTGGTTAAATCAGTGTCCCTAGGTTATCTGGCCATGATACTTCGGACCCGAGGGACAAATTAAATAATTCACTGTCGCAGATTGGACGAGACAAGATATCATTTGAGCAACACCATTCAAGGAGTGCCGTTGCTCGATCAGCTCTTTATACATGGTTATTAATGGTATTTACAGATAGGGTCATTATTCTCGTGTTTGTGCAACTCCCTTCACTGAAACAGATGGAACCACGTTGTGCTGAGGCGCATTCATAGATTATAATACACGATAAACAACATCTATTTTAGGCATTATGGCGGCGAACCATCATTCATGCCGTGCTGAATTGCATGCTGAGCAACGCCGCGACCAACCTTTAGACCTTGATCGCAATCAAATCGGTAATGAATGCCTGCGTAAAGACGAGAGAGAGACGCTTCTTGAACCTTTGCTTGCAACTCACTGCGCTCCGTCGGGAAGATATAGCTCAACACCTCACCTGCAGCAGCAGAAAAGCTTGAGTGACCAGATACATAAGAAGGAAAGTTCGGTAAGCCGACGGGCGTCGTAATAGTTGGGTCGGCCTGAGACGGCCGAATGTACCAATAGGTGTACTTGCAGTTCCAGCAGTGGATACCTGCATCCATCATTGCTGCGTTCATAAGTGCAAGAGTACGCGCGGAACGAAGTTCGTTAAGATGACAGTTTGAAATTAAATCGCACGCGATTTGATTCCAGTGGCCCGGAGGGGTGACCGTTCCGGCACCGTCGGCCCAAAATTGTGCAATCTGCAGCTGTTTTGCTGTTCGATTGTCTGAAATTTGCTTTACCTCTTTCAGTGATTGATTGAATTGTTGCGAATTGTATACAGGCGGAGGCGGCGGCATGAGTTCGGCTTCGTCAGACTTATTGAGCAGCCACGGTTTGACCTCACCCCAAAGTGGCAAAAGTGGTGGTTTCGGTGGTGATTCGCTGCTAAACCATTTTCCGGGCCCCGTTGGTACAGTTCCGTTCCAAAACGCATTTGAGCCATCATTTTTAGCACGGTTAATTACGTCTCGCGCGACTGTATTCCCTAAGTTCATTCCAGCGACAACGTCACTTCGGAAACTCACCCCTGCCCAAAGCTGAGACGCTTCATGATTCGCTGCCTGTTTGGATAACCACACAGCTTCCTTTGGGTAGAGGTATGAGAGAACCTCTGCTGAAGTGGCAGCGACAGCAGCCTGATCTGACGGGTATGAAGGATCTGCGCTTGTCGCAATGAGGGGTTTTATTGTGTTGTCAATTTCATGTGGGCTCGATCTGTTATAAGTGTACCTATTATTCCATGTAGCTACGAGTGTATCGTACTGTGCCACGCTCAGAAGTGCATAGACACGCGAGGCCATTGGAGGCGTCGTATTATACTTCATTACGAGAGAGCGCGCAATCTCATTCCAACGAACACTCGCGCTAGCATTCCAATAAGAAATACTTTCGTTGACTTGCGCTGTTTGGTTTGATTGGAGAGCGCGTAGTTCGTTAATTTCCTGATTGAATTGCTGCGAATTCCGAGACGGTGGGGCAGGGACACGTAGTGCGTCGCTAGAGTTTAATACCAGTGGCATCCAACGACCACCGGTTGGCTCTTTGGCAGATACAATACTTTCTTTGCTAGGTGGAGTTAAGATTATCCCAAAACCGACTACAATAAGTGCTACAAATAGTATTGCTACTGATTTTTTATGGCTCATTTTCACTTTTTTCAGTTAGCGCTAATCACATATATGATTAACAAAGTTAATATGAAACTGAAACGTTCCGTAAAATGCAATTCTTTGGAGCAAAAAGCTTATGTTTAGTCTCTCACTGACGCTTAACCGACGTTTTTCAGAAGTTAGTGACATATTAAAGATCGTGCAGCGATCGATTTCAGTTGTTGTTTGAGTGTATTTACATTTTCTTTTTGTAACCCCTATTTTTATGACTTTTTTAGTTTCAATTTAGGATTTGTTCACAACATGTGTTAGAGTCTTGATTGCGATTGTTCTCTCTGATACGACTGTAAGTAGTAAGGTCCACCAACTCCTTTCCCTGTGGATCCACTTCCCTTCCATCCGCAGAAAGATTGAGCGCCTGGCCAGGCACCTGTAGTTGCCCCGCCTCTTCTATTCGAATAGCAGACGCCGAATTGAATGGTGTTGAAAAATCGCTCAACTTCTTCGTCATATTCTGAAAAAATCCCAGCTGTAAGTCCGAATTCAGTTGTATTTGCCTCGGCAAGTGCATCTTCTAACGAAGTGAACGTGTCCATGACCACAAGTGGCACGAAGAGTTCGTCTTTGAAAAGACGATGCCCGCGTGGCAATCCAGTAACTACCGTCGGTCTGACGTAGTAGCCTTTTGAATAGATGTTTTCTGTTAGCACCTCACCCCCAGTTACGATAACGCCACCGTTCTTTTTACAGAGTTCAACAGATTTTTTGAATGTGTTTAGAGCTTCTTGGTCAATTACCGGGCCCATAAAAACTTCTCTTTGTCTGGGATCACCGACCTTAAGTTCTTCCACCTTTGCTCTGAGTTTTTCCATAAATTGTGGTGCAACTGTTGGATGAACGTACACTCGGGACGTGGCACTACATTTTTGTCCACTGTAATTGAAGGCACCGTTTATTACACCTTCGACCGCGTCATCTAGTACAGCATGAGCTGTGACTATTGCCGGGTTTTTGCTTCCCATTTCAGAAATAATTGGCTTTGGGTAGGGTTGTTCCATCGTGAAATTTCGTTGTAGCCACATACCGACTGCCCTTGACCCGGTGAAGGCTATTCCATCTACATCTGGGTGTGCTACCACTACTTCTCCAAATGGTTCTCCCGGCCCTGTCACGACGTTGATCGCGCCAGCTGGTACGCCGCCTGTTATGAATGCGCGGTATAGCTTCAATCCGGATAATGACGCTTTGCTGGTGGGTTTAAATACCACCGTATTTCCTGTGAGCAACGCTGCAGAAACCATCCCTGCAGCAAGTGCAACTGGAAAGTTAAATGGTGAGATAATGGCCAAGACACCATGTGGCTTCATTACACTCATATTTCGTTCATTTGGTGAGTCCGCCGCCATGGAGATAATATAACCATCATTTTGTTGATAGATATCACAATAATATCTAAGCATTTCAATAGCTTCTTCAACTTCAGCTAGCGATTCGAACCTATTTTTTCCTGCTTCATAGGTAATTAGGGCGGATAGGAGAAACTTTTCTTGATCAAGCACCTCTGCTGCTATCCGAATAATTCGCATCCGATCTTTCCAGTTTGTTTGGCTCCAATTGTAGAATGATTTCTTCGCCTCACTTATGGCTAGCTGCGCATGCTCTCCATTTGCTTTTTGAAAATGTCCTATCACTATGTCTGTGTCAATTGGAGACCGGACTACAAACTCTTCCATAGAAAAAACATTTTGATTTCCAATGAACATTGGGTGATGCTCGCCCAGCTCTGGCTCAATTTTTACAAGTGCCTGCTCATACTCCTCGTGAATATTTTCATCTCTGGTAACTGAGACATAAGTAACTTTTTTCTTATCAGACATTTTTGAACATTACTCCTATTGTTGAAGCATTTGCCCCCTTGCTGAGTTAAAAATCTGACATAGCTGCATCGAGAATATCTAGTCCGATATCAATGTCTTCTTTTTCTAGCGTTAACGGAGGACAGAACCTGATTACTGACTCTCCTGCTGGGAGCAAAGTTAATCCATTCTTAAAAGCGTTATTAAGGACTGCATTTCTTTCATCTACTGCAGGCTCTTTTGTTGCTCTATTCTGAACGAGTTCAATAGCTGACATTAACCCTATGCCCCTTACATGGCCAATTATTTCGTGACACTTTTCCAGTATTTTAAGACGTTCTAACAAATAAGCTCCCATTTTTGTAATGTGATCATCAAATCCATCTTCCTTCATAATATCCAGCGCAGCCATTCCTGCTGCACATGCGATGTTATTTCCACCAAACGTACTTGCATGAGACCCTGGTGGCCATGTCATAATTTCATCTGAGGCAATTGTTACGCCCAACGGTAATCCTCCTCCTATTGCTTTAGATAAGCAAACAATATCAGGAGTTACCCCAAAATGCTCTGATGCAAGGAACCTTCCAGTGCGATAGCAACCAGATTGTACTTCATCGATTATGAGCAAGATTCCATTTTCGTCACATATCCGACGCAGTCCCTTTAAAAATGTTTTAGGTGGGACAATATATCCCCCCTCTCCTTGGATAGGCTCAACAAAGATAGCAGCAACCTCTTCTGGAGCGGCTTCAGTCTTAAAGATCTCTTCTTCAAGGTTGTGAAGAACATCCTTATCACACGTCATAGGCTCCGATCCCAATGGGCGGTATGGATTTGGAAATGGTGAGTGGATAACAGGCAAGAAGGGGCCGAATTGTTTTCGCTGTATTACTTTTGCGGCAGTGAGGCTCACTGCTCCATAGGTTCTTCCATGAAAGCCCCCATAGAAAGATATAAAATATTTTCTTTTTGTATGATGCCGTGCAAGTTTCATTGCTGCCTCGATGCTTTCTGCCCCAGAATTGGAAAAATAAACTTTGTCAAGGTTAGGGGGTAGCAGCTCAACAATATTTTCAGCAAATTTAACAGGAACCTCGGAGCAAAAGTCAAGAAAAGCTCCGTGAGAGAGGTATTTGGCTTGTTCTTGGATTGCGCGAACGACTCGTGGGTGGTTCCACCCAACAGCCATCACAGCAATGCCAGCGGTGAAGTCGAGGTAACGATTGCCATCAACGTCCCATACGTTGAGCCCATGTGCTTTTTGCAGAACTAACGGATATTCTCGCACCATCGATTGAGAAATTATCTCTGCATCCCTTTTAAGAATGGTTAGAGCCTTTGGACCCGGAGGTGTAACCTTTATCAGAGGTTCCATGCTCGAACTTAGTCATGTATTTATTAATACTTGCCCTCATCAAAAATGGATTATAAGTTATATCCGTCGTGATGTAAGCGTCTAGATGATTAGATTAATGTCAACTGTCAACTTGCTTTTTTTTTGGTAACGAACGATAGAGATCTCTTATGTAGAACCTTTCTTCACGAGAATTAATGCAGACTAATTTAAGTTAGCAACAAAAAACTTATGGAAGTGTTGGTTTTCGTATGTGTTGACTTTATACGGAATATTGTCATTGAAATTGTACAAATCGTAAGAAACTTATCCTGTAAGAGTAATTACATACTGATAGTGTGACAGAAACTACGTTAATCAGAGTTAAAACTGAGACAAAAATTCGAATTGAGAAATATGTCGAGCAGTTGCAGCGACAATCAGGCCGTAGGGTTACCGCAGACGAAGCGATAAACGAGGCGCTTGATTTAGTCGAGCATTTTGTGTTCCCTCTTTGATTTTCTTGCGCTATTATACGAGTGCAATTGCAAAGTTTCAGATCATGATTCACAAATATTTTTCTAAGTTAACTTCAACCGACATATTTTCGTAAATAAAATTAAAGAAGTCACAAAACGATGATAGATATACCTCCACGAGCAAAAGCTATTCTGTTGTCAATCTCACCGGTGTAGATGTTTCTGCTTTGTAATATCGTAATTTAATTCCGCACTATTCACGTAGATTGTTGTTGATTGCATTCATCAGGACATGTTGAAGAGCATATAGTTTTATGGACATCGTTGGAAAAGCTATCATTGGACTACGGTAATTACATCCAGGAGAGTGCGATACGCAACGATCAGGTGTCTTTAATAGCTGAAACGGAGCGGTTTTGTCAGCAACGGTAAAAAACTATCTTTAATGCAATAGATTTTTTCGTGAAGTAAGTAGCGTGTGTTGTGAGAGTCATGAATAAAGAATTAGTAAATGCATTCTGTCGAAACAACAAGACAGAAGGTGGTTTCAAATTTATGTCACTAACGACGTCTCTTGCTTATGGGCTACGAACTTCGGTATCTAGCATTAAAAGTTTCAGATTCATCGTTTTACCTTAATGTAAATCACCCTTCTTTTTTATTGACATTGCCTAAATTTTTTTTTCTTTCATTGTTATTGCCAGTCTGATAGCACGTTAGTGACGGGAAATTCGCGAGTTTTCATCGCTAAACGCTGCGTGAGTCGCTCCAATGCAGATGACCTATCGTGCGGATCTAACTGGACATCGATAAGCGTAAAGCTGTCCGTGTGTGCTTGCGCTGTTTCGAGGGCATCATCTAGTTCATCCTCTGTTTCTACTTTCAACCCTATTCCTCCGCCAAAAATCTCAGGAATTTGACTGTACTGCCACAACTGAAGATCATTAAAAGGACCATCTTGCAAGGGGCGCTCTGTACCATACCCACGGTTGTTCAGTACTATAATAATCGGGTTCAGTTTAAGGCGCGCAATCGTAGACACCTCCATGCCCGACATTTGAAATGCTCCGTCACCGACTAATACAAGGGGACGCAGCTGCGGATTTGCCAATTGTGCTCCAATACATGCTGGTACGGCGAAGCCAAGTGACAAATAATAAGCTGGCGCTAAGAATTCTGTTTTACCGTGAACGACCAAATCGAGACCTCCAAATAGTGCATCACCAACATCCGCAATTACTACTGTATCATCTGATAAAATCCTGTTTAACCGCTCAAATAGGCGTTTCACCTTTATTTTTTGACCTTTTATCGAATGAAATGGCTGTAATGTTGGTGGGTGTGGAAAATTTAGAGTTTTTGGGGCTAATGGCATTGTAAGAAGCCCATCAAGAAAGTCCTGCAAGCGGACGTCGAGATACGAATGATACCCGATTGTTAGCTGTTCACTAGTGACATAAATAGCCTTTTCTTGGTCAATACGTGCCGTGTACTGACCTAGGTCAACGTCAGTCAACGGTGCTCCCAACAAAATTAAACAATCACTCGATTCGACGTAGGCGCGAACAGATTCGTACCCCATTGCCCCTTCATATATACCCATGTAGAGAGGATGATACTCACCGATCACCGACTTGCTCAAAATCGTTGCGGCAACGGGTATCTCAGTTTTTTCAGCAAGTCTAAGCAACTTATCAACCAGTCCAAACCTGTGTAATTCGACTCCTGCGATGATAACTGGCTGTTTTGCGCTGTTGATTAATAAAGTAGCTTCCGCTAATGCGCTGAGCAGCTTATTCTGATCTGAAACTTGCTTCGGAGGCGTGTACACGTGGGGGCATCCAACTGGTTTAAAAACCATATCACGAGGTAATTCGATATACACTGGGCGTTTAAATTGCAACGCAAGCGATAGCACTCGATCAACTTCATAGCACGCCGTAGTTGGATCACCAAGTACCGCAGACGCAATTGTAACTTCATCAAACACACGCCGTTGTGTATCAAAATCACGCACGGTGTGATGAAGTAGCGCATTTTTTGTTCGCTCGCTTATTCCGGGCGCACCGGTAATGACGATGATGGGCGACTTTTCGGCAAACGCTTGCGCTGTAGCATTGACGACTTTAAGTCCACCTACGCTGTAGGTGACACATACGGCTCCAAGCCCGCGAGTACGAGCATAAGCATCTGCTGCATATCCAGCTGTCAACTCGTCACATGTGTTGACTAATTGGATTTTACTGTCGCTAAGTTGTTTGAAAAACGCTATAATATAATCGCCGGGTACCCCAAACACGTGGTCAACGCCCAATGATTGAAGCCTTTCAATGAGATAACCCCCTATTGTACCCGTATACGGAGATTCAAGTGAAATCGGAGTACTTTCTTCCATTTTATCAACGTATCCAGTTGACAAAGATGTAGTTCAACTACTTAGTTTTTTCATACATGATCTTTTGGAAAAGACATTAAAACTGGGTTTACCTGTTAATTTCACTAAAGTCATTTCCTATTTTTTCTGGTATTATTGGCTGCGAGTGGCAATGTGTTAACTCTTCAAAAATTCAGTAAGGTACTTATAAGGGTGTGGATCTGCTAAACAAGTTGAAATTGATTGGCAGTGAGTAATGCTTAATTCATGCTTAGGTAGGCAACTTTCTACAGAAAGATTTAAATATTAAAATATCTTATAATATATCTATAGATATATCAATAATTAAATGAGATGATCGATATGAATCACAGAGATCACAAAAATTTGTGGAAAGACTGGGCCAAAGAACAGTTTAGAAATGGACCAATCTTTGGGCCATTTAAGAGAGAACGTGGGACGCTCAAATTTGCAGTGTTGATGGCATTGAAGAGTCAACCCCTCCATGGATATGCTGTCATTAAGGTAATCGAAAATATGTTTGGGTACCCTCCCAGTCCTGGGATCATCTATCCAACGCTCCAAATGCTCGAAGATCAAGGCTATGTTGTTATGGAAGAGCACGAGAACAAGAAAGTGTATTCCCTCACTGACGACGGGAGACGATATTTAGAAGAGCACAATGACACTGTTGAACAAATAGACACGAAGGCTCGAAGGCCGCGGTGGAGTTCGATTCCTGAAATCGGCTTTCGACTGCGTGAAATTGCTCAAACTATCATTTCAAATTATAGGTACCTCGATGACGCTAAGATAAAAAGAATAGAGGAATTATTGGAAGATGCTCGAAAGCAAGTAGGCGAGGTCATCTTTGAAAGATAAGGAAATCAGATACCGGAAGGGGTTTGCTTAGCGAACTTATTTGTAAAATCAAAGGGAGGTTTGCTTAAATTGAATAAATCACGGATATTTGAAATTGTTGTCCCTACCCCAATGTTTTTTATGCAAACACTTAAATCATGAGACGTTACGATGTCCTACCTTTGGTGAAAGGCAAATTCCGGAGGATATTCAGTACAATCTCCGTGATCATAACTATTCGTACCCTGGTGACCACAATTTACCGTTTGAGAAGATTGCTGTGCCCTTGTCGATGAGTGATAGCTTTATTCAAACTATAAAGGGGAAGGTAGGGCACTAAATTCAGACTCTCTGTGTACGGTTCTTGATGCTCATTGCATCGTGCTTATCAAGTTTTACTTTCTCTTAAAAGGCACCGTCAGCAACTTTTATTAAAAGATACTGTGAGCGAAACATGAGGTTAGCAGGTCTGCCGCGCCCAGTTGGTACGAGGGTGTAAAAGCATTAGAGCTTCTAGTATGATACGCATCATATGCTTGTGACTTTTATTATGAAGTGAGTGAGGTTAGACAAAATAGTATTATGCTCATAAATGCTTGTGGAAGAGTTGGATTACATCAGTTATCGTCATAGGACCAACGTACAGGCTCAAGAAGTTGCATCGTGTTCTTTGCGACGCGTTGCCATAATACCCTATCTTTCATGAGGGTTTTAAGCGTCGGGGGGCTCTTATCCCCTATCTTTAAAAAGCGTAGCACTCCAAAATATGCACACAAATTGATCAAGTTACAAGGATATGTATTTTTAACTAGATCCAGTTTTAGTTCTTGTAACATTTTTAAGTCATCTTCTAACAGCACAGGTGTATCAAGTTTGGCGGTTCTTTCACCCCCATCAGTAGCCTTCACTATTACTTCTGTCGCCTCTGTTCTATGCTTCATGATATCTTCTATAAGGGCTGTTATGAATGCAGGCCCATAATACGTATCGACGGTTATGTCATCAAACTTAATTGGTGTTGCAGCTTCTAGTGCCAATGCATGCAACTCAGTTAGATCATTTTCAGTAAATGAAATCACCCTATTGTACGGCCCTTGCCGGCTACGTGCCATCTCCGTTACGCGCTCAATGAAAATGAGGAGTTGATTGGGACCTTCAGTAGCTATTGTTTTCTGCACGTGGTGATCGATGTCAATCTTTAAAAGCGTATCCACATGCAATAACCCAAGTTTTTCTATTTTTTCAGTAATTTCATTTATGAACTCATCATGTAATATATTCATGATTGACGTCACTCTCTTTTGTAATAAGTTCAATTTTAGGAGTCGTCGTTTTCGTACTTATTGCTGATGATCTCTTCTCCAAAAGATAACGCTGTATTTTCATATCCTAAACTTGTTCTAAATTCTCCTACTATTTGTATTCATACGATATCTGTGTTAGAAACTATGTGGTGTACTTTAACATTAATGTTTATCTGGCATCACATTAGCTAATCTTACAATATTCTGTTTAAGAACTTAAGCCGTATCTACAAATGGCAGAAGGTAGGATAGAACAGGCCAAAAAATACCACATTTTCGTTCTAGATATTGTTGGGGCTTAGTAGGTTGAGGAATAACACGCTCTTTTCCAAGAAGATATCAATGTTTGATCGTAGCGGTGAACCTCGAAAGAATACCTAGATGGTACGCTTACTGGTTAATATCAAGCGTTGGTAGGGCTGCATATAAAAGTAGTCCCTTCTCTAAAATCAAGATTTAAATAATGGAGATGGAGTCCAATCGGGCTTAAATCGCACGTCGATAAGGCGGCATATTTGACTCATTATAATTCATAATTCATAAAAAAACTCTATTCATTTTAAAGAATTAGCATGACCTCATTCTTCTTTGTAGCTCTGTCTTTCCGGGCTGTGGGTCGCAAGGGTTTAAAGACGTCTTCGGTGTAGAAAGATGTGAAGGCAGGGCATCCCACACTTACAGCAAAGCAAGGGGCCCATAATGCAGTAACGATTAGTGCCTAATCTTATGCTTTTTCGTCGTAGCTTCACCTTCTTCCGTATGTCGTAGGGGTGGTAGGCATTTCTTGCTTCATTCCAACGGTTTGTGGGGTTCCACGATATTCTATCTGGCATTATCCGATTTCACGAAACCTGATGTTGAAACTGCGGAAGAATAAATAAAGTGGCAAACATGGCGTTTTTGTATGTCCTATAACTTTACTAGTGGGTACGTTTCTTTATGGTGAGTGCATAAGCCAGCTTTTTGGGTCGACTATAAAAAAGCTTATTTAAGATTAATTGACCGTTGTATAATACAGTAGAGGAATGTTTATGCATGGTATTAGTACAAATATAGACGGTGTTACAATAGTAAGCTCCAACTGGATTCCCGGCCTTAAGGTCATCAAAACGGTAGGGTTCGTTTACGGAATCACCGTGCGAAGCAGGGGTTTGGGACGAAACATCACTGCCGGATTACGCTCTTTGGCGGGTGGAGAAATACAGGAGTACGTGCAAATGATGGAACAATCAAGGGATGAAGCTCTGAATCGCATGGCGCAACACGCTAAACAACTGGGAGCGAACGCAGTTATTAGCACTGCTTTTGATTCTAATGAAATCTCACAATATATGCAAGAGATCTTGGCATATGGCACTGCTGTGCTGGTTGATGTGACAGACAATCATGCGATGGAGGGAATTCCAGAAGAGAAATTAGGTATCCTTTGAAGGGATGAAAATCATCCGTCTCTGTTATCCCCTATATTAGTTGAGGGATATCACCTCCCGCAACTTGTTATTTTCGTGGAGCTAAATCGGTTATAGAGCTCGAATACTTTTGTCCTACTTTCGGAGAACACATAATAGCTTCTAGAAGAATCGCATACTAACCCTGACCGTTCGCACCCTTGATTGATAAATTAAGCGTTGCGAGCGCACTCACCTGAATATTTAGTGATAATAAGGGGGGGGGAAAATGCGGAGAGATAAACCACATCAAGAGGCAGCTTTGCTGCCGCTACAGCAGCTGCTGTTTAAAAACTGGACTCGGGATCCCCCGTGTATTACTTCTCTTTTGCGTCACGGATCCCCTAGCGATCTGGGAGAAACTAGTGTAAACGATTTGCTTGCAGCATATGTAGTCGCGAAGGGACTGAGTGATATACAGGGTGAAAAATTAGTCCAGAAAATGGCACAGAGTGCCGTTCCAGCCAATTTTACCGCTACCGACTCCATGCAAATGACTACGAAGGCACGCGCGCTCCAGCAGTTCAAGGACTGTCTCGCCGCAGCGCGGAGCAACGATGAGGCATACCGGTGGGACTGTACACGTCTGTGGGCGAGCGACGAGATCAGAAAGCGAGGCGCATGCTCGGGGTGGACTTGCCCGCTCTATTTGAGTACAGCATCGTCAACAGAGCGCTTTCTCCCCTTTACCGTTGCAGACGTTCAGGTGGAACGAGATTTACTCACCTATATACTGAACGTCCCGGACGGCATGGATGAAGCAATGCAGTTAGATATCCCGCCAGAGGGGTTTATTGCCGAACACACCTTTGAAGATGGAACAACCTTGTTGCTCCACCGGATCCTCTGGCACCTGTGTAGGCACATGGCCGCACACGATAAAGAGATACGAGTGAGTACTCTCTTGGCTTTGTTGTCCCAAGTAGATGAGGAGATGATACAGCAACGACTTGCAGAGATATCGCGATACCTCGATGAGGTAAAAAGTGAAACGCCGTGCAGGCCTGACACCTTTAGTGTCCATCTGACGCAGATACGGGAACGGTGGGTTCGGGTACGGGGCAAAGAGCTCGTTTATAACGCTTACGCTGCGTTGCAGTCACTGAATCTCCCGCTTGACGTCACGTTGGAGACGCTCAAAATTCAGGCTCAAGAGCTGCAGCATGCGGCAAATGATGGATTACCCACCCTTGAAGATGACCTAGTTGCCCTTTTAAAGGATCTTTTTACTAAAAGGCGCTGTACCATACCCACCCCCTCCAGGTGGTTAAATCATGTATTGGGTGGTGGCTGGCAAGCTGGGAGGGTATACGTGGTGTGTGGGCCCCCGCTTGCATGCACGACTGATTTCTGCTCGTGGTGTGCCGATTATGCTGCCCATCGCCGGTTTCCTGTGCTGTATGTAAGCTACAGCATGAGCAGAGAAGAACTCAGCTTACGGGTGTTAGCCCGACATAGTGGCATCGATGCAGAAGAAATCGTGAAGCAGGCCTTGGATACGGTTGACGCTAGAGAAGGGGCAACATTGCAGGAACAGTTACTTGAAACAGTGGGGCGGCTGGGAAAGAGGATCGCGCCCTATCTCACAGAGTTGGAAGGCGATGCAGAGACGACAATAGCCGTTATACAAGACTCAGTAAATACAATCCGGCACCGTTCGGGGTGGGATGTGAATGATCCAGTGTTAGTGGTCGTTGACTCCCTGCAAATGATGCCAGCAGAGGGTGCGCAGCGATGTTGCACCAGCAATGAAATGGTAGGTATGCGGCGTATTCTCACCCTTTTCAAACAGTTTGCACGAGAGGCTAAGGTGGCGGTTCTTGCACTCTTCGTTCTCACTGAGCCATCATATGAGGAGGTTATACGAACCGACACCGTGACCGTAAGACAGGTATCAGCGTCTTTGGAGGGCGCGCATGCTGCTGATGGTATCTTACTGCTGCAGGTTGGAGAGGTCAAAGTAAAGGGCGGCCCATCTGAAGAAACTATTGATCAGTTCCACCGTGCGTGGGATCGGTATAAACGGTGGTTTTCGCGAAGACATGATCATGTCAGTCATTGATAAGTGCTTTAGCGATGCTCTAACAGCCTACCCCCTGGATAGATATACAAGTTCTTACGCGCGTATATCGCTTCTCAAGAACCGTGATGGGATCCTGGCTGATCCAGTGGTCATCTACGAGCGGCCGTATCACCGGTTTATCCCTGTTGACATAGACCTTACGACCTTAGAGGGGGACGATGACCCGTCCCGATAAGGACGTGGCGAATGCGTGCATAGCTCAATGGCATGCCACAACAGATGTAGATGCTACAAAGAGCAGATATTACTTCCGTACATTCGAAGGGCCGCAGGCCTCCATCAAACAACAGTGGCCGCCTAAAAGAAAGAACGCAACTTCATCAGCGCACGAACTTCTGGATTACTGTTTCGTCACTACGGTGCACGAGCTACACGCTGTCCTCGAGGAACTGGCACCGTATCCTGTTATTGGAATTTCTATCGAAACTACAGGCCCTGACCCTCTCATTGACCGGATACGGGTGATACAGCTCGCAGTCAGTGACCAACCCGTCGCGCTTGTGGGATGTGATCTCCTCCCACGTGACGCGGTGGCACTGTTGTGCGAATTTTTCCGTAACTCTGTCACCAAAGTAGTTCATAACGGGAAGACCCTTCTAAAGTTCCTACGACAGATCGGCATTGATCTCAGCCCGCCGTTTTTTGATACCATGCTTGCATCTCATCTGATCAAGGGGGGGCTAGAAGCGACTCACGATCTCAAAAGTGTAGCTAAAGCGTACCTCAATGAAGATGTGCCAGACATGCATCAGCAGTTTCAGCACTGCCAGTTTTACTGAGGGGCAGCTGCAGTATGCGGCGCGCGTTGCGCGTGTCACGCTGGCCCTGCATGAAGCGTTGTTGGCGCGGTTAGAAGAGGCTGCCCTTGTCGATAGCATGCAATTAGAGTGTGCCTGCCTTCCCGCTGTTGTGGACATGGAGCTCAACGGGATGCTCATTGACATGACGCAGTGGCGGGAGCTTCAGGACTATTATACCCAGCTCGAGAGGAAGACGGCGTTTGAGGTATGTAGCCAGCTTATGAAACCGGGTCAGCGCACTCTCTCTGAGATTATGGCCATTAACCTCGATAGCCCAGGACAGGTGAGGGCAGCTTTGAAGGGCGTAGGGGTTCACGTGCGCAACGTGCGGGAGGACGAGCTATTGAAGTATGAGGATGTTCATCCTGCAGTAGCCAGTTATTTGCGCTACAAACACGTCACCAAGCTCAAAAACACCTTTTTGGACGCGCTTCCCACCCGTGTACACCCGAAGACGGGAAGGATCCACCCCGACTTCAAGCAGATTGGTACGGTGAACGGACGTTTTTCGTGTCAGAATCCTAATCTTCAGCAGGTCCCACGCGACAGGCAGGTGCGGAAATGTTTTGTCGCTGGACCCGACAACGTGCTCATCATTGCTGACTACGCACAGTTCGAATTGCGCGTGATCGCTGATATCAGTGGGGACATAGCAATGATTAGAGCATTTCAGCAGGGACGAGACCTCCATCGGTTCACGGCATCCCTCATCCTTGACATCCCAGCAGACCGCGTAACGAAGGAGGAACGCATGATCGCGAAGGTGTTGAACATCGGGCTCATATATGGCATGGGGGCTCGCAGCCTGCGGCGCTATGCAAATTACATCTATGGGGTACAGTTTACGCTGGGAGAGGCCGTGGAGTTTAGACGGCGCTTCTTTGCTGCGTATTCCGGCTTGCGGGCGTTTCATCGAAGGATGAGCACATCACCGATGGCATTGGTGCGGACGCTGAGTGGGAGGATACGATCGTGGCCTGAAGGGCGAGAGCCAAAACTCACAGAGCTGCTGAATACGCGTGTTCAGGGGTCAGCTGCAGACATCATGAAGCACGCGCTGGCGCTGCTCCACGTGGCGTTGGAAGGCACTGATGTGAAACTCATCTGTTGCATACATGATGAGCTGCTAGTAGAAGCGCCGAGAGCGCAGGCAGAAGAGATCGGGGCGATCGTCGAAGGCACTATGAAAGAGGCGGGAAGCCGATTTTTACGGCACGTCCCTCTTGAAGTGGAGGTGGTTCTAGCTGAAAATTGGGCGGGAAAGAAGTAGTTTGTCATGTGAGATTCTAGATTGTTCAAATTACTGCCCGTCTCTTTTTTGTTTTTCTGCATAGTGAGGAAAAACAATCTCCTCGTATCCGATTTATACGATTTTTCCTCGCTCAACGAATCTCATCGTTAGCCGAGTTGAAGAATTTGCACAAAGTCCTCTCCACTATATTTTTGGATCATGTATATTTTAAGCAGTTTAGAATTCTCTCTGCCTCCTATTCTGGTTAGTTGTAGAGAGAAGTGCCTTTAGCATAGATCCGATATTGAAAAGACTTAGATGAAAGGCATTGCATGTATGCGAAAGTGTGATGCAATGCACTAATACCCGGGTGTTCGATTCTGTCAATTAAACATCATTACAGCTTAAAAGCAGCATTAAAAAACGATTGATATATAAAACAATTTGTTACAAATTATCGCTTACTTTCGTTTTAAAGTTCACGCACAACCACATAGAAGTTGTCACTTGATGGACTTGATGTTTCTAGGCTGAATGATTATATACCATATCACTTATGTTAGTACTAATGTCCTTAATTCCACAGAGATAACAAAAATGCAAATTATACCCCAAAATGAAGCTTTTGCACTTTCCGCGCCGATGATCTATACCTTGGTAACGTCAGTTGATAAAAATGGAAAGCCAAATGCCCTCGGCGTTTCTTGGGTTACGCGTACGTCGTTTAATCCCTTTTTGTTGCTGATCTCTATCGATCATACACGCTATTCGCATGAGGGTATAGACCTTCACAAAGAGTTTGTGGTGAATTATCCAAGTGAGGATCAAATAGATGGCGCGTGGATTTGTGGGACGAAGTCTGGGAGGGATATCGATAAAATCAAAGAGGCAGGCTTCTCTCTTATCGATTCTATTGCCGTAAAAGTGCCTACTATCGACGGCGTTACAGTTGCTTTCGAATGTAAGGTTATCGGGCAATTTGAAACGGGCGATCATACCGTTTTTGTAGGTGAGGTAGTGGCTACACGAGGGGATCTGAGCAAGGTAAAGCATCTATACGTGACATCTGATTACAAATTTTTCAGTCTGAGCGGTTCCCAACCACCTTACTAGTGCATTTGAAGTCGATTTGATTGGGATCTTGTCTGCTAAATGGCATACGACGCCCGAAAAGATACACGAAAAATGATCTCTCTATTTAGACTTCCACTTCACCCAACTGCACTAACCCCTAAATGGATTTACCTTTTGGTCTTTTCCCTTTAGCAATTCACTTAGAGAGCAATCCAAACATCTCTAGTTTGAAGCGGTGTGCCGCCGATCGCCGCTTAGCTTGGCAATATTCACGTTTGGCTAAAGTTTAACTCGTATTGGAATTTGTTTGAGCGTATCATCCCTTTACCAGAGCCAGATATCGACAAAATGAGTTTCTTTACATTCGAGTTAGCAGCTTTTTATGGCCGATCAATCTGCTTTTCTGGAAGCTCTCTTATTGTAATAAAACGTTTCATCAACATTTTGTCGATTGTAGCGTTTATGCACAGATATTGATGACATGTGAAGATCGCAACCCTGCTTTAATGTATCACTGCACAGAATCGCAAATTATAATATATCTCCTTAATGCTGCATACCTATTACCGTCGTTTAGTCTGGAGTCCCGATATGAAAGAAAAAAAAATTGAACAGGAGTTAAAAGAGAAGAGGCAACTGGAAAGATTGGCAAAAACGATCCCGATGTGCAAAGCGTGCCCTACGAACGGGAAGATCACAGTATTAGAAATAGACTACAAATGGAAAGATCCCGAGGGCGTGGACACGTACCCACCGCCGATATACGCATTCCCGTGCATGGATGATGAAATGTGGGAAACGCTTGACCTCACTCGGTATAATAACATATGCAGAAAGGAATTGAAATATATCCTAGAATGGGCCGTGAAACCTTTACAGAAGTAGAACCTTAACAATTATACTTACAACAGGCAGGTAATGATATTTAGCAATCCTAAAGACTTACGCTTTGACTTTGAAGAAATAATTTGTGAAGAAAATAATTTGTTGAGAAGATCTTTTATAAAAATATGGCATCTAAGCTACACTAAATATACATAAGTCTTTACGTTTTTCGAGGATGTCAACTTAAGGCAATTGTAAATGCGAGCACACCTCTGAATGCAGTGTAAACTAAATTGCTCGCACAATTAACAGCACTACTTGAAAGTAAAAGCCTTTTCATTCGGAACAGGAAGCCGTCCTCAGTCCGTGCCATGGGCATCGGCTGATGTACTTCGGACTCTCGTGCAGACAGATCGCTGAGTTTCTGCAGTGTCATAAAGAGGCGTCATATAAGGCGGCACGGCAGTGGTACCACAGGGCGAAGACGCTGCTTCGCGTACCGCCACCACGGAGCCGATGTGCGATCGCGATCGATGAAATCAAGATCAAGGTAAATAGACCTTACTACTTCCTCTGGACGTCGATCGATGCGGACGACTGGGAGTTGCTTGGCATATAGCTCACATCGACGAGAGAAAGCCGCGACGCACCACTTCATACGACGAGCGTTACACATGTGTCCCAACAACTCAACGGTGGTGGTGGACGGGGGACCGTGGTAAGTGTAGGTCCTCAATCGAATTGGATTAGAATGGGAACGGTATGCGGTGAACGGAAAGCAGTAGGATAGTGGTTTGGCATCTTCAAGCAGCGGGTGAAACGGTTCTACCGGCGGTGGCCGTACAATGCACGAGTGGAGACGGCAGTGTCGTGGTGAGAGGCATTTGTAGCAGTGTATAACTTGAGGTGGGCTCAAGTTGGCATCCTCACTTTCGTTTATTTGACAGAGGCGTTTTTTTGCTGTTGTTAACTAACGCTTTGTTACAGTAAGTATAATTCGTCGTCTCAATGCACCATTTTAACGATGCCAAGAGGTAGTGAAAAACAGTTATTACTAAATTTTGCACAAGTGCACATTGTGCTGTAGCTATAATAAAAAGTCAGAGTGGATTCTTCACGTTACCAGACACCAAACGGCATTGTTCTAATACACAAGATAGATTTAGAAACTTAACTCTCTTATAAAATTCCATAACCCACTTGATGAAAAGTGATTTCACGACTTTTTATCACGAAAATGTTGTCACACACCCTAAAACAGAAGTGTTGTTACAGCTTCGCACGCGAATCCAGTTTTGCTTAAGTCTAAAACCTTGAGTTGTGGTACGTTCACTAAAGAGAGCGAAAAAATTAAGCAATGAAAATATTGCGTGCAATCACGGACTTCACTTTGGATGTTTAAATGCAATTAAGAATACAAAATGTAGAAAAAAGCCGAACGATTACTACGAGCTGTCAGTCGTGCAACCCCAATAGCAATGAACAGAGCTGTAGTAGACTTTTATTACCATATCACGCAATCAGAACCGATCGACAACAAGTTTCAGAGTGTCTATTTAAGAGCTGCGGTATAACATATATCTAGTACTTATTATACATATTTAATGATGGCTGAAGACAGCGAGTTCATCACCCGGCTAATTGGTTTTGGCCTCAGCGAGAAAGAGGCCCAACTCTACCTTCACGTACTCAAATATGGGCCAAGGCCCCCCTCCCTGCTTGCAAAATCGCTCAAGACGTATCGGGAGGATGTCTACCGCACGCTGACCAGCCTCATTGACAAGGGCATGGTGAACCCCTCACTCGAAACGCCGACAGTCTATGCAGCGGTGGACCTCGAGGTCGCTCTCGATACCGCACTTAAAAAGCATGAAAGCGAACTCCGCGAGATGGGGATGAGAAAGCAGGAGCTTCTGGAGATTTCAAAACAACAGAGTTTTCGGCCATCCGATGAATTTGCCACGTTTAGAATTCTCAAAAGCATTAAAGACGTAATGGCTGTGAGTACAACTCTCCTGAGCTCAATAGAGCATGAATTTTTGGTATGCGTTAATGAGGTCGCGGCGGCCGTTGCCTCCTTATATGGAATAAATGAAACAGCCAAAGAGCTTATAGACCGAGGCGGGAAGGTAAGGGTCACAACTGATATCTCATACTCCATGATTGAACTTGTGCGGCAACTCTTGGAAATTGGTGAGGAAGTGCGCCACTACGACCGGTACTCGGGAATAATGTTTATCGTATTTGACAGGAAACGTTCTATAAGTGCCATAAATGCCAACGTCAAGCGCATGTCGCTCGATGAACCGCTTTCAGCCCTGTGGTCCGACGACCCTACTTATGCCAATTACCTTGTTTCCACCTTCGAACTGTTGTGGGAGCAATCAATCCCAGCAGCACAAAGGATAGAGGAGCTGCTAGAGCAAGGCCCACCACGCATCTAAAAACGACCACGTCGTGGATACTACCCACTATTCCGTGTTAGTTTTTTCCCGAGCGTTTTTGCGTAAAATTTCTTTTTTTAAGACATATGTACATCTACGTGTACAGAATCTATCAAGTTATAATAGCTAATACAACTAGGTTAAAAACGTTAAGGGCACGGTATCTATTCCTTTAGAAATCTGGAATTCGCGAAGAACGAAATCGTTTATCTCATCAAGTTCCTTCGATAGCCAGATAGAAAAACATTAGCATAAACACATTAATGCAAAATCACTTGTCGTTTTTCAGTACATGAACGTAATACCCCCCGATCTGTCTTTTTACACTTGTTGACAAGAATAGTTCTCCTATGGCACTTTTTACGATGTCAAATGGGACAACTGTATTGACAGCCATTGCAAAAGCAGGGTGATCAAAGTAGACACGTAACAGAGATTCAAGTCTAATCATAGATGGAAGGACACATTGTGAGACATCTTTTGCTAAAGTTATTGAATATGCCTCCTGCATATAACCCTCGACATCTTTGACGCTCTCGAACTTATCCGCCGAAAAACCTTTTTCAATAAGTTTCCACATAATATCTTCAGACTGACTCAGCGGGGTGACACGATCTTTCTGATACCAATCTATAACGATAAAAAGCCCTCTTCTCTTTAATTTCTTTTTTACTTCACGAAGGACTTGCACTTTATCAGTCGAATAGCACAATGCATCTATAGCAAAGACGAGATCATATGCATTATCCACAAAGCCGCTCAAATCATAGTAATCGCCGAACTGAAAGCGCAAGTTTGGGATCTTTGTATAGCGTTTTAAAGGCTTGTTTGAGATATCAATTCCCTCAAAACTAACACGAGGGTTACGTTTCGCAAGAAATGCACTGTTGGCACCTAGCCCATACCCAAGTTCCAACACATTTTTAGCGTTGCTATCGTGAATGTACCCTTCAACTATTCTTGCTTGCTCTTTGAAATCATCCTTCTTGTGTTTTCCATCATAGCTAATCCCGAAGTGAATAAATCCTTCCCAACTGTGAAGGAGCCTGTAATTAAGTTTGTTTTTTTCGTAGTAGTTAATAATTTGCGGCTTTTCCTGTGGTTCATTAATTATATGTTGTATATCAAATATCTGGCCAGTTTGTTTAAGGAATAGACCAAGATTGTCATTATATTCAGTGATTTGATGTTCCATTATTGTCAAGTTACGTTGTCAGGCATTTTTTAATTGGTAACTAAATCTTAGTTCTTTATAAGATTTTGCGTAAATTTAAAAACAGAACTTTTTTGATTATTCATTGTTGGTAGAAAGTCTTCAGTCTTCGCTTTTTGATATAGCTAACTGGTTGACATCTCTCGAATCGCCGATGTTGAAACGAAGACGTTTCCTTCTTTCGTCTCTCCACTTATAATTTCTGCACATATTTTGCCATACAAAACGCGGCTATAGATTTGTTGACGGGCGGATTTTGGCAATCATTTGTTGAGTTGGTTGAAATAATATTAAACTATAGATGGGTTCTATATGCTCCGCGCCCTTTGAAACAAGAGCGCTCTTAAGAGCGTATCAAAAGGCCATTCTTGTGCACTTTAGAGTATTCTTGGAATAAGAGATAACATCTCTCTTAGAGTATCTGATCAAATACATCTGTTTCGAACATGACTAGTGTTCTTGATCCATGACACAACGTATGAACTCGAAAAGCACGCATTTTACAGAGAATATTTTAAGTCGTTAGCCTTTGCCGCCTATCCGTGCTTGTATTGTAAAGTATGTGTTGTTGATACGGCGGAGCACGTAGTCGATATATCACATGAAAGAGCTTGCAGGCACTCGAACAAGGTCCGACCATCCATGGGTGGAGTCAGCATGGATGTGTTTGTAACAGTGAAAAAGCTCAACTTACGACAGACGCAATTACATGTGAAGACTATGTTCACGGCAGAATAGCGACTCTAACATAAACTTATTGATATGCTTTTGATCTACTGAGTCAAGCGTAATGACTATAAGCCACTTTTAAGATCATTACTTACCACAAGACTGGTGCATCATACGGTGACGATTCTTAAAGCACGTCGAATCAATCTTTCGCGTACTTTTTATCAAGATACTCTCAACCCTCATTTTGTAAAAAAATTGAACTTCTTCCAAGTTTTATGTAACATAATACTTGGAATATCTAATCCGTCTTACAATCTATAACCCTTTTTTGTTATTCTTCTCTGCTTTGGTGTATTGACGATTCCAGAGCGATGCTCAACGTTTGAAAAATTAGTGAGCACTATGTTTTGCTCTTCCTTTTACAGGAAAATATTTTGCTTGAAGTTGTTTAGCTACACGTGACGTGCTCGTAGGTAATTCCATTTTATGTAGAGTTATAGTATCGCCTGATAAGCGGGCACTGTTGTTCAACAGCTCGTCTTGAATAAATCCTTCACATAGTTTGACCCGTTTAGTCCACAAAAACGTATTAAACCACGAATTTAACTGCTCTATGGATAGTGCTTTATCGATCGTTGTCATAAGTGTGGCCATTGACCGTTTTTTCCCCATGTTTAGATACAAGCAAAAAGCGCTATACGCTTCATTAGTTTCACTTGGCAATTTGTGCCAAGGTTTTATTTCTTCATGAAACATTCATTCACTCCCTATTGCCATTAGTTGGGACACTAGTAAGCAATAACTTAGTACCAGTTGTCTAATGGGAAATAAACTGAAACGACATTACTGTGAACACACATAAGAACTATGTAGATGAGAATATTTGAGGTTCGTCGTTAAATATGCATTTAACAAAAATTTTTTGTAAAAAGACTCTCAATAGTTTTTATTGTAGGTTGGTCATCATAATTCGCATGCTTCTGCTCCCTTGAATAAAACACTAAAGCAAACCGCCTTCAATTAACAGATTTTAGTAAGCATTTTAAGTCCAAAGTTGCGCTTTAAGGGCTTAAATTATTAAACAATAAGTTTTTCAGGATCCCACCAATGAATGAAAATTAAACTCACTATTAAAAAAATCTTATGCACTATTAGTCTTTACCAGTTGAGGTATCTAGTATTAACCTTAGGATATTTGATAGCTGTTGAGTTATGGATACCAAGTATTTGGGCTGCCTTAGCGTTCTTGAATGATGAGTAATTGCAGCGATAAAAAATCTGTTAATTTATTAATGCATGAGCGCAATTACGAACAAGAAGGCTAAAAAAGATATATTTAGATAGGTTAACATATACTGAATGGATAACGGAGCACAAACACAAAAGTTTTTATTTTACTGTGAATTGGCGATAATTTTTAGCATCCTTATCTATCTATCAGTAATGGCTCTAGCTGCGCTACAAAGTGGAAGTTATCAGTCCGATCCCATAGCTAACGCCATAAAACTTCTTGGATTAACCCTCTTTCTCACTGGATTTGCAATGCGGATGCTTGCAAGACGAACGCTTGGGAATTACTTTTCCACGAAGTTACGAGTTTTAGAGGATCATGAAATAGTGATCAACGGTATATATCGTTATATCAGGCACCCCGCATACCTTGGATTGCTATGCATTTTTCTTGCAATACCATTATTGTTTTATAGCCTGTATGGGTTCATATTGATACTACTAGGCATTCCTGATGTTCACTATCGAATACGAAGAGAAGAAGGAATGCTTATCGAACGATTCGGAAATGTATACAAAGAGTATATGAAAACTACGAAAAAACTGCTTCCGTATATATACTGAAAGCATATTTTGTTGTCGAATGCTAACAGGTTAGATCACATTGCATTAGATAACTAGGCTAGACAGAAATAGTCAATACAAAAAGTCAATACAAAAATTTTCAATCCGTTTCTTCATTTTTTACATTTTGTTTGTTAGAATCTGTGTTCAGTTTTAACTACATTGCTCACTTGGTATTGATAATTGTCTTTGAAATCATTGAGCGTTATGTTGAACCGCCTCTTCAAATTAGTGGCGGGCAGATTAGCTTTTTTATGGTTAGGCTAAAAAATCGATGAAACCTTGTTAGATCCGATTTACTAGTAACGGAGTTTCTTCATGTTTCTAACAGGAATATGCTTCTAACGAGAGCGACGCTCAATTTTTTTTAGAACGCGTAACAGCTATATTTTTCGGAGATCAATACATAAAAGCACAACATGAAAGTCGAAGGACTATCGGCAGGTTCCTAGTACAACGACACTTTTAAGTTTGCTATACTCCCGAACTATCTTATTGTTTTAACATGGATTCAAACTGGTAAATGCTTGGCATCTCTTGAAACACGTTCAGCCAATAGTTCGTTCTTAAGTTGATATCGCCAACGTTCATTCTTAGGCATAACTATCAACGTCCCGCCGATAATTAGAATGACAAATCCTATAACGCCAAACAAGTTTAACAATATTAACACCCCTAGCGCACTTATTATACTCACGAAAAATGCTTTATTCATTTGTCTTACCATTTTGCACATATTAGTGAAGCCACTGTGAGGTGTGCAAGCTTTACAGTCCGATATGTAGGAAACGCAATTTGTAGAGGAGGAGGGTAGCGAATAAAGAGGTGCCGCTCAATTTGATTAACGCACCCTCTCCTCAATATGCGTTAAGAGGAGGTAGGTCTACGCCTACTTAATAATATGTACCTAACAAATTTTGTTCATACAAATAACGACTGGCTATTTCCTACAGTTAGACACTTTTTCGAACTAACCGATCGTATTTGAAACGTTTCAGCGGTAGCATTTGATGTATATACGGCGACAAAAATGGTAGCACTCACCATGATTTGTTTTAAACTTTGTCTCTTAATGTAGTGGCTTATATTCTAACTACAATGTGTTAACACGTATCTCTCGTTAAAGATCGTATCAAACCGCTAATAAGTTGTTCGACTGCTGCTGAAAAATAACCGACTTACACACTTTTCAAGTTTGAATGCGCTAATAACAGCTACCCTGATGTTTAGTTCATTTTAATAGAAACAATGCACATCGCAAGTTACTTGTTTAGTTCATTTGGAAAAATAGGGAGTTTATATTTCACGATAAAAAAGAATAAAAAGACTCGAGACTTATTTTAGTCTTTGATAATATCGGATTGAACTGGTTGTTATGAAAAAAAGAGGGTTGGGCATCAAAGCTAAAATATTGATGGCCATCATTTTATTCTTCTTGTTACCCTTGTTGTGGCCATTTTATGTTATCTTATCCATAATATGCATTGTTTATATAGCGGTAAAAACCCATCAAAAAACACGTCATACCCCAATAAATCCGTATCGATATGTCTCTTCTGACGTGCGAAAGAAAGTTTACCATCGTGATGCCGGTCGATGCGTTATATGTGGTGCTACCAAGGGCTTACAATATGATCACATTATTCCTGTATCAAGAGGCGGTGGCAATACGGCAGAAAACATTCAGTTGTTGTGTCAAAATTGCAATAAGTTGAAATCTAACAGAATAATGTAAGTCCTAGATATTAATGAATTTAATGCTTTCTTTCGATCAATTTATTAGTTAAGCTCTTCAAATACTCGAAATCCTCCCTATTACAGCTTGTTTCGGTCGATTCGACCTATTTGAATTGCGTCTACTACTTCAACCGCCGGTGCCTGATATACCCCCAGGTGATAGTAATGGCAACAAGTGCTCCAAGACTCGCAAGTGCGCTGGGTCCCACCGTGCTGACTATGGTTACGTCGTTACTCTTGCTTGCCTCAAAGACCTCACTTCCGGCATAGTAGAGCCGGTAGTGGTACGTCCCTTTAAAGACCTCGGTCCTTACAAAGCTGACACTACCTGAGGCATCCGTGGTATTATGAGCCATGTTGATCCACACACCGCTTACGTTTTTCTGTAGCATAATAGTTTGATCAGGGATGGTTTGGCCAGGGACTAGTACAGACTCAGGGGTGAGAATGCCTGTAAAGGTAATTTGTTCCGTCTTATTATTGACGGTAGTCGGTGAGGCGATTAGGGAGAGCTGCGTTTTCGTCTTGATCGTAGGGATTGATTGAACGGTCACTGTAACATTCGTACTATTACTTGCTGCGTAAGTGTCATTGCCCGCATACAGCGTACGGAATTCGTAAGATCCGTAAGCTCCTTCGCTATAAGTGATGGAGTAGGAGCCATCGGCCCCTGTTAGAGTCTTCCTTCCGCTGATGTCAGTCCACTCGCCACCGAGCTTTTTTTGAAGTTGGATTATCTGGCCTGTGATTGGAGCTCCACTAGTTGCATTGGTGAGCACGCCGTTGATGTTGAAGTACCATCCGCTATCAACTTTGGGTGGGTTGGCGGTGGCAGTAAGTTGTGTTGGCATGAGCTGTATTGGTTGTTTGACAGTCACGAAGACAGAACTGCTATAGTTGCCGGCGTAGGTTATGTTTCCGCTATAGTTCGCCCGGTACTCATAAATCCCAGCAGTACCCTCGCTAACTGAGATGCTGTAGGAACCCCCGGTGCTAGTCGTGTCAATTTCCCCACTCGCATCAGTCCACGTACCATTCACATTCTTCTGAAGCTGTATCGTTTCGCCCGACATCGGAGCCCCTTTAACGGCAGTAAGAGAACCATAAATGGTGAAAGTCTGGCCAGTGGCAACGGTGGCCGGATTGGCTGCAGCAGTAAGTCGTGTTGGCGGTTTGACCGTCACGAAGACAGAAGCGCTGTGGCTGCCGGCATAGGTTGCGCGTCCAACGTAGTTCGCCCGGTACTCATAAATCCCAGCAGTCCCCTCACTAACTGAGATGCTATAGGATCCCCCGATGCTCGTCGTATTTTTTTTGCCACTAACATCTGTCCACGTGCCACTCACATTCTTCTGGAGCTGTATCGTTTCGCCCGAAATTAGAGTCCCATCAGCGGCAGTGAGAGAGCCATAAATGGTGAAAGTCTGGCCGAGAGCAACAATGGCAGGATTTGCGGCAGCAGTAAGTTGTGTTGGCTGTCTAACCGTCACGAAGACAGAAGCGCTGTGGCTGCCGGCATAGGTTGCGTTCCCGGTATAGTTCGCCCGGGTACTCATAAATCCCAGCAGTCCCTTCGCTAACTGAGATGCTGTAGGAGCCTCGAGCACTGGTTGTATTTTCTTCCCCGATAACATCAGTCCACGTGCCGTTCACATTCTTCTGGAGCTGGATGATCTTGCCTGCTATCAAAGCTCCACCAGTGGCGTTGGTGAGTCTGCCGCTTATTGTAAAAGCCTGTCGGACGGTCACTATTGAAGGCGTCGCGTTTATGGTGAGCCGTGTGGGAGTCAGCGCTTTTGTCGGTGTCGATGTCTTCAACCACGCTATAGCATCTGCAACTTGGATTATAAGGCAGTTCCACGTGGTGCTGACACTGCCGTTGTAGTTCTGTCCCACACTTACAGTTGCCGCACTGCAGCGACCTCCATAGAGGTCTTCTATGGTCCATCTCGTTGATATTGCAGCATTTAAAGGTGTGGCATGAACCAAAGCTCCAAACGGAGAGAATAAGATAAAGGATATCAATGATATACATATCACTTCTTTTTTCATAGTCATCATGTCTTCTGTTGTCGGTGTGCACTTGTGGAAGCCATCCATCAAGTGTTAGTATTAAGCATATATCAAATGCGTGAGAACATAATAAAACTAACCCGATTTTATGTGGTCTTTCGATTTTTAGTTGTGAAGCTAGTAAACGTCACCGGTTCGTAAAGCAAAAAGTAAGAGTCGACTGGTCAAAATCGATGTGTTATTAGATGTTTTATTAATAAGTATCTCCTGAAATTGATGGATTGACATCACCTCGCTACGATACACTGTTTGGTGTTCTCCACCACCAATAACCCTGTATCTGTATATCAATAGCATCAACTGTGTTATCTTCGGTCGTATGTCTAAGATTCTACATTGTCTTTATTTAGTTAGATATCGATCACGACATAAAATTCATTTTTTAAGTTGATAACACAAAGGAAAGAAGACAGAAATGGTAAAGAGTATAACGGGAATGTCCAACCTATTCTCTGTACGTTTACGCTGATGTCTCTACTTGTAAGTACGTTATTGTCACTGCCGATAAATTACTAACTCGTACTTCGTTGTTTCAGGACGGTGATCACTGCTGAATTTAAACTGTAGTAAGAAAATGTTTCAATATAAAGAGAAGTAAAATAATATTATTTTCACTGTCTTTTAATGTAAAGATTTGTGAGAGTACGTGATGTATTATAGGGTGCAGAAAATAAGCTATTACGAACACAATAGCATCTCTGCAGCGTTTTATAAACAGTATTTAAAAAATGATGGAAAGAACGACTCGTTACACACTGTTTTAGCGCAACCGTATAGCAACAATAGTTATTTTCCCATCGTAAAGTTTTTATTCCTTTAATAGTCGCTTAAGTCAAAATTATACCGCTTCACCAAAAGCAAAGTTGCGCTTAACAGCCTTAAT
This sequence comes from Methanobacteriota archaeon, assembly GCA_963704625.1. Lineage (GTDB taxonomy): Archaea > Halobacteriota > Bog-38 > Methanoflorentales > Methanoflorentaceae > DASPRZ01. The sequence continues at coordinate 2,583,800 of OY969924.1, read as the reverse complement.
TTCAATCTTAAGTTCGTCGTTAATCTGCGTGCTGGGAACGAAAATGACAAAACCGTTTACACGGGCAATTCCATCACCCTGCTTTGCGATGTCTTCAATCTTGACATCGTATTGCTTTCCGACTTCAACCGGAGCTTCGCGCGGCTCCATCCGCTCAAATGAGTTAAACCCACCGCCGTAGCTACTTCTTGAATTTTTCTTATACAAATATTTCACCTCCATTTACTTTCTCAGTGTACTATACGTTTAAGTTGTATATATGTAATTCCACAAAGTTGAAGCTAATGTGCTTGCGTCTAATCGAGTATCACAGTGAACAGCGATATGCTCAGTGACGGAACCGAAAAAAAATCGATAAAAGCGCAACCCTCTTTTAAGCTTGACCTTAGTCATACTGCTGTAGCACTCGTTTAGGCACGCTATAGGATAAGTGAAAGATAGCCATGGCAGTTACTTGATCTACAGCGCTTAAAGAATGTCATCATAAGTGCTTAAGATGAGAAGTGGTGATAATTACGTAAATGTGAGCTCCCTTAGAATCAAGAAAATAACCCAGTTATTATCTCAGTAAATTAAATTACAATATGTTGTATTAAATGAAGATAGAGTAAAAAGGATTGAAAACGTAACCAAAATGAGGATGATGATGGCTTAGTGTTAAGAGTTGGCACAAATTATTAATCAGTATTTATAATATTTTAAGATAAACTAATAATCAAACCATAACAAAACTTATGAATACTATGTTAATGAGCACACTGAAATTTGCATAAAGCTAAATTTGTTAGTGAACGACAAAGTACTGTTCAAATATCTGAAATTGGTATAGATTTAAGATAAATTGACAAGTTTATGTGTTATAATGGTAAACTTCAAATAATTTGAAAGCTCACTGGATGAAAAAGGAGGTACTTAAAATGGCAATTTTCGATATTTTGACAGTGCTAACTCATAATAGTGGCCAAGTCCTCACAACTGTCGTACAAAGCGGCCAATACGGTATTGGTTCAATAACTCGCGCTATTGGGTCAGCAACTGCTGCAACGACAAGCTTAACAGTAGTGTTCTTAAACGCGATGCTCAAAGGACTTAGTTAAAGAATTGGACGAAACAAATGAACAATATTGTCATTTGTAACCAGAATACCATCTTATTAATGTAAAATGGAGGAAAGAGTAAAATGGCAGATCTTCTAACGCTTGTCGTTCAAACTGGTGGGCAACTTACCGGCATGGTAATCAAATCGACGATGCAATCCATACCAGGCCTTATCGGTTTGGCTGCTGGAGCTCCGATGACGTTGTTGACGGCGGGGATTGGTGCTGCTGCAACCTTGGGGGCTGCGGCTATTTTTATGGGCATCTTTAAATAGACATTTAACAATCAGAGATTCACAATTGATCGTGCAGAGTTATTACGTAATGCAAATGTGTTATTAGGGTATGCTATAGTCCCATAAATTTACATTTTATTACTACAAGCTTATACTTTACGTATCTGAAGGGTCAGATATTTAATCTGGATCCTCGTTCATTATTGTAGCGGTGCGTTCATCCTACGGGAGAGTACGCATAAGATTAAAAACTTATTATTATAATTGAATTTTTAATATTGTAGAGAGTTTAATTTTGAGTACTTTGCTACTATCTCTGGTTTCAAGGCTTTCTTGAAGGAACTTATACTAAATATGGAATAAGCCTTTTTGTCCTTTTCGCGTACTTGACGTATTCATCGCCGAGTTCCAAAGCCAGCACCTTTTCTTCTTCATTCATTCGGTAGCCATACGCGACGCTGAATATCAACAATATCACGAGGATAGCTGCCAAAGATTGAAATGCCAGTCCAACTCCCACCAGAATTAAAAGAATACCAGTGTATGAGGGGTGACGCACTAGCCGATAGGGGCCTCTGTCCACTACCTTCTGTCCCTCTTGAACTCCTATTGTCGGAGAGAAGAAACGTCCTAGTACAGCTATAGACCATTGTCGAACCATTATTCCAAAAATCATTATGATTATACCAAGATAAAAGACCCAACTTGGCATCAGAGTAATACCCGATAAAGCGAGGAAGTAGGCGACAATAAAGGATACAACTACGCTCACAGATATCAGCCTGCCAGAACCTCTCTCTTTTTTCTTTATTTCAGTTCCATGACGACGTACACGTGGAACTATGATTCCACCAATAATTTCAGTTAGAATAATTAGAAAATACACGAACGTGAATAGTGCTTCTGCCATATCCGACGTTAAAACTTCGACCATTTTAGTTCACTTTTATTTTTCTAATACACGGTTTTCATGCGCTTTCTTATGCTACTTTCGTCATTTAATCAAGTCACTAAATGTCTTTAATAGATTTCGCCCAAGGTTCGATGAGAAAAGCTTCTTTTGCTACGTTATCGGCTGTAAAAACCATAATATGAGGATTGCTCCACTTGCTTTGACCAACAAAAAGGAGCAGTCCAGTGTCTCACTCTACTCACAGCGAATAGATAAAGTCTACCAAAGCATCCCATACGATCGCCAAACTAGCTCTCCCTCCTCACTCCAGCCGGTTCTTGAATCACTGCTTCACGCAGCACGCACCAGCACTTCGTTCTTCTGAACCTGATGAAGCGGCTGCGGCTGACCTATCGCAAAGGTGTCGAGGTGGTGGTGCTCATGCCCGTGATACGGGAGATGCTCGCGTTAGAAACGGTTCCCCCACTTCACTACCCCACAGAAGTTCTTTCAGTTGCGTTCTGCGGTGTTTGACGCGGTTGCTGCATCAAACGGTGGGGTTGTTTGAGGGAGGGGTGGTGCGTGGATCGCCATCGACAGCACGGGACATTCCTCGTGGTATGCAAGCGTGTACTATGCGCAGAGGAGCGCTCCAGAGAGACAGCAACGGAAACGGTACACGAGAAACCAGATCGCGACGGAGACAAAAAGCAAGATCATCATCGCCTAGCGGGTGGCGAGAGGCCCGCGCTGCGAGGCAAAAGAAGCCCCCTCCCTCATCAGGAAGACGAGAGTGGTACACCCCATCGGCTACAGATTGGACAAGGCGTACGACAGCGAGGAGATCAGTCGGGTGGTACGGGAAGAGGTACGCGCAGCGTGTATGATTCCCCTCAGCGAACGAGCGAAGAGCGGAACGTATCGGCGTGCTATGCTCGAGAAATTTGACGAGGAGCTCTACCACCGAAGGAACCTCGTTGAAACGATGTTCTCCTTGGAGAAGCGAGTGTTCGGTGATGTGAGTCACAGCAGGAGTATAGGCTTCGGAACAAAGAGAGCAAGCTGTGTAACGTGTGTTATAATCTTTACCAATATGTAGGGATCGTTATTATACTGATGGTGAAGGGTTTCTACAGAGCCAAAATTTAATTAAAAATTGTCAATAATGGTACGCCGGCTACCGACTCCACAGTAGCCGGCTTGTTATATGGTCGTTTGACCATCACACATTCAAAATTGCCGATACCATGTGTCATTCGTTTTTTTTATTGATCAACCTCCATCAGTTTATGAATGTGAAGATGATGCAATTCTATTTTAGAACACGTGTAATAGATATTCTATCGGTACTATTATATTAGTTTTTCACTATTATATCGCGGATTCGCAAGTCATACTTAAGTAAGTGGCATACTTGGCGTGACTACTACTAATCCGTTTAAGATTCTGATAAATGAAATCACATTTTGCCTTGCCATCTACTAAGTCAATTTGAATATAACTCCATATTATCTCTAAAAGTTTCTGCTGTGTTTCGATTCTATTTACTTTGAGCAGAAGTATGACCAAGCAATTTTAGAGTGGTGGAAAATCTTCCTGTTGAGAAAATAGCTATTTAGAAAATGCCAAATGTGAAGATACGCTGCGAAACAACCAGAAGCACTGCCAGTATTAAAAATAGGCACAATGCTATGTTTTTAACACAATTAAAACTAATATTTGTGCAATGATAACGTATAATCGTGGTAACTTGCTGGCTATTTAGAAAATTCTCTAAGTTTCACTCTTTTTTATTTATTTTGGGAAAAGGATAAAATTTCTATTACATTTAGTTAAGAATGCCCTCGTGCGTATGTTAAGGAATCGTTAGCGTAGACAAAGAGACAAAATTAAATTAGTATACGCAATCAGTAAATATTAGATAACAAATACTTTTGTAAAGCAATTGTTTCTTATAAGCAATTTTTTCGAAAGCATTTACGATACTAATGTAAGAGTGATATTTAGGATAAGTTAATGGTAATAGTATACCGAGTCAAACACCAGCAAATCTAGTAATTAGTTTTAAAAGAATTTGTTATGCGTTTAATTCCCAAAAAAGCCCTTATCGAGCTATTTTTATGTAATTTGACAAAATTTAGGCTTGGATTGTGGTAAAGTATTTGATTTTTAATCTACTTAACACTTTTTCTATGCTTGCAGAGCTGTTATAAAGAGTATGCTAATACTAACTGAAGATTAAAGTGATGAGTAGCAGAATTGATATACCCTACACGACGGTAAATAAAACAGAGCGATCTTCAGATATCCGCTCGAAAAAAGAAAAGAAAAAAAGTGAATTGATAGGTGAATCAGAAAATAGAGATAGAGATAATATTCTCTTAATATCAGACAGCAATTCCGATTCAATTCTAGAAAGCTCTGGCATGTCCGACAGTGACACCGAACTTGATGAAAATATGACCTCTCATTTAACAGAACAAACTTGTGTAGTGTATTATATCGTCGAAGTAACATCAGATGTTCCAACTTTTGTAGGAAGCGACGAACAATGCTATACACTGAAAACGGGTGATAGAGCGGTCGTACCTACAGATCAAGCAAAGGTACTCTGTAACCGTGGACTGGCGGTTTTAATAGACGATGTCGTCAAATTCAGAAATAACAACTAGTGAAACTGACTTGCTGATGAATGCTGATGGGATTAAGTGATAGCTTTTGTTGTTTGACGTTTATTTGTGCTTAATAAAATCCTTGCTCTCAATTACTGCGCAATTAGATTTGTGAAGTAACGCCTTGTTTCATTTTACGCGAAACGCTTTCACTGGTATAAAAATTTTGTACATTTTCTTCTCTCAAATTAAACATAGCATCTTCGGTCACAAGTCGTATTATAGTAAATAATGCAAAAAGAAAATAATACTGGCTCTGCATCATAACTTAAAACCGTAAGAAAGAGTGAGTGTTAATATGATCTCGACTATCATTAATGATCTTAGTGCAATTATTATCGTCCTAGTAATTTCATCTTATCCAATTGTCTTTTAAATATCTATTCGTCTATAACAATTTTTATATCGACTCACCGGAGGCCGATAATTCTAATAATAATTACATTTTAGTTGTGGGTAAATCATAAACTGATGCCAATCTTCTTTATGATTACTCTTTAAGTCAAAAATGGAATTGTGTAATGAAATTTACGAACTTATTTATAAAAGCTTTATAAAATTCCATCACGTAACACGATTTCGTTTCTGGTTGATTGTTTGAGTTGTAAAAAGTATCTTACGATTGATTGAACTAAATCGTAATATTGCGAACCAAAAAATCCTGTTACCATGAGCGTAGTCGCGTGCACAGATTATTGAAACTATCGCAACATACAAAACAATGGATGTCTCAACTATCACGTAATTTAGTCAGCAGCAAAGAAAAGCGTATAAGATTGTGTTTCAAATCAAACTAAAACATAAATTAATACTCTCTCGTTACGTTGTACCAAAGTTTAACGTGGAAGAACTTACCGTTTCATGTTTGAAAGATGTAATAATGATAGGCGCTATAGCAACTGAAATAGTAAGGATTAAGATAAAATGAGAAGGATTCGGTTAATATGAAGCAAGGAGTAGTGGGCAAATCAATTACTACGCAGAGTGGCGTCGACATAGGGAAGATAAAAGACGTTATTATCGACGTTGATACTAAAGATATCTCATTAGTCGTGTCGAAAGGCATGTTAAAACGCGATGAAGTAATCCATTGGTCTAAAATAGTCTCAATTGGAGATAGAATAATCGTTTCAGATGACGTCATTAACGACATTAGTCAAAAAGTCACAGACTGATTGTCTTATAGTAGCGCAGCACTCGTGTAGCCTTAAAAGGCAAAGGGCAGAGAATGACATAAAAAATCAGAATGGACGGTATTGGGGGACAGACACGCCTACGAAAGAGTTGAGAGATCTCCACTCGCTAGGAACAAAAGCAATTGACTTGCAGGAAGTTTGTTACTTTTGCCATAATCAACCGTAAGACAAACTATGTAAAGATCTGTAAAAGTAACAAGTAGTTGTTACAAAGGGTGAGGTACTAGTCTTGGTAACTGCGGCAGCAAATTATGGACACTACAATAACATCAGCCGATGCGGTCTACTTGCCACCCTGAGTCTGTCTTTCAGAATAAACTTCCGTGTATGTCGGACACAATGAGCGTTCAGACCGCAAACGATTGCGTTGATACTTTTGACAACACCATAAACGGAATCGCAATCGTATGAGGCGCGCGGACAAGGTACTTACCAATATAAGTTCTGTAAGTGCTGTCATGAATATTTTAAAAGCTTTATAGAAGCGACGTCGAAACTAGTTAAACTCTAAGACCTCTTAAGATATCAACGCGATGGGAGAGACCTGCCCTATGAGATCAACGATTGCAGTAGCGTACGCTCGTCTATGCCAAGAGATATAAAGACGAAGAGTTGATGACAAGCTGGAGAGGTCTAATGTTTTTTATACTTCTGAATTTTTTCAGTGAGAACCTTAGAAGTCATAACCCCACCACTTAGGAAAAATCGCGACATGCTACTAATAAAAAGAGATATTTACCGATCCCCGTCGCTCTAAGAGCTGTAATGCGTTAAAGTGCAAGAAGCTGTTATTGTTATTAAATTAACGAATACTACAGTCAGGTATCAACTATACGCGCAACATAATCTGTAATTTTTTTATCTCAATGAGGTTCACTGCCATTGTGCGCAATGCTAGACCTTCAGAATTTAAAGCACTAAAATGTCGATCACAGTAGATGTGTGTTTATACCTTGTTGTAAACTTTGTTTGATAGGTTGTAACATCATAATTCGAGCTTATCTATTGAAATTGCCGACGAGACGTAGGACGTTGTAACCAAATTATAATTGTGGCAAGAACATTGGACTGAACGAACAGCTTCAGCCCGTTTAAGTGTGAAAGCATTGAATAATGAGATGGGAATTTTTTAGTTAATCTTATACCCGTTAAAAGTTCATATCATCGTTTGAGTATCTTTCTTACCAGTGGCAGGGATATGTCAATAGCACCTTCTGGGCATAATTCCTGGCAGCAGAAGCACCGAATGCATTTGCCGTAATCGATGACTGGTGTAGAGCCTTTCATGAATTTTATGGCGTGGGGCGGGCAATCTCTGGAGCATTCACCACACTTTTTGCATTTAGAAGCTTCTATGCGAGGTTTTGCGGCTATAATAGTCTTTATTATATTAGTCATGAACGGGGGGAGTGCTCGACTCAGCCACATCGTTTTCGCCTTTCTAAAATCTTTCATAATGAGTGGCTCAACCTTCTCACCAAATATCGTGATTTCTGTTAAACTGCTTGGTCCAATGCTTCGTTCATTTGCCATCTTTACTGTCGGCACTGTCATAGGGTCGAAGCTCGCAATAGTGACAGCAACGTAGTCCATCGCTGTGCAGCTTTTACTCGCTAGGAGAAGCCCGATTTTCCGTGGATTGCCATTTGAGGGCCCGGCCCCTTCCATGCCAACAACAGCATCCATGATACTGATGGTCGGCGTGTACATCTCGTGCAAGTCGAGCAAAAGGTCTGCAAACAAGTTTATGTCTCCGGCCGTGTGCATGTGATATTCGGGCTTGGACATCCCCGGGACATACCCGTAAAGGAGCTTTACTGCCCCTGTATAATAGGTCAGACTATGTGTTTTTAGTTTAGGGAGCCCTATGATCACGTCTGCTTCTGTGATCGCTTTGGACAGTGTGAGCTTTTTGAATGTTTTTGCCTTATTCGAGGAGACGTCTATAGTAGCCTCATCGAACCGCACGCATTGGCACCCAGTCTCGTCGATGACCTTTTGTATGCCAGTCTTTTGCAATAACGATTTATATGACGAAACGCTACTGCCGCCACCCGGCGAATCACCTACTGTTATGGTCGCTCCTAGCTCCTGCCCCATTTTAACGACAGCTCTTACGACCGCGGGATGCGTGGTAACAGCTGCTTCAGGCGGCTTTGCAGATAGCAAATTCAATTTAATCAGTACGCGGTCGCCTTCCTTGATAATGCTCTCAAGCCCTCCTAATGGAGCCAGACTTGATTCTACTGCGTTCCTGATCTTCTCATCATCATAAGAATCGCACTTAACAATAGAGACTTCGTATGCCATAACTGTCGTACATTTCTGTAGCCTAGATAACTATATATCTTTTGTTATATCTTTTGTAATTTATAAAAAAAAGAGCGTCATACGAAAATTGTATCATATTCCAAAATTAATAAAAGCCTAGTGGTCACGGTAGATCTTTCAGCCGAGTAAAATACGTAAAAAGTTTTCATTTAGTGAGTTTGCTATTTCTTTAAATCTCGAATTTTTTTAATCAAAAGGGCTACAAGAATAGTTCAATAGAATCTATTCTTCATGTATGTGAATTAGATTACTGCAAAATAGTGTAATTCACCCTTCGATCTGACTTTAATTATAAAAAGTAGTAGGACATCCGTTGGCACCAAAAGTCTGCTGCAAGCAAATATATAAATTATAGCCATTGTTTTTTTGTTGACTATATATTATGAACTTATGAACTCAGATGTAAAACACTAAGCGTTACGTGATACGCTAGCGACAAGTCCCCTGTTGTTGGGTCTAGTAATGTTCGCTCCCCCGTGTATAGAGTTTAAACTATTATATTTTCCGATTTTTCAGTAGAAAGTTTGAAGAATTGTAACTTTCATATATCGCGTATCGTTATGTTTTTTTGAGACATGTAGGAAAAAGAAGCGAAGAAAGCGGTGGTCTGAAAATGAACGACGAGCATACAGCTGAAGAACACGAATGGAGACAAAAGTTGCGTTTGCTAGTGGAAGAAGTATTGCCGGAATTCCAAGTATGTCTCGCGGATGCGATAATAGGAGAGAACGAAAAATTTGAAGATAAAAAGTGTGATGATTGTCTCCAGCAACATATAGAAGACGCAAAGGCGGAACTTTTAGAAGACCTCCGGAAAAAATATACACTCACGGGTTATGATCTTTTTATGTTAGGGTATCTTGAAAGGACAGAAGAGATGACAGAAGAAACAGCGGGAGAACTGGCGGTAGAAAAAGATGTGGAGGATGAATAATAAAAGGCTCTTACGATTATATATGTAAGAGGATGTGACGAAAGCTCAAAAAACTTTCTTTATTTCACAGCACAAAACTTCTAAACAATATGTTTAGGTAATACATTGTTGTACTGCATTTATGAAACGTGACATGTGGAAGCTACAATATGTCACGTTAATAAATGTTCTTATTTCCAGAAATCGCGTTTGAATTCCAGTGAGGATCTTTAAAAGGTCTGCAACTGCCCAAGGTTTGAAAGATTCGAGCCTTCAAATCGTATACTCTCAAATGCAAAGCCACTCTCGTTAGACTAGATCTTTTTTAGTGACACAACAAATAGACTGCTGATTTAGTCGGAAGCGTCTACACCTTTGGGACTTTTTTTTTACGTTGGCTAGCATGTTTTCGAGCGTTGCCACTGCGGTGCTTAAATCTCTAACATTAAAAACAGCAACCGTAATGTGCTTATTTTATTTCGTCCTCTGCAAGCATGACGGGCAGCCTGAAACCTGTTACACGAGGTGAAGTTCCAAAAACCAATTGGATTATTACTGTTTACCTTGAATTTTAGGAATTTGTGTCGAAGGAGCCTTCTCAAGGACAGTTTCCAGGACCATCTTCTCGTTGCCTCTGGATAATTCCACGTTAACTTTGTCTCCTACTTGATGCTTATTCATCACTTTAATCAGATCCCTAACGTTACCGATTTGCACATCCGCCATACGAACAATGATATCTCCTGGTTTAAGCCCAGACCTTTCAGCTTCACTATTGGGTAGCACATTGGTCACCATTACTCCACTTTCAGTTGGTAGGTTATAATATGCCACTATTTTAGGATTTAGATCCACGGCATTTATGCTGATCCAAGGCCGTACTACTTCACCATGTTCTATCAACTGCTGTGCGGTCCACATGGCCGGTTGTATCGGGATGGAAAACCCGATGCCTTGAGCAAAAGGTATGATTGCACTGTTGATTGCGATCACCGTGCCACTACTATCTATCAAAGGGCCGCCACTGTTGCCAGGATTAATTGCAGCATCGGTTTGAATAAGCCCTTCCATATAGGTGACTTCAGTCTGAATAGACCGGTTCAATGCACTTACTACTCCCATAGTGACAGTTGGTCCTCCAACAAGACCTAATGGACTACCTATTGCGATGGCCATCTGTCCAATCTTGAGGTCGTTCTTTTTTGCCATTTCGGGCACCGGAAGGTCGCGAGCATCAACATGAACGACGGCTACATCCATTATAGTATCGATACCCGTTATCTCTCCTGAGAATGTCGTTCCTTCTTCCATGCTTACTTTTATTTCCTGAGAATTGAGTACCACATGGGCATTGGTCAATATGTATCCCTCTTTGTCAATTACAAAGCCAGAACCGACCCCCTGGACAGGATGTATGTGCAGATATGCATCTGCCATTAGCTTTACCTCGCTAACATTTACTACACTTGGTATTACCTTTTCAACGGCCTGAACGATTATTTCGTCAAAACTTGACATATATTTCACCCTAAAAGCGTTACATTAGTACTATCACTCGCGTTTTTAAGTTATTATCACTTGCCCATATTTTGTCTAGTTTTTAGTGTTTCTTTTAAAGGCGATTTAGTATCGATTCTCCGAAAGAATGTTGTTCTAAATCAATAAATTCCAAAAACAAAAAAAAGTGCGTGAACGAAGCATTATTACACGTCAAAAAATGCATTGGTCATTAAACAGATCTCTATCATCGACGTTCGCCGCTACGATGTGTGGATGCTTCAACGTGATAACGGCACAGCTACTTATGGACTGGAAGAAAAGATTGGGAGACGTGAACCGAATGATATAGAGGTCTGAAGTAATACGCGTTTACTTAATGTGAGTTTTGTAAGATCCAATCTTATTACATATCTTTCACCATTCAGTAGCTTAGTGTAGCCAATCTAATTTATGTTCTTTCTCTAATCATTCCGAGAGAGGAAAAGACTATGTTCATTCCGGCGAATTTTGAGATTATGAAAATATATTAACATAAGCAGATACTAACATTTCGATCCATTGCAATGATTATATTATCTAGCCTCCTCAATTAATCCATCGCCTCGCCAATCGTTGGCTTTTTCTTTTCAATTGCTTTTTGTTATAAATTGTCATATATGAATTTATAAGACGTAAGTTATGAAAGTGCCCCTATAGCTACTCTCTATCTCTATTCGCCGCACCCTCTTTTATAAATATAAACGAGGTATACATTAGAGGCAAAAACTGATAAGCCATGAGGCTAACTAGTCACATATCTAAGGCCCCGACTAATCTTAAATAAATTAAGCTTCTGGTTGGAAACCTATAATAAAAAAGTGAAAACGTGACTGTAGCAAAACCATTTGTCTGTGCACTAAAGAGAAGTGTCACCTCACGTATTCCCACGGATATCGGAGAATTTCAGCTCTGTCTATATACCAGTAACAACGATGAAAAGGAGCATATTGCGTTAATAATGGGCAAAGTGAAAGGTAAATCGAATATTCTGGTACGCATCCATTCGGAATGTTTTACTGGTGAGGTGTTAGGATCCTGTCGCTGCGATTGCAAGGAACAATTACACCTAGCAATGCAAAAAATCGCCGAAGAAGGGTGTGGTGTGTTAATTTACCTACGTCAAGAGGGGCGAGGCATAGGTTTATCCGACAAATTACGGGCCTACAACCTACAAGATCAAGGTTATGACACCGTCGACGCGAATCTGCTGTTAGGACATCAGGCCGATGAACGTGATTACACCATCGCCGCTCTTATACTTGAGGATTTACAAGTACGCTCAGTACGTCTGTTAACTAATAACCCACTAAAGATTAAGTCTATTCGAGAGCTTGGCATAATCGTAGAACGACAGCTACCACTGCATCCCACAGTGAACGAAGGTAACTTCCAGTACTTACTCACTAAAGCCTTGCGTATGAATCATTTATTAAACTTATACACAACGCCACAGCATGAGGGAAATCTCGCGATATCCACCGATCGACAGGGGGACACGATCGCGGAAGTTCATGTAAATGCTAGTCAGCTATCTGAAAAAAAGGTTATAAATAATCGCACCTCTCTTTATTTCATTGATCGGCGGCAAATAACGGTTCGAAAAGAGGAGCTACCTAAAATCGATGCGAATCAAGTTTTAATCCAAACTCAGCTTTCTGCCATCAGTCCTGGCACTGAGAGCCTGATTTACAGAGGAGAGTTTCCTGAAGAAATATCGATCGATGCAAGCATTCCTGACCTTTCGGGCACGTTAGTATACCCCCTTAAATATGGCTATTCAGCAGTTGGGCAAGTAATAGCGATTGGTGAAGAAGTGGATTCCACATGGGAGGGCCGTTATGTTATGGCATTCCACCCACATGAGAGCCATTTCATAGCCGACCCTAACATGTTACTACCAGTGCCAGAGGACATAACGCTGGAAGATGCCGTATTTCTGCCTAATATGGAAACGGCGGTCAATTTTGTAATGGACGGCAAACCGCTGATAGGCGAGAATGTTGCGGTGTTTGGCCAAGGCATCGTCGGTTTGCTGACCACAAGCTTGTTGGCCACTTTACCTCTATCTCACCTCGTCACGCTAGACTGCCACTCGTTGCGTCGCGAGGCTTCGAGAGAAGTTGGAGCGCTAGTATCCCTCAATCCCGAAGAGGGAGATCTCCAGAAATCACTAAAAGAGTACTTACCAAATGGCGCGGATCTCACTTATGAGATTTCCGGGTCGCCAGCTGCTCTTGATCAGGCGATTCTTACGACAGGATTTGCAGGCAGAATAGTAATTGGCTCTTGGTATGGGAGTAAACGTGCCAATTTAGACTTGGGAGGACGCTTTCACCGTAACCGTATTCAACTGATTAGCAGCCAAGTAAGCAGTATAGCACCAGAATTTAATGGTCGATGGACAAAAAAGCGCCGCTTTGATGTTGCTTGGGAAATGATACGCCAATTGAAGCCATCTCGTTTCATAACACATCGTTTTTCGATCAACCAAGCGGCACGCGCATATCAACTGCTGGATCAAAACCCTGCTGAAGTAATCCAGATTATGCTTACCTACGACGAGTGAGGTACGAACTCTAAGCTGATACAAATGACTTTGAGAAAAATAAGATCAAGATCTTGCAAAAACTGGCAAACGAGGTGTGCCAAGGGGGCAGTCAGTCATGCTGCTTAATATCTATGCGCTCTAAGCCTTGTGCAGTGGCATTTAATCGTTTTTCATCTACCGTTAGAAATCCAAAAATGAATCTGATAATTAACATGTATACCGTTGCAGTCAAACGGGATTTTGTAGCTCAGCATTATCTGATAGGCAGCGATTGGGGCGAAGAAAACAGGAATCATTCACACCATTATCAAGTCGAACTCCAAGTGAAAGGAAGAAGGCTGAATCAACACGGTTATCTCTTAGATATTGTGGACATCCAGTCTTATTTGGATGAACAAGTGCGTTACTACAAGGACAGAACCCTCAACGATTTGCCTGAATTTATGGGATTAAATCCGAGCATCGAATGCTTCGCTTTTATTCTTTGTAAAACACTCTCAGATAGGATAAATGCCCCAACTGCCAGCATCATTGAAGTAAAAATTTGGGAAAATGATAATACTTGGGCATCATATAGGCATGTTAAGCAGGATGCACCATGATGCGAAATTCGAGCTTTAAGCTTCGTGCCTCAACTTAGCAGATATGCATATAGGCTTGATACTTTACGGCAGCTTGAACAAGCTTTCGGGCGGCTATTTATATGACCGCAAGTTAGTTGCATATCTACAAGAGCGTGGAGATAGCGTTGAGATCATCTCCTTGCCGTGGCGAAATTATCTGCGCCATCTAAACGATAATTTCTCTACCAGCCTGCGTCGTCGCTTGGCGAGGCTCCAAGCTGATGTGCTTCTTCAAGACGAGCTTAATCATCCTTCATTTTTTATACTCAATCGCCGCTTGAAGGAACAAATCAACTATCCTATCATCTCTATTGTTCACCTGCTTCGAAGCAGTGAAGGTCATCCAGCATGGCAAAACTATTTTTATCGTCGAGTCGAACGCCTCTATCTTTCCAGCGTAAATGGTTTTATCTATAATAGCCTGACCACTCGTCAAGCGGTAGAACAACTGCTTATGGATCCTAAGGCTCAGAAACGCCCCAGTCTTGTGGCGTATCCAGGCGGGGATCGTTTTCATCCCGAGATCAGCACTGCAGAAATCACGCACCGAGCGCAAAGTGATATTTTGCAGTTGTTATTCTTAGGTAATGTTATCCCGCGTAAGGGGTTACACATCGTACTGAAAGCGTTAAAACAACTGCCAACTGATCAGTGGAAGCTTACAGTGATCGGAGATACACACGCAGAACCTTCGTACGCTCGGGCAATCAACCGCCAAATAACGCAAGATGGACTGGCTAAGAACGTAAGTTTTGCTGGTATAGTACCCGACGGTGAACTCGTGAATTACATGAAAACGAGTCACCTGCTAGTAATGCCCTCTTCGTACGAAGGGTACGGTATCGTCTATTCTGAAAGCATGGGGTTCGGCCTTCCAGCCATTGGCACAACTGAAGGTGCCGCTTGGGAAATCATCTCACACAACCGTGAAGGCTTCCTGGTATCTCGTGGAGATGTTATCGCATTGACAAGCTACTTGACTGAGCTGTCGCAAAATCGGCAACATTTGTTGGAATTGAGCCTAGCTGCATGCAATCGTTACAAGTCCCTTCCTACTTGGGAAGAATGTACAAAAAATATTCGAACCTTTTTGATCCAACTCACTCAAGGTGTTGCCTTTGACACTGCATAGCAATCTCTTCTGTTAGAAAAGTAGTCGACTAATAATAGTGCGTTTAAAGCTACAAACATAAGAGCACTGATAAAAAGCATAATTTATTAAGGGCGAGAAAAAAGCCTCAAACTCAAAGACATTAAGAGCTGTATTCAATATTATATAGCAAATGTCGGAACAAGGGGATATTATTGACATTGACTTTTACTCAAGAGTCGAGTTGCTATTTGTAGGTACTCCTAAAGGAGGAGAACAAGCTAATATTAGACTTAGTGTTCTCGCCAGCAAATTAATTGGAAAGAGGTCCGTAGACTACCTTCGAGTTTGTGTCGAAGAACTTTCGTGATGGGCGAATTGAAGAACTCGTCATGGGGGGAGTTCCCGTAAGCGATGAACGCGAGGCATATTAAGGAATGGATTGATGCTGGTAGGCGTCGCCGTGCATCAATGTAACCCGGCGACTGGCATCGCGTTATAAATGCACTAGAACATGGGCAGATAGCAAAGACGTTTTAAATAAGGTTACAAATCAAAATAACGTGTCGCATAAAGTGCTTAAAGAATACAAAACTAAGGGACATAGCACGTGAGGTAGAATATAAAAGCATGAAAAAATATTAGAGAGTACGTCATAAGTCAATCTAATGAAGAAGAACTCATACGCTTATGCGCACTTCAAGCTATGCAACCGTAGGAAATGAGCTTCGGTAATATTGGAAAGCGCTTACTTACCGCGAATCACTTGTGGTCCTCTAAAAAAATTTACTCCTAATGCGCCATATGTCAATCTAGTAAGAGATTACGCTTCATCCGTTCTAAAAGTTAAAAGAATTTTTTGCGACGATGAGTTCAAAATACAAATTAGTTCCGAAGAGCGCTCGAAAACGTTAAAAGATAGGAGCCTTCTTCAGGAGGGTGTTGATTCGTTTCATCTACATTATCAGCGGTTATTAACAGTACAGAAGACAATGGGACAGAACTATATCTCTTAATATATTAGCACGTAAAGAAATATTAAAGAGAGAAAGGCGTGAAGGAAGGGGCAGGCCAAGAGGTGAATGAGGTCAATTAGCTAAGCGCCGCTCCTTTCGCCTTATGCTTTATGTGCCAAACATATGTGCTTTTTCCGTATACTTAATAGTATGTACCAAACAATTGTTTTTACAACCAAGTCTTAACGCCGCGGTGAATATGTACTACGCGATGCGTTTCTATACTAAATTTATATCCTGCAAATGCTAATACGTTCGCCGTTTTTGGTTTGCACAAACCCCACTTGTTCCACTGTTAGCGTAACACAATGGATCACGTTCTCCATCTTGCCAACGGGAAACAATTATCTTTGTTTTAAACTTGTGTATACCAACGTCTAGCTACTCAAAACGACTAGAGGGTATAGAAAAATATTTGCGTTATGTTTTGAAGGGTAAGAAGTTTCTTGTGAATATTAAGACGACTGCGACTGAATAAAACGTAAACAATCTACTTTCCATTGTTGGTTTTCATATTTTTTAAAAATGTATTATCGTTGAATTTTCGAAAGTTTTAATGGATAATAGATTCCGCCACTTCGATAAAAACCATAACGGATAAGAGCTGCCGCCGAAACATATAAGTAAAAAGAAGTTATTACCAACATTAAATAATATTCATCATAATTAATAATGATGAATTTATTAAAAGATTAGTGAAAAGAGGCGATTCGACAGTAATTGTATAATTAATTTCACTACCAAGTAGAGGTGTAGCAAAATGGCAGCATTCTTTCTCACAGGAGCTTTAAGATATCGTTGCACGGCATGTCTAGAAAGCGTTGCTTCTATGGGAAAAAATCAAATTTCTCAAAAGCTGCCTAGTAAAAGCAAGAAAAATTAAATGTTGGGTTAGAGGCCAGGAACTATGAAAGAGGGTGTGACTACATTCGAAAAATAGTCATATCCTCTCATTTTTCTAACTTTTATGATGGATGAGACAACTAAAAATCTTAGTGTACAAATTCAATTGAACATTTGCCAGCGCTGCAAGAATGCGCATACGTGTCACTCGACATTGTGTGAGTCATGCTTTGAGTCCTTCAGTAACTATTTGCATGAATACCGATGTAAACCTCCCGATTGGTTTACAATAAAGCTTGCACAGGTCAACTCTAATAAGCCGTTGCGTTGGTGTCCACGCTGTCGAAAGTTCCATAATGATGACAGTGACCATTTGTAATATGTGTAAGCAAAAAATTACTGCAGATGGCTTGCTGAGTTGGTTACAAAAAGTGAGACGTAAAAAAAGCAGAAGAGCGAAATCTAGGCATAAAACTTAAAGCTGAGTTAATTTTTAGACTGTGTTAGATTAGCCATTCATGAATATTTTTATGATGAACTAAAAGGTAATTAACTATTCTCTGAACAAGGAAATCAAAGAAAGTCGCGTTTTAACATATGAGTAAGTTAAAATGGAAGATAATGGAGAAGCTTAACTATTGTAAGTTATTTAATGTTCTTTCTAACGAATTGGCATATCGTCGCTGGAAGACATCTGCAACAACTTTAAAATTTACTCAATTATCTCCACTTAAATCTATTATATTGATTGTCTAAGGGAGAAAGATTATTTTAACAAGAGATAAAAAACAATTTCTCGTTATTTAATTAATGGAGTGAATACAGAATGAAAGTTCCAAATACGAAAGAAAATATGATGAAGTGTATTTGCGGTCAATGCCCCACACTTACTCAAAATAGTTTAACAGGTGGCCTTTTCTGTTCAATAGGAAAAAGCGAAAAAGTACCAGAGATGAAAGGGTGTATTTGCGGTAGCTGTCCGATATGGGGTGAGTATGACCTGAGCAAGGGGTACTTCTGCATTCATAGCGCTGCCAATTGATTAAATACCATCTCTTATCATAGTATAATTTGACGTAACTGTCGACAAGCAATTTTAATTTACTCTTCCTTTGTTATAGACTTCGGTTATTTACCAACTAAACTAATGAAAGAGGACATGCGGTTTATTCGAAAGTTAATCAACCAGTGTCTTGGGCAGAGAAGACAAAATGACATTTGAAGACGTAAGACAGTAGTAATGCGAAACAAACGTCTCAATTCATTCTACATAATACTACACAGGCAGGATGCAATTTGCGATGCGATTATGCTAAAGGAACAGGATGGCTGGAAATAAAACCGTTACTGATGACAATGAGAACTTCAATATCATGGATATCAGATCATATACTACGCAAGGCGAGTATCTAACATAGGATATTATGTTAGAACAATAGAGGGGACTTTAACATATTTCCGAGTACGGAGCGCTAATTATAAAACAAGTAAATCAGCAAAAATCACCTTCGTCTACCTCATCACTTTTGCGAAGTTTTTATCGGATAAAAAGTATCCTGAAAAACCATTGGATAACTATACCCAGCTTGCTAGGGGCATCTCAAAATCTTTCAATTGCCAAAATAAATCTTAAATCAGAAGTAGTTTGAAGTTATTTTTAATCAAGCATATGCGAGCTCTTTCTTTTATACAGTAAATACGCTAGAATTGTTAGAACACAAAATAGGACAACCAAGTTGATATATATTAATGGCTTTTCAATGTTTTCCCAATTTTGTCCAAGTAACAGTCCGACGTACGTAAGAGCAAAACACCACAAAAAAGAACCTATAAATGTATATAATGAAAATTTTTTTACATCCATTTTGGCAATCCCAGCCGGGAACGAAGTATAACTTCGCATAATAGGAACTACCCTGCTTATTAGTACCGCTGCTTCCCCATGTTGCTCCATAAAGGTTTGCGCTCTCTCAATATCCATCTTTTGAATGAAAAAATATCTTCCGCTTTGTTGAGGGCAGCTCTACCCCCATACAACCCTCCAAAATATTGTAAAAGTGACCCAATAAAACATCCAAGTGTGCCTGTTAAAATTACCATTATGAAATGTAATTTCCCAAGCCAGACGACATACCCGGAAAATGGCATAATCAAAGTCCCGGGGATTGGAAAGCCAAAACCATCTAGTATCATTCCAAAAAAGATGCCACAATAACCCAGTTGCCCAACAGCAACATTTATGAGCATGCCTAAGGAGTCAGTATTAATCATAGTTTCAGTTGTTGTCCCAATACTTTAACCTACGAATGCTGTAATATCACTATTGGTTGATGTTTGAATGGATGTCTTTCAGTGTGAACAAATGATATGTTCTTTATTTGTGGTTATCAACACTAACAATTTGTGCTGATAGTGATAGTTCAGTTTCTATGACGCACACAAAGGGGCCGAGGTGCAGGGAGTTTAGCAAGAAGAACTATCGCATTCAAATGATATTCCGTCAAACCATAGACTCTTTGGTTACATTTTGACTGAAAAAAGATTTAAAATCTTAGCTCCGAGAATTATGAATTCGGTGTGTATGTGTAAATTGATTTTTTCAAAATCTTCATCTCTCAGGAGACATAAACCATGATGCAAGTATTGAAATCTTATAACCGTCCGACCCACCCACATTTGTAAAGGGCTCTCTTTTGGTTATCTTTTACATATCTGTACGTTCCTTTAGAAGGCTCGAATGTAGTTTCTTTGTCCACTGTTAGGTACCTTCTTTCGCACTTTTTTGCTCTTGGGCTATTAAGCTGACTCGTAAATAAACTTACTCGATATACCGCACTGCCTCTGCCGGCGGCATCCTTGAAGCATTCCTCGCAGGGATTATAGTACATATTATTGCTGCGGCAAATACAACGGTAAATATGATGAGAAGCTGTATTAAAGGAATGTTATACGGTACCTTCCCCATTTGGGTAAAGTTTAAGTAAATCGCATATGAAAGCGCGATTCCCGTGCACAACCCGATGAGGGTTCCGAGAGTAGTAATGAATAACCCTTCGATTAGCAGGAAATCTAATATTTGGTTTTGCTGGAAACCCATCGCTCTCATCATACCAATGTCTCGTCGGCGTTCCACGATAGATCGTAAAGTGATGGCTCCCAATGAAGCTATACCGATGATAAGTCCAAGACCTAGAAAGACTTCCAACAGTTCAAAAACCATTTGACTTTGTTGGCTTAACTGTTCCACCTCATCACGGACTACTTTAGCATCCATACCGAACACTTTATACCCTTTTTTTAGGTCATAGGTAACATCAAGTGGATTTACACCCTTTGCTACCTTTAAGAGGAAAAGGCTGTCTCCTTCTACAACGGGGAAGAGCTGTTGCAACTGTGATTTGCCCATAAAAATACCGTGGAGGTACGTTTCATCGAGCACTCCTACGACTTTTAACACTGAAGTGCCATTCGCCATGGGAATCTCTATCGTGTCACCTGCCTTTATGGGATTATTGTTGCCATATTGATACGATGAATCAACCACAACGTTGTGCGGATCACTGAGTGTTCTCCACACGTCTTCAGTGGAATTAAGCCCTTTTGCCTTGTCTATGAACTTATACGTAGCATGAGAAGTAAAGTTTGAATCAACACCGTAAATGAACTCGAAGACGGGGCCTCGTAATGGAATAGTCTCGTTGTTAATAGTGACTCCAGTTACTTGCGTCCTATAGAGTCCATCATAATATTCGAGCTTGGATGCGTTTAGTGGGGTCAGTTTGGTAGAAAGCTGTGTGGGCTGTGCTGATAGGTCTTGAGATGCTACTGATGATTGTTCAATAGCCCCTCCAGAAATTGATGATGGTTGCACTGCTGTTAGATTCGCAAGCGGCGCAACCGAAAACCCACGGACGTCATACCCTCCGCCCTCTTTTGCCATGTCAGGCCGATATGTTACCGACATGACTGATACTAACACTATGACGAAGATGACGAGGGCAAACATCATCACCGTCATGCCCATCCTAAACTTTGTATTGAGCGGATATGCGATGGAAAGCTTCAAAACTGCTTGTAACGACCTTACTCTGCCTAGAGGTACTGCTTAACCCTCGTAAGAGCAAGCTTGAGTTGAAAAGAACGATAAGTACTACTCCAGTGACGAGAAGAAGGCCGGCTAACGTGAGCGCAAGCATCGCGTCAGAAAATGACACATCCTTGAGAGATAAAGTAAGGTAGAGAAGGTACACCACTAAAGCGACTCCTGCGGTAGAAAATACTCGATCTCGAGAGAAAGATCGTTCTCGGGAGACAAATTGCTGTGATATAAGTGCTACGCCAAAGATCACCATCGAAGGCGAAACTACGTCTATAATGTAGTTCGAACGCACAGCTATATAGCTGACGGTTCCTGCTATCAGGAGGAACACACCAAAGAGCATCATGCGCTTCATTGTGCGTGGTTGCTCTGTTACTGTTACATTTCGTATCGCTTCTACAATGTTTAATTTGCTGATCCTGAACGAAGCCACAGCGATAGTTATGAAGGTGATGATGACCCCAAGTAAAAACGCATTGAATATGTCTGATAAACTGTAGTGAAGTTCGAGCGTTAACCCCATTGCACGATCGCCACCCATAAAAATGGCATTGAAACCATTTACGAGGCCTGCACCTATTCCAAGGCCAAGAATAGATCCAGCAGCTGCAGCAAGAACCGAGTAGGTGATGCCCTCGAACATGAACATCTGTATAAGATGACGTCGCTGCATCCCCACTGCTCGCGCCATGCCGAGTTCACTCTTCCGCTCCTCAGCTAGCATTACAAAAATGTTGATGATGAGCATCACTCCTGCAATGATTGAGAAGGTGCTGAGCATGACAAATAAGCTTGACAACTGAGTACCGGTATCATGTGCTTGCTTAAGCAAGTCCGACTTCATCGACATAACATTAGTACCAGAAGAGGCATCGACAAGCGACTGTTTCACCGCACTAACAACTTCATCAGATTTGAATGCGCCATTTTCAACGTTGCCGGTATTTGAAATTTTTATTTCGTTAATTTGGCCAGGTTTCTGAAAGAGATTTTGCGCTGCCTCGAGTGGCATAAATATTGTCTTTTGTAATCCCCACTGCGCCTTGCCTACGTCTTGTGCGATATACCTAATTGTGAAGGTATGCGAGCTAAATGCAGCGCCGGGCATTACATAATTGACGGTAAGTTTATCACCTACATGTGCATTTAGCTCGACTGCAAGTTTATTATTGATGAGAACTTCATCAGAGCCTAAGTTTGTCGCATCGGTGCGTGTGCCATCCATGAGAGTGAAACTGCCAAACTCCTTGTCATAGGTGAAGTTGACACCGTGCAGTTGTGCGTTGGTCGCGGTAACGCCGCTCGTTACATCATCAATAGAAGGAACAGTTGAAGTTATTGCAGGAGATATCCCAACGATGCGGCTCGTTACGTTTGAATCAGATGCAAGCTTTTCATATACAGTATAGTTGAAAAAATTTCGACCCCCAGCGGCAACTGTCTCGTCGATAGTTCCTAGAGCATCGTAGGTCGCCTTCTCAATTATGTAGTTGACCGTTTCTCCCGCTATGAGTGATCCGGAGATAATAGCAGTGCTGACTAGCAACCCGACGACAACAATAACTGTCTCTTTTGGACGCCTTGAAAAATTTCTCACGCCCATCTTAAATAATATCTTATTTTTAAAAGCAAGCACGATTACTGACAGCAACGTCACTGCCACAATGAGTGATAATAGCAGCGTTCCATCCATATAGATCTCTCTAGTTCTTCTCCGTTATGGTACTGTTTTTTCATTAAACAGCCTCGAGTCCCCGACCTTCTCTGAAACGATCAAACCGTCCCGCATCTGAATCGTGCGATTCGCCATGGCGCCTACGACGGGATCGTGCGTCACTATGACAAACGTCTGCTTGTTCTCTCGATTGAGCTGCATTATCAAGTCCAACACCTGCTGTGCGCCTTCAGAGTCGAGGTTGCCAGTTGGCTCATCTGCCCACACAATAGCTGGATTGTTCACCAATGCTCGAGCTACAGCTACTCGTTGTTGTTGCCCGCCAGACAGTTCTGCCGGCTTGTGATGCGCTCGATCTGCAAGATCAACAATCTGCAATACCTCGAGCGCTTTAGGCCGCGCCTGTTTCTGGTCAACACCGCAGATAAGAAGAGGGAGCTCAACATTTTCTACGGCAGTTAATACCGGAAGGAGGTTGAATGACTGGAAGATAAACCCCATTCGTTCAGCTCGGCGATACGTACGTTCTTTATCGGACAAACTGTCAAGTTGCGTTCCTTCAATCTTGATCGTGCCACTCGTGATGTCGTCAAGGCCAGAGAGGCAGTTGAGCAGCGTAGTTTTCCCGCATCCGCTTGGGCCCATGATAGAGACTATCTCTCCCTTCTCGATTGTGAGAGCGATGTCCTTTAATGCGTTCACTTGAATGCCGTATGTGCTATAGACCTTTTGGATATGTTGTGCATCGACCATTAACATACGATCGTGCCCCCTGCAAAGCGTTTAGAAAATATCAAGCTGTTTATGTCCAAGGAGTCGTCCCGTTTATACAATAATCTCTCGGTTTGTGATGTCCGATCATATTATATCAAAAATTGTTATATTAGTTTGTGATATAACAGTAAACGATATATATACATATATCGCAGCCACCATTAATCTCGAAAGACTTGTTCTTGAAGGCGGCGTATCTAATCTGAAATGTGCGTTTTCATTTATTGCTTCTACAAACGTCGTTCCTCTAAATGTTGATCTTTTATCAAATTGTGCTTCAACTTTATGTCGTTATGCAATCATTTTACTTAATACACGGAAATATATAAGCATATAAAGAGTTTAGTATAAAGTAATTTGCTCAACTCTTTTGAATAGTTTTCGACTGGGTTAAGTTGCGATTAGAGCATCATTGTGTAAAAATAAGATAGATGAACATCAACTAGTCTTCTGAAAGAAAGTTAGTTCTTGTTATCATATTCGTTTAAGTTTATTCGAAGGAGCAGCTGTACTCATTATAGATCCAATTGTATCTCATTAAACGGATAATCACTCCATTTTTCACGTCTGACACGTCTCTCAAGTTAAAAGGGCTGTTGTGTTTCATTGAAACAAATAGAAAGGTTTAACGTTTAAATCAATCTTTTATAGTTAATAACGTTGACGTTAAAAAAACGAGGAGTTGTAATGAACATATTTGACGAGATCGAAAAGAAGCGAACACTACGCCCTGATCACATTATCAACGTTTACTCGTTGCGTGATCATGCTTTCTTAGGGAGTGCACGCTATAAGGTAATCGAAGACTATATAAAAACTGGTAATGTTTTCTTGGTTGATGAGGATAACGCTGTAATATCGAAAAAATCCTGTTTAATATTTGCTAAAGAACCGCGAGAAGTCTGCGTTACATTGTAAGATTATCTGTATCTGCGATTGCTTAACAGAAATATTTCAGTTCAGTAATTGTTAGAAAAATTCGACAACAGGGCGGACGTTAAGGTCTGTATTATCCATTGATTTCAACTCTGGTTCGATTAGCGTATTATAAACATGATAAGAGGCTATACAGTTTTAGTCTCATCTTTATTAAACACCTTCTACCACAACAACCAGCCATATAAAGTAACTATTAAGTAAATACAGGCTTAAGCACCCTTTTTGCGAAATGTCAGGGTTTGCTCTCCATTTCAACTGACTTATCCAGGTAGATTACTGGATAAGTTGTTTTATTTAGATTATGTATATTACAAAATTAATTTTTCTTTATTAGTATCGTGAGGGATTAATTAATTCGGGCAACAGCTACCACAAAGAAAATTAAAATTGGGGTTGTAAACTTAACATATCGCAAAAAATGCTCGCACAGCGAAGCTGTAGTGTACAGAATGAGCGTATTAAGTTATTTGTTGTAACGCTTCAAGAACAATAATCAATTTCTCAAATATTTAATAAATCATCTCCTAAGTCTGTTTAGTCCTAACAGATTGTAGTAACACTCATATTATCACTTTGTAAACAAGTTAGAACGAAATACCACTTTTTTAACGAGAATGACGCACAAGAACTTGCGCAATAATCCCTGTAGTAATTTTGTTTGCAGTAGGTTTTGAATCGAAAAAAATGCAAAAGTTTGCACCAGAATTTTAATCAATTAGCAGTGACGACATAAGCACTCTGTGAGGCGTCATTATAAATAAGCAAGCAATGTAAAACAAAAATGTGAGGACGCTATTTCTGCGAGTGATATTTTCCTGCACTTCCCCTTTGATGTGCCGTTAATTATTCTCTCTCGATTTTATGCCTAAACAAAGAATTTATATGACAAAATCACTTCAATCGAAATTTTACAGCTACATTATGTAGACGGCTCTCATTTCTACTTACTATAAACAACTTAATTTGTAGGAGTTATCAAACAATAACTTACTTCAGTCCCCCCAATCCTTTTCGAGAATGAAAAATACTCCATTATTTTCGGTTAAATCAATGATCGTGACCTTATTCTCGCGCTACGCTCAACATCGTATCGCCCAGCCACCTCGCGGTAACAGATGGGAAAAAAGAGATAACTATATTTCAATGATTCTAAGGGATTAAAATGAAAGGAGAGATGATATAACTGATATAATTCAATCCAAAGTAAAGAAAGCTACCAAATACACCCATCGTTGACACCTCCTCTTCTTTAACGTATATTTACATTGTATTTATCATTTTGCCTCTGTTTACGCTTCCTAACTACATACTTCTTGTTATTCGATAAAAAAAGAAACAAAATTTAGTTTTTTTTATATCGAATTTAGGGTCTTCCTTTACACTTTCGGCTTTTTCAAAGAATATAAGGGAATATCTCTAGATTTTTTTAAATAACTCTTATGTTTGTATTTCTGGAGTGTGAATTTGAATTCTAAATAGGACAGAATTAAGTTAATTTGGCACTAAACGGAAAATGAGGAAAATTATCATCTTGGTTCGACCCCTAATTAGGGACTAAAACATTAGATTTAATCTTTAATGATAACGAGGTAGAAATAGTAGAGATTCCGGTTATAGCCCGCGTTTCGTGCTATTTTTTGACTGGAGTAGTGACCTTCTTTAAAGCTATTCGGCAACTTTTGTTTGCGGCAATATTTGTAGCTTAGTACAGCCTAATCTACTGCAATCAAAAGGTATAGAAACTCTACTTTAATACAGCCACTTATCGGAATTGTTCGAGGACACCAACTTCGGCTTTACTTGTACTTGTAGGTCTATACACAATTCGAGTTTCTAGTTTTAAATGAACGTAATAATGTGGCAGATTCACAACAACACAGATGGTACTCGATCGAAGAATTAGGCGGCCTCACGGATTGATCGGATAAAATTTAAGCGCTGCACTTTTTTATATGGCCTCCTTATTTTGTCATTTACTATTTGTAAAAAGTTATGACAGCAGCATATCCCTATTGCAAGTGTTGCGGGAATTTAATTAATGCCGAGCTATCGTTTTTAACTCTTTTTTTAATGATCAAAATCGACGTTCCTAGACATTGTATATTGGAACAATTCCCTAAATTCGTCGTACACTATAAGAAAAATAATAAAAGTTTGTAATAAATACTCTGATGTCTGCAGCTGCGCATTGTTTACTTACTTGGTACCCACACAGTTTCAGTGCGTTATAAACTGCAATATGTAGCATTTATATGAGGCCTTTATTTAATTATATTGATTAATAATCTCTACGCGTGATGTTTCTCAGTTTCAAGTTGGGCTAAATTAGGTCATCTCAATAGGATGGGAGTATGGAGAGTCTGGAGTACCTCTTTCAATAAGCCGCACGCTATGCACCCCAGCAATGGGATTTACTGAAAAGGGTTAAATCAAAATTCCGCTTGAAATTCTCATTTCTTTGTAAGATGGTGGCAACACATTTCTTCAAGCTCCGGCAGTTCATTTATGGGTGTTGGAACAACTTTCAAATCATTTTTCATTACAGTAGAAGCTAACTCTCGAAAAATCTGAGCTTCCGGTGATAAAGGGGAGCGCTCCACCACAGCTCTCCCATTTGGCTCACACGCTTGAATTACGAGAATATGAGGGACAATTGGACAAACTTGCCGCCCGATCTTTGGGCAAATTCAGGAAAAAACATATCGCCCCTCCTCGTATTCATCGAATGAGCAGAATCTTATCCCCTCGAACAGAAGCACCTCCGAGTCGTCATAAAAACTGTTGACTATAGGGTATTGCAGAGTTAAGAAAAACTTTAGAATTTTTCGTTGGATCACTTGGCATTAATTATTCTCTCAAAAAACCGTTTTTTGTCTGACGTAGTTGAGTATTTTGAGGATAGAAAATGAACGGCCACTTTTATTTATTCTGTTCAATTTCAGTTTCATCTTTCGCGCTTTTAAATGGTTCAACGACTGCTGCGCCCACCAATAATCCGAGTGAAATCGCAACGAGAGTCATAACAACCAAAATAGCATTCGTAACAGCGGTGTAGTAACTTCGGCCTATTAACGTAACCAAGCTGATAAAACCAAGAGATCCGGGAACGAGGATCCAGAATGCTGGTAAGATTGATACAAAATCTGGCGTTCGTCGAGGAGATCGTCCTATATAAGTTCCACTGACTGTCATGAGCAGAGATCCTAAAAAGCCTCCAAAGTAGCTGCCGACTATAACGCTTCCCAGTTGTTGCCCTATTAATGCTACATAAAGATTCAGCAAGACCCAAGGCATATCCCTCTCACGTATGCACATGAATAAATACACGCCTATTCCGAAAATTAGAACGCCAAGATATGGCGCCCACAACCCAAGTGTGTTGAGAGGTTTGATCGTCAGGAATCCTTGTTCAGTCGTTCCGACAAGTTGATTTCCTACCACAATTCCAAAGAGCAGGAGAAATAGAATCGCCACCCCATAAATAGCCCTGCTTGCACCGGAGACCATATTGCCAGTAGCAAGTTCAAACATTCCAGTTGTTAATGTAGCACCAGGCAGAAAATAGGCAAGCGCTGGAATGACCAAAATGAATGAGCCTGTGATAAGTCCTTGCTTTATGCCCAGGGATAACAAGGCGGACACGAGAAATGCTGCGAACACAGGTAGAATTAGTGAAAATCTCGGTCTATTTTGGCTCAAAATGAGTAGTACCCCCACAACCCCTCCAAACACCCCTGACACTACTAGCTGCTGAGGCGTAGGATACAGCAGCAATCCGAGCCCTATCGCGAATAAAATATAGCCGACAAATATCCCAACGGAGCCAAAACGATGTTTCTGGGCAAGAATCTGTTTGATGCGCTTCGTGCCGTCTATGGGAGATATGTTCTTGCATTCCGCTTGATAAATTAAGCCATAAAGTTCTGAAACTTTATTCAACTGTAATAGCGCCTGTGATTGATTAGCTACAGTTACCGCAATAGGCGCAGATTCATGTGAGCCAAGTTTTATTATCAGGAAAGTCGGAGAAAGCAGTATCTCTGATTGTACCCGTACGCGACCGCAATACGCTCTAAAATTGAAGTTATAGCCACCACCGAGACACCTGCAGATGTAAGCGCTTTTCCCAGTTCAGTAAGAAATTCGAAAAGACCTGGTGGAGGAGCATTGCCGCAGCTATTTGCAGCGTCCTTTTGCACTTCCGGTGACAGATTATTATTTTTACCGTTTACCCTCATAAATTTGACGAGGTGAAATCGTGTGTTTTTTTCGTGCCGATCGCATTCGATTTCGTAAAGTCACATCGTTGTATCGGACAACTACCTAAATACAGTTGTCACTTATTTTAAAGGAACTCCTACGTGAAGAATCTTCTCTCAATAAGTAAACAATATTAAGTCGAAAATAGGCTATTGAGGGGGGAACCATAAAAAAACAGATACAGCACAGACTGTTTCTGGGCCCCCTCGAGCCAAAGGAGGTAAAATGTAATTCAAAATATATAAATTTTAATATAAAAATTTATCGATGAATTAGTGACTTATTTTTTTACGAGCCATTTCTTAATATCGTGAAAAAACACTGCCGAAAAGACTGTTAATTGAGATCCATACGTTTTTTTGCGAATCGTTAGAGCTATAAAATGTGCAATGAACGCGTAACAATAGTCAATAGATCCGGATAAACTCTAATAATTGCGTCACATGTCAGGTCATCGCAGTTTTACTGATGTTAAGAAGTTGGTATACAGCGCAAATAGTTTGCCGTTAAAAAAAGAACACATAATAACCTTCCGAGGGTCCGTAAAGCACTATTGAGTATGGAGATCCACCTAGTGACAAAAATAGTTGAAGTCAAGTGGTAAATCTCCTTCTCTAATAGTAAGGAGGTGAATCCTAGTCATTATATACAATTCGATATATAAAAACTTACCTATAGATTTGTACCACAGAAATTTTTATATATACTTATAACCAGAAATAATTTTCTCATTAATTGTAGTAGGAATTGCTTTTCCTATAAAGAGAATTGCAAATTTGCATAAAATGGAAAAAATTATAACGTAATATTGACGTTGTTGAGAGTAACATACATCTACGAATTTAAAGACTCGAAATTCGATCAACTGTGTTTGTCGAAGTAATTCCAAGAATTTTTTAAAGTAGAGCTAATAAATGCCAGGTCGTTTATCTATGTATATCGAGCGAGAAGAAGGGAAAACCTATGACTATATGGACTGAGCTATGTCTTCAAAAGAAACCATTGAAAGTACCATTAGGAATTGCCAGCTGATTGAACGTGGGGTCGAAGAACTCTCGCTGGGAGTGTATGAGTTCAAACGGTCGATGGAAAAACAGCCGTCATTTGTGCAGCCATTTGTCAAAAGTGATTTTAAATCGGGTATCGGGTTAAGCATGGAAGAGTTGGAGAGATTTCTTGACCAATTGAAGACGTGCTTCAAAAGAATCGAGAACGACGCAAAACAGCTTGTAGCAGTTTGCGACAAAAAAGAAGGCGAAATTGAAACATCTGCAGCCGTGACAAAGCTGAAAGATTCAACAATGTCATTTCTGAATGCGGCAAATGTTGTGATAGAGACAATAAACAAGTTGATTGCTTACTTACAGAGTCTGCCCGACAAAATGAACATGATTCCTAAGCAATTTATGGGCAATGATGAAAGAAAATCACTATTACAGTTAATGCCAGAATATGAAGGAAAGGCCAAGTTCTTGGTACAACTTTTTGTAACAGTACCAGTTCAGCTGGATCGGTTGAATGATAATCTAACGAATTGAATCTATAATGAAATTAAGGAACGATCATTGTCAAGTACACGGTAGCCAAGGTAAGTCGCAGAAGGGTGTAGTAATAATTGCATTTGGCTGCTAGTCTATATAGTATAAAATTTACGAAGAAGACGTAATACAATTACGATTGTATACGTATTTGCTATAGGGGCTCACAAGCTCTTTTTAGAAAGATATGCGGACAAGTGTTTTTCACTCGTAATTGTTAGGGGGAACATACCACCTTCTTCCTTCGATGTTATTTTTTTAAGGCAAGGTGGTGCTTTTTGAAGTCGTCGATGCCAACCATTTTATACATGTCCGTGTCACCGCCTTACGCCATCTTCATAATGCCTCGACATAAGCACAAGCGCCGTCTTCCGTTAGCAATGTTTGAACATCGCATTGAGTCACTTTTGTTATATTCTTACCTTGAAAATAATATAACTCCAATTGAAGAAAAACTCCCATATGAAGAGTACCGGTCAATGGAAGAAAAACTCCCATATGAAGAGTACCGGTCATATTAAAGTAGTATTACTACCATTTTTAGTTTATACGAGTGTATGGATCAGCCCGCATATGTAACAACAATTCGCTGCACATACCCGTATACTAATCCACAAAAAGGGGGTGAGAGAGATGCCTGTCATGGGTCTAAATATGTTAATAACAATAGTCCAGTCTCTTAGTCTGGCATTGGAAGCAGCTTTCCCGCTACTATCGCCAATTATAAGCTTAGTTACCTTAATATAGTGTAAATCAATGCTCATTCTATGGCGATAAGAACTGCCGACGGAGTTACCAGACATGGTGGCGAGTTGAACACAGCACCAAGCAGCACATTATTTTGGACCGACACATTACGGTGTGTCGAGCACATTTTAAATGGAAAAATTCCCGCGGAGCAGTTTAACTTTACGATTCAAAACAGTCGGGTTGTAAAGCGATAGAGAGTTTGTAGGGGTAGGCATCGCTGCTCATACATTATAGCGTGGCTTTGTCATCAAGACGGGAAAGTAACGTTTAGATTAAAAGAGTCGGCTGTCGTCGGGGACATTTTAATCTGAGTACCAATTGAGTCGCTCCTGTCAGACACGAAAATTCAATGCTTGCATTCATGTGGGCTATGACGTTTATCTGGATGTGGAATTGTCTTTAATATTTTAAACTTTGAGCATACACATTTTGCTTGTTCCGACGTATAACTAGAAGAATTCTCTTGATATAAAACTGGTAAGTAGAAAGTATTTAATACCATATATCTACGCTGAAATTTATTGATCTTCAGGTATCTACGCTTAGCGAGAGGTCTTGTGGAAGATTCTTGAACAAAGCAGTACTCCATGAAGGCCCTCATAGAATGTTTTTGAACGACGCGAATTGATATATCATGCTTTGCGTTTGTACCATTTTGCAATTATATTCGCTTCCCTTAATACGCATTCAGAGTACCCATCCTAGTTGTACGCATTTTTCTCAATGAGACATTAAAAAACAATTTCGCCACCAGTAAAGTTATCAGCTAACAACAAAAAGAACTGCTTAACTTGCACCTCTTCAAGCCACAATAATACTCTGCCTCTGCCTTGAATACCTCGAGTCTATAGTTTTTTCATGTTTCTAAAGACTGAAGGCTTCTTGTTGATGTTATAGTAGAAAGATGATGTCCGTTTAATGTCCCTCTGAGGATTTATTAGCATATCTGTCGTATGCCCCACCAACTATTGCTCCAATTAGCGCACCTAGGACCATGCCCAAAGTTAGTCCTAAACCAAGAATGTCACCTATCGGAATACCTACCACAGCTCCAAATATTACGCCTACACCAGTATAGAAAGTCTCAGTATGGTCTCTCTCACGTCGTATAAATAGCAATGTTAGATATAATGTTATGAATGCTGCAACTACTAACATGAGTGCCGCAATATACTCACTCATTACAATGCCCGTGTAACTCAAGCCCGCGAACTCCCGTTCATTTATTTATAAACCGTTTCTCTATTTTGATAGTTTGATTCTACGTGAAGGATCTAATAATATTCCATACATTCCAAATACAACGTGCCTTTTTGCCTTATCAATTACGATATCAACAAGATCGAAGGAATGAAGAGATAGCAAGATTCCGACACAAGTGAACAAAAACAATCAAAAACATCGGCTGTAAAAAAGCGTTGGTTTGCATTGGACGGCTGTGTTTCACTGCTCACGTTCATTACTGGGATAGCAAGAAAGAAGGTTCACTAATATGACACGAGATTTGTACAATTGTGCACGTAGCACCTTTATGTCGTTATACTAAACTCAGTAGGCTTTACTTTGCCTTTTATCTTATGCTTGTAACAAATAATTACACAATCGAACCGCTACCAATATGAGAAGTATATGAGCAGCAGGTACATAAAAACTAGTAACCCTGCTGCATAATGCTACCAGCTGGCGGGATCTACTGCGATCGCTTCAGGGTCACAAAAAGGTGCCTTCGGAACGAGAGAGGAAGCATGACTCAGCTCAAAATACAGCAAAAAAACAAGTGCCAAAATGTGAAAATCAACACGCCAAATATGAAGGGCGAAAGAAGAAATTTTTGGCATTACCACGAGAAGTGATGGAGTGCTGAAGACTATCGATGAAAAAGAGCAACTAAGTAGACGTCGTACAGAAGGAACTCACAGGGAATATAACTGAAAGTACCTAGATATGCATTTTAAGCACTTCGCGTTAAAGGAAATTATTATAAGATCATAATAGATATGCCTAGAGAGAACGTGACATTGACATAAGCTCGAATCTATTATTGACACGATCACAGTAGATAAGGTAATGAAGGTACCATACCTTTCAGTTTAGAGCAAGGATGAAAATGAAACGGCCAACGATGCACAAAAAAACAGCATTTATGGCGGTGGTTTTTGTTGCTTCAGTCGTCGTACTTGGTATAAAGCTGCTGAATCCGACACCCGTGCAAATATTTGTCGAAAATGAAACGACCATTGTGAACCAGATCCCGGGACTCTTTACATATGCTGACTCGCTTATCATGATTATCGGTGCAAGTCTCGCGAGCATTAGTGGGATGTACCTGCTGTTCTTTGATTCGGCGCCGCAAGCCTCCTCTGCGGGCACCATGGTGTTAGAGCAACGGAAAAAACACTGGGAACAGATTGCAAAAACATTGAAATCTGATGAGCAAAAGATCTATGAAGCAATAATCGGTGAGGGGATTATTGCCCAAAGTGAACTTGTTGCAAAGACAGGACTTCCGAAATCGAACGTCAGTAGGGCATTGTATGTGTTGGAAAGTAAAGGTCTCATTGAGAGAAGAAGACGGGGTATGGGGAATATCATTTTGCTGAAATAAACGTATAGCAGCAAGTTGTTACAACAAGGTGCGATCGTTGTAGAGAGGATGTCAAAATTTGATCGTATCATAGATATCTCGCAGACTCTAATCCTTAGACTGCAAGATTAACAAGATATTCTTTTTTTACATGGATTAGAGTGGCAAATGATTACTTTGCGCCTGATGCATTTCCCTCGTCATTACCAATCCCCTCACTGACAAGTAGTTAGATACGTCTTATATGGCTGAATGGGATAAGGTTTCATCGGAAGGTTATTGAATAATTGTTGTTAAATCGCGTCAACTAGATCACAGCCCTAAGTTCAATGTCCCTGTTATGTTGCACATCTAAATTATTGAGCAAAGGTTCTGTTGTGAAGGTATGAACACAGCGTATACCACTTTAATCATTGCCTTTCCCAACCTTTTTTTATCATCAATGAAAGGATCGGTAAGGGCAACAAACCAAATATATGGATTGTATGAGTTAATAAATTTCATTGATTCTCACTGCAGTTCAGTAAAACCGATTAAAAAAACTCTTTAAGACCGAATCGACAGCAGTGTTCATTAATTTTAACTTGTATTAGTAGAATCAATAAAAATTTTAAAAATCGCAAACCCCCAATTAATAGATGACGGACATCGCGATAGACTTTAATAAAGAGCATACCGGGATTAATTCCTCTGCAAAATCTCTGGGATAAGTCGGTCCAAATACATTAAAGATTACTTGCATAACTATGAAAGAAAAAAATGATGTTAAACTTCGGGTGTATGCGATAAAAAAGTAAAGAAATGAAAATTTCAAAAGTCTGCTGTAATTTGCTCCGTCGGCACTTGTCATCGCAATCTAAGAGCAATATAAGAGACACGATTGCTGGTTGGATAAGAATGAGAGTAAACTACTGGATACTTAAGGCAGACTTTTTGGGGTGTTAAGGCACACATATATTTAGATGTGTAAATGAAGACAACGTTCTATCACCCGACCTATCATAACAATTATTTAATTTATATTAAATCACTACAATCTGTTATTATAACTGACCTACTAATCTGACAAATAACTCTACCTAGTAAAAATGAGCAAAGTTTATTGTATCATAAGTCATGTTTATGGCACTATTAAAAGTCTAAAGGAGGTGAGCTAATTGGTTGATCAAGGATATAGTGGATCACAAAAACCTGCAGAATATCGCAGCAACCGAGCGTTACCACTTCAGTATAAGAGCGTTGGAATACGTTTCGCGGCTATACTTATTGACACGATTATCATAAGTATTATTGGCACGATAGTCACTTTACCCCTAGGAGCTTCAACAGCAGTCACAGTTAATCAACAAACTGGAGCTATATCAATTGCTTCAGTATATTGGATCGTTGTTACAATAGAATTAATTATTACGTTCTTGTACTTTACCATACTTGAGGGGCGCTATGGTCAAACAGTTGGCAAAATAGTACTCAAACTTAAAGTCTTAAAGGCAGACGGATCGCCTATAAATTATAAAGATGCAGGGATACGGACGATTCTTAGAATAATAGACGTAGTACCTCTCGTTGTTCCTTATTTGCTTGGTGCGATACTCATCTGGTCCTCGGACACAAAACAACGTCTCGGCGATCGCGTTGCACACACTGTTGTGGTACAAGCATAAGGGGGATCTATCCCCATTACTTTATTCTACATCTCCAATAGACACAGCATTACTGACGAGTGGGAAGATGCACGTTAATGTGGCTCTATTTATTTACGAAACAAATTTAACGTTTTTATGCACGTATAGGCTAAAAGGAACTTCTTTTGAAGCAACCGTTAGTTAAGTCATTCTGCATATATAGTTGTGTGGGATACTACACTTTTGCTAGCTACTGTTGTCAAATTTGCTGCGTTTCTTTGGTACTTTCTATACAAGAACTATCCCTACAAACAGGTAAACAATTCCCGCTAATAGTATATACAGTCGGCTTAGAAACTTCGCTGGAGCAATTCTCGTTGTTACAAACAGTTGCACATAATGTTAATGTATCGTCCGATTCGCGTTTAAACTTATATCCTACACGTGATGTCAACTCGCACTCTAAGAATTGTGATGACAGAACTAAGGTAAACTGTTCATGCCAAAGTTCCACCAATAACAACAGAATATCTCGGCAAATGCAATCGCTGAACTTTTACAAAGAGGTCTAGACTTACTTAAGGTCTTGAAAAGCAGGTACGCTACTTAAAAATAAAATATCGGAAAAGGATAAAATTCCGACAAGTGTGCAATACGTTCCCGTTTTACATCAGTAGTGTCAGGCAAGAAACCGCAGCATCAAAAAAACTTCCTCAGTTTCATGAATTGCTAACACGTGCACTCGTGCTCAAATTCTGATTTCGGCCGTTCCGCCAACCACTCTAACCACTCTACGGCCGTGCTTCGGTCTTGTAGCATCTGGTTTCCGTCGTCGGTGATCGCATATATTTTCTTATTATCCTGTTCAGTTTTTGCAATTAAGCCCATATCATCGAGCATCTGGAGCGTGGGATATACAACGTCGGTATGTAGAAAATATCCGTACTTTTCCTCGACGTGCTTCATGATGGCGTATCCACTAAGCGGCCGCTCCCGCAATGCCATCAAAATAGCGATCTTGATGCCTTTGTGTACTAGTTTATGTGGCATCATAGAGGTATGCGTGCCCATCCCATGGATGAACATTGGCGGATACTTTTCCATCCCTTCACAGCACATTTTCCACATTTTTTTCATGAACATTGGCGGATACTTTTCCATCCCTTCACAGCACATTTTCCACATTTTTTTATACATTCCACTCATCGTAGTTACCTCATATATCTTTAGATATATTGTATGATATCGCGATTTATTTTTTTCTTCAAAATACTTTCATAACTACAACAAAGAGCATTGTTTGATATTGAAGCGTTCATTTATATTCTAAATGCATTAAAGAACATATAACATGCGCCTGAGTTTTATATTAAATGATGCCCCACTCAAATTTTGTGAATTTTCTCGAGACCTATTAACGTATCTAACTTAGATTTTGTGTTATGCATCAGTCATTATGTCGTTGCGCTTCACATAATTGAAATATGCAATAATTAAAAAGAGTAAGATGGTCCTTTATATTATGATTTTCCCTTATGTTTAGAACAGAAGTCTTTCGGATACTTGCAGATAGATTCTTTGCTCTATCTAACTACCTACGTCCAACTCTGACAGCAAAATGAAAAGCGAGAGGTGTCGGACGCGGACCATATTCCGGCACCAATCTGACCCGTCACACCGTTACGTAACTGAGGTACTAAATAGCATGCTCTTTCCAAGATACATTTTTTCAGTTTTATAGAATTACCCACAATGATGCTCAGATTGCATTTTTGGTCGTTGCGCCCACCAATCTAGCCACTCAACAATATTGCTGTTCTCTTCAAGGAACCGTCTTCCCTCGTCTGTGAGTGAGTACTTTTTCTTGTTTTCTTCTTCGGTTTGTTTAACGTACTCCATGTCATCAAGCATCTGGAGCGTGGGATATACAACGTCGGCATGTAGAAAATATCCGTACTTGTCCTCGATATACTTCGTAACAGCGTATCCGGTCAGCGGTTGTTCGCGTAATGCCATCAAAGTAGCGATTTTGAGGCCTTTATGCATTATTGTATGCGGCATAAACATCGAACGGCATATGTCCATTTTTGGGCTACACATTTCCCACATCTTTTTATACATTCCACTCATGGTAGTCACCTTTTATATCTTAAGATATATTAAATGATACTACTATTTATATTTTTTCACTAACATAAAGTTAGTATGACAAAAATGGTTGAGCCGCTTGAGCAACTGATGTCGATTCTGCCTAGGAGCTGTACGCAAAGCGGCACCGACTATACTACCTCTTCCAACTATCAAACAAAGGATGAGGAACGTCAACAATCGTGATAGCACTTGTCTCTTCACTAGATTTATCATCCGGTTGAAAGCGGTTTTATTGATGCTATAAATTAACTCTCATTTTTCAAACACATACCAATATGCATGGGCGTAATAAAGGCAGTCCTATCAGCTAACGTTAAACCAATGTGTTATTTTGGCCTGGCATGCACTTTACAAACGGCATGAGTCGATGAACCTATGAGAAAAGGGGCTACGCTGAAGTTTTAGTTTTTGTCCTCGTTCTTCTCGCACTGAGCACCTACCAAATTTCTATTATTTTGTCAAATTGTTAGGTCTTGTAGCCTCTATACATGTTAGAAAAGGGTAAAGAGCATACGCCTTTACGGTATGGCGTTAAACATTAAATAAACGTAATAAAATACGATCTGCTGGAAAAATAGTATGCCGCTTGGAACTTTGTATAGCCAGCCACCATGCTTTTCATTCCAAACGGCACTTCATATCCCCCTTCAGAATGAGTTGATCACGGGCAGCAGTTAGACACCACCACTTTCAGCAGAGATAACTACGGGAACAAAGCACGCAATGCGTGGCATCAAGTCATGATAACAATTGTTAATAACATGGAGATAGGCACCGCCATATCATATACAAAACTTGATGGTGCACGCAGCAAGTTATTTGGCAACATAATGTGCTCAATAACGGGCAGCAACATAACATTGTCCTTTTCACCTCCTTTCTCTCGATTTATCAGTTTTAGCTGATGATTTTTTTCGAGCAAACATTTATGCACGCTATTCCTTTAAATATTTTGGCAGTTCGATTGATAACTAAAGATAACCTTAAACTCACTGACAATTGGCTTTAAATAGTAAATATTCGTTTATTTGGTTGTTTAAACGACTTGAAGAGCTTCTTTTTTAAAACTAATTCAATTACTACACCAGTTTTTTTTTGCATTCTGTCTTAAAAAGCAACATTATTGTTGGTCGCAGCAAACTCACTCATTAAAGACAAAAAAATCTTGATCGCTGTGGCAGAACGACACCTGATAACATGTACATGCTAAGGTTTTTATAAACGAGTACAAAAGCTTCGGCATCGATTAATAACAAGTTGTCCCTTGTTTAGTTGTGCTTAGTCCCATAATGGATCCGACAGCGTTTCTGACCGCCCGCTTAACTTGTTCTTTATTCTATCCTTTCGCATAAATACTACCCGACATTATGAGCGTGAAAAGGTATTCCACTCAATAATCACGGTGAGTCGGGATTGTATATCTCCCTATAGGGATTCTCAATGAAATCGAGCACGTACTTGAGCACCTTACTATCGTGAAGTATCGCATTATGGTCACACCCTGTGAAAGCATGGAAGTCATCACCATCTATCCGACTCTGCTCGTTCGCGACCACTCCGTCGCCAAGGGAAGTGAAATAGTATCCTCCGTTACCCGCGGGATTAGTCGCTTTTGCAAGCGTTCTACCTGCCCACAAGAGCGACAAGGATCCAAACTGAGTATCATTAGATCTGTTGTCTCCTACGATGACACGATAAATGACGCCGTGAGCGCGTCCAGTTGCGCCAGAATTCGGATCATCTAGTCCTCTGACAGTTTCGCTATCCGTTTTTAACTGTTGAACTGCTCTTTTGCCGATAAAGGGATTAAAAATGGAAAATAGTAAGTCAGGTGCTAGATCTGCAAGAGCAGCGCCGTGGCTTGTGGGGGCTATCCCGCCCCACTGCGTGACGTTTTCAGCTCTTCCCTCCCGCTCCATGTACCAGCGAGTTACTAATGCGCCCATCGAGTGGCACACGATGGTGAACTTGCTATCATCATACTGATACTGATCGTGGAAGAACACTTTTTTCTCTTTGATGAAATTCTGTAAGCCATCAGCGGCAGTCCGAGGGTCACCAAACCCATCATAGGTGAATACGAAATAATGTATCCCCTTGACAAAGCCGGCACTGTCCAACTCTCGTTCCATGTTTACATTCTGACTGCTCCATGTTTCTTCAGCAGATTCGTGCCAGCCATGGACGAGGATGACGGGATATGTTATGAGAATTTTTGCCGAATTAGGAGGGTGGTTCCCCCGACAGCTTACAATATAGTCGTAGATTCCCGGCTTATCCTCCTTTAAGCCGTAAAACTCGACCCTGCCAGCCGCAGTAGTGTACTTAACTTGAATATGTTCCCACTGAGAGGTGGCGGGATTCAATCTATAAAGCACCGCAGGCTTATTTGAAAAATATGCGGGATCGTGACTCCAGAAGAGCTCAAATATATTGAAGGGGCCGTTGACAAAGGCAATCTTATCCCACTTTTCATGTTGAGATTGCAGGCTACGAGGCGCGTGTTCACCGCCTACAGTAAACGATTTGGAGTGTGATGATATTTGCGGTCTGACCTCTCCGGCAGCTGATACGACCCCTCCAAAGACGGTAAGCACAAAGAGTGATGCTAATAATAATGAGGCTACTTTTTTACTCATTGTGCTCCTTTCTTCTGCTTATATGTTTCTTCAGAACTCATGTACGTCAATGACCCACGTTTTTAACAGTAAAAGATAAGATGCGGGAGAAAAACGGTTTCCCCTTTTTTGACGGTTTTTTCGTTCAAATTTGTAAATTAAGTTTTTTTTGCACCTAAGTTACATAACGTGAGGTAATAACAAAAATGAACTTTACGAGAAGCTTATTAACATGCTTTGACCCGAAGGGAGCGGTAAGAGCGCAGCACATTTAACGAGCTAGACGTGCAGGCTGGGCCGTCAGGTAGGTATGCAGACAGGCGTGTTTACAGGAAGTGGTGTAAAGGGATAACCAGGAAGAATCGAGGCATAATTAGGCTGTTACACAGCTCAATATTGAATTTTTGCACTTTGTTGACGGAAATGATGTTGCAAAAGCTTTATTGCTATCCCTGTTAAGTGTGAAACGTCCCAATTAGCCCAGTATGCTGTCTTTTAACGCATTTTAGTACTAAACATTCCACATTTTTTGCTTGAAATCGCTATTAAAATGTATGACTGACCGTGATGGATGATCAAACCTCCGTACGTGCAGCCCACTTTTACTTGCGTTTACCTTGAGTTATGTTATGAAAAGTATACCG
Organism: Methanobacteriota archaeon; assembly: GCA_963704625.1. Lineage (GTDB taxonomy): Archaea > Halobacteriota > Bog-38 > Methanoflorentales > Methanoflorentaceae > DASPRZ01. The sequence goes on along the minus strand of OY969924.1, from coordinate 2,543,147 downwards.
AATGCGTAGGTATTAGACAAACTAAAAAAATTGTTTAAAGGAAGGTAACGCCGGTGGCGGTACGACTTGAATAAGCATAACGGCAGGAATTTTTGTGATAGCTGTGGTTGGTGATGGCAGGCGGTTACAGCCAGGGGGGTTACAGATGCTGCAAGGGGAATATCCCGCATTGCACGCTTCTTGGGCGGTGTTGAACCATATCAAGTTCTCAGGTTTAATTTTCTTAACGGTTGGACACTCCCCGCAGTGATACTTGTCAGATTTTTTACTTGCAGCAAACGGCGGCCCGCACGTTGCCCATGCTGTCCTTTTCCTTGTCACAGCCGACGGGTTTATTCTGCAACATCGGTTGTGATTGTGTTTTAGTAGTGGCAACACTGACAACTCCGTATATTGAAAAAAGAATAAGGAGTATCAAACATAGTGATAATACCTGTTTTTTCATAAGGAGTTACCTTCTGATTAATGGTGCGTGCTTCATTAAAAGTCGGCCCATCAACTGTTAGTTTATTTAAACGTGTATCAATGCGTGCAGAGATAATAAAGGTAACTCGATTTGTACCGTCCAATTTTTGTTATTTTAACACGCTTTAAGTTTATCCTATTTCGACAATTAGGCCGTTAGCCGGCCCTTAAACTTGAGAATATCCTCATGGACGAAGTAAACGAATCCGTACTGGGTTGTGTGGTTAGTAGTGGCACCAGCGCATGTGAGGTGATTATTGATGTTTATACGAGAATTTTTCGAGCTCGAAGGCCATGTGACATAAAAATTGGGAAAAAAGTAGACAGGTTATACCTATATCAGTGACAAAATAACGAAATTCAATTCTTGTATAAGCATACAAAAGCGATGAATCGTAAAAACGAATGTTATAGCTACACGTTTTTATTCTTCAAGCAGGTAGCTATATCCCCCTATTTTTTCCAGCCTTGGCTTATGTAGCGCAAGGTGCGAGAGCAGATAGACAAAAAACGGACGCTGATGCGCATCCCCCGTACCCAGCAGCGTTGAAAGGTGAAAATTGTGACGCTCGATGGAATGTTATTGTGTAACAGTTAGTAAAGTGCGACAGAACGACGTCCCTCTGCACGAAGCCACGTTTAAATACCCCCTGCACAAAACCTTTTGTTATGAAAACGCTCATTGTGTGCGTGTCATTGCACCACGGAAACACGAAAAAGGTTGCGGATGCAATAGCTGATGTCTTGGAAGCGCGTGTAGTGTCCCCTAAGGATGTTGACGTCAACGCGCTGGCTGACTACGATGTCATCGGGTTCGGCTCGGGGATAGCATACTTCAAACACTATCGTACGTTGTTGCAATTTGCCGGTGAGCTCCCAGTGCTCCATAAAAAGGCGTTTGTTTCCTCAACAAGAGGGTCGAGATCCTTGTATTCGTACCACCAGGCCTTGAGAGACCAACTGCTCGCAAAAGGGTTCGAGATTGTCGGAGAGTTTTCCTGTAGGGGGTTTGATACTAATGGACCACTTAAATTTATTGGCGAGATAGCGAAGGGACAGCCAAACGAACAGGATTTACAGCACGCTAGGGAATTCGCTAAAACGCTTCAAACCCCTCATATCAAATGAGTGGTGCAATCCTGATGAGATCTGGAATGCAGTAATAAATATGGCTTGGAGAAAAAGCAGTCTATTCATAAGTAATTTTTACTTGATTTTCATTGAAAGCCCTGTTTCGATGTTAAAAGTAGTCTTCCTTTACACGGGAGAGACTTATAACATTATGTAATTCTTAACTATTATTCAGATGAGTACACTATACATAGACCATCATATGATGAGCCAAAAAAATAATGTACATTCGCTCGAGAAAACTCCAGGGTTCAGTGTATCTGTAGCACAGCCCATGTCTTTAAAATCTGAATCTCTCCTAACATCATTCAATCGCAACAAGTTACATGCGGGCGGACTGTTAATTTTGGTAATAATGGTAAGCATTCCCTTTAGGTGGTGCAACAATCTTGTGTAAGCGTGAAGAGAATGACAAGAGGAGGTGAATTTAAAAAATGCATAAATTGAAAATAGTAGTTACTGTAATAGCAGCTGGATTACTTATCATAACTGCTATAGCGCGTGTACGACAAATGCAACAAATTAAACGGCAACAAAATTTCACATTCAACTTTAACTGGAACTTCAACAAAGACGGCAAGCGCCTTTCATGATGCTTCCGAAAGAATAATAAGCATATTCCATAATAGCGCAAACCTGGGACGTAAAATAGCTAAATCATAACTGTAGTCAATAAAATATTTATACACAGTTCAAAAAAAACTGCTCAAGGCATCGGAAACAGCAACGGATTATAATACACTTTAAGTCAATTAACGATGCTCCTACGTACTTTAATGGGCTTAATTTGACTGGAAATGTCCTCTATGAAAGTATTTACTCATCAGTAGGGGACATATTTCAAAAATTATTTGGCAAAATTAAAATATTGCGTTGCTGTCAAAAAGATACTGCTGAGGCTGAATGTTATGTTCATTGAATTGGCAATGTTTAGCGACCTTAAACTACAAATGTGTGCATTGCGTAGAGGGTATCTTATCCATTCACACTTATATCATAATGCCAGGAGCAGGTATGCACCAAGATAAAACAACTATCAATTTGAGCAGTGTATCAGAAACGCTATTGAATCCATTGTGGGGTCGGGCGAAATTAAGTAAAGAACATAATTCAGTGCTTAACGACACGAAAGCGATTGAAATTGTTGAACATATAGATTATGATTTTTCAACGCTTGACAAGAAGCTTCCCTTTGAAAGTAATTTAGTGTTTGTGGCACGGGCAAAACAATTTGACGATAAAATAAGAGCATATATTACCAAATATCCCCACACATCAGTTATTAATTTAGGGGCTGGCCTTGACACTACATTTTACCGCATCGATAACGGCACCGTTCATTGGTATGACCTCGACCTCCCTGCAGTCATTGAACTGCGAAAACAATTAATTCCTGAAACTGATAGGGCGCGGTGCATTGCAAAGTCGTTATTTGATCTGAATTGGTGTAAGGACATCGAAAAAGTCGAAAATGGCATATTCATGGTATCTTGTGGGGTGCTGGGGTTCTTTGAAGAATCTCAAGTAAAACAGCTCTTCTCATCATTGGCAGACAATCTTCCTGACAGTGAAATTGTATTTGATGCCGCATCAAAGTTAGGTACTCTCGTCTCTAATTATGGATTACGGAGAACAGGGATGAAAAAAGCTGTAACCAAATGGGCATTAAAAGATGCGAATAAAATGACAAAATGGGATAGACGCATTAGAGTGATAGACCAATTCCCCTATTTCAAGAACATTCCGAGAGACCCTGTGTGGGGCATACAAATAAAAAGGTGGATGGATCTTATAGATAAAAGTAGAATGTTTAACATTTTTCACGTGAGAGTTTAACACTGAGCTATTTTCATCTGATATCTATTACTTATGAGTGATGAAATGGCAGATTTTCATTTTGGGGATCGGAGGATACTATGGACCCGCGCTAAATGCTACCTCTTCTATGACGGACGAGGTTCATTCAGATGAAATCATTGCAGCTGTCACACACTTTTTAGGTGGACGGCGTCTTGTGACATTGCTTCTACTGACCTACGATTTAAATACTAGAGTGTTCAATGCGTAATGTGTCTCAAGAATGGTGGAAGGATCAAGAAGCGCAAGTAATGCCTCTTACAAGGTTTCGATCCCTCATTTGATAAAAACGAGTTTGAGAGAACAAAGCGTGTCTTGTGAGCTTAAAGGAGACTTTATGAACAAACATTTGATAGGATTAGTTATTCTCGGTGTGGTGGGCTCCATGCTCATTGCAGGATGTACTGCAAGTGCAGCTCCGTCAAACCAACTGGCCAGCGCGAACATAAAAAGCACCGCAGCAAACACCTACGCTATGAGTACTGCCAAAGAAATTGCAGGCGCGAACACTTGGCAGGGAATTCACATGATAGTCGCAGGGCAGGGTCAAACCTTTACCCTATGGCTGCGTTCAAACCCATCGACCGGGTATCGGTGGCAGGCAAATTATGACCCCAGTTGTGTTACCTTGGTCAATCAGACCTTTCAAAGTGATCCCCATCCTCCAGGGAAGGTCGGAGTTGGCGGATACGATTTCTATACGTTTATGGCGTTGAAGGCAGGCACAAGTACAATCAGGTTTGACAACATCAGCCCCGCACGACAAGTTTGCAACAGCGTCAATTGTACAATCGTCATCATCGGGTGCTAAGAAATAAGAGAAATATCCAACAAGATAGATCTAATTTTTAATTTCGTGGGTTTTTGAAGGTATAATTAGCTTCGCTGTTGGATGATTAATTATTTTTAGTTTGTTTATTTTATTTTATAATATGTTAATGTGCCGTGGAGCGATCCATATGACATTACAAAATGCGTTTTTCAGCAGGGGCTAACTGTTCCCGCAACGGTTCGACGATCGAAAATCTTAATGTATTCTGCCCCCTAACACTGATGGGATGTACGAAAACATAGTAACAGCAGTCGCGACCTTTTTTGCACTGTTTGGTGCAGTCATTATCTTTTACGGGGGGTTGCAGGCGATACTTCGTATCGTCGCAACGGGCTTACGGAGAAATCCTCTCGACTATAGTGCTATCAGACGGGATTTTACCCTTAAAATAGTCCTCGCTCTGGAATTCTTCATCGCTAGCGATTTAATAAAGGGCGTTCTCGAGCCGACGTTAGACCGGGTTATTATATTGGCATTCATCGTGGGGATACGGGTGGTCGTTGGCTACTCTTTGAACCAGGAACTCAAAGAGCTGCCTCCTAGTAGTGAGTAACGACAAAAGAGTGCAGCGCAATTGTCTAATGAAAAATGTCTGTACCGCTTTCAGGGAAAATTATAAAATGTTGTTGTTTGAAAGTGATGTCTTTCCGGTGTAATGCTGATGCACGGCAATCATGTGCATGGTCGGCGTTCTTTACTGTTCTTCATTCTTTTCAAACTATAATAGCTCAAGATTGTTACATAACTATAGCTGTGACTAAAATAGTTGCAGTCAGAAATAGAAAAGACTGCAAGAATAGTCGTAACGATAGTTTATTATTTATTTAAATAAATATTTATATTAAAATCTTAATAATAATATCAAAAGCTTCTATCAGTATTTTATTGTTCGGAATGTGGCTTTTTCAGATGACTATCACTGCACTGTTTAGCGATTTGCTTTTCCAGCTCTGCCCACATGGCGTCAGGCATGCCTTCGATGACGTGCTGTGCAATCTTTTTTGCATATCCGGGCAAAAAGCCAACGACTCCTTCTTTTATAAAATCATGGAAATCATACCGGCGCGTTGGTCACCAGTGCCATAATCCGCAGTTCAAAAGAGGCGGCACGAGGAGCACATCCAGCTCGGCATCATCACCCAGTTCGTCACAACGTTTGTCAAGGCGAACGAGGAAATGCGAAAGCCACACACCGGGTTGGATGCCCCACGTGGATGAGCAACAACAACCAACCAGACGGAACGCCACGAGTCCGCCGCGGGATCACGAGTGATGCCTGGGAGAGGGACTCTAGAATGAAGGTAAACTGCTATGACTAAACTCCAAACGGGCTTGTGGGATGGAACTCATCCCAGTCGATGGCAGAGCTCCTATTATTTTTCATGAGATAAACTCCATTCTTTCAAAACTTTTTGTGCTGTACCATAATTACCAAGATGATAAACTGCGATACCTGCTGGTGAGAATTTCAACGGAGTAAATGGTTCATTAGCAATTTTTTCTCGGAATTCGATTGTATTCACACCCATACTCACACTCACGTGAGGGACGTAATTTTAATATAAATTCAAAATAAAACCACAAGCAGATTCTGATTTTCAATAAAAAAATTTAAATTTAGTAATTGAGATTGAGATAAAATGCTTAAAATTGAAAAGTTGGGGGAATGGTGTTAATTTCGAATGAAGATACGCTTAAAAGCTGGAATTATGGGCCAGCAAAACAATCCATCCTTGATTTTCTAAAATCGTCCATAGAAGAAGGTCCGAACTATGTTAAACCTGCAGATCGTATCGCCACGTTCGATAACGATGGGACACTGTGGGTAGAGAAGCCGATGCCGGTCCAAGTTGATTTCCTGTTCAGAGCTTTTGCTATAGCAGTTCAGAATGATCCCTCTTTGGCGAGTAAGCAGCCTTACAAAGCTATTCTCGAGAGAGATGAGACTTTTTTCCAAAAGGCAGTTGAACAAACCCCTGAGGCTATTATGGCTCTTGAAGATGCTTTTGCACGGGAGTGGTCTGGAAAAACTCCCGATGAGTTTGAAGCTGAAGTGAAAGAGTTTTTTGCCACCGTAAAACAGGAGAAATTCGCAGCGAATTTCACCGAACTGGTGTACAAGCCTATGCTAGAGCTTTTTGACTTGCTGAAGAATTACGAATACCGGGTGTTTGTGTGCTCTGGTGGTGGTCGTGATTTCATGCGTATAATCTCTGAGGGAACGTGGGGAATCTTCAAAGAGAACGTAATAGGCACAGCTTCCGAGTATGAATACAATAAAGGCACGTTAAAGAGGGTTGATAAAGTTCTTGGAGGAATTGCTCTAGGTCCCGGAAAAGTCGAGCATATATTCGCCCAAACTGGACGCTTACCTGTTTTTGCAGGGGGTAATGGTGACATAGATATAGAAATGTTGGAATCTGCCAAATTCAGATTATTCATCCGCCACGACGATGGTGAACGCGAATACGCCTATGAAAATGGGGCAGAGAAACTATTCGCCATTGCTAAGGAAAAAAATTACGCCATTGTAAGTATGAAAAACGACTGGAAGGAAATTTTTAAATGAAAGACAAACCCGAATTAACAGCTATCTAAGGAGCTATTAGAAACTAAATCACCGAAAGAAGATGGACTCGACCAGATTCGAACCGGTGACCTTCGCCGTGTGAAGGCCCCCACTGCTGGCTCAGCCGCCCGAATCCCCCGAGCCCATCTCATAACCACCTAAACCCCTCGCCTTATGCTCCTCAAGTTATCTCAGAACTTGCACTTCCGTTTACCCAAGAAGAACTAGTAAGCTACGCCGAGCGAAGAAAGTACCGGCTCTCTGAATATTCTGTCGATTGGATTGACCGCGCACAAAAAGCGGTGTGGGGCTGCACGAACGGTTCAATCAGCAAGAAGACCGTCGACAAACTGCGTCTTTTTGTGCTAAACAAGTACCGAAGCGAATATTCTCACAGCAAGGTGTTGAGTTTTGCCAAAGCTTTCCTAAAGTTTCTCACTAAAGTGAGGCTTGATATAGTAGTCAATAAGATCAATAGATACCAAGTAATAATTCGAAAAAGGAGATTGAAGAATATGTCTAAAACTCAAGACTTCTTGAAAGAAGCGTTTGCAGGAGAGTCCCAGGCCAACCGCAAATACCAGGCATTTGCAGCCAACGCAGATAAAGAAGGATACTCCCAGGCAGCCAAGCTGTTTCGGGCAGCTTCTGAGGCAGAGGCAGTTCATGCCAACAACCATCTAAGGGCTATGAAAGCCATCCGGTCCACTCAAGAAAACCTCACGGAGGCCATCTCTGGCGAGGATCACGAGTATAAGAGCATGTATCCGGAGATGATTGAAACGGCCAAAGCCGAGAAGCTAAAAGACGCCGAAATGTCCTTCTACTTAGCCAACGAGGTGGAGAAGATCCATTCCCAGCTTTTTAATAAGCTTCTTTCCAACCAGGGCAAATCAACGAAGACTTTCCCCTATTACGTCTGTCCTTACTGCGGGAATACGGTGGAAATGGAGCCGCCAGCGAAGTGCCCAGTATGCGGCGCTGAAGGGAAGCTGTTCAAGAGGATCGATTGAGCTTTGCCATTCATTTGGTCCGGAACGGCATGGACATCCGGAGCGTGCAGCTATAGCTAGGCCACGCGAACCTTAACACGATGCAAGTGTATCTGAAATTTAAAGATGATGACTTGCGGGAAATTTACAATAAAGTGGACTTTTAAATTCTGATTACTCCAGAGGTAATTGGCAACATCCTCAGGACGATAGATCCATTGCTTCGACGCTCATCTATTTGCTTGGTCACCAGCACAACATTCGTATACAGATAATTAACTGAGTGTTTCAATCCTTGTTTTAATGGATAGTGCTAGGCAACTCTTAAATGGTTCAAAATGAACCTATTAGACTTTAAAATTTTAGTTTCGATCCATGTTGTAGTGGGTGTTTGCCCGCAACCCAAGTCATTTCCTCGGTACAACAGTTGTTCCATCCAAAGTTGTCTCTATCTCAGTTAACTGCTAGAGACTCCATATTTCTAACTGGCATAACGCCCTCTTCTACATCAGCTACGAAGTGTTGACTGCTGAAGTTTTTAACTCCAATGCAAATTGCTTCCTAATGCAGTTCAGGCTATTTTTCCTTAATGTACGTGAGTAGAGATACGAATGCTAATTGGCACACGAATTACCATTAGTCGCCGGTGCACGCATATCACGCGAAGAAGGTGTGATATATCCCCAATGCTCTGTGACATATGCCTAGGATAACGGCAAACGTCGCTACGCCATAATGCCATTTAATCTGTGTCTTGATTACTCCCGTCAAGAGAAGAAAAGCGACAGAAGCTGCGGTTAAAAGAGAAGCTAAGGTGACAAATCCCGTAGATGCTGTTAACATATGGAGGTCTAATATCTCTTGTAACATGAGATTGATGTTTGATACCGTGAACTAAAAAAAAACTTGTGATGCGTCAGATTGGTGTGCTGAAGGGCTACATCGAAGTGCTCATTGAAAAAGACAGGGAAGCTTCTTGGATTTCAATTTAAAGACGTTCTTGGTCTCCTTCATCAATCCACTGCATAACCACTAGAGTTTTTGTCATGAAAATGTACTGTGAGAGAGAGCCGCCAGTTCAAGTTACTGAATTTGACTCATTTTAAGCGCAAACTGGCAACAAAATCATATTCATTGAGATTATTATCCTCCGGGTTATCAAATATAATTTCAGTTTCCTTACCAAAATGTTCTGCACCCAGTTTCAAGTGATAAAGACTAATTCCCACATCCATGGGGGGATATTTTTTGATTAAAAGTCCCGGGATGAAGCTTGGTTTACGGTAATATGCATGAATTAAATGTTCATCACCTGTAAAAAACCACTCCTGTGCATTACGTGCAGAAGGAGCAAGACGAGCTGTTTCCAGTAAATCATCTGCACCTTTAATGTCACTTATTTCCTGGAGTGATTTTCTTTTGAATTGGGAAGTTTTTGTTCGGTGTAATGTTTCCTGGGGCTTTCCAAAGGGCATTAAAATGATAAATTTCAGACGTGAACTTGCTAAAACTTCTTTTTTGAGAGTAGGGATCCCCTGCCAGCAGCTACCCAATCCATTAGCAGAAAAAAATAGATCCATCTGCTGTAGCATGAACCCTACATTGCTTAGATAACCCTCTTTTACCTCTGAAAAAACAGCTATATAGTGCGGTGCTTTTCTCATCATCCTTCTTTGAACAACATCGGGAGATAAAATCTTAAATTCAATTTTAATGTCCTTATGCAACGGTTTTAAAGTTTGAAGATGATCTCTGATCTCCTTTAATGTATCTTCATCCAGCGGGTCTAAATCGTACTTTCTAATGGACTTCCGTTGGAATATGATAGAATAGAGGTCTTTTTCTTCCATTTTACCACCATTTAATGTATTTTCTCTGATTTTTATGTATGAGAATAATCTCGTGATTTAATTTACATTACATTTTTTCTTTTAGACTATTTGCAAAAGGCGCTTTTATCTCTAGAGATATTTTTTCAATTATAGTTGTCCCCTTTAAAATTCGACCTTGTTATACACATCCCGCAAATCTTGATCATTGAACTGCAAGTATATTTGCGTGGTATTCAAGTTCGAATGCCCTAACAACTGTTGCACCCGCCGGAGGTCAAGGCCGACCTGACTAGGTGGATGGCAAACGAATGCCGAAAGGTATAAGGGTGAATGTCAACGCCAATCATCTTCCTATACCTCTTCACTATTTATGTACTTGACACCGTTTAATGCTAAAGATGTGCCGATCCTCAGGGATATTTTGCATAAAAATGTACTCGGAAAGCAGTTTGAGGGTCTCATCATCCAATAGTACTCTTTCTCACGATAGGCTTTGATGTCTTTCATGGGCCTTATTGGTGAGAAGAGAAGAAGTAGGAGGAGAGAGAAGAGAAGACATCAGCACTCATTCATTATGTGATTCAGCAACCGTCTCTCTGCTCTCCTCAGATGCATATACCCCGTAAAGCAAAGAGATTGTATCTTAAATTTCGGCGCTTCATTTAGATTAATCTCTGAGATACCGTGGCCCATTCGACCAATATCTATAAATAGGATTAATTACGATACAGAAATGTACCGGTACAATAATGTACCGATATTAATTTGCTATCCGTATACTTCACAAACCAACACCGCGTGAGATACAACAAGGGGCATCTTAAAGGGCATGACTCGTCAAGAACCACAGAACCGCCGGCCTGTCGGGCGTCCACGCAGCGCTCAGGCGCATCAGGCGATTATTACCGCGACGCTAGAACTGCTGGCTGAAGAGGGATTCGATGGTATGAGCCTTGAGGGGGTGGCGACTCGAGCTGGCGTTGCCAGGACGATGATTTACCGGCGCTGGCCGTCGAAAGAGGCACTCGTTATCGATGCGCTGCGCGAGCAGCACGCCGAAATGCCGCTCACTGATACCGGCAACTTGCGTGCAGACATGATAACGCTGTTACATGAAGAAGTCTCACAGGCGGCAAATCCGCTGCAGGCAAAACTGCTGTTCAGGGTTGCCGGAGAGATCTTTGCACGTCCAGAGCTTTTTAGTGTGGTGTTTCGTCAACAGCTCGCACCGCGCCTGAAGCACATGGAGCAGCTCTTCGAGCGAGCGCAGGCCCGCGGAGAACTTCGCCAAGACCTTGATGCTACATTCATGCTGGGTCTTATCCTCGGGCCCCTCCTGTATCACTTGCTCGTCTCGACGGAGATGCCAATGCCCCACACGCTGGATGAGTTGCCCGAGCTCATCTTTGATACTGTCTTGCACGGGATTGAAGGCCACTTGAAAGAAGAGTGAAAACGTGCTCTCCTGGGCACGAGCCGAGGTGGCAGATTAGGAGTGCTTAGCATGCGCTCTGTACAAAGGAGGTTGACACATGGATGAAGACCTAGACACAGATGAAACAGCACGGCTCACGAACACCGGCACTGGCACAAGATCTCTCCTTGTCCTCTTCGGCATTGCGGGTTATTGTTTTGTATACGGAAGCAATGATGATCGCCGAAACATCAGGGTGACCAAAGGTCATTGCTGCAGCGGCGAATCACATCGATATAGTGAATAATATTGGTAAAATGAAATGGAGTTACCACAATGAACAATGCTGATAAAACGGAACTACAGGACAATTACTACGTCTGTCCAGTGTGTAAGCAGCCGTTAGCCCCTACAACAAAGGGGCTATTCTGCCAGCAAGACGAGATCGAATACCCTGTTAAAAATGGTATCGTGGACTTTGTCACAGAAGATCTCGTGGAGAGTCCGAATCTCTTTCTGAGGTCTGTCGATAAACTCGATAGTGCAGCTGAGACCTATGAAGGCCCATCGTGGCTTGGTACTTTCGATATGATAAGCGCTGAGTTAGGTCTCCCGTCGCATGAAGATATAGTAAAAACGATGACGGAGATGGTAGATGCGAATAACGGCGTAGGACTGGATGTGGCCTGCGGAACAGGAATAGTCACTCGGTCCATAGCACAGAAGATGCGCCTTGTCTACGGGATCGACATATCAATGGGCATGCTGGAGAAGGCGGTCGAATATGCAGGAGAAGGGGGGATAGGAAACGTCTGTTTTGCCCGTAGTATGGCGGAGAAACTTCCCTTCCCGGATGGCGTATTTGACGGCGTGACCTGTAGCGGAGCGCTCCATCTGTTTCAAGACACCGCAGAGGCATTGAACGAGATGGCGAGGGTCATGAAAAGGGGCGCTAGGCTGGTAGTGCAGACATTTGTGAAACAAGATCTTTCCAATTTCAGGAAGAGTTTTGAGTGTTTGGGAGCTGGTAATCCTTTTGTTGCAGAAGCACTAGAGGCTGTACATTTTTTCGATGTAGAGGAACTTGAGAGGTACCTCTCACAGACAGGGTTCAAAGGGTTTGCGTATGATATTTACGGACCTGCCATACTGTTCCACGCAGAGAAGTGGTAAAGCCAACTAATTTTTCGCCCTTCGTGCCTTTGCCGCCAGCAGCGTGTTGTAGGGAATATCCATCACCCGTGAAACGGCCGACCATAATAACCCCTTTGCCCTGTATTCGTCAACCTTCTCTCCAGTTGATCTCCCGGAAGGGCCTGCCGATGTGCTTTCCTTCGATTCGAGCCCGTGCCACCCCCTGCCTTCGTCCTCTCGCTCAGGTTCTCACGCTCCCGCTCGGCAACCACTCATACTGCTGTAAATTATGAGTCACATTTTTACCTGCCCATCATTAATGACATCGAGGTTTCGCTCTTTTTCCCCGTTTCCAATGCTGTTAAGACCAAAGAGAGGCATAGGTGTCTTAGACGGTAAGCAATATAAAAGGTGTATAACAGATGAGCGCTATCAATCCAAAAATGCTTATAACGGTCGTAATTGAGTTTCTGATGCTCCCTCTGGTGTCTTTTCTTGCGGCAGGCACGGTCTTCTGGTTTTACGGCTGGATCTTCTGGATTTTGTTCTCCAGCTGCTATTTTGGCAATGTTCTGTGGATGTTCAGGCACAATCCCGGATTGTTAACGGAGCGTTCGACAGGGTTCAAACCTGATGAACCCACCTGGGACAAGGCGTACATGATATTAATATTGATCCTTGTCGGTATCTGGCTTATCTCTATACCACTCGATGCCGTTCGATTTCATTGGTCGCAAATGCCGACATGGCTTCACGTTGTGGGAGTGATTGTTTTGTCGTGCTCGTTCTACCTCTTGTACCTGACTTTTCGGGAGAATCCTTACGCGTCGTCAGCGGTACACATCCAAGAAGATCGAGGGCAAACAGTCGTGTCAACTGGGCCATATCGCTACGTGCGCCATCCTATGTATGCCGCCGGGCTCCTCTTTTTCCTAGGGTCTGGTTTCCTGCTGGGATCGTGGATCGGAGTGCTCCTGGGGCTCCCCCTCGTGGGCATACTTGCTAGACGGGCGGTGGGGGAGGAACGTGTGTTACAGAAAGGACTCAAAGGCTATGACGCCTATATGGCTCGGGTGAGATATCGTCTCATCCCGCATGTCTGGTAAGGGAGTGTCTAGATCGGCCGGTGGTGGTAATTTGTGCAGTCATAAAAAGGATTAAAATTCTCGTTCACATTCACATTGTAAATTTAACTACTTCAAAATTCTACTTTATTATACACATCTCGCAGATCCTGATCCCGAAATTGCAAATAGACCGTCGTAGTCTGAATATTTGAATGGCCTAGCAACTGTTGCAGTCTTCGCAGATCTACGCCATTTCGTATTAAGTGGATCGCATAGCTGTGACGGAACATATGGGGATGCACGTCAACGCCTATCATCTTACCGTATTTTTGACACAGTCTCCAGATATGCACGCTAGAGAGTCCAAAGATGGGCTGTTCCTCTGGGATATCCGTCTCTGAAATATATGTGGAGAGCATAGCGAACATGGGGGGATCAACCACGACGCGTCGTTGCTTCTTGCCCTTGGCTTTTGTGATATTCAGAACTTGATTGTACGGCTCAAGATCAGACGGTTTCAGAGCCAAGAGCTCAGACACGCGCATGCCACTTCGCCACAACAACCGTAGGATAAGGTAATCCCTGCTGCTACACGTTTTTGCGTGCTCAAGAATGGCATTAATCTGTTCTGGCTCGAGGTAGTGCTTTATATCCATGTGTTAGCCAATGTAAGGAAATGTTACAATTCTTACATAACGATTTTCATTTTGACGCACTTTCGCAGTTTATCCTCTTCCGACAATTAGGCCTGCACCTGGCATGTGGATGCGTCAATGTCCATAAATACGAAAAAAAGAAAGATTTGAGCAGCAATCGAGCAAATAACTGTGTTATTAGGATTTTCTCGTTTTGTGACAATGTGTACTAATATAACCGTATATCGGTCTACTCTGTCGCTTTGTAGTTTAGCCTGGCGCCAAAATCTACGTCATGCGCTCTAACCGTTTCCGTAAAGTAAGTACATCAAGAACCACTACTTCTTTGCTGCTTCTGCTAATTCGTTAAAAACCCCCCTCAAGATTTCCTTTCCCGTCTCGTAGGGTATTATTTCTCGTGACTCGACCGTAATGACGGGGAAGAATCCGGTTACCTTCCTGAAGGTATCTGCGGACTCTCCTTCACTCATTGTATATCCTGAACATCCCTCTAGGAAGAAGCCGAACTCCGTTATTTCACCTGTCTTTAACATGTTGTCCATCATTGCGTACAGCATCTCATTTAACTTTACGTGCTCAGCCGGGTCATGAGGCACCGCCATCGGATTTAAATGCCACAAGGTCAAATATTTCGCCATGTCGTTCACCTCCTTTTGCGGTTATTTTAAAATTGATAGATACTGCACGCATTGGTATTAAATAATGTGTGACAAGCGTTCGTTGCAACAATTGTGGGGCGTGCAGCTGGCCGGTGGATCCTAGTAAATGCGCAACTAAGAACAAAGTCCAATAAATACAGCAAATAGCTAATTTAAACGGCAAAACGGCAATTCTAATACTTTTTATGGTTTCATTTTTTTAATTTCACACGTTTTATTCAAAAGAGATAACGGGAGGCAACGCTGGTGACTTACACGCTCCCTCCCTGTTTGTCGTTTTTCAGCTCTGCTTGCTTATGGCGTTCCTTGTTACGGTTGAGCTATCGTTAGGGCGGACGCTCTAATTTGCTTTTCACACCTCCCTTCACGCATTTTCATCTACAAGAGTACCGCTGCGCGTTGCACGATGTTCGCAGGACACTGCGATGACGGCGATGGCAGTGGTGAGAGCCGCCCTCAAATGATGGCTCCTACCTGACCATCGGAGTTTACATAGATGACACCGTCGACTATAGCGTAGTTTCCACTCGTTTTAACGTAAACTGGATCTGCTGATTTGAGGTGCCACTTTACCGCCCCCGTTGCCGCGTCGAGGGCGTAGAGGCCTTCGTCATTGAGCGACGACACGTAGACGACTCCGTTGGCATACTCAACCGGAAGATTGTCGAGCCCTGATCCTCCATACTTGTAACCCTCGGACTGCCACTTTACCGCCCCCGTTGCCGCGTCGAGGGCGTAGATCTTACCGCCGTCACTCACCCTCATGTAGACCATCCCGTTGGCAACAGCGGGGCAAGAAACTCCTTCCATGCCCTTGTCTATCGTGTAGTTCCAGACCTCCTTCCCCGTTGCCGCGTCGAGGGAGTATATGCCACGTTTGTCTATATTTGGGCTTCTGCCTGTCACGTAGACCATTCCGTTGGCGACGGCGACGTCACGTAGGTACCAGTCACGACAGATAGCGATGCCCCACACCAGCTTTCCCGTTGCCGCGTTGAGCGCAATGACTTGGCTAGCATCGGTTGGGATGTAGATTATCCCGTTGACGACCGCCGGTTCCCCTGAGATCCCATAGTTATAAGCGTGTGAGGTTCCGACCTGTTCAATGCCTGACTTAAAACGTCACACCTCCTTCCCCGTTGCCGCGTTGAGGGCGTAGACGTAGAAGTCGTCGCACGGCACATAGACCATCCCATTGGCGACGACCGGGCTCCCGAACTGCACCCCACCCCACTCGTCTGTGTCTTCGGAGGGCCTCGCAAACCGCCACACCTCCTTTCCCGTTGCCGCGTCGAGGGCGTAGACGTGCGAGACTTTATTTCCCTCACTCTTTCCCTCACTCGCCGTGTAGACGATGCCGTTCACGACGGCGGGGGAGACATCGATTCTTTCTCCGTTATCCGGCCTGAAACGCCACACCAGTTTCCCCGTTGCCGCGTCGAGGGCGCCGCAGAAATCATCATCTCTGTATGATGCCGTAAAGACGACTCCATTTACGACCGCAGGGAAAGAACTCTGAAGAGAGCGTTGACGTATCCCGTTTCCGACCACAGGGGATGTAAGCCACGTTCCCCCTTGATGCGGGTAAGATGATAGATGTTCCGTCCAGACGGCCCACTTCGGTTGACCAATTGGCAGAGTGCTCCCCGCCACTGGGCTATAGTCGCAGGTGTGTGCCGCGTCATACCGAAACTGCATGGAGTCGCCCGCACCCGCAGCGGCGACTTGGGCCATGCCGACAAAGAGGACACTGACTAAGAGTGCGACGGCGATGAGTGAAAGCGGTTTGCATACCCGCACGCTCTTACCCTCCAGGTAACTTGTTGCATAATTATTCACATCCATTTTTTTATTGTTGTAGCACTGCAAACGATCTTTACGCATTTACAGGCTTTTCGGTCAAGAAGCGTGCATCAAGTGTTAGTATAAAGATGTGTGACACAGAATTGTCACACCGCGCTTTTCACGTATTTACGGCTTCATTTTTTGAAGGAAAAAGTATGCGTCGAAGGGTAAACCACATGTGTTACTCGGAGGGGTAAAGCACGAAAAACATGCTCGGACGCATAGATCTTACTGAGCTATTTTAAAATTCGACTTTGTTATATTTTTACAAGCTTTATGCATCGTTGCAGCTATTGTACAGCCTCACCGTCGTTCCTCCCTACCCTTAATGAGCGTAAGCTATATTATGCTAAACATACTAAACATACTACATACCACGGTGCGATCAGCACGTGCACCGAAAGGAGTTGAAAAGTAATGCATGAACAAAAAGAAGAAGGTAAGAAGTCCGAGATGATGATGATGCTGTGGGACAAGCTTGGCGACAGCGAGAAGAAAGCGCTCATGCCTGCGGAAGCTTGAGGGCAAGATCATGAAGAAAGAAAGCAAGATTAAATTGCTGCAGTACAAAGTGGAGACGCTGAAGACCATAAAGTCAATGATAGAAAAGATGTGATGGGATCCTGTCCCTTCCCATCTTATTATTTATCACTTATATAGGATACAAACGGTGAGCTACGTGGATCAGGATCGGGAGAAAGAGAGCATAAAAGTAAAAGAAAAAGAAAAAGAAAAAGAAAAAGAAAAAGCGATGCCCCCTCCGGTGCTCGTCAAGGGGTAAATGCGCCTGATGGCACCTCGTATTACGTGGTCATCCCCAAAGAGATAAGGACGACTCTCAACCTCAAAGGGGGAGAGTATTTTATAATGAAGGTGGTGCCAGAGAGAAGGGGGCTGAAGCTGAAGGTGGTGGAACTCGCTGATGAAGAGGGAGAGGTGCTGTAGTTACGTTACGTTCATTTTACCACTGATAAACATCCCGGTCTTGCCCCGGTCGGGAGAGATAGCGAATAGGTTTTCGAGATTTTAAGTTAAGTTATAAAAGTGCACAAGACTGGTGTGATGTCTCACGGATATAGCGCTGCGCTCGTGGCACGCGCATCTCTTCCACATGATGTAACGAGTAGTTAAACAAAGGAATAGTAAAACATGAAACAGGATAAAGTAAAGGTTGAGTTAAGCGGCATGTCGGCCTCGATGCTGGGGTGCTTATGGGGCCGGGCACAGGTGAGCAAGGAATATAGCTCGCTATTTTATGATGCTAAAGCCGTTGAACTCGTTGAAAAAATTGACTATGACTTCTCAGCAAGTGATGTGCCGTTTGAAGATATAATGTCTAGTATCTCTCGTAATATCACTCTACCAGAATTTCGTTTAGGTACGCTAAGAGCAAAGCAATTCGACGAAAAGGCAAAAGCGTACATTGCAGAGCACCCCTATGCATCTGTCATCAATATTGCCGCGGGGCTTGACACGACGTTTTACCGCGTCGATAACGGGATGATCCACTGGTATGACCTCGACCTCCCTCCTGTCATTGACATCAGGAAACAGCTACTTCCGGAACCTGATAGGGTAACGTACATCGCAAAATCCCTCCTTGATCCGAGCTGGTTCGAAGACGTAAAGTACACCGAAGACGGGGTATTCATGATAGCCGGCGGCGTGAATAGGGTGCTACATTCCTTTGAGGAGGCGCAGGTGAAACAGTTCTTTTCGATGCTCGCAGACAACTTCCCTGATGGTGAAATTGTATTTGATGCTGTGTCAAGATCAGATGGTGGTTTTAGAACATGGATCGACAGGTTTCCACCAGAGCAGCGGGACGCGATGAGAGCGAGCATGGATGGAGGCGATGAAGGGCTGGTGGGAGAAAGCGCCACAGAACCAGAAAAACAAGGTGAATAATATGATAGCCACGCTCGAGACTCCGACAAAGCCGAAAGGTAAGGAGTGGTCAGATATCGAAGCGTGGTGGGATCAGCTCAGCGATACAGAAAGGGAGGAGGCATTACGTGACCTTATGACAGCCTTCCGTGGAAGGGTCGGTACGTGGGTGCCTAACGATATAAACGAAATCGCAAGGTGGGACAGCCGTATCAGCGTGATAGACCAGTTCCCGATGTTCAAAAATATGCCACGAGATTCATTGAGCGCAGAGATGCGAAGATTCATGGATTACAGTGATGAGAGAATAGGGTCGAGCATTATTCACTTGCGAGTTTGATGCCATGCCACGGAGACGTGTGATGTGATCGGGTAATAACATCAATAAGCGGTTCGCTTGGACAGGAGCAGGGTTGCTCCCTCGGCGCTCGGTAGTCACCCACGCCAACATCTACACCTACTCCAATCCCCGCGAATGCTGCAAGGAGGTAGGCTGAGGTGTTCCAGAGGTATACAGATAAAATTAAAACACTGCGGTATCGTACACCTCGCTAACATTCACATCGAACAAATGATACGTAATGATGTTTAGGCAGCCATCAAAGCAAATAACTTCATTCGAGCGCTAGAGACAGAATTCGGGATTCCCTGTAGATCATTTAAATAAAAAAGAAAGCATACCAAGATTTATTGAGAATGCATAAAGGCGGCGGTACTGTAGAAGAACCAAATTCCGGGAGAATATCGTCGCCTGACGTATTTGCCATTACTTTCATATTCGCCCTATTTGTCTCGTCTCATATGTAATCCGATCTTTTTAAAAAGTACAGTGCTATAGGGACGCCCAACACGGTTCCAAGTATTTGCGAAATACTTGTGGAATATGCCGCCCCTACAGCCCCCATAATTGGTATAAGATATAAGTTAAGTCCGAAATTTGCGAGTGACATGTAGGTTGCATTAAGAACGCGTACCTTTTGGTTATTTGTGGCGTCAAGCAGTAGAGCCGTCGGAACGGCGATAAGGCCAATCGAAAATCCTAAGATGAGAACGTTTAAGAAATCAACTGATTCAGTAAATTTCGGGCCAAATGTATAGTAGATAAGTTGATTCGAAAATGCAAAGGTCATTACGATTATAACAACTCCCGCTATTGTAAAGTATGACACATATCTGAAGAGCTCTTTTTTTGTAATTCTCCTTTTATGAACTGCTTTTGAGAGCACGGGAAAAAATGCACCAGTTAAGGCAACAACCGCCATATCTCCAACCTCAACGAAATTGACAGCAGGTGTAAAAAGTCCGACAGATCGTACACCAATCAGAAGCGATATCATTATGGTGTCTATCCTCTACCACATGGTTCCGAGGAGCGCTGCGAGCCCAAACCATACCGCTGGACCGATAATGTTCTTATCAAAAATTGGCTTGAAATTCAGCTTATAATAATGAATCTGTCGGCTTTTAACGAAGCTTAGAAGCATGTTTATAAAAGCGCCGGCGATCGTGGCATAAATGATGCCAACTATTCCAAATCCGAGAGCTATAAAAATGACTGAAAAAAATACGAATATAACGCGTTCGACGATCTTACAGACTGAGACGTATTTCATATCCTGATAGATGTTGAAAACTGAACGGAACAAGCTGCCGAGTCCGCTCATCAGCAGGGTTGAAGAGGCCAACACAATGAGTAACTTTACGTCAAATGAATAAGGGGTGAAAAACATGCAAGCGGTAAGAAGCAATATCGAGCCAGCGGACAAAAGCGTCTCTAATCCCACTGCATTGGAGATGAGATGATGCGTATGCTCAGGTTCCTTTGCCCCTTCACGAATGATGACCGTATTTATGCCAAAATGCGGTAAAATTGAGAAAAGTGAGACAAAAGAGACGATAGTGATGTATAAACCAAATTCCGAAACTGGAAACACTCTCGCGATATAGATAAAAAAGATGAATGATATTACCGCTGAAGTAGCTTCACCAGAGAAAAGGAGAACGCTATTTTTAACCCCTCTTTTTATGGATATTTGGTCCGCCTTCTGCATCTCACTTTGGGCATAAGAGGTTCCTTTTCCTTTCAACTCTGGACTCTCGCTCATTGCTCGTTGGGTTATTCCAGTGGTTATTTCGTAGTCTACAGCATAATGCACGTCCGGATATAGGTCATCGCTAAAACTGGTAACCTTTCGGTGCGTTTGCTAATTGCACCTTGACATTTAGTATGCCTAGTATGTTGGGCATAATATAGCTTATGCTCATCATACATGCCGATAAGTAGAAGCAGCGGTGGCAAGCAGAGCATTTAGAATAATATCAATGTTGGGGATCTGCCAGACAGGGGGCTTATTTATGACTATGGCAACGGCGCATGTCAAATTGTTGAATATGATGTGCTGGGTAAACTACGTGTAAC
Organism: Methanobacteriota archaeon; assembly: GCA_963704625.1. Classification (GTDB taxonomy): domain Archaea; phylum Halobacteriota; class Bog-38; order Methanoflorentales; family Methanoflorentaceae; genus DASPRZ01. The sequence goes on along the minus strand of OY969924.1, from coordinate 2,522,388 downwards.
TCGGAGGGGTAAGGCATGAAACATGCTTGGAAACACAGATCTTACTGAGCTATCTTAAAACTCGACTTTATCATACTTTTACAAGCTTTATGTTTCGTTGCAGCTATTTGTACAACCTCACCGCCGTTCCTCCTTGCCTTGATGAGCGCAAGTTATATAATATTATGCTCAACATACTAAGCATACTAAGGTGAAGTGCAATCACTGCATGCACCGAAAAGAGTTGAAACATGCAATTAATCCATAGGAGTAATGGCAGACATGCAACAGGACAAAGTAAAGGTTAAATTAGGCGGCACATCGGCGTCGATGTTGGTGTGCTTATGGGGCCGGGCACAGTTGAGCAGGGAGTACAGCTCACTATTTTATGACGCCAAAGCCGTTGAACTCGTTGAAAAAATTGACTATGACTTTTCAGCAAGTGATGTTCCGCCGTTCATAGGTATAATGTTTAATCTCTTTCGTAAAATCAATCAACCAGGATTTAGTCTGTTTGCGCTAAGAGCAAAACCGTTCGACGAAAAGGCAAAAACGTACATTGCAAAACACCCTAACGCATCCGTCGTGAACATCGCGGCAGGGCTTGACACGACGTTTTACCGCGTCGATAACGGGCTGATTCACTGGTACGATCTCGACCTTCCTGCTGTCATCGGCATCAGGAAACAGCTGCTCCCGGAGCCTGACAGGGTAACGTACATCGCAAAATCCCTCCTCGATCCGAGCTGGTGTAAGGACATCGAACACACCGAAGACGGGGTATTCATGATAGCCGGCGGGGTGTTAAGGTGGTTTGAGATATCGCAGGTACAACAGTTCTTTTCGATGCTCGCAGACAACTTCCCTGACGGTGAAATTGTGTTTAACTTCCGATCAGGATCAGACGATAGCGTTAGTGCATTGATGGATATGGTTCCACCGGAACAACGGGACGCGATGCGAGCAGCGTGGGCTGAAGCGCTGAAGGATTGGTGGGAGAAGGCACTGCAAGATCAGAAAGATAAGCTGAACGATATGATAGCCACGCTCAAGACGCCGACAAAGCCAAAAGGTAAGGAGTGGTCCGATCTCGACGCGTGGTGGAATCAGCTCAGCGATAAGGAGAAAGAGGAGGTAATGGTCGGCGTCATGACATTCTTCCGCGGGGGCGTTGGCCTGTGGACGTTGGAAGATGCGAGTGAATTTACAAAGTGGGATAGCCGCATCACCGTGATAGACCAGCTCCCGATGTTTAAAAATATCCCACGAAACTCAGTGAGCGCAGAGATCCGAAGAGTAATGGACTACAGTGATGAGAGAATAGGGTCGAGCATTATCCACTTGCGAGTTTGATACCAATGGGACCTGTGATGTGGTCGGGTAATATCGTCAATCCGTAAGTACCAAATGAATCAGGTATCACAAGACTCTACACACTCCCAAAATCAACGCTGTTATACGCGTCCATGATATCGGCATCCTTAAACTGTAGATATCCCTGCGTGACTGCCAGACTGCTGTGCCCCAGTAATAACTGCAATCTTCTAAGATCCTGATTTTGTCGTACCCAGTTTATGGCAAAGCTATGACGTAACGTATGGGGGTGAATTTTCTTACCAATCGTCCGGCCATACCGATGAACGATGTTATACACCTGCTGGCGGGTTAACTGAAATACGGGCCGGTCCACTGGTCTATTGTGTTTTTGGGCATACTCTGCCAACGCCTGCAGCGTGCCGGGATCCAAATATACCCGGCGCGTCTTATCCCCCTTCGCCTTCAGGATGTTTATCGCGTTGTTATGGGCTTCTATGTCCTGTAGTCGTATGTGCAGCAATTCGCTCACGCGCATCCGCATGATGAGGTGATCCCCGAAGTTACGCGTGTTGGTGACGCTGAGATCTGGTCGGCTTGCTCCTTCTCTCACGTGTATGACACCAACATTGACCCTTGTGTTTATAAGCGAAGATGTCATGATAAGGGGGTGACGAGGACTTGCAGCGTTTGAGAAGATTCAATGCCAAAATCAATCATCATCATCGGAGCCGGAATGGCTGGCTTATCCGCTGGGTGTTACGCCCAGATGAATGGGTATTTTACACAGATTTTTGAGCAGCACGTCACACCCGGTGGCGTATGCACCTCATGGAAGCGAAAGGGGTATACGTTTGACTGCTGCATCCACAACCTGGCGGGATCGGGCGAAACAACGAAACTTCACAGCATCTGGCGCGAGCTCGGGGCAGTCCCCGCACGGCCGATGGTTGCCTATGACGAGTTTGTACAGGTAGAAGAGGGTGCACACGTTTTTACGGTCTACACAGATATCGATAAGCTTGAAACGCATATGAAAGCGCTCTCTCCCGCTGATGCTAAAGTTATTGAGGAGCTCACCAACGCTGCACGACATTTTACCGGTTTAGAACTCTTTTCACTACCGATAGCAGGCATAGGGGAGTTCATTCGGGCTCTTACGTTTGCTCCCGCCCTAATGAAGTGGGCGAGAATAAGCCTGCGGGACTATGCCGCCCGTTTTAACGATCCTTTCCTGCAAAAGGCCTTCCCGACGGTGCTGTACGATTTTGAAGGCGTTCCCATGTTGTTCTTATTGAACTTTCTCGCATGGATGCACAAGCGCGACCTAGGCTGGCCTGTTGGCGGCTCACTTGAGTTCTCAAAAGCGATTGCAGCGCGGTACCAGGAGTTTGGCGGAACTATTCACTACAAATCACGTGTCGCTAAAATTCTTGTGGAAGACGATAAGGCTGTGGGCGTTGTCTTGGCTGACGGCACAGAGCATCAGGCTGATATCGTGATTTCCAACGCCGATGGGCGTAACACTATTTTTGAAATGCTCGAGGGGAAGTATACCAACGAGCGCATCCGAACGTTTTATTCGAAGCCCGTCGAACGGCAAGATATGACCGTTCACGTGTCGTTTGGGGTGAACCGCGATATATCAGATGAGCCGCATGCGCTCGTTCTTTTCCTGGAGAAGCCCGTTACTGTAATGGATGCAGAAGTTGACCGGCTCGATGTAGAACTTAGCAGTCACGATCGCAGCATGGCACTGCCGCGAAAAGGGGTAATCAAGGTGGTGCTGAACTCAAGTTACGCGTATTGGAAACGCCTCTACCCGACCTATGAGGCGTATGAGGCAGAGAAAGAACGCGTAGCGGGGACACTTGCTGACCAACTGGAGATGCGGTTTCCAGGGTTCAAGGAGCAGATTGAAGTGGTAGATGTCGCAACGCCGATGACGTTTGAGCGGTATACGGAGACATGGCAGGGATTTCAGGCATGGATGCCGGGACAGGGATTTAGCGCAGTCTTGAACATTTTACGGGGAAAAGGATGGTGTAGAACGCTGCCAGGGCTTAAAAACTTTTATATGGTCGGACAGTGGGCGGGCGATATCGGCCTCACAAACGCCGCCATAAGCGGCAGGAACGTGATGCAGCGCATCTGTAAATCCGATGGAAAACGCTTTAGGGTCGAGTAAATAATTCAGCTTTGACGTGCGTTTCACGTAGGATGTGAATCAGAATTGAAGTGTGATATCAGCGCGACAAGAGCAGTGGCTTCAACAGTCGGGGTTTTGGCTGGACTGCTCGGAGTGGAGCATGGTTTATTTGAAACACTTCAAGGTAATGTTGCAACAAGCGGCCCAGTGATAGATGCCATTGGTCACCAGGCGAATAGTGTGTTTCAGGGAAGCGAACCTGCCCTGACCTTCATTCCCAACTTTTTCGTAACAGGTGTCCTTGCGATCATCGTCAGCCTTATAGTCATAATATGGGCGACCGCGTTTGTTGGGAGGAAGAACGGCGGCCTAGTCCTGATTCTTCTCTCAATCATACAGCTCTTTGTTGGTGGAGGCCTCGCATCCATCTCCCTTGCAATCATAGCTGGTCTTGTCGCGACCAGGATACATGCGCCGTTAACGTGGTGGCGCGTACACCTCTCTATTAACTCACGGCACTTACTTGCAAAGTTGTGGCCATGGCCTCTCATAGCCTTCTTCTTACTGGCGTTCATCGACCTTGAAATCGCGATCTTCGGGAACAACTGGAACCTTATAAACATTCTTCCTCCCTTCATGTTTGGACTTCTTTTTTTGACTATCATTACTGGATTTGCGTACGACATCCAAAGAGAGAGTCGATTCACATCGGACACCTTCTATGAACGGATGATTTGAACAACGACAAGGAGGCACATGAACGGAGAGGTGATAGACAGAGAGAAGTACGCATAAAAACCGATCCCGATGGAACTGCTCGTAAGAAATTAAAGATAGATTACAACTCTTTATTTATCATAAGTCGAATTGAAACCTTGCCAATTATTTCATATTCTTTCAATATAAGGTGCTTCTCTGTCTTATGAGACGATAGTTTGTGTACTCATAAAAAAGTGATTTAGCTAACCGTTCACATTGTAAAGTTAGCTTCTTAAAATTCGACTTTGTTATGCACCTCTCGCAGGCCTTGGTGTTTGAACTTCAAGTAAATGGTAGTTGTCTGGATCCCGGCATGACAGGGCAACAGCTGCACCCCCTAGTGTCTATTCCGCCAGAACCGCGTTGATCGCGTAACTACCCCGCAGTGTAGGGGATGCACGTCAAGACCTACCATTCGACCACACTTCTTGACTAAATGCCACACGTGCCGCGTTGTAAGAAGGGCAGGTAGTTCTCATCCTCTCAATTTTTCTGTCAGGAGCGTATCTTGAGAGGACTAAGTCTATTGAAGCTAAGCACAGTCATAATAGTTATAAGATTTGACATCCAAGTGAAAGACTATGATTAGTCTCTTTTTAAGATTTCTTATTATCGTTACTGTTGTCGTATCTATCGTAGACATAATCGTATTTTATGTGATATGGAAAGACCCAACAAAACTCACAATACCGTTCGTTATGCTAACAATAGTTGCAACAATAATACCAATAGCAATTAATTTCTGGTGGTGGTTGATATTCAAGGGTATTGGCTGACGACGGATTCGTCGCAATTACTAGGGTTCCCCGCGGCTGATGCGTGGGCGGCGCGGCCATACATCTCTCGTAAATCACTCTCTAGAAGCTTCAAATATACACCCGTTCGTTCTTAAATTAGCGTGACCAAGAATAATTGCACCTTTGGTTTTAGATTTTAGCTTTTTTCAGGAGAACGTGATATACGCGTGTGTCAGCAGAATCATAAGTATTGCCTCTCGGAAGGCGATACCCTTTTCCGTTTTCTCTGTACACGTATTAGTATGCCTCGACAAACGAAATTGACAGACAAGAAAATCACTGAGATCACCGAATGCATTAAAGCCGGCAACTACGCCGTTACAGCGTACAAGTTCGCAGGCGTGTGCGAACGAACCTACTATCACTGGCTCGCGCTCGGTAAACAACAAGAGGGCAGCATTTACGCTGAGCTCTATGAAGCAATTGAACAGGCACAGGCTGAGCGGGAAGTGCGCTTAGTTGAGAAACTGGCAAAAAGCAACGATTTGAAAGCGGCGATGTGGATGCTCGAGAGAACAGCGCCAGAGCGCTGGGGCATACGCAGAAGTCGAGTCGAAGAACCAGTTGCTGAAGATGTGAGAGAAGAGAGCAAACACAGAGCTAATGAGCCCACGGATTTAAACCCGGTGTGGACGGAAGCCGAGGGAGCAGAAGGACATGCGAAAGGACATTCAACTGTACAAACCACATGACGCGCAAAGGCAAATACACGAGAGCAACGCACGGTTTCGCATCGTGGCGTGTGGGCGCAGGTTTGGCAAGACCCTAGCGTGCGTAAATGAAGTGGTTCTTCATGCGTCTAAATGCCGGGAGTCAGTGAGCTGGTGGGTAGCGCCGGTGTATCAGCAGACAAAGTTCGCGTACCGAATGGTACTCGGCATCCTCCCTTCTGACGCCATAGCGGCTAATTACAAGTCGACGCGGCGGATTGAGCTCGTTAACGGCTCTGCCATTGAGTTTAAATCGGCTGACAGGTTTGACAATCTTCGCGGGGCGCGGGTTGACTTCCTGGTCATCGATGAGGCGGCAATGGTTGACCGTGATGCATGGGAGTTCACGTTGCGTCCCACACTCAGCGATACGCAGGGTCGGGCTATGTTCATTAGCACGCCACGGGGACGTAACTGGTTTTATGAGCTCTTTGCTCGCGGGCAGGATCAGCAGTACCCGGAGTACGAGAGCTTTACGTTCCCGACGTCGAGTAACCCCTACATCAAGGACGAAGAGATTGAAGAGGCGAGAGCGACCTTGCCGTCGGACGTGTTCAGTCAGGAGTACCGTGCTGAGTTCATGGAAAATAGTGCGGGGGTGTTCCGACACATTCACAACTGTGTTAAGGGCACCCTGGAAGAGCCACAGTCGGGGCACGTGTACGTTATCGGATGGGATGCGGCGAAGCACTCAGACTTCTCCGTCATCACCGTTGTAGACGTAGAAAGGAAGCACGTTGTGGCATTTGACCGCTTTACCGGAATTGATTATACGTTCCAATTGCAGCGGCTTAAGGCAGTTGCAACGAAGTACAATAACGCGCGGGTGGTAATGGACTCGACAGGACAAAGCGATCCCCTGTTGGAACAAGTTAGGGCGTTAGGGATAGATGTCGAGGGCACGACCTTCACCAATGCCAGAAAGCAACGGCACATCGAGAATTTGGCATTACAAATTGAACAGGAAGAAGTGAGCTTTCCGGAGATACAAGAACTCATAAACGAGCTATCAATTTATGAGTATGAGAGAACACGTGCTGGAAACGTCACGTATGCCGCACCGTCGGGGTATCATGACGATTGCGTTATTTCTCTTGCTTTAGCAGTACGGGAGCTAACACATCGGATAGTGCCACACATTTATAGTTTGGATGAATCTGACGGGTGGCGCACCTCAGCTTTCGATCTGAATAGGAGGCTCCACCCTGAATTAACCCCTCCTAAGATCGTTGAAGAAACGGAACGTCATATAAGCCGCGTGTGGATACCTGCACTAACAGAGGAAGGACGGAGAAGGAAGGTGCGCAATATCTTACACGACCATGAAGAGATTTTACAGGCTCCGCGAGACGAACAGATGAACGCTCTTTTCACGTTGATTGCGGAGAATAAACCCCGGTTTATCGCCGGGGGGTTTGATGCCGACAGGTTGAGAGCTGACATAGAGGCAGTAGTAAGCGAGCTGTCCGACGCGTAGGTGGTCCCCCCGATAGTGCCCCGCGAAGGTCGTCCAGGACCGGGTACGCCCCGGCATTCGGTTCGCCGCTGTACAAGATGCTGTAGGATCCCCCCGCGCCGCTCGTTGCGGTCTTGCCGGCAACGTCAGCCCACGTGGCGCCGCTGTCCGCCGACCGCTGGAGCTGGATGGTGGCGCCATGGAGCCCCGTGCCGCTCAGCGCTCGCTGAAGGGTGCCGCTGAGGGTGAAAGAGGTGCCTGCCTTCACGGATGTTGCTGAGGCGGTGAGGGTGAGTCGTGTTGGCGTCGGTGCGTGAATCGGAGCCTAATTGTTAATCACCTCTTTCCTGATCGCGGACTGCGATTGGGTCAACGTGGCCGTGGCGTAGTGGTCGGCGTCCCAGTAGATCTTCATTGTGCCGTGCTCACTTGCCGGTGCCTGTAGCGTATACGCGTAGTAGGTCGTGCCCTCGATGTTGTACGTGTTCGCAATCATATCTGATACGACGATCTTAGTGCCGCCGGGCAGGATAACCTGCGGGTACCCCGTTAATTCCACCTTGTGTTTGAACACGAATGTGAAGCAGGGCTTGCCGGTAGGAGATCCAGTGAAGACACCACCGTTGAGGAACTGTTTTATAAGCTGGAAGGACGGGTGGCTAGCGTCGTTAATCGCGCAAGTGCCGACATGATCCTTGTTTGGTACAATGGCCCATGCACTCTGAGAGTTAGGGATGATGCTCCCATCGGGTCCGCACTCCACAAGCCGTGAGCCCGCATTTCCTTCCGAAGGATCTATTCCTAGCACATAACCGATCAGAGGGTTTACAGGTAGAGCGGGATCTGCCACGAGTGTCAGCACCTTAAACGGATACTTCTGCTTTGTGTAATCGCTATTTAACCTCCATAGCAACTCGCTATTTTGATCCATTTCTTTCACTAGTGTTTTCACAGGATCCGATGCTAAACCCAACCACCCCGGAGGATTCTTGATTCCAGCAAATCCCCCTCCAAATATCCCCGGGCTATCAAGGGTGATGATATTCGTCACATAATTACTGGCCCCCGACAGTTGCACAGCGCACCTGGCCACTAAGCCTCCCATTGAGTGGCCGATGATTATGAATCCCCCTCCCGGGAGGGGGACAGGTAAACTCCCTAACCCAAGGAGTACTTGCGCTAACTCTTTGCCATAGACCTCGTTGCTCCTTTCAGGAAAGTACCTGACGCCGTCCAGTGTAGTATGTTGCGTTTCGGCATATTCAAAGTCCCAAGCGTTATAGAAGTCGCCAGCTCGAATGTTTGACTTATCCTGTAATACTTTCGCGAGTCCGCTATACTGATTGAGCGTCCCTCCAAAAGAGTTGTCAGGAGAGCCTCTCACGTAACCTGACCCAACTAAGGAAACGCCTGGCGTCCAAACGTTAATACCGTGCACCAAGACCACATTTTGCTTACTGCTGAAGATTGGGCCGTAGTGCCACAGCTCGTAGCTGAAGTCAGTGGGCCCGTAGTTCAGCGGGAGATAATCCACGGCGATGTCGTGGGTAACCGGGGCTGATGATTGACCAATCGTAACGTCCGTATTCTGTACGGTGTCAGTTGCCTTTACCGTGCTGTGGCCCGTCTTCCATTGCTGTGTCGTAGGGCTCCAGGTTGGGTACGACCCCCCCAATGGGAGCGTAACGGCGAGCTTATATGTCGTTCCAGTTGAAACGGACAAGGTGTACTTCCCGGATTCATCAGTGCGAGCAGTCGCAACCACGTTTCCGCTTACCGCGGCTGTGACGGTCGCCCACTGAATGGGGATGTCGTTGTCGGGGTTATACGCAGGATCGCCATCAACATTCTTGTAGACAACCCCGGTGATACTCGTTGCGAGTGCTGGCATCCGTCCACCGACACCACTGGTATCTAACTTTTCATCACCGCCGGTGTTCTGCGGGGCAGCCTGGAACTCCCCGCCCGGCTGCGCCGGCTCTGCGGCCGTTTCTGTTCCAGTCGTGGGTGCGTTGTTCACGCCCTGCGGCATCGCCGTCACGAGCCCATAGAACGTCGGTGCAACGACCGCCGCAATGATCAAAAGTACTATTCCGTTTTTCAACGTAAGAGAGAAAATATCATTCTTTTGCATAGTATACCTTACCCATACATTCTAGTCGTGTTAGTTCTGTGTCCGTTTGTTAGCGTGAAACGCACGAGCACCGCACATGCTCCATGCATTTACGGGCTTTTTCAGTTAAGAAGCGTGGATTAAGTGAATATAAAGATATGTGACCACATTTTCTTGTCACAACTCTCATTTATGGCTTCATTTTTGAAGAAAAAAGGTATACGTCGAAGATTTTTATGGCAATCCTTGGTCAGTTACGGCGTAAGATCGGGTATTGTCATATTATGGCCCATTTTTAAATTAATGCGATGTCGGTGCTTATTCGTTTGACGGTGGGACGTTCTAACCCGATCAACAGATGGCGGCACGGAAACTTCTATTGGTAAGGGTCCGATATGCCAATAGTGGTTATGTTAACATGATTTTCAAAATAGTAACGGAAGAGGAAATAATGAACAAAAAAAATGAGTTGCCAAAAAAAGAAAACTGCGCCATTAGGTGTTACAGCAGCAGATTTGCGAGCCGTTCAACGCGGTTCAATTTTAAATAAATCGTAATTGTAGTATTAACGCAACACCACAATATAGCACAACTATAGGTACTTGCACCGGCATTTCAATCTTCTCTGCAACGTCTGATTGTCGAAATAAGGGTATCCAATATCCTTTATGTAACGATGCCGAATCATATGAAAATCAGTTGTCGAAATAAAGATCGTTCAATAGGGCAGATGTGTCCGAGCGTATTTTCAAGCATTACCCTCCGAATTATGCATGCAGTTTAGACTTCGTTGCATGTACTCACAAGACTAAAAAGAGGACTAGGTTCGCGCAAGCCATATGTCATCTCTGGTATCCTTCTGTTGGGTGCCTTATTGTTCTATTCTATTCTGCAGCAGCGACACGCCTAGCCTTGCGCGACCCCGTTATCATGATAGTTCCGTGCCCTCGTTCATTCGTTATATTAAGGTAAGCAGAGCAGTCAGTGGTGCTGTCAAAGGGAACATCGCAGTCAATGCGAGACCAAGGGACTGAATAGCCACCGTCAACAACTCGAGAAGTAAAACAGCCATGTCTTCTTTCACCGCCATTCTCATTCATTTGCTGTCGGTATGCGTAACGACGAACCTCATATTCGGGAGCTAGTTTATAGTTTATGAGTCTGCGACTAGTTGGAAACTAGTTTCACATACATCTCTCATAACCTAGAAGTCTCGATATGCACTTGGCTCTGCACGTTTCTATACGCGAGCCCACTACCGTGACACAGCAATGTGGGAGGTGAGAAAAGCATGAAAAGAAGCACCATGATAGCAGCAACTGCCGTTTTTGCGCTCACTGCGGTGATGTTATTCGCCGGAGTGGTCAATGCGCAGCAACCTGTTACAGCAACCGCACAGTACAAAGACTACGGTTACTGGGGAGGCCACCCTGGTTGGGGAGGTCATCCCGGATGGGGAGGTTACGGTCACTGGTGGGGAGGCCACCCTGGTTGGGGCCACTGGGGAGGCTACCACCACTGGCGGTAATAGATGGAATGTGTAGTTAGCCTATATTGTAGTCCAGACAACTGCTGCAGGATCAATGAGAGGGAAAGACACACTGCTGTACAGCCTTGCCTTGCTTCGTTTCCTTCACCACTCACGTCGTCTCGTCAGGGCAGGGCTTGGTCTGCGGTGTCTGCAGCAGTTGTTAGGACACTCGAGCATAAAAAAGGAAAGGTCCTGCGACGCACAATAAGGAGTGAATTTGATTGAAAAGTGATTACATCATTTTAGGTAATTCCATCATTGACGGTGAGGCTACGGCGAGATTGTTGGAATTAAGAGCCTTAAAGCTACGCAGTTACGAATTGGAGAGAGAAAATCGTGAGCTCAGGAGAGCGTTAAAGCGAGTCTCTCAAGGAGGAAGAGAAGCAAAGTGCCCCCCATAACTGAAAAGAGGTGCAAAAATGGTAGATATAGGCCAAATATTAAATGTGGGATTGATGTTGGTTATGTTAACATTTGCATTGCCTCTAGGTTCGAGAAGAAGTAGGGCGAGCGAAAAGAGAAGACGTCATGACTCATTCATTATGTGATTCAGCAACCGTCGCTCTGCTCTCCGCAGATGCATATCCAGTGTGGAACGTGCAAGGTCGAGCTTTTCGGCAAGCTGCACAAGGCTTATTTTCTTCGGTACATCGTAGTAGCCAAAAGTATAGGCCGTGATGAGAGCCCTCTGCTGCTTTTCTGTCAGATGGCTAATCAGCGAATGAGGCGGGAATCTTGCATCCGTAAGTGAGACCACCCGGTAGCGGACACCCGCAGCCTCAACTGTCTTGAGAAAAGCTCTCACCTGCTTCGCACTTCCGAGAAACGTAATCTTTATCTTTCCGTCCCTCACCTCATACGGCAGAGACAAGTACCCTCCGACTGCTTCGAGATCGGGTCCTTCGTGGATGGCTTGTGCTGGTTTGACCTTGATAAAGTAGGTGTAGATTTCCCTCTCTTTCTCTTTCTCTTGCTCGAGAATCTTTACCTCAGCCAGATCATCACCGAATAGGTCCTCGATGCTGACATTCGGCTCGTTAAATTCCACTCTCAGTATCACAGCGACTTCCTGGTGATCGAACTTGAGAAAGTGTAGGACTTCCGCCGACCGTATTTTCTGAAACGGATCTTCTGGATCTAATTTGCTGAAGTCTTTGCCAGAAATCTCCACAATAAGTCTGCGCATGAGATAACAACTGTAACGATAGTCTATAAGAATTTTTTCCAATAAAAGCCGAACATATTCGGCACAATCTTAATCCCCTTCTTGTCCGGTAGTATGAGTAGAGGTTGACTAGAGTCAATCGAGAAGGGATGGGTAGATAGGAGCGATATGAAATGAACACCGAATCTGTAAAAGACAATAATTATGTCTGTCCAGTTTGTAAGCAGCCGTTAACCCCCAAAACAGATGGGTTATTCTGCCAGCGAGAGGGAGTCGAATACCCTGTTAAAAATGGAATCGTGGACTTTGTCTTAGAGGACCTCACGGAGAGTACAAGTCACGTTTTGCGGTCGGTCGATAAAATCGATGAGTTCGCTAAGATCTATGAAGGCCCGTCGTGGTATGGCATTATGGATAAGATAAACGCTGAGTTGAACCTTCCATCGCATGAAGATATGGCGAAGATGATGACGGAGAGGGTGGATGCGGAGAACGGCTTAGGATTGGACGTGGCCTGCGGAACGGGATTCGTCACGAGACGCTTAGCACAGAAAATGCGCCTTGTCTACGGGATCGACATCTCCATGGGTATGCTTGAGATGGCGACCAAATATGCACGGGAGAAAGAGATAGAAAACATCCGTTTTGCCCGTAGCTTGGTGGGGAGACTTCCTTTCTATGATGGCGTATTTGACGGGGTTACTTGTAGTGGAGCTCTTCACACGTTTCAAGACACCGTAGAGGCATTGAGCGAGATGGCAAGAGTTATGAAGAGGGGTGCTCGGTTAGCAGTGAATACATTTGTGAAGGGAGACCTCTCCGCTTTTAAGATGCTTTTTGAGCGTTCGGGAACCAGTTTCCCTTTCGGTGAGGAGGAATCACTAGAGATGTTACATCTTTTCGATGTAGGGGAACTTGATAGTTACCTCTCACAGGCGGGATTCAAAGGTTTTACGTATGATATTTACGGGCATTACGTACTATTCCACGCAGAAAAGGGCTAAAAATAGGAGCTGGGTGAACTATCAAGATGGAAACTTGTAATAACGTCAGGAGTAAGCATGAACCGAGATAAAGTAAAGGTTAAGTTAAGCGGCGTATCGCAAACACTATGGGCTCCGTTGCGTGGCAGGGCACAGGTGAGCAAGGAGTACAGCTCACTATTTTATGACGCCAAAGCCATCGAACTCGCCGAAAAAATTGAAATGGACTATGACTCCTCAGCGAGTCTTGTGCATTTCCAAGTAATCATGTTCAACGCCATTCGTAAACTCAATCTCCCAGTCGACCCTGGTTTATTTACTGCATTCAGAGCAAAACAGTTCGACGAAAAGGCAAAGGCGTTCTTTACGGAACACCCCCACGCATGCGTCGTGAACATTGGCGCGGGGCTTGACACGACCTTTTACCGGGTTGACAACGGGACTATCCACTGGTACGACCTCGACCTTCCCGCGGTTATAGACATCAGGAGGCAGTTGCTCCCGGAACCTGAAAGGGTTACGTACATCGCAAAATCCCTCCTCGATCCGAGCTGGTGCAAGGACATCAATACCGAGGGTGGTGTGTTCATGATAGCCGGTGGAGTATTTGCGTGGCTTGAGGAATCACAGGTGAAGCAGTTCTTTTCGATGTTGGCAGACAATTTCCCTGACGGTGAAATTGTATTTGAGGCCATGTCAATGTCAGATAGTTTTAGGCTATGGATTAATCAATTTCCGCAGGAACAACGGGGTGCGTTGCAAACAGCGCTGATGGATGCAATGAAGGAGTGGTGGGAGAAGGCACCACGGGACCAGAAAGACAAGATGATAGCCACGCTTGAGACCCCGGTAAAGCCGAAAGGTAAGGAGTGGGCAGATATCGAAGCGTGGTGGGATCAGATAAGCGATGAGGAAAAGGGAGAGGCAATAGTCGGCTTAATGATGTCCGCCCGCGAGGGTTTGAGGTCGACGCTGGAAGATGCGGATAAAATCACGAAATGGGACAGCCGCATCACTGTATTAGACCAGGTTCCGACGTTTAGAAATGTCCCTCGAGACTCATTGAGCGAAGATATGCGAAGATTTATGGACTACAGTGATGAGAGTGGTAGATCGACCATTATTCACTTACGGGTTTGATGCGATGCTGGGGAGACGTGTACTGTCATCGGGCACATCATTAATCGAAAGCACTAAAGGTCAGTTCACAAGACAACTCTTTTTCGCTTTCCGTGCCCGTGTCGCAAGCAGCGTGTTGTAGGGATGTCCATCACCCTTGAAATCGAAACGGCCGACCACGATAACCCCTTTGCCCGATACTCGTCAACCTTCCGCCAGTTGATCTCCCGGAAGTGCCGGTCGATGTGCTTTCCCTTTATTGTTGCGTGTTCTACGATTCATTCATTATGTGATTCAGCAACCGTCTCTCTGCTCTCCCCGGCGAATGGGGGTTAAAAATTGTGCATCCGTAGGTGAGCCCCGTAGGAATTTCATCGCTATTATACCCGCAAGTGAAAAATATTCATCCATCCTTCGCTCTTATCAAAGTAGTCCATGAATCTTCGCATATCCGCACTTAACAAGTCTCGTGGAATGTTTTTGGACACAGAAAGCTGATCGATCACACTGATGCGGCTGTCCCACTTGGTAAATTCGTTCGCATCTTTTGGCGCCCACATGCCAACCCTGTCACCTGGTATAGGAGAGAAGGAAGACATAAGGTCACGCATTGCCTCTGCATTTTCCTCATCGCTGAGCTGGTTCCACCACGCTTCGATATCTGCCCACTCCTTGCCTTTCGGTTTTGTCGGGGTCTTGAGAGCGGTTATCGCTTTGTCTTTCTGGTCCTGTGAAGTCTTCTCCCACCACTCCTTCATCGCCTCCGTCCACGCTGCTCTCATCGCTTCCCGCTGCTCTGGCGGGAACATGTTCATCCACCCACTAAAACCATCTGATCGGGACATGGTAGTAAATACAATTTCACCGCCAGGGAAGTTGTCTGCCAACATCGAAAAGAATTGCCTCATCTGTGCCTCATCAAAGAACTGTAACACTGCCTCAGCTATCATGAATACCCCGTCTTCGGTGCGTATGTCCTTGCACCAGCTCGGGTCGAGGAGGGATTTTGCGATGTACGTAACCCTTTCAGGTTCTGGGAGCAACTGCCTTCTGAAGTCGATTGCAGCGGGAAGGTCGAGGTCGTACCAGTGGATAGTCCCGTTGTCAACCCGGTAAAACGTCGCATCTAGCCCCGCACCTAGATTCACTACCGACGCACGAGGATGCTCCGTGATATACGCTTTTAGCTTATCGTCGAATTGCTTTGCCATTAGTGCAGCTAGACTGAACATTGGCAGCAGATTGCCTTTACGAATGAGATTAAGCATTATACCTACGAACGGCATATCGCTCGTTGAAAAATCGTAGTCAATTTTTTCAACGAGTTCAACAGCTTTAGCATCATAAAATAGTGAGCTGTACTCTTTACTTAGTTGTGCCCGGCCCTGTAATGGAAACAACATCGTCGCCGATACGTCGCTTACCGTAACCTTTACTTTGTCCTGTTGCATTTTTACTCCCCTATTATTTAATTGCGTGTTTCAACTCCTTTCGGTGCATTTGCTAATTGCACCTTGACATTTGGTATGCTCAGTATGCTTAGCATAATATAGCTTGCGGTCATCATACATGCCGATAAGTAGAGGCAGCAGTAGCAAGCAGATCATTTAAATTTAAAATGATATCAATGTCGGGCGAAGACCTGGCCCAGATACGGACTTATTTATGATTATCGCAGCCACTAATGTCGAATTGTTGAATGCGATGTGTTAGGGTAAACTACATGCGTGGCTCGGAGGGTAAGGCCACAAAACATGGTCGGACGCATAGATCTTAATGAACTGTCTTAAACTTTCAATTCTCTTTTTCCGCTCTTCGTGCTTTTGCCGCAAGCAGCGTGTTGTAGGGAATGTCCATCACCCTTGAAATCGAAACGGCAGACCACGATACCTCCTTCGCTCGATATTCATCAACCTTCCGCCAGTTGATCTCGCGGAACGGTCTACCGAGGTGTACCGTGTTGTTTACTGGCTATAAAACAGCGGCCGAAGCATTTCCCTTCCCTTAGAAGTATTCTAGAAGAGCACCCGCTCGTATACGTCCTGTAGGTCCTTATCGTTGAATTGCAGGTACACCGCCGTCGTGTTCAGGCTTGCATGTCCCAGCACCTGCTGTAGCCGCCGTATATCGCAGCCGTTCCGGATCATATTGATAGCGTAGCTATGTCGAAATGTGTGCGGATGGATGTCCTTTCCGATTAACCTCCCATAACGTGCAACGAGGGCTCTCACCCACCGTTGGGATAATCGGAATATCGGCGTAGTGTCAGCGATGCCGTCTGCAGTGATATACGTATCAAGCAACGTGAGTGTCTCCAGATCTAACGGCACGCGGCGCTGTTTACCTCCCTTTGCCCTGACGATATTCACGACCTTGTTATTATACTCGATATCACGCGGGCGTATGTGCAATAGTTCGTCTACGCGCACGCCGGTTCGCCACAATACCCGCATGATGAGGTAGTCTCGGTTATCGCACGCGGCCGCCGCTTGTAGTAGTGCGTCTATCTGAGGTTTCTCGAGGTAGTTGGTAATATCTTTCATCCGCACTTCCGATAAGTATAGTTATCGGAATTAACGGTTGCGGTTTTGACGAGATTTAACCCACGGCAGCATGTTTATGGAGATAGGTTAAAAATTGGCACAATGAGGATAAAATTTTACCATTTCAATAGTTCTATTTCCACTCGAACTGTCATAGAGTACCCTAGTCGAGAAGCTAATTGTAAAGCGTACTTAGCCTTCATTTTTGTTAAAATTCTGGAGTAAGCTATAAATTTGCACCCATTATACTGCACGTTGGAGCATGTGGTGTATATGAGCGCTGTTAATACAAAAACACTTATAATGGGTATAGTCCTGCCACTGGTTTTCGACCTGATTCTCGGCTTGCTATTATTTATTGCAGCCGGCACCGTGTTTTGGTTCTACGGCTGGATCTTCCTGATTTTGCTCTTCATTTTTGGGATTGCTCTCTCTATGTGGTTGCTCAGACACGATCCTGGACTGTTAGAAGAGCGCACAAGCTTCAAATCTGATCAACCCACCCGGGACAAGGCGATCGCCGTACTGGCATTCATCGTCATTGGTATCTGGGGGATTTCTATGCCACTCGACGCCGTCCGGTTTCACTGGTCCCAGATGCCGACGTGGCTCCACGTCGTGGGAGTAATTGTCTTCCTGTCATTCTCCTACCTCACATATCTCACCTACCGAGAGAACCCTTACCTGTCGGGAGTAGTACGTATTCAGGAAGACCGGGGGCAAACGGTGATATCGACGGGGCCGTATCGATACGTCCGCCACCCTCTGTATACTAGTGCGCTCCTCTTTTTTCTAGGATCGGCACTGTTGCTGGGGTCGTGGATCGGAGTAATCCTAGGGCTTTTTGTCGTGGGCATGCTTGCGAGACGGGCGGTGGGGGAGGAACGTGTGTTACAGAAAGGGCTCAAAGGGTATGACGCCTATATGGCTCAGGTGAGATGGCGTCTCATTCCGCATGTCTGGTAATGGGTGTAGTGTCGCGTGGCGGCTTCTTTTGAGTCGTTATGCGCTGTATGTCCACCCGAACCACCGTAAGTATCCCGTTGTGATAGCGATTTACCACGATAAGTCTATTGATTTATTGTGAACAATAAACGAACGTTTTCGGTGGTTGCCTAATTGTGAAAGAAGTGGACAAAAGGAGAGAGATCCTCGAATTACTTCCGTCCCGCTTTTGTCTTGAAATTATTATAGCTGCAGTACACGATGTCAATGGTGAGAATGTGACAGTGCTGGAAGACCTCGTGGAAATTGATTCCTTCATCCTCGACCTTGAAGGAGTCAGAAATAAGAAAGGAGGACACGGATGGGGGCTTATTCCAAGAGAAGCTCAACGAAGTTACGCTCAGCTCGCGATGGAGAAAATTATGGCTGAGGATTATCGGTGGAGTGAATCATTATAAATTCTAAAGGAGTTCATTGAAAGAGAGAAACTGCCAAAATTGTATATGAGAAACACTGCTCCCTTTTTTGGTTAACTCAATTTTGCTGGTTAGTGTGTTACCAACCCACCTAGAATCAGGGTCATGGATGTCGATGTCTTCTCTCTTCCACCCTGACACGATTAATAGCATCAATTCGCGTAAGCTTTATCTCTGAGGGTAACTTCTAACTACGAAAAAGTTCCCCCCCGAAAAGGAAGAGATGTGCATGGAAAACGCTCTTAATTATATTGGCAGCACGATATTACTGGTGTTGTATAGATTTGCGTGGTATATGTATGGACAATGAAACAGTATGTAAAAAATGCGGGGCATCTACTTTTTCAGGTGCTCCGTTTTGTGGAAAATGTGGTGCGTCCATACGCGATTTGCCTGCACGAAAGCAGCGTAGGTTAAAAAAGCGGCATATTCTTGGTGGATTTATAATTTTTATATTAATGGCTGCAGTAGTTATCGCAGCAGTTGCGCCAAATAACACAACAAATACAACGGAACGTACAACCATTATGCCCACGGCTACACCATCGGCTGGTGTTACAAACGCACTGAGTGCAGCACCAAGCGGTCATGACCCACTCCTCGATAAGTTTGTTGCAGAATACACGAAAGAGAACAAAGATAAGCCGTACTACAAGATAAGAACGAACTTCTCGGACACCCGTATGCTTTCAATCCGCGACCGATGGGGTACCGGGAACGGAGGCCACTTTCAGTCTGTAGAAATAGGGCGCGGGGGAAGCGTGGACAAAGTAACAAGCAAGTTTAATTTGCTTGCGAGTAATTACTTGGGCAAAAATATAGACCCAAAGTTCCGCACGACTTGGGGACTCACAGCATTTACAGTAGCTGCCGGACACGCGCCTACAATAGTTAGGGAAATCAACTATCAAGGAATAAAAGGAGAGCATCGAGTGTATATTCAGTACGACGATGTTTTAATTGACTACACCCTTGACTAGTCATGAATTTTAAGTTCACGGTGATACGATAAATCGGAATGACTGGTACATCACCAGTCCGACTATTAAAAATACCTTCCTTACCCACATTAATACAGTTTAAGAACTGGTAGATCAGGAATTTAGCGACGTGGTGAGATAGACTGCGAAGTGGTAAAAACTTCTTTTTTATCTTTTTTACGAGAAGAGATAGCAGCAGAACTCACGAGATTGTTGACTGCAGCAACTGAGGAGAATAAGGTAAAGAAATGTAGCAGTTCTGGAAGCGACAAGCAACGGCATCTCAAAAGTAATTACGTATTTTTCACATCACATCACAAGAAAATAAAGGTCAATAAATTCATCCCTTGATAAGCCCAGATCCCTAATAATCTTCCTCAAAACACCTTTACTTACAGGCTGATTGCTGTGATGTGGTACTGTCACGATACGCCCGTCCTTGTGTTTTAAACGGACGTGAGAACCCTTTTGATGTATGATGACAAAATCAATTTTTTCTAGAAAAGCAATTAATTTGGTGCTTGGTATGACCGGAAGTTTCTCCTGTGTCATATTTCAGATATGCACGTATTATAAGATAAGCATCGAATAATTGCTATTCTAACGGTACTTTAACGTATTCACATTTAAAACGCTCTTT
Organism: Methanobacteriota archaeon; assembly: GCA_963704625.1. Taxonomy (GTDB): domain Archaea; phylum Halobacteriota; class Bog-38; order Methanoflorentales; family Methanoflorentaceae; genus DASPRZ01. The sequence continues at coordinate 2,502,729 of OY969924.1, read as the reverse complement.
TTCCGGTATGGCTGCGTCTTTTTCTTCCACACACATCTTTATAACTTCTTTAATATTTTCGAGGGCGTCCTCTCTTGTCGTGCCGTGCGTGTAACATCCTTTGAACTGCGGACATTCAATGATATACATGCCGTCCTCATCTTGTTCGATGATTACCGGAAATTCTATTTCCTTACATTCCTTTTCTTTTGCCTTTGTCATCTTATGTACCTCATCTTGCGCGCTTTAATAGTTTTGGATCTCGTATCAGTAATTGATCCACCAGTCCGACTATTAAAAATACCTTCCTTACCCACATTAATACAGTTTAAGAACTGGTAGAAGAAATTTAGCGACATGACGAGATAGACTGCGAAGCGGTTAAAAGTGGTATGAATGCATATGTATCAATTATTGATATATCGCTAAGGAGGTTGAAACGATATGGTCTTTTGTAGAAACTGCATGCACAGGTATGTACTATATTGTGACGACGGCTAAGGCAGTCCATTCTTATGCGGGGCAAGTGGCCTCGTCTTTTATAAAGAGGCTAATGATGAGGATGTGGAATGTCAGGACTACGAAAAAGCCACGTTTGAATGTGGTTGTAAGCATAATAGGATGGTGTTGTCCGAGGAGGTGTTAAATTAAAATGCCAAATAGAGGACATAGCGGCCCTATAATTTCACACACGCGCACAAATTTATACCATGCTGCGCGTGGACTTGGAGACTTGCAGGCTCTTTCAAGTGGGGATCCCCATAAGATAGCTATGCGTGTGGTGAGGCGTGCAGTAGGTCGAAGTGTCGCTAAGACCATGTGGCACTATCTTAGGTAAAGTGAAGCACAAAGAAGTGGTAATAACCGAAATAAGCAACCAAAATATTGGCTACGCGGAGAATACGCCAAATTGAAGGATAGGCTTAATGCATTGTTGTTACCAGCACCGAAGCGCAGTATTTGGGATAAGATATTGCGAAGGAATGCGGCTAAAGTCGATTAAAAGATTATCTAGGTTTTCTACTCGCATACAATCCATTCCCCATTACGCAATTATTGCGATGCGTGTCTGCTGTAGGGCCTAGGCTTGCGGCATAGACAAAGCATGGCAGTTGTGTACACAACAAGCACTGTTGCGACTAACAAATGCACTGCAATAATAACAACTACTACTTTTTTAATGACTAACGCTATCATAACAGCTGCTATGATAGGTGAAATCGTTTTTTTCATTTATTTTACCTCCTGTTCGAACGTATTGACTAGCCGGAAGACATAATTCTCAATAGTCAGATAACTGGTATGTTTAGACCCATTCATAACCTTCTGCCACAAAATATGTGCTAGTTCCACGCATTTTTCGTGAAATCGGGATGCGTATTACGTTTTTCCAATAAAGGTAGCAACGCTGTTATTCGCATTTTTAAAAACACGTAACTATACGCTCGAGATGATAAAACTAACCCTATTTGTTAGTGTCAAACTTTCCATTTGGAGTCATGTGTCTTGTCAAAGACGATATGCTGCACTCTCACGTCACGTAAATACGAATCAAAATCGCACAAAGTTTTATTTGTGAGAATAACCTCTAACTGCGGAAAAAATTCTGCAAAAGGAGGGAAGTACATGAAAAAGCAATTTTTAGTTGTATTGATAGCAATGATTATGTTAATAACTGTATTTGCCACGGGATGCCCAACAACCGCGATGTCGATGCCCAATAATGATGCGCGGCTCACCGAGAAAGGTTCGATCCCGACGTACTTAAGCATCTCTATGACACAGAGCCCTCCGTGGGATATTTCAGGGTACCTCCGCATCCAAGACCAATACGGTAGGGCGATTGGCGGTAAAACAGTCGATATCCATATTCCGGGCGACTATGGGGATGAGGTTTATCACGTGACGACCAGAGACGATGGATCATATTCATACCACATCGGCTACGACCTACCGAGCGGTTTTACAGGGGTACATGCTTATTTTAAAGCTGATGGCACTTTTGCGGATTCAGACGCTAAACTCAAATGCAATATCCGGACGTTTTTAACTGTCTCTTTGACAGGAGGGCCGCCGTGTGGGATATCACAGGTCGTCTCCAAGTCCAAGACAGTTATGGTAAAGGAATTGGCGGGCAAAAAATTGATATCCATCCTATGCATGGTTATGGAGAAGACTCCGGTTATCAAGTGACGACCAGAAGTGACGGGTCATATTCCCACCACCTCTATTCAATACCGAGCGGGTTTAGTGGGGTACATGCTTGTTTTAAAGGCGGTGATATCTTTGCGTCATCGGACGCTAAACTCACTCTGACCCATAAGGCTGAGATTCCGGCGTAAAAAAGTGTATTTTGATACTATCCAACAAGCAAAATGGCAAGGAGTGGTGAGCACTACAAGTGGCTGTAAGCCTCATCACATCTCTTCAGATACAAACTGTTTGCCCTTTTCAGTAAGCACGAACTTTGCCATTTTATCGGAGCGCCCATCCTCTCCATGTTGCTCCATCAGCGCGGGTTTTCAGTGCTCCACGCTGCGACTGTGGCGTTTGATGGCAGCGCCATTGCCTTTTTAGGAGATACTGGACAGGGTAAGTCCACTCTTGCCTTGGCCTTTCACAAACGAGGATACGGCATAGTGGCTGATGACATTACTGCCGTCACCGTTGATGAGGAGGGGGCGCCTGTGGCAGTATCAGGCCCTCAATGGCTCAAACTGTGTCCGGACACGATCGTCTCTTTAGGAGAAGATCCGAAGTCATTTCCTCTACTCGCAGTCGCCGAGAAATGCGCCCGACCCGTTAGTCTTGACCTTCCACAACACGCCATTCCACTTAGGCGTATCTATATCCTCGACGAGGATAGCAACCATAAGATCGAACCGATAGGGCCGCAAGACGCCTTTGTGGAATTAGTGCGAAACTCTTATTTAGCGAGGCTGTTTCAGTTTCTCGAACCTCCGTCATACCTCCTTCAGTTTGCTAAACTTGTCAACGCTGTGCCCATCAGACGCCTGACGATACGCAAATCTTTTGAGGCGCTCCCTGAAGTGATGCGGATGGTGGAAGAGGATCTACAACTATGAAACGTGTGAAGAGAGAGCAAAGTTTCATTTTAGGACTTACAATATGTTTACGAAAAAGCATGTAGTGACGTTAGGAGAATGGGAGGAAGTGTCGAACTGCTTGGCTTCGTAAAAATATCCTAATAAAATTCTAACTAATAAAGTGGAGGTGTTATCTTGAATAAATAGAGGGTCAGTTAGTTTTTTATTAACTGTGGCAGTGGTTGCAATGGTTATCATCCCCGGATGTATCGGTCAACCACAGCAAACGACACAGCCAAATCAAACCAAACAACAAGCCACAACTGCCCAACAAACCCCAGCTGCTGAACAAACATGCACACTCGCGGTGCAAAATGTTAGAAGCTGGAGGGAAGCAGACGGTGATTACGTACTAACGGGGCACGTCGTGAACACAGGATCTAGCACAGTACCTAAAGCTGTCGTGGTGATTAGGTTCCTAGATGCCACTGGCAATGTCGTTAAAGTAGATAATGAAGATTTCAGTTTCATTGGTCCTGGAGAGTCCCGATACTTCCAAGAAGATGCTGATGATGTAGCTAGAATTATAACATCATACTTCTCTCTCCAATTCGTAACTGCGTAGCTTTAAGGCGCTTAATTCCAACAATCTCGCCGTAGCCTCACCGTCAATGATGGAATTGCCTAAAATGACGTAATCACTTTTCAATCAAATTCACCTCTTATTGTGCGTCGCAAGACCTTCCCTTTTTATGCTCGGGTGTCCTAACAACTGCTGCAGACACCGCAGACCAAGCCCTGCCCTGACGAGACGAAGTGAGTGGTGAAGGAAACGAAACAAGGCAAGGCTATGCAGCAGTGTGTCTCTCTCGTTGATCCTACAGCAGTTGTCTGGACTATAGTATAGGCTAACTACACATTCCATCTATTACCGCCAGTGGTGGTAGCCTCCCCACCAATGACCATAGCCAGGGTGGCCTCCCCACCAGTGACCGTAACCCCCCCAACCGGGATGACCTCCCCATCCAGGGTGGCCTCCCCAGTAACCGTAGTCTTTGTACTGTGCGGTTGCTGTAACAGGTTGCTGCGCATTGACTACTCCGGCGATAACATCACCGCAGTGAGCGCAAAAACGGCAGTTGCTGCTATCACGGTTCTTCTGTTCATGCTTTTCTCACCCCCCGCATTGCTGTGTCACGGTAGTAGGCTCGCGTATAGAAACGTGCAGAGCCAAGTGCATATCGAGACTTCTAGGTTATGAGAGGTGTATGAAAAGTTCGAGTTTTAAAAGTGCCATGGTCATTTGTATAATGTTATAACTTTACCCCTATATCCCCCCTTCATCATCTGCGTCTTCTCCGAAGCTTGGGGATTGTCAAAGACACTGGACGCTAATTTTAATCGTGAGCTCAAGAGAACGTTAAAGCGAATCTCTCAAGGAGGGAGGGGGCAAAAAGGAAATTAGATAATTCTCGATATCCTTCAAAATAATTTCACAGTTAAGAAAAGACGTATAATTTTAATATTCAAATTGGTGCCCTTATTATGGATCATGTCTAATGTCACCAACAAACAAGACGTAAATGTATATGTTCACCACTACTAAGTAATTCAAACAAAACAAGAGGGGGGTCCTAAAAATGACAGATCTTGCAACATTGCTAACAAATTTACTATCTAGTGGCGTGCTTAGCGTATTAGTTACCAATGTGTTGACTTCGGTCCTTACGGCTATAATCAATAGTCCGTTAGGAAGTATACTAGCAAGTATACAGATACCCATACCAACATCATAAAAAATAGGATAGCAGCTGGAAAAGGTACGGCCCGCGTGATGTGGTGCCTATTAAGATAGTTATGGGGTAGGTGAATAAGTGGGTGGCTTTGAGTAGGTGATGCGTTAAACAACGTCAACGTGTGTTACCATATTTCTGCACTGGTATGAGGTGAAAACTTCCATGTGCGTAGACACACTCGAAAAAGAAAAAATATTTGTAGCAAATAAAATTTACTTCCCGGCCTCGCGTCTTCCGCGCAATCTACAGGAGTCTTTAGACCTAGGGGTAATTGATTTATAAGTACATCATCTGCGAACGCAGCGAACTTAAATCCGAAATGTCCAGTATCCAATGTGACGATCTTATTGACGGCCCCATTACGCATCTCTTGGGCAGCACACCTGGCTATCAACCCGCCCATGGAGTGGGCGATGATATTAACGGCGCTGCCTGAATTCAAGCTTTTTACTTTTTCTATGGCCTCTATTAGTTCATTGCTATAATTCGTTAGGTTGCCATAGTTGACGCACCTCTCGCACAGGAAAGGGAAGGAAGGCAGAAGGACGGGGCCGCATATATCGGCATATTCAAACTCCCAAACATTGTGACCGCAGATATTGTGTAAGAGGGATGCTAGATTTTTAAAAACCACAGAGTTTTTCGTTGTTGGGCGCATCCTTCTCATACAATTCATTAGGTAGAGGAACAACTGCTCCATGCACCAAGATTGTATTGGGTTCACCCTGAGAAATGGGGAATGTGCGCCACAGTCGATATTTCAAGTTGTCAGGGCCGTCGTTCACCGGGATATATCCAGCAGTAAGATTTGTTGTCATAAATTGCAAATCAGATTTTCGTATATATATCATCGTAGCGTTGATTTCGAGCGTTTCAACACTTCTTATATTGGGAGACCACCGCAAATTTGCAGAGCAATACGGAGATATTATCCAATGGAATGAATCTAATCGTGCCTACATCCTCACTCACAGCGTATCGGGAGTTAATTGGTCACATTACATGCGTGACTCTGGGATATTTGACACGAAAACATGCTTGGAAGCATATCTAACCTTTGAATTTTACCGTCGAACTGCTTTGCTCTTAATGCAGCAAATACACCGGGGTCAGATTCTTGACTGCCTCTACGAGCGATATTAAACAAAATATCTTTGATATCACTTGCTGGGAAGTCATAGTCTATTTTTTCGACGAGTTCAATAGCTTTCTCATCATGAAATAGTGAGCTATATTCCTTGCTTAATTGTGCCCGGCCCCATAATGGAAACAATAGCGTCTGCGATACGTCGCCTAACTTAATCTTTGCTTTGTCCTGCTGCATGTTTACTCCTCTAGTGTTTAATTGCGCGCTTCAACTCCTTTCGGTGCATTTGCTAATTGCACCTTGACATTTGGTATGCCTAGTATGCTTAGCATGATATAGCTTTTGCGCATCATACATGCCGATAAGGCAGATGTTCGGGTCCCGGGTAAACTTATAAATTTTACTGCATTCTCAATCTTGTTCCATAATTCGTTGGTATTTATGAGACGATTGGACAGTTCGATGTCAAAGTTTGATGCGATGATCTTGATAATCTGGTATATTGAGGTATCGGCTACTACGTTCAAACAATCAAGATGCTTGCGCCAAACATTGGAGAATGATAGCAAGAAAGAGAAGATCCTCGATGAAGCAAACGTAATTGTATTTGGCCATACACACATGCCAGGAATGAGTTCCCCAGACGTCGAAAAAACGTTTGGAAAGAGGTTTGTTAATAGCGGCTCTTGGGTTGCGGAAGATCCCAAATGTTACAATGCTGTGGTTGAACATCGTGAATATAACACTCTCGTTTATATAGACAGTGAGGGGCCGCTGCTCTTGCAATGGGGTGATAAGAAGGGAACGGTGCATCAACTAACACAGTATGCAAAGGGAGAGGGCACGAAAAAGAAGTGGTGGCAGTTCTGGAAGACCTCGCAGAAGTCGATTCTCTTGTCCTCGAATTAGAAACTATCTGATCCTGTAAGCGACTGCGGGAGTGGAATACACCATGTCGCCGGTCGTATAGCTCCATATTTTCGTCCCTGTATTCGCATCGAGTGCATAGACGTTATCGTCATTGCTCCCTATGTAAACGATTCCGTTGGCGACGGTGGGGGGGGCGTTCACAAGGTTTCCGGTCTTGTATTTCCACATCTTTGTCCCATTTGTCGCATTGAGGGCATAAACATTAATGTCGCCCCCCACGTAGACGATTCCGTTGGCGATGGCAGGAGAAGACCACACACTGATTCCGGCTGTGTAGCTCCACACCTTCGCCCCGGTATTCGCATCGAGAGCGTAAACATTACCATCCAAGCCCCCTATGTAAACGATTCCGTTGGCGACGGTGGGAGAGGAGAACACAATGTTTTCGGTCGTGTAGCTCCACACCTTCGCCCCGGTATTCGCATTGAGAGCATAGACGTTGTGGTCTTGACTCCCTACATAAACGATTCCGTTGGCAACTGCAGGGGAGGACTCTACATTGCCCCCAGTCGCGTAATTCCACACCTTCGCCCCGGTATTCGCATTGAGAGCATAGACGCTATGATCCCAGCCCCCTATGTAAACGATTCCGTTGACGACGGTGGGAGAGGAGAACCCCAATCCTCCGGTCCTGTAGCTCCACACCTTCGCCCCGGTATTCGCATTGAAGGCATAGACGTTATCGTCATTGCTCCCTATGTAAACAATTCCGTTAACGACGGTGGGGGAGGAATCCACATCGTTTCCGGTCGTGTAGCTCCACATCTTCGTCCCGGTAGTCGCATTGAGGGCATAGACGTTGTGATCATCACTCCCTATGTAAACGATTCCGTTGGAGACGGTGGGGGAAGAGAACACAGGGCTTCCGGTCGTGTAGTTCCATATCTTCGTCCCAGTTCTCGCATTGAGAGCATAGACGTTGTGGTCTTGACTCCCTACATAAACGATTCCGTTGGGGGTGGCGGAGGAGGCCAGAATGCATTCGGTCGCATAGTTCCAATTCAATATGCCGTTCGTTGTGCTGCCCATCGCCATCGGTATGTGGTCGTTGGTGTGCCGGGCGTTGTTGTAGAACGTGGTCGAATTTTTGCTTGTCGATGCTGCGGCGACATTCGGAACGCAGAGAGTTAATATCGCTACAATCGATAAACATATCAGCGCCCTTTTCATGTCCAAAAGGTCACCTTTTATCTTACTTTTTAATACCCACATTTATTACCTCACGACTAGTCAACAGCCTGGAGTGTTACAGTTTTTGCTTGGTCTGTAACCGGCGGCGACTGCATCGCACGCTGAGTTAAAGCATACTATATTTTCGGGCTTGATGTGTTTAGCATCCCAGCACCATGGGTAATGGTAAACGTGTGTACGTGCATCTCCGATAAAATTACAGGTATCCGTTTTAACCGTTGGTTTTGATGCTTGCGCAGGATTCACGTGCGATGTCGCACCAACAATACTGACGACACCACCTACCGAAATAAGAATGATGACCGTCAAAAATAATGATAGCATCTGTCTTCTCATAGAGATTCACCACCATGTTGATGGCCCTCGTTGTACCGAAGCCCATCAATTGTTATTTTTTAAAACACGTAACAATGTGCGAAGATGTAATAAAGTTAACTCGATTTGGTATCATCGAGCGCAGTTTAGAAGCGCTTAGTGGTGATATGTCATATTCTCAACATCTTATAGATAATTTATTTTATAAAGTAAGACCCAAAATTATTTCAAAAATTGTTAGCCAATTCTTCATTCTATGTAGAAGGGGATTTAGCTACAACTGTTATTTTCCACAGAGGACAACTACTAGCAGCGTAATAATCATCGCCATCATATACAACAATGTAGTAATAATTCTTTGGAAGCGGAAGTCCTCCTGAAGCTGGGTCAGGCGTAAACATTGATGCGTTGACTTCGCCGTTGCTATCAGTTGTTCCCCCTGAAAGTCCCTTGAACCATTTTAAAGGAGCATAACAGGCGGTACACGGATAATAACCAGCTAATATTGCTTCTTCAGCGATATCAAACGTTATCGCGTTTCCCGGTTTAATTTTTTTAACTTCTGGACAATCAGGACGGTGATACAGGTGGGTCTCTTTATCTGCAATAAATGGTCCAGGGGTTCCGGTGGAAAACCACATCGAAAGATTCACGTCAGAAATTCCCGCACCATTACTCACCTGATACAGCCTTATGTGTAGACGGATGTGGTCACCGCCATGTATTATTACCCTGTCTTGTGGTTCAAATCTTACTATCGCAGTCCGGATGTATCCTGTTTTTATCTCATGATGGATAATTGTGTCAACCATCTGCACCTGAGGTGACTTTGAAATGGCTCCGGAGGTGACAACAACTTCGCATACTGAAACTAGAATGAAAATTGTCAATAGTAACGATAACATCTGTTTTTTCATCAGAATCAAGACCTAAAGCGGCGTGACAGTCTCATATTATTTTTGCATCTTTTCAACTTGTGTTTAACCTGAGTTCCTGCATCCAAATCATTTCTTTATTAAACCAGTTTTTTAGCAAATACATTAGGTATCTTTTCATATACAGTGTGGAACATTTTGTCAAATTTCTCGATCTCCAATTTTTGCTTTTTACTATCCTCACCGCCGTGCGTATGTGCCCTTAAGTCGTTTTCGTACTTACTTTTTTTAGTTGCGATGCCATATCGCCCCATCCACACGACATAAGGTTCCAGCTGTTTCATGAATTCTTGTTCATTTGGAGCGAGTTGTGACTCTAATGCTCTTAACCTGCAACAACCACCACTCTTTTTCTTACAATCTTTTCCAGTGTGCAGTGTCCACATATTATGACCATTTATCGCATTATCGATATTGCTCTGTGTTATAAGAGATGGGTCGTCATAAATCATAATTGCTTTTAAGAGGTTTTCAATAGCCATACCAACAAGATATTTATAGACAGGATCGATTCGCTGATGTTCAACCATTGGTGGGTCGGCTGCATATTCTTGTTTAACTATTGCAAAAACTGCTTCAGCTGCTCTTCTTAGGTTGTCTGCCTCATAACTCCATACCATCGGGTCTCGTCCGTAGTTCGTAAAGTCGTACGGCTGTCCGTAAATATTTACTCTCGCATCTGTCTTCTTATCCATTTATCCTCCCCAGCAAGCGGCGCATTATGCAGAAACAGAAAAGTGTAAGTCACGCATTGCTCGCTTTATGAAAAAGCAATAATATTCTTCCAGAGCTCAAAACTATATCATCATTTTTCGGAAAAAAACTACAAAAGAAATATTGTAGCTGGCGCAAGTGAATCATTTCTTGACAATAAATTGGGAATAAACTAAAATGTTCTTTTTAGTGATGGTCAGAACGCTACACTATCGTACGCGGCCCTGACATCCTGATCGTCAAATTGTAAATAAACCTGGGTGGTCGCGATACTTCGATGTCCAAGGAGGAGCTGCACCCGACGAATGTCAACACCATTTCTCACAAGATTGATGGCAAAAGAGTGGCGTAACGTATGAGGATGGATATCTAATCCTATCATCTTTCCATATTTCTTGATAATTGCGTGAACTTGCCATCGTTTTATAATGAATATAGGACGATTCACTGGGCTATCTGATGTAAAAATGTAATCGGAAAGCATCTCCAACGTCTCACTGTCAACGGGGATCCGCCGTTGTCGGCCACCTTTCGCTTTGGTGACGGTGATTACCTTATCTTCAAATTCAATATGACGTGGTTCGATGGTCACAAGCTCTGATACGCGCAGACCCGTCCGCCATAACAATCGAATAATGAGGTAATCTCTGCCATTGCACGTTTTCGCAGCTGCAAGTATCTGGTCTACCTGATCCTTCTTGAGATAATCGGTTAGATTCTTCATGGATGTTCGATCACACCACACGAACTGTGTATTATGTGTGGTAAAGCTTGCGATTTTGATGCGCTACAAGATTTTGTCCTCCTCCGACAATTAGACCTGCAGCTGGCCGGTGGATCTACCGGACTATACAATACCAAGAAGAGAACTATATGAACTGCTTAGAGAAAAACAAACGCGTTTTATCCAGTTTCTCTTTTTGTGGTAGTGTTGACATGAATAAATGTAACTAAGAGTTCGCAACGTTCCGGAATCTAAATATTAACGGTAAAAACCACTACAAGAACACAAGTTTCAGTTACTATACAAGTCTACGTACACTTTGTTCAAGCTGTCAATTTTATACACCGAGCATCACAGGCAGTGAACAGCTATTCATCTTCGTCCGACCTGACTATTGCAGAGACAATTCCGTACCCCGAGGCGATCTCTCTCCTCTTGTTCGCCCCGGTGAAGTAGGTCTTCTTCAAGAACTCACTGGTAACGTTCTTCACCCGACAAAACCCGCGCTGGTGAAGGAATGCATCAATCGTCCCCTTTTCGATTCCGAAGATCCGCTCCTCACCAATGATACGGCGAAACCTGCTCATTGAACGCACCTCACCATGCGTGGACGTTCCACTGAGGAGCGATGCATACATGTAGTCGAAGATGATGGAACTGCCGTTGGCAGAGTGGTGTGCGACAAATGCCAAGATGTTGTCTACCGCTTCAGGCGTGAGGTAATGTGTGACGCCTTGCCAGATAAACAGAGTTTTCAGTCGGTTATCGTAGCCACACGCGTACAGCCGTCTCTCGAGTGTTTCTTTGGTGAAATCAACCGGCACGAAGACGACGTTTTCCGGGAGCTCCCCGAGCGCCTCTTTAAGCCTCGCTACCTTTACCCGTTGGGTCGCTGGATGATCAACTTCAAAGACCTTCAACCTTTTGAGCCCTTCGAACCGATAGGCTCTGGAATCATATCCAGCCCCGAGGATGACTAACTGCTCAAGCCCACCGTCAATGCACGATTGCAGATAATCGTCAATATACCGCTCACGGGCGACTATAAAGCCCATTGACCCTGGACCTCGCTTTTGGGCATGACCGATATCGAAGAAAAATTCAGCGAAACTAAACCAAAACGCCCAAAAACGCAGGCTAACAAAGAGGCGGGCAAAGGGATCATAACAGATCCTTTCGCCTGGCGGTCTCTCAGACTCTATTGCTCTGGTGGCAGCGATGGCTGCGGCCGTGAGGCTCGGTCGATTCTCTCTCATATTTACTTTCAGCCCAGTTGATCTTCACGTTTGTTCTCTACCACGACTTAAGATCGTTTATTCTTTGTTCTATCACGGAAGTCGGCTGCTTCCCAGATCTGACGTTATCGAGAAGGTTTTCCACATCGAGAACAAAAAGTTTGGTCTGATGTGTTACCGCATCTAAGTCCACATTCTTAGCCGATGAATAATACTGTGCCTCTATCCGTTGATCCTTGGACTGTGCAAAGTTGTGTATTTTATCTTGCGAAATAATGCTGTCAAATAAGTATCTAAAAAGTGTGACAGCGCACGCATGGTTTTCACATTTAATGCCAAATTGTGCAAATAATGCGGAAACTGCGAAATATTTGGCATAATAACTGGTAGTAATGACCCAGTCGGCCAAGCCCTCACGCCGGTTAGCTTCCATTGCTCGTATAGCGTCTCTCGCTTGCGCGATGCGAGCGCGGACTATATTTTCTGAGGGGGTGACAAAGTCGATTTGTTTGGTTGTTTTTTTGCACCATATCAATTGCTTTTTCGTGTCAGGCGATGCGGTTACCCCCATATTCCAAAAACCCTCCACATAATAGTGCAAAACCTGTCAATATCCTGCAGCACGATGTGGTGGTCGACAACCTCACGCTCAAACGGTGATGCGCGCCTAAGCCCTTCCATGAACTGCAGTGGTGTCCTCGACGTGACATTTATGTCCCGTCCTATGACAGTCTCTATATCTATAGTGCGCACGGTGCCTTTTTCGAATGGGTGCTCAGTGATCGTAAGAAGATCAACATCACTTCGCTCGTCTGCGCGTTCAGCTGCGAAGCTTCCAAAAAGGACAACGGTTCCAAGAAGAGTGTCATCACCTCTTAGTAGCTCCTCTAACACTCGTTTGATGAGGAAAAATCTATCTAAAAACGTTATTGTGGTATACGTCTCTGCGAGACTTACATAATACTTCGTGAGCAGGTTCGAGAGTGTTAGTGTGTACTCCTTATGCTTTCCCCGCGTCGCGCTCATCAGGATTCCTGCCGCTTCAAGTCGTCTCAATTGAACGGAGACAGGTTGAACATCCGTAGCTACGCTCCGGGCGATCTCTCGCGTATGAAGAGCGCGCCGATAGTCGTTCCGATACAACGCAAGGATCTTAAGTGTCGTCTCGTTGACGTTAAGTTTGTTGTTTTTTCCCAACATATGTTGTTTTTTCCCAACAGTTTTTATAGGTACTAGCTTTGGTCAACATAACACTTTTGGTTCGTGCAACGTGGTAATGTAAACAACGCCGCCACTCAAGTCATTTTACCGTAAGACGGGCACCTGCTGGCTTTGTTCCAGTGGCAATTGCGGTAACATTGAGCAATCAATGAGTACCGATTATTCTGTCCACACTGTGTTGATCCGTTGCCAAAGCGATGCAAACCTATAATTTCCCTTGTTTCTTTGCTTTGTACCGAGCCGATTATACGAGAGAGGCACATTATGGAACTTACTAGACGTTGGAGTTCATTGCTATATCTTCTCCTATTAACTCGATGACGATTAGTACTATGCGTGAAAAATGATAAACAGTGATCAGGTCAGAGGGTTCTCACGGCGTTAAATGCGCTCTATAAAGATCTAATCTTGAGAGATTTCAACCAAGGAAATAGGGTACAGATAGGGTTCGATACGCTCCATGGAGATTTTATTCCCAAAGCGTTCAACCGAAGCGATAGGATACAACTGGTGTTCGATAAGCTCTACGATGGTTTTATTTTCTGAGCTTTCATTAAGTAATTTCTCCTGAGCTCCGGGCACTGTATTGTTAGCAGTGGGGGTAATGTTGGGCGTAGAATTTGCCGGATTTTGCCCCTCGACCGAATAGGAGTGGTCAAATTTCGTAAAGATCACATCGCTCCTATTTTTAAGGTAGTCGAGATAATCCTCGAACAATTGCACTTTAGTGGCGTTTTCTGGGTTCCCTTGTCCAATTCCTCTTCCACTTCCACCGAAACTCCAAAAGTGATAGAATACAATAATAGTGTTAGTATGGTCATCGTTAAGTAAACGCTCTGTGATATCCTTTGCCGATGGAAGCGTCGAATCATCGAGTACAATTGAGTACGAGTCTACCCATATGCCGTCTTTATATCCGGCGTCTATGTTAAAATCGTCAGAAGACGAACTGTACTCTGTGAATCCGAGGGCTTTTAACGCTTTTAAAGTGTTATCATCGCCTTTATTCCAAGGAGGGATAAACGTGGTGGGCTTCACCCCGAAAGCATTTATAAAATCTAATTGCCCTTTCTTGATCGTTTGATACTGGTCAGAATAAGAGTGCCCGTAGAATTCACTTTGGTGTGGTGGGCCTGAGTTATCATGGTGCGTGTACCCGTGTTGAGCGAACTCGAAGAGTGGGTTTGAGGAAATCGATTTCATATAATCGAAAAACTTTGAATCCGCGTAGAACAAATTTCCCGGCTTAACGAGCGATGGGTGAGGGACGATACCCAATGTTACCGGAATATTCTTATCCATATGAATCTGGTTTATCCGTTTTAACGTGTCCAGCTGATTCCAGGGAGCAGCGTCATCGTCCCGAAATATGACGTACTTTTTCGGTGTTTCGCTTTGCCCATCTACGTCAACATATTTACCCCAACCTGGATACAGCCAGCTATGAAAGGTTCCATTGTGGTAAAGCCATGCGTTGTATACTACTCGTGTCACATTCATGGGGACAACTGCCTCGGAGTAGATCGTTACGGAGGTATTTGGCAGAATGTCGGCCCAGCCATATCCTCCAAATTGCATCAAATTGTCGCCTGTATCGTTTCTGTAAAAGCCAACAGCTTCGTCACCCTTAATGTCTGCTGATGGCGGGGCAGTTCGCTGATAGAATATTGCATAGGGTGCGACCCATGCATCGACATCTCCTGTATTATTTACATACCACTGGAGATAGTTTGGATGGCCGTCTACCGGTCGAACGCTGCTTATGGACACGGTCGGGGTGAGTGATGGATGTGTTGGTGTGGCGATAACGCCAATCGTGGGGAGGACCAATGCCGCGACTAGCAAGGCTCCAAGTAGTTTTTTATTCTCCGTTTAGCGTCACCGCCTTTTGGCTATTAGCATCTGTATTCTAAGTTTAGTTCGTATACCATTCTTTCCTCATCCGTCGTATATCAACCAGCTGTAGACTATGTGATGATGTGGATAGGGAAGCTGTGTTGTAATGTAAGTATATTCATACACCATAAATGTAAGCGACACCTATGATGAAACGTAGGTATTACCCTTGCGAAAATCGACCGCAAATAACACTTTCGATTTTGATGAGATTGAAAAAGATAAGACAAAGAGTAAGCGTTAACTAATCTTTTAACTATAATGGATCGGTTTCAGTGGTGGACAAAAGGAGAAATCCTCGATATTGACGATGATAACTGCACCACGTTTGCTAACACATTGCCTAAACCTGCAACCAAATGGGTAATTCGTCACTTCGCGCCGATCATGGCGCCTCCGATCCCTCGCCGACCGCGAACTATCGTACGTCCATATTCAAAAGTTACTGTGTCGATGATGTCGTTACCGGGAACAATATCCCGCGAAGCCATCCGAGAAGGACTACAATGAGACCAAGAGGGATAAGCACTACGACATGATACCATGCTCCTATCGACATAACAATCATCCCTCCAAGGCGAACGAGCCGCATCGCACTGGTCATATACCTGTCAATATACCGTCCAAGCGCCGAGTGCTTATATCCCTCAAGAGGCGCCCACTTGATGATGACTGTCGATACAATCACGGGGGGTACAATCGCAACGAGTATCCCCGAAATAAGCGCATGTTGCCAGAATAAGTACAGGGCAAGTGCAGCGGCACTAATGTCCGTAGCGAGTTTCACGGGGTGAATCTCGTGGTATTTTTCCTTATCTTGAAACTCCATGGTTGGCCTTACCTCTCTACTTCTTCTTTTTTGTTATAGCCCTCATTTTTCTTTCAGTTTCAGCTTACAAATCATTCTTTCACATGATAATACTAAAAAGGTGGGATATTTGACATGAAAACATGGTCGGACGCATAGATCTTAATGAACTGTCTTAAACTTTCAATTCTCTTTTTCCGCTCTTCGTGCTTTTGCCGCAAGCAGCGTGTTGTAGGGAATGTCCATCACCCTTGAAATCGAAACGGCAGACCACGATACCTCCTTCGCTCGATATTCATCAACCTTCCGCCAGTTGATCTCGCGGAACGGTCTACCGAGGTGTACCGTGTTGTTTACTGGCTATAAAACAGCGGCCGAAGCATTTCCCTTCCCTTAGAAGTATTCTAGAAGAGCACCCGCTCGTATACGTCCTGTAGGTCCTTATCGTTGAATTGCAGGTACACCGCCGTCGTGTTCAGGCTTGCATGTCCCAGCACCTGCTGTAGCCGCCGTATATCGCAGCCGTTCCGGATCATATTGATAGCGTAGCTATGTCGAAATGTGTGCGGATGGATGTCCTTTCCGATTAACCTCCCATAACGTGCAACGAGGGCTCTCACCCACCGTTGGGATAATCGGAATATCGGCGTAGTGTCAGCGATGCCGTCTGCAGTGATATACGTATCAAGCAACGTGAGTGTCTCCAGATCTAACGGCACGCGGCGCTGTTTACCTCCCTTTGCCCTGACGATATTCACGACCTTGTTATTATACTCGATATCACGCGGGCGTATGTGCAATAGTTCGTCTACGCGCACGCCGGTTCGCCACAATACCCGCATGATGAGGTAGTCTCGGTTATCGCACGCGGCCGCCGCTTGTAGTAGTGCGTCTATCTGAGGTTTCTCGAGGTAGTTGGTAATATCTTTCATCCGCACTTCCGATAACTGCACTTATCGGAATTAACGGTTACGGTTTTGACGAGATTTAACACCAAGCACTTGCTTTACAAAGAGGGAACAATATTTGGCACAATGAGGATAAAATCTCGCCTTGTTACTAGCTCTATTTCCACTCGAACTGTTACAATATCACCTAATCGAGAAGCTAATTGTAAACTCAGATATACCTCCTTTTCGCTGAAATTTGAGAGTAAGATATAAATGTACATCCACTAGACTGCAAGACGGTGCGCGCATATGAACGTTATCAGTACAAAAACACTTATAATATACACACTCCAGTTGCTCGTTTTCGGCTTGGTATTTTTTCTTGCAGCCGGCACCGTGTTCTGGTTCTACGGCTGGATCTTCCTGATATTGAACTATGGATTCGCTTTTGCAGCACTTCTGTGGATGCTCAGGCACAACCCTGGACTGATAGAAGAGCGCACAGCGGGGTTCAAATCTAATCAACCCACGTGGGACAAGGTTGTGTACGTTATCCTGTTGGTCGTCGTTAGCATCTGGTGGGTCTCTATGCCACTCGATGCCGTCCGATTTCATTTATCACAGATGCCGACGTGGCTCCATCTCGTGGGGGTACTTGTCTTACTCTCATCATTCTACCTCATGTATCTCACCTATCGGGAGAACCCATACCTGTCGTCAGTAGTGCGCATCCAGGAAGACCGGGGACATACGGTGGTATCGACGGGGCCGTATCGCTACGTCCGCCACCCTCTGTACACCAGCGCGCTTCTCTTCTCTCTAGGATCGGCCCTGTTGCTGGGATCGTGGATCGGAGTACTCCTAGGGCTCCTCCTCGAAGGCATAGTCGCGGGACGAGCAGTGGGGGAGGAACGTGTGTTACAGAAAGGACTCGAAGGGTATGAAGACTATATGGCCCGGGTGAGATGGCGTCTCATCCCGTATGTCTGGTGAGGGGTATAATGCCGCGCGGCGGCTTCTTTTGAGTCGTTATGAGCTGTATGCCCACCCGAACCACCATAAATCTACCATTGCGGTGACGTTTTACCATCCCAAACATTAACGCAAGGACATTTCGAGATAACTTTATTTCTAATGAGCTATTATCTTTTAGCTTTAAAATCACGCTTGAATTTGCAAGAGGTGATTAATATGAACTTAAAAAATTATTTGATATGTATATCGACTGTAGCGATGTTGATGCTCTGTGTGCCGAATGTGCGAATGAATGACAGAAAGAGTGACCGCCAGCTTTTAAAGGGAGTCTTGATTGCCCTCATTTTAGCTCTCGCGTGGTGGGCCTTTGTAGCAGTTGTTCTGGTTTACGTGTTCCACATATAGGGGGCGACGCTTCAAACGCCGCATCTAGCTCGCGTGCTAACATTTATCATGGGGCTCTTTTAATACTCGTTCGATCTTCGCGCCTTTGCCGCCAGCAGCGTGATGTAGGGGATGTTTTAGTCCATCACCCGTGAAATGGCCGATCACGATAACCCCCTTCGCTCGGCATTCGCCAACTTTATCATGTGCTCGGAAATCTCTAGTACGAGCGAGCACTAAGACCCCTCGAAAGGGCATTGGAGGACGATAACAATGCTGCACGTCTAATTGTCGAACATGCCGAGTACCTTGCCGCTCCCGTTCGGGTCGAGACACGGCTCGAAGAGCTTTGATGCGCCACTTGCAAATCTCCTTCCGATGCCGTTGTCAAACACATACCCCTTAGAAATTTCATCGCTGTTATACTCGCAAGTGAAAAATATTTAATCCCCTCGTTTCATCAATATAGTCCATTACTCTTCGCATATCTGCGCTTAACGAGTCTCGTGGAATGTTTTTGAACATCGGGAACTGATCTAGCACGGTGATGCGGTTATCCCATTTTGTGATTTCGTTTGTGTCTTCTAACGCCCACATAACAACCCCTCCACAGAAGGCTGTCATGAGGTCGCGCACTGCCTCCTCCTTTTCCGTATCGCTGAGCTGCTTCCACCACGCTTCGAGATCAGACCACTCCTTACCTTTCGGCTTTGTCGGAGTCTTGAGCATGGCTATCATGTCATTCATCTTGTCTTTCTGGTCCTGCGGCGCCTTTTCCCACCAGTCCTTCAACGCCTTCTCCCACCGGTCCTTCATCGCCTCCATCCATGCCGCTCTCATCGCGTCCCTTTGCTCTGGTGGAAACATGTCTAACCATCCGCTAAAACCACCATCTGATCTTGACATGGTAGTAAATACAATTTCACCACCAGGGAAGTTGTCTGCGAGCATCGAAAAGAACTGTTTCATCTCCGATTCCTCAAAGAACTGGAACACCGCCTCAGCTATCATGAATACCCCGTCCTCGGTGCTGATGTCCTTGCACCAGCTCGGGTCGAGGAGGGATTTTGCGATGCTCGTTACCCTTTCAGGTTCTGGGAGTAACTGCCTTCTGAAGTCGATTGCGGCGGGAAGGTCGAGGTCATACCAGTGAATAGTGCCGTTATCGACCCGGTAAAACGTCGCGTCAAGCCCTGCGCCGAGATTCACCACTGATGCATGCGGGTGCTCGGTGATATACGCCTTTATCTTATCGTCGAATTGCTTTGCCATTAGTGCAACTAGACTGAACATTGGCAGCAGGTTGCCTTTGCGAATGATATTAAGCATCACACCTACGAACGGCATATCACTTGCTGACAAGTCATAGTCAATTTTTTCAACGAGTTCAACGGCTTTAGCATCATAAAATAGTGATCTATATTCCTTGCTCGCCTGTGCCCGGCCCCATAATGGAAACAACATCGACGCCGATACGCCGCCTAACGTAACCTTTACTTTGTCCTGCTGCATGTTTTCTCCTCTTCTCTATTGTTTAATTGCATGTTTCAACTTCGTTCTGTGCATGTGCTGATTGCACCTTGACATTTGGTATGCTCAGTATGCTTAGCATAATATAGCTTGCGGTCATCATACATGCCGATAAGTAGAAGCTGCGGTGGAAAGCAAAGCATTTAAAATAATATCAATGTTGGGGGTCTGCCAGACAGGGGGCTTATTTATAACTATGACAACAGCGAATGTCGAATTGTTGAATGCGATGTGCTAGGGTAAACTACACGTGTAACTCGGAGAGGTAAGGCCATAAAACATTGTTGGAAGCACAGATCTTACCGAGCTATCTTAAACTTTCAATTCTCTTTTTCCGCTCTCCGCCCGTTGCCGCACGCAGCGTGTTGTAGGGATGTCCATTCCATCACCCGTGAAACGGCCAACCACGACCCCCATTTGCCCGATACTCGTCAACCTTTCGCCAGTTGATCTCCGGGAAGGGCTGGTGTCTTTCCTCTCATCCCGTGTTTTTATGATTCATTCATTATGTGATACATCAACCGTCTCTCTGCTTTCCTCAGATGCACATCCAACGTTGAAATTGCAAGGTCAAGCTTTTCCTAGTTTGGGTGGCGGTTTTTAAAAATGCGAATAACAGCGTTGCTACCTTTATTGGAAAAACGTAATACGCACCCTGATTTCACGAAAAATGCGTGGAACTAGCACATATTTTGTGGCAGAAGGTTATGAATGGGTCTAAACATACCAATTATCTGACTATTGAGAATTATGTCTTCCGGCTAGTCAATACGTTCGAACAGGAGGTAAAATAAATGAAAAAAATGATTTCACCTATCATAGCAGCTGTTATGATAGCGTTAGTCATTAAAAAAGCAATAATTGTTATTATTGCTGTACATTTGTTAGTCGCAACAGTGCTTGTTGTTTACACAACTGCCATGCTTTGTCTATGCCGCAAGCCTAGGCCCTACAGCAGACACGCATCGCATAGATCGTACTGAGCTATCTTAACTTTCAACTCTCTCCCGCTCTACGCGCCTTCGCCGCAAGCAGCGTGATGTAGGGGATGTTTTAGTCCATCACCCTTGAAATCGAAATGGCCGACCACGATAGCCTTTTGCTCGATGTAGATGATATGATGTCGATTAAATCTACTTAGAAGCTCATGTCCCAAAACAGAACTTATGGGACATAACGAAGCCCAAAAAATAGGCAACTTCTTGAAAGTGCAGTTTCACGAAATGAATAAGGCTAATTTAAAGAGATTGTTGTGTATGTTAGTTGGTGTTACCGAAGAGTAACACAATAAGGATAATTTTTGTGAATCAAATCGGACGGTGCAGAGAAGTCCGTTGAAATATCGGTGCAGGTACCTCTGAGTTTGTGCTATATTATGGCGTTGTGTCGATACTACAATTACAAGATGCTACGATTACAATTTATTTAAAATTCAACTGCATTATATACAGCTCGCAGATCTTCGTCTTTAAACTGCAAATATACTTGCGTCGTGTTAAGGTTCGCGTGCCCGAGTAACACTTCTTTTATTAACTAAAGCTTTCGAAATTGATGTGCTTTTTCAATTTGTCCTTTTCCGACAATTACCCTAGCAGTTGGCCAATGGATTCACCACGTCGTAGAGACCTAAAATATGACTGGTGTGAGCGGGAATTGTAGAAATAACTGATTATATGTTTTTTGTCTTTTTGTATCACTTTTATATAGTCGCCCTATCTCGTCTCGGTAGTAATCTGAACTGTTGCTTTAGTCAACGTCTATTGTGTTGCGGATAACGGAGTATCAACCACTTGGAACACCAATTTACAACTCGATGGGGCGTACGTACTGTCACCGGGGAAGTCAACTGTAAGCACATGCATACCTAAGGATAGCTTGGCAATGTCTTGATTAGAGAGACCCAGAGCTACCGACGGTGACCCACCAGATGCCACCCACTGACATTGCCCAGTAGATGGGTCTAGAGGAATTACAGTCTGCTTTCCAATAGTCGGATCCCCGTCAATGTAGAAATTTACCCTGTAGCCACAGAGTTGCTTATATCCAACAGGAGGTCTATCTAAAACGATAGTAGGGGCATATATCACTATATTAAAAGTTCCCCCAGCTCCGCCGAAGGTGGTAAGCACATTACTTCCCGGGGTAAGGGTAACCCCCCATAGAAAGTTGGTTCCGAGGGCAGTAGGCACCCGTGAGTCACTGTAGCTTGTTGAAATATCTGCATACTTATTCTCATTATAAAGCTGATGAATACCATCGCCATACACTTGCACATTATATCCTACCCATCGCGCATACAGCGGGATAACTCCTTGAGAGTAGAATTTTACTGACTCCCCAGCAGGAATATTCATCCAGCTAAGCCAGTGATATGGATGGGGAACTCCTCGATCGGTGATAATTCCAGCTATATCGTAACCGTCGTAACCACCATATGTACCGATAATGCCGACTTTGGAATAATACGGCGCGGTAGAAATTGGCATATATATGTTCGCACATGGGGCTACCCATACCTCAGAAGAGCCAAAGTTCGCTATATCCCACTCGAGGAAATTTCCGCCAACTCGCGCAACCTTAGTAACTTCCACGCCTGATGGTTGGGTTGATGTTTTCGCTGTAATTGCTCCACTGGTGGGGATGACCAACACTGCTATAATAAAAAGTATCAAGAGCGCATTCTTATTCATTTTACCACTTTTTATCCATCCTCGTCACAATCAAACGGAAGGGGGTGCAAACTGCTCGTGTTCAACTCCTTTATCGCACTGCAACTTTTCATCTTCTCTCTAATGCGAAAGACATCGGGGCATAGCGGACGTCGTTGAAAACGACGGGAGAGGAACTCACAGCACCGTTGGTTGTGTAATTTTCCTCTTTGATCCGTCTGTGGCTGGGGTAGTCAGGGGTAGTCCGAGGCTAAGGCAATCAAGGAAATATGAGCAAAGTGTTATTGGATGCGCTCAAAGATTTAGTTGTGTAGTTAGCTTCCGAGTAGCTTCTTTTTCTGCTCTTGAAACTCCTGCTCCGTCAGAATTCCTTTATCACGCAACGCTGCGAGTTTCTCGAGTGCGTCGAACGTGTCGGCTGCCGGTGCAGTTAGCGTTTGTGTTTGTGGTGCTGTTTGTGCGTAATCGCCGTATCTCATAGCATCTTGCCTAATGTTCTTCGAGCCGCACGACGGGCAATGCTCCAAATCTACGAGTTGGTGCTTCTTGGTTACCCACATTATAGGGGTCAAAGCTCGCCCTGCGTTGTGTATTTTTGCCAATTTGTTGGCTTTTTTCACAGCTTCGACATCATCAATAAACCACATATGGTTGCACGAGTTACATATAAATCGTGTCTCGTCCGGCGGCGCAGCGGAGCTCCTATTAGCCCCTGATTGCAGTGTACCTGGTACTGAAGCCTTCCAACAGGCATTACACTGCTGTTTTTTCTGAGCTAAGACACTAGTCGTCCAATAAGGAATCGGACGACCACACGTAATACAAAACTTGTCACGCGCCATTCTTAGTACCTCTGATAATCTGATAATTTTAAGAGTAAGCTGCTCTAAACGAAATGGCTTGAGAGCACAATATCATTAGTAATGCTGCCTTGCAGACACCTTTTGATCGTCTTGATCTAGATAATCGAAGTTTGTGGCTGTCATGGAATCCTGTTAAAAGATTTATTTTATGTGCTCTTTAATGTCTTATAAAACTCTCTAATAGTAAGGTGCTTAACAACCACTTGTTACATTTTACCACTATAAGTCTACCGATTTATTGTTCACAATAAACGATCGGTTTCAGTGGTGGACAAAAGGAGAAATCCTCGATATTGACGATGATAACTGCACCACGTTTGCTAACACATTGCCTAAACCTGCAACCAAATGGGTAATTCGTCACTTCGCGCCGATCATGGCGCCTCCGAACCCGAGCGCCCATACTATGCTCGGATACACGATCATTCGTTCTATTGCGCCTTGACCTATACTCAGATAGTGACCTAGAATGATTGGTGAGAGTATCATGCCTATGGCAATGAGCTCGATGATGCCGAGCGTCGCTAAAAAGTACGAGAGAGGTCTGCGCACGATTCTGTACGAGATGATCGCTGTCGCAACGCCGGAGAACCATCCGATAAGTGCGAGGGTGACATGGGGGATGAAGATGGTCTCAGGAACTAGACCCACCCCCACACTATGCGCGCCGAAGAGCGCAAGAGTTAGTGTGAGGGGGGTACCAAGGGTACGCCTGCCGAATACAGCGCCGCTGAACGTCGACACCCCGTATATAATGACTGACGCGCTGAACAAGAGCGCTGTCGATCCCACTCCTAAGTCGCTTACGTAGTTAGTCGCTATGCTATACCCAGGGTAGAGTGCTTCGGCAACGATCATAACGAGAATGAACTGCGCTGCACCCGCAAAAAGGAGGGCCCCAAGAAGAGAACGATTCCCTGCACTCATAGTTATTTATCCGACTTGATAGAGAAGTTTAATTCAATATGTTATTCTACGCGTACTACCTATAGACAGCACCTGTTCTGGCTTGCCGGAATTTAGACGATGATTTGCCCACAGGTCGAAAATGAGGATTTTAGTTAATATATAGTTAATACTACTCTTTTATTAACTAAAGCTTTCTAAATTGTCGCGCTTTCGCAGTTTGTCCTTTTCCGACAATTAGGCCTGCAGCTGGCCGGTGGATCTATGGAGACAGACAATACCGAGAAGAGAGATACATGCGCAATGATTAAAAAAATAAAGGCTTCAACGCCTTTTTATCTTTTTGTGTTAATGGTAATGATATCGGTATCTGATCCGACCGCGAGAAGTTTGAATCCTTGTTTTAATGGATTTCGCGTTGTAACGTTAGACTATGACCATGCTGATATTGAGGCTATAGTGTTTCAATCCTTATTTTAGTGGATCTCGTGTTGTAACCTTATTAATTATTTCAATATAAAACCATAACACGTATTATAATCTTCCGTCTTTAGAACCAGCTGTGACTCACAGAAAATCGACGTTGGTTTAAATACTCGTTCACAATTATTCATCGATAAATTTATACCACCAAATCCTTCAGTGCATCCAACAATACCTTTCGCTCTACCGATCCCGTAGGTGATATATAGAAGTCAACGCCGCGACCTCTCCCTCGTCCTTTTCGTTCTACTTCAACGAATCCATAGAGCTCCAATTCAGCAACAAGCTCCGACAGCGTTTTATGCGATACCTGTTCTCGTCCAGTCAACCGCATGAGGTTATTGAACTCACGATACACCTCTGTCGGCGATTGCCGCTCTCCTTTGCTGTATACACATTCAAGCAACACCTTTTGATGGGGAGACAACCTCACGACTTCCCGCCTGATCAGTGATATCTCCGCTAATCGTTCCGCACGCCGAACGTCAGCTTCTATGACTGTAGTTCTCCCTTCTTCCTCACATAAATTGGCCGCGGTTGATAGTAAATCTAGTGCATAACGAGCGTCACCATTTCGTTGCGCTGCTAAGGCTGCACAAAGGGGGATGACGGAATAATCCAAGGCGTGAGGATAAAACGCTTGCTCTCCTCGATATTCTAAGATATCTCGTAACTGATCCGCATTATAGGGAGGAAAGGTGACATCAACATAATGGTATGAGGATTGGTCCCTGGCATCGGTAATCAACCGGGGGATATCATATCTTCATTCCTGTTCTTTATCAGCATTTTGTCAATCTCATCGAGGATAATGATCGCTATCTGACCTTTTACTGCATTTTCAATCTTTGTCCATACCTCGTTTGTATTGATGAGGCGCTTGGAAAGTTCTATGCAAAAGTTTGATGCGATGACCTTAAAAAAGCAAATAACAGCTTTAAGTGCAATCTTCGAGCAGTCAGTAAGTGGCAGACCCTGGTAAGGTGGAGGAGCCAACATTTTATCTCTAGGGAAAACAGAATATTATATACACCTAGAAATTTTAATCATAGTTAACGTGGGATCTTAATAAAATTGAGATTTCATGATACAAGTGCGAAATGTGAGGCGAGAAATCATGGAAAATGATGACATAGTTTTTCACGGCAACTTACAACAACTAGTGGAGAAGGTAGAAAAAGGAGAGATGACCCCCAAATTGCAAGCCTCGCACGCCCCCATGTGCAAATTTTTCACCTCTTTCTATGTTATCAATGGCATCCGCCACGTTGTCCCCCTGGTGCACGGCCCTACAGGATGCCCTCTGTGGGTGTCTGACTTTGTCAGAACAAGGGAATGTTGCGAGTTCCGTGGAGTGCCCCTTGAGCCTGTAGCTTGCACTTCCCTTGACGAGAGTAACATCATCTATGGTGGTGAAGGAAAGCTTCTAGAAGCAGTGAAGGAAGCAGATAAGCGGTATCATCCTGACCTCATCGTTATTCTTTCCTGTTGCTGTTCTGGAATAATTGGCGACGATGTGGAAAGTGTCGCCCGTGAGGCAGAAAAGTCGGTCAATTGCAGGGTGCTTGCACTTCGCAGTGAGGGCTTTGGCGGTGATTTCCGTAGCGGCTATGAGGATGCTTTTAAAGTCATCATGGACTTGATGGAGCCCCCGAAAAGGAAGAGGAAAGGGACAATAAACATCATTGGAGCCCGTTGGGGTCCTACCCTCACGGAGTTTAACCAAGATTTGGATGAAATCACGCGTCTGTTGGATGAGGTGGGGATAAAGGTAAACGCGATTATCGCAGGCGGGTGTACGGTGGAAGAGATCAGGAGGGCGCGTGAAGTCGAACTTAATGCCTCCTGGTGTTACGACTGGGGGCAGAAGCTTGGCGATTTGATCGAAGAGAGATTCGGCATACCGTACAGTAGGACAGGACTACCTTACGGGCTTAAGGCAACTGAGGAGTGGCTTTTAGGAGTAGCACAGCCTCTGGGTATGGAAAAACAGGCCTTGGAGGTAATAAAGAGAGAGACTGAAGGAGTTCTTCCTGACCTCGCCTATCTGAGGCAAGTCCTTGGGGGTAAAACAGCTCTTATTGAAGTAACAGAGTTTCCAGGGCCTATAAGGGCGCTATCCTTAGCACGGATGGCGGAGGAATTTAACGCGCACCCAGTCGTCCTTAATCTTCATCCGTACACGATCAAGGAGAGGATGCCGAGCATCAAGTTCCTCATAGAGACGGGCGTGAATCCTGAAGTTATTCTAACAAAAGGCCTCTTCCGGCTGGGTAGCTTTCGTTCAACGAGAGAAACGGAGGTAGAGCTCGAGGCAATTGTCCATGGTTTTGATGACCTCATCTTCTTTGGTAATTCTGCCCGGTACCCTCCCTGCCCAGTTGTGAATCTGACTCTCATGAACCCCTCTTATCATCCTCACTATGGCTTTAGGGGAATTCGAAACATCGCCGCATTGGTCAAGCACGCTATAAATAATAACGGCCTTCCGCGCTCTAAGCTATTTCGAGGGATGCTCTATGGAAACTAAACCAGTTAGCGGAGCACGCGAGGTGCTCACGGCAACCACAGAGAGATGCATAGATCCGTACCTCAGATGTGCCTTCAATGGCGCCGCCCAAACGGCTTTGGGGGTCAGAGGCTGCGCACTTCTTGCTCACGCACCACAGGGGTGCAATTACCTCGTTGACAACGCCTTTTCTTGGCAGGACTGTGATTATATTGAAACGACGACGCTGTGTACCAAGCTATGCGAGGACGAAATTGTTCACGGCGGCGAGGAGCTTCTTGCGCGCACCATCCTCGAAGCGAAAGAGCTTAACGTTTCAGTCTTATTCGTTCTCAGTGCGTGCGGACCTGAAATTGTCGGCGACGATATCATTGCTGTTTGTGAAGATATGCAACCGCAAGTGGAGTTTACGCTTGTTCCCATCGAGTGTGCCGGATTTCGGGGGTCGCAATATGACGGCATGGACATCGCGCTGGACGCGATGTTAAAGAGACTTGCCGGAAACAGCGGCAAGAAGATCCCCAATTCAGTGTGCCTCGTGGCGCCTCACGCTAACGCCAATCCAACGTGGATGGCAGATCTCGAATGGGTAAAAAATGTCCTCTCGCAATTAGGCGTTCGAGTTGTCGCCACGCTAACGCATGCCACTCCTCTCAGCGAGTTTGAGAATGTGTCAGCTGCTGAGAACTCTCTCCTGTTAAGCCACGATGCCGGACATAAAGCGACTGAGTATCTCACCACGACATTTGGCATCGAACAGCTTTGCCAAGATATGCCCCTCCCGATAGGAATGACCAACACACGTCGTTGGTTGAACGAACTCGGAGAGCGGTTTGATGCGCAACGATCAGCTGAAGAGATGATCTTTAACGGCGAGAGGATGGTGATGGAAACCTGTCGCCGCCGGTGGCCCATGGCGCGGTTTTTTTATCGAACTCCTGCAGCTATCGTAGCTGATGCCACTATTGGGATCCCCTTAGTCCGATTTGCCACTGAGGAGATGGAGATGACACCAGAACTCATCGCTCTTCGCTCCTCGCAACACTACGCGCGGGATGTGTTGGAGGAAGAACTGAAGGACCTTGGACTTAATCCAAAGGTAGTGTACGGGACGGACGTTTATACTACGAGGAAGACCCTCGAAGAGGTGCGACCGCGGCTAGTATTTGGGAGCACGATAGAGCGGCATGCCAGCGAGGGGTTGGAGGTTCCCTATATCTTCGAAGTAGTGAGACCAATTCGCCAGTTCCGTTTACTTAATAGGGAGTACTTTGGCTATCGCGGAATCCTCAATCTGTTGGAGTGCATCCAAAACGAGTGGAGTGATCGATGGCGTTCAAAGCAAAAGAGGTACACAGCAAGGTGGTAGACATGAAAATGAAACAGGTAGCGATATACGGCAAAGGAGGGATTGGAAAAAGCACCATCGCCTCAAACGTCTCGGCGGCCTTAAATGAATTGGGGTTCAACGTGATGCAAGTTGGCTGTGATCCAAAAAGAGATTCCACGAGGATTTTGGCTGGGGGGCGTCTTATCCCTGCCGTCTTGGAAATATACAGAGAGCAGCTCAGGCTGGGAAAGGACGCACACGCTATTTCACTTGACGACATTATTTTTAAAGCGCCCAGCGGGATTTACTGTGTTGAAGCCGGTGGTCCGGAGCCGGGCATCGGCTGTGCAGGGCGAGGGGTGCTAACGGCTCTTCAAATTCTTAAGGACCTTAAAGCCTTTGAAACGTACAAGATTGACGTGGCCATCTATGACGTGCTCGGCGATGTCGTTTGTGGAGGGTTTGCAATGCCCATACGTGAAGGGTTTGCAAGCGAGATCTACCTCATCTGTTCTGGCGGATTTATGAGCATCTATGCGGCAAACAACATCGCAAGAGCGGTACAACGACTTGCTCGTCGGGGTGATGCTGGGCTTTCTGGGATAATTTGCAACAGCAATGGAGATGAGAAGTTTGAGCGAGACGTTTTCCCTGAATTTGCCCACAGGTTAGGAAGTAAGTTCGTCCAATTCGTCCCTCGAAGCCCCGTAATTCAAGCGTGTGAGCTAGAAAGGAGAGCCGTGGTGGAACACTCTCCTCATTCAGAAGAGGCTATGATTTTCAGGGAGTTAGCTCATAAGGTCATGGAAAATGATTCGAAGGTCATTCCAACGCCTATAAATGAACTACCTGAGCTTGAAGAAATGTATCGCCGACATCTTGTGCAGAGATAAGAAAGCCAATCGTAACTTTGACTTAAGGCTTTTCAGTAACTTTTTGAAACACATAACAATACGCGCGAGACGGCTGTAAGCGTGTGGCTAAGATACCCAACTGAAAACTCTGTTTATCTGGCAAGATGTCACATTTACCACACGCCTGAAGCAGTCGATCATACCTTAAATTCTCTCTGAATTTTCTTTAGTGTGGCCCCCTCCCCTCGCCAAGGTATTTCACGATGATTTTGTTGAGCGTTAGCCAAGAATTAAATCGGAGTAGTACGAGTGCTGAAGTTATGTTATATCGACCGTGCTACCTATGTGACAGCAATAATATCTGTGTTGACCTATGTGAAGTCTGGTTTGCTCCCTATTTTGTATAATACGCAAAGACGAGCAATCCACCATACTATCAACAGGCTGAACAGGATATAATAGTACACGCCATTGGGGGCTAGGTGATAAGGTATGCCGGATAAGGCTGCGTGCATATGCCGCGCGCTGAGGTAAACCATACATCCACAAATAATTTAATGCCAAACAGCGCCCATTCAATTGTTTATGGAGCTAATATATATTATAACGGACGCATTAAGGAGCTCTAGCCAACTACACTGTATGCTGTTTGGTACTAGCACGCTGCAATCTTTTATGGCAAAATGGCTACAATGGTTTGATGCTGTTGATAGCAACATGTATGAAATATGAAATTAAAAAAAAATTAATAAAAAATAGGTGCCGTATTTACCAGATATAAGGAATTAACCGGTACTTAACCTTCTTTTTATAATCCACATATCCATCTAATTCTTCCACCAGCATCTTTTCTTCACCCATAATACGAATTAAGAATAAGATGGAGAGAAATATACCTATTATTAATCCATACACTGATCCCAGAAGCAGTGGTGCTCCTAAGAATAGCAGTATTCCTCCCAGATACATGGGATGCCTTACAAAGCCATAAACTCCGGTAGAGACTACTTTTTGATCCCTTTCTGATTGAATTCTAACCAGAGGAGATACAAAGGCGTTGTCCTTGTAGGATCTAAACAAAAAGAAGGCCGAACCTATTAAGAAAATTAATCCCAGTGATTTTAACCACACCGGAAAGTTAGTAGTCCAGGCAAATCTCTGTGCATCCAAGGGCATGATTACAAACCAGATTACGAAGCTAAGGAACAAGATATACACAAAATATTTGTCCCATCTCTTCTCCTCACCGCTTCCCGGTTTTCTGTACCTTTCTTCTAAGAGTGCCGGGTCGTAGCGATACAAGTAAATTATGGTGAGATAGCACAATCCTAAAAACCAGATGCTGAATATCCAGCCCTCCAGCCATAACCAGTTCCCGGAAATAAGTAACAGGACGGCAGGGAAGATAAGGACGTAAATAAAAGTTAAAAATAGTTTGATTTTGGATGTTTTCTGGCTTTCCATGGATATTACTCTTGATTAAGTAAAGTTTCAATCGTTGTTTTAGTGGATCTCGCGTTGTAACCTTATAATTATTTCAATAAAACACCAATAAAGCTTTCTATTTTGACGCGCTTTCGCAGTTTACCCTCTTCTGGCTCGTAGACTTCAGCTGATTGGTGGATCCATGGACGCCTAGAAGAGTAAAAAAAAGAATGGTATAACCAATTATAAAAGAAATAGAGGCAATTTATTCTATTTCTTTTTTTGTGGTAGTGTTGTTCACGAATAAATGCGATAAAGGAAAGGCAGGCGTGGTCAAAGTTTACCATGTAAATTTCTAAGAATGAAAGAGGAGTCACTTCTCAAGCCATATCTCGAATCCTATCAGGTCCTCTGAACCTCGAATTTCGTGCCTTCTAAATTTAGTCTTAGCAATAAAATCTTTAAATTGGTCTTTAGTGTAGGCAGTCCGTCTGAGCCCGTACTTAAAGGTCCATTTCATCATAAGTGAATCCATTCTGCTCAAGCCCATCTCATTTACCGAATCGTCTATTGCCTCGTCAGATACATCTCGCCGCATGTCGATTATTAATGCCTTTCCGTTTGCCTTTAAAACTCTGTACATCTCACGTAGCGCTCCAATTGGGTCTGCAAAATTTTTGAATGCAGCTGTACTGATGATGAAATCGAACGTTTCATTGTCAAATGGCATGTGTGCGGCATCTCCCCATCGAAATTCAACCTCTGCTCCTACTCCTGCTTCCGTGGCATTCTTTTGTGCAATTTCTACAAAAGTTCTGCTGATGTCCAATCCGAAAATTTTGTACTTTCCACGTTTTGCAAGCTCTATTGCCAAATAGCCAGGACCTGGGGCAACTTCGAGTACACTGCTACCCTCTGCTACATTCTCAGCCACCTCTTTTGCCCAGGTTTTATATTGCTCCGGCGTATTTTTCCGAGCATTTTTGTTATACCACCTTGCAATAAAGCCCTCCATTCCAATACGCTTGTATCCTTTTGCGACTTTTGGCAAAGTCTTGCTGTCGTCACCTAATTCCTTACTAACATTCACCTTAATGACCTCCTTTCTGGTTGAGTTCCACTCGTGTGGTGCCTTCCGATGGTCTCATTGACGATCACCTGTCTTTTACTAGTTAAACTTTCAGCCCTCATTTTTCTTCTCGAATCGATTTCATAATCTTTTCATACGGCATTGACTCGGTCTCCCCTACGAATTTCGAGAATAGCATTATAAACCGCTCCTGCTCTTCGGGAGTCAGCTTTGACATGCCTTCTTCCACATAATCGGACACTTTTCGCTCGATCTCGGCTATCCACGCTTTCGCTTTCTCAGTGGGGACGACGAAGATGTCCCGTTTATCCTTTTCGCCGCGGACTCGCAGCACATAATCCTTCTTCTCAAGTGCATCGATATGGTAGGAAACAGTACTTTTCACCACACCGTTGACTTTAGCGATATCCTTCATATTGACGTTAAAAAAGTTACACCGATAGACGATGAAAGACTCCACCGCGGACAGATCGCTTCTTGCGCCCGGGCCTATTCCAAAGGCCTTGTTTGTGACCGCTTGGATAACGGACAAATAGAGGTGAAGCCGATATACGCGCTGATCCATGATAGTTCTAATATTAGAACTATCATTTATTTAACTATTTCGAACATTCGAACTATCTGTTCAACGCAACGATCGCACCGTTTACGTATGCTCTCAAGGTGGGAATAGCTTGAGAGATATGGTCTGGGAATAATGGTAGCTTGAGGTCTTTTTAGCCTCGGATATAATGATGAATACCTTCCTATAGTCCCTCGATATAGTTTACATACAGCCCATCAACCTGCTTCCTATTAATTGCACAAAACTGATCTTTTGTGCATGAAGATTGTTATTTTAACGCGCTATGGCATTTTTCCCTTCTTCCCGCAGGTGAGGAATGACATCGCGCCCGTATGCCTCAATGAAAGCGAGCTGGTCCGGTCCCGCAGAGTGAATGGCGAGCTGATCAAACCCCAAATCAACGTATTGCGCCAGAAATTTGATATGATCATCCGGATCGCCGGAAAGGCACATCCCTCGCTTGATCGTATCGTTGCCAACAACCTCTCCGTTTTCAGCCGACACTCGGGGGGTGAAGATCCTCTCATTAAAGAGCGCAGGGACGAAGGCACCTGCCCAGTACTTTCGCACGCACGCAATCGCGCTCGCCTCATCGTCTGTATATGCAACAAGCACTTCGATCATCCGCGACATGGTTGAAGGGTCTTTGCCGGCATCTTTGGCGCCCATCTCGAAGTTTGCGAGCAGCTGCTGGTATACTCGAAATTTCTTCCCTCCAACGGTGATGAGCCCATCGCCATACCGCCCGGCAAACCCGGCAGTATCCGGCACGAGGGAGGAAACGTAGATCGGTATAGGCTCAGGGGATAACGTGTATAGCTTTGCCCCTCTGGTGCAGTAGTACATCCCTGAATGGCTGATTCTCTTTCCCGTCCAAAGCGCTCTAATAAGGTCGACGGCTTCTCCAAGCCGTTCTTGCCGCTCCTCATAATCCGGCCACAGTCCAGTCACGGGGTACTCGTTCAACGCCTCTCCCGTCCCAACACAAAGGAAGGTACGTCCGCGCGCGAGAGCCCCCACCGTCGCCGCCGCTTGCGCGATAATGGCGGGGTTATAGCGCAGGATAGGGCACGTCAATCCTGTGCCGATCTGTATGCGACTGGTCCTACTCGCAACAGCCCCGAGCCACGTCCACACAAATGATGCTTGTCCTCCCTCATCCCATGGGTGGAAGTGATCGCTCGATTCTAAGAAATCAAATCCTGCCCGCTCAGCAGCAATCGCGTGCTCCAGCAAATCAGAGGGCGGATACTGCTCGGGCCCTGCTTTCCATCCTATCTTTATCATAAGTACTTGTATGCCTAGGCCGCGTGTGTTAAAGATGTCCTCTAGAAATCTTGACCAAATGCCACGCGTGCCGCGTTGTGAGTGGGAAAAGATGGTTCTCATCCCCCGAGTTTTCTGTCAGGAACGTATCTTGAGAGGGCTAAGCCTATTGAAGCTTAGCACAGCATCACAATAGTTAAATGTTTGCTGGAAATAGCCTTACTAATAAAGGGGGGGGTGTTCTGTTTCTATGAAACAGTTTAAGGACAAAGTCGCGATTGTTACGGGCGGAGGCTCCGGTATAGGACAGGCCCTCTGCCAAGAACTGGGGCAAGAAGGGTCAATTGTCGTAGTCGCGAGCCTCCATGACGATCATGCCAGTCACGTGGCTTCTGCCATTACGCAAAACGGTGGACAGGCTCACGCTGTACACGTCGATGTTTCCAGCGAGGAGGAGGTCAGACAGCTCATCGACGAGACTACCGCAGAATATGGGCGTCTCGACTACCTTTTCAACAACGCAGGCATTGCCATCGGCGGCGACGCCCGCGACCTCACCCTCGAGCAGTGGCGCCGCGTCCTCGAGGTAAACCTGTACGGTGTCCTCTATGGAACGGTCATAGCCTACCCGATAATGGTGAGACAGGGGTTTGGACATATTGTTAATACAGCGTCCGCCACAGGTCTGCTCCCGCAGCCGATAAACGCACCCTATTGCACAAGCAAGTACGGGATCGTCGGGCTCTCGCTCTCACTGCGCGTTGAAGGGGCCGACCTGGGAGTGAGGGTGAGCGTGGTATGTCCGGGACGCGTTCGAACGAACATCTATCAGGCAACGACAATCGCCAATCTCGCGCCCGAGCAACGTGCAGCATATGAGCAGCAGATGACAGCCCCCAAAAAGATGGATGCCTCGAAGGCCGCACGCACGATCTTGGGCGGAGTTTCACGCAATCAAGCCATCATTATCTTCCCTGCGAATGTCCGTCTGGCCTGGCGCTTATATCGTCTCTCCCCTCGTCTCGTGGATCGCATATTGCTCAATAGCACAAGGAACTTCCGGAAATATCGGCTTAACCCCTGAAGTGGAGGGCAGAAAACTCAAGGATATACGATACGAATAGCTGAACTCCTGCGTAATCCGCAAGCACCAACGGGATCAGGTACCACAAGACGCTACACACTGCCAAAATCAACGCGGTTATACGCGTCCATAATATCGGCATCCCTAAACCGGAGGTATTGTTGTGTAACTGCCAGGCTGCTGTGTCCTAGTAATAACTGCAATCTCCTGAGATCCTGATTCTGTCGCACCCAGTTTATGGCAAAGCTGTGGCGGAGGATATGGGGATGAACTTCCTTTCCAATCGTCCGGCCGTACCTACGAACGATGTTATACACCTGCTGCCGGGTTAACGTGAATATGGGTTCGTCTGCCCCCCTGTTATGCTCATGGGCATATTCTATAATTCCTTGCAACGTTCCGGAATTCACGTGTTTCAAATGTTAATTGAAAAATCTTCGTAACTCCTGCGCAACACGTTTTGGTTTGCCCGAATTCATAGCCGATTTATGGTCAAGACCCGGAAGCTCAATCCGATTAACATGTGGCAAGACTTTGCTCAAGGCATCGAGACTATCTTTCAACATTAAGGAGCTCTTGCTGCCGCCGAGCAATAACACTTCTGCGGATACCTCTTTGAAATTCTCAAGTTTTCCTTCTGTTTCATTGACAAGTTTTATGTCATAGTCAAGTGTAGGCATTAGATCTTTGAGCTGCACATCATCACCTTTGACTATCATGGCATCTATTCGCAATAGGAGAGTGAAAAGTATTAACAATAAAAAACGTGGTACTTTAGCAATCGCTGAAGATGGGTCATCAGTTTTAGTTACGGCTACCATTGCTGCAGCCAGTTTGCCCTCCGATGCCTCCTTGTCATAACGATGTATCATGGCGTTAAATTTGTCCATATCCGACTTGTTAATGTAAAGGAGTGGTTCATAGAGGGCAATTTTATGGATACTTGGCAAAATAAGCGTTGATTGAAGTATGATAAGGGCACCCGTGGCAGCACCGAAGAGATAGTATGCACCTGTTTTGCTAAGGAGTGCATCCAAATCTTCAACTTCCCTTTGTATGTTGTAGTCTTCGCCGAACGGCCCGCTTAAACCCCGGCCACGACGGTCAGGAATGTACACGGTGAACGCATCGGACAGTGCAGCACCAAGCTTCATAAAATGTTGCGAGGCATTTACGCCTCCGTGCACGAGAATAATGCCTGGGCCACTGCCCATCTGCCGGTAGCCAATCTTGGTGCCGTCCTTAGAGGTTACAGAACCAGTCGTGTATGATTGATTTCCAGTAATCAATATCAAATCCTCCTTTATTGGTCTAATAAAAGCATTTTATCCGCATCTAATGAAGCATCTTTAAGTATTCTATTAATTTTATACGTTGTAGCATGATATATTCTCCATATTTTGGTTCATTTTCATGATTTTCCTAGCTTTTATTTGCCAGATCCATATTTCAAAAAGTCTACTAAGTTATTGACGTCCTCAGAGTATCTTAGCATTTCATAATATTATTCCACATCAAATATTTCCGAATAATGGATGAATAGGTGATTAATTATTTTAATGATGAAATCCTTGGAGAACCTTTTATTAAAGTCTCCCTCTTCTATTGCCTTTATTATCATTTATTCAACCCCGGTTTCTATGGTTTTTACACGGGAACTGTTTACATTTTCGAAAATTTTTTTGTTCTCTTTGTTTTCCTCCTCTTTCATAAACATTAGGGTTAGTCTCAGGTATTTAGGAGAAGTAATAGCAAATTCAGCCCCCATTTGGATCTGTAGCTTTAATCTTTCAAAAATATTCTTTCCTTCAAAATCTTCTGCAAGTTCTTCCGTACGCTTATCTAAGAACTCTAATTCGGTTTTGTAGGCAGTCCCCAGGAGGAATGTGTAAAGCGCTTGTTATTTTGACGTGCTTTTATAGTGCTCCTCTTCCGACAATTAGGCCTACAGCTACATGTGAATATGGAAAAACGACGTATATGACGAGCAATGATGAAAACAAACGTATTATTTGTCGTTTATCGTGTTGTACGGACGTAAATTCGGCTACGAGATCCCTCAGTTGTAAAGTCACTCATTTTTCCTACAGACTGTTCCAAATGCATCGCTTTTCCCTTGTTTCTGGCAACCTTAACGTAAGGCATATTGCATAATTATGGGAAATTCTTTTCATCGAATCTTTTAAGTTCCATCTGCCCATTACTGATCTTCACATACGTGTTTTGGGATCGCTCGTTAGATGTTTCGTTGACCCATGATCCTGTATTTGCGATCGTTCTATCGTCATTTATGAAGGGCTTATGGGTATGGCCGAAGACAAGCTTTTCATCAGGTTTCATCCCTAGTAACATGTAGGCTCCTTTCGACTCGGCAAATTTCCCTATATTGTCAATGGTTCCTCGTTCATGAGGCGCTTTATTCAAGTCTGTAAATTTCCGCTTTGCGCCGAGGTTCTGGATTATCTCCCACATATTGCTGGCGACTCCACCCACTACATCTCCACCAAAACACATATGATCGCTGAGAGTTTCGTAATGCTCTATATCTAGTGGTTTAAGATTCAATAACACTTCCAGCTCATATCCATGGATGAAGTAGAACGAGCTCCCATTATCAGGCAGTCGTAGTGAAGGTCTTATCGTGAAGGGAAAAACGGTTGTGCCATACTCTTTCTCATATCGTTCGTTCAGTCTCAGCATGTAATAATCATGGTTTCCTACAATGTAGTGTATGTTTTTTATTGCCAAATTGCCCAGAATGTTAAAAATTTTAGCATACGTTTCAGCCATGACTATGTGGGCATTGTTACATCTCCAGAAGTCAAAGAGGTCTCCTAATAGGACTAAATGCCGATACTGGAAGAATTGCATTTATTTAAAAAAGAGGCGAAGGCATTATGATTGCATTTATCATATCCTAGATGCACGTCTGATACTACAATAATCATTGGCTATATCCCCTTTTTCTATACTCCATCTCTCCTAGCATATCATACAGCACCTTCTCGTCGACGATGTGCGTTTTTCACGTTGGTTGTATGAAGGCAAAGCCGCTCCTTCAACCGTAATTTTTAAAAACAATTAAAAGTGCGCACGAGGGTATAAATGCATCCCTATTTTTGATGCATCCCTATTTTTGACGGTTCTGATCAATTTTTACAATTTATGATATATAACGCGAAATATGCATCAAAAACGCGCAAAGTTTTATTTGTGAGGAGAACTTCTAACTACGGGAAAATTTTCCCCAAAAGAAGGGATAAAATGAAAAAACAGCTTTTGGTTATATTCATGATTACTATTGTGTTAGCTACTGTGTTTGTCGCGGGATGCACTGGAGGTGTTACGAATACTACAAGTCCTTCATCTGCAACATCAACTGCTGCAAAAACTTCAAAAATAAATGCAACGACGACACGGAGCTCAGTAACAAGTCGGAAAGCGACGACAGTGCCAACTGCAACTCCATCTAAAACACCGACTGCTCACGCGGCGGGCTGTAACTTTGTTGGTGATTCAAGCACACATGTTCTTTACTATGCCCGGTGTCCATGCGTCTCAAAAATTAAACCTGGACACAAAGTGTGTTTTGACACTGCTCAACAAGCACTAGCAGCAGGCTATAGATCTTGAAGCATTATGACTATGGCAGCGGCGAATGTCGAATTGTTGAATGCGATGTGATGGGGTAAACTACATGTGTGACTCTGAGGGGGAAGACATGAAACATGCTTCGAAGCGCATCTAAACTTTCTCTCCGTGCGGAACGTGCTGCACGATTTATCGTAACGTGGTAGGGGAATACTATTGGTAAAAAATTACCACTCTACACTACCCTACCAACCTAACACTAGTCCATGCAACAAAAGATTACAAAAATTTAAATTCTCGAAACATAATTTTTATTTGGTTAGTCTGTGGATAAACACCCATTATAAACAGATTATCCCACAAACTTAGTTTCAGGGAAATAGACATCTATGTCAAAAAAACTCTTATCAACGCTTTTTTTACAGCTATTATAATGTCAACGTTTGTATTTGTTATCAGTGTACATGCAGCCGCACGGCAAAGCGATATAGATAGGGATGGGATTTCTGATGGTGGGATTTCTGATGCGATCAATCCTGCCACCATCATTAACACAAATGTTAGTTTAAGCGCTGGAGCGTATGTGTTTAAAAATTTAATTATCACGAATAATTCAGTTTTAACTTTAAAATCGGATACATCACCGGATGGATTTAATGGGGTATGTATCACTGCGGATAATATCATAGTGCAGGAAGAATCATCACTGTACATTGACGGCATGGGATACGTCACCGGACAAGACCTAGCAGCAGGAGGTATATCCACAGATACGGTAAACGGGGGACAAGGAGTCAAATTATCTGTTGGTAGCGATTATAGCGGGCAAAGCGTTACCGATTATCCTGAACAAATAAGAGGAGTATCTGAGGACTGCTTAGCTGTCGCGCTGAAGATTTGAGCAGCTGCGAAATATACATTTTGATGGATGACGACGCCGAGTTCATCACACGCCTCATAAGCATCGGCCTCAGCGAAAAAGAGGCACAGCTCTACCTCCACCTGCTCAAGTACGGGCCAAAGCCCGCATCCCTGCTTGCAAAATCGCTCAAGACGTACAGAGAAGATGTTTACCGCATGCTCACGAGCCTTATTGATAAGGGCATGGTGAGTACCTCACTGGAATCGCCGACCGTCTACACAGTAGTAGAGCTCGACATCGCTCTCGGTTCGGCGGTTAAAAAGCACGAGAGCGAACTCCATCGCTTAGAAGAGACAAAATCGAAGATTGATTTAAACGGCTTGGAAGAGACTTTACTTATTCCGCTATGGGCTCGGGCAAAGATGAGTAGAGAATACAATTCATTCTTTAACGATCCTAAAGCGATTGAACTCGTTGAACAAATTGATTATGATTTTTCGAAAATAGACGAGGCTCTTCGTTTTGAAGGTATCTTGCTAAACGCAACAAGAGCAAAGCAATTCGACGATAAAGTGAAAGGGTACATTACAGAACATCCTCGCGCTTCGGTTATCAGTCTAGCCGCCGGGCTTGACGCGACGTTTTACCGTGTTGATAATGGTCTAATTCACTGGTATGACCTTGACCTTCCAAACGTGATTGGACTCAGGAGACAGTTACTCCCGGAACCTGACAGAACAACCTATATTTCAAAATCCTTATTCGATATAAGCTGGTGTAAAGATGTCAAGAATACCGAAAATGGCGTATTCATGATGTCTGGCGGCGTGCTAGTGTACTTTAAACAATCTCAAGTAAAACAGTTCTTTTCATCATTGGCAGATAATTTTCCTTGCAGTGAGATTGTGTTTGGTGCCGGATAGAAATTAAGCATTTTGATTGCCACAGGTTTTTCGCTACTACTGGGATGATAGCTCCCTTCAAATGGGTGTTGAAAGATGCGAATGAAATGACAACATGGGACAAACGAATTAAAGTTATCGATCAGTTCCCGATGTTCAAAAACATTCCACGAGATCCTGCGTGGGGCAGAAGAACCAAACTATGGATGGATTTTATGGATATAAATAAAATGTACAATATATCTCACGCACAAGTTTAATGCCAAGGGATTGTTACGTAGTAGTATCTACGGCAAACGACCCGATTTGTGATGATGATAAGTTTCAATCCTTGTTTTAGTGGATAGTGCTCTTCAATTCGCCTGTAAGATAATGGATCTTGAGAAGTGGGTATGTATGATGGTATTATTTACACCACTGTCTACTGAACATTACTGAATTATTACTAGATGCCCTCACGAATTTAGAATGCGCGAGGGATATGCGCCCATCCGCGCCAGATCCATCTTATATTACACCGGCGAAATGCACATTTGTAACTTAACGTAAGCTTCCAGATACCTACCTTACCCTGCTGTTTTTCACACGTCTGCCACGGCGCTTGAAGTTATTGAACATAGATCCCACTTTTTTTACTTTCATCGAGAGATTTTTAACTTTATCGGTAATCCTTTCTACAATCCAAGAGTAGATGAAGGGGTTAGCGAATAGCATTGCCATAAATCCCGGGGGCAATAAATCTCCTCCTTTGCTTGGTTTGATTAGTTCCGTACTGTAGATTTACACATTTAGACACATCGCCGTAGGAATTTCATCGCTGTTACACTCGTAAGTGAAAAATACGTGACCTTCCACTTTCATCACTGTAGTCCATTACTCTTCGCATATCTGCGCTTAACGAGTCTCGTGGGATGTTTTTGAACATCGGGAACTGATCTATCACGGTGATGCGGTTGTCCCACTTTGTAAATTCATTCGCATCTCCTACCGCCCACATACCAACCCCCCCACGGAAGGCTGTCATAAGGTCGCGCACTGCCTCCTCTTTTTCCGTATCGCTGAGCTGGTTCCACCACGCTTCGAGATCAGACCACTCCTTACCTTTCGGCTTTGTCGCGATCTTGAGCGTGGCTATCATATCATTCACCTTATCTTTCTGGTCCTGTGGCGCCTTCTCCCACCAGTCCTTCAACGCCTCAGCCCACGCTGCTCTCATCGCGTCCCGCTGCTCTGGTGGAAACATGTCCATCCATTCTCTAAAACCACCATCTGATCTTGACATGGCATCAAATACAATTTCACCGTCAGGGAAGTTGTCTGCGAGCATCGAAAAGAACTGCTTAACCTGCGCCTCCTCAAAGAACTGTAACACCCCGCCGGCTATCATGAATACCCCGTCTTCGGTATGTTCGATGTCATCACACCAGCTCGGGTCGAGGAGGGATTTTGCGATGTACGTTACCCTGTCAGGTTCCGGGAGTAACTGCTTTCTGACGTCAATGACAGCGGGAAGGTCGAGGTCATACCAGTGAATTAGACCATTATCAACACGGTAAAACGTCGCGTCAAGCCCGGCGGCTAGACTGATAACCGAAGCACGAGGATGTTCTACAATATATGCTCGAATTTTGTCATCGAACTGTTTTGCTCTTATCGTAAACAGACCGAATTCTGGCAGATTGACTTTACGAGAGATATTAAACATTATACCTTCGAACGGCATATCACTTGCTGAGAAGTCATAGTCAATTCGTTCAACGAGTTCAATTGCTTTTGCGTCATAAAATAGCGAGTTATATTCCTTGCTCAATTGTGCCCGGCCCCATAAACAACCCAACATCGTCGCCGATATGCCGCCTAACCTAACCTTTACTTTGTCCTGCTGCATGTTTACTCCTCTATTGTTTAATTGCGTGCTTCAACTCCTTTCGGTGCATTTGCTAATTGCACCTTGACATTAGGTATGTTTAGTATGTTTAGCATAATATATCTTATGCTCATCATACAACATTAAAAAGATGAAGTTCAGCCACACGAGCACGCGAGAGTAGCGGCGTTATTTGAAGAATGGGCCGACACCATCATGGAATACGATCGAGCATAAAACCACCGCCATTTCCCTCGCCCAAGTTCCATATCGTCTACCAATGAAAGGAGAAGGTACCTCTAATCGCTGTAAATAAAAAGGTTATACCCCTTCGTTTATGTTGAATATGTCAGTCTCTATGACCCCTCAGTAGCGCAGCTTCTCCCTATCCATTAGTATACTCTCCCATTGGCCTATCACCGACGCCGGCCATACATCTTCAAGTGCACCTACAGACCTTAGAGATCTAGATCGTTACTAAAGCTACCGTAGTGGGGGTAGGGTGGGTAGTATGGTGGTGGGTAGTATGGTGGCCGTATTATTATGGGTGGCCGTATTATTATGGGTGGCCGTATTATTATTGCGGTCCGCGTAGGTTTTTGGTTGTCCTTCGTGACTGTAGTTATCTTCGTGGTTTGTGCGATAGGCTGCTGCGCGGCAGCCACGTCAGCGAAAATCGTCGCTGTAGCGAACACGGCGATTAGGAACGTTGCTAATATTACCGTTTGTCTTTTCACGTTTTTCTCACCTCCTTTATTGATCTCAGTTAAGCTGATAAGTTTTAATAATAATTTTTGAAACAAGTAACTATACGCGCGCGATAATAAAAGTAACCCCATTTGTTAGCGTCAAACCAAATTATTATTTTTGAGAAGGTGATTCAACCATTTTTTGAAGAAAAAGGAATGCGTCGAAGGGTAAACTACATGCGTAACTCGGAGAGGTAAGGCCATAAAACATGGTTGGAAGCATAGATCTTGCTGAGCTATCTTTAACACCAGTTTAAAACGTCCTTTCGACTTATCATATAGTCCGATATTCTGACAGAGCAGTTATTGTTGTTCACGTCTCTCTTTTTCTTATCCACTATCTTTTTTTAATTCCATGT
Source organism: Methanobacteriota archaeon (assembly GCA_963704625.1). Taxonomy (GTDB): domain Archaea; phylum Halobacteriota; class Bog-38; order Methanoflorentales; family Methanoflorentaceae; genus DASPRZ01. Next base: position 2,459,698 of record OY969924.1, on the reverse strand, counting down.
TTCGCCTTGTGTGAACAAAATAACAGCAAGTTTAATGCTTTAAACAGATAATTTAACGTCTTTTAAAAAATGAGAGAGGCACTAAAATGAACAAATGTATCGCGCTTTTATTTGTATCTATTATTGTGTTAGCTACGGTGTTTGTATCGGGATGCATGTCACAACGTAATCAAAATGCGACTAATACCACGACGAATCAAAATGCGACTAGCACCACGGCGACTTCGAATCAAACGCTCAAAACTATGGTAGAAACACTACATGATATTATCGCCGAGAACTCAACAGCAATAAAGGCGTGGAAAATAACGTGGATAGATGCTAATACAGTAAGAATTGACTACGCTACAGACCGCTACAATGCATCTGAAAATACTACAGTGCACACAAACGGCGATTATACAATAAAACAATTTGACACTGTCAACGATGCTGCTACCTATCTAGATAGCCAAGTTAGTGGCTATAAGTTAGATTTAACCGTGCCTCCAAATGATTCTGCATATATTAGAGCAATTGGGCATGAACCGTCGACATATGAACGTTGGACGAAGATTAATGAATTACGTAGTGACCATTATGATGTAAATGCCATCGTTCAGTCAGACAATTTTATAATAAGTTTAAATGAGGTAGCATATCGCTACGCTGGCAGAATAACTTAAACGCACGTCGCGACTGTGTTTAAAAATTTGACAATTGGGCTACTTAGAGACTGCCATTAAAAAGGTGGTGCAAAAAAGCGTCGTAGTGATCGATAAATACATAAGAATGCGCTTAGCATCAAAATTCAATTTGTTGTGACCATAATCATTCACCTCATTAAAGCAACTGACGAACCACACCAAAGTACATCAAAATCAATTCCTCTGTGGCCGCCTCACTGTTATCCACAACTTTGAGATAACACCAGATATTCCTCGCTATCACACGCTTAAGCCCTGTGATTGATTTAATTTCACCTTCGTTATACCGCCTTAATGCCACATAGTTATCATAATTTAGTGCGTGGATCAAATAAGTATCGTTGATGTAATGCGATAGAATGTGAATAAGTTGTCTGTTGATAACGAGTCTTTTTTCAAAATCCGATTCGTTCATGCTTACATTCATTTTTCATTCACCTTCTTTTATTTTTATTTTCTGTTACGTGAGAGGATAAAAAAGAAATAGAGGCATGGGCATCGATGCCCTAACAGCCAAGAACGACTACTTCTTTGCTGCTTCTGCTAAGGCGTTCCAGACCCCCCTCAAGATTTCCTTTCCCGTCTCGTAGGGTATTATTTCTCGTGACTCGACCGTAATGACGGGGAAGAATCCGGTTACCTTCCTGAAGGTATCTGCGGACTCTCCTTCACTCATTGTATATCCTGAACATCCCTCTAGGAAGAAGCCGAACTCCGTTATTTCACCTGTCTTTAACATGTTGTCCATCATTGCGTACAGCATCTCATTTAACTTTACGTGCTCAGCCGGGTCATGAGGCACCGCCATCGGATTTAAATGCCACAAGGTCAAATATTTCGCCATGTCGTTCACCTCCTTTTGCGGTTATTTTAAAATTGATAGATACTGCACGCATTGGTATTAAATGATGTGTGACAAGCGTTTGTTGTCACAGTTGCGAAGGCTTACAGCTGGCCGTTGGATTTGCTGAGGAATATAATGCTTAAAAGAGAACTTTTTACCCATCCTCGCCGCAATCAAACCGGTTACGAAGAATATGGTGCGATAAGTAAAAGCGGTTTATATGCGTGCATGCTGTTAACCTCACATTGATGTTTTCATAAGCTCTTACAACTACGCGCAGAGACAATAAAGTATCTCATTCGTTAATGTAAGATTGATTTGTTTTTCTATCTGATCCAGTTGGCGACGGCGGGTTTGACAACACAGAATCTTCGGTCGCATAGCTCCATATTTTCGTCCCTGTATTCGCATTGAGAGCGTAAACGTTGTGATCATTGCTTCCAACGTAGACGATGCCGTTGGCGACGGTGGGGGAGGACTTCACATCGCCCCCCGTCGTATAGCTCCACACCTTCACCCCAGTCCTCGCATCAAGGGCGTAGATGTTGCCGTCATTGCTTCCAACGTAGACTACATCGTTTGGGGCGGCAGAGGAGGTCACAATACTTTTGGTCGCGTATTTCCAATCCAATATGCTGTTTGACGTGTTGCCCCTCGCCATCGGGATGTAGTCGCCGGTGTGCCGGACGTTGTTGTGGAACGTGGTCGAATATTTACTCGTCGTTGCTACAGCAATATTCGGTAAACAGAGCATCAGTATCGCTATAATCGATAAACATACCAGTCCCTTTTTCATGTTCAAAAGGATCATCTTTCACCTTTACTTTTTAATCTACACGCATCCACTATCTCACGACTAGTTGACAGCCTGGGGGTTACAGTGTTCGCATGGTCTATAGCCAGCGGCTACTGCGTCGCACGGATTGTTAAAACACACTCCATTTTCGTAGTTAATTTCTTTCTTCCAGTGAGAACAGTTCGCATAATGGTAAACATATGTGTGTTTGTTCCCGACAAATGGGCAACTGTCCGCTTTTACAGTTGGTTTTAACACTTGTCCAGAAGTCACATGCGATGCTGCACCAACAATACTAACAGTTCCCCCTACCGTAATAAGAATGAGGAGCGTCAAAAATAATGATAACATCTGTCTTCTCATAGAGATTCACCACCATGTTGATGGCCCTCGTTGTATTGAGGGGCACCAAGTATGGAGTTGTGGATAGAAACGTGGCGTCGACGCGCGTTTTATATAAAGTATCTTACGAAATTGCCACGTTAGTTACAGTCAATGTAACTGTGTTGCTGACAGCAGGTGCATATTGACCGTCGCCATCGTATGTTACCCGGTAAGTAAAGACTCCTGCAACCGCCGGGGTTAACTTCACTATGAATATCCCTGCGGTGTTGCTGTACGGTCTAGTGTCTGTTGACAGTGTTTTCTCAGTATCAACAGTAGTCCATGTTTTCCCATCAGAATTCATACTTTGAATATTAACCATCGCGTTGGGGATGCCGTGCAAGTAGTCTAATGTTGGAGATGGTGGCCCTAGTGGTGTACCATGATTGACTGGATAACGTTGTTTTTTAAAAGAAGAGGTAGCAGCACCCCTCACGAGACTACTGACTGCAGCGACTGAGGAGAATAAGGTAAAGAAGTGGTGGCAGTAAGACCACTATTTATTAAATGGGTTATTCACAGTGAATATAACGAGGTTTCAACCATAGAAAATGCTTGGATCTTTGGGGTTAATATAATTTACAAGTCTAACAAAACGGCGACAACTATTTCCATTTCAATCCTCATCAGAAAATATGGTGATAACTGTGAATGTAGACACAAGAGGCCCAGGAATTAGACGAAATCTATTTATATGCAAGTTCTATGATCACGTTGGTGGTAGCCCTGACCCTATAGGGAATTTTGTCGATAAGGCGAGAAACTGGGGGTTCAATGACGCTGAGATCAGAGACTACACTAAATATTTTGTAGATAAAGGCTGTATTAAAATTGTGGGGTTAACTAAAGGCGAGATGATGCCTACTTTTCCGGAATTAACAGCTTCTGGTATTGGTTACGTTTGGGGGATAAACTGCAAGCAGGTAGAAGAATTGGCCAAAGGACTGAATAAAATCGATGTAGACGTTGAATTTGAATAATCTCTTTGTCTGTAGTTAAGATAGAACATAAGTATCCGCATGTGCTGCATGTATGACTGACGATGTATAAGCTACTGCATAACCTCACAATCCAATAGGTTCAAAACCTCAAATTTGGCCCCATTCTTTCATGTGATGATGCTATAACTCTGGATGAAAGGTATGAAAAAATGCTTGGAAGTGGGCAACTATTCTTTTACAGCTACTCTTTTCTTTGACAACTTTTCTTTTATCTTTGGGTGCTCGCTCGCAAACTTGCGCCAGTCTTTGAGGAGAGTTCCTTTATCTATTTTCTCTAAAACGTACGCATTGCTTTCAAATGCTACATTAATAACGTAAGCTGCTTCTAGAAATTGATCATAGAAGACACGGTATTTTTCTCCGGCATTATCGACGTTATCAAAAGAAGTACGACTAAATTCGTTTACTGCATTGTTAACAGCATTCAATCTGAAGTATGCAGCATCGAGTTTAGATGCTTCTGCTAGCTGATAAAAAGATATCGGTTGTGCTTTTAAGGCATCATAAACTGAAAATGTTATGGGTCCACTATATTCCATCTTGTCGGTTGATCGGAGCATATCCATATTTGAAGCATTAATATACATGCGAAAATCTATAAAAGCCCCCTCTAATTTCTGATATGAGATAAACAGTTCACTATAAAGAGCCTTATGCCATGCATCTCGCAGTTCCTTTTTCCGATTTTTCTGTTCCTGCTTCCGTTCATCCCATTCTTTCTCATGCATCTCTCGACCGTATTGCCGCTCTTTAACCGAATTCCAGACGCCTAAAATGACCGATGCAGTGATAGGTATCGCAGCAGCAATAATTGTAGCATCTCCCAATTCGAACATAGTTAGATCTCCTTATGTTGAATTCCACCCACAATCTCTGTGGTGCTTGTTATTAGTATCCTTATGTAACAGGGGGAAAGTAATCAAGTGCGAATTTTTAGGGTATTTTGAGCTCCCAGACGCAATTAATAATAGCAAATCGCGTAACCTTTATTGCTAGTGGACGCATTATTGCTTGCTTTCAAAATTGTGAGTTATTAGTATCAAGCTTGTGAAAAAGGTGACGAATATGAATATAAAAAATGGACTAATATGCTTATTGATTGCATTAATATTGACCCTCTGCATGCCGAATGACGTTGCAGCATCGGGCATGCAAACAGACGACCAATGTCCATAGCAACTATGCAATGGATGTACCAGTCAAGCAGCAGCCCACGCTCCTTCTATCGCTCAGCAAAAACATAACAGCAGTCAACACACAGGTCGATCTCTATGGCGGTCTCGCAACAAGTACGTCAAGCGGCGGGATAAACGGCATCGAAGGAGCGACGATAAATATTCAACGCTTAGATACTTATGATGGAACATGGTATACAAGGGGCACTCTCACAACTATGTCAGGTAATTTCTCAGGGTTTTTCATCGTGCATATAACCCCTAAAGAGCCAGGGACATATATTTACAGGGCAACCTTTGATGGCGATATCAATTATGCACCTGCTGTTAGCAACGTGGTAACGTTAACGACCAACTAGCAGATAGTAACCGTCAAGTAAATCGTATTTATGCCATAAATATGGGGGAGTTCTATTATGAATATAAAAAATGGACTGATATGTGTATTGATTGTAGCTATATTATCGCTTTGTACGTTCAATAGTGTTGCCGCAGCGCCTGTGAGTAAACAGACACCTGATATTCATAGCAACTATGCAGCGGATGTGAGGGGAGGACAGCAAACATATCTTATCACAACACCCAACTTTGGGAATGCAACGACGGTCACAATGTGGGTCGGCTAATACGTTTGGCTTACTGGTGTTCTCTCTAGTACACCACCGACCTCATGGTGCGACACCTCGCACGGCATTGCCAACAAGACGGTTAATATTCAAAATATGAATTCTGACGGGAAAACGTGGAGTACCGTCGCTACTCGTATAACAGAGGCAGTTGATCAACAAGGTCATGGCGCGGCAGGATTATTCATAGTGAAGCTGACCCCAACGGTCGCTGGAGTCTTTACTTACCGGGTAACATACGATGGCGATGGTCAATATGCTCCTGCTATCAGCAACGTGGTAACGTTAACTGTAACTAACGTGGTCATTTCGTAAAAGCGCAGAATATGTGAGGTAACCAAAGCATGACGATTGGAAACCAAGAAAAGTTTGGAGATCACGTTCATTGGTGCTCTCGGTTTAATAGCATCTCGGGCCGTGGTTGGACTAACTAATCTTAATTGGTTGTAGGAGGTGAAAAAATGGATATTGAAGTGACCGAGAACATAGAACAAGAATCGAAATCAAATAAAAGAAACTGGAAGCATGGGTATGTCTTAGACACTGACAAATTACTGTCAGATTTGAGAAATGATGGGTTTTATTACCTGTATTTCTACTCCCCTGCTTTTTGGGCAGTCTATATCAATGAAGAACTGTACCGTGCTATTCTTACAAACGCGCAAAACGTTGTAAATTACTGCACGTTTGAAACGAGAGAGCGACTCCTAGCGGAATTACATCGCTTGTATACATTTTTCAAGGGCCGTAATTCTCAGATAGCAAACGATGTTATTGAGGTTATGATGTTAGTATCATGTGTGCAGATCGGTACACAAACGCCAACTAAAGAGTTAGATTTTGAGGCAATTATAAAGAACTCTTAGCCCTCAATCTTTAAGATATGACAAATAATAGAGTAAGAAAATCCAAAGGGGGTGTATAAAAATGGCTAAAGTCAGCGAAGTTAGATCGGAATTATACGAGAGTGCAAAGCTCTTAGGTGACGCGAATGCTCTATCGAAGGGCACGAAGGCAACTGAAAAGAGAATCTTACGGCGCGTTGTGGGTAAATCTGTATCAAAGGTTTTGTGGGGTAAATTGCTAAAATGATATGGCAGCGGAGCGGAGCGAAGCTGTCAAACGCATAACCCCATCATCTTTTTTATTTTTTTCGATTCCAATACACGATATTACTCATTATTCCAACCACCTCAGGAATCATGACTGTAATAATTATTATAGCTAGAGCATATGTTGTTATCCCAAATTTGTTTCCCAAAGCGGCAGAAGCTAGATTACAAATAATTGCAGCAGTGATAACTATAATAATTAATTTTTTGTAGTGATGCTCTATCTCTCCCATTATACCCTCCGGCGTCTATAACCTTATAATATGTATAAATAATGTATTTATCCGGTTTAACTTAACATCAAGCGACCCACCAACCGCAATTCCACCACGCACATCAACCGTTGTTCCACCAGTGCCTAACAACGATATCTTCATATACCAATTCAAGTAGCAAACTGACGTACCAACAGCAAATCCATTATGTCTACCAACCGACGATTCGCTAGTAGTGTAAACCGTTGGGAGCAAGTATCATATCTTTCCAATACTGCATATACACATCATACACATACTCAGGCAACGGATGTCGCTGTTTCATGACAAAATAAAGTATCTTATACAGGCTGTTGAAATACTATAGAGAGAGGCGATGAGATCCAATGGCAAGTATTCTCATAACGGGCTGCAGAGGCGGCATAGGGCTCGATGTGGCGTGCCGGCTGCTCAAGAGAGGACACAAAGTCTATGCAACCGTTCATCGTGAGACCTCAGTCAATGACGTGCGAACTGCCTTGATGTCGTTTGGCGAGAACTTCGTCGTAGACAAACTCGATGTGACTGAAGCTAGCGATATCGACAAAGTCGATAACTGGGACATTGATGTCTTAATCAACAACGCGGCTATCGGCGATTCTGGGCCTTTGGCAGAAATAGACCCTCAAAGGATTAACGCCGTCTTTGAGACAAACGTGTTTTCAACGCTACGATTAACACAAAAAGTCTTGCCTAAGCTGATCGCAAAGGGTGAGGGACGGATTGTGCTTATGGGCTCAATGGCAGGACTTGTTCCTACGCCATTTTACGCGCCCTATGGGATGACCAAATTTGCACTCGAAAGCGTGGCGTTCTCTTTACGAACGGAATTGAAGCCATTTGGCATCAAAGTCATTATCATCAACCCAGGCGCGTACAATACGGGCTTCAATGAGAGATTCATGCGACAGAAATACGAGTGGATGGGCGCAAATAGTCTGTATAACGATCATATGGCATACGTGCGTCACGAAGAGGAGAGCGTCATAAAGCGCGAGTTACAAAGCACCGAGAGCATCGCAAAACAAGTGGTGAAAGCGGTAGAAGCCCGGCGGCCTAAGCGCAGGTACGTCGCTCCAAAATGGGAATGGGTTTTTCTTCCACTCGTTCGCAGGTTTGGTTGAGTCCAAATCTCTTACCCCTTTGAGATTTGTCTGCCCAAAAATCGGCGCAATCGAGCGGCGATCTTTGAAGCGTACAGCATCACGCCGTGCTAAATTTGGTCTGCCTCCAATACCGCATATAGACATCATACACATATTCAGGCAGCGGATGCCGATAGTGCGCCCATTCAACTCCCGATACCCCGTGGGTAAGAATATATGCGCGATTTGACTGTTCCCATTGGATGATGTCTCCATATTGTTCAGCAAATTTGCGAAGATCACCTATTACGAAGTGACTGTTTATTTTGGAAAGCGGAATTTCATTCCTGTCTTTCCTGACAAAATTAGCGAAACTATCGTACGAAAACACAGCTTCATCATCTTCTCTCCCTTCTAACAGCGGTTTTACAGCTGCTACTACTGCTGGATGTAAAGGGCAATAGTGTTCAAATTTTATTTTACATTGCTTGGCAGTTATCAATAGTACTGGTTTGTCCATCTTTAACGCTTCTCTGGACTGTGCAACAATCAGTTTTGATGCGGTGGCCATGCTTCGTTGACCTGTATATGCGCTAAAGATGACGAATCCTGTAAATTGTTGAGCTTGATAATGGCTTATGCGCCCTTCAAGTTCTGCTTTCGCAATGTAAGTAAGGACGCTCTCTATGTCCTCTTTTGTCACAATACGGTTTGTGACACGTTTCCGCTCTTTCAGCACTTTTGGTTGCTCAAGGAATAGCTCATACGCCCTGTAACGTGTATCCAATCGAGTTTTGCTGAGATATTTTAAAAAAGCTACAGCAAATGAAAGGACTTTGCTTTTAGACCAATCAGTGGTGTACTTGTTCACAACATATTGGCGCAATGTATCAAGGTTTTTCTTGCTGATGATTCCTTCAGTGTGAAGCCAGAACAGGTGAGAAGCTTTGTCGAGCCACTGTATAGACTTTTTAGCAAGCCCAGTTTTTCTATGAGTCGTATAACTTAATAATTCTTCTTGCGTAAACGATAAAGCAAGCTCTGCTAGGCTTTGTGGCTCATTTACGTTCGTATTCGGATACAAGTATCCATTGTTCGTGAAGATGCGTGGGGATTGAAAATAAGGTAGAAATGGGCTTATTTTTGAAAAAGGAAGCCGTGTGAAGGCGACTGATTCGGGCTGTTTATCACTGTTTTCGATAACCTTTTTGCTTGCTGTTGGCGCTTCACAAAGCGGAGAAACGACAACAAGAAAGGCAAGCGCTCCAGCGTGCACCGTCTGATAGATACGCGTTCGCAGTCCTGCAAGCTTTGAGAGCGTATGGGGCAGCCGTATCGTTGGGTAGCTATAGTCGGTTTTTGCGCGGTGCAGCGAAATAGTACTTCGGTGAATCTCCAAAAGGGCACGATTGTCGTTGTCAGCAATAGACCACTCAAACTGTTTGTCTAGGTGTTGATCAAAAGGTGGCATAGAAATGCGCGCGCTTGACGCAAGCTTAATTTTTGTGATTTTTAGTCATTTGACTGGTCCGGCCCATTTTGACCACCACGAGTTCCACATACCAAAGCAGCAGCTTGTCAGTATGCTGCAGGTTCTGATGCAAACGGGCAGGATTCACCTGCCAAGAACACAAGAGGCCAAGGCCATGCAAGAGGAGCTGCTCAACTTCGAGCTCAAGATGCGCAACACCGGTCAGCCAGAGATGGGGGCCCTCAAAGTGGGCACACACGACGACTTGGTTTGTAGTTTAGGTCTTGCTGTATTCTACTGGGAGAAGCGGAGAATACCTCGAATTATGTGGTTTTAGTGCGTCTGCAGGCCTAGTTGGAGCATGTAAAACTAGGGGTAAGACCTGGAAAAGGAGCTTGGAGAAGGGTTCCTTTGAGTGCACGGGTTAGAGTGACAACTAACGAACCATATTAACGCCCTCTGATCCGATCCCATAATGATTTCTTAGGCGTGTCGCGGATAATGTGCCGACCATGCGGGCGGCCATTCTCAAGCACATGACCGACGAATGGCAATCAACCTCAGAATTAAGCGATAAATCTGACATTAGCCCGCGTTCATTAATACGCCCTCTCGACGAGTTGCATGCTCTGGGGTTAGTAGATAAAATGAGCCGCGATAGTGCCGGAGAGGTTGACCGGGACGGGCGCACTAACCATTATTGTGTCTCCTTTAAGTAGTTTGCAACCGTTGACACGTTGATGACACATAAAAGAAAGGAAGAGGTTAGAATAGTTGCCATTTACAAAGGTTGAGGACCGTGTGTTGGCCACGGTGGAAGCGGAACTCGTCAGCTTGGAGAAGGATGAGGCTCTCTACTCCGAGAAACTTCACGAGATAGCTACTAAGATCACGGCAACGAAAGCGGATTTGGGCCTTATGTCAAGAGTAGCCCATCCCAAAAAGGACATGACCCCCGAGGAGGAGGTCAAACTTCAGAGCGAACTACGCGACCTCTATGCGCTCGAACGGCGAGATGATGAGCACTTCAGAGCCAAGAGGGGTGAGGTCGCCAGCAAGAAAACTGAAATCGGCAACGCGGAGCGGACGGTCAAGCACTTCAGAGCCAAGAGGGGTGAGGTCGCCAGCAAGAAAACTGAAATCGGCAACGCGGAGCGGACGGTCAAAATGCTCAAAGATGAGATTAAATCGCTTGACGGCGGGCAACGCGCAGCAATCATATTCGAGGCTAACTTGAAACGGGAGGAGGCAAAGCGCATAATAGAGCAAGCTGACATGATGCTCCCACAGTTAGAGGCAAAGATCGCGAATAACTGCGCCCAGCTTAAACGATTGACGGGTTCGATTGTGTTAGATTAGATGAGTTATCAACGTGAGGGTTCGACTACATTTTAGCTCCGACGCAGATGTACTCAAGGCGGATAAGGTCAAAAAAGAGAGGGGGCATGTCCTCCCACTTCTTTGCTGCATCGAAACACGCTGCACGCTCGCGACACCTTTTTGACCAGCCATGCAAGTTTGCGCCGTAACCGTTGCTTATGATAACCCAAATGAGCTTGCGCGGCTGCTCTGCTCTCTCCAAACTCAAGAGGGCTTGAACGGTTTGATCGTGGTTGACAATTCTCGCGACGTCTGTGTCAGTGAGAACGAAGCAACATTTGGGACGCACTCAGGCTCTTATCCGTTCGCTCGTTATTTGCGCGCCACCGAAAACACCGGCTCAGCCGCAGGGTTTTGCCTTGGAATGAGAATCGCGCACGAAGAAGGGTTTGACTGGGTATGGCTTCTTGATCAGGACGGCACCGTCGAAAACGGCTGCTTAGGCTCTCTTTTGCAAAACGCAGAACCGGCAGACATCCTCTGTCCTAAGATCGTGGACATTGATCGTCCATCTGTTGTCGCGCTTCAATCCGGAGCCGTACAAAACATTTGGGGTCGCATGGTTTGGAATGCGTTCACCGAGAGCAGGGATCTCTCCTTTTTTGCGACGCACGGGGCGTTGATTTCCAAGCAAGTGCTTGACCGGATAGGATACTACGACGCGCGCCACTTCTTCGTTGGCTCTGAGGACTCGGACTACGCATTTCGGGCAACGAGCGCAGGCATGGTGATCCGCCTCATCGTCGAAGCTGAAGCTCGTCATCCCGACATTTTCAGCAGAAGCGTCGAAAAAAAGACCGGGATGATCGACAAGGGTATGATCGACACTGTCTATTCAGAACGAGGCGCCGTTGCGGAAGCACGTTCGTGGCCTCAGCCGTTAATGTGGCTTGCGTCGCTGATAAGCCCACCGGTCGCAAGCATGCTTCCCGAACATCTCGGCTACGTGAGCAACAAGCTGGTCAAGGAAAAGAAATGCAGAAAGAACCGAGCGCTTGCGAGCTTGTCGTACGCCTACTTGGCGACAAAACGTTTGACCACGCTGCAGCTAGGGATCGCCTTCTGTTACTCTCTGCTCAGTGCGGCGCTTCGCAAAATGATTAGCAACAGCAGAATAAATCTGAAAAAAACGGTTAAGATGTACTCGATTTGTATGCAAAGCAAACTGAGACAGAACTGGCCCTTCGAGTCCGTCGAACACTTTTGTGAGAGCCTCTGCGAGTAGGTGCAGCCCGCGCTTAACTAGGCGAAATTTCTTTTTTTCACTTTCAGCACGTTGATCCCCTATAGCTAAGGCACGACAAAGAAGCTATTCAAAAAGCAGCTTGAACTCTTGACCCTGCGGCCCGGGGTGTGAGGGACGGGGCTCTCCCAGAACTATCGGACTTCACGCGCCGAACACATGAACCGTTGCAGTTTACCTACATTGCTGATGCTATACGCTGACTCTATGAGAATTTTCATGCCTTACCCTCCGAGTTATACATATAGTTTACCCTTCGGCGCATACTTTTTCGTTCAGCTATGGCTGAATCACCTTCTCAAAAATAATAATTTGGTTTGACGCTTAAATGGGGTTAGTTTTATTATAGCTGCACACATTGCCAAATGCAAAAATTATCAGTATATAATTGATATATCGAGAAAAAAGGAGGTGATAAATAAATGTCGGAAATTGTATATATCATAATTGTGTTGGTCGTTATTCTTGTACTTCTGCGCATATTAGGGGTTATTTAAGTGAACTGAAGAGATGAGAGTTCGTTTTTATTGTGTCCGTGTCTCGTAACCGTTCATCAGATAGATTATTTTTTTCGCCGGGACTACGTCTATTCATGTCGATCCAATAGGACATAGCAGCTTCTATTTCCCTACCAAAATAACCGATATACTGGCCATGTTTTTCTATTACTAATTTCCTAAATTCTTCTATGACTTCGGGATGTTCTATTTTCACACATAGATTTTTTGCCATGACAAACCCCTTATTATTATCGTGAGGAATTGATATGGATAAGTGGGAAGAAATACTGAACAACACATTTGAAAAAATAAGCGAAGTAGAGGATAAGAAACAAAGCGAGAAAGAAAAAGCGGAACAAAATAGAGCAAAAGCAAAAAATTTTGTTTCATCTGTGGTCGCACCCGCATTTGAAGAAATAAAACCCTCTTTAGAGATGCATAATCAAAAAGTGAGCATAACAACAGGTGAGACATATGATAAGAAGGAGCAATATGCAACGATTACTGTAAAACCCAATGATCCATCAAGTCGGCTACGATTTGTATATCAACTAACATTCGTTCCATATCCAAATGATATCTTAATTAGTTATCACGGGAAATTTGTAGATGAAATAGGATATGAATATGAACTTGTTCCTAGCGGTCAAATTCCTAGTGGAATTACAGGTAATGATATATCAAAAATCTCAAAAGATGAGATTAAAGAGGACTTTGTACTAAAATATCAATATATGGTTGAAAGCCATCTAGAATAATATGAAGTTTTGACTGCTCCATATATCAATCAACCTAGTGGTGCGGTAGAAGTTTAAAAAACAAGTCTAGCAAGTCTCCAAATCCTAAAATAATAATGTTCAATGTTGGTAGTTAATGACGAATTAGACAATGTTTTGAAGGTTATTGCTTTTTGACTGCAAACTGAAATGTGATGATGTACCCGCCACTCGCGAAGGTGCGCTATGAGGAGCTGGGATTAGTTCTTAGAGATACCAAAGTGCTCGGACTCTCTCGGTGGTCGATTAAGGATAATTTAAACGTTTAGATTACACGATACACTATGATGTAAGCCTGTTATACAGCGATAGGACATATGGAATATAAAATAGGGAAATACTACTAAGAGTGTTAAACTCAATCTTACCGTACCTCTCTCACACTACTACTTCTACAACTGCAAGCTCACTTAAATAATTTAAAAGCTGCTATTGTAACCCTCAAGTCTCGGCAAGGTTATTTAAGGATTTGAATTGAACACTCATGCGGTGATACTCATTGGCTAAAAAAGAAAGGATCCCGGTCCTACCGGATGCATCCATTTGGCACGACCGGGAAAACTATATGATTGAAATAGGACTTCCCGGTGTTGACAAGAAGGATATAGAATTTGAAGCTTCGGAAACGGGCTTTTGTCTCAGGGCCCCTAGGGGCGACATGGAGTATGTCGGCTGCTGGTTCCTCGCTCATATCGTTGACCCGGAGAAGGCTGATGCCACATTTAAAAACGGACTGTTAACCGTTACAGTGCCGTTGGCAGAGCTATTCGAGGGCGTAAAGGTAGCAATAAAATAGTTAAATACAATACCCCAGCTAGTCCATTTATGCGTCTATTGTAGTGTGCCTTAAGTGACGGTGATATCCTGCAGCTGCCGAAAAAGTGATAGAAAATCAAGCTCAGCACGTAGCCATCCATAGGTATACATCTAGAACCAGCGGGGGGCCAACTTCATTCATTGGTGCGTGCATAATGCATGTGAGATACGATGGTGTGAACGATGGAAATAAAGGGAAAAGAGCAAGAGCAGGATATCCACAGCTTAATTGAAGCATTGGGGAAACGAAGAGAACCGTTGGTGCAAAAAGAAGCGCTTGAATCTCTCGTAAAGATGGGAGGATCTGCCGTGGAGCCACTCATTCAGGCGTTGAACGATAAACGGTGGAGCGTCCGAGAGCGAGCAGCAGTAGCACTCGGGAGAATACAAGATGCCCGAGCGGTAGCGTCCCTTATCCGGGCGTTGAAAGATGATGATAGTCGTGTGGAATGGGCCGTAGCATATGCCCTTGGTGAGATAGGAGACACGCGGGCGGTGACACCACTCATCCGAATTCTCAAAGAAGAACAGTGCGCCGTTCCGAGAGAAGTTGTCACCGCCTTGGGAAAGCTAGAAGACCCAGCGGCAGTTGAACCACTTATCGAGGTGCTACAGGATGTAACGTCGAATGTCCGGGATGAGGCAGCACTCGCGCTATTGAAGATCGGAGATTCTCGAGCCATACCATCTCTCGAAAGGGCGTTGAACGATGACAATAAGTTCGTTCGAGAGGCAGCGAAAGTGGCTCTGGAGATGCTTCAACTTCCGGCGTAAAAAATAGTAACATCGGAACCAACGGCCTTTTTAAAAAATGTCCAATTCACTTTTGTTGTGTCAGGATGGTGTCAGGAGTGGGTTGTTTTATAGTAAGATAAAAATCCCACAAACGTCTTTATATACTTTCCAAAACCACAGCTTCAAAACGTGAAAAATAAATGATCGGAATCTAACAACTATTTGGTTATACAGATGAACTCAAGAAAGCGTGACGAGGAAGAAATACGGCATCGGTTGGATATGAGACAAACGTGGCGTCAGTTTAATAAGGAAATTGACGGGGTTATGTATGACACACAAGATCCCGAAACGCAACCCATTGGTGAGCGTCGTTATGGGGGGTGGTCGGAGGATAGATACGAATCATTTGAACGTCTCTATAGAACGCGTGATGGTGAATACTTTATTCACAAAACAGTAACAGATAGGAAAACAAACAAAACTAGTGATGATATCGTGCCCATTTCAATGTCAGAAGCGCATGACCTAATAGATCGTGGTTATGACAAATATATGACTGAAGATCAGAAAGCTCAAATTAAACCTGAAAATGAGTGCAATGAGCATTTCAAGAGAGAGAAGAATTGTTGAATACCGACGGATCCTTCTCTCTCATATCCTATTTTGATTGTTTCCTAGCGACCAACCGGGTGTTTTTATACTGAGTGTAAAAAAGTGGTGGCAATTTTGGAGAGAAGGGTTGCGTGAAAATAGAGCTGATGTGGTGGCTTTAAGTGGGATTTCTTGCCACATCATCTCTTTTATTACTGTTCCAATCGTAGTTTTGTATGCAAACACGCGTGCACACTGCGCTCCACCACCGAAGAGATCGCGGCTTTTGGGCTCATTTTTAGGCTTCTTTCAGTGTGAGTGTGCGTAGCTGCAGCTACATAACTCTGGTAATAAGGTAAATTAAAACAAAGAAAGAAAAAAAAAGATGTAACTAGACGCTTAAGTGTTCAATTAAGTAGTCGATAGCTTCAGTATACGTGACATTGCGGCCATAACGTTTTTTTAGGTTGTTTTTAATTGCCGTTAGTCGCTCATAAGATGCACGCGACAGTTTAATGCACGCGCGGTCGTTTGACGTGCTCGCCATCGTTGCCACCACCTTTAAGTTCGTTCACGATCACCGCCGCTATCTCTTCAACTTCGAGCTTATACGCCAATCGAAGCACGTTCAATAAGTTAAACTCGCTGCCAACTGCTCGTAATCGTTCAATCGCATCATCAGCGTAATCTACTCTTGTTGTGTCGCTGCCGAGCCAGTCGATCAGTTCATTGTAATGAATCGGTGGCTCAAACTCGGCTATGATATCTTCAACCGCCGAATCGTCGCGTACATCGCTTAACGCACACAGCATCTCATAGATCATTCTGACGCTTGTGTCATTCGGCACAAGACCAAGATGTGCAGCATGCACCATATCTCGGAGCTGTTGCGGCGCGTCATCTTTCAATACCAATATCATTTTACTGTCTGTTGTTTTACGTTCAACGTGATCGAAGTAGCTTAATGCTTCAGTTGCACGCTCTTTAACGGCCATCTTCATCGTCCTCGCCTCGTTCTTTAAACTGCACACATTCTAACATCAGCCTCAACATGCTCCTCTGAAAGTGCCTCTTTTAGAGTGATCAGAGCTTCGGAATAATGTGGACAATCGTCAATATACAAGAAGTCGACTGTCACCATAGTATGGTACTATACCAATGGTACTATACCGAAAAAACGGACATAAAGCTTTCTGAACGATTCATCGACGCGGAGTAATTCTGCGTTGGAGACTGTACTGGAATAATAGAGGCACCACCATCGCTGAAGGCTCCGAGACTCCACATCACACTTGAACGAACATAGTTATCCATGGTCTGATTAGGAAGGAAAACGGCAGTATCTCGCTGTTGTTAAACAATTTTTGTTGTTATTACCGATCATTTCACTATTTGAACATTCCACAGGATCACATCTCCTCCTTTTACCTCGTCGTGCGCGAGGATCAATCAGCCTGTCGGGATAGCACTGCTGCTCAGATCAGTGGAGTTAAAACGTCACCTTTCCTCCGCTTCATATATGTCGGTTTCATCTGGTAAGCGTTTTTTGATCTTTTCCTCTTTCTTCCTCATCTTCTCTCTCCATTCCTCTGGAGTTAACGTCTCTCCTTCTCGTTTTTCGCTCATAATTTACAAAACGCTCCTTTCAGCGAGTCACCACTCCCTCGCTTCAGATGAAAAAAAGAGTAGAAAAGGGGTGATGTTGGTTATGCACAAATATCTTCAACGTAATCAACACCATGCGCGGTGAGTCGTACCCATATTATCCCAATGCCAAATGCCTTTTTTGTTTGAATGAATAGTTTTTCTTCCCAATATTTGGCGTATGCTTGAATTTCGTGGTCGGTAAATCCCCAAGTTTTTGCAACGATATGAATATCCTCTACCGGTTGATTTATGTCGGGCTTTACGTATTCATATATTCTGCAAAGGAATTCGTTGCGCTTATCTCTCTCGTTCATGATGATTATCACCAACAGAAATGTGTGAACATTGGATATAAAAAGCGGCATGGTCAAATCAACAGAGTTCTCCGTTTCGTTTTGTCCACAAGTTGCCCCATTGTGTTAATATCATAACCACTCGTTTATGGTCAAAAGTCCGACGGCACTCTAAAAAAGGAGTATCGGAGAGATAGGTTCAGCGCGGCACTCCATGCCAAGCGCGGCACTCTGAAAAATGCACGATATTTACGGCAAAACGTTAACATCTTACGATACGGAACCTCGCTTAGAGTAAGAAGAAAGGAGGTGACAGCACGCATGCCCACCTACATTATGCTTGTCAAGTGGACGCAAGCAGGAATCGAGAGAATAACTGTGTTATCAGGATTCTCTCGTTTATGATAGTATATACTAATATGACCTTATATCGGTCTAAACTGTCGCTTTGTAGGTTAGCCTCGCGTCGGAAGCTACGTCATAAGCTCTAACTGGTTCTGTAAATTACGTACCCCAAGAACGACTACTTCTTTGCTGCTTCTGCTAAGGCGTTCCAGACCCCCCTCAAGATTTCCTTTCCCGTCTCGTAGGGTATTATTTCTCGTGACTCGACCGTAATGACGGGGAAGAATCCGGTTACCTTCCTGAAGGTATCTGCGGACTCTCCTTCACTCATTGTATATCCTGAACATCCCTCTAGGAAGAAGCCGAACTCCGTTATTTCACCTGTCTTTAACATGTTGTCCATCATTGCGTACAGCATCTCATTTAACTTTACGTGCTCAGCCGGGTCATGAGGCACCGCCATCGGATTTAAATGCCACAAGGTCAAATATTTCGCCATGTCGTTCACCTCCTTTTGCGGTTATTTTAAAATTGATAGATACTGCACGCATTGGTATTAAATGATGTGTGACAAGCGTTTGTTGTCACAGTTGCGAAGGCTTACAGCTGGCTAGGGGATCTATTGAGACCCGCAAGACTAAGAAAAGAATGGTATAAATGGCAATAAGAAAGTTCAAGTAACCTTAAAATGAGAGAGAGGGCATGCGTCGAAGGGTAAACCACATGCATAACTCGGAGGAGTGAGGCATGAAAAACATGCTCGGAAGCATATCCCAAACACATTCGATACAATTATAGCGAACAAACGCACCCGATAATAAACTATAGAGTTTTGGCTGACCTAAAGTATATATATTAGGTTAGCCTAAAAAATAATAGCATATTCGGTCATGTATATATGGCTGAGTCAAGAAAGAAAGCCTCATCATCAGGTCGATTTCAGTTGACTGGATAATGAATTTGAAAATCAAGGAGTTCTCAAGTAAACATGAGGTATTCCCATGAAGGTTAATCTACAGGATACAAAAGTTGGCGCAAAAGTTGGCGCATTTGACTTTGAGTTCCTCAGTGGCATCAGTATCATGCGCACGGGCGGCGCCGAACTTGGCGAGTGCCTGGAGACGATATCCAATGTAAATAACGGGAGTGATCCCTGTATTATAGGATTTCTACAGAGCCGCATGGTAACTGAAACGATCGGAGGTGCGCGGGTTGTCTGTCATTCAAATTCAAAACTTGACAAAGTATTACGGCAAACACTTGGCCCTCGATAGCGTGGATCTCGAGGTTGAACAAGGTGAAGTGTTCGGTTTTATCGGTCCGAATGGCGCCGGAAAGACAACGACTTTACGGATCCTGCTCGGGTTGCTCCGCAAGAACGCCGGGGAGGTCAGCCTGCTCGGGGGGGATCCGTGGCGCGACGCGGTGGCGCTCCACCGCCGACTGGCCTACGTGCCCGGTGATGTGAACCTGTGGCCGCACCTTTCCGGTGGCGAGGTTATTGACCTTTTAGCCAGGTTGCGCGGCGGCTTTGACCAATCGCGGCGCGATGAACTTGTGAAACGCTTTAAGCTCGATCCGACCATGCAGTGCCGCACCTATTCGAAGGGCAATCGACAGAAGGTTGCCCTGATCGCCGCCCTCGTCTCTGACGTTGAACTGTTCATCCTCGACGAGCCGACGTCGGGCTTGGACCCTTTGATGGAGGCGATTTTCCGGGAGTGTGTCGCAGAATTCAAGCGGGCCGGCAAGACCGTCCTGCTGTCGAGTCAGATCCTCGCCGAAGTCGAGGCGCTGTGTGACCGGATAAGCATCATCAAGGAAGGCAAGATCGTCGAGACCGGGACGCTCACAGAACTGCGCCACCTCACCCGAACCTCGGTATCGGTCGAGACCGGTCAACCGATCACCGGACTCAGCGAGCTGCTGGGAGTGCACAACCTCAGCATTGATGGCGCCCACGCCAGGTTCAACGTGGATGCCGATGCCATCAATCGCGTCCTGCGGTGCCTGGCCCAGTTCGACGTGCGCGCACTCACCTGTACTCCGCCCACGCTAGAGGATCTATTCTTGCGCCACTATGAGCTTCAGGCAGGGGGCAGTACGCCATGAAGATGAACGGGTTCACTGGCACTGGCGCGCTGATCCGTCTGATCCTGCGGCGGGATCGGTTTCTGTTGCTGATCTGTATCGTGCTGCCGGCCCTCCTTGCGATCGTCACCGCGGCCGGCTTAGCCCAGATCTTCCCTACCGCCGAGTTGCGCCAGGTGTTCGCCTCTGAGGTCGCGAGCAGCCCGGCAGAGGTCGCACTGCTCGGTCCCATGTTCGCCCCGACCATCGGCGGGCTCACCGCGTGGCGGTGGAGCATAATGGATGGGATGCTGGTCGGGCTTGGCAGCATGCTCTTCGTTGTTCGCCACACCCGCACAGAGGAGGAGGCAGGACGGTTCGAACTGCTGGGCTCGACCGTGGTCGGTCGTAATGCGGCGTTGTCGGCGAGCATGATCGTAACCCTCGGCGCCGACCTGGTGGTAGGCGCTCTCGTCGCGTGTGGACTGATAGGTATCGGGCTCCCCATCGCTGGGTCCGTCGCGCTGGGACTGTCGGCGGCAGCAATCGGGTGGACGTTCGCCGCGGTCGCCGGCGTGGCCGCGCAGTTGACAGAGAGCGCAGGTGCCGCGAGAGGCATTGCGGTGGTCGTCCTTGGTCTTTCCTACCTGTTGCGTGCCGTCGGCGATATGGATGAACATAGTGGGATGTCCTTGCTGTCCTGGCTGTCGCCAATCGGTTGGATGAGCCTCATCCGACCCTTCGCAGACGAACGCTGGTGGATCTTCGTGCTCTTCATCAGCTTGGTCATCGTGCTGACCGCCGCAGCCTTTGCGATATCCTCGCGGCGGGACGTGGGCGCCGGCATCCTGCGGCCACGGCTTGGCCCGGCCGCAGCGTCACCTAGACTGCGCAGCCCACTGGCTCTGGCGTGGCGGTTGCACCGAGGCACGCTCCTCGCTTGGACCGCAGGGTTCGCCGTGTACGGAGCCGTGTTTGGCGGTTTCGCCAAAACCGCCTCGGACCAGCTGGCCGGCAATCTACAGCTCAAGAACCTATTAGCCCAAATGGGTGGTAGCTCGAGACTCAGCGACGGCTTTTTCACCTTGGTCCTAGTGATATTCGGCCAGATAGCCGCTGTTTACGCAATCATGGCAACACTGCAAATGCAGTCTGAGGAAACGGAGGCGCGCCTCGATCCCGTGTTGGCCACCCCGGTCAGCCGGCTGCGGTGGGCGACCAGCTACGTGCTGCTCGCTGCGGTCGGCACCGCGATCGTGCTCGCGGCGTTTAGCCTGCCTGCCGGATTGATCTACGGGTTAAGCATCGGCAACGTAGGCTACGAACTGCCGCGCGTACTGGCCGCTGCGATGGCTTACCTGCCCGCTATCTGGGTGATGGCCGGGATCGCGGTGGCGCTGTACGGTATGATGCCGAGGTTTACGTTCGTGAGCTGGGGCGCGTTGTTAGGGATCATACTAATCGAGTTGCTCGGCAAGATCCTGCAGGTGAACCAGTCGATACTGAACATCTCGCCGTTCACACACGTACCGAAGGTCCTCGTCGGCGAGGTGTCGGTTATGCCCTTGATCTGGCTAGCCGTCGTGGCTTTTGCCCTCACAGTCATCGGACTCATCGGTCTTCGGCGCCGCAGCATCGGCTGATCGAAGGTTTATGATGCCTGTGGGATCATCGCTGTTGCTACTTCGATCAGACAAAGGATCCCCGCGTTGTCGTGGAGCTCATCGTAAGAGGTGCAGGATCCCTCTTCGTTTTGACAGCGAAGATCATTCGCGTGTTCGGCGAGGAGAAAAGCGTGACGTTCGGCGTGACCGAGAAGCATTGCACGAGGACGGGCTTTGAAGGGCTAAAGGAGACCGTCGACGCGTGTCTTGCCGTGCTATCTGATGCCGACAGAAACACTGCGGATATATGAGGACGACCATTGTCCCAAATCTCAAAGACATCAACAGCCCTCATAACGCACGGCGCTTACTCTCATAACCTCAAGCTGCTAGGGCATAGTAGCCTTGCAGTTATGCAAATACGCCTGCAGTTTAAGTTCTCTACTTACTGCAACAAGCATGATAGATGTAACTATATATTTTTCAAATTTTTTTACCAGTAGGTAGAATATTTGACGCGACAAAACACCTCTTATCTTAACTAAATCTTTCTAAATTGTCGCGCTTTTGCAGTTTGTCCTCTTCCGACAATTATACCTGCAGCTGGCCGGTGGATTCGGCGAGATATGTAATGCAGAGAAGAGAACGATGTGAACTGCTTAAAGAAAAACAAACGCGTTATGTCCGGTCTCTCCTTTTGTACTATCTTTAATTCAAATAAGATTCTTAAAGCAATTCGCTACCTCACAATGGTATGCTCATCAATAATTACAACGTCATCTGATTGGGCAGTAAATTGCGCAATACTACTAAGTTTGGCGCCCATACCTCTTTCATGCCACCTGAAGAGTGTTAGCTTATGTCCTACGCGGTTTTGATACTGCCCTTCGGTGTAGAACAAAAAGTAATTCAATGAGGAGCATCGGGATCGTTTGGGTATAAAAAGTTATCTAAGCCGACTTTTTGTCCCCTCGTATTAGGATTCTCAATGCAACGGAGCACGTAATTAATCACCGTTCTGTTATGATTTAACCCGAGATGGCTAAGACCTGTAAAAGACTGGAAGTCAGCACAGTCGATCCAACTCTGCACATTTGCTACCAATCCATCGCCGCGGAGGGTGCGATAGTGGCATCGCTGGCTCGGGCCCGTGCAACCGGGCAGGCGCGCCCACGTTTTACCATTTAGAAAGATAACTGCTGGTAGTCCTGCCATGTCATATCCAAACCCCTTAACATTATTTGTGTTGTTTCCTACGATGACCCTATAAGTGACGTTGCGGGCGAGTCCTTTTGCACCAAAATTCGGATCATCTAGTCCTTTGACAGTGTCACTATCCGTCCTCGTCTGTTCAAATGGTTTGCTGGTTAAAGGATTAAAAATGAACAGTAAGTCAGGTGCTATATCGTCTAAGGCGGAACCATGGCTTGTAGGTCCTATCCCAATCCACTGCACGACGTTTTCAGCTCCTCCCTCCCGCTCTATGCACCAGCGAGTTACCAGCGCGCCCATTGAGTGGCACACGATGGTGAACTTGCTATCATCATACTGATACTGGGCGTGGAAGAACATTTTTTTCTCTTTGATGAAATTCTGTAAGCCATCAGCGGCAGTCCGAGGGTCGTCTTTGGTATTATAGTTGTATATGAAATAATCTCGATTTTTAACAAAGCCGGCATTGTCCAATGCTTGTGTTATGTCAGTCCATGGCCACTGATATAACCGGAGCATTTCGGTGCTGGATCCGTCCCAGCCATGGACGAAGATAACGGGGTATGTTATGAGAGTTTCGAACGGCTTGCTGTAATTCCCACGGCAGCTTACCGTATAATCGTAGATGCCCGGCTTACTCTCCTTTAAGCCACGAAACTCGACTAGGCCATCCGCGTTGGTGGTACCGTCCCGAATTTTTTCCCACTGAGAGGAGAGAGGGTTCCATCTATGCAACTGTGCAGGCGTATTTGCATAATATGTGGGATCGTTGCTCTGGCAGCGACACTTTACAAAGAACGGGCGGTTGACAAACGAAATTAGATCATGTTGAGCTTTCGAACCACGTGGTGCTTGCATACCGCTAGGGCCTATATGTGGGACGCTCGTAGCTATGCCGGTTGATTTATAGGAGCCGTTCTGCCCCAGTTCACTAAGTAGGGCACTGCCATCCGATGCACGTCTTAATCCACTGCCTTCAGCAAGCGATATGGAGTGTGATGGCATTTGCTGTCCACCACCTCCAGCAGTTGATACATGCCCAACGAAGATGGTAAGCACAAAGAGTGACGCTAATGATAATGAGATCACTTTCTTATTCATTGCGATCATCTCGTTGATGGTATATCTCCACAGAACTCATAGCACGCCAATAACCTAATTCTTAAAAACAGGTAAAAAAGAGACGCTGGTATTAAAATAATTTTCTCCTTTTTGTTGGTTTTTGTCAAGTTTGTACAAATTAAAATTATGTTACGCTTTTGCAATTTATAGTTGTAACGAGAGGTGATCACAAAAAAGAACGTTTTGACGTCAGTTAAAATATTATTTGCCTTAATTAGGCGTTATTAGGGAAGATTACGTTTCGTTATCTTTTTGCGTTCAAAGGGGGTCTCATAAGTTGTTAAAATTTAACTTTATTTCACATAACCCTCCTTATTACAATCATTTGTAAGGTTCTCAGCTAGAGTCGTACAGCTCGAAGTGCTCACAATGCCGCACATCCAGCTTGTTGAACATGCTTAACTCCTTGTCACTCCGTTCGAGTCGAGGCACGGCTCGAAGAGCTTGATGCACCACTTGCAAATGGCCTTCCGATGCCGTTGTCAAACACATATCCCTGTAGGAATTTCATCGCTGTTATACTCGTAAGTGAAAAATATTTAATCCTCCACTTTCATCAAAGTAGTCCATTAATCTTCGCATATCTGCGCTTAACGAGTCTCGTGGAATGTTTTTGAACAACGAAAGCCGATCTATCACGGTGATACGGTTGTCCCACTTTGTGATTTTGTTTGCGTCTTCTAACGTCCACATACCAACCCCCCCACTTGGTATGTGGGAGAAGGCTGTCATAAGATCACGCAATGCCCCCGCCTTTTCCGTATCGCTGAGCTGGTTCCACCACGCTTCGAGATCGGACCACTCCGTACCCTTCGGCTTTGTTGGGGTTTTGAGAGCGGTTATCGCCTCGTCCTTCTGGTCCTGTGGCGCCTTTTCCCACCAGTCCTTCAACGCCTCCATCCATGCTCGCTCTCATCGCGTCCCGCTGCTCTGGTGGAAACATGTCCATCCATTCTCTAAATCCCTCATCTGATCTTGACATGGCAGTAAATACAATTTCACCGTCAGGGAAGTTGTCTGCGAGCATCGAAAAGAACTGCTTAACCTGCGCCTCCTCAAAGAACTGTAACACCTCGCCGGCTATCATGAATACCCCGTCTTCGGTATGTTCGATGTCATCACACCAGCTCGGGTCGAGGAGGGATTTTGCGATGTACGTTACCCTGTCAGGTTCCGGGAGCAACTGCCTTCTGACGTCGATGACAGCGGGGAGGTCGAGGTCGTACCAGTGAATGGTGCCGTTATCAATGCGATAAAACGTCGTGTCAAGTCCGGCGCCGATGTTCACCACTGACGCATGAGGATGTTCTCTAATGTACGCTTTTACCTTTTCGTCAAATTGCTTTGCTCTTGCTACAAAGTGCAGGGTGACTGCAGGAGGAAAGTTCGTATCAATCGTTGAAAAATCATAATCCATTTGCTCAACGAGTTCAATCGCTTTCGTGTCGTTAAGCATTAAATTATGTTCTCTGCTTAATTTTGCCCGAATCCATAAAGGAATCAATAAAGTCTCTTCTACGTTGCTTAAATCAACCTTTATTTTGTCCTGTTGTATGCCTATCTCTCCTGACTTTGTGATATAAACGTGAAGGGATATACCACCCTCTACTATGCCATACGCATCTTATAGCTTATTGTCGTTAAACATCTCTATTTCAATGAAATGAGTTCTATGCATGCCACGCTTTTTTATCTCTCCTCTCGATCGGAAGCGGCCAAAAGTCCCTTATCTTTAAATCCCTTTATCACATACTCACGCAAATTGGCGTCAATATATCGATCGTTTCCAGCGAATGAGACATACTTGCTGAGATTGATCCGTATAAGACTCTTAACATTCCGCTCCAGTTCTTCATGACTCCCGCCATTTAACACGTCGTGGTTCTGCGCAATGATTTGAACCATGTTATCGACTTGCACATCAGAGGGGTCGGGCTGATTTAGTCGAGGGTGTTCATATGCTGATGCTGATGCTGGTGTGTTTGCATTCGTAGTAGAACCACAGAACCAAATAGAACCAAATAGAACCATGTCTTGGTTCTGTTTCATCTCTTCAATTTAGCTATCTTTTTGCTCTTTGAGAGTGTCTCCTACGTTTTCATTTGAAACAGAACCAAGAACTATATTTGCGAGAATAGAAGCATTAGAATGAACGTCAGTCCGGCCCTCACTAACCTCGGGTGATGAACAACCCCAATCGCTGTCTGACACAGGTCCTGAAGGAACTGAATAGTATTTGTATCAACTGTCATACGTATCGCCTCCTTTATGGATCTCAGTTAAGCTGATAAGTTTTAATAGTAATTTTAAAAACACGTAACTATACGCGCGATATAATAAAAATAACCCTGTTTAGCATCAAACGTGCAGTTTGGAGTTATATGTCAAAGATGATACGCAGCACTCTCGTGCAAATACGAATCAAAAACGCAAAAAGTTTTATTTTTGAGAATAACCACTAATTAGGGAAAATCCTAAAAAAAGAATTGGATGACTCTGATATGAGAATGAAAAAAGCGATAATAAGTTTATCGATCATAGCGATACTGACGATTTGCACGTTCAATAGTGTTGCCGCAGCATCGACGGGTAACTATTCGACCACGTTCCACAACAACGCCCGGCACACCGGCGACCACATACCGATGGCGAGGGGCAGCACTTCAAACGGCACATTGAATTGGAACTATGTGACCGAAGGCATTTTGGCCTCCTCCGCCACCCGCAACGGGATCGTCTACATAGGGGGCTTGGATCACAACGTCTATGCCCTCGATGCGAGAACCGGGACGAAGGTGTGGAACTACAAGACCGGAGACATGGTGGGGTCTACTCCTGCCGTCGCCAACGGGATCGTCTATGTGGGGAGCTGGGATCGCAACGTCTATCCCCTCGATGCGAGAACCGGGGCGAAGGTGTGGAGCTACACGACAGGAGACATGGTGGACTCCTCCCCCACCGTCGCCAACGGGATCGTCTATGTGGGGAGCTGGGATCACAACGTCTATGCCCTCGATGCGAAAGCTGGGACGAAGGTGTGGAGCTACACGACCGGAGCCTCTGTGGAGTCCTCCCCCACCGTCGCCAACGGAATTGTCTACGTAGGGAGCTTTGATCACAACGTCTATGCCCTCGATGCGAGAACCGGGACGAAGGTGTGGAGCTACAAGACCGGAAGTATTGTGGGTATGGTGGGCTACTCCTCCCCCACCGTCGCCAACGGTGTGGTCTACATCGGTATGGACAAGAATGTCTCTGCCCTCGATGCGAGAACCGGGGCGAAGGTGTGGAGCTACACGACCGGACACATTGTGGAGTGCTCCCCCACCGTCGCCAACGGGATCGTCTACGTTGGGAGCTGGGATCGCAACGTCTATGCCCTCGATGCGAGAACCGGGACGAAGGTGTGGAGCTACACGACCGGATACTGGGTGGAATCCCCCCCACCGTCGCCAACGGGATCGTCTACGTTGGGAGCTGGGATCGCAACGTCTATGCCCTCGATGCGAGAACCGGGACGAAGGTGTGGAGCTACACGACAGGAAACATTGTGGAGTCCTCCCCCACCGTCGCCAACGGGATCGTCTACGTTGGGAGCTGGGATCGCAACGTCTATGCCCTCGATGCGAGAACCGGGGCGAAGGTGTGGAGCTACACGACCGGAGGGATTGTGTTCTCCTCCCCTACCGTCGCCAACGGGATCGTCTCCGTAGGGAGACTTGACCGCAACGTCTAAGCCCTCAACGCGAGAACCGGGGCGAAGGTGTGGAGCTACACGACCGGAGCCTCTGTGGAATCCTCCCCCACCGTCGCCAACGGAACCGTCTACATAGGGAGCTATGACCACAACGTCTACGCCCTCAACGCGACGACCGGGGCAAACGTGTGGAGCTACATGGCCGGCGACGGTGTGAACTCGTCTCCCACCATCGCCAACGGGATCGGATAGAGTTCGAAGGAAATGAGAACTATGCTCTTAAATGATATTGACTTGGTTGATGGGCGGTTCAAAATAAAACGCGTGCCATCAATAGGATGGTGAATTTCCATGAAGAGACAAATGTAATCTTTTGTTGCATGGACTGGTGTTAGGTCGGTAGTGTAGTGTAGAGTGGTAATTTTTTACCGATAGTATTCCTCCACCACGTTACGATAAATCGTGCAGCACGTGCCACACGGAGAGAAAGTTTAGATACGCTTCCGAGCATGTTTCATGCCTTACCCCTCCGAGTTACACATGTGGTTTACCCTAACACATCGGATTCAACTATTCGACATTCGCCGCTGCCATAATCATAAATAAGCCCCATATCTGGGCCAGATCCTCGCGCGACATTGATATTATTTTAAATGCTTTGCTTGCCGCCGCAGTTTCTACTTATCGGCATGTATGATGAGCGTAAGCTATATTATGCTAAACATACTAAGCATACCAGCATACCAAATGTCAAGGTGCAATTAGCACATGCACCGAAAGGAGTTGAAGCACGCAATTAAACAATAGAGGAGTAAACATGCAGCAGGACAAAGTAAAGGTTAGGTTAGGCGGCGCATCGGGAACGCTATTGTTTCCATTATGGGGCCGGGCACAATTGAGCAAGGAATATAGCTCACTATTTTATGATGCTAAAGCAATTGAACTCGTTGAACGAATTGACTATGACTTCTCAGCAAGTGATATGCCGTTCGTAGGTATAATGTTTAATATCTCTCGTAAAGGCAATCTGCTGCCAGTATTCAGTCTAGTTGCACTAATGGCAAAGCAGTTCGACGATAAGATAAAAACATATATCACCGAGCACCCTCATGCGTCAGTGGTGAATATCGGCTCTGGGCTTGACGCGACGTTTTATCGCATTGATAACGGCACCATTCACTGGTACGACCTCGACCTCCCCGCTGTCATCGACGTCAGAAGGCAGTTGCTCCCGGAACCTGACAGGGTAACGTACATCGCAAAATCCCTCCTCGACCCGAGCTGGTGTGATGACATCGAACATACCGAAGACGGGGTATTCATGATAGCCGGCGGGGTATTGTTTTACTTTGAGGAATCGCAGGTAAAACAGTTCTTTTCGATGTTAGCAGATAAGCTTCCTAGCTGTGAAATTGTGTTTGATGCCGTACCAAAACTAGGCGCCATCGTTATTAATTGGAGTCTATGGATAACGGGGATACCAGGGGCTCGCGCCAAATGGACTATAAGAGATGCGCATAAAATGACACGGTGGGACAATCGTATTAAAGTGATAGAACAATTTCCCTGTTTCCGAGGTATTCCAAGAGACCCGGCGTGGGGAAACAGAACCAAAATATGGATTGATTTTCTAGATAAAACCAAAATGGACAATATCTTCCACTTACACGTTTAACGCCTTGAAATTGTTACTTTGATGCCAAGACAAGGAGACTTGTGATCGGGTAATAACATCAATAAGTGGTTGGTATAGACAGTAACAGGAATTGCTCCCTCGACATTTAGTAGTTCACCCACGCCAACATCTACGCCTACGCCACCCCCCACGAAAGCTGCAAGGAGTTGGGCCTGAGGTGTTCCAGAGGCACATAGATAAAAATTAAAACACTACGGTATCGGCCGCCGCTCTCATATCCACATCATCAAATAATCCTGCGGTTTACTTCTGATAATCCTAGTAGCCTTAAAATGAGAGAGAAGGCATGCGTTAAAGGGTAAACTACATGTGTAACTCGGAGGATACGGCATGAAACATGCTCGGATGCATAGAACTTAATGAGCTATTTCAAATTTGACTATATACTATATTATTCACGTCTCGCAGGCCCTCGTTGTTCCATTCATTTCGAAAAGGCCACGTAACCCTCACACCACTCAGCCTACTTACAGTTCAAAGATGCCAAGTGGACTTGCGAGCTTTGTGTAAGAAGGTAATGTGGTAGATTTAAAAGGGTATTTTATTCTATTCTATTTTATTTTATTTGGACAGTATGGCCCTTACTTCACCCAGACAAAGACTGCCATGCTTAACCAAAAAATGCAACGGCCCGCTATTGTAATCTTAAACCCTGTTTCCAGCTTTTCACGAGTCCTATTGTCCCCCAAGTTTCTTGCCTGAGTTAAAAAGGCCGCCGTAAACACCGCCAATACTACCACGAAGAGCCACGATAACTGTGCATACAAGTAGATCGCTACGCCAACGAAAAACACGGCGATGACAGACGCTACGTAGAGCGCCCTCTCCGTAGTGGGGCGAGGGCGGATGAAGAGGGCGGGAATGTTCGGGTCTAATCCTTCATGCGTGATTTGTACCACCGGTGTGTATACGACCATAAAAAGAGCTAAGAGCCACGGGAGCGGAGTTAAGACGCTCTCGGGGGAGAAAGCACTCCATATTGCCACAGGAACTAACGCCTGGGGCAAGAATACCGTAAGATACCCGATGTTGTCGCGCATATAACGTGAGTAAACGAGGTTCCCCGCAAGCACTAACAGCCCCAGTGCCAAGAAAAGCCAGTTAAAGAACACTATCGCTATCACAATCCCTATTGCAGACAAAATCGCAGCGTAGAGTACGGCCTCAGGTTTCGAGATCAGCCCGGTAGCTAATGGCTTCTGTGGCCACTTCGTTTTGTCCCTTTCTGCATCGATGATGTCGTTTGTTATATTTGCGACACCAGCCGCGATAAACGTTAAGACAAGCAATTGCAGAAGCCGAAGGTCATCAAGCCTCGCGCCCGCTAACGCCGCTATACCTATTACAAGTGGCAAAACTGCGATAGCAATTCCCAACCCCGGCAGCGCTATGAACCCGATAATTTTATTTCGAAATGAGCGCTCAGTAGGCGCCGTTCTACAAATTAACACGTCAGATGCTGACAGTTTTGCATTTGCCATACGCTTTTGTCCTTCTTATTAAACGAGAGTTACATGTGCTTACGTAAGTTGTTATTTGTATATACTTCTTGGTTAATAAAGAAACACCTTGTTTCCTATCTTTACTTAAGTGGATATTTTTGACAATTGGGCTACTTAGAGACTGCCATTAAAAAAGGTGATGCAAAATGCCCCTAGTGGTCGATCGATGAACACATAAGAACGCGCTTAGCATCAAAGTTCAATTCTATTATACATCTCCAGCAGGTCGGCTGTCTTAAATTTTAAATAAGTCGAAGTCGTTTTGAGGTTGCCAGAAGCAAGAGAGAGTTCAGTATTTGGATTAGACTGCGAGGAGGAAATAGATAACTTCGCAACTATGGGATCCCATAATGACATCTAAATAAGCACAAAACGATAAGATAGAACCTTGGAAGAAATGTCGCCTTTCACTGGTGTTAACGATTTCTACAGGTCGTGGTTCGTACCTGGTGCAAAGGCTTGGTGATGTCTATGCTGGTATGTCCTAATATTTAGATTATTCTGATTTATCAGAAAATTATAAATACTCTCGTGGCAATGTCTTGTTTAATCCTTATAGAGGAGGTCACTACACTATGGCCGACACAGATAAACCTGAGGTATGCTGTCCCCCCACTAATGTAACGCTCAGCTGCTGCAAAGTTGAGGCCATCGTCAGCGTCGATGAGCGGGGGCAGATGGTGCTCCCGAAAGAGCTACGAGAGCGGGCGCACATCCGGACTGGGGAGAAACTAGCGGTGGTAAGTTGGGAGAAGGACGGTAATATCTCGTGCATTTCTCTTATTAAAGCTGAGGATCTTACCGAAATGGTGAAGAACGTGCTGGGGCCCGTAATGAAAGAAATACTGTAACATGGATGATGAAATAAACGTAACACGACATGGACACGGAGGAGATGCGATATGGATAATGAAGAAATAAAAAGCGTCGTGAGAGAGGGCTATGCCAAGATTGCAAAAGAGGGAAAAGTGTTTTCTGTCCCGCTCACTTCGTGCTGCGGAGGTGCATCACTTGCTGAGGAGATTAGCAAGAGGATTGGCTATACCGAGCACGACCTTGCTGCAGCGCCTGAAGGGGCAAACCTCGGCCTTGGTTGTGGAAATCCAGTTGCACGTGCTTCACTGCAGGAAGGCGCCGTAGTACTTGACCTTGGCTCAGGGGCCGGATTTGATTGTTTCCTTGCTGCGCAGCACGTTGGCGCGAGTGGAAGGGTCATTGGCGTTGACATGACGCCTGAGATGATTGCTAAGGCTCGAGAGAACGCACAAAAAAGTAATTACAACAACGTTGAATTCAGGCTCGGGGAAATAGAGCACCTTCCCGTTGCTGATAATTCCGTTGACATTACCATCTCAAATTGTGTGATCAATTTGGTGCCAGACAAACGAAGCGCCTTTGCGGAGATATTCAGAGTGCTCAAACCCGGAGGCAGACTCATGATCTCGGATATCGTGTTGTTACAGGAGCTTCCGGACGTCGTAAAGAACTCAGCTGCGGCGTATGTCGGCTGCATTTCAGGAGCGCTCATGAAGGACGACTACTTCAAGACTATACGAGAGGTGGGGTTCGAAGATGTGCAGATCGTCGAGGAGACCGTCTTCCCGATAGAGTGCATGGCGAATGATCCGACAGCGCAAGCGATTGTTAAGGACGCAGGACTACCTCCAGAACGAATAAAAGAGCTTGAGCATTCTGTAGTGAGCATTAAAGTACGTGGGGTCAAGCGATAGTAATACGGGAACGTAGACGTATCGTCCTATGGCCGAAAAACCGAGGGCACCCCTCTCGCTCTTAAATGAGTTCCTCACGCTCTGGATCTTTCTGGCGATGCTCATAGGGGTAGGACTCGGCTATCTATTACATGGCAGATAAAAACATTGATTTTGCCGATAAAAAGGTTCAAAAGAAAATTTATCGGGCCCAGCAAATGGAAATCACTGAATATGTGCTCTACCAAAAGCTCTCCCGAACGGTCAAAGAGCAGGCCAATCGCGACGTGTTGAGCCTGATAGCTGAGGAGGAGCTCGGATACTACGAGCGCTGGAAGGGTGTGACTGGTAACGACGTACCGCCGAATACAACAGAAATCAGCGTGTACTATTGGATGGCGAGAGTCTTCGGCATTATCTTCATGATGAAGCTGCGCGATTTCTTCATTAAGCGAGCGTACGCCTCGCTAGCAGACATCGTCCCGGAAGCAACACGTATTGTCGAACAAGACATCTCTAGCTTAGCGGTGTTCAGAAGTGCGATGGATGAAGAGCGACTGCATTACACGGGAGCGCTCATTCTCGGTCTAAACGACGCCATCATAGAAATCACCGGCGCCATTGCAGGATTTACCTTTGCGCTGCAGAGTACGACGGTGATCGCACTCGCAGGGCTCATCACCGGAGTTGCCGGCGCTCTTTCCATGGCATCCTCAGAGTATCTGGAGAAGCAATCGGAATCAAACGCGCCGAATCCGGTGAAAGCTGCAGCCTATACCGGCGGTGCCTACTTAATAACCGGTATCATTCTCGTTGCTCCCTATCTCTTGCTCACGAACTATCTTCTCGCGCTCGTTGTCATGCTGCTACTTGCCTTTGTTATTATCTTCTTTTTCAGTTTCTACAGCACGTTCCTTTTCGATCAAAAGTTCCGATCACGCTTCCCACAAATGCTCCTCATGAGCTTTGGTGTCGCGTTCGTTTCTTTCCTCATCGGCTCTGTGCTCCGCGTTGTGCTACACGTGAATATGTAAGTGCTGCTATCGAACCACCGTAGGTTCATGCCATGCTCGCTCGTGTATAGCTTATTTATTATATTTTACCCGCCGCACTCTCCTTTTTCTCGCGGTTCTAACTGTATCACGTAACCGTCCGGGTCTTCGATGTATATGAACTTGCCAGCCTCCCTGTCAAGGTTCGGGCGTATCTTGATATCGTTCCTCTTGATGTAATCCATGGCTTTGTCGAAGTTACGGTCGTCTATCCTGAACCCGAAGTGTGAATGTATCATTCCGCATCCCCTCGGGTTCACCGGACCGTCGGCTTTGAAGAGGAAAAAACTATCGTCTGCTCCAGACGTTTTCAGTTGTACTATTCTATTCGAGCGGCTGGCAATGTCCATGGTGAACATGTCCGTATAGAATTTTGTTGACAGCTCTAAATCACTCACGTCAATAGCGATATGGCATAGCCCGCCCGTATTGATCCGTTCCTTCATAGTAGTAATTACCATTTCACGCTATTATAAATCTCTTTTAAATCTTTGTCTTTGAACTGCAGATACACTTGCGTGGTGTTGAGTTAGGCGTGGCCCAACAATAGCTGCACACACGTCGGATGTCCTCACTTTCACGAGATAGATTTGTCGAAATGTACAATACTAAGGATACCTACCTGATCAGAGCTCAAAATCGTAATGTTTATGAAACAAAAGTGTAGTTTTGTTTCACCGTGAAGAACATTACTGATTACCTTACAAAAGACGAGGTTGATCAGCTCCTCGAATCAGCATTGGCATGTAACCAACGCGATTATCTCATCTTACGAGTCCTTTGGCGTACTGGGGTGCGAGTGAGTGAATTATTAAACATACGGCCCCAGGATGTTGAATTTAACAATCACGTCATCAATATCATCAAGGCAAAAGGGGGTAAGCAACGGCGGGTCCTTTTAGACAGTCAGACGGTGAATATGCTGTCCGACTATATTGTAGCACAAAAACTCCGGGAGGATCAGCCTATTTTTGGCGTTCAAAGGGTGCAAGTATTTCGGATTGTCAGAAAGTACGGAAACATGCTTGCCATTGATATCCATCCACATACCTTACGTCACAGTTATGCCATCCACTTAGTAAGAAGTGGGATGGATTTACGACGTGTGCAGCTATTGTTGGGCCACAGCAATCTTAACACTACACAAATATATTTACAGTTTAAGGATGAAGATTTAAGAGAAGTGTACGACAAAGTAGAGTTTTAGCTTATGTCACATTAAATGCTTTTCTGGTTGACTGTACGAATGTAATGTGAAATGCGACACAAACTGACAGTTCAGCAGTCTACACTTAGAAATAATATAACTCCAAGGATCCCTCCTAAACAAATTGTATTTTTGTCTGCTCAAGATTAGACATCTAAGAAATACTACTTCTTGCGTATTTGTATGTTCACGTTCTTACTGCTGTCAGATTTTAGATTATGTTAACAATGTGTAATTATTTTACTATTAATATATAAGTGAGATATGAGAATGCTAAAATAAGAAAATTCAAAAAAGTCGCTCGAGAAATGTTGAGATAACTAAACTAGAATTTTGATATCTAAAAAATTATATCTAAAAATTTTGTTAGATACCAAATCTCAATCACGTCTATCTCGATGATTAGCATGCAGCCTAAGCTCAATACTAAAGTGGTAACGGTAAATTTAATCTAAATCTTAATAATAGCAACAAATACATCATAAAGAGATATTTGCAAATTTTAATGTGCAATGCTTGCCGTAAAAGCGATTTAACGCACATACATTTAAATGTGACAACTGTTCTGTTGTTCTTGGTGATTGAGTGTCAGACAGACTTGAAGCTGTAAGGTTAAATGCATCGCTTCAAAACTTATGGATGAAAAGAGTTGTCGCATTTATCGTGGATTCAATAATCGTTGGGATTATATTTGTCATAGTTAGCATCATATTCACAGTGTTACTGCTTCCCGTTCGCCTCGTTACGGTGGATATATTTACGGGATTGTCTGCCAGTGTATCGACGATACTGAGCCCTTTAATTGTCTATGGTTATTATACCTTCTTTGAAGGGTCATTCAGTGCTACAATAGGTAAGATGCTTCTCGGTCTGCGCGTCATCCCAATACGTGGCGGGACGATGAACTATAAAAAAGCATTTGTGCGAAATCTCACAAAACCTTGGAATTGGGTAATTGCGGTACTGTTTCTGCTAGACCTCCTTTTAGGCTTTGCAACAGAAGGAGACCCACGTGAACGGATAATGGATACACTTGCTGGAACAGTTGTGATAACACCGGCCTAGCAATGTACCAATATCATGACAAATCAAGACGCCGTTTACTGGTCTATCAAACAAATCAGTAGAGGGAACACAATCCTTTGAAAAAAATTAAACAAATTTTACCTAGTTATCGGCTTCGAATTCTACAAGTAAGAAAAATACTATCGCTTTTTCAAAATAATAATGAGCATTAGACAACGATAAAAAAATCTGAAACGAAAGCTCTCAATATGGGAGAACGCTGAATTGACGTTCGACATACATAATAATCTAAAACGGTAAGTGTACGGAAGACCTCCGATGATTGAACTATGGTTTTATTATACTTTGATCGCGATGTCCATTGTTGGATCGCTTACGCTTGTTGATAAGATGCTTGTCAACAACTTTATACAAGACCCCATTGCTTTTACCATGCTTGTAGCACTCAGTGCACTGGTACCGTTTATCGGTCTTGTGTACTTTCCACTTAAGCCTATTGCGATAAGCACGGTTCTTTTGTGTATTGTTGCAGGATTTATTCACACGGCGTACGTGTATCCCTACTACCGCTCACTTGTGTTTGAAGAAGTGTCGCGGGTAGTACCGTTATGGCAGCTGACTCCTATCTTCGTCTTAATCTTGGCCCGAATGTTTCTTGGTGAAATCCTTTCTGTACTGGACTACGTCGCCTTCATTTTGATTGTCGTCGGAGCCCTGTTTTTTTCAATAAAGCATGAGCAAAAGTTTTCTCTTTCAAGCGCTCTTTATCTCATGCTTATTTCATCTATTTTTGTGGCTATTTTCACCATTTTGGCAAAGTACACGTTCACTGTTGAAGATTTGTTCTCTGCCTTTCTATACATACAAATGGGCATAGTCCTGTCATTTGTCATCTTATTTGCAAAAAAAGAATATAGGGGGAGATTTCTACACACCTTTACCTCGATCCCACGATTTGCCTGTTTAGTTGCTATCTTAGATGTCGCTGTTGGATACGTATCGTTTGCTGCTTATAGCTTCGCAATTTCCTTGGGGCCTGTATCTCTGGTATCAATAGTCTACGCAGTTCAGCCAGTCTATGTACTGCTTGCTGCGACAGTAGTTGGCATTAAATACAAGTCGCTCATACGAGAACGAGTGACGAGATGGGCTTTTACACAAAAATTGCTTGGTGTTGCACTAATTTTTATTGGAATATATATAGTAAATTTCCCAGAACTCTTTTGAAAATTCAAAGCAAAACTAGCGCAATTTTCATTCATTTGAGACAGCGCTATTAGTTGGATGCGACTACTGAAAGTAGGGGCTGAATAGAGAGCAATAATATCATTTGTGACGTGGAGCTACTTTTATAATAGTTGGTGAATAGCAACAAGACGAGACAAAAAAAATCGAAAATAGTTGTTAGCTTAGTATGTACTACGTTGTAAGCCCCACAGTACGCCAAGTTGGATGCACTTTACTAATCTTCCCAACGGTGAATTAAGCGCAGTCGGGACACCCGTTGCTGTCGACTCAGCGTTGAAAATCAAAATAGCACCAATTTCCTAGAAAAGACCCCCCTGCCAGATATTATAGTGTCTTTTTTCATCGCGGTATTAGTGCCAGAACCTTTTGAGCTTACGGTATGGCAGCAACTACTACAGCTCCTACTAATGCTATTCCTCCTAGGAGCAGCAAGCTTAAGGCTACGGACATCAACGCTTCTTTCATTTGTATGTTCCCCCCGTTTTAGAACGTTCAATAGACACTTTTAAGTTGTTAGAGACCTTTTTTGGCTAATATCCAACAGGACGACCCTATCACGCCTGTTACAGCGAGAGTGTTGACTTGACAGAAGCCACTCTTACTATAATTTGTACAGGTAAAATCATTTGTAACAAAAAAATTTTGGATCAGTTTTTCGCAACGTCCATTAGGACTCTCAAGAATGGCAGAGAGTTCCGTTTTATATTTGGCAAGACTACAGGCGGTACGGTGGTAAAATGTAAACTTTTAAAGCAACGTTAAACTTAACCGTCAGATATATGCTTTATGCAAGGATCGACTCGCCGGAATTGTAAAGATTAATTAAGAAGTAATATGAGTTCCCGAGTATCCACGAGAACTTCACTTTTGTTGCTGCTTATTCTTCTTGGGCTAGAGCCAGTTGCAAAATTTGAAAATTTTCAGGGTAAAAGATTGCATGCGCTTCTGCCTCAAGTTCGCACATTTTTTGTTCCATCGCTTCAATTAACTCTGTATTATCTTGATGAAACATGGGTGCGCTGCATACAGGGCACTTAAAGTCAGTGTCACTTGCTATTTCGAATAAGTAGCTCCCACAATTGTTCTCACACGAATAATAGACGTTGTTTCGCTCTTCCATGAGCCTAATTTGAAGTTTATCGATGAGCTTCTTAGCATCATTAGCAAGACGATCCTGAATGTCTCGCAAATTTACGTGCCATTGATAGGTTATCCACCCCGTGGCCTTGTCTCGTTTTTCGATGTAATAGGCGAGACG
Organism: Methanobacteriota archaeon; assembly: GCA_963704625.1. GTDB lineage: Archaea > Halobacteriota > Bog-38 > Methanoflorentales > Methanoflorentaceae > DASPRZ01. The sequence goes on along the minus strand of OY969924.1, from coordinate 2,421,532 downwards.
ATGATCGTTTAAGGTAGACAGAGTCCGTCTCACCATATTCAAATCAGAACCAGTTTCTGTTGCGATTTCTTGATCGGTCAATTCATCGGTGGAAAGATGCTCAATCATTTGAACCCCGAGCTCACCGACGAGGTTTGTCAGATAGGCTTGTATTGCTTTGTTTGTTATCACTGTATATATATACGTCGTCTGAGAGCTTATAGTTGTTGCTGTCATAAAACGGCTGTATTCTGTCAAAATTTCGATTTTTGAGGCGTTATGTTAATCTTTAACTTATCGCCACAATACCGAATGACGCTCAGTTGAATCCGTCACCGACAAGCACATATATCTGGCTATTTTTATTTAAGTAAGAGTTGAAAACTACAACGGACTAATATTCATAAAATTTTAATTAAATATTAGTATATAAAATCCAAAATCATAAAAAAGATATTTTAAATAGATTATTTAACATTATAATCAATGTATTAATACTAAATAAACTATTATGTTATAAAATATTTAATTAAGTATAACTTATCAAATAGAGAATTTAAAAATTTAAAGATTTATAACATGAAGATAGGTATAAAATATTCATAAAAGTGAGAGTTTAAGTTACGTTTCAAATTTACAACGGGATTTTCATAATCAAGCGTTGAACGTCATCATGGCAATAGTCAAACACATGAAACCCCAATGAGACCGCACACAAAGTGAGTGTGACAAAAGTGGACTTATTGCTACTTTTCTAGTTTAAACTCGCTCTGTGAACTGTAATGGCATTGTTGTGCCGACTGGTATCCCGAGTTCGTGCTTTTGTACGTCCGCGTAACTAGGGGCTAGAGTCAAGATCAAAGGGACAACCTTTTAAAGGTTTACCTCACGCATGCTACGAAAAGCAAAAATCGCAGTGTTAGTGAGGCGTGGTCTATGGTACGGTAAGGAGGTGAAAAACCTTAGACCGTGCCTCGATACTAAGCCGAGAATCGCATATTGTCCATTTTCTGTTCTTTTAACATGTCAGGGAGTACTTTTAACCATTTTGCCTACCCACTAGTAACGTATCGCACTATCCTTTTCATGTCAGCGAGAAGCGCAGTTACAAAGAAAGGGTGGTCACAAGACTGACCGTTAAAGGAGGTAAAATTCCAATGAGCAAATCGCTACAACCATCATGATCGTTCTTATGGTTTTTTTTTTCGCAGTCATGTAGACGGCCAACAATGCAACAACAAACTGACTCGTTACTATGTCATTCCCTACAGCGTCAATTAAAGCAAAGCGATAAAAAAAATAACCAACATTTTGCAGATTTCAAGCTCATATATGACGAATTAAAACGGCAATATGACATCCTACTGAGGTTTGATGACTTACATGACCTCACAACAGGCGTCATCCTTGGTTTTATCATAGTAGTCAAGGTACAAATAACATTGAGCAATGAATACATCAATACAGTAGTGAGAAATTCCACATCGTTTCTATTATTTTTTATAGGGTTCGTCCTTATATTCTCCTCATTCGTATTTGGAATACGTGCTATCTTTTTGAGGGATTGCTCCCTCGGGCCAAAAATTCCAATTTTGTACAAACAATGGTATTATGGCGAACAGGGAGAGAAATTCAACAGGGCCGTGTTTAGTGATATCTATAAAGCTTATAAAGAAAATAAAAGTGCCAAACGAATTAAAATTACTTTAGTTCTGTGGATGTTTGGAACATTTGCTTTTGGAATAATATTTATAATACTATCACGAATTGCTACCGTAGTAGTTTAGTATGTCTGATGATGAGAAAGAAGGGGAAGAGCTTATAGAGTCTGAAAGAGACAATACGCACAAAATTGAGAGAATGCAAAAAACGGGAGATCAAGCAGATTAAGAGAAGGCTTAAATTGGGAATAACAGTGCTAAGCAAGTCTTATAAATGCTAAATTTCTGTTTTATTTTGTCTGCATCAATCATTTTTTTGTTACGTAAAATAATTCCTTAATATATTATGAAAACGGAGATACTGCGTTTTAGTGTAAAACCCATACATTGGAAGATACTCGCAAAAAAGACGCAGAGCGAGAACGAATACAGAATTGTTTATGGTGTAGTGTTAGATTCTGACGCCATAGACGATTCCGATGAGAACGTCAAATTTGAATACATCAAAGCGATTGCACACTACTTTATGATAAACTACGAAGCGATTGATATTCCTCGCGGATGCGCGATAGTTGAGAGCTATCTTGTTCCTGTTGACAACTCGAAGATAAGAGAGATACCGGTTAAAAAGAGTTCATGGGTTATGGCGTTTCAAATAACAGACTCTGATTTGTGGCAAGAGATAAAAAGAGACAAGTTTGAGGGTATTGAGATAGCACCCCCCGTTCCAATACCGTAGTGAATAACCAACCGACCCGCCAACCGCAAATCCACTATGTGCACCAACCAATGATTTGCTAGAACCGTAAACCGTTAGGAGCAAGTATCACATCTTTCCAATACCGCATATATACATCATACACATACTCAGGAAGCGGAGGGTGATAGTGCGACCATTCAACTCCTGATACGCCGTGGGTAAGAATATATGCGCGATTTGACTGCTCCCATTAGATGATGTCTCCATATTGCTCAGCGAATTTGCGAAGCCTCCGCACGTTTCATCCTGCGATTCTATAAAACTCTCTTCTTCTCCGGCAATCCTGTTTACTCTGAAAAGCTTATCTACGTTGAACACGCCGAAACCAACAACGTCAAAACGGTTCATGGAAACAGCTCACGCAGATTGATTTTGAATTCGCCCAGTTTTCCACCGTAGTTACCCGCGGAAATTCTGACCACACCATCGATGTCCAAGGTGGCTTCAATTCCTTTTTTCATCGCTTCTCTAACTGTGTCAAGCGACGTTCCGTTAATCACTATTTCGGGTATATATCGAACGCCCTCTGGAACCTTGTGGAGCTTTCCCAATCTGTGCTTAAGCGAAGGACAGAAGGGATCATTTGTGGTTGGACCTATCAACGGAAAATGGGTTTCAGGCTTTGAACCTGCGGAACACACATCGAAAGGGGTCACCACACCCTTTACGCGGTGGATGGCATGCAGGGCCTTTTCTCCGGCTTTTCTTAGAGCTTCTTTTGTTTTACACATGACCCAGAAATTCGCGCCCATCACGCCGTGAGCGTACCCTAAACGCCTTTCAATGATGAAATCTGGGACCATAAGTGGTACAACAACAACGTTTCTACCAAAGCGTTTTTCCACCCATTCATATCCGTCCCCGCAATGCCCAATCCGCTCCATCATGTCCATTTTACCTTCTGCTTCCGGTAACGCATCGAAGACCGCGGTGAAGGGTTTAACAAGTATGTCTTGGCGAATTCTGTAAGAAAGTTCAGCCTCAAACTTCTTTAAGGAAGCGGTGAAGGCTTTCTTCTTGTCTAAACCCGCCCAGAACTGCAGGACAGCGCCCTCGCGCTTATCCGGAGTCTCGTTTTTGTCAAGCCACTTCTCAACGCCGCCTTCCACTCTACCAATCACAACTGAAGGTGTTGCCGTTGAGTCTTCAGCTGCACTGTGCAAAGTTGCCTCGTCGTCGGCTGTGATTATCACTCGGCAAAAAATACCTGCAAATGCCTCGGCAAAAGTGTCTTCAATTTCAACTTTGATCACCATTTCTCATCCGAGCCTCCCGACGGATTCTCCTCTGACCTTTTTCCTAAATTCGCTGCTCTCTTTCACTAGTGATTCCTTATTCTCAGCGGTAACTATTTGAACCTTGGGTAACTCGTGAGGATACAATTGGAAGAGTCGAGAAAGCAGGAGCTTCAGGAGCTTGCACAACGACAGCGGTTTAGGCCGTCTGATGAGCTTGCCACGTATAAAATAATCAAGAGCCTTAGAGATGGTGTAGATTTCAGTATATCCAGCTTGACCTCAGCAGAGAAGGAATTACTGTGGGTCGTTCCTGGGTCTGTGTTAGTCGTGGCTTCCCTATTCGGCATCTATGAGGCCGCTAAAAAGCTTATAGAGCGTGGAGGGCACGTACGGGGCATATGTGATATCTCGCACCCAATTATTGAAGTGGCACAAGAATGCCTGGACATTGGTGTGGACGTGCGTCACTTGAGCCAGTACCGGGGGATAACTTTTGGAGTGTATGATAGGAAGTATTGCGTTAGTTCGATTAATGTCGATTTCAGGCGCATCTCGCTTGATGAGCGCCTTAGCGTGCTTTATACAGATGACCCCACCTATGCAAGCTACCTTGTTTCTACCTTCGAGATTTTATGGGAACAGGCAGTCCCTGCAGCACAGCGGATAGAGGAGCTATTGAAAGAGGGACCTCTGGATATTTAAGAGACAGACTAAGTGTTATCGAACAAAGCAGACATCGTTCCAGTACTTCATGTAAACTTCATAGACGTATTCGGGTAAAGGATGTTTATAATGAGACCATTCAACGCCCGATACTCCGTGTGTTAAGATGTATGCACGATTTGACTGTTCCCATTGGATGATATCCCCATATTGTTCTGCAAATTTCCGAAGATCTCCTAAAACAAAGTGGCCTGATATCCGAGAAAGAGAAATTTTTTGTCTCTTGACCCAGTTATGAAAACTGTAGTATCTAAACATGTGTTTGTTATCGTTTCTTCCATCTAATAACGGATATATTACTTCAACTACGTGTGGATGCAATGGTACGTAATGACCCATTTTAATTTTATCTTGAGAAGATCTAACGTGTATCACAGGTTTATCTGACTGTAACGCATCTCTAAACTGCCCTACAGTGAGTTTCATCATCGTAGCAAGAGTCCTCTGACCGGTATATGCACCAAATAAAACAAATGCTGTAAATTGCTGGGCTTTACGGTGACTTATAAATCCTTCCTGTTCAGCTTTTGAAATGTGCACAATTATGTTAGCAACGTCTTCCTTCGTGACAATTCGCGCAGTCACATTCTTCCGTTCTTTGAGTGCTTTTGGCTTTTGTAAGAATATCTCAAATGCTTGATAGCGAGTGTCTAAATGGATTTTGGTTAAATATTTCAGGAAAGCTTTTGCAAAATTAAGTGCCTTGCCTTTAGCATACTCACACTGATATTTGGTTACGACGAATTTACGTAAAACCTCCATCGTAGATTTTATTAATTGCCCCGTGAGTTGAATTCCAAAAAATTGCTGCAGCCTTATTAATCCACGGTATTGTTGTTTTGCTCAGTCCTACTTTTCGCGACGTAGTATACGTTTCTAACTCATCCTGTGTGAACTCTAATTGGAGAAGTATGAGGTTATTGTTGTTATAAGAATTAGGATTAGAACTAGAATGAGGCACGTAGTTCTGTGACAGTAGATTGGACATTACCGAATAGCTACTAGGATTATCATTATATAAAGAAGGACAATTCGAGGTGTTTTTGTCAAAAAGAGCCCGTTCTGTGGAGGCCACGACTCTGGTTCGAATCCCGACCTCGGCCTCTTATATGAATCTCTTTTGGTGATTTATCTTCTATTAGGCATTTTTTCCTAAAAAGAAGTTCTAAAATATCGTCAATTTTTGATTCAACAGTAAGCAGATGAGATTTAAGGTCAATTTCTGAACTGGATTTTATAAATTCTTTTATAATTTTACGTTTTTTTGTCTCCTTGTTTTTCAACAAGATAAGAAATGCCTTCTCACCTTCATGTTCTGTTTGAAATATATATGCTGTTTCCCCGATGACGTCATTGCATTGCTGTGGTAACCGAACTAATGGATAAACTGTGTTGGGTTGAGGGTGCAATTTACTAATCTTTGATTTTCCTATGTAGAGCACAAACTCACCACGATTTAAACAGGTTATAAGATAATTCAATCTTTCTACATCTTATGGATTGATGGTGGAGCGGAAGGTGTTGTTGGATGCGCTGAAGGATTTGGTGGTGTAGTGCGGAAAATGGTTAAAGTACCTGATGAAATACGAGATATTGCGAGGAGCTTGAATGTTTAGGACTGCGTGAAGCGGTGGAAAAGAATTTAAGCCCACGAAAAGTACGCCAATCTGAAGTGAACAAAAAATGAATGTCTTAATTATTTATGCAAACCCGAATCCACAATCGTTTAACGCAGCCATGCGAGACACGGCAGTGAAAACATTAACAGAGAACGGGCACACTGTTAAAGTATCTGATCTTTATGCGATGAAGTTCAAGGCTGTGCTTGATCAGGATGACTTCTTGCGACGAAAGAACCCTGACGAGTTCAAACCCGAAAGAGAACAGTTACATGCAGCTAAAACGGGTACCTTTGTTGAAGACATAAAAGAGGAAATTGAAAAGGTGCAATGGGCTGACCTCCTGCTCTTCCAATTCCCCCTGTGGTGGACGTCCGTCCCTGCCATCATGAAGGGCTGGATTGACCGAGTGTTTGCCCCGGGGATTGCATTTAACGCTGCAGAACAGAGGCACTACGACGCCGGCTTGCTCAAAGGCAAGAAGGCCATGCTGGCCTTAACTGCTGGTAGTTCAAAGGAGATGTACTCACGAGGAGGGGTGCATGGAGATATCACTGTGCTGCTCACCTACATCACCCACGCGATATTTGAGTACGTTGGCATGGAGGCCCTGCCGTCATTTGTGGTATGGGGGGCCCCATATGTGCCCGAGGAAGAGCGGAATCGGCACCTAGAGGAATACCGCGAGAGGTTACGGTCATTATAATATCATAACTGATCGTTTATTGTAGTGGACAAAACGGCTAATAGGCAGCTATGCGAACATGGAGATCCTTTCAGAACAGCTTTGCGTTCACATGGTCTAAAGTGGCGTTGATCTGAGGCGCGTGTAATTGTTGTTAGGACACATGAACTTGAACGCCACTCAAGTCTATTTGCAATTAAAAGATGAGGACCTGCGAGAGGGGTATAATAAGGTCGTATTTTTACTAGAAAGATATATACTGTGTCTTCTACACCACTCGGTTCTTCCGCACATCCAACAAAACTTTTCGCTCAACCGACCCCGTCGGGGGATGTCAACGTCGAGCATCGGACAATACTTCTTCACAATGGTGTAGGAGAGTGCACGAGCACTATCATTATAAAAATAGGGAGGGGCTCAAAGAGAAAAACACCACGAAGGGTGATCGAAGAGTTAGCGTTTTAGGACGTTTCAAGTTCTTATTTTTGCTCAGCTCTCTTTTAATGGACGTCACTCTGAGCGATATTAGCTAATACGCGAAAAAAAAGCCAGCTTTTCGCTTTTACTGATCCCAATCGTTTTATAGTTTTTAGTCAACGTGGTATAGTTTATAGTCAATGTTAAAATGGAGGGATATAAATGGCACTATTCCGTAGACGTTGGTTCGGTAGAGCACGATATGGTGAACTTATACCACTTGCGATTGTCTTTCTAGTGATTGCAATAATCCTATGGTTATTAGGGTTAGGAGGAATCCTTGTATCAGTCTTCCTGATACTCTTTGTGATATGCCTTGTCGCCGGGCTTCTCCTTTGACACGTGTGTTGGCGGTAAAAGAAGCTAACCTAGAGTACGTCATTGAGAGCGATAACCATCCCTGACATAGTTATTTGCTCTTTTGCTCTCTTACAGGAGATGGCCATTCGGTTCATCCTGTAATGATGCGCACCACTGCACCTCTCCCGCTTTATAGGGTGATGCCAACCACGTACAGGATTATCACTAATATAGCGCCCGGTATCCCAGCTAGTGCACTTATGAGCACGGTAATCAGGTCTATTGGCACATGAATACCAATAAAACGAGCAAGGATGAGAATTATGACTCCCAGTATTGTATTTACTATTAAATATTTTGCATCTTTTAAAAAGTGCAGTGCTGGGACGAACCAAAGCTTTGTGCTTGAATAGAGCATTGATAAATGATCTCGACGCTGAACACATCGAGCAGCCGCACCAAGCTTCAAAATCTCAGCTCTTCAATTATTGATTTGACCACTGAGAGGCGATATTTTACTCAAATTTTCAAACTCGCATATTTTTTACTTAGTATCCAAGCGATTCGTCAACAAGAACTACAGTTACTCTGCCTTCCTCCTCCTCGTGCGCGAGGATTACCCATTTTCCCAGCTGACTCGACTCTCCATATTTCTTAGTAGCGCGGATATTTTCTAAAGGGTAAGCGTACTCCCGAACCCGACTCAATGCATCATCGAGCGTGGAGACAATTTTATTAATGCCACATACTAGGATCAGGCTACGTGCGGCAAAATGCCATGCGCCGACGCGGCTCCCCCCGGTATCACATGCAACAAGCTCTCCCGTTTGCGCAATTGCGTTTACCCCTGAGATAAAATACTGAGCAATCATCGATTTTCGTCTGAGTTCTCGTCTTTTTGTGTAATCATTCTCGAGCATGAACAGCCGCGCGGAGACTTTTCCATCCTGATCGACCGCTGTCTAAGAACTTTCTATATCCAATTTCAAAGAGGGTGACCGACGCTCCGTCCATAACTTCTGCGTTTTGTGGAATGATAGTTTTCAATATATCCAAGGCATTTTGACCGTTTTTTACGTGTATAACCTTTATTCCACGCCGTTGCAGCGCTAAAATGGTATTGACCACGTCTTCGTCAGAAGGTATCTTATTCCATTTTTCAGCATCAACGTGGGCTTCAGGAACAATGTTTATTGCACTATATTGCGTGATTTTACTCATTGGCTCACCTACCATAATGTACACATTTATTCTCGCCATGCGATATGCATTTCCCAAAAAAACTGATATCTGTTACTCTGCAGTAACTCATTACGTTGAGATTCTTCATCCTGCTTGTGTTAATTTTTGTAACCAACACGATGATGTGACTCTCATACGAAACCATTCCTGGAATGATAGTAGCTCTGGGCGATGCAGCACATCGAAGTTGCGGAGCAGGAACATGCAAACTATATTCAGCGCAGAAAAAGTGCTTGCTGTTCACTGCCCCCATGACGTGTGTGTTGTGACTTAGATGATTGGCGTGAGCGCTTTAGTATCTCTTCCTTTTAAATGTTTTGAGAGGCACAACTACTTGGTGAACGTGCTCCAGGTAAAAGGAGGCAAGGAGCAGCGGATCCTACGTGACTATGGGATAACTTTGATCATCTCGAGAGACCTTTTCGACAGAAAATTCGGGGATGAGAAATATCTTCTGGTTCTTATAGCAAGGTAAGCTTGGTGTTTAGTCCTAAAAACAGTTGAATAATCATTTTGATGTATATTTCTATACAATAAGTTTGGTTAGTTATGTATGCGATTGACGAAATCTGGGCAGTGTTGGTATCAGCAAGGTACCGTTCTCTCGCGGTATACGAAATTCAGACAGAGCTGTCTGTCTGCAGTTCGAGATGAGGATTTATAAAAGGGTACTAGCAAGGAAGTTTTCAAGCATCACGTAAAATGCCTCAAAGTTGTATACTTACTTGCGTAACGCATTGCCCTCCTGCGATCTCTTTCGTTTATGAACTTGCGGAGCCGAAAATGCATCTTTTGTAATAGACGTTTTGAAATTAAACCATACGATCATCTAACATAACCTTACGAGACGAACATATCTCTTCAGTTGCACAACTTATAGAAGGAAAGTTTTATATATAGTTATATCTAAAGATACATCCTAAATCTGATTAATAGATATATCATTTAGAAAGGCCACCCAGACATGCTACAAATAAACAAGAAATTATACAGATGGATAAGATGGCAATCCATAATTCGTTTCATAATGTAGCTCAGTAAGTTCTATAATAATATATAACATACATAGACAAACATTATATATGAGTATGATATGATTGATAAATACGATAAGAACGATTTGTAGGAAATATACTTAAATTATTTTTGGGGCGGGACATTGGCATCACATGCATTTGAAAAAATGAAGTATTACGGTGATACTATCATCGGCGAAAAGGGCCAAATTGTTATTCCAGCTGAATTACGGAAGAAATTTGACATCGAAACCGGAGACCGATTTCTCGTGATGGCTGGTGAGAAAATGGGCGCGTGGGGGCTTTTCATCATAAAAGCGGATGTGCTCTCTCAAGTCGCCCAAGATATATTTGGCGGCAAGCTTGCAGAGGTTCTCGCAGGAGACCCGAAACAATAGAACGAACTACTGCGAAGATGATCTCTCCACCATGCGGCAAGCGCATACTTAACACCGACGTAAAATTGAGTGAATGAGTGAATGACATGAATGACATCGCGATTAAAGCCACAAACCTTTCTAAGCAATTTGGCGATTTTGTCGCCGTTGATCACATTTCGTTTGACGTCAGGAAAGGTGAAATATTCGGTTTTCTTGGACCAAACGGAGCAGGAAAAACGACGACGATTCGTATGCTGTGCACGCTGAGCAGACCAACGGGGGGAAAGGGAACTGTAGCTGGCTTTGACATCGTCAAAGAAGACAACAGAGTACGTGAGCATATTGGGCTCGTATCCGAAAAGATGATCATGTATGATCGGCTCACCGCGAGGGAAAACCTCACGTTTTTCGGTGAGCTCTACAACATTCAACGTGACGTCCTTAACAGACGGATAGATGAGCTCTTACACATTGTGCATATGGAGAAGTGGGCAAATCACCAGATTGGCACATTTTCAACCGGCATGAAACAGAGAATTAATGTCATCCGTGCCCTACTCAACGAACCGGAGATTCTGTTTTTAGATGAGCCCACACTTGGTTTAGATCCTCAGTCGGCGAGCGATATCCGCGATTTCGTTCGCAAAATAAATACTGATAATGAGATGACAATAATACTGACAACGCATGCAATGGTGGAGGCAGACATATTGTGTGATCGCGTCGGCATTGTCGACTACGGAAAAATAGTAGCACTCGATACGCCGGCAAATTTAAAGAAAATAATCACCGGCGCCAACACAAGTGTTGTTGAACTAGATGTACTACGTATCACTCCCGACATCATCTCGCATATCCAGTCCTTGCCATGCGCTGAAAAGGTCACCGTTGAGGATGAAAACCATATTAAGATTCATGCATCGGGCGAGGAGGCGATCGGTGACATTATTGATGCTGTGCGTTCCTCTGAGGGGAAAATCCGCTCAGTGCATAACGTAGAGCCAACACTGGAAGATGTATTTTTGCACCTCACGGGCCGTGAGGTCAGGGACCAAGCTGCCGATAGAGTAAAAACTGCATCAGCCGATTCTCGACATGGACAGAGAGTACAGCCACGAGTACGGTAGGAGGATATCATGGGGATAAAAAGAGCCGTTCGCCACAGTATGTGGATCGCATGGAAAGACCTGTTAGACTTCAGCAGAAATAGAATGGGCCTGGTTATGCTCATTGTTATGCCCCTCTTCATGATGGGGATGGTAGGCTTTATATTTCCATCAAATACCAATCCTACAAACGTTCCGGTTGCGCTTGCCAACCTCGATGCAGGACACGGCAATTCCTCGCTTAGTGCGAAGTTTGTTACACAGCTTGAAGCCGCTAACAACAAGTCCAAAATGATGGACCTAAGCACAGTGCCGAGTGCCGACGACGTAAAAACAGCTATCCAAAATGGTGATGAGAGCGCTGGCATCGTCATCGGTAAAAATTTCACGTCAGATCTCATGGCGGGAAAGCAGGGGGGCATCACAGTCGTCATTGATCAGTCGAACCCCCAGATGTCAATGCTCATGCAAACGGCACTGACGCAAGTGATCCAGCAAATGGGCTCTCAGACGGCCATGCACTCACTGAACCAGACGTATAAAACGCCACTGAACTACACCTTGTCCCAAATAACTCCGTATAAGATCGGGAGTACTGGTATCGTGCCGGGACAGCCAAACTACTTCCAGTTCGTCGCCCCTGGCATAATGGCAATGGTCATGATGATGTCTCTGATGACGGGGCTCCCACACGCCATTTCGTATGAGCGAGAGGTAGGAACCCTCGACGGCATGCTCGTAGCGCCAGTACACAGGATATCGGTGATAGGAGGAAAGGTTATTGCCCAAACTACGCGCGGCATGATTCAAGGGGTTATAATCCTTGCTCTGGCCGTGATTCTCTTTGGTGTTGTCATAAACGGGAGCGTAGCATTAGTCATTGGACTTATGCTATTGAGCGTATTCAGCTTTGTAGGGTTGGGTATACTTATCACTTCCTTTATGAGTACCGAAGAAACGGCAAATATGGTCATGATGAGCTTCATGTTTCCTATGATGTTCCTCAGTGGCGTGTTCTTCCCCTTGCAGCAGATGCCGCAATTTATGCAAATTATAGCACGTTTCCTTCCACTAACGTATGCAGTAACCGCTTTGCGACGGGTGGTGGTGCTTGGAGCAGGCGTCCCGTCAATTGCAACAGATATTGTGATATTGTTTGGATTTGGAATCATTCTATTATCGGTAGCACTCGTTATGTTCGAGAGGGCGGTAACCACACAGTAACAGTCGAAGCATACGAGCAAGATGGCTAAGCACAAAGTTTGACAGCAGTAGGTATGCAAAAGAGTAAAGTAAACCTATGAAGACCTAAAGAACGAGAACCTCCAAACGAGGAAAAGCATCATTTCTAAAATACATTGATGTTAAGAGAGTCCAAACTAGGTATCATCCGTTTATGTTACGTACACTTCACTTCAGAATCGCTATGTTAGTGCTAAGATAGTAGAAAAAATGTAAGAACGTTACAGTATTCCTACGATTTTTCTTATGTGCTCTTGGCTTTGTTCCGGTGTTTCAGTAGTATTCACCTCGTACGCCTTCACCCTGCTGAGAAGTGATTCAAAAAATTTGTTGCGGAGCCTCGTTTTGAATTTATTCTGCACTAGTAAGTGCGGGTTATAATAGTTGTTGTGTTCGAGTAGGGTTAACGCCCTAACGCCGGTAAGTTCTCGTACTACTTCAGGATCAGTGGCGTCACGTTTCAATATAATCAGCTTACGGAGTGTGCTTAAAGGAAGTATACGCCCCTTTCCGATGACTAAGCGAAGATCGACGACTGCTCGACCTTCTTCGTCGAAGACGGAACGGTCGGCAAGCCAAGCGAATTCGCTCCAGATCTTGGCTAGGTCCGCGCGTATATAGAAGTTCTTCTCGGAACTGTACGTGAGGATATCATCTCCGTAGACCCGCGCGTAGAACCAATCATCGGAGACTACACGCACATCCTGGCGTCGCAACAACCCATACGTATGCGTGGTCTTTCCGGCTCCTGATTCTCCGACAATGCACAGTCCCAGGCCATTGAAATCGAGGCAAGCCCCATGAACAGAGTAGATGTCATGCTCATCTTCAAGAACGTCACCCGCAACACTCAATGCCAAGGACTTGATCCAACCATAGTACGTAAAGTTTAAAAGAAATGCTGTTTTAGATTGAGGGTCATACAGTACGGTGTTTGGTGCTTCAGATGGGTCGTCAAGAACATAGAGGCGTCCGTGAGAACGGATATTTTGTGAGATATAATAAAAACTCTCTCCCCATCGTTCTATGACTGGACGTAGTCCTGTAAGGAGTTTTATGCAGCACCCGTAGATATCAGACTTAACCTCGTAAGGAACTTTTCCTTTGTAGCGTTTGGTATATTTCTCCTTTTGTTCAATCGATATAATCTTTGTCGAGTATGTCACATAGTTGCTCCAGTATCAATCTTTTTTACAACGTTAGGTTCCTATCATCATTATTATTTTCCCTTGCAGTTAAATCACTACTTTTTCCAAATAATAAAAAAATTGTTTGCATTCACGAGATAATATAAAGGAAATATTTCTGTCGCCCTCAAGGGTGTTTATATATACAACATAAATTTGCTCCTTTTGACGAGACGCCCTATGCCCGAGAACAGCTTGCTCAATAATTACTTTGACTTAAGTTTCTGTAAAAGCTCGAGACAATTTTTTGGAGCATACGCGTAGCTATCATTATTCCAAAATCCATAAACGTCAGCGTTCTTTGAAATTGTTCGAATTCTATCAGCCCAGTAGTCAATTTCATCGTACGCGTAATTGTCCAGCTGACCTCCCCGTCCATGCCACCTTATATATGCAAAATCGGTGTAGATCGTATAATTTTTTTCAAACTGCGATCCGATCATAACCAGCGCTGCATTATAGCTCTTCAGAAGTCTAAAAACATCATCATCGAACCACGACTTATTGCGAAACTCAAACGCCACACGAGTATCTGAAAGCAAAGAAAGGAACATCTCCAGTCTTTCAGTATCCTTAGAAAAGTTAGGCGGGAACTGAACGAGTAATGGCCCTAGTTTATCACTCAGACTATAACAAACGTCCACAAAGTTAACAAGCAGACTGCTTATTCCCTGTAACCTTTTTCTATGGGTTATACTTCTGTTTATTTTTACCGCAAAAAGAAAACCTCCTGGTGTTCTTTGGTACCAACTCGAGAGTACTTTTACAGTCGGAAATCTATAGAATGTCATGTTTACCTCGACACAATCAAAAACCTTGGCGTACTGTTCTAAGTAATGTCGAGGGTCAACATCTTCATAAAAGAGACCCCTCCAATGGTCATAACTCCATCCGCTGCACCCAAGCCGTATTTCTCCCATAGATGTACCTATTTGTTGTGCATCATTAATCTTACGAGAGGTTCGATATATAACCATAATTTGCTAGTGAGAGCTGTAAGTATACTCGTGTCAAAAGTTTGCTAAGATTTAATTAACAAGACCTCCTTGTATCTTGTGCTTATGACATTAAATGCGGTCGATTTAACACTCATAGAAGGCGAACTCGGAAGGTCACCCAATAAGGTAGAGAGTGCAATTTTTGAAAACCTCTGGTCGGAACACTGTGCTTACAGGTCGAGTAAACCGCTTCTTAAAACCTTGCCCACGACCGGTGATGTCGTGCTAGTCGGACCTGGAGATGACGCGGCTGTTATCCTACTTAAAGATGACTTTGTCCTCGCTATTGCTATGGAAAGCCACAATCACCCTTCATACGTGGACCCCTATGATGGTGCCGCAACAGGAGTCGGGGGCATTGTGCGGGATGTTATATCGATGGGTGCTAAGCCCATTGCATTAATGGATGACCTCTATTTTGGGTATCCCGACAAGGAGAAAAATCACTACCTCTTTGAACACGTCGTTGAAGGGATAGCGGATTATGGTAATTGCATCGGAGTTCCTGTAGTGAATGGTGAGGTTGTGTTCGATTCAAGCTATGACGGAAATCCTTTAGTCAACGTCGTTTGTATTGGAATAGCAAGAAAAGGGGATATAATTACTGGTAGAGTCAAAAAACCCGGCAATCAAATCATATTAATGGGTGCAATGACAGGTCGTGATGGTCTTGGTGGCGCCTCTTTTGCGTCTCGAGATCTTAGCGAAGACTCTGAAGCTGAAGATAGACCGTCAGTTCAGATCGGTGACCCGTTTACGGAAAAGTTGCTTATTGATGCAACCCTCGAAGCCATACAAACAGGTCATGTTCTTTCATGTCGCGATCTTGGGGCGGCGGGACTCGCAGGTGCTTCATCGGAAATGTGTGCTACTTTCGGCGCAAAGCTCGTGCTTGATAATATGCCACTTCGCGAAACAGGAATGACTCCCATGGAGATTCTGGTATCAGAATCGCAAGAAAGGATGGTGCTCGAAGTGCCGACAGAACACATCAACAAGATACTTCAGATTGCTGATAAGTATGACTTGCAGGCGTCGGTCATCGGAGAGGTTATTGACGAACCGAGGTATATCGTTGAATATCTCGGAGAGGTAGTGGCCGATATACCAATAAAATTTCTAACGGAGGATGCGCCAATCTGCCAACGCGAGGCAGTAGGAGTAATGCGAAAACGACCGAGTGGAGATATCAAAACCTCCGGGCTTAAAGAATTAACACTGATGATTCTCTCTTCGCCGAACATCGCATCAAAAGAATGGGTTTACCGACAGTTTGACCATGAAGTCCAGACAAGAACGGTTATAAAGCCAGGAAATGGAGCAGCTGTGCTCGCAATCGATGGAATGTTCGGCATAGCAGTATCTTCCGGTTGTAATCCCAAGCATAGCGCAGTTGATCCGTATAAGGGTGCTGCATTAGCGGTTTTTGAAAATGCGATGAATCTTGCAGTTAAAGGTGCACGACCAACAGCGTTTGTGAATTGCCTTAACTTTGGAAATCCCGAAAACCAGGAAGTTTATTGGCAGCTTAAACGTTCTGTCGAAGGACTCTCGTATGCTGCGCGAATACTTAACGTTCCTGTCGTAGGCGGCAATGTTTCACTTTACAATGAGAGTGAGGAGTTTCATACCGCTATAATCCCAACACCGTCTATCGGGATGGTAGGAACCGTTAGGGATATCTCAAGAGCGCCACATATCGGCTTTTCTAACGAGGGAGACGTCGTTATTATAGTTGGTGAAACTAGGAGCGAATTCGGAGGTTCAGAATATAACGATATAGTGAATATCTTCGATACGGTGCCTGAACCTCGTCAAAACGTAAAAAGAACGATAGATACGATTGTACATCTCATCGAAAGTGGGCTTGTTTCCGCTGCCAATGACGTATCGAACGGTGGATTAATCGCCTCATTGGCTGAAATGTGCGACAAGTTCGGGGCTCGTATAGATGTCTCGAATTATCTAAAGAGCGATGTTGAACTCTTCGCTGAGAGTTGTGGCCGAGCTATTATAACGGTTCGGCGCCGTAACTTGGATAAAGCTGAACGTATTCTTGAAGACGCCCAGGTGAAATATGAGATGATCGGAGAAGTCACTGGTACAAAACTAATTATTAATACGGGATTACAAGAGTTGACACTTTCAGCACATGAGCTTAAACGCGCGCTCAACAGCCTTACCGAGGTTATGCGGTAAACTGACAAGTTGTAATGTGTCGTAAGCTTCAATGACGTCAAAAAATATTGATGGAACCAGATTGAGCGTAAATCTCATTTATGGGACGTACGGAGAAAGCGGAATTTTAACGAGTGTTCACAATATTAAGAAGATGCTTCAATTACTCGAATCTGAAGGAGTTAAATTTTACGAGAATTCCTTCAGAATCTGTGACATTATGCACGCCCAGACATTTGGCCCTATAGCTTTTGCAATGGCGTTAGCATATAAGTTTCGTCGCAAAAGAGTGATAATTCATGCACATACTACCCCTGATGATATAAAAGACAGTTATAGAGGCTCTAATTTTTTAAGTAAGTGCATAAAGGGATATCTCAGCTGCTATTATAACCTGGCCGACGTTTGCATTGCGCCCTCTGAGTACACAAAAAACGTACTGTTGAAGACTCTTAACCTCAAGACACGTATCGTTGTATTAAGCAATGGAATAGATTTGTCAGCTTTCAGCAATGATCCTTCTCTTGCAGCTATTTTTCGAAAAAGGTGGAAACTTCATAACGATCCTGTTATTCTTTCAATCGGTTTTGCCTTTATAAGAAAAGGAATCATCGATTTCATTGAAATGGCAAAACGCCTACCGCATTATAAGTTTGTGTGGGCAGGAAGAATTCTTGATGACCTGTTTTTACCCCAAGGCACGCAGAATGTTATTAAAAATGCTCCTGTAAACGTCATCTTCACAGGAAAGATTGGCAATATACAGGAGGCATTAAGTGCTGCCGATGTGTTTGTTTTTCCTTCGTACGAAGAAAATCAAGGTATTGCTGTGCTTGAAGCGGCGGCGTGTGGTCTGCCCATAGTAATGAGGGCTCTTCCTGTGTATGTAGATTATGAAGATGATGTAAACTGCTTGAAATTTCATACAATTGATGAATTCTCTTTGGCTGTGGAAAAATTGATATTAGATAAGCCAAAGGCTAAGATGTTGGGTCGTAATGCACGACTGGCGATTGAAAAGCACGATCTTCACGTAGTAAGCAGGAAACTCTTGGATGTTTATTCTAGTGCAACTTGATTTTCTTTGCTCTGCATTGATTTCATCTATGTAGGGAAGTGAACTCAAAAGGGAAGCAACTTAAAAGAAAAACTATATAGCGCTAATATC
Organism: Methanobacteriota archaeon; assembly: GCA_963704625.1. Classification (GTDB taxonomy): domain Archaea; phylum Halobacteriota; class Bog-38; order Methanoflorentales; family Methanoflorentaceae; genus DASPRZ01. The sequence continues at coordinate 2,403,573 of OY969924.1, read as the reverse complement.
CATTACAACAACCATTAAAATAAGAGGGAATTAAAGTGCGTATCGGTGAAGCTTTAATAGGTAATGAGCCTGAACTTGCCCATATCGATTTGCTTATAGGAGACAAAAAAGGTCCGGTAGGGGCGGCATTTGCAAGCGGTCTGTCACATCTTTCAAAGGGGCACACGCCTCTGCTCGCTGTAATTAGACCTAACCTGCCGACAAAACCAGCAACACTCATCGTGCCAAAGGTCACGATACAAAACCTGGAACAGGCAGCTAAAATGTTTGGGCCCGCTCAAGCCGCCGTAGCGAAGGCGGTAGCGGATGCTGTAGAAGATGGCGTGATTCCACAAGAATTAGTTGAGGATTGCGTCCTAATAATCTCCGTTTTTTTACATCCTGATGCAAAAGATTACGACAAAATTTACCGATACAATTACGGTGCTACAAAATTAGCCATAAAACGTGCGCTAAGTGGTTTTCCATCAATTGAGACAGTTTTATACGAAAAGGATCGTGCAATGCACCCTGTGATGGGATTTAAAGTTACAAAATTGTGGAACCCACCCTACCTACAGGTTGCGTTTGACCTCACAGACTTAAGTGCTGTGTTAAGCGTCATGGATAAGTTGCCGATAAATGATCATCTCGTACTAGAAGCAGGAACCCCGCTCATCAAGCGATACGGATTGGGGGTTGTTCGGGAGATGAGAAAAGTACGCCCGAGTTCATTTATCGTAGCTGATCTCAAAATTCTTGATACCGGTAATTTAGAGGCGAGGATGGCAGCTGACGAAACGTCTGATGCGGTAGTCGTGTCAGGTCTCGCGTCAACAGCAACGATTGACAAAGCCATTGAAGAGGCAAATAAAACAGGGATATATGTTATTATTGATATGCTGAATGTCGACAAACCGGAAATCGTTCTGAAATCGCTCAAGAATAAACCCGATATAGTCGAATTGCACAGGGCAATTGACGTTGAAGATACCGCTCACGCTTGGGGCGATATTATCAATATAAAGAAATATTGTAAGCTTGTTGCTGTAGCAGGAGGTATCCGAGAGGATAACATAAGTGAGGCTCTTGCAGGAGGAGCAGACATCCTTGTCGTGGGGCGGGCGATAACAGCTGCAAAAGACGTTGAAGGTGCAGCAAGAATATTTCTCGAGGGTCTCAAGCAAACTGATATAGACCAATTCAGAATTAAGACAGACTTTTAGCTCTGTGGTATTAACGCATCTCTAGTGTGCATTAAAGTAGCTCTTAGCTGAATGCTACAAACGGAAAGAAATCAATCTTACATAAGGCTTACGCGAGCGTCCTGATTCTTTTACAATAAAGTATGGATCGGTATGCCAATCAGCAAGAAACAGTCAATACCATTATAGTACCTTGCTGTGAACGGTCATTTTAAGATACCTTGACTTACAACCGTGACCGTGGAGTATTAGGGATACTATAGCGTTAAATCAGTTGGTTGCATCAGATTAAGCATACACATAATAAAAATAGTAAGTCATTTGTCTCCAAGGGGATAATCTCTCCGATGATGGCACTTCTAGGAATTTTGTTCTTTTTTTACTTTATGTTGTTTAATAAACATACTTGCATTTGTTAGTATATCCCTAAGTGACTTTATTCCATCCAATGGAAATCATCCCTTTATTATCATTCCGCTTTAATTTACAACAAGCATAAATGCCATCTTATAACTCTAAAATAGAAAGCTATGCCACACTCATTATTTCCCTTTCAATCGTTGTTTTAAATTTTTATTTCTTGTCTAATTCATCTGTGTGAAAGTTCCATTAGCAACTAGACCTTCAGTGGAAATCGCCGGTATTTTACAGTTTCTATTCCCATTGTTAAGGAAGCATTTAATTATAGTTGCAGCCAACAATGGTCTATCTCTGTTGGGTGCTCAAATCAAAACTATGCCGGTTAAAGATAGCAGCGCTCAGTGTGTACAAGCGATATTAAGCGATCAAAACTATACCGTCTTAGACAGACGAGTTTGTTACCCTAGATATTAGTGAAGTCTTAGAGTTTTGTTGCTATTTGTGTGGCTTTGCCCTTAAGAGGTGTAGAGAATGAATTGGGGGTGTGGTAACAATATGAACTACAAAGAGGGATGTAAACACAAATTTGTAGACGTTTTATTTTTCAGAGACATCGATGGAAATAGATATTTTGAAAAAGGTTCAATCTGTTGTGAATGTTTACAAGAAGTTCTTACGCTCGATGGCGAAGATACTTATGCTAACGTTCTCACCGTGGCAACTCAAAATTAATGTTTAAGAAGAGTTCACCAAGTCGTTTAAAGGTTAACGGGATAAATCAACAGGGCAGTAAGGCATAGTATATCATTTTAATGCGTGAGATCAATCGTTTAATTGCAATGATAGTTATTGAGTTTAAAAACAGTATTATTTCACATCGAGCTTTCATTGGTAATACTTTCTTTAATGCACGCACACAAAAGTACAGCAGTAGTCGCAGAAGTATTAATATCTTCATATGACACATAGCAACAAAAACAGCAAGCTAAGACGCAACATTACTGTAAAGAGTTGCGATGAGACATTCTTAACGCTATGGCATACATTCAGGTGCAAGAAAGCCACTGATGGCTGTGCGGTTGTTTTCAATTTACTTTTAGCGTTTCTGTGAGCTGTATCAGTTTCTTATGGCACTCCGGAACTTTTGTGTTATATCAGAAGCATTAACATCTAGCCCTAGATACCGAATCTCGTGTTAGGTCTGCACTGCTTGGTCACTTATTGATAGTTATATAACGTTTTTATACCGAGCTATTATCTCATCAAAAATTCTACACGTATTTTTTATTTTCAATGTAGTTATTGCATAAAGATTTTTAAACGTTCATCCGGAAGCAAAAAATAATAAATTATCATAATGTAGCCGTTAAACTCTATGATTACTCCAATTAGTGGAGTTATATTCCTAAAAACTTTTGCCTTTACAAGCGATATAGATGACAAACGCGGAGCTATATTTTATAAAGTAGGAAAGGATATATTTACAAAATTTGCTATACTACGAGGTGCGAACGTTGAAACCGATCATTATTTTGAACTTCAAAACTTATGCCGAGAGTACGGGCGCGAATGCCGTGAAGCTCGCCAAAATATCTCAAAAGGTAGCAATCGAAACTGGTGTCTTGGTGATCGTGGTGCCACAACTTGCCGATATCTATCGCGTATCGACAGAAGTTGACATACCTGTTTACGCACAACACATTGATGGAATAACCTTTGGTGGGTATACAGGACATGTGCTGGCTGAGTCCGTGGCACACGCAGGAGCTTCTGGTACGCTTGTCAATCACTCGGAACGGAGACTGGAGCTCGCTGAGATCGATGCGTCAATTCAAGCAGCACAAAGGGTTGGCTTAACAACTGTTATATGCACAAACAATCTAGCAACAACTGCTGCAGCCGCATCACTAACTCCCGACTTCGTAGCTATAGAACCACCAGAATTGATAGGTTCAGGAATTCCCGTATCTAAGGCAAATCCTGAAATTGTAATAGGAGCCGTGAAAGCAGCGAAAAGGGTAAGAGTTTTGTGCGGTGCCGGAATTTCAAAGGGAGAGGACCTACAAGCTGCGATTGAACTAGGTACGGAAGGAGTACTTTTAGCATCTGGCGTTATTAAAGCGTCTGATCCTGAGGCTGCTTTGACGGGGTTAGTTGAATTTGTCCAATGACATAACAAATAACTTTGAAATTACGTTTTGGAAGAAGTTATTGACAGAACGTGGAAGAATTAACGTTAATCGCCTGCAAAATTTAGATGCAGTCAAATCTCTCTCTTTAGTTCCCACGCCGATGATCGCCGACGCGATGGATGGAAGAAACGTAATTGAAGGGTTACGTCCTGTATTACAAGGAGGGAACATTACAGGACCGGTTATTACGGTCAAGACTGAACCATGGGACTGGGGAACCATTGTTACCGCTATAGAATCGGCGCAAGTTGGTGATGTCATTTTAATCGATAGTCTAAGCCCCAACACGGCGGTGTGGGGGGGGCTTGCGTCTCTTGCAGCACAAAACAGGGGAGTTGTAGGGTCTATTGTCTACGGTGCGTGCAGGGACATTGATGTCATAAAGAAGCTTAAATTTCCAGTCTGGACAAAATCTGTAACGCCACGTGCCGGGAAGCCCTTAAATGAGGGACAAATAAATATTCCGATTACCATTGGGGAGTCCACCGTAGAACCCAGCGATATAATGAGAGCTGACACCGTAGGAGTAGTTTTTGTACCTTCGGAAAACGTTAAAGAAGTAGCGTCAAAAGTTAAGGTTATCTTACAGAAAGAAAGGGCGATCGAAGAAGGACTTAAGAGTGGACGAAATTTCAGCGATCTAATTTAGTTCGTGTTAATTTAATTGCTTTAACAAGACTTTTTATATCATTATGTTCATCAAAAACATTAAATGGCGATGGACATAAGGGATGTTTTTTTGCACAAAATGCCAACCCATTTGCTACTTGCAGTTGGAGGTCACAATCGAACGTACATATCTGTCGTTGCGAAGGAATGCAACTGCACTTATCCCCATGCGGTAAAAATTCTTCAAGAAATGGAACAATTCGGCATTGTGAAATCAGAAAAGCTTGGCAGAGTAAAATATGTTGAACTAACTGACTATGGTAGGATTATTGAGAGTTCCCTCAAACATCTCACAAAGAACCTAGGGGCGAAAAACCAGTCAGCTTGCGAAGATCTTTCATATGTTTATCTGAAGATCGATAATATCGTCCACAGAGTTGATGCGATAAGACAAGCGCTACAGGAAAGTCACTATCCCTCCGCAGAGGAAATCACAAAAATCAGCAGGCGGCTTGGGCCTTATTATCGAGAATTGAGAATAGTAGAAGGGCTGGTTAAAGCACAGCCAAATAGCTACATCAGTGAAAAAGTCTTAGTTGTCAAAAGCAAACTCGCTGAAATTAAAACTGAGATTGCGAGTAAACAAACAAAGGCGTAGAAATTATCTCACTGGATAATAGTCCTTCACGCGCGTCGTATCTTCTAAAAATGGCGTGGATACTTCGTATAACACTGTATTAGTGCTTGCAACTATTGTATGCCTTTCGTTGGGCTTTATATGGACGGTATCCCCAGCGATAAAGTACTCTCTCCGATCTTCAAACTGAATATACCCAGTTCCCTGCATGATAAGCATTGTTTCATCCTTTCGCACATGATAATGATACGAAGACTGATATCCTTCTTTTAAAAACAACTCCTTTAAGAGGTAGAGCTCAGTGTATATGAGTACCTTCTCGTACCCCCACGGCTTTGGGGTTTTGTTCTTAAACTCTTTAAATATGCGAGCTTTCCCGTTTTCAGTGTAAAAAGTATCCCAAAAGTTGTATTCACGATAAAAGCCAAGGTCACCTATGTCGGCTAGCGTTGGGAAGAGTTCGTCCAGTTCGTCGCCAAGTTTAAAAGCCCGAAGTTGATAGCCGTTTCGAATGCAAAATATTCCTCCAAACACATCATATGCATCTGTATTCATGAACCCGCCCCCTTTCACGTCAACGAGATTACTCGATCGTGTTGACAATGTGGCATAAATGATAATGGGGATTTGTGCTTGTTCAAATTTTATCATCATCTTTTTCAAGTTTATATCAGTTACGACACCAGCGTCAATGACTAGGACATTATCATCGATTTGTTCGATTGCCTCAACTGTATGCTCGAAGGTTCTTGAAGCCCTCTTGTAAGTTAATGTTATTCCGTTGTACTCAGTTCCGAGCTCTCTCTCCAAGGATTCAGATTTAAAATCTGTCATAAGTACTGCTTGATTGATACCACTGCTTACGACATCAAGCAGCAATTTGTCTATGATAGTTAGTCCTGGTTTTAATTCTATAAGTGCATTAGGTCGGTCCTCGAACACGTTACGATTCTGTCCATAACCATCGCAAAATATCAAACTCTGCATAAAACTCGTTTAGCTTATTGCGCTACAGATATATCATTCTTTTTGACGATTTTGTGAACTTTATCAGCCAGTATGTGTTGCACAACAGCAGAAAAATTGATTGAATTTTTTTATTGTCTAGGATAACGTTAATTAACTAATTGTAGGTATTATATAGTGCAAACGTTCTAACTTTAATAGTTTTGGAGAGACCCTCATGGATATAGTTATGGTGACAAGCTGGTCGCCGCGACACTGCGGAATAGCAACGTATAGTTCGGAACTTGTCGGCGCATTAAGGAAGGTAGGTCATACAGTATATATAATATGCCATACGGATGAGGAATTCGGAGGTCATAAAGAGGCAGACGTCTATCCTGTCATTGACAATAGTGATCCGGGCTGGGACATAAAAGTATACGAAACCATAAAACGTCTTAGACCAGATATAGTCCATATACAACACGAATACGGACTCTATCTAACTGATGGTGATTTTAGTGGTAGAATTTTAACCTTGCTATATAGACTGAAATTAGACAGAATTCCGTCAGCAATGACTTATCACTCGATCTACACCACCCTTGATCGGCCCGAAGCCATTTTTACCGACGTAAGCCTACGGCTTCTCGATTCCGCTATAGTCCATGCTGAGGTGCAAAAATTGTTCCTTCCTTACAATCTTGACTGGATTCCCTACAACGTTCATGTGATCTCACATGGTGCAAAAGATGTAGTTCCCATACCTAATGCAAAAGAGCGATTTGGTTTGACTAATAAAAAAGTTGCGCTCTGTATAGGCTGGTTCGAACCGAACAAGAGATTTGAAGACGTCGTTAAAATATGGCCAGATGTTGTAAAAGAGGCGGGTAAAGATGCTGTGCTTGTAATAGCTGGTGATGCCCGACCAGGCTCTTCATCGGGCATCAAATATAAAGAAAAGCTCATAAAGGAAATTAACAATTCACCAGTAAAAGATAACATCAAAGTGATAATTGGCGCATTTGATCCTGATACCTATGATGCTATTGTATCAGCTGCTGATTTTGTTGTATTACCGTACAAACATGCTTCGCAGAGTGGTAACTTGGCTCATGCCTTTGCATTGAATAAGCCAGCAGTCGTGACGTCATTAGAAGGACTAAAAGCAGAAATTGAGGCAAGTGGGGCTGGGATCGCTGTTCCAGTCGACGATCTTGATGAACTACGGAAGTCAATAACGATCCTTCTTACCAGCGACTTAATTTTAGAGACTTACAGAGAACACGCGAAGGGGTACGTAGCAAATTATATCGTGTGGGAGAATATCGCAAAAAAGCACACACTAGTTTACGAAAATGCGATAGACAGAGTACAATATGGGGTAAAGGCAAAAACAACGATGACTATTTGATAATAAGTTTTATTATCAAATGCTGCCGAAAGCAATTCGCTGAGGTATTAGGCCACTTCGAACATTTGTTATATCTTCCAACACCGTGGTGCGATAAGTGGTATATGTAAAAGAGTACATGTCTTGTCCTGTAATTTTTTTAAAACAGGAAACAACTGTTGAAAATGCGCTAATTATCCTAAAACAGACTGGACATAATGGCTTTCCAATACTAGAAAATGATACACTTGTTGGGATTATTACCATAGCAGATCTTATTGATGTAAAACTGACTGAGAGATTAGGCAGAATAATGACGAAAAATCCAGTAACAGCATCCCCTGATGATGACATCGTGAGCGTAGCCGGAGTAATGGCCTACAACCATGTACACCACATGCCCGTTGTGAGCGAAGGTAAAGTAGTTGGCATAGTCACGGGAACTGATATGTTGCGGGCAATCGTTGAGAACATTATATCCGAAAATGTGGAGAAGATATTCACTTTTTTTCAGCGGCTGCATCCGAATGTAAAAGTCGGTCACGCACGGGTTTTAGTTGCTCAACTTATCCCCACACAGAAGTTGTTAGAAGCATCAGAACTGCAAAGGCGAAACGAGGAGTTCAAACGAGGGGTTATTTATTCTATTATCGTTGCAAAAAGCGGCAAACGAGTCTACATCATTGATGGTCATCATAGAGCGTATCTTGCTAATAAACAGGGAATAAAAGAGATCCCTGCGTTTTTCATCGAGGGCGCAGTAGGAATTATTAAATCATCGCAGAAACTTGGTTTACAGTCTCTAGACGATATGAAAATTATTCAATAGATGGGTGGCATCACCCAAAATATTGTTTCATATCGGATGCAACTTTTTCCGGCATGGACTCGACTATTACCTCTTCGTGCAACCTTTCCATATAGCCAGCATCGTTATTGTAATAGTTTTGTGGGTATGGCCGTGCAATAATCCGTACGATGAGATTGAAGCTCTCATCATTACTTGGAGCGGAGAAGGTACTAAGGTTGAAACTATGTACTCCGCATTGTGAATAAGCGGTGAAGACCCGTTTAAGTCCCTTGCTAAAGTCCACTATTAATTCATCATCAAGGTCAAAAAGTGATGAAGGCGTGTCGAAAATAGCACATATTTCATCATTTCCGAGCGGTACAAAGCTTGTAATCCACGAAACCTTTCCTATCTTACCAAGAAAACGTTCGTCTTCACGAAGTTCGTATTCTAACAGTGTGAGCCAATAGTTTTTCTTGTGCTTTTTGTAATAATTCTTACTCATCATGAGGTATGTCCACGTCAAATTCGTCGGCTCTGAATCAACAGTGAGCTGTACGTGTGGGTGAATAACACTCGCACCTGCCGGTGGCAAAAAATTCATGCTAAGAATCGGATAAATTGCCGCCTCATCAGCAGATTTTACTGCATTAAAGTACTTTACACTTGCATGAAAAGTATCAGAGAGCTGTTTAAGCGTGAATTCGTCCAAGTTTAAAAAATGCTCTTTCGTTACTGTTGCCACAGCGTGGTATTTAGCAAAAGGAAAGAGGTTTGGAAATACGGTCGTCTCGCCGAGTTTTATACGTCCCTCGGGCACGAGATACGAGGGGAACATAGGCGTTGTAGTCTTAATATTGCTTGGACAAAAATAGCAGTTCTTTGCAGTAACTTCAATAAGGTCAGAGTATCCCCGCCCTGTTTGAACTTGTTTTTTCCGCTCTGAGCGCTTTACGTTAATCCTACATCGGCGGCCTGTTAAAAGCTCTTTTCGATATTCTATTTTTTGTTTTTCTAAATTAAAATTATCCGCAGGACTAAGAAGTTCTGATTCAACAATGCGCTTGCTAAAAAGGCTGTTCAGAATATAGCCTCCTTAAAAATTAAATATGTTCTACCTGTTGTGGTATGCTGAGCCCTTTTCTTTTTGGGCTGTCTAAATTTCATCTCACAATAATTTTCCAAATCTGCTGCCACCTAAACAACTATGCTTGTTAGATGAACAAGCTTATAAATCTTTTCAAAAAACCTGAAAGAGATAGACAGCGCCAGATAAGTGATATGCTGGTGTAATTTGCTTCTGAAGGAAGTAAAAACGATGTGAAATGACGTTTAATGAAAGTATAGATCTCGTCCAATTAGTTATCGTTAGATACGGACAAAGCCAAAAATTATTTATGATATATATACGATCAGAAAAGATGAGTTAAAGTGTTATGATGTACCTTTGTATGTCATAGACTTAAGTTTACAAATTCTAGATCACTGCTGTGACATCTTACAAAATTAAAGAGATAGGCAAATGAAGAGAAGACTTCTCGCGGCATTATTAATAGCACCACTTGTAATAAGTGCCTCAGTCGGAATGACTTACAAAACAGCCGCAGCAACTGCCTATCCACGACCTATTGAATATCGAGTCGGACTTCCACCTCAGATGATCTGGGACGGCACAATAGAGTACTTTAGAGACAGGGGTTTCACGACAGTAGTTCTCATTGCTAACAATGATGCACCTTATGACAAAGAGTTGCTCAAAATAAAACAAATGGGAATGTATCCGATACTAGACATTTCGCCCCTCATATGGGGGGGAGGCAGATTGGCATCTGTTCCTATCTATAAGTTTCGTTACGCTTTTGACATATGGAAAAATGCTGGATGGACACATGTAGCCTCAGAAGGAGGAAGAAAAGGAGACCTCGATTGTTTAAAGGACTATTTTACCAAATTTACCTTTTATAACTGCGATAAGTGCGGAATATGGGAAGATTTCCATGTTGAACCATTTACTACCGAAGTATCTTGGGAAACTTATTACCATGAAGAGATACCCTATATTCAGCAAGGGGCTGTTCAGTCATATAACGCCGGAAAAGGGCAAGGTATACTCGCGGGAGTGTGGGAACAAAATAACAAGTGCTGCAGATTTGAGACCTACAAGGGCCTCTTTGACTGGAGTTACGCGGCAAATGTGGGGTTCACTCATTTCTGCGTGTGGTTCGATGTCGGTCCGACGCTTAATGACTACAAGAGACTCGGGTTTGAAACGATTGTCTCACAATTACAGAGATTCTACCCAGCGACATCAGCTCAGGGTTCAACTTCAGCTATATCTGTGAGAAACGTTGGACTCGTACCCTCTGCACCAAAGTACTTGATGTGGGAAATAACGTACACAGGTTCAGGGTATGGTGCGGTTGCACCAGTTGCAGGGCTATTTGCCCAAACGGCTACCCGGCCGGGGTACGCATATCTCGGAATGCCGAAAGCCTATTATGTGTATGATTTGACGACGGGATCCTTCGGCAGGACGTCAATTTCATACGGGTATGGTTGGGCAGAAGTTAAACCGGGACACACTTATTGGTTCTTCTCGGGACCGGTCGTTCCTCCGCGAGCAAAGTGGGCAGTCTACAACGCACAAGCGTGGTATTACGGCGCTCATCGTGCCTCGATATATAATAACTGGCCGTATAAGCCGTTGCGGTAAAGTAAGCCCGTTGGCGATCAAAGTCAGCGAACCTATTGCTCAAGTCCGCCTCCCATGAAGATACAGGAGCAAACAGCTTTGTAACTCATTAAACTGTAGCCGAGCGCGTCGAGGTGCAGATGAATGATGCTATGCTAAAGGTGAAAAATGAGATGTTATATGTCGTTACGTTTTCAAGGTGTCTGCATTCATTTCATTCATCTACTTATTCACCTCGCACTCTCAATCGAATAAGCTAGTTATAACTAACTGCGATATACAGGGGGGGATCTAACCACCTAGTAGAAGAATAAAAACGTCCGTTTCAACGTTCATTTTAAGATACATCGCTTCTAAAAGCTGTTGTAACAGTGTGTTTTTTACATTTTGTCCCAGATATAGAGGTTAATTTGTCCTGTTTTATATCACATAGCTCAGTGGAACTCGAAAAATTCCTTATAAATTCCAATAATAACAACAAATTTTAAAGCTCGTTGTTGATCCAACAACGTAATGTTACTGATATGACAATGGATCCATTAACTATCATTAGGGGAGAATAAGAAGCCCCTCACTACTCTTACATGTCGCGCGAACCTATTTTTAATATTGAAGTTAAGTTAGGGCTAATCTATTTTTTTACATGAGGAAATCGTGTGTCTATGTCCTGTAATCTATTAAAATTATTAGTTCAGAAGCTAAATATCGGGCCTTATCCTATCTAAAAAATATAAAAAATTTACGAAACTAGATATTTTTATAGTCATAATCTTGTGCCGTTGAAGGTAGGTACCACGTAAAATATTTTCAGAGCTTATTGTGAATCGAAGCTCTAGGGATTTATCGAAATAGAGCAGAAGGCATGAGGAAGAAGCCCAGACGTTGAATCTTGCATCTCTTCAATGGGATTGGTTGACTGAAAGTGCTGTTAGATGCGCTGAAGGATTTGGTGGTTTAATTAGGACGTAAGCACGGCTAGCGAGATTTGTTCGCGTTAGAAGAAATCGGAAATTTTAATGATACCATTTACATTGAACATTTTTGCTGTTTTAACAATGTTCTAACTAGGCCCTCAATGTAGCACGAATCTTATCCGTTATATGCAAGAACTAGGCAGCGTTTGTGTTATCGCTATTTATGAAGGCTGTACTAAAGATAACGTCGCCTCTAGTGGTTACCCGATCAAATTGAGGCTTTTTTTAAGTCATCGCTCTGGTGCATCTTATCTAAGGCGGACTACCATGCTCGCAGGGAAGGTAACCTGCTGCTTTTGATTTTGGGCTGTGTCAAAACGTGATGTTGTTGTAGAAGTCGATGCTGCAGTCGAAGGACTTGTGGTATTCGCAACGTCTCCTATGCATCCAGCTACAAACTCCGTCGCCAAAACAGTAATAACCATCAATATGATCAAAAATTGTTTACCATTTATCGTTTACCATTTATCATCCCTTCTTTTGGGAATTTTTCTGTAGTTAGCGGTTCTCTTTAAAATAAAACTTTCTGCGATTTTGATTCGCATTTAAGCGAGAGCGGCTGTTAAAAAAAATTTGAAACGCATTGGCTGGCATAAGAAATAATATTTTACATATCGGTAAAATTCCTTTTTACGTGCACCTCGCTCCTGTAACATAAAATAGGGATACGTTTATACTCTCCGCCACACTTTTTATTGTCTTTAGAAAGTACAGTTGGCGCGGCTTTTTTATGGGCAGCACAGAACCGCGTCAACCTGACTAAGGTGATGCGTATGAATATGAAAAAAGAATTGATATGTTTATTGATTGTAGCGATGTTGATGTTCTGCTTGCCGAATGTTGCCGCAGCGCCGACGCGCGCATCGACACTGTCGGATCACGGACCCCACACAACATATAGGGGGAGCATGATCTATCCACGTTGGGAGCCAGACTCAGGATCACCAAAGCTATCAGATCCTTCGATACATCTTACAATCACGACCTATCCCAAACAAGTAAATGTAGGACAGAATTTTTCCATCCATGGATGCCTCGTGAGGGGCAATAATGGCATCAGTAACGCGAAGATAAGACACCTAGGTGACGCTGGATTCTTGTGGACGGTCACCACTAAGGCGGACGGTTCTTTTACTGATACATTTCATTTTAATAAACAAGGCATCCAAGAAATAATGTACAGCTACTGGGGCCCCGGCGAATCGGACCTATATTTGAGCGACATGATATGGATAAGTGTCATTAATAAGTGACAGTGGAGTGGCAACCCGTTCACCTTCTTCAGGCAATATCTAGCCATGGGAAATATTTGTTGCCAGCGGGCATGTTTTGGACAAACTTCGTCGAGCTTTTTGTAGCAAATTTTAAGAAAGGTTCCATGCAATCCAAATCTACCTGCACCGCAAAAATGGCGCCTGCACCGACAAAAGCGCTAAAAGAGTTGAGGGTACACGCTTTAAATCGATCGTCATAGAATTCGACGATAAAGTTTCAAGACAAGCTATTTCTGAGCACAACTATCAGTTCTTTGGGGCTCCAACAGTTATTTGTCTCTGTATGGATCATACGCTCACACCTTGGTCAATATTTGATATTGGAGTGCTGGCCCAGAGCATTATGTTAGCAGTGCAATACTATGGCGTGGACTCAGCTCCAGTATTTCTTCTAATTTCTTACCCTAATTCATTCGTGCAGAATTAGAAATCCCGGAAGACTCGTCAATAATAATGGGAGTGGCACTTGGGTATCGTGATCCACAGCATCCTAAGAATCAGTACAGAAGCCCCGGACGGCCTCTCCACGAAGTTGTACACTTTAAAGTCCAATCTAAATCTAAGAATAAATTGGCGGGTTCACTTAGTGATGCAAATCAGTCTTTATTTGATCAAGTAAACCGTTACAGAAATTTTTTCAGAGCTTCCTGTATCATCTCTTTTGGCGGCCACTCAAATACCTGTCCGTGGTACATGTACATTCTGCAGTGGCCATGGTAATATGTACGTTCTTCAATCCCCGGCTCTACATCTTCTCAATTAATTCTGATTGTAGGTGATCCGAGAAATTTCAGTCGTCGTGCTTCTCCTTCGCTTACAATCACTATCATATTGATATCAGCCTCAACATGCCCTTCTGAAAGCACCTCTTTCAGAATGTTTATAGCTTCATCACAAAGTAAACAATCACCAGCATATAAAAAGTCGATAGTCAACATAGTACGACATAATGCTAAAAAACGGACATAAAAATTGGTCCTATCTCTTCATTCGCCTCAAATCAACATAGCCAAGTTGCATCCATGCCCCTTTACTCCATTGCAGCTTGTGAATAAACCCAAGCTTTAGAGCGCAGAGCTCGCAGATTATATCGTCTTCTTTCGTTACGTAATCACCTTTGCTAACAGCAGCCCCACACATATGGCAGCGAATTGTCATTGTCGTACTTACCTCCCCCACAGTAAAAAGATCCTAAATAGCACATTGCTCGCAGTAATATCAGCATTCATCACATTGGATACTTGTATATGGTCAAAAGCTAAAGTGCTCAAACATCGCTTCCTATAGCATTTTCACCCTTTCATTGCTGAATGCTTTTTTTTCCACGCTTCTTATAGTGCGGTTCTCTCTTACTTGTATATGGCTCTTACATTTGTATATACATTACATCTCTCACAGGTGCTTATATTCCACAAATACTACGTAAATCAAGGGGGAGATTTATATACTTCTACAGTTCAGAGCGCTATTAGTTGTAGCTTAAAAAACGGAAGACACCAAGCACATTATAATTGTCACGCCGATAAAAAAATATAGTATCACATTCTTTTTAAACCTATATCTGATTGACCCCTACTTTAAAATATGGCCATTGAATTGGCCATCGTAGTTTTTTAAAAAAAAAGCTATTCTTCACGGTGGTAAATTATGACGCTGATCGACCTTGCAAAAAAAGGCACAATAACTAATGAGATGCGCGCTGTCGCATCGGAAGAGGGCGTAACACCAGAGTTCGTCTGTCGGGGTATCGCTAGCGGCAGAATTGTGATTCCCATAAGCCCGTACAGGAAGACGAGACCCGTTGGCGTAGGGAAGGGGCTTAAAACCAAAGTGAACGCGTCGGTAGGAACTTCTTCAGACATCGTGGATGTTGAAATGGAGGTCGAGAAGACAAAGATTGCCGAGAGCGCAGGCGCTGACACGATAATGGAACTCTCAACTGGAGGTGACTTCTTCGAAATAAGAAAGCGAGTTGTTGAGGCGACATCGCTTTCCGTTGGTAGCGTCCCACTGTACCAGGCGTTTATAGAAGCCGCAAGAAAGTCTGGTTCTATCGTCGATATGAGGGAGGACGACCTCTTCAGGATAAC
This sequence comes from Methanobacteriota archaeon, assembly GCA_963704625.1. Taxonomy (GTDB): domain Archaea; phylum Halobacteriota; class Bog-38; order Methanoflorentales; family Methanoflorentaceae; genus DASPRZ01. The sequence goes on along the minus strand of OY969924.1, from coordinate 2,388,433 downwards.
TGAAGAGCAAGCGAAACTTGGCACTAATTTTATGGCGATTCATACAGGCATAAACTGGATAACGCTTGACAGACTCAAGGCTCAGGGACGACACGGTGGGCTCTGCTCTCGAGGTGGGGCCCTGATGTCGGCTTGGATGGCGCACAATGAAAAAGAAAACCCACTTTACAGTGAGTTCGACTACCTGCTCGACATATTGAAGCGCCACGAAGTTACGCTGAGTATGGGGAACGGCATGAGGGCCGGAGCTGTGCACGACTCGACAGATAGGGCGCAGATTCAAGAACTCATCATCAACAGCGAGCTTTCAGATAAGGCTCATGAGTGTGGAGTTCAGACAATGATAGAGGGGCCTGGCCACATACCTATAGATGAGATTGAAGCGAACGTGATACTGCAAAAGAGGTTAAGCGGAGAAAAACCGTTTTACATGCTGGGACCTCTTGTTACGGATATAGCGCCAGGATATGACAACATAGTTTCTTCAATTGGCGCTGCACTTTCATCTTCTTATGGAGCTGATTTTATTTGCTACGTCACTCCGGCAGAACATCTCGCGCTTCCCTATCCTGAGGATGTAAGACAAGGCGTTATTACCGCAAGGATAGCTGCCCACGTCGGCGATATGATAAAACTTGGACGAAGGGATGCCGATCTTGAAATGGGACATGCACGAAATGCCCTTGATTGGTCGAAGCAGTTCAAGCTTGCCATTGATCCTGAAACTGCGATGCAGATAAGGAAGGAGCGAATGCCATCAGACGCAAATACATGCACGATGTGTGGAGAGTTCTGCGCCTACAAAGTGGTGAAGAATTACTTTGAACTTTAGGCTTTTGGTGAATTAAATGGCTACTGATGGTTCGTTTCCTTAAAGATGCTCTGCATGGGAGCATAGTGAGGCCATTCTATAGCATAAATGCCAAACTAACTAACATAAACAATAAGAGGTGCTGCCCCTGTTACCGAGTCATATTGGATACACGCACTCTTGAGTTAGTCAAGTTATTTACGATATTTTCAGTTTACTATATTAGAATTTTATTCTGTCGTAAAGCTCCGCTTTCACCAGGGTTGAGACAATGGACTGGCTAATAATGACGCGAATGATCTCACTCGATGATAAACAATAGAAATTTTGGTATACCTAAATTTTATATATTAGGGTAACCTAAATACTACACAGATCACTATGTCACAGGAATACACATTAAGCCCCTCTGAAGAAGAGTATCTCGAAGCCATTTACACGAAGCAGGAAGGCAGAGCTACCGTTGCCACAACACACGATTTAGCTGAGTGCCTAGGCGTCAAGGATGCGAGCGTCACCGAAATGCTCAAAAAACTGAGCGAAAAAGGGCTGGTACACTACACGCCCTACCACGGGGCAACCCTCACCGATGCCGGACGGGAGATTGCCACGAAAGTGAAGCGAAAGCATCGACTGCTTGAGCGCTTCTTGGTGGACATCTGCGGCGTCGACACACACGAGTCACACAAACAGGCGTGCGAAATCGAGCATGTCATCTCAGACAAGGCGATCGACACGCTCTCCGCACAGTTAGGGTACCCCGCAACGTGTCCCGGCGGGAGTGCCATACCCAAAGGCGAGTACGAGGAGGGGGAGAAAGGAAGGGAGTTTGCAAAGCTGTCTGATGTTGGGAAAGGGACGTATATGATACGGTTTTTAACCTCTCGAGAGCCCCAGACGATCAGTCGGTTGTGTTCACTCGGCCTCATTCCCGGGCTTACGGTGAAAGTGCTGCGAAAGATCTCGAAGGGCCCGATTATCATTGAGATGAAGGATACGCAAATCGCTCTTGGCAGGGATGTCGCAGAGTCACTTCTCGTAGACGCGGGAGAGAAAGAGAAAGATAAAGAGAAAGAGAAAGGAAGACGAGAAGGAACGAAGGGTGCACTCTTATCCAGTACCGTAATCGCTCAATAACGTAGAACCCCCAACGTGCGAAACCGCAGACTAGTTAAAATGAAAGTGGAGTGGATAGCCCGCCCGTGTATATGACAAAACTCTTTCATTGTTAAAAAAGAACGCTACTACAAAGATGGCATTGATGGACAAGGCATTAGTTGGAAAAAGTACGAGGTTTAGCCAAAAGATCCGACCCACCTACGCTTTGGCGAACCCCGTTAGCACTCTATTACACCAAGGCTGTCATCGCGGAGGGAAAGGCAACGGTCAAACTGCCAGACCATCTGCTAGCAATTGTTAAGAGAAATAAGAAACAGATTGTCAGCTCTTCCTGAACCTCTCAGAAATGTGATTAAGTTTCAGAGAGGAGCTGCCAGTAGTACTCAGCGGCGCTGTCCATGTGCGATGTGCAGTAACACGAGTGATAGTTCTCAGTTCGCGACCGCGGCATCAGTGTAGCCCCGTAGTGGGCTGATACGATCTTCACGGCTTCCAGCAGTTGAACGCAACTAAAGAGTAATCAGGAACGGGATGTCCCCTTTCATGTAGGGATCTCGGTACTCATCCTTGACGATAAATTAGAGATTATTGTTTAAATATGTCCGAAGTGCTGTATTACGGTAAATATGCACACTCTGTTAGTGTTAAATAACTAAAACGTTCCAAGACATCAAACTCGCAAGTGATAAATATTTGACATTCTATTTTCATCACTAAAATCCATGAATCTTCTGACGGTTATGCTCCACGAGGGGTCTCGCGGAATGTCTTTGAACAATGGAGGTTGATCTATCACGGTAATGCGGTTGTCCCATTTTGTAATTTCATTCACGTCTTCTAATGCCCATTTACCCAATCCCCAGAGAGAGAAGCTCTGAAGTTGTGCCGCGTCTCTTCCATTTCTTTAGCGCTAAGTTGATTCCACCACGCCTTAAGGTCAGTCCATTCTGTGTTGTGAGGCCTATTCGTGATCTTGAGCATAGACACCAGCTCATCTTTCTGGTCCTGTGGCGCCTTCTGCCACCAGGATTTCAACGCCTCTTTTAGCGCTGCTCCCAGCTCTTTCAGTTGATCCGACGGTAACTGCTCAATCCATGCGCCGAAGTGGTTGTCAACCCTCGATGAGGCATTAAATATAATCTCACCATCCGGAAAGTTGTTTGTTAGCATCGAAAGAACTGCTTAACTTGCGCCTCCTCAAAATAGCGCAATAACCCGCCAGCTACCATAAATACACCATCTTCGGTCTGTTTGATGCACTTGCACCAACTCGGATCGAGAAAGGATTTTGCGATGTAAGTTGTCCTGTCAGTCTCGGTGAGGAACTGTTTTCTCAGTTCGATGACGTCAGGGAGGTCAAGGTCGTACCAGTGAATCAATCCGTTATCGACCCGGTAAAACGTCGCATCAAGTCCAGCGCCGATATTCACCACTGATGCCTAAGGGTGCCTAGCGATGTACGCTTTTATCTTATTGTCAAATTGCTTTACTCGCGCCACAAATAGCAGAGGCAGATACTCCTCAAAAGGAATCATGTCAAATGTTGAAAAATTATAGTCAATTTTTTCAACAATTTCAATAGCTTTAACGTCACTGGATACTGAGCTATGTTCCCTACTTAAGCTGACCCGGTCCATAATGGACCCAACAGCGTTTCTGATACACCACTTAAATTGATCTTTTGCTTTACCTTGTTGCAGAACAACTCCTGAAATTATAATATGCGCGCAAATAGATGTACTGCTCTACACGATGCTACAGGTACTCTTATAGCTTAAGATCGTCAAATATCCGACATTTCAACATATATATATATATATACATATATATATATATATAGAATCCAGCTTTAGCAGTATTATTCTAGGTTGACTTAGTATTTTTGAGTTTACATTCGTAATTGCTGCGGTCTCTCATATACTTTTATTCTTATTTTTTTAATAGTTAGTCAGGTTTGAGTCTCTTAAAAAGAAAGAGAAAATAGTAGGTAGATCCAAAAAAGTAGAGGGGGGCCATATCGGAAATGGAGGAACAGAGTTTCGCGAAAAGCCCATGCATAACTTTTGTCTCCCTCTATTCGCGTTTTAACATGTTCAACGGCATATTTTTTGATCTTGTAGCACCTCTTTTGTTTGTTGATCCCGTGTCTTTATTGCACTAAGGCAAGTACGGATATTAGCGGTGTTATCAACGGGAACGTGATACTCAACGCGAGTCCCCCCACCATTATATTTTCCGTTAGCAAACTTAAAAGCAAAGCAGCCAATTTTTCCCACTTTCCTTCCCTATCTAGCTCGATGCCGTCGTTATACATTACCACGGTGTAGATATTCGACGCCAGTTTATAGTGTATAGGTCTGGGACTAGTTGGAAACTAGGTTCACACACATCTTTCATAAGCTTGTGTCTTTGATATTTCATCAGCTCTGCACTATATGCGAGCCCGCATACGTGACACAACTATGTAGGAGGTGAGAAGAGCATGAAAAGACGAACACTAACAGCAACAACGGTCATTATTGCGCTCACTGCGGCGATGTTATTCGCCGGAGTGGTCAACGCGCAGCAGCCTGCTACTGCAACCGCACAGAACATTGCCCATACACCGCAAGACGTTCATGGAACCACGCCTCAAGTGTTGGGAAAGGACCCCGCTGCAGGAAATGATGCCTCAGCATACGGCTGTGGCCACGGCGGACACCACCACGGCGGGCACCACTACGGCCGACGTTAAACTGAAGCCCGCAATGAATTCATAAAGCGGTTCAGACAACCGCCGCAGGATCAGAGAAACAGACTGTGGTAGGAACAGTAGCAGAAATTCAAGGAGTGGTTTATCCAGCTGCCTCAAGATCTGAGAGAGAGGCTGAATGATAGGCTATCGTCTATGAATAGGTCGAGATACTTGTGCCATTCAAACAGGCCTGTGGAGCGTTGTCGCTCTCATTGGCATGGGCATTGGCATGTGTCATCTTAACCCCCTCCTACCTTTTTTGACGTGCGTGGTCATAACACGTTACCCTTTCCCTGTATGAATGATGATAACAAAAAACTAAACAACCGAAACGCACCCACTGTGAGAAACACATGAACAGCAAGTTAAACAAACGGGTGGCTCTGCTCAGCATTATGCTACTCGCCGGAGTACTGGCAGGAGCCATAGTCACTGCTTCATGGCTGGAAAAAGCCGCTCCTGAAACGGGAAAGGAGCGCATCACCATCGTCAAAACACACCCGAAGCACTTGACCCCTGAAGAGCGTGAGCATCGACACGCGCAGTATGAGGCACGACGGAATCAACTCATCGGCATCGCCATGAAAGATGACAGGGTGCAGAAGATGGTCGAAGGGAAGAATTACTCGGTGGTCGGCGTCGGGCTGAAGAAACATGCAAGAAATGCATCAGAAAACACCACTGATACCGCATTTTTACTACTTCGAGTTGAGAGAAATTACTATAAGGTCACGATTGATGTGCGTGGAGGGAACGTGACGTCGATAGAAGCGCGAACTTGCTGTACGTAACTTTGAAGCAGATGAAGAAAACACCTACTTTTTTAGCGCGCAAGAAAATAATTGAACGACAAACCGTGTCGAAAAAGACAGATTTTGTGGCAGTGGTCTTTGTTGCTTCAGTCGTCGTACTTGGTATAAAACTGGTACATCCAGCACCCGTGCAAATATTTGTCGAAAACGAAACGACCATTGTGAATCAAGTTCCACGACTTTTTACGTTTGCCGATGTACTCGCCATGATTGTTGCTGTAACTCTTTTGAACTTAAGCGGGATATATCTGTTGTTTTTCGACTCAGCGCCTCAGACCACCTCTGTCGGCACCATGGTGTTAGAGGAACGAAAAAAGCGTTGGGAATCAATAGCGAAAACGTTGAAGGAAGATGAACAGAAGATTTATACGGCGATAATTGAGGAGGGGGTTATAGCCCAAAGTGAAATCGTCGAGAAGACGGGACTTCCGAAATCGAACGTCAGCAGAGCATTATATATGTTGGAGAGCAAAGGCTTCGTCGAAAGGAGAAGAAGGGGCATGGGAAATATCGTTTTGCTGAAATAAACCAGTTATAGCACGTTGACGTAAAGAACCTCTTGCAGAGACAAGATCCGTGAAGGTACTAAAATTTAACACCACAGGTGTCACAGTCTGAGCTGATACCTTAATTTGGTACTAAAGGAACGCGGTTTTCATGGCCTGTGCTTCTTCTATCTTCGGAAGTTGTGTATCCAAGACTGTGGTATGACCTATAGCATAGAAGCCAATTGCGCTTTTAGGCAGTAAAGTCCAAAAAAATAGTGGCAGCTCTTAAAGCACGGAGAATTGGATAGTAATTGGGTAGTAGTTAATAGGGGTAGCAGTCAGTAGAGTTTTGAATATAGTCTTCGTACTTTAATAGGACAAGATAGAATTGGTACCCCAACTACTCACCGAATTGCACCCAATACTTCTAATCACTCTCAAACCTCACTCATTTTTAAAGATTATCTTGTCAGAGTGTTGAGCATTTGTTGATTGAGGATCTCGTCGACTGAAAAGCGCTCGCGCTTCTTGCGTGCCTTCTGGTCGTATTCCTGAACGCCGCCAGCCTCTTCGACCTCCTGCTGCCCTATTGCGAGCGCCGTATGCACGCTGACATTCATTCGCTCCATCGTCGCAGGTGCTAGCAATCCCATGAATCGGAGACCTAACCCGAGCTGTAATGGGAGCGATTCGAAGCGCTTTACACTCCCAGGAAGCGCGTCAAAGTACATGCCTATCGAGTCTTCCCCGAACTTCGTTATGGGCCAGCCAGCAGCTGAAGCTGCTGCGTTCTGCGCGACATAGGCAACTGTCCACTTGCCGTCGATACACGCCTCACCTTCTCCTTCAGCTATAACACCCCCACCCAGTTCGTACAACTCCGTCATCATTGGGTCAACATCAATAAAGACGGACTGCTCTATCCCATGAAAGCGCATCTTATAGTTCTTGTACCGTGCCTTAATCCCGGCAGATCTGCAGAGGGCGGTGAACACGTTTATCAAGTGGTAGCACGACCCAGTACCCCTTTTCAGCGTCGCTCCAGCACTGTCGAAGGGGCAGATTTCAAACGACATTTTAGTTTTGACAAACCAATACGCTGCTTCTGCGAACTCGCGGTCTGACAGTTCATAGGCGCCCAGTTCGCTCGCCATCGCGACGACCTCGGGTTCGCGGGGGTTACACCACCGCGTGGGCCTGAGGTATGGTTCGTGTGAGCTACAGTAATTCATGTCCTTGTGAAATGGAGGAATCTCGTACTGTCGTGGTGGGCGGACGTACCGGGTTTCATCGGAACCCATGAACCTGAGCTTCCTAAAGGCAGAAGGGTTCTTAAGCATTATCCTGGTTATCGATCCTAACGTCTTTAGCCCAGACTGTTTCGGCACCTCTTGCGAGGGCAGCTCCTGCGAGGCACACTCTCGTTTTGTAGTCTCTCTCACTTGTGTCATGCATATCATCTTGCTAGGTCTTGCGCGAGGATCATTCGTAATTCCTCAGCACATCCGCGCACCTCCTCGCCTTTGGCGCGCTGGATCTCCGGTTCGAGCACGGAACCTGGCCTATCGCAAACGGGGCAGTGTTCGAGCAGTCGGACTCGGTCTCCAGATATGATAAAACCGGGGTAGCTCAGTGCAAGGGCATCGAGAAAGGCAAAGCGCCCCCATTCTCCGTACACCATAGGCATTAATTCATCGTCAAGCACAAGGGGCTTGTAATAGGTATAAGGCGCGTGAAGGTAGTGACCCTCAGAGCACTGCACCATAAGCCCGTTCCCTTCGCACATGCCGTAGGCATCTAAACAGTGCGTTTCGGGCATGCCTAACACATCCTCTACCTGTTCTCGGAAGTCTGCATGTGGGATGCGGGCATTTTCTTGGATTTTCCAGCCGCCGCCTGTCTGAACTACTCCCTTTGTTCCGAAGTCGAAGAGCCGCCCCTCCTTCTGTAGCCTTACTAATACATGGTAAAGCATGAAAGATGGGCCACAAAGTGCTATTGTGTCTTCTGTTTTTTCATAGCGCTCAAGCCACTGTACGATCTGGTTGACTGCCTTCTGCAGCATCTCGCTTTGGGAGATAGTGGCAGCTTCTGTTTTCAGCTCCCGGTTCCCACGCATGGCCATTTGGAGTGACTCCATGGTTATCGCGTAATCCACAGCGTATTGCACATCTCCATCCTTGAGTAAATAAAGCGAGAGACTGCTTGCCTTGCCGATAAACAGGTTAGTCCTCGTTGGATTTGGGGATAACAAATAGAAGTGATCGGCTGATAACATGCGGATATGATGAGGTGTTTGGTCAGTCATACATCCAGTCAACTTTGCGAAAAGCGTACTCAGCAGCTTGGAATGTTTTTAAATCTCTTGGAATAACCGTAACTCGGCCGCTTGTTCCGCTATTATACGTAACAACCAAGCCTGCCGCGTTAAAACCGTTGATTATGTCGTCATATGAGGGATTAGATCCTTCGATGACGACGGTCGGCAGATCGCCGGTAAAAAATGCTCGCGAGCCAGTGTGCGAACTCCTCTCCTGGCGGTTACTGCTTAAAGGTAGTATCGGGAATGAGGGGAATTATATCCAGGTCGTCGCTGGTCTTGATGTCGGCGGGGCGGACGCCTCTCAGCTCACAGTACTTACGGTAGAAGTCGTTATATTGTAGTGATGGGTGAACGTATACTTGATCGCCTTCAGTTGCATGTCCTGTGCTTCTTCCAAGGGTACCTGGTACAGGTCAAGTGGTTTGTAAAGAGACTCATTGGCAGGATTCCAGGTGTTTTTTGGGGGCATGTAGGGTGCTAACAGCTCGTTTAACTCCTTTAACGAGGACATAACATCTTGTACTGCTTCTATATAAACACCAACAATATGTGTTATTTTTAACAATTTGCTCTATTTACTACATAAATATTTTTGAAATGTAATGGTAACTTTTTCACTTTAAATCTATGCACCGGTTATCGCGTGTTAATGGGTAACGACTAGCGTTATTCTTAACCTTCTTTTATTCGTAACATAAAAGACACAGACGTTCCTTCATTTTAGTTATATCAAACCCGTTCGACTGTCCAAAACAGTAAAAAACGGAAATTTCGCTCTGACGCAGGCCCACAGTTGTTTTTTCGTTCAAACTTTTGAGGCGCATAATGACTGTATGTGAGGGATAACTTTTACCAATCATAGTTAAAATTATTCTTTTGTATTTTTTTTGTTACATACGTAAAAATTTTATTTGGCGATGAACGTATTGCCTGTTTTGATCATGTTCATTAAGCTCTAAAGTATTTAGAGCCGGAGACGGTGTATGGCCTCGTATTCGACGACGCATTACCTCCGCTTCCTCACACGCAAGGCGAGACGATCAAAAACCTTAGCATATAGTAGGTATTCGCCTAGTATTCTTCAAGACAACTATCGTATAGCCTTTGCTGAGATTGTATTTTTGCCCTCGACCCTTCTTGAAAATAAGTAGCCGCTGTGCTTCAAACAATTAGTATCGTTTCACTCTCCTCCATCGGAGTGTCTCTGTGGGGAATTGGTCGGAAAGCGCTTAAGGACTTCGTAGGAGTGGATGGAGGATGTGAAAATCGGATACCACACCCTTGCTAAACGCGAGGTGCACGCACGTCAGCAAACATCGATCCTAGCTCCTGCCTCTTCGCTGCTATAGCTTCACCCCCCAATATGTCGTGGGGTTGGTGAGCGTTGCTCAACTCATTCCAATTGCTCTTTGTTGGGTGCATAGCGTCCTATCTGACCGTGTCCATTTTCAAGAAACCAGACACAGAGACCTTGAGAAGGCTCCATAAGATGTTCGCTTCGTTCACAATCTTACTTCCTATAGCTCTCTTAACGAGTCTATTCTTGCTGTTTTGAAAGCAAAACGATCAGATGAAGGAAGTGTTAGGAAAGCAGTTACAAAAGGGGCATCGAAGAGGATTGTTGCAGGGTGATACGCCCTAAACCTAACAACATACACCTGTTTTAATTATCAGCCGTTAACCGATCCATGCTGCGCAATGCTGAGCGTGTATTAAAAACGCCAAATGATTGTGTGTCATTCGGATATCCATATACGTGCTATAACGCTCATTTTACGTGTGGTATTACAGACAAACACCCGTCCACAAGAGCGGCTCAGCGAGGTAACCACGGGATACTTGTCTTTTGCGCGACATAGTATGGCATAGAATCGAAATAGCGACTCTCTTGCCGATCAGAGGCAGCGATATGTTTACATTCAAATCCAGTTCGCCGTAATTGCTTTTTTTGATTAAGTGGATTTATAAAATACAGGGCAAACTCGCCGTAGCGGGTTTTCGACTTCAAGTATTTCGAACGCAGAAAATATTTCGACAGAACGGACCGCCACAATATGTCTTTGCTTAACAACCCATCCACCACTTCGATCGACCACGAGTTATGCGAACTAAATAAAAATAACCCGCCGGGTTTCAGCACACGGTGAATCTCTCTTAACGCCTGAATTCGCCTCCTCTCTGGATGTATGTGATCAATTCCATTAAACGAGAAGAGCGTATATTCAAATGCTTCATCTCTGAACTGTAAGTCGCACGCATCTCCGATTCTAAAATCGATAGTGGGAAATTTAGCTCTGGCTTTATTTATCATTGCCTCTGAGACATCGATGCCGATGACCTCGAACCCCATATCAGCCAATGGCTGCGTTGTTCGCCCAAGCCCACATCCGATATCCAATATTTTAGCGTTTTTGTTGCTAAAATACCGAGTGACAAGTCTCTCTTCTTTGGGGCAGAACCCTACTCGGTCGTATTCGACAAGCACTTCCGGTGAAGAATATAGAAGTCGAGAGACTTTTTCTTCTTCTGTGAGATCATCTTGCATATCTTATTATAAGAAGCTCTCCTTGAGATATTTAACTTTGCGCTGACCATTCTGTCATTCATTTCCGCCGACAGAAGCGAATTAGACTTGCTTGGCGAAAATTGAACGACGTCTTAGGAGCTAAAACTCAACCACATCATATGCGTTCACCATGCATATCTCAAACATCTTTCATCTTTGAGCTGTAAGTACGTTAAGGTTCGATCCAAGAGGGAAGGGACGTTCTGAAGGTGCTGCTCAATGAAGAGAGGTGTGCGTGGACTAGTTCACGGAAATTTATGATATGACTCTCGGTAAAGATCGTCGAACACATGATCTGTCACTCGTGATACTCCACGAAGAAATAGACCACGAAGCATGATTCCAAGAACTGCTCCAAGTCCTTCCGGGCATTTCGGAAGAGACGACCTGAAGAAGAAGAGCCACATACTCAAAAAATCTGACATATTGAATGAGGGATATGAGAGCATAAAATTACAACATGTGCAGCATTTAGATCAGTTACTACATCATACATTAGAGTAACTACTACAACGGAAACGTAGTAAAACGATGCTACCGCATTCAAAATGATAATATCCACCGTAAGATTTAGTGCAACAGCTAACTTGTGATTTGGTAACTTAGACTGGTATCAGAAATGGGAATGGAATCGGAAATGGAAAAAATATGAACATCATTAAACACCTCGTTTTATCTCTCGATTTATCTATTCGCGTCTTTCCGCTTAAAAATTGCGGTCTTTCCGCTAATCAATAACAGCAAACTCGTGAGAGTAAGTAAAAAAACGTTGGCCGAAAAAAAGTCTATAGGAGAATCCACCTTAGGTTATTACAATTCATGTAACGGTTGACGGTACTATACCGTGTATGCACGAGAGCTTGAGGCCCCATGTTTATAGACTGCCGGTAAAGCGAATTGCAATAGAAGGTACTCTTAATTTTATTGCATCAGCTAATTCACTATACGTTGTATAGAGTCTCTTTCGACAATAAACTTATTACGTTAAGCGTGTCATTAAACTGTTTATTTCAGCAAAACAATATTTCCCATGCCCCTTCTTCTTCTCTCAATGAGGCCTCTACTTTCTAACACATATAATGCTCTGCTGACGTTCGATTTCGGAAGTCCCGTCTTCTCGACGATTTCACTTTGGGCTATAATCCCCTCCTCAATTATCGCCGTATAAATCTTCTGTTCATCTTCCTTCAACGTTTTCGCTATTGATTCCCAACGCTTTTTTCGTTCCTCTAACACCATGGTGCCGACAGAGGTGGTCTGAGGCGCTGAGTCGAAAAACAACAGATATATCCCGCTAATGTTTAGAAGACTTACTGCGATAATCATGATAAGTGTATCAGTATACGTAAAAAGCCCTGGAATCTGATTTACAATGGTCGTTTCGTTTTCGACAAATATTTGCACTGGGGTGGGATTCAGTAGTTTTATGCCGAGCACAACGACTGATGCAATAAAAACCACTGCCATAAATGCTGTTTTCTTATGGAATGTCGCCCGTTTTAATTTCATTGCTACCTTCTGGCACTAAATGAAAAGGACAAGGACAGTGCCGTCGTTACGCTCATCAATCATTGTCCACACCATAGAGGGTTCGCGCTTCTATCGACGTCACGTTCCCTCCACGCACATCAATCGTGACCTTATAGTAATTTCTCTCAACTCGAAGTAGTAAAAATGCGGTATCAGTGGTGTTTTCTGATGCATTTCTTGCATGTTTCTTCAGCCCGACGCCGACCACCGAGTAATTCTTCCCTTCGACCATCTTCTGCACCCTGTCATCTTTCATGGCGATGCCGATGAGTTGATTCCGTCGTGCCTCATACTGCGCGTGTCGATGCTCACGCTCTTCAGGGGTCAAGTGCTTCGGGTGTGTTTTGACGATGGTGATGCGCTCCTTTCCCGTTTCAGGAGCGGCTTTTTCCAGCCATGAAGCAGTGACTATGGCTCCTGCCAGTACTCCGGCGAGTAGCATAATGCTGAGCAGAGCCACCCGTTTGTTTAACTTGCTGTTCATGTGTTTCTCACAGTGGGTGCGTTTCGGTTGTTTAGTTTTTTGTTATCATCATTCATAAAAATAGAGGTTGACGCGTTGAAGTGGAAAAACTGTCATTAATGATATGGAAGTGCTGCTTGTGTTACCATGCAAATCTCGTGTCGTATCGGTGACGAGCTGTATCACGCCATTTAAGAAATGCAAGACCACCCGTGCCTCATGCGCCGAAGAGTTAAGCGTTTTGGAGGCATTACCTGCTATGGTGTTGAATTGTGTTGTGATGTTATTCCGTGTGGGAGATCTAGCCGAACCGTTGCCCGTCTTGGACACATTGCTAACAATGGTATTGTTTCGCGTGGTTGGCATGGTACATCCAGCCCCGAGCACCGTTGCCAGTACGATAAGTATAATTATCGCTCCAAGTGCTTGTTTTTTCATATGCGTCATATTTTCTTTTAAAGTGATGTTATACCTAAATGTTGTGTTTTATTGCCGCATAGACGTACATGCTCAGTGAAATTCCATGATGTTGTTGTGTATCTTCTTTATCATGAATCATGACTACGCACGTTAAAAAAAAGGTAGGAGGGGGCTAAGATGACACATGCCAATGCCCATGCCAATGAGAGAGCGACAACGCTCTACAGGCCTGTTTGAATGGCACATGTATCTCAACCTATTCATAGACGATAGCCTATCGTTCAGCCTGTCTCTCAGATTCTGAGGCAACTGGATAAACCACCTCCTTAAAGGTATGTTACTGTTCCTACCACAGGGGGTTTCTCTGATCACGCGGTAATGGTTCGAACCACATTACGAACTCATTGCGCGCTCCATTTAACACCGGCAGTGGTGGTGGTGATGGCCACAGCCTCCCCAGTGGTGGCCACAGCCTCCCCAGTGGTGGTGTCCGCCGTGGCCACAGCCGTATGCTGAGGCATCATTTCCTGCAGCGGGGTCCTTTCCCAACACTTGAGGCGTGGTTCCATGAACGTCTTGCGGTGTATGGGCAATGTTCTGTGCGGTTGCAGTAGCAGGCTGCTGCGCGTTGACCACTCCGGCGAATAACATCGCCGCAGTGAGCGCAATAATGACCGTTGTTGCTGTTAGTGTTCGTCTTTTCATGCTCTTCTCACCTCCTACATAGTTGTGTCACGTATGCGGGCTCACACATGGATAGTGCAGAGCCGAATGAACTATCGAGACTCCTAGGTTATGAAAGATGTGTGTGAAACTAGTTTCCAACTAGTCCCAAACTCATAAACTATAAACTAGCTCCCGAATACGGGGTTCGTCGTTACGCATACCGACAGCAAATGAATAAGGAATGGAAGAAGGTGAAAGAGGAAATGGCTGCTTTGCTTCTAGAGTTGTTGATGGTGGCTGTCCAGTCCCTTGGTCTCGGATTAACAGCGATGTTCCCGTTGGCAGCGCCGCTGATTGCCTTGCTTACCTTGCTATAACGAACGAACGAGGATATGGGACCACCATGACAAAAGAGGTTGCGCAAGACCAGACGAGCGCGCTGCAGAATACAATACAATACAATAAGGCACCTAACAGGAGAGCACCAGGGGTGATGTATGGCCTTGCGCGAACCTATTCCTCTTTTTTAATTTTTTTTGAACTAGCATGTGTAAAGTGTGGTATCGGATTAGCGTGTAACTTAACACTTGAATCGTAATGTTGGAGTAGTTGTGCAACGAGACAAATTAAAGGTTGATTTAAGCGGCGTATCGGAAACGTTATTGTTTCCATTATGGGGTCGAGCAAAATTAAGCAAGGAATGTAGTTGGCTATTTAATGACGTCAAAGCCACTGAAATTGTTGAAAAAATTGATTATGATTTTTCAAAATTTGACAGAATTCTTTTTGGATGCCGTTTTGATAGGGCCGCTTTGAAAAATAATCTACCGCCATTATTCGCACTGAGAGCAAAGCAGTTCGACCATAAGATACAAGCGTACATTGCAGAGCACCCCGCGCATCGGTAGTGAACATTGGCGCGGGGCTTGATACGACATTTTACCGGGTCGATAACGGATTGATTCAATGGTACGACCTTGACCGTCCTCCTGTCATCGAAATTAGAAGCCAGTTACTCCCCGAGACTAATACCACAAAGTGCATCGCAAAATCCCTCCTCGACCAGAGTTGGTGCAAATACATCAAACAGACCGAAGAGGGGGTATTCATGATTATGGGTGGGGTATTAATGTACTTTGAAAAAGCTCAGGTAAAACAGTTTTTTTCGATGTTGGCGGACAACTTTTCTGGGGGTGAAATTGTATTTGATGCCCCATCAAAATTAGATAACAACGTCGGATCTTGGGTTAAGCAGCTGCCTCCAGATCAACGAAAAGAGTTAAGAACAGCGCGAGTAAAGGTGTTGAAGCGTTGGTGGCAGAGCGACCCTCAGAACCAGAAAGACAAGCTGTTAGCAACTCTAAAGACCCCGACAAAACCACATAGCGCCGAGTGGCCCGACCTCGTCGCGTGGTGGAACCAGCTTGGAGCTAAGGAAAAGAAAGAAGTGCGGAACGACTTCAGAGCCTTCTTTCACTTGGGTCTACGAAAATGGGCTTTAGACGACGCGACTAAGATTACACAATGGGACAAACGCATTACAGTGAAAGATCAGTTCCCACTTTACCGGAACATTCCGCGAGACCCCTCATGGAGCGTTGTCATCCGAAGATTCATGGATTACAGTGATAGATGTAAAATGTCAAATATTTTCCACTTACGAGTTTAGTAGTAAGGAGATTTTTGCCTTTATGTGTCCGACCGTGCGAAACTTACATGTTACAAGGTAAAACACCAAATGAGTAATGTGAAGCTGAGGTGCACATAAAAGTCAGCGATTGTACCAGGCTTTTAAGTCTTATTTTTAATCTGAGGATGAGTTTGCATCGTGTCGCGATCGGCATGGTCTATTAATAACTGTATGTGCAAGTCAATATCTTGCTGCTGAACCATATGAATGACGAATTCATCATGTCTCTTGCATATGTAGTTATTAGAATCATTTTCTACTCTCTAACAAATAACGAAAAAAGAATATTTTTACGTAGGTCAATGGGAGTAAAACTGCGATGACCTCTGTTAATTTACCTTCAAAACTGTAAAGAGAGATTTAATATCCTTTATTTTGACTCTTGAGTTGCGCGCGATTAGGGTAAATAAATGATAACACATCAGTAGTTTCGCGCTGCCAAAACCCGTTAACTACATAACGGAGTAGATACAATTTTTCTACAATACCGTCAAAACTTCTCTTCTAGCGGTATAAACCGAAGTACGTGACATCTTATAACAAAGCGGTAATAGCGACGTTTTACTTGCTATCTCACCTGACGCTTGGCATTCACGGGGGAGAGTGTCTCTATTCTATCCGTCTATTGTTCACGCTACATGTTGACAATTACCCCGCTATTATGCAGCGGAATGCTCACCTTATGCCACGTGAACTAGTAGCGTTGTTCTAAGTGAAATGTTCGGAATTATGCTAACGCGTAGCATACCCCCGTCACCATCATTGTTCAGAACGTCTTCTCTAAATAGCATAAAGATGCTAGTTGGGACATATTCGAGCACATTGTTAAGTTATCACGTGTTCTATGTGTTACGCCTCTTAGAGTTTTGGAAGAAATTATAGGGGGCCTCTTTGTTTGCCTCACAGATAACTCACCAAACATTCTCCAAACTGACAACAAATGCTCTATCAAAGGTTAATAAGGCTCGCATAGATTTTATGTGCGCATACTCCTGCGTATTTGATATATTAAAAGGCAAAGCATCTCACCCCTCTCAGGATGCTTAGAGGTAAGAGAGATAAGAGAGCTTAGAGGGAGTTGAAAAGGAGCATTTTTTCGCCCCCTTTAATCTACCTTTGAACTATCGAAATATGGATTAAAAAATGAAATGCCTAAAATTAGTTAAAGATTAATAACTCCGAAAATAGTTTACATTTGCCTTTCTATTTTGCCGCTGTCAAGAAAAGCTTTTTTAAGGAGTTTACAATGCCAAGCACCACTGCCTTATACTGTTCCGGCGGGATTGCATTGAGCTTTATACTTACTCTATCTATTGCTACTATGATTGCGTTGATAAGATGGTCAGCCACTTGTGTTCACCTCTCTTTTTGCCAAACGAACTAGATAGTAAAAAGGAGAAGAGCGAGGGCAAATGTTCGACTCCGTCTCCATCTAGATGTCCCCGTCTCCATCTAGATGTCCGATACTCGTTGCAGCTCAGCAATAATACTAGCAACGTTAGTTCTACTTATTATGTCCTGAGACCGTTAAACCAATCGTTTTTTGTAGCCTCATCGATTTTGACTGTTGCTGAGTTAGCGCCGACAAGATCTAGTGTTGGTCTGTTGTTACATCAAGGAAATTATGCTTAGCAGTGGTGATAGAGCTGGGAACAACGCATTCAATCCCAGAACAAGCGACAATGTGGAGTTAAGCACTGAAAAAAGCGAATTTATCATATTTTTTCACCCCCCTTTTTAATGTTTCAGTTAGAACATGCCACACACTGCTGTACGATGCTCTCTACTTTGTAAATAGTCACGGTGCTACTTTAATTTAACCAGTCCTCTTCCTGTAGGCTTTTTTCTGCCAGTGGAGAATTTTTTGCCAGTAGAGCCATGTGATTAAAAGTTCAGCATCCTTTGCAAGTGATCGGTTATGATGGTTAGCCAGATATCGTTAATTCCAAATAAAATCCTCAATTCGCACCCGGAAGAATAAATAACGTAATAGGGGAAATTTTAAAAGATTTTTAAAACAAAGCTGGAATCAGTTTTAGACAGAAAGACCGTACATTCTTGTCGATTTATTTGCGTTGGTAAGGTCAGTGAAATCAATAAGATCCTTTGATTGTTCTGAGCGTGCCTGCGAGAACACTTGTACCACAATGCTTCGAAGAGCCATCCGAAGAGCTTTATGACTTTGTCATTTGTGGGACGGTCGAAGTCGTGAGGGTGGCGAGGGGCTAAATCTAATCAGCGTTGCCCCTGAAAATGTCAGAAACAGTGTTAACTTACCTATGTTGTAATATTGCTTAATCATCGTTGTATTGCTGCGATGCAAATGTTCTTACATTTCAGTGACTTAGCATCCTTCAGGTGTAGAAAAGATCAATTTTAATTGTTACTCTGCAAAATATCATAAATATGCGCCTTACTCACAGTATAGATAGGCTCCCCCCGTCCGGTTGTTAAAATAATAATCTCACCTACCCGCTATTTAATCAAGAAAGAAAACAAGATTAAGCATTATTTTATGCATGCTAGTATGACAAGAATTGGCACATATTCCCTCCATCATAACTTAAAGCACTGCTTTTAAAATGCCAAAAAGCGCTAAAGTGGAATCGGAAATGGAATCGGAAATGGAAATGGAAATAACATGAACGTTACGAATCACCTCATTTGTCTCTCTTGCGCATCTTTACACCTTAAACGTTGCGGTATTGTCGCGATAAATAGCACCAAAACTAAAAGCGGTGCTAGCAGAAAAAAGTTGGCAAAACGGGCAGTCATAAAAACATTTAGATTCGTTTTAACGTTTTTATAAACACCTTTAAACGTGTATTAAAGTCTAAAAAACAGCATGTCATGTTTGCCATCGAAACACTCGCTGAAAGAAGATAAAAGACAAACAACGACGCTAAAATGCTGCGTACTAAAATAGTCGCCGCTCGGAACGCTTCACAATTAGCCGCTGTGCTTGGTAGCTCCGAACGGCATTTCGCTATTCCCCGATAAAATGAGCGTAGATATCGGGGTTACAGCAAGGTAAGTAAGCTCGTCACTGGAGACAGTAACGGGAAAGCTGCTTCCAATGCCAAGCCAACAGCCTGGACAGCTACGGTTAACAGCTGCAGAATCATAACAGCCATTTCTCTCACCTCCTCTTTCAATGCGTCATTCTCAACATGTACGCGCTGCTTAGTCGTTGGTGTATCTATGTGCTATGTCCTGTATATGTACGATATAAAAATAGCCACAATACTACTTTAATTTGATCGGTTCTCTTCTTCTGGGCAGTTTTCTGCCAGTGGAACCGGGATACTCATGTCGGGGAAGCACTATGCCCCAGTCATGTAGTTCCACAATTTTCCCCCAGTCCTCGCATTGAGGGCGTAAATGTTGCCGTCATAACTTCCTACGTAGACGATTCCGTTGGCGACGGTGGGGGAGGAGGCTACAGCACCTTTGGTCGTATAGTTCCATACTTTCATTCCGGTCCCCGCGTTGAGGGCGTAGATGTTATGATCCCAGCACCCGACGTAGACAATCCAGTTGGCGACGGTGGGGGAGGAGTACATAGTACCTTTAGTCGTATGGTTGTTTTCGACTCCCACAGCAAAAGCCGCTGCCGGCGCGGCAGCTAAGACACCAATAAGGAGTATAGCCGCTATGCTTGAAAGGGGTGCGTATGCGTGCATGTTAGTAACCTCATAGTAGTTTTTTTAAAAACACATACTACTAAGCGCACGACATATATAGGCAACGCTAAGCCGACTCATCTGAATACATCTCACATTTACTATACTTGTTTCGTATTGAAGTTGCTGTAAGAAGAGCAGCTACTGCATCCTTCGAAGATCCATCTCAGTTGATACAAGATGTGAGTCGATATTAAGTAAAACTAACGATAAAGTACTGTGTTTGCCATCAAAAACACTTCACTACTTCACTAGAGGAATACTAGAAACAATTAACTTACTGAAGTACTAATAGCTGTAAAAAAATAGTTCGCCGCTCGGAACGCTTCACAATTAGCCATTATATTTAGTAGCTCCGAACGGCATTTTGCTATTCCCCTATAGAATGAGCTTTTATCTGGGGGGACTATAGGAGATTAACACGGATATCAACGCAGTAACCAACAACGGGAACATGACATTCAATGCGCGGGTCCAAAACATACTAGTGTCTCAACTCGTAAGCACTGTTAAGTCGTCGTTGCTATCTATGCGTTGCATCGTACGGATGTACAATATAAAATAGTCACTATACTACTTTAATTTGACCGGTTCTCTTCTTATGGGCGGTTTTCTGCCTGTGGAACTAGAAAGTTCATTTGTGAATGAGGGGCCCCCTGATAGGGGTTTGGACCGGGGTTGTCGCTTTTAAACGGCAATGCCTAGGTGGATTTAGTTGCTTAACCTTCCAGAACTGCTACCTTATTTCTCAGACCCGAGATATACAGCGGACTCTACTGCTTGAATCCTTCACTTGTACAATTTACTGAAATTGTTACTTGTAAACTTATTTGTTAGTAAAACTGTTCTTTTGTAGATAGTGTCTCATACTCCTTAGCCTAGCAGAATCAATATATTATAGCTTCGTGTTATATCAAAAAAACTAAGCGACTCATCGGCCTTAAATTTACTGCTCCTGCTAACCAAAGAACAAAAGCGTTTCTGATATACCGCTTAAATTATCTTTATTGTATCTTGTCGCATGCCTGTAACTTCTGATGTCTGTATTATAAACGCGAAGCATATGCTAGCGTGGATTATGCAACACAGATGTATCTTTGTTTAATGTCATCAAACATCCTACTATACGTCGTAGAGCTGTAGTCAATCATATTGGTCGTACCTGTGAACGTATGGTAAATGGTTCAAGTGGACTCTTTACATCAAAATTATTTATTTTACAGAAATGAAAGTTGACTTATGATCAGTAATTCTTATGAAGCTACGTATCCAAAAAGGTAAACGTATGAATCAAATTATCCGCAACGTGCGGGATGAGCTGAAACAAGCCGCTGACGATAAGACAAAAAAAGCTTCCAAAGGTTTTTCAAGGAAGAAGTCAAATGCCACGGAGTCAAAGCGGCAGCAGCTGTCAAAATTGCCAAAAAATATTTTCCCCAAGTTCAAGGGTTGGGCAAGGGAAAAACATTTGATTTATGCGACGAATTGTTTGAATCTGGCTATTGCGAGGAGGTGTGGGTGGCGGCTAACTGGGCGTGTTGGTTCCGCAAAGATTTTCAACAAGATGATTTTAAGGTTTTTGAAACGTGGATTAAAAAATATATCAGCAACTGGGCTCAATGTGATACTTTGTGCAATCACACTGTTGGTTCATTTATTGAACAATATCCGCAATACATTGATAACTTGAAAAAATGGGCTGAATCGCAAAATCGCTGGATGCTGCGCGGTGCTGCCGTTTCGTTAATTATTCCTGCTAAAGAAGGTAAATTTTTAAAAGATATTTTTGAACTAGCAGGTATTCTTTTGCGTGACAACGATGATATGGTTCAGAAAGGTTACGGCTGGATGCTAAAAGAGGCAAGCCGCTTGCATCAGACAGAGGTCTTTGAATATGTCATGATGCACAAAGATAAGATGCCGAGGACAGCGCTACGGTATGCCATAGAAAAGATGCCACCTGAATTTAAGAAAAAGGCAATGAAAAAGGATTAATAAAGAACAATGACCATGAAGGCGTGCGAGACGTGTACAGTGAAGTAAAATTTTAACAGTACTGATCCCCCCAATCGAAAGTGAACGCAAGAAGGTAACGAAGCGTTATCTTTAGAAATAACTTTTTTACAAAGGTGTAAAGTTGTAGAAAAAAGGAAGGTGAAAAAGGAGGATAATAATGATGCTGCTCGCTATTCTTATCTCGTTGGCATCAAAACTCGCGAGTGAATAATATCTGATCTCCCGTTTCTATCATTTTCATCCATTATCTGTCAGATCTTCGTGCTCAATTAAAAGAAGATGTCGCTCACCAAATGATGACTCACTTGGTTAGATGTAACAATAAGAAAAATAACTTAGCATGGTGGGCAAACATGACGGAATTATCATTTTGGATTTACCTCCTCAATGCGATATTTTTTGATCAACCACGAAATTGACTCGGCGTACTGGAAGGAGTGGGAGTTATTTAAATTATCAGGGAGAATCACTGGATTTCTCCTGCTGCATTTTGTCGAGTTATTTGTCGTGCTTTATAGGCTGGTGTTAGTATTTCAGCAGCGGCTTTCAGGTTACATTATCTCCTTACTCGTAGCCCCGTAGGCCTCTTTGTATTTAGTGCCTGCATATATTTCATTCGAAAGAGTCGGGAGGAATTTAACGCCCCAATCTTATTAGCAATACTCGTCGCAACGTTCATCATATCTATCATTCAAGTACTCTTTACCGCGCACACACTGGTGGCGTAACGTGAAAAATTGCGGTGCTTGGGTTTAGACAGTAACGCGAACGAAAATGATAAAATCGGATTCTGCGCGCATTAGGTGAGGATGATATGAAATTCGCAACGATTCCATAAACTTTGTGAGAGAGAGTGTTAAAACAGGAATACAAGTGGGACTATTAGGGAACAAACCCTAAAAGATATCTATTACAATCGGAAAAAAATTTAAAGTTCAAGCTTTTTGTTCTACCTACACCCCTTTTCTCTCAGATAAACTAGAATAGTGCTTAAAACCAATGAACATATAAAATAAATATGCTGAAAAAATGAGCGTGGGGTAAAATTAAACGAGAATAACAAGGGATGCGAAAACCTAAATCCTGCGAAAAGCTTTACTGAAGACGCTGATGAAAATATAAAACAGAATAAATTGTGGTATAGCAAACTAATGGAACTTGACGTAAAATTTCCGGAGAAGCAGATGTAAAGAGAATGAGAGCCTCAAGAGTCCGTCGAATAGTATGGGTCTACTCGCTTGCTTGGAGACCTTTCAACAATCTTATAAGGACTTGCTTGTAGAGAAGCGAACGGTTAAGAGAGCTGTAGGCCTCTATGAAAGTCAGATGCTGTGGCGAGGATTGAAATACTTTTTCAAAATGTAATTTGATTGCAAACCTCTCTCAAACCCTAGCCTTTGACTGGAGCTAGACTTGAGTAGTGTTGCGGTTGTTATGACTGAGTAACAGTTTTGCCCTTCCCAAGTCCATGCAGTTCTGCACTAAATAGATGACGAAGCTATGTCGGAACGTGTGATGCGAGTATAGGACCTATTATCTTTCCGTATATTTAACAATGGTGTATATCTGCCTTCTTATAATGTTGAAGATTGGTTGATGCTTGGTGGATGTTTTGTGTGTGAAAACATGCTCAGAAAGCATTTCCAAGGTTTCATCATCCAGTATCCCCTTCATTGGCCCTTACTTTGTTTTGATTATATTGGCTACAGATTTAAAATTTAATGTCAGCGGGTTTTTTGCTGAGCGGTTCTCTCACGGGGCCCCAATCGGCTACAGCGCCGCATGATGAGGCAGTCTCATTGTATGTTTTGTGAACTGCGCAACTGGTCGACCTACCCTGTTTCTACATAATTATATTTCTTTCAGGACAGAGCAATCATACAAAATAACTATCTTTAAAACTTTACAAGTCGAACCATACATAAAACATCTTTATATAAGTATTCTATTCAGAAGAATCGTGCCTATATTAAAGTGGTATTAAATTAGAAGTAGTAACGACTAATATGAAATCTTATCAGGTTCCTATGTGCCTTATCTGTAGATATTATCGAAAAGCTCAACGTTGTGATGCATTTCCAAAACGAATACCACAGGGCATTCTTACAAGCAAATTTGACCATCGTAAGCGGTTTCAAGGTGATCACGAGATAACCTTCGAACCCCGAGAAGATGTAAGTAAAGAAGAACTCAAGCGCGTTTTAAATAAATTTGACAATCAACATTTTAGTAACCATGAATAGCTTCTTGTTACAGGCAATCAATCGTTGACGCCAGTCTATTTCTATCATAGTTAATTGATTAGTTGACGATTCTCTATAGTAGTTTTATCTCGACCCATTTTGATAGAGTTCATTCTGTGGAAGATTCAGAAGGTATGTTACCGCAGTTGATGCTGAAAAAAATGTTCGAGATATGAAAAAGACTGCGAGAAGATACAACCCACTAGCAGATGATGGACAAATGTGTATATGCGCTCTACATTTAATACAAATCGTTGTCTCTTTATAACTTTGCGCTAAAAAACGGGCAACGCCTTTCTTTAGATACAACAACGTTTTCAAATAGTGATAATACATGACTGATATCCCACTAAGCTATGCAATTGAACCAACTACACGGGCTTTTCTGGAGGAGATCAATCGGTACTCCGCCCCTCTATACGCTCTCTGTCGAAGAAGCCCGCAAGGCGTTTTCTGATTTACAAGCCGTTGACGTAGCGAAGCTGCCTGCTGACGTTGACGATCATCAAATTCCTGGAGGTCCAAAGGGCCAAGTTTCAATCAGGATCATTCGACCGAAAGGAACCACCGAAGCCCTGCCGGTGATCATGTACTTCCATGGTGCTGGCTGGGTTCTCGGTGATAAAGATGCATTCGATCGGCTTGTCCGAGAGATAGCGAACGGCTCCAATGCAGCAGTTGTTTTTGTTGATTACACACACTCTCCCGAGGCTAGGTACCCTACCGCGATAGAAGAGGCCTACGCTGCGACGAAGTATGTGGCGGAACAAGGTAAAACCTTCAATCTCGACTCGTCACGGCTAGCGGTTGCGGGAGATAGCGTTGGGGGAAACATAGCAATCGCTGTCACCCTTTTGGCAAAAGAGCGGGGAGGTCCGAATATCGGCTTTCAGGTACTCTTTTATCCAGTGACCGATGCTAATTTTAATACGCCCTCGTATCGCAAATTTGCAACCGGACATTTCCTCACCCGAAAGGCGATGAAGTGGTTCTGGAACTATTATTTGCCCGACGAAGAACAGCGGAAGCACCCTACGGCATCTCCGCTCCGGACTTCCGTTGACCAGCTTAAAGGTTTACCACCGGCGCTGGTCATCAACGGTGAGTTCGACGTACTTCGCGACGAAGGTGAGGCGTATGCTCACAAGCTGAATGAAGCTGGTGTCCGCGTTACGGCAGTTCGCTTTTTAGGAACAATCCACGACTTCGTGCTGCTCAATAAAATTACAGACACTCCGGCCCCGAGGAGCGCAATCGTCCTCGCTAACGACAACCTTAAAAAAGCACTTGCTAAATGATAGGGAGTAATTCAACGAAACGAACATAAGGTTCTTGTTAAGACCATCATGTCGTCTATAGTGATGATGTAACATTCTTTTTCAAACTCATCAAAATTGTAATCGTTACAGTACAAAATGCATTTTTTGTGTGATTGTGTCGCATAAGAGAAATACCAACGTGGGATTACGATGGGCAATTCCTCTTTGAAGTCACGATCTTGCGCACCACAAGATGAACACGCAGATTGATGTAACCCAACAACCCGGAAAGTCTTTTGCAACTAGTATATAGAACTCCTTTAACAGTGTTTGGATTGAAACGAGAGCATAGAGCGCTCCACATCACAACGCCTCATAAATGGGTTTTCCTAAGTTCCCAATTGTCGACGTAAGAACCTCTTTTGCCCGTTGGTTGTGACAAAGAACACATCTTGTAGCTATTTTTCATTTCGACGTTTGGGGGTACTTTTATCTAAATGAAGTCCATTAGTACGTGTCTATCTATATGCAGGGTGATAAAATGAAGAGATACATTATGATATTAATTGTAGCTAACATTGTGCTTCTATCAGCATTTGTCGCTGGATGTAGTTCCACGACAAAGCCGAGTCCGAGCCCTACACCCATTGCTAGCACAACTGTCACTAAACCGTCAAAAGCGATTGCAACGTCGACTCCCACGTACATCCCCACATATACGCCCACTTATACCCCTACGTACACCCCTGCCAACAGTATTCCAACAGTAGCACCAGTGGTCATACAAACGCCCTCTATCATCATACAATAATTTTTGTCTTGGCCTTGACCTGAACTACTAAACGACGTATAGGGTGCGCCACTATACCACGTTTAATTACGGCATAAAACTGAGCAAAGGAGGGTGAAAAATGAAGGCGACGATACCGTTCGCCATTCTTGTTTCGATTGTTGCTGTGTTATCTTCTGGATGCATATCAGATATTACTGATGTTATCAATCCACCCAAAGTAAACACGTTCGCAGATCTGATGCATAAAACCGTGGAAAATACCGCCTCGTGGAAACAGAACCAAATCGACAAAGATACAGTAAGAGTGCGCTTTTACCGACCTTCTAATGATTCAAAGTATTTAAATTACTATGATTTAACGATCAAGCAGTTTAAAACGACAGACGACGCTGCAAAATACGTGGACAGTATCAACCAAGGCTATATCCCCGGCTATTTAAAAGCATGGAATATTGATGTCGCCAACATATACAGTAAAACCACGGGGCACAAGCCAACGATCAAGGATTCATATGTATCGGTCGTATCAGTAATTCCAGGATCGGGCAAGGTAATCTTCCAAACAGATGAACTTGTGTTGTATGGAACTCTTACGAGTTCAACTAGTCAAGTGATTATAAGCAAATGAAGTAAAACACGACCGTCTATCTCGAGCTTACGCGATAGAGACACTGCTGGTAGCCACACGGCGTGAGATACCTCGAGTTACCTCCATACTAAAAACGCTGTGGCGATCCGGGCTGCGCGTCAGTGAGCTCCTGCTCATTCAATTGCAGAAAGAGGAAGTACGATGCATAAATACCTGAATTCTAACGTGAATAGGACGAGCTGAGCCTACTTAGATTCTGGAACTCTACACCAAAAGTACTTTATGAAAAGTAAGTAGCACTTGACCTGTCAAATCCATCAATCAATTTAATCTTCAACTCTCTCGGCTGCCAAAAAGCGCTTGGATATACAAGATTCGAGAAGAAATGGTTAGAATCCCTCGCTATGAGTGTCGCAAGATGCTCCCCGCCGAAAGTGGCTTCAGTTATTTCAAGGACTTTTTTTCTAACAGCGTATTCACTGAAGTACCCTAAAGTATGCAGGTATTCGTGGAGTTGAACGTGAAAGATATACGGCTTATAGAGGGCTGGATCGGTCTCTCTTATTCGCTGGAGAGGTATTTCATTCATGACAATAATGTTAGACCCAACGGGGTAAAATGCTCCGAAAAATGCATGAGGGTGATTACCTAAATTTGCCGTTCCTAACATGAGACCGCCGCGACTTTTCCCTTTAATCAGCCATACCGCGTCTTTCACAATCTCAAAGATGTCTGGTAGATCCTGAGCATTTTCTAATAGGGCATTGAAATCCTTATTCATCGTTATAAATATTGTTAGATAACAATATAATATTAACTAACTCAACTTTTAGACGTGGCATAATCCACCACTTTAATGCGGTGACATTATTAATTTATAAATCAAAACATTGCGATACACCAGCGATTGATAAGATTTGTTAGTTGAAAAGAACGTAGTCAGTTTTGCAAAATCAATCGCTTAAATCATAGTGAAACTTATACAGCGGCTTTCAAGACTTCCTTTGATTACGACTTTGACAACTCTATGTTTAAAAAAAACCTTTATCCACGTGAATTACCAATTCATTATTTCAACATAACAAGTAATTAAGTGATCTGTGAAAGTTCAGCCCATTATCACTAACGTAGCACTTCTAGCGCCTTATCCACATCACCGTCAGTAAGTAATTTGCCAACACTATATGAATTTTTTCCGTAATGTGACATAGAAACTGAAGCTATGAGTTTGTTTTTGTAATACACAAATTTTAAGTCAACTGATCATTCTATGAAACAATCGATAGCTAAGATTTTTCTTACAAATACTCTTTAGCTAAGTCTTGTGAAACTGCTCTTACAGAAATCATTGCAACGGACGTTTTTTTATCACTAAATAAGGAGTTAATCGCTGAGCAACATTACGTTGTACATAGCAGTTCAACCTACGAATCACCAAGTAATGTATTATTAAGCGCATACAATAGTAATAACCGTTGAATAGAAGAAAAAAGAATCCATCGATCCCCCTCCTCCAAAAAAGACCTATGGATCTTTTAAATTCGCATGCTCGCAGTACTACACGTCTTAAAACTTAATAATTAAAACTGCAAAAATTAATCATAATTTCACATACAAAAAGTTAACCCACGATGAAAATGAGTTTCTTTTTTAATCCCTAATTATAAGCTGTCTTATAATTTGAATGTACGTCGCACCTTTGAAGAAAATATTTTTACATTTTCAAGCACGCATTTTTTTAAACTTGCGTAAACCTACATATTAGTCAAAATTGGAGGGATAGAAGACGGCGAGCATAGTTTATATTGCACATGCGGAAGTTGGGCAGAATGGTGAAAACATTATCAACAAAGTTCAGCATCTATTTGATATAGCAGAATTTGGAAACTTTATTAATCAGGGAGATTTGACTGCAATAAAACTTCATTTTGGCGAGCGGGGAAATAATTCCTATATCAGCCCGGTTTATGTAAGGCAGGTCGTAGATAAAATTAGGGCAAATGGTGGAAAGCCCTTTATTACTGATACCAATACGCTTTACGCTGGAAGTAGACATAATTCGGTCGATCATATAATTACGGCGATTGATCATGGGTTTGAGTATGCGGTAGTAGGTGCCCCCCTGATTGTTGCAGATGGCCTTACTAGTGACCATTACCGTGAGGTCAAAGTCAATAAAAAGCACTTCGAAACAGTTAATGTTGCAGGCGATGTAGTCGCTGCACAAAGTATGATCGTCATGTCTCATTTCAAAGGGCATGCGGTTGCAGGATTTGGTGGCGCCATTAAGAACTTAGCGATGGGATGTGTTCCTCGATCTGGAAAGATGAATCAGCACAGAAGTCTACAACCTATAATTAATACAGAAGCTTGTTCTAAGTGTGGTGTGTGCATAGAAGTATGCCCCCGCTCAGCTATAACACGCGATGAAATTGGACCATCAATCAACTATGAATTGTGTATTGGATGTGGCGAGTGTGTGGCTACCTGCTCTACCTCCTCTATGGCATTTGATTGGGAGAACGACCTGCCGCTTTTCATGGAGATGTTGACAGAACATGCGTATGGTGCAGTTCTGGGGAAACAAGCGCGCGTAGGATATCTCAACTTCCTGCTACAGATTACTCCGGACTGTGACTGCGTCCCGTGGAGCGGTGCATCAATAGTACCCTGATATCGGGATTCTCGCATCAACAGACCCTGTAGCGATTGATGCAGCAAGTTTAGACTTAGTCAATCAACAACGAGGGGTGGAAGGTACCCGACTGACTACTAATTTGCAGCCAGGAGAAGATAAATTTAAAGGCATCTGGAAAGACACAAATGGAAGAATGCAGCTCTCATATGGAGAGGAGATTGGGCTTGGAAGTGCCAACTACGCGCTCATTGAAATATAACAAGTTAGAGCTCCAGCCGAAATAATCAAGTAGGAGGTATCACAAAACTTTTAATCAAATTTAATGTCTAAAGCAGTTGAATCATAAAGTAATAGATATAAAGAAATGTCTGCCAAATCATACACTTATTTATGTCCCTGCGAGTCATCATTAATGGGTCGCTCTTATTTAACAATATCAAAGTCCATCGAACATAACGGTGTGTTTTTTATTACTAAGCAGATGCGATATATTTTGTGATGTGCATCACCGTTTTCAGAAAGAAGTTAGCCAAGCCTTTTTAAGTGATTTAGTATTTTTGATTTCAAAAGTTAAGCGAAAAAAAATGTGCGGGAATAGATAACATTTTTTAATAAAATTTTATGCCATTTTAAGACGTTGTACTCGCAACACAAAGTTTATAATTTCTGTTACGACTTTTAATCCAGAAGGAAAGTAATGCCGCCATCACCTTTATTTGTCATCGTTTTAGGTTTTGCTCCTGGTATTTTTTGGATTTGGTATTTTTACCGGCAAGATAAATGGGAACCAGAACCGAAGAAATTGATTACTAAAGTATTTCTGTATGGAATTGTCATAGCCCTGCCAGTACTATTCCTAGAAATGCCATTTCTTTTTTCCGAGTTGTTATTGGCAGTTGTGGCTGCGCCAATTATTGAAGAATTATTCAAGTTCTTTACCGTGCGATACTCTGTATATAAAAACAGAGAATTCAGTGAGCCCCTTGATGGCATCATTTACGCCACTGCGGCCGCTCTCGGATTCGCGTCTATTGAGAATACGTTTTATCTCTTCTCATTTTTAAATGAAGGAGTTATAACTCTCACTGCTTTCTTTATTGTTCGAGCTTTGTTATCTGTGCCAGGACATGCTCTTTTCTCAAGTATGTGGGGATACTCACTAGGGGTCGCAAAATATCGTCCAGAAGGCAAAAGACGCATTATTCTCGGTGGTTTAATTACGGCGATCGTCTTGCACTCACTTTATAACTTTTTATTAAGCGGTTTATTAATTGGAGCTGTTGGAATGCTGATATTTATTCCACTCCTCTGGTTGTTGGTTCATAATAAAATCAGAGAGTTATTAAATAAATCTCCATATGCATTTGGACAACGTAAAGGAGAAGATATAAAGAAGCAATAACAACGTTTGGCAACTTCAGTAACTGGAAAAAGTTTTTATTGAAACTTGAGGGCTGACTTATTTAGAAATGTGAAGTTTTATCTTACTAGTGGGTCAGAAGCTGGAGTATCGTAATGTGCACCCATAAAAGGATATTGAGGAGTTGGTGAACGCGGCGCTATGATAGATATACGACTTACAAGGACACCCCTCTCCAGCTACATGCCATAATATATAAATCTATTATTGCCTACAAACACAGTTGCAGCGTCTCCCATATTTATGTTGACCCGTATTCAATAAGCACAAAGCCAGATAAAACTAAATTATCAGAAAATCTAACTTTTAAAACACGTATTTTTTTGAATCAAGTATTGAAATTCGCCCTAAAACTTTACGTAACTCTTCTTATTAACGCATGCTCGCATTGTGACAGCTCAACTCTAAATGAACATCTAGAGGCTTTACGGCATTGAAGTAACTTAACACGATAGCTGGAACGAGTTGTTCGATCCTAGGGCATTATATCCACATTCATACAATGTTAATAGTGTTTTGATTAAAGATGACTTAGCTACTACAAAGATTTAAAGAAAACACAGTTGAATTAATCAAATAAAAATCAGCACTGTGCAGGGCGCTAATTAAACCGGTTGTGTAGAGATAGCGATAGCTATTAAAGTCGTAATCATAACACTTGAGTCGGATAACTAATTAAGTTCGATGTATCCTACAATGGTGGTTCACGGTATTTTTATTTCAAGCATTTCAGTAACAGTCGCCAAGAAATCAGGTAACAGTGACCCATTGCTCTTTCACACCCTTTATCAATTTAAGAAGATATATGAAAGTTTCACGTCATACACGCTTTTACAGTTTTGATGGAATCCTACATTGTATACGTTGAACTTCCGTGTACCAAAAAAAATTGACCGTGGTGGAAATTGCCTTGATACAATAGCCAGAATTTTACTCTGTTGACTGTCACAGTTCTTTCTATTATAATACTAAAGTGAAACTGATCTTCCGTAATCAAAAAAACTGAACTTCAAACTACATTTGCGAAATAGGATGCCAAAAACTCCGCTAAAAAATGACAGGCCTCTTTTACATTGTAATATTCAAAGTTTGCAAGTTGTCTTAGAATTCAACCCTTAAGTTTTTGTATGTTGTCATAGAATAGGATAGTGAGCATACTGTTAAGGAGATAATCCAGTTTGCGGGCAGCAGAATCTTTTAAAAGAACGAATTAAATACTTCTACCTACTAAGTTTCATACAGGCAGCAGAATCTTTTAAAAGAACGAATTAAATACTTCTACCTACTAAGTTTCATACATAAAGTGTTCGAAATTTATCAAACGAGAGGATAAATGACTGGTAAGGTGAAAAAAAGTTGATTGGTCGAAAAAAAATGTGGCAAAGATGGCTCATAGCCCCTGCCATTCCACTTTCCATACTAATCGTAATCTCCCTTATAACTATCCCGGGTGCTTCAGCCGCGGAGACACCTGTTAACAAAGCTTATTCCTTGAATTGGTGCGGATACGTTGCTACTGATACTGCGACTGGACTAAAACCATTTTCTGAAGTGAGTGCAACATGGACCGTTCTACCAGTTACATCAACCATGGTGCCAGCATATTCCGCTACTTGGGTAGGAATAGGAGGTTTTCCCGTTCCAACCAATATGATACAAGCTGGGACAGGCCAGTTTGTTACTTATACTGGGCTCCAATATTTCGCTTGGTTCGAAATTATCCCAGCGCCATACTTCTTTGTAAGCAATGTTTCCCCTGGTGATACCATAAAAGTAACTATTTCCAAAGTTTACGATAAGCTAGCATTGTGGCACATTGCGATGACGATAACGCCGCCAGCTGGATCCCCCAGAACCTTTAACAAAGATGTTTATTTTGCTTCTACGGATGCAACCACGTGTACCGCAGAGTTCGTTGTTGAAAGACCATTTAATTTCTTTAATGTTTTAGTACCGCCGAGACTTGCGAACTTTGGAACGACGACGTTTACTCAGTGCACTGCAAATCAAGTGGGACTCAGCAAATTAACGAGCACTTCACTTACCATGACAAGTTTCGGGTTGTCACCACCCTTTGGAAGAACATTAGCATCACCAAGTACGTTCTCCGGTGATAGCTTTAAAGTAATGTACGTCGCCCCGCGGTAGTTACATTTTGTATAATAAAGCTATCTCATCATTTATTTCTTGGTGTCATTGTGATAGACATTCAATCACGAGAAAGGAAATATCTACAATCGTAAACCACAGACTGAAGCGCGAGCAAGTACAATCACGTGTTGTTGTTGTTCTAAGTATAATACGTCTAAGCATAGAGCGTTCTATCTCTTCCAACAATCTTTCAACTATCAGTTGGAATATCTCACATTTGAGATAAATTACTCTTACGTCATTTAACTTTAGTTGCCACTTAAGATGTTACTTATGACCCATTAACTTCCCCTATGTTTTTCTGGGCCCCCCTCGAAAAACTCTTATTATAGGTAAAACGACTCGAAATTTTTGTCAGATGCCTCCATTGTAAGTAGCATTATAGCATATATCATGCCAACGAAAAATTGGTGCCGCAGCCAAAGTTCTGTAAGCGGCGGCTGAATAGTTAGCAAAAGCGATTAAACAGAGACATCCACCTTGTGAACCCAAAAAAGAGTATGAATTTCAGACCAAGTAATTAAACTTATGTGGAACCAGTAAAATAAAAATAGAGCGAAATAATCTGAATGCAATAATCTCGTAGTATTAAAAAATAGTTTAGGCTCAATTTAATGGTAGAACTAACAGACATGAACATTTTTATATACCATGCGAGTAAGTCAATTACTAGGGAAGGCGAAGAAAGTGGATTTCGTTAGTGCATTCACAGGGGCTTTGAACGTTTTATTCTCACCTTATTTCCTCCCACATCTGAGCTTACAATCGATCATCGACGCATTATTTAGTGTTGCTTCTCTCTCCTGAAGTCAAAGAGGAAGTTCAGAATGTTCAAAGCAATATTAACGTTGCTGTGCGTGAGTATTACGTAATAGTTTTATATATTTGATCTAACGAGTTTTTTTTATCTGCCACATGAATTTAATGCGAATAATAGCAGGTAAACGACTATCCTATTACTAGTCAGTACATAAAGTCTGTGATATTGGCGTTGCGATTTCAGCACCATCAAAAAAATACACATGAATACATACAAATGAGTGCATCACGTGATTTAAGCATGAACTTGCGCTAGGTAAAAAGGCAATAAAAAACGTATTAGCAGAGTTAACGCTAAAACAGGCGTCATCAGATTGGTAAATGCAGTAAAAAAAATTTAATACTGTTTACCACTCTATGCAAAAAATGGGGTGCTCAAGTAATCGATTTTTCTTGGAGGGGCCCACAATAGAATTAAGCATTAAAAGATTTCATAGATCCAGCTCCTGCAACAATGTGGTTCTAGACAATGAGGGTGTAAATAAGGATAAGACATCACGCTAGCCCTTAAACTTTACAACCAGCACAGCGATCTTTGCTCAGCAACTACTTAGACAACGAAGGGGGATTCAACTATAAAAAGACGTTGTCTTTTGAAATTGAAGAGAGGTGGTCTAATTGTTTTTTACGTAGGACTACAGCCATTAGATTTTGAAGGAGAAGGCACGCCCTATGTAATCGGGTTTTGACTGTGAAGGACATCTTAGACTTCAGCCAATTGCCATCTGAAAAAAGAGAACGCGTAAAAAAGAGTTATCCAAATAATGCCCACGTCAAACGAAAGCATGACATGCCGGTCATTATAATCGGTTACGAAACCAAGAGTAGGAGATTGAACAAGGTGGTTTTGATGAGCGAAAAGAAGCCCAATCTTATTGGAAGACCAACTCAACCAGTTTCAGAGAGACGCAAAATGAGCTTGGGATTTCAGGATTTATACTGATGAACATTCCTCCAAGAATCACTAGAGAAGAGTATATTAACAATTTAAAACGTTTGTTAGAACTGACTGCAAATTTTTAAAATTCTGTTGTTGCATGGTGATGTTAAAATTAATGTGTTTAATATTACAGCCATAATGTGTAATTGAAGAGAGAAAGAATAAACGTGCACTAAAAGCTCTGTAAAAAACTACGTAAAAAAAAAGCAGTGTCGTGTATTGGTCTTTACGGGCTAAATGAAAAAGCCTATTCTCTTGTCAAAGCCTTTTGAGATAGATTCTTTTTCAGGAAACTCTCTCCCTTCGTTTCAATGTACACTTTGTTAATAATACGTTTCATCATATTTTGCGACTACGCTATAAGTAAGAAAAAAAAGAGTAATGATCGACAAAATTATATGTATATATATTTTCAGTTAAGATTTTCAATCAGATTCGATGCGGATAGTTTTCCTAGCTTATCTACATGTCTTTGCTAAGAAATGCTTCTCAAGTATAGGGCGCATTAGTTGGATCAAATAAGGAATACTATTATATCAAGTCTTCATTATCTGTATCGGCATGGACGATAGAAAATTGAAAGCGTTCATTAGACTAGTCAGACTTCCGTATTGGCTTATTGAGGGACTCTTATGTATGCTATTTATGATAACGTTTCAACGAGGGTTCTATAAACCGGTTTTAATGAGTTTGGCCGTTCTTACGGTAGCTTTCATAGGTGCTGGAGGTGCAGCCATTAACGATTATTTCGACCGTGAATCAGATGCAGTAACGCATCCAGACAGACCTATCCCATCACATCAAATATCCCCTACAAACGCCGTGCAATTTGCCGCGTCTACTTATATCGCTGGATTATTAGTTTCTTTCGCAATCAATCCCCTAGCTTTTGAGATCGCTGCACTAACCATTGTGCTTTTCATATTATATCCGCGTGTTTTTAAAAGATACGTGGGGTTCCTGAGTAACCTTGTTATGGGATTCTTAGGAGCAACTATACCTCTTTTTGCCGAAGCAGTAGTGTTTCAAACAATTAGCGTAGCTTCACTTTCGTTCGTAGGTATGATTGCAGGGGGCGCAATCGGCTTGAATGTGTTAAAGGATGTTCTGACCTTAGACGGGGATTTAAAGATAGGGTACCCAACATTAGCCATAAAACGTGGTATACGCTTTGCAGCTGTTGTTGGCGCGCTTTTTCTTCTCTTTTCTGTCTTGGCTTCGCCCCTTCCATATCTCGTGGGTATCGTTAGTATAGTCTACTTAATTCCCGTCACTGTTTGGGGGTGCATAGTAGTCTATTCTGCATTGTCGCTGTTAAAAAACCCTAATGCTCAAAATGTGAATAAGCGAATTAGAATGTTCACTACATCTGCTGTAGTCTATCCTATAGCGTTAATCGCAAATGCAGTTCTTTAAGTTGCGTGTAAATATTAGACAGAAGCAGATTTCCAACCGAGACTTATAAAAAGCGTTTCACTTGAGTGGTTCTATGTTTAAGTTTTTTATTATGAATCAACTGAGACTAGTGGGAGCTCTTACTGCCATATTTTAAGATATTAACCGGCAGTTCTTTATTTAATATGTAAACAGGATCAAACCTCAGCATAACAATGTTTTTCCTAAGCAATTCTGGTAAGGCATTGGTTCAGGAGACATGATATCGTAGGCCACATATTGGTAATAATAATATACTGGCCAAGGTTCGATAGGACGTGAGCAAAAAAGAACTATCTTGAAAGTCAATTGTTCTTCCTGGTCGCGCATAAAAAAATAAAACTCGCGTTATCGTGTTATATATTATTTCCAGAATCGGCCACTTAACCTACATTTTGAGATTCCAGTTTTGGGCGCCACGCTTTGCACGCACTCGAAAAGATGCCCATTAAGGGGGATTTTCCCCCTTAATTACCCATTTGCCGCAGTCCAAAGGCACAGGAAGGTCGTTCTTACCGAGATGCAGACGTTCTAATAAGGGTACAGGAAAATCCTTCTTACCGAGATCTAAGCGATCCCAAGGAGTTGGTATAATAGGTTCAAGTGTCTGGTACTTAAGGTCCCAATTATGAATCTCCCACTTTTTGTACGCATTTTTAAGATCGTCTGGAACACTTTCATCGCCACACTTTTTCATTCGATCACAAACGAGTTGATTAAGGTCTTTCTTAAGATTTCGAATGTCATACAGTATTGTTGTGTCTACACGATAACCAAGCCATTTAAAGTGATCTGATATGTCTGAATTCGGACAATCGAAATATTTGGCCTTGCACAGCTCTTCGATAAGTTGGTGTTCCTTTTCCCAAATCTTGCGCCTTTTTAACGTTATTTTTTCTGTTAGGTCATCAAATTCTTGAGGTATATTTTTCTGTGACCCATGGACGACATCGAAAGCACGCATGTATCCATAGTCCATGTTAATTTTGATAAGACCAGGATGAAATTCCATAAACGGATGGACATTCACAACTGGATCGATAATAAAACGTCCTGGTCGTTGATCACAACTCTTCAGACGATTCTTTTCTGTGTCATAACTATTTAAATGATTTTGTATTGTCTCATTAATCAAAATATTCAACGAACGTTGTACGATATCTAATAAATTAGCTCTTCCCCTCCAATCAGAGATTTCATCGTTCGAACCCACGTACGTAGGATGCTGTGGTGCATTACAAGGATAACAGAGAATGGCAAAGATAGTCTGTGCGCCGCAACTGTAAGCAATATCAATCGGGACAACATCGCGAATACTGCCGTCTACATAATTATTACTGTAGATTTGAGTTGGTTTAAATATTCCTGGTAATGAAGCTGACGCAAAAACTGCTTCTGTTAGAGATTCAGGTGTTGATCGAACTCTTTGTGTGGATTCTACATTCGTACACGCTTTATTACAGAAGTACTCTAATTCTCCTTGTTCAAGGGTAACTGCAGCGAGGAAAAGTTTTATATTTGTTGATGCAATCACCCTCTGAAGGTCACTGTTTGTAATATAAGAACTAAATTTATTTTGAATAGGCGCCCGTTTTAAGATAGACAGATTTGCATCGGACAGGTCTCTAAGCGCCGTTTCCAAATTAGCAAATATTCCCTTGTTACCGTGTGCTAGAGCGTCTCGAGAGTGATGAATAACGTCCAGTATCGCTTCAAAGCGTGCAATTGTTCCGCCTCGAATTAGCGCTTTTAGGTGAGGGCGCATCTGGTCAAACCATTCCTCATATTCATAAAGGTCTTTAACGGTCATCATACCTTTCAGCCAAAGAGCTTCTAAGTTGCTGGTGTCTTGGTCTGTAGCAATAGCAGCTCGCAATCCCAGCCGCATTGATTGCGCCTACAGAGGTGCCGCTGATAATTACAGGCTTCTTACCTTTGACAAATTTTAATAAAAATTTTAAAGCGCCCACTTGAAAATCGCCTAGTACGCCTCCTCCACCTAACACAATTCCTATTGGCAGTTTGATGTCTATTTCCATTACTTTTTCGGATAAATTTTCTGTTGACATAATTATCAGTTCCACTTCAAGTTTTCTTTAAGCTAGCTTTACGCCCTCACCATGTAACAGCATGTAGCCTCGACTTTGCTGT
Organism: Methanobacteriota archaeon; assembly: GCA_963704625.1. Taxonomy (GTDB): domain Archaea; phylum Halobacteriota; class Bog-38; order Methanoflorentales; family Methanoflorentaceae; genus DASPRZ01. The sequence goes on along the minus strand of OY969924.1, from coordinate 2,350,675 downwards.
GTAGAATTTGGTGCGAAACAGAATGCCTTCGCGTAGCTTCTTTAAAAAAAATGGCAACAGCGCAAATAACTTCGGACAAGCCCTCTTATCATTGTGCCGTCTCTTAGACAGCTCTCCACTTTCGTGATAGAATCTAAAATGAGACTGTTTCGATATTTGTATTAGTTGCTTTCTACAGTGCTGCATTTCAACTATGTCTGAGCGTGCTTCCAACTTCTTCTTGGGTGCGTGAATGAGCAGTACTAAATCATCGTAGCCCATTTTGCCATCCCCTTCAACTCTTTTTGAGCGTCTTATCCATACTAGCGTTAATTGAGTGAGATATTGCATTGCTCTGAGGACATTTAATTTCTAAAAAAATATTCTACTGGTCCATATTGCGAAGATTTATACTATATGCAGTTTTACGACATAAATAATTTTGTAATAAAAAACACCTAATGGATAAACTTATTTACATTAATTGAATAATAAAAAGAGTAAAATCTTTCAGTTTTGAGACAAATGGGCACGTACTAAAAGGATTGCGTCGCGTGCGCCAAGTTTTAGTGGGGCTGTTATGCCTCCAAGTGAATGTATAGCGTCGATGCCTGTGCAACTATTCACATAGAGAAAGACTAATGTTACGAGAAAGCAATCTTTAAAATTTACAAGGAAATGAGATATATCAGGCAAGAATGATGCAACGCGAAGAATAATTAGAATGCGAGAAACGCACAATCATTAGCGAGAGTTGCGAATCTGTTCCAGCGGGGATGAACAATTAATTGCTCCTCTGCTGGCAGATAAATCCACATCTCCGATGAGTGTCATTCGCTTGGAGCCTTGATTTTTATTAAAATAGTTGTACTACAGATAACACGACAAACGTAGTGAAGACAACATCAACGTATGTTTTGTTTTTCTTTGAAAGACCATTACTATATAAAAATGTGGATGTACAATCTAAACAAAAACTTGATATGCGCGCTTTTTCTCACGTGGCAAGACCGCTGTTTTACTTTTCATATTGTGCAGTAAAAAGAAACACGAATGTTTATTGTTTTGGTCTAAAGTCTTGGCAAGTTGTATGAACGACCTCTCTCGCACAGCATACTTTTGGGAGTCCCGCCCGTCGTTTAATTATGTTTGCTGTTAACGTAAGACCTATCGAGATTCACCAATCGCAAGTATATCCTAAACGCTGCTTAAATCCTATCCAAATCGTCAGGGTCAACAGTAGACGTGGTAGTAACGCCTGTAATCAATATCAGGTTCCTTATACCGCTCGCTGTGCATTCCTCTGCCTTACCGTAAGTTTGTATCGTTCTAGAGATTCTTGTACATTACGTTATGTCTTGAGCCACCGTTAGTTCCAAACAACTAGCTGCATATCAGGGTATAACTGTTGGATACGGTTGTTGTAGTATACTTGCGCTCCGTAGACAATCCAATGTGCATTGTTCGGTATAAAGTTCTGTATATACACATATTTCACATCGCCGTTGGGCATATGGACCCATCCTAAGTCACCATACTGAATTGGCTTGTCGCCGATGAGGGAATATACCGCTACATCCTGCCCGACTCTCTCGTAATAAGGAGGGGTGCTTATCTTTGCATAGTATATTAGGTAAGGAGCTACCCAGACATCAGGAGAGCCGGACGACTGGTACAGCGTTATTTCAGCACTCTTATATTTGCAAAGATGGCAAGTTGGATATTGGGACACGCCGAACATTTCCACAACTTTATTATGGGTGCCATAGTAGTCACTAAAATAGACATTTCCATATGCGTATGGGACAGAGCTATCAGGCGGATGGACCGTACCCTCAACGGTTCTAGAAACACTTTTTGTTGAAGTACTGTTTTGTGTAGTATTGTTTTGCATAGTGTTGTTTTGTATGTTTGATGTAATGCATCCTCCTCCGAATACCGCTAATAGTACCACCGCTATGACAATTATGCTAAGTGCTTCTTTGTTCATTTCTACCATGCCTTCTTTTTTTAGGTAATTACATACCTAAACATTGCGTTTTGTTGCAGCACAGTTGTCCTGTTTCGTTTTGAAACGCAATGTCATCAATGTGTTCATGTGGGTTCCCACTTCACCAACAGGCCGTAAAATATTGAACAGGCTAGTGTGTCCTCTCAATCACGTGTGGATATGTTTATTTGCCCCCGACAGTATTCCAAGTATTATATGAACTAGTCCTTTTTACATCAAGTGTAGAATAACTGAGGCTCGTTTAACCCCTTGGCCGGGTAATCGCTAAAGAACTGTATATTAGCAAAAGTCTTGACTACCCTATTTTCACTTAAGTGCATTTTTAACGTTTCCACTTAAAATCTGATATTTTGAAAAGTATCTCTGCGATGGGAGATACACAAAGCGAACGAATTCAACAAAAATAAATACATAAAAATACCGTTGTAAAAATGATGGAGGTGTGGCAATGATTAATGTAACAGATTCGATGTTGAAACTAAAGGAATTACTTAAATGGTTGGTTTCGTAGCCATAGTTAGAGTTAATTACTCACTTCAATCGTTTAGCAAACTTGAGAAGATCGAAACAGTATGATAGCATGTGCTCTCAACTTGAATAGAATATCAAGTTTACAAACTAACCGCCAGAATGAATTCGAGGGTTCAATAAAGCTGTAATTTATAAACGCTTCAGAAAATATTCAAGAGCTACTCATTAAGGTTTAACTTAAGTAATCAAACTACCATACAGACCGGATGATAACTGGGCTACCTCTTTTAAAAAGAGAAGACAATACCCGGATTTCAATATGTTGTTTTCCTCAGTGTTTCCTAGCCTGCAATCAAAAATTAAATACAATAACCGTAGGGCCCTACTTCAATGAGAACAGGATGTCTGCATGGTTTTAATCAGCTTTTTTGTCTTGCACTGATTTCAGAAGGTACCTCTCGCTAGACAACTGAACTAAAGCGAGACATATATGCATTATGCATTCAAAGATCTCTTAAATTATACAGTAAAATAGAATCTTAATGTTATTGTCTGTATTTTCTTTATTTGTACCCCCTACTTCTTTTCCGCAACTTTTCGGCTGCGGTCTTGTCTCATGAACTAGTTTTAAGTTGTAATGGTGACAAACAACAAATAGAAATCTGCACTTGCACATAATTTTAACGCTTTCTTATTTGTTGTAGCCGTTCATCCGATGTAACTAGATCTAACCGCACTTTTCTAGCTTATTCCTTTTATAGACTACAAAGCACCAGTATTCTATTTTGAGTTAACCATACGTTGATAGAAAGCATAGCATACTAGATCAAGACGCTGTGCAGAAAAAGGCATAAAAAATTATAAAGATGTGACTAGAATGGATTTAGCTCCAACAAAAGATGTGTAAATAAAGCAGTAAAAGCTGATATGGCTAAGTTAACCTTATCGAGCACTAGATACAGAAAAAACGATTTTTTGAATTTATATCGCGGATATTACATCTTTATAATCCATTTTTCGATACTTGCGTGAACAATGCATATCTACAGAGAGCGATTAGCGCATGTTAGAACAATATGCATAGTATGGATGAACTCCTCAAACGGTTAATGGAGTTCGGACTTAACGAAAGAGAAGCACGACTCTACGTGTGTTTGTTAAAGCACGGAGCCAGCACTGTTGCCAAACTGACAAAGAGTTTGGGTACTTATCGCGTCGACGTACATAGAACGCTCGAATCTGTCATCGACAAAGGCTTGGTCGAGGCTCTATTGGATGCTCCGCTAATGTATGTTGCGGTGCCCATTAGAGAGGCAGTTAACTCTGCGCTAGAGGCGCGTATGGATGAGTATCGAAGGATGCAACAGATGACCCGGGAGCTAGTTGAAATTGTTGAGCGTACCCATTTTGAGCCGACTGAAGAGGTTTCAAAGTTCAGACTTGTCAGAAGCGTTAAGCGAGCACGAACCATCACTTCACAGATGGTGAAAGCAGCACAAAACGACGTTGTTTTTATAACTACCCCCTATGTCGTCAACACGATAGTCGAATTTGGATCTCTTGCTGATTACAAAAATGCAGCAAAACGCAAGGTGATCGTACGATGCGTAACTAATATATCAGAAAGGAATCTAGACGCGGTTCTCGATGCAAGGAATTACTTAGGGATCCACCATTATAGCAACTATCAAGGGATACATTTTCTAATAGTTGATAATAGAGAGAGTTTCACGGCACTTGACTGCGATGTGTTGCAATCTGAAAGTGATCTACATAACGTTTGGTTGTGGAGTGATAATACTGATTTTGCCGAGCGTCTCAGAGCAACTTTTGAGATCTTGTGGACACAGTCTGATAGTATGGAAGAGCGGATGCACGAGATCTTGGCAGAAGCACCGACTGTTTGATGTATGTGTCTCTTGTACTCGATAAGTGTCCAACAATGGGCTCTTGAAATGAGAACTGCTATTGCTTCATCCTTGAAACAATTGTGACAAATGGTTACATCGATTCCTGAACAGATGATAGCTCTCTGTTGCATTCTCAAACCAAAATGGCTTTTTCCCTGCTTTAAAGATTCTTCAGCATAACTGAGAGACTATCATTATTGCAGAAAAAAGAAACTAAAAGCTGTAACGGCATAAACGAGGAAACTACTCCTATTGTATTTTATATCCATAAACCTTCCTTCCCCGTGGGGTTCAGGTTTAAAAAGAGACTATTTGAGATACCCTAATGTAATAACTCATATCCTTAAACGTGCTGAGGCCCTTCTTCTAATAACTCTTCAATGCGCTGTGCTACGGGGATTGACTGCTTCCATAATAGTTCGAAGGTGGACATGAGATACTCAGCATAAGTAGGGTCATCTGTCCAGAGCACGGCAACAGGCTCATCAAGCGAAATTCGCCTGACATCGACATTAATCGCGTTAAGACAAATTTTTCTATCCCACACTCCGAAGTACACCCCTCGATACTTATTGTAGTGGCGCACGTCTTCACCAACGTCTAGCAGCTGCTGTACCGTTTCAATCGTTGAGTACGAGATATTAGTTATAACTCTTACCCGCCCGTTACGCTCTATAAGTTTTCTAGTGCCGGTTAATCCATATAATGAGGCAAAAATTAGCATATCACCGGGAATGACATACATTAATTCCCTCTCCAGTGACGCCACGAGCGATGTACCAATAGCTACGAGTTCTTTAATGTTTTTTATGATTTTAAATGTGCAAACTTCGTCAGATGGCCTAAAACGCTGTTGCCTTGAAAGCTCCTCAAGCTCCTGTTTAATCATTGACATCTCGCGGAGTTCGCTTTCATGCTTTTTAAGTGCGGCATCAAGAGCAGTGTCAAGGTCCACCGCTGCATAGACAGTCGGCGAGTCGAGTGAAGGATTCACCATGCCTTTGTCAACTAGGTTTACAAGCATGCGGTGAACATCCTCTCGGTATGTCTTGAGTGACTTTGCAAGCAGGGAAGGGTGCTTTGGCCCGTACTTGAGCAGGTGATGGTAGAGTCGTGCCTCCTTTTCGTTAAGGCCGAATTTTAGAAGGCGTTGGGTAAACTCATCTTCTGTGTCCATTACCCATCACCATATACGTAGACTGGATAGTAGATATATGTTCGTCATCAACGAAGACAATCTAGTTACTAGTTCAAAAACTTAAGGGCTAAGATTTAATCAAAAGTCGGCACCCGATTCTAGAATTTCATTGAACTTATAACATATACGGATATACCGTTACACAATGAATAATTATGTTTATTTTGTAACAAGTTAAGTTGTTAGAAGAAGATGAATAACACCAGTATGTGGGAACGAATAAGGTGAGTTAAAATGGTACAACTATTCCCTTCGAGTGTCGCAGCCTCGGTGTTCTACCCAGTGTTATGGCTGTGGCTGCTAAGCGAAGTTGTAGGCGCAGGCACAATCCCTCGCCTACGTCGTCATGGGACGAGAATAGAGAGAAATGATAAAGGCAGCCATCTGTTGATATTTATAAGCATATTTATGTCAATCGTCATTACGTTCTCCTTTGCTACGTCTGGTATCGCCATGTTGCCCAATTGGGTCTTCTATCCTGGGATAGTACTGATGGTCTTCGGAATTGTGTTCCGACAGTGGTCCATTACAGTGTTAGGACGTTTCTTCTCCACAATGGTAGGTGTTCAAAAGGGTCAGAAAGTAGTAGACAAGGGCCCTTACCGCTTGGTGAGGCATCCAGCATATACCAGAGGGCTTCTGACCTTAGTGGGACTCGGATTAGCACTACAGTCCTGGGGAGCTGTTCTTTTGCTTGCGCTGATATTTAGCCTGACGTTCGGTTACCGGATTTATGTAGAGGAGAGAGTTTTGGTTTCAGAACTTGGTGATGAATACGTCAAGTACACGAAGTGGACGAAAAGGCTTATTCCGTATATTTTATAAGCTCGTTACTTAGGATATTACGAAAGAGTTATTTTTATTCACCGGCGTAGCAGAGAAGATTTCCTGCCCTACGCTTGTCATTGATGTCGAAGCTGACGCGTCATTCCCAGGACTAATACGGAAGCTCTATGATGCGCTTACATGTCCAAAGGAATTTATGTTCTCCACTGCTGAGGGGGCCGAGGGGCACTACCAGGTAGGCGCAGCGATGATATCAAACGAATGAATATTTGGGTGGCTTGAGGGCTTGTTAATCAAGAGGGATAACGTTATTCTTTAAAACTACAAAGCTGCACAGATTAACCAATCAAAAAGTAATACAGCAGAACTCTAGTGATACAATCCATCTTCAGGCTTGCAGACAGAGTGTAACAAACATCGCATTACAGCTGTTTGATTTACAATCTTAGCATTTTTTTAGTTTGCAGAGTTCAAGTTCCCTGCGCTTGGAAGACCAATGTTTATTACTGTTACATTAATAACTTAAAAAGTCGGTGAAGCTACACTTTATAAATTAACGTGTATATGGCAAGAAATGATATGCAAGATTGACGAGTTGAAGATTTATTATGAAGCGTACGGTGATGGAATCCCGCTACTCATTATCCATGGTTACGGCATAGACCATAATGTCATGACCGGCTGCATGGAACCAATCTTCAAAGGGCGTCCAGGCTGGAAACGTATTTACCTCGATCTGCCTGGCATGGGCCGCACAAGGGCTAGTGACCGGTTAAAAAATTCAGACGACATGCTTGGGATGGCAATCCGGTTCTGCGAAGAGGTTATTCCTGATAGCAATTTTTCAGTGGCAGGTGAATCCTATGGTGGATACCTTGCCCGAGGACTCGTCCACGATGTGCCTGAGCACCTGGATGGAGTTCTTCTCATCTGTCCTGTTATCATTGCCGACCGGGAGAAGCGTGATTTGCCGCAACGTCGGGTGTTCGTTAGGGATGCCGAACTTTTAGTCGGCATGGATCTTAACATTAGAAAAATGTTTGAGCGCATGCTCGTACTCCAAGATAAAAGACGGTGGGAGAGGTTCCAGCTGGAAATACTTCCAGGGATGAAAACCAAAGATACTGTCTTCATTAACCGGTTTAAAAAAGATGGATACAACTTTTCTTTTGACGCAGACAAACTTGAACGTCCTTTCGACAAGCCATCATTAATACTTGCAGGACGTCAAGATACTTCCGTCGGGTATGCTGATTTATTAAAGATCATTGAGAATTATTCCCGCGGAACATTCGCAATCCTGGATAGAGCCGGACATGGCCTCGAAGTCGAACAGGAAGTGGTGTTCAATTGCATGGTCAATGAATGGCTCGATCGAATAGAAGAATATCAAACTAAGTGAAAAGTTACTTTGCGTATCTGGATAAACAGCCCTAGTTTCAAATAATGCAAGAAGATTGTGACATGGCGCAGCAGGAAAATTTGCGTAAATTCTGACAGGAATTAAGATCAACGTTCTGCTCTACGTTGACGTTTCGATAACACCGTAGAGTCGTACATTATATAGTCTTTTCTGTGATAAAACGAGTGCTTTTTAACACGCTGCTGTGTTCAATTAGTTAATGAGCAGTTTATACGTTTTTTAGTACAGCACAAACGCTGACATCCTCACCGACCACTATGATGGTAGCGTCACAACGCTTAACCAGAACGTTGCAACTGTTTTTATCATCCCCACAAATTCATCAAATTCAATCGGTTTTATTAAATAACAGTTTGCCCAGCAGCAGTACGCGTTGAGAATGCTCGTATCGAGATCAGAGGTGGTAATTACGATTACCGGAATGGCTCTCAGTGAATCGTCTGACCTTATTGTCGCAAGCACTTCACGACCATCTTTTTTCGGTAAATTCAAGTCGAGGAGGACAAGGTTGGGTCGTCGGGCATTAGTAAGTTCATTCTTATGATAGAGGAAGTCTATCGCTCTCTCCCCATCAGTGACCACGCTAAGGTTATGAGCGACTGGTACATCTGTGAACCCTTCTCTTATCATCAGGATATCTAAGGGGTTATCTTCAATTACAAGGACTTCTACCGCTTTGCTATCATGTGCGACGATATTCATTTCACCTCCCTAACTATGCTACATATTATACGTTGTAGTAAAGAGTTATGCTTATAATTTGGAATCTATTGTTATAAAAATAGCAATAACAGAAAAATGATGTTGCATCTACGTTCGGAAAGTTCGAGATAAGACGGAATCAATTCACGAGACGATCAGTTGACTAGCATAATATTCGCGCGCCTTTACATGTCAACTCGACATTTGAGCATATGCGATCTATACAAATATAAAAGCGATAATCACGTAATTCTTTATAAATAGGCAGATTGATGCGCGCTTATATGCTGTATCACCTTTCGTTTCTATCTCAAAATGGTCTAGAGATCATTAACGTTTTAGTGTAGCAGTGATAGGAAATTCTTTATGTCATCCAAGTGATAAACAGATATCCCACGGACTTCTTCGAATCTGTTTACAAAGGCGAACCACCATGGGATATCGGACGTCCTTAGAAAGAGTATATACAGTTAGAACAGAGAGGGGAGATCGTTGGATCGATACTCGACGTCGGATGTGGAACTGGAGAGAATGTCCTGTATATGGCTGCGCAGGGGCACGAAGTGTGGGGAATAGATTTTGTACCGAGTGCACTCCAGAAAGCACAGGAGAAAGCAGCTCAGCGCCATCTAACGGCAACGTTTCTCGTATTAAATGCATTAGAGCTGCACACACTTGGAAGAACGTTCGATACCGTCATTGACTCAGGACTGTTCCATGTTTTGAGCGACGAAGAACGCCATCTTTTTGTTGATAACCTTAAGTGCGTCATCCGCTGTGGGGGGACATATTTTATGCTCTGTTTCAGTGAATTAGAACCGGGAGACTATGGGCCACGACGGGTGACGCAAGCTGAAATAAAGGATTCGTTCAGGGATGGGTGGAGTATTAATTATATCAGACCGGCGACCTTAGAAGGCAGATTGAGATCAAATGGAATCCGTGCATGGCTTTCTTCGATTTCAAAGAGATAGACGCGAGTTCACAGGCGCAGGTCCCTCAATGGAGAGACCATCCTGAGTGGCCTACACTTTACAACTTGGTGCATGCGTAACACGGCCATACAACTTAGTTACTTGCACTATTGACAAAATCATAACGAGTGGTTTGTTCTTTTTTCTGTTACCATGCCAAGCGACAGTACCATGGTACGCGCAGATGAGGTAACTCCATTATCATCCTCAGGTAACGAATTAAATACTCTGACAATATCTCTAGAGTTTTTCTTATGAAGCGATCAGGATTAGGAATTATTTTGGTACAAACTCATAAAGCGCCACGATACATTACTTATTCACCGCTTGAGGCATACCTGATTGCAGGACTTATCTTTTGGGAGTCGACGCACTAGTAATATGTTTCATCTTTCGCATTATACGTTAGACTCGCCCAGCTACAGCTGCCTTTGACATATATGTTCTCTTTGCCTAGTATACGGTAGCGTTGCATCACTAATCTTCTAACGGATCAAGCACCCGAAATATAAAACATATACTCTGTATTTCATCATAACTCTGCCATTCTTGAACTTGCAGTGATTTTTTTTGTAACATATAGATAGATCAGATGCCAATTTCTTGTCTGCGATTGGCCTCCTGCGGTAGTTGCTGATTTCGTTTTTTTAGACCGTGGCGCGCTGGACAACAATTTTCATATTTCGTTTAAAAAATGCACTCTAAGGAATTGGAGAGTAAGTAGAATATATAACCTGAGGGACGGTTGGAAATACGAGTAACTATTTTACTTGTGTTGCTATCTCGAACAAAGATTCGACGAATCAGGTATGGATAAACCTGTTAAGGCTTATCTTTCGCGTATAATATTACGCCCACTTTTTTAAAAAATGGAATGAGTAAATCAAAGATAATCAATTTTTACAAATAGACTACTTTGGTGAATAAACAAATCTCAACTGCTTCACAAATTTCAGTTTTTTTTATTGTTGTAGTACTTTGAAAAGTTTAGCACAAAAAATAGTAAAGCCAAGCATAATCCACGGTAATAGAGCAAGACATTTGCCGAGGTATGAGACTACTGATACGAGTTTCATGTGCTTGCACATAAAAAAGTATATTAATGCAACGTAGAAAAAGTTGGTAACTGATATGCACGATTTTTTTATTAGGCTTGAAGATCTACGTGGATAGGTAAAAAAAGACTTTGGAGAACATTTCTAATGGGCGATAGAATAGATCGATTTACTTTTTGTAGGTTACTGATATACGTCTTTGGAATGAAATAAAATGATAAAATTGAAACGAGTTTATGAAAAAGCAGAAAACAATGATGGTCTTAGGGTTCTCGTCGACAGATTGTGGCCCAGAGGTGTGAAGAAAGAGGAGGCTAAACTTGATGAGTGGCTCAGGGACATTGCGCCGAGCAGTGAGTTACGAAAGTGGTTCAGCCATGATCCTAATAAGTGGGAAGGGTTTAAAATACGGTACGAAGAAGAATTAGCACAGAAAGAAGAATTGCTGGACAAACTTATTCAAGACGCGAAAGGCAAGAATATAACCCTTGTTTATGCTTCGAGAGAGAAGCTATTTAACAACGTTACGGTCTTAAAAGCGCTCATGGAAGAGAGGATGACACGTCAGGAAAAAAAGTAGTCTATAAGTTCGTCAAATTGAAGAGGTTCCAGTACGTTTGGAAACTTAATATAGTACATATCACTTTAAATCATAGTTCAAATGTCTATCTTTGCATCGTTTCATATGTAGAACCATCGCTGCTACCCTATATAAACAGCATTATGTGAAAGGACTTATTACTAGACTTCAGGGCGCTTGCCACCCAACTCTAAATAAGTTTCTCTAAATCTTCGATTTCTCGCTCGTATAAGCGTGGAATATGGGATATCAAGTATGCGAGAGATGGTAGACCACGAGATGCCCTTCTCTCGGCATTCGTCCACAGTTTTCCAGTTTATCTCCCTGAAAGGGTGCCCGATATGCTTCCCTTCATTTCTGGCCTTTGCTAATCCTTCTTTTGTTCGTTCGCTAACGCTTTCCCTCTCCAGTTCAACTACCCACTTAAAGATGGCTAATATTAATGTCCTTATCGATCGATCAGTTGTCTGGGTCCACGTCTCCTTTGGTGACAAAGACCAGACAATAACATGAAACTCCTCCTCAAGTCTCTGAACTATTTCTAAGGTATTTAGAAATGAACGACCTATCTGAGAGAGCTCATACACAAAGAGCGTGCTGACATTGTGCGTTTTTATGTACTGCAACATTTCACTAAATGCAGGTCGATCAAAAGCAGACATTTTTCCGGTAACTTGCTTGTCGACAAAGATCTTCTTATGGGCGATTCCCTCCAGTTCCAACTGCTGCACCTGTATTTCAAGATTTTGATCCTTTTTAGAGGGCTTTAGGTATCCTATTCGCTCGCCATAATTCATTTTTACGTCACAAGTCCACCATTGCGAGGATAATATATAACAGCGCCCCTGTCCAACTGTCCCTACCGCTCAGTCAGTCTAGTGCCTAAAAAGGTGACAATATTCCCACTCTTATTCTTAGACTCCCAGCCCATTTAATATCGAACTAAGCTACTTACATCGAATTTTGTCATACAAAGAATGTGTATTAAAGAAAGGGTTTAACAACACAGCAAGTCTACTAAAACAATCAACCGTTAATTTTCATATAACGTGCCTAAAGTAAAGTTAATATAAGTCAAGAATTGACAAACCGTTTACAACAGCACTTTTAAAATTAACTGTATTGCATTAATAGTGCGATTTTGCAGGACTTGCCGAATTAATTTCTAGCCTGATTCGAACTGAATTCGATGCGACAACAACACGCGTGTTTATATGACCAGAGAACACAAGATTATCTTAATCCACCGTTAAACAAAAAGGACTGATAAAAGTAAGATGTGGGAGCAGCTACTGACACTTACAAGGAAATAAATACTAATTTAGAACTTTTGTTTAAAGGCACTTATGTGTTACTAACTGCTCATGATCAACATCAGATTGTTACGCAAGTGCAATTCTTACAAAATCAGTTTCTATTGCAAAAGTTGCTAATTTTCTAACCTAAGTAACAAAGTCTCAACTCATTAAAAACCGGTAGATGTTACGGTTCTTCTTACTTGATGTCTGAATTACTAAATCTAGTCAAAGCAGTTTAATCGTTGATGCGCTTTTTGCTAATTCATTTTGATACTACGTATAGTTCCAAATTGCCTTTGTCTACTTAGACGAACTGTGACTTAATACGTGTCTCTTTCTCTCAAATTAAACATGCTTCACAGATGTCTTCGATAACAAGCACAAACTAGTTAACAATATTAGTACACGTGACGTCAAAGCTTCTAATAAGAACACCGTGCGCATCAGCAAAGTTTCAATAAACAAAAAGGAACTGGAAGCTCTCTGGCTAACCAAATAGAGCCCCAAGCCCTTCCATTCCAGTTTCTTCTTCTTCCTCTTTTGAGGGTTCTTCCTCTTTCTTCTCCTCTTGCACCTCTGTCGTTATAGGAGCAGCGACTGTGGGGGCTGCGGGAGCTGCAACCGGAGTGAATACTGCCTTTGAGATTGCCTCGTCGATGTCGATATCTTCAAGCGCGGCAACAAGCGCCTTCACCCTTGCCTTATTTACTTTAGCTCCAGCAGGAGTAAGGACCTTAGAGACACCATCTTCAGTTACGTCCTTGCTCGTCGCGTGTAGCATAAGTGCTGCATATACATATTCCATTTTTAATATCACCTTCTTTAAATTTATTAGCTCTAATTTTATTCAAACAGTGCCCCCAAACCGGCAAAGTCAGGTTCCTCATCTTTTTCCTCTTTCACTTGAACCTTTTCTTCTACTTTTGGAACCTCCGGAGCGGGAACTGCAATAGCTCCTGACTGACTTTTAAGAACCTTGAGCTCGTCGTCTAATGCCTCATCAGGAAGCAGCACGACAATTGTAAGCGCCTCGTTGTAGTCCTTCGAGAGGAGGGCATCCATCACATCTGGCTCGAAGATCTCTGCTTTCAGAGCCAGATTCCGTGCCACCAACAAACCTCTTTGTAGCAGAGGGGTCATGGTCATCGTCGTCGGATACTCTACATTCATTGCTAAATGGAACGCATTCGATACCGCCTTTAAGAATTGGTCGAAGTACGCTTCGGCATCAATTGCGAGATCGTTCGAAGCGTAGATGGTAGTACCATCATAAGCAGCTCGGAGATATAAACCAACCTCCATCGGGTTAATTTGAAGCCTCTGGAGCACATCAGCAATCCTTGGACTTATTTTCTCTCCTTCTTTCACGATTACCTTACTCTCGCGAATGATGACTTTTCCCTTCTCTATCGCAGCTGGAATGCCTACAGTTTGAAGCTCTCCAACGATCGGCCCAGGCCTAAAGGGCGTAGGCCCCTTCTCTATGACAATATTTTGAGGGGCGACATCTCCTCCTTTTGCTGGAGCAGGAGTTTTACTCTGTTCAAGTAATCGAAAGAGTTTAAAAGGATTTTCATTAGTAAAGACAAGAGCAGTTTGTCCTTCGACACTTTTAAATAGTTCAGCTGTATCTGCGCCAATTTCTTTAAGAGCGAGATCGATAAGCGTGTTCCTCGTAACCCTTAATTCCGCAACTCCTCGAAGCTCAGCCCTTATCTTCTGAAATTGCTGTGCAGGGATGCCTTGTATGCTGACTATTGCAAAAACCGTATTCCCTGTGATTTTGTCTCTCAATTCTTTAACTTCTTTATCTTTCCAAGCCGGCCGATGGACGCTGTAAGCAAATCCCATATTACATCACCCTCACAGCAGGCCCCATAGTCGTCTTTACAAATATTGAACGAATGTTCTGCGTGCCTTTTTCCAGCTTTGACTCAATTGTATTTATCACAGCCTCTACATTAGCCGCAAGTTCTTCAGGCGGCATGTGCATGTTTCCGACTAACGCATGAAAAGTTATTTTATCTTTGGATCGCACCTTCACCGTCCTCTTGAGGCGATCAATAATAGGTACAGGATCAACAGCGGACGGAATGGGGTCGGGCATCTTACCCTTAGGTCCCAGAATCGGTCCGAAGCTTTTACCAATCGATGGCATAAGTGGAGCTTCTGCCAAGAAGAAATCGATGCCACTGGAAATTGCCCTCATCTGTTTTTTATCGCCACCTATTTTGCTTATGTCGTCAGGAGAGATAACCAAGTCAGCTCCTCCATTTTGGGCCTTAATCGCAAGATCGCCCTTTGCAAAAACAGCTACTTTAGTTGACTTACCGCGACCGTTTGGCAGCAGTATTGCCTCATTAATTCTGTTCTTCGGCTGACTCAAGTCAATGTTTTTTAGATTTATCGCTAAATCAATGCTTTCTGAGAACTTTCTCTGTGGCGCAGACTCAATGGCTTGAATTACTGCATTTAATATCTTTTCATTTACCATGCCTACCTCCGTAGTTAACCGACCACCAGAATGATCTGCTACGGTCTATTTCCATTTTGCTTAAGGTTTACTTTAATCTTTCTACAGATTACACAGATTGATCTTCAAGTTGACTGTCGTAATTCCCTTCGTCTATATCCCTTTGAACCTCTTTTGGCGTTTTCCCCTCAACAGAGATTCCCATAGAGACACAAGTTCCTAACACTTCTTTCACAGTGTTTCTTAGTTCATAAGACAACGACTTCTCCCGTTTCATCTCAGCTATTTTAACTGCTTGTTTGATTGTAAGATTCCCAACAACCTCTCCTGTTGAGGCGCCCTTTTCTAATCCCGCCTCCATTAGTATCAGCGCTGATGTCGGCGGGGTCCCAACCTCAAGGGTGACATTTTTGTTATCGTCGACAATAATAGTAACCGGCACCATCATCCCGTTGTATGATGCCGTTTGAGCGTTCATATCATCTACAACTTTTTTCACGTTTATGCCTAGCGGCCCTAAAGAAGGTCCGATTGGCGGGCCGGGCGTTGCTTTCCCGCCAGGTATCAGTACCCTGTACTACATCAGCCATTTATTCTTGTTCCTCCTTACTCAAAACTCTCGCGTGATCCCCTCTCACAGTAATCGGTATTGGGACCATCGCTTCAAATAATTCCACCGTAATCTCCTCACGACGATCATCTATGCGCTTTACCCGGGCTTTTTCGCCTTTAAATGGCCCGGCCACCAACTCAACAATATTACCCTCTTCAATCCCAGCAATTGCCGGTTTAGGTGTCAGGAGGTGTTCGATTTCAGCAAAGTCAGTCTTGCCCTTTACCACTCCCCGTGCGTGTGGTATCCCCTGAATTGCCTGCTCTAGAAGGGCTTGTGAAATGGTCTCAACTAGGACGTAGCCCTTCAGTTCATTCGGTACGAGAATCGCCCTTATGTCGTAGTTCTCTTTTTTAGCAGCAAGAGCGAGTAGATTAGCCACAGCACGCTCTTGATTTGCCGTTGTTTTTATCGCATAAATTGACGATTCGATCTCTTCCTTTTTTTCTTCAGACACTCGAATGCCCCTTATTCACGGCGTTAAATTTGTGGAATTAGCCAAGTTACTCGTTGATCCCCCTATAAGACTTGTAACGTTGCTCGGCGTAGCTGTAACGGCAGCATTCGCGGTAATTTGCATTGTCTTATTTTCGATAGGGGCGGTTGTATTTTGCATTGATGACGTAGCATTTTTTATGCCAAGATTTTGCGGTGCGATCACCATGCCAAGGTAGATCGCAAATCCTGCAAAACCAATTGCGATTATGCCGATCGCAGCGACTTTTGCAATTGTTGTGAACTCCTCTCTGGACGGCCTTCTAGTAAGCGTTAATATCCTTTGGTATTCACGAAGCTTGCGTTCGATTTTGCGCCAGATAGACGGCTCCTCGGACTTATCCTGTTTAGTTGACTTTGATGTGGAGCTCTTCTCATTTTTAGCCATCCTCAATTCACCAAATTACTGTAATCTAATAAAAACGCGCATTTTGTAATAATAGATCTAACAAGATATTATTAGATACCCACTTTGCCATTCTTAATATAAAATGTTTTGTGGGCATCCAGTTCAAATAAACGTTCGTTACTTCACAAAGTCTATGCCGAACCTTTGAGTTCCTTTACTTCTCGCGATGTCCGTCTTTCCGTAAATCTGGGGTGACTTAACGCCTGTGACAACGAGCAGCGTTCTTACGGTGTGATCAAGTTCTGGATCAATCTGAGCACCCCATATTATACGTGCATCAGGATCAATACGCTCATATACCTCTTGCACGACCCCTTCAGCTTCTGCTACCGTCATATCATTACCACCTATGACGTTTACCAATGCCGCAGTGGCCCCCGATATATCGACGTCAAGCAGTGGACTTCTCAAAGCCTTTTTAACGGAATCAACAGCTTTATCTTCAGAGTCAGATTCTCCTAATCCTATCATCGCAACGCCGCCTTTTTGCATCACAGTTCTAACATCAGCGAAGTCAAGATTTATAAGTCCAGGCTTTGTTATGAGTTCAGTTATCCCTTTTACTGCGCGCATCAAGACTTCGTCAGAGACTTTAAAAGCAGCTTGCAGTGGCAATCTTGGAACAACTTCAAGAAGCCTATCATTCGGAACGACAATTACCGTATCAGTAACATCACGAAGTCGCTCGAGACCCGCTTCCGCATTAGCACGTCTTACCATCCCCTCAACACCAAAAGGCAAAGTGACGACTGCTATCGTAAGCGCTCCAGCATCTCGTGACGCTTCTGCGACTATCGGGGCGGCTCCAGTGCCAGTCCCGCCACCAAGACCAGCTGTGATAAACACCATATCGGCACCTGATACACTTGCACGTATCTCGTCTTGGCTTTCTACTGCAGCTTCTTCGCCAATCTGTGGGAGTGATCCTGCTCCAAGTCCACGGGTTCGCTGGCGTCCTATGAGGATCTTTTTGTGTGCCTTAGTGCCTATAAGATGCTGAGCGTCAGTATTGAGAGCAAGTAAATCCGCTCCCTGAATTCCTTCCTCTTCCATTCGTGTTACGGTATTAGAACCTGCCCCACCACATCCTATGACAATAACGTTGGTTTGAAGTTCCTTGAGGACCTCTTCCAGTTCCTTATCTTCTGTGTAGTTGTGCTGTGGAGTCTCGCTTATATCGTTTTTAGTCTCTCTCGCAAGCGCGCTTTCTATAATAGATTTCATTTTACGACCTCCAGCTTGAAATCACATGGCATAAATCTCACTTCATCGTATAGGCTTTTTGATTTTAATTGATTTTTAAAGCTTTCTTAACCGTTGACCGTACTTCATTCGGCATAATTAACTTTCCGTCAACACGGACAGGCTTTCCGCTTGCAAGCTCTGCAAATAGCGGTCCCTGATCAACGCCAAGCGTTTTCGCAAGTTGTGGGTTAAACTTGTTTTCTAATATATATATGTTTGACTTATCGTTTGAATATTCAATATCATAATGTTCTTTTAGTATTTCAATACATCCATCTTGTAATCTCTCTATAAGGCTCTCTGTATCCACGCCTTGATCGGCTAATATCTCCTCTACGTACCCGTCACTTCGCTCCAGATATGCAACATCTTCTGCATCAAGCAGTCTGCGCACGGCATTTCTATCGACGTTTTGCGCTTTGTGAACGACGGCAAGTTCCATTTTAATAAGATCCAGCTGAAATCCTCTCGTATCGTCGGAGATACCGTCACGCAAAGTAGTGCTTATTCGTAAATTTTTGCTTGCGTCGCATAATTCATGTTTTTTTACCTCTTGTCTTAGAGCGAAGTACTTCTTCCACGGTAGACCACCATGTTCCCTTACATCGCGCGATCTAAGGACCTCATAGCCGAGCTCTTTAATCAGTGATTCAATTTTTCCTTTAAATCTCCCCATATTCTTCCTATCAAAATAGGCGAAGTCGCCTGCTGAGTTTTCAAACGCGCTTCTTATGAGTTCTTTATCGAGATATTCCAGTTGATACAATGGAAAAATGTGCCCAAAACATATATCAGAGCTGTAAAGAAGTTCTGTATGCCGAGCTGCATAATGGTTCCCGCCAAACCCTACAGCTGTCGGACACTCTGAAGATAAAAGGTCAAAATCAAGTGCAAATATTGCTTTGGCGATAGTTTTTGCCATCTGATGGTTGTGCCACTCAGCCTCAGAACTCCCCAGCTCTATAAACACGCAAGGTTTAACTATATCGGAAGGACCGTGATGTGTTGCTTCGAGGGTAATTGCAACGTCTGAAAACTTTTTCAAATTGTACATGAGTGATCTAAGTGCTCTCGGTGCTGCGCGCACAAGCTGATGAGATTTACCCCCAAGCTTTGCTTCAGCGACATTACCAGAAAAGTGAGCGGTCAGCAACGGGAGGGGGGATACGTCGCTTTTATGGCGAGATGCAAAGATAATGAGGTCAGTATCAAGCTTTCTATCGATGCAGTCTTGAAAAATTAGCTTATCTCTTACCTCGACTATTTCGAAATTTAAATAGGCATAGCATTTGTAATCGCCATCCTTCTCTTCCCATGTTGCCATCCCTAACAGATGTTGCTTTATATTTTGTGAAGCAGGATCTTCTGAAGAACATACAACTGTCACTTTCATTCTGGATCACTTTTATTTTCGAAGAACGGTATACTTTTTCTCATGATGCTACTTATGAGTGATTCGTAATGCGGATACAAAATATAACCTAAATTACTCTCCAAACATTTAACAATTAGTGGTTACTTCGACCTTACTTTCACAAGTATAATAGATGATATAGCTCAAAAATCAATCAATTAGATTTTTTCTGTTGCAAACAGGTTGAGCGAAATTGCTACCCATATCAGGCAAACGTAATTTCAAGAACGTGCGTTTCAGGAAAGACGGGCCTACGTTCTGTGTTAAGACGCGGACACGAAGCTTCTCTACTCGTTTTCTGTAACGCCAAAATCAACGAAAAATTTGTTAGTTTGCATAATATCTTAAGACAAAACAGAACAACAAATTGGCGCGTCCTTGATAAAGCATGTGACTTAATATGTAAAGTGAATCAAGAGTCATCTCAACTAACTAAATCGACGAAAATGTGACATCAGTGACGATGCCTCAACGACTAGAATACAATAATGAGGGGGGGCAGGAGGTTATCAAAGTTAACTAATATCATCAGCAGACACGACTAACAATGGAACATAGATCTGTTTTCAACTTGCAAAAGCGGAAGCGTCTTCTGTGACTCAAATAATCGCAGGTTACAACGTTAATAAGCGTTATCTTACTTTGATTTGTTATATTATTCGACTTTAACCAAGCGCAAGCTTAACTATTAACTTAAAAAAAGACACTCCTAGGCAATTTCGCGATCCTTTATTCGATAAATTCAAGAACTTGCTCTCCAGGGGTTCCTTCATTGATGATAGCTAACTTCAACTTCTCAATTGCTTGTTGTATCATCTCTCTCACTCTAAGATCATCTGGGAAATCTAGATGTACGACATATCCAAGAAATACATCTTTCCGCGTTGGATACAGTCGAGGAAAGTCCCCCGCCTCATCGTATCGATCGTGACTGTCGTATCTTATACTTATCATAGTTTGATTGACAATAGCTAGCTCTAAATCCGCGACCCCTTTAAGTTCATTTTTTAAATTCTGCATTGCACGTTTAGCAGCCTCTTCGCTTTCAAAACATATAGGAATCTCATACATAGCGGTAGATGGATCGTACGCTCCTCTTCTCACTGCAATAACAAGTCTTTTTTTAACCAATTAAGACCTCTTCTGTATTCTTGAACAGTAACGAAATTGCGTTTTTCATCGAGATACATTTAATTGCTATATCATTCACTTTATTATAGTTTTGGAACAGATAGTGTGAACGTTAATACAATTTTCGAGTTTCGCATAGGCTAGAAATAGAAAACCGTCTCAAATAACATGAAAGCGGTTAGAGCCACGTCAGTATTAACGTGGCCCATCCAAATTATACATAACTAGTCCCTAGCTACATCTCAACTTTTTTTGGTCGAAAAGCCTCAGATAGCACAGAAATAGTCTTACTCAGGATCAGATTTATAAACGATCAATACAATCATGAAATGAAATTAGCGGGGTGGGGTAGTCAGGAGATCCCGACGGGCTCATAACCCGTAGATCAGTGGTTCAAATCCACTCTCCGCTATTATTTATTAGATACGAGATGACATGTTACTGTCATTAGTTGGAACTTTTTACAAAAAGATTGAAAAAAGTGTTACAACTTTCAAGTAAGAGACTATAAAGAGTGTCGCTGTATCGCTGCTTATGATGTAAACAAATAATTAACAAAACGTTCAAACATGTTAGATAGCTTCGACACGCACTTGTTATGGTTCATTTTAATAAAACTGCGTATTGAAATAATAAGAAGACGCGCTTATCTTTAACAGTTTGACGTTAAGTATCGTTTCACTTGCAAGACTCAATAACTTTGTTTAAATCAGCTTCTAATACTTCTGGTCGTGTTACACCCACATAGTGTTCCACTATTTTTCCGTTACATTCTAAAATGAGCGTTGGAACTACTCTTATACCGTACTTACTCGCGAGCTGAAGATTATCGTCGACGTCTATTTTCTTAAAATCAATTTGGTCTCTAAATTTTTCCTTTAGCTTTTCAAGTATCGGATCTTGTATCTTACAAGGCCCACACCAATCTGCGTAGAAATCCATTAGTATAGGTTTCGCCATGTTTTGTACCTCTTCTTCCCTTATCGGAACTAGAATATATTATTTTTGCCGTCATTCTGATGACTGCTTTGTTGTGCCCTAAACTCGTCGATCTCATTGAAGATTACGGTTATAGCTTTGTCTACTGCTTTTTCAACTTTAGGTGACAGTTCTGTGCAAATGCCTTCTACCTTTTCGACTTCGATACCTATTATTGTTATCTTTTTTGGCATTAATTCGGGCTGTATCTCTCGGCCAAGTCGCAAGGTATCCACTAAACTTAAATCGTGTAATGACATCATAAAAAGGTTTGGCGGTGGAAGCTCCTTGTCCGTAAACTTATAAATCGATCCAGGCTCTGCCCCCCCACCTCTAACCGCATCAACGATAATAACACCTTCGGCACCCTCGATAAAGTCGAGAATGGCAAGACCTCCTACGCCAGCGTTTATCAGTTCCACTCCGACGGGTTTGAGTTTCTCAAGCTTATCGAGAATATGAATCGCGACACCATCATCTGCCATGAGATAATTTCCTGCGCATAAAACTTTAATAGCTACCTCTTCTGTTTCCATGTTCTTTAAGTGTCCTTAATTTAGTAAACGTAGTATAACTGTGATTATAGATAAGAAGTTCGAACCAAAAAATTGAAAACGTTAAAATTTATGACAGCACATATAAATGTAAATAAAGCTGAGAATAATATAACATTTTCAACATTATATAAAGAAAGATAAATTTACAAGAAACAGATGGCTGCTGCTTCCGAAAAACCGAAGAGTTCTAAAAATAGGATCTCTAAAGACGAGTACTACATGACTTTAGCCAAGACCGTCTCCTCCAGGTCTACATGCATAAGAAGGCAATATGGCGCAATAATCGTGTCAAAGGGCGATCATATCCTCTCCACAGGATATAACGGCGCCGCCAGAGGGGAACTTCATTGCCTGAATTTGGGATGCGAAAGGGAGCGACTTAAAGTGCCAAAAGGAGAGCGGTACGAACTCTGTGTAAGCGTGCATGCTGAAGCCAATGCGATTATTCAAGCAGCGCGAGGAGGGGCTTCTATTGACGGAGCGAAACTATACGTGAACGGTGCTCCTTGCAAAATGTGTTGGAGATTGATTAAAAATGCGGGAATCGCAGAGGTTATATATCTCAACGACGACCCGGAATCAGAAGGCTTCGGAAGGATGCTTAAAATGAATCCGCAGTCCATAATATTAACCAACATAAAAGAGTCTACTAGAGAAAATTGCTAGTAGTTAAAGTAAAACTGCCTTTTAATTAATCGTTTTGTGTTCAATCATAAGTTAAATTTTGTGTTCAATCATAAGTTAAATGTTGGTCGACAATTTGCCAAAAGTCAGCTACAAACTGTAGCGTACACACTTTTGCAATTAAAATATACATGTACAATAAAAAAGAGGCTATTGGTTGCACATGAAACACCGATATCTTATAAGAAATGAGGCTATTGCTTATGTTTAATGTAATCCGGTGCGTCTGTTGTATCCGGATATCCTTTTACTCCATCACCAGAGGTAATACCATTTGTTGCAAAAAATACGCAATACAATGATCAATCACGTCGAGTGATCGGTAAACGAAAAAGTCTCCGTTGAAGTTGCCGCTGTCGCTTCTTAGTATGGAGCTTGATCAGCTGTCACAATGAAGCATGTAGGTCTGAATGTCGCAGCAGACCCCCGTCATGACACTCGGATATACAGGCGTCCAAGGGGGCACGTGATTATAGTCGCTGATGATCCGGGATGTCATTCGTCGCAAAACGAACAAGACTCGAGAAGATGGGCAACATTTGCAGAAATACTATGCCTTGACCCTTCAACGCCGCAAGAGGCTTACGATTTCGTGAAATACGCTTTCAATCTATCTGAATCGTTCGAACTTCCCGTATTGCTGCGACCAACAACACAGGTATCCCATGCAAAGGGATCAGTTATCACGAGCGGCAGAAGCGTTAACAAAAAAATTGGGAGAATATTAAAGAAGTCCCAAATGCTCGGTAATGATTCCACAATATGCGCGAGACAGGCATAAAGAGCTAAACCAAGGCAGGAACAACTTAGGCAGGAACTGGCGAAGTTGAATAAACTAAAAACTCAAAGATCCAAATTGGCGTTATTGCCTCTGGGTAGGCTCAGAATATCCAGAAGAAGCATTAAAGAAACTCGGAGTGCAAGCATCAATCGTGAAGATATCCGCATTTCCACTGCCCACTTCCTTAATCAAAGAAGTCTCAGCTGTATCTGAAGAAATCTTTGTCGTGCCATCAGCGATGCTATTTCACAATTTATCATTCACGTTAGGCTACGGTAAAAAGCCAGTTCGTCGAAAACTCAGACGGATTACCTTTTGAACGGTTATGTAATTTCATCGCTAGTTTACTGGAATACGCCTTCCTTATGCTGCTCGAAAACAATTTGATTATGTTATGAAGAAAATATTTATTATTCGATATGTCACACACTTAAATCAAATTATTTGTTCTATTGTCGCACGGGTTGATGCATTCGACACAACACTTAAGTTTCACCGTCGTAAAGATATACCCAACGAAATATATGCAATAGGAGATAGAGATGCAATGTCCATTTTGTAATGTGGAAAATCCAGACGAAGCGGAAACTTGCTGCAGCTGCGGTGCAGAACTAATCAAGACTCCTTTTGATTTAATCGAAGAAGCTTTGCTTTTTAATCAACAAGGTAAACAACTTGATGCGCTAAACAAACTTGACGAGGCTCTTAAACTCGATCCAAAAAACGCCGATGCGCTTTTTAACAAGGGATCTATTCTAGAAGAGCTAAATCAAGTTGATGAAGCACTAAAGTGCTATGATCTCGCTTCACAGAACGACCCCAACAATGTTATAGCCCTCATAGCGAAAGGAAACATACTCAGTGATAAAGGCTCACTTGAAGAAGCACTAGCAATGTTTAATCTTGCGATTAAATCTGAGCCTAGCTTTGCGTTGGCTTATAATGCAAAGGGGGTTCTTTATCAAAAAAAAGGGATGTATGAAAAAGCAATAAAGTGTTACAATAAAGCACAAGAGCTGAGCCCGGAATTTGATTTGCCGTGGATTAACATGGGTATATGTTACACCATGATGGGAGACTATGAAACAGCAGATGGCATATTTGAGAGGGCGCTTTATTTGGAGCCGAATAATGCCAGCACGTGGTTTTACAAAGCAAATGCGCTCTCAAATATGGAAAAACATGAAGAGGCGTTAAAGTGTTTTGACAAGGGAATTATAATCGACGATGCGCGAGCTTCTGCTTGGGACGGCAGGGGACTTACACTCGCAAATTTATTTAAATGGTTTGATGCGTTGGAGAGCTTCGACAGAGCTCTGCAACTTGATCCGACGTATTACATATCTTATAACAACAGGGGCTACGTTTATTACAACTTAAGCAGATTTGAACAAGCATTAGAAAACTTTGACAAAGCTCTAGAAATTAACGATAGATACGTGTTGGCCTGGATTAACAAAGGCCTCGCACTTGACAGCTTAGATAGATTTGACGAGGCTATAGCATGCCTTGATACCGCATTCAAACTTGATCCCGAAAATATTTGGGTGTTAAACAGAAAAGGATTCATACTGTTTAGTATGGACCGATTTAACAATGCAATAGAAATGTTTGACATAGTTCTAGAAATAAACCCAGACGATACGTACGCGCTTTCATTCAAAGGAAGCTCATTTGATGGGCTTAAGATGTATGACGAAGCAATTGAGTGTTTCAATAAAGTTTTAAACATCGATCCAACTGATGCTTTTGCGTGGCTTTCGAAAGGAAGCGCGTTATATAGCCTTAAACATTACGAAGAGGCGCTTAGCTGTTTTGAACATGCGCTTGAAATAGATCAGCAGAATTTAGAAGCGAAACAGTTTAAAGAGCTATGTCTCGAAAAAATGCAACACGAGGACGGCTGAAAAAAAATTTAGGTAGTAACACAGTTTGACTGAGTCGTGCGAAACACGAAGAGATTCAGAAATTTTAGGTGCCAAACTGCGAACCATTGTTTGTAGCAATGTTACGACAGCCTCACTCAGAACGTTTAAAAAAGTTGTTAACGGGTATAGGATAGTGGTCTATTGAAGAATTCAGTTCGATGGATGCAATTTGCACCTAACGTAAAAGAAGCTTCAACAACGTTAAAAAACTTCAATTTACAAAAAAACGGATTAACTGGACAGCTACCCGTTGGTTCTTTACTGCGTCGCATGTTCAAAATCGTGACATGATTAATATAAGGGGGATAACCGACCGTGTAAAAGCACAGGATCTTACCATCACATTCCGTAAGAGGGTTGATGATATGGCGGTACTAAAAGGAACAATCGTTTCTCCAGTCAGGTTCAACACGTTCTTATATCAATTACCGAAAGGTACGCGTTACTTTTTTAATATCTCCAGTCGTGTCAAGCCATCGATTAGTTACTGAATGGTAGATCTAAAAAAAAAGCATTTCAAGGACGTATTTGCAGACGTGATCAAACTGAAAGAGGAAAAAGAGAGCCTACAAAGTGTCTTAAATCCAAGAACAAAAGTCGAGTTAGTCGAGAAAAAAACAATTGAGTGGTCGGGGAAATCGCAGATGACACTTGATCTGAGAGAGAAGTGTTAGTTGAGCGGTTCCTCTCGAATAAAGCGCGAGAGAGAACTGCTCCTAAAGCGGATTAAATCATTCCTATAACTTAATCACTTCTTCAGCATCATAGCCTTCGTGAACTATTAGCGCCATCTTTCTGACCATGGCAGACGGATCTTTAGCCTGGAAAACGTTTCTCCCAATAGCTACACCACGGCCTCCAGCATCAATTGATTCTCGGATCATTTGTAACAGCTGAAGTTCTGTATCCATTTTTGGCCCTCCGGCCACAACCACAGGCACAGGACAACCTGCAGTGACCTCCCGAAAAGTATCTGGGGTGCCTGTATAATTAGTCTTGACTATATCAGCGCCAAGCTCGGCTCCTACTCGTGCGGCAAGTTTCACATACTCAACGTCGTGCTCACTTTCTACTTTAGCGCCTCGGGGATACATCATTGCTAGTAGAGGCATCCCCCAATAGTCGCACCGCTCAGATATAGTTCCAAGTACGGCAAGCATTTCTGCTTCATATTGTGCCCCTATGTTAACGTGGACGCTGACTGCATCCGCCCCAAATTTTATCGCTTCTTCAACGGTCTTTACGAGTACCTTGTGATCTGGATCTGGCGCAAGTGAAGTGCTTCCAGAGAGGTGCATAATGAGGCCTATGTCGTGTCCGTAACCCCTATGCCCATGTTTTGCAAGACCAATGTGGCCCAGTACCGCATTTGCTCCACCCTCAGCTACTTTGTTTACAGCGTCTCTTAAATTTTCAAGGCCTTTAATAGGACCAACGCTTACGCCGTGGTCCATTGGAATTATAATCGCATTACCTGTATCTCGGTTAAAGATTCTCTCAAGCCGGATAGACTTTCCTATGTACATGAAAATACATAACAATAGCGCGATAATATCAATTTTTCGCAACAGAATGTTCAATGAGTAGCGGTGAGTGTGTCGTGTTTTTGAATATGCGAAGATTTTGCCTAAGAAGAGGGGACTATTAAACAGTCTAGAGCACCTTTAAACTAGGTTGGGGTAAAATTTTCTTAAAACGCTAAGCATCGAGCGAACATACAGCAATTATTTAGTGGTATATACAGCTTTGTTGAAATCATGGAATAGAGACCTTCAAGCAAACTGAAGAAGGTCTAGATGAGGTGTGATCAACAGAATATGGGATCTAGATCTCCGATTTTCTATTGGGAACTCTTAGTCTACGCCTCAAGTTTGGTACCCACTGTATGCCTAGGATAGAGACTATAGACATGACTCGCGTGTTGTAAAAGACTATGAAACG
Source organism: Methanobacteriota archaeon (assembly GCA_963704625.1). Taxonomy (GTDB): domain Archaea; phylum Halobacteriota; class Bog-38; order Methanoflorentales; family Methanoflorentaceae; genus DASPRZ01. Next base: position 2,323,639 of record OY969924.1, on the reverse strand, counting down.
TCTTTTTTCAATAGGTAAGCGCATTTGATATTTATTTTAAACTTCCTTTTACCTAAGAAAACTAATAAAAAGCTACCTACCTTTTTAGATAAGATTTACTTGACATTACAATTTATACAACTTAGTCTTGTAAACGAATGCGCATATTAATGGATTACAATATTATCTCAACTAATAGAAGACAAGAATTAGCAATTTCATAGTAGGCCATTAATCACGCGACAACGATTATTAGCATTGGAGAGACAGTTATGGGCACCTAGAACATAAGAGGGACATTGAGAGAGAGGCTATCAGAGAATTCAAACTCGACTTACTAAAGATAGATTATGATGCAGTCTTTTAAACAAGTCAATATCTCACGCTTAAAACTCTGCACAGCGATCTAAAAAGTTTATATGCTAACAAATATGGCTTTTGAATAATTACAGGGTGGTGAATTTATTGCCTCACTAACTGTTACGGCATCCAGTCAATGTAACGGTGAAAACGAGCTTCTATTTCTGCACTCTAGTTTTTCAGTAAATTAAATAGTTCACAGCCGTAACTGTCAGATCCATCTCACAGTTAGTCAAGGTTTTAAAACTCTTTCTATAATATCAAAAGCGCGATCAATTTTCTTTCTATCAGCTGCGTAAGAAACGCGAATGTACCCCTCACCATATTGTCCAAATGCTTGTCCTGCAACTACGATTACGCCATTTTTTGCTAACTTCATCGCTACATCTCGGCTGTGACCATACCCCGCAATGTAAGGAAACACATAAAAGGCTCCTTTCGGCGATACGCATTCTGCAACTCCCTTAAGCCTTTTCAAAACTAAATTTCTTCTCTGTTTGAACTCAGAAACCATAGAATTTACAAAATCTTGGGGGCCCGTTAGAGCTGCAAAAGCTGCTTTCTGAGAAATCGATGACGCACATGCTTGTATATACTGATGGACCTTTAGCATTTCTTCTGCAACATTGTGCGACGCAATCGTGTAGCCAAGTCTCCAACCAGTCATAGCATATGTTTTTGATACGGCATTTATTACGATAACTCGTTCTTGGTCTATGCTTGCAGGGCTGACGTGTTCTCCTTCATAAAGTATTCTGTCATACACTTCGTCTGAGATGACGTAAAAGTTGTAATCTTGGGCGAGCTCAACCAACGCTTTAATTTCATCATGAGGCTGAACTGAACCCGTTGGATTTGACGGAGAATTCAGAACTAGTGCTTTCGTTTTATTTGTTATCAAATCAGCGACATCCTCGGATAATAAGACGAAGTCATTTTCAGGTTTTAAACGAGCGCTTACCGGAATCCCTCCAGCTAAGTGCGTAAGAGCAGAGTAAGCGACAAATCCAGGATCGGGCACTATAACCTGATCACCAGGGTTTATCAGTACCTCAAAAGCTAAATGGAGTCCCTCACTCCCTCCGGCAGTCACTATTATGTTGTCTTGGGAAGCGCTGAGACCATATCGCCGGTAATAATCAGATATCGCATCAAGAAGTGCGGGATATCCTTTATTGGGCGTATAACTACAAAATCCTTCATCAATCGCATTTTTTGCAGCTTCTTTAACATATTTTGGCGTATCAAAATCAGGTTGACCGAGTCCCAAATTAATTGAATCGGGCCGAGTTAATCCAAACATATCTCGTATTCCGGATATCGAAAAATGTGAGGTTCTATCAGCGAGCATTGTGATTCGTCAAACTCCCAACAGTAATCCAACGGTATCTAATCGTAATGTCAGGCGGCGGCTATTCAGGCATCGTGACAGTTATTGAGTCAATCGGAACCTTCATAATCGTATAACGCTTTCCCTTTACACCTAAACCTTCGTAAATTGCCCGCTTTATGTATTCAGCGATGGAATCATTTACAACGGTGTTCACTTGTATAGCTCTCTCTGCAGTAGTTCTTATTGCCTCAAGCGCCATTTCTGGTTCCTCTTTGATCACAAAACCCTGCCAAGTTTGAGGCGATGCCCCCCAATACTCAATGCAATAAAAGCCTGTCACTTTTGCTTCAGTGAGTATGTTAAGTGTCTTTCCCAGGTTTTCATAGTCTACGAAAATTTGCAAAAGAACTTTTTTCATAATTTCATCGCCCTCTTATAGCAAATTTCTGTATGCACATGGAGCTTTAAATATGTATTTCTCAGAGTACTCAACATTTGATTTTTCTACAATTCAGTTTTAGCGTTTCAATAATTTTAAATTCAAATAAATCGTATATCTAGTTGAATGTCTACCAAACAATTACGCATTACATTTGTCAGTTCTTATCCACCTCGGGTATGCGGAATTGCTACATTTACCCAAGATTTGCTGCTTCATATCATTCATAACGATCTAGCGATTAAATGTGATGTTTGTGCTATAGATCCAAGTCACGAGAGCCACACCTATGGTTGCCTGAGTCCACTTTTATATCCAAGATCGAGAGTCCGCTGCACCATTAAAGACAAAGAGCCTATAAGCTTTTTTGAAGCTGCGAGAAAGCTTAATTTGACAAACGTTGATGTCGTCAACATCCAACACGAGTTTGGGTTATACGGGGGCGTATGGGGTAGCAATATTCTTGACTTTATGGAAGCGTTAGACAAACCTATAATAACAACGCTTCACACGGTTTTTTCAGATCCACCAAAAATTGCACAGTCAATCACAAAAAGAATCTACGATCTTTCTGACAGTATCGTCGTTTCTGCAAATATCGGTAAAGATATTCTGAATAAAACATACGGATTGGACAGAAAGAAGATCGCTGTTATACCTCACGGAGTTCCTGACATTCCCTTTATAAGTACGAAGAGACCGAAAAAGCAACTGTCTCTTGAAAAACAATTTGTGCTAAGCACTTTTGGATTGATTCATCCAGCTAAAGGCGTGGAGTTCGTCTTAGAAGCGCTGCCAAAGATTATATCAGACAATCCGGATATCGATGTTCGTTATTTAGTAGTGGGGGAAACCCATCCTAATATCGTTAAGAGCAGCGGCGAGCATTACCGCGAACGCTTAAAGGAAATGGTGAAGGATCTAAAGTTAAATAAAAACGTTATTTTCATTGATAGATACCTCACAAACAGGGAGATGATAGTGTACTTCCTCGCTTCAGATATTTGTATACTTCCTTATTTGGGAAGAGATCAAATTTCAAGTGGTGTTTTGTCCCAGGCAATTGGATGCGGAAAAACAATAATATCCACACCCTTTCTGCACGCAGAAGAAACATTGGCCGAAGGGAGAGGCACATTAGTCCATTTTGAAGACTCATATGACATTGCTCGCAACGCGTCAAAATTAATTAGAAACAGCGCATTACGACGAGAGATGGAGATCAGGACTTACACGTACGGCAGATCAATTACGTGGAATGAAATTGCTCGTAAGTACATCGAACTCTTTAATAACTATGTTACTAGGAATCAGTATACGAAAACCAACTTAAAGCAGGATAAAAGCGATATAGATGTTATATAGCTGAATTATGCCGTTCCACATAATTTTCCTAATTACAACAAAAAATCTCTAACTTCAAGACTTTGATCGAGTCGGATTCCTTTTTAAGATTACACGTTAAAACGCTAAAAATTGTATAAAGAACTATTAAGGCGAGATGCGAACAATAAAAAAACAAGCAGATGGAATGCCAAGATTTAGTGAATTGGTTGCCATTCAGATGAATATAGCAGACGACATCACATTAAGAGATACATTTGTGAACATATACTTAGTCGGTGCAGCTGATCAGGCTTTTTACAGAAATTTTGTTATATCCTGCGTCGTCGTGCTAAATCAAGAAATGGAAGTAGTCGACCAGTCGTTTTCATTATGTAAAGAAACAATGCCCTATGTGCCTGGACTGTTATCTTTTCGCGAGGGACCGCCTATCATTGAGGCTTTCAAAAAGCTCGGAACAAAGCCAGACGTTTTACTGGTTGATGGATGTGGTATAAACCATTTTAGATCTGTAGGACTTGCGACATATGTGGGTATCATGCTCAGTACACCTACTATTGGGGTGTCAAAAAAGAAACTCTGCGGCGAATTCATAGAACCTTTAGAAGAAGGAGAGGTACAAAAATTGATTTACAAGAGTAAAACTGTAGGGTTTGTGCTCAAGAGTAAAAAAGAAGCGAGACCTATATTTATAAGCCCAGGAACTGGTATCTCTCTTGAAAGTTCTCTTAAAATTACTAGAGACTGTTTAATAAAACACAAAATTCCTGAACCAATAAGAATTGCACATAATAAAGTGAATGAACTTAAACGTGAGATCTCCAAACAATGCTTTTCTCTCTCTTCAGTGTAGAAAACAGGATAATCTTTCCAAACTATTAATAAAACATTGGACTAAAGTAAGTAAGTTGATGGTGTAAATACAGACCACCTATATAGATTTATAATTATATTAACTGCAAAGCAAGAATAATAAAATACGATAAGTGGTGTAAGCAGTAGTTATGAGAACTTACCTTTTTCGATGCAAACGATGTGGCCACGAAATATGGAGCCAGCTAATAGCAATGAATACGGTAGCGTGTGAAAAGTGCACAACAGTTGGACAGTGGATTGTAATCGATTTTATAGATAATGCTAGTCATAAAATTTAATAGCTCATAATTGCAAAAAAGAGTTTTAGTTTCGAGCAGATACTCTCAGAGAGAACTTGCTAATTTTAATTATATAAAAAAAAGTAATAAATAAAGGGATATAAATGTTATAAGCTATCTGCTTATTCGTTGATACGCAAGCTTAATGTCTTCTGTTTTTACGGTCTTTCTTCCTGCATGCTTCGCCATTTCAATGGCTTCTTCTGCAAGTTCAGTTCCGTATTTTTCAACGTATTCTCGAAATATCTTAGTAGCTTCAGCACTAACTCTTTCGGCGCCAGCTTTTCGTATAATTCTACTTAATCCAGCTGCTTGTAACTCAACCATTTAAATTACCTCAAAAATCGTATGGGATTCTTTATATAAATAATTTCTCGGTGTTTTTTTCGTTTTAGACTAATTTTTCTGAATAAAAACACATTTTACAGCCATAATGAAAATTTCACAAAGATTTTAAATAACGTAATTTTTAATAAGGGGTTTGAGTATCTTTGAAAATCAAAGGAATTATCGCAATATGAACAAAATACAAATTGGCATTGTCGGTAGTACTGCATGTTCTAGTCAGATAGCAGATATTGCTGAAAGAACAGGATTTTTAATAGCACGATCAGGCTCAATTCTCATTTGTGGTGGAAGAACCGGGGTCATGGAAGCAGCTTCAAAAGGGGCCAAAGCTGCGGGGGGGATAACGGTGGGGGTGTTGCCGGGATCCTCCAAAGAAGATGCAAACTCTTATACAGATGTCACAATTGTGACTGAAATGGGACACGCTCGAAATGCGATAATAGCGAGATCTTCAGATTGTGTAATTGGAATAGCTGGCGGATATGGAACGCTATCAGAAATTGCTCTTGCTTTGAAAATGGGCAAACCAGTGATAACTCTTGCCTCTCAATGGGCTATCGAAGGTACGATTAAAGCCACTACGCCAGAAGATGCGGTAGAATGCGCACTAAGATTATTAGATATACACAAGAAAAACAACATTTAAAAACCTGTGATGGTTAATTAATAATCAACATGAACATCATTCTTTTAGGAACTGGAGTTGCGATACCCCAGCTTGAAAAAGCTCAATCTGGAATCTTAGTAAAGACTCCGGAAGAACTTGTGCTTTTTGACTGCGGCGCAGGTATTCTGGGGCGAATAGCTCAAAGTGGGTACGATTACTTGAAAATTGCCACAGTATTTTTTACGCATCACCACCTTGACCATAACTCGGACTTTTTAGCACTTTTGAAGGCGCAACAATTGACAAGTGATGACCTTGGTATAAAAAGGCAAAGCGTCAGAGTTTACGGACCAGAAGGAACAACAGATTGGCTAAACACGCTGTTATCTTGCTATAGATACATAGATGTCGAAGTCGATGTAGAAGAACTATGTGACGGTGATGTCATCCGGGTCGGAAGTAGCGTAGTCACCGCGCGTAAGTCGATCCATAGTTTGCCCTCCCTCGCGTACAGAATGAAAACGTCAACATCAACGTTTGTCTACTCTGGAGACACCGAGCCAAGTGAAGCGATTAAAGAGCTCTGTCATGGAAATGTCGACGTGTTAGTTCATGAGTGTTCTTTCCCGGATGAGTTTTCATACATAACGAATCATACGACACCTGCAAAGCTACGGGACTTAATATACGATAGAGACATTGAGCGCATCGTGCTCACCCATCTTTATCCGCACACCATTGGACATGAAAATGCAATGATAGAGACCATCAAAGAAAAGTTTAAGGGAAGGGTTGATGTAGGCTATGATCTCATGAAAATCTTTCTTTGAGTGATCGAATAATAGATTTAAATGTTTTTTTACTAGATTTTAATTACTCCTTGTTCTGCCTCAATTACGTCGACTACTGCTCCCTTCTCCAGTGTAATATGTCCGCGTTCACTTATCGCGTGTCTGATTTTTGAATTTTTACCAATTACTAAATCATTGACCACTTCAAGTTTAGCAATTTCGGAATTGGCCCCTATGTTGGCCGCTTCTCCTGCCACTACGGTATGAGCTTTAAAGTTACTTCCAGTTTTTATTCCGCCTGTAATTACTGAACCTTTCACGTGACAATTGTCGCCAAAGATAGCCTCTGAGCATTTTATCGAGCCATGGATGATAACATGCTCTTCCGCGGTTAGGATGCCATAAATGTCCATTGTTGTATCTGGCAGTTCTGGATGAAGCTGCGCATTTGCCTCGAGGTATAAATCCTCATTTAGCGATTTTAACGTAACGTGTTTACCTTTTTCTATCCTCATTTTTGTTCACACCTATTTGATACCACCAAGAAGCTCCTCAGGAGTGATTGCATGTGCATATTTCTTTAGTTGCAGCATTCCTCCTATAGCATCCATTGAGCTAATTTTGCCTTTGACCGATCGCATGGAGGCTTCATCGGGCACTAAAAAGATCACCTGGTCGCAGACCGATATAATTGCTTTCACAACATTTTGCGTTATAAAATCAATAGGCACGTCACCGCTCGCAGAGTAAATCAAAAAACCTATTTTAAATGCAGGAAGGTTTGGGTGGTCTTTTTTTGTCCAAATTACATCAATCTCACCAGCACCGATGTCCACAGCTGTCTGTACCTCGAAATTCAAGGCTTTTCCAACAGCCTTGCATTCACTTATTAAATTTTCTTTATCGGACATAATTATCATCTGAGTACTGTTAAGCACTAGCATATCCTTACACCATTTTTAAACTTAAAAATATTATTCCGTTTTTCGCAGGAATACGCGAAAAAAAGTAACATAATCCATTATTTTCGCCCTGGCAATACAGCAGAAATGCTCGGTTTAGATTGATTACGAATAGAAAGAGTCACTTTCAGCTTATTTTGTAAAGAAGTATCATCTGCTTACAATCCCTCACAAAAAGGCTAACGTAAATTGTACTTAACTTTTAAAAACGTGCAGCCCGGCAAATAAAAGATAGAAGAGTGAGATGTGAATACGATTGAGATTTAACGCGATCAATGCCAAATTTTTGAAAAAATAAGTTTCAAAAGTGAATAATGAAACTTTTGTGATTACAGAACTATTTTTTAAGCAGTTAGAAACCAAATTTCTAACCTACGGTTATTACGTAATGATAGAGTAAAATTAATTGCACAAAGTAACGAATTCACATAAAACAAATAATTCACTCGAATAAAATACAAAAATTATTTCTTACGCGTGCTTTTTTGTATTGGTTTGGACCACAGTTCGAATGATCATGTCGAAAACGATCAAGTGATAAAATATAGTTTAACAAGTCTTCTAAATTATAGCTAACGTGCTGTGTTGGTGGTTTTTTAATAGAATCGGGTTAAAACAGAGAAAGCCTTATAGGCGAGATTATTTCTCAAAAATGGCTTCTCGTAACCTTCCTGGTCTATTTATAATCAACAGTGAAACACATTTGTATTTAGTGAGATAAATCCATTAAAATCTTAGAGATTTCAAGTGTGATGTTTAACGATTTTGTGATCTATTTGGAAAATGACGACATGCACAAAATTTGCGCCTGCAAAGATGTATTGCTACAATGCTGGCTGTGGTATATTACATTATTTAAGTTTGACAGCTCTAACTAAATTTCAAAAACTTTAGTTGTTTCTTCGTCCCCTTTTTTACTATGCTTATATCAATTGTTATAGATACTCGATGTATGCGGTCTTTAAATGCAAGCTCTCTAATTAATTATAGACTTATATATCCTAATAAACTATAAATTAAAGTAAATGAGAATTATTGTTATAGAAAATATTAGCTTGTAAGTTAAAAAATATGACGATTAAAAAAGAAGAGCAAAAGTCCAGCGTTTATTGTCAACTTTATGGCGGTACAATCCCACGATGTGTGTGTACTTGTCATGCCCTTCGTTCGAGGGGTATAGAAAATCCTCGAGCGTGTCCACTAAGCAGTGAGACGCGAATTAGATGGATATGGCTCGGAACACATAGATCGTTTTAATCACAGTAATTCTTGCTGTTGAAAAACTTGCTATTTTGTAGCTCGTTTAGTACTTTCTCTCCGAACTCGTGTCCGAACAGTTCGATCAGTTTATCTCGAATAAGTTCTGGACTGTCTTTTGAACTTGAATGACAAACAAACCAATATAGTCGCTCTCCAAAAGCATAATCAAAATATCGATCAGAGTAGATAAAATCGCTACAATTATACCTGAAAGAACTTCTACCAGTACATAGACACAAGTCGTATCCTTTACTTAGTGCGATTGTTTTGATGTAAATTTCTTCATCTTTATAATTAAAGGTCTTTACGTAGCTGCTGCAGTGATATATCACAACGTTCCCTGCAGGGATATTTTCGAGAAGAACTAGATTTCCTAAATCATCTGTCCATGCCCTTTCAAATTCTAGAAAAGTTTTATGTGGGGAAAAGTAAACATCTCTGAGATCGGTTGACCGATAAAACTCAACTCTTATCTCACTCGAGATACGACTAAACAAAGCACGTATTGCTTTAATTTGGTCATCTGACTCAATTTTAAACTTGATAATGCATTCTTCATTACGTTCTTCCATTGCCGTAACATGTAAGGGTATGGACGTTATTAAATTAATTGTCAGAAAGAAATAAATTATTTCAATAACTCTGAAGGCTTAATCACTATAACGCATATGTTCGCCCGGTGCATAACCTCCGATACCGTACTACCTAGTAATAATCGCGCCGGTGAAAGCCCGGTCTTACCACCAAGTATTACCATGTCATAATCACTTTCCCTTATTTCATTTAAGATTTCGTCGGTGACTTGTCCTTCTCGTACTTTTTCGCTTACATTAAATCCCGAGTTCTTCATATAGTCAAATAGAGGTGACAGAAATAATTTTTTCGCTGCCTCTTTTTCTGAATCAATTTCTCCGAACAACTCCTCAATTTTTTCCAGATCTTCCTTAAAAATGCTCTTGTAACTATGATAGAGACCGTGTTCTGAAAGGATATATAACAACGTAAACTTGTTATCTTTCCGTAGTGCGCCTATCATACATTTGATTCCCTCAATCAAAGCATGTGATCCATCAGTGCAAATAAGAATTTTCATACCCACACATCAATAAAAGCCTGTCAAGTATTTAATGTACAACATTACGTTACACAGTAGTAGTGCTGCGACAGTAGGAGGGATCGCTATTTTCATCCATCGTATCCATCCAACGAGTATCCCGTGCTTTTCTAATGAAGTGTACGCAACGACATTCGCCGAGGCTCCAATGGGCGTGCCATTTCCTCCTATACCAATCCCCAATGATACTGTCCATACCAACAATGACGTACTCAAGGATAATGGGACGAACGATAGATCTTTTATGACATAACTCATCGTGAGCGCAAAGGGGACGTCTTCTACTATGGCACTTATAACTCCTGAACCATACAGCAAAAGCGATAGTAGGATGAGAGGATTCCCAGCTGCTACGTGCGCTAATACATTAGCAAATATCGTGATGGCGCCCGTTTTTTCTAATCCGCCCACTAACATAAAGAGGCCGATGAAAAAGAACAAAACATCGTAGTCCAGCCTCTTAATCACGTGCTCAGTATCTGCTCCTCCAGCGAGCAATAATGCAAATGCGGGGATTAAAGCTGAGAGCGAGACCGTCAGCGGAATATGGAATATGCGTTCCAAGTACCCCTGCGTAACTAAAAGCAAAACAGCAACAAACAACGCCCCAAGGCCCAACTTAAGCGTCCTTCGGTTTGTAATCATTTCGTCTAACGATATCTTGGCCAAACTCTTCACGTCTATCGGTGCGCTAGGCAACAATGATTTCCTATTAAACACGTACAACATCCCAATAGAAAATAGCGAGGTAAGTAAGGCAATTGGTCCGTTGTGAACGACGAACTCATTAAAGCCAAGCCCGAGTTGCGTTCCCAATATCACGTTTGAAGGGTTTCCAATGAGCGTGGACACCCCTCCGATGTTGGCAAGAATCACTTCAGCAACTATAATGGGGACAGGATCTATCTTCAGTAACTTCGATACTTCGATAGTCAACACTGCTAAGAAGAGCATCACCGTGATGCAATTAACAAAAGGTGCTAATATCCCCGCTATAAGGGGGAATACTATGAAGATATTTCTCGGATTGTACTGCAACCGTTTCGCGAGGGCGAACGCGAGATACAAAAAAAATCCTGCGTCCGATAAGACAAGCACGATGATGAACATGCCAAAAAGAAGACCTATGGTCTCCCAATTCACATAATTAATGGCCTCATTTAACGTTAAAACGCCAGTGATGATGAGGATGAGGCTTCCCACAAACACCGTAAGTACTCGATCAATCTTTTCTGTCGATAGCGTTGCGTAGACAACAAGGAAGGTGGTGAACGCGACGAACAATAATGCATCCATTCTGGTAAAATTAAGAATATCTATTCAATAAGCCTTTCCTTTTGCTGTGTGTGAATGTGAGCATATTAGGGCAATATAAATTAAAATACTTGGCCCTGTAATTACTAACCAACTTATCCTCTGAGTGCAGGTAATCCTCACACAACTATCAAAGGAACGCGTGTTATGGAACGTGCGGCAGTAAAGGTAACGTATTCATTAATACACAAACTGTTCTCTTAGTTCAGCAATTTCTTAAATGATTTCACTGCATAATTCTCTTGATCTCAATCTTATTAGTGTAGGCAGCCTATTGCGACTTCTCGATAACTGTATCAAATAAAAAGCCATCGCTAAACGATGTGTAAAGCGTTTATAAGAACATCAATTGCTTTAATTCCGACAAATGGAACAATTAATCCTCCACCACCATAAATCACAATATTCCGCAGTAATATTGAATCAGCATTCATCGGTTTGTACGTTACTCCGCGCATAGCGAGAGGGATTAATGCAGGAATAATAACAGCATTAAATATGACAGCAGATAGGATCGCGCTGTGAGATGAGTGAAGTGCCATAATATTTAGCTGATTTACAGCGGGGATTGTGGCAGCAAATATAGCTGGAAATATCGTGAAATATTTGGCAACATCATTCACAACGCTAAATGTCGTAATAGCGCCGCGCGTCATAAGCAGCTGTTTACCTATACTTACCACTGCAATTAGTTTTGAGGGATCACTATCGAGGTCGACCATATTGCCAGCTTCTTTAGCCGCCATTGTCCCGCTGTTCATCGCAAGGCCAACATCTGCTTGAGCCAATGCAGGAGCGTCATTTGTTCCGTCTCCAGTCATGGCAACAAGCTTTCCTTCCACTTGTTCATTTGCGACTATGTTAATTTTATCTTCGGGCTTGCTTTCGGCGATATACTCATCGACCCCAGATTCAACGGCTATTGTTGCTGCAGTAAGTCTGTTATCTCCTGTGCACATAATGGTTTTAATGCCCATATTCTTTAATTCTTGCAGCCTCTCCCGCATTCCCGGTTTTACCGTGTCCTTCAGATGTATAATGCCTATCGCCTCTTTGTTTATTGCCACGCACAATGGCGTAGCTCCCTGCTTTGATATAACATCTGAAATTTCTTTAAATTCGCTAGGAAATGAATTGACATAATGCATCATCGCGTCAATTGCCCCTTTTCGCACCTCGGTGCCATCAGAGAGAGTTACCCCGCTCATTTTCGTCGTTGCAGAAAAATCAATTACTTCCTTGACATCAGGTTCAGATAAATTGGGCATCAGGCTCTTAGCAAGCTTCACAATCGATCTGCCTTCTGGCGTCTCATCATACACAGAAGAGAGGAACGCAGCTTTTGTTGTCTCATCTTTTGTTTTTCCGCCAAGTGGAATGAACTCTTGTGCCAGTCTGTTTCCTATCGTTATAGTGCCCGTTTTATCGAGAATGAGGGAGTTGATATCTCCTGCAGCTTCCACTGCTCGTCCAGATTTCGCCACAACGTTATATGCTGTTACTCGGTCCATGCCGGCAATACCGATAGCTGATAACAGACCGCCGATGGTTGTTGGAGCGAGACAAACAAGCAACGCAAATAAAGTGGGAACGTCACCGTGAACGTTCAAATAAAGACCGAGCGGGTTGAAGGTAATAATGACCAATACAAAAGTCCATGTAAGGCCCGCAAGAACAATGGTAAGCGCTATTTCATTTGGAGTTTTTTGTCGCATTGCTCCCTCAACGAGAGCGATCATTTTATCCAAAAATGACTCTCCAGGATTTGCAGTGATTTTTATGATAAGTTCGTCGCTGAGAAGAGTGGTTCCCCCGGTAACTGAGCTGAAATCTCCACCGCTCTCACGAATCACGGGAGCCGATTCACCGGTTATTGCAGACTCATCAACGGCTCCACTGCCTTTGATTATTTCTCCATCATTAGGAATGATACCACCCGCGCGCACGATAACAGTATCACCTTTCCGCAGTTCCGTTGAATCCACCTCAGTGATCGCCCCGTCGACTAATTTGCTGGCTCGAATTTGCTTTTTTGTCTTCCTAAGACTTGCCGCCTGTGCCTTTCCTCGTCCTTCCGCGATAGCTTCAGCGAAATTTGCAAACAGCACGGTTATCAGCAAAATTATTGATATTTCAGAAATAAATGCGGTATCATTACCTGCAGTTATCAATGAATTAATCGCAAGAATAAATGTGAAGGCGAATGTGACCTCGACTACAAACATAACAGGGTTTCCAACGAGAGTCCCTGGATTTAATTTTTTAAATGAATCGATGAATGCCTGGCCCAAAATCTCCTTAGTGTATATTTGTGCCTCGGGCATTATATCACCCCTCTGGTAAGAAATTCTCCAATCGGACCAAAGATCAGCATTGGGAAGAATGTGAGGAGGTTAAGTATAATGATCACGCCGATAAAGATGATGCCAAAAAGCCATGTATCAGTTCTAAATGTGCCGAGATCATGAGGCACTATTTTTTTGTGTATGAATGCTTCAGCAACCAGTAACATAAGGATAAACGTAATGTACCGTCCTATCACCATCGTAATAGCTAAAGTATAGTTTAAAAAAGGTGTATTTCCCGAGAATCCGGCGAATGCCGACCCATTATTTGCAGCACATGATGTGAATGCGTAAGCAATTTCGCTGAAACCTTGAAATCCAGAGTTCAGCGCCGCGTTCGAAGCAAATATGATTGCGAGAGACGTGAACGTAAATATCAGAATGGGGTGCATTAAAAACGACCAGATCGTCAGTGTTATCTCATGGGATTCGATTTTCCGTCCTAAATATTGTGGCGTCCTTCCTACCATCAGCCCTGAAATGAACACCGCCAGTATAACGAACATCATGATATTTATTAGCCCACACCCTGCACCTCCGAAAACGGCGTTTACAAACATTAAACTGAACGTAACTGCTCCTGCGAGTGGCATGTAGCTATCGTGCATACTGTTTACGGACCCGGTTGCTGTAGCAGTGGTAATAGCTCCAAACGACACTGATCCTACTGTTCCGAAACGCACCTCTTTTCCTTCCATATTGCCTAAGGATTGGTTCACACCAATAAGCGCCGGGTTAGAAGACTCGGCAATAATTCCAATTAAAAGAAAGGCGATAAGTAGTGCGCTAAGAGCTCCAATTAATATCCACCCTTCTTTTTTATTTCCGACCACCACGCCGAATGCATAAACAAATGCAACGGAAATTAACAGCATCATTATCATAATTACAAAATTTGTTGCTGGTGACGGATTTTCATATGGGTTTGCAGCATTTTGTCCAAAGAAACCACCTCCGTTATTACCAAGATGTTCTATTGCTTCCATAGAAGCAACTGGGCCCCTGTAAAGGATACTGGTTTCTCCTTGGAATGTGGTATAGTTGACGGGCCCTGCGAGTGTTTGAGGAACTCCTCCCAACAAAAGAATGACAGAAAAAACGAATGCTAATGGAATGAGTACCCGCGTTATTGACCTTACAAAATCAAAGTAGAAGTTGCCAATGCCGTTGAAATCCCTATATCCTGGAATTCCTTTCTTTGAAAATCCCCTCATAAGAGCAACCCCGATAGACATCCCCGTTGCAGCAGCCGTGAACTGGAGAAACGTGACACCGATCATTTGAGAGAAGTATGACATGCCTGTTTCCCCCGCATAGTTTTGCCAGTTAGTAGTTGTAATGAAAGAAGAGGCGGTATTAATAGCAAGGTCAATTGGCATGTTGGGGATATTCGCAGGGTTTAATGGGAGAACTCCCTGATTCAAAAAAATAAGAAGACCTGTACCCCACATGATCGCGTTCGTCACAAAGAGATTGGCCAAATAGCGTTTTGCGCCCATGTTTTCGTGTGCGTGTACTCCTACTACCCTAAAAAGAAAATTTTCAAATGGCTCGAATACCTGATCCATTCTCGTTTGTTTTTTAAAAAACACACTGACGATATACCTGCCAAGTGGCGGTGCCAGCAAAAGCACAACTGCAAGAACGATGAACGGCTGAGCTACGGTAATTATATCCATAGATACTCCTTAAAACCGCTCCGGATAAATTATGACGTATCCTAAATATACAAGTAGAATAATTGAAATAACAAAAAATGCGATAGATATGATATCCATAAATATCTTAACTAATTGACTTATTATATAAAGTTGGTGGCTAATTATATATATAAAGGAGCGGAAACGAGTGATATATGATAGATGTTATGAAGGAACTGCCATTTTATTGTTCATTCAAAGAAATACTGAGGTTATGAATGTATAACAATATCCTTCTTCCAGTCTCAAACCCTCTAAATTCGAAATATACTTTGAAAGCCGCCATAGAACTGCTTGATCCTGCTGGGAGAATCATCATTTTAAGTGTAATAAAAGAAGGTGAAGGCTACCCACGTAAGAGCAAAAACTACACGAAAAAGATAGATTTAGTGACTGATCTCGTAAAAATAGCACAAAATTATTCTGTCGATGTAGTACCGGAAATGGTAAGTGTTTCATCAGTGGCAGATGCTATACTTGATCAGATGATTAAATATGACGTAGACATGACCATTTTGGGGTACAGCGGTCAGTCTACCTTGTACAAACTACGCTATGGGGATATAATTTATCCTATATTAAGAAATGCAAGTTCTGAAGTTTTATTATCAAACTTTAAACGCGAGAGTACTTTTAAAAATATTCTTATTCCCTCGGCAGGGTATACTCACTCAGTGAAAGCTTTCGAAATAGCAAAGCTTCTCGCTGCGAGCGCACAAGGACACATAACATTGCTGCACGTTACTGAAGAGGGTGAAAGTCACACAGAAAACTATCTCAAAAAAATGGCTTCAATGTACGAAGACGTGAGCGTTGAGATCAGATCGGGATCAGTTGCCGATCAGATAATAACCGCATCTCAAGAATACGATTTGTTAATGATGGGAGCATCAGAACGATCTCGCCCGGCAAGTATCTTTTTTGGAACTGTTGTTGATAAAGTCATCGCAAAGACTACATGCAATGTTTTCGTGGTGAAAGTGTAACTCTACATACCTTTAGACTTTATTAAATTGTCCAAAGCAAGGTTGAGCTGTAAAACATTCACTCGAGGTTCTCCAAAAATCCCTATAAATCTTTCTTCGGTATATCTGTCGACGAGACTTTTTAGTTCTCCTTGGGAGATTCCCGTTAAGTTCGATATTCGTGGAATTTGAAAGAGGGCGCTTGTTTTTGCAATGTTAGGGTCTTGCCCTGATCCCGAACGAGTGACCAAATCTATTGGGATAGCTCCAGTATAGTTATTTAACAATCGTTGCTCTTTAACGCTATCGCTGACATTTTGTATTAAATCAGGGTTATAAGGTCCCCAATTTGATACGCCTGATGGGCCAATATTACCAAGTCTCGATTGAAAGTATTTAGGATCGGAAAAGTTTTGGCCAACAAGAGCTGAACCAATAACCGTCCCATTTCTTTCAATTAGACTTCCATCGGCTGACTGCTTAATAGAGACTTGAGCGATGCCTGTCAGCACTAAAGGGAACACGACGCCGGCAATAATTAAGAATATTATACTTATTTTAAAGGCAACTATGGCGTCAGTCCTCAGCATAACACAAGGCAATGCGGTTATGCCTTAAATAATTTTCTAGGAGTGATCCTTTAAGAACATCAGGAGACTTTATGTGTCTATTACAGCGAAATTACGTAAAAAAAAAACCAGCTTAAACGTAAGAAAAAAAAGTAGCACCGCACAAATACCATCGTGTAGGATAAACATTGTATCATTACTTAATTTCTGATGAAGACACATGGTAAGCAATGTCCTTCTTTATTGCATTATTGAAATTTTGACGTTGAGGTAATTCCGGAAGTAGCTCGGATGACATCAATTTATGATGCTGTGCTACAACAAAGTGCAAAATATAACGCGGAGCTTATTATTCTAGGATATAGTCTCCGGTCGACTCTCTACAAACTACGATACGGTGGTATAGTCTATCCCATATTAAAAAATGCCACGGCTGAAGTTATTTTCTCGAATTTCAAGTATGAAAGTAGTTTCAAGAGAATATTAATCCCCTCTGCTGGGTTCAAGCATTCTCTTGCAGTGTTTAAAATTGCGAAAGTGCTAGCTGAACAAGTTAGTGGACATATTACTTTGCTTCACATAACAGAAGAGAGTGAAAGCGATGTGCACGCCGACCTAAAACGACTAGTTGCCGCTTATCGGAATTCAAATATTGAAATTGAGACGGGGTCAGTAGCCGAACAGATCACGTTAATGGCCAAGGATCATGATCTGCTTATCACGGGGGCTTCAGAGCGATCCCGAGGTGCAAGTTTAATCTTCGGAACTGTAGTAGACAAGGTTATCGAGGAGACACCAATCAATACTCTTATGTTGCGAGTCTAACTCTCGTAGTTTTATGTTATTACGCTGTCACGCGCGAGATCCGATAGTAGCAAGTTCGTTTGTTTGGCCGGACGTGCTAAGGGCGTATATTTTCTATACGTACCAATTAATGTTCCGGTTCTTCTAGAAGATTAAAGTTATGTTTGAACTTCAACAAACTTGGTGGGACGTAATTGCGCGGTGTGAGCGAATCGGCTCTCGATCTCGACTGTGTCACGAAGTCTATCAACCTTGCACTAGAATTATTATTAAGGTTGGTTTGATGCCCACATCCCCAATAACACGTTTTAATGGTCGACTAACATCGTGACAAGCTCGCTTGGTTGGGGTGCTCGGTTCATTGTTTCCATTTTACAAACTCCACGATATATACAAACATCTACTTTGATTGATATTTAACAAATGTGCAAAATTTGTTAAAACTCTCAAATTGCTAACACTAAAAAAGAGGGGGATATCATCCTTTCACAGTTATAGTGGTGCTCGTTTGGGCATCAGTGTTTGGCAAATCTTTTACTTCAGAGTTTGACACTAACTTTTCACTCGTTATTACTGCAATTATTTCGAATTTTAGTTCTGACTTACCTGAAGGTTTATCAAAGCAAACCCGACACGCGTAAGTACCATTAACAAACACAAGCGGATATTGTTGTACTAACCAATTTTCAGATTTATCGGGCTTAATAAGAATGTAAATATTTTTATCGGTGGTAATGCCAGAGTGAGTGCCTTTTATGTCTCCGCAACCAAATTTTATATTAGACGGAACATTTAACGTAATAAATGCTTCAGAAGATGAAGCTGATGTCGGAGACGCACTTGGTGTTACCGTGGGAGCAGGGCTATTTACCTGTAGCGTTGCTGTAGATTTTGAAGCAACATAATCGGCATCTCCTTCAAAACTGGCATTTATTGTATGCACGCCAAGGGATAATTGGCTCGTTTCAACAGCCGTCAAGTTATATGTGGCATAGCCCCATATAGTTCGACTCGTACCCCTATAATTATTATCTAAAGACCAGACAATTGTTTTGTTGTTTAAACCTGTGCCGCGTGTCATGTTTAATTGACACGTTAATGAACAAAAATCACCTTGCGCAACAGTGGTAGAATTTAACTTCAGTTGCGTGTTCGCAGTCGCTGTATTTGCCTTTGGGTTCTCTTTATTCTGACCTATACATCCAAGGGTCAACGCTATTAATAAGATTAAAGTTATAATAACAGAGATATTTTTCATCCAATTAATTGACATGTTCAAACAAGATAAAGATTATGAACCCTAAAGAGAAGTTCAACAACTATGCGCATTATACTTCTACCTTTAAATAAGTTGATTGTCTAATAAAAGTGTCTTACTTCAAATTATGCAAGGTTAATTTCTATGGCAGCTAAACGACCTTTTGACATTTTATCAAGTAACATCGGGAAGGTAGTAACCGTTAGACTTAAGGGCTCTAAGGATTTCAGAGGTAAATTTCTAGGGTACGACCCCCATTGGAACATCACGCTAGAAGAGGCTGAAGAGCTCAATGGTGATGCCGTTTTCGCACGATTAGGAACGGTCATATTGAGGGGCAACAACGTGCTCTACGTTTATGGGACAAATTCAAAATAACTTGCAAATTTTTATTATATCCGTTAATCGGGGTTTTCATGCCGCTAAGAAATGACGTAATAGGATTATACAACGATCCAAATGCAGTCAAGATATTAGCCATTTCATCCAAGGAGAACGGGCTTCATCTCATACATGTAAACTCTATGATGGCTACGGATCCAAACACCATCATCCTCGCAAATGTCAGAATGAAAGAAGCCGATAAAAATTTAATTCAAGCGATGACCTCAGGAGAATTGGTATCTGTTCTTTCAGCTGCAACCATAAAAAAAGCTCTGAAAGCATATCAAGTCAGATGCACAGTAAAAGAGTTTCAGACAACTGGACCACTATACGACAAATTTCTAGATCAACTAAAAACGCGTAGCGCAGACTTGGAAGGGGTGTGGATACTTGAACCTGTAGAGGTAATTGACCGAACGCCTGGCCCAAATTTTGGTAAAACGATAATGTAGCGTGTAATGTTACCTAAAAAACATTTAAACCCACGTTCTAATTAAAACAGAAAAAAACTGCTGCAATGAATTCATAAAACCCAGCTCCTTTTGTAGATAGCGTACGATTAAAAAAGTGTGCTTGATGACAGCCTGATGCTAAGGTCAGATACCTGTTAAATTAAACATGCAAGCAGGTAAATAATGTAGTTGGGATATAATGCTTAAAACTGCTTCATACTCTAAGATTAGATCACAAAAGATAACTAATGACAAAACGATTCACTAGGCATTTTAATCTGTTTATCTGTTGTTATTCTAATAATTTTTAATCTGTTTATCTGTTGTTATTCTAATAATTCGCAATATTCTTGCGAAAATAATATCTCCACCCAACTCCTCTTCTCCTACATTTAAATAATCGTTAAACGATTTTTTTTTTAATCCGCGTGTTTGAACAAATTTCAATTTTCAACTTTGGCTTAGCACAATAACAAACTCTTCGTTACTCATGTCGTTCAATTCCAAGCTGTATCCACCGTGCCGACGTCGCTGATTGAATGCTTACAAATAAGCTACATACACCTATTTTGGTATTTTTTGATCCACAACGAGTTTAGGTAGAAAAACACTAGTAAAAAAGTAAGATGAGCAATAAGAATGAGAAGTTACGAAATAGAGACAAGAGAAGTATTATTATAAAAAATATACAAAGAGATCCATCAAATGTGCAAGACTCATCATAAGAAAGGGAGTCTGTTTAAAAAAAATAGATGCGCAGAAATTTGAATAAAGTGTTAAGATAATGTCATATCTTTTTTATTTTATGTTGCAGTTCAAAAAGGCTAACCAGTTCTCAACATAAAATATGAGTTGAGCACCACATTGACTAACATTGCTATATTTCTAGAAACATTGCAGGCCGGTACGACTTTTTCCCACACTTATACGATAGTCGGACATGGCGACCTCCTATGCCTTAATATGTTCGGGGTAGCTAGCCAAACTATATTAATGTTTTAATAACTAACAATAATTATCAGTAAATGCTCTGGGAACGAAATAAGATAACATGGTATGAACGTTCATTAATAATATCACTGCTTGATGGGCTTGTTCAAAATACGCCTTACATGGCGTCATTAGAAAGATATATAGAGAGATATGAAGTTATACGGTCACGTTTAGAACGGAACGAGCCGCTAATACCAAGTGACAAAGAGTTACTGAAACATCTTCTTGCGAGTTTATATTGGAAAATTGACTTTTTGAAAACTGAGGAAAAAAGTTGATCTGAAGGGAAATCGAGCTTTTAATTAAGATTGAAACTTATAAAAAATATAGTAAAAAAAGTGTGATATGGAGATTACATTTTTAAATCTAAATAAAATATGTGATGGGTAATACCCATCATATCATACAATAGTTGATTATATGACGTCCTCGCCTCTTTCACCTGTGCGAATTCTCACCACATCCTCCACCGGATGTATGAAGATCTTACCATCTCCAATATCTCCTGTTCTAGCGGTTCTTACTATGATATCCACTGCCTTTTCCACATTATCATCGTTTACGACCATGTCAATCTGAACCTTTGGCAAAAGATCGACCCTGTAATCACTACCCCTGTACCTTTCAGTGATGCCGAGTTGCTTGCCGTGACCTCTCACATCAAGTACAGTCATGCCAGCATATCCACTATCTAAAAGAACTTTCTTTACCTCTTCAAGTTTGCTTGGTCTAATGATTGCTATTATTTTTTTCATTCACTCACCTAACGATGTTCGTTCTATGCGCATCATTTACCACACGATTACCCTGACACCTTTTATAATATGTAGGCTTGTTCCTCGTGAAGCGAAATGTCTAATCCTTGTGTCTCTTCTGCAGAACTCACTCTTAGCCCTACTGCAACATCTACTATTTTCGCGAGTATTAGTGTCATGATGAACGAGTACACAAAAGTAGCTGCAACTGCAAGAGCCTGGATACCTAATTGTGATGGGTTACCATAAGCTAACCCTTTTCCTACTGCATTTATAGCTGGGCTCGCGAAAATCCCTGTTGCTAACGCCCCCCAGATACCGGAGAATCCGTGAACACCAAACACATCAAGAGCATCATCATACCCCAGACGAGGCTTAAGAAATGTGATTGCAGAGTACGAAACAAATGATGTAACAAATCCAATCACTATTGCACTTGGTATGTTTACATAGCCCGCCGCTGGGGTGATGGCAACGAGACCGGCTACAATTCCCGAGACTGCTCCGAGGACGGTAGCTTTTCCATTCCTTAGCCATTCTATAAACATCCATGAAAGCATAGCAGTCGCAGCTGCCGTGTTGGTCACGATAAATGCTGATCCTGCAAGATGTCCAGCTGCTAACGCTGAGCCAGCGTTAAAACCGAACCATCCAAACCAGAGAAGTCCTGCTCCAATCACCGAATAGCCGAGTTGATGTGGCAGCAGACTTGAGTCTTTCCTCTTCTTTAGAAGAAGAATTAATGCTAACGCTGCAACTCCGCTGTTTATGTGAACGACAGTCCCTCCTGCGAAATCTAATGCGCCGAGTTGTGCGAGCCAACCGCCACCCCAGACCCAATGTGCTATCGGCAGGTATACCACTGTTAGCCATAACGGTATGAAAAGCATCCACGCGCGGAATTTCATTCTTTCTACCAGTGCACCTGATATTAAAGCCACCGTAATAGCAGCGAAGGTTAATTCGTATATTGCATACACGCTGGTTGGTATAGTCCCAGTTAGTGACTGAGTCTCGACTACGTTCGAAAACAAAATGTTTACCGGGGTCCCTATTAGTCCTGCGATGTCACTGCCAAATACGAGCGGATATCCATAAACAAACCATATTACGCTTACGACGGCGTATGCAGCAAAAGAGAGGAATAACGTATTAAGTACGTTGATTCTCTTGACAAGCCCCCCATAAAAAAGGGCTAAACCAGGAACCGTCATCAACATTACAAGGGCCGTGGACATTAACATCCACGCCGTGTCACCAGAATTAAGAACAGAATCCATTCATCAATCTCCCCATTTTACTATCTAACTGTACCTCATTTGAATATCATTCCACAGAATGAAAGCTAATTTTCATTCAGCGGAAATAGAGATCTATCTATCGGAAATAAGAAACCGTTGCCCGACATATAACTTTTACGTATATTTAAATATTTTGATTGGCAAAGTGGCTTAAAATGATCATAATATAAAGAAGCAATTTTAACCGTTACTGCTTTAAAAAATTATAAGTTTTAAATCAAACAAACCTATAACTAGCATACATTCGTGGAGGCCCCATTCGTGGAGGTCCAACAAACTTATTTTCAATTAATGTTGTGACTAATACCACGTACTCGAGCGTGTCTATTTTTTGAAATTTAGAAGGTAACTTCTTTATGTATAACAAAACAATAGCTTAGCTAAGCGTACAATGAGGTTATGCATTTGAAGTTTAATATAACTGAATAATTAGAGTTGAACTGTTATTAAGTAATATAGAAAAGTTGTAATGGAACGCTCCATGATGGGACGTTCCATCACTTCACAAATGTTAATTACATTGTTTCTTTGCCGACAGATGTTAATTATATAGCGTCCTTGCCTTTTTCACCGGTACGTATCCTCACAACCTCTTCTACGGGGAATACAAAGATCTTCCCGTCTCCGATAGTCCCCGTTTGAGCTGCACCGATTATTGTCTGAATTACAGTATCAACACTTTCTGCTTTTACGATCATGTCGATCTCGGTCTTGGGCAAGAGATCCACTCGATAATCGCTGCCGCGATACCTTTCCGTGATGCCCATCTGCCTGCCGTGACCTTTTACCTCCTTGACCGTCATGCCAGTGCATCCGGCTTCTATTAACGCTTTCTTCACTGCTTCAAATTTATTTGGTCTAACAATAGCCACTATTTTCTTCATATGCTCACCTAACACTACTCAAGTTACTTCTGCCACTTATTCCCTAAGAATTCTCAATCTGAGGTTCTATAACGAGTTTAATTGAGACGAAGAGACGGACTGGAAGAAAAAGGCGCTTTTCCGCTCGAGAATTCGTAAACTCTAACGCGGTTCCAGCGCCATCCTACCTCTACTTAGGTGCTTTTCTACCATTGAGCGGCTGAAGCTATCTTGACCTCCCTATTTAGTCGACTTTTTGACAGTTGACCCTAAGGGGTATATCGTTCATCAGTTGATAACCGTTCATATCCCGATACTCCCATTTGCCCAATGTCAAGACCATTGATTTCTGTCTCAGCATCTACGCGGTTTCCAATGAAGATGTCAATCAGCTTGAAAATGACAAACGCAATTGCCCCCACGTAAATAAAATTGGTTGCAACGCCAATACATTCAGCAACAAACTGACCAGGATTCCCGTAAAAGAGACCTGTGACAGTTCCAGAAACTCCGTTCCACCCAGCACCGTAGGTACCGTCTGCAAAAAGC
Source organism: Methanobacteriota archaeon (assembly GCA_963704625.1). Classification (GTDB taxonomy): domain Archaea; phylum Halobacteriota; class Bog-38; order Methanoflorentales; family Methanoflorentaceae; genus DASPRZ01. The sequence goes on along the minus strand of OY969924.1, from coordinate 2,299,696 downwards.
CCAAGCCCAAGACAGCCCCAAGCGCCGGACACTGCGTGCACAGCTATAGCACCGGGAGGGTCATCTACTTTTAACCTTTTGTCAATGAATAACACAGCCTCAACAACGAGTATCCCGGCCACCAGCCCGATGATGAATGCACCTTGGGAATTTACGAAAGCGCACGGCGCGGTTATCGCTACAAGACCTGCAAGCAGTCCGTTACACATCATCGACGGATCAGGTTTGTCACTGCGAACGCCCCACATCCAAAAGGTTGCAGCAAGCATAGCTACAATGGATGCAAGCATCGTATTTACTGCAATCACACTTATACGAAGGTCTGAACCGGCAAGCGTAGAACCCGGATTAAATCCGAACCATCCAAACGCTAAGATGAGCGTCCCGAGCACGGCCATTGGAATGTTATGCCCAGGTATCGCGTTGACGGTACCGTCTTTGTTATACTTGCCTATGCGGGCGCCCAGTATCCACGCGCCTACTAATCCTATCACTCCTCCGGTCATGTGCACCACAGAAGAACCTGCGAAATCTACATGTCCGTGTCCTAAACCAAAGTTCGTGCCTAGCTGTGCGAGCCATCCGCCCCCCCAGACCCAGTTGCCGAACAGTGGATAAATGATAGACCCAACGAGAAGACCGTAGATAACAAAAGAAGCGAACTTCCATCGCTCAGCCATCGCGCCCGTAGGAATAGTCGCTGCTGTATCCATAAAGACTACCTGAAACAGGAAGAGCGTAAATACCCCTACATCGTAAGCTCCGGTCAGGAAAAAGCCATGTCCTCCAAACAACCCGAAGCTCTTCCCAAGAATGCTTATGGTAAACTCATTATTCAGTCCTGTAAAACCTCCCAGGGTTGGAAGAGCGGGTAAGCCGCCAAACATGAGGGCGAACCCACAAACGTACCATCCAAGCACTCCTAACCCGTAGATGAATAGATTCATCCCCATAGTATGCGCTACGTTTTTCGCCCGAGTGAAACCGGTCTCGACGAAGGCAAATCCTGCTTGCATAAAAAACACAAGGAAACCAGCAACCAACGTCCACACCATGTTAATGGCTACTATGTTGTGCCCAACAGAATTCGCTAATTCAAGATAGGTAGGCTCGCCCGGAGTTTTTGCGGGCACATCTTTCACGGTGCCGGTGTTTTCGCCAGTTGAGTCAGGCCGCGGGATGTTTGACTGATCTGAAGGCGCCGGACTTGACGCATTTTGACCGTGTAATACTGCCATATTTGAAAATAATAGGCACGCAAAGGTTACTATCAAAAAACATTTTATTATTGTTTTTCTGTGCTGTCGATCCATATTACCTCTCCATTTTTTCCTATCGGTGACTTTTTGCTGTTTTTATTTTTTTTGTATCCGTCTGAAAGAAACTAGGAAGTAGGATTCCTATTTCCGCCTACAAATCACTTTCAATAGATATAAATATTTTGGTGATGGGAACTTCGTCACAGGTTTCAATAAGCTAAACAGTCTTCAAGTATAATCGAAACTTTTTGCAGCTAACGGCAGTATGCTACACGCTTATGGAAAAATATATATAATAAAAAAGATCAAACAAATTCGCACGGATCAATAGGAATTTTACTTCCTACTTCATGACATTAAAAAAGGAGGTGTAGTATAGTTAATCCACTGATCAACTAGTGGAATATTATAACGGAAGGTGCCATAACAGACAATTTTCAGTTGTGTTTGAATAGAAAGAGAGCGGCACTGCAAGCTTCATTGAGTTTATTAAAATAAAAAAAGGCTCTTGTTGCAGCTTTTTGGATTTATTGGTGTTACTAGCTGAAACATGAGTTATAAATCGGAAATCGGGAATTTACGAGAGGAGGTGATGAAGTTTGATTACTTTGATTTTTTGTGATATAAATGTGGAATTACTTGCTTTGACGGCAGCATTAGGGACTGCTGCTGCTGTATCATTGACTTTTGTCGGGAGCGCTGTAGGTTTTTTGGGTGACATAGTTGTCACTGGTGGAGCCGCAGTTGTTCTTGCAGGATCAGCCGTTGCGGCAGTTCCTGCTGCGTTAGCTATCTTACTCGCGTTAGGACTAACATTACCAGTCACATTACATTGATGCATCAACTGTTCATTCATCAAAATGACTACTTTTTTTCATTTTTTTGATTCAATAGTGTACGTTGTTAACTCTTTCATTTCTTGTTTTTATGGTGTTGCTCGATATAGTCATTCAACTTTAAGTGACTATAGATATTTGCAGAAGGAATATAGCAATTAAACTTTTTACGGTGTTTTTTGCTGCTAGTCCAGTGGTATCGCAAAAATTAAAAGTCTTTGGTGAATTAATGCATCCTATTACAAAATTGATGAGTATGCTGCAAAAGCGAGCATTTTGAGGGGAGGCTTATGCAACAAGACAATATTATCGACCTTGCAGAATAAATCTCCTAAACCCTTTACTTTTTCTAAAACAGCACCATATTCTAAAAAGCCCATATTCTGGAATAAGTTTTATATATTATTAATAGGAATAAAACTTCCTGTAGAACTAAGTAGGAATGTCATTTCCTACTTAGCGATCTTATGCACGCTGTGGTGGTCTGAGGAACGAGAACTCCGTATAAATGGAGATATTCAAAAGATTGCGCCGGCGTCTCAAGCTACAAAAGCAGATTAGTTCGATCACAGACACGATCGGATTTGAACCCTACAAGTTAATTGGCAAAGAGGTTCTAAAGAGGAACAAAAAAATGAGGCAAATAGCAATTTACGGAAAGGGCGGAATTGGCAAATCGACTACTACCCAAAATCTGACAGCAGCCCTGTCCACAATGGGTAAAAAGATCTTGCAGATCGGCTGTGATCCGAAAGCAGACTCGGTGAGAATGCTTGTTGGCGGAAAAAGGCAGCCCTCAGGTACTCGACACGCTCCGCAAGGATGACGAGGTAAATCTTGATGACGTCTTGAAAATTGGTTTCGGCGGAATAAAATGCGTCGAGTCAGGAGGACCCGAACCAGGCGTTGGCTGTGCTGGGCGGGGGATCATTACATCCATCGGTCTGTTAGAAAACCTAGGGGCTTATACGCCCGATCTTGACTACGTCTTCTATGATGTCTTAGGCGACGTTGTCTGCGGAGGATTCGCCATGCCCATTAGAGAGGGAAAAGCCCGAGAGATCTACATCGTAGCCTCTGGAGAGATGATGGCCATTTATGCTGCAAACAACATCTGCAAAGGAATACAGAAGTTCGCTGAAACAGGAGGAACAAGGTTAGGTGGAATTATTTGCAACTCCCGCAACGTCGATCGCGAAGAGGAGCTTGTTACCGCTTTCTCAGAAACGATAGGCAGCCAGATGATCTACTTCATACCGAGAGACAATGTCGTCCAGCAAGCAGAGATACGAAAACAGACAGTGATTGAATACTCGCCGGACTCGAAGCAGGCTGATGCTTACCGCAGTTTGGCCAAAAGCATTGATGAAAATGAAATGTTCACTGTTCCTAAACCCCTAGAGTACGAAGAGCTTGAGCAGCTGATGATTGACTTGGGGGTAGTGGAATGAAGATGATCAAGGCCGTCATTAGGCCCGAAGTTGTCGACGACGTAGCAGACGCATTGGAGTCAGAAGGCTTCCCGGCGCTTACCAGAATTGACGTCTTTGGCAGGGGAAAACAGAAGGGCATCAAGGTTGGAAACGTGGTCTATGACAATTTGCCCAAAACGATGTTGATGATCGTTGTCAATGATGCCCAATTGGGTGCGGCCGTCAGCATCATTGAAGACACTGCAAAAACCGGCAACATTGGTGATGGCAGAATTTTCGTCTGTCCAGTCGAAGAGTCCATACAAATCAGGACGGGACAACGGGGGTTGTAACACAGATGAAGGAGGTTATAGCAGTCATCCAGATGAACAAGATTGAAGCTACCAAGAACGCCCTAGAAGTCATCGGGGTTCCTTCGTTTACCGCGTATAAAGCCTATGGGAGGGGGAAGCAGCGGGGGCTTCACATTGCATATTCCTCGCTTTCAGCAGAGGAAAGCGATCGAAAGGTGAAGTTTTTGCCAAAGCGCGTTCTTTCAGTGGTTGTCGAGGATGAATTCGTACCAGCTGTCGTTGCTGTGCTCACAAGGGTGAACAGAACCGGCAACATTGGTGATGGTAGAATTTTCGTCTGCCCGGTCGAGGAGTCCATTCGAATCAGGACTGGAGAGCGTGGAGAGGAGGCCATTTATGAGCACAGTCGACCGTGACAGACAGAAGAAACAAACTAGCGTAGATGAGAGCCAAAAGATCGTAGATGAGTTGTTCAAAGATTTTCCGCAGAAAACGGGTGAGATCAGAAAGAAGCATCTCATAGTGAAAAATTCGTGTGAAGCCAGCCAAAAGATCGAGGCCAATACTCGTGCAATCCCAGGTGTTCTGACCAATAGGGGATGTGCTTATGCAGGGGCGAAAGGTGTGGTCTTGGGCCCGGTGAAAGACATCCTAGACCTCACCCATGGTCCTATAGGCTGTTCCTTTTATACCTGGGGCACGAGACGAAATCTCGCGAGAGCCTCAGAAGGCGAAGATAACTTCATAGGGTACTCTCTAAGCACAGACATGAAAGAGACTGATATCGTCTTCGGGGCAGAAAAGAAACTGGCCAAAGCTATACGCGAGGCCTATAGCATCTTCAAGCCTGAATGTATCAGCGTTTATGCTACCTGCCCTGTAGGCCTGATAGGAGACGATATCGAGGCAGTCTGTAAGAAAGCAGCAGAGGACCTAGGGATAAAGGTCATCCCTGTGAGGTGTGAGGGATACCGTGGTGTAAGCCAGTCAGCTGGACATCACCTTGCCTCGAACGCCTTAATGGAACATCTGATAGGCACAGAGGAGCTTGAGAACCCCGGACCATTTGACATTAACATCTTCGGTGAGTACAACATCGGCGGCGATTACTGGGTTATTAAAGAGCTCTTGGAGAGAATCGGCTACCGTATAATTTGTCCCTTCACCGGAGATGCTTCCTTCCATCAGATAGCCAAAGCTCACAGAGCGAAGTTAAGCATCCTATTATGTCATAGGTCAATCAACTATACAAACCGCATGATGGAGGAGAAATTTGGAGTCCCGTGGCTGAAGGTCAACTATCTTGGGATAAATGACTTAATCAAAACCCTTAGGGATATGGCGGCATTCTTTGATGACGTAGAACTTACTAGAAGAACAGAGGAGTTGATAGAAGCAGAGATGTCGAGGATAGAACCACGAATCGAGATTTTTAGAAAGAGGCTCGCTGGAAAAAGGGTGATGTTACTTGTTGGTGGCTCGCGTGCACATCATCTTAAAAACATGTTCGAGACGCTTGGCATGGAGGTTATCGTCGCAGGCTTTGAATTCGCCCATAGAGACGACTATGAAGGCAGGAAGGTCATTCCAGAAATACAGCATACAGGCAGCTCAAAGATGTTGGAAGACATCCATTACGAGCGCGACCCAATGATAGCTCCTACGTATGACGAAAAGATGATTCTTGAAAAGAAGCGCAGTATCCCCAGCTTAATGGATTATGAGGGGCTCATCGTTCACATGAAGGACGGTGAGATGGTCCTGGATGATTACACGCACTATGAGTGCGAATATCTGGTGAAAGAGCTTGGAGTAGACTTATTCTGCTCTGGGATTAAGGATAAGTACGTATTCCAGAAGATGCACATACCCTCCCGCCAGATGCACTCGTACGACTACAGTGGGCCGTACACAGGGTTTGAAGGATTTTTAAAATTTGCAGAGGATATCGACATGGCGGTGAACAGCCCAACGTGGAAGTTTATAACGCCACCGTGGAGGGGAGAATCAAATGCTTGACTATACTCCACAGGAGATCACCGAGCGACAATCTCTGACTATTAACCCCGCTAAAACGTGTCAGCCCTTAGGCGCAGTGCTGGCTTATAAAGGGATCCACAATTGTATGCCTTTGACTCACGGTTCGCAAGGATGTTCATCGTACTTACGAATGATGCTATCGCGGCACTACAGAGAGCCGTCAATCGCTGCAACCAGCTCATTTACTGAAGATACTGTCGTCTTCGGAGGGCGCAAAAACTTAGTCGAAGCCATTGAAAACATCATCGAACTTTACCATCCCGATGTGATTGGCATCAATACCACGTGCTCTTCAGAAACAATAGGGGATGATATTCGAGCCTTCATGACGGAGATCAAAGAAAAAGACTTCTTTGACCCAGAGGTGAAGGTTATCATCGCTAGCACTCCGAGCTACGTCGGGTCACACGTTACAGGATATGACAACGTTGTCAAGTCCGTTACCGAGACCATACCTGAAAAGGGCGAGTCCAATAGCAAACTGAACATCATACCAGGCTTTGTTGAGCCTGGCGACATCAGAGAGATAAAGAAGATATTAAAGATGATGGGGGTAAGTTCTATTGTTTTCCCCGATACCACCAACGTTTTTGATGCTCCACTAATGCCTGATTCTGGAAGGCTCTATCCGCCTGGGGGGACAACGATCCCCGATTTAAAGGATGCAGCCAACTCAATGGGGACGATCGCTTTGAGCAGGAACGCTGGCAGCGCGGGAGCTATGATCCTTAAGGGCAAGTTCGGGATACCTGCGATCATAGGTCCGATGCCCATTGGAATACGAAACACAGACGCCTTCGTGATGCATGTGTCCAAACTGGCGAGCGTTCCTGTACCAAGAGAACTTGAAGAAGAGCGCGGTCGTCTTGTCGATATGATGACCGACGCCCATCCTCATTTCCACGGAAAGACCGCAGCAATCTTTGGAGATCCTGACACGGTGATAGGTCTAGTGGGCGCGCTCGAGGACTTAGGCATGGTGCCTACCTTTGCTCTCACTGGGTCGCCGGATCCGCAATTCGTTGGGGAGATCCATAAGCTCGCACCGGACTGTGAGGCCATCATCGGAGACCTCTTCCTATTGCAGCAGAAGATCAAAAACAAGGCAGTTGACGTTCTGATCGGCAATTCCTTTGGGAAGTACATTTCTAGGGCTGAGGACATTCCTCTCGTGCGAGTTGGCTTCCCCATTACGGACCGAGCCAACATGCATTATTTCCCAATTGTAGGTTATGGAGGCGCGGCGAGGCTCGTAGAGATGATTGGTAACACCTTCCTGGAGAGAAAGGATAGAGATGCTGACGACACGCACTTCGAGCTGATACTCTAGCGATTAGTGCACATGAAAAAATGATTACAAGTGAAAAAATATGACCATCAAGACGACAATCGAAGACAGAGAAGCCCACATTCAACAGAAGAGTGGCGTGGATTTTTCCCCTTTGGCCTGCAATCATGAGAGCCTGGCTGGCTCAATGAGCCAAAGGGCCTGTGTCTACTCCGGAGCAAGAGTCGTTTTAAACCCCATAACTGATGCAGTACATTTGGTTCACGGTCCGATAGGATGCGCGAGCTATACGTGGGACATCAGAGGCAGTAGTACGAGCGGTTCTAAACTCTACAAGAGTAGCTTTTCCACAGATATGAAGGAGACGGATGTGATATTTGGAGGAGAGAAGAAGCTAACAGCGGCTATACGAGAGCTCGTAGCCAAGTATAACCCTCCTGCAGTATTCGTTTACTCTACTTGCATCGTAGGCGTGATAGGGGATGATTTGCAAGCTATCTGCAAGGCCGCAACCAAAGAACTCAAAATCCCAGTTATTCCTGTAAGGTCTGAGGGGTTTCGCGGCAATAAGAATGACGGGTACAAAGCTGCATGTAATCCCCTCTCCGCACTTATAGGCACACGGGAATACACGCCAAAGAAACGTTTTACGATTAATCTTCTTGGGGAATACAATGTCGCTGGGGACCTCTGGCCCATCAAATCTTATTTCGAAGAGATGGGGATCGAGATCATAGCCTCTTTAACGGGGGACTCTAAAGTTGAAGAGGTTCAGAGGGCACACTGTGCACAGCTCAACTTAGTGCAGTGTAGCGGTTCGATGACGTTTCTTGCCAATAAGCTCAAAGAGCGATACCATACGCCCCACAAGCGCATAAGCTTCTTTGGATTAAGAGCTATGGCTTCAGCCTTGCGAACAGCCGCAGAGTTTTTCGGCGAGCTAAGAATGATGGAAAAAGCAGAGGAGATAATCAGCAGAGAGACGAGGAGAGTGCAGCCGCAGATCGAGCACCATCGGAGTCGAATCTACGGAAAAAAAGCTGCCATCTATATGGGCGGCGCGGCCAAGGCCGTTTCACTGGTGAACGCCTTCCAAGAGCTAGGAATACAGGTCGTGATAATTGGCACCCAGACTGGAGAGAGAGAAGACTACGAGAAGATACACTACATCGTCAAAGATGGGACCGTGATTATAGATGATGCTAATCCTCTCGAGCTTCGGGATCTGCTTATCAAACAAAAGGTGGATCTTCTTGTTTCAGGAGTGAAAGAGCGATATTTGGCGTACAAACTTCGCGTAGCGTTCTGTGACTTCAACCATGACCGGTCTAAAACGTTTGAAGGGTTCACAGGAATGGTCAACTTTGCCCGGGAGCTAGATATTAGCATCAACAGCCCTGTCTGGACGCTGCCAGTTGAGCGTGCACGCCAAGCGAACAAATCGAGTGGAGCAGCAAAAGTTCAAGAAAAGATGTTCAAAGGAGAGCTAAAAAATGCCGAAGAGCTATACGACGGTTAACCCCTGTTCCATGTGTATGCCCATGGGGAGCATTATGGCCTTCAAGGGAATCGAGAATAGCATGACCCTATTTCACGGCTCGCAGGGGTGCAGCACATATATGCGTTTACACCTTATCCACCACTTTCGAGAGCCAGTGGATGTAGGATCCTCGGCACTCAGCGAGAGAGGTGCAGTTTACGGTGGAGCAGCAAATCTAAAGAGGGGCTTGAAGAATATAATTCAAGGTTACAGGCCCACGGTCATCGGGCTTGCCACCACCTGTCTCGCAGAGACGATCGGCGACGATGTGCCCCAAATTGTGCGTGAATTTGAGAAAGAAGAACCTATAGCGACGGGAGTAACGATAATTCAGGTCTCCACGCCCAGCTATGCTGGATCCCATGAAGAAGGGTATGTCGAAACTCTCAGGGCGATCATCCAAAGGCTCGCAGCGAAGGGTGAGCGGAATCGCAAATTTAACCTAATAATTGGTGCAATCGTCTCACCAGCAGACATCCGTTACCTTAAGGATTTGCTAGAGTACTGGTGCAGCGAATACATCCTTTTCCCTGATATTTCAGAAACCTTCGATGCCCCTCTTGTCAAGAACCTTCCCAAAATAGCCGAAGGTGGCACATCATTACACGATATAAGAGATACGGCGAACTCAACTGAGACCATTACTATTGGGGGAAGCATTCAGGCGGCAAGCGCTGGCTCCCACCTCGAGGTGAAGTGTGGCGTGCCTCACACAGCGCTCCCTTTGCCCATTGGAATCGAGTACACTGATATGCTTGTCGCAAAACTTGAGGGGATCTCAGGGTGTGAACTGCCACAAAAGTACGAGAGAGAGCGTGGGCGACTGCTCGATGCTATAGTAGACGCTCACAAACTAGTGTCAGGTATAAGAACGGCAGTGTACGGAGACACTGAAGTGGCCTTGGGCATTACGAAGGCGCTTATAGAAGTTGGCATGGACCCCTCAGTAGTGGCGACAGGCACCAAGAACCCTGCTTTCACCCAAAGAGTAAAGCAGATCTCACCAAGTTCAACAATTATGTACGGTGTAGATTTCGAACATATCCACAAAGAGATAATTAGGAAGAACATTGAGCTGATGATCGGCCCCTCGACCGGACGACAGATATCGCAAAAAGAGAGCATACCACTTTTACGAGTGGGGCTTCCGAACCACGATCGATTTGGTGCCGCGCGTCAAATGATATTAGGGTACAAAGGAACAACGTGGTTAATAGATGCCGTTGCTAATACACTTTTAGAGCACATTTAGAAAATTAGTGGGAAAAAAGCGCTTATAGCTCTCTGAATAAAAACATTGTGGAATTTAACAATGGAGGAAACGTGTGACACACTTTGAGATATTAATTTGACATCGTCCTGAATCATAAGCAACAAAACGAAATGTTTAAGGAAGTAACGTGAATTGGTATCCATTTAAAAAATTACTAGCTAAAACTGATGAATCAATAAAAAGAGGTTAACCAATGATATGTACACCATGCGTAGGGCCGTTTTTAGCTTTGCCGTTTCTTATCGGAGCTGCAATAGCTCTAGTGGGAATGCCAAGACCTATCAACATCCAAGTCGCTGGTGTATTTTTTTAATAGCCCTGTTTTGACATTTTTTTAACGTATGCTACAGGATACATAGAGGTTTACTTTAAAAATTATCAGCTTAAACTAATAGATCGAAAAAAGGAGGTGAACAAGCAAATGTTAATATTCCTATGGGTGCTTTGGCCCATAGTTATACCTATAGCCATTGGAAGTATAATATTAGCCGCCTTAGGAGCTTTTACCTTCCCCGCCGGCACTTCAGCACTCCAAGCTGCACTACTTGCAGTGCTATTTTGACTATCTTTCTTCACTTATACGCTCTTTTTTTCTTTTTCTTTCAGAGCCGTGCTCTACTATTTTTTCGCGAAGTAAAATATAAAGGGGGTCTCTTCATGTCCATTTACCTTTCAACATCGTTCATTACTTTACCTTTTCATTTCTTAGATGTACACAAACGTGGTAGTAGGCAGCATCCTAAACAGTTCCCGATACGCTTCCACATACCTTGTGGGTTGCGATTTTGAACAGTGCCACAACGGCTTTCCTGTCTTGAAGTTACCAGGCACAACTTTTTTCCATATTCGCAATCAAAATGTTGATCTGGTATTTTATGAACGCCAGTTCCTCGGGAAGCTGCAGCGTCTCTGATGTCAGTATGGCTGCTCAAGCTGCCCCTTGTTCGTGTCGTTGCCCTTCTTCTAGTTCTGGTTCCTATTCACAATATGAAAAATTGAAGAGAGCAACGAACACTAAAAGTGCATTAGCACGCAAACTGGTTATATTTCTTAGTGCTGCCTTATCTGTTTCAACTCAGGCTACGTCGTATTTTGCATGTTCTACAACAAAGAAATAAGAAAAGCTTTGTCAACACCATACTAGGTTTAGTAAAACTTATTGAAACGACTCCTTCAGCGCAAATCGATACCATTGCTAATGGTCATATACGAAGAATTAACTAACTTACAAAATCGCGTTTAACGTAGCTTTCGGCGAGTTGAGGTGCGCACTCACTTATCATAGATATAATAAATAAATGTTCATTATGTGGCCCGTACAGTTTTGAATTGCAGCTCAGTGATTGATTTTAACATCTTTTCACTATTTAGACCTGTAATTTTATAACGCACAACACCAATAAATTACTGAATCACATAAAGCAAATTCTTCCCTTTTTGAAAATGCGATTAATCTCAAAAAAAGATATGATGGGGCCAACCCCATCAAACTTTTATCACTATAGTGTGGGCAACCCTATCTCCCAACCGCTGCTTTTGATCTGACGACCAGATCAATATTGCTCCAAGCAAATACGGGATGAAATAGGGTATCGCATCTATAATCATGAGCACAGTGCGTACAGCTGCTGCCCCATAATCTATTGGCGATCCGTCTTCGTTCACAACTTTAATCTTTACCGCCATCATACCTACGGACTGGCCGTATCTTCCTTGAAGCAGTGTAAAGTAGAGGAATGGTACCGCAAGCGCAATCAACGCTACCCATCCCAAAACTGCCGCGGATGGACCACCAGATATAGTAACTTGACCAGTTGCATTGTTAACGTTAACGACGTACTTCATCGCGCCCCCTCCGGTCAACGGTAGGTTGATTATTGAGGTAATAACGCCTATGATTATCCAATCAATAAGGATAGCAACAAATCGTATGGCCACGCCTTGATATGATGCCTGCTGAGTTGGTGCATACGACGAGGCTTCACCTGGATATCCGGATGGTGGTAAATTCTCCTGCGCGCTATACTTGGGCTGTGGCTGCGAGCTTTCTTCTGGATGGTTGGGATGAGACACTTGACCACTTAAAGGCTCCCCACATTTTTCACAATATTATACTCCTGGAGATGCGGGTGTTCCACATAGTTTACACTTCTCCTGATCTGCCAATAACTTCACCTCCTGTTTTTTTTATTTAAGAACTGAAAAGTCAAAAACGTATATGTCAATTTTCAATTATGGATACATAGTTAGCGGATTCAAAATTAGCCCCTCTTTTCAATAGAAAGGGAATTTCGAAGAATAAAGCGCTCGACTCAAATATTAGTTGATACACGCTTTTTTGAGTTGATTAAAATTTAGCTCGGTATATCTTGAATACTTTGCGAAAGAGTCATCTTCCGAGTATTTAATTCTGAGCCCTTGATCCAAAATGTAATCATAAATTATGTTGTCTAGTTTGCCTTCTATTTTATCCTCCAAACGTTCGATCACTTCATTGTCATAATTTTTAGACTGACAAATTTTCACCTCAACGCCTGGCAGAATGTCTGAATTATTTAAACATAAATCCAAGTCGTCGATGAGGTAGCCTGATCTTGAACATTCATTAATAAAATAAGCCTTCAAGAAATCTGCTAATCCAATAAATGAAGCTTCAAACAACTCATCCAGTTTTTCTAGCCTCGTTATGTTTCACCCCTTTACGCTTAACTCAGATAGCGAGTTCTTGTTAAAGCTGAGAATGCAATTCTTTAATTATAAAGCGTACTCTTATAAAAAGCGGCTATTACTGAAATTTCCAAAGATTTTAAATACTACTATGAACAATATTAAATTTCTTGAATTTATCTAACAAAATATGACGCCAAGTACCATAAATTGATAGGAGAATACAAAACTAAAATCATTCTTCTTCGACGTCTTTTGGTTGTCCTTCCCCTCCCGCTTTATTAACTTCTTCGACTAACGCCGCCAATTTTTCCGCTAAAAGCAGATATCCATCGCGCATTGCATCTAACAAACCTTCCTGAACTCCTGCGTGATTAAACTTGTATACTATAAATTGTTGCCAATCCCGTTCTAAATTAATATCTTCCGCCGACAAATTCGGAACCGCAGCTAAGCTTTCAAAAGCTTTCGATTCTTCTGTAAACCTTTCAAGCCGTAAGAATTCGTCGACAAGATCGTTTAAATTGAATTCCATTTTCTTCTCCATATAGTTAATAACACTATTAAGCTTATTTCTAATAAGTGTGATCATTGAGGGCCTGTTTTAAACCTATGAATTAAGATTTAAGAGCTGAAGTTATTCAAAAGTTCTGACATATCAAGCCGTCAGCCGAACAGTCTCTCCTTTCTTTTAGGCAACAAGATTATCTCTCGAACGACGATAATAATAAGTATTAATTTCAGTTCCGAATAAGCGAATTCCTGAAAAAAAACCTGATAAATAATAACATTTAAATACCATTTAGTAAGTCGTATTCAAATAATGAATTGTCAAGCATTGACGTTTGAAATGGAACTATTTGGACTCGATGAAGACGAAGAATTTGAAAATTTTTTAGATTTGATTGACCTTAAAAATCCTAACTTTTCGAATTATATTAACGAAACAGAAATCACGTATTAAGTCAATTTACAATTAGTAGTAATATTAAGGAAGGTCAATCAATTAACGCTGAATGTGCGTTACTTTCGCTAACTGAAATAACTTTGTTTATAATAATATTTTATCATTTAACGCCTGACCATTGAAAATAAAAAATTGATTTCTTCGGTTCAACGAAATGGTCTTTTTTTTGTATCAACTTTTAGGTGATTGACAAAAAGGATTGAAGAATAAGCACAAAAAAAACCGAATGAGGATACGTGAATCTATCTAACAGCAGAACTTAGAGTAACTGTATTAATCACTTATAATTCTTAGTTGTGGGTTGCTTTACGATAAAGGCTCTGATTTTTAAAATTTCAATAATTGAGTCTAGTTAAATTAATTAAGAAGCCGCTCGTTTGTTTTTTTCAAGTGGCAATGTGTCGAACTTCGATTCGATAACGCTTGGCGTCATTATACAGAGCAAAGCTTTCCCCTCCGGAAGACCAACTAAGACCGTGCCAATTTCCATCTCACTTACAACATCAAGAACCCCAGTGACAATTGATATTGATGGCCAAGCAACCACAAATTTCTCAAAACCCGCTAAGTTGTTTGAATTGATTAAAATTTTTGGCACATGTAGTGACCCGTGCTTCAACAGGTCTGTCGCTTCTTCAATTTCTGATTGTGCAATAGTGCCTAAGTCAATCTCCTCATTTTTTACTGTGTATTTCATCTTTGCGGCAATAATCAATAATTTAGTCAATTGCCTTTTGCTTGCGATTAGTCTGTTCTTTCTCTCAGTCTCATTCAAAACTCTTCACGTACCCATGTGCAACTTAAGAACATATTTGACGTTTTTCCGTATACATAAACTAATATTAAAAGGACTCTTATAACAAATAAACTAACAACACGTAGTCGATCGATTTCCACGTGTTATTTTTAGAAGTTGATAGGTATAGTACCGTATCAGACATCAAGATCAAAGGTTGTCACGGGGGTAAACTATGCGAAAAATAAGATACTATGAGTATAACGATCCCAGTAATTATAAGAAAATGCTCGATTTGAAAAAGATGGCTGTACTGAATAAATCATTATATGAAGGCATGGGATCTCTGAAAAAAATACCCAATGACTTAGATATGCTCAATTTTCTCCCAGCTCAACTGTACACGTTTCCACTCGTTTCAGACGAGCTGGTGAATACTAACACTTCATTAGGCTCAAGAGCAAAAAAGGGGATAAATTTAGAGACACCCATAATGCTTACCGCCATGAGCCTTGGATCTCTTCCTAAAGAACAAAAACTTGCCCTTGCAAAAGCATCAACATTGGCAGGAACCGCGGCAAATACGGGGGAGGGCGGCATGCTCGACATAGAGCGCGAAGCTGCAAGATATCTCACGCTACAGTATGCAAGCGGAAGATTCGGAGTCTGGGAAGAACGATTAAAGCAAGCTGACATGATTGAGTTTAGAATCAGCCAATCCGCCTACCCTGCAACAGGGAGCTTAGTTCCGGGACATAAAGTAACCGAGCTCATAGCAAACGCAAGGGGAGTCTCTGTTGGAACAGATGCTAAGAGCCCAGCAAGACATATGGACGTAAACAGCCCTGAAGACTTAAAAAATAAGATCTCGTGGCTGAGAGATGCAACAGGTGGAAAGCCGATCGGGGTAAAGTTCGCATCAGGTCATGTGGAAAAAGATCTTGATGTAATAATGTTTGCTGAGCCAGACTATATAGTGACGGATGGATTTGGCGGCGGCAGCGGTGCACCACCTATGCACATACGAGACAACTTTGGGGTGCCGCTCATCAATTTCCTTCCGAGAGCTCATAGGTATCTTTCGGAAGCAGGATACAGAGACAAAGTCGAACTTATAGCAGCAGGAAGACTCAGGACGTCGGGAGATTTTGCAAAATGTTTGGCGCTCGGCGCAGATGCCGTGTACATTGGAACAGCTGCGTTATGGGCGATGTCCTGTGAATATTATAGAATATGCGAGACAAATCAGTGTCCCACTGGTACAACCACGCAAGACCCGACTTTAATACAGAGGTTTGACGTCGACGCGGGTGCCAAAAAGCTCGCAAGCTTCATACGTACTTCAACACACGAGATCGCTAACATTGCAAGAGCAGTCGGCAAGGATGACGTTCATAAGCTTGATAAACACGATTTAGTCGCGTTAACCAAAGGTACAGGCGAGCTTTCAGGCGTAACATATCCGGAAATTCTTTAATGTAATCGTGATTGCACGTGCTTCACAAGCTCCATAAACTACACGCACAGCTACATTACGTGAAGTGATAAAAAATAAAACTATTACGATTTAAATCGTCAACAGTATATTGTGACTAAGTGCGTCACTTCCCATTTCATTTGCAAATGCACAATGTTAAGCGAAAGTTAAGTCTTAAAAAGTAAGTTTACTTTTTTAGTTAGTTACGTGCAATGTTGTTAAGATACCCTCTGTAATTCGTGCATTTGAAACTTTAAATTTATGCTTCTTATAACGCTCAAATGCCGTTTTGGTAAATGTCACCTTTCAATAAATCAGAAAGATTTTTTTGCGAAACTGATGAAATCTCTTTCATCAGCTTTTTTATTTATGAGATTTGTTTGCGTCGCCTAGTAGAACCGAATTTGAGTGCCCACAGCATTAAAATAAAGCAGCATCAATAATTTTAGACCATAAGATCCTTTTGCAATGTGATTAATGAACACATTTTTTTGTTCTATGTTTTACTTAAGCAAATGTATCATTTTTACGGGTAAAAGGTTTAAATATTAATGGCAAAAACTTGGAATCATGAAGGTCTAACTTCATTATGCACTTTATGACGATAACCATTTTAGAGACCGTCCTCGTGAAGTTTTTCCAATTTGTGAATCAAGAAATTCCGGTTCCAGTAAAAAGGAGGGAGCCGAAGAATATCTATTATGAAGGTGATGACATGCAGGCAACTGCAGAACAAACTCAAACGGTAGCTGATATTATAGTACATCAACTTGAGACCTGGGGAGTAAAATTCGTCTACGGTATTCCAGGAGAGACCGAACTTGCCATCGTCGATGCGATCAGGAGAAGTGAGAACATCAAGTTCATACTCGTGAGACATGAACAAGTGGCGGCCTTCATGGCCTCAGCTTACGCAAAGCTGACTGGTGACGTAGGTGTTTGCCTCACCATAGCCGGGCCAGGCGCGACTAACCTCATTACGGGACTCTATGATGCAAAGATGGACCGAGCTCCAGTACTCGCACTTACAGGACAAATTGGTCTCCAATTCATCGGAACGGGGGCTTTCCAAGAGATCGATCAACACGCACTATTCGAGGCAGTTTCCGACTTCAATCACATCGTTGACTCACCAGAACAAGCTCCTGAGCTGATAGTCCTTGCAATGAAACATGCAATAATTGACGGAATTGTATCGCACTTGGGTGTACCTATAAATGTCCAAAACATGCCAATCCCTCCAAATCTGAGAGTAAAGCCCAAAGAGGGGAGACTTCCCGACAGAAAATCGATGCCGCCTTTAGAAATGATCGATGCAGCTGTCAGTGCAATAGCGACTGCTAAGAATCCAGTGATTATTGTAGGTTATGGCGCACGCGGACAACGGGATAATATACTCAAGATTGGTGAGAAGATCGGAGCCCCAATTGCAACGACCTATAAAGGTAAGGGGTTAATCCCAGAGGATCATGATTTAGCAGTCGGAGTAATAGGTAGTATTGGTACCGACGCATCAAAGAGGGTTGTCTATGGCGCAGATCTTCTTCTCGTCGTAGGATCTTCGTTCTCTGAACACACGTCACTTCCATCTTACATTAAAACAGTCCAAGTAGATATTGACCCGATGATGATAGGAAGAAAGTTTCCGATTCACGTAGGGCTTTTGGGCGATGTTGCCGTTATTCTGCCAGAATTACTTAAGAAACTGCCAGAAATGAAAAATGAAAAATATCTTGAGCAAGTGGCTGTTATTAAGAAGCAATGGGAGGAAAAAAAACAGAAGGAAATAGAATCGGACACCGCCCCAATCAGGGGGCCTCAAATAATGAGGGAGCTACAAGATCTTGTAGAGTCTGACGCTATCATATCTAATGACATAGGGGATAACACGCTCTGGTTCTCAAGAAACTTCGTAGCAACAAATCAGACAATTTTAATATCCGGTTACGTCGGTTCTATGGGATTCGGGCTGCCCGCTGCGCTGTCAGCCAAACTCACATTCCCAGAAAAACAAGTTGTTTGCACGACAGGTGATGGAGGTTTTACCATGGTAATGGGTGACTTTGCAACAGCTGTGGGTAATGATCTTCCGATTACTGTTGTTCTACTCAATAATGGTAAACTAGACATGATTGAATACGAACAGGATGAAGGGCGATATCCTCATTTTGCAACAGACCTATCTCCAATAGATTTCGCTAAATATGCAGAGTGTTGTGGGGGGTTGGGGTTTAAAGTACAACATCCGAGCGAGCTTCGGGATACTTTAAAACAAGCACTTTCGTCGAAAAAGCCGTCGATAGTGGATATAGTTACAGACCCAAAGCGCAGATGGTAAAAAGTTAGAATAAACACTTACATCCTCTTATGTGAGTGTCTAAACTTTTTCCTCGTTTGTTCTGATGTACCAATATCTACTAATTGAACTAATTAGACTACTCATTGTTTTACAGTCCTCATGAATCTATAACCGAGTGGATCGCATATCTACAAATTTTGACTCAAGAGTGAACTTTTCAACGAATTGCCAGATTCCGCACTAGATCGGCAACGTTAAAGTGCTTCATTGAATACGCGAAGCCTGAGATGTATATATAATTGCTCTAGATGAGGCGGTACTGCTCTACTGCTTGTCTTGAAGTATAGCAGGTCGAAGGATTGAGAGATGTAGACACGTTGCGTAGAAGATTGGATACTATTGATTGAAATCCATCGACACGGACTTAATAACGTCAATTTTGTGCTGATTGATGCCGAAAGCTACCGTTAAAAATGGAGTTTCTAACAAGACGTCTGCTGTATTTATTGCATAACTCTTAAACAGGTTTCAACATAGTATTATGGACAGCATGTGTTGTAAAACAGGGTGAAGTTATCAGCCTCACAAATCGTCAGAGCGAATGGTGCCAGAATACGTTGCAAAGTATGTAAACAAACATAATATGCGAGGGTTTAAATAAAAGGCTCTTCTCGCGTGGACGTACGCTTCCTTAAAATATAGAGATATTCCGCAGGAACAATAGGCTAAATTTTCCTCAGATTGGAGTGCAGAACTTAAATTTAAACCTATTCTTAATGATATGGTGCTCCTAGCGAAGGACTGTACCCTTTAATACTATTTCGATAGAAAAGTTAAGAGAGAGCATAAACCACTATCATCCTAAATTTTTTTGAACTGGTAAAGTAATTACTACAACAACTATCGAAATAGTATTACACCTATCTACTCTTTCGATCTGGCGATTCACGTCAGATCTGATGCTGTGACTGCTGCCCCACCATAAACGCTACATGTCAAGCGAACTTACTTGTGGTTCTAATAAGATTTACTTGTAAAAGTACTAATTGATTATTCTTAGATTTCTTAACTATCTAATGACGAACTGATCAAAATCCGCACTGTGTTCAACCCACTTAATGCTCAAATCTCTCACACTCGATAGTCTTGGACCTTCCCGCAATTTCTTAAGGTATCTTTCAATATCCGCCCGCTGTCCCTCTACCAAGATCTTTACCCGCCCATCTCGCAAATTGGCTACATACCCTTTTAGCCCCAAAACGTCTGCATTCCTCTTTGCAAACATGCGGTATCCTACACCTTGAACATAACCTGAGATATGTATTTCTGCGCAGGTCGTCATTGTTCAGAAATACTTCTCCATACTGCTTAAAGCCATTTATTCGATAATGTTTATCATAAAGTAGTATACACGTATAACTATGCCGCGCTCCATAGTTTTGCTATCAGCTGGGTTAGATTCTGTTGTAGCTTTTAAGATAGCGTACGACAAATGCGACGAAACACTATGTATTAGTTATAATTATGGACAACGGGCAAGAACAAGAGAATTAGAATATGCATCTAAAATTTGTGCTAAATATCACGTAAAGCATATGCAGATAGCTCTTCCTTGGTTTGAGAATTTCTCAGGTGCTCTTACGAACAAAACGGCGATTCCAGAGCTTAGCGAAGAGCTGCTTGAAAACTTTGAGATTACTACTGAAACAGCTAAAGCGGTGTGGGTTCCAGCTAGAAACCTGGTTTTCCTTGCAATAGCAGCATCATTCTGCGAAAACTATGACTATGATTTCATCATCACTGGTTTCAATAAAGAGGAAGCCGTGACGTTTCCTGATAATTCTTACAACTTCATTAATCTCTTTAATGATACTTTAAAATATGGAGTATCAAACAAAGTGGAAGTCCGAGCCCCCTTAATTGAGCTTAATAAAAATGAAATTGTCAAACTAGGGCTTGAAATTAACGCCCCTATCGAATGGTCGTGGTCGTGTTACACAGCGCAAGAAAAACCCTGTGGAGTTTGTGAGTCGTGCGTTCGTAGGAGAGCTGCTTTTAACTCTATACAAGCACGCGATCCGTTGTTCACCAGGCTAAATAAAGGTAAGCACTAAAAAAGAGGCCAATGAAGTGACTGCCGATATTTATGAGATCTTCAATTCAGTGCAGGGTGAAGGACCTTATGTCGGAGTCCGTCAAGTGTTTGTCAGATTCATCGGTTGCCCCCTTACGTGCATGTTTTGCGATTCGAGGGGAGCGCTCGAAAGAAGTAACAAAGCGAAAATAGACTACAAGGGCACCACCTATGAAGAAGTGAATCCCCTTACTTCAACTAAGTTATTGAAGATTGTGCAGAGCTTATGGACTTCCTCAACGAAACATATTACGTTAACTGGTGGGGAGCCATTGCTGTACCCCGACTTCATATTAGAGCTTTCATCAATGTGTAGTGAACCAATCTATCTTGAGACAAATGCGATTTTCTGGCAACATGCGAAACAAGTAAAAGATGTCATAGACATAGCGGCGTGCGACGTAAAACTGCCAGAGCATGGATCCTCTTCGGACTATACAACACTCCTGAAAGATGAATTGCAGACGATTAAAATTTTTAATGATTATGGAATCTCAGTTTTTGTTAAAATGATAATTATGAAAGAGACGCGTCAAGAAAGTCTAATTCCCCCACTAATTGCACTATCTGAAATAAACCCCGATTTGCTTTTAGTGCTTCAGCCAGTTACCCCATTAAATCGAAAGACATTTCCACCGAGTAACCAACAACTTCTCGAGCTTATGGACACTGCTGCAAACTATTTAAATTATATAAGATTAATACCGCAAGTGCATAAACAGCTTAAATTGAAGTAAGAATCGTTATTATGAAAAAATTTTCTGAGCGTGCAAGACGCGGAGACCAGTCAGATAACGTTGCCCCTATTGATTACGTCGACGCTGAGCACGCAGCTCAAAGCATTTCCGGCGATCGTGCACGTCAAATTACTTATGATCTTGAAAGACTCATCGACAAAGTGTATCGTTTCTATGAATCTGGCGATTATGAAGAGGTTGTTTTAAACGTCAAAAAAATAGAAGCCTTTTACAAAATTTGCTTACAGGACGAATATCGCCGATATGGGCGCCATTTATTTAATCAAAACCTGAAATTCCGTATTGATCATGATGCCAAGTTTTTGCGCAGCCTGTATGAAGATTTACTAAATGTCGAACTCAGTAGTTCAAGGATTACGCCTGAATATGCTAAACGAGCCGTAAATATCTCAAATGACATGTATGACTATATCACAACTTATGTAAAAGATACACCGCGAGCAGTAAAAGTCGACAGATTAGAGAGGGGCGAACCGATCGAAGAGTTTCGTCATAAAGATTACACTGACCCCTACGTGAATGGCATCAGCGAAGAGAGACTCGAAGAACAGGATGACTTGGATCTATCAAATTACAAGGTACTGTTCATCGGAAGGCAGAGCATTTTAAGCTTAATTGCAAAATCACTAAGATTCATCGCGTTTTCATGCCTTCTGTTCATAATGTCAATTTTTGTAAAGAGTGTTGCTTATCTGCCAGTGGCACTGCGAGCGATTGGAGCTGTAATCTTACTTTTCATTACCGCTAGAATATTTATTAGCACGTATTCTGAACAGTACATTATAACTACCGATGAAATACTTGTGAAGAGAGGCGTGCTATTCAAAAGAACAGCAAAAGCACCGATAGATTTAATCATCAAACAAAGAATGAAACAGCCATTTTTGGGAAAAATATTGAATTTCGGCAGTATATTTTTTGGAATTTATGGAGGAAAAAGCCTTATATTCAAAGGAGTGAGTGATCCAAAATTTGTTTGTGGGCTCATACGTCGTATTTGGCATCATCGAAAAAAAAGTCCCATGAATGGTTAATTCTTACGCGAATCTCAAGGCTGTTTTTATTAAATTTTGTGCCTTTTGTTGTCTGAATAGCAAAAGCTTAAAGACGAGCTTGTCAATGAAGTTGAAGCGCAAAGTTCCACCGGCTGCAGTAGGATGACCTCCCCCGCCAAAGGAAGCCGCGATTTTGATGCTTACAGGCTCCACAGATCTAATTGAGAAGGCCCCATTATCATTAATTATGACTTCAATTTTAGTATTATACTTATTTCTCAATGCTGAGGCTAAATCGCTTGAAAACCCCGTTCCCCTCGCTACAACAACGCCATCGAATAGTTTCGACGACTTCAATGATCTATTTAAAGCTTCATTTTTCCTTTTTACAGCTAACTCATATTCTTTGGTTACTTCATTATCAATGGCAATTCCCTTTGACAGTTTATCAGAAATTATCGTTTTCCAGTTGTTTGTATCAATCACCGTTGACAATATCTCAGAACGTGGATCTTCATTTATCCAAAAATCCCTATCTCGACCTATTAATGCTATAGTACGAGCAACTTCGTCATTTGGGAGTAAATCTTGAAATACAATTTCGCACGCACAATAACGTTCATCGACTCTAAGATAGTTAATCATATGTTCGACCTCATCAAAAAGCTCTTTGTCCCACACGTGGTGGTCACGCCATTCGATTGTCCAACCATTATCCACTAGAGTCATAATCTCATCCGCAATCCCTGAGGTGCCTCCTAAATCTGATAGACTTAGTGTGATTGCTCGACGTGGCGCAATCTTCGCAAGAGTATTCAAGTAACACGCGTAATATCGCACTGGGGAAAAAATTGTAAAGACATTACCGTACTTCCGTCGGTGGAGTGCATCCGAACAAACGGCATCTAAATCTGTATGCGTAAGGTGAACTACTGCCCCCTCAAAATGCCTTAGAGCCCGCAATAAGTTTCTATCTGATTTAAATGTCCTTTTTTTAAACATTTCATTTCCTTTTTTTAAACATTTCATTGAGTGTCCTAACTGAGTTAGTTAAAACTTTATATCATATGTGCCACAGCGCTTGACGGTTGTTTTCCCTAAACCTCGATAATCTAAAACGTCTTGTAAGTATAAAAACGTAGAACGCAGCATAAGAGCCAAGTATTATGTGTAATCAAAAATCTCTTGCAGATGCGGGCGCTACCATCCGAATCATGGAAAATATTAAATGCCCGAGCAGCAGTTGCTCCGCTGATTTTTATACAGAGCTAAAACGCACTAGATTGCATCAAGCTCGTCTTGCTAAGCAGTTTAAGTTCAGAATTTATGGCTGTTAATAAAAAAAATAGTCGCCCGACAACTTCATCAAGAAGGGACTTTTGGTACAAGCGTAATTTCTGACCGTTTGATGACTGCTGCGTTCATTCATAACGTGACATTTAAATTATTGCGTACTAATTTTTGCTATAAACTAACTTATCTGCTCGGAAATATGTGATTTCCTGTGCCTCTTAGTCGTACTATCGGCTTTGAAAGATGTCGCCTCGCAGAAGGGGGGCCTTCATAAAAGCCCAAGTCGAGATTTCGCTTAATCTTAAAAAGATGTGTATGGGACTTATCAGTGGTATTCCGACATTTTTCACATCGGAACCCTTGGTCCTTCCCCATTGACTTCATCCTCTTACCACAACAAGTCGGGTTCGCTCTTTCATATACATCGGCAAGATCAACGATACATAGCTTTTCCAAATTTAGACAATCGTTAATATAGCTCCCATAAACGTACACCTTATCACCAATCTTGAGCTTTCTAATAACCTCCCTGAAAGCCCGTGTAGGCTCAAATGCCGCGCAGAGGAGAGAATCGCCCTCCTTAATTGACAAAAAGGTATGTCCGCCTTTAATTGTCCACGGCTCTTTGTCAACGATGCCAAATACGCGGTATGATTCGCCCTCCCGCAGATCTTTTATTTTCGTTTTTCTTAGGTGAACATCTGTGCCTTGATTTGTCTCAAAGATAACAAGATGCTCAAAAGGCTCAGAGATTAACAAGCTCTGCGCGGTTAAAATTTTTGTAGGGTTGTCGCCTCTGATTCCATATAATATGGGATCAGGCGAATGGGGCGAAAAAACAACGCAATTGTTGCTTCTGTCGACGGTGTCCCATGTAAACGGATAAGTCATTAAATCAGATCTAAAAACAGAATCTCGATTTATATACCTCTTTTTCCCAAAATTCTGTGTATAGCGATATGCGACCAATTCATAAGTACGATCCACCCCTAAACCCGCTCCCACCGCTGCAAGTGCCCCTATTAAGCCTCGGCCATTTTTAAATGAGACAAATCCTAAATCATGCCTTTCAATAAGCTGTATTGCCTGTCGAATACTAAGCGTTGAAACCATCGCTTCGGTTGAGAACTGTCTAATATCGTGTGGTGGGTCATCACTTTCTAGAATTACCGCTCCAGGATTTGTGTTCTCGTCGTAAAAATGCGCCATTTTTTTTATATGGTCTTTTACAACATCAATAACATCATAGTTCCCATCAATTTTTAGTCCTACTGAAGCGTTTCCTCTCGTTTTATACTTTATAGTGGGATTAAGCCGTATTAGCCGAGCCTTTATCCGTGTTCCTAACTGAACTTCAAGATTATTTTTAAGTACAGCTCCAAGATAGGTAGTACAACCACCATTTTTTGAATCTGTATCATCAATTCCTATAATCATTGTGACCGCAAGATGAGCTGATTCTTGAATTCGTTTTTAGATAGAGAGTTCATTGTATTGCTGTATGATATATATTGGTTACAATTTTTCACAGCAGTTATATGACAAATAACGAAAACAGCCTAAACAGATTTTAACAAAAATTTATATGTACAAAAGCCCCATTTAGTAAGAGGTCTAAAATTATGAATCAAGCGTTGACTAGCCAAATAATAAGTGTGCTAAACAAAGCTGGATTCGAAACATCGCAGATATATGATGTCCGTCCACGTTGTTTCGATATAGCGGCGCGGAGAGCCTCGACGCTTATATTTTTAAAGACACTCACAAATATTGATGGGTTAAATGAAGATATTGCCAATGAGATCAAAAACCTTGCAGATTATTTTAGCTCTTCACCATTAATTGTAGGAGAGAAGGCGAGAGATCACTATCTTGAGCGTGGTGCTGTATACTGGAGATATGGAGTGCCCTCAATCAACGTTGAGACATTGTATGACTTTTTTATCGAAGGCGTTCCGCCGCTTGTCTATGCAGCACCAGGAGGTTTGTATGTCAATATTGATGGAGACGTGCTTTCTGAGGCTCGAACTAAAAAGAATATGTCTCTTGGTATACTTGCATCGCAACTTGGAGTTACACGACGAAGCGTCAGCAAGTATGAAGAAGGGATGGACGCTAAAGTAGAGGTTGCTTTAAAGCTTGAAGATATTCTTGACGTCCCACTCGCGATTCCGATCGACATTCTGACGAAACGCATTCTTGAAGAACGCATGTGCAATATCAATTCGCTTCCATCAATTGAAAAAAAGGCGCTAATTATTCTCATAGATCTTGGATTTAATGTATTTCCAATGTTTCGAACGCCATTCAATGCTTTATCTCAAGATGGTTCAAACACGTTGCTGACGGGGATAAGCAAATACACGAACGTCATGATTAAACGCGCAAAGCTCATGAGCAGCATGTCACAAGTTATACAGACTAATTCACTGTTCATTGTGGAAGGCGAGTCCAAGTCTAAAAAAATCGATGATACGGTTCTTATACAATTCAGTGAACTTGAA
Organism: Methanobacteriota archaeon; assembly: GCA_963704625.1. GTDB lineage: Archaea > Halobacteriota > Bog-38 > Methanoflorentales > Methanoflorentaceae > DASPRZ01. The sequence continues at coordinate 2,273,904 of OY969924.1, read as the reverse complement.
GAGTTCGATAATGCTGGTGAATTGATCCGTTTGATTAAAGAGCGATTTCTAAATTCCTGACGACTTATATCATGCTTTTACTAAGGCAGTAAGCGGCTTACAAAGTAGCTTAGCAAAACACTTCTGTTTTTACTCTAGACTTAGGGCTTTCAAGTTCCTCCAACGTCGTTAAGAGAGACGGTTTGCGCTGTCTATACGGCAAAATAACGCACAGCGTTTATAGTAGGACAAAACTTAACTGTAGATCGGCTTCTATTGATGAAGTAATGCGAGGCAACCAGTGCTCACACGGGCCACTCTTAACGGCACCAGACACACAGATAGGGACGCTTTTTAACTAACTCATGCTTGAAGGGACTGCCGCGAGCAGTGTTTCACAAAAGAGTATCAAAACTGCACAAACATTATAGATCGATCAGCACGTAAGTAGTTGCCAGCGTGACGTCACACCACGAGAGAATGAAATAAGACAACAATTTTCACCAAAAGAGGCTAGCAACTTAGAGTACTAACTTGAATACTGTGGGCGTAATTAGTATACTCAGGCAACTACTCACTTCGCAGAGCAGACGCTGTTATTGAGGTGGTCTCGTTTGATCGCGCTCCGTATTACAAAGAGATCTCAGTGGCATCATGCGACTTACACAATGTATTAGTTAGGTCCGTTAATATGCTAATTAGCCCGACCATGGTACTAGGGAGATACTTTAAAATGAAAATTAAGTACACTTCAAGAGGAGATACAGAGACAAATGAGCTGATGATTCCACTAATGAAGCTACACACCGCAGAGACCGATTTCTCCACTGTCATGGTTTTGTTGTATAAGTGCGTTCGCTAGAGAATGTTGAACATTTGCAAAAAAAATTAAGGTTCTACTGACTCGGTATTTAAGTCTAAAAATCACGCCGCTTTTACAACAAACATCATCTTTGCAAGAGAGGGGACTCACGTGATGAATATGACAGGCAAAATGCTTTTATAGAACCATATGCATAGTAAAGCCAGATTACAAGTATAGAAACTTGGAGGAAATGCATGGCACAACAATTAGGTGGGCAGCCTATACTGATTCTTAAAGAAGGAAGCCAAAGAACAAGAGGAAGAGAAGCACAAGGAATGAACATCACGGCAGCTAAAGCCGTAGCCTCAGCGGTACGAACTACGCTCGGACCAAAGGGTATGGACAAAATGCTTGTTGACACTCTTGGAGATGTAGTAATTACAAACGATGGTGTCACGATTCTAAAAGAAATGGACATAGAGCACCCGGCAGCTAAGATGATCGTTGAAGTTGCAAGAACGCAGGATGATGAAGTGGGTGATGGTACAACTACGGCAGTTGTCATAACAGGAGAGTTGCTAAGAAAAGCCGAAGGACTTTTAGAGCAGGATGTACACCCGACAGTTATCGCTTTAGGGTTCAGGCTTGCAGCTGACAAAGCGCGTGAGCTCCTTGATTCTATTGCAGTAAAAGTTTCACCGGATGATGATGAACTTCTCACGAAGGTTGCAATAACCGCCATGACCGGAAAGGGAGTCGAACCATCCAGAGGGAAGCTTGCAGAGCTTAGCGTTAAAGCCGTCAAATCTGTAATGGAAAAAGAAAACGAGAAAAACACCGTAGACATCGACAATATCAAAATTGAAAAGAAAGTTGGCGGAAGTATTGAATCCTCAGAGCTCATAGAAGGCATGGTCATAGACAAAGAGCGTGTATCGACCGGTATGCCTAAGCGCCTTGAAAATGCAAAGATTGCGCTAATAAACGGAGCGATAGAACTCAAAGATACTGAAGTCGACGCTGAAATCTCAATAACGTCCCCGGATCAACTCCAAGCCTTCCTCAGTCAGGAGGAGGAGATGTTAAAAGGGATGGTGAACAAAATAACGAGCAAGGGAGCAAATGTTGTTTTCTGCCAAAAAGGGCATAGATGATCTCGCTCAGCACTATCTCGCAAAGGCAGGAGTTTTAGCAGCAAGGCGTGTAAAGAAGAGTGATATGGAAAAACTTGCACGAGCAATCAACGGAAAAATTACTTCAAGTGTCGATGAACTTGAAGAGAGTGACCTTGGAAAAGCTGGGCTAGTAGAAGAGAGGAAAGTCGGTAATGATAACATGATCTTTGTCGAGAGATGTGAAAATCCAAAGGCAGTTTCTATTGTGCTTCACGGAGGCACCGAGCACGTTGTCGATGATCTAGAAAGAGCGGTCACCGACGCACTTAGAGTCGTTGGCGTTACGATTGAAGATGAGAAGGTCGTGGCTGGAGGAGGCGCGACTGAGGTTGAGTTGGCCTTAAAACTCAGGGATTATGCATCTACGGTGGGCGGCCGAGAACAATTGGCTATAAACGCATTCGCGGACGCACTTGAGGTTATACCGAAGACTCTAGCAGAAAATGCTGGGCTCGACACGATAGATACGCTAACGGCCCTTCGGTCGAAGCATGAACAAGGCATGAAGACTGCAGGTCTTAATGTGTTCACAGGTGATGCAATAGACATGTTAAAAGAAGGAGTCGTTGAACCGCTCAGAATCAAGACACAAGCTATTGGCTCTGCGTCAGAATCTGCAGTAATGATACTGCGAATAGACGACGTTATTGCTGCCAGCAAACTTTCTGCGCCCGAAATGCCCGAAATGGGAGAAGGCGGCATGGGCGGAATGGGCGGAATGGGCGGAATGGGCGGCATGCCACCAATGTAAACGGCTTCGCCCAAAATTTTTTCTTTTTTTTATCAATCATACTCCATATCAATTTTATTGCGGCGGAACACAGCGTTTAAAAAATTTTTAGCCGCCCGCACGTTTAAATACTTTTGACTATAAAATATTAAGTGGAGTCAAAAATGATTCAGATAACCAATGAAGCAGCAAAAGAATTAAAAGAGCTACTTGAAAAAGAGTGTAAATTAAATTTTGGCTTAAGGATTTCGTATGCAGGTAACGGATGTAGTGGTCCGCAGTATAGTTTAAGTCTTGATGAAAAACCGTCTGGAGACGAAGAAGTCCAAGAGTCAAATGGCGTCAAGATGTTCATGAACACAGACACAGAAAAAACGCTTGATGGCGCAGAAATTGATTTCGTAAATGATCCACTTTTTGGCAAAGGCTTTACAATTAAACATCCGAATTTATTTGGTTGTGGATCGTGTGGCGGCGGCTGTGGTTGATCGCCGGCCACTTTTGCTTTTTAACACATTTTGTTGCGTCATACGCTTGAGATTATACTAATTTAGAAGTACTATAATAGAAGCGCTTTCAAAATTCTTGTGCTGACTTTACTTTTTCAAATGCTCTTTTGTGCGTACAAAAATGAGTTTACACATGATCTAATTACTTATGACCCTTTTGACAATTCTGTAACGAGAAATTTTCAAGTTGTCAAAGAAAGGGTAACCCAAGGATTATGTACGACACAATAATGAGTAGATTCGACGAGTCTTGAGCGAGGAGTTGCCACGAGCATCAATTCTTTTTTTGCAAACATACAAAAGGCCTCCAACGAGGTTAGTATTTGTCAATTAAATTTATTTCCGTAAATAATTAGGTTTTTCAATAATATTTGATTGTATCGTAGTAATGTATAGATATTTAGTAATTGAAGAAGCAGTTATAAGGTATTTTGCTAATAAGAGAATAACTTGAGTACTAATGGAACTTAATGAAAAGATTAAGCTTGTAACAGAACGACTCGAAACTCTTTACGGAGACTTTTCTTTTGAAAACCGCAACACAAACTCGTTAAACGATCCGTTCTGGTCCATTGTTGAAACCATCTTATCACAGAATACGACGTTTAAAAATTCCCACCAAGCGTTCACTAATTTAGTCTCAAAATATCATACGATAGATGAACTTTTAGGAGCTGATGTCCACGAGATTGAAATTCTAATACGAAACGCTGGGTTGTTCAGATCTAAATCCCACCGAATTCTGCACCTAGCGGATATCATAAAGAACAGATGCAATGGTGATGCCTCGCAATTGCTTATCGGTTCTTATGCCGAAGCACGAAAAAGGCTTATGAAGGTTAAAGGAATAGGGCCAAAAACTGCGGATGTTGTTTTACTCTTTTCGTGTCACTATGATATTGTGCCTGTAGACAGCCACATATTTAGGGTCTCTAAGCGAATCGGCATAGTTCCTCAAAATGGCAACTACGAAATTGTTAAGAGTGCGCTTGAAAATGGAATACCCGAAGGCAAAAGGGGGTATGCACACACGGCGTTCATAAAATTTGGCCGAGAAGTATGTCATGCCCGTAATCCCGATCACGCAGCATGTCCTCTTACTGACATCTGCGACTATTTTCAATCAACAAAATAGCTGTAAAATGTGTGTTTCAGATAAATCTTATTGTCTCAAGATTCATAGGACTCCGAGTTTCAATTTTGTACTTCTTATATATTGTGCTCGCGAGATCCATGCATTTGTTCTCGTCGCCGTGACTTGTAATTATCTTTTCGGGACGTGGGCTCATGCGTTTGACGTATTCAATTAATTGTTGCCTATCGGAGTGACCGGAGAACCCATCAACAGTTACTGCTTCCATATTTACTTGCATCATTGAAGTTTTACCATTATCTGACACTGGAATCTCCTTCCATCCCTTCTGTATGCGTCGGCCAAGTGTGCCTTCAGCTTGATATCCCACAAATATGAGAGTATTATTTTCCTGTTGTCCTATTGCTTTAAGATATTCCATAACCGGGCCGCTGTTTAACATACCAGAAGTGGCAAGTATTACGCACGATTCCCCGTCTATTATCTCTTGTCGCATACCTGGTTCAACCTGTGTGAAACTCTCAGAGAGGAATGGATTCATCCCTTCGTGAAAAATCATGTTTCTCAAATCGTTATTCAGATACTCCGGATACGTCGTATGAATAGCCGTAGCTTCCCATATCATTCCATCAAGATAGACGGGTATTTCATCAATCACTTTTTTCCTTATTGCCTCTTCAAGGACTAGCATAACTTCCTGACTGCGGCCCACTGAAAATGCCGGAATGAGCACCTTTCCGTTTCTCGACGTCGTATGCTTTATTACGTTAATAAGTTTATTCTCTGCTTCTCTCCTTGAAGGGGTCTGATCTTGCGGACCTCCATAAGTCGCCTCCATTATTAACGCTTCAAGCCGAGGGAAATTGTTAACTGCGGGATCAAATAACCTACTCTGTTCATATTTGAAGTCACCTGTGAATGCAACGTTGTAAAGCCCCTCTCCTATATGGAAATGAGCAATAGAAGATCCTAGAATATGCCCAGCATTGTGGAAAGTGAGCCTTATGTCAGGGGCGATGTCAGTAACCACACCATAATTTAACACGATTGAGTGTTTTATGCCCTCTCTTATTTTTGCCGAGTCATATGGGATCTTTTTGCCTTCCCGTGCTGCCACCTCCAAGTAATCGAGCTGCAGGAGTGACATCAGATCACGTGTTGGAGGAGTACAATATATCGGGCCTTTAAATCCATACTTGAATAACAGAGGAACGAGGCCAGCATGGTCAAGATGGGCATGAGTCAACACTACTGCATCAATTTGATCTAATGGGCTAACCTCTGGCGTATAGAGATATGGGGTAGCGCTTTCTTCTGAACTAACATTTACGCCGCATTCAACCAATACCCGCGACTCAGGCGTTGAAAGTACAAATGAGCTTCTTCCAACTTCTCTGCACCCCCCTAGAGAAGTGACACGAATCCATTGGTCTTTTGCTGTTACTTCCCGATGTATTTTCCGACCCATGGATTTAAGAAGTTCCTTGCGTTCTTCGCTGCTTGACCTTAGGAACTGTCGTATCTCCTTTACCGTTGTCGAGTCGATTGGTGGAGTCCTTACGACTTTAGGCGTCCAGCCTATTTGCTTTGTAATCTCTCTTAGAGTCGCACCATGCCTCCCGATTACAAGCCCTGGTTTTCGTGCCTCTATTACAATCTCGCCTGTATCAGGATCAAAATAGTGATTTGTAATTCCAGCTTCCTCTGGAACTATTTCGCCAATGTTAATTATCGACGTTTCAGGGTCAGCTAAAACACGTGGATCTGGTCTGACTACTATTCTCTTTCGGAGCTCCCGTGCGAGTTTCTTAACTATTTCTCCATTATCAGCAAATGCACGTGGGTCATCTGTATAAATTACTAATTCAGGTCCCTCAAACTCAAGCTCTGTAATTTTAATTTTTGAGGGTAATTTCTCGACAACTCTCTGTTTAAGTTCATCAAGTACTTCTTCCACTGGCATTATACAACTTCCAATTAAAAAATGAAAAGCAAAAACAAAAAAAATCTGAAAATAATTTAATTCTCTAATCCTAGTTTTGTTTTTCTTTCTTGAATTTCATCTTCTCCAACTTTAACATACCCATCTTTCGTAATTTTGATAACGTGAATTTGATTGCCTGAAGCTGAATCTCTCTTCATTGCAGACGAGAGAGCCCTTATTGCAATGTCTAGCGCATCGTCACTCGACATTTTTTCATTATACCTGTCTTCAATTACGCCAAATGCCATTGGTGAGCCTGATCCTTGCGAAGTTGCAAGCCTCTCTTCAATCTGCCCTCCTAAGGCATCTAATGAGTATATGCTTGGTCCAGCCCTATCTAGACCACCGATCATTAATTGAACAAAATATGGGTAATAACGGTTCCCAGTTAAAATATTCGATAGTAAGGTCGCTATAGCCTCGACGTTCATAGGCTTACCGCGTCTCATTTTATAGAGCTTAGCCTCAACTGTTATGGTACGAACCAAACTTTGAGCGTCACCGACGCCCCCTGATATAGTCATTCCCACCAGATCATCGATCTGGTAAATCTTCTTTCCCTCTTTGCTCGATATGAAGTTACCCATTGTAACGCGGCTTTCCGACGCCAGAACTACACCGTCTTCGCAGACCATACCGACAGTTGTCGTACCTTTATATTGATCGACATCAGCCATTTGAATACCTCAATAAATAGTCGATAAAAAATTAGTTAACGATAGTTAATTTATTACTTTGGTATTTAAATCTATCTGATATATACTTACGGCCAATAATACTTCAGGTGCGGTTTAATTGTGTTTGACGATCTGTGTACAAACCATCACATCAACAAAAAATTAGTCTATGATTTCAACAATAATTGCTATATCTCCAGGTCTTTTTAGGTTTGCAATTAATTCTCTATCCAAATCCGCTGCAGATTTATCTGCGTTAATCATTAAAGTCCGTTCTGAAATAAAATCACTTTTTCTTATCACGATATCTCTTGCGTCCGTAAACTCAAGCTTGTTATATCCCTCACCAGTTACTACTTCAAAACGAGTCCCTGCTACTATTTTTAGGGTTATCCCCACGCTATCTTTTTTTGCAGCTTTTTTAAGCTCATTTGAAAGACCAGATACTCCTTTATCGGCTGATACAGCAATAATACAATCGGCGCGTTTAGTTATGTCGTGTTCTCTTGTTATTTGAAAAGTACTTCTGTGTTTTGCTGAGATATTCTTGTGTCCTCTCGCTCTTATAATGTCTCTTACCATTACGGTTATTTACGATACTATTCTTCAATAGTATTGTGATGGTTGATGGATCAAGAGGTAGAAATTGAGTGCCCGACGTGCTCTAAACTTACGAGTGTGAAACATGAAGTCATTGCATCGGGGCGAGCCCTTACTGTGAAGTGTACGTTGTGTGGAACTATCAGAAAACTAGACGTACGACGGCACACTAATCAAATTAAGATCAAAGTTGTCATGAGTAAATACGACAAATCATATATTAGATGGCTGGATGCTAAACCTAACGAATTGCTTTCTATTGGCGACGAATTTATCGTTGAAAATGAAGAGGCGAATGCTGTAAGAGTAAACGCAATAGAACTGAAAAGTAGTGTTAGGGTGGAAAGCGCAATAGCCAACAACATCCAAACCTTGTGGGTTCAAGCTATTGATAAAGTTGTAGTGAAAATTGCCATCCACGCGGGTACCCTTACTCAATCGTTGAAGGTTCCGTGCAGTGGTGATAAAGAATTCATTGTAGGATCTACAGAGAAATTTGGAAAAATAACGCGCATAATGTTATTTCACGGCAAAATTCTAAAAAATGTAGGGGAAAGTGCAAAGGCTAACACTATTAAAAGAATTTATGTTAAGTCACCGATGAAAAAACCTCGGCATGGGTATAAAAATAAGAGAGCTACAGTCGAAGATGGGGGATAATATAAACGAGAATTCTCTTAAAAAACAACGAGAGATTCTTATTAGCAAATTAAAGAAAAGAGGCATTAGCGAGCGGGTCCTAAATGCAGTAAGGGAGGTAAAACGTGAAGACTTTATACCTCCCGAATTAAGACAGCTTGCGTATGTTGATGAACCACTTCCCATTGGAGATAATCAGACGATTTCAGCCCCGCATATGGTTGCGATAATGTGCGAGCTCTTGGAGATACAATCCGCAGATCATATTCTTGAAGTTGGAACTGGTTCCGGATATCATGCGGCTATAATGGCGCAGTTGCTGGACGATGGTATTGTATATACAATAGAAAGATCTAAGCGTCTCGCGATCGAGGCAACGAAACGACTGCCGCCTACGGTTGTAGTAATCGTCGGAGATGGCTCTCTCGGGCTACCAGACAAAGCCCCGTTTGATAAAATTTCAGTCACATGCTCGGCTCCTGATATCCCACCCCCGCTTTTGAGTCAACTAAAACCAGGTGGGTTAATGGTTATACCCGTGGGGAGGTGGATGCAAGAATTGTACTTAATCAAAAAAACGAATGGAATACAAAAGATAAAAGAGGGCAATGTTGCATTTGTGCCGTTGATTGGAACGTATGGATTTAAAGACTAGATACACTCCTTATGGTCCCTGTAGTTAAACGAGGCAGTAAAGACTCATTCTGGCAAGAGGTTTTATTCGTACGTCTAAGATGAGACGGATCAAAACCATTGACTTAGCGACATCTGTCTTGATGAGTGATAGGCTGTGGAGAGTTTTTCACATACCTTTTCAACACGTTCTCTGGAGAAGTCGTGCTCATCACATAAAAATTCGATTATATGTTGGTCATCCGGTATATTCCACTTCAGTTCGTAGTCATCAGTAACGTCCGGATGGAGGAAAAACTCCTTGATATGCTCATATCTTATATTTTCATCAAGTTGTTGAAGAGCTGACTCAATCCCACTATCCTTTACCAACCTAAGAGCCCTTTTGGGACCAACGCCTTTCACTCCTCTATTAAAGTCTGTTCCGACGAGAATTCCAATTTCGATCAACTGTTCTCGAGTTATTTCGAGTGACTCCAAGACGTTGCTTAACTCGATCAATTCAGGGGTGACCGTCACATATACATTTTTGCCAGGTAGTTTTCGCTTTCCAGTGATTGTTAAATTTCGTACAAGTCTCGGAGCACCGAATAAAAGAGAATCAAAATCCTGAGAGCCGGTGTATCGTGCATCTCCTTTAATCGTCATATATGAAGCTTGGGCTTCACCTTCACTTGGGGCTTGTACGGTCGGTATTCCCATATAGCTTAAAAGCCGCTTTGAACTCTCAATTATGTCTTCGTTAATCTTCGATGATGCTTGCGCATATTTGAACGCTTCAGGCATCCCTTTTGCCTTTGCCTCAACCCACATCTGTTCAGCATGTTCTCTAATTTCCCTGCGATCTTTTAACGTCTCTTTTTTTAGCGCAGGCGGGGTGCCGTCAAAAACGTAAATCAATTTCACCCCAGATTCAATTAGGTTCGCATTTCGGTAAAATAAGCCTGATAAATGTGATGTTGTCCTCCCCTGAGAATCCATAAGAGGGGTACCATCTCTCTGTCGGATGATGCTCAAAAATTGGTATATGGCATTGTGCGCATCGACAGCTACTTTTTCCAGCTCATTAATTTCGATCTTGTCTCGGGGAATAAGATCCCCTATCGGAACCCCCATAAACTCACTATGAAAATTTAATTGCTATCAAGATTAAACATGATCATGCATTAATTTATCTATAGGTGCAACCGCTGAAATCGAAACCACAACGTTAACAGTGCATCCTCAAGCCAAAATGTTGCGGTATTAAGCTAACAAGACAACAGTTACGCCAAATTGACATTACTCACGCTCAATAAAAGAGCCATTAGCAAAATGGTGGATATTCAAACAACTTCATATACTAGTATAGCTCTGAGAGTGTATGAGCATTACGATCTAACTGAAGGCGAAAACTTCTGCCTCGTGACGCCCGTCTCTTGTCCAGCGTCTAATAGTAAATTTCTCAGCAGAAGCTGTGGGAATTATTAAAATAATAAGCCAAGGAGCATAGAGCAAACCGTTGAGACAGTACGTAGGTGTTATCGAGAGGTTGTGCTTCGTGTGAGGGATTTTTATTGGATACGATTCTAAAAAAGTTATCACCCTTTGCGATGGTATTTTTCATACTTATCATACAAGTCCTTGGATTGCTTTTAGCACATCCTTTAAATTCAAATAATATCAGGGCTTTCAGCAACCCAGAGTCGGTCTTAAATCCGATTTATTATATAATTTTAATTATTGCCTTTACACTTTTTTTGCTAGCCATTATAAAATTCGGGAAACCATGGATGATCCAGGTAATAATGGCGATTGTCCTCATTTTTACGCTTTATTTCGTTTACGAAACGGCTTTGTTTTCATTTATTGATTATGCATGGATAATTGCCTTGACACTAACTGCTGGGACCATGTTTACCATATTTTACTATCCTGAGTGGTTCGTGATAGATGCCGTAGGCATCCTTGTAGGCGCGGGGGCTGTAGCAATCTTTGGAATTTCCCTTAGTATCATCCCGGTATTGATCCTATTAATCCTCCTAGCAGTTTATGACTTTATTTCAGTTTATGAAACGAAACATATGATACGTCTCGCTGAAGGAGTTATGGATCTGAAAGTGCCTGTACTTTTCGTACTTCCACGCAGCAGGCAATATTCTCACGCAAAGTGGATTAAAGACAGTTCAGCCCTTAAAGGCGAAGAGAAGTTAGAAAAACGTGAAGCATATTTTATGGGACTCGGGGACGCAGTAATTCCCTCTACTTTAGTAATATCGGCAAATTTCTTTTTGACCGCTCCATCCATAGGCTTTGTAAACATTCCTGCGCTCGGAGCCATAGTGGGTATACTTATAGGATATGTCGGTCTCATGATGCTCGTCACAAAGGGAAAACCACAAGCAGGCTTGCCCTTTTTGAATACGGGCGCAATAATTGGTTTTTTGATCGCGAGTACGTTAGCAGGGATTAAACTCTTTTAGGGTTCGTCAACTCACGCTTCTAGTTAATTACACATAGGTGTTGTCAGCTTGACGCTTTAATTACCGCTTCTAAAACTTGTGAAACACCTTGTCCGTCCATTGTTGAGATTTGATATGTCTCAAGGCCAGTCACAGGCGGGTTCAGATCCGCTTTATTCGAAGCAACGATAAACGGGACACTAAACTGTAATTTCAGTTCTGCTAAAAGCTTAAGTTGATCGGTCACTGGGTAGCCACACGTTTCAGTTGGATCCAGTATGAATAACACGGCATTTCCTAAATGTTTTAAGGCAGAGATTGCTTGAAGTTCGATCGCGTTTCTTTTAGCCACGGGTCTATCGAGAAGTCCAGGTAAATCTATGACTTGGTATCTCCGTCTTAAATATTCAACGTGCCCCACAGCGACTCCCTTTGTAGTAAAAGGATACTGAGCTATCTCGGGCTTTGCATTTGTCACAAACGACACGAAGCTCGACTTTCCAACATTTGGGTACCCTGCAACGAGTATCGTGGGTTCGTCAGTAATATTTGGTAAGTTTTTGATCTTGTTTCTCGCAGTATTCAAAAAATCGAGATCCCTTTTAATTTCTTTCATTATTGATGCCATTCTTCCATAAGTCTGTTTTCTGACTGTTTTCGAATTCTGTCCTCTTTTTATCTTTCCCATCGCACTTCGGGCTATCTGATGAATTTTATCACTTGCCCACTGCACGGACGACAACGAAATTCTTAGATTATCTATTCCAATAATTATATCAATTGTTTCTCGGTAGAATTCAGAAATTTGATCGAAATTGGGAAACCTTTTCACAATGTCTTTTAAGTTGTCAACGAGTATATTTGACGCAGTTCGTATCATGATCTCTTCTGCGTGTGCTCGTTTCTCTTTTCCGCCTCTCGCACGAAGTGCCCTTCTAAAGGCTTTATCTAGCAATTCGTCAGACGTCGGAACAGTCGGTATGTCAAACATTAACGATGAAATGACGTACAAACATATAACATTTATATCTCATTATTAATCATATTAAATAGGTATCTACATGGAGCTTACGTCAGTACAGCGGGAGATCTTAATAGCTTTAATAGGTCTATTTCGTAAGAAGGGACGCTCAATTAGGGGAGAAGAAATCGCCGAGGTAATAGGCAGGAACCCAGGAACGATAAGAAATCAAATGCAATCGCTACGGGCTCTGCAACTCGTCGATGGAGTACCAGGGCCAAAAGGTGGTTATATGGCAACAAGTGCAGCTTACAAAGAACTTGATATAGACACAATGGAGCACGAAGCTCAGGTGTTCATAGCGAAAAATGGGGTAGAGGTGCAAAATGTTTCAGTCGCAGAAATCGACTTTACTACAGTCGCACATCCTGACATGTGTAGCGCTGCTATTAAGATGATAGGAGACACGAGGCAATTTAATTCAGGAGATGTTTTGCAAGTGGGCCCTACCCCCGTAAATAAACTCACAATAAGAGGAGAAGTTTGCGGTCGTAACGACGCTGAAAATACAGTCGTGATGATGGTTTCTGAAATACTATCACTTCCTAAGACGCCGATAGCGGATTACATATCAAAAAAGCTCATAGTGGTAAACGGGGACATGACTACCCAGCAAGTCGCTAAAGTTCTGATAGATCAAAAAATCCACGGAGCGCCCGTAACACTAGATAATAAGATTGTCGGTGTCATTTCGGTTACGGATATAGCAAAAGCTGTCGCTGCTGACTCCCAGGGTTTAGCTAAAGACATAATGAACCGCGATATCATTTCAATAGAGGACTATCGTCCTGTTTATGACGCAATAAAGCTCTTTGATAAATATAATGTTGGCAGGCTACTTGTCGTGCAAAATGGTGCCCCGCTGGGTTTGATTTCGAGAAGTGATATTTTGAAACAGATTGTTAGCATAGCGTCTTTAAGTTAAAAATATTTGACTAAACGTTCCTTGATCCTCTTTTGCGAGTAATTTCTATGAGCGGATGAGTCCCACTCTCTAATACCTGAATGTCATCCAAAGTCTTGAGTCCGACATCCGATGCCGTTTTTTCCATGCCAAGTGGAATATCCCGATCCATCGTTATAATGTAAGCGTCAATTTCTTTTAGACCCAACCGTTTTGCTGCTACCGCCCGGTGATGCCCATCCACGAGAAGCACTGTGTCTTGTTTTTTTATGACTATTAAGGGCTCAGCAAGACCTTTTTCAAGTTCATATCTTCGACCGTCAAGTTCGTCTGCATAAATTTTTGACTGGGTAGGGACTAAATCTATGAGTTTTACTTTATCGAGATGTTCTTCAAGGTTAACGTGATGAATAATTCTCAACGTCCTCATGAGCTTCCATACTTTGTCGGGAGTAGCTCGTTCTATCTGAGATCTTATTACGTCCGAATTAGAAAATATTCCTATAACACGACCTTCATCATCAATTACAGGAAGCTTCTTGTTATCTGATCTGAAGAGCACACGAGCTGCATCGAACAAATCCATATTACTGCGAGCGACATTTATATTCACCGACATAATGTCGGAGACCCTTACTGAAGGTTCACATAACAGTATTTCTAATGAAGAGACATACCCTATGATTTTTTCTTCTTTGACTACTGGAAAACCGTCGTGTTTGGTATTTTTAATCAGATGTATAACGTCTTTGACGGTATCGGTTGGAGAAACTGTTATTACTCCGCGAGTCATGTATTCTTCTACTTTGAGCGTCACCATTTCACTGGGTGATTATGTGAGTAAATATAAATTAAGCTAACTGATAATAAATCGGATTAGTAATTTGAATTCAATACTTTGGTCAAAGTGAATTTACGACAAGTTGATAGTCAAATAAATTAATTTCAAGACGTATGATGAATGGAGCTATTGTATATGATAGTGCTTACCTAAGCCATGATACAGGGGCACATATAGAATCAAAAGACCGATTAGAGGCAATAATTAAAGGAATTAAATTAAATGAAAACGCAAATAAGGTTCCACTTTTAAAACCATTCAAGGCCACTTATAATCAAATACGTTTCAACCATGACCCACTTTATATAAAAAATGTAAAAGAAATAGCTGCGGCAGGAGGAGGATGGCTCGATCCAGATACATATTGCTCAGCCAAGTCTTATAATGCCGCAGTCCTTGCAGTAGGAGGTGTAATTTGTGCCGTTGACGCCGTGCTAGGGGACGTAGCGAATGCATTCGCGCTTGTTAGACCACCAGGTCACCACGCGACTTATAACAAGTCGATGGGGTTTTGTATCTTTAATAACGTTGCTTGTGCTGCGAAATATGCATTAAAAGTTCAAGGTGTCCAGAACATCCTTATTGTAGACTGGGACGTACATCACGGAAATGGCACACAAGAATCGTTTTATGATGATCCAAGAGTGCTCTACTTTTCAACCCATCAACGGCCGTTATTTCCTGGAACTGGAGATCTTGAAGAAGTAGGTCGTGGTAACGGGGAGGGATTTAACGTTAATGTCCCGCTCCCGCCAGGAGTAAATGACGATGGGTACTTTTACATATACGACGAATTGCTCATCCCGATCGCTAATCAGTTTAAGCCTGAACTGGTTTTTATATCCGCCGGACAAGACATTCATTTTGCTGACCCGATCGGAGGCATGTCGGTGACATCCCGTGGATTCAACTTTTTGACGGAACGAGTGAAGTCTGTGTCATCCGATGGTCAATTGATCGCCGTTCTAGAAGGTGGATATGACCTCACTGCTCTTTCAAATTCAACGTTGTCAATACTAGGAGCGTTAGCTGGCTTTGCAATAAGCATCGAAGAGGGGCATATCGATGAGGGGGTAACAAAACAAGTCGAAGAACGTGTTAGAAAGGTAAAAGCAGTACAATCAGAATATTGGGAACTGTAGACTTATTTACATCTCCTCTGTGCTCGGCTGAAATAGTTCGCCAAAAATACTCTATACTCCCGATTATCAATTTTTAAGATATCTTCGTTACACAAGACTTCACAGCCGGTTTTCATTGAACGGTAGACCGCTCCACTCAGTTTTAAATTCTTAAGCTCTCTTTTTATAAAAACCTCCGCGCTGAGATACTTTCTTGGTATTTCCACAATATACCGGCTGTCTTGAATATAGGGTCCTGAAAAAACACTTGGATCGTTCAAGTATTTATTCTTAAATTGTTGAGCATGCTCTCTACGTTCGACCGGAGGGCCAATGTGTCTATAGAGGGGTGGAAGATGCCATACAATCAATTCGAGTAGTAAAACTACAAGACCTCTATTGTAATATATATCGCTTCTAAGGGGCTGAAATCCTGCTCTAGACAGTGCCTTGCACATACTTTTTACAGATTTCTCAAGTTGAGGGTATGCGATATCTTCTACAAGCTCTGGCATTTTAAAGCTGAAAGCAAAGATTTTGGTGCCTCGTTTAGATAAAATCTCGCGTAAATCTTCTGCACAAACCGGTTCAGTCTGCGGCGGGAAAAAGAATTCAACGCAAGGCTTTGATAGAAACTCTCGTGCTGAATCAATAAAATTAAAAAAGCTTTCAGTTGATACCGCAGCCGCAACATTCCTTTTTGGATCCACAGGATCAACAACAATTAATGGATTATCAAATTCTATACTGGTTTTTTCTTTTAACAAGCTTATGTATTTTCTGCTTTTCCAGTTCGTTGCATCATTCAATAATTGTAAAAACGACCCGTAGTTAATGATCAATAATTCACAAAGATAACCTGAAAAACCTTTAATTTTTAGCTCTGCCCCATAAATCCCAATTCCTTTAAAAAACTGTTTTAACAGCCTAACTTCATCTTCCCTACCGTTTAGATTAGCAGTTACAAACTGCTGGTGAAAAGGTGTTCTATCTACGGCAGAGATACTTCGGGACGCTGCATCGACCTTGTAATAAGGCACTACGTCAAATACGAAGTCGTCAATTTTAGCCCTAACGTAGGGATGTTCAGCATATTGGATTATATAGGAGTCTCCTGCGATCTCTTTTCCTATTTCAATTCCGTAGTACTCAAGATCATTCCTTGGAACTGATGGATCGAAACCAATGAATATGTCTATATCTCTATCTCCGGCAACCCAAGTGTTACGGGCAGCAGAACCTATGAGAATTACGTTTACGTCCAATTCTCTCCTTTTTACAGACAGCTTGATACGATTCATGACCTCAGCTGCTACCGCATTGAGTTCATTGCATTCTTCGTTAGAGGGCTTTACCTTCCTGAGAACCTCTTCTAGAACTTTAGAGAGATTTTTCATAGCTCTACTTCCTCAATCGTTTCATACAACGGACCTTTAGGCGTCAAAGTGCTTCTCTTCAATTGGAAAGCATTTACCTTGAAAGTTCCTGCATCAATTTCAGACAATTGCTCAACCTTTCGTGATAACAACGACATTTCGAGCGGGCTAAATCGCTTAACCCTAGCTAATGTGATGTGAGGTTTGAACAATCTGTCTTCACTAAATCTGTCTGGAAGTTTTGAAGATATGAGATCATATAAATTTGTAAGGTTATCAGCATCGTTGATGCCAATCCATATAATTCTAATGCGTTTTTTACTTGGAAAGACTCCCAACCCTTTAAATTGTATTTCAAAGGGTCTAAATTTAATTATTTTTAAATTTTGAGATATGTTTGATGCTTCACTTAACGTTATGTTGCCAAGGAACTTCAACGTAATATGGATTATGTGAGGATCCACATATTTAACTGACTGCAACTCACGAATTTTCTTGAAATCAGCCTGAATATCTGAAAATCTACCTTTAACTTCATCGCTGAGATCAATTCCAATAAAAGACCGAATAGCTTCCATTCGTTATCATAAACATTTTAATCTTTGAGGCATATATGCTTCACTAATAAGACATGGAAAAAAAAGCAAAATCTGTATCAAAACATAGCAACGAACCCGCAGCCAAATTCGTTATATTAAAGCCTGCGGGGTATCCGATGAAGACGGGGTTAGATTATCCAGAAATATCTGAACCAAAAGTGTTTCACTATTATGCAAAAGAACAATGGTTTGGCACCTCAGTAAAAAAAGGTGATTTCCTCTTTGATAGAAGGATGTATCCTGATTTCGCTTTTGAGATCGTAAATGTTGAGCCAAGACGAGCAATGATAGGAGATTCAACAGCCATAGTCGTTGAAAACGTCGAAGATTCTGTCCCTCTCATTTCAACGGAAGTAGTACTTGACGACATTATCGGGCAACAATCAGCTAAGAGAAAATGCAAGCTGATAGAAAAGTACTTAACTGACCCAAATAGCTTTGGAGAATGGGCCCCTAAGAACGTCCTTTTCTATGGCCCGTCAGGAACAGGTAAAACAATGATGGCAAAGGCACTATCAAATCTCACAAAGGCAGTTATTATGCCAGTGAAATCAACTCATCTGATTGGCGAATATGTTGGAGAAGGAGCTACGAGGATACACCGTCTTTATGACAGGGCGGCAGAGCTTGCCCATGCATTGTATTTATCGATGAACTTGATGCAGTTGGACTTGATAGAAGCTACCAAGCACTAAGAGGAGACGTTCTAGAAATTGTAAATGCATTGCTGACAGAGCTTGACGGAATTGAAGATAGGCCAGGGGTATGCACTATAGGGGGGACGAATAGACACGACGCGTTAGACCCTTCAGTTAGAAGTAGGTTTGAGGAGGAGATAGCGTTTACGCTTCCAAACGATGTGGAAAGACTACAGATACTCACAAAATATTCAAACACATTTCCCATAAAAATTGCAGATGAAGTGAGTCTTGAACAGATCGCAAAACGAACAGTGCACTTTTCAGGGAGAGATCTCGTCGAGAAAGTACTGAAAGTAGCCCTACATCAAGCGATAATCGATGAGACTGAGGTCACACAGAAACATTTTGACTACGCGTTAAGCAACATCAAAGTCGATAATGTCCCCAGCATCTTGTTTGGGTAGTGAAAAAGTTGTTAAAAAAAGTTGTTAGTTACTAAGTTGATACAAGTGCAGCTAAATTTAAACAACTTCGATAAGTCAATAATTGTACCATTTTCTACGATTGACTGGCACGGAAAGGTTGCGATGGTTATATTTCTCAGAGGATGCAATATGAGGTGCCTCTATTGTCAAAATTACGAGTTGTGGGAAGACAATGTGCAAATAAATGTTGATGATCTTTTGTTTGAAATACAAAAAAACAAGGATTTCATAGATGCAGTCATTTTTTCTGGTGGTGAGCCTACAATAAACTTAGATTTACTCACAACGGTAGCAACAGAAGTGAAAAAGATTGGGCTCTTAGTAGGAGTTGAGACCAATGGGACATTACCTAATAGTATCCTTAGTCTTATCAACGCAACGTTGCTGGATGGACTCTTTATTGACGTAAAAGCTCCGCTTTCGAGTCCCCAAAAATATTCAGCTGTTGCGGGTGTCAAAACATCACAAGAGCTACTTGAAAAGATAAGAAAATCGATAGAGTTCGGATATTTAGCGTTAAAGTCAGGGGAGCTATCAGAACTTGAGATAAGAACATCGGTCTTCAAGGGAATTTCCACGGAGAGAGATATACTCGAAATTGCTCAGGAGTTTAAACACATAAGTTACGTCCTGCAACAGGGGAGGAGTGAATATAGTAAAAACGCAAATCTAAAAACTATTAGCAGGAAAGAACTCATCACTATGGCGAAGAGCTGTCACAGAGCTATGAGAATCAGAACGAAAGAATTTGGAGAGGAACTGATAAGCTCAAGTTAGGAACTTTATACTTGTTATGAGGATCAATTGAAGATAATCGGATTCGTTGGGATGCCGGCATCGGGCAAATCTGAAGCAGCAATAGTCGCCAGAGAACTCAGGATACCAGTCGTGGCAATGGGCGATATCGTGCGGGCATACATGCAAGATCTAGGAGTGAAGGTAGACGAAAAAAATGTGGGATTTATCGCAAATAAACTCCGAAAAGAGCGTGGGATGGATGTTATAGCGAAAATGTGTATTCCAGTCATTCAACGTCAAAGATCTGATGTAGTAGTAATTGACGGCATACGAGGGTATGCTGAGGTTTTAGCTTATAAAAGTGAGTTTAGCGAGGATTTTATATCAATAGCGATAGAGGCTTCTCCAGAGCTGAGGTATCAAAGAACAAAAAAAAGAGCCCGATCAGATGATGCAATGGATTATGAAAGTTTTAAAACAAAAGATGAGCGTGAATTAGGTTGGGGGTTAAAGGAAGCGCTCGATAATGCAGACTTACGTATACTAAACCAGGGGCCTCTTGAAGAATTTCGATCACTTATTTCAAATATTTTAATCAAACAATTTGATGTTGAAATTCCTTTCAAAGTAATTAACGTAAACATAAACATAAAAACTCCGTTACATCCTACAGAATCGAAAGACAAAGTAGAGACGGCGATTAGGAATATTTTCCCTGACGCAAGTCTGAGTCAAACCAACGAATGCATTGTAGGTACTAGCAATTCAATAAAAACATTTGGAGAGCTCCTAAAATCGCAACGAATTAGAAGTACTGCTCGAATGGAACTTTTAAAGAGATTGTCGAGTAATGCTTTCGAATTTACACTTAACAAACAAGCCGCCTTTATGGGGAAGGTGAATTTCAGCAGAGACTCACTAGGGCCGATATACGTCAGAGTCCAGATCGACGCCCCGAAATCTATTGTAGATTCTATTGCACCAGAGAGTACAATATGAGGGTATCTGTCTCCTGTGCGACGCTTGACCTGGGTCGACTTGAAGACGTTAAAAATGCAGGGTTTGATGGTTGGGAAGTAATAGCTGAGGGCTCTCAAACGTTGAGCAGAAAAACACTTTCGATAATAGATGCGGCATACCATTCTTATGGGCTTAAAATATCCATCCATACCCCTATTTCAGACATGAACATAGCAAGCTTGAACTATCCTATATGGCGGGAAACTATACACCAAATAAAAAAAAGCATTGCAAAAGCATCTGATTATGCCAATATTTTTGTGATTCATCCAGGGTACATTTCCCCAATGGCAAGTCGCAATCTGGATAAAGCGCTTAAGAAGAACAACGATAGCCTCAAGTCGATTGCGAATTTTGCTCGTGATCTTGGAGTAAACGCAACGGTCGAAAATATGGTAAACGACAATTTCTTAATGGGGAAGTACCCAGAAGAGATAAAAGATATGATGAACAATGAGATTGGGTTTACCTTTGACGTCGGACACGCAAATACGGCAAACGCGATAGACGACTTTTTAAAAATGAAAATAGACCATGTCCATGTCCACGATAATAATGGCAAAGATGATGAGCACCTTATTTTAGGTCTTGGAAACATCGATTGGAAACACGTAATCGGAGAGCTTAAAGGCTACAAAGGGTACTTCGTAGTTGAGGCAAATGACTTCGAAGCTAGCATTTTGAGCTTGCACTATTTAAAGCACTTTTAGCTTTCCTTATAAAAAATAGCCCGTAGAATTAGAATAACGTTCTTAAGTGAAATCTATGGTGAGTTTACAGTTTGTCCTTGTACTGTACATCTATTTCTAAAAGATCTTCTCCTAAAATAGTATTTTCAAATATTTCCTTCGCGCTCTTCAAAAGTGGAGAGGGATTGGCATAGCGAGAGCTAATATGGGTTAATACGAGCATACGCACATTTGCCCTTTTTTGCAATTTCAGCTGCCTCCGCGGCTGTCGAATGCCCAACTTCTTTTGCATATTCTTTAAGATCATCATTTAAAGTAGAGTCATGGATCAATAAGTCGGCGTTTTTAGCTATTTCAACTATAGAATCGCATGGTCGGGTATCACCGGTATACACTATTTTTCTTCCAGGACGACTCGGACCAATTACGTCTTCAGGCTTAATGACCGTTTTTCCTGCTACTACAGAATGTCCCTGCTGTAGCTTAGTGTACATTGGCCCAGGCTTTAGTCCAAGTGATTCTGCCGCTGTTCTATTAAACTTACCGGGTCTCTCACGCTCTTCAAATACGTACCCAAATGAATTCATTGTATGATTAACGTCAACTGCCTTAACTGTATACAAAGCTTTTTTTACAACATCACCTGTTGCAAGCTCTATGAAATCAACATCAAATTGAGGTCGAATAAGAGCAAAAAGGTTTGGCACTCCTGCCCATCTCGGTCCGTACACTTCGAGCTTATCCTCTCTATTTAAAAAAGTTAAAGTATGTATTAAGCCAGGTAGGCCCAGAAAATGGTCCGCGTGCCAGTGTGTGATAAAAATAGAAGAAATATTGACCCCTGTGCGACCTCGCATCATCTGACGTTGCGTACCTTCACCACAATCTAATAGTATTCTGTCGCGGCCCTTTTTAATCAGTATGGCCGGTGGGCTCCTGTCTACCGTTGGCATTGAGCCACTTGTACCTAGAAGTATTACCTTAAGCATCTCTACGTTAATACATCAATGTTCCATTTAGCAATTTTGGAGAGACTCGCACGTCCGAACCATCGATAGTTTTAATTCATAGTCTGCTTTAATCTGCGATACGCTTTAAGTGTTAGTATAAATATGATTAAGATAGAAAGATCTTAAATTAGATTCGTAGTGCTACCATCAAACAGGAGAAGTAGCTTGAAAAAGATAGTGGCAATCTGCATTCTTGCTATAATAAGCGCAGCGACAGTTTTCCAAGTTTACGCTCAATCCAACGGACAGTTTTCCCAAAACGGAACAATACTCGGTCGAGTTATGGACTCACGTGGGCAATCCATAGCGGGGGCTGAAATTTCTTATTACATAGAAGATGCAGTTAAAGCGAACCGTGCTAGTGGATCTGGAATTATAACAGATCCTAATGGCAACTATGCCATTGAATACTCCATGATGCCTAGCGATTTAGCGGCAAATGTTGGAAAGTTATTTATTACTGTAAAAGTTGGAGACCAAAGTTTGACTAGAGGGGACCCGGCTGATTCAATAGAAATCAAAGGTGGCACGACAATAAAGGTTGATTTTCAACTTGGTGGTTCTTCAGGACAGCCCCCTATTGTTCTAATCCAAGGCCCACTAAATACACCCGCGACAGAAGCCTCTGCATCAAACGTCCCCATAACTTCAAGTACGAACTCGCTATCGGGAGGGGGGAGTATCAGTCCAAGTGCGGATAAGAACCTAGTTAGTAATACCGCTGTAAAATCCTCCACGCCAGGATTTGACGCAGTCTTGGCTCTAGTAGGAATCGTTGTTGTCGTTTATATATTAATGCGTAAAACATAATTATCCTGAAAAGTTAAAACTCCAATAAATTATATATGGTGGCTAGAACGTGTCTCGTAATTCAATATCTTCAAAAAGCTCCCGTGACGAGAATTATTATTTTTTGCGTAAATAGAACACTAATGGCTCAGACTCGTCGCCCGAATCCTAAGAACTCCCTATTGCATTTATGTACTTAATTACTAAATTTTCTGGAATTGTGACCATACCTTGAATCTTATTGATTGTTATCCACGTGTTGATAGCAGAACATACGTTAAGTGCGCCATTTTTATTGTCGATATTTTGAGATATAATTCCTGAAATTTCCGTCAAATTAACAATTTTAACGCCGTGTGATGCCTCGATCATTCGTAATAGTGATTCAACTAAGCCTTTTAATTCATTATCAAAAGTTTTTGGCATTTGTTTCCCTTTTAACTGTTCATCTATAAGTACTGAATATGATAATTTTTTGTTTATTAAAATATAAAAACAAATTGACGTTACAACCTAGTGTAATTTTCGTATGGGGGCGCTGGGTTTTTTAATATTTCTTTAGCACGCAAATATAACTTAGTGATCGGTTCTAGCTGAAAGAGGACTTCAAATATAGGTGGTATATCTCCCGCGTAACGAGATAGAAGTTTCTTGTACAAATAACTAAGCTCTCAATTGTTTAAAGAAGGTGCGAATAAATGGTAATTTTATTGAATGAAAGAAAAAGTGTCGGTCAACGCGATTATATATTTAATTCTTGAACAAGAATCAATAGAAAGTTAGTGTTACCAACAAAATGTTCTGCGGTTTTAATAAATTTTGATACTCTATCAACATCAAGATTGGGCTAATGTCGTCAGCCCTATAAGTCATTTACACTAAAAAAAATAATGTATACGGGAGGGAGAGGTTAAGCTGCTACTTGTTAGAGCGGTCACTAAGTGGTATTAATTTTCAAATCCTTCCAGCATCACATATTGACACGGAGGGATTTGCGTTACAAACCATTTAGGATAGAATATGCATTCGTAAGCAACACATTTATGGACGTATTTGCGGATTTTTTTGTCTTTTTCATATACGGGAACGCTCATAAGCGGACATTGGTTTTCTGGATTAATTGTAATCATAGGGCCTCAATTTAAAAAAATAATGTTTAGCACTTCGTCATAGAGTTCATAGTATCTCTTCCTTCGCTCGGCTATCTCTTCTCGAAGCTCGAGTCTTAGATTTTTGTCTTTAACCTCCCTCGCCCGAAGCTCAATGTTATGAAGATCTAGGAGAATGAAATGTAACAGTGTCTTAACATGTTTTTCATGCTTTTTTTGAAAACTTTGTGTATGTCTGCATATTTCACGATCGATACGTCTTAGTTGTAACATCGTAATGGTATGGATCGTGCGGTCGTTTGCACCGAGTATGAGAATTTTAGGAGTCGTCATAATAATCTGTAAATTTGTATCAAAATGCAAATTTGTGCCAGTTAAAAAGTCAAACACAGCTGTTACATGTACAGATAATTAAATTTATGTTTAATAATATTATTTCATTGATAATATTAAATTCTTTCTTTAGTAACAATATGATGTTGTTACGTTAATTCTATTATATGATGTTATTTAAAAAAATGAATGTATAATGTGTCTGCCGTACAATCGGCATTAAGATTTGTCGTGACCGCCAAACGGGATTGCTTTCGTTTTCTTCCCAATATGTATGGCTTTTTAAAATTCATTTATTTTAAGAGTATATTTTTAAAGAAACAGAGCGACAACAAACTATTAACTCCCCTTAGGTATAAATATTAATGGATTAACATTTTCAATATAAAAAGTATGAACGAATTAGAATACATTAGAGAACTTGAAAAAAATCCATTACTGGCTTTTACCTTTCTCAATATTATTGATAAATTTTGTCCCAATAAGTACATTAAAAGTGAAATTTTCAATAGCTTTCCAGATCTAAAATTCAATCTTTTTAAACAAGGCTATATATTAACTCCTTCGAGATTTTACAGAATTGTTTTTATGCTCTACAAAGGCTTAAGAAAGAAAGGTTTGGATCTAAAGCTTCCATATTACTGGTATAAATCAGGCCCTATAATATACTTAAAAAATATTCCCAAAGTTTTCAAAGTTGTAAGGGTAAGCAAAACGCAACAAATCGTCGCGGCCTATGAAGAGTGGAGAGATATTATAGTATCATTTGAAGAATGTGAAGATTGTTTTAGCGATGCAATAATTGTAACATTAAACTCAGATGAGCTGTCAAAGTATACCAAGCTCGATGTCATTTATGAATATTCCCCAAGTGAGCTTCATAAGGTATTAACCACCTTGCAAAACGAGGTATATAAGGTTTCTAAAAAGGGTCGAATAGCAGAAAAGAACAAAAAAAATATTGCGAATTTATTAGAGCAGCTAAATTTTGCCTTTATGAGCGATAATTATCCAGAGTTAAAGCCAGCTCTTTCGGAAATGATCGGTCTGATCGACAAAGACTTAAAAAACATGGATATGGAGTTTGTGCGCTGTTTGCTAGAAGAATTCTGGGATGTTTTTAGCCTTGGGCTTAAAGCAAAAGAGAACGAGAATATTGATGAACAAACGTTGTGTAAATGGAATTCCGATTACAGAGCAGCTTTAAATAATTCTAACGCGCACTTTCGAAGTATGAATCTTAACATGTAATGCAATATTGCTAAACTTTAACGAAATGATTTCTCGATTAACAACTAATTTTTTGTCTGATTTAGTTAAAACGCCTGTAAATCCCTTACCTACTTTAAACTTATGATAACATATAAAGATAAACTAGTACTTCTATGTTGGAACCATAACATAAAAAAATGTCGAGTATAGGAGATTTGTATGGTGGAAGTATGCGAAGGCTGTGGGGAATGTATTGATGTATCTTACTTTCCTGAACAAGATATTTGGCTTTGTGGAAAATGTAGAGATCTTGGTATAGAGACATTCGAAATTGATTTGTTAGAAAAAGAAATCGGAATTCAACAATTTTTAACGAAATGTAAACGATATGGATTTGAAGACGCTGAATTCTACAAGAGCGACAAATTCACTACGTTTATAATTTCAGGCCATACTGCTGATTTCAGTACACTGACTGAGATTTACTTTATGAAACTTGAAGATGGCCGAGGAGTGCTCAAGATTTATGGAGCGTGTGGATACGTGATTTTTTGGAGTGATAAAAAGACGAGAAGTACTATCAAAACGTAAACCATTTTTTTAGGTAATAATTATCATTAAACAAACAAAAAACGAGTGAAATTTTTTTAAATACGCGAAAGAATATTAAATGAGGCATTAATTATGTCTGGCGAAGAAAAAAAGAAAGAAGAGTACTACAACAAAGGGAAAGAAGTGAAAGGGAAGAAAGAAGGGGAAGAAAAAAAGAAAGAAGAGTACTACAACAAAGGGAAAGAAGTGAAAGGAGAAAAATAAAATCTAATAATTATACTTGAGAAAATCTGGAATGACTCGCAAGTCAGTCAATGGGTTAAAATTCTTTACTCCTGTGATATCTAGTGGAATACAAATTCTGGATACCATTCCGTGTAAGGAGTAAGGCAATCTTATTAATTTAATACCTCCGGAAGTGACCCATTCATCTATAGGGAACTCTTTTCCATATTCTCGTGCTAATATACTTTTTTCGTCTCGGGTTAGATATTTCATATCTTCATCCAGAACGTGCAGATGAAATCCTCGGCCTGAATAAATCATTTTAATTTTCGAATAGTTCTGTTCTAGTTTGTGATACATACTCTCTGCAAATTTTCGAACGATTTTGAATTCTAACATGCAAAGGGCACGACCCTGATGCATCTTCATCTTTTGATCTAGATCTCCGTGTATAGGGCAATATACGTTCTCAGGATCTAAATCAAAAACAAGCTCCTGCCCGATATAATGCTTGCACTCAATACATTTTTGAGTGTCATAGCACAGAGGGCACCCTCTGCAGATATCTAAATCCTCGTAGTAATTCGTGTCATAATAGACCCCTTCAGGCAAATAATGCAAAATATAGTCTATTAAGCCTTGCATATCGCAATAATCGTCAACAACGACCACGTCATCTTTTATGTCCTCAAACTTTTTTAAATATATTTTTGTGTATTTACCTACCAAAAAAGAAAAGACAGTATTTTTTCGGAAGCTCATCCATTTTTCGACTAAGAGGGGATTAAATTCGTTACAATAAAATGCTGTCCTGTCGACAAGATGAGAGTACCGCATACCACGAGGCATTCTGTATTGTCGAGAGTTTTTGCCGTTATTAACCATAGGGCTGACAAGGTCCACGAGCTTAAACTATGTTTATTAGTAATTGAGTCATGACTCACGAGGACTGACTCTATCTAATTCCCGTAAATGGGGAATTACCTCGATAAAACAATCTTAAAGTAATGTGAAAGGAGTTTGAGGAGGTTAGCTCTAACAATACCTACTACAATTTTATAGGGCCGAATTCCTTTAAGGATTTCATCAGCACATCGAGGTGTGTTATTTCCAAGTTTGACTTGGAAAACATCGAGTTAACAATTTTTTTCAGTTGCGAGTAATCGTTTGCTGCGATTGTAAACCGCAAATTATGATCACCGCTCACGTGATCGATTTGAAACACGTTATCAATTTCTTGCAATTTTTTAGACACCGCTTCCAAGTCGTCTAAATTTATTTTAGCACAAACGATTGCACAGCACTTTAGTCCCACTTTTTCCTTGTCGATAATCGCCGAATAACCTTTGATGACTCCCTCATCTTCCATAATAGATATTCTATCTCGTACTGTTGATTCTGACCTATTTATTGCCTTTGCGATATCCTTGTAAGTCATTCTACCATCTTGTTGAAGCATGAGCAGAATTTTTTTATTCATTTCATCTATTCGCATACGGGACACCTTTCTAAGATACATATTGTTGTTAAAGCTGAAGATATATATGTATGTAAAAAAAAAATTTTGTTACAAATTATAAACGATTGAGCATAAACTGTTATTGACTCGGCTGATTTGTTTTTCACGAGTGACAATTGGCCATTCTTTATGAACAATTAGTAACCGCCTAGGATTGCAAATTTTGTCAAAATATTTTGTTGTATTGTCCAAAAAAGGTACATATTTATCGATAACTAGTTAGAAAGTTCAACATTTTTATAAGATTTCTGTAGAGAGATAACTTTTGACTCTTATTCTCTTTGATAATCTTTTGTTGAAATGGGACCAACACCTCCGAGAGAGACCTCATCCTGATTTTTTTTAGTATCTCTCTTATAAGTTCTTAAACGAAACGAATGCGTAAATTTATACGATGTCTCAAATGAAGAGGACCTCAATTTACGGAGTTACTTATCATCAAAAATGTTAATTTTAGCTGAAAACATATTTATGCGAATGATGCCATTCGTTAAATATGCCTAACCCGAGCACACCAAATTTACGGGAACTGCATGATACTATTGTAAGGAAAGCTGCAGAGACAATTTTTAGGAAGCAGAAGGTAGTGATAAATCCAACCGGTAATGAAGTTGTTAGCGTGGGAGACTCTTATCCAGATCTCGTAGTCTATGAAGTGTTGAGCCTTAAACCCTTTATAGCGAGAAACGAACCGTCAATGGTTGGAGAAGTAGAAGTTGAAGACCACATAACTGACGAAATGGTTGCAAAGTGGAAAAAAATCGCAAATCTGGGTATAGACAAACTTATTTTGATCATTCCGGAGACAACAAAAGACGATGCTATAAAAAAGACAAAAGATATTGAAGATAAAATAGAAATACACACGTATAATGAAAAATTATTTATTAGATAGTTCCGATCAAAGATAACTAATAGATTTAAAAATCAGGTATTTACGTTTTATGCTTCAAGAAATGACAGAATCTAATTAAATTTTTAGATAAGACTAATAAACAATATTTTATAGATACGACAAATAAATAATTGATATATATCTTCTCTGTGTCACTTTACACAAATACATTTATCTCGCTATATCGCATAATTCAAATAAAATATGTATCTACATTAGGGGTTTGGCAATGCTGATGGGTAAAGCAAAGTTCAAGTGTAGCGATGACTACACGGAAGTCGACATACCAGCACAGTGTATTGAGACTTTCTGCATTGGAAAAAACTTTCCTCTTGCAAAATCATCAGGGCACATATCGATCGAAATCATAGAGGGGGGCATCGAACTAACTGAATCCGAAGGAACAATCGTTTCAAAAGAAATAGTGACGGGAAACTACATACGGGATGAGGAGATCATTCATATTCACATACCACTGAAGATATGTAAAACAGCATTTAAAACGAAGGAGAAAGAGGGGGAGGTAAGAATCGAAGTACAGGAAAACAAAGTGATAATAAGCAAAATTTGAGCCTTTTTTATTATACACGTGTAAATTACTTTACTTTACTTTACTTTATACGCGTAAAGTTCAATGAAGGCAATTTCCTTTGTATTGATCGGGAAGTCATTTTTTTGTATTTCGATTTGAAACGCTGAAGTTTTTGCAGGCGGTATTTGAACATTCACATAATTTAAAAAAACACCCAGTACAGTACCGTCTCGTTTGTATAGTGCAACAGCAACTATCGATGAGTTTATTACTTTAGTTCCGTTGTTGTAGATTTCTCCCGCAACTATACGCTTTTGATTTCCATCAATAGTTTTATTGTTGATGACAATAAGGGAATATGGCTTCTCAGCTGATTCCGTATAATGGGGCTTAATTTTATAACTGGCAATAGATCTGTTATAATAAGATGGCGCAGATGATCTGGTCGCAACGGTCTGTGTTATATTAGGGGTCTCATTTTGACTGAGTATGTCCGTTCTTAAATTTTTTGTAGCATTCAATGTAATAGCAGTAATCGACGTTTTTTCCGAATTATTCATACTCATGTTAGTAACATCAGATAACCGTATCATGAAGGGAGATTCGTCACCAGGTGCGATTATTGGTTTAATTCCACTGATGGGGCTCGCATATCCTCTTTTCAGTATTGTACTATTCTCATTGTATCCAACTGCTTCTAAATAAAGGTCAATAATGCTTTTGTTACCCACATTTTCTGCTATTCCTGTGATATATGTCGTGTTGTTCAAAAGCTGTAAACTCAAGCCCTTGATAGTTAATATGTCAGGAGCTGGTGATAATGGGGCTTCTTCTCGGAGGCATCCAGAAACGACGAGCGAGCATGTCAAAATTGTAAACAAGATTGTTATCACATGCTTTGATCTATATTTTAATTTGTTTTGAATTCCTTGACTCTTCTGTATTAAGAACGAAATCACGCAGTTCATAACTATTTTCCTATATGGTCTTTCCTACTGATCTCTAATAAGACTTGTAAAGAGGTTAAGGGGGTAGATCTCGGCTATGATTTACAGGAAACGATAAATAAACTAATCAACAATTTTATTAATAGCTAGTTCGAGAATATCCTCAGCACCAAACCTTTTAAGTTTCGGAATTAGTTCATTAATCTGTTCTTTTTCAACGACTGACTCGACTGCGTAATAGTTTGTTTTATAAAGTTTTGATACGCTTGGAGCTTTCATTGTCGGGAGTAAGGTAATAACATCTGCAAGTTTTTCTTGGGGGATGTTTAGCTTTATTAACACGCGCTTTTCGGCATCCATAGCGCCAAGTATAAGGGTCTTTATTTCTTCGATAGATTGCCTCTTTTCTTCATAGCTATTTAAGTTTGCAATTAAAACGGTGGAAGACTCAAGTATGACATCAATTACCTTAAGCCCACTTCGCCTTATTGTCTCTCCAGTTTCAGTTATATCAACGATGGCATCCATTATATCTGGAACCTTAGCCTCAGTCGCCCCATATGACAAAAATATATTTACTGGCATGTCGAGTCTTGCAAAATATTTTTTTGTTAAATTTGGATATTCGGTTGACACTTTACTATTTGGTTTCAATTCGGCAGGCAAATTAACATCAGATTTTTCATATACTGCTAGAACAATTTTGACCCTATCTGACTCTCTCTTACTATATGGGAGTTCAGCAACTGTCTTTACGTTGCTCCCTGTTTCGAGCACCCAATCAAGCCCAGTAATGCCGAGGTCAAAATATCCGGCTTCTACATATATGGGAATTTCCTGTGGCCTCAATATTTTTACGCGAGAGATTCTCAAATCTTTTATGACTGGACTGTAGTCCCTTGTGCTCGTTCGTCTAACCTCTAAGTCAGCTAATTTTAAGTATTTTAAAGTCTGGTCCTCCAAACTTCCCTTCGGGATCACGAAGCTGATTTGATCAATCATCTTGGATACATGTTTATTTTTAATATTTATACCCTGCCAACAAAACTGAAACCGGAGATTTACTTTTGCATGATATTTATTCTAAGATAAAAAATTAAGTTAAATACATGATCTAACAAATACGGATAATTCAACATCCTGTCTTTCTACTGCTCGATAGGACTTTTCGAAGCATAATGTTATAAGTTACGTTTGCTTTGTGTCATAACTAACGTAGAGATACTCATCCATTAATTCATTCTTATGATATGACTTAATATTGCGCGTCGCATTCATAGAGTGCTAACATCTTCGTTTAAAGTTGCTTATAATAATGAAATAAGATCCGGAAATTGTTATGAAGTCTTAGCTGTTTTTTTATACTTTTACGTTAATATATAATTGATAATAATTTATTGAAGGTGCTATTCGATTGACTAAATGGAAGTATAGTGGAAAAGAGGTCTCATTGGATCAAGTTGATGATGCGATAAGGGCTTTAGACAATGCATGTTTACACTGTGGGTCTGATAAACATTCAGCCGAATGTCCTATTGGCAAGGCAAAGCTTGAATTATACAGCCTTAAATGTTCAGACAAAAATCATGTTCCAAATGTTCAAATTACTTAATTACAATAGTAGCTTTAATCAGACATCATAGCCGAGTAAAACTCCGTAAAAGCTACTTCTGGATCTTTACCTCCAAAATAAGGCCTTAAAGTTTCTTTCTTTTGAATTACCCCTTTGTAAGCTGCTTCCACTTCTCGTTGCGAGCACACGGACATTAAATCTTCTATAATATGGTTCGCAATAGACTCGTGGTTAGAATTGTAAAAACTGCCTAAAATAAAGAATTGAATTATTGCAAATAACGCTTGAACGCTTCGCTCTTTTTCTTTAGCGTGCGATATTAAATCTTTAAAACTTCGAGAGACGTTGAGAAGCAACTGTGTGTGCACGATTCCTTGTGAAAAATCGAAGGCAAGTATCCCGATTTCTCGTAAGTATTTAAACGCAGCAAGGTACTTGCTGTCTTCATTTACGGTAGTCACGCAAATTGAATTGATCACTTTAACGACTTCGATACTCATATTCACGTCATCGATTCTTAGCGAAACTCTTGATATATCATACAGTTGTTCTAACACTTCTTCGTTAAGCCCTTCTCTGTTATTTCGGAAATTATAGATAGCAACCTCTTGCAGCGTCATTAAAGCATCTGTTGCAACATCGGTATTACGCTGTATCATCTCTTTTTTAATTATATCGCCTAACATTTTTACGTGCTCTTGATTTTCTTGCAACCTACGTTCACTAATGATTTTTAACTTAAGGTTTTGGATAATGTCTTCTGGATTAAAAAACTTCGGAACGCGACGAAATAGATTTACAATTAACAAAAAGCAATACGCTGTTAAGGCTACGCTGAGAGATGTGAGCATTCTTAGTTCATTAGAGATGCGGCTCCCCTCTATATGGGCTAAGGTAACAAAACTAAGCAACATAGTTAAAATAAAAAAAGTTATGACCCCAACAATTTGAAAATCTTTAAAAATCGATTCAAGAAGGAAATGTAAGACTTTTGGGGTGTATTTCGATGCCGAAAATTCAATAGCTATAATTAAAACAGAAAAAGAAATCGCAAATAACGCGGCAAGGCTTTGAGGAAGAGCGCTCAATAGGTAACGTGCCGAGTTAGCATCGCCGTTAAATAAAATGTTAGTGCCGATAATATCCGATACAAAAAAAATAGCAATTAAGGCTGACAGCCCTAAGAGGATCCAATCAATGCCATTTAGGCGTACGTCCTTTAACTCCATTTAACGAAATCAGATAGAAATAGTGTTAATTTGATTTAAATTTTAGCATAAAAATGCCATTTCAAAGAAACCGGGCGAAAGAAATAATAACATAAACCGTATTGTAGTTACGGTGATTGCTATGGTTGCTAAAGAGGAACTGATTAATCAATTAAATAAAGCACTAAGTATGGAAATTGGAGCCATTTTGCAGTATTTGAACCATTCTTATACAGTTATGGGACCTTACAGAAATACAGTAGCTGATCAACTTGAAAAGAATGCAAGGGATGAGATGGAACACATGGAGTACGTCTCGGAGAAGATTGTTGCTTATGACGGTGCCCCAACAACACAACCAGCTATTATGTACACGGCTAAAACAGTCACAGATATGTTAAATCAGGATCTTGCTGCAGAAAACAAGGCAATAGAACAGTATGAAAAGATCATTAAAATGGCTGAAGAATATGGCGATACAGATCTCCGAAAAACGATTGAAGACATCACAAGTAAAGAATACGAACACAAAGAAACTTTAGAAAAAATGTTAAAGATGTGAAACGAATATTTATTTACTAATTTATTAATTTTATATTTTACTTCTTCTTCTCACATTATTTAACTAATGTGTTCAACGAACAGCACCATATACTACTATCGTAAGAATTACGATTAATTTCAACTCGATAATTTTCAACGCGATGAATACAAGAGTTAATTCGTGTGATACTCGTTACACCAGCACAATCCAATTAACTACCATACTAATACCAAAAAATGTAGTAACGTTTAAACGACGTTTAAAATCGCATTAGATAACCCCCACGGACAACATTGAAGAATGCTAAATTGTCATAATACAAACTTCTTCAGGCCTTGGGGAATTAGTATGTCTATTAAGGAGAGGCTGCTTTACTATGAGAATGTTAGTAAACGTAAGTAAGAAAGCCTTTTAAACGGTGTAAAGTGGTAAAAACGCTCGTAACATGAGACGGCAAAGATATAAATAACCCAGTTAATCTTTAATTTGTAAATAGCTAACGTAAAGGTCGTATTTTAGTGCCGATATTCAAAAATAAAAGGCAAAACGAAAATCCTGAAATAAAGTACCACATCTCCGACCAAGACTACTATTGGCTTGTCTCTCGCTTCTGCCAAAACATGATGGCGTTTGTTCTCTCGGCTACGAGATTTAATGCTGATAACTCAGTTTATTTTGAGCAGTTCTTCATAGACTTCCTAGACAGGCGGGGTTTAAAGTACGTACTTAAGGATATTGACAATCAAAACAGGCAACTTTTGATGGTAAAGCCGTGGGATGAAGTGTCCGAAATTCGTAAACGATGAGCGCCGAGGAAGGGATTTGAACCCCTGCGAGGCGAAGGCCTCACCAGCTTACGTTGACGTTTTGAATCACTCAAGGCTGGCGCCGTAGTCCACTTGGCTACCTCGGCTTTGTTTCGCTTGCACTCTTAAAAAAAGCGATCTACACGACCATTTTGTGTTAAACAATCGAGTATTGCTAATTAAAGTCAACCTGCAAGCACTATTTCTATACGTATATCCCTCGGAACTTGAATCCTCATAAGCTGCCGCAACGCGCGTTCATCGGCATCAAGATCAATGAGACGCTTATGCACGCGCATTTCCCAATGCTCCCACGTAGCGGTACCTTCACCATCGGGACTTTTTCTTGTTGGTACTTTAAGCTTCTTTGTTGGCAGTGGGATGGGACCGGAGATGTTGACTCCGGTTTTGTCTGCAATGCTCTTAACTTGGTCACAAACCTGATCGAGCAATTCCGGACTTGTCCCTGAAAGCCTTATCCTTGCTTTTTGCATCTTATCACTTTTCTATCATCTCGCCATAATATCTACGCACATACCGGCAGCTATAGTTTGTCCCATATCTCGGATGGCAAATCTTCCGAGCTGCGGTATGTCTTTTACTTTTTCAATAACAAGAGGCTTAGTTGGCTTAACCTGTATGATAGCAGCATCTCCTGCTTTAATGAAATCAGGGTTCGCTTGCTTCACCTGCCCAGTCCTAGGGTCAATTTTAGCTTTAAGCTCGATAAACGTACATGCTACCTGGGCCGTATGGGCGTGGAATACCGGTGTATAACCCGCAGTTATTGCACTGGGATGTTGAAGGACAACAATTTGTGCGGTAAATTCCCGTGCGACAGTTGGTGGCGCGTCTTGATGCCCGGTGACATCGCCACGCTTGATGTCTTTCTTCGATACGCCTCTAACGTTGAATCCTATATTGTCTCCAGGAACTGCTTCGGGTATCTCTTCATGGTGCATCTCTATAGATTTTATCTCGCCGCGGACGTCTGCAGGCTCAAATATTACCTTATCCCCTTTCTTCATTATTCCCGTTTCAACACGGCCAACGGGCACTGTGCCTATACCTGAAATTGTATAAACGTCTTGAATTGGCAAACGCAGTGGAAGCTTGATGGGCTTTTCTGGAACCTTAAGCTTATTGAGCTCTTGTAGCAAGGTCTCACCCTTATACCACGACATATTTTCGCTTGGCTTCGTCACATCATCTCCTTTAAAAGCTGAAGTAGGAACGTATTGAACGTCTTCTGCTTTATAACCAATTGTTTTTAGAAGCTTTCCAACTTCTTCTTTGACTTCGTTAAACCTCTTCTCACTATAATTTGCTGCATCCATCTTATTTATAGCCACGATAAGCTGATTTATCCCAAGCGTTTTTGAAAGGAATACGTGTTCCTTTGTTTGCGCCATGACGCCATCAGGAGCTGCCACAACGAGGACTGCAGCATCCGCTTGAGATGCCCCCGTGATCATGTTCTTCACAAAATCCCTATGTCCTGGGCAGTCAACTATGGTGAAGTAGTAGTCTTCTGTGTCGAAACGTTGGTGTGCGACGTCAATAGTAACTCCCCTCTCACGCTCTTCCTTAAGAGAGTCCATCACCCAAGCAAATTCAAAGGATCCTTTGCCCTTCGCTTCGGCTTCCTTCTTGTACGCATCAATTATGTGTGCACCTACATTTCCAGTCTCAAATAGTAGTCTGCCGACCAAAGTGCTTTTGCCGTGGTCGACGTGGCCTATCATTGCTAAATTCATATGGGGCTTTTCCGCCATTTTGTCTTTCCTCCTTTACGCTATAAAATCCTGTGGTTTCGGTAGTTCCGCTTTTAAACCTTTCCTCTCCCTAATTTGCTTTACAACTTCAGGTTGTAACGCTTGTGTGAGCACTTCAAACCCGGCAAGTTCTGTGCTCCAAATTGCACGACCTTCAGTGGCAGATCTGAGATCTCCTGCAAATCCAAACATCTCAGCTACAGGCGCTTTTCCGACAATGATAGCCATATCACCTTCTGAATGTATATCAAGTATCTGGCCGCGCCGTCCTTGTATTTGTTGGGTAGCGTTACCCATCAAAGTTTGAGGCACGTTTATGAACACCTTTTGTTTGGGTTCGAGCAAGACATCACCCGCCATCAAGATCGCAGCAAATACAGCCGATCGAACGGCAGGTATGACCTGCGCGGGTCCTCTGTGCACAGCATCTTCGTGAAGTGTGACATCCACAAGTTTTGCTTTAATGCCTTCACAGGGCTCCCTAGTGAGTGGTCCCGTTCTTGTCGCTTCGTGGAATCCTTCGATGATTAACTCCATTGTTTCGCGCAAGTACTGGATACCTTTTGTCCCATCTATGAGCATATTGGACCCAAAAATATCAACGATTTTTTTAGCCTCTTCTTTATCCATTCCCGCTTCTATCAGCATCGGTCGCCTTTCCGTTTCGGGCATATTCATAGTCAACATGCCGCCTTTAATGAGAGCGACTACTTCGTCAGGTAAACGTTCAACTTCAAAGTAAAAACGGTTATGGCGGTTTGGAGACTTTCCTTCTACCGGCCCCGCGTGACCTTGTACTGTTTCACGGTATATTACAAGCGGTTCGGAAGTAGTTATTTCAACATTTTTGTCTCTTTCTATTTTATGCGCTATGATCTCCAGGTGAAGCTCTCCCATGCCAGATATGAGATGTTCTCCAGTTTCTTCATTAATAGAAATCCTTAGCGTTGGATCTTCTTTTGATACTTGTCGCAAAACTTCAACGAGCTTTGGAAGGTCTTTCATGTTCTTCGCTTCAATCGCTACAGTAACAACAGGTTCACTTGAATGTTTAATGCTCTCAAAAGGAGCTATCCCCTTTATCGATGAAACTGTGGAACCGACGACAGCATCCTTAAGTCCGGTGACTGCAGAAATATTTCCTGCAGGAATTTTTTCGACTTCAAGACGCTCGGCCCCCATAAATATGCCAACCTGCTGTATTCGATTTTTATTGGGCATCCCTGAAATAACGAGCTCTAGACCTCTCTCGAGAGTGCCTGAAAACAGACGCCCTGTAGCAATTTCACCCGCATGAGGGTCTACAGTGATATCTGTAACCATCAACGCAACCGGACCATGCTGATCACACGTGAGCATTGCTTTCCCCTCAGGGGATTCCTTATCACCGTGCCATATCACGGGGACCCGATCCCTCTGAGCCTGTAATGGATTTGGTAAATGCGTTACAACCATATTCAACACGATTTCGTGCAGCGGACTTAGATCTGCGAGCTCCTTCTGTTTATTTTGGGCGCAATATTCATAAACATCTTTGAACGTTATCTTGGTCTTTTGCATTTGGGGCACACTCAGAGCCCAGTTATAAAGAGCAGAGCCAAACGCCACCGAGCCATCATCTACCTTGGCTTTCCATCCTTCATTATATTTCGTCTCGTTCATCCCTTGTATCAACTTGTTAACGTGGTTGATCAAATTGATGAACTTGCCCATCATTGCTTGCGGGTCGAGCTTCAGCTCATTTACGAGCCTATCTACTTTGTTTATAAAGAGAATCGGTTTGACGTTCTCTTTTATGGCTTGTCTTAATACTGTCTCTGTTTGCGGCATTGTACCTTCTACAGCATCGACCACCACAACAGCTCCATCGACT
Organism: Methanobacteriota archaeon; assembly: GCA_963704625.1. Taxonomy (GTDB): domain Archaea; phylum Halobacteriota; class Bog-38; order Methanoflorentales; family Methanoflorentaceae; genus DASPRZ01. The sequence goes on along the minus strand of OY969924.1, from coordinate 2,236,302 downwards.
GCCCTCATTGCTCTGGTAACATCGCCACCGAAGTCAACGTGACCCGGGGTATCGATGAGATTGATCAAGTACTCTTCTCCCTCAAACTCGTGAACCATTGAAACATTTGCGGCATTAATTGTGATTCCTCTTGCTTGTTCTTCTTCGTCGAAATCCATAAACAGTTGAGTGCCCGCCAGTTCTTTTGAGATCATACCAGCGCCTGCAAGAAGGTTATCTGTAAGTGTAGTCTTACCATGATCGATATGCGCGACTATTCCGATGTTTCTGATATTTTCCGGTACGTCCATGAGCGTTTTGACACGCTCAACCATTTTTTTCCTTCGCCCCATTTTTATCAACTGTAGCTCTATCTCGCTGCTTTTGCGATGCGTTCCTTTTCTTCTTTCTTGCCAACTGAGAAGCTTCTTACATCGTTCTTCGACGCTGCTATTATCTCTGAAGCGAGACAATCCTCAATGGTCCTTTTGCTCTTAAACGATGCTCGTTGAGATCCTTGTGCGATGTACATTAACGCCAAGTCCACTCGTCTCTGTGAAGCGGTATCGACTGCCTTGGGGACTGAGATACCACCATATTTTAACCTAACGGTCTCCTCACGTGGTCCGGCATTTTCTATTGCTTTTATGAGAAGTTGGACTGGATTATCACCGGTACGTTTATTAATTATTTTAAATGCTTTCTTAACGATGTTGTAAATTTTGAGCTTTTTACCGGTATTAATGTGTCCACGCATCATTTTGTTTATAAGACGCTCGACAATTGATAGATTGGATTTATTAAATTGTTGGTGTGCGTGCTTTCCTCCGGTATTCACTGCTGGTACACTAAACTGAATGTACCTCTTCACACCGGGATCTTCAACTTCCACACTCGAAAGATCCCACTCGTCAAAGAGCAAACCCTTGTAATCTCCTTCCATGTGTTTACCTCACTGGTTTTTCTTTCCTTCCGCGCACCATTTCCTGCAGCGATACGTTGTTCACCTTAATCACTTTATAGCGAACCCCAGGAATATCTCCCATTGAGCCACCCATCCTACCACCTATCCCTTCGACAGTCACTTCATCGTGCTCATCTATGAAATTAGTTGCTCCAACGCCAGGACAGAAGGCAGTAACTTGCCTACCATTTTTGATCAATTGAATTCTGACACACTTCCGTATCGCAGAATTTGGTTGTTTCGCTTCTATCCCAATCTTCTCAAGCACGATACCCCGGCCTTGAGGGGCCCCTTCCAACGGATCGGCCTTCGCATCTAAGTTAAGCTCACGCCTGCTGTACTTCCTATCACTCCAGCGAAGCTCTTTGTGATCTTGTTGTAGCTTTCGCGCAGCATAAATTCCCTTTCCCATGAAATACCTCTTCAGTTCGTATCAGCTATTGAATTATTACATCTTCAAGTCCATAATGCCGCTGGGCAAGTACTTTTGCCTTTTGTATGTTTCTGCCGTTTTTTCCAATTGCAAGACCCTTGTCCTTTGACATTACCTCAACGTACGCAAGCCTCTTGTAATCTTTCGAGACTATTTGAACCTTTTTTACTGCGACTGGCTGTAATGCATTCGCAATAAATTCATTCAGATCATCCGAATGCTCGACGATTTCAATGTGCTTTCCAATTGACTTCTTAACCCTGTTTATATTATTCCCATTTTTTCCGATTGCCAGCCCCATGTCACCATTTTTGACGACGAAGATAATTCTGTCATTTTCTTCATCTACAATACAATCACGAGCAATTGCACCAGTCAAGCTTTCAAACAATGCTATGTACCTGATTCCCTCTGTAGTGAGTTTAACTTCCATCATTGCTCATCCCCATTTTTCACAAGAGCCATAATGTCAGAAGAACCAACATCAATCACTGAAAGCGCTAAAACGGCATACGTTTTTCCACACAGTGAGCCTAATTCTGTGCTGTCCCCTTTAAAATCGTAGATGACAGATTCTTTACTTGTTATTTCGGCGCGAATTTCCTTCGGGCAATTTGATGCAAGGACAACGAGTTTTGCATCACCATTTATGATAGACTTAATAGTTCTTTTAGCTCCAAAATAAACCTTTCCGGTTCTTACTGTAGTTCTCAAAGTCCTAGCCACGTCTATTTCCATTTTGTAGCCTCAAAGATTTATGCGTTACTCCTTTTTGCAATCAGCCTAACATCGCCAGTTCCGAGAAGAATCGGTTGACCGACAATTACATTTTCAGTGACGCCACTTAGCTCATCTACTTCACCCCTTATCGCAGCGTCGAGTAAATGATTTACGGTGACTTCGAATGCCGCACGTGATAAAACGCTTGTTTTTTCACCAGCGATCCCATGTCTTCCAATTTGTTTAACGTCCCCTTCGATCGTCATCATATCAGCAACGAGCATTATGTGCCTGACGTCCACGTTAAGACCTTGTTCGCGAAGCGTGTCCATCGCTTCTTCAATAATAGAATTACGAGCGGCTTCAATTCCAAACACGTCAGCCATTTCATTTGTGTTGTTCGTTTTTGTTCTTGTATGATCAATGCCCTCTATCTGCAATACTTTTTTCAAAGATGACCCTTCAGTATACAGGACGTACTCATCTCCTTCTTTTCGCACAACGACTCTTTTAATACCATCGATGCCTTTAATGAGCATAAATCTAACTTTTTCTACAATCTGAAGCAGATCTCTATATTTTCTCTCTTGAGGAATAAACGTTACTACGTAATCCCCAGATTCGATGCTTACATTTTGAATTGTCTGCAGCTTTGCTATGACACCGTCGAACGTTACGTTACGCTGCTCAAGTGAAGCTCTGTCAAATGTAACATACACTTTCATTTCATCGGTGTCAGTTATGATGTCGGCGATGTCGCTTACTCTCGTCACTTCAATTTCCCAGCCGAGTTCCATTGCTTTGTCTCTGTCTGACGCATATTCTCCGTCGAGAAATACGGTCATCATAGGGGTGTCTGGAACCTTTCTCGCATCAACAATTTCAATGAGCCTTGGAAGGCCTAATGTCACGTTGATATCTGCTACACCAGCATAATGGAAAGTTCTCATTGTCATCTGGGTCCCTGGTTCGCCAATCGATTGCGCAGCGATGGTTCCAACAGCTTCACAAGGTGCAACCTTTGTTCGCTTATAAACGTCGATTGTCTTTTGCAAAATTTCAGTTACCTGTTCGTCAGGCAAATCAAGCTTGGATAACTCACCAAAAAGTTCATCCTTAATGTTGAGTGGTAATTCAAGCGAATAAATTTTTTCTTTAAGATCCATGTTAACCTACCTAGACTTGATCGAGTTCTTTCCCGGTCACGCTTTGAATTATCCTCTTTACGTTTACCGATTTTCCATAGTCACTCTTCGTCGGGTCAACGCCATCTTCCCCATATATAAATTGAATTACCTTCTCTCCTGATCGAACCGTCCCATCATATACGACCTCAAGATCCTGAAGCGCATTAATCAATCTCCTTTGCAAATAACCGGATTGCGACGTTCTCACTGCTGTATCAACAAGACCTTCACGACCACCAATTGCATGGAAGAAGAATTCTGTCGGGTTTAGACCCTTCTTATAACTTGACTTGACGAAGCCGTGTGCATCCGCGCCTAGATCGCCAGGACGGAAATGTGGTAGAGTTCTGTCACCATAGCCTCTCTTGATTCGCTCTCCTCTCACTGACTGCTGTCCAACACATCCTGCCATTTGCGTGAGGTTGAGCATAGATCCCCTTGCTCCAGAAGTTGCCATCACGATAGCTGAATTATCAAGTGCAGTTTCTCCTTCAAAGCCTAAGTTTCTTCCTGCAATTTCTCCCGCTTTATCCCTAGTCTTTCCAAGTTCTTGCATGATCTTCATTTCAAGCGTTTCATTTAGAGTTCTTCCAGGCATTGATTCGAGATCGCCAACCTCATAAGCATTTACCAATGCCCGTACACGTTCTTCTGCTTTTTCAATGATTTCATCAATTTCAACTTGCGCTTGAGATGGAATGTCTTCATCATCTATTCCGAAGCTAAATCCAAATTTCATGATGCCCCGTATGGCAAGTTTTGTAGAATTATCAAGGAATTTCGACGCTTGCTTCAATCCATCTTCTATGTATTCTCTTATTATGCCATCGAGAATTGCCCCGGTGAATGCGCCTATCGATTTCTCATCAATGATGCCACACAGTAAAGTTCCGTGTTCAATTTTCACATATGCATCCGTTTCACACTCAGTTCTAAGACAATGTGCGTGCATTAAACACTTCTTAGCTCTGAGGGTTAAATTTAATCGCTCCGGCAGAATTTGACTAAAAACCTGTTTTCCAGTGAAGTAAGCGATTCCGTTTTCCTCAATTGCTGGTTCAGGAAGTTCTTTTTCAACTTCACATTTCTGTAGGAGGTCGTGAACTTCCGTTATGGTAAATCTAACATCGCGCTGAGTTAAAAGAAACAGCCCCGTAATATGATCGTGAATGCCGCCAATAATAGGTCCTCCAAACCGAGGAGACAAGATATTCTCTTCAACTTGCATCAATATTCTCGCTTCAGCCCTTGCCTCTTCGGTCTGTGGCACGTGAAGGTTCATCTCGTCCCCATCAAAATCAGCATTGTAGGGGGGACAAACAGCGGGATTCAGTCTAAAGGTCTTATTCGGCATGACCTTAACTCGGTGTGCCATGATGCTCATCCTGTGAAGTGACGGTTGCCTGTTGAATAAAATAATGTCCCCGTTCTTCAACTGACGCTCTACAATCCACCCGAAATTGACTACACTGGCAACTTCCTCGCAGTTCTTTTCAGTAAGTTTAACGCGCCTTCCGTCAGGGCGCTTAACATAATTCGCTCCAGGATGTCGACAAGGGCCCCTCTTAACATATTCCATCACCTCTTCAACATTTCGAGGGGTAACGACAATCGGAACAGTCATCTCATACGCTATTGCCTCAGGAACACCCACTTCATTTATGCTGAGGTTGGGGTCCGGTGAAATGACTGTTCGTGCTGAAAAATTTACCCTCTTTCCCGATAGACTGCCCCTAAAACGACCGTCTTTGCCCTTGAGCCTCTGTGAAAGAGTTTTGAGTGGCCTGCCACTTCTATGCCGTGCGGGGGGAACCCCCGACACTTCATTATCGAGTAACGTCGTCACATGATATTGTAAAAGCTCCCACAAGTCCTCTATAATCAATTGGGGAGCGCCAGCTTCACGGTTTTCCTGGAATCGCTGATTTATCCGTATAATATCTACAAGCTTGTGAGTTAAATCATCTTCCGATCGTTGTCCATTTTCAAGCGTTATAGAGGGTCGCGTGGTGACCGGCGGGACCGGCAATACGGTTAGAATTGTCCACTCAGGGCGTACATTTTCTGGATCCATACCGAGGATTTTAACGTCAGAATCAGGGATTCGTTCAAATCTATCCCGTATATCAGCAGGCATTAACTTGTGGCTGTCTTCGACATACCGTGTAGGTTTTTCGTACTTTACTTCCAACTGTTGTTCTTCGCAATTAGGGCATACACTTACCTTCCTCGCCTCTTTTATTACGTCTTTGACAACGTCCTCAATAGAAAGACCCGCCTCTCTCAACTCATCTATCTTTTCAAGATACTGCTGCTTTTGGCCTTCATTGAGGAGGAGATACCCACAGCGACGGCACGTAGATTGTAATACCTTCCTGATGAGCTTTGCAAACCCAACATGGACTACAGGTGCGGCGAGTTCTATATGACCAAAGTGACCTGGACATTCTCCAGCTCGTCCTCCACAGGTTTTACACCGCAACCCAGGATCAATTACTCCCAATCTGGGATCCATAAGTCCCATTTCAATTGGATATCCATCATCATCGTAAGTATCCGGCGTAATTACTTTCGTTACGCTCATCTTTCGATATTCCTTGGGTGAAAGCAAGCCAAATTTAATTTTACCTATCCGTTTTGGGCTACTCATAGCTCGACTCCTAGATCGAATCCTCTAATTCTATACGGGGTGCTATTCCCAGCGCTTTCATTTCATCTAAAAGTAACTTGAACGCATAACTCATCTCAACTTTATGAATGTCCGTATCAGCACCGCAGCTCGGGCAGTACACAATATTTCGGCGTTTGTCGAACGTGGCTATCATACCACACGCAGTACAAACAAGCTCTTCCACTTTATCAGACTCATCGACAAGCCGCTCTTTTAACGCCAGCGCAGCACCATGGCCAATCATGACGTCGCGTTCCATTTCACCGAATCTCAGACCGCCTTCACGTGCTCTGCCTTCAGTTGGCTGATGGGTGAGCACTTGCACAGGCCCCCGAGACCTCGCATGAAGCTTTTCGGAAACCATATGGTGCAACTTTTGGTAAAGAATTACACCAATAAAGATGTCAACAGTAATCGCCTCTCCCGTAATTCCGTCATACATCACTTCTTTGCCTGTATGCGAGAAACCATTTCTTATTAACGCTTCCCTCAAATCCTTTTCACTTTCTCCAGAAAATGCCGTTGCATTAATCCTCCGTCCCTCAATACACCCCACCTTTCCACCGATCGTCTCCAAAACGTGACCCACGGTCATTCTAGATGGAATGGCATGGGGATTTATTATCAAATCTGGCACTATTCCCTCCTCCGTAAATGGCATATCTTCTTGGGGCACAATTAATCCTATTACGCCCTTTTGACCGTGTCGGGAGGCGAATTTATCTCCAAGTTCTGGTATCCGTTGATCTCTCGTTCTCACCTTTACGAGCCTTGAACCGTTTTCACCTTCAGTTATTATGACCGCATCCACTATGCCACTTTCATTCGAGCGCATTGTTAAGGATGTTTCTCGTCTTTCTTGTACACTGAGCCCCCCCAGCTCGGTCGGCTCTTCTAAAAATCGTGGTGGACTGGTCTTTCCGACAAGTACATCGTTTGGCTGAATCTCTGCTTCAGGATTCACGAAGCCGTCTTCGTCGAGATTGGCGTACGCTTCGGGACCGCGGGCGCCTCTCACTTCTGCATCCGGTATCTCAAACTTGTCTTCTTGGCCCCCGGGATATCTTCGTTCTTCTCCTTCATACGTCCGGAAAAAGTGGCTCCTGCCTAGTCCTCTCTCGACAGAGCTTTTGTTGATGATGAGCGCATCTTCAATGTTATACCCCTCATAAGAGAGTACTGCTACTACGAAGTTTTGCCCAGATAGCCTCTCATCGAAACCTACCGCTTCCATACTATTCGTTTTAACTAGTGCAAGCTGCGCATAATGCAGATAATGCGAGCGAGTGTCAGGCCTAAGTCGCCAATTTGCACATGATACACCGAGAGACTGCTTTACCATGCCAGCGCCCATCGTATTACGCGGTGATGCATTATGTTCAGGATATGGAACTATGCCCGCACATATTCCGACTATTAGCGAGGGGTCTATTTCGAGATGCGTGTGTTCCGGAGTTAGCTCTTCCTCATAAATAGCCACATAACTATTTGTTTCCTCTTCTGCATCAAGATACTCAATCAAGCCATCGTACACGAGATCATCGAAGGTAATTTCCCCTTTTTGAAGCTCGCTAATGTGATCATCGGTGATGAGCGGTACGCCCTTTTCAACGACTATCAATGGCCTTCGGGCCCTTCCAGAATCTGTATTTATGTTTATTTCACCGGTATCCGGATGGTACGTGATATTAGCTAAGTGCGGGATTTCGCCGCGCCTTCTCTTTCCTCTAAATTCTGTGATAAAGCTCTCCGGATTCAAATGCGTTCCCTTCAGTGCTCCATCAAGGAAAATTTTTGCTGTATTCAGATGGCCGCCGGGGGTTTCGGACGTTTGTATCTCACTTATTGGCGTATAGCCAAGTTCAAGTAACGCAGATACTATTACGGCATCATCTTCAAGAGCGGTCGACAACTCAACTTGCTGGGCGAAATTTTTGACGAGACCGCAATTAGGGCCCTCAGGAGTTTCATTGGGGCATATCCGTCCCCATTGCGTCGGGTGAAGATCCCTCGCTTCGAAGTGCGGTTGAGCACGCGAGAGCGGCGATATTACCCTCCTTAAATGTGAGAGCATCGCCATATAATCAGTTCTATCAAGTAGTTGTGATACCCCGGTCCTGCCGCCGACCCAATTGCCCGTCGCAAGAGGATGCGTCAACCGTTCTGTTAACACATCTGCTCGCACCGCCGTGAGAACGTTTAGTTCGCGATTTCTCATATCTGCCCGTTCTAGTTGATACTTAATGTCTCGGGCAAGCCTATTAAACGAGACCCTAAAAAGATCTTCCATTAGGTCTCCTGCAAGTTTTAAGCGCTTGTTTGCATAGTGGTCTTTATCGTCTTCTCCTCGCTTCTGTAAAGCAAGTTTGAAGCACCCTTCAGCCATCCTCCCTAAAAAATGAGCCTTGACTAATCTGCATTGTTCATCTGTCAGATGAGGGTCGTTAAGATGGGGAAGAAGGTACCGATCAACTACGTAATTGGCTCGCTTAGTTTGATACTCAGTCGCCTGCCCTGCTGCTACCTTTTCACCCAATTTCTTCATTGATCGCTCCTGAACTCTTCTTTGGTATTCCTCAATGGGTTCGTTTTCTTCTTGAGGAATTACCTCAGCCTCTTCAATGTTTTCAAGCATGAATTTGATGATTTCAGGATCTTCAGATACTGACTGAACGATGTCTTGATCGGTCATTAAACCGAGGGCCCGAACTAATAAAACATAATTAATCCTTCCCGATATAGATGGAAATGAGACTTCCAATATTGAACTTCGGCCTCGTTCTACCATGACAAGAGCTCGATATCCTCTACGTTGGGAGAACACTTTTGCGACTTCAATTTTTCCTCCATATCGTTCATCATATTCGGCAAATATTTTATTTTGGGCAAGGTCTTCAATGGTCATAACAACCCGCTCTGTGCCGCTGATTATGAAGTATCCTCCGGGATCAACTGGATCCTCACCAAGTTTTACCATTTGTGCGCTCGTTAGCTTTGACAGGTTGCAGGATTTAGAACCTATCATTATGGGGAGCACGCCAACTTCTACTTCTTCTGGCTCTTTTTCGATATCTCCCCGAATAAGCGTCATTTCGAGAAAAATCGGAGCCGCATACGAAATGTTGCGGAGCCTCGCTTCAGTTGGATACAGGTCTTCTAACGAACCGTCCGCTTCACGAACTTTTGGAACATCGACGCGGATTTTTCCAAGCTTTACGACAAGCTCAGGAACATCCGTTTCGATTATACCCTGTTCATCAATTATCTTTTGCAGACCTATGCTTACAAAATCATTAAACGAGTTGATATGATGTTGAGCGATTTTGTTCCTTGTAAAATAACTTTTGGCGATTATATCTCTATTTATCATTCTATATCAACCAACTTTCGTATCGACGACGAGCCTATAGCTTTTCGCCTCACCTGCGGTGTGGCTCTTCCGGACTATTCTTATCACGTCATCTTTTTTTGCTCCAATTTCTTTACAAACTGGATCGTCGATAAGAATTTTGGGAAGTTGCTTAAGTTCAATGTTATACGTATCTAACAATGTTTGAACCTCCTCATCAGATATAATGACGTGCTCCGGTACCATGATGTGGGTTAAAACGTTGTAACTTTTCATATCTTAACCATCCCTTAAAAAACACGTTATCATTAGCATATTGAGACTCGATTAGTCATTAGAATTAAATGTACAATTGCCATACTTTTGATAGTTATCAGCTCAATCTGTTGTCCGCCCCAATCTTTATCAGTGTATAGTTAGTCATTTGCCGTAACTATGCTCTAATTCGCATTAAGATTCACGTACTGCAACCGTCTCAACAAGCGGGCTCGAAGGGATTTGAACCCTTGACCGCCTGGTTTCTTTCCCCTACGTTCATGGTTAAAAGCCAGGTGCTCTGCCTAACTGAGCTACGAGCCCTTTTTCGCTATGACAACGATACTGTCCCCTAACAATTACTTACGAACGCACAATTAGCAGCAGCTGATCACTGCTTGTAATATATGTTTATATAATTTAAATCTTTCCAGTATGCGCGTTAAAGTACTTAAAGCTTTTTTATTTTTATGCACCTCAAAGCAAACAAATGCGTGAACTACCCCACCCGTACGGATGGGGCTTCCTGCGAGTGTACTCTATCCTGCAGAAACAGGATAAGACCTGTTTTTCGCAGATTAATGGCGTTTTACCTACTGTTTTCTGTGAAAAACACAAGTACGTTGTGACAAAGGACGACTCTCTTCTCCCAGCCTTCATAAGGAGACTTCTCGCCTGAGAAGTTAAATATATAGGCGCGGAGAGGATATTAGTTTAACAATAGTTTATAAATTATTCAATTTTTAAGAAAAAGGTATATGGTGAAATGAATGCACAAAGTTACCATAAGTTTGATAAAAGCTGACGTTGGAGGATTCCCGGGACATGCTACCGTCCATCCAGGCATTTGCGAAAAAGCGAAGGAGATCCTTAAAGAGGCGGTAGAAAGTGAGGTTATAACTGATTTTCACGTCATGGGAGTCGGTGACGACTTAGAACTTATAATGGGACATTATAAAGGGGAAAATAATGAAGAAATCCACGGATTTGCGTGGAAGGTCTTTACAGAGTGCACGAACGTCGCCAAAAAGTTGAAACTATACGGTGCTGGCCAAGATTTATTAAAAGACGCGTTCGCAGGCACGGTAAGAGGTTTAGGCCCAGGGGCTTCGGAGATCGTTTTTACTGAGAGAACCGGAGAGCCGCTCGTTGCGTTCATGATGGACAAAACGGAACCTGGTGCCTTTAACATGCCCATCTATAAGATGTTTGCGGATCCGTTCAACACCGCAGGGCTGATAATAGATCCAAGCATGCACCTCGGGTTCAGATTTGAGGTATGGGATATCAAAGAACACAAGCGGGTGTTCATGGACTGTCCCGAAGAAATGTATGACATGCTTGCGTTAATCGGATCAAAAAGCAGATATGTTATTAAGAGAGTATACCCGCGCGAAGGTCATCCCAAATTACCCGCAGATGAACCGGTAGCATCTATTAGCACTGAGAAATTGTTCGAAGTAGCAGGGGAATATGTTGGAAAGGATGACCCAGTAGGACTTGTTAGGGCTCAATCAGGGTTGCCTGCGCTTGGGGAGGTATTAGAACCATGGACCCTCCCACACCTCGTAAGTGGCTGGATGAGAGGAAGCCATAATGGGCCCATAATGCCTGTAGGTTTTGTCGATGCCAAATGCACACGATTTGATGGCCCACCAAGGGTGGTTGCAGCCGGTTTCCAGATTGCGAATGGCAGACTCCACGGGCCTGTCGATTTGTTTGACGATCCTGCCTATGATGCCGCACGATCTGAAGCAAATGTCATTGCAAACTACATGCGAAGACACGGACCATTTGAACCACATAGACTGCCTAGCGAGGAGATGGAATATACAACATTACCCAAGGTGTTAAAAAAGCTTGAAGGAAGATTCGAACTGATACAGTGAAAAGGGAAGGAAAAAATCGGAGAGTGGACAAAAACTGAACTGACATCCTCTGTCAGAGAGACAAAGGGGTCTACATCCAAACTCTGCGAGAGATCAACCCTACGCAAAAAGGGAGGGTATACTATCGGTCAAGTGATGCCTTCATACACTCGAATTTAAAAAAAAAGAGGAGACAACAGCTAATACGGAAGCTAAAAAAAAAAACGTAATTACACAAGCTTATGTTATTTTTAAGTTATATATCATTGAAGGTATAGAAGCATTACTATGGACGAGTGTTTTTGTACTTTCGGCCAATTCCACTAGTCGTGATTTACTGCCAATCGCTATGACAGTCCATGAAATACTGAACCGATTGCCCGTTACGATGCGCAGCAAAAATTTTCCGGGAATCAGAATCGAAAACGGAGAGATAAAAAGTGAGAGCTACACGGGACCAGTACTGGAAGTAGTTCTGAATGAAAATCATATAATAAAGACAAAGCCAGAATCTGGCGAATATAGAAATATACCCGTGATTGTTGCTCCGATACGAGATAGTACAGGATCACCGATAGCTGCACTGGGTGTTGTCGATGTTACCGGCATATTTGACCTAGCGGACTTAATGAGTCGTCAAACTCAGATCATCGATCAGATGCGCTACTGTAAGATCTAATTATTACATCTCATTTGAATCGTGGAGAGATCAACATAGAAGAGATATGGACTGAAAGATACCGCCCGAACAATTTAGACGAAATTGTAGGACAGGATGCGATTGTCAAACGGCTTAAATCATACGTTCATGTAAAAAATATGCCGCATTTGATGTTTTCAGGTGCTGCAGGCACGGGAAAGACGAGCGCGGCCATAGCCATAGCGCAAGAACTCTACGGGGATGAATGGCACGAGAATTTCATAGAACTCAATGCGTCGGATGAGAGAGGTATCGACGTTGTACGAAATAAAATAAAGAATTTCGCACGAACTATACCTTTACACGCACAATTTAAAATAATTTTTCTCGATGAAGCGGATGCATTGACCCCCGATGCCCAGTCGGCTTTAAGAAGAACGATGGAGAGCTATAGCTTGAGTTGTAGATTTATCTTGTCGTGCAACTATTCTAGCAAGATAATTGAACCGATTCAGTCGAGATGCGCGATTTATCGATTTAAACCGGTAAGAGATGAAGACATACAATCACGTATCCAATTCATTGCGGATAAGGAAGGAGTAACAGTGAGTGAGAGTGCCTTCGATGCTATTAGCGCTATAGCGAATGGTGACCTCAGAAAAGCCATCAATATACTACAATCTTCAGCAGTAGTGAACGAAAATATCGATAAAAATCTGGTGTATCAAATTACCTCAACAGCAAAGCCCGAAGACATCAATTTGCTGATTCGCAGGGCTATGGACAGTAACTTCATGGACGCACTCACAATCCTTGACTCGCTTCTTTTGGAGCAAGGTCTTTCGGCTGGGGACATCATAAATCAGATACATAAAGCTGTTTTTGACCTTAACATACCGGATAGCGTAAAAGTCAAACTGATAGATAAAATTGGCGAGATAGATTTCCGCCTCACAGAAGGCGCAAGCGAGCGAATACAACTTGAAGCGTTAATCGCAGAGTTCATGTTAGTTGCGATTGACAATTGAAATGAACTTACTGCCGGTATAAGATCTCAATATACGTGTCTTCGGCGAAGTTCTTTAGATCAAGTCCCATATCTCGTGCAACAAGCAAGAGCGCAACTTCGATGTCGATTAATCCTCTGAGGCTCATATGCCTCTTATGTACTATCGCGAGTGCGTCTGACTTTTCCACGCCGTTTGCGGCCATCCACTCAAGCAGTTCATCTCATCGTCAAAACGGATGAACTTTCTTGCTGTTTCACCGTACATTGATACCAAACATTGAAATATCAATCGTACTATAGTGCAACTGATAACAAATTCGAGAACAAATGGGACGTTTAACATGGTATGGCAAGGGAAATCTTTAAGAAATAAGGCCGGTGGAAGGCTTATACGGGCGGCGGGAAAGAGAAAATACGAAATGGGCAGAGAGCCCACGCTTACACAGCTCGGAGTGATGAGAAAGAAGAAATTAAGAGGGTTTGGCGGAACTTCAAAGCTAGCGCTCCTTCGGGCATCGCATGTAAATGTCAAAGATTCGGCCACCGGCATGACGCGAACAATTAAAATCGAAACGGTCGAAGCGAATCCGGCAAACAGGAATTACGTCAGACGTAATATCATAACAAAAGGAGCCATCGTTCAAACAGAAATGGGCAAAGCAAAAGTCACCAATAGACCGGGACAAGATGGCGTCGTCAATGGAATTTTACTGCAAGAATAACTCACGTTAATTAATCGATTACGGATCGTTTACACAAAGTTAAAAAGCTGAGTTTTAATCAATCTCCTTCCATTACAATCAATTCGTGGATGTGTCATTCGCTCACCTCTGATATTTTAAAATTTCTTCGATAAAGTCTGTCAAGCCCTCCCCTGTTTTCACGCTCATTTTAATTTTTCTAATGTGTGGAGCGATCCTGTTCATATCATCTTCCATTCGCTGTATACTTGCTCCAACGGCTCCCGCTAGATCTATTTTATTGATAACGCCAATATCACTCACTCTAAATATCATAGGGTGCTTGTTTACAACGTCGTCTCCCTCAGTTACACTGACAACAACGATTCTCGCGTCAGTTCCAAGTTCAAAATCAGTAGGGCATACCATATTTCCCACGTTTTCAATGAACAGGATATCCAGCTCTTCAAGTGGCAACGTAGCCAGTGCATGGTGAACAAGGTGCGCGTCGAGATGACATTCCGTTCCTGTATTGAGGTTTATAACCGGAATCTCTAACACTTTCATTCTTGTGTAATCGTCTTCTCCAAAGACATCTCCCGCTATTGCCCCTATTTGTAATCCCTTTTCCGCTAAAATGGGCACCGCTTTCTCAATAATAGAGGTCTTGCCTGAACCGATTGACCCCAATATATCAAACGCCGTTATGTTGTGATCCTTAAGTAAGTGTGCGTTCCGTTTAGCCTCTTCTTTATTCTTTTCAAAAACATCTCTCCCAACGGCAATCTCTAATTTATGCATAAATGTCGTACCTTATTGTGCAGCTCTAGTAAAAAAGGTTTTATGCACAACCCACCACTATATACTGATGCCGAAAATGTCCAAACGCGTGATTTGGCCTTCAAACATCGATGCTTTAAAAACGAGAAAGGACGGAAGAATCGTCTCAAGAAATGACGCTGTTAAATCCCCCACCATCGATGAAATTGAAAAGGCTGCTCAGGAAATAGGACTTAACCCCACCTGTGAGCGATCGAAATCCTATCCGCGAGCCTGGTGGGAAAAAAGCGGCAGGGTGCTCGTTGATAACACGGTGTCACGGCACGAAGCAGCGAGGATAATTTCACAAAAAATTAAAGCACTTCGAGCGTTTGCCCCCCACGGCTCTGCTCATTAATTAATTAATGAAATGAACAGGAGAATAGAATTCCACACGCATTCGACACTGAGCGACGGAGAGCTCATCCCCAGCGAACTCATACGGAGGGCACAGGTTTTAGATTATGAAGCAATCACCATAGCGGATCACGTCGATTTTTCGAATGTCGAATTTGTCATTGACTCCCTGAAGAAGGTGATTGACGAAACCCAGGATATAACGGTCCTTTTAGGGGTCGAAATTACGCACGTGCCACCGGAAAAAATTCCTAAACTCGTCGATAAAGCAAAAAAGCTTGGGGCACAAGTCATACTCGTTCATGGAGAGACTCCTCTTGAACCGGTGGCTCACGGAACAAACCACGTAGCGGCGAGTCTTGAAGATGTCAATGTCATAGCACACCCCGGGCTAATAAC
Source organism: Methanobacteriota archaeon (assembly GCA_963704625.1). GTDB lineage: Archaea > Halobacteriota > Bog-38 > Methanoflorentales > Methanoflorentaceae > DASPRZ01. The sequence continues at coordinate 2,220,972 of OY969924.1, read as the reverse complement.
CCGCGAAGACGCGGAACTCGCGCATGAAAATGGAATTTTTTTAGAACTCACCACGCGGTGCGGCCATAACGTTACAAATGGATACGTCGCAAAAGTAGGTAAGGATCTGCTCGTCAATACCGACTGCCATTCGACTGACCTCATAACCTATGACTATGCGGACATAGTCGCCCGTGGGGCAGGTCTTACCGCTAGTGCGGCGACACGTGCCATAAACGAAAATCCTCGGATATTGCTCAGTGATGTTTTATAAATGTATCCCAAAAGTATATATACAAATAAAACATATATATTAAGGTAGCGTTTGAGGTCGCAGTTTGAAAAGGTTAGGCACTGTTCTTCATGTTTCAAGTCACAAGAACCTGATTATAAGAGGGGAATTTTTTCCGAAAATTAATTCTACAGTTCTGACAAAAAAGTTGAAGAAAATTGGCGTGATATATGACATATTTGGTCCTGTAAAATCGCCTTACATATCTGTTAGACCTTTTAAGCATATTCCATTACCAAACTTGATCGAACTTTATGGTGAGAAAGTTTACACAGAATAATATTGGTGAGTAACTTGGTCGAAGTGGAGAGAGAGAAACTTATAGAGAGAGAAAAAGCTCGTGAGATCGTAAAAGAACGTCAAAAAGAGCTTGGTGAGTACGAAGAGTCTAAAACCGTATGCCCTGAATGTGGTGGAAGACAGCTTGTGCAAGATTATGAGAGAGCAGAACTTGTGTGTGACAAATGCGGTCTGGTGATCGACGAAGAGTTCATGGACATGGGTCCTGAATGGCGAGCATTTGATCACGATCAACGCATGAAAAGAAGCCGCGTAGGGGCTCCGATGACGTATACCATTCACGATAAAGGATTATCAACTATGATAGACTGGAGGAACAGGGACTCATATGGTCGATCAATTTCCTCCAAAAACCGGGCCCAATTGTACCGGTTGAGAAAGTGGCAACGGCGTATTCGAGTATCAAATGCAACTGAGAGAAACCTTGCATTTGCTCTTTCTGAGCTCGATCGGATGGCATCAGCACTTGGCCTCCCACGCAACGTACGAGAAACGGCGGCAGTCGTGTATCGGAAAGCGGTAGACAAGAACCTCATACGGGGGCGCAGCATTGAAGGAGTGGCGGCGGCGACTCTTTATGCTGCGTGCCGACAGTGTTCAGTCCCCCGGACATTAGATGAAATCGCCGAAGTGTCAAGAGTAAGTCGAAAGGAGATTGGCAGAACGTACAGGTTTATTTCACGTGAGCTCGACCTAAAATTAACGCCGACCTCTCCAATAGACTATGTCCCGCGATTCTGCTCAGGCTTAAAGCTAAAGGGAGAAGTACAATCAAAAGCAGTGGAAATCTTGAGACACGCAGCAGAAAAAGAGCTTACGAGCGGTAGAGGGCCTACTGGCGTCGCCGCTGCGGCCATCTACATCGCATCTGTCATCTGTGGTGATAGGCGAACCCAAAGAGAAGTGGCTGACGTAGCCGGCGTTACTGAAGTGACCATTAGGAATCGTTACAAGGAGCTTGCGGAAGAACTTGATATAGAGATCCTGTTTTAATAGGTCTCTAATCACTACTTTTTTAATGTTATTAGCTTTTTAATGCATCATCTAAACTCACAACATGCGAGCCAAATACGTTTTTTAGATGATATAATGCATATGTCTTCCCGTAATCGCTTGTTGTTTCAATGCAATCACTAACAACGGTAGTGTTATAGCCAAGGGCGCACGCGTCTCCGGCTGTATGAAGAACACATATATTTGCCATTACTCCTGTCACCATAACATCGATAAAGTCCCTTTCACGAAGGAATAAGTCTAAATCTGTACCGAAGAACGCGCTGTACCTTCTTTTTTTGATCCTGTAATCGCCATATTTTGCGATATCGCTTATCACTTCAGCTCCGTGGGAATCCTGGATGCAATGAGCCCCCCAGATATCAAACTCCGGATCATCCGTTACGTGCCAGTCTTGGATCAAAATTACCTTAGCAAATGTAATGCCATCTAAAAGCTTTAACACATTATCTATTGTTTTTTCGACTTGATCACCTATGTACAGCGCACCATCTTTTGTAACAAAATCGTATTGCATATCACCGATAATTAAAGCATCTTTTATCATATTTCGCTGTTAGCCCCTGTCTATAAGAAATTGGCGCCATTTTTTGTTGCTCGTTTGACATTTAATAGTGGATTTCGCAGGATTAATATACATTTAGACGAGGTTATTCAGTATGTTCGGCATAATCGACGACGACACAATTCTCGCGGGGTTGTCAACAGATGTCTATTTTTTGAGAACTGAAGAGGTGCTAGCAAACAAGGGGATAAACCCGAACGTCGTTGCTGAAGTCACGACGCCAGCAACGGGAATACTATCTGGTGTCGACGACGTAGCTCACCTGCTGAAGGGAAAGCCACTCGACGTCTACGCTATGGAAAATGGAACGTTATTCTATCCTAGAGAGCCTGTCCTCTATGTGGAGGGGCGTTACTTGGACTTTGCTCGTTATGAGACGTCGATATTAGGTTTATTGTGCCACGCATCGGGCATCGCTACTAAGGCTTTTAAAATTAAGGCTGCTGCGGGGGAGAAGAGGGTGGTATCGTTTGGCTCCCGGCGCCAACATCCGTGCCTCGCCGGCGTTATTGAAAAGAATGCGTATCTTGGAGGCATGGACGGAGTAAGCAACCATGCAGGAGCGCAACTCGCGGGATTGCAGGCTGAGGGTACAATGCCACACGCCTTGATCATATGCTTTGGAGAACAAGTAAAAGCATGGCAGTCTTTTGACGACGTTATGCCAAAAGACGTCCCACGCGTATGCCTATGTGATACCTATGCCGACGAAAAGACAGAATCTGTACTTGCGTGCACCAATATCAGGGATCTATCAGCAGTGAGACTTGATACCCCATCGTCAAGGAGAGGGGATTTCCAAGCTATTGTCAACGAAGTGAGGTGGGAGATGGATATCAGAGGCTGCAGTAACGTTGAAATATTCGTTAGCGGCGGACTTGATGAGCAGGATGTGCGGGATCTGCGCGATGTGGTCGACGGCTTTGGAGTGGGCAGCAAAGTGGCGAGTGCACCGCCCATAGACTTTGCCATGGATATTGTCGAAAAAGAGGGAGAATTTGTTGCAAAAAGGGGGAAACTTGGTGGTAAAAAGCAAATATATAGAGAATGGAGCACTCTTGATGACATGATACTACTTAGCGGCACCGAGGAGAAGCTTGATCTTGAAGGAAGGGAGCCTCTCTTAGTGCCAGTGCTTCAAGACGGAAAGATCGTTGCGGATTTCCCGTTGGAAAAAGCAAGAGAACTGGCGCTCAGCCAGCTTAAGTTTTGTGAAGAAAGTTTTATCTGATTAAAAACCAAGTACGTTATTATGGGCTCGTAACTCAGGGGTAGAGTGCCACGTTCGCATCTTTTTGAGAAATACGTGGATGCCACGGGTTCAATTCCCGTCGAGTCCATTCTAATTATGTATGGCATAAAGCTAGCTATATACAAGCACACGCGTGCAAATTTCCGCATAGTTATCATTGGGGTAGGAGTTCTCAGTGAGCTGGCTGCCTAGGTCATATACTTCTTTCTAATGGCCTTTGCCCTCTGTTCTCCAACGCCGCAGCAAATGAGGTACTTCTCAAATTTATCAACCAGCGGTAAATCCGAATCGTAATAGTTCTCGATATAGTCCTTGTTATCGAGGAGCTTATGCGCTGATTCTCGCTCTTCGGCATTACTGAACTTAATACTTTCAAAAAAGTTGTTTGCGTATTTTTGCTCAAGGGTTTCCAGGTGTTCGATGACAAACAGAACATCCGCCATCTCTTCTTTTACTCTATCTACTTCACCTGCCACGTTTTCCCTCATTATTATATAAGGCAACATCTCCCGTAAAGAGTTGTACAGTCCCTCCTGTTCTTTCATCTTATCTTGAATTTCTTGAATTGCTTTCGTTATATTCTTCTTGTACTTTTCTTTGTGATCTATTAAATTTCGTGCAGCAAGTTCCGCATATAATTCGTCATCGGGCAAATTCAGGTGCCCTAAACCATTTTTAAGCGCAATCTCTTGTAGACCAATAAAGATGTAGCGAATTCCCTGTCTTCTCAGTTTTATAAGATCGAATTTCTCTTTATTCAAATTCGCTACTATTCGTTTTACGTTTGAGAGAAAGTTATCAAAGTTTGTAAGCACAGCAGTCTCATAGTCGTCGTTAGAGAGTTTTGAGAGAACCTTTGTGGTTAATACCTGCTGTTTATCTTTCAAGTTGTTCAAAAGGTTGTCGAGAAGCTCATACTGATAGATCAGTTTTTCAATCTGGCTCTCTGGCTCGGTGTCAAATATTTTGTCATTAACGGAACCAAGCAAGATCTCGCGGGCCCTATTACTGCCTAAAGATTTCAATTTAGCGTACTCGTCTTCCGTCACTCTGATGTTAAAAATTTTATCTTTGGGCATTAAGTAAAACGTAAAACGTTTAAAATTAAATAAATTTCTATTGTTTCGGGAATTTCTCATGTTTTTTTATAATTGAAAACTGCCGTAAAACAAGGCTATGCTGAACGTGAAGATAACAAAAGATGACGTAAAATCATTTGCCTTCGCCGATCGCAGCGAATTAACGTAGTAACGCTCGGCTGATGACCATAAGTCACTTTGACAGACAGCTGCCGTTCCTTGACATTAATGACAGTGAGAAGCGAGTGAGAAGCAATAAGCAGTAACTCATCACATAACTAATTCCTTCGTAAGTTAAAGCAAGCGATGAGAAAAACGGAATAGATCTATCCTCCGTCCCTCAAATTAGCTTCTAATTGCCAAAAGTGCGATAGAATGCCCTCTAGGCAGTGATAAACACTGTGACCTTCGTTCTATTTTGTAGCGATTAACAATATTTACAGTCACACGATTTTGCTCCTAATTTTTTTACCGTTAAGATATTTAGCCTTCAGTAGCTTTTTGTACAAAGCTCGAGCGGAAGGTACAGGGCTTTCACATCGGTATAACAATTCCAGAAGCATTATATACGCAGTGGAAGTGACGGGAGCACAAAATTTTATATATAAGCACACCCAACGAAATATAAAAAGGAGGTGAGATGAGATGGTAATGGGTTGTTTGTTTGGTCTATTACACATAATCTTGTGGCCGCTGTTCGCATTACTTCATTGCTTCCATTAATAGATACTCAATGCAACAGCGTGACTCTATGTTGGAGCATTACATAAGAAGTCACTGGGTTGGAACCTATCCTTTAGATTATCTTGTTAAGGAGAAAAATTACAACCTTAAAAGGGGCACTCTGATCAACGATGTGTAATCTTTATCACGCATAAAACCTATAACGTGGAGTATCATGTCATCAAGAGTGTTCCAGTCTCTATATATTTGCTTTTTACCACCAAGTTTCCCCCTTTTTGCAACAAATTCTCCCTCTTTTTCGACAATATCCATGGCAAAGTCTATGGGCGGTGCACTCGCCACTTTGCTTTCGATCAAAATCGTTCTAAGAACAACTGAATGCCTTATAAGGACTAGTTAAGCGACAAACTCCGTCTGCTGCCGGTCAGATCCATGACAATAAATCAGTGCGTTAACTCTTTCCAAGTCCAAAAATCTGATGTCCCAAGCCTTTTCCGGCCGCTATGTCCCCTTCAAAGACAACGTTGCCCCGCAGGATAGTAAGCGAAGGAAAGACCCCCTCCATCCCTTCAAAAGGTGTCCAACCCGCTTTACTGTGAAGCTTTTCTGCCGTTATGATGTGTTTGCGCTTTACATCTACTACCATTAAATCCGCGTCATTTCCCTCGGCTATTGGGCCCTTGCCTTTTAACATGAAGCGCTTTGCCGGATTTACATTTGTGAGACTGACGAACCGTCCAAGCCCCAATCGGTATAAATTTGCGAGGAGCAATGGCACGAGCGTTTCTACCCCTGGAACGCCCGGTGGTGGTATCGGAAGTTTCTTGTCACTCACCGAATGGGGAGCGTGGTCACTCGCGATCATGTCAATCAAATCCAAGTCAGACCATAGTGCCTCGACCATAGCGCTGCTGCGTAATGGAGGGCTCATCTTCCCAAACGGTCCTAGTCTCTCGGCGTCAGCTTCCGATAAACTGAGGTGGTGTGGCGTCACTTCACAGGTGACATTCTGCCGCGCTTGTTGAACAAGTTCCAATCCGGCACGGGTGCTCACATGCGACATATGAAGCCGTGCGCCGACTCTGCTGTTTAAGCGTAAGATGTCGCCTATCGCGGTAACTTCGTCCATCGCTCCTTCATGCAATCGCTCAGCGTGTATACACCCCAGAGCATTGAGATCTTTGATGGTTTGCAGCAATGTTGCTAACTCATCTGTCGTTTTATTTTGGATGAATATCTCGCCGAATGCCGTGACGCCGAGCTCATACAGTCTTTTTGCCTGTTCGGGGCTCTCTACGCAGGCATTTATCCCATAGTCTACAATTGATGCACGCGCCACAGCTTGTTTGTCATTGTATGATGCAGTGTCACACGTCGGTGGGATCGTGTTTGGTTGGTCGATGACGGTGGTGACACCGCCAGCGGCCGCTGAGCATGAACCGGAATACCAGGTCTCTTTGTAGGCTTCCTCAAGATCTCTGAAGTGCACGTGTACATCGATGGCTCCTGGGAGCACGAGCTGTCCTTTTGCGTTTATTGTTTCATCTGCTCTAACATTTTTTGCGATCGTTCTGATTTTTTCGTCTTCAATGAGTATGTCCGCCTCGATGATATGGCCGCGGTAAAAAATTTTGCCGTTGGTAATGGCTGTGGTAGTCATAGGCGTTCAACAGATACACTTCTCCACAACGTCTCCGTGTGGCTCGAGTTCTTCAAATATTTGTCCTTCAAAGACGTAGAGCTCAGCCCCCAACGTCCCAGGGCTCAGCCCTGCTTTCTCAAACGTGTGTGATAAAAACTCGTGTGGCGTCCAGCTATATTCTGTCGCAACCTGCGGTAACAGCAATCCCTGGTGTACACCTTTTTTGACGATTACCCCGTGTTTTCCGACCATGATTTCCTCTGCGCTGTGGATTCGTTCGGGCTGTGTGAGAATGGTTACCTCTATGGTAATAGTATCAAGTTCCGATATATTTACGGGTGGAAATCGGTAGTCATAGACCGCTGCGCTGATTGCAGCGTCGATTATGGCATCTTTTAGTTTCATGGTGGGATAGGGGTACCCAATACAGCCTCTCAGCATTCCAGAATTGAGCGTTACAAAAACTCCTCGGGGCTCTTCAAACATGACAGGCAGATCGTTAGGGGGAGGAACCTTCCGCTTACTTAGTAAAAAGCCTTCAATTGCTCGCCGAGCGAGTTCAACCGCCGCTTTGCCCTGATCAATGTGCATGCATAGTAGTCTGACAAATAATTATATTATGTTTGCCATCGACGTATTTAACAGGAGAGAGGGTGAGTGGCTGCCGGTGGCGTTGCTTTGCTTTGCTGCTGAGGAAAGTCCCCCCACCGTCTGGACATGTGAGCGGCGTAAGCCGCATGGCGAGAGTCATGGCTCTGGCACAGAAACGATACGTCCTCCAGCGAATGACTATGAGGTGGTAAACCGATGACGCTGAAGGGATACGATGAAACGGCGAATCCTCACAGGTGCAAGCTAAATAGGATGGATGAAGCGTCCAGATGACATCCAGGTAAGCGCGTAGATGAATGCCACATAAAACAAAAGGAGGCTTACGGCCCTGACTCCTCTTCTCTTTTCTACGTCAATCAATCTGTTGTTATCCAATTACAATTAAAATCACTTTCCTGCCATTAAAGAAAGCTTTATATTTGCTGATACAGATGGTACTGTGCCTTTCAATAAAAATAAAAAAGAAAACAAAGGCTTGTGGTGAAAATGGATAATAAGCAATTAGCTGAACAAATAAACGCTCGTTTTTTAGAGCTGAACGTTGAAGTTCCTGTTTTTGAAATCGAAAATCGCTTAGACGCTCTGATAAATGAGTTTAAAGTTCCTGCCGATGAGGCGAAGCGAAGCGTTACGAACTATTTCTTAAAGCAGCATCGCGGTCCTCGGGAGCGGTCGGGAACGTCGTCGGAGGGCACTTACGCAAAAATCTCGGACGTGAACGACCAAGAACGGTGGCTGAACCTGAAAGTAAAAGTTGTACAGCTGTGGGAGCCCAACTCGCCATCTATCGCACAAGTTGGGTTGCTTGGAGATGAAAGTGGCACGATAAAGTTCACGAACTGGGCCAACGCACAGTTGTCGCTGTTAGAAGAGGGCAAAAGTTACGCCATTCGAAACGTCGTAACCAAATTGTGGCAGGGGAGGTTTAGCGTAAGCTTCAATAAGATGACCGAAATAGCGCCCCTTGACGAAGAGGTCACCGTAGTCCGCGCCGAAGAGCACCTGACTGGAGTGATAATCGACGTCCAGTCAGGCTCTGGATTGATCAAGAGGTGCCCAGACTGCGGAAGGCTTGTGATCAAGGGCTCTTGTCCTGAACACGGCAAAGTCGAAAGCATCTACGACTTACGGATAAAAGCAGTGCTTGATGATGGCGACGAAGTGCACGACATACTTTTCAACTGCGATTTGACAGAGAAGTTGACAGGGATCACGCTGGAAACTGCCAAGGATATGGCGATTGATGCTCTCGATCAAAATATCGTCTCTGATACGATAACCGACATGATTGTGGGAAGATATTATTCTATTCGGGGTACCAAAACGCCACGATGGATTTTAGTAACCGGCTTTGAAGAGCTCCTTGACGTGGACGAAGGAGAGGTCGATTTCGCATTAAAACGTGCAAGAGGTGGAGCGGTAAATGTCGATAAAGCAGCGTGAAGTCGCGAGAAGAGTCTTTGCGAAAGAGCTTCGTGATTCAAACCTTCACTATAAAGAGCACGAAGATCCCTACGCACCGCAGTATATCATAACGCCCACGGGAGCAAAGTGCAATCGTGTTTTTGTCGTAGGAACGCTTACTGAAAAAGAAAATATAGGCGCTGAATCTGAATATTGGAGAGGCAGAGTTTCAGATCCAACAGGAGTTTTTACGATTTACGCGGGACAATACCAACCGCAAGCGGCTACAAAATTAAGTGGCATTGAGCCCCCGGTTTTCGTGGCGGTTGTCGGAAAGCTCAATATCTATTACCCACCAGAAGGAGATCCAAAAGTCTCAATCAGGCCGGAAGCTATCAATATTGTCGATTCAAAAATTAGAGATAGGTGGGTGTTAGAGACAGCACAAAAAACGCTTGACCGTGTGGAAAAGCTTGATTCAGATGATCTAGAAGTTAAAAAGGCACGTGATCATTACGATACGGCTAAGACCGAATACGTGGAGATGGTTATACAAGCGCTAAAGTCGTTAGCAAATGGAGCGTCAGCTCCAAACGCCTCACCTTAAGTAACGTATCCTCTCCCTTACCGTTTTTTTTAACAACGACAAACTTATGTGCAGCAAAGGCGTTGGCTGAAGTATGAAATACGGCGTTTCATCGATGACGGAAATGAACGTCTCTGAATTTATAGAGAGAGTGGCTGACGCGTTTAAGATAATAGAACTCGTCTCAGAATACCCGCACGTGTACTATGGCGTAAGAAATGTGGACGCCCTTCTTGAGCTTAAAGAACAGTACAATCTAACCTACACAATGCACGCTCCTTATTGCGGCATAAACCTTGCCAGTACCAACCCACACATGAGAGAAGCCTCTGTCAATGAAATTATACATTCAATTTCATACGCAAAAGACCTCGGATGTAACCTGATAGTCGTTCATCCTGGGGTTGTGAGCTATCCCAGGAGTATAAAAAAACTTGAAGCGATTGCTAAGAGCAATCAGTTTGACTCTTTCTCTACAATTTGTGAAAGAGCAGAAGAAGAAAAGATCTTAGCGTGTCTAGAAAACATCCCGAGGCAGCCACCGGCGTTTATTGACACGTGGAGAGGCGATGGCATTGTTCGTATTGTGGATGAATTATCTTCAAAATGGCTGAAAATTACATTTGACGTCGGCCACTGCAATACCACCGACATTTCACCGTCTGAGATGATCGACACGTTTGGTGAGAGGATTAAGCACGTCCACATACACGACAACGACGGGCTCCGAGAATCACATTCGATTGTGGGACAAGGCACCGTTAATTGGAACGAAGTTATACGTGCGCTTCAAAAGATCAGCTATAACGGCTTTTTAATAGACGAACATAGAACTATCGAAGGCCACGAGAAGGGGAGAACCTTTTTAGAGCCCTTATTCAGGTCCGCGTAACACTGAACGCATAAGTGAGTGGCAGTTACTTTTCATGTGATTTCCGCTTGTGCGCTCTTATTCAATGCTTCTCGCCCAGCATCTGTTGACATCCCTTTCTTCTTCGACCCGATTTTTGCAATTGCGTCTATGTCAACTCCGCGTTTTAACTCAATATAACCGTTCAACGCTGCAAGCTTTAAGAATCCTTCACCTGTTTTGTTTCTGACGATCGCTACCGTGAAGCCAGGTTCCGCACCGACGGCTCCAAGCGAAAGATCTGCATCTTCGCTCGTGAAATCAATGCAGCACTCACATCCCCGTTTTTTAACGTCGCTGATGTCTTTTAGGGGTATCTCCACTTTACCTGAGTTGTTAAGCGTTACAATGAGCTTGCCCTTGACATCGACGCTCTTGACATCGAAAGGATTTACGTCCAATTCTTTTTCAAGCTTGTCAAGAAGTTTATCGGTAAAAATTTCGGTACAAAAGAGCCCTAACGAAAGGCGTATCGCATTTTTATAGATGGAGAGCACATCGAGGTCGGACTCCCTAATCTTCCGCACCGCGCTCATGACGCAAGGCGTGCCGACAATCGCGATTTTTTTAAGCTTCCTCTCCTCTATCGCATCTCTTAGTTCCTTTAAAATAGGCGCCCAAACATATCGGGAACCTGCGGCTGCTAGGATCTCATCGCGGGTAACGGCGAGTTTCGGCTCTGATTTTTGATTCCATCGATCAACATCCATTAAAATGACACCGTCAATCAGACCAGATTCGCGCGCCGCCAGAAGTAGTGCACTTACCACTCCTCCTGATTGTGCGTGCGGAACGTTTATTTTCGACTTTGACTGGTAGATGGAGACAATGTTCCCAAACTCACGAGATTCGACGGTGTCCGTTCTCGGACATGCACTGAAACACGCCCCGCAGGGCACCGAATCTCTCGTTACTTTGCAGTAGTCATTCGATGTCGGAGAATTTGCTTCGTTAGAGTCAAAATAGAGTGCTTCAGTAGGGCAGACGCCAACACAAGCACCGCAACCGCAGCATTTGCCGACATCCCACACTTTTTGTTTTAAATCCTTGTAAGAGATAAGTGCCATAATTTCACCGATAGGTATTGTCTAGTCGCACGTATACAACGCAGCGTAGGGCCTATGTGACTGGGGTGCAATTTTGGTGAATGTACTGGCAAGTATTTCATTTATATCAAGATTGAACGTATCGCAGTAGTCTATGAGAACTGTTCTTACAAGCTTTTCATCTTCTTTTGTCATCTTAAGCTGTGATGTCCCATTGCCAAGTTTACTTTCATTAACCTTGCCCCTGACGTATATTGCACCGCCGTGTTGACCGGTTCCGATCCATTCGCCCAGGGTCTCAAACTCATCACTACAGTTCAAACCGAGAATGATTATAACGCCCCCCGCCATGTATTCACCGAGAAAATCTCCTGCTTTCCCTCCTGCGACTATTACTGGGATGCTTGATTTATAGGTCTTCATGTGAATTCCTACTCGATATCCAACATCACCCTTGACGAAGATAGTGCCCCCCCGCATGCTATGCCCAACAATGTCTCTTCCGTCTCCGTGTATGATGATTTTACCAGAACTCATGGTGTTTCCAACGCCGTCTTGTGCGTTCCCGTACACGGTTATTGTCGGTCCGTCCATAAACATCCCTAGATCATTGCCGGGGACCCCAAAGACATCAATTTTGATATTCCCCTTCAATGCATCTGCTATAAATCTCTGACCGTTCACATCGTCGAGCACAAACTCCTTCTCCCCCTTCTGCACGGCGTCGAAGATCTTCTCGTTTAATTCTTTGTAATGCAAGCCATCTGCAGTTATCCGCATCTCTCGCCTCATCGACCTACCTAGGTACCAGCAGCCTCTACGCCGAGAATCTCAAGCGACGTGTGATCTAGTCCAAATCCTCTGAGCCTATCCCGATTGCCCCGTAAGCTTTCAATCGAGTTGATTCCAGCTGCACCAAGTATTTCCTTCAATTCGATTGACCACGCAGAAAGGAGGTTTGAAACCCTTCTCGCACCTTCTTCCACGTCGAGCCGCGATCTCAACTGAGGATCTTGAGTGGCTATCCCCCAGGCGCACTTGCCCGTATAGCATCGCTTGCACACAGTACAGCCAAGGGCTATGAGGGCAGCAGTTCCAATTTTCACTGCGTCGGCACCCAGCGCTATCGCCTTGGCTACATCTCCGCTGCTTCTGATGCTGCCGCTCGCGATTATGCTTGTTTCATTTCTGATCCCCTCATCCCGGAGCCGTTGATCCACGCTCGCAAGGGCGAATTCTATAGGAATCCCGACATTATCTCGTATAATTTTCGGGGTAGCTCCTGTTCCGGCCCTGAAACCATCAATGACGATTGCATCTGCTCCCGCTCTCGTTACGCCGCTCGATATCGCTGCGACATTATGAACCGCTGCGATTTTTACAAATACCGGTTTTTTGTACCGGGTCGCCTCTTTCAAAGAGTTAACGAGTTGCGCTAGATCCTCGATCGAGTAAATGTCGTGGTGAGGGGCCGGACTTATCGCATCGGTGCCTACAGGGATCATTCTTGTCTCAGATATCTCCTCAGTGATTTTCGCACCAGGAAGATGGCCGCCTATACCGGGCTTTGCGCCCTGTCCTATCTTAATCTCGACTCCCGCTGCCACGTCAAGGTACTCAGGATGAACGCCAAAGCGCCCACTCGCAACTTGGACAATTATATGGTCTGCATAGGGGTACAACCGCTTATGGAGTCCCCCCTCCCCCGACCCCATCGTCGTACCTCGCATGACAACGGCGCGTGCAAGCGCTTCGTGTGCCTCGAGGCTTATTGCTCCATACGACATCTGGGCAATCATTATAGGTGTATCGAGCTTCAGTTTAGGGGCCAATTTTGTCTTAAGCTTTACGTTTTCCCCTTCACCCTCTAACTCTAGGATCCTGGGCTTTTTCCCTATATAAGTCCGCAGCTCTATAGGTTCTCTCAAAGGGTCGATGGCAGGATTCGTCACTTGGCATGCGTCAAGGAGAAGATTATCGAAAACAACTCTCTCATGAAGTTCATTGCCCGTGCTCGCCAGAATGACTGCTCCTGTTCGGGACTGCGCATAGATATCCCTTCGTATATCTTCAGTCCACGTCGGGTGTCGGCTCATGACTGATGGCGTTCTAGTCAGGGTTATCGCATCTTTCGGGCACATGCTCACGCATCGCTGACAGCCCACGCACCTGTCGTCGAACGACTTGACCTTATCATCCCGCCAGTCCAATGCGTCAAATGAGCAATTTTCGATGCATCGTTGACAGAGTCTGCATCGGTCCCTGTCGATGTTCACTCGAAATTCCGGAACTGCACTATACATATGCATTCACCTTTGCAACCGTTGGCTTTCCTGCAGCCGGGGCCCATACTTTCTCTGGATGTTGACACACTGCTCGTATGGCGCTCTCTTCGCTCGCGATGTACGTGTAACCGTCATTGTTTGCACAGACTAATGGCCTTAGTTTTATTCTGTCTGACAGGCCTATCATCGTGTTTTCACACGCGATCCCGGTTAGCCCCGAACCAGTAGCGACGACGATTCCGAAAGGACCGTTGACCATTGCAGGGGCATAGGTTATTCTCAGAGCTTCTATGATTTCCCTCTCATTGAGCGGCATTTTTTCTATCTTTTCCCAAAATGGCGGAGCGAGAACCTCTGATGCTCGTTCAACAGAGAGCTTGTGTCTCCTCACGAGCAAATCCCACAGGTAAGCGAGGACCTCAGAATCCGTAAAAAAATTACATTGGTAGCCGTACAACTCGAGAAATCTCTTGTTCGTTCCATAGCTCGTTATCTCGCCATTGTGTACAATGCTCCAGTCCAATATGCTGAAAGGATGCGCTCCCCCCCACCATCCTCTCGTGTTAGTGGGATATCTACCGTGCGCTAGCCACGTGTGAGCTTTGTAGTTCTCGAGTTTGTAAAGGTGAGCAACTTCGTGTGGGTACCCCGTGGCTTTAAAGACGCCCATGTTTTTACCGCTTGATACCACAAGAGCGCCATCGATTTTATTTACGTCCATGGTAAGATTTATGATGTAATCGTCCGAACTGCCTTCAACCCGCTCGGGAACGTCCACAAAAAATCGCCAAGGAACATAATCTGGCGGTATCGTCGCTACGGGACGAGTTTCGATCTCTTCATCTTTGTATATGTTTACGGAATCCTTAAGCAGCTCTTCAACTTCATCCTTAAGTTCGAATTTTTTTAACAAGATGTGCAATGCGTAGTAATCTTTATACTCGGGATACAATCCATAGGCTGCAAATCCCCCGCCAAGACCGTTACAACGGTCGTTCATAATTTTTATTCCTGTTACTATTTGTTTGGCGGAGAATAGCGTGCCATTCTCACTAGTAATACCCATAATGCTGCACAAATCCTGTACATCCCCTATTTTTATCGAATTATTTTTATAATATTTGTTTTACAAGGATAATCTACGACTGCGATAGCTGTCACTGTTGAGCGTAAAATCTCCTCAATTTATTGCTCATTCTGAAAACTGCGCGTGTTTAATGAACTAAGTCAAATTAATTTAAGCAATTTAAGAACTTAAACTGCATTACGGAAATATAGTTCCTATCCCCATATATATTTATTACCATAACCAAATAAAGGTTTCCTTGCTTATAAAACTATGAACAATAACGTCGTTTTAATTTATGGGTCCTTAATTGTCTCGTGACTATCCGCAGCTCTTTCACATCATATCAGTTTTTGTCTACGCTAGAGCTTGTCCGTTTGTTTTTAATTGTATTTAGAAAATAACGGTGGAATCTCAAATCGTCGGTTAATTCTGGGTGAAATGCAAGCGCTAATTTATTTCCTTGCTGCGCTGCCACTATATAATCATTGACTTTTGCAAGAACATCAACATCTTTCCCGACGTTGGTTATTGCAGGCGCACGGATAAAGATTCCATTATATTTGGAACTAAATCCTTTTACATCGAGTGATACCTCGAATGAGTCAACTTGCCTGCCAAAAGCATTTCTCACCACTGTTGTGTCCATAAGACCCAGAGATTTAACGCCGTCTAAACTGTAGCGGGATAGAATTATCAAACCCGCACAGGTGCCCATAATGGGCATTTCTTTTTTTCTAAGTATCTCTTCAGCTATGCCTTCTTTGTAAAGCAGACGGGATATGGTAGTGCTTTCGCCTCCTGGCAGTATGAGGGCGTCGCAGTCTGAAATAGTGCCTTTGTGTTTAATCCTGACAATCTCATAGATAGATCCTTCCGCAGCTCTTTTCATCGCATTGATGTGTTCTGAAACATCTCCTTGAATTGCTATTACTCCTATCTTGTTCATAACTCAAAACCTGCGTCGTGTCATTACATTTGCTTTGATGCTAGTTAGTTAAATATCATTATTTAGTTAGTTAGTTTAGTTAGTCTAATATCATTATTTATAATGTAGCAGTAAAATTTAGGGTTATCATATGGAGGTTGTACTAATAGTTTGACGTTTATTCGGCTAAAATTATTTTTAGTGGCCTTTAATTTTGAGTGTAGAAACAACTAGAAGTGCAGATCATTCCGATAACACAGCGGGTGTAATTAGTGTTATTAGCCGTTTCAATTCAAAATTTTTATATATAAGCACACTCGAAGAAGTTTTACCTATGCGTCCAACAGTAAGAGAATCTGAATAACTCATTAAACAGGAGGTAGAAAAAGAATGCTGCTATTGCAAAATATTCCACTATCTTTACTAGGTTTAATCCCTGGATTACTTCCTTTCATAATACTATTCCAGGAACCAATTAATCTACTAGAGATTGGAGCTGCTTTCTTACTGACTCAGCAATTCCCAAGCCAACAGATGCTTATATGGACGGCTTTATTATTCTAATCGGATATTAACGCCAGCAGTTGCGGAACCAAAAATTTTGTAAAATGCACCTCTCTTTTTATTCACCCTGCTAGACTTAGACGTGTCACCTAATGACACATTTAACATAATAGGACACAATGTTCTCTTACCCTCATGGAACTCGTAATAAAAAAAATAATGGATCACGCAGGTATCCCGTTTGTAACAGCAAACAACTGCTCTTATATTCTTAAACTAAGATGATGATATTTGAATCTGCAAGAGGTTACCCGTTTTAAACGATTAGATGCGTCTCTCCATTGAACTATTTCGACACTAAACTGCTTATCACGGTATAATCGAATCGTATAGCATTAAACATTCGTAATACAATTAAGCGAGTTCACATCAAGCAATCCCTTCAAACAGCGACACAATTAATGACGTGTTAAACGTGGCATACCCGCTTCCACATTAGTGACACGAAAATCACGATCTTAACGTTTGTAACGTGGAACGCTAGGTTATATTACACCCATTTCGGTTAGCCTTTCCGGCAAGTAAACATCAGTGACGTAATCTAGACCTCGGCTCGCAAAAGCCTGCTGTTCTGATTTTTTCTTGATATCAAGTTGTAGGGTGATCTCATTTTTCCAGAAATCAGCGCCAAACCGTGGATCGGTAAGCTCCGACTGCAAGGCTTTAATATCCTGATCTGAAAGCTTATCGGTGGGGAGGTCATAGTTGACGATGTCGCTAGGACGCACGCCGATAAACTGAGCGGCAGGCGTCGCCATGTATTCAGACATATGAGCACTCTTTATTGACCCGTACGCAACCGACGCGAATATTCTATACGACCACGGGTCGCCATCAGTAAAAACGACGACTGGCAGCTTTATCTCTTCATTCATTCTTTTGAGAAGCCTTCGCGTGCTTCGGGCGGGTTGGCCTTTAAGGTGCACGATGATAGCGTCATGATCAGTGTCAAAACCATTTTCGATAAGCCGATCCCTCATACCGCCTGTTTCGATCGCGATGATCAACTTCGCATCGTGCTCAAGGAACTCGATATTATCAACGTTATAGGGAATCTGATATCCACCCTCACCCACGTCATCGACGCAGTGTATGATGCGCTCTGAGAACTGCCCGCGGCGCTCAATGTTCTCCTTAAGTCGTAGTGGCCCGAATATCGTGGCGCCGTTCTCCTCTGGGCGCACGTGAAAGTCCTCACGTTGGAGCTCGGTGATTATCTCGAGATCTTCGATCAATCTGTCGGATTCCGGCTGTTCTCTAAACTTGGCCAACTTCCAACCTTCGGAGATGTAGTACAGTTCTCTCAACGTGGAAGACCGATTTTCGTTAAGCTGCTTTTTAAGGAAATCAATTGTGTACGACGTTTTTAATAAACTGTACGCACCTCTGACGGTCTTGCAGCTCCTCGCGCTCTCTCGATCTCCGTACACCCACACCTCTGCCTCATCATTATACGCGAGGTTCAACTTCGTTCTCGTGGGGATCATGTAGTACGGTATTTGTTCATCTTTGAATTGTCCATAGAGTGCTTCAACGATGCCCAATAGCTTCTCGTGCGTCACTTTCTCCTTCGCTTTTCGCGCCTTCTCTTTCTTCTCAGTTATGTTAGTCATTCTGTGCCTCACTCGCTCACTCGCTCACTTGCCCGGGCCTCACTCATTCGTCCGCTTTTTCTGTAATGCCTGTGCTCCCGTCACCATCTCTGCGAGTATTCCTTCTACAACCGGATCAGTGAAGTGCATCTCAGTGATCTTTACGAAGTAGTTAAATTTCTTCTCACCGTTTGGCCTGACGGATACCTTCCACACGTTGTCAAACGTGCCGTTTGACCCCGCAATCTTGGGCTTTGGATTCGCGTTTTCGACTTCCAACTGCGAATAATCGTGCAGATTAAAGTCCTTTTGGGTCTCGGAGTAGTTCTTTACCCGAATGACAACGTTGTAGCCACCATTAGCTTGCTCGATCTTCTTTTGTACGAGCACGTTGCCCATGATTTTCGCGACGATCGGTTGTATGTCTGGCCGTTCCCTGCCTGTTACCTCTGCCACTTTTTCCGCTAGTTTCGGCAGAACCTTCTCTATGATCTCCTCTTTCTCTTTCCTCTTGGCAAGGAGCTTTTGTTTCACGAGGTAATTTTTAAGACTACGAGCGACATCTCGTACGGCAAATTCTATCTCATCCACGATTTCAGGAATGTCGGCTATTGCTTCTTTTGACTCAGACGTGAACGGGACATTCGTCGAAGCAACGTGCACCAACACGACGGCAGGACCCTGAGGAATACCGCTCCCACCAGCCTGATTGAGATCATAATTTCTCCAGTTTATCCTCTCGACCGCGTGCGTACACGCGCAATCACCTTGTTGATACAAAAGAGGGACTCGATTCGCAAACCGCAGTATATCGATTTTGTCTTCTTTGGGCAAGGTCCCGCCGTACGCTATGCCCGTTTCTACGACAAACGGATTCCCGGAATGGACTGACGCGTCGCGGGTTGTGGTTGCGATAAAATCGACGTCGTACTCTTTTTCAAGCCCTTTCCTTATTAATTCCACAGAAATAGGCGACAAACAATCGGTTGGCGGCGCAATTATCTTGACCATTTTAAACGCGTCACGTAATCGTCTCGCTTGCTCCCTCGACAGGTCGTTAGGATTTACGTCGGGGTCGATCCCCGCTTTCGTACATATCTCCTTTGCTGTTTTTTGCCCAATTCGCGCGAATTCATTTGTCAAAAAGGAGGTAAGGCGCCTGCGTTCGGTGTACCGCAGCATTTTGATGAGCGTACCCAGTTCAATACCTTCCGGATGCGGCATAATCTCGCACGGCTCGACAGGCATGACCTCTGTCGCCCGCTCAAAAACTTCGACTCCCCCGTTTGGTTCAAATAACGTGATCCGTGCGTGGGGGTTTACGATGGCTGTTGACTTTATGTAGCCGTAAATTGACTGTTTGCGTGCTCTGACATAGGCACCATCCATCTCAACTTCAATTCTGGTGCCGTGAGGGCGGTCCCAATCCACGATCCGCTCTATTAAAATTTCAGGTTCGTTCGTTTTTGTGTTGATAACAAGCTCGTAGTAATGAGCGTCCTTTGTTTTTCCAGTTCTTGAATAAATAGCCGTTGGCTTTCCTGACGTCAACTGGGAATATAATACCACTGCTGAGATGCCGATACCTTGCTGTCCTCTGCTTTGCTTCAGCGTGTGGAACCGTGAACCGTAGAGCAGCTTCCCAAACACTCTTGGTATCTGCTCTTTTACGATCCCGGGGCCATTATCCTCAACAATTAACCGGTAGCTATTACTGTCAATTTTGTCGATCTGTACCAAAATATCGGGAAGGATGCCACTTTCTTCACAAGCGTCCAGTGCATTATCGACTGCCTCCTTGACGCTTGTAATAAGGCTTCTCGTCGAAGAGTCGAAACCGAGAATGTGTCTGTTTTTTTCGAAGAACTCTGCGACACTAATCTCGCGCTGTTTTTGAGCTAATTTTTCGGCTATATTCTCAACCATTTAGATCTCCGGTTTTACAATTCAGCACCGACAATTGTGTGAGTTGACGTTACCCCTTTTATTTCTCTTATTCTATCAACAACGTTGTTAAGAGCTGTAAGCCCCTCGACTTCAATAATCGCAACAAAATCATATTCCCCAAAGACGTGATACACTTCTCTAATCCCATTAAGATCGAGAAGTTCTCGATACACATCTCGCTCTTCGCCAGGAACTACATTTACCATTGTTACTCCTAAAACCACGAATATCCCCTTTATACAGACGATATATTGTTATTTAGCCATTACGATAGTTTTGTAAAAGTAATACAACGTGTTGTTACGTCGTCATAAAAATGTCGGTCGCGTCGTGTGTTTATGAACTCCTTAACGCGTTACTCGTCAATTGTAGACGAAACTGGACATCTCCATTTCTTGCTGCGGCACAATGCGGTCTCATACTACTTAATTTACAGACGAAATACGTTTCCAATAAGCTGACCGCGGCTGAGTATATTGAGATGCGAGGTTCAGTCCCTCAAGCCACACTGCCACCCTTTCCGTTTTATCGTGCGCTTGAGGCAGCTTCCGACAAATATTGAACACTTGAGACGTGGACGTAAAGACTCTGTCGCCGTTTGTGCTGCATGTATCTTATATGTTCTTCAAGTTTTTAAGGGTTGTGAGGCACATGCCTATCAATCGAACTTCAAATGGCATCCAGGCACACAAGCGTACTAAGTAGCACGAACGATAAAGATATATTAACCGATGTTATACCTAGTGCTGTCTGCGGAGGTAGCCAAGCGGTCAACGGCGGTGGGCTCAAGATCCACTCTCATAGGAGTTCGCGGGTTCGAATCCCTCCCTCCGCATCCAAGCAAGATGACAAGAATTATTGAAAGGGAACCTTCCAGATAAAGTTGCACCTGACTTATTACGTTAGAATGAGGGAGGGCGGCCGAGTGTTATTGTTCTTTTCTTGTAAAAGAAAACACATTAGATACGTACAATAGCATGCTGCCCATATCACAAACATTCCACCAAACTCCAAATCCATTTGAACGATACAGAACATCATCAAAACAGTATAGTGCCGTCTTGTTCGGTTTCTACATACAAATTCATGATAGTTTAGTAGACACTGCTTTTAAGAAAGAAAGTTGGCTTGGTGAGACCTCATAAATGCAAATACAAATACAAATACAAACACAATCACAAAATTTGAATAAACGTCGACTTCAGGGGCAAATTATTTTCAGCAGTGGCGATTCGATTAACTCTGTATAAACTAAACTGAACTGAACTGAACTGAACAAGAGATGGTCTATTAGCTTGATTAGATAACGTTTAACCGTTTGTATGTTCATGTAGTATTAGCCGATGATGTAAAGTTAAATCAGAACAAAAGAAGTGTTATGATGAACCCTATGAGTTCTGAGGCTGTTAACTTATAAACTGTAAGTTTTACGCGGTACTTTTTAACAATGCACACACATGTAGTACCACCACAATGACAAACTGAGTGATTGTTAAAAGACCGTTTTTTGTGTGGAATGTAAATGGCGCTAATTAAACAGAGGAATGTCACAGCGATAGCACGAGAGACGTTAAATTTTATATTAAGCGTAAGCAAATCGTCGTATCCCAAAGAATTTGCCGGAATGCTCTATGCAGATAACGGCGTCATAACACGAGTGGATGTCCCCCTTACGCAATCATCTAATGTAAGTGCTGTTATGAACCTCTTCATGCTGCCAGTTAATCCACACTTGATAGGATCTGTTCACAGTCATCCCTCAGGTGATATGAACCCCTCTGCAACAGATATTAAGATGTTTATGCAAAACGGTGATTACCACATTATTGTCGGGTATCCGTATGATATGAAAAGCTGGGTTTGTTACGATAGAGTTGGGAAAAGGAGACACTTAGATGTATTAGACGTCAATCTTGATGATAAAGATCAAGTCCTTGAGGATATCTTAGAAACGTTCGGGGAGGAAGATGACTAGAGTACTGGCCACTGGCACTTTCGATATACTCCATCCTGGCCATGTTCTATACCTGCAAAAGGCAAAGGAACTCGGAGAAGAACTGTATGTCATTGTTTCAAGAGATGCTATGGTGCACCACAAGCCGAAACCAATAATTCCAGAAGACCAACGATTGAAGATAATCCAAGCGTTAAAAGTGGTAGATAACGCTCGTCTTGGCAGTGAACACGACATTTTTGAGCCGTTGTACGAAATAAAACCTGATGTAATTGCACTTGGGTTCGATCAGTACTTTGACGAGAAGACGCTGAAAGAACAGCTCATGAAAAGGCAAATTGACGCCGAAGTGATCAGACTCCCCTATGAGGATGTGGGAGAGCTTTCGGGCACTGAAAGTATCATCAAAAAGATAATCAAGCTGCGCGTGCAATGTTAGCTCATCAAAACTTCGCTCATTCGTTTAATTCCATTAACTATTTGCTCACGGCTTGCTGCGTACGACAATCTTACATAGCCCTCTCCGTTGGGCCCAAATGCTGATCCCGGAGTTACGGCGACATATGCATCCCGTAACAGCCTCTCTGTTACTTCGATCGATGTTCCATATTTCGAAACGTCGATAAAGGCGTAGAAGGCCCCGCTTGGTTTACGGCATTTAATTCCTATTTTTGAAAGCTTATCAATGACTAGATCACGTCGTATTCTGAATTCGGCGGTCATCTCATAGACCGGCTGTTGATCGCCCGTTAACGCTTCGATTCCTGCATATTGAACGAACGACGTAGGATGACTCACGGAATGTTGTTGAATTTTGAGCATGCCCTTTAAAATAATTTTTGGAGCTAGAGCATAGCCTAACCGCCAGCCCGTCATTGCATACGCCTTGGAAAATCCATTGACGGTTATCGTAAGATCAGGGATTAACGTGCCAATGCTGAAGTGTTCCCTATCATAAATGATTTTCTCATACACTTCATCAGATATTACATAGAGTCCATAATCCTCCGCAATTTCAGCAATAGCGGTTATGGTAGGCTTATCGTAAACAGCTCCCGTCGGGTTGCATGGGCTATTGAGAATAATGAGCTTCGTTTTATTATTGACAAAATCTTGAAAGTCGACGGGTTGGTAACCATTGCGCTCGTAAACGGGAACCATTGTCGGCTTTCCACCTGCGAACTTAACAATTGCTTCATAGGAGACCCACGCAGGATCAAACAGCACAGCCTCATCTCCCTCATTTAACAGCGTGCATATTGCCTCAAAGATTGCCTGTTTTGCCCCCGGCGTCACTAGTATATCGTCTGATGTCGCAGCAAGTTTATTATCCGCTTTGAGCTTTTCTGTGATTGCGTCGCGGAGTTCGGGTACACCTTTACTCTGTGTATAATGTGTTTCACCGCGGTTGAGTGACTGTTCGGCTGCTTCAATGATTCTCTGTGGGGTTTTGAAATCCGGCTCTCCGAGGCTAAAACTAATGACGTCTTTTCCTTCGCTCTTAAGTTGAGCGACTATATCAGATATCTGAATCGTGGCCGATTCGGGTATGAGTTCCACCTTCGACGATATTATTTCACTGTTCATGCCTGTTATAGCCTCTCTATCAGCTTAACAGCTGCCTCCACCGCCCTTTTTGCATAGTCAACCCTTTCATGAGCTTCAAGTCGCGACATACGCGGCCCTGAAATGCCGAGGCTTATGGGCTTGTTATATTCAAGGGACAAATCTGTAATTTTCCGACTTGCGTGCTGTAACACAATTTCATCGTGTGATGTGGCTCCTTCAATAACACAGCCAATCGTAACAACGCCATCAATAGTATCGTCCATCGCGAGGGCCTTTACGGCGAGGGGCATATCAAAAACTCCTGGAACCAGAACAGTTCGTACCACATCTGCCCCTAAAAAAGCCGCATGTTCTCTTGCAAGTATCTCCATTTGATACGTTATATCGCGATTGAATTCAGCAACGACAAACCCTAATCTAATGGTTTCATTCTTGTTTTTCACCATAGTACATCCCCAAACACAGTTTTTAGGCTATTGAAAATCGACTGACCCAGCGTCAGCAAACCCCTCTCTTTTACCTTTTCCAGCTTCTGCTGTAAGCCTGTCAAATAATAATTTGTAAACATTCTGAGCGTGTTCTCTCGTACGGGCATCAGCAAGGCGTGCAAGCTCTTTATCTGTTACCACCTCATCTTCATAAACGAAGACCTCAATGATGTGCGTATTGGTTAATAACTGAGCCTGAATTAGACCCGTAGATGCTTCGTGTGCGCATTGTTTATCAATTGGTTGCGATCCAGGCATTCCGAGCGCCATAACTATGTCACAGCCACGCTCCTCAATTAATTTTTTTGCGGCTACTGGTAAGTCTTTTATTCCGGGAACCGTGTAACGCTCGATATGCGCTGACATCCAGCGCTTAAGCTCATCGATAGCGGATGAGGCCATATCATATCTCGCAAATGTCGTATCTGCTATGCCAACTCTCATCGTTTACTCCCATCAACGTCTATCGACGTTCCTCATGCTTCCTGATATGAAGTTGTCCTGTGCTGATGTGACTCATAACTGTTCAAGAATCTCATCGGCAGCTAGTGATCCAGCCCCTATGGTATCCAAAATGTGATGCTCTGCTAATATCGTTTCAAGCTTTTCTATCACATTCAAAATGTCTCCCTTACTTATATTTCCCATGTTGCCGATCCTAATTATTTTGTCCTTCAGTTTTGATTGCCCGCCGGCGATAATAACCCCACGTCTTCTCATCTCATTTTTAATGGTAGCAACCTCAATGCCACGGGGTGCTTTCAATGCAGTTACGGTATTGGAGTAAGCACTAACGGCATCGAGCGTAGGGAATAGATCGATATCCATTGCAGCAGCGGCTGATCTTATGGACTCGGCAAAAATCGTATGTCTCCTAATCCTCACATCTAGGCCCTCCGCAACAAACACTTTGAGTGCTTCTTCAAGAGCAAAGAAGAGAGGTATTGCGGGGGTATACGGAGTTTGACCTTTTTGCCCCGACTCCCGATACTTAATGAGATCCATATAATACGGTCTTTTTTGTGCCCGTTCAATAAAATCCCATGCTTTTTCACTGACTGAAATCATTGAAAGTCCTGGTGGAAGTCCAAGGCATTTTTGGGAACCGGTAAATGCGAGGTCTATACCCCACGTATCGATAGGTGCTACTATTCCTCCTATCGAAGAGATGCCGTCCATGATCAACAAAGCATCGTGTTTTTTACATAGCTTGCTCACCTCATGTACTGGATTAGTCATGCCGACAGAGGTTTCATTGTGGACTACGGTCACTGCGTCAGCGCCTTCCTCGAGGTGCCGTTTAATTCCCTCCAAATCAACAGGCGTGCCCCATTCACTTATTACTGAATTGGTTTCTCCATAGAGCAGGCACAGCTCTTTAAGTCTTTCACCGAATTTACCGTTCTCAACCGCAACGAACTTCGTGCTTCTTCCAAGGTTGCCTACTGCAGATTCCATGGCACACGTGCCTGAACCACTTAAGATGTAAAGATCGTTCTCTGTGCAAAAAAGTTCTTGGAGTCTAACCGTACACCATTCAAGCAATTGCTTAAATTCAGGGCCCCTGTGATTAATAGTTGGTTTAGATAAAGATCTCAATATCCTTGGGATCACCGGCACAGGACCAGGAAGCATTATTAGTTCAGTTTCATCTATTTCTTCCATTTATGTGGTACTCCTATGATTGGAACTACCGATATGCATTCCATCACATTAGTTCTCATTAATTTATAACTAACGTAATATTAGAGAGAGGAGGATACAACGTGTACCACTCGCACCAATTTACGTTCCAATGTCTATCAAGATCAAGAACATGCACTGTTTGTTTATATTTTATGTTAATAACCGTAAAAAATGAAAAATATGGCTGTAGCTACGAGGGCAAGAATGATCCAGCATCCCGAGTCTAGTATGTAAAGCTGTTAAGTATCAGTATCAGTTTTAGTTATTCCTTCTCTCATCGATGTTCACGCTCTCAGCATTCATCAAACCTCTTCTTCTCACAGTAGGCTTTCGACCAGTCTTTGATGCTGCGCTAAACTCGTAAACTAGTTGGTAAAGATCGCCGCGCTTGCCCATTCATTAATTCTCTTGGTCTTTATACAGTGAAGGATTAGCAGCTGAGCCTTAATCTCGTGACCAAGCCAAGTTGACAAAATCCTCTAAGTCTTAGCTATACCGACACATGGTATCTTCATTTCCTGTTGTCTAATTTTAGTTGGTAGACGATAAGATTTGATTCAAGTAACGGCAATACAGCAAAACAGCAAGAGATATCCGTACTTCAAGTGCAGCTAGGGATAGATTCAGCGCATCGCAGCACCCCACCTTTAATAGGCGCAAGATGCATGGTATGAACAAGGAGACTACGCTCATCATAACTCTGCAGACACTCGCCAACTTAATCGGTGCAATCCGGGCTAAGCGCCCTCTTATTCATCATATCACGAATACTGTAACCGTTAATGACTGTGCAAACGTTACGCTTTCAATCGGTGCTGCCCCAGTCATGGCAGAGGCGCCTGAAGAGGTCAGGGAGATGGTTTCGATGGCGGATGCGCTCGTGCTCAACATCGGCACATTGTCGCACCAACAGGTCACCTCAATGCTGAACGCCGGGTACGCGGCGAATGCGCGGGGGATCCCCGTCATTTTGGATCCGGTTGGTGCAGGAGCAACAAAGATGCGGACAGAGAGCGCACGATTGCTCCTTGACAAGATCAAGATCGCGGTATTGAAGGGTAATATCGGCGAGATCGGTGTGCTTGCGGGTGTGGAAGGCAAAGTCAGGGGAGTTGATTCATGGGGTCTCAACGGTGATCCCATCAAGATAGGACAGGAATATGCGCGGCAGACAGGCGTCACCGTTGCCATAAGCGGTGCTGCAGATATTGTGACAGACAGGAACCGTGTGGTTTTGGTGGAAAACGGTCACCCGATGATGGGCAGACTCACAGGAACTGGTTGTATGGCAGCATCGCTGGTAGGCGCCTTTGCAGCGGTCTGTTCGGATCATGTGACTTCATCAGTCGCAGCGTTCGCAGCGTTCGGGATTGCCGGAGAACGGGCAGCACAGAAGGCCTTGGGACCCTATTCGTTCAGGACAGCACTAATGGACGAGATCGCGGCTCTTCAGCCGGAAGATTTGAGGCAAAACGCAAGGGTGCGGTCGGTCTGAGATATGAGATACGAACTGTATGTAATAACAGACCCCGTGCTCGGATGTGGATGATCACATGAGGAGATCACAAGGCTTGCAATCGATGGCGGCGCCGATGTAGTCCAGCTCAGAGACAAAACGAGTGGCACGCGTGACCTGCTCCGGGCCGGGCGGCGCATGCGCAGGGTCACCCGAGCTGCAGATGTACTTTTTATAGTGAATGATCGCGTTGATGTAGCGCTTGCATGCAGGGCTGACGGCGTTCATCTTGGTCAAAGTGACCTGCCGATTGACGTGGCGCGTGCCCTTGCTCCCAGTGAATTTACCATAGGCGTCTCAGTCAGTCATGCCGCAGAAGCAGTTCAGGCGGTCCAGGAAGGGGCAGATTACGTCGCTGCAAGTCCCGTTTTCCTTACTGCATCAAAGCACGACACAGGAGCTGGTTGTGGAATTGCCGGAATCAAGCAGATTAGGAAGGCGGTGGACGTCCCTATCATCGCTGTCGGGGGTATCGGATTGAACAATGTGCACGATGTTCTGCGTGCAGGAGCCGATGGGATCGCAGTTATCTCTGCGGTCGTGTCACAACCGAACATCACCCGTGCGGCCCAGGATTTGAAGAACCGAATCGTGGAAATCAAGACGGGATTCACGAAACAGCACCGCTCGTGGTAGCTGCAGCGCTTTTTAGTTTGATTACTTCTATCCCTTCCTGGCCTATTATGAAGGTGTTGTATCATATCAAAAATGATTAGTAATAGTAGCTTTTAATTTATGACCACGTAAATAAATTTTTATGCAAATTGAGAAGCAAACGCGCATTCGTATAAGCACACATTTTAAAAAAAGCATATGATTTACGAATAATGACTTGATGCCAATGAACACTTTCGACGTAGCTATAATAGTAGGGTCTACCTCTGATATGCACGTAGCCGAAAAGGCAAAAGAAGTATTCGAAGACGAGAGTATCAGCTATGACCTCCAAGTGATATCAGCACATAGGGAACCAGAGCGCCTCGATGAGTACCTAAAAAACTCGGATTGTAAGGTAATTATTGCAATAGCTGGGCTTGCAGCTGCACTTCCAGGTATAATCGCTTCAAAAACAGAGATTCCGGTGATAGGAGTTCCGGTTAGTAGCAAGTTGAACGGTCTTGATGCCCTGTTGTCAATAGTACAAATGCCACCAGGAACGCCGGTAGCAACTGTTGGCATAGACAACGGGAAAAATGCGGCACTACTTGCAATTAGAATTTTAAAGCTTTTGATTTGAGATGCAGGCTGAAAGAAAAGAGGCATTCAACACCGTAAAGATTTTGGCACAGCTTTATCAACACTGTTTAATGCATCTCTTACAATTCTTATCGCACACAAATCACCGCACATCGAACAGGCTTCGGTGCTGGTTGTTCGACAGCTAAACTTCTGTTGTGCATAATCTGGATCGATGGAAAGCTCAAATTGTCTTTTCCAGTCAAGAGATGCTCGAGCAGTTGCCATGGCGTTATCCCATTTTAACGCATCACCTCTGCTTCGCGCAAGATCAGCAACGTGAGCCGCGAGCTTCGTAACAACCGCGCCCTGTTTTATATCGTCTGTCGTAGGAAGGCCAAGGTGTTCTGAGGGAGTGGTCATGCACAGAAAATCAGTGCCATACATTCCTGCGAGAGCGCCGCCAATTGCACCGGTAATATGATCGTACCCCGGGGCGATGTCAGTCACAAGGGGCCCCAGTAAATAAAGCGGAGCGCCATTTGTAAGGGATTTCATCGCTCGAACGTTCGATTCGATTTCGTTGAGGGGCACGTGACCCGGCCCCTCCACAATTGTCTGAACGCCTTTTTCCCGTGCTCTCTGAACGAGCTCTCCAAGAAGGACATACTCCATGAATTTCGGTCTGTCACTTGCATCGTGCAAGCAACCTGATCGCATGCCATCTCCAAGGCTAATAGTAAAATCATACTCCTCTGCCATTTCAAGCAAGTAATCGTATTCAGTATAAAATGGATTGTCCTGCTCATTATAAACCATCCAAGCGATGGTAAACGCACCCCCCCTGCTTACGACCCCCATAATCCTTCTGCTGTTTTTAAGTCGCTGGAGTGAGTTCAGCGTAACGCCGGCGTGAATAGTCATAAAACTGACGCCATCTTCGGCGTGCTTTCTGACGGTATTAAACATGTCATCAGACGTCATTTGCACAACGGCGCCGCGTGACATTGCCGCTTGATATATGGGAACCGTTCCAATCGGAGCGTGCACTTCCTGTAGTATGGCGCCCCTAATGTCGTCAAGTTCGCCTCCAGTCGAAAGATCCATAACAGTGTCGGCGCCAAATTGCAAGGCTACATGTGCTTTTAAGACTTCATCGTCCTTATCTACGTATTCAACGGACGTCCCAACATTGGCGTTTACTTTAGCTGACAATGACTCTCCGATTCCGAGCGGTTTGTGAGTATGGTTAACGCTCTTAAGTAACACAGCGCGACCTGATGCGATAAGTCGTCGCAACTTATCCGGCTCAACACTTTCATCTTGTGCGATTTTAAGAATATCACCAGTCAATCCCTTTTGAGCGTCTGTCATTAATGTCATATGAGGTACCTATGTATGCTAAGTTCAAAACGTTTTTATGACGTAATGTGCCTTTATTCTTTTGTGCGATATTGAGTTCAAGGGGGGCATATGCATGTTATCCCGTTCTTTACGCTAAGATTTATTTGATTTAACACTAAAAAGACATGTAATGAACGTTGACATTTTTTCATTAACTTATGAGGCTAATACGTACTTAATTCACTCAGATAACATCGCCATCGTTGACCTTGGCTCAATCGCGATAGCTACCAAGTTGCCCATCAATGAAGTCAAGTATATCATATTAACTCACGTCCACTACGATCATACGGGGGGACTTGGACAAATAGATACTGATGCTAAAATAATGATGCACGAAGCAGATGCAAAAATGGTGGGAACACCTGCAACAGCCTCCTACTTTTTTGGAGAGAAATCACCGAAATTTAGCATTGATGTATTGCTCAAGGATGGAGACGAAATAGATCTAGGCAGTTCCATCTTACACGTAATTCATACCCCCGGTCATACGCCGGGCAGCATCTGTCTCTACGATTCTGAATCCAAGAGCCTTTTTTCGGGTGATACAATATTTCCACACGGCGGCATCGGCAGGACGGACCTAATCGGGGGCAGTTCAAAGGCGTTGGTGGAATCTATAGAGCGATTGGTGAACTTGGACATAGAAGTCCTTTATCCCGGGCACGGAAAGGTTACATTAAATGGGGTAAAAGGCCAAATTAAGCAGTCTCTTGCTTTTGCTCGAGCCGTTTATGAACACGAAAGATACTGATGGTGGTGCTTATGTCTTACTCCTTCAGTTAAAGGATAAGAGGACATTAGTCATTGGGGCGCTCGGCGAATATCATTTCCAAAGCGGATTCTATGCATACGTAGGGTCAGCTCTTGGGCCGGGTGGCTTTAAAAGAATTTTGCGGCATATACGCGTTTCGAAAGGAGACAATAAAGCACACAAATGGCACATCGATTACCTCTCTTCAGTCTCTACTATAATAGAAGCCCATAAAGTTTTCACGCATGAAAGGCTTGAATGCGCCATTGCGACCTTGATGCTTAATGATTTGGGGACCTCGAGCATGCGGGGATTTGGCTCTTCTGACTGCAAATGCAGATCACATTTATTTTATTCTAAGAGGTTAGCAGAAATTAAAAATGCCGCTATCAGATCTATCTGTCAGGCTTAACCATCACATGGAGCTTGTCTAACCAATGAACAAGTACAACACAACATAACTCATTTTTCATTTAAAGATGGACTTCGTCCACGTAAGCATCAGTACTCCTACGACGTAAGGTATTTTCCCCACTAAATGATGTTGTAATTGATTCATTATAGTCTTATTAATATCCAATGGGGGCATATACCACTTGGGAGGATTTATGGTTGAACCTCTTAACTAATACCATAGGCAGCTATCCGACGCACAGCATTGGCGAAAAACTAAAGGCCACAATGAGTTTGCACGACCAAATGTCAGGAAAGGATCCTTTTCTCACGTCAATAGAAGAAGCGGTCAAGGATCAGCTTGCAGCAGGCATCGATATGGTTTCAGACGGACAGGTGCGAGCAGACATGATTACGATGTTCGCTCATAATTTAGGCGGCATGCGAAGCGATCGTGGCCGTTCCGTTATCGTGGGGAAAGTCACAAAACCACTAAAATCAATCACCGCAGGGGACCTCATTTTTACAAAAGCTCTCGTGGGAACTAACGCCAAGGTAAAAGGAATTATAACGGGGCCAGCTACAATGGCCGCGATGTCCTCATTGAACAAAGGCGTGCCCTACCGATCGAATCTTGATCCGCGTCTTTTGGAAGACATGGCAATTGCGCTTCGGTTTGAGGCACAGCAACTTGTGAAAGCCGGAGCAGATGCTATACAAGTGGACGAGCCCGCGTTCTACAACGTAGAGATCAACAAGGTTGTGAAATTTGTGGATATTGTCGTTGAAGGAATCAGCGTTCCCGTAAAGATCCACCCCCACGTCGCATCCTCTAGGGACTACGGGCACATCGTAAAGCTTGAAGAAGTTGACGTGATAGGTATTGAAGCTGCAAAATTCCCGAACTTGCTTGATGAAATTAATCCCAAGGATTTTCTTGACCGTGGTAAGAAGGTAGCCCTGGGCGTAATAAATACTGACGTGAACCAAGTCGAGGCCACTGATGAGGTAATACAGCGGATAAAAAAAGGGATCGAAATTTTTGGTGACGATATGTGGATAAATCCTGATTGCGGCCTAAGACTTCAAACGAGGGAGGTCGCATTTCAGAAACTTTCAGTGATGACAAAAGCCGTCACCGCGATAAAGGAGGAATCTAACTAATCCGTACATCTAAAACGACGTGCCATATGCCAGGAGAAAAATTTTTTACCTTATTCGTTCCGAGAACTTCTACGTTTCTACTTAGCTTTTTTGCGACCTCAGTTACTCGTGCGAGAGGTCGCGAGGTACATTAATGGTATCGGAACGGTCTCGTGATAGTGTAAAATTCCTCCTGGTTTAAGGGCATTGATACCGCTTTCAAGGTACTTGTAGGCTTCAAAGTTGCCCATTATAACCCTATCAGCGCTACTAACAGGAGATACTTGTGCACAGTCGCCAAGCAGCGGCTCTATTATGTCACAAACGTCGTTAAGGTGGATGTTTTTCTTTAAGTAAAAGAAAGCATCTTCATTTATTTCGATAGCTGTGATCGTTCGCGGTTTCGAGTGAGTGGCCATTGGAATTGGAAATTGGCCTATTCCGCTAAACATATCCAAGACATCTTCGGCGAAGCCGAGCTTGCCCATCCTGATTCTCTCAGCAAAGTTGCCGGAGGAGAACATGACTCGGTTTACATCCAGTGCAAATTTACACTTATTCTCCTTGTGAATTGTTTGTGTGCTTGACCCGGCAATTATCTCAATATTTGGCCTTCGAAACTGCCCCTCTATACCCTTATCCCATATAACACTTTTACACCGTGGATAAAGCTCTAACAACCCCTGCCCGATCTCATACTTCAAATGGTTAACGCCGCACGGGATATTAACGAGTATTAGTTCTCCTAATAACTGCCAGCGACGCGGTAGCAGTAAACGCTCAACGTCGCTAACTTTCGTCGACAGTTTCGATGCCAGTAATTTCTGACCCCTCACGGAAGTATGAAAACCCCCTTAATCGTTTTGATGACCAGTACTTCACTGCCTCCTGAACCAGTGACAAATTTGGGGCGCAAGATGCTTAAAGTAGCGAACGTATCTGGATCAAGCAGCTGCACCTCATCATCAGTCACGGAAACAAGCACAGACTCTCTCGCGTCAGCCCGAGATCCAAGAAGTTCAGCACGTGCTAGATCTCGTACATTCAGGCTGCACTTTTCTCCAGTTTGAAGATCGGTAGCAGCAACTTTCTTCCTTACTGAATGGAATTCAAAGACATGACCGTTATGGGAGACGATAGAGCCTGACGTAAACCTCGGCAGTCGAAGAGAGAAGGCAACCCGGTAAACGTTTTTCCCATCTTTCTTACCAACCAACTTTGGTGATTCTCTGAAGCTCCCCCCGAGTTCTTCGGTTATCGATCGTGATAGCTGCTTTGCTGCACGTGTCGTTCCGACGTATATATCCAAACCTTCCTTTTTTCTTTCAGCTCTTGAAAGGAACGACTTCCTATCGTTCTTTCGTTCTCGCTCTACCACCCGATGTGCAATATCGGCTGCTGCCATAAGTTCATGTTCTTCGGGGAATCTTCCATCCGCTCTGATCTGAACTAAGCCTTCGTAATAACCACCCGCAATTCTACTACAGCGCTCACACGTTTCTCGCTTTATGTGCATATCCACGTCAAACTCGTCAATAAGCGTTTTTCCATCGACATTTCCTTCAACTATGACACGAGTCCTAATCAGACTTTTGTCCTGTTCACGTACGTCTACGTAGAAAGCACTTTTTGCTGCATTGATGCTGAGCGCATTTTCAATAGTCCGTGTAACAGCATCAATAATTTCATTTTGTGCCCATTTGCCATTTAAAAAATAGTCTAAGCAGGTAGGACAAACCTTTAGGTCTAAGTGTCTCGGAATTGTTGCGAGAACATATCCCTTAGTGGAACAGTTACGGCACACCCCAACAGAGGGCTGACCGCAACTCGGGCAAACGCTTTGTCGTGGCACGGAGCCTCACCTTTATAGCGTTATCATTTGGGCGTGAGGTACACCATCTATCGTAATAACTTGATCTTCGTCAATGATGCCGCTCTCGATTCCACAGGTTACGGACTCCTTCCCCACAAGGTTCGCTATCGTTGCGTTCAAGAGCGCCGCTTTCACCTCTTCTTCTCCTGCACGATCACCTTTAAAAAAACTTTCGTGTACTGATAAGTGCAGGTCGCCCTCACAAAATGTGAGGCCCAACAATTCGGCGTCACACACCGCGACCATAACTTCCCTATTTACGTGGTACGTCTTCACAAACATGCTCGTTGCTGTGGACACTGCTGTTACACTATCTTGTAGTATCCATGCCTCTCTTCATATAGTTCACCCCCCTGACAAAGCAGTGATATTTCTTTGTCCACTTTATCAGGATCTAAACCTTGTTCAGATGCTTTCTCTTTAATGCTTTCGATATACGCCGCACCACTCTCTTTTTGAAGCTCCCGTATTATATCACGTAACGACTTTATGCGATCCTGCTGACTCTTGCTCTTACCAACGGCAATCACGTCCATATCCCGTTTACCAGTTTCAGGGTCAACTCCTACTTCTTTAAGACATGACTCTACAACCCCAATTACCCTTTCGGCATCGTCAAGCGTCACGCTCTTACTCAGCCGCATCCTCGCGTTAGCTTCTGCGAGTCTAATAAGGGCCTCGATCTGCCTCGCAGTAATTGGTATGGGAGCATCTTCTCCCTCCTGATTCCTCAGGCCAACATAATACTCTATAAACCTCTTTCGCGCATCTTCACTGAGTACTGGAGTGACTCTCTTAGCGTACGCGATGTATTTTCGCAACAGTTCTGAACTTATCACTGGATTAACAATACTCATTGCTTCTGATACTTCATCCTCAGAGAATCCTGATGCCGCCAGCTCACCAGCATAATGCGCTTGTAGTATGTGATTTGCAATATCAGTATCTAGAGCTATATTTGGCTTATCACTTAAGACGAAAATGAGGTCGAATCGCGATAACAGTGAGGGCAACATATTTATTTGCCCCGCAATAGGTTCATAGGAATCAAATCTGCCATACCTCGGATTGGCAGCGCCTAATAATGCACATCGACTTCTAAGGGTGGCCGTGATCCCCGCCTTTGCAACACTTATTGTTTGTTGTTCCATCGCCTCGTGAAGCGAGGATCGATCTTCTGACTTCATCTTGTCCATTTCATCTACTGCCGCAATGCCTTGATCTGCCAGTACTAACGCTCCCGCCTCAAGCGTCCATCTCCCGTCTCCAAATTCATCTTTGATTGCGGTGGCGGTAAGTCCGGCGGATGTGGAGCTCTTTCCGCTGGTGTAAACACCGCGTGGCGCAAGTTTTACGACATAACGCAGTATCTGTGACTTTGCGATGCCAGGATCACCTACGAGCAATATGTGGATATCTCCCCTAATTCTTGATCCGTCAGGAAGCAATTTCGGAACACCTGAAAAAAGCTGAAGGGCCACCGCTTCTTTCACATTTTTATAGCCATAAATTGACGGTGCAATCGAATTTACAATTGACGTGTAAATATCTTGGCGCTGTGACATCGCAATTATTGCGGCCTCATCCGCCTGTGAGATTTCAAGATCCTCAAACTCTTTATATTCTAACTCAATTGAGTTCGCATCGAGAAACACATCAAAAGTGGTGCTCTTCACATTCTGGTATTGCCGTTGAGCAACGCGCAATATTCCTGTTACTACTATCCTATCACCGGGAAAGACTTTGCCTGCAAGATCCCCCACGACAGTTATATCTAAGGTCTGTGGTTGTTCTCCACCCTTTAGCCCTTCCGGAGATTCCTGGACCCTGATCTTCTGTGCATCAACAAACGTGGAATGCGTAAAATTTAGTGTGAAAGGACCCTTTTTTCCGCAAATCCGATGAGAACACTCCGAAGGTTCCTTAAACTTCGCATCCTCCTGCGGTACTTTTGTTATATTGCCACAATTGATACACTCAAATCCTGCTTCTAAAACTTTCGGCCTAACTTCTGTTGCCTTTCTCACAATTCCCTCAATTGATATAAGCTTCGCCACATGATGGCTCCTTAGATCCCGTATCTTTATCTTTTCAGGCAAATTAATGATCCGAATATTCGCATCGAGCTTACATTCAAGGGGGAGATCATAATCAAGCAGCGCGTCGTGCGCATCCTGTAAGGCTGTAGCGGGATAGTCAATGAGAGCGTCAGCTAACGCTATATCATAATCTTGTAACGTTTGATAATCGATCTCAATGCTCTTTACATCGGGATACTCACTTGCGAGCTTTAGGATCTGCTGATTGTAATATCTCTTATAAAAAGTCACCCACCGCTCCCGAAATTCGCTGCTCATGTACTTTAAACTATGAAAATAATGGCATTTAAACTTAAGGTTAAAGTTTCGGGTGCAAACTTAAGATTACGGCTTCTAGTGCAAAAATAGTTCGAGCAGAGGGACTCTGGACAGCTCTTTCGTGAAGGTATACTATGCGCTATGCGTTCTCGCACTATATCCGTTTCGTGCTTCAGTCGTTTCTGATTACCTTTCTATAAACATAAGAGGATAATCAGCGTCTTCATCGTATTGCATCTTTACAAGTACTTTGGCGCTCTGGTAGGCTACAACTAGCTGGACGTCGAGCATTTTGCCTTCAAGCTCAGCGTAGCCATATTTGTTGAGCTTTGATTGAACTATTTTTTTATCAATATGTACACTGATGCTCTCGACATACGGCTGTACGCGAATGCTTGA
The DNA here is from genome assembly GCA_963704625.1 of Methanobacteriota archaeon. Classification (GTDB taxonomy): domain Archaea; phylum Halobacteriota; class Bog-38; order Methanoflorentales; family Methanoflorentaceae; genus DASPRZ01. Next base: position 2,184,513 of record OY969924.1, on the reverse strand, counting down.
TTCTATTGCTTTTTCCATATATTGCACGCTGCGAGGATCCAAAGGAGCCCCTACAAACTGATGATAAAGAGCTCCAAGCTTTATTCCTGCCTCGAATAACGCCTGTTCTCGGTCGTTTATTGCGTCATCTCCTGTATAGCGGATTTAACACGTAAATTGCTGAGAATATCAACACAACTATTGAAATTAGCTGAGATAAGTCATTGCCTATTAAATTTAAGAGTATCACTGACAGTAATAATATGCCAAGCACTGCCAATGTCAAATTATTGCTAACTTTTGAATACTCGAAATCACTGAGCATTAATCCTGATAGCAATAATAAAAGAGGCACGAGGCCAACAGGCGGAAAACCTGCAATTACGTAAAGGGACACGATAAGTCCTGCTGCTGTTATAGGCAGTCCCGTGAAGAGTCTGGTTTGAGGTGTGGTGTTATATCTCGCAAGTCGGATCATACCACTTGCTACATATATGAATGACAAAAAGAAAAACGCAAGCGGGATCCCCAATGCATCCCGAAGCAAATAAAACGCCAAAAGCGAAGGAACCAGTCCAAATGACACAAAGTCTGCCAGTGAATCTAGTTGAAACCCTAAGCTGCCCTGCCCTCTGGCTCGTGCGAGATATCCATCAGCTCCATCGGCAATTACGCTAACTAATACCAATACGGCTGCAGCCGATGTGTTGCTTGCACCGAGAAAGACTAAGGCCATGCTTCCAAAAAGCAAGTTAGCTAGTGTAGCTACGTCTTGCTGTTTTATTTCTATGTTGAAAGGAAAGTTCAATTTTTGTCGCCTCTTTTACACATAGCTATGACAGTTTTCCCCGCCTTCACCTTTTGTCCTTTTGTGACGATAAATGCATAACCATCGGGCAAGGTGACGTCAACCCGCGAGCCGAATCGTATCATTCCAATTCGTTGCCCTCGTTTAATTTTTTCGCTTTTCTTAATATAACAAACGATCCTCCTTATGAGTGCCCCTGAAATTTGAGTCACGGTTACATCCCCTACATTGGTCGTAATCGTAATATCATTGCGCTCATTTCTATCGGAATTTTTGCTAAATGCAGGAAGTTTACTACCTTTTTTGTACTCAATGTCTTTTATTTCACCTTCAAGCGGAGCGCGATTAACGTGCACATTATGGACGTTCATAAAGATGCTTAGTTTATTATGCTCAATTCTGAGAATTCGCCCATCGGCTGGGCTCAGCATGTCGCCACAATTGGTACTTTCAGGACTTCTTTCTGGATCCCTAAAGAAAAGGAACAAAAACAACAGAGAAGCAATTCCTATCATGATAAAAGGTGTGAAGATACCTATTATTATCGTAAATACAAACGATCCAAATAGCCATGATTCAGATCCTTTCGCTAGCATCTTGAACTCCTCCTTTAAGCAACGTGAATACATTTACCATCATATCCAGGAGCTCGGGCAAGATTCTAAACACAAGATACGAGATAATTACTAGTGCTACTATTGAGCCAAACTTTGCTAAAATATTATGAGAGACGTAAAAACTATAGTCTGAAGGACCGAACCATTCATAACCCGAGGCGGTTATTACAAAGCCGTTCCGAACTATATTCAAAATGTACACAACCGGCACGGATACGAAAAATGCTTTGAGTTTATTTATCATCGGAGCGGAAACACAAGCAATTATCCCTAAAAGCAGTGCCATACTTTCAATACCGGTACAGCCGAGTATGATTTCAACACTGTGGTTATTTAACGTCACCACATTCCAACCCAGCTGAATAGCGGGGATTCTAAGGACGTTTAGGACTGCCACCGTTTGAACTGTCACGGCTTTCCTGAGCAAATAATTGAGATATGAAAATTCAGCAAATGAGAAGTAAAAAATACCACCAATAGCTGCGGCTTTTGTAATGGTAAGCGTCAGTTCATCTTTATTTATCAGCATAATAAACGCTACGTATGCGCAAAAAGCCGCTACTAAAATCGTTAGGATTACGTTAAAAAAGTCACTTATGTGTATGTAGTACATTGGCAACGTTGCCCAATGCGCAGCAAAGAACAACCAACCGGCGAAACCTATGACATATGAGCGATTATATAAACGCTTAGTTGACAAAAAAGATGAAACTATAAATAGAAGTAGAGCGATCCATAGCAATTCTTCCATCTATTTCACCATAAAACAAAATTCCCTTATCGCGCTAAAAAATATCCATGCCGTTATTGGTAAAAACTTACATATAACCGTTTTGACTCGGATTTAGCTCAACGTTTTCGAAAGTGCCAATGCTCGCTGGTATTCCGATTTTATTACGTTTGGTAGCAGGCTATCAACATAAAGATAAATATATGCTCGACAATGTGTAGTACAATTAAGGTAAAAAGGTTTCAGTAACCAAAATCAGCTTCAGTTACCTGGTTTTATGAACGTATTTCAAAGTGGGATAGTGCATGCAATTTTGTCCGAAGTGTAAAAGTATTATGTTGCCCGAACAAGAGCTCATCAAATGTAGAGCATGCGGGTTTGTGACAGAGAGAGAGGCACCAACGAAAAACAACGTCCATCAAATCTCAAGGCAAAAAAGAGAGATTCTTGTGTTGGATGAAAAACTTGATGAAGGCAAACCAACAATAAAAGCGAGATGTCCGGAATGCAACTGCGATACGGCCTATTGGTGGTTGCGGCAATTGCGATCAGCAGATGAAAGCGAAGTGCGATTCTTTCGCTGTGTAAAATGTGGCAAAACTTGGAGAGAATACGACTAATTTAAAACTGGCTCATGTATGCACTTCCTAACTGACAATCGGATATCCGAAAACCTCTAGAAACGCTGTTATACAAAGTTAGCTAGTTCTAACTGACGTAAAACCTTGTTGATTCACCAACGATTAGAACATCTTTCATTAATTTAAAAATTAACTACGTCTTTGACTATACGCTGCAAACAACACGCAAATCACAGCGTGTTTTTATATCTTTGAAAACTGACCTATCTGCCATTAATATGCGCAATAAAACATTAGTTTCAACGTCTCTCTCGTTTTTACCTCCAAGCATAAGGCGTATGCAACTGTTATCGCAGTACGTGTCATTAATTGGTGCTAAAATCTCGTTAAGTAATATCAATGCATTTATAGTTGGCATCACGATATTCTTGTAGATGGATGTAAAAATCGTACTCGTAAATCCTATATATGAAGGAAATATCGGCTCGATTGCTCGTGTTATGAAAAATTTTGGTTTCAATGACCTTGTTTTGGTTAATCCGTGTCAAATCGGTAACTTTGCGAAGGCTATGGCTTCACATGCCGTTGATGTCTTAGAATCCGCAACGTTTGAGACTTTTGAAGATGTCTTAAAAAATTCTGAACTAATTATAGGAACAACGGGAATTGTGGGAGCAGGATCCTACACTCGGAGTCCATATCCACTTGCCAAATTGAATGAAAAGCTCAATGATAAAGTGGGGGTGGCATCTATCCTCTTTGGCAGGGAAGACCAAGGGCTTCCGAATGAAATGCTTAATCAGTGTGATATGATTTTGAACATCACAACTAACCCAGCGTATCCCGTGATGAATATATCACACGCAGCCGCAGTAATTCTTTATAGCATTACCGGGTTAACGACAACATCGTCGAGTGAGAAGATTGCGCTCGCGTCACATGAGGATCTGGTGCGTCTGCTTGATCACATGAGTGACGTTCTAGAGGACATCGAATTCCCCATGCATAAGAAAAGACGCATTCTTTTTACTCTAAAAAGGATTTGCGGAAAATCGGAACTTACGCCTGAAGAAGTGAGAGTGCTGCGTGGCATCCTCAGCAGAATACAGATGAGGGTAAAAAAACTTTATCATTAGAGGTACCGACCGATAATTGGTTGCAACCTTTGTTTGACTTCATTTGGGATGTCATCGAGATTTGTCATTATGGCCTTTTTCAATGCATTTTGGCACCCACACGTTTCATCCGTTGCAGGAAGCTTTTCAACAACGTTTTTAATTATTTTTCGCGTTATTTCATCATTTTTCCTAACATTGTTAAGAATCATGTCGGCAGAGATCCCCCCCTCATGCCATACATCATAATCCGTAACCGTTGCTAACGTTCCATAACAAATCTCTGCTTCTCGTGCTAATTTGGCTTCAGGTATCCCTGTCATGCCGATAATATCGAATCCCATTTGTCTATATACTCCAGACTCCGCACGAGTTGAGAACTGCGGCCCTTCTATACAGATATACGTGCCGCCCATTCTTACGTTACAACCAATGTCCAGTACAACTTTATGTAACGCCTTAGATATGCTTTCGCAAAAAGGATCGGCAAAATTCACGTGCACCACAATATCATCAAAAAACGTGTTTGGCCGAAATTTAGTCCTATCATAAATCTGGCTGGGTATAACAATATCAAGCGGCCTAATATTCTCTTGCAAACTTCCGACAGCCGAAATTGAAACTATGTTAGTGACTCCCAGAGTCTTAAGCGCATATATGTCTGCCCGTGAGTTTACGTTCGTTGGGGAGATTGTGTGTCCGACTCCATGTCTTGGCAAAAATGCACACCTTTTGCCCGATATCTCGCCAACTATCATTTCACGGGAAGAGTTTCCAAAAGGCGTCTGTATAGACACCGTACACGCGTTTGCCATCTCTTCAGAACTGTACATCCCAGTTCCACCTATAAATGCAATCTCAACGTTCATTTTAACTTCCACCGTATCCCATCAAAATGCACAATTTTTCGTCGCTCCATCTCCCGAAGTACCTCAGCGAGCCTGCCCGGTTGCGCGATATCGAAGTACATCGGTTCTATCGAATACCAGTGTTTCAGCCCCATTTTTATCGTTTTAAGATCCCAACTAGGTCTCCGCTCCTTCGACATCATCTTAGTTATTAAGTCTGTCATGTCTTCTATAAAGTTCCACGGATATACAACCCATACCCACTCTTCGAGATATTCAGCGTAGTAGTCGGGTGTAAACTCCGACGTAAATAGAAGTTGAAGGGCTCCAGTTTTTACCTCGGTTGGCTCGAACTCATTTACATAGTTCATGGAGTATTGCAGGCTTTTTCCTGTATCAGATATGTCATCTACAATTAAAACCCGTTTTGAGCGAATCATCTCATCAATTATCGGATACTTGATACGACACTCGTCTCCAACACAGGCCGTTCCCACGTAATGCTCAACCTTTAAGCTGATTAAGTCGCTTATGCAAAGAAAATCGCACATAATGCGACCAGCAAACCACCCTCCTCGCGCGAGCGCTACAATAGCATCAGGCATATAACCGGACGCTACAACACTATAGGCAAGGTCTCTACAAAGATCGTAAATGTAATTCCAATTTGTGATAGCACATTTAAACTTTTCTGGTAAAGGCATATAACAGAAATCGAAATAAGGATAATATTTATCTTTATCTATTTCGAGACGGCGTCGGAGATTAAACTGCTCAAGTAACGTTATATATCTGTAATCGATTGTATACTTAATGTGAAAAGGGTGTTTTAGATGAGGCTTGAACAAGATGATTGTACTGCGATAGGAGAGATCGTTGCAGGTCGTTACTTCAAAAAAAGCGGATGGAAATACACAAATTTAAGAGACATACGGAAGATATTCAGGGCGTACAACGAACTTGAAGATCAGTATAACGCCTACCCGTATATGAGCCGCGATTGGTATGTGTCAAACTCAGTCGATAAGGACACCTATATTGCCAAAACGTGGAAAGAACTAAAAAGATTAGTTGATTTTCTAAACGAGTACGGTGATAGACAACTATATAGTTTTGTAATTGCTTCAGACAATCAAATCTCTTTGTGCAAGGTTGTAACCAGTGACAGCAACAGCAAAGAATCCAGAGAGGCAGCAGACATCGCGAAAGAACATGGATATATGCTGTACCTCTTTAAAGTGAACGTTCCGAATAATATAGAGTATGATGTAGACACAATTATGTGATATACATAGTCGCGTAATGCATTAGAGATCCTGTCAAGTAATGTTCAAAGTCCTTTAGATTCACTTAAATTTTGAAGGCGACTTAAAATGATGGAATACGATGTTTTTAAGTTTTGAGCATTGTCAAACTTTGATTTCAAGACCTCCAGCTCCTCTTTATCCCCTGCGTGCTGCATCCTTCTTGTGAACTCTATTAAGTTACCCATCGTTCTTGTGAGCTCATCAACGACAGTTACGGAAGCAGCTAACGCTGTCCTCGAGAGTGGATTTAAGTCTACTGCTAACACCATCTTTCCGCTCTTCTTCAAGGCTTCACATCTATCTCCGTCTTCAAGCGGCATGAAAACAACATCGGAAAGGAAGATACCCTTTTGGTCAACCTTTGCTCTCTCACTAGCAATTCCGGGAAGCTGTACATAGTCACGGCCTGTTAATATACGCCTTGCTCCGAAATCTCTAAGGTGTTGCTCGATCTTTTCACTGCGCTGCCTTGAACGATGGTAAAGGTTAATTTCCAGAGGGGCTTCTGTTATCTCGCTGAGTTCTACGAGTTCTGCTGGAACTAATGCGGCTACGTTACCATTGACTGAAAGAATAGGACGTTGGGCTGTAAGTATATACGCACTTGCCACTTCAGTCGCGTCAAGTGCGTTGGTTGTGCTTTTCTCTCCAATAAAATAATCAAACGCTTCGCCTCTCCCATGTGCTATAAGGCCATGGACACTAGTTATGCCTCTCTTACACCCATCTACAAGCTTGTCTCTTAAAACAAGTGATTTATAACGTGGATGGTCTTTAGATACTGTAACCATTTTACTCAAACTTGATAATTGTGTATGCAACAGCTTTTCGACTCTGGATCCAACGTTAAAAACCTGTTCATAAATTCCATCTATGTCGGCCTCTTTTCCATTTTAACAAATTTTATTACATTCAGCACATTTAGTAGGAAATTAGTTTGATTCGCTCTCTTTTAAATCGCTACACTACTCAAAGATCTCTTTCGTTGCTATGCTATTGTTCAAAATAGCGTCAGCAAAGCATCATTTATATATTTAATTAAATCCACAAGGATATTTGCTGCGTCCGTTAATTCATTCATTACGTCTTTATTTTTCTTTTGTTCGTTTTACTTCCAAACAGTCACAAATTCGTTTTTGATGTGTTTAATTTTTCATATAATTGTCTTAATCTTTAGCTACCTTTAAAAAACAGCTTATCGCTTTTTTTTTCTAGTTCTCCTTTGCTGCGCCCATCACGATTTAAACTAATTTTTTGTACCGCAAAATTTATGTCTACATATCATCATTAAGCCTCCCTAGTTACTTAAAAAAGGCGTTCGAAGCATTATCGTACCCTTTTTAGTTACTTTCATCATCATTCAACAGTACATTTTGTACGATAAATTAAAAGCGTACACACGAAAGCTAGATTAGCGGGCATATCAGAGTACTAAATTTGCTCCGCAGTTGTTAATTCTGGTATCCCGCACTTCTCCAAATTCACGTAGAACCTCTAAGGAATCAACTGCAAATATTGCATCACCCAGCATCACCATTGACGCAAGCCCGCCACTTGCCTCAACGGCTTCAACTGCATCTTTAACTTTGTCGCTTATAAGTCCCGTGTTAAACGCGAACTCCCTTGAAAGTTTCATAAACTCTTCAAACACCGGCCTTTTTAACAACGTTTTAAGACACTTATTTCCACAAGAGCCTACAATCTTCATTAAGCCTGCATCTTTCAAAATCTCGGACGTTGAAAGTGGTCCAAATATGACATACGAGATATCCTGAGCCCCGATGGGAATCTTATCTACGTGCGTAAGCCCTCGTATCACCACTCCTCCGATAGATTGTGCAATGACGTCCCCTACTCCTGTCTTATTTTTAATTTCAGCACGTGTAGCTACGTTGCAAAGATCACCGTACGTAAGCCCAAGGGAGAGCAACTCATTGAGAGCAAGTGCTGTACTGAACGCTCCAGCTCCGCTCGTGCCAAACCCACAACTCACTGGAACCCCAACGCGTGTTTTTACCTCAACTCGAACATCCGTAAGAGATTCAACGACAGATTTCGTGGTAGGCGCTGATTCGATCTCTTCATTAATGTAAATGCTGCCTGAGCCTAGCTCAACGTCTGTTACTGCTTTATCATCTACGACGACGCCACAACCCACAGATTCGCTTACCCCCTCAGTCTTTTCATTATCTCCTTTGTGAATCGCAAAAAAACCAGTGATGTGGAGAGGGCATGTGGCTCTCATACGTCTTTCACTTATTCAAAGCTTTTACAATTGCATCAACGATCTTTACTGCGAGGAGTTCTTTTTTTCCACAGTATCTCTCAACGTCTTGATTGATGATGAATATCTCATTATCCTCAGTACCCATACCACCGCTTGTGACGTCATTTGCAACTACGATATCCACGTCAATCGATTGTGCACATCTAATCAATTCATCATTCGTTGTGTTCGTTTCAGCTTTAAAGCACACGATAAATAAGTTTGGATGCCTTTCCTGTACTAACTTAGTAAGCTTTGGTACAGTTCGTAACTCAAGAATAGCATCGTTACCAGATTTAATCTTCGTCGGAGCCCGATTAACAGTGAAATCTGAAATAGCAGCTGAGTTTACAAATATGTCATAACCCTTCGCGAGTTCCTCTAATACTACATCGATCATATCGCCTGCGCTCTCGATCTTTATTTGTGAGAGACCTTTTACGTCATAATTGTGCACTATCGTGACCTGTGCACCTCGTCTATATGCTTCAAAAGCAATCGCTCTCCCCGTCCTGCCAGAACTTCTGTTAGTAAGTATTCTTACAGGATCGATTGATTCAACAGTTGCGCCACTAGTAACAAGAATTCTCTTGCCTACTAGATCCTTTTTTGATAGCACGCGCTCCACTGCCCCAACTATCTCCTCGCTTTCAGCAATCTTCGCTCTGTCTTCTTCGATGCAAGGCTCTACAATATGCGCCAATTCTCTAAGTTTTGCCAAGTTTTGGCTGATGATTGGATGATTAAACATCGCCTCATGCATTGCAGGAGCCACTAGTACAGGCGTTCCTGAACCAATAGCTGTAATCGCAAAAGTCGTAACAGGCGTATCATCAATGCCATTCGCAATTTTACTTATGGTATTTGCTGTACAAGGAGCGACGAGTAATGCATTAGCACAACCCCCTATGCCACAAAATTTTACATGTTCAACCATACCAGTTATTTTAGTTATGACAGGATTCTGCGTGGCATACTCAAGAGCATGGGGATGTATAATATGACAGGCAGCGTGGGACATAACTGCGTGAACATCTGCACCGCTACGTCGAAGCGCCCTTACTAGTTTAATGACTTCAACGGCTGCTATGCTGCCGGTAACTCCAACTACGACAGTTTTACCTTCTAAGTGCCTCATTTAATCAATACGTATGTGTAAATTATACAAAAATTAACTTTAACTCAAGATTAATCACTTTATAGCTTCTCTACTCAACATATTTAAGAGCTTTGTACAACATGTTATGTATCAGCTAAAAGCGTTTACCGTTGTAAAATACGAAAAGTCAAGAGAAATACATGATGATCCCTGAGCTATCTTGGTGCAAATGAAAGAAAATATCGTGCGGGAGAATATCTTACGAAGAGGACGTTTAACCGATATGGACGAACTTGCACAACGCTTTACATCCTCCATATTGACAGATGAATGGCTTTTTAAGTATGATATCATGGTGGATATTGTGCACGTTGTTATGCTTAAAAAGCAGGATATTATTTCAAACGATGCAGCAAGTGCACTGCTCGGAGGTCTTAGCACCATTCGAACGAAGGGGTACGATTCATTAAACAAAGATGCCGAAGATATCCACGTCGCAATAGAGAGGGCCCTCATAGACATGATAGGCGAAGAATACGGGGGAATGCTGCATGTGGGGCGTTCGAGAAATGACGAAGTTGCAACGTGCATTAGAATGGCGGTCCGAGAGCAAATAGTGCAACTTATGACGAAGATGGTACACTTGAAAATGACCTTGCTCGATAGGGCATCGCAAAACGTTGAAACGCTTATTCCAGGGTTCACACATCTCCAGCGCGCTCAGCCAACGACGTTAGCACATCATCTCCTCGCTCATTACGATGCCCTAGGAAGAGATCTCGCAAGATTAGGTAATTGCTTTAACCGGACAAACGCATGCCCACTTGGGGCTGCAGCATTTGCATCGACTGGATTCCCACTAGATCGGGATTTTGCAGCGGTAATGCTCGGATTTGACGGAATTGTCGAAAATTCAATGGACGCGGTAAGCACGCGAGATTATGCTGTCGAATGCCTTGCAGTCCTTTCGAATTTAATGATAAATATCAGCTGCATAGCAGAGGAATTCATTCTTTGGAGCACTTCAGAGTTTGGATACGTTGAAATTAGCGACAAATACGCATCCACAAGTTCCATTATGCCTCAAAAGAAGAATCCTGATTCTTTAGAACTTGTTCGTGCTAAGACTGGTTCTGTGATCGGGGCCCTTACCTCCGTGCTAACGATCTGCAAAGCGCTTCCCTACAGCTACAATCTTGATCTGCAGGAGGTTACCATCCATTTGAAAGCTGCGATAAGAAATACTATTGATTCGATCGCCATCACCACGGGCGTTCTTGAGACCATTAAATTTGACATAGACCACCTCAATGTCGAGAGCTCAGCCACATTTACAACTGCGACTGAGCTAGCAGATACCATTGTTAGAAAAGCGAAGATACCATTCAGAACAGCACACACCATTGTTGGCGAGCTGGCACGAAAGGGTACTGTTGACTTGAAAACGTTAGATGCTGTGTCCAAAGAGCGCACTGGAAAAACACTTTCTAGCCTCGGTTTGACCCGAAAAGATGTTACGAGTGCACTGGACCCTTACACAAGCGTTAAGCATAGGAATGCAAGAGGGGGCCCTTCACCGGAAGAGGTATCAAGAATGATTAACTCCAGGCGCGTAGAAATAAATAAAGAAAATAACGAAGTACGCGTGCTCGTTGAACGGTTGAATAAAGTTTATGCTAATCTAGAGAACCTCGCAGAGGACTAAAATGGAAATCGAACAGGGCGACAAAGTTTTGGTTGAGCAAAATGGAAGACACTTTTTTGGGGTTTTAATGCCCAGCACGAGTGATTTTATCGTTATTAAGCTTGATAGTGGTTATAATGTCGGGTTTTCTCCGGATAGTATTAATTTAAAGCTTTTACAAAGACGAACATTGACTCAAGAGACAGCAACGCTCAGACCTACCAGAGATGGGCTGCCCAATATTTCCGTCATCTCTACAGGCGGAACTATTGCAAGTAAAATTGACTACCGAACGGGCGCAGTAACGAGCCAGTTCGATGCCGATGACATAATTGATGCGATACCTGAATTAGCTGATGTGGCAAACATTGAAGGAAAACTGCTCTACAACATGCTAAGTGAGAATATGACGCCTGAGCTCTGGTCGGAGCTCGCCCAATGTGCCTTTAATGAGATTACGCGAGGGATGGACGGAGTAATAATTACGCACGGAACGGATACTATGGGGTATAGCGCCGCTGCGCTATCTTTTATGTTAAAAGTTCCCGTTCCAGTCGTATTTGTCGGTTCCCAACGATCTGCCGATAGGCCAAGCAGTGATAATGTAATGAATGCAGTAAGTGCCGCAGTTGTCGCGACGAGTGATATCGCTGAAGTAACAGCAGTCATGCACGAAAATATGTCGGATGATTTCTGCCTCGTTCATAGAGGCACAAGAATGAAAAAGCTGCACACATCAAGACGAGATGCCTTCACGTCAGTTAATGCCACACCAATAGCGAGGGTCCAGTATCCCAGCAGAGCACTTCAATTGCTCGATGAATTCGCGCCTAGAGGTGGTTGCGAAACCTCTATCAAGTCAACTATGGAGCCCAGGTGTGCCCTCATAAAATTTTATCCTGGAGCCAAGCCCCATATAATCGACCACTTTTTGTCACTAAGTTATAAAGGACTCGTCATCGAGGGGACAGGATTGGGACACGTTTCAAGTGATTGGATACCCAAGATCAAAATGGCAAACAAGGAAATACCTGTTGTTATGACTTCACAATGCATTTTTGGCAGGGTCAATGACAGAGTGTATGATACGGGACGTGACCTTTTGAAGGCGGGGGTCATCGAAGCAGGTGATATGTTAAGTGAAACGGCTCTCGTGAAGCTGATGTGGGTTCTTGGTCAAATAACTGATTCCGAAGAAATAAGGGCGCTTATGACGGCTAATATCGCTCAAGAAATATCCGTGGACCATAGCAGGAGGACCAACACGTTTGAGGAACTGCCATGAAAGATCACGATTATAGAAGGGTCGGATTGAAAGCAGGCCTTGAAATTCACCAACAATTGAACACTAAGACGAAGTTGTTCTGCAGCAGTCCGACCGAACTTAGAGATACTAAGGAATCAAGTTGTGAGTTCAGTCGATACTTACGGCCGTCTAAGAGTGAGATGGGAGAAATTGACCGAGCTGCTCTTGAAGAGGGCATTGGAACAAGAAGATTCACTTACAAAGGATATGACACCACGTGTTTAGTCGAATATGATGATGAACCGCCCGTGGAAATGAACCTCCAAGCGGTTAAAATAGCCCTTCAAATTGCCCTCCTTTTTGGTATGAAGCCGTTTGACGAAGTGCACGTAATGAGAAAGCTCGTGATTGATGGATCCAATACAAGTGGTTTTCAGAGGACAGCTTTACTTGCTTCAGACGGATTTGTTGATCTACGTTCCGGCAGAATCCGAATAGACACATTATCAGTAGAAGAGGAGGCCGCTCAAATAGTAGGAAAAGATATTTACTCACTCGATAGACTTGGTATTCCGCTTGTAGAGATAGGGACTGCACCTGATATTAAGACGCCAAAGATGGCGAAAGAGCTTGCGCTAAAAATTGGTACCGTGCTTAGAGCGTGCAATGTGAAACGTGGACTTGGAACAATTCGACAGGACATCAATATATCAATAGAAGGTGGAGCTAGAGTTGAAATTAAAGGTTTACAGGCATTGGAACTGATAGAAGACGTCGTAAAATTTGAAGTTGAAAGACAGGAAAATTTGCTAGCGATTCGAAATGAATTGATTAAAAACGGCGCGAACATCGGAGAGCCTATTGAAGTTTCTCAGATTTTTACACGAACAAACTCCAAAGCCTTAAAAGGTAAGATGGTCTGGGGCGTAAAGCTCTCAGGTTTTAAGGGTCTAATCGGAAAGGAAATACAACCAGATAGACGGTTAGGTTCTGAATTCGCTGACAGAGCGAAAAAAAAAGGTGTCGACGGAATTCTCCATACAGACGAGCTTCCAAGATATGGAGTAACTAGGGCCGAGACAGAAAGACTTCTTACCGCCTTAGGATGCGCTGTAGACGATGCTGCAGTGATAGTAGCCAGCGAGCATGCCAGTGTCTGTCTTGAAGCTTTGTACGCGGTTATTGAAAGGGCAAATGAAGCTATGATTGGAGTTCCTGAAGAGACAAGGAGACCGCTTTCAAACGGATGTTCGGAATACATGAGACCTCTCCCCGGCGCTGCGAGGATGTACCCGGAGACGGATGTCTCATCAATTCGAATGTCTGACGAGTTGATACATCGAATTGAGGCAAATCTCCCTGAGTTACTTGATAATAGGATGAGAAGGTACAAGCGTGAATTCGGGCTTAACGATGAGCTGGCAAAACAAATTGCGTGGTCAGAAAATCACGAGCTTTTTGAGCGCATTATGAAGCTGTGGACGATAAATACGGACGACAATGCCAAAATGGACGAGCTGAAAGAAGCGGCGACGTTAATAGTAAGGACTTTGGAGAGCACAATACCTGGACTCCGAAGGGATGGAGTGTCCACAAATAGCCTTGAAAGTGTGCACTTCATAAAGGTCTTTGAGCTTATTAAATCCAAGACGATTGCCAAGGAGGGCATCCCAGAGATACTTCAGTGTTTAGCTCAATGCCCTACTAAGGAAGTAAAAGATATAGCAGTAGATCTGGGGTTTGTGATGCTAAATCGCGACGAATTGGACAGCGTGATAGATTCCATAGTACAATCGAAGCACGATTTCATCCAATCGCAAGGGCTCAGAGCTGTCGGTCCGCTGATGGGCGTCGTAATGAAAGAAATCCGAGGAAAAGTAGACGGCAAAGTTATCAATATGCTCCTTCGGGAAAAAATTGCCAAAAGTCTTGAAACAGGGTGATGTTCTGGATCAATGCACTAGGTTGCTCTATAATCTTGTAGGAATTCCGAGCATTACAGGCGATGAGCAGGACATTTGCAATTTCGTAAAACATGAACTAAAAAAAATTGGGATGGATGTAACCTTATTCGGACATAACGTGTTAGGGAAATTCGGATCTGGATCTCCTTCTTTGTTGCTGTGTGGTCATCTGGACACGGTACCACCGTACATTCCGCCCGCAATACGCGCTGGCAAGTTATTTGGAAGAGGCGCAGCAGACGATAAAGGAGGGATAGCAGCAGTAATAGACGCAATTTCCACGTGCGACAAACGACTGGTTTCTGGAACCTTGCTTGCTGTCTTTGTCGTTGATGAAGAGGTCAACGGTCCTGGAATTGACGAGATCATACCTCAGTTGCACGCAGATTTTAGTGTTGTATGCGAACCAACCAATCTAGAAATAGTAAATGGCCACAAGGGCAGGATACTGCTGCAAGTTGAATCGATCGGAAAAGCTGCCCATGCCAGTCAGCCGGAAAGGGGGAGAAATGCTATTGTTGAGATGGCACATGTTATCGCAAAACTCGAAGATTTCAAAATGAGCGTCCATCCAATTTTGGGCAAGGAAACACTTACCGTAAGTCGAATTAATGGTGGCATAGCAGATAATGTGATTCCTGATCGCTGCGTAATAGAGGTGGAGTATAGGCACGTGCCGCCTAACAATCCTTTTAAGATTATAACATCATTACGCACGTTTTTGCCAGAGGCTAAAATAAGCTTTATAAAAGACCCAAAAAGATTTACAAACCCGTTTTATCTTCCTGAGCATCTTATTATTGATGAGCTTAAGAGCGCCTTAACAGACGTTGGAGCAAAATCAAATGTTACAACAATGGACGCATGCACTGATGCATCCAGACTGAATGCTGCTGGTATACCATCGATCGTGTTTGGCCCTGGATTGATAGAACAGGCGCACACATCCGATGAATGGGTAGCCTTAAGACAGGTAAAAGAAGCAAGTAGGATATTTAAGAGGCTCATTGAAAGAATTTTGTTAAATGCAAGTTAAACAACTGCAGAAGCTAAGTTCGCCTTTGCCGAGAACCGATCGAATTTTCGATGTTTCAGTTTCCGTCGTTCTACTTGCTAACACGGGCAAAATAAACAATGTTTTGCACAACTAATAAAAATTAGAGTTAAGCGGTTATAAAATGTTCATATCGTATCTGATTGCTTCAGTTCTGCTGCTTACGGTCCTCTTACTTCTAATACTTGGATTTGAAACTGTTGGTTTCAAATTATCAGAAGCTCTGACGATTTTTGTAGTGTCATCAGCAATTTATCTTACCTCCTCTTTATCCATATTGCTGTACTTTCGGGGCTGGATCGGTTTCGGGTTAGTTGATGTAACTTATAAAATTTTCAACTTTCAAAATATAATCTTCGTTCGGAGCGGAGGTAACCTCGCCGTTGGTTTTGATATAGCAGGATTTTTAATTCCCTTTGTAATTTCGCTTAAAATGATTGCCGACAGAAGGAGTCCTATCCTACCCAGTGTAACTGGCGTTGCTGTGGTGGCTGTTGTTGCATACCTCTGCTCGGACTTCATACCAGACGAAGGGGTTCTTATACGAAACATTTATGTGCTTTCTCTCGTAGCAAGCATCGTGGGAATTACTCTTTCAAACAAAAATTGGGGAAAAGCAGGCCCTATTGCATACGTTTCTGGCTCACTAGGCGTTCTGATTGGGGCTGATGTGGCTCGAATAAGCAACGTTATTCTCTATAAGTCCCACACTTTAGTAATTGCATCAGTAGGCGGGGCCGGAGTCTTTGATGCCATATTCGTCGTTGGGATATTCGCAGTGATTATTGATATTGCTCTCGTACAGTATCTGCGGTTGGTGAATTTGATTAAAAATCGTACCTCATAGCTTTCGAGCACGTGACTGATTCATGCTGCTGAAAATTGTAAGAAAGCGTTTATATATAAAACATACATCACTACTACTGGTAATAAATATGACTTCGAGGGATTGCCTTCTCAATTAACTCAAATCCAAATTTGAACCGTACTGTGACTTTTTTTGATACAACGCTTCGTGATGGAGAACAGACGCCGAGTGTTTCCTTCACCACCGAAGATAAAGTAATAATAGCAAGAGCGCTTGACAAACTTGGAGTCGACGTAATAGAAGCGGGATTTCCGATTTCGTCAGCTGGAGAGCTCGATGCAGTCAAGAAAGTAGCTCACTTAGGGCTGCGCGCGACAATTTGCGGAAATGCTCGAGTCTTAACTCCCGATATTGATGCGTGCTTAAATTCTGACGTAGGTCTTATACACGTATTTGCTTCAACCTCAGATGTGCAATTGAAGTATTCAATGAAAAAGACAAGAGAAGAGGTTTACGATATGTCAATAGACGCAGTTGATTATGTCAAAGATCATGGAGTTCGCTGCCTTTTCTCTGCAATGGATGCGACGAGAACTGACCTACAGTTCCTTTTACGCATATGTAAAGGTGTTGAGTCGGCGAAGGTTGATATCATCAACATTCCTGATACTGTGGGCGTCATGGCCCCTTTTAAAATGTATGCCCTGATCAGGGCTATTAAAAATGCAATACGCGCCCCGATAGATGTCCACTGCCACAATGACTTCGGACTTGCAGTTGCAAATAGCATTTCAGCAGTGGACGCTGGAGCGAACCAGGTTCAAGTGACTGTGAACGGCATCGGAGAGAGAGCAGGAAATGCCGATCTTGCTCAAACAGTCATGTCTTTGCATTCGATTTACCACATAAAAAGCAACATCATAACCAAATACCTGCTTGAGACTTCACGTTTAGTAGAACGGTACACAAAAATAAACCTTCAGCCAAATACGCCAATAGTTGGTGAAAATGCATTTTCCCATGAATCTGGCATACATTCACGCGGAGTGATCGCGCGCACAGACACTTTTGAACCCGGAATTATGACTCCTGAGATGGTAGGGCATCACAGAAGGCTAATCGCCGGCAAACATGCCGGAAAGCACGGTATAAAGGAAATGCTGAGAGATGCAGGATTTAAACCATCTGAAGAACAGCTTACTGAGATCACAAAGCGCGTAAAAGAGATCGGAGATAAAGGGAAACGAGTGACCGATCTTGACTTATATACGATAGCCGAAGCTGTGACAAGCGACGTTTTACAGCCCTCAATAATGTTGGAAGAAGTCTCGGTGATGACTGGCAATCGTGTAACTCCCACAGCAACAGTTAAGGCTACGGTTGATGGGAAGGAGATGGTTGGAGCCCGTATAGGTGTTGGGCCTGTAGATGCAGCTATAAACGCAGTCCATGAAATAATCGGAGGAGATGAGATGCGACTGAGGACCTTTAAAATAGAATCCATCAGCGGTGGGACTGATGCTCTGGCCGATGTGATAATCGGTGTCGAAGATGGCAAGGGAAATATTGTGACTGCACGCGCAGCTCGAGAAGATATAGTCTTGGCCTCCGTTGAAGCGATGGTCAGTGCCATGAACAGGCTCAAAGCTAAAAATGGCGGTTAATAAATGAGTTTTGCAGTTGACGCGCACTGCCACATTGACATGGCACAGTTTGACTCAGATCGAAAGGACGTAATTACCAGAGCAAAAAACGCTCATGTTACAATAATAAATTCAGGGATAGATCTAAATTCGAATTTTGCAACAAAGCGACTGCTTATGAACGAAAACGTTTGTGCAACGTATGGTTTAAGTCCAATTGAAACTAACCAAGCTGATAAAGTTGAAGACTTTATACGACAAAACACAGATACCGCTATTGGCATTGGTGAGGTAGGTCTGGACTACTATCACGTTGGAGATACAGTTCAAAGAGAGCGACAAAAAGCAGCATTTAAGCGCTTTATTGATTTAAGTGATGAACTCGGACTTACTCTCATAGTGCATAGTCGCGATGCGGAAAGGCACGTTTTTGAAATGACAAATAGACTCGACAATGTCATTTATCACTGTTATAGCGGAGATCTTGATACCTTACATAAGATAGTTGACTGCGGCCACTATATCTCAATCTCAACGCGAGTAAAAAAGTCGAAAATACATCAAGAGATGGTGAGATGTACTCCCCAAGAGTTAATAATTGTAGAAACGGATAGCCCGTATTTATCCCCTCGAAAAGGTAGAAATGAACCTGCTTACATCATCGAAGCAATAGCCACAATTGCAGAGATATGGGCTACAACAGTAAATGAAGCCGCCTCAATAATTCTAGATAATACGGTAAATGCTTTTAAACAAAAGTTAAAAACAACATAATATTTCTTAGAGAAAAAGCTATATAGATCACCTAGATATATTTAATTAATTTAATTATAGGAGTTTTAGCGTTAAATGCCAACAATATCATCTATTAAGGATCGTTTCCGGATCAGGAATATTATTCATAAGAGAGAGAGATCTCACAAGGGCGTCGGTCTTCTTGTAGACGGGCCAAACATGCTTCGTAAGGAGTTTCAAATAGATCTTGAGGAGATTAGAAACACTCTAAAGGAATTCGGAGATATAAAAGTAGGGCGAGTTTACTTAAACCAATATGCCTCAGAAAAATTAGTGGAGGCTATTGAAAATCAGGGCTTTGAGCCTGTGGTAAGTTCTAGCGACGTAGACGTACGACTTGCAGTGGAAGCTACAGAACTTATATTTAACCCTAACATCGACATCATTGCGATAGTTACGAGAGATGCCGACTTTAAACCTGTTCTCTCAAAAGCAATGGAGCACGGAAAAGAAACTATTATCTTTGGAGCAGAACCCGGATTTTCGGTAGCTTTAAAGAATTTGGCCGATGTAGTCGTAATTTTGAATGGGGAAGAATATATAAGAGAGAGTAATGTGGGCAAAGAAACGACGGAGTCTTTTAAGAAGTTAAAAGAAGAGACAGAAAAAAATGTCGCGGAAGCGTATACCAAGCCAACTTGACTTGTACTCTGCAAAGGCAAATATCCGACTCGGCGAGCATTAGACCCCTTGTAGTTCACCAGCTTCTCCCAACGCTTTTTTTAGCTGCTGTTGAAGTTGTTGAAATCGAGTTTGAACCCGCTCCTCCTGCCTTTCGAGACTTTTTAACCGCACGTTATACGTTTCCTGTTTTTCAGTTAATTCTGCTGTAACTAATTCTTTACTTGACTTGATGAGGACTTCTCCAACACTTTTAAATATTAAAGCATTTGAGTCAAGTTTGTCGAGTTCTTCAAGCGTCTGCTTCGCTTCACTTAATGCAAGTTCAAGCTGAGTTTTCTGTACCTGAAAGCGCCTGAGCCTGCTGCTGAAGCTGTTGCAGCTGAGCCAACTGGTTTTGAATTTGTGGTGGTAGTTCGGTACTCATTTAAAGTTCTCCTTAGAGTTAATTGAACGGTACATCCTGACCGATCGATAATTATGAATTAACATGGGCATTTTTTATTGTTGTCCAATTTGATAGTACTACGTGCGCTCTTTTGATAATATACTTTCCATTTCCGCTGCAACCGACACTAATCTCAACCAAGTATTTGTTGCAGCTCTGAATGAAGAGATATCTTCAGCTTCCAAGCTTATAATGAGCTTTCCACGCTTTTTTGATATTACGACGCGTGATCGCTGTACGTTGATGGAAGAAACTGAAAGCTCTGGCGCAATTGACGAATATATTTGGTCCACACCATGCATATCTAGAATATATTTAGCCTGCAACATCATTTGAGCAAAAACGTGTAATAAAAAGCGGAACACTGTATTTTGAGCATTAGCTTTTACTTTTTTGATAAAGTTAGAGAGATATGCTTAAGGTGTTACGTTCCTCGAATTATTCACGTAGTCATAGATATGTAAACTGCTGGAATTTAAGGAAACGGTTTAAGACGTCACTTGAGTATATATCAGAGAACCCCGACCCGTTTTATTACTGTGGGTCTCTCTTTAATCAGTATCCTGTGCCCACAATACGGACACCTAATTCCACCATATTCTGATTCTATTTCCACAGGCCTTTTACAACGTGCGCATTTATAAATCAAAGCCCTCACTTCTCCCTTAGTTGCCTTATCATGCAGTTACTCAGCTTGCTCGCTCGCACGCTTAATTGAACGCTCTACGGACTTTCCAATAGAAGTACCCAATATATATGCACCGCCGGCAAATGTTATCCCACATTTAGAGCATTTCCAAATGCCTGTACCTTTTCTAGATATTCCTTTCTTGTCGCACTTTGGGCACTTGTGATCCTGGTGCATGAGCGTTTCTATATCGGCTACCCTCTTTCTGATCTTGCGACCATACCTTGGGCCAAAACGACCAGCTGATCGCGTTTTTCGTCCCTTCTTTCGACCACCCTTTTTAACCACTTAAAACATCTCCAAAAACGTGCTCTCTAATCTGTTTTGCTTTGCTAGTTGCGAGGTTTACAATTCTACCGATCTCCTCCGATGAAAGCGTTCCAGTTCCGCTCTTTTGCATGCCAGAAAGGGCACCTTGTAAACTTGATATTACTGTGAGCCTTGCAGATGCGATAGTTTCCTCGTCTAATGATGGATCAAGCATTATCTCTCCACCAATGTCGACTGCAGTAACGGCAATGGGGTACTCCTTGATCGGTAACGATTCGTTTTCGCCATAGCCGTATTTCTCAGATGGAGTCTTGGCATTCAGCAAAGCAGCTAAGGCTCCGAGTGCTGCTGCGTCCATCAGATTTCCATCGTGATCAAGAACGTGAATATCTATAAACACTAACCACACTTTTCCATCAGGTAAGTTCAGCGTTGATAAATCAATCGCCCCTGATTCTCTTACTCCACGATCTACAACGCGTGCTAGCTCAATAGCGTTCTCATCGGGAGGCCCTGGCTCAAAAGAAGGAGATGCAAGAGGCACGAGTTCGACATTGGTGATAATTACTCCCATGTCAGGCGCATCGGGAAACGGGTCTCCTGGTTGAATTTTTACCCCAACCATTACCTGAGAGTTTCCGATTTTGACTCGCGCAGACCCCTCGGCTTTATCAATTAACCCCGTTTGCACGCTTATTGGTCTGTACTCGTCAAAAGTTCTTCCGTCCACTCGCTCTCTTCGCTTTGCAAGATTGTAAATGTAATCTTTTCTGATCTCCGCTATAACGTCATTCATATTCTTCACCCTGGTACTTTTGGATTAAAGCTTCTCGTTGCATTTCAGCTACCATAGTACATCCGCGTTTTGCTAATTCTAAGGCTTTTTCGAACTCATCCAACGTCAAATGTCCGTCCATCTGAAGCAACGTTATTTGGCCAGTTCTGACATCCATAGCGACGGGCATATCGGCTTGTCCATAATTATCCTCTTCTTTTATTAGATCTAAGACCACCGTATCATCGACCTTTCCGACTGCACAAGCTGATATTAAGCCTTTCATAGGGACGCCTGCGTCAATAAGTGCGACTGAAGCTGCGTTTATACCAGCTGTTCTAGTTCCTGCATCAGCCTGAAGTATCTCAACGAATATGTCGACAGTTGATCTTGGATAAAACTCTTTCATTATCAATGGATCTATGGCTTCCCGACTCACTTTTGAAATCTCAACACTCCTTCGATCGGGGCCAGGCCTTCGCCTCTCTTCTACTGAAAATGATGCCATGTTATATCGGTACCTAATTATAGCTCTGTTAGCCTCTTGTAAATGTCTAGGATGAACTCCTCGCGGCCCATATACCGCTGCAATGACTTTGTTTCCTCCATGCTCTACATAACAAGACCCATCTGCTCTTTCTAACACCCCGACTTCGAACTTAATGGGCCGCAGCTCTTCTGGGAGCCGATTATCCATCCTCCTACCATTACTTATGAATTCCATTCTTTTCCTCCTCAAGGAATTTTGTAATTCGGTCAGTGAGTCCTGAGGTGTGCGCTTCCTGCTCAATCTTCTTTATAGCCCTCACTGCCAGATCTTCGTCCGACTCTTTTCCACTAATCCATATTCGACCGTTCTTACCCACAAAAATATTGATGTTGAGAGTGTTCTTCAGCAAACTTATCATTGAGCCGGCTCTTCCTATGACTCTAGGTACCTTCGAGTACGAAAGCTCTACGATCCGTCCATTTCTGAGAACCTGAAGCTGATCATCTTTAAGCGCTAGCTCAATTTTCATTGAAGAGTCTACATCTACGACTTTAAATATCGCAAGATCTCCAACACGCATTATCTTCGACATTTCACTTGAATCAATTCTACGTGGGTATTCAGAGATGTGCATTAACGCTTCGTACGGTGAGGTGATATCAACTTTCCAATTAGAGAAACTAATGTCAACTATTAACCCTATGACAACATCCCCAATTGAGGGGATATACTTTCCAGATAGGGGGATTACACGTATTTTGTCCTTGTCGTCGAAAATTCCGTAAATCAGAGAATAAACCTTTCCGTTCTCAACATATGTTCCTTCACCTGACTTGGTGGGATCGTCAGAAAGTAAGTCTCCTGGGACGACAATGTTTTTGTCCACGATCTCCTTGTTCTTCATTTAATACCATCTCGCTTCACTTTCCTCGTCTCAGCTTCGCCCTTGGTGAGCCGGTTAACAAGCTCGTAAAAGTCGTTCTGCAACCCTGCTGGAAATCTAACCACTCCAATCCAAGCGCCATCCTTTTGCCACCCTTCTTTTATTATGCTTCCAAAATTCTGGAGTTCTCCATAGGACTTCGCCGTGTAGTCAGCTGGTATCTTAACAGCGATGTCAATTTCTTCGAATCTTATCGGGATAATGGGGCGGATTGCCTTCATTACTAAGCCAACCAACTCGTCAACGTTTTTGAAAGGATCTATACTCATCTTTGCCTCTTCCATTGCCTTTTCTATCCTCGCTGGTGGGTGAGGTGCCCCGGTCTGCGGATTCACCGCATTTCTTGCAATGACATTTACGACTTGTTTTCTTTTATCCTCTTGTATTCTTCGACGTTGTTCGGAGGTAAGGTGGATTTCGCCCTCTTTAATTATTTTTTCAGCAACTTTAATCGTGTCAGTGGTTCCAAAGATCTTTTTTATCCCCTCCTCGGATGCCTTATCCCCTCGTGACGCATGTTTGAAGATCTCTTCAACAACTAGCGCTCCTTCAATATCGGAATCACGTTCCTCCCTTATTCTGAGCGCTTTATCAGGATCCACTAACACTTCAAAATGTTCTCCACCCTTAACATATCGAGCTGTCACCGCTTCATCAAGAGTGGCCATCTTTTTCCCTCTAGTCTGTTATTATCCACTTTGCCTATGTCTCGCCGACACAGTTTTCTATTGCGAAAGCCTTTCTAGTATGCCTTTTACGTAAATTTCAACCTTTTTAGGTTCTATCTTTCTAAACTTATAATCTTTCGCGTCCACTACTGCTATCTCAACCGTGCTGACTGTTAACTTACCTTCAGTAGCTTTGTATAGAGCTTCGAGCCCCAGGTCTATTGTCTTCTCGATGTTCGCATTTTCATCGTATTTCTCTTCTAGAACTTCCATCACTGCGTTTCTCCCAGACCCGATTCCGGTAGCTTTGATCATCAAAAGCGCACCGCTAGGATCAGTCTCAAAGAGATGAGGGCCTTCATCATCCACGCCACCAATGAGAAGTGCAGTTCCATACGGTCTCACGCCGCCATACTGGGTGAAAGTCTGCTTGTGATCACAAATCTTTTTTGCAAGAACTTCAACTCCGATGGGTTCATTATATACAACCCGATTGATTTGGGCATCAACTCGTGCGCGATCGACGAGGGCGCGAGCATCTGCAACAAGACCTGAAGTTACTGCACCAATGTGATCATCTATTTGAAATATCTTCTCGGTCGACTGGGGCTCTAAAAGCCTACTGGCAATTCTTTTATCGACGAGAAGCACCACCCCATCGCTTGCTTTTATACCTACTGACGTAGTGCCTCTCTTGACTGCTTCGCGAGCATACTCAACTTGAAAGAGCCTACCATCCGGTGAAAATACCGTTATGGCTCTATCATATCCCATCTGCGGTGCCATCTGCATTATTTCAGCTCCTTATTATCGTGTATCGTAATGCCAACTAGTCCGACATCTGAACGATCTATGACTTTATTATCATCTGTGACTATATCAATTTCGCTATCATGTATCCTTGTAGCCTTTCCAGATATGGGCCTTGTAATATTAAAAGATGTGTTGTGTTTTGACCTCTTTTCTGTTTGCAAATATTTTTCTTTAGCTCCTGCCAGCGTTCCTGACACCCCAAGGACTCGTACGCTAAGCCTATACCTTTTCACGCTAAAAATCGTCGCAAGCACCGATCTTACGTCTTCTGTGCGACTATGTCTACACCGTAAAAGTCCTTTCTGACCCGCAAAACTAATTAACTCAATTCCAAGGTTAGTTAAACCCACATCTCCAAGTAAAGAGGTTGTTGCTGAAAGGATCTCATTTTTTATATCTTTAGCGTTTATGATCTCGTCAGAAATAACCTCAAAAGCCACATATCTGACGTTGTCCCGTAATGTTGGAGGTAAGACCTTCATAGGAGCTCCTTACCCGATTTAACACCTTTTAGCCTTTTATTCAGGATATTACGTGGGATGGTACTTAGCGCTGATTCTGATTCTGTCCCATCCATTCCTATAAACCTAGACAGTGCCTCAACCTCCCGCGGTGCTTTGAGGTCATAGAGGGAGAGTGCCCCACTCGTAAGAACAATCTTCAATGCGAACTTTCTACATATACTAAAATTTTTTCGCTGTAATGACAACAGTTTGGATCTATAATATCCGCGATGCCTCCATAGGTAATCAATGCTGAAACCTATTGCAACGTCATTTCTTTTTGCAAATTTTGCCAAAGTATGATTCAACCCATTACTTGTTCCGCTTTCAGGATGAATTAATACGTCTACTCTGCTGTCACTGCAAGCTACCCTATTTATCCTCTCATCCCCGCCATGAACTGCTAAGATCGTTACTTTGTCGCGGTAGATATTAATTAGATTTCTCAGCATTTGCGCGCTCTTTGCAACTAATTCAATGCCCGAAATGATATCCATGGATTCTAAAGGCTGCCAGTAAGTCGAATGATTTGTAATCGCTATATTCGTAAAGCCATACCTGTTTGATACTAATTTGAGTCTCTCTGGAGAATCAGTACATTCTGGGCGGGAATGAATACAAAGATCGTAGTACTCAACCATCTCTTAATAAACCTCTTGCCACTTCCACTGCTTTTTCCTTACGGGCAGGGTATGCTGCTATCTTCACTCGTACTAAAATTGGATCCTTTTTTCCGAGTTTAAGTGAATTCCTTGCCGCTTCTTGCTTATTGATTCGAATAAATAAGACCCCTTCAGCATCTACGTAGCAATTCAAATCATTTAAAAGCTTATGTATATCATCTTTCGGAAGATTTTGCTTTATGAGGTCTAAAAATTTAGCTATGTCCCTGGGCTTAGTAATTTTAACCGTGAGTACATCTATAGGATTTCGAAAATGCCCGGTCGCGTGCTCCTTCTGTACGTTTGCGTCTTCAGATAAAAACCGCTTAAGGACATTTAACACCTTGTCTTCTTCCTCAGTGGCGTGAACAAAAACACTTATATTGACACTATGCACTGTTTTTAATCCGTTAGACCGTGTGTGAGAATCCTTCGCTCTTTGAGGCATTTAAAATGACTTCTCTAAGCGGCAATAACTTACTATTTCCCTATTCTGCCGTGAGTGTTGAGCGATGGTCGGGTTTTTTCCGTACCTCTGCCCCTCTTTCTCATACCACGGCCCTTTCTACCAGCGCTTGTCTTACCGCGAAAAGCTCGTCCAACTGAATTTGATATCCAGTTCAAGTTCTTGTCGTTTATGATAGACGGATGATGAGGATCGACAAGGATAACTTCGTACCACTTCGCCTTTCCATCTTGACCTACCCAGTATGAGTTTAACACCCCTAAATTTGGAAACTTTTTTGCTGCTCGTTCTTCAGCTATTCTTTGTATGCTTTTGCCAGCAGTAATCAAGTTAACTCCCATATGCTTGGTTCTTCTCCCACCGCGTGGTCTCGACTTCCTTCTGCCTCCACGCCGCACCCTCACTCGTGCAACAATTATACCTTGTTTCGCTTTATATCCAAGACTCCTCGCTCTGTCAAGGCGGGTGGGTCTTTCAATCCGCGTGACGGCAAGCTGACGTCTCCAATCTTGGAGTCTATACCACATTAATTCATCAACATAACTTTCTTTAGGCGTTTTCCACGCATCCCGGATATATGAATACATTGACTTCATCTTTTAATCCTCATTCTAATCGGTTCAGCTTTAAAGCTACATTCCTTGGGACTTACGTCTAATTTAACTTTACACAACAAGTTCTTAACACACTTTTAACCGTTATTTAGTTTTTGTTACTATTTAACGCTCACTCATTTATGCTTTGCAGTAGAGGCTATCTTAATTACATCACCATTTAAGAGGACATAATGTTCTCCTAATCTCTTTTTGCTTCGTACATCGACTGCGTAAAGGAATCCCGTTCCGATATCTGTATGCACCCTGTAAGCAAGATCCTTTACAGTCTGCCCTCTCTTCATCAAAAACGCGTCAGGTAAAACATTTCCATTGCTGTCGGTAAGTTTATTTTCATCTTCAACGGGATACACAACTATATAATCCAAAACATCAAAAACAGCGCTATTTATGCAGGTCTGCACCCCAGTTCCGTCTTTAGCAATAAGTGTTAAAATTTTTTCAATGCCTTTTTTTTGCTGGTCGCTTACCGTACCGATTACTTCAAAATGTGTATCACCAGGAATATAGTCAATTAACCTATTTTTGTGTGCAAGTCGCAGTGCAAGTTCAGCTTCAGCGCTTGTCTTTACAACGCGATCTTTAAGTACAGCAAGTCTCTCCAAGTTTTGAGCCGGCGTGATGTCTTTTTTATTCGCCGCGACTATCATTGGTTTCGAAATTTTTCTTATCTCGTGAGAGAGGTCCCTGATATCAGCTTCAGTCCACCTAGATGGCGGTTTATCTAAAAGCCCGAGCTTAATCATCGAACTTTTTATCTGATGTTCATTGACATTCGTGCCTGCTAACTGCATTGCCAACAAATGTTCAATTTTTTCTTCTAACTGCGCTTTTCTCGCAAGTCGAGCCCAATTCCTGTGTATAATCCCATAAAGCCACATCGTCAGTTCCTGATCGAGAAGATCCACGTCGTCTAAAGGATCGTGCATCCCTACGCCAATTGGTTTTCCTTCAATATCTGTGCCACCAGACATATCAATTACGTTGATTATAACCTGAGATTGGCGAAGATCGTCAAGAAATGCATTACCAAGCCCCCTTCCTTTGTAAGCCTCTGGTACTAGCCCAGCTACGTCAATTAACTCAACAGGTACAAAGCGCGCTCCTTTTATACAGTTCTCACACGGAACGGCTAATTCCTTGCAAGGACACGTCACCCTCACGTGAGTTATGCCAATATTTGCACCTATTGTAGTAAATGGATAATTTGCGATTTCAACGTCGGCTAAAGTTGCCGCTTTAAAAAAAGTAGATTTACCTGTGTTTGGTTTTCCAGCGAGGGCTATTGAAACCGTCATAGTATCTCTACGTCAGTCGCTGCAATTAATCGTTTTGCCCACAGAAGCTTTTTCTTTTTCATTGCTCCAACAGTAGCGTCCTCAAAATCAAACCCAATGATGTTAATTTTTTTTGCGCCTAGTTCTTTTGCCAAGTAAACAGCCCTATCACCGTCAGTAAAGCCGCCAAAGTTAAATACGTTTGAAAGTGGGCGTGATTGCGTCGTGCCGAGTATTTTTGTTAACTGCGGGACATAAATTTTTAACTTCGTAATATTGTCACCGTGCGCATGGACTACAATTACAGCACATCGTTCATTAGCCTCAATTATATCGTCTATGACGCCATCGAGATCTGAAACGATTACATGCGGAGTTATCCCTTGCGACAGCAAAGTGGTGGTTGCCCCATCTGCTGCCACGATCACCTTTTCCCGCGTGGTCTGTAACTTTACGACGTCCTTCGAAAGCCGCGGCGCTTTGCCACATACGACGACTTCTTTGTCTTTTATTATGCTCCGTAATTTTTCAAGCGGCAATAGGGAATCGCTTTTTTCCTCCAATAATTCAGACAGGAGTTGAGCAGAACGCTCATCCTCTTCTCGGCTAAATCCGAAATCATTTAGTATCTTCTCATAAATAGGTTCCCATTCATTAAAGTTCATTGCAGTGTCTCATCACAAATAGATATTGTAATTGGGTGCCCTTCAATCACCCATTCCTTTGCATATTTACAGCCTTCAACCGCTCCGTTCACTATCTCACTTGTGAGCGTTTCATCTTTTATATAGCTATAAAACTCCCTTATTGCGTTTGCAATCTCTTCTGAAGTTATATAACCTATTTTGATTTCAGCAGTGTAGGAAAGATTCATTTCTTTGCGCATTACTTGAATCCTTCTTACCAATTCCCTCGCGATTAGTTCCTTTTTTAACTCACTAGTGATTTCAATATCTAAAAAGACTGTAATTGAATTTGTAGTTCCTTTTACAAATCCATCTTTCGTCTTTTCAGAAATGACTACATCTTCACTCACAAGGATAACTTTTTCTCCTTCAACTTCGATCAGTAATCCAAAAGGTATCATGCGAGCTACGATGTTTGGGTCAAGTTCTCGCAAGGACTGTTGAATGCGCGGAACGAGTTTTTTATGCTTTGGCCCAATAGACGTGAAGTTTAGTGTCACAGAGTATTCAATGAGTTCTGATTCATCCGATCTAAAAGCAATTTGCTTTACGTTCAACTCATTTTTGATAATAGTCTTTAACTCATCACTTTGAATTTCAGGTCCTAGGCATATGAGTCTTTTAAGAGGTTGCCTAATTTTTATGTTGGATGCTGCCCGAGCTGCCCTTCCAGCTTCAACTACTCCCTTTACATAGTCCATCTGGGCCTCTAACTCTGCGTCAGCTGCCCCTGTTGCAACAGGATATGGTGCTAGATGGACACTTGCCGTTGCGCTGTTCTCCTTTCGTAAACTTTGATAGATATGTTCAGCGATAAACGGAGTAAAAGGAGCAACAAGTGTAGCAAAAGTTAGGAGAGTCTCATAAAGTGTATCGTATGCCGACTTTTTGTCTAAATCTTGTTCTGTCTTCCAAAAGCGTCTTCTCGACGTACGTACATACCAGTTGCTCACATCCTCTATAAATTGTTCAATTTCAAGTGTTGCCGGGTTATAATCGTAAACGTCCATCAATTCATTTACACGTGCAATAAGCCGGTTTAACTTCGAGAGCAACCACCGATCGACTTCATTCCTTTGATAATAGCTTAACCGCTGCTGCAATGGGTCATAGTGATCGATCCCAACATATGTCCTATAAAATGTAAGAACGTTCCATAAAGTCATAATGAACTTTCTCTGCGACTCTATAACGGCCCCCTCATAAAATTTTTTAGGGTTCCCAGGAGGACCAGAACTGAACAAATACCACCTTAAACTGTCAGCCCCTTCGTTGTTCAGGATGAGCCAAGGATCAACGCTATTTCCTTTGCTTTTTGACATTTTTCTTCCTTGTTCGTCCACGATATGACCTAAGCTGATTACATTCTCATAAGCATTAACACCAAAAACTGCAGTTCCAATAGCGTGGAGGCTATAAAACCATCCTCGTGTCTGATCGATACCTTCACTTATAAAATCCACTGGAATTTTAAACTCACTTCTCTCTTCAAAAGGATGATGAAGCGATGCAAAAGGAGCACAACCAGAATCATACCAACAATCAATTACTTCACTGACACGTTGCATCGGTTGTCCGCAATGACGACATGTAAGGATTACTTCATCGATATAGGGTTTGTGCAGACCTTTGAACGGGGCACTACTATTCGACTTTTGTTTCAACTCGTCGATGCTACCAACTACGGTAACGTGGCCATTAGAACACTTCCATATCGGGAGGGGGGTGCCCCAGTATCGCTCACGGCTTAGCGCCCAGTCCCTAACATTCTCAATGAAATTTCCAAACCTCCCGTACTTAATGGTTTTGGGATACCAGTTGACCTTCTCATTGTTATCCATTAGTTCATCGCGAAGAGTACTCATTTTTACAAACCACGCCTTTCTAGCATAATACATAAGTGGCGTTTCGCATCTCCAACAGAATGGATAGCTATGTTCGTACATTTCAACCTTAAACAGAAGACTTTCATTCTTTAGGAAAGTAACAATTACAGGATTGGCCTCGGTAAAGAACATGCCTCCAACTAACTCCACCTCTGCGTTAAATCGGCCATCTGGATTGACGAGTTGTATCATGGGGAGCCCGTAAGCTTTGGCAACGTTGAAGTCGACTTCACCGAAAGCTGGAGCAACGTGCACTATTCCCGTACCTTCAATGGTTGTGACAAAAGATGCAGTCACAATGGCACTTTGAGCCGGGCTAAACAGTGAACGATATTCCTTACCTTTAAGGGCGGCCCCTTCATATTCATCTATTATTCTATACTCAGAGGTTGTTCGAATAACAGTATCAAGCATATCCTTTGCAAATATCAGTCGCTCACCATTAAGTTCAACAGTTGTATATGTCACATTGGGATTTACTGCTAAAGCAACGTTAGATAAAAGCGTCCAAGGCGTTGTTGTCCATACCAAAAAAAATGTTTTCTCTTCATCAATCGAAGGAAACTTTACATAAACTGATTCTTCCTGTATTGTGTGGTATCCCTGAGCTACTTCGTGTGAGCTTAAAGCCGTGCCACATCTCGGACAGTAGGGCACTACATAGTAGCTTTCGTATAACAACCCTTTTTCCCAGAGTTGCTTTAAGGACCACCACACCGATTCTATATATCCTGGATTCATCGTAGTATACGGGCTATCCAGGTCGATGAAGAAACCAATACGCCTCGTCAAGTCGGACCATTCGTCTATGTGGCTGAACACTGATAATCTACACGTTTCATTAAAACTTTCGACTCCATACTCTTCGATCTTTTGTTTGCTTTCAAGGTCAAGCTCCTTTTCTACTGAAATTTCAACAGGAAGTCCGTGGCAGTCCCATCCACCCATTCGAGGCACAAAGTATCCCTTCATGCTCTTATATCGACAAAAGAGATCTTTCACGATTCGTGCATACACATGATGGACCCCTGGTGAGCCATTTGCAGTTGGCGGCCCTTCAACGAATCTGAATAATTGTGAGCTTTCATTGACACGTAAACATTTATTAACTATATCGTTATCCTTCCAAAATCTTAAGATCGCTATTTCAGCTGAGATCAGATCTTGTCCAAAATTTAACTCTTCCATCTGTTGTGCTCCAGTAGTTCTCTCCGTGTCACGTTGCATCTTCATAACTATTTATCTGTTTAAAAATATGAACATTCTCACTCTGGTCTCTAATTAGGAGTGTACTGAAATTCGCGCTTAACGTTTGCTCTTAACACGAAAGATAGTCGCTTGACATCAAAAATAGTTGTTATTTTGTTACATATGAGGGAAAGTCGATTCGTACATTTTCTGTTTTCTAACTTTTTACAGCTATCTAGCTGTCTTTTGCTTAGATATTGAAAAGATTTTGACGTGCTGAACGCCATGCTGCACCATCATGCTATTCATAAACGTCCTTATTTCTGAGGCATCCCCTTGCACAACGGTAACTTCAAGGCAATTATGTGGGTCGATATGGATGTGGATCGTTGAATTTATTATGTGTGAATATCTGTGTTGTATGTCAGTTAGTGTACTCACAAGCCCTTTTTGATCGTGATCGTAGACCAAAGTTATTACTGCTATTTGATCACCCAATTCTTGACTCAACAACTGATAATCTATCAAATAATTTCTTATCGCATCTCTTATCCCCTCAGACCTTGAGGAGTAGCCCCGCTTACTTATCACCTCATCGAAAGCACTAAGCAGATTTGTCGGTAAGGAGATTCCAATCCTCGTAAGTTCATCTTCCAATTCAACACCCCGTCCTAAACTGACTCCCAAAAATGCTGTGTTTCATTCCAACCTTTTATATGACTTGGGATGAAAAATTTCCATGTAGAAGAACTATACTATTGATTATATAAGCTTTGTATATCATTAAATCTAATTAAATTTATTTCTGCTGCGCTGTCAAACATTTAATAACAAAAATGATCAATGTAAATGATTAACAGTAATAGCAAACAGACGAATTATCCCTTTGTGTAAAAAAATATTATGTCGACTTTATAAAAAGGGTTGTGACAAATCACTGCTATAATCATTGCTTTACTGGTTGTACAGCAAGCAAGCTTAAGTTCTTCTTTTAGTTTAAATGGTAAGGTTCATGCAAGTTACTTTTGGTAGCATAGTGGACTTTCCTTCATAGGCAAATATGACCAAATAAACAATATTATATAAAAGAATCAATAGCTACAGTTAGATTGGCTATAAATTAAAAATGGGAAAACTTCAGTTAGAGAACAATTAAAATATGCTGTCGCACTTGATTATTTTCATTAATACGGGTAAAATGTCAATAGTTAGATAGTTCTCATTTAGGATGATTGGGGGGGTTCCACTTAAGCTTTAACGCTTGGGCATTTTTGGCTTGAAATAGTAAAACTGCTGGTATCATTCGAACTTATTTTATTCGCGTTACAGCTCCTGTTGTCCGCATCACGGCCACACATTCTCAGTAGAGAGAAATGCAGAACAAAGTATAAGTCAATAAACGCACAATTAATACATAATCATTACATTAATCAAAATAACTCATCATAAAATATTAGAAAGAATTTTTTGAAAGGAGGGTCTATCGTCAACATTTCAACAGAAGACACAAAGAATTTAGAGGCCTCGTTTGAGGCGAGAAAACTAATCATGCACATAATTAATTCGTTAAGTCCATCAAACAAATTAAAAGGGGTCAGCATTGATGATATTGTAAATTATGGAGAGACTGTTGGACTTCATCCAGAAGTTACAATAGGTGTGGCTCAACAATTTACAAAGGAAGAGCTAATTACAGAAACGTCAAAAAATCGATTTTTAAACAAATATCCACCCCTGAGCATGGAGAAAGCTGAGACTCTGGCGATAACAAACATTTACGACGCTCTTGAACTTTCAAGTCAAACTGTACAATTTAGAAATGAAGCGAAGCAGACGCTTGAAGAACTCGAAGAAATGTCGGAACTCCTCAAGCAAAGCAATTTGGTGATGACCCCAGAACAGCTTTCGCATATCAGAGAGGAGTATGAGGACATTCTAAAATTAAGTAATCCGGACATGTTCTTTAAGGGGTATCCAAGCGACACGGAAATTGGAAAGCGCGTCGGAGTTGATAAGCGGAAAGTTCAGGGTGCTAGAGCTCTTTTAGGATTACTAAATGAAAGGGACCTTAAGATGGATTTCAACCGTGACAAGTTAGTCGATTGGCTGTTAGCTCCCAAAGCTGTGAGGATGGGCTCTAAAGAATTTGCTGAAGAACTAGGTGTCAGCTATTCCACTTTTAAGCGAAAAAAAGCCTTATGGGAAGCATTTGTTAAGATGAATCGCTATGATAATAAGTAAGAATTAAGATAGCTTTAATTGAAGCATCAAATGAAATTCGTAGTCGACAGGATGCTCGGGCGCCTTAGTGCCTGGCTTAGAATACTTGGATTTGACACCATAAGCGCGAACTCTTTTAAACGTTTTACAAATTCCCAAGAGGATACATACATACTCAAACTAGCTGAAATAGAAGATCGCGTTTTGCTGACAAGAGATGCAGAGCTGTATATGAGAGCCAAAAAGAGAGGATTGAAATCCCTTATAGTAATGCAAGGAAACGTGATAAGTCAGTTAAAACAGATAAGAGATATATTTGAAATTAAAATTGATGCAGAACCTGGTGTTTTGCGATGTAGCGAGTGCAATGAAACGCTTCAAGTAGCAACTCTAGAAGAAGTACGACATTCAAATGAGATGCAAAAGTTGAAACAGATTGGAGTAGAAGTAGAAGAGTTTCTTAAAAGACACAATGGATATTATAAATGTAATGAATGCAGCAAAATATATTGGAAAGGAAGTCACTGGGAGAATATTCTGCGCAGCATTGGTCAACTTACAGAAACATCAAAAAAATGAACTATCCCGAATTTCAATTTAATTCCAAGTAACAAAAAAGGTATCTCTTGACACTGGAGCACGACACAAATATAATGATTATCTCTCATCTTTGCCATTATCAAAAGTTGCAAGTTAAGAATTTGTTGTTACATCCATTAAATGGAAATTAACAAATTCTTACTGCTAATAACATCTTTATAATTATTCATTTCAATTATAGCCCTTTTTATCCCGTTTAATAAATTAACCTTTACAGTCCCTTTGCCTAGTTGTAGGTGCTGATCGTGTTCGCCATCATTATCACTTACGTGATGATATGCAACCTGATAGGTAACAGTTAAGAACTCCTTTAGGGCATCATTAGTGTTTGCATGACCTATATCCACTGTTGCTAAACTTCCACATGATTCCACGAAGAGTCGGTGTTCTCTAACGTCTCTACAAAAATAAATTTTTTTGTTTGGCATATTTTCAATGGATGGTAAAATCCCGACATCAGTCGTATAATCTGTCCACTTGATCAACAAATCCAATCCATAATTGCGGGAGGCATTTATCACCCAATCGGCTGTCTTCAAAACAAGACCTGGATGTGTAGTAACCGTAATTGCTCCTATTGCGGAAGCAAAATCGGTAGTCTCTTTAAGTTGTCTTAATGTTTCTTCTCTGATACCGACATTTAAGCTTGCGGGATTCAAATCAACAGTCGGCGAGTGAATCGTAAACTCCAAATTATATGAGTGGGCTATATCGAACATTTTTAAGTCATTTAAAGCAACCCTCGGCAAATTTGGCCCTTCACAGAGAATCTCAACCATGTTAAAACCATCAGCTACTGCTGTGTTAAGCTGTTCATCAAATGACTTATTGAAAAGTGCTAACGTAGTAAAACCTATTTTCATGGAACACCTATGTTAAGTATCGCACATGAAGTTAATTATTCATTTTAGCAGCTGCAAAACTTGATCATCAATGCGTTTACAGTAATATAATAAGCACACGCTTCTAGTTATAGATGCGGAAGCGGTAAATAAGTGAACGATAATAAAATGACAACAGTTGTAGGTGTGAGGTATCTCCTACTACTCGGTTCTCCTCTCAAAACCGTCCAAACAAATTTGCGCTGTTTTTAGCTTACAAGTTCAAATTTCAGCTGTAGAAAGATCGTTGTAGATTATTCTAGTGCGTTAAGCTTGACAGTAATTGCAGATCTAGAATGTGTATTCTTGTTCTGAACCTTAATAGATGTATATAACCCCAAGCTGAAAGAAAAAAGTGCGAACACACTCTTTGGATCATCAGTAAAGAGGTGGATGCGTTCAATACATTGAATCAGTGGCTTTAATTTCAAAAATGGTACCAATGGAGACACTTCTGCTTCGAAGCACAAGATCTCTTTGCAGAAGTTGAAGGGAGTATAAATGAATGCAATATACTTTCAGAAAAGCTGTGCGACGCCCTATTGAACCAACAAAAGAAAATTGATAAGATAGGGAAGTGGGCAGATGTTTGAAATGAAGAACGACAAGATGCTCCTTCGGAATGAATGCTTCGAGGCAAGTAACCATGTAACATGGGAAGTGCATGAAAAGCACACTATGTGAAACTAGGTTATAAGATCGTCGATAGTCGTCTTTTTTGAACTCTTTAATTCTCGTTGGTATTGTAAGAGACTGAATTATTATAACCTATTTTAAGTCGTATTACCGATTATTTGTAGTAAACTTCTTAAATGGCAAACAGATAAAAAACTGAAAATAGCGAGGACACTGTTAAAACGAATAAAACAAATGAGAATTTACGTAGTGTTTTGATGCCGGCGCTATAACCGCTTTATCTCGCTGGATAGTAGTCTTCTATTCGTACAATGTCATCAATATGCGGCGTTGAGATGCTATGCATCAGCGAATTTTCCGTTGCTACGATTTTATGTGGAGTTTTTGGATTGATGTGCACCGTATCATTTCTGCCAAAATACTCTTTTTTGTCTTCAAACTGGATGTAACAAGAGCCTTCAAGCATGTAAAGTGATTCCTCTCGATCATTGTGATAGTGATAAGAAGTTGTGTAATTCTCTTTTATATAAATCTCCTTGGTAAGATAGTTCTCAGTAACAATCAGTATCTTCTCATAGCCCCAAGGCTTGTCTCGCCTATTTGCATACTCTTTTTTTATTTCCTCCAGGTCCTTAGTGGTGTCAATGGACATCCAAAAAGCATGCTCCTTATAGTAACCTAGCTGATTAGAATCAGCAAGCATCGGGAAAACAGTCTTTTCTATCTCTCCTTTTTCAAAATCGCCAAATGGTATTTCGCTATCGAGAATATAAATACCGCCATTTATGTAGTACTCTAAAAATGGTTTCTCCTTGAACGACTTGATGTGATCCTCGCCGAGTTCCACAATTCCATAAGGACTTCTCATTTTTGTGACAAACATTACAGCGGGATAATCGCTTGAATCAAACTTCTTCATCATCTTTTTTAAATTAAGATCAGAAACGACATCCCCGTTTCTCACCATGACTGTCTCGCGCTCGTTAATCGAGTCCATGGCAAGCTTTATAGCGTTTAACGTGCCAAGGGGCTTTTCTTCTATAGAGTACTCAACTTTCATGCCCCGATAGTTATCTCGGTACCTTTCCTCGATTTTTTCGCTCAAATAACCTGTAAGCAGTATTACTTTGTCTGTTCCAGCATTTACCATGTCATAAAGCTGTTTATCCAAAATTGTATAATTGTCTTGAATTTCTATAAGTGGCTTTGGCATATCCTCAGTGTAAGGTTTAAGCCGTTTCCCATAGCCACCGCATAAAATCATGCCGATCATAACTCTTCATCATACAATAGGGCAGTATACATTTAAACCTTCTCTTAAGATATGCGGTAAAACCTAGAGCTTATTTCAGAAAAATGTGCTCAAAACAGCACGCACGATTGGAGAGCGGTGATACATTACTCTTGTCAACTTTAAAGATTTTTCTGCAGGTCTTCGAGAAGATTGGTCCAATCTTTCAGCTTTTCTGTAGCCCTTTCACTGAAAGATCTTGATATTGCGGTCTTACGTTGAATTTAAAAACAAGTAACATGATCAATGAGCATAATCCTATTATCTTTTCAGAAAAACATTGTCATAAATACATTGTACAGAGAAGCATACAGTCAGTTAATTACTGGGAGACGTAAGCGAAGCAATAAGTTAATAATTTTAGTCACCAATTATTGTAACAGACAGTGTGAAAACGAAAGAAAATAAAAAGACGCGCAAAGAGCTTCTTTTAAATTCGGTTAAAATAGGAAAAATTGGCAGCAATTTGTTTGGAGCTACTCCACCGTCCGCATTTGTTGGGAGGGTGGGGTATCCTAACGTATTTGCGGGACCTCTTGTCTCTCCGCTCATTGATGATCCAAAAATGTTTGACATGCCTGAATCATGGCTTACATTAAAACGGGAAGACATCGTTGAGATTAGATCAAACCTCGTACGTTCAAACTTTAAGTTGAACGTAACTGATGCCATGGATCCCACTAGATTGTTACTTGAAACCCAAGAGCTTGCAATGTCTGAGTTTCCTATAGACGTTGAAATAAAGTTTATAAAAAGTCCTAAAACGGAACTTAATTTTGATAAAATCACTGCCCCTATGGGGCCTTCTGGAATAATTAGTGATATCCAAATATTAGAGAGCCCAAAAGTACCAAAAAAAATCGATAGTCTCGTTTATGATGTTGATATTAAAGCCTCAGAAGCAGTTATTGAACTATATTGGCAAGGAGTCTCACCATATCAAATTAGTAGGCTTTTATCGGTAGGATTACTAGGTAGAAAACGGCTGATTGTTCCAACTCGTTGGTCTATCACTGCTGTGGACACAATAATTGGAAACGCGATGCTAAAACGAATAAAAACTTACCCAGAGATCGATGAGGTCAACTTGTTTATATCGGAAGGGTTTGGAAATCATTTTGAGGTAATATTACTCCCTAACCACTATTCCTTCGGATGGACTGAACTTTGGATAACTGACAACGGAAAAGTGGAAATTGGAGACTTGTACGAAAACTACGATGGCAAAAGCTCAAGTAGGGATGGGGGTTATTTCGCTGCAAGATTCTCGACACTTGAATATCTTAATAATATTAAGAAGCAAGCCTCAATTTATATTATAAGAGAAGTCCAACCAACATATGATATACCACTTGGAAGCTGGGTAATTAGAGAACTTGTGCGAGATGCGTTTAGGCATGATCCCTTAAAGTTTGAAAGTTTAGCAGAGGCTTTAAAAAGCACTGCAACGCGCATCAACATAGCTCTGATCAATACGATATTTTTAAATAAACATTTGCTTCAAAGAACTATTTTTGATTTTTTTTAATTCTAACTATTCCACTACTACTTTTCTTTTGCTGTGTAATATAAAATCTGTTTCTGTAACTGTGCGTCCTTGAAGCTTAAACAAGGAGGCAAATTTATCCCGTTTTGAAAAAGACAATTCAATGGACTTAGCCGATTTGATGTTGTTGCGGGCATAATGGTATCTTTACGAGTGTCTTTCTTCCAACTAAGGATGTTTAAAGGCGAATATATGCTTGAAGCAGCTAATTTATGGACAAATAAATTGAATTTATGCAAAAAAAGGAAATAGAGGTTTTTTACAGAGGGTGACTAAATTGCCATATTAAGTTAAATATGCGTGCGAATTACTTTTAAATTATAACTATTTTAAAAGTTAAGATCAAACACTAATTTATTGGGAAAGCTTTATGAAATGTGAGAATTAGATTATCTACACTTAAGAGGTGGATCGTTTGTGGTTGTTAAAGTGGCAGTTAACGGTTATGGGAACATAGGAAAGCGAGTGGCTGATGCAGTAGCCAAACAAGATGACATGCAACTAGTTGGAGTTTCAAAAACGCGGCCAAATTTTGAAGCATTTGTAGCTGTCGAAAAGGGATACCCTCTCTATGCTTCAGAATCTGACAAAATTGGAGGATTTAAAGCTGCAGGGTTGGATGTTGCGGGAACGACAATGGATTTGGTAAAAGAAGTAGATATTGTCGTCGATGCAACGCCAGAAGGAATGGGTGCGAAAAATCTTGAAAACATTTATAAAAAGGTCGGAGTGAAGGCAATATTCGAAGGCGGCGAAAAACATGAGGCCATCGGATTTTCATTCAACGCATATTGTAATTACGAAAGAACTCTTGACAAGGATTATTCGAGGGTGGTCTCTTGCAACACTACAGGGCTCTGTAGGTCATTATATGCTGTTAACAAGGTAGCTGGTATTAGAAAGGTAAGGGCGGTACTGGTACGAAGGGGGGCAGACCCACTGCAGATTAAAAAGGGTCCGATTAATGCAATCGTGCCCAATCCACCGACAATTCCCTCTCACCACGGCCCTGATGTAAACACGGTCGTGCCGGAGTGGAAAATAAACACAATCGCAGTTTTAGTATCTACGACATTGATGCACCAACACAACATCATGATTGAAGTTGAGCGCGATGTAACGCGGGAAGATCTGCTCAGAGAATTTTACAGCTTAAGACGGATTATGCTTGTACGAGCGAGTGATGGCTTGGGTTCAACCGCAGAACTCATCGAACTTGGAAGAGATCTGGGGAGGCCTAGATATGACTTATGGGAGATTCCAATCTGGGAGGAAAGCGTCAATGTTGTTGACAATGAAGTTTTTTTCATGCAAGCAGTGCACCAAGAATCGGATATAATATTAGATAACATCGATTGCATTAGAGCAATGATGGGCATAGAGAGAGATCCATGGAAGTCAATAAAAAAGACGGACAACGCTGTAGGTGTGAGAGGTTCATTTCGCCCACCACAATGTTTAGCAGATAACCCCGAGGAATTAAGAGAAATACACAGAAAAGTTTGGGGGTTAGAATAAGCGTAGTTGAAAGATTAACCCGAGCTTGCGTAATGATTTAAAGCTACATCACACGAACAAACTTCTCTTTATAGTAGTAGGCAAAACCAAGGGCTAATGAGAGTACGATGCGCGACTTTTTGACTCTTGATGATTTAGATTTTAAAGATAAGACAGTGCTTTTGCGAGTTGACATAAACGTACCAGTTGATAAAGATACAAAAAAGATCTCAGAATCGAAGCGTATAAGTGAATCTATCACAACAATTAAAGAGCTTGCAGATAAAAAAGCGAAGGTCGCAGTCCTAGCACATCAAGGGAGGGCTGGCGATTATGATTTCCTTCCTCTCGACCAACACGCTGACGCTTTAAAAGACGTATTAAAAGAGAAATTTGACTACGTAGACGATACCATAGGCATAGCTGCACGAGAGAGAATGAAATCGTTACAATCTGGAGAAGTTCTGCTTCTCCAGAATATTCGATTTTTAGCTGAAGAAACACTCGAGCTACAGCCGGAAGCACACGCGAGAGGGATACTAGTAAGCAGGTTAAGTTCTCTTGCAGACCTATTTGTCAACGACGCATTTCCTTCAGCCCACAGATCACATGCTTCTATCGTGGGTCTGGCGGCAACACTTCCTTCAGCTGCAGGAAGGATAATGGAAAAAGAGCTTCTTTATGATAGGCAAGCAATTATGAACCCAAAGCATCCAGTCGTTTACATTCTGGGAGGTGGCAAACCTGACGACAACATTGAAGTGCTCGAACATGGGTTCCAAAAAAGTATAATAGACAGGGTTCTTTCGTCTGGAGTGCTCGGGCTTCTTTTCATGGTGGCGCGTGAGTATGACCTAGGTAAAGAAACAATTAATTTTCTGAGAGACAAAGGCCATCTTGAGCGACTTCAAGCGGTAAAAGACTTACTTATAAAGTACGGTCCGCATATAGACGTTCCTGTTGACGTGGCATATAAACTCAATGGTGAAAGAGTTGAGATAACAACAAAAGAGCTACCAGCAAAAGGTATCATAGAGGATATCGGAAAGGGAACAACTCAGATATACAAAGCGGTTATAGAAGCAGCGAAGACAATGGTGGTAAAAGGTCCACCAGGTGTTTATGAAGATTCTGACTTTGAAGTTGGCACAAAAGAGATATTGGAAGCGATTAGCAAATCTGATGGTTTCTCACTTGTTGGTGGTGGACATACCCTCTCTGCGATAGAGTCTCTACGTATCAACGAAAAAGGATTTTCGCACATAAGCCTCGGAGGCGGGGCTTTGATTAACTACCTTTCAGGGAGAAGGCTTCCAGCATTTGAGGCACTGCAACAGGCTGCCAAGCGATATAAGGCCTAACTCTATTGTTCCGTGTTTTTTATCTATTAATCCCACATGAAACTGTGGCACTGATACTCGTAGCATATTTGCACTGACCTTAATCACCCATCAAATAGTAGAACAAACGTCAATGCCGATTATTAATCAAGATAAAGGTGCTGATACGTTTTAACCGTTGCAGCGGAAAAGTGCGCTTAGATCTGTGTGTGATGCTCAACACTTTAACATTAAATAATGTTGAAGTAACAAAAGAGGCAGTGAAAATGACTATAATTAGAACTAATTGTAAAAAAAAACGTTTTTAGACGATAACAAATGGAAAAATAACGAGTGTAAACAAAGATGAATCAAAAGTTTCCCACTTCGTCAGTTACACAGTGACGTTAACAATTTCAGCACAGCAAGTCCCTTATATTTCGTCACCGTCCGATATTGTCAGCGATACACCTCCAAACACTATAAAAATGTTTTCGTCAATTGAAAATAGCTTGCCACAAAGCTCGAAGATGATAATAGGCTAAGAATTATAATGTTTTTTAAGCTCAGCACAACAACAATCTGTTAATATATCAAGCCACTCGCAGTGGACGTAATGCCACGATGAATAGAGAAAATCAAAATGGAAGAGGGAGAATATTGTCCACCAACTTAACCGTGAAGCTGCTTGGATTCACGCTATCGTCGACATTAATCCCCAAACAAGACCAATTATCACCATATTAGAAGCGGAATTGATGTCATCTATATCCGCTAATGTTCTGAGAACACCCAAATATTGATTGTAAAAAAAACTTTGCGTCTTTATAAGGGCTACATTTCGAACGAAATAGAAATAAATGGGATGCTAGAGTGCTAGTAAAAACATCATCGCACAGCTTCGTAGCACGACACTTTCTTCCGAAATTTTATTAATTAGAACGGTTATTCTAGCGTGAAGAAATGGTCGTGACGACATATACTCAGCTTGATATTGCTCCGACAATTGCGCGCATTTTAGATATACATATTCCTGATCACGATGGAAAAGAGATTTGGGAAGCTGTGCGCTATACTGAAGGTAAAAACATAGAACAGATATTACTAGTGATTATCGACGGAATCGGAGTAACGCTCTATACCAAACTTGGTGATACCATACAGCACTTAAAAAAACTTTCACACGACGGTCTTTTCTTCGAGTGTAAATCACTTCCACCGCGTATTACAACGCCTAATATTGGCACTATTTTGACTGGATATACTCCAGAACATCATTTACTCTATAAAGTTGCTGACGTGTTTTACACCCCTATACGGTCAGTGCTTGAAATTGCCAGCGAAAATGGAATTAAGTCGGGCATTATCATTGAAACGATGGGTGCAAAATCCATGTTAAATAGGGTAGATGTAGCGATCGGAGTGGAAAATACCCGCGGAATAGTGGATTATGATAGGCGGATAACTGACCTTGCACTTCAAGCATTTAAGCTCGAGAATGTGATGTTAATGGCAATTCACCTCCGAGCTGTTGATAACTGTTTGCATCATTATGCCGAGTCTTGGGAGGACGTAATGTACTCGGCGACTACAATAGATGGAAATATTAAACGACTTATAGATAACTTGAGCAAGTCAACTTTGTTGTTTATAACTTCTGATCATCCGGTACACGTTCCAAAGTGGGCTTACGTCGATAATGACAGCATTAATGTGCCACTCATTATATACTATAAGTACGGACCCAAGAATAGTACGGAAAACCTAGATCAAACCGTATCGAGCAAAGCTTAAAAGCATCTACCTATTAAACTGAGTATTTAAGAGTAATGTTGAAATTGAGACTTTTTAATGTCAGAGAGAGAATATATGGCAGAAAAACACGTTCTTGAGGCACTAGGAAAGGCTTACGTTGTAGTTGAAGATGGTAAAGTAGTGCAAGTTGGCGAACCGTTGATAAAGTACTGCCCTATTTTTGCCAAAGCACGAGGAATTGAGAAGATAACTCCTGAGATCATAAAAAAGAACATTGAGTTCAGAATTGAAGACTTTGGAATGTGTACTAGCAACAGGTCAATTGAGATGGAGGTATTTGTTGGCTTCGGAGCGTCAGAAGTTATGATGACTGGGTTACGAAAGGGACTCCTTGAAGCTAGCATATCAGTTTGTGAAGGAGTGGGAACCGTTATTACATCGAGTCCAACTTTAACGCAGGGAATTGGGGCCAGGATTTCAGGAGTGATAGACACCACGATAGTACCAAAGCTCGTAAAACGTGTTGAAGAAGCAGGCGGCATTACTCTCGATGGCAAGCGTGCAATTATAAACCAACCCCTCGGTGTCGCACGGGCCGTTGCGCTTGGGAAC
The DNA here is from genome assembly GCA_963704625.1 of Methanobacteriota archaeon. GTDB lineage: Archaea > Halobacteriota > Bog-38 > Methanoflorentales > Methanoflorentaceae > DASPRZ01. The sequence continues at coordinate 2,140,614 of OY969924.1, read as the reverse complement.
AAAAAAATTGCAGTTACCGTTACAAACGTTGAGGAGGCAAGAGAGTGCCGTGAAGTCGAGAACGCGACGCACACCGAAGTGATAATTATAGGGGTACACGTAACTGGTATGGACAAAAAAGCTGCAAAAGAGTTTGTAAAAATCGTAGATATCACAACGGGCTGTGCGTCTTTCGCAATACGAGACGCTGTAGAAGGTAAAGCATTGGCACAGGTGGGTACAGGTGTGCCCTTATTTGCACTAACACAACGAGGAAAGGAACTTTTGCTTGAACGAGCAAAAGAAGTGTCGAGCCCCATTTTGATAAATACTATGAAGCTCCCTGTTTTACCAGAGGAAAAACAACCAGTCCCCCTCGTATGAGGTCCTTCTATGGAACACGAATATGAGTACGGGATAGATACAAAAATAGTTCATGCAGGGCTCAGACCTTGCCCCGAGAACATGGCTTTATCAACCCCCATTTACCAGACCTCAACGTTCGCATTTGATGAAATACTGACAACAGGTATCCCACGAGGGAAGTACGTCTACTCACGATCTTCAAACCCAACTAACACTATGCTCGAAATTAAAATGGCAGCTCTTGAGGGGGGAGATTCTGCGGTAAGTTTTGCTTCAGGTATGGCGGCTATAACAGCGGCTATATTCACTATATTAAAATGTGGTGACCATCTTATAGCAGATGAAGTCTTATATGGCAGCACACACGAGTTTTTAAGCAAAGCAGCACCTAGATTCGGATTTGACGTAAGTTTCGTTGATACGTCAGATGTCGATCAAGTCATTGATGCCATTAAGAATACTACAAAACTGATCTTCTTTGAAACACCGGCAAATCCAACGCTTAAATTGACAGATATAAAGGCAGTAACTGAAATAGCTGTGGAGGCTGGGCTGAGAACAATTGTGGACAATACATTTCTAACGCCCTACTTTCAAAGACCTCTGGAACTCGGAGCTGACATTGTCGTTCACAGCGCTACAAAATATTTAAATGGCCATGGTGATGCACTAGGCGGGATAGTCATCGCTTCATTTGAATTTGCAGATGCCATTAGGAGAGGCGTGCTTCGAGATATGGGCGGGGCATTGAGTCCATTTAATGCTTTTCTTATCTTACGTGGGATTCAAACACTTTCAGTAAGGATGGAACGACATGCTCAAAATGCGAGAGAGATAGCTGCTTTTCTAAAGAAAAGAGCAGAGATAAAGGAGGTCTTTTATCCAGGTCTTGATCGTAAACTAACGAACAGCAAAAATTTGCGAGAGCAAATGTCTGGATTTGGCGGTATTGTTTCTTTCGAGGTTCACGGAGGACTGAACGAGAGTTTAAAGTTTTTAAATAGCCTCAAACTCTGCACTCTCGCAGTGAGTCTAGGAGACACAGCATCGTTAATAGAGCATCCAGGGCTTATGACCCACTCAGTTGTTCCAAAAAGCGACAGAAACCGAATTGGTATAACAGACGGCCTTATAAGACTGTCTGTGGGTCTAGAAAACGTCGAAGATATAAAAGCTGATATTGAACAAGCATTTGACCAGAAGTAGCAAAGATTAGGCGAGACTATTTAAGGAGCAAAGTTTAAAACTTCGGCAGCTTCTTTGAGCCGGTATATAGCGAAATCTTTTTCAAGCGATGCGAGGAACCACCCAGCCCGGGGTCCTGAACTTATTCCTAAGAAGGCGATGTAAATCGATTTAAATGAATCTTTAGGATCGATGCCAATGAGCTCGCTTATTTCATATATCGCGTTATGGAGTTGTTCAGCGTTATCTACACCTGCCTCTATAACATCAGCAAGTTGCGATAACGCTTTTTTCTGCTCAAGGGTGAGCGTTTGAGCCAGAACAGGAAGATGATCTTGCACCGTAAACTTGACAAATGGCGGTGCAAAGCGGTCAAGCCACGTTTTTGCATTTTTTGCCCTCAACTTTATCGAGTTGATGTCGCTGACATCATAACCTCCTCGCTTTAGTACTGTAAGGAGCTCATCAAAATTGGAAGCTATTTGAACTGCCGTTACCATGTGCCTGAAGGGGACGCTCGATTTGATGCCGACGACCCGTGAGAGCTCGTAAGCGCGATCGTTTCCACTATCGAACTCATCTATAAGGTTCAAAAGACCTAAACCGGGATCGAAATCAATTAGCTTTTCAGGCTTTCTTTTAATTATCATATATCTCAACACATCGGCTGGTACAGCGTCTAGCATTTCTTTGATCGTTACCGTGACTCCTTTAGAACTAGACATTTTACCTTTCCCTTTTAGATGGATATGCCCGTAGGGGATCGGTCGTGGTGGTTCAAACGCATATACCTCTTTCGAGATGCGTATGCCGGTATCAAATGATCCGCCAGCTACGGCATGATCCTTTCCGAACGGCTCAATTGTCACACCTAAGATGCTCCATCGTGCCGCCCAATCAATTCTCCAAGCGAGTTTTCCCTCTCCTTTTGAATAATTCGCTATTCCCTTACCGCTGCACGCACACCTATATGTAACTGAAGTAATTTCTGGCATGTGCTCCAATACAACTCCTGCAGTAATTCTTTTGCACGAGCTGCATAATGGATTAAATGGGCTCCATTCAGGCGGTAATTTTCTTCCTGAGACGTCCTCAATTATTTTTGCAATATGGTCTTTCTTTTCAAGTGCGAGTTTGATTGCAGCTGTATAGGCCCCGCATTTATACATTTCGTCTGCTCGAAATAATTCTGGTTGAATGCCTAGTTCTTCTAATGAATCTAAAAATGGCTTTAAGTAGTGTTCCGCATAGTTCTCACAACAGCCTACGGGATCAGGTATTTCAGATATTGGCCACCCAACGTACTTCTTGTAAATGTTTGGCAAAAAAGGGTACACTGTTCTCAGGGGATCAAATGTGTCAGCAACGTAAATTAACCTTGCTTCTTTCCCAACGTCATTAATAGCTCTCAAAACTGCGTCAGCCGTTACAACCTCTCGCATGTTACCAATGTGTATGTTGCCAGAGGGAGTTATGCCTGTAGCTATGACTTGGTTTCCGCTAATATTTTGTGCAATTACGTCTGCCCAGTGTACGATTGTCTCTTGCTGCATTTTCGAACGTAAAAGGGAACTATACTATAAGTCCCTTCGGGATGTCGTACTTATGAATCTCCAATTTCAGCTCTGATCTCGAATCATAAACTTCGTACTGCACTGCAGAGGGGGTCCTAACCCTCTTAGTGACGAAGCATCACGACCTGCCTCTTTATCCCTTGATTTAGCGACAATTGCTCTGTGAAAAATCGGTGATTCCTGCCTCACGATTGTTTATTATTTTGCACCCATTTGATTTGCATCCATATAATGATAATCTTGAATCTTCAGCGGCTTTACCATTAGCGCGGCAATGTTTGGTTTTCCATTAAATTTACAGTTGTCACAAGGCCCACGAGTTGGGGGGCCAATAAGGGCTCATTGTCGCGTTTAGTTTTGCTTTTTCATTCGGCTGCATCTGGGCTATGACAAATCACTTAAATGGTTTCCTCCGAAATCCATTTGAGGTACTCTTTTGAGCCGTAATCGATATTGTAGGAAACTATACACGGTGTTTCATAACTATGAAGCTCTAATAGCTTCTCAGTAACTTTCTTTACCAATGTGGTTGTCGTTTTTATGTTTAAAGCATATTCCTCCTCCTCTTGAATACGCCCTTTCCACCGATAGATTGACAAAACGGGATGTACATTTACACAAGCGCAGAGTTTTGCTTGAACAAGCTGACGACTAATTTGCTTCGCTTCTTCGAGGTTAGCTGTAGTTACATATATGTTGGAGAACATCATCACACCAGTATGGAGAGACCTGTTTGGACTATTATATCCTCGCACTAGTAATCCTTTCTGTTTATTTGCTCTTTGTGCTCTTACTTAACAGCTTAGGAATTCTCGAGCGCCATAATATTAGTATTTATGGCCCAATTCTCATGATAAGAACGACGCGCGGTCAGCAGTTTTTGGATCGATTAGCTGGCCCAAAAAAGTTCTGGAATGCATTCGCCGACGTTGGAATCTTTGTCGTCGTACTATCGATGATTTTTATGTTTATTTTTTTGATAATTGAAGACTATCTAATACTTCAGATAAGACCAGGACCAACTGCGTTTAACGAGCCTCGAAATATCTTGTTGCTGCCGGGCATAAATCAATTCATTCCATTAACGTGGGGCATCATTGCTCTCATCGTAGCCCTCATCGTTCATGAACTTGCACATGCGCTGTTGAGTCGGGCGGCAGATATTAAACTAAAAGCCCTCGGCCTTTTAGTATTGGTGTTGCCTGTGGGAGCGTTTGCTGAACCAGACGAATCACAGCTATCTGGCGAAGAAGCGAAAGATAATGGCAAGATAGCCACAAGAAGGGAAAGACTTCGAGTAGAAACGGCGGGGATTATGGGCAACTTTGTGGTCGCCTTAATATGTCTCGCGCTATTCTTTGGCCCCGTTCTGTCAGCTATTGCTCCAATGCCTGGGTTAGGAGTAGTAGGCGTTGTGAGTGGATCGCCGGCTGATAACGCGGGAATACGACCGGGAATGACAATTCTACAGATAGACAATACGATAATCGCAAGTAATGACCAGTTTCATGCCTTCATGAACACAACGCACCCAGGGCAAGTAGTTTTAGTAAAAGCTGCAGAAAAAGGCACCTCGTATGAATTTACAGTAGCCCTTGGTAGAAATCCAAACTTCAATCAAGGATTTTTAGGCGTAACAGGCGGCTCAGAGGAAACACTTAACTTTTTAAAACAGATACCTCACACCCTCAATACGATTGGAGGATGGATGGCGCTCCTTGCATTAGCTTTAGTGATCTTTAACGGATTCACAGGAGACGTGATCAATCTGTACCAGCCAATTGGGTGGGCCAGTCACCTTGGGTCAGGCATATTCTGGATAGCTAATACATTATTATGGGTGGGGTGGCTTAACTTTTATGTGGGGCTTTTTAACAGTCTTCCAACGGTGCCATTAGATGGAGGACACGTGTTTAAACATATTTTTGAGTCAATTATAGGACGACTCTTAAAAAGCATCAAACTTCAAGCTCTGGTCACAAGAGTGGTCACTGACATTCTTGGAGTCATCATATTAGCCTCGTTCATACTTCTTATTATTGGTCCACGTATCTTTAGAGTGGTTTAAATGCGCTGTATAACCCACATCAATTTTTTTATTATTTAAGTGAGCTTTGATTAAAAATTAATGGCAAATGTCCCGCGAAAAAGTGGATTGCATTACTTTACATTTAGCTTGGAGATACCAAAATGAGAAAGATCCCTGCCACAATGGCCACTCAACATCCAGATTCAGCAACGACCTATGTCCCTGTGCAAAAAGAAGCTGAAGAAGCGATGAAAGTCCTTATGCCAACAAAGAAGGGAGGATTTGGCATAGATGAATATATGATAGACTTTGAAGGGAAGATGACCCCGTATGTTCAAACCTCCGAGGTTGTTGAAGGGCTTGTCTCCAAAGGCCTAATTCCTGGAAAAGATGTTTTTATTACACCACGAATTCCAAGTGTTTCACAGGAAACGGTATTTAGGCAGCTTATGGCTCTTATGTCTATTATGGAAACCTATTATCGGATTCACGAAGAGACCGCAGAGCCTAGCATAATAGAGGTTATCCATCCAATGAGCAAGAGCGCTCTAGAACTGATTGATACCAGAAAACGAATACTTGATGTGATAGACCTCACTAATCGCGAATTTAACATAAGTGTGGATCAACAGGTTATCCATATTATACCCTTGGTAGAGGAGGTTCCTGAATTAATATCTATTAAGAAACTACTCACTGAATATTTAAGCGGCTGTAAAGACCTTGGATTGAGCGAGGGACCTCTCCGTGTAATGCTTGGAAGAAGCGATGCCGCATTAGATTATGGTCATCTTCCCTCAGCCCTCACTAATAAACTGGCCATATCAGAGTGTTATACGTATGTAGAGAGTATGACGTAACAGTAGCACCAATTATGGGCTGGATCACTGCCGTTTAGAGGACACGTCACCCTTGAAAATGTCGATTCATTATTGAATGATTTTTGGGGCCTGAAAACCGTCACTATTCAATCAAGCCTTATTTACGACTGCGATCGTCAGAGCACTGTTAAGCTTATAAAGAGAATCAGTGACGACCTTCAAAAAACGAAGCCAGTAAATTATTCTGCCGAACAGAGAGACGAGATACTGAAGTTAATTGGCATTTTTACAAAGAATTATCTCAAGACCTTTTACCTAATAATTGATTCAATAAAAGCTATGTCGGATTTCTTCCCTAACCAGCGCGATCGACTTGCACGAAAAGGATCTATTGGATATGCACGAGACGTTCCTAGGCCGGCTTATCTCGCATCGTGTATTAGAGACAAGAAACTTTCGCGTGAGTTGAGGCGACTCCAAGTGACAGATACACTGCCTGATCTCCCTCGTGCTATTAAATATACGGGTGCGCTTTATAGCATAGGACTCCCTCCAGAGTTCATCGGAACTGGAAGGGGGTTAAAGGAGGCAGATGACAGAGGTTTACTTGATGTACTTTTAACGGAGTATTACCCAGGCCTGCGAGGTGACTTAAATTTTTCTCAACAGTTCCTCAATTTGAAAGTGGCACGAGATTTTATGCCTTATACCGCATTTAAGCAGGTACAACAAGACGTGAAGTATGTTTATGAATATCTAGCTCTTAATGAAAGACAGCAAAATGTAACATATTGTACGTTGATGGAAACAATAAAACCAACGCTGAAACAGTTGATTAGCACAGGTGAAAGAATGTTGATAGATGAAGTCACGCAGATGGGTCTTATCGAAAGCTGTATTCTGAAGCTGGGCACTATGAGGGGGGCGCTCGGTTAACTTTTGACTACCATCTTCATTTGTCAAAAAGGACTTAGTGAACAGTGAATGCTACAAGAGTCGTAAAATTTTTGATATCCATCTACAATAGTTTGTCCTGCTAGAAATACGAGGCCATTCTTTTTTGCGTATGCAATTGAGTCGCTTTTACTAAGAGCTTTCCCAGTTTCCGCATCAAGCATTTCACACACCACCATAGCAGGGTTTATTTCAGCCATTTCAGCTAAGGCTATTGAAAGTTCAGTTTGACCTCGCCTTTCTCGTATGAGCCTTCCAGCAGCTCTCAGAACGGGCACGTGTCCCGGCGATCTAAAGTACTTTCCAAAATCAACTGAATTCATATTTATGGCCTCTTCAACAGTCTTTGCAAGCTCGGTTATAGTTAAGGCACGATCGATGTCTGTTATTCCCGTCCTAACCCCCCTGTGATTTACCCATAGAGAGAAGGATGATCGATTATCATAGGCAAGATCTCCTGGCTGTTCACAAATTGAATTAAGTTTAAAACCATCACCATTTGAACCGGCGAACTTTAGAATATCAGACATAAATGGCAAGCAAATCCGTTCTGCAGCTTTCGGATGTACCGCTACGCAAATTAGTCCACCCGCCTCGACTCTCATTCTAGCAACGTCTCGTGGTGTTACTGAGATAGCAGGTATAACCATATCGGTTTCTCCTTCTCTGTCGTCAAAATCGTAAATCAAAATCATTTGCCCATTTCTAATGGATTTTATCGCGTCCGAAATGCTCACGTCGTCATCACCTTTATTTTATCACTATTGCCCCGACCAAGTGTTTGTTTAATAGAAACTGGGGCGATTATTTCTACAACATCGTTGTGATAATGAGATCTATCGGGAACTATTATTGCCCCCTGTATGCCCTCAACAATCGCTGTATAACAGTTGATGCCACCATACGTGCGATTGCGCCTCTTGAAGCCCGATATACGTACTGGCTCGAACTCTATTAACCTCGTACGAGCTGTAACACTACCCCTATCAAGTTTAACGTTCAGCGTTCCTGGGTATGGTGAGAAACCAAGTTTTTCTTCAATCTGCTTCGTGTACCCGTGTAGGCTAAGGTAATACTTTCCCTCTCCCAAGCCGGAAATTATACAACCACTAAACTCAATCGTACCTCCACCTTCGAAAATAGATATATATTCTAAGTATTCATCCCTTAAAAGGGAAGTCCCTTCCTCTGTTATTTTCACCGTCTGTGATCTACCCAAAAGCTTACGTGAAATTAAACCGTCATCATCAAGTTCTTTAAGTCTGCGAGAGGCTGTCATAGGACTCGTTTTGAGCTTTTGCGCAAAGCCATTCACTGAAATCTTTATGGGTTTGTGGACAGCGCCGAGAAGTGCTAACCAAAGAAGAGGACTTTTCATAGCGGTCTTCAATAAACATATCATATTTGATATACTTATCATTATTGAGAGAATAATATATCAAACTGTTGGTAATTTTCTAACTCAACGTGCTTGATTATCTTCGTCAAAGACAGAATGCGTTAATTCAATTCCCTTAACACATTAGAAAAAAAAAGTAAAAATCATGTGACTTTATTATTTAACAGGCGATTTTGAGCTTATTACAATGCCAACTTAACTCAAGGAGCTTATTTTTACGAACGAACAGGTAACTAATGCAATGTCAACGTCTCTCTTTGTTAGTACAGCTTTTGTATTCCAAATACCCCGAGTACTTGCCACAAAGATCGTTCCTTACCCCGATCGACTAAATTTATTATGCGCCTTCGACACCGTCAAGGATATATAACGCATGAAATATGTACACAGCATATCACTGCATGATTTTTGTATAATAGCACGGTTTATTTTAGTAATCCCAAATAAACTAAGTTAAGCTTATCATTGACAAGCTTTATGAAATGCGAAATGAACTAACATATGATTCAATCTCGTCAACGTATGGATCGAACAATCTTGCATTCTAAAGGCTGTCAACTGTGCCAAATTGGCGCGAAAATGGTGCTTTTCGTTACTGGAACTTGTCACAATGAGTGCTTTTATTGCCCTATATCAGACTTGAGACGTGGAACTGACAAAGTATATGCAAATGAAAGGCTTGTAAAATCGGATGAAGACATATTGTGCGAAGCATGTTCAATGGATGCGCTGGGAACAGGCATAACAGGCGGTGAACCGTTACTAAAATCAGAAAGAGTCATGCATTATATCACTCTCCTAAAAAATGAATTTGGAATAGGCCACCATATACACCTCTATACTTCAATCGCTCCCGATCACCGCACCCTTACTAAACTTTATAAAGTGGGTCTCAATGAGATTAGATTTCACCCTCCCATCGGACTATGGGACAAGTTTGAAAGCTCAAGTTACCATAACGCTTTAAAGAAAGCTAAATCACTTGGTCTCGAAGTAGGAGTAGAAATACCTGCCATAAAACATGTCCCTGAAATTCTGAAAGTCCTAGCAAGAATTGGTGGATTTTTAAATCTCAATGAACTCGAATTTTCTGAAACAAACTATGAAGAGCTGACTGAAATGGGTTTTGTACCATCAGAGGGGGGCTGCGCGGCAATTGGGAGTAAAGAAGTAGCAAACTACATAAGTAGTTTCAAAGTACCGGTATATTTCTGTTCATCAAGCTCAAAAGACAGCATTCAACTACGTGAGCGGTTCAAGCGTAAAGCACAACGCGTTGCGAGACCCTTTGAAGAGATTACTGAAGATGGAACCCTCGTGTACGGGACTATCAAAGGTGTCGTTGATGAGGACATTTTAAGCGAACTTGAGCGTGATGAATATGAGATAGTAGAAGGAACAATTGAAACTTCATGGTGGATAGCAGAAGAATTGGCGCGAATGTTTAGATCAAAAAGATATAAGGTAACGATTATAGAGAGACACCCAGAAGGTACGATCGTGGAAAGCACACCACTGTAAGCTCACTGAATAACTCAAAACCGAAAATGTAAATACCTAAATGTAAGTTAATTCATCATGCTGGGTGTGGTATATCTGAATGATAAATCAGTCAAAGATAGATTGAGGGACTACCTCGATCGAGATAATGACGGTATAAGGCGGGCAGTCCTTAAACTATTTTTGAAAAATCAAATATTTACTACAGAAGAAATCTACCAGCATCTTAAGCACAATGGATATGATGTGAGCTATAGGGGGGTCTCCGCGATGGTTGGTCTTATGAATACTAAACTTGGGATATTCAAAATAGATGTTACAAAAGATCGCAACATATATTCACTAAAAGACGTATACAAAAACACTGTTAAGTTGCTGCTCGACACGACGGTAGTTAATTAACGTACAGCTGGTGAAGTTAGGGGGAAAAATGTCCTGGATAGGAAATGCAGCGCACAAATCGCAACATATATTCACTAAAAGACGTATACAAAAACACTGTTAAGTTGCTGCTCGACACGACGGTAGTTAATTAACGTACAGCTGGTGAAGTTAGGGGGGAAAAATGTCCTGGATAGGAAATGCAGCGCACAAATCGCAACATATATTCACTAAAAGACGTATACAAAAACACTGTTAAGTTGCTGCTCGACACGACGGTAGTTAATTAACGTACAGCTGGTGAAGTTAGGGGGGAAAAATGTCCTGGATAGGAAAGGCAGCGCACAACTCGCTGTATAAGGCTTACGAACGACTACTTCAAGAGGAGGTTCTGGAAGGCTCCATTCCACAACATGTTGCAATTATTCAAGACGGAAATAGAAGATTTGCTGATAAAATAGGAGAACCAAGAGTAAATGGACATATTTACGGGGCAGAAACAACCGAGAACGTTATGAATTGGTGTATCGACTTTGGCGTTCAACAAATCACCCTTTACTCATTCTCTGCGGAAAATTATGGTCGACCGGAAGTAGAGCTCGCAGCGCTTTTCGGGCTTCTCGAGGCGAAACTATGTGAGCTGTACCAAAGCAGTAGAATTTATGATGATGAAGTCGCTGTTCGAATGATAGGTGATCGGCACCTTTTACCTCAAGGTGTCCTTAGGGCGCTTAAGAACGTAGAAGAAGCAACTCACTCCTTTACTAAACATTACTTGAACATCGCCCTCGCATATGGTGGGAGACAGGGAATTGTTGATGTAGCGAGGTCTATAGCCAAAATGGTTGAAAATGGTGAACTCAATACTGATGACATAGACGAAGATTTGCTCTCACAGTTTTTGTATAAAAAGGAACCGATACCAAACGTTGATCTCATAATACGATCAGGAGGCGTATCAAGGACCTCTAATTTCCTTCCGTGGCACGCAAACGGAAATGAGTGCGCATCTTATTTTTGTGCTCCATACTGGCCTGAATTTAGAAAAATAGACCTTTTGAGGGCAATAAGGGTGTACCAGATGCGGGAAAGAGAGAGAAGAAGAGATACAGTATATCGAGCATTTCGTTTACTTAGTGAGGTTGGCCGTGCAGAGGTTGAAGAGGTGTTTCACCTGTCAAAAAAGGCTTGTTGCGTGACCCGTGTTGAAGTAGAAGAGATTCTTGGAGAACTTACCTATAATCTCAAACGTGACTATCCTTAATGCGGACAGCAATTATACTTATAGGCGGCAAGGGGTCAAGAATGGACTTCACTGAAAAGGCGTTCCTTGAGCTTCGCGGCAAACCCATCATAGAGCATATTATAGAAAACCTCAAAAGTACGGTAGATGAGTTTATAATTGCAGCAAGGGATGAAGAACAGGGCTCTAAACTCAAACTCGATGACGTAAAAATGGTTTATGATTCCATCAAAAATTTTGGACCGATAGCAGGAATTTACGCTGGGCTCAAGGCTTCAACGTCAGAATATTCATTCGTAACTGCTTGTGATATGCCATGTATTAATCATAAAGTGGTAGAGTTGCTTTTTGCTCGAGCAAAAGGTTATGATGCTGCAATTCCATTTCCCCCCGAACCGCTACACGCTGTATATAAAAAGGAGCCGACCTTAAATGCTGCGAAAAATGCTATAGAGCGACGCAAAGGAGCTATAATGTATATAGTTGATCGGCTTAATGTAAATTTTGTTCCGAAGGAAGATATACGTGAGATCGATCCTAGGTTAAGTACTTTCATAAATATAAATAGACCGGAAGATATCGAGCCAATTCTCAAATCTCCTGACAGCTTCTGTGAAAAATTCTAAGTTTCCAGAATGTGTTTGCTAGGTTTTGGCATTTTGGGCCCTGGTGGTCTTATACGCGACAGAATCAGAAGCGTAAGTACTGCTGATACCACACCTATAAATAATATCGTCCCTGCTGTATAATCTCCACCCGTATATTCATGTAAGCTTGTACTTAGTTCAAAATGGTTTTCTAAAAAAGGCAGGACATAACCTACCCCTAAGAAAGTAAAAATTACGGAGAGGAACCCAAATACTGAGATATAAGCGGAAATTTTTGTGTCCCAGTCACTTGTGCGAGCATGTAAATAAATTAGGAAAACGAGCCACGTGATTAATGACCACGTCTCCTTTGGATCCCAACTCCAATAACTGCCCCACGCCCTATCTGCCCAAATAGCCCCTGTAATGATTCCTATTGTGAGAAGGGGGAATGCGAACGCTACGCCCTTATACGATAGATCATCAAGTTGTGCTAGGGTAAATCTCGAAAGAATTTGTAGCGTCTTTGCTGAAGTAGATGTGGTAGCTCTTTTTTCTATCGCTTTGTTGTTAGAACTCGTCAAGTTATTAGAGGTGTTTATGCTAATAATTTCTTTTTCTTTAAACAGATAGAGAATGCTCGCAGCAAAGGAGATAACAAAGCCGCAATAAGCTAACATCGTTATTGGGACGTGAATGAGTAGCCAAACACTTTGGAGCGCTGGTACAAGGGGCTCGGGATTTTTTGGTTGGAGGGATGCAAATCCCATCAAAATAAATGCAAATGGAGCAACGATTAATCCAAAGACCTTGTAATTGAACTTCGCGTTTATTATCAAATATGCTCCAACGATCACCCACGCAAAGAATGACATGATTTCATACGTATTAATCCACGGGGGATGCCCAGCATAAAGCCACCTAATTCCTAAAGCGTACGTTTGAAATGCAAATCCAAATGCTGCAAGTGTGAACGCCATGCCATCCAAGCCTTTTTTCTTGGTTATAAAATAAGATACAAAAAGCAGTGAGCATAACAGATAAGCCCCAACGGCGATTTCAAATCCGAACATTTCATAATTCACTAAGTTCATTGTACCACTGTCAATGATTTACGTAGCTGTTATCGAGTCTTCTGCCAGTTGCTATCTACCTAACTTTGCTTCGAGCATCCTTAATAGGTAAAGTGCCCCCCAGATTTGTTACCATTTGCTCAAATTCGCGTGAAAAGTTTAGCCTGTTTTTGTTTGTCTTCCCTCCAAGCAGGACACTTCCACCAGACTTCTTAATCCAAATTCTTTTGTGTGATATATAAAACGACATTATAAGTCCGGTGAGTGTTGCAGCCGCACCCATCCAGACAATCGGCTCCCCGGGATCACTTCTTACCTTCAACGCAACCCAGCTAGGCTTTCCATCACGAAAAAATCCCTCAGCGTCAAATGAGTCAAGGAAGAAACTTGTTCCCTTATAAGTCAGTGGTTGATTCACAGCTATTGAATCGTTATGCAGCACATTGCCTTCAGTAATCGTTACGTGAGCTTTATAATCCCTTGGCATACCATTGTCATAATAATTCACTTCGAAACTGTTGAGCTTTATTTCTACCCCCGATACAGTTACAAGCTGCTGCATTGGGAGCACTGCGATTTTACTGTAGCCATAGACCCCACCGACTGTGGCGCCTAACAATAGTATTAATACCCCAATGTGCGTAAAATGTGCTCCAAATCTACTAATTTGTCCTTTTTGTGCAAATAAATAGCTTGAGTCCACTTTATTCAATTCTATGAACTTATAGCCTCGTAGTTGCTTTTTAACTTCATCTAAGTCGATCGATTTAAGAGTCGAGTTATACGGAAGTTGCGTGACGAAAGCGTCGCTAACTTCTATTGCAGGTTCCATTACAATTCGCCAGGTGGGCACGAGCCTTATGGAACTGCAACTGATTATCGAAACTGCAAGGAGCCCAATTAGGCTGAAAAAAATAGGGGAGCTATATATAAAAGTACCACTTGGCAGAAAAGTTCCGACAATCGCTACTGAAATTATAAGTGCAATTAGAGTTATTGCGAACTTTACTGAAGTAACAATCTGAAGAAGTGGATTCATGAAATGTACTTTGAATGAAACAGTTAAATTTAACTCGAATTATTCTATGATTGTTGCATAACATTTAATTCAATTTCTTATATATGTTTGCGTTTAATTGCAGCATTGAAAAAGCTAGTTAAACGGGCAGAAAGTTACTTTTTTCAATGTGTCGCAGTCTATTTTCCAAATCTTCGCTCTCTCTTTTGATAGTCCCTGATAGCCCTTAGCAAATCCATCCTTCTAAAATCAGCCCAATTTACTTCAGCAAAGTAAAGTTCAGAATATACCGCTTGCCATATTAAAAAATCCGTCAATCTTTGCTCCCCAGTTCTTATGACTAGATCAGGTTCTGATTTGAAAACGAGGTGCGAGCTGATGGTTTCTTCAGTAATTGCGCTTGAATTTAACTCCCCACTTGTGATCTTAGATGCAATTGAGCGTATGGCAGTACTAAGTTCTTTTTTCCCTCCATATCCAATAGAGATGTTAAAAGAAGCTTTCCCTCCTTTTCCAATCTTTTTCACTCCATCAGGAGTAAACATAGTGACTTCATAAGGGGTATTTTCAAGGGCTGCTTCAATTTTTTTAATGGTATTTAAACGTAATGTCTGATTTGCGTTCTCCCCCAGGTCTATTATGCTTATATACACAGTGATATCTTCAACCCCAACCTCTTTGCACCAGATAACGAAAGATTCAATTTTTTTAAAGCCATCGGATGACTCAAGATCCGTCTCTGCTATAACGAGCGTGACGTTTTTTGGCACAATTTCTATCTGATCTAACAGCCTTTTTTCATAGAGATTTGAAATCATCATAAAGTCTTTCTCGTTTTGTATATTTAATTTATCGCAATTATAAAGTACTTCAAACTGAAATTACAAAGAGATTTCAGTGTACGTTGTAAATGTAAGAAGATCAATTGCAAGGATATTATTTAGCTTGGCGGCGCTTCCACTTCCCTTCTTAGGGGGGATTGGCACACTTTTTTTTATGTTATTATTATGCTTAATGATAGCTCTAATTAACCCCAAAATGCGCACCTTCATGATGTTTGCAACTATTTCAGACAGAAAATCTGAAGTATTAACTAAGCCGCTTGCGCTCACCCTATCGCTAACGGCGCTTTCAGTATTAGCCGTTGTCTCTAGCTTGCCGTTATTCATAATACCACAAATAATCATCATCGTAACATTGGGTGAAGTCTCTTCAGACATAGTTGGATCTTATGGAAAGCTAGCTGGTAGCTTGACTTACATTATAATAGGCGGCTTTCTTGCATATATAATCGGTGCTTTTGCCGTAAGTGTCACAAATGCACTCATCTCTTATGATTTGGTACTGTTTCTTGCAATGACAGGAGCGACAGTGGGCGCTCTTTTAAAAAGTATCTCTACAGCTATAGAAGAAGATGTTATAGCACCCATTGGAATGGGAATGGTAATGTGGCTCCTCGCCAGCTTTGAGTATTCAATATCAACAGTTCAACTGCTGCTTACTCTGCTCTTTATGATGCTTTTAGGTTACTCACTCGGAAAGATAAAATTAGCTAATTTATCCGGAGTCTTAAGCGGAATTCTAATGGGTCTCCTAATTGTCTCATTCACAGATTTTAGGTGGTTTCTAATTATGCTTTTGTTTTTCATACTCGGAGGAGCTTTCACCAAGTACAAGTACGGTTACAAGAGGGCTATAGGGATAGCAGAGGGGGGTGGGGGGGCTAGAGGATACAAAAATGTTTTTGGTAATGGCCTCGCTGCCCTAGTCTTCGCAATTGCGTTTGGTATAATTGGAAATCGACTTATTCTAGTTGCTTACCTTGGAGCGGTTGCCACAGCAACGGGCGACACGCTTGCAAGCGAAATTGGACAAACTTATAAAAAACTTCCACGGTTAATCACGGATTTAACGAAAGTTCCTCACGGGACAGATGGCGGGGTAACTATTCTCGGAGAGTTCGCGGCTCTTGGGGGGGCCGCTGTTGTATCAATAGCGTCCATTCTCCTTGGTGTTGGCTCGCTAGGTACTCTGATACCGACTATACTCGGAGGATTTTTTGGAGCTAACTTCGATAGTATTTTGGGTGCAACCTTTGAACGAAAGCACTACCTTACAAACAGCTCTGTAAACTTTTTTGCGACGGTTGCGGGTGCAATAGCTTCAGTCATCATATTTCTATTATTGTTATAAATGTTACACCGTCTTTTGCAGGTCTAAACTTCAATGATCTCGTCAGTGGGCTGGCAAATTACTCGAAATACTGCTTACATGAAGGCGCAATTAATACTATGCTCCAGTGCCCCCAAGCATCTAAGAATAATGATCTGCGAGCGTAAAATCTTGTTATAACCTTCTTAAAGAAAGGTACAAAAAATAACACGTTTGGACTGTGAACACAATCTTATTTTCAATGACGAATAGGGATAGTTATTTTTCTATTCCACAGTGGAATTACAATGCGTCTAGATATTATGTGTATAAACAGAACTGTTTCATGCTGTATAAAAAAATAGTTGCTATACAAAAAAAGCCCGAATTTAAATATTAAAGTGCTCTCATACATTCCAAAAAAAAAAGCAACACGGAGCCGCAATACCCAAATCTACCAACAACGGTGAGACTAGCACAGCCCTCTATGCCAAATAATTACAGTAGTGGATGGAGGATGAAATCGGACGTCTCTATAAGTAATTGCTATTTCAAGTTTTTTTTTTAAAAACATGTAGATGTTTAAGCTCATGTAACTTAATTTTCATTGCAGCGTCGAGGGGAGAGTGCTTGTAGAAAATATTAACTTGCAAGAGCAACGTTGGAGCAACAACACGTTAAGAAAATAATTATCGAAAGTCTCATCAACGACTGATAGAAGGCGTATTTTCTACTAACGGAATATAGATCGATATTTAAAAAAAATCAAATTAACTCAATTCAGGATAGTAATATTCTCCTGTACTCCGCTGCTGCCTATCAAGCTTTGACCCAATTTTGTTGACTCTTGGCCTGTGTGTGTCCTCGTCACGCCTGAAAGTTATGCCAATCTCTCTTAAGAAACGGTTCATTCCTTCTCGCATCTCGAACGGACCTTCCGCTGTGCCATGCGATCCTGGTTCACCACTAAAGACCATCAGCCGCTCACTGGCGAGATCTACCATATAGATATCGTGATCAACAAGGAGCGTGCCTGCTTTTCTATTATCCGTAAACCGCCTCAATAAGCTCGTTGTAAGTGCCCTTTGTTCGACATCTAAATGAGCGCTTGGCTCGTCTAGCATGTAAAGATCCACCTTACGACTAAGGCAATCAGCAATGGCTACCCTTTGGAGTTCTCCTCCACTTAAATCTTTTAGATATCTGTCTAGTATATATTCAAGTTGCAGAGGCTTAAGTATCTCAGTACGATAATAACTTGAATCGTAATCGTCTGTTATCGATCTTAACAAACCGCTTACCGTCTCAAATTCCCTCTCTGAAACTTTTATGTACTGGGGTTTATATGAGACCTTTACTGCGAGCGTTACATTTCCTACATCTGGCTTAACGACGCCCGCCAGCATTTTGATGAATGTAGTCTTACCTATACCATTAGCACCCATGATGCCCAATACGCCATTTTTTATCTCTCCTCCGCGCGTTTGAAAATTAAAACCTTCATAATTTTTTTCAAGATAACTAATGCTTGTGAGCACTCTCTCCTCCTTGTCAAGTCGAGGGGCATGGATTTCAAATTTTATAGCATCACTTCGTACCCGAATATTTTCCTCCTTTAAATATCCCTGGAGATACTCATTTATTCCAACTCTGACACCTTTCGGATTGGTGATGATGCCGTACGCGCCGGGCTCTCCATATACTATATACACAACATCCGCTAACAGGTCGAGTATTGCAAGGTCATGTTCAACAACTAAAACTGAACTGTACATTGAGACTTCTCTAATCAGTTGGGCAACGTTTATTCTCTGAAAGATGTCGAGATAAGGTGTTATTTCATCAAAGAAGTAAAAATCAGCATCTTTTGCGATGCTGGCAGCTATAGCAACCCTTTGCAGTTCACCACCGCTCAAATTCTCAACATCCCGTTCCATCACTTTTTCGAGCGAGAGCCTTGAGCAAAGATCTTCTATGAGTTCGCGCTCATCCACTCTTTCCAGCAGATCTTTTACCTTGCCCGTAAAAGTCTTAGGTATAAGGTCGATATACTGCGGTTTAATAGAGGTTTTTATATCCTTACCGTAAACTCTTTCGAGGTAACTGCAAATTTCAGTTCCCGCAAAGTATTCGAGGACTTCCTTTTCTGCTAGAGATTCTTGTCCGAGATTTGGCTTGATGGTTCCAGATAAAATGTTTACGATCGTAGTCTTTCCTGTTCCGTTAGGGCCTAATATTCCAGTTACACGACCTGATCTTGGGACTGGAAGGCCGTAAAGTGCAAATCCGTTTACGCCAAAGCGGTGCATTGGCTTTTCTAATTCTGAGGGTAGACCAACTATGAAAATCGCACTAAATGGACATTTCTTTATACAAATGCCACACCCAACACAAAGCTCTTCTGAGATTATAGGCTTGCCGTCCGATCCTATTACTATCGTTTCATCACCCGTTCTGACGGGTGGGCAAAAACGTTGGCACTCTAAGGCGCATTTTTTACTTTGGCATCGATCTCTTTTAAGCACTGCAATTCTCATGAGTTGCCTCTATGATGAGATAAAAGCGCGTATTTCATGTAGAAAGAAGTATAGTCCAACTGACGAACCAAAACGCAAATGTCATAAAACCCAGATAGAGCCAGTCATTAGACCGAAATTCCTTGATGTCAATCCCGATAGCAGGTAGTGCTTGTCTCTGCAAATAAATAAGAATTATCAATATGAGGACCCCTACTGTAATACCATAATTTGCTACATTCAAGTAGTACGATATTATTCCTCCTACTATACCGAAAAGCGATGCCATTACAGTTTTTTTGATGCCCTCCACGTGTTGCAGTATCTTTTGGTCTTCCTGCTTCTTTTCAGGCTTTTTTTCAGGCTTCTCAGTTTTTGCCATAGTTCCACTTCAATTAGACTTTTGGATTATTTATACCTTTTATTGCTCGTAGTTGTATACATCCATCTTTGAATTTGACAATTAGTGTAGCACCACGGTTTCTTTTAATGTAAGTCACATTCAGGATTCACGTGTCGAAGAAAACATTAAAGAGTATTATAAGCGACGTACTGATCAAATAGAGGTATCCTAAAAACCCTAAAATAATATTTAATACTATCGATTGAACTCTGCGCCTTATTCATAAGCATTTAATAAATTGATAACATAATTGTTCCATGAAATGAAAGATGAAATGACAAGCGTTGATATAGCAGCGGTTATTAACGAGCTGAATTCTCTCGAGGGTGCAAGACTCGAAAAAGCCTACCAACATTCGGCTGATGAAGTCCGGTTGAGACTTCGCGGGCAGGATGGAAAGAAGGATCTTCTTTTACAAGCCGGTCGAAGGATACATCTTACCCAAAACCCAAGCCAAGCTCCAACCACTCCTCCAAGCTTTCCGATGTTACTTAGAAAAGAGCTTAAAGGCGCTCGAATCCTTAAATTTGAGCAACACAACTTCGACAGAATCGTTGAAATTAAGTTTGAGCGGGGCGATGGCAACAATTTTTTGATTTCCGAGTTTTTTGCAAAAGGAAATATCGGTACTGACTGATGGAGATAAGAACGTAATTATGCCATTACGGGCGACCAAAACGCAAGCTCGTCACGTTTTAAGGGGCTTACCGTACCAGTATCCGTTACCGCAGTTTAATCCTACCGTTATAACTTTCGAAGAATTCCAGAATGTGATAAGACCCTTATCAAGCGACGTCGTAAGAGTGCTTGCCACCAAATTCAATATGGGCGGAACATATGCTGAAGAGATATGTTTGAGAGCCGGAATTGAAAAGAATAAAAGAGAATTAAGCGACGAACAAATAATAGCTCTTTACAAAGCATTAAAAGAGGTTTTTGATCCCATCGCATCGGGCATCCTAAAACCGCATATCGTGCTTGACGAGTCAGGCTCGATAGACGTACTTCCGTTTGAACTAAGGTCTTATGCCAGATACGATAAGGTCTACTATGAAAGTTTCAACGAAGCACTTGATGTGTATTTCCAATCAGACAAACAGGAAAAAATCCAAAGTCCACAGGAACAAGAAGAGAACCAACTTACACGCATATTCAACCAGCAAAAAAAAGCAATAGAGCGTTTCAAAGAAAAGGAACATGATTATCAGTCAAAAGGAGAGCTAATTTATGCTGAATACTCAAATATCGACAGACTCATTAATGCAGTGCGAACAGCGAGACAGACAAAAAGTTGGAATGAAATCGCAAATGAACTCAGTCTGACTTCCTTTGTTACAAACGTTGACCCCCGCTCGAGCACAATCACGATGAACGTCAGAGGCACCAGTCTTGAAATCAATATAACTTATAGTGTCGCGCAAAATGCCCAGAGTTATTACGAGAAGGCGAAGATCGCCAACAAAAAAAGAGGCGGGGCCGAGAGAGCTCTGCAAAGCACGTTAAAAAAAATCGGTGACGCAAGCAGATCTAAGGAAATTAAAAGAAATTCAGAAAGGTTGTATCCAAAGAAGAGAAAAATTCGATGGTATGAAAGATTTCGATGGTTCATCTCATCGGATGGGTTTCTAGTGATCGGGGGCAGAGATGCTGACACAAATGAAGAGATAGTAAAAAAATATATGGAGCCGCGAGATCTAGTCTTTCACGCCCAAATACACGGCGCACCGATAGCCATCATAAAATCTGAGGGGAAGGAGATCCCAGAAACGACTTTACGAGAAACCGCTCAGTTTGCTGTAGCGTATTCAACAGTATGGAAAGAAGGGCAACATTCAGGTGATTGCTATTGGGTCTATCCAAATCAGGTTTCAAAGACTCCCGAATCCGGGGAATATTTAGCTAGGGGGGCTTTCATAATACGGGGAGAAAGGCATTACCTGGAAGCTCCTTCGCAGATTGCTGTAGGAATCGATGACGAAAAGGTGATAGGTGGCCCTGTAAAGGCTATTTCAGCGAACGCTAAATACTTAGTAGTTCTTGAACCTGGAAAGTACAATCAAAATGATATATCAAAACGTATTGCAAGAGAGCTGTTTGAAATGTCTAGCGCAACCAACAAGAAAACCATAAAGCGAGCGCTAACTATCGATCACATAGCTAAGTTCGTGCCACCAGGAACTTCAGATATAGTGACATAAAAGCGTGTTACTGAATCAATTGGCGGTATAAGAAAGACTAGCTCGCGATTCTGAAAAACAAGATTACGTTGCATATCATTCGCCGATTTAAAAAACAACACGTTAATTGGAACAGATAAACATATAAGACATTGATGTATAAAGTTTATAAGTAAATATACCGCATCTGTTCCCAAATTTAGGAATTACGTTTCGAAATTTATTATTTGGAACTGAGTGCAAAATAGTTTCATCAATATCGATGAATGATGAAAGGGTATGTCGAAAATGACCGACAGAGAGACCAACCCCTGAAAGAGGTATTAACATATGGCTAAACCACTATTCGTAAAATTTGACGTTCCAGATGAACTCGAAAATGTAGCGCTTGAAGCGCTAGAGACTGCGCGAGACACTGGGAAGATAAAAAAGGGCACAAACGAAACTACAAAAGCAATAGAGCGAGGTATCGCTCTGCTTGTATTTCTTGGAACGGATGTAACGCCTGAAGAGATCGTAGCGCATATTCCTCCACTCTGCGACGAACAAGGGATTCCCTACATATACATTAAGAAACAGAATGACCTTGGAGCTGCCGCAGGTCTTGATGTAGGTTCTGCAGCCGCAGCAATAGTTGATGCAGGAAAGGGCAAAGCAGCAATCGAAGAGCTTATAAAGAAGCTCCAAGCTATTAGGTAGCGAGTATCCAATCAATGAATGAGAGAGTTGATTAAAGTCGATCGCGGAGCATAGTTATACATGGTAGACTATAAAGAAGTAACGCCGGCCGAAGTAATTGAGATCGTTGGAAACACTGGAATGCACGGCGAGGCAACGCAAGTCAAATGCAGAATCCTTGAAGGGTCAAATAAAGGTAGAATTATCACAAGAAACTGTATAGGACCCATTCAGATAGGAGACATTTTAATGCTTCTAGAGACGGCCCACGAAGCTAAAAAGCTGATGACTCGGTGAAGTCAATGGAACGGAAAAAATGTTCATTTTGCGGTGGATTTATAGAACTTGGCACCGGAAAAATGTATGTAAAACGTGAGGGGACAATTCACTTTTTTTGCTCGTCAAAATGTGAGAACAACCACATGCTAGGTCGTATTCCACGACGAGTTGCTTGGACGGCGCAAGGGAGACTTGCAAGGAAGAAGCTATAACAGGTTGCCCGGCAATGTCTGAAGATCGTATAGAACGCACGTTTATCTTGATAAAGCCTGACGGCGTTCAGAGGAGATTAATCGGTGAGATAATTTCCAGGGTAGAAAGGAAAGGGCTTACACTTGCAGCTCTTAAACTCATAAACTTAGATCTTGGAACTGCTAAGCAGCACTATATAGAACATCGCGAAAAACCGTTTTACGAGCATTTGGTTTATTACATTAGTTCGGGCCCCGTTGTAGCTCTGGCGGTCGAAGGGTTTAATGCCGTTAGCGCGGTTCGTCAACTTGTTGGAAGTACGAATCCAGTGGAAGCTCTGCCAGGAAGTGTACGGGCAGATTTTTGCCTTGAAACTGTGAGAAATCTAGTCCACGCAGCTGACTCGTTAGAGGCCGCAAAGCGGGAGCTTGAACTTTATTTCAGCGATGCAGACTATGTAAGTTACATACGAACAAATGAAGATAAAATTAAGTAAATAACAGCATAAGCGGCTAGCTCGACATTTTTCCTTTTAATTACTCCAATAGGATAGATATATACTCATAAATGCCAAAAATTACTATAGATCAAGAGAGATGCAACGGAAGCGGCAAATGCCAGAGGATTTGTCCCAAAGGACCGAGAATTTATGGCATTGCTAAAGTCAATGGCAAGTATAAATGCGTCGTTAAAAACCCACGTTTTTGTCTAGGCTGTACAACGTGCATAGGAAGCTGTCCTACTGGCGCAATTAAAATCGATTTTCGCACCGTTGAATCTTGACGTTCACTGGCTGTTACACTTATCGATGAAGTTCAAAAAAAGTTCATTTCCTTTTTCCGAATGAGCAACTTCCGGATGCCACTGCACACCGTAGATTGGCTTTGAAGGGTGTTTCATCGCCTCGATACCACAAACATCAGATCGAGCTAACGTTTTAAATCCCAAAGGCGCCAACGTTACTTCGTCAGCGTGGGATGCCCAAGTCTTAATAGTGGGTCCTAACCCTTTCAATATATCATCTTCTTCAAGCACATCAACGTAAACATCAGCATATCCGCCAAGCGTGCCTTTTGATACAACACCGTCATACGCCTCAGCTATGAGCTGATGACCAAGACAAATGCCGAGGATGGGCAATTCAACCTCGAGAACATATTGTTTGCAGTTTCCTATCCGGTCCATAGTAGGACCGCCGCTCATTATAAGACCATCGGGCTCCTTTTCGAGCAGTTCATTTACTGAAAGGGTATTTTTAACCATTTCACTATTTACTTCTAGATCCCTGAGAGTTCGCAATATCAAATGTGCAAACTGTCCATAATTATTTATCACCAAAATTAGGGTCAAAAATCCTCCGAAGTAAGGTTGCTTTACGCTCGCTAGGTCGACTTATTTTTTGCCTTACTGTCAACTCGCCACGTAGTACCGTGAGAGTAGCTCCATCTTTCAATAATAATATCGTCGCACTTATCCATTAACATTCCTATGTTTGTGCCAACCTCATTTGGACTTAAACCGAGATCCCGGGCTATAGACTTAGATTTAAAAAAATGTTTCCCCTTTATAATGCCTTTTTTCAAATAATCCATGATCTTTTTTTGTCTATCATTTGGATCGGGTATTTGTTCCACGCTTATATCTCATTTATGTTCATATATAGGCTTTACTATTACGTCCTAGAGGTACCGAGACGTCGTGCTTAATATCGTCTTAATTCAGACTACAGAGATGAGTTTAAAAGTTGCAAAATTACCGACGGTTTAGATGGAACAGGATAGGGGTCTTAATGTGTGCATAAGAGCTACGTCTTTATCTGACGCAAGATAAATCAAATATAAATTCTTTGAAACACGTCAGATAAACGTCATAATTCGAGAGGCGAGTCCACCAACTCGCCCAATTAATCCAATTGTAGTACGGTAAGTGAAACACGAAGATTTTGCACTCCTTCTAGAAAAGCCGATGACAAGCATTCAATCAGTGTGCAAAAGTGGATTAGAACTATAATAACCGTAAGTGTCCTAATAGAGATTGTATACACTTGTGAGTCAGTTCTGGTTCTTTGCTTTATGACGTGAATTGCATTTGGGAGGTTCGGTGGAAGTAAGAATAATTTCTGGATTAACAGACACCCCTTGGCGGAAAAAAACGCTAATCACAGCGTTACAAAACTATTGAGGGACAATTGCCCCTTTTTCAACGGCATCGCCTCTATACCAAGATTTTTACGGATACTGCCTGCAAAATGTGTTGAAAATCCGTGACAAGTATAAACCAATTCTGGATTACAACCATCAACGAATTTCAGCAAATCATTAAAATCGGCGTGATCTGAAAGTGGAAAAGCATAATCTGTCCTCTTGAAATAACCATATTTCCTATTTACTGCCCAACCTGAAACTGCAATAGTTCGTACTTCACGATTTTTAAATTTGCTCATAGTATCCAATTGAGCCTTACGGTTTGATGTTGTAACAAGGACAAATGGATCGTTCGATCTTTTAAGCTCCCTACTTTCAAATTGTCTTTGTTTAAACTTGTATCCGAAGCAGCTTAAGGTCTCATTTATATCATAAATTTCTTTAGTTACATATGGATTGTATTCTCTAAGTAAAAACGCTATTTCTTGTGCTTTTCCGAAGGGATACGCCATAATGGCTACAGACTGGCCACGAGAAAAACAATCTTCAATGCAATCGAGTACTTCAGACTCGACTTTTTTCGTGTCGGGAAATATGTACTTTTCATGTCCAAAAGTGCTCTCAATAATTAAGATATCAGTTTTTACTGGCTCAGCTCCCTTTGTAAAGAACTTTTCCCTAGTACAAAAATCTCCAGTACAAACCACCCGTTTCTCCCCTTCTATTAGAAACATGTGAGACCCAACAACGTGACCTGCGTCGAATAACTGAACGCGATCATGGCTGATTATTTTTGTAGCGACTTTTTTTCTAATTTCAATAAGTGACTGAGTGATTTCAGACATTACAAACTCCCCGCCTTTGCAGCGGCTCGGGAGGTGGTCTGAATGAGCGTGTGAAATTAAATTTATATCATCTTCACTATATCTTTGTGGATCAAACCGGAAGTTTATGCCATCCGAAAAACTGACTAGAATTCCATTATCTAAATATATCATTGCTATCTCACACGACGGGATCAAAGACCAAGATTTACGCTCTCAAAACCAGAGTCGTACGTCAGGGTAGATTTCCCTCACCACTAAGTTCATGCTGGATATCCTGATTCATCGTGATGAGGATTTCAAAAATTTTTTTAACGGAACCTGCATCAATATTTCGCTCCGTCGCCATGTCAACTACTCGGTTTATCACATTTCTATTTTGCTTTTCATCATTGATGTGCTTTACTCCCGCAGCCCTTTTCGCTTTTAAGATCTCAGAAGCAAGCCGAGTCCTTTTTGCAACGAGGTCAACGATTTGTCTATCAATGACAGCAATTTCACTCCGCACATTTTCTATCATCATCCTTCAAGTGGTTGAATTTTATCTATATTAAAACCTTGTTTAAACGTTATCAACTCATTGTTCGGTAAACGAAGACCTCATAAAACTATTTTTTTTCAATTCTTGCCCCGATATTCGAAGTATGGGTGAAAATTGTGCTACCTTCGAGTACATCCCAAACGTCTGCCACACCTCTAGCCCTTTTTTTATCAACTAACGCAACATATGAAGGGCCTGTTCCCGAAAGAGTGGCTCCTTTTGCGCCAGCTTCTAGTGCCATTAAGATTGGTTCAGGGCTAAAGCCAAGAGCAGAACAATATAACAACCCGTTTAACACCATTGCGCTTTCATATTCACCGTTGCGTGCCAAGTCGAAAGCTACTTTTATCCACGGTGCAAGGAGTCGTGATCGTGCTACATTGGTTTGCGCTGAATAGGATTTTGCTTTTGGCACATATACAACTACCTGTGAATCAATTTCAGTTCTTGCCAATAATTCATCCGTTCCATTGTCTGTAACCACAAGCCCGCCGAAAAATGAAGCACACGCATCATCAAAGGCACCAGTAATTGTTACTCCACTCTTCCTTGCTGCAGCAACTCCAAGCCGTACTGCCTCAATGGGCTCCATCGCAACACCAAGGGTATCAAGCGCTGCGAGCACCGTGGCATTCGCCGCAGCGCTGCTGCTTTTAAGCCCACTCGCTATAGGCACTTCGCTTCTCGTCCGGATACGTAACCCAACATCGAGGTTACTTCTCGCTAAAACCGACTGCGCACATTCATAAATAAGTGAGGTATCGGCAGTAGGATCATCACGTATTTCGCACACAATCCCACTCTCACGCTTAGTAACCTCTGCGTAGGTTCTAAGATC
This sequence comes from Methanobacteriota archaeon, assembly GCA_963704625.1. GTDB lineage: Archaea > Halobacteriota > Bog-38 > Methanoflorentales > Methanoflorentaceae > DASPRZ01. Next base: position 2,113,762 of record OY969924.1, on the reverse strand, counting down.
AATGCCAAATGCAGCCCCCTGTAGTGTTGCTATCGCATTTATTATGGTTCCAGCACCAAGCGCAGAAGCTATGGACATAATAAAGAAGTAGTGTCCAATGTGTCTTATACTCACTGATAAGGGTTCGAATTGTGTTAAACTAATGAAGGAGTTCTGTGGGAGGCTTCATTTTAATTTCACCAAGCTCTGTTGTGTTATTAAATCGCTATTTTAATCTAGATGCACCTTTGTGTCAGTATTTAAGCGCTCTTTTCTTTCTGTAGCACTTTTATACCGTATATGCGAGTTGTAGGGTAGTTGCCAGTTTCATCTTTTTCTGCTGATTTTACCATATCCCATATAGTCAACAATGCCACAGTCACGCCTGTTATAGCCTCCATTTCTACTCCCGTCCGTCCAACAGATTTTACTTCAACAACTGCTTCAATGTCATAGCCTTTAATGCCAAAATCTACGTTGACCGCCGTGAGGGAGATCTGATGACACAGTGGTATTATATCTGAAGTTCGCTTTGACGCCATAATTGCGGCAATTCGGGCGGTATTTAAGACGTTGCCCTTCTCTACCGTTCCTTTTTTGATTGCCTTGATCGTATTAGGTTTAAGTTCGATAAACCCACTTGCTACTGCACGTCGTACCGTGATGGGTTTGCCGGTAATATCGACCTGCTGAGCCGCGCCCTCCTTTATATGCGTGAATTCCATTAGTTGAAACACCGCAACTTATAAGACGCGAGATTATATAGGTTTATGCTGATTTTACGTCCGCCGTGAGGCGCCAAATACCAGCACCTGGATCGGATCGATACCTGGGGGGCTAACACATGAAGATTTTAAACTCAAGATGCAAAATGTTGTAGCGTTCCGGTCGCTATTTTGACGAAGTTTTGTGACGTTCACCTCATTAAAAAGACCTCTAATTGCACAGCTTGCGTTTGATATTGAGGGTCTCTAAAAGGATTTTAGTGAGGATTCCGCAGCAGCTTTGATCTATCTATTTATTTCCTTATACTCAGCAACTTACAGGCAAGTAGGGTAAAAGTAGGGTAAAAGTAGGGTGGAAAGATCACGTCGTTCGATGAGCTCCATGGGTACATACTGCGAAGGTTGATCCACCGTTTAAGCGGTAGCTGAGTTTGAGGCACTGATGAACAATTTGCTCGTGTTGAGAGCACTAGGGCTACAAAAAACAGAAATATAAATGACAATTAGCAAGCAAACAGGGTAGAAACAATTTAGGATTCTCTATATCTAATACCTTTTAACAGCACAGAGCGACGTATTGTCGTAAGAATTGTATAACTGACGGATATACTAAAAGAATAACAAATAGGGATTTTTTAATTAAAGAATATACGAAAACTCAATTGTACCGTACACTTAATAATAATTTTAACTAAAGTGCATAGGATATCAATTTGGTAGTGATTATGAAACCCTTAATACAAAAATTGGTGGGGAGTTCAAGCGAATGCAGACTTTCTAACCGCACTTCTTGATTGGAAGGTACAAGTTGCTCGTTCAATGCCAAAGATGAGCCAATCATTAATACAGATTCGTGTGAAATGTATGTCATTGACTTGGAGGCCCGTTGTCCGAATCTCTCCTTGAGTATTTGTTTATTCAAAAGAGTTTAAACTGAGCTCTCACCTTTTCTCCCAATTAGCTTACGAGCTGAGGTCAATTTATAATGTATCATACATAGTTGATAGCACGGGGGTTAACAATGGAAACTATTGAAGAACTGATTCAAGCTTTAAAAGATGATGATTGCGACGTTCGATGGAATGCGGCTCGGGCCCTTCGATGGACAAAAGATGCGAAAGCAGTGGAGCCGCTCATTCATGCGCTGAAAGATGAAGATTGTAATGTCCGGTGGAGCGCCGCAGAATCTCTTGTGATCACAGGAGAACCTGCAGTAGAGCAGCTCATCGAAGCGCTGAAAGATGAAGATCGTGATATTCGGTGGCGGGCAGCGTGGGCTCTTGGAAGGATTAAAAATGCCAAAGCGATAGAATCCCTTGCTCAAACGTTAGAAGATAGCGACCCTGATGTTCGGTGGCGGGCAGCGTGGGCTCTTGGAGAGATAGGGGATGCTCGGGCGGTAGGGCCGCTCATTCTGGCTTTAGAAGATGACTACTGCAATGTTCGATGGAGCGCCGCAGACGCTCTGGGAAATTTAGGAAATGAATTTGCAGTAGAGCCCCTGGTTCGAACACTTAAGAATATGCAAGAAAAGGTACTGGTTCGATTGGCAGCAGCAGACGCTCTTGGAAAGATAGGAGACCCACGGGCAACAGAAACTCTAGAAGGTATTATTTTACGCGATGAATTCAAACCTATTCATGAGGCAGCAAAAAAAGCGTTGGAGAGTATAAAAAAACAAGTAACTTGAAAGTCTCGCATGCGCGGTGATCAGTTCGAGCATTAAAAAGATACGGTTTACCTTTTAATAACGGGTTGCCGTCGCCTTTTGGTCGACTCGTTCACTCTCCTGCGTGCAACACGCTACGAGTTATGTACTTCCGCTGATGATGTCAATAGAGAGCTTATCCAAGCATGACCTCTCTACACTTTTAGTGCTACGGCTTTATTGTTGCATTACAATTCTTCGAGGACGAACTTAGTTCGCTCTTGTTATTGCCTGTGCAAACAGGAGCAGGAAATTGACATCCTTTATAATTTATTCTCTGCAGCTATTACAACGTGTCCATCCATCGTGTGGCATGCGGAAGCGAACGTCACTTCTAAATTGAATAATGTTGTTATCCGTGAAAGGTAATATAAATATAAAGAATAATAGTCTCAGCGCTCTGCACCCTAAAAATAATCTAACAGTTTTAAAATCTCTCAGATAACTTCGTAAGTGGGCAATTAAAAACAATACACGTGGTAATAAAAGTTTCCCCCACTAAGGAGGGGGCTTTAACTTGAAGGAATAAATGAACGAGGGTTTACAAGGCCCAAATTTCTGTATGGTCTAGCGCGTAGTGAAGAGTCTGCGCGATCTGTTCGATGTGAAAAAAAAAGTCGTGGCGTCGACTATGAGATAATATTTAATTACTTAGGAATAGTGGCGCTGTCAAGAACAATTCAATAGTTCAATGCTTTTGAAAATCACGATTTGCTTCATAGATTTTAAAAATAGAAATAATCTTGTAGATTAAAAAAAGCGGTTGGTAATTCAATCATCTATCATAAGTGATGCGCGCTCTAATCATTCACTTCTTGCGATGAGCTTTTCCCGTTGCAATGAGCACTGCTACTGCTATTCCGATTAGTACATACCACACTTCAAATCCTGGACTCTTCTGCATAGTTGTACTGTTTTGACCCAGATTCTCTGACTGAGAAGGTGAAGGGGTCAGCACCACTGTTATCTTTCCATACTGTTCAACCGGCTTTATAAGTGGGTGCTGATCACCGAGAGTGGTGACACTATCACCGATGCCGTAGCCATTGGTGTCAGTGCCAGCATAATCCGAATAGTAGTTGCCCATATACCCCGTTCGCGTGGTGCCGTTGTAGCTGTACACCAGTTTTTCTGTTGAATTGAGGACCGTGCCCGGGACGTAGCTGAGGTCGCTCGGCTCTTGCATGAAATTGTTGAGGTAGATCATGTTCCCTGTTGCATCGCCGATGTAAATGCCTTGATGCACGTTTGCACGTATGGTGTTAAAAACAAGCGTGTTGTTTGAGGACTGGCGAAGGCGGATGCCGAACTGCTCATTGACAGCTATGACGTTACTAATGATCGTGTTGTCAGGAGACTCGTATAATGAGATGCCAAACGCGTGGTTGTTGCTCAGATCATTATTGGAGATGGTATTGGACGCGGAGTTGTCCATGAAGATGCCGTCGCCGAGGGCTGACCCGTCGGGCATCCCTTTCTCGTAGGTGGCAACGTTGTTGGAAATCGTATTATTTGATGAGTAATCGAGATAGACGCCATATCCATTGTTTGTAAGATTGTTGTTGCTTACTTCGTTATCGGTTGAAGATTGAAGGTATACCCCTCGAATGTTCGCATAAATGATGTTGTTGGTCACCACACACCGGGAAGCGTTATTGATGCCCACCCCGGAGCTGCCATGGAGTCCTACGATCGTAAAGCCGTCTATCCGAATGTCAGTTCCGGTAAGTGAGAAGATGTCCTTGTTTTCGACCGCCGCTTGGACAATAGTCGATGCAGCACCGTCTGAAGATCTTATAGTGAGTGGTTTATTCACAAAAACGTTCTCAACATACGTTCCTGGCGCAACAATGACGGCGTCCCCAGGAGTGGCAGCGTTTACTGCGTCTTGAATAGTCTTATAGCCGTCTGCACGCCCAACATGGAGTTCTGCCGCGCTCGTGGGGATTATGAGAGCTGTTATGAGCAAAATAAAAAGCACACTTGTAATCGCTGTCAACGGGGATCTCTGTTTAACTTTTTGCATGCTTAATGAGTAATCTCTCCTTTATTTCCGCTAATATAGTAAATCCTAGCTTGATAAGTCTATCGGACAGATATAGGGCGTAAAACAGGAGTTAGAAGCTCATAGAGGACTGATACATACCAATGAAGTACGTAATCGAACCAACCGAAATCAAGCTGCTGCGATTATGTATCCAAAATGCCCTTGAAGAGGTTCAATCGTGGCCGTCGCACTGTCTTCTGCTTGTATTGTCCTTTTATGTTTTTTGTAAAGTACTTAAGGTCAGTCTTTTCAAGATTCAATCCCAAAGAGTCCAAAAACCCTGTGAAGACTTCCTCTGGCACGTCTGCATACTGATAAACGCTCGAGTCACAAAACTCTATTTCGAGCGTTGATGCCTCTTTGTCATATCCCACTGCACGCACGCTAATAGAAACAACGATCTCACGATCCATAATCTTACTCTGATTTTAATATATATAACTTTTCGTAAGATAAGAGTATAGTTCTATCAGACTTACATTGGTACGTGGTATACTCCTTCACCAGCTTCATTTCATGCACCTTACCTCATTTCATTGAATATCTATCCAAATCATGTGGCTACGTACCAGCTAAATATGAATCCGAAGCTTCGCTCCAACTGCGGTGAAAATGAATTCAAATTGCGTGCTCAAAATTCCTGCAGCATTCCATCCTGTGCAATGAGATGCAGCAATATACGTAATCCCACGTTCCTTTAGAAACGTTACTAGCGCACGAATCTGAGATTCCTTTGCATTGATGAGGTGCATACCGCCAATTATCCCATAGATTGGTTTGTCGGTTATCGTTTCAGCCTGCTCTACTGTATTGCGTACGCCTGCATGTGCGCAACCCAGGAGTAAGATCGACTTCTGCGCTCCTTCCACGATAATTGCCATATCATCTGCAACGTGATCTTTAATACGACCACCGGAATCAAGAAATAACCCGGTGATTGACTGGTCTTCAGGGATTGTGCGATAGATCTGCCCTGTCGCCCAGATTCCCTCTATTACTTCTTTCGGTTCCTTCGGCAAGTGAAGGTGTGCACCCCTATACATCAACTCCTCTTTGGAAATCGGAATACCGACACAGCTGACTTCCCTTTCAAGTCCAGTTATTGAAAACCGCTCTGTAAAGATGTCAGGGTGTGCAACAATTTCCATCGCTGGAAAAGTGCGTATAAGTGAGCGCAGCCCTCCAGTGTGATCGTAGTGGCCGTGACTCAGGATGATAGGTGGATTATGGAACTTGATGTCAAGAACCGAAGCGTTGTGCACGACAGAGGTAGTTTGCCCAACGTCAAATAATACTTGCCGTCCAGTTCTTTCCAGTAGAATAGAAAGCCCGTGCTCTGCGAACAGCCCTCGAGTGTTCACGGTATTGTCGCACAGAATCGTTACGTCTACTTTCATACTATAGTCCACCCTACTCTGTAACCATATTTTATTTATACTTGCAGAGTAAGAGCATTTCATGCAGGATTTTGGCAGAACAAGAAAATCACTGTATTTCAACACTACCATAGCAGTTTGTAATTTATGGCAGTGTTGTTTTACTTTTATTCACGTGAATTCAAAACAGCCATATTTGTACTCTTCTATCCAATTATTGAAGCATGACCCCTACATAACTCCCAAAAGTCTTACCGAGGCCCATATCACCATGTAGTCAGTAGTTCGGAACGAGTGCGGTCATCTCTACCCGTATCTCTTCGAGGCGCGTTGAGAGCGCCTTCATCTCTTCATCAATTTCCAGCTGTTTTTTCCAGTCGGCAACTCCCTGTTGAATTCTTGTCAGCTCTTCTCCCGTGACATACTGCCATTTTCCACGGCACCTAGAGGGTTCAAAATAGTGATAGGGGCCGTGTAACTGCCCTTGCTTGCACCTGCAGTTGCGCTTGCCACAGCGGATATGCCTCCGCCGCAGTGAGCCCGGGAGCGGTTGCAACTGCTCTCTTTCAACCTTGAGGGTGTTAATCCGATCAACTATCCTATTGCTCTCATCCAACAGCTTTTTGACCTCACGTAACGTTTTTTCGGTGGTTTCCCGCATATATATCGTCAATTTTCCTTAGTTCGTTCTTTCTTTGTATCTTATGTTGTCCCGTCCTGTATATCTATATACATACTTTCTTACACTTATAATGTTCAAATGTAATATAATCAGAGTAAGATTTATATGGCAGAATATCAGAGTAAGATATGGAGATGAATTATGGCAACTCGAAATGATAATGAAACGCACATACCACTGATACAACATCCCAGCACTGCCCGCGTGCGAACATTGGCAAAGCATTGCATCATCGTGATGAGCGGAAAAGGCGGCGTTGGGAAGTCAACGATATCAGCCAATCTTGCGGTAGCGCTTTCCCAGAAGGGATACAAGGTAGGGTTGCTGGATGCAGATCTGACCAGCCCCAGCATCCCGCGCATATTGGGGTTGCAAGGGAATGTGACGTGTGAAGACAACCAGTTAGTGCCCATATCATATTCAGAGAAACTCAAAGTGCTCTCAACGGGCTTTCTGATTCCGTCGTCAGACTGTGCAATCGTATGGCGAGGTGGCGTCAAAATGGCCGCAATCAGGCAGTTCATTAACGAGACAAAGTGGGGCACACTCGACTTTATGGTTGTTGATCTTCCGCCAGGCACCAGCGATGAACCCCTATCTATCGCACAGGACCTCACACCTGACGGAGCACTGATTGTCACTACTCCCCAAGATGTCGCTCTCATCAGTTCAAGGAAATCGGTTGACTTCGCCCGCAAGTTGGAGGTACCAATTATTGGCATCATCGAAAACATGAGTGGATACACGTGTCCAACGTGCGGCACGCATGTGGACATATTCAAGAGTGGCGGTGGAGAGCGATCTGCCGGTGAACTTGGGGTTTTATTTGTTTGCCGCGTGCCGCTCGATGAAACTATCTGCGAATCAGGGGATAGCGGCAGACCGATCGGAGCAAATGGCGCGAACTGCCTGCACGCAGCAGAGAACATGGAAATGATTGCAAACAGCGTGTTACAATTTTACGCGATGAAAGAGAGTGCTCTCACCATGACCAAAACACGACAAGGAGGTGACAAATAATGCCCGGTTTTGATAGAACTGGACCTGTTGGTTGCGGCCCCATGACTGGAAGGAGGCAAGGACCCTGCATGGGTTCAGCATCTCGCAGGTTTGTTGATTGGAGATCACCAATGCTCAATAAGGGCGGAAGAGGCAGAGGCTTTAGGTGGCGGTACCATGCTACAGGTCTACCCAGAGGGGCGCGAACTGGCCCTTTCGAAGACGTTCACTCCGAAGTAGATAAAGCTACAATTAAAGAAACTCTTGAAGAAGAAGTAAGCTTGTTGGAAGATGAGCTCAATAAAATTAAAATGCGACTTGAAGAACTCAGACCTGAAGAAAGTAACAGAGATGAACACTAGACTGTCGTATAACGTGAGAGGTAGACATAATGCGAATTGCTGTTACCGCCCAAGGTAACGACGTGACAGTGCCTGTAGATTCACGCTTTGGGCGCTGTCAGTACTTTATTATCTACGACACAGATACAAATGAGTTTGTGGTCAGAGCGAATGAAAGCGCAGCAAAATCAGGCGCAGGCATTCAAAGTGCACAATTCATGATCGACCACAACGTGCGGGTGGTCATCACCGGCGAGGTAGGACCAAATGCACGACAGATATTGCAGAGTGCAGGAATTGCGATACGAAATACAACTGCTAGAACGGTACGAGAAGCCGTGGAGCAGTTCCTCAAAGGAGGTTACACATGAAAATTGCTATTGCTACAGAAAACGGAGAAGTGTGTGGGCATTTTGGACATTGCCCTGAATACACATTATACACAGTAGAAGACACAGAGATACGAGGAAAAGAGGTGATTCCAAATCCCGGACATAAGCCGAATTTTCTGCCAGGATATTTGCACCAATTTGGCGTAGACGTAATTATTGCCGGAGGCATGGGGCCAAAGGCGCAAACGCTCTTTGCCGAAGCAGGCATCGATGCCATACTTGGCGTCGCGGGGACCACCGAAGAGACCATTGAACGATACGTAAAAGGGACGCTTCAGCCGGGAACGAGCAGCTGCGACCACGGAAGCTTCAGCCACGCCGGTTGTCCTAACCACTAAGCTATTGGAAAATGTCCGAAAGAGCACGAGACGATGATCATCTCAGTCGCAAGCGGAAAGGGAGGCACGGGTAAGACAACGGTAGCAGTCAACTTGGCTCTTGCAGCAGCACGTGAGTCAAAAGTCCAATTTTTTGATTGCGACGTCGAAGCTCCCAATGCACACCTCTTTTTAAAGCCTCAATTTGACCATCGCGAAGCGGTGAAAGCAGCATGTCCTACGGTTAACGGAACTCGTTGTACGTTTTGCGGTAGGTGTGCCGAGGTGTGCGCATTCAACGCGCTTGCGGTGCTGAAAGACCGCGTGCTCGTATTTCCTGAGCTCTGCCACGACTGCGGCGGATGCGCACGGTTTTGTCCAGAAAATGCCGTTGGCAAGAAAGAGCACGACATTGGCTTTGTAGAATCTGGACATGCGGGAACTATTGAGTTCTTTCAAGGGACGTTGACCCCAGGAGAGGCATTTTCACCCCCTGTTATGTGCGCACTCAAACGCAAGATGAACGATGATTCGGTCGTTATAGTAGATGCGCCACCGGGCACTTCATGCCCTGTTGTTGAAGCGATACAGGGAAGCGATTGCTGTCTGCTAGTAACAGAGCCAACTCCCTTTGGACTACACGACTTAACCCTTGCAGTGGAGCTTGTACATAAGTTGCAGTTACAAGTAGGCGTTGTCATAAACCGTGCAGATGTGGGCGACAATAAAGTGGAGGCCTACTGCGCCCACGAAGAGCTTCCCGTGATGATGAAGCTCCCATTCGATAAACAGCTTGCAATCAGGTATGCTGAGGGTACGCCAGCAGTTGATGTGCTTCCGACATACAAAGAGAAGTTCTCTCAACTTTATTTGGATATAAAAAAGCTCGCACAATAATGAGTATTTCCAAACAGCATAACGGACTCATATCGATATAAAGGAAGGAGCAAGGACATGAAGACATTGACAGTAGTGAGCGGTAAAGGGGGTACTGGAAAGACATCAATCGTGGGATCATTTGCCGCATTAACAAAGAATTCGGTGTTCGCTGATTGTGATGTCGACGCGGCCGATCTGAGCCTCATTATGGACGCACAATTGAGGGATTCGCGCGATTTTATAGCCTCTCAGAAGGCGCAGATCGATGTTGGCAAATGCATTCAATGCGATATCTGCGAGGAAGTGTGCCATTTCGACGCAATTCGCGCATATCGCGTTAATCGTCTTTCGTGCGAGGGGTGCGGCGTGTGCTCTCTTGTGTGCCCTAAACAAGCCATAACGATGGAAGAGGCGCTTTCTGGCCACCTTTTTGTCTCGGACACTCCCTATGGACCACTAGTTCACGCACAGCTTGAACCGGGTGAAGCGAACTCAGGGAAACTCGTTACGCTCGTACGACAGACAGCTGAGAAGATTGCGCAAGAGACCAAGCGCGAATGTATTATAATTGACGGGCCTCCTGGCATTGGATGCCCGGTAATCGCATCTATCACAGGCGCAACAGCAGCCCTTATTGTGACCGAGCCCACGCTCTCCGGGATTCGCGACCTAACACGGGTGTTATCCGTTTGTCAACATTTTAATGTGCCCACCTTCGTGTGCATTAATCGGTATGATTTGCACGAGGGCAATACCAGGCATATTGAAAAATTCTGTCAGGAAGAGGGAATAGAACTCGTAGGAAAGATCCCATGTGACCTCAACGTCACACATGCTATTGTCTATCAAATTCCTGTAGTTAGATACGCCGCTAGTAAGGCGCCGCAACAAATTAAAATGCTCTGGAATCGATTGGCCGAACAAGCGCAATTATAACTGTTCGAACTAAATTTTTATGGTGAACATGGAGCAGACAACCATAGCCACTTCTGATGGCACCAAAGTAAGTATCATCGCTATCATTGCCAATATTCTGCTGATGGTAAGTAAGATCATTGTGGGAGTGTTGTTCAAGAGTGTCGGTTTAATTGCAGACGGCGTGCATTCCCTGGCCGATATATTTGGTGCTGGTGTGGTTCTCATCGGGTTGAGAGTTTCAAGGCGTCCAGCAGATGTTGAACATCCTTACGGCCATTCAAAGGCAGAGCCGATTGCCGAACTCGTGGTGTCGTTCATCGTTATACTAACGGGGATTTTCATTATCTACGATTCTATTACGGCTTTGTTGACCAAAAGCGTAGCTTCTGAAGTCCAAATTGGCGTTACCGTAGCTGGTATATCAACGGTAACAGCGTGGGTTTTATCACACTATAAAAAGCGAGTGGGAAATCGGATTAAATCAAGTGCTCTCATAGCAGAGTCAAAACACTCATTAGTAGACGCTGCTTCCTCACTGTCTGTTGCAGTGGGCCTTATTTTAACCGGACTTGGTTTCTGGTACATGGACCCGATAGTCGGCATAGTGATTTCAATGCTTATCATACAAATTGGCATAAGCGTGACGAGGACATCTGTTGACACGCTTATGGACAAAGAGGCCCCTCCTGAACTGCGTGAACGTATTAGAAAGACCATTGAAAGCGTGTCCGAGGTTAGAGGGGTAAATTATATACATACGAGAGGCAGCTGGAACTATAAGATAGTGGATGCGTCTATCACAGTAAGTAGAGGGTTGACGGTAAGTGATATCTCCGCGTTACAGGAGAGAACAAAAGAGGGGATATTTTCAGCGATTCCTGAGGTCCACCAGGTAAATGTGATGGTGAATGAGTATACAGATATCATAACTGTTGCAGCAAGCTCAAACGGGATTGGCCTAGAGGATGCTTTTGCTAATGACTTAGGAAATTGTAACTATTTTGTTATTGCAACTGTGCAAAAAGACACAATTAATACGGTAGAGTCATTTGAAAACCCCTACAAAGAGGTCTCGCGAAAGAAGGGGGCAAAAATCGCCGATTTTATGCACGACAATACGGTTGATGTGGTCATTACAGGCCATGCAGGAGAAGGCGCGATGCAGTGGCTGAGAGGATACGGGATAAGCATAAAATTGATTGAAGGCTTGAACTTAAGTGTATTAGAAGCGATAAATTCTGCAAAATTATTCGCTTAATAGAGTTGACCCCGGAACGATTCACCGCGGCAGATGACAGAAAGTGATCGGGGAGAGTGCACGAGAGCGAGAACAAAATCCCGCCAAACTGCTGTCCGATACAGGAACCTACATAACTAAATTGGAAAACGAATTTAGCACAACAGTACGTACGTCTTAGATTCCTTTCATTAAATTTCTCCTATGTAATCTGCCTGATAAAAACACAAAGATGACGCTAAAGGCAATGAGTGCAAGGAAATCAACGAGTAATAATGTACGAGACGTCACGTTAAAACTGAAATTGAATATATCAACTAAATAGGTGATGGGGGAAACTTTGTTCACAGTGGTGGTAGTGCCAAACCGCTTGGTCAATCCTCAGACTACAATAACCTCGTTCTACTCCCGCTTCATTGTAACCTTTCTTAATATGTTAAGTGCGGCTCTGTTCATCTTTGTTCAAGCTAAATTAGTACGCAACACGTAGAGTATACGTCAAGAGTATTGTCGATCTAATATTTGTTCCCACAATATTTTTCCACAGGTTTTGCAAAATCTACGTAACATTGTTATATATAACATTGTTACGTAAAATAATTGCATGGAGCACCATGTGCAAACAGAACAACTATAGATATTGGCAAACATATCCAGAACGTAGCTGGATACAATTCCTTATGCTTCGAATTCTTTATGAAACACCTACGTACGGTTACCAACTCCTCAACGATATTGAAGAAAGAAGTTGCGGCTGTCATAAGCTTGAACCTGGCAGCATTTATACCGTGTTGCGAAGGATGGAAGAGAAGAGGTTGCTTGCGTCGACGTGGGAAAAGGTAGACTCCGGTCTTGACAGGAGAATTTACACTGTAACTGAGAAGGGCGCTGACGTTCTCAAGAGAGGGCTGAGCACGATAATACAGAGGAAACAACTCTTTGATGACTTAATTGCGTTTTACAGACAGCGGTTCGAAAAAACAGAACCAGGAGGTGAAATGTAAATGTGTGGACAGGATAGCTGTTGCATCTCATACGGCGAGGGGTGCTGTTGTGGGTGTAACTGCAGTTGTTGTGGAAATCATCGTCACCACCACCACAAACATCACGAGCTAGGAAGCTTGGGGATGGGCATGGAGTCCCCGGTGCTGTTGATGGATGTTGAAGAAGAAATCAGAATGCTTGAAGAATATAAAGATGCGTTGACCAAGCAACTAGAGCGTGTTAACAAAAGACTTGATGGGCTTAAACGCTGAGTAACACATAGCCCCCTTACTTTTTTAAAAGAGTTACTCTAATCATAGAGTAATGGGCTTAACAAGCAGAAATATCCAAAGGGATAGTATGTAGACATTTTGTTTTAGTCAACAAGAGAGAGAACTACGCACAACCCTATCGTAAATCTCTTTTAGATCCTCATCTTTGAACTATAGATATATCTGTATGCTTATGTCTGTGTGCTTATGATTGGATCTACCGACTGTAACACTAAAAAGCCAACGCAACAGTTTTATCTATAGCTCAATATTTCCTATTATGCCAATTGTTAAAAGGTTAGAAGGAAAACGCGTGCTAATACTCATGGCTTCAGAGTATGAAGACTCTGAGTTTAGGGATATCGCAGGGCCACTCTTGTTGGAGGGCGCACAGATTATCATTGCAAGCATTACATTGGACGAACTAACGGGCAAAAGACGTGAGGTCACAGTAATACCGGACATAACAGTGGATAAAGTAAATATCGATTCTTTCAGTGCGATTTTCATACCTGGCGGGAGATCACCTTCCAAGTTGAGAAGTAACTTAATAGTCCAGAATATAATTAAGGAAGCGTTTGACAAAGGATTACGTATTGGAGCTATATGTCACGGACCGCAAGTCTTAATATCTGCAGGGATTGTGAAAAATAGAACTCTCACTTCATATCCAAAAGTAGGAGAAGAGTTAGAGCAAGCGGGAGCTAATTACACCGGAAAACCAGTTGAGAGAGATGGCAATATTATTACAGCAACAGATCCAACGGCCATAGCTGAATTCAATACAGTTTTTATTCAAGAAATTGAGTGTTGTGAGGTCTTTTATCCTTAAGTTAAAAGCACTTAATAATACAGAAAAACAAATAAGGGGGCGTTTTTTCCTCCGCATCTTAACGCAAGTTATTATATATCGCCTCGGACTCATCTACGAACCCTAAGTTACTTTACAGCTTTCTTTAAAGCGGTCTCTAAACTCATTGAGTGAAAGGTATGGTCTGCTAGAGCGCGTTCGGTGCCCGACAATTATCACATAATTAAGCCTTTTGTCCAAAGAAAGGGCCTCACAGTCCTCCAGAGTATTTATCTCATTTGCGCTTTATGTCTCTTCAGAGAGGATACGCACTACCTCTTTCGCACCTTCTCAAGCCTACCCATAGTTTATCGCCCTCTTCGCTAGCGCCACATCAAGCCCACTTAGAATTATCGACAAATATTCTATTTTTCGCATTGCCAAGGGATATTCTCACTGCAACTCCCTTTTATTTAGTTAACTTTGCCTCGGTGTCGCCAAGAAGAAAGTCCTTAGAAAGTGCAGTAGTGATAAAGCATTACATTGAACAATAAAGGAAATTTAAATCGTAACACTTTGATGTTTTCCATATGTGCCAACCAAGACGATATCCACAACTATGAGCGTAACTTCTCATAGATCTGTTTGCCGCATGAATTGGATCTAATAAGCAATCTTCTTGCTGTTGAAGTCCATAATAACCATAGCCGCGAACTAACCTCTTAACTACTTGCAACATTTGAATAAACCGAAGAAGCGGGATAACGTTACGTGAAGGGGTTAGATTATGTTAAACATGTACTGAAAGTGTTATCTAGATAGGCCCCCTATTAGCAAAAAAAACTGATACCGTACTATGAAATCTTTTTCACCGCGCGAACTAAGTCGGGCAACAACTTCATAGGGACTCCCACAATTAGCTCATCTTCGTGAACCTTTGCAAATTTCCTCGATCCACTGCAGCCAAGCGTGAAGTTGATAGTACCTCTTATCAGTGGGGCCGCGACTGCATCTCCGCAAAGCGATTGTATCCCTGAAAAATCAGCTATGTTCCTAGAGTGTAGTTCGTAGACATTTGCTTGCGCGATTAGCATAGCTTGCTGTGGGTTGCACAGCAACACTACCACATCAGGAGTAAAAGAAGCCTCTTTAAGCGGGGCATAAACCGTCGCGTAGGTCTTGAAGTCCACATATGGGATGTCACTCATCGTTTGTTCCGCGTGCTCTATAGATGAAAATCTACCGAGTTTATAAAAAAACTCTCCAGATTTTACGTTTTCTGGTATATCGATAACCCCGAGCATCCCTGCCCCCCCTTTACACGCGTGTTGTTCAACTGTTGCGTAAAACTTGGCACCGCGCCGAGCCATCTGTACCATTTCACAGTGGCGAAGCACTTCATTTAAGTGACGATACCCCTTAGGTACGTTAGCTTCGGTTTTTGCCAATTTAACCGCTACGGGAGAACCATCAAGCTTCAACACATCCGTCAACACTTGGGATAATTCACTACAATTCTGATCCATAGTATCACTCATCTCAAGTTAACACATCGTGCTATTTACAGTTATCCAATCCGGTAAGGCACAGCCCTACAATCTAGACACTTTCTAACGTTACAATACGGTAGTTAACGTGAATGGGCAAGCGACAGTAAATTCCTGACATGTTCAGCCTTGATGGTGCCGCCGAATCTGTCCCCGCCAGAACAGGCAGCACCTCTAATTCCAACAACATCGGCTCCTAGCTCTGTTAAGATTGGTACGTCATTCTTTTTAATCGACCCCGCTAGTGCTACTTCAAGTCCGTGTTCGTGCCCCGACGCCACAAAGCTTCTGCACGCTTCAACGTCCATAAAATCAAACAGGCGTTTTCCATCCTTAATAAAGGTATCAACCATTACGAGATCACAGCCAGATTGTTTGGCAACATCAGGAAGGATCATCGGATCTATGGTATTCGCTCTCTCATGATCTGCATAGCCAGCTACAACTACCCTGATCTGGGGGTCGTAGCCCTTCACTGCGCGGTTGACGTTCTCCATTAAAAAAAGTGCGCTATCAAACGTCTTTGACCCTAACAAGCCGATCTTTATGTAGTTAGTCCCAGAAACCGCCGCGCCAAGTGCGGCTAATGAAGCTGAACCAGGGAGATGAGGAAAGTCACCTAACGTTGCCGATATATCAATTGAACGTGGCACGATCTCTCGGATTCTTCTTATGACCCACGGAAAATTAGCCCCCAGTGAACCTTCAGAGGGGTTTTTAACATCTATGATATCAGCTCCCCCATTGACTGCTTCTACCGCCTCAGCTTCATTTTTGGGGCTGATTAATATCTTCATGCTCAATCGCAAAATGATATTTTTGTGCTTATATACCTTTTGAGCGCTTCGATCAAAATCACAAAACTTAAGCTAGAAAGTGAAACAACTATATAAATAACGTAGTTTTATGATTTTTATATTAATATAAAAATATAAATTCCACGTCGTTTATTTTACGAAATCTCAATATATTATATAGAAACACGCCAGAGGCAAAACTGCGCATTCTGAACCAAAGTTTAATAAGGTATGAAGTTGATTATTTAAGTTAACCCGAGGATGTTCTATGCACATTAACAAATGCAACTCACCCACATCTTTCGTAACGGGTTGTGTTCAATCTTTTATCAGCTATTATTACAGTTAGCGCTAGTGATCCCGGCATAGCTGCCATCCTCGTGGAGGGATAATATGGCAAAATATGCAGACAAAGTCGATATCTATAACGACATGGGGCAAAAAGTTGGTTCGAACATTCCGCTCGAATCGCTCAGCCCTCTCAGGAACGCTGCTATAAAAAGGATTATAAACCTCACTAAGAGGACAGTAGCAGTAAACCTCGCAGGAATTGAACAAGGACTAAAGACCGGAGCGGTCGGTGGAAAAGGCAGAATGATCCTGGGCCGCGAGCTGACGCTTGACCTCGTTGGCAACGCAGGCGCTATTGCAGACAAGATGGCAGACCTCATCAGGGTAAAAGAGGGCGACGATACCGTCGTAAAGCCTCTCGCCGGAGGAAAGTCGTTAATGTCACAAGTGCCAACTGCGCGTCTCGAAGCGGGAGCCACGTATGTTGCAGGAACGACTGCCACGAGCAGTGCGTTGCAAGAAGCCATCATTACCATGAACAACGTCAACATGTTCGACGCACCGATGGTACACGCAGCAATCTGGGGGCAGTACCCACAGACGCTTGATAATGAGGGCGGCAACGTAAAGTCAATGCTCGAGACTCCGCAGAAGGATGAGGGTTACGGCTATTCGTTGAGAAACGTGGCTGTCAACCACGTCGCTGCGGCTACGGGCAAGCGAACGATGAATTCCGCTGCGCTATCGTCGATATTCGAACAGACGGGCGTCGTTGAAATGGGCGATGCAATCGGATGGAACGAGCGACTGCAACTTTGCGGATTCGCTATGCAAGGATTGAACGCTAACAACCTTACCTATTCTCTCATCAAGGAGAACGGACAGAGCGGTACAATCGGAACAGTCGTTGACTCAATGGTCAACAAGGCAGTATCTGACGGCGTTATTAAGGTCGATAAGACGATGTCGTCGGGATTTAAGTCGTATAAGACGGACGATGTAGCCGCGTGGAACGCTTACTGTGCTTCGGCAACACTCGCTTCAACAATTGTGAATTGCGGAGCGGCACGAGCTGCACAAGGTGTATCATCAACGCTGCTCTACTCCAATGACTTGATCGAACACATGACGGGATTACCTGCATGTGACTTCGGTAAAGTAATGGGTACTGCGGTCGGATTCTCGTTCTTCAGCCACTCGATTTACGGCGGTGGTGGTCCGGGCGTATTCAACGGTAACCACATCGTGACAAGGCACTCAAAGGGATTTGCAATCCCGTGCGTCGCTGCTGCTGTAGCAATCGATGCAGGTACCCAGATGTTCTCAGTAGAGGGGACATCCGCGATAATAGGTGTAGTGTATGGCGATATACCTGAATTCAAAGACCCAATAACGGCTGTTGCTAAAGCAGCGGAGATGTGATCCAACTAAGATCATCCAATTAAGCGGGAGGTTTAAGATACATAATGGTTACAACAGTCCCAGATTCAAACAATCCTATCCAAATAGAGATATTTCCACAAAGACTATTGAATCCAGAAACGGTTCAGGAGTTAATAATTGAACTCCAGGGCATTGAGGGCATAATGCGTGCGATCTTACACGGTCCGCGTATCGCGTCAACGGTGCCATCAGGACCAGCTAAGGGAACTCCAAATCCACACGAAGCGAGGAAAAGCATCAAGTTCGGAGGAGAGGAGATCGAACTGGGAGTACAAGTCGGAAGAATTTGGCTTGAACTTGAAGACGAAGACGTGATCGATCACATCAAAGCCGCTTGTGAAAGAGTTTTACCGTGCGGCTTCCAGATCAATCAAGGATTATATATCCGTACACGTCCGACACAGACTGATTATGCCAAATGGGGCGTAATCAAAGACAAGAACGTTATCGGCATGGTAGATCCGAAGTCAAAGACTCAGATCTGCTCGTGTTATCCCTTCAAGAGGTGACAACTATAGTCAGCCGTACGACACACATCGTAGATTGCCGTGAATCGATGGGGCTTGGCAGAGGCGGAGGATTAGCCCAACGAGGCACAATCTCCGAAACTGGCATTCCTGACATCATCGCAATCTCGATGTCTCCAGGGCGACGACACATAACAAAGCCAATTTGCGAGATAACCCACGGCCTGAGAAATGAAGGTTTTCAGGTAGGCGTACTCGTGTTAAATGCAGGCAGCGGAGTTCCCGCTGATGCTCCCGAGAGCGCCCGAGGTCTTGGGCCAAAGTTCGGCCTTTCAATCAAAGAAGTCGAACAAATGGCTCGCCATAAGCTTGCCATAATCCACCTTGGAGGTGTGAAGACTCATATCGTTTACAAAGCGAGGAATATCTTACGATTTGTGGATATCCCCGCAATCGTGGTGAGTCAAGCACAAGTTGACTATGAGGATTTTGCGCGAATAGGGATAAAAACGCGACTGGTCATGCCAAAGCCTGAAGAAGTTCAAACTGCAGGAACTATTGTTGGCATTGTAACCAACGTGACTCGTGGACAGACTATCCCGCGGGATAAGCTGAACGAGATCATTAAATGTATCAATAACTTCAAACGCGTCCAAAAAAGGAGTTGAAAAAGAATGGCTATAAATTACCCCGGTACTTCAAACGTAGCGGCGAATAGAAGGAAGGCACTAGATCCAACAGTGAAGTTGGAAAAGGTCCGCGACGTGTCAGATAACGATATCGTTGCAATACTCGGACACCGCACACCCGGCTCGGCATATCAGTCAACTCACCCACCACTTTCTGAGATAGGTGAGCCAAAGGACCCTATGCGAGACTTAGTCAAGCCGACAGAAGGGGCAGCAGCTGGTGACCGTGTCAGATACGTCCAATTCACGGACTCAATGTACTTCGCGCCGATGGTGCCGTATGTGCGATCGTGGATGGCGTCAGCGCGGTGGAGAGGTGTAGACCCCGGTACGCTGTCAGGAAGACAAATCATTGAGTGCAGAGAAAGAGATCTCGACAAGATCGCTAAGGAGCTAATAGAATCAGCGGCGTTCGACACCGCCCGTTCAGGTGTACGAGGCTGTACGGTGCACGGGCACTCGCTGAGACTCGACCAGAGAGGGATGATGTTCGACATGCTCGCGCGGTCGGTTATGGCTACCGACGGATCAGTGGAGATCGTTAAGGACCAGGTAGGAAGACCGCTTGATACAGCTGTCAAAGTGGGTAAGCCCATGTCAGACGACGAGCTCAAGAAGAGGACGACCATATACCGCGTAGACGGCGACGCCGCACGAGCGGATAAAGAGATGGTCGAATATATCAACAGAATTCACACAATGAGAACCATGTGGGGATTCAAGCCAATGTAATAAGAGGTGAAAGAAATGGCTACAAAGAAAACAGAAAAAATGTTTTTAGAGGCGATGAAAAGGAAATTCGCCGAGGATCCCACTTCAAATAAAACAACTTACAAGCGTGAAGGATGGCAACAGTCGAAAGACAAGCGGGAGTTCCAAGAATGGGGAGCGAAGATCGCGAGGGAGCGCGGCATTCCTGCATACAACGTTAACGTCCACCTCGGTGGTATGACGCTCGGTCAGAGACAGCTCATGCCCTATGAGGTTTCGACGACCGGCGTGATGTGTGAAGGTGATGACCTGCACTACGTCAACAACCCTGCCATGCAGCAGTTCTGGGATGAGATACGGCGGACGGTCATCGTCGGCCTCGACCAAGCCCACGAGACACTCACCAAGAGACTAGGTAAGGAGGTGACGCCTGAGACCATAAACGGCTACCTTGAGGCGCTCAACCACACGATGCCCGGTGCCGCCATCGTACAAGAACACATGGTCGAAACCCACCCCGGTCTTGTCTCAGACTGTTACGTCAAGGTGTTCACCGGAGACGACGACCTCGCTGCGGAAATAGACAAACCGTTCCTCATCGACATCAACAAGAACTTCCCCAAAGCACACGCCGAACAACTCAAGAAGGCCATCGGCAAGACGCTGTGGCAGGCAGTCCACATCCCGACGATTGTATCGAGGACCTGCGATGGTGGTAACTCCAGCAGATGGTCTGCTATGCAGATCGGCATGTCGTTCATCGCCGCGTACAACATGTGCGCCGGTGAAGCAGCGGTTGCTGACCTCGCCTTTGCAGCGAAGCACGCGAGCCTCGTAGAGATGGCGAACATGCTGCCAGCACGGCGTGCCCGCGGTCCGAACGAGCCCGGTGGTCTGTCATTCGGGTTCATGGCTGACATCTGTCAGAAAGACAGAATCAAGCCCGACGACCCGGTAGAGGTCTCGCTAGAAGTTGTCGCTGCGGGCTGCATGCTGTACGACCAGATATGGCTCGGATCATACATGTCCGGCGGTGTAGGTTTCACCCAGTACGCCACAGCTGCGTACACTGATAACATTCTGGATGACTACTCCTACTACGGAAACGACTACGCCAAGAAGTACGGAGCGAACGGAAAGGCACCCAAGACTATGGACGTCGTAAACGATCTTGCCACTGAAGTCACCCTTTACGGTATTGAGCAGTACGAAAAGTACCCGACCACCCTTGAAGACCACTTCGGAGGTTCACAGAGGGCAACGGTGCTGGCAGCTGCATCTGGTGTCACAGCAGCTATCGCAACAGGGAACTCCAATGCTGGGCTGAGCGCCTGGTATCTGTCAATGCTCCTGCACAAGGACGCGTGGGGCAGACTCGGCTTCTACGGTTACGACCTGCAGGACCAGTGCGGTTCAACCAACGTGTTCTCAGTCAGATCCGACGAGGGCAGTCCGGACGAACTGCGCGGTGCGAACTACCCGAACTACGCAATGAACGTCGGTCACCAGGGCGGCTACGCCGGTATCGCTAAGGCCGCGCACATCGGTCGTGGTGATGCATTCGCCGTAAGCCCACTTGTTAAAGTATGCTTCGGTGACGACAGCCTGTCGTTTGATTTCAAGAACGTAAGGAAAGAGTTTGCGAAAGGCGCCCTCAGGGAATTCATGCCTCAGGGTGAGAGAGCACTCGTCTCTCCAAAGTAAACGAATATCAAAGGAGTGATACCAATCACTCCCCCTTCTATTTTTTGAGTTTACTATCGCTTAGCGTCAAACGTTTTTAACTGCCCTTTTATGCTATTAACGTGACAGTCTACCAATTGTAGATGCTGAAACACTGATAGTGCGACAACAACGCAACTTGTCAATTTGAAGAACCATTGTTGTGACCTGTCAACACAACTAATTGAAATCTTGCACAAAGTGGCACATTCAAAGTACTGACAGCAAAGGCCTGAGCTGCCGGGAAGAGAAATTCAAGAATCCGGTCTACTTTGAAAACTACGCGAAACTCATCTTCAGTGCAAACGAACTCCCATACACTGACGACACCAGTGATGTATTTTTCAGACGCTGGATAATACTTGATTTCCCGTATCAATTCGTCGATGTGCCTGACATAGAAAATGAAAATGAGCGGCAGAAAGATCCAACTATTGATGAACAGCTGCACACACAGCAAGAACTCTCTGGGGTGCTGAACTGGGCGCTTGGCGGGCTTGACCACCTTCTAAAACAAAATAGATTTAGTGAAAATACTCACAGCAGAGAGATTGAATGACGATGGATAACGCAGACCGATTCTCTCAAAGCGTTTGTACTCGAGTGCGTACGGGTGAAAAAGAACCACTTTGTGACAAAAGACGAGTTTTACAACGCGTATAAAAACTGGTGTGACGAAAACGGCACGCCCGCAGTTGAAAAAAAAACAGTGGGATCAAAACTGCCGTCGCTCGTGACTACGGTGGGATATAAGCCGAAAGATGGAGCCGGCAAGCAAGTGCAGGCGTGGAAAAATATTATACTCACAATAGAAACAGAAGAAGAGAAAGTCAGAAAACTTGAAAAAGAAGCGGCAGAAGAAGAGCGGCTTGCCACACTTGACTATCAAGAGTGGTTGTGTGATGGTGATGATATCCAAGATATCCACAATATCCAGCATTTTTCAAAAAGTAGACAAAGCTTGAATGAAAAAGCTCTAGCCACTTTTCAAAATCATATGGATATGGTGGATATGCCAGATCTTCACGCAAACGCACAACGTATAAAACAGACACTCGAATCTGACGAGTTACGGGAGCGCAGTCTCTGTTATCTGACGGGACCACACGTTGCTGCTGATGTCACCGAGCTCACCTTGCACAACGACGATGGCTGAAACACATGATTATTGACTACACCGTGGGGCTGATCATTGAATCTGAATCTGATGACGATGATGTAGATTATCGCCGTTATTTTACGGGTGACGAGTGCTACGATAATCTTTACACGCTGGTCAAACAACTGAGCACAAACGATGATGCCATTGAGTTAGCGCTCTACAACGTTATGCATGCAGTAAGGCAGCGTGCTAGTGGTGATAAACAATGAGCGAATTATCAACAGTACAGACACAGAGTAAGCGCTGTCCAAAATGCGGCAGGCATCATACCGGAAGCCACAGCTACTGCGACTTCTGCCATACATATTATGCTAAATGGGAAGCACAGCACAGAGAAAGCAGGCGACAGCGGAATACCGAAATAAAGCGGCAGTCAAGAGCAAGACAAAAACAGGCGAAGATATGATCGTTAATAAAGAGTTTGTGCAGTGTATAAAAAAGAAAAATTTAGTCGAATAAATGATAGGTTAGTAAGATGAAATCCAAAAAACTGGGTAATATCTTTGTAGTTCATGGATCAGACGGAGAAATGGAAGAATCCGTAGCCAGAGTGCTTGAGACATTGGAGCTTGACTTTACAATACTGCACGAAGAGCCGGATGAAGGCAGGCCTCTTTATGATAAGTTCATTCAAAGCGCGGAAAAGGCTGGAACTGCAATAATTCTTCTTTCTCCAGATGATGAAGTGCATGTATATCAAAAAGAGCATCGAAAAGATGAACAAGGCGGCGTTAAAATAAAATTCCACCCAAGACTAAATGCCATATTCGAATTTGGTTATTTTGTTGGAAGGCCTCAGGTAGAAAATATAATTGTTCTTTACAGAAAGCATGACGATTTTGAGTGGCCTTCCGATATTGCTGGCATTACATATACACAATATGACGTTAATAAGCGGTGGGTATACGATCTTGCAACAGATCTATGGCACTTTGGTTACGATGTTAATCTATACAAACTAGCCAAGCGGCGGGGTATAACACCGACAAATAAAACCGTTTTTGTTCCATCTTCGAACCAAATAATTCATGACCAAACACTTGAAAAACTCTTAGAAAATGAATATAACATTTATTCTGAAAGCGGCGCGATTGTAAAAGCGCGGAAGATAGAATGGATAGATTCCAACACTGTAAAAGAAGGCATTACCATAGAAATTGAAAATGATGGTTTAAATATTGTTACAAGCGATAGTATTACTCTAAAATTGCTCACAACTGTTGATGATGCTACCGATTTTGTAAATACCCAAAGAGATGACAGCTATATAATGTGGTCAACTACATGGCCCGGGAAAGATTCTGCGTATATCAGAACATTTGGGCACGCACCATCTGTGTATATCTTTTATGATAAGACTGTTGAACGGACTTTCGATTATGAAGTTCATATGAGAGTAATCCAGTGTGATAATTTAGTGATGTATGGACGCAATGAAACAACTCGGGGGATAAGGCTGACTTAAAATTAAATCTGTGACTTATCCAATTTTTTCAAAAACGTATACTGTTTCTCATGCTTCGGCCGGTAATCAGCAATTTTATCCGTGCTTTATGATAATGGTCGGTTAGTATACTCACTTGGGCCACAACTAAGCTGTTACTCCGGGAGTTTTGTATTGAAAAGTAGGCTGCAAGTTAGTAACTTTACTAATGTTCATACAATTTATTCACATCGATAGTATAACCATGCTCTTCGAGTTCTTTAGCTAACTCATGCTTCCACGCTCCGCCTCTATCATATGAAGTATACGCTATTCCGGAGCAGTCTGATGGAATCTCAAAATTTTCTTTTTCTTTATGGATAATAACCACATTTTTTCGTCCAAGTTTACCCATGCAATATCCAAGTTCAAGTATGACGTTTTGCCGCGCTCGAAACTGCGCTTTGTCGGGCGATTCGCTTTTTGCATGCGCCACATCATCTGGGGAAAAAAGAATCACCGCAAAAGAAATTTTCTTATCTTCGATGGTTTCAGTGAGTTTTTCAATGATAGTTCGGCCTTTGCTTGGTTGGTCCCGCAAGACCGTGGCGGTAAGATCTAATTTTCCGAGTGTGGCGACGACACTATTTTTCATTCTATAGTCACGGCCGTGCGCTACAAATATATTGGAAGACGGGGGGAGCGTGGACTTTCGAACAGTTTCTGTCTTTTGGGACGAACTAGGTGTTGCAGATCGGACCACACGTGATAGACCGGCAGCAGTGAGTGTGACGGTATGTGAGTCTGGTTTGTATTCAAGCAATTTTCGCGCGTAATCAACGCCTTTTTGTGTAATAATGACCATACCAGTTCGAAAACTGTCATCAGATGGTTTAAATATGTCCGGCAATTGAAATGTTCCGAGTCCAGTTGGCAGATCGTACGGAGTGATTAAGCCGTGATATCGGAGAGTCCGGGCAATACCCAACTTCTCTTTATCATCAGAATCAAACATTTTGATTTTCTTTACCAGATCTGGTCTGCTAGTCTCTTCGCATGATTTTTCATATATTTCAAGCAGAAAGCCTTGCTCTTTCTTGTCTAATTCTATATCGAATATTTTCATCGGTTTACTATTCGGTCTTTTGTTTAATTATTCAAAAATTATTGACGGCTTTATTTAAAAATAGCGATATTTTTAATAAAAAACAGTGGGATAGCGTGGAACTACCCTTACTTCAAACGGGGGTAAAAATATTCGATTGTGAATAGCTATGATACATTTCGCATAAAAAGTTGCACCGAAAACGCCATTGTATTTTTATCCGATTGGTTTTATTTTAAATGTCGGTTTTCTTTTATTTTACGAAGTAAATACCGACAAAATGAGCTTTTTTAAAAATGCACTAACACAAAAAGACTAAAATCAGCACATTCTGACAGCTACTGTAATAGTTACAGTAAATTTATTGACTTTATATCTTAAAAAAGTTCAAACTAAAAAAAAGATAGATGGGCACCTCTCGAGAACGAATCGTAATCCAATGCTATCTGATTATGAGTTCTAAAAAAGACTCCAAAAACATTGTGAAAATAAAACGAGCGACGATCAAGAAGAAACCAAAATATATTCGTAAGTGGTTCAGTAAACTAACGCGTTGACCTAATAAATATTAGGAAGGATCTATCGATGCAAAGGGAACTAATTGAAACCTCAAAAGGTGTCGCCGGAATTACACGGCCTTTTAAGAACATCGTTGAAACACTGAACATAGAAGAAGAAGACATAATACTGTATATAGGACTTCCAGGAGTCTGCACACCATTTATCGAACTGCTCTCATATGCGATAAGAACTTTGAATTTAAAGCAGGTGTACGTACCGGTTATCGATCTCAAATCTGCAATGCAGCTAATTTCGGTAAATAATGTAGGAATACAATTCGGCACCTCTGTCCCCGTTCAGTCAGCGAAAGTGGTCGTTGTTCTCGGTGGCCTTTCCATGCCAATTTCTCCCGTAAGCTCAGACGACGTCAATCTGTTTATCAAAAACGTTTTAGCAGAGGGTGGGACTGTAATTGGAATTTGTTTTATGGATATGTTCAAAAAGGCGGGGTGGAGCTCTGTAATTCCATTCGATTACATGATCGACGCGACAATCGACCCTGTACGAGTGGAAAGATGTATCAGATAACTATAAAGAATCAAACGTTCCATGGGGGTATCTAGATTACAGAGTTCCCGTGCACCCAGATCAGAGGAGTTTAAGTGTCTCTCAAACAAGAACTTGACGCAACAGTTGATGACATCATAGAGCGAGCTAGGAGTAACAAACGGCTTGACGAGAAAGATGCCTTAGAATTGCTGAACGCAAAAGGGTCCGATCTACATGCAGTGATTGCAGCCGCGGATTCAATAAGACAACAACGTGTAGGCGACGACGTGACCTACTTGATAAATAGAAACATAAATTTCACGAACATCTGCGTAGGCTCATGTGGATTTTGTGCATTCCGAAGAACTGAAAAGGATCCGGACGCTTATTTCCTCACGACACGTGAGATTGTTAAGAGAGCGGTCGAAGCAAAAGCGCTTGGTGCGACCGAAGTGGGGATATTTAGCGGCCTCCATCCGAAAATTGATGGAAACACATATGTGGAAATCTTAAGGAATATCAAGAACGTCGCCCCCGATTTGCACATACACGCATTTTCACCATCAGAAGTGGCGTACGGAGCTGACAAGCTCGGCATATCGCATGTCGAAATGTTACAGATGTTAAAAGACGCCGGGCTCGATTCAATGCCTGGCACCGCAGCAGAAATACTCGTTGATGAAGTGCGGAAGAATCTTTGCCCCCAAAAAATAAGAACGGAAACTTGGAAGCATATTATAATTAATGCTCACAAAATTGGGATTCCAACAACGTGTACGATGATGTACGGGCACGTTGAAACACACGATGATCTGGTTCGTCATCTTACGTTGTTGCGCGATATACAGGATTCCACAGGAGGCTTTACGGAGTTCGTTCCACTAACTTTTATACACTACAACACGCCGATATTTCGTGCGGGCCTCGCGAGGCCTGGGGCCACCGGAAGGGAAGATTTGCTGATATACGCTCTTGGAAGGATGTATCTTGATAACATTCCTCACATTCAGGTTTCGTGGGTGAAACTCGGCACTAAATTTGCTCAAATTGCGCTCTGCTGTGGGGCAAATGACCTCGGTGGCACGTTAATGGAAGAGAACATATCGCGGACTGCCGGAGTCACAACGGGACAGTATCTTGCACCAGAAGAGTTTATCAGAATAATCGAAGATATCGGGAGACGCCCGAGAATCAGAGACACCCTTTATAAGACGCTGAGGTAATTGTCTAACAAAATTTACCTACCGCAATTTATTACCGCTTTATGATGCAGGCCACATAAACATGGTTATGTAAGTAGCGACAGCCAATAAACTACTTCCGGAGAGAATCCTCAAATGTGCTTCAATAAACAATCCGACGTCGAGGCAACTGGGTCTAGATTAATTTCTTGTAGGATTTGACGCATTAGAGATATAGCGAGCTGATCGACAGCAAAAAAATTATAGTGGCGGTGCGCATCGATCGCTCGTCTGAATGCCTCACTAAAGCTATTGTAGGTGTAGCTTGTACCACTGCCTCATTTCGGTTATAACAGACTTAAAAAGAAGACATAACTTCGTTTGTACACTCAAGCCATTGTACATCTCTTCAGCTTAACTTCGTACAAAAAACAAGTTGATAACCCCTTCCCGTTAAAAGCGCGATATAGTTATAAAAACCTGTTTACTCTCGACAAAAAACGCAAGAGAGTTATAAAAAGGCCAAAAGCGGCCTAAAAACGAGTTTTTTTAGCGTGTTTTTAGCTTTATCTTGAATATTCGATTTGTTTTATGAATAATTTTAAATAGTATAATTAAGCAATTATTAGTAATCTTACGA
Organism: Methanobacteriota archaeon; assembly: GCA_963704625.1. Lineage (GTDB taxonomy): Archaea > Halobacteriota > Bog-38 > Methanoflorentales > Methanoflorentaceae > DASPRZ01. The sequence continues at coordinate 2,085,888 of OY969924.1, read as the reverse complement.
ACCCAAATAATCCAAATTTAGACCGTTTTAACCGAATTTCTTCCCAGAGACCGCCAATAACTTCTCGGGTTCGTCAGATAAATTGACAAGAGATCTGGGCTGTATAGCCATTTACCAAATAATGGAGGAGGTTAAATGGATCCGCAAATGATGGTAGAATTAGGCGCTTTAGCGCTAGTTGGCGGAGCAGCCCTTATTGCTGGCATAGCAGAAGATCTTGAATCGGATGTGGGTTCTCAAAGTAATCCGAATTCTCAAGTACAGCTTGCACCCCAGATGGGGTATTTGCACAGGTTATATAACAAAGCTATTTCTGGAGAACCGGCGTCTTATCCCTTCTATGCAGCAATGGGAGCCGCCACAGCGTTGTCGGTCTTATCTGTAACCAAAAATTACAGCTTGATCGGCGTGTTCTTCGCTCTAATTGCCGGTGCTTTTGTCACATCGCTTATACACGGCGTGTATGCAACAACGTCCTATATGGGCAGGCTAGCAAGTCAATCAAGATTTGGACAGCCCATATATTTGGACATTCTTAGAACGCACACACCCGTGCTTATGGCGCACGGCTTTATAGCGAACTTTAGCGTGTTATTGTTAACATGGGTATTAATAGAACAAAAATTGAGCCCGTTCCCCTTCGTAGTATTAGCGTTTATATGGGGAGTGGCGCTAGGTGGAGTAGGGTCAGCAGTAGGTGATGTACACCTCGGCACTGACAGATATTACCAAGACAGACCATATGGTTCCGGAGTCAATGCCGCCCATTCAGGTAGCGTTGTACGAAAAGCTGAATCAGGTCTTAGAAACTCAATAGATTGCGCGTGGTTCTGTTCGAAGTTCGGGGGCCCGCTCACAGGTCTTGGCTTTGGTCTTGTTGTTTACCTGCACTTCTGGAAAGAAGTCGTGGTAAAAGACTGGTGGTCGCCTGTCGCCGGACTGATGATGGTAGTAATTTTCATAGTCATGAACATCTACCTCGAGAGGTACTCGCGGAACAGATACGGACCGTATAAAGAGGAGTCGGAGTGATACAGGATGTTTGATCTAATATTCTGGTTGTACGTCACCTTAGGTGGGATCTTAATTGGTGTTGGCGTGCATTTTATCCCCGTAGGGGGCGCTCCCGCCGCGATGTCACAAGCAACAGGTGTCGGTACAGGTACTACAATGCTTGCAGCAGCTGCTGGTCTTACCGGACTCATCGGTGCCGGTTCGGCGTATGCCGCCATGCCTGGTAACTTCGCTTTCACCATTATAATGGGTGGAGTGAGTGCAGCATTGATGATTTCAATTCTGGCATTTATCGCTAACGTTATGTACGTTTACGGAGCGGGAGTCCCGTTAGCATCAGCTAAGGTAAAGTACGACCCGATAACAAAGTGGCGACAAGACCTCTATGTCTCTAGAGGCACTGAAGGTCATGGATCACCAACGGTGAGCTTTATTAGCGGCATACTCGGTGGCTTGATTGCAGGGTTCGGCGGCGCGCTTGTTTACTTCGGACTTGCCGAAGCCTACAAAAAGATCGCCCTCTTAAACAACAGTGGAACGTTTCCGTTGTACACTGCGAATTATATATCGCTCGCAGCAGCATTTGCCATAGGAATATTCTTCTTGAACGCGGTTATGGCGTCGTACAACATAGGCGGCACGATTGAAGGGTTCCACGACCCCAAGTTCAAGCGCGTCCCGAGGTCGATCGTAGCGAGCTTCGTCGTCTCATTAGTCGGCGGGCTGTTTGCGCTGCTCATAACAACTATGTTGGGAGGTTAAAAATGGCTGAAAATGATTTACCCCCGAATCAACTCTTGGTTTTAGGTATTATAGGTGGACTCGTTTTCATTTACCTTGCCACAGGGTTAAACAACGCATCGGGCACAGCGTGGTTTTCATTCTTAGGCGCAATAGGGGCAGTATTTGCAGTGTTCTGGGGCGCAGATGCGGTGCGTAGAGTCGCAAGCTACGGGCTAGGTACGGGCGTGCCGTCCATTGGTATGCTTTCAATTGGAGCGGGCATCGTTGCAGTCTTGCTCGGCCTTGCAGTAGCAAAGAATTACAACATTGAGATAGCCGCGCCAATTATCGCTCTAATACTATCAGCGATTATCGGTCTGATCAACGGAATTATGGCTCGAAGGGTCCTCAGGATGAATATTGCGATAATGGAACGATCGATGACGGAAATTGCAATGGCAGCGTCGCTAATTGTGCTCGGATACAGCACCACAATAGCCGGTGGATATACCTTTGACAAAATCCTCAGTTACGTCGTCGCTACAGGATTTATACTAGCAGTCTTCATCACTGGTGGTATGGCAATGCTCCATCCGTTTAACGCAAATCTTGGACCTGATGAGAGACAGGCAAGGACGCTCAACCTCGCAATTTCGTGCGGGTTCCTAGCGATGATCATCGCTGGAATAGCGGCAGGCGCAATTAACGGGGTTCCGGCTGCAGTTCCAACCCTGGTTGTAGCAATAATTGGCTGGATAATTTACTACATGCGATTCTTCAACGATGTCAAAGAAGATGCAGCAGCGGTACTTTCGACTGGGCTTCTACCAAAGGAGGAGGAGATAACAGCATGAAGTTTATTGATGTCTCATCTGACGTCGGTCTGCGAATGGACGTAGACGAGTTTGTCGTAGCAAAGGAGCGAGAAGACCTTGTATTCTACTCGCTAGAGCCAATAAGCGCTCAGATTGATGAGTACGACACCATCGCAACTGGCTTAGTAAACTCCTTAGCAGCGAGTAAACCGCTTATCGACACTTTTCCAGGCAGAGAGCGAGCACACTTCTGGGCAGGTATGTGGACGAACGCATTCTACGGTTTTACCGTGGCGATGATCCTACTAGCGCTAGTTACGGTCGTCGTGCTTATGAGAGGTGGTTAAGGTGGTTGAGAAAGTTGCACCATCGGAGAAATGGCCAGTAGTCAAAGGAGACTTCTTTGCAGGAGACCCCAATAGCCCTGTCGCGGTAGTAACGCTCGGATCCCACTTTGGTCCAGTCTTTACACAAGTCGGAGCTGCACTCGAGGGGACTGCTAAGACGGAGAACATTGGCTTGGAAAAAGTCATCGTCAACATTATCTCAAACCCCAACATCCGATTTCTGATTTTATGCGGCTCGGAAATCATGGGACACGTCACCGGACAGTCGCTGGAAGCATTGTATAAAAATGGAACAAAAGAAGGACGCATTATAGATGCAAAAGGAGCAATCCCGTTTATAGAAAACCTTAGTGCAGAACATATCGAGCGATTCCAAAAACAAGTTGAACTACTCAGCATGATTGGCAACGAGGATGTCAGCGCCTTATCAGCGAAGGTCAAAGAGCTCATTGGAAAAGATCCAGGGGCGTATCCAGAGCCTCCAGTGGTCGTCGAAATGAAGGAGAAAGAGGTAGAAGAAGCTATCGTAGAGGCCCCAATGGCAGCTGAAATAGCAGCCTTACAGTCCCGTGTACAGGATCTACAATTCCACGTTAAAACAATTGGTAACTTCAACAAGCTCGCTGCCGGTGTTTACGCCGGCAAAGTCGAAGGAATTGTCATAGGACTGCTGATTTCAATAGCCATTTTAGGGTTGCTATCCATAATCTGAGGTGGAAAAATGGCAGCAGAACGATTTGGAGGAGGCGGCGCAGCGCCCGCAGCAGAGGGCGAAGAAGCTGCAGCCGTATCGATGATTGAGTACGATGTGGGAATTGCAACGCCACTGGCACCAAGCATGGCAGCATTTGATTCACTGTTCAATGACATCAGGTACCGCGCCCTAGTCACGACAAGAACCTTAAAACTCGACTCTGGCTATGGCACAACCTCGATACTGGGGTTTGCACTCGGATTCCTTGGGGCACTGTTGGTGATGGGACTGCCATTGCTCTATTACTTCTTAAAGTGAGGTGACAAAAATGCCAAAAGCATTCCCGCAAGTGATGGTAGATCAAACGGATTACCGTGAACTCCAGAAGCGACTCGACTCAGTAGAAGAGAGGATCGAGTTTACTATGGCAGAGGTTGCACAAAGGTATGGTCAGCGCATCGGGAGGGACATAGGCATTTGCTATGGCCTCATCGGTGGGATAATACTGTACCTCGTGATGACAAATCTCATGAACTTACTGACGGTGTTCAGGATATTCTAAAGGTATGACGACTGAAGGAGGATCATAAACCATGTTTAGATATGATAAGAAGCAAACGGTATTTGAGATAGGGGGCTTTAAGGTCGGTGGTCAGCCCGGTGAATATCCGACTGTACTGGCAAGCTCCATGTTTTATGATAAGCACAAGGTAGTTTCAGATCACGCAAACGGTGTATTTGACAAAGAAGCTGCCGAGGCTCAGTGGAACGTACAAGTAGAACTAGCAGATGAAACGGGCATAGGATATTGGAACCAACTCATCGCAGAAACAGAAACAGCGATGTCAAAGTACATCGACTGGCACCTTGAAATTGCACCTGGTATAGCATTTTTGATTGACTCTAGTGTGCCTGCCGTACGTATGCACGGCGCAAAATACGCAGATGAAATAGGTGCGGGAAAGTTAGCTGTTTATAACTCTGTAAATGCGAGTGCAATGCCTGAGGAATGGGAAGCGATAAAACAGACGGCTGTTGATTCGGCCATCGTCCTCGCATTTAACCCAGCGGACGTAAGCGTTAAAGGCAGGATAGAGATGCTGACCACGGGCGGCGTTGGCCAGGAAAAGGGACTGTTAGCGTCAAGTGAAGAGGCGGGCATAACGAGACCGTTATTGGATGTCGCATCGTTAGCGCTCGGCGTCGGCGCAGGACCCTCGATACGGTCTATGGTTGGCTTCAAGGGAGTTTTGGGATTCCCAGTAGGCGGAGGCCCGCATAACATCCCGGATGCCTGGACATGGCTCAGAAAATACAAGAAAGAGCGCTATCCAGCGGCATTTGAACCGTGTAGTATCGGATCAAACATGATTTGTGGAATTGTCGGAGCTGACTATCTACTATACGGTCCGATAGACCTTGCTCCATTAATATTCCCAGCAGTTGCCATGATCGACATAATAGTTGCTGAGAGCACGCGCGAGCTTGGAGTTGAGTCACAAACAGAAAACGCACCAATATTTAAGCTGGTTTAAACACCAGCAACTTCTTTATTTTTTGTTTTTCTTTACTTTATTAAAGGTCTAGCAGTTTATCTTAAGATATATACCAGCAAGTAGATACTGCTGATGTATTCCCCGATTTATAACGAAACAACAGGCCCAATTTATTATAGCGCAAATATCACGTGTATCGTTAAAAAATTTTGAGATGCGACTTCAAAATAATCTAACCAGAATTATTGCTAGTTTGAATTACTAAACTGGTCATATTACTTTTTCGCCGGAAAATTACCCTTTCCTAACTAGGCTATAAATCTTACAGTAAAAACAAATAGATGACGTTATTTAACATATAAAAAATTCAACGCAACGCTGAAACTTAACGCTGTTATACCTTATAATTGTCCACTTAGACTCTCGATGAAGAACTCCGCGATGACTGCAAATTTTAATCTATAAATTGTTCAAGTTTATCTGGAGAGTTTAAAAATGAAGATAATAGATCTTTCCAATACGATAGAAAATAATATGCCGTTGTACCCAGGGACATAGCACCCGTGGTCGAACCGTTCAGTTCAATCGAAGAAAGTGGAGCAGCTATTGCTAAGCTAACACTTGGAACTCATACCGGAACCCATGTTGATGCTCCAAATCATATTTTGAAAAGAAGAGAGGCTGTACACGAAATCCCGCTTGAGAACTTTGTAGGGGGGCATGGGTTTTTGACTTTTCATACAAGACGGTGGGCACTGGATTAGTGGAGGAGGACTTCAAAGATAAATCCAATGTGCATTCTAATGATATGGTTATTTGTTATACAGGTTCAAGTGAATATTCGAAAAATGAGGATTTAAGAACTCGTTATGTATACATAAGCAAATCAGCCGCTACATGGCTTGTAAGAAAAAAAGTAAAGGCTGTTGGAATTGACTCGCTTTCAGTTGAACGGTTTGGTTCAATGGATTACTACGTTCATAAAACACTGTTAAGGGATGGGATAACCATAATTGAAAATTTATCAAGTAATTTAAAATTCTTAGCTGATAAGAAAGTATTTTTTGTCGCAGCTCCGTTAAAACTAAGAGGATTGGACGGTTCTCCTGTTAGGGCTTTTGCAGTTATCTGGTAGTATTTATAACCTCTTGATAATGACGAACGGTTTATCACGAGTGCTACAGACTTTGCGGTCGTAACATGCAGGTTTCAACAAAATGGCAAATGACGAACAACCCTACGAGCCTTAATTACTAAAAAAGTGGGTATAACGCCATGTTTTTTTCGAGTTAAGTGGTCTAATAAAATCTCGAGAGAGCAGATTCAGCGCACTTATGCAGGAAAAAACTTTACTACCTTACGAGTTAATGATGATATATAATAAAAACTTGCAAGGTGAAGAAAGTATGGCTGAAGCAACTATCTGTGATATGAAGGGCAATTCTATTTCTAAGGGCGCATACGTTAAGTATTCAGGAACTAACACAAGGGGAAAAGTCAAAGAGATACGATCAGATGACAATAAAAGATGGGTATTACTTGATTCTACCGAGTTGCTCTATGATTCAAACTACGTAGAGGTCATACGAGAAGAAGAAAAGGCGGCAGATAGAGAGGCCCAATCGCTAGAGGAATTTAAAAAGAGACTCGAAGAGAAGCGCGCAACTCTCCAGAGAGAGATGGCGAACGTCGATGAGTGCGGGGCTTAGATTAACGTGAAACGTTAAATCGCTCGCTTAACTTTGGGAACAAAAGAGTGGCTGAATTCATTTCTAAAGCTACTCTTCTATAAATTTCTTAGTTTCTTCTATTAAGAAGTCACGTATTTTCTCAATAGTCTCTCTGTCCGCTCTAAAAGCCAGCAATTCTCTTGGGACAGCCTCTTCAAAAGCAGTTTCTACACTAGCGGAAACTTTAGCAACATCCAAGTCAAACTTCTTGCTCGCTGCTATGATAACTTTGCTCGGGATTCCAGGCGGTATTATAAGTTCGTAAACGTCTTTTTGATTTTCGTTTTCGTTTTCGTTTTCAGCGGGCTCTTTGTGCTCAGACATAACAGTCATAAATGTATAATGTACTACTTTTAACTATCGAAAGACGTAACAGTTCAGTTTTCGTTGACATTATGCCATATGGCTACTTTTAGTTAACAAAACATCAACAAACGCTGCTAATGATTGGCTTTTCGAGTGGCTAGGTAGTTCCTAACACCTTCAAGAAGAAGAGCTTTATTTAAATACAACAAGTTAAATATGGACATCGCGAAAAGCGACTGCCAAGTAACGCCGAGGCTTTAAAGTCGATACTGATAAGTCAAAACTTAGGTTTGTATCTTGATTGTAATACCGAAACATTTGTTGCCATTTTTTAGAACAAATGAAATAGACACCGATAAAATAGTTCAACTAAGAATCTAAAACAGTCGAGTAAAAATGAAGTCTACTGTACTTTGAATAACAAAAATGAGGCGACCCAATGACAGCACGAATTGAGCTACATTCGACACCGAAAGCTTATTACATTGATACCCATAGGGTAATGCCGCCTGAAGAGACTTTAAAACGCGTTGAAGCGATAGTACCAAATATCGGAGTCACACGAATCGCTGATATTTCAGGACTTGATAGAGTAGGGATCCCTGTTTTTTCGGCAATACGTCCTTCTGCTGCGGACGGTGCAATATCAGTGTATGCAGGTAAAGGAACTACGGAAGCAGAGGCGAGAGTTTCTGTCGTAATGGAAGCCGTTGAGAGATTTGCAGCCGAAGTAGAAAATTTTAAAGGTACATTAATCTTTGGTTCGTTCAACGAATTGTGTGATGATTATAACGTCTTGAGCCCGCAAAGCCTTATATTGCCCGGCTCACTTCCCAGTGAAACCAAGATTGAGTGGTATCCGAGCTGGGATTTACTAAGAAATGAGGATATTTTAGTTCCTGCAAACGCTGTATTCCACCCATACAAACCAACAAAAGGCAGATGGCAGCTATTTCGGAGCAACACGAATGGCCTCGCCTCAGGTAATGTCATGGAGGAGGCAATTTTTCACGGCCTTATGGAGGTTGTAGAGAGAGACGCCTTGAGTATAGCGGAGGCAAACAAAGATCCGGGTGTCGGGCTTGAGGCTGAAAGTGGCATTATATACGAGCTTTTACGCAAATTTAATGCTCAAGGAATCGCAATAAAGCTGTGGTACCTCAAAACGGATGCGCGTATCCCTACAGTAGTTGCGGCATCAGATGACGAGCGGTTACGCGATCCAGCTTTGTTGGTTATTGGAGCTGGGACTCACACGAATCCGACAATTGCGACCTTAAGGGCGCTAACTGAAGTAGCTCAGTCACGGGTGACCCAAATACACGGAGCGAGAGAAGACACAGATAGAGAGTCAATAACAAGGCTCATTGGCTATGAAAGGATGAAAAGGCTTAACAATCACTGGTTTAAGCAACCAGATGAAGTGCTCAGTCTCGACACTGTTCATAACATTTCAACGACATCATTGGATGGCGACATAAAAGTCGCACTTACCCGCTTGGACAGCATAGTCGAACGAGTTATAGTTTCAAACATCTCCGTAGACACGATCGGCATACCAGCTGTAAGAGTCACAATACCAGGCTTTGAAGTTTACTTTATCGATAAAGAACGCATAGGGCTACGATGTAAGAGATGACCGACAAAACATGTGTAATTTTCACAGGCCCGAGCCTGAGCTTCGAAGAAGTTAAACTTTATGATCCGGACTTGAGATGCTGCCCCCCTGTAAGTAGGGGCGACGTCAAGAAAGTAGTTGAATTAGGAACGAAAATAATCGGAATTATTGATGGCGTCTTTTACAACAAAGCAGCTGTTTCTCACAGAGAAATACTCGATGCCTTAAAGTTGGGAGTGGTGGTTGTAGGAGGCTCCAGCATGGGTGCTCTCAGGGCATACGAGCTGAACGAATTTGGCATGATAGGGATCGGTAAAATCTATAATTGTTACAAAAGAGGTGCCATTGAAGCAGACGATGAAGTCGCATTAGCCTTCAATCCGGTTACATATGAGCCAGTCTCTGTCCCCCTTGTGAATATTAGACAAGCGCTAACAGCTCTCGTAGCAACGAAGATTTTGAGTGTTGAACAAAGAGACAAATTACTAAAGATCGCACAGAATCTCTTTTATCCTGACAGAAGATTTGAAACCATATTTAAAAATGCACTACGCGACAAAGTAATTTACAAGGAAGATGCAGAGAAAATTGAGACATTCATACGGGCAAATGACATCGACTTAAAAAAACAAGATGCTGTAGCAGTTGTGAAAGAAGTTATCCGAATAAAAGGCAATAAGAAGGTATGACCTCGACTAGACTAAATGAGGTCCAGATTATTAATGTTGGATCACATGATAACTGTCAACTAAGAAGATAAGTTCCCTCGAGGTCATAGCCCAAAATGCAGTCGTTTGAATCCAAACTCCTGTTTAAGATAGGAGAACGGCATGGAACAAGGATTGCATTAATGGGGATAGGAAATGAGCTTAGACATGATGATGGTGCCGCCCAGAAGGTTATTAAACAATTAAACGACTGCGCTGATGAAACTATTTTAGCAGTTGATTGTCAAGACGTACCAGAAAATTTTACCAGTTACGTCAAACGTTTTAAACCAACTCATATAATTTTAATAGATGCCGTAGATTTCGGAGCAAATCCTGGTGATTTCGAGATTTTTGAAATTCAAGATGTTGAATCTGTCGGGGTTACAACTCACAAGGCGTCGTTAGCTGTCATGGCTAGCTACCTTCATCAAGAAACCTCTGCTCGTATTTTTATAATTGGTATACAACCAGCCAACTCAAGCTTTGGAATTGGATTAAGTCACGACGTAAAAAAAGCCGTTAACTCGATTGTTGGATCATTAAGAACAGTTTTAAATTGCTCAACGCCATAAACCATACTTTGAGGGTTTGAAATAATATGGAATTTGATGAATTCGGTCACATTCCGTGGATAGTTCCCTACCACGACATTTTAGCTATAGCCGGAGATAACTGTGTTGAATTAATCGAGTTTACAAACTGCTATGGAGGCGCTGCCTGGGCGAGATACCACTACACAAAAGCGAGTCCATTAATTACTTCGAGCCGCTCTATTGGAATTACAACTCGCTACATGCTCAAAACGGGAAGTTCAAAACTTAGCTTGATCCCATCAACATCTGCTGGTGGAATTGAATCAGTCGACGTTGGTGAGGATACTGTAAACGTTACTTATGCAGGTCTGGGCGGTGGTGGTGTCGGCGCTACAATGTGCAGAGCTCAAGCGCGTGATGTGATAAGATATGAACTCACGCCTGCAGGTGGGAGCAAGCTCAGCAAAGGAACTTTGACGCTTCCAAAAAGATCAAGAGTAATCATAGGTGTTGATGATACTGACACAAAAGAAGAAGGTGCCACGTGGTCTCTTGTTCATAATATCGCTAGCAAGGTCGATAGTAAGGAGTTTCGGTACATCTCACACAGCATTGTTCAGCTTTATCCTGTAAAGGCCAAAACTAAAAACTGTGTTGCTACGGTTGTGGAATTTGCAAGCTTGCAGGGTGACCAAAAAATTAAAAAGTTTTTAAAGTTACTTGAAAAATATACATTATCTGAACACACCGGAATGGCTGTGCAGACATCGTTTGACGCCAAAAATCTCTTGAATTATGGAAATGCAGCACGAGCCGGAGAAGTCACCATGACGATGGCGTTAGAGGCGGCCACTAGTGCAGGGGTTGAAATACTTCATAATAACAGAGGGGTCATAGGAGCTGTTGCGTCCCTACCGTTTTTTGCACAGCCAGATGAATCAATTAAGCTTGATTTATTGATTTAATTGGTTACGATCGACGATTGGGCCCTCATATTAATGACAGCGTTAACGATGATTGATGACCGTATCTTGCGTTAGTGTCTATAGCGTCGCTACTAGCCGGTACAAGTGTTGTCTTTAGCACCCGCGAGATCTAACATTCTTACAATTACGACATACACCATACTGCAAGGTGTAAGTGCCTCGAGCCTGAAAATTACTTCGACGAACGTAGTGTTAGGTCATTTAAATTTAATGTTGATTTTAATTAAAAAAAGCAAAGTAATCTTTTTTATCTAACCGCCTGATACTATTTTCAATACGTCAACTTTTCCGATTCTTACATTTTCATCAAGAGGGACAGGAATACCATCCACAAATACGAGAGCCTCTTCAGGATGTACATTCATCTCTAACAAAAGTTGTTCGTAGTTTGAACCTTCCTGAATGGTTAGCTCATGCTCTTGCCCTTTGATCGTGACGGTGACCGAAATAATTCCCTTGTTTTCCATCCAACAAATATCTATATAAGAGGTAATATATGAAAGATCTGCAGCAGGCCTTTTAAGCCGGGGTGGCAGAGTGGACTAATCTGCTAAAGAGTTCAAAAGCGGCAGGCTCGAGACCTGTTGATGCCTTAAATGTGAAGGCTTGCCAAGCTTTTGTAGAGGACGCATCGCTTGGGTTCAAATCCCAACCCCGGCGCTTATTTAACAAAGAATTCTGAGAGAACTCAACTTGTTATTCTCAAATAGATCTCAATTTCAACTCTCTCCGAATTCAAGCTTGTTTTCTATATAACCCATCAATTGAGCGACCTTCCAATAAACGTCGACCAGTTTTTCCTTAACATGTACTATATCCTTAAAGTCATTACCAGTGTAGTCATAGTATTTAATTTGGGTTATAACATCAAGAAGTTCGTCTTCTTCGAGTTCCAAATTCACTTCATTTAAGTACTTATTATAGAGCTTAATATACGGATTCACGTCAATGTGATTATTTACTAGAGAATTGTCGAGGACATTTTCTAAATTAGCTTGAAGATCTGAGACTTTCTTTAACGTTTCTCTCAACTTTAATTTTGTCTGTGGGTCCATAACTCTGAATATAATAAGCGGACGCCTTGTACTTTAATTTTTTCAATTTGAAGAGTTTTTCAATGAGCGAGCAAATCTATTCATTCACTACCTGATAATTAAATTGAGTATATTTTATTTAATATCTCTTGATAACTATGAAACGGCAACTACAATTATGATAGCTAGTAATGATGAACATCATTTACGAAACGAACGTCACCCTTATACGCCAATAAGGAGGAAACTAATTCGATGATCAAAATAGGGATAGCAGGCATACCGTTAACTTTGAAAGGTAAGGGAACAGGAGCGGGGATAAAGTACCTGTCAGAGATTGGTCTCGACGCAATGGAGGTCCAATTTGTAAGAAGGGTATCCATGAAAGATGACACGGCTCGTGAGATAGGTCAGATTGCAAAGAAGTGTAACGTTGCCCTTTCAGTTCATGCTCCTTATATGATTAACCTGGCGTCTGAAAATCCAACAGTTATTGTAGAGAGTTTAGGCAGGATTAAACTCTCAATTGCTAGGGCTTGGGCTCTCGGGGCATCAATCGTGGTGTTTCATTCTGCCTATTACACAAAAAAGTACACCCAAGATCAGACCTATCAACTCGTACAGGCTGGGTGTTTTGATGTGCTTGACTACATGGAAGATAACAGCTACAATGGAATCAAATTAGGGGTAGAAATTATGGGCCGACAGAGTCAGTTTGGAACAGTTGATGAGCTATATAAACTCAAAAAAGAGGTTAGTGGTGTCGTGCCTGTAGTAGATTTTGCTCACCTCCATGCTCGGTGCAACGGATGTATGAATACAGTTGAAGACTATTTCCTGGTTCTTCTAAAGCTTTTTAATAAAGATGACCACTCACACATACATTTTTCGGGCATAGAATTTTCTCACGGAAACGAGAGACGACACTTGCCTATTGACTTCAATCAGTTTAAGCTACTTATGACAGCAATTAAAAAAGCTGGATGTACTGCCACAATAATCTGTGAATCCCCGTTACTTGAACAAGATGCGTTAAAAATGAAAGCGTTTACTTTAAAAACATCGAAAAATTGATCTGCTAGTATAGAAACAGCTAAATAACTTGGAAAGCTTTATGTATTATAAGTTTTTTGTTTCTAATACTAACAAACAAACGTGAGGTTCAGTATGACAGAAGATAACATTATATACGTAGGCAACAAACCTGTGATGAATTACGTACTAGCTGTTGTCACCCAATTTAACAATGGTGCAAATGAAGTCTTAATTAAAGCCAGGGGACGTGCAATTTCACGAGCTGTTGATGTGGCAGAGATTTCAAGGAAAAGATTCCTCTCTGATGTTGATGTCAAAGACATCGCCATATCTACTGAGGTTCTTGGAACTGAAGACGGAAATACCAATGTATCTGCTATCGAGATAACAGTTACAAAATAGACCTCGTTTTTTAGTTTTCTTTTCTTATTATTTTATATCCTAAAAGATTTCTGCTTTGGATAGGTGAATTGGTCAAATTTTTAAGGTTTGAGTCCATACTAAGTTACAAACAATTGTACTTGCGTTCATAATAATATAACATCGGGATACCAAAAACGCTCACAAATCGACAGATTAGAGGTACTCACCAAGGTTTTTGAAGTTTTTTAAAAGCCCTTTTCTGCTTCCGAATTTTGAAATGGACATAGAAGCAAGCAAATTGCCATAGCGTCCACAGGTACATGCATCCTCGCCAACTAACATGCCGTAGATGAAACCGGCTGCAAAAGCATCCCCCGCACCGACTGTGTCAGCTACTTTTGACTCATATGCCGGAATCGCATAGGTGTGGCTGTCTATTGCCAAGAAACAACCGAGATTACCAAGAGTTACGACTACAATCTGAGCGCCCATCGCAACTAACGACAAAGCGCCTGTACAGTAATCGAGGTTTGTCAGAAGTTCAGTTTCATATTTATTGAGGAAAACAACATGACTTAACTCGATTATTGGTTTTAAAGCATCTAGACCAAAATTGGAATAAATATCGCCCGGGCTGAAAGAGATTTTTATCTTCGAGCTTTTCAATTTTTTCACGAAATTTATTTGCTTTTTCAGTTGTTCGCGACTCATGAATGAACACAGATGTAAAAACTTCGCTGTTTTCGCATATTCATAATCGCTAGGAGAATAATCATCATTAACACTTGGTAAAATATAGATGGTTCGCTCACCATATTTGTCAATAAATATCAATGCGGTCCCGGTGTTGCCCTCTTTAATTCGGATACCAGTTGCTTCCACACCTTCTTTTTTTAAGTCCTCTAATAGTGCCGTCCCCTCTTTATCTTGCCCTACAACGCCGATGACCCCAGTCTTCACACCTAAACGTGCAAGCCCCACAGCTGTGTTGGGAGCAGACCCCCCCGGATGATGTGCGACCGACATAACGCCAACTTCCTGTCCAGGTGATGCAATTTTATCAACTTTATATATCTTATCGCAATTAATAGCTCCAAATCCGATCACATCCATGTGTGAAAATTTGTCAACTTTATATAAATAAGCGATGAAAAATTAAAAGACAGATAAATGCCTTTATATTGACGATGTATGTTAGAAATGTTGAGCTCACCGACATTGTTGTTGAATGCAGCGACGTAAAGACTTTTTTCTTTGATCACCGTTTTGACTTCGTTCCGGGACAGTATGTAATGATTTGGATACGTGGTGTTGATGAAATACCAATGAGCCTTTCGTACGCTGATGGGATTACTGTGAGAAAAGTCGGTGAGGCAACTTCAGAACTGTTCAAATTGAGTATAGGAGATGAGATTGGACTAAGAGGCCCCTTTGGCAACGGATTCAAGCATTCTAACGATTCCATTCTACTTGTTGCTGGAGGGCTGGGAGCGGCTCCGCTAGCCCCCTTTGCGGAAACATTAATCGGGGACGTAATAACAATACTCGGGGCAAAAACAGAAGCCGAACTGCTATTCGTAGACAGATTTACAAACGTTGGCGATGTGTTAATAGCCACAGACGACGGATCTTGTGGCCATAAGGGCTTCCCAATTGATCTTTTAGGTGGAATTACTGGTTACGATGAGATCATATCATGTGGACCCGAAAAAATGATGAAAGCGGTACTCGACTTTGCTATAACTGTGAATGTCCCTACCCAATTTAGCTTGCAAAGGTACATAAAATGCGGGATTGGTTTATGCGGCTCCTGTTGTATAGATCCTCACGGACTAAGGGTTTGTTCTGATGGTCCCGTATTTACCGGGGAGCAGTTGGAGCATTCTGAATTCGGTTACTATGCGAGGGATGCTAGTGGGAGAAAGGTGTACCTGTGATAGGGAGATTCAGAAAAGATAACAAAGTTTTTTTCGGCACTGTGGATGGTGATACCGTCAAATCCGACAGCAGCGAGTATAAGTTATCAGAACTTAAAATACTGCCACCGACTGTGCCAACCAAGATAGTTTGTACAGGCTTAAATTACATTGATCACGCAAATGAGCTGAACTATCCAATACCTAAATGGCCCATATTATTCATCAAGCCGTCAACAACCGTGGTAGGGCATATGGAGAACATTGAGTATCCAACAATGAGTTCTCGAGTCGAGTATGAAGGAGAGATGGCGATTATAATCTCGGAAAGGTGCAAAAACGTCAAGGATCCAGAAGCAGTTATATTAGGATACACCGGTATTAATGACGTAACGGCAAGGGACATTCAAAGAAAAGACGTTCAATGGACGAGAGCCAAAAGTTTCGATACGTTTGCACCGATTGGCCCGTTTATAACTACTGATATAAATCCAGGAGATGCTCGTATTGAGACGAGAGTTAACGGCAAGACTAGACAAAAATCAAACACCAAGAATTTAATCTTCGATGTCAATGACCTTGTCAGATTCATATCTGAGGTAATGACATTGAATGCAGGCGACGTCATAGCTACAGGTACGCCCTACGGCGTCGGCGAGCTTTTGATCGGCGATACTGTGGAGATCGAGATAGAAGGTGTAGGAGTTCTTTCAAACAACGTAATACGAGAGCAATAGAACACAATCGCACATTTCTGCTAAAAATCAAAAAGAGCATGAAAATGGATATTCCAAAAAACTACAACCACGACTACGTTGAATCCAAATGGTTATCTAACTGGGATTTACGCATGTATCAGTTCAGGGATAGCGATAAAAAAAGCTTTATAATTGACACCCCCCCGCCATACCCAACTGGAAACTTTCACATGGGAAATGCGCTAAATTGGTGTTATATCGATTTCATAGCTCGTTATAAGCGTATGAAAGGACTCGAAGTGATGTTTCCCCAAGGGTGGGATTGCCACGGCCTCCCAACGGAAGTTAAAGTTGAACGAATGTATAGTGTAACTAAAAATCAGATTCCACGGCACGAGTTCAGGGGATTATGTGAAAATTTGACTCATGAGAACATAGCCCTCATGAAACAGACAATGAAAAGGCTGGCATTTTCGATAGATTGGACTCAAGAATTCACAACGATGAACAAGGAGTACGATGTCAAGACGCAACAGTCGTTCATTCAAATGTATAAGAGTGGCTGTATTTATCGAAGTGAGCACCCAGTAAATTGGTGCCCGAGATGTGAGACCGCGATAGCATTTGCTGAAGTCGATTACAAGTCGCGCTCAACAACTTTAAACTATATTCGATTTAAAGGGAGATACGGGAACGAAATAGACATAGCAACAACTCGCCCTGAACTTCTTTCTGCCTGTGTTGCTGTAGCGGTTAACCCAAATGATGAGAGATATTCCCACCTTGTGGGAAAGAAACTAAAAGTTCCCCTTTACGATCATGAGATCAAGGTTATAGCTGACGAAGATGTTGATTCGGATTTTGGTACAGGAGCCGTCATGATTTGCACATTTGGAGACAAACAAGACGTGCGGTGGTGGAAAGAACACAATCTTCCGTTGAGGCAGGCGATAGCAAAGGATGGACGTCTCATAGACAATAGGTACAAAGGGATGACCATAAAGGAGGGAAAACTCCGAATAATTGGTGATCTCGAAAATAACAAATTTCTATACAAACAAGAGCATATCGAGCAGAATATTGGAGTTCACGACAGATGCGAAACGCCAATAGAGATCCTTTCAGAAAAGCAGTGGTTTGTAAGGGTGAACAAAGAGGCGATATTGAAGCGAGCGGATCAAATTCAGTGGATTCCAACATACGCATTAACACGGTTGAAAAAATGGACTGAAAGCCTAGATTGGGATTGGTGTATTTCGCGCCAGAGAGTGTTTGCAACGCCAATTCCGGTGTGGTACTGCCAAGAATGTGGCAAAATAATGGTCGCCGAAGAAAATTGGTTACCTTTGGATCCTACTGAAGATGAGCCAAAAAAACGGTGTGGGTGTGGCTCCAACAAATTCACTCCAGAGACCGATGTTCTTGACACGTGGATGGACTCCTCAATATCAGCTCTTCACGTTTCAGGATGGCCAAACAAAGCTCTCTTCGATGAGCGGTTTCCAACGCAGTTGCGCCCCCAAGGGCATGACATAATTAGAACATGGGCTTTTTATACCATATTACGATCGGACGCCCTCGTGTCTAAAAAGCCTTGGGAATATATCGTAGTTAACGGAATGGTTTTAGGCGAAGATGGGCAAAAAATGAGCAAATCATTTGGCAATATAATAGCTCCTGAAACAATAATCAAAGAGTACGGAACCGACGCCCTGAGACAGTGGGCAGCAATAGGCGGTTCTTATGGCTCAGATATCGCGTACAGCCTTAAAGACGTAATCGCGTCTATGCGATTTCTCACAAAACTGTGGAACGTATTCAGATTCTCAATGATCCACCTTTCTAAAGGTGTGAATGAAGACATCGAGTTTAGCCGTTTAAAGACAACTGACCAGTGGTTAATATTGAAACTGAATGAATTGACTGCTTCAGTAACTGAAAATATGGAGGAGTTTGAATTTGATGAGGCGCTTAAAAAGATACGAGTCTTTGTATGGGACACTTTAGCTGACAATTACATCGAACTAGCAAAGGGAAGACTTTACAACGGAGACAAGTCGGCAAAGTTTACACTACATACCGCTCTGGGATATATAACAAAACTGTTAGCACCTTTTTGTCCATTTTTCACAGAGGAGTTGTTCTTCCACCTCAGTCCTGACAGCGGCAGCGTTCATATGCAATGTTGGCCTGAAGTTGACGTTAAAGTGCGTGATTTTGGTACCACAAAAGGCGCAGAAGCACTAGCAACTCCACTTCAGTCGGGCGAATTGATAAAGAGTATAGCAAGTGGGATACGACGTTACAAATCGGAACATAAAATTGCACTAAATGCTCGAATGGGAAGTGTTAAAGCGTACCTCACACGCGACATAAAAGATGGGAAAGATGACATAAATAATGCAGTTAATGCGGAAATTGAATTTAAAACGGGAAAACCGAAGCTAGTTGAGACAATTAGGGAGATACAGCCCAATATGAATTTAATTGGACCTCGATTTAAATCAGAGGCCAAAAAAATTGTTGACTTAATTAAAACTGCCCCAGTGGACACAATAGCTGCGCAGCTGCCTACAGGCGTTATCCAGCTTGATGGGTATGAACTTAAACCTTCAGAGATGCACATTGTAAGGGAGCAGTCGTTTGAAGGGATTGCTGTGGATGTAGTTGCATTAGAAGGTGCTACGATTCTTATACGTAAGTAAAAGCACTGAGCTCACCATTGTTCTTTTTCAATTTGATACTTATTTAGACAGTCCAACACCTCCTCATCAGTAAGATCGTAAAACTTCTCATAAAAGCTCGCAACAGCAAACCAAGGTCTGTCGCTCGTCAAGGGACATACATAGTCATCAACTTTTGATTTTATCAAATTTTCAGCACTTTCTGATGAAACTGGAACTGCGACAACAACCCTTTCTGGTTCCTTCTTTTTTACGTAGTTAATGGCTGCAAGTGCCGTGTATCCCGTAGCTAAACCATCATCAACGATTAGTGCTATTTTGTTCTTTAGTTCAGGAAAAGATTTATCGCCCCTATATTTTTCCATTCTTCGCCTTACCTCATCTAAAACGCGATTTGCAATACTATCTATCTCCCAATCAGTTAATCCAAGATACTGAATCATATCCTCATTTAAAACTCTCGTACCGTCTTCCATTATTGCACCGAACCCAGCTTCTGGATTCCCGGGGATTGGGAGTTTTCTCGGTATAACTAAATCTAATTCAGCCCTAAACCGAGCGGCGATGGGGTAAGCAACTTGAATGCCGCCACGTGGTATGGCTAGAACCACTAGCTCGCGACCTTCAAATCGTACCAATCTCTCTGCAAGCACCTGTCCAGCCTGTATCCTATCTTTATACATATAAATCACTCTTAAACGCACATGTTTTTATAATTATTTAGCTTAATTCAACAATTTTTTGTCTTGTAACAAACGTAATAATTGGATGAAGGTTAAAAGTGAATTGTGCGAGAAGTTCAAAATCAAACTTTAACTGCTGGTCTTGTCCACTTCGGCATTAAACGTTTAACTTCCGAAAACAAGCTCACATAAACTGCCAGACTGAAGCTACCCGCAGCCTTGTGTCTGCCCCTTTCTGTTGATAAATTATATATATAGTATGTGGTATCTCGTTATCTCAATATATGATCATTAACGTATAGAAATAAACATTGAGGATTATGATGAACGATATAAAAGTTTTACTAGATGATGACGAAATGCCCAAACGGTGGTATAATATACAAGCTGATTTGCCAGTTGCGATGGCACCACCTCTCAACCCAAAGACAATGGAACCTGCAACGCCTGAAGATTTATTAGCACTATTTCCAAAATCGCTTGTAATGCAAGAAGCAAGCAAAAAGAGGTATATAGACATCCCAGAAGAGATATTAGAAGCGTATTTCAGAGTAGGTCGCCCTACTCCGCTCTACCGGGCCAAACGGCTTGAAGAATACCTAAAAACTCCCGCAAAAATTTACTATAAACGTGAAGATGTATCATTTGCCGGATCGCATAAGCCTAATACTGCTATTGCTCAGGCGTACTTTAACATGGCCGATGGAATCGAACAACTGACGACTGAAACGGGGGCAGGCCAATGGGGGACAGCACTTGCATTGGGATGTTCAATGTTCGGACTTGGCTGTAAAGTATTCATGGTGCGGGTGAGCTATGATCAGAAACCATACAGAAGGACGCTTATGAAGCTTTATGGCGCTGAAGTTATCCCATCGCCCTCAAATCTTACAGCGTGCGGAAGTGACATTCTTTCAAAGAATCCCAACCACCCTGGATCGCTCGGACTTGCTATAAGCGAGGCCATAGAAACCTCGCTATCCGCTGATAAGACAAAATACTCACTCGGTTCAGTTCTGGAACACGTCCTGCTACACCAAACGATTATCGGCCAGGAGACTGTCCTACAACTTAACAAAATAGACACAAAGCCAGACGTAATGATTGGCTGTGTTGGAGGTGGCTCGAATTTTTCAGGATTCATATATCCTCTCCTTGGAGATCAGTTGCGGAATGGCAACGGGACAAGATTTATTGCGGTTGAACCCGAAAGCTGTCCGACGTTAACTAAGGGGGAATATAGATATGACCTCGGGGACGTAGCTGGCTTTACACCTCTATTAAAGATGTACACGCTGGGACACGATTTTGTCCCCTCACCGATCCACGCCGGTGGACTTCGGTATCACGGAGATGCTCAAAGTTTGAGTCTTCTCAAGAATCTTGGCTACATAGATGCGGTAGCGTATAATCAACTTCAAACTTTCGAAGCGGGCGCCCTGTTCCAGAGAACAGAAGGCATCAATCCCGCTCCTGAGACGAGTCACGCAATAAAAGCAGCTATCGACGAAGCGTTAAAATGCAAACGAACAGGTGAACAGAAGGTCATCGTGTTTAATTTGAGTGGTCACGGATTGCTCGACTTGAACGGATATGAAAAGTATCTCGATAATGAGCTTGAGAACAACAGAAATAATGTAGGCGCACGTTAATTTATTGCTTCGAGAGGATGAGTAAGGGTGAGGGGACCAGAATCAAAGCAGATGTATTCATGAATTAACTGTGGTAGTTATTTAAAATTTAGCTCAAGGCAGGGTTCTAATCCTGTCTTTCGTATTTCGAGCTAATCGTCTTTCCATTGCTCCTGCATTTCAGGGTTATCCGTGTACTCTTCTCTCTTTTTCTTATATACTCTATCTCTCCCTTCCATATACCACACTTCTTCCGACGTAATCTCATCTTCCTCTGCAAGCTCATCCCTGCCTTCCGGCGTATAGACTCCTTCGCCAGAGGAGAGTTCTTTTTCTACAATCTCTTTTTTGTACTGGTAACCATAATCTTTCTCGTCGCCCCAGTAATCATGGTCAACTTCTTCTAGTATCTCACCTGCGTGATTTTCCTCACGTTCTTCTATTTTAGATTCAAGAGAGCCGTCGTAGACTTCCATATCTTCTTTTTGATCTTCACCTACAACTATTCCCATGTCCTTGGGTTTAACACGTTTTAAGTCATCTTTTTCATCTAATAGTGGATCTCTTTTCTTCTTCTGTATATGCGAGTGCTCTTCTGCCATCTAGAATCTCTCCATTTACCAATTATGTTTCACTTATAAAAAGTGTTCCTACCCATGTGGATTGACTTCATGCATTAATCTGTTATCGTAGTGTTTATCGTCAGGATGATCGTATCATAGTGAAATAACTTTTATTTCTTAAAATTAGTGGATAGCTCCATGTTTATTGTAAACGATAATGAATAGTAGCAAAAATCAGAAGGTATCATCTCATCTTAACGTGTTCTACCCAACTTTTAAAAAGCTCATATTGAGTGCACAGATCTAAAACGTTTATATCAATCGGATCTTTAAAGTACACTGCAAGTTTTTTTACCACACCTGCTATTCCTTTCCGTTTGGCGAGCTCCATTAAACGGATAAGATCAATTACGAGTGGCGCGGCGAGAATGCTGTCACATCCTTGCCAAGTAAACTGCATGTTCATACGATGATTCAAGAAACCCCTAAATGCAATGAAATCCCAAGCTACTTTATGATCAACAAGAGGGGGAAAGTAATCGATTCGACTTCCGAGATGGGGTTCATATCCTAACATTTTTGGCACGACACTTGTTTTTGTAATAAGCTTAGATTTCTTATTATCCGGATTATTCAAGATACGCCCATCTAAATTGCCAAGAATGTTGCTTCCATACCACCCTTCGATTACGAGATTACGTAACTTGAACATTGGAACTAATGCGGTTTTTACAAGCGTCTCGCCAGTCTTACCATCTTTTCCGCAATGGGGAACTCTTTCTTTTTCTGCAAGTTCCTTTATTGCCGGAATATCATTTCCAAGAGACGGAGTAAAGTTAATGTAAGGCATACCATTCTTAATAGCACAATAAGCATAAATCGAACTCGCAGGGATTCTTTTAGAATCATTTCGTATTGCATTTTCAAATTTATCCAAAGTAGAATAATCATCGTCCGGTTGGAAAAAAGGCTCTGTAGACGCAAGATTTACAACTATACAATCGTCACCATTCGCAAAATCGTTAAGCTCATTCGACACTTGCTCTTGTGCCTCGCTCAGCGTTAGCTGTCTATTTTCGCATAGTGACGAAATCGCACTTCCACAGTTATTTAATATGCCACATTTCACAGGAATAGCATCAAGTTCATCCTTTAATTCTGAAAGTTGATAAACACTAAAGGTGTTATTGTCTTGAAAATTTTGATACGCAGCGTCATAGAGGGTTATACTCCTGATATCATGCCCTCCAAACTCTAGCTCGTCCAATCGTACGAGATCGCATTCCTTAAAATAGTCCCCTTCTGTGGAGACCCCCGTATTTGAACTGATGCCTCTGCATATTGCGAGGGTACCTGCGATGGTTGTCGTTGCAACTGCACCTTTAATACCTACTATCCACACTTTCATGCTAACCTAACTCTCTCGTTAATCTATAAAAATTCTTTTAAAAATTAATGCTTCTCAGCTTAAACGGCAAATAAATCGAGCTATGATCTCAACTTCTGTATGCAACCTCATCTATAGTGATTTACTAATGATCGACGATTGTAATATCAATTCAATTCAAATACAACCTATAAATTTTTAGTAAATTGCTGTTCATTATTACGTTACTGATATAGGGTATTCCATGTTAGATTTACTGACTAAAATTAAAACTGAGGATTTCGTGCACACCATAAGGCTGAATTAAGTAGCGTTAATTATCACATGCATCTAACGTTAAATTAAGGTGTCAATTTTTAGTAACAAATATTCACAAAAATTCAAGAATCAACTGTGTAAGTCAGCTAACTAAACTGCTTAACACCTTCACAATATTACAAGTACAAAAAGTTGTTGCTAAAAATTACCGTTGATCAAAAAACTACGATAAATTATTGATATAGCTTTTTATACTCTATAAATTTTGTATCTTATGACTTCAGAATACGTAACTTTTTATTCAATGATTACGTGGACAACTTTTAGAAGCAATCAAAGTAAAGTAAAAGAAGGGTTACTTCTTTTTCTTTTCTTCTGGTTTTTCACATATTCCTTCTTCATCTGGGCCTAAATCACAAACTTCGAGTTTTTTACTATCTTCAAATTCCTTTTTTGTGCTATAAGTCGCGTCATAACCTGCAATGTCAGGTTCATCTATGGTTCCTGATTTGATGTCTTTTTCAAATTTATACTCTTTCTTTTTTTCTTCTGGCATGTTATTGCACCTACTTGTTTGATAGACGTGATCGCTTTAATTTTTATCGGTCCAAGTCTACGCAGTCTTTTAGACACGAGCATCATTGAAGGCAAGGCAGTGCATGAAATAAAAGTGTATGAAATGAATGAGTGGAACTTATAACCTAATATTGACGCTCTACTCCTTATATCATCTCTAATTATCAATAATTCAGAATTCTTAAGTAAAGCTTATATTAAGCAATTAATAATTCAGCGAGATTAAATAAATAATTCCCGATATATAGGCGTGATAGTATTATATGTTAAGCTAACGTATTCAATTGTGATTAGGGAGATGATTTCATTTCAAGTTTAAACAAAGCAACTCGGTTGAACTTTGTAAGCTCGTTTCCCCCAAGACAATGTGGAATCGCCACTTTCACTAGAGATCTAGCTGATAATATTTCAAAAGTTTCAAGCAACGTTTTTTGGAATGTTAGCGCAATAGAACAGTGTAAAAAAAATTTATTGACTACTACGCGGTATCCTGTTTCAAAAATATTTCATATAATAAAAGACTGTGATGTTTCAACATATTTACAGGCTGCGCATAAAATAAATTCTTCTAAAATCGATGTAGTTAACATACAACACGAATTTGGACTTTATAAAGGGGATTACGGAGATTATATAATCAGCTTTTTAAAACGGCTACAAAAACCGGTTGTTACGACTTTTCACACCGTTTTACTAGACCCCCCTTATGCGATGAAAAATATTGTAAAGAACATATGTGATCTTTCAGATAGAGTTGTTGTCTCCGCTAACGTGGGAGTCGATATATTAAAAAACACGTTTCATATTCCTCTAACAAAACTAACCGTCATCCCTCACGGAGTTCCTGATGTTCCCTTTATAGACACTGAAAGACCGAAAAAACATATCGGATTGCCGGACAAATTTATAATAGGAAGCTATGGATTGATCAATCCCGATAAAGGGATTGAATATGTACTTGAAGCAATGCCGCAGATTATCGACGACAATCCAGATAAAGACATTATATATATGATCGTCGGGGCGTTTCACCCTTCGCTAGAAAAATCCGCGCGAGAGGGGTATCGCCAGTTATTGAGAGATGTCGTCAAAGAGTTAGGATTGAAGAAGCACGTTAAGTTTGTAGAAAAATATCTCTCTAATAAAGATATGCTATTGCATTTCTTAGCGACTGATATTTGCGCTATCACAAACATGAATTACAAACAAATATCGAGCGGGGTGCTCTCACAAGCCATAGGCTGCGGTAAACCTATTGTAGCAACAAAATTTATGCACGCAAGGGAAGCTCTTGCTGATGGTAAAGGTTTATTGGTTGACTTTAGCAATGCAGATGATCTCTCTAACAAGTTGAGTTTTCTAGTACAACATGATTCGCTACGAAAGAATATGGCCCTCAACACTTACTGCTATGGAAGGACCATTACTTGGAGCGAAGTTGCCAAAATGTATATAAATATTTTTAGTAAAATACAAGCCCCTAAAGTTGTAACTCCAACGATAACACCACTGAAAAGTTATGATACTCTCGTAAAAACAATAGATAAAATTCACACTATTGATGAGAGAAAGACAAAGAGTTGATTGCTACTTACTTCTTTCAGTCTTTTAAAGATTTATTAAATAAATAGCAACAAAGCTAAAATTCAATTTAAAAACTTAGCTTACGCGATTTTTATCTCATTACTGTTTTACGTTAAATACCATTTGAACGCAATTTCTTTGTCACATTAAGTCCATCTTCCTAAGTGATTCAAACGATTCAGCGCAATATGTTGTAATTTCAGTTAATGCTTCAGCAAAACACTCTCTCGCTTCTTCGTATTCTCTCAGGTCAATTCTTCCAATCGATTCTGTTAGCTTTCTTGAAGTTTTAGAGAAAACTACCTTAGATCCAAGCACATTTCGAGCAATTTTTATGTCGGTTAGAATCGCATTAATATAGGCTTCCATAATTTTCTTACCGCCATTAAACTCATCCTCTTTTAAACCTATTAGTTGCTCAAATAATTGATGCGCTATTGACACTTCGCCTTTTATCCTCTCCGAGTACTCAAACTTATAAATTGAATCCTTTGAACTAACCATGCAGTTGCCTCATTGTATATAGTATCTTAACATACGTTTTTATCTTTTTTACGAATTTGTTTTAATATAAGATATATAATGACAGGTGAAAATGCTCGTTAACATTCAATAAGTGGCTTGCATGATTATTTTATAGTTGTGCTTTAGAATATTTGTTGAAATTCGTACATCGTTCAAATTGATAGGCAATGTTGAACAACATCGACTCGTCAAACATATCCCCTATAATTTGCATCCCTATTGGCAAACCATTCTTAAACCCACAAGGAACTGAAAGCGAAGGAACATTTGCGATATTTATAGGGACCGTATTGATATCAACCAAGTATAGCGAGAGTGGATCCTCAATCTTTTCACCAATCTTAAATGCAACATACGGCATTGTCGGGGCTACCATCGCATCATAGTGTTTGAAGGCCCTCTGAAAATCATTCCTGATCAGCGATCTCGCCGCAAGCGCTTTCATGTAATACTTATCGTAGTAACCTGCCGAAAGCGCATAGGTTCCGAGCAATATCCTCCGCTTGACCTCCTTTCCAAAGCCTAGTGACCTACTCTGAGAAAAAGTCGTGTGCCAATCGTGATCTTTTTGAACTCTGTAGCCATAGATTATACCGCAGTATCTCGCAAGATTTGATGATGCCTCGCACATCGCCTCAATGTAATAAGAAGATAACGAATGCTTCAAATGAGGAAGATCGACCTCTTCATAGCTTACTCCCACATTTTCAAGAATGTTTATTGAATCCCAAACCGCCCGTTCAACATCTGGATCTATTCCTTCACCGAAAAATTCCTTTGGAACCCCTATCTTTAAACCTTTAAGTTCTCTGTCAAGTAGTTTGGAATAACTTGGAACAGGGATGTCGATACATGTGTTATCCCGCGGATCGTACCCTGCCAAAACTTCAAACAATAAAGCGCACTCTTGCACAGTTCTTGCCATCGGCCCTATTTGTTCTAGAGAATTGCCGTATGAGACAAGTCCGAACCTTGAAACCCTGCCGTATGTCGGTTTGAGTCCCACAATTCCACAAAATGACGCCGGACAGCGTATCGACCCACCTGTATCAGAGCCTAGGGCCATGTCAGCCTCAAACGAGGCAAGCGCAGCCGCACTTCCACCCGAAGATCCGCCAGGAACTCGTGAAACATCCCATGGGTTTCTGCACGTGCCAAAATAGCTAGTTTCCGTTGATGTCCCCATCGAGAACTCATCCATGTTCGTCTTGCCTACTATTATCGCGCCTTCCTCCCGCAATCTCTTAACGACAAAAGCATCATAAACAGGGACGTAGTTCTCGAGCATACGCGATGCACACGTCGTTCTCAAGCCTTTCGTAGATATCGCATCCTTTACTGCAACAGGAACTCCTGCGAGCTTGCCATCCAATTCTCCCAAATCTGCTCCTTCAGCTTGCTCTCGTGCGCCGACAGGATCCACTGTGATATAGGCATTGAGATTGCTTTTTGTGATCAGAGTGAGTAGTTCCTCAACACGTTCAACGTGACTCATAATATCCTCGGACCTTTGAAATACCCATCCTCTGTTTTCGGTGCATTAGAAAGAGCTTCTTCCTGAGGTAAGCTCGGAAGCACTTCGTCAGCCCTGAGATTATTAAACCGCACTTTATCTTTCTCAGGCGCTTCCTTTATCTCTGAGAGTTCATCAAAGTACGACAATATCGAATTGAATTGAACGGTAAACTCTTGCAAGTCATCTTCACTCAGTTCTAAGCATGCGAGACTTGCTATATGCTTTACATGCGATTTAGTTATCATTCAGCCACCCGAATATTGTTTTCTTCAGCTATAGCTTTGAGATAGTTTCCAATGATGCCTCTTTTATCTCTATCTCTATCTCTAGAAAAATAATTGCGTGCTAACGTATTTAGAGCGCCGCTCACGCCAGAGCCATATTGCATGGCCTTTTTGTGCCGATAAGCAATTTGATGTGGTAAGAATCTCGCTGCAATTTTCCTTAAGATATATTTATTGATGTCATCTTTTATTTTCAATTGTATTGCAATTTTCATAGCGAAGTTCACCACGTTAAGATCAAGATATGGAAGTTTTAATTCTACAGTGTTAGACGCGGCGATCAAATTATCTCGCTCCAAATTATTCTTTCCCATATTTAGGATATCCTTTCTGAGCATTTCAGAGAGTGCATCTTGGGATAATTCGTAAGCATTGAAGTGTCTCTTGTACCCCCCAAACAGCTCGTCCGCCCCTTGTCCTGCCATCATCAATCCAATGCCATCCTTGCGCGAAGAATCGGAAATAGCGTGTAAAGGTAGGGCAATCGCTACGTCCATTGGATTACAACTTTCTATTGCTCTCATAACGTGAGGGATGAGCTGCTCTATATCAGCTAACGTTAGTTTTACCACCCTAATATGCGCGTTCAACAGGCGGGCCGAATTTACTGCACTTTTTATGTCATGCGAGCCTGCCATTCCTGTAGTATATAACATGGTATCTTCTCGGTTTTCTAACAGTGCCCACAAAACCGTGCTGTCTACTCCACCTGAAAAAGCGATTCCCATATTGCGGCTCGAATGTTCGTTTATCGCCGCTTTTAATAATTTTGTTAGCTCTTCAACGGCATAGGTCTCGTCATAAATAACAGCCGTATCCGAACTTGAGTGATGAGTTTTTCTCTGCTTTTCAACAACTTTTAGATTTCCGATAGCAATTATTTGACCCGGTTCGACTCTCCTAATGCGATCAACTTCAATTTCCCATAAAGCCTTTCTCTCGGACGCAAAGGCAAATATGCCCGTATTGGCGTCCATTCCATAAAACAATGGTTTAATTCCTACAATGTCACGTTCCAATGTGAGATATCTAGAGTTGTGGACTGTTACTTTCGCAAATTGGCCCTGAGAACAGCCATCGCATACTTCGAGGCCACCTTCAATTGTTTCACGCTTGAGTCCCAAGATACTTTGTTGTAGAGAAACTGTCCCAATAGAATATTCCACTCCATTGATTAAGTGCCCGAAAAAAATTTCGCTGCGAAAGTGACCTCGATGCTTTAAGGCAGTGAGCATTCGGGCTACTTTTTCTTCTGAATCTCGACCAAGTACTCCGGCTATTCCTGACAATATATACCCTTCAATTTCAAGACTACATTTTCAACCTGTTCAACAGCGGTGCCGATGTAATTCTCAGGCCGCATCATCCACACAATTTGTTCAGCTGAAATGTGCTCAACCACTGTCGGTTCTTTCGACAATGCTTCAGCAAGGCTCTCTCCACGTTCATAAGCCTTCAATGTTGCAGATCGTATAATCCCATGTGCCCTCTGCCTTCCTATCCTCTTAGCTAAATATATCATCACAGCTTCGCTCATGTTTGCGCCGCGCATAAGTCCAAGGTTTTTTTCAATGTTGTTTTTATCAAACTGTAAATTTCCTATGATGTTGATTGAAAGTGTCAAAATATGGTCTGTTAAAATTGTTGCCTCAGGCATTATTACTCTTTCACACGACGAATTAGTTAGATCCCTCTCGTCCCAGAGAGTGTTATTGTCAAGTGCGGGTAAAACATAAGATCGAATGACTCTTGCAAGACCACATACCTGTTCCGATTTTATGGGGTTCCGCTTATGAGGCATTGTTGAGGAGCCAATCTGCTTGCCCCCAAATGTTTCTGATACCTCAGCTATCTCGCTTCTCTGCAAAGTCCTGATTTCAATACAAATCTTATCTAATGTCGTCGCAACATTAGCGAGAAACATAACGTATTCAGCATGCCTATCTCTCTGTATTATTTGACTTGACACTTCAACATGCCCAAGTCCGAGATATGCCATCGTCTTTTCTTGCACAGTCACGCCTTGTTTGTCAAAGGCTGCCTGCGTACCAACTGCACCAGTAAGTTGTCCTACCACTACGCGACTATAAAGCTGCCCAAGTCTTATTAAATGCCTTTCTACTTCTTTAGCCCAAATCGCAAATCTGAGACCATATGTTGTCGGGATGGCAATTTGACCGTGTGTCCTGCCAGCACAGACTAACCGTTTATGTTTATCTGCTTGGATGACGAGAACTTTAAGAAGTCTTACAAGTTTTAATTCGAGGATTTTTAGGGCGTCTCGGAACTGCAACGCCAGCGAGGTATCGAGGATGTCGTTTGATGTAGCTCCGTAGTGGACATAATCATCTTCTAAATCGACCTTTTCAGATATGGCCCTCACGACTGCCATCATATCATGATGTATTTCATCTTCTATTTCCTTAACTCGGCTCAGTTTAACCTCATCTATTGCCTTATATATGGAGTTAGCTGCGTGTTCTGGAATCATTCCGAGATCTGCTTCTGCTTTTGCGAGTGCTGCTTCAACTTCAAGCACATACCGGAGCTTCCTCTCTTCGCTCCAAATATCTTTCATCTCTGTAGTTCCATACCTATATTCGATTGGATGTATCGGCATATTACGACCTCTCGCAGCGTATACGATATCAGCTATTTTTTAAATTTAAAGCACATTAAACTCACATTAAGCGTCTACGACAATGAAATAAAATTCCATAAGTTGCATCTGCAACAAAATCATGCACCAAACTTCTTACCTTTCCCTATAAGATCGATGAGGGTTGGCATAATATCAAGACCTCTTATGCGGTTCATGCCGCCTAGCGCAGCAGTAGTTTCATCAAATTTCTGCTGACGATCCGTCCTCACTCCGATCCCTCGTATTAGCAGTGGAACGGGATCACCGGCGTGTTCTCGGAGACTTATAGGCGTTGTATGGTCTGCAGTTACTGAAATTAACATTGATTCATCTATCTCCAAATTCGAGAGTGCCCTGTCGA
This sequence comes from Methanobacteriota archaeon, assembly GCA_963704625.1. Classification (GTDB taxonomy): domain Archaea; phylum Halobacteriota; class Bog-38; order Methanoflorentales; family Methanoflorentaceae; genus DASPRZ01. Next base: position 2,055,177 of record OY969924.1, on the reverse strand, counting down.
CTCGACTTAAAAATGTAGCTTTTTTCTTAAAATCTCCATCATGCCCAGATTCATCTGCACCTTTTATATTCAAAAGTACGAAATCGTGATTTTTCAACGCTTTATTGACATTCTCAATTTTTCCAGTTAAGTTTGTATCTACCCCGCCAGTCGCTCCATCTGTTGGTATGAAATCCATTCCAGTGAGCTTACCTATGCCAATGACAAGCGCTGTGGCCGCGATGACCGCTGACTTGAGCCCCCAACGATCTTCAAACGACTGCAGATGTGGCACCACTCCGGCACCCCTCAAGAGCACTATGTTTCCCGGAAGTTCTCCTTTCTTTTCCCTATCTATATTTACTGTATTGTTTTTAAGAATTTCAAAAACTTTACGTGTGAACTCGTTAAGAATACGTGCAGTCCTCCTTGATGCCGCGTCGTCAACAGTCGGTCTAACTTCTATCATTTTTCTGGTGTGCAATGGATCCGAAGGCGTTACATGCGGGCTTAAATTTTCTCCTCTTAATACAAACGCTGCCCTATGACCGGCAGATTCTTTAAAGATAAATTCGGCTTCCAAATCTAAGTTTTCCTGAACCGCTTGAACAAGCTCGTGGGTATCGCGAATGCGCCCTGCCCTCCTATCTACAACTTCGCCATCTCTCACCGTTGCAAAGTTGCCCCTAAAAGCAATATCACCGGGCTTTACGTCTATCCCTACGCCGGCCGCTTCGAACGGTCCTCTCCCCGTGTATATTTTGCATGGATCATAACCTAATAAAGACAGATGTGCTGTATCTGACCCAGGAGGTCTACCAGGAGCTATTACATCCATAATCCCCAATATTCCCTCTTTTGCTAACTTGTCTACATGTACCATGGTAGCATCCATAAAGGGAGTTTTGCCGTGGTAAGTTGGTCTATCAGATGCACCGTCTAACACGATTAAAAGAATTTTTTCGGCAGCGTCCATGCGTTAAAACTTACACTGCTAAGTAAAAAAAATTGCGCTCATTTAAGGCTCCGCTAATATTTTTGTCTTGCCAATTTCAACCCGTCTAAGTGGGTATATATGCTTTGATTCCTTGTAAATATCGAGAGCCAGTTTTCCTAGCACAACTTCATGCATAAACTGATCAAAATTTAACTCATTTGCTCGATTAAGAACAACGTCATTCATGATATCTCTTATTGCCTTGATCTGTGATGACCGCGCCCTTTTCATGGTAAATGACATTGGCTTTACTCGAATTTTATAGCCATCCTTTGTTACGGTCAACACATTTAATTCAACAAGCGACGTACGCCTTTTTACGAGGCTTCTTAAGTAGTCTCTTGTCATTTCGTGACCTATGAACTTTGTGGCAGCGGCCTCATTACTGACTTTATCAATCTTAAAGTGCATTTTAACATTTTGCTTGGATATATCGTTTATTATCTCACCTAAAGTCGTATCAATTACCCTGCCGATTAACTTAGAGGGTTCATCTGCGGGAGTGCTGCCAATGTTTATCCTTCCAAATATGTCAGGGGCCGTGACATCAAACCATTTCTTAGCCTTCCATCCTTCAGCTTTTTTTCTTAACTGTCGTCTCGCCATTTATGTAACCTCTAACGTCAAATGAACATTTATTTGCTTAAATTAAATCCAACTATGACAATCAATTCTAATCGGACCAACTGAGTTTAATACACCAGCGCCATCTGTATATCGACAATCATATGATATAACCCTTATTCATAAAAATTTGAATATGTCCGGTAAATTATCAATCAGCTTTACAAATTTTTTTGGCCAGTTTTCAGGGTCGAAACCTTTTTGCGCGAGGAAAGCTGACGCCCACCTTTGAAGTCCAATCCCAGAGCAACCAGACCAGAGCTCCCCCTTTTGTGCTTTTATATTAAAGCCTTTTGGATATTTATCTCCATTTACGCTCAAGTTTTGGAACTCAAGCCATTCACTGCTTTTGCGGTTCCCCCTGTATGGCATGTACGCCTCATAGTCTATCGTTCCCACCCTAATATCACCTGCTAGTCCGATCATTCCTTCTTGTGCCATAAACCACGGAGTTACCCAAGCCATACGCCATTCGAGATCTAATGTAACATTAAAGATATGCTTATAACAACGCTGAAGTAACTTCGATTCCTCGACGACTTGTTCTGGAGTACCTATCCACACAATTTCAATCCTGTGGAATTCGTCTACTCTCTCTATCCCATGGATGCCACCACTTTCGTACCTATGAGATGTGCCAGATCTGTCAAATACTCTAATGGGCAATGAATCATTCGAAAGAGTCTCCCCCTGCATAAATGGGTAAAATGATGGACACTGAGCATAACACATTCCTCCGATGGGGCTCCCTATCTTCTCCTTAATGAGATTCACTGGAATTTCTTGCGTGATCTTGTAGTAGTCTATCACATCTTCCCAGAATTCAACATCCCGCGTCTTTGGAGTGCAAACATAATATATCTCCGGGTATATCCCTTTCGCATGTCCCGAGCGCTGCCAGACCTCCCAAGGAACTAGCTTCGGGAAGATCATTTCATGGTAATGAAGTTTATCTAAAATCTCGTTGACCACTATACATTCAAACGTCCTAAAAATCTTTGTTATTTGTGGTCCATATATCCACTGACCCCTATTTCCGCCGTGCTTTATCCAGTGAAGTTTAATCAGTATTTCAGTCGGATCTTCGCTGAAGTTCATCTCTTTTTCCGAGCTTTCCCACATCAACTTCCAGTTTTCAGCTTTAGTACCGTATAACTCCTGCCGAATCTTATCCTCAATAAGATTTACAATTCTATCAGGGATCTTTCGTTCGATGTCTTGTTCTTTTACGTTAAGCTTGAGCGTCAAAACCGAACCTTCATAAAAAGATTCGCTTATAAAAGGAACTTTAACTTGGACTGGCTGCTCTGCTTCCATCCTTATGATAAAATCTTCAACGTCGTAGCCTCGTAACCCGACATGATACTTTGAACCGAGGGCTTTTGCAACGACTTTTTTGAATCTTATGAGGGCATCATGAGATCTTGTATATCGCCCGCTTACAATTCGCAGATAGATTTCATTAGCGTGCAAGTGCCATTCTATAATCTTTCCAGCTTCTCTGGTTGAGTCCTCAGGCACTCCCTTTAAAAAGAGACGGTTGTTTGCGTCATTGATAAGTGTGTTTAATTCAGATTGCGCTTCTTCAGGCAGATTATCGCTAAATTTAAGATGGACTTTTAAATCGAACTCCATACCAACCCCATCCATTATAACATTATCACATACCGTCTATCAAGTGCTGTCAACCCTCGACTAATTTCATCTCTAGCAAATCCTTCGCTATCTTAATATTTACGAGGTAGTCATCTACTGTCGCAATTAGTGATCCCAAATTTCTTGTTATTATTTCAACCGTTATAGTCTTCCGCCTCACCTTCATTTCCATATAAGGGGTATTGTCTGGTTTAACCGCATCAGCAATTAGGTTTGATTTTTCGTGTTCAAATAGCACTACACACTTCATCTTATCGCCGTGAGATAATTTAGATTGACCTGCATATCCAGAATCTCGATTCATAAAATCTTCTGTCCTTTCATTCGAGGGGGCAAAATTCCTGCATGTCTCGACATACGCTGTCTTTACCGAATTGGTACTTTGATTCTCATCTATCTCCTACAGTAAGTCAATAAACAATCTGCTGCGCCTCTATATTTTTTATTGTAATGTACGTCGCTAACACGTAAAATAACGATATGCCTTTCAATGAGAGCAGGGGCGTGCTATTTCTGTCAGCATTTTATTTTTATAAGATTGTGACTCCTCGATTCTTTGTAACTTATGATTAATAAGCCTTATTCCAGCATGTTGCAATGCCTTATCATCTTTCAAACAGAGAGAGCACCAGGCCAGCCCATCTATACAGGCTTCGATTGTAGCTGCAAATTTGTGTAGCGTGGGGATGAGTTCGTTGTTTAGGATAATTACATTGTCAATAAGTTGTTTTTCATCTGGTCAATCGACTTCAAAATTAGTAAGGAGAGGAATTTGCTCATTTTAGTTTTATCACGTGATTTAACATCCACTAGAAATATCCAGCGACTTCAAGAAATGATCAACAGCTTCAGCATTTCCTGAAATATCAAGAATAGGTCCCGCTAAATACAGAATTGACTTCTTTAAGTCGTCAAAATAGAACTTTGCACCTTTTACTACATCGATAATCCCATGCTTTTTGCTCTCTTTTATAATGCGCTTTTCTATGTCAAGCGCACTCTCATAGCAACTTGCAGTTGCAGCAAGTCCAGCCAAATCGACGTTTCGTTCGTCAACTGTCTTCGCCATGTAATAAACTGAAACTGATAAAGGCACATAGTTAGGGAAATCGAGCGTTAAAATTTCTGAATTTGTTGACAACATAAGAGCATGAGGATGCCTTAAACCGAGCTCACATGAAAACCATTTTTAAATTTTACAAGCATTCGGCATATTATGCCAGAACTTAGGATTCCGTTTGCATCTATTAGATTTAACGTAGATATAATCTGAACGACCAATGAAATTTATTGCAACATCAGCACATCTGCTTATTGCGAGATCAACGTTTCCGCCCTTTCCAATCTGTATGTCCATTCTGCTGGCAATACGCCCCCACCCTTATAATATTTGACAAGTCTCCTTATCTTTGACTCGGTCAGTTGAAGCGCTCTTCTATTGTGCAGATCTTTCCTGTTATCCTCGAGATGCTCTCGTAAGTTGAGTGCTTTTACGATGAGGTTATACAAGTCTTCGGGGACTTTGGGAGCAACGCCATTGTCCTGCAGTATGTGAGTCATCTTCTTCTTTGCGGCGAGCATGATGTCAGGTATGCCATATTTGTCTCTTAAAACGATGCCAATCCGGCTTGAGGACATCCCCTGATTTCGTAACTCAACAATATGTTTTTGTATTTCCTCTACACTCATCTCAATGGGTACAGTGCTCTTGATGGGCTTCGATGATTTCGACTTCCCCTTTTTCCTTGCATACATTCTCGCCATTTGATAGCCTCTATCTGATATCTAAATATAATTACACTCTTGAATTACGCTTTTAATCTGTGCCTTAACCGTTATATAATTTTTGAGCCCAATTAATAAACTTGTTCATTGATTTCCCTCTGTGTGATAGTAGATTTTTTTTATCTGTGGTCATTTCTGCAAAAGTGCGGCCTTTATATTCAAAGATGGGGTCAAATCCAAATCCCATAGTTCCTCGCCGAGGTACAAGAGTCCCGTTGACTTCTCCTTCGAATAGTTTAATATCACCACCATAATGCACGCCAATAACTGACTTAAACCTCGCTGTAGTTCCTTCCTCCGCCAACTTCAGTACGCCATCACAACCGACAGTTTTAAAGACATAGGCCGAGTAGGGACCCGGAAAGCCAGCTAGGTCATCTATAAACAGTCCTGAATCCTCTATGATAAACGGCGGATCATAAAACGCTTTACAATATTGAAGAGCGTATTTAGCAACCTCAACGAGAGTATCAGCTTGGAGTTCAGGATAACTGGCATCGACGTGCGCAACTTCAATCACTGAGGCTTTAGTGTAGGCCCTAAACTCCTCTACCTTTCCCTTATTCTTAGTTATAAACTTAAACACCTTCAAAGATAGCGCCCTCGTTCTTTTATCTCCACAACCTTGTCAACAACTTCATTAACGTCGAAACAATGTTTCCCATATCCCAGTATAAAGGCGTCTTTTAAGGCTTCAAATCTTCCATGTGTGCTTGCAAGTGTCTGAAAAAACACGTGCAGATCTACTCCCCTAGCCTCGAGGGAGTTCGCGTAATATGCGAGGCCGAAATCAATTAAATAAACCTTGTCCTCGGAATATATCATATTATACGTTGTCGGATCACCATGAGCGATACCTGCGAGATGAAGTTTACAAAGAGATTCTCCAGCTTTCTCGCAGATTTTTTCATTTAGTATAAATTTAAGGGCTCTGCCTGTGATTCTCTCCATAGTAATGCTGAACGCATCAATGTCAAATATTATCGGCGTAGGCACTCCAGCTTTTCTCGCATCGGATTGTATCTTTGCTTCTGATCTTGTCCGCTCTTTTCTGAGTCTCAAGTCCAACTCTTGCACTCTGTAGCCTTTTGGACGGCGATGCTTGATTACAATGTTATCATATATTTCGACCACTGCTTCGGCGCCCTTAAATTCTGTAACTACTCTGTTATCCAATTAACCTCGACCTCATCTGGCCTAAAACCCGGATTAACACCAGAAAACTCTATAGGCGTTTCTATCCCACTTTTTAACATAATCATTCCAGTATACGCAATCATAGTGCCGTTATCTGTCATATATTCAGGTCTCGGAGCAAAAAATTGAGCACCTCGCTCTTCACACATCATTTGGAGCATCTCTTGAATCCTCTTATTCACACCGACCCCGCCAGCCAAAAGAGCTTCAGATTTTCCGGTTTGGGATAATGCTCTTTCGGTAACTTCAACGAGCATTGCAAACGCCGTTTCCTGAAAACTGTAACAGACATCTTCAAGGCTCTCATGACTTAAAGCCTCCTTTGCTGCCGTCATAATTCCAGAAAAAGAAAAATCCATCCCTTTTACAACATAGGGCATAGAGATATAATTTCTCGATTTTTGCGCTAGTCTTTCCACCTTTGGCCCACCTGGATGTTGCAACCCAACCGAGCGAGCAAATTTGTCTATCGCATTTCCTATTCCTATATCGAGTGTTTCGCCGAGGATTCTGTACCTTCCAGCCCAATAAGATAAAACTTGAGAATTTGCTCCACTGATATAAAGCACGACAGGATCTTTTAAATTTGTTTTCCAACGCTCTATCTCTATATGGGCAATGCAGTGGTTAACGCCGATTAATGGTACTTTAAGTCTCAATGACAGTGCTCTTGCAGCCGTAGCTACGATACGTAAGCAAGGACCTAAGCCTGGGCCCTGTGAAAATGCGATAGCCTCTATCTCATGGAGTTCAATTTTGCTCAGTAATTCTCTTATCACATGACCGATATTGTTTGAAAAGTGCTGTGCAGCATCGCGGGGATGAATTCCCCCAGTTTGTGGCAAGTACGGAGAGCTTACTTCATGTATAACTCCATTTTCCTCCACGAGGCTCGCGCTGAGATTCCAAGCTGTGCCCTCTATGCCCAAAACAATCATTTAATCGAATTATTCTACAAATCACTTCTGAAATTTTGTGTATCCGCATTTACCGCAAGAAAGCCTATCCTTGTGCTTTGCTAAAAATACACCTTCTCCGCAACGCGGACAACTCTGCCGCATCCTCGTTAGCTCATTATCTGCTATTTCATACAGCTCACTTGCTTTACCCGTCTTCACTCGCTTCCCCTCCTGTCTCCATCATATTTCTCTTCAAAATGTGCGCCCTTTCAACGAGTTTTGCCGCGTCTGCTGACTCGTAGACTTTAATATATGCTTTTGTTTCACCCTTTCCAAACTCACTTTTCATATTATCGACTACAACAAGATCTGGGTCAACGTTAAATTTTAATGCAACGTTCTTCTTGACCTCCGCACGCGACGGAGTGGCAGCATTATGATAAATTTTAAGTTTAAGCTCCCTGCGGTTCAACAAGGCGTTACCTTTTTCTTCAATAACATCAAGGTCCATTCTGATCAACTCATGTCATGTTATTTTTACTAAAACTCAGTTCGTTATCATTTTTAATAGATATTTCGCCCGTTTCTTCTTTTCTTCTGTTACTTCAACAAGTACCATTCCCTCACCAGGTTGTCCATAGATGATAGCTGTACCGACAGGTGCAGAGATCACTGCGGGAATGACAGCAAGGTCCTCCTCGCCATTCACGATAATCCTTACGCGTCTGGAACTTTTCAAAGCTTCCATCGAGTCAATAATGCCGTTAATTAGTTCTGCAGTTATGCTGCCTGCAGGATTGCTTACCGTTAAGACTTCATATTTCTCGGCATTTATTTTATTACGTACCGCCTCAGGCACTTTTTCTCTCATTGTAATGTCGTCTGTTATACAAATGTTCGGCACAATACCATATAGGAGGACGCTATAGGTTGTTATATCGCCGACGCTAATTATTTTGTCAAACTTATTTAACCTTTCTGAGCATTTGTCTTTCTTGCACAGGTATCCAAATGGTTTTTTGAGTTGTGCCCTCAAATTTTCGTCGAGCATGTTGGCATCATCGCACCTTTAGCGCATATTTGCCTGGAAGATCTATATTCATTTTCTTCGCTATTAACGAACGTTTTGCATCGATTATTATTAAATATCCGCTCCAGTCTCGTCCTAACGAGCTTGATCCGCAAATTGGACAAATAGTTCCTTCGACTATTCTGTGGCATGCCCTACATACTTGCTCTGGCATTTTCTTCTTTCTCCTTTTTCTCCTTGTCTCGAGCCTCTATGAGCCACTCTATCTTGCCGAGAGCTGCCTGCCTCATTGTCAGTCCTATTTTACTCTCCCGAGGCTCTCTTTCGTTTAGACTCACAGCAACAACGCGTGCGCGAACTTTGTCTCCTTCAGTTATTGCTTTATTAGATTCCTTACCAACTAGTCTCGAGTTTTTTTCGTCATAAGAGATGTAATCATCAGCTATTTGACTTACGTGAAGTAGTCCATCGACTGGCCCCAAACTGATGAAAGCTCCAAATTCCACTACTTCAACAACTTTACCTTCTACAATTTCCTGTAGTTCCGGTTTGAACGTTATCGCTTCAAAAGTTATACCATAGTATACCGCCCCGTCTCCGGCTAATATCCTGCCCTCGCCGATATCAAGCACATTTGTAACAGCAATTATTGATCCAAGCGTTTTATCTATCCTTCCCTCAAGCTTTTCTCGTAAAAGATCCTTTACGACTGTTACCGTATCTTCCCCAAACCGGTCTGGTGGCAGTCGAACAGTATCAACCAAAGTAACTTTCTTATACATCCACTACCCTCTTATAAAGATCCATAGCGTATTCGATATGACCTTTTGCGACATCTGCGCCTTCCCAACCTAAAATCTCCGTCATCTTACCCTCGAGCTTTTTATACACCTCAAAAAAGTGTGCTATTTCCTTCAAAAAATGACTTTGCACATCGCTAATATCTTGATATTCAGCATATTTAGGATCTTGTAATGGCACGCAGAGCACTTTGTCATCCTTATCACCCCCATCAAGCATTTTAAGTAAGCCAATAGGTCTTGCGTCAATGATGCATTTTGGATAAGTTGGCTCGTCCAGAATTACGATAGCATCGAGAGGGTCGTTATCGTCGTAATAAGTCTTTGGTATTAAGCCGTAATCGCCTGGATAGTGTAGCGGCGAGTAGAGAACCCTATCAAGATGGATTGTGTTCCATTCCTTGTTGTATTCATATTTATTGCGACATCCCTTAGGAATTTCAACGACTACATATATCTCATCAGGGGGATTGGCGCCTGTCTCGATATCTTTCCAAAGATTCATTCCATATCAACCTCTAAGTATTTCAATTGACGTAATTGTATTACAGGTATATTATTCTGGCGAAGTTTTGATTGTAATTCCCTATCATTAGTTACAATAGCGGCTTTATATTTGAGAGCTGTTTTGAGTAGTATCTCATCGACGGATTCTCCCACTGCAGCGTCAAGTATTTTACAACGACGTGAGAGTTCTATCGCAAGCGTAGCGCTTTTCAATCCCCTTTTTTCGAGCCCTTTTAGCTCATTAATCACAGGTGGGATCGTAGCTGGAATGTGACCGAGTTTCATTAACTCGCTAAACACGTCAACCTTGAAACTAAAGGGTATTAGCAGTGCATTGGAGTCAAGAATCGCAATCATTTGGCGATCGTCCCTGCTCCTATAAGGCGCCACCTTGAGCCTATCCGCCTCGAAATCGCAACTCTTGATCCGACCCCCGCACATATAGGCCTTTTTAAGTTGACATTTAGCTCTGAATTACGAACGCTAGTAACGACACCTACCGTTGTCGCCGTTCCAATGCTCAACATTAATGGCTCCCCGGTTCGAATAGAGGCCACATTGAGCTCAGCAGCAGATCCAACAACTCGCTCTAGGAGCTTAAAATGCATTATAAATGAACTCCAGATAGGTGGCAGGGTTCCAGGTACGCCAGCTATTTGTCCAACGAGAGAATCGCTCTTTACAAGAGCGGGATCAAGTTTTGTCCCAATGCCAATAAGTCCACCCGGTGTGGCTTCCTTCAACTTCTCCTTCTCCGATATGATGCTTGATACTATTGTTTTAATGGGCACCCATTCAGTTCTACCGCCAATTTCAACCCGTCTCCCTGGTTTAATCTCTATTTCGTCTTTCACGCTAAGTTGTCCTTGGTTCAACGTTCCCCCTATCACTCCACCAACAAGCTTTGAAATACTTGTTCCGGGCTTATTGACATCAAATGATCTCGCAATATACATCTGCGCAGGCTTATCGGTGTCACGCGTAAAACAGGGTATATGCTGCTCGATGATCTGTATAAGCAGATCGATATTCACGTTTTGTTGTGCAGATATTGGTATCACAGGAGCGTTTTCCGCTACCGTTCCCTTAACAAATTCTTTAATTTGCATATAGTTTTCAATGAGCTCTTGCTGAGAAACAAGGTCAATCTTATTTTGTACAATGATCACGTTCTTTATTCCCACAATATCAAGAGCCATAAGATGCTCTTTCGTTTGAGGCTGCGGACAGGGCTCATTAGCAGCTATGACTAAAATAGCACCATCCATTATTGCAGCTCCAGAAAGCATGGTTGCCATTAAGGTTTCGTGGCCAGGCGCATCCACGAAAGAAACGGTCCTCAACTCCTCAGTTTTAGTTCCGCACGTCGGGCACGTCTCCATAACTGTAAAAGCGTCCGGTTCGGCGCAGCCACCGCATTTTTTAAATGTAGCGTTGGCATAACCTAGTCTGATTGAAATGCCCCGTTTTATTTCTTCACTATGTTGGTCTGTCCAAATTCCCGAAAGGGCAGAAACCAGCGTGGTCTTACCATGATCTACGTGGCCTACCATTCCGATGTTCACACATGGTTTCAAGTTTGTTGTCCTCCACAAATCTACAGCTCAATTATCACATTACCACAACTTAAAGGATACCTGCTCATATCAAAAGGAGCATAGTTGTGGCTTAAATGAGAGAGCGTACATGTTTCTTTTTTCAATTGCTCTGCGAATTCGATTGCCTCATCAGCATTCATATGCTTGATAATTCTAAACCAATCTAGTACGATAGCATCAGCAATCATTACATCAGCCCTTTGTCAAGCCTTGAGCTCGCTTCTAGGATATGCTTTCTGCGTTTCATCTGTTATAACAACCTTTTTTCTGCTACGATCGGGTGCTAGCATACCAGTCGAATTATCTGGATGCGCTACTTTTTTGAACGTAAATTTCAGATTGATCAGGTCAAATAGTTCATACACAGCACATTACGTCTGTTTAAGTTTATAAATTGATACTGAAACAATATACAATTTAGTGTTTTATGTGCTCCGTAACCATCAATATCTCCCCGAATCCTAGCGAGCTCACCAAATCCAGCGTAATGTTCATAATGTGGATGTGTCAACGCTATTACGTTGATCCTAGATACGCCAGCCTTTGATAACTGTCCTCTCAAGTCAGGCGACGTGTCGATCAAAATTTTTCCACTTTTCCCGCTGTCAATAAGTATTGAAAATCTCGTTCGACTCGATAAGATCCTAAAGGATACGCCCTTACAAATATCACAAGCGCAACCTATTCTCAGGGTCCAGAGAGTGTCGCCTATATCGAGAAGAACGAGCCTCATTCATAGTCCCCTATCTTCAGCTCGAACCTTTGTTTAAAAGTGTTCACTGCTTGTTCAAGGTCATCTTGCGAAAGAGTCTGTACGATCATCAGACAATGCTTTGAGAACAGCCTCCCTTAAGATGAGCCTCAGATCTGATCCGGTACATTGATCAGTGATGTCTGCAAGCTTTTGAGTGTCGAATTTCCCTTTGACTTTTGACAATATCTTGCTGAAAATCTCTTTCCTCATATCGGCATCGGGAGGTGGAAAATTGACAATTTTATCAAATCTCCTCCAAGCTGCTGAGTCAAGAAGCTTTGGGTGATTTGTAGCGCCTATCAAAAGCACCCCATCATCGACAAGACTTATCTCATCGATGCACTTCAAGAGCGTATTTACTGCTCTTCTTATTGCACCATGTTCATCTGATAGTCTTGTCTTTGCAACAAAGTCGAACTCGTCTATGAAGAGCGTACACGGGCTCAATCGCTTTGCAAGTGCGAAAACCTTATCTATATTCTTAGAAGTCTCACCAAGATACTGTGACGTGATCATTGATAACCTAACTTCAAGAAATGGCAAACCGAGTTCTTTAGACAAAGCTCTAGCTGCAGACGTTTTACCTGTCCCTGGCGGCCCCATAAATAAAAGTTTGCCTATTTCGAAGAGCTCTATCTCCCTTAGATAATCTCGGTATTGTATTGCCTTTACGATTTTATGAACTTCTTCCTCTTGTTCTGAGGTGAGGACGATGTTTTTAAAATTTTCTCTCACATCTTCCGGAGCAGAAATCGAAACAAGTTTAAGCATATCTTCTGCTTCCTCTCCCTCGCCAGCAATCTCATCCACCAGAGAGTTTATCCACTCCCTATCTGTTTCCTTTGGTTTATTTGAAAGCCTCACTTCGGCGTAATCGACGTCGACGTCCCCTTTTTGTTCGTAGTAAAATGCAAGGGTTGGATTTGCATTTATTTGTGGAAGCGTATTTTGATTAACAAACCATCTCGCAGCTAAATCAAGAACCGTAAGGCTTATTCGCGATCCAAAGTCATCGAATGACACAAAGGAGAGGTCTTTTACCAAGTTTCTTACATCAGGTATACCACAAATTTTGTCTACCGAACTCTCAGAGACCACTATAGGTCTGTTCACTCGACGCTCTTTTGCATTCCAATAATTTTTTCTAATTCGTGGCGGCAAATCGTCTATATTAAGTTGTTCATTTTCATTGTAAATGTGGGCAGTCAGCAGCAATTCTACCACTGCCACCACATCGTCGTCTCCGCTACTAGCCATTGGATACCAACTCGAAATTGAGTAGTTTATATAAGAATGAATAGCATATAAATATTTAGATAAAATTTTTTAGTGTAAAAAATATCAGACTATTCTCACGGCGGTGATCTCGTTATTACCTCACAACCGTCGACTGTGACTATTACAGTATCTTCGGATTGCGATACCAGTCCGTGATCCTTTAAAACGGGATAAGAGCGTATGATGCCCGCAGCTTCCAGCTGCCGTAAACTCATATCTACGCGGCCTTTCAACCACCTCTTTGCGAACGGAAGCTTTTTGAAAGTTTCGATCTCTCTTAGAACTGTACGAGCATCGCTGGATCTTATTGGCTTTAGATCGAGGAGACTAAATATCTCGGCGTGCCCTGCTTCATAAACTCTGCCCGCACCATTACTGGTAAACGGCTCTATTGCTATAACCTGGCCTTCTTTCAAGTTCACGCCGGTTTCCGTTCTCTTGTTAAGGATCGATGGAGGTGCATGTTGCACATATTGTTCAAGACCATGTCCTGTAAGGTTCACAACTGGATTAAATCCGAAGCTCGTTATCGTTTTTTCAATGATTTCACTAATCTCAGAAGTATTAATTCCGGCCTTTACAATCTCAATCGCTGCATCTAAAGCAGTTTGTGAGGCTTTAACAATTTGCTGATTACTCCCTAAATCTATAGTAACAGCTGTATCCGCTATGTACCCATCTATATGCGCACCAATATCAAGCTTAACTAAATCACGACCAAATACACGTTTGTCGTTTGTTGACGGCGTCGCATGTGCTGCCTCTTCATTTATTGAGATATTCGTAGGGAATGCCACTCCAGCACCCTTATCTTTTATCGATGATTCGATATGCTCAGCAAGTTCCAACAAGCTCGCGCCAACTTTAACCCTCTTTACAGCGTTATCCTTCACTTCAGTCAATATTCTTCCAGCTTCACGATATTTTTCAAGAATGTTATTATCAACCAATTAAATCACCAGCCTCTTATCAAATCGTGTGATATTTTTGTAACCTTTATCAGTTATAACTACTGCGTCTTCAATCCTTATTCCACCAATTTTCGGATAGTATAGCCCTGGCTCTACTGTTACAACGTTCCCACTTTGAAGCACCCCGCCACTTTTACTAAGGTAAGGAAGTTCATGAACATCCAACCCCAAACCGTGACCAGTGGAGTGCGTGAAACCATATCCTTTAGTGATGTCTGTCTTGAAGCCGCTTTGCTCAAAATGATCAACGACAGCTTGATGCACTTCTGCACCAGTAACCCCAGCCTTGATCAAGCTAAGCGCCGCTGTCTGAGCTAGTACTACCGCTTCGTACATCTCTTCGAGTTCTTTTTGTGGGTCACCCTTTACTACAGTACGCGACATATCGGTTCTATATCTTGATCGAATCGACCGCGGAAATATGTCAAAAACGATAGGAGCGTTCGCTTTAACTGGACCTGATCCGGATAAGTGTGGTATCGCTGAGTCAGCACCGCTAGATGCGATTATATCATCAGCGCTGCATTCCTCAGTTATTAAAGAGCAACCTATTGATGCTTTCAATTTTTCTGAGGTTAAGACCTCACTTTTATAATATAACAATTCATCCACCGCGTTTGACTTGCTTAAAATATTCAGAGCAGTTTCTAGCGATCGCTCACATGCACGTTGGACGTCTGTAATGAGCTGGATTTCATGAGTCGATTTGATTATACGTGGGTTTTCCACAACACCAGATAGTGCCCGTACGACGTAGCCTTCTTCACGCAGCAAATCTGCAAGCTTTACTGGAAATCTATTGTCCACACCAATTTTTTTTACTCCTGAAGTTTGTAAAATTGTAGAAAGCATTTCCATCATCGAGCTCTCGGGGTCTGTCAGGTGCCAATCGGGCTTATAATCCAAATAAGAGCACACTCTGTCAACCACCGAAGTTTTTGAAGCCCGCGATTTTTCCATACCTGAAACTACTATGGTTGATATCTGTGCACTTCTTAGAAAAATAAATGGATCTGACGACAAGAACCTTGTCAGATAATACATATTTGAATCAAACGCTGATTCTGAATACTTTAAATAACCATCGAGATTTCTTTCCTCTAAATTTTTGTCAATACTTTTCACACTCATTAAAATCTAATTTCTTTTAAAATTTAAAAGCCTTAGCCAAGAATAAGTTTGGTGCGAGAGCTATCAAAAATCTTATCTTATGAGATAGATGTTCTTAGCAGGGGCCGAACGAAACTGATTGACTACGTATAGTAATCTGTTAAGTAGCGAAATCGCTGAAGCACGTTTATTTCAGAAATAAGAAGCCTTATGATGATGAAACTTTTAAAAACGTTATTGAAGCAACGATGAGCTTGTGAAGGGTATTTTAAAACTACGGTATTGAATCAAAAAAAATTGTAACTTTCAAAACTAGCAAGATACAAAAAATCTGTACTATTCTTTAAGAAGAACAAGATACAGCTGCTCTTGGGCCAGTAAAGTCTTGGTTATGTGATGCTTAGAGATCTCCACCGGTGTAAATCAGCGGAAATTCTGTATTTTTTGACGTATCACTGTAAAATAAAAGTAGAAAAGGTGCTTTACAATATTGTAAGATATTGTTCGTCATAGTAATTAAAATGACATCATTTAGTGCTAAAATTTATTACAATCCCAATATTTTTCAGTATATTGACTTTTTTTTATGATTCTTGCTGTAATCTCCGTAATCCCCAATACAATTGCAAAATTACATTATAATCTTACAATAAAATGATTTTTAGTCCTTAGTTCTAAACATATGGCCTCTAAACTGCTTTAGATATCAATATGATCGTGACATTAAAATTACAATTTCAGTTTCAGCTCTACATATCATGCATTCTCCTTTTTTGACTTCATTGATTTCTCCTAGTACGTCGGCTTCAGTTAAATCTTCAAGTTTATGCCCGCATATTTCGGATCCGCACCAAGAAACTTTAAAAATTCCTTTCAAATTTTTTGCTTCTTCTAAATGCTCAAGCTCAATTATATGTGATTCCAAAATGCGCTGTGCGTTAATACGTAAGTTAAATAAAATCTCAGTTATTAAACTAGATATTCTAGGCAATAATTCGGCCTTCGTGATGGTTTCCTTAGCACCAGTGTCACGCCTGACTATTGTCAGAGAGCTACTCCTTAGATCTCGAGGGCCAATCTCTATTCTTAAAGGGACGCCCTTCCGTTCCCACTTGTAGTATTTAGCTCCTGGTCGCTCATCTGCTGTATCGATCTGAACTCTATACTCAGAAAGTTGATTTTGAACGTCATAGCACGATGCTAAAATTGATGCTTCATCGACGGCTTTCATAACAATTGGAATTATAATGATTTGAATAGGTGCAATTTCAGGAGGCAAAATAAGCCCTTTATCATCTCCATGAATCGAAATGACAGCTGCAATACAGCGCTCAGAGATACCATAACACGTCTGATTGACATATTGCTGTTCACCGCTAACGTCTTCATAAGTTATGTCAAAAGTTTTAGAAAAATTTGTTCCGAGATGATGGATGGTTCCAATCTGCAAAGTTTTTCCATCAGGCATCAGAGTATCAAAAGCGAGAGTATAATCAGCACCCGGGAACTTGTCCCACGCAGGCCGTTTAGTTACCAGATGCGGTACTCCAAGCCGACGATAAAACTCGCTATACAACGTTACAGCCTCTTCGGTTTGCGCTTTTGCTTCTTCCCATGTCGCGTGCGCAGTATGTGCCTCCTTGAAGGATGAGATCTCCCTCGACCGTATGAGCGGTCTCGTGTGCTTAGTTTCATACCTAAACGTGTTAACCACTTGGTAAATCTTCATTGGAAGATCTGCATGTGACCTTATCCAGATGCTGAACATGGGATATATGGCGGTCTCAGACGTCGGCCGCAAAGCTAGAGGGATATCAAGCTCACTGGAGCCGCCACGTGTGACCCAAAATACTTCCTCTTCGAATCCCTTGATATGTTCTGATTCTTTTAAAAGTTCATTTTCAGGTATTAACGTGGGAAAATAACTCTCAACGTGATCTCTATTTAGAATTGACCGTAAAATATTATAGGTGAATTTTCTGATAGTGAAACCAAAAGGAAACCATACGTAAAGTCCCTTCACAGGGTATCTAACATCTAAAATCTCTGCTTCAGTTAAGAGCTCGTTATACCAATCGCTGAAATCCGATTTTTTCAATTTATCACCATCAACTTTACCAACAGTTCGATTCGAAAAATATTACAATCTAAACATCAACTTCAATTATATACCGAGAGTCATTCGCATAATATCTCGGATTGCAGGAGCGAGACCTACAGTCAATATGGCAAGTTTCACGAGACCGATTAAATTTTCGGATTCACCTTTCAAATATCGATCAATGATATAGAGTGCGGGGATGATGACAAGTAATTTTAAAGGATACATTATAAATGCCGTTCCTGTCACGGCGATTAAAAAACTTGGCAAGACGTGTTTTTCGGCATAAGGCAGAAATGTGATACCAAATGCCGTAGCAGTAGCATCCAATAGCTGTGAGTCAAGGATGAAAACATTCACTCGATTTTTAAAAAGCTTTATATTAAACCTTTTGGCCGTGAAATACACCAGTACAGCGAGTCCTAGACCTATAGAGAAGACGACGACAGGCACCGTAACGTTAAAAGTGGTAGAATTAAGATACAAGAGCGCAACGTTTATAATACCCCAAGCTATGCCTATGGCCCCAAACAGCCAATAATATTTTATGCTTGTCAACTTTGTAATTCCTATCGAAATAACAAGAGCAGCAGTACATACAAAAAATACCAAGAAAAATATCAACGGTGTAATTAGGAGATACTTCCACGGTGCACTTACGAGTCCAGCATCTTCAACCACCCTTAGAGAGCCACCCACAAAGATATAAGGGGATACTGCTAATATAAAAATATCATCTACTGTGATATTAAGCTTATTTAACAATTTATGTACGCCGAATAAGCTCAACCCAAGTATTACTGCGTAAGTTATAGTATCAACAGGATTATACCCAGTATCGTAAATTAGTGGATTTATGTAATAGTGGCTAATGAAGTTCCAGAAATCTATGTTCAATTGATCACCTATGAAAAGATGGATGCTATTGCCGAGAGTCGTGGTAATGGAACACGATGCGATTTACGTTACTGCTAACGTACTACAAGAACTTAAGCTTGATGGGGAAGGCTTAATTGCTTGCGGTCCTAACACCTGCAAATTTGGGAAAAAAATTGAAGATATAATAGCAGATAAGTACGCAGCAACGACACTGACTATTAGATCCGCTACAATTGAAGAAGTAGAACACGTTGCAAACCAAGCAACGGACAAGTCCTTTATCATTGGAGTCGGCGGAGGCAAGTCAATAGACACAGCAAAGCTTGCCTCAGTTAAAGCAAAAATTCCGTTCATAAGCGTGCCAACAGCTGCAAGTCACGACGGGATAGCATCAAGCAGATCTTCAATTCACTGCAAAGATAAGCCTCATTCTATCGAAGCACAGACTCCTCTTGCTGTTATTGCTGATACGAAAATTATTGCTCAAGCCCCCCAACGACTTCTTATAGCAGGCTGTGGCGATATAATATCGAACTATACAGCGGTCAAGGACTGGGACCTCGCAAGAAAGCTCAAGGGAGAAGAATTCAGCGAATATGCGGCTACACTTTCACAAATGACTACCCAAATTATTTTCAACTATTCAGCGCAGATTAAGCCAAATTTAGAAGACTCAGTTAGACTTGTGGTAAAAGCCCTCGTATCCAGCAGTGTTGCAATGAGCATAGCAGGCTCTTCACGTCCGGCTTCAGGAAGCGAGCATAAATTCAGTCATGCACTCGACCAAATAGCTCCAAAACCAGCTTTGCATGGCGAACAGTGTGCTGTTGGAACGATAATGATGGCATATTTGCACGGAGGTGATTGGCAGGGAATTAGACAATCGCTGGAGAACATCGGGGCTCCGGTTGATGCCAAGGACTTGGGTGTCGATGATGAGCAGATAATTGAGGCATTACTGTATGCAAAGAACATACGACCCGAACGTTATACCATACTTGGAGAAGGACTGACGAGAAAAGCAGCTGAAGATCTGGCAAAAGCGACTATGGTGATTGAGTGACGAACTCACAATAATTCAGGATTATAGTTTTATAATGAAGTAACGAGCATAATACGTGTACAGTTGAGATCCTCTCTCACGTCAGATATAAATAAGACCCATTATTGCCAAAAGGAAGGATACCATGCCAAAAGTAGATACTACTATAACTCTTATCGGTGTTGGACTTGCCAAAATAGGAACAGAATTCGTGTTCAATGGTCCTACGAATGAATGCGAAACCTGCAAACTTAAAAATACTTGTTTAAATCTAAGCGTTGGCAGAAGATACAGGATAACGGCTGTTCGTGGTAACACGAAACATGACTGCGCGCTCCATGATAATGGTGTAAAAGCTATAGAAGTTGTTGAATCGCCCAGCATTGTGGCGATTGATCCAAAGAATGCATTTATCGGCTCTAAAATCTTATATAAACAACGCGAATGCAGTAACCAGAACTGCAAGATATATGATTTGTGTCATCCAGAAGGCGTGACACCAGACGAAAAATATACAATATGTGCAGTTCTTGACGACGTACATGATAATTGCACCGAAGGAAGGGCGCTAAAGTTAGTTGAGCTAAGAAAATAGCCTTTCTATCATAAGAGGCTGAACCTTAGTATTTTAATAGACACACGTTTTTATTAGTTTAACTGCCTTAAGTCAATCGTTGCCCTCAACTTTTTACGACATTGTTGAAACAATCTTAAACACGACAAACGTTCAACAAAAACGGTCTATTTTCTTATAGGGTTTCTTTTTTACTTCATGTTTCAAGTATCAGGGCATACACATGCGATGTGATATAAATAGTAAATTCTGAAAAAGAGTGAGCGCATGTTATTCGTGCTATGAGTTATTTGGAAAAATTGTTAGCAACGTCATCATCAGATTTCTCTGCGATTTCCTCAGGTTTCTCTTGCTCGTCTGTTACCTCAGACTTAGCTTCTTCGATTGCGTGCGGCTTTTTATGCAATTCCACATACTCAACTTCCTCCACATCAATAAACCGCATTATCTTTTCAGCAAGTACTCCTTTATAATATTGAACGGTCTGGTTAAATGCAAACTCGTACGGTATTTCTACCCTTATAATTTTTCCTTTTTTTGACACTACGAAGTCCTTATGCAGATAATATTCAATAAGACCTTTAATCTTGTTGATCGTATTGCCAACACTCTTTTCGATCTTGTAGTTGTAAGTTATGGCCTTTCCCGCATAAGGTAAATTAAAATCTACGCGAACTCGACCTCCTACTACATTTTCGATGGTCCCGGCTCTATTGCCTACATTTACACGCATGCCAGGAACTGGCTTCTTTTCAAACCTCCTCGTCGGCACCACTTCTACCAGTTCTGGATTTCGGTGTCCAAAGGCCTTTTCGGGAGGTACGACGACAGTTCCTTCATAACCAACCTCTTTACCGATCAAATCTTCGTCTAAACCTCTTACCACCATATTTTCACCTACTACGATTATGATCGGATTATAGTCAATACCTTCGGCGTATATTCCGTGCTGTTTTGCTACTTCTATATCTGTAGTATCAAAAACATCTCCATTTTCCAACTTACCAGTGTAAGAAATCTTGACAAAATCACCATTACCGAGGCTCATATTGCATAAATACGCTTAATACTTAAAAACCCTTATCCATGCTACTATGATTGAAATGGAAATCAAAGCGTACCTAAATGACGAGACTCTAACTAGTTTTTTAAAACTTGTCCCGAAATTCATAAGCTCATCGACTCAGTCGGATGTGTATTACAATGCGCCAAACAGGGATTTCAAAAAGACTGACGAAGCATTGAGAATTAGAGTCTCAAACGGGCACGCAGAAGTTACTTATAAAGGTCCAAAAATCGATGCTGAAACAAAAGCTAGAAAGGAAATCAATGTAAAAATTGACGACTATCAAAAATTTAATACTATTCTTCAGATTCTAAATTTCAAGAGAATTAAGTCGGTAGATAAGATCCGACGACAATATGAATGTGAGGGTCTGAGCGTAATGATCGATGAAGTCAGAGATCTAGGGAGATTTTTAGAAGTTGAAGTTCTAGTGGAGAGCAATTTTGAAGCTGCTAAAGAACGTATTTTTTCACTTCTAAAAAGAATTGGTCTTGACAAAGAAAAGTTAACAAGAGAATCATATCTAGAGCTTTTACTAAAAGAGCAGACGCAAATACACGGGTGAGCCGCAAACAGTTGCGTCTAGATTAAATTAACGTGACTCGTGGTAATTCACCTTGAACAAGCTCAATAACCGCACCAAAACCACGTGCAGACGTGCCGGGATTAACAATGGTGGTTTTTCCTGCCCTAACAACTCCTCTTTGTTCATGAATATGCCCACAAGCAATGACATCAACTACCCCGACAGCATTGCGCACAGCATCGCTCCCTACATTGCGCCCATTAACTTCATCTAAAAACCCTTTCGGCGGCGCATGTGAAAGCAGAACTGTAGTGCTCCCAATTTCATTTAGCAACTCCCGCATGTAGATTTCCATCTCTTGTTCGGTCATCTCAAACGGCGTATTAAATGGTGTGGGATTTGATCCCCCCAAACCTATAAACTTTACATTGTCATAATCAAAGCTCTTAAGATGCAAATTTACAGCAGATGACTCGTCAATCGTTTCAATTATCGTAGGAAGATCACAATTTCCAGGAATCATTAAAATTGGCGCTTCATCACCTATAACTGCAATAAGCTCAAATACCAAGTCGTTTGGACCGAAGTCGGTGATATCACCAAGCACGCAAACCGCATCAAGAGAACCTGCTTTTAATAAAATTTGACTAATGCGTGAGTATTCACCGTGGCAATCCGAAAGGGCTAAAAATCTCATAGTCATCACACTTAACAAAGTTGAATGATATAATAACTCATAAGCATAAATCGTTTACCATTTGTTGTTTTAACGAGATTAACTATTCTGATTGGTCCAGCTTCCGGTGAGCTTACCGTGGCGTGCTAGCTTTCCAAGTTTCTTATTAACCTCTTTTGTCAGTTTCGATGGATGTGCGCTTTCGTACGGCGTGCCTGGGAGAGGAGTAAAATAGTGAGCACGTATCTTGCCCCCCTTTGATACAATTGCGTCAATAAGATTAAGGCTATCCAACTGAGCTTCTTCCGTTTCAGTCGGAAGCGCGAAGATGAAATCCACTACCGGCTTTAAATTGTGATCAAAGCACCTGTCTAACGCAACTTCAATATCATACCTAGTATGCCCTCGTTCTATCTCTTTAAGAATGGCATCACTTCCCGATTGTGCCCCGAAGTGAATCGACTCATTTGCGCATTTACTTGCCACGAGCTCGAGCAATTCATCGCTTATGAATTCCGGCCGAACCTCGGAAGGAAACGTACCGAAATACACTTTGCCCTCTAGACATTCAAGGAGCTTTTTAATTTTTACATAGTTGGCATGCTTGCCATCAGAACCATAGGCAAAAGAGTTTGGGGATATAAATCTGATATCCGTCAAGTACTGACTATACCTTGAGATAGTGTCCACACTTCTGTGCCGCATTTTTCTGCCAAACAACCTCGGTGTTTGACAATACTTGCATCCATACGGGCAACCTCTGCTTATCTCGATAGGTGACTTTAAATTTTTGAGAAAAGGTGGAAAATCATCAAGCTGAATATTTGGGCGTTTCTTCGTCACTTTAACTACGCCCTTCTCTTTAAAAGCGATTCCCCTCACTAACCTAATGCTCCTGTTTTCAACAAGAGCGGCAACAAGTTCTGGCAAGGTGTGCTCACCCTCGCCAAGCACTACGTAATCAAAGTATTTGAGCGCTTCTTCAGGCCTAGCAGATGGATGCGGCCCCCCTGCTATAAATATCGACTTTGTATCAGCCTCGCTGACTTCTTTATAGACTCCTTTAGCTTGAGCTGTGGCAAGGCTGTAAATCACTATCCCTTCTCTTGGCCCGTTGAAAAATTTGACCTCAATGTCATTTATTGCTAAAGCTGCCTGAAGTGCAGCAAAGCTGAACATGTTCTTCTTGTCAAATCTAATTGTTACGCTTGTAGAGGGATTGGTGTAAAGCATGCTAAACAAAGAATGAAGGCAAATACCCCTAACGCTACTCGCTTTAAGTCAAGCTTAGTCGTGTCATTTACAGGCTGCGGATGACCTCCAAGAGAGAATAGTAGCGCAAAAAGCCCCCAAAACAGCAGCATTTCCCCGTTAAGACCTCTCATTGAGTAATACAATCCGCTGAGGAACATGAGGGGTGGTACGAGGGAAGATACGTATTTTCCCTTATCTCCTGAAAGCGCGCGTGCGATATGACCTCCATCGAGCTGTCCAACGGGGAGTAAGTTGAGACTCGTTACAAGCATACCAACCCACCCTGCAAAAGCAACAGGATGCATAGTTCCACTCGTTGTTGGTACAACTTTTTCAATGAGCTGGAAGAGAATGGGTACGCTAATTATCATCGTCTGTTCTCCGGGATGGAGGACCTGTAACAGGGGGTAATGTAAGCCCTATCACAGTAACTAGTATCGACGCCAGAAGCCCTGCGATGGGGCCTGATACTCCAACGTCAAAGAGACTTTTTCTATCCGGTATGGCTCCCCTGAGTTTTATCATAGCGCCTAGGGTTCCTATGGGCGATATAAAAGGTAAGGGAATGAAAAACGGTAAGCTGGCTTTTATTCCCCTTCTCCTCGCGGTGAGGTAGTGGGCAAGTTCGTGCGAACCTAGAACGAACATTATGGCTATAGTAAATGGTAGCCCTTTATAGATCAAGAGTGGATTAGCAATCGGATTGACGTTGTAGAAAAAGAAAGCACCTGAAATCATTGTTGTAAAGGCTGTGAGGGCTGCAAGTATCACGTTGATGCTGATGTTCTCTTTTTCATGTTTGAACGGTGTTGCAACAAGAACAAACTCCCCGTATTCCCGTCTTAGTTCCAAATTACAACCCTCTTGCGCAAAATCACCCCATAATGTCTTGTAGATAGTGGTACCGTCAGTTAAAGGATCACCATAAAACTTCATAGTGTCTCCTGTCTTTTTGACTTCATAAACATGAAAGACTGTGCTGATTTTGTCAAGGCTTACTGCTAGCGCCAACTTTCCACCTCTACGTAGCCTTCTGTGCCATTTACGCGAACTTTGTCTCCTGTTTCAATTGATATTGTTGGGTCTTCTTCAAGACAATCGACAAGCGGGATGTCTGATATTATTGCCCCTACTGCAACTATTGCCTCACTAAATTTGTTTACGATGGCTGCCGGTGCTAGACCGTTTTTCTTAAGCTGATACAAAACGTAGGATCCCACCGTTGAACCTTTGCCCGTCGGAAACACAAGAATCTTACCCACTATGGAGCACCCATATAACTCATGATTCGGTTCTACTACTATTCCAGTTTTCGGATCAATATCACCTAGAAAGGAGATGGGGTTCTTCGTCACGAGAGCTCTACCCTCTGCAACTCCCTTTGAAATTTTGCGCCCTTTTATTATCGTTATCATTTACCGAATGCTAAACTAAAAATGAGTGTCAAGTATTTAAGCACTGCAGGCGGCATCTATGCATCTTTGCGTGGTGCACAGAGACGTGCGAGATTTGCACAGACTTGGACCATATGCGAACGCTTTACCTGAGTTTACCATCATCTTCCGACCTTCAAACGCCGGCGAGACGACCATGCACGTGTCGCAGATCACCTTGGCTCCACTATTTTCTATTGCCTCGACTATGTGAGAACTCACGTGTGCTACCTCCCTTGATGTACATATCCAAAGTGGCTTTTTGACTGTTTTACCTTCCAAGAGTTTTGCGATCTTCATAAGCTCAGACTGAGAGCAGTGTGGGCAGCCTATGGCAACGATGTCTGGTTCTTCAAATGAATAAATATCTAAATCTCCACGTTCGACTTCAATTACGTCAACTGGCCTTTCAACTATCTTGTTGATGTGATAAAGTGCGACCGCACCGGTAGCCGCCATGCCCGCTCCAAGCGCTTTCAAATCGTCGTTTTTTGGAATTGAGACGAAAAAGAGAGATGGAACGTTAGCTTCTACAAGTTTTCCAACAATGTATCCCAACGCCCCGTAATCTGAATCTTTCAGTTCAAAATTGACTTTAATTAGCAAGGTGGGGATCCTGTTCTCGTCAAGATGATATCCATAATTAGGCGTTTTCCCGATCAACGCTGATGCGAGAGCGCTCGGCCCGCCTTCTCGGTTGGTCCGTGCTCCAAGTACTGAATTTGCATAAGAAACAGCTGATGATTCCGACCAGCTTATATGAGAACCTCTTAGAGGCGCAAACTTATAATATGGTGTACAGGTACATTGCGAGTTAATACCAAGTCTTTCGTAATTCTCAATTATATCCATCTGCTTTGCATGAAAATCGGCAGATATTCCTAACTCTTTCCATCTAAACTTGTCCATTCCCATGGGGTTAAGAGTCGTCGGAATAACTACTCGTCCATTAAGTTGTGTTAAGTATTCAAGACCAGCTTCCCCGATGGTTTTATACGATACACCTGCGATTTGTGAGCTTTCAACTGGTATAAGCTTGTCAGCTCCATAAATGTCCCCTAGTGCCACCAAAATTTCCATTGCCTTTTGCTTTGCAGTTCCAAATTCACCGCTTAATGTGGCTTCTTCTTCGCAGTTTAAGTACATGTCAACAATATATATCGTGCTCTAGGTATAAAAATAAACCCAATACTAACTAGATCAACGTTTTGTTGTTGCTAAATTAAATGTCAACAGTTAATCGTTGTCTACAATGATTAAAAGTGCATTCAATTTAAAAAAGCTGCCCATTCTTAAGATTTATGTTACCAAGCAATAATATATGCTCAATACGATATCAAAGCAGTTTCTTGCGTGAACACGTAAGCACTTGTAATGTTTAAGAGACGCGATACAACTGCATATGATTTATTACTAATAAGTAATCCCCCGCGTTATTTTGCATTATGATACGGACGGACAAAAGTAATAATGTTGGCCTTCTCGCTAACTAAGTTATTGTTTCAGAGACGTTTATACGATTAAAGGACTACATGGTTGTTACTGCCAATGAAAAAAAAGATAAAGCACACATCATTAAGCTTGAATTGAGCGTTGCGTTCGTAGGACAGATATGAAGACGAAGTTCATAGAGGATATCAAAGCGCTTCCAGAATGGCGATATGTGTTTATATGCACATCGAAAAGATGTGTGGAAGAAAGACTAGCAGAAATAAGACAATTAGAACAAAAATTTCCGTATTATAAGTATAATTACAAATGTGAGCGGATTGGAGATAAATACGTTGTAAGGCTAATTAACGTCACTCAAAAAAATGACTTATTTGTAAACTCAGATGAAAAGACATAATTTAATCTAAGTGAGGTTGGTGGTAAAACAGATTCACAAACTGAGCAAAACAAAACTGACACAAACGTTAAAGAAATCGAGTAAACTAGATATCAGTGAAGAATAATCTTAGACTAAAAATAATAATGAGGACTTTATGATTTTCTCGGGCTAAAGCCATGAGATAAAGCGTTATCTTGTTCATGTTAGATATTTAATGATGACCAAATCAACTAAATTGCCAAAAGGACGTAATCCTTATAGTAAAAAGCAAACTTATAAGAATATAAAAACAGCATTAATTTTGATCTGTGCAGGGCTCTTGTTTATTATTGTGGCTTTAATTCATATGATTGGATACTTTTAACCTAAAAATTCTGCTTTGAAAGCTCATAGTTGGTACCACATTTCGAATGGTGTATTAGAATCAACAACGTGTTGTTTAATGACAATCCGTGTTTGTGTGAGAACAAAATCAGATTTGATTTTTTTTGTTTGCCTCGTTTGCAGTAAAGTGGGTACACGGTTTTTGACACAAACTAATATTTAACGAAGAATCTATATCTTTTCTAAAAGTCTTGTTTAGAGATTCATGCGTTTAGAACCGCTCTCATATTGAAACTGGACCTATAGTGTTACTTACAGATTTATTTTCATTAATTCTACATGATTCTGTTCCTGAAATCTACACTCTTTACTTCAAACGAGTTGAAGAAAGATATTACACATAACAATTCTCAACGTTTGATATTGATGGATAGATTCTAAAATAAACAGTACCGCAGTAGAAAGCGTGTCTGAGAGAGACGTTATTTTATGAAAAAACTGTCAGAGTGATAACTATTTGAAGTAGTTAATCAAAAAATTCGTCGTTTTTAAATACGTCTTTTAGTCGCTGAACTCCATCAATTTCCTTTATTACGTTCCCAACGGCTATCGGGACTAAATGTTCCCAAGGTTCATTTGAAAGCATTCTTCTACGTATTTCAGTACCCGAAAACTTCTCACGCTGATAAAGAGGTGACTTTTTAACTTTAAGGCCAGACTCTTCAAACAGTCTTATGACATAAGGATTATTTGTATACCCGACGTCAAAGTATGGAGTCATCGAACGAACGTGTGACACCCAAACGGCATTCCTACGTATGTCTTCAATAGGAATGACGTACAGTACTTTACCAAGATGTTTTAGTGATCGAGTGATCATCATAACTCTTTCACCAGAAGTAAAAGGGTCAGATGCGGTGTGGCTTAACTGCGCGCTGCCAATTCCAATAACGATTTCATCGGCTTCTTGAGATATTTGTTCTAAAACCTGTTGGTGTCCTAGATGATAGGGCTGAAAACGCCCAATATAAAATGCTCTCATAATTACAGCAAATTGTTTATTACGTCTTGGTGTTACGTTCTCTTATTATTTATCTTTCTTGAAATGTCATTTTTTACAAGTGAGACGCATCCAATGTAATAATGTATTTTGAATTCTTAAATGACATTTTTTCCCCACAACAAAAGATGCTTACCTATCAGCAATCCAGAGCACTATTATACTGCCTCATTTAACGAGGCCAAATAAACGAACAATATCTCGACCACATTGAACCCCAGCATGATAGCTTTAGGGGTCGTCGAGCGGAAGAATAACCTCTACTTTAAGTATATCAACTATAATTGTCCATCATTCTCAGAAAAAACCAAAAAAAGCTACTTTACGAGGTTTGTTAAGCATCTAATAACTTAGATTTCAAAATCTATAATGGCAACCTTAATAACAAAATGATGTTTATATGCTTCAGATAGTCCTGCAACTAAAAACTGCAAAAGATCTCACGATACAGAGCGATATATTGTTCTAACACGAGGAAAAACGACTTTAGATATTATCCCACAGAAAGCGCTAAGTCAAGTAGCAACCCAACAGATGTAAGAAACACGCGTTAACGTTCTAAGAAGATAGATATGTAACAGTTCAACTGGCTAGAATTGATCTACTATAAACGCTCAAATAGTTTTTGAACGTTTATATGCCTTGCATATCTCTCTGAGCCCTCGTTTTCCTTGCACTAAGTACTAATGTGTTGGGGATCGCACTTGTCCTAATCGCAATCCATTGAGGTAAGAGAGGTCAAACGATTAAAAAAAATGTTTATAGAGGCAGAAATAATCGCAGCCGTTTCATTTGCAGTTGTCCAGATGCTTCTTATAGCATCAATGTATGTACTTATGATTGGGGTGCACCGTAGAACATGATCGACTTTGAAAAAACCTGTGCGTGTGAACTTAGAGAGATTGAAACAAATGAATTAATCCATGTTGATTGCCTTAAACATGTTTACCCCGATGGAACAAGTGCGCTACACGGTATCTGTCTTTCTATTTACAAAGGCGAAATAATAGCGTTATGCGGTGCGAATGGTGCAGGAAAAAGCACGTTAGTAGAGCACTTAAATGGGTTATTAAAGCCAAGTGTCGGGCGTCTCGTTATACTTAATAAAGAAGTCACTAAAAAGACTGGGATAATTACAGACGTTGGGATAGTCTTTCAGGATGCAGATAGTCAGGTTTTTGCACCAACCGTTATGGATGATGTCATGTTCGGTCCTCTCAACAAAGGTCTCGACAAAGAAGAGGCTGAGAGGGTCGCCCTTAACGCGCTCGAAAGCATAAATGCCTCCCATCTCGCGAATAGAATACCATACTACCTAAGTAAAGGCGAAAAAAGGCTTGTAGCCATTGCAGGGGTTCTTGCAATGGAACCGAAAGTTATTGCGGCTGACGAACCGACCAGTGACCTTGATCCCGTACACTCGCATCAGATTGAATCTGTATTACTTGATTTGAAGAATAACCACGGCATTAGTATAGTTATCACAACCCACGATATGGATCTAGCTGCGCGACTTGCAGATAGAATTTGCGTAATACACCAAGGAGAGATAATTGCAACGGGAACCCCTAAAGAAATATTTTATAACATTGAATCTCTTAATATAGCAGGACTTGAACAGCCGACGATTGTGAGGTTTTATGAAAGGCTAAAAAGAGAGCATAATATTGAAGATGCCAAACCTATTAATGAAGATGAGTTAGTTTCTTTGATTTCAGATGCATTAAGAAACTAAAGTTGCCAATTCAAACTAAAGTCAATTTAAACTAATACCTTTATAGATATTTTGCGTAGTATGTCCAGGAGGAGGGCGTGGAAGATGATTTGGAAGGAGATATGGTCGCAGGATATTGAAAGCTCAAAAAGCGTGTCGCTGAGAGTTAGTGTATCCGAGGCGGAAGATGGAGCAAAAATTTTCGGGATTCGACGATGGATCCGGCGCGGGGATGAAAAAATTCCCACGAAAGATGGCTTTGCTATACAATTGACGAATGAGATTGTAGATAAGCTTATAGAAGCCTTAAATGATGTAAAAGTGAGATGTGATCAATAAAGATGAATGGTTCAGTTTCTTATTACAATCATTTAATCTTATTTTTTTACGCAAAGGCACAGATTTGAGAATGATGCTAAGAGTCGATTAGAGTAGCTAATTAATTATTCTTTTAAAGTTTGTAATACCGGGTCTTTTTCTTCAAAAAAGTAGATGAAGCGGCCTATTCATTGTCTGCTTGGTTAAATATTTATATTGAAGAGATCTACATTATTAAATAGGAAAAATTTTCATGTGTTAGTGGTACCATGGGAGAATACGATTTTGAGAGATTAATTAGGTACCGGAAAACTGATATCCTCAAAAAAGCGCTTGAAGATTCTAATGAACACCAGCGATTCAAAGCCGTGGAAGCTTTGGAAGCGATAGCGCTTGGATCTATCGAGGATAGAACAGCTTACGATATTTTAGTTGACGCATCGGTTCGAAATCCTTATGAAGATGTACGCCAGCACGCCAAGATAATTCTCAAAAACATCAACGGTTACATTAGAGACCAAGTGGGAAAGTTGGATACCGACAGGAAAACCAATGTAATTGACAATAGAGCTCAGCAAAAAGAAAAATTCTCAGAGCCCCATGAACCTAACAATTATAAAAAGGTAATAGTGGTATGCGAGTTTGATGATGATTGCAATAGCTTAAGAGTCCACGGAGAGACGCTCAGTGTGCGCGATAAACTGAACGAAGTTAAGGGTGGGCACTGCGATGACGAAACAAGAGTGTGGAAATTTCCAATTGAGAGAACGTCAATTGACGGGCTTAAAAAAATCGGTGTAATGCTGCATCCAGCAGTTCAGAGTGTTTATACTTCATCACACGATACATGGGCTCTAAAGACCCGTAACAAAAAATGGATTAAAATTGTCGGCGCTTCTGAAACTATTGTCGACAATCTAAAAGAAGTTCCAGGCTGCGAATGGGACAATCTGGAAAAGGCCTGGAAAATGCCGTTCCATGCTGAATCAATCAAACGCCTTATGAAAATTGACGGCCTATATATAAGTCCCTTTATCTTGGACTAAATTGAGACTAATTGCAATTACTAACGAACGCTTGTTCTCAAAATGACGATGACAATATAATCTTTCAGTTGTAATGAAAGGGCTCTAAACAGATAATTTGCTAAAAAAAGTAAAGAAACCCAATTACTCGGGTTTCGAAATAAGGGCTGTCTTGCAGAGTAATCTGCCATCCTTAGCGTGAGGCATTCTCTTTACTGAGTCGTCAGCCTTTTCAATTTCGCGTGCCTCGTCAACCAATTTAGCCGCGTATCTCATCATTTCGTGTGATGCAGTGGTGAGCGGTACGTACTTTTCCCACTCCTTCGTCATAAAGCAAGCCTTAACGTTGATGTCAGCTACTTTTGCGGCCATTTCATATGCTGCGATGGCCTTCGATCTTGCATACGGGTTGCAAAACTCATCTATCGTCGCTTTCTCAGCGGTCATGACAACTTTTGGTAGCTCACATTCTCTACCTTCTTTGATGGCCGTAAGACATTCGTCCAATGCTAACTGTAGCACCCTAAAAGCTCCTGTACCTGCAAGCACTTTCATGAGCTCAGCGTTGTAAATTGCCATTTCAACTGGATCTAAGAATTCGCGTCTGGCCCCGATCATGGCATCAGCATTTATTAGTATATATCCGAAGCCTCCTTCTTCCTCAAGCTTTTCTTTGAGCTTCGCATTGTCCGAGATGACAATAACCTTTTTTCCCGCTTCTTTAAGCAGTGTTCTCGCTTTCGTGGGACCAGGTACCGCTGCGTTCGGAGAGACTACGACGACTAAATCAGGATTAAAGCTGAGAAGCGCTTTTACTACTGGTTCAGCATCCTCTGGGGTCAGCTTTGTACCACTTGATACAATCTTTGCCTCAAAATCCTCTCTATCGGCGCGCTCATCGAGCAACAGATCAGTCATTAATCCGCTGACGATGTTACCAAGTTTAGCGATTCCAAGCCTAACTACCATTTTTGTATCACCTGTTAAGTTTTCAAAACATTATTTCGGTTCTGAGCACAGAACTGTTATCTTTCTTAAGTTTAGGTGGTTTATATTTAACTTTTTTGGTGAAAATATTAAAGATCGCTTAATTTGAAGATTAATAGAGCGAGTAAAAATAAAAAAATTAATGCTACTCGGGATCTGCATGGCCCTTTAAAATCTCGTGTAAATAAAACTTGTAGGGTCCAAGTTCACCGTCATAGTTGCCCGCAGATATTCTTTTCACACCTTGAACTCGAGTTGCCGCTAGCATTCCTCTTTTCATTGCTTCTGCGATTGCCTCTTCCGTTAATCCACAAATTACTATTTCATATATAGCCCTAACGCCTTCAGGCACCAGAGTATTAGGAACTTTCTCTCGAAGGGTTGGAGCGAGTCTATGATGGGTTGATGCTTTCATAAAAGTGGCGTATGTGGGACAACCTACTTTAGACCCTGAGGCCACGATTCCACCTGGGAAGGGCGTGATGGTTCCTTCCACTGATTTTATTGATCCTACAGCCGCCTGCGCTGCTAAGAGCGCTGAAGGTTGCGTCTCTCCATAGATGAAAAAGTTACCACCTGCTACCCCTTTCTTCACCCCGTAGGTCTCTTCACAGATGAACTCACCTTCAAGTATCGGTATTGCCCAGACATCTCGTCCTCCCACTTTCGTCTGATATTCGTAACCATCACCGAAAAAGTGAAGTTTTACGGGGACGGTCTCTTCGGATTCAAGAGCATTAAATACAGCTGTTGTCGCTGCTGTCAGAACGCATTCGCCAAGCCTTTCAATGAGATTGCTCTTTATCTGCTTCTTTGACGGATGTACGACCATTATAATCACGCCTGGCCTTCCATCAGGGGTCTCGTCAGGAAGCACAAACCTGTCTATGCCAGCCTCTGCGCTACAACCTATTACTGATGTCGCGAATCCTGTTGCCACAACAGCAGCGGTTTCTGCCAGTTTCTCCGTAGTTGCGGTGATCAATACTCGCGCGACTGATACTGAAAATGCCTCCGCATAGGTATCATCAATGTCTACTCCATTTATTTTCATGTGAAACCTTCCAAAGTTTGTCAGTCTCTTTTAGCACTTCATGAACTTAAAAATACCTCTCAATTTAAGCTCTAATTACTACATGCTCACATTCCATCCAAACTTGAATACGTTGGAGGTAGGCTGTCACTCTGTCGCAATGTCAGAGCGAATGACGGGGTAATTCGCACTTATTTTGACGTAATAAATTGTCCTAAATTAAATACTTTACCTTGACAAGTATATTAGTTGACGATTGGCTCGTTCCCTGCCAATTAAGAACCTACGTTTGCAAGCAAACGGAAAAGATATTTCTTCTTAAAAGAAAATATATAATACCGATGAGGTATCCTCGACATAGATTTGTTGTGCAAGAGCATTATGCCTCACATCACCATTTTGACTTGCGACTTGAAATGGATGGAGTTTTGAGAAGTTGGGCGATTCCAAAAGAGATACCAACGCAAAAAAAAGTAAGGCGTCTTGCTGTGCAGGTTGAAGATCATAATTTGGAATATATACACTTCGAAGGAAAGATTGCTGAAGGCCTTTATGGGGCTGGAACGGTGAAGGTATACGACTACGGTGATTACTATTTGTTGACAAAGAAAGAAGATAAGATCAAGGTTACTTTGATGGGCAAAAAGTTAGAAGGTGTATACGAATTAATTCGCCTGAAGGATTCAAAAAATTGGCTTATTTTTATGATAGGCGACCGCAAAAACGTAATTGAGGCCGGAATCTAAATTTGCTAGAGGATAGAAGTAAAACAAAGAGGCAGAGTTGCATGCACCTGGGTCTGCTGGGTCTTAATGCTATGAACTTCGATTTAATAACGCCTTTGCACAAAGTGAAACAAAAGAATTTCGAGTGACTCGGCATCGACTTTTAGAGTTTATCTTACAAACACGTTTCCAATGGCACGTGATACCTCCTTTAAGAACATTTATAACAAAATTTTAATCTCGTACACAATCTAATTGTACACGTAGAAGGGTAACGCTTATAATCGTGTTACTGATAAGCATTAACTTTGCATAGAATGAATTAGATAATATGGTTAATAGCTATGAATAACGTTTACCACCATAATGGTGTAAAGTTATTGAAAGACGAACTTGGTATAAACTTCCATAAGATAGCTAAAGATACGTGTTTTTTAACACCGAGTTTGTCAACCATAAAACAGCACATATCTTCAAGCCATGTATATAGTTTAACGAGAGTGAGAGAACTCCGGGTAGGTTGGATAAACCAAGAGGGGTACGCGCTGGCACTAACAGGGAACTACAGAGAGGCGTTAACAAGATTCGATGAGGTTCTAAGAATTGAGCCACACTATATACACGCGTGGAATCATAAAGGTCTTTGCAACTATTTTTTAGAGAAATACCCGACTTCGCTCAATTGCTTTACCGCGGCAATAAAGCTCAATCAACAATTTATTGAAGCCTATATAAACAAAGGGTGCTCGCTCCAGCGTCTGAATAAATTCGAAAGTGCCATAAGTTGTTTTGAAGAAGCTGAATCGATCAGTAGCAATTCCTTCGAGAACTGGGCTAACAAATCAATTTCTTTAATAGCACTGGGCGATTTCACTGGCGCCTTAAATTGCCTCGATAGAGCCGTAGCGTTTAATTGCATGAAGCCCTCAATTTACGCGCTAAGAAGTATTTGCTTCATTGTATTAGAGTGGTTTAATGAGGGATTTGAAGATTTAAAATTTGCATTAGAGCTCGATCCATCTAACAGAATCATTTTGGAACTTTTTAAAATATATAAAACGATGGCTTGAGATAATGACTCCCCAATTTAGCTGTGTATGCAATAGTAACCCATACTATAATATCTTCAGATGATGCCTCGCACTTAGCTCTGTGGTGGGGTTTTAGCAGACCAAACACTACCAATTGTCTCGGAAGTCCCAAACATTGGCCAGTGCTCTTTCCCCAGTTTGTGGGTGCTTTCGGTGGTCTTTGATTGTCCGCCCAGTTGCTATCTTGACAAATCCCTCATTTTTCCGTCATGATTACTTAGGATGATGATTCCGCCCTCTAACACGTGTTTTTTAGCTTTTAAAGTTGCAAGTACGTCCGATGTAATGGTAAATCCACGTCTACCATCATCTGTTACCGCTCTCTAATCCGTCGAGTTACCTTTGTCTCGTTATTTTAGCACGCATTGCATGTTTATCAGAGCTGTTGGAGTGAAATATCTTGGCTAAGATGATTTCAGACAAAATCTGAAGTGCTTACCCTCAAGCTGCGAGCTTAGATCACAAACTCACAATTTAAAGTACGAAATAGAATATCAAAATCGCGCGTCTCGGAGCAAGAATCAATAGCCAGGATTAGACGAACAAGGGGGCCTCAACCGTATAGTCATCTGATATTGTAAGACCAATGGCTCCACGAGAGACCTCAAAACTTTTACTTCCACCCAGCCAAGCCTTCATCTATACCATCTAATATGTAATTCTTGGATTTGGCGCGTGTTGGTTTGAGAAAGTAAAAGAGAGATTCTAAAAATAGAATGGTGAAATTGTTAATAACTTATACACTCTGTTGTTTATGTTTAAGTTTGAAATTAAATAACCCTATACGCTCCATTTTATCTGGTTTCCAGATTAATCCGAAATATGATGTGTCCAAACCCAAACTCATGCGGTACCCTTCAGGTCCTGAAATTCCAACTCTAATTAAATAACTCATTTTATCGTTTCTCGCCACCCATTTGGATTCCACTTCATACCCCGTGTACTTGCTTCTCTCAATGCTCATAGTCTTAAGAATATCGCCTGCAGAGTCTGAGTAGGCTGCCTCCTCATGCTCGTGCCCACACAGTACTAAATACCCACCTCCATAAACCCTCTTTACGTAATCAAAGGCTTCCATAGGCGTATAATGATACCCAGTAGAACTTAAGTATGATTTTGATGCTATCCGCTGCCATGACCTATGATAAAGCCAGCTATCGTTTAGCTCGTTTGGATCTATAGGGCCCCCGTGAACAGCAAGAATCCGGTTTTTATTATCAATATAAAATTGAGGCAAATCCTTTAAAAATAATGCATATTCACCTAGATCTTTATGAACTTCCCTGCTTTTCGCGTCGCTTCCAGAAACAGAATGACCATATAAAAACGCTTCGTCGTGATTACCAACCAACGATACGATTGGAATACTCTTTTTAAGCTCCCTTATCTTATCTATTACTTCTCTTGGGTGATATCCTCGGTCAATTGTATCACCGAGGTTGAAAATTCTCTCCACCTTTGAATACTTTCCTACAAATCTCGCATCACTAATTATCGATAGTATGCATTCCAAAGCTCGTACGTCAGCATGTATATCAGAAATTATTAGAGTTGCCATGCACAATAATCTAAAATGGGAGAGCATTGCACTTATCGCTTTCGATTGGAAAGTTTATCTTTACTAGAAAACGTTGAGACGAATGCTTAATTGTCTTCCTTTACAATAAATGAGTTGCCAGCCCCTCCTTGCTACAAAAAAAAACGTTAACAGTAAATCATTGTCAAAGAACATATCATAAACGGTAGTCCAACATTAGACGATGTTTCTTTCTACATTTCAAATTTCTGATAATCTAAAACTCTACCTTTACGAGCCTAGAGGCTTTATTAATTCAAGAAAAGCTTTTTAATAATGTAATTCTAATTTAGAGTGCATATGGGATTATCTGACAAAGAATTAGAACAGATTTCAAAGGCACTCGAGCGAGGGGGGAAGATGCTCGCTCAGCATTGCGAAAGCTGCCGCTCCCCTTTGTTCAAGCTTCAAGATAAAATAGTATGTCCAGTATGTGAATACCGGAAAGCTGAGAGCTCCACCGAATTATCTAGAGAGAAGTTGAGATTAAAAACGGAGACCGGGGTTAAGACGGCAAAAGCAACAGAACCTCCTGAAACCATTCCCATTGATAAATTTGTGGCAGATGTGATAATAAATATCGCAGAGGACATGCAGTCAGAAACTGATCTGTCAAGAGTCCTAATTCAACTCGAGTGTATTGAAAGAGGTTTAAAAATAATTCAGATGATGAGAGGGGATGATTTTTCTTTTAACATACAGTAATGTAACTGGTTATTTACGTTAGCAAGTCTTGATGCTTTCAAGTCACAATTTGCACTTTCTGTCATCAACGCAAATTCTTAAAAGTCATAGGTCTTTATGGAATACTGAGAGTGTGTACTAATCATATGGAGAATTTTCTAATGGAGGATGTTGAGGTACAACCTAGGCAAAGAGCTCAAGATGATGTAAAAGAAAAGGTTATGGAGCTCGCAAAACGACGAGGTTTCCTGTGGCCATCTTATGAGATCTATGGTGGCGTTGCAGGCATGTGGGATTATGGGCCGCTCGGAGGGACTCTCAAGCGCAGAGTTGAGGATATATGGCGCGAAATTTTCGTTATTGAGGAGGGTTTTCACGAAATCGAAACCCCCATCATCGGTATAGAAGATGTATTTGTAGCGTCTGGACACGTATCAAGTTTTGTAGATTTGATAGTTGAATGTTTGCAATGCAAGACATTTTACCGTGCAGATCATATAATTACAGAACATCTATCAAAACTAGGGATTTCGGTAGACATCTGCGAGCCTGAAATTGCAGATACCTGCGTACCTTCGAAGCTTAAAATTGAGGAGCTGATAAAACAATACCATGTTTGCTGCCCAGAGTGTGGCGGCGCCTTAGGAGAGGTTCATGATTTCAACTTGATGTTTAAAACTCAGATAGGCCCCGGGACTCAGAGGGCAGGCTACTTGAGGCCAGAAACAGCACAAGGAATTTTTATTGATTTTCCACGGTTATTAAGATTTTATAGAGATAAACTCCCGTTCGGTGTAGTGCAAATAGGAAAATCATACCGAAATGAGATATCCCCACGGCAAGGCATAATACGTTTAAGGGAATTCACTCAAGCTGAGGTTGAGGTTTTTGTCAACCCTCACGCGAAGACGTGCCATCCGAGGTTTGATGAGATTTCCGATATTGAAATTAACATTCTCTCAAAGGATTTCATCGGCAAAAAGACGATAGGTGACGGGTGCAAAGAGAGGCTTATAGCAAATGAGTACTTAGGCTATCATGTCGGCAAGGCATACCTCTTTTTTACTGCTGTTGGAATCAGATCAGATCAACTTAGGTTTAGACAGCATCTTCCCGATGAGATGGCCCACTATGCAGTAGACTGCTGGGACGCTGAAGCATTAACGCAATATGGGTGGATAGAACTAGCTGGAATAGCTGATCGAACATCGTACGATCTAAAGCAACACGAAAATCACAGCGGAGTTGAAATGAAGGTATTTTTGCCGTTCGATCAGCCAAAAACGGTGAAGCGTACGATTATAAAGCCCAATATGGGCTACTTAGGTCCAAAGTATAAGAGTAAAGCTAAAAAGATAGCAGAAGTCTTATCACGGATGAATGACCCCATACAGCCAATAATGATAGACGGAGAGATTATCGACGAAAATGCCTATGTCACTGAGGTGATTACAGAAGAGATGGTAGGTGAAGCTGTAACTCCGCATGTTATAGAACCTTCATATGGCATTGACCGAACAATCTATGCGCTTTTGGAACACTCCTACAACGAAGACGTTATCGGCGGTGAGAGAAGGGTTGTTCTTCGAGTTCCAACGAGAGTCGCCCCGATTCAAATCGCAGTGTTCCCACTTGTAAAGGCCTTGAATGAAAAAGCCAAGGATGTATATACGTTTCTTTGCTCTAAAAGATTTTTAGTTAAGTATGACGACTCCGGTACCATTGGCAGAAGATATCGAAGACATGACGAAATTGGAACCCCATTTACTATTACAGTTGATCATCAGACACTTGAAGACGATACAGTCACTATAAGAGAGAGAGATTCGACAAAACAAATAAGAGAAATCATCGGTGATCTTCCGGAAACGATCAGCAGATTGTTAAATTCAACAAATTTCTCTCAAAAATTGTTTACAAAGTAACAGCGATACTCCCAGAATCATTAGATCTCGTAACACGTTGAATCTAATGAGTTTTTAACATTGATGCCCAATGGGTGCACTTAGAAGAATCTACGATTATGAACTAGTACGCGTGAGGCATTTTTACTCAAAGATAAAGATGAGGGGGGCTAGATGGCAACGTGTCCTGCCATACTATCAGTCAACTGACTAAATTATACAAAATACACATGAGATTTCATGGTATCTGAATTGGACCCTCTTCCTTTACGGAATTCATTATTATGTTAATTTCGATATTTTTTATTCCTATTGGCGATATTTGTTCCTTCAAAATCGAAGTAAGATGATCGTAGTCTTTTGCTGCTACTGAAAACTGCAAGTTGTGATTGCCCGACATTTGGTCAATCTGGTAGATCACCTCAATCTTTTGTAGTTCTCTCATATAATGATCTAAATTTGAGGGGTCTACCTTGGCGCTAATTCTTGCATTACAATTCAATCCAACTTTCTCTTTATCTATTACGGCTGAATAACTTTTAATGACACCTTGCTCTTCTAAGATAGCCATTCTATCGCGTACTGTTGATTCTGATCTATTCAGCTCTCTTGCGATGTCCTTGTAAGTCATTCGTGCATCTTTTTGAAGAAGATAGAGTATTTTTTTATTTATTTCGTCAATACGCATGTAACCCCTTCCAGTCTAAATATGCCTAAGTTTGGTACCTCTGATCGCACAATCTAGTTTGTGTGCTTTCTATTGTAAACTCGTTGTATTTATTAAGTATGTTACATTAGTTTAACTAATGTCTAATTGTTTGGCAACTGAGGACTTATTAAACAAATTTAAAGATCTCGCTTATTCGAAAAGGAGGAAAGTAGGAATAGGATTCGGAGAGCCAAACGATGCAATCTTTGAGGGGATCAGAAACGCAAGCGATTTTTCCGATGTGGTCATAGTTGGGGCTGTTCATTCAGACGAATTTGAAGTTACAAACACATTACAACCAGAAAAGGTCCTGATTGATATGTTAATAGACCACGACATAGATGCGGCGGTGAGAGGGACAATAAGTGCGAGCAAAGTACTGCCATATTTAAAGCAGAGATTAAACGTTGAGCAACTTTATCGGGCGGCTCTTCTCTCCACATATGGCAATATACCATTTTTTCTTGCCCCTGTTGGGATTGATGAAGGACTTACAATAAGCGGGCGTTTGGAGCTTGCATTGAGAGCGTCATATTTGCTTACTAAGATTGGAGTAGCTCCAAAAGTGGGAGTTTTATCTGGTGGTAGAGCTGAAGATGTGGGAAGGTCTAAAATTGTGGATGTAACGTTGAAAGAGGCTGAAGAACTCACAGACTTGCTCAAAAGCGCTGGGATTGATGCAATAAATTATAATATTTTGCTGGAAGAGGCTATAAAAAGCTCTAATCTTATTCTGACTCCTGATGGACTATGCGGCAACTTGGTTTTCAGAACCCTCGTATTTCTCGGTGGAGGGAAAGGCCACGGTGCGCCGCTGATTGGCTTGCCGTACACTTTCGTCGATACATCACGTTCAGGCACGGCGTTCGAAGATGCGATAATGTTAGCGTCAGCGCTACGCAATAGTCTAAACATGTTACTGTAACAAAAAATGTACAAGAGCCCGTGTTTTGCTTAAATTCCGCGACCTGCAAACCAAAAAAAAAACGTAGTTAGATAATTTTTAATTGCACATGTATTATATTGATAAAAAAAACACCATATAGGCTAAAATGATTTGTGCAGGGATTTGTAAAAAGGGAGAACTATCTTTTGAGACATAATCATAAGAATCGTTACAGCGAAATGAGGATCATAGACTCTCATAATCATATTGGGATGGATATACACGGCGTAATTCAGGAGCCTAGATCATTGTTAAAAAAGATGGCGAAGTCGGGCGTTGACAAATGCATTGTTTTTCCATTTAACGAGATACGGCCCGGAAGAGCGTTTTCCACTGCAAATGATTACATCGCTAAAGTCGTCAAATCTCATCCCGATCGGTTCATAGGGTTTGCACGTACCGACCCAACGAGTCCATCTGCTGCTGATGAAGTTTATAGGGCTATAAAAAAACTCGGATTAAAAGGACTTAAACTTCACCCTCGAAGTCAAGAATTTCATCCATCTGATGATGTAGTAATTCCTATACTCGAAATGTGTGTTAGCCTTAACGTCCCTATTCTCTTTCATTCTGGATATGCTTATCGTACGCTCCCACCGGCGATAGGTGAGATGGCTGATCGTTTCCCTGAACTGCCCGTGATTATGGGCCATATGGGATGTTCCGATGTTGGAACTCCTGGGGGCATAGATGACGCCATTCGCATAGCTGGCAGAGCAGAGAACTTATACTTAGAGACGTCTCGCATGATGATTCCATCATACATCGCAAAAGCAGTGCGATCAGTTGGAGAAGAAAAAGTAATTTTCGGCTCTGACACTCCGTATGGAAGACAAGAAGATGAAATTGAAGTTATATTGAAGAGCGAATTAGATTCATTTTCCCTTCAGAGGGTTTTCCGTGAGAATATCACGAGTTTGTTGAACCTAAAATAGACGAATTGCTATAGCTGCCGTTTGTATGCTTTTTTTAAATAATTAAGTATCACATCCGAAAGTGCTTTATAAATGAGATATGCTCTTTAAAATTATGACTTCAGTAGACGAGTATATTTCCAAAGCTATTGACTTCTTAAATGAAAACAGAATAGATGAGGCAATTCAGGAATATAAAAACGCTCTAGAAATTGACCCGACAGATGCTACCGCACTAACAGGACTCGGACAGGCGTTC
The DNA here is from genome assembly GCA_963704625.1 of Methanobacteriota archaeon. Classification (GTDB taxonomy): domain Archaea; phylum Halobacteriota; class Bog-38; order Methanoflorentales; family Methanoflorentaceae; genus DASPRZ01. Next base: position 2,013,341 of record OY969924.1, on the reverse strand, counting down.
GATGAGCTGGGAGATTTCGCTGAAGCCATAAAATCGTATAAAAAAGCTCTGCGACGCAATCCTCGTGATGTAATAGCTCACAGTGGCTTAGGAATTGTTTATGAAAAACAACGCAAAACTGACTTGGCTATAAAAGAATTTGTCGTTGCTTTGGAAATAGACAACGACACAGCGTTTATGCATATTGTGTATGCCCGGGATAGGTATACTACCTTTTTGATTAACGAAAAGAAAAGATATGAAGACAAGGTAAAAAAGCTCGAAGAGTCGATCGAAAGATATACCAGCTCGACGAAAATTATTGACACAGATATTTCGAACTATTTTCCCACGAAACCAGATTAAACTAAATTCTAAGCTAGCCTTAACCTCTTCAACGGTATTAAAAGTTTAATGCCTGAAGTGCGTGCGAAAGAAGTGTATGCTTCGATTAATCTGTAATCCAAGAGGGAGTTGCTCATCTAGTATGTGATCACTATCACATGACGTCAGGTGATAAATCGATGGACTTTACGATAAAACCCATAGGGATAGTACATTCAAAGATTATAGACGGGAACGACATGCCTTTACAAGGCGTTCCTGCCAGTATTGAGATTTTTGACGAGTTTAAAGCGGGTTTAACAGGAATCGAAGGCGATAGTCATATTAACGTGATGTGCTGGCTCGATAAAGCTGAGAGAGAGCCTCTTTTAGTCACACCAAAGAAAATAAATGCAAATTTGAATAAACGGGGAGTCTTTTCGTTACGATCCCCAACCCGTCCTAACCCGCTTTCTCTGACGGCCACACGTCTCGTTAAGGTAGAAGAAAATATGCTCTTTGTCGATCCGCTCGACATCATTGACAGATCCCCAGTCATCGACATAAAACCATACTCTGCAGTCTGGGACGTGATTTTCTGGGCTCGAGATGTACATTCCTCGCTCATACCAGCCAACATGGAGGAGGAGGAGGTTCTTATAGAATTCCTGCGTGAAGCGTATAACTATCATGGTGAAAGATGCCCCGATATTGCAGTAGGGGTAAAAATTGTGTTTGATGCTATGAAAACGCTCAATTGTAATATTAAAAACGCTAGTCTGAAAATTCCAAGTAATATAAACCTACATATAGCAGATTGCCTTATTGGAATCATTCGTGGCACGCCAGGCAATGCAAGACTAACTACGTGTGGAACAGATGATATCGAAATAGGGTATGGCACTCGCTCAATCAAGTATAAACTAAAAAAGATACCCCATAAAGATCCCTTTGAAATACTGAAGATGAACTCAAACGAGCTATTTACAAAGTTTGATACAAAAATCAATAGAAGGTTATGACCTATCTGATGAAATCAGCATAGGTTAACTGCTAATATAACAACTTAGAGTATTTTCGGTTTAGACTAACTGCAGGAGTGTAAACTACTCGGCGATTAGGCAAATCTAAGAACACACAAACAATAAAACACTGCCTATTTATCTGGATTAACTATTATACTGCGTTTTTATCACAAAAGTCTTATATTCAAGGCATGCGACGTAATTTTCATGCAAGAAGACTTAGCAGTTAAGGTTACGTATCTCAGTCACGCATGTTTTGAAGTAAAAGATCGACATCATACTGTACTTATTGATCCATTTTTCACCAAAGAGAATCCTTTAGCCCCGCAATACGAAGGAAAACCGGATATCATCCTGATAACGCATGAGCATTTCGACCACACAGATGCAAGTAAATTTAAGTCGATGGTTGTGGCGCCACCAACTTTAAAAGGAAAGTACAAAGAGATGATGACCATGGAATCGGGCGACAACAAGTTAATAAATGGCGTTAACATTACGATGATTGGCGTCAGCCACCACCAAAGCAAATATCCGGCGGGCTATGTATTCGAACTGGGCGGTATCAGATTTGCGCATCTAGGAGACACCTACCTCGACGGTGTTCAAAGATTAACCAATATCGACGTACTATTCATTCCAATTGGCGGATTCTTTACAATGGATATGAACGATGCAGTTAAAGCGCTTGACATCATAAAACCGAAATCCGCGATTCCCATGCATTTTAACACGTTCGACCAAATAAAGGCGGACCCCTACAAATTTAAGCAACTTGCAGAAAATGCAGGACACAAAGTTATCGTAATACCGATCGGAGGGTCGATTACCCTTTAAATCACATTTACGTGCATAGTAGCGAAACGACACTATAGTGCATTTAACGTTTTTAAGTAACTACGATAATAGCAATTGATAGTCTTGCCGCTGTATTATAATCGTTTACTGACATTAGAAAAATTCAAATGTACATTAGATAAAAAAAATTAATCTCAGTTCACTGAGTTAATCTCCTACGCATCTCCTCTTTTGCGTGTTGTGCAACTACATTACTTGGATCAAGCATTAAGGCTTCGTTAAAACAGTTAATTGCATCCTTTACCCTGAAGGTGTAAGCGTATGCGATACCCTTATTGATCCACGCATGCACATTCGAGTGGCTTATTTTTTGCGCGCGGTATGTTACCCTTATCGCTTCATCAAAGTATCCGAGCCTTATCAAGCACGATGCCTTATTTATGAGTGATTCTACATTCTTAGGGCTCAATTCTAAAGCTTTATCGAGATTTTTTAGCGCTTCACCGTATTCTTGCTCTTTTATAAAAACTGCTGATGTACAAATCCAGGAATTCGGATTGTCCGGGCTATTCTTTCTCGCTAAATCGCAATAACACGATGCTTCTTCATCATTATTGAGTTTCAAATGCATTATCGCCTTATAAATCAATGCATTCTGGTTTTTTTCATCTAATTCTAATGCTCGCGTGAGGTGTTCCTCTGCAACCAGATAATTTCCAATTTTTAAAGCTTCAAACGCCCTCTCTGTTTCAATGTTAGATACAGAGTATAGTTCTTCTATTTTTTCCAAAGTTGTTACAACGTCTTCAAAATACAAGAGACTTAGAAGAAACGAGTCTCTGTCGCTTGGATAAGAAGAATTTATCTCCGGTCCTCCCTCGGACCCCTCGGCTTCTTCGCTTGATCCTTCCTCTGAAGTCTCAGCGGTGGCTTCTTTCTCGTCGTCCCCTTCTCTTTTTTCCAATGCCTCTTCAGCTTTAAGCTTATCTTCATCGTCCGTCAAGATGTATGCTCCGCTTCGACCTTAATGAAATAGTCTGATTTAGAAAGGATATGTTAATTTAACAATTATAAAACTTGCTCTATCAAACGGTTGGAGGGAAAAATATAAAAAATATTTATTCTTTGGGCGATTCAAGCGCATACTTCGCGTTTATAATTTCTCTAATTTTTTGTGCTGTAATTTTTCCAATTCCTTTCACTTTTACTAATTGTTCTTCAGGAGCCTTAATTACCGCTTCAACTGATCCAAAGTGCTTTAACAAAGCTCCCGCAGCAATGGGTCCTATTGAAGCTATAGAAGAAATGAGATATTCTTGTTGCTCCTCCAACGTTTTCGTTGACTTTTTCCCCCGTAAAATTGGCCCTCTCTTCGTTTCAATTTGCTCTCGCTCGAAAAGAACGCGATCCATTAACGTGCTTAAGATGTCTTCGGCTGTTTTTCTTTCGGCAGCGTTTTTGTCGCTTAACACGTAATCAGCTACAGGTAAGGTCCTAATCTCAGACCTTGCCCCTAATTTAATTGTCTCATCTACAACGTCAGATCTCAGCTCGGGAACATCGACTATTGTCCTGACTGTATCCATTTCGTCTTTTTCAAAGTCTAGCAGAGTCATTTGGCGTTTTTCTGAAGGTATCATCAGCTCAGCTTCATGAGCGTAAGGGCCGTCGCGCGCGATCTGAATCGCCTTCATTGCCTCATTTTCACAATGATAGCTACATTGAGTCCCAATTGTGGCATTGTCTGACGCTTGATTATAGTTCACTGATTGAACATTTACTGGCGTGTCTTCTAAAGTATGAGGTTCAGAGTCGATGCGACAAGATGGCTCGTCAAGTGCATCTGAAGCTTTGTCACTCATTCTTTTCATTTCGGCGCGCATAATCTTCCTTTTTCTGTTGCTTGACCAATAATATGCTTCATCTCTCGTACCCTTCGTTATTAATACAACGACTTTGCCTGACCGACGTCTTCCTGTCCTGCCCTCTCTTTGTATACTTCTAATCTCAGATGGGACGGGCTCATAAAATAAAACCATGTCAGTAGATGGTATATCTAAACCCTCTTCAGCCACGCTTGTCGCGACGAGTACGTTATACTTACCTTCTACAAATTCAGAGATTAACTGAACCTGCTGCTTTTGCGAGAGTCCTTTAACCCCATCTTTCTGAGCTTGACCCACAAATTTAACAGGCCTGACTCCATCAACGTGCAAGAGGACATTTTTCACCAGTTCTGCTGTGTCCCTATAGTTTGTAAATACTATAATTCTCGAATCTGGCTTATTTATGAACAAGTTATTTACCACATTTTTCACGGCCAACAACTTCGGATGCATCTCTTCAAGCGTTTTTGCTCTATCCATTGCCCTTTTCACGTATAGATCGCCAACAAGCCTCCTCGCTGCTTTGCTTCCTCCTTTAGCTTCGGCCTCTTTTTTTAACCGCTCAAAATACTTGTTAGTGGTAACGACGCCTTGTGTTTCAATCATTCCAACTGCGTGCCTTAGTTTCATAACTTCAGCAATGACGGACATAGCCCTATAGTTCTTGCTGTCGCTAACCTCAACACGCAGCCTCAACAATTCAGATGTCGAAATCCACTCGTTACTGACGATTCCCATTCTTTTAAGCTCTCTTAGCCTGCTTGAAAGTGCTGTATTTAGACTTTGTCTAATAAAGTCCATTTCTGGGGGCAATGAGAACCTGTACCATTCAATGTACTTCTCGTGGATATAGGGAAGAACGTCAGGATCAGATTCCGTCCTGATTTCAATATTATTAATATGTAGGCCATTACTTACGCGTCGAATCTTTTCAATTGTTCCTCCAGGAGATGCTGTTAAACCAAGTACCAGCGGATCTTCAGCTTGATCCATATACTTATTGGCGATATACACGTACGAATAATTACCCACTGCCCTGTGAGCCTCATCAAATATCACGAGTTCTACTTGAGAGAGCTCAATTTTCTCTTCAAGCAAATCATTTTCAATAACTTGCGGTGTTGAAACTACTACTTGGGCGGAGTTCTTCCACAGCTCAGACCTCTTTTGAGGTGTAATCTCTCCAGTAAAGATTAACGTCTCAGCTCGTAAATGTGATCTTAAAAATTCTGCATGTTGTTCTACGAGCGGTTTTGTGGGAGCTAAAAATAACACCCGCCCTCCTCTTTTGAGCCGATCAGCCATGACCAGTAATGCCACTACTGTTTTCCCCAGCCCGGTGGGAAGCACGATCATTGAAGAGTCCTTTAAAGCTGACTTAGCAAGCGTAAGCTGATAGGTTCGAGCTTCGACAGAACCAGGGACTATCAACGGGTGCTTGACGTGCTTAGACATTTACTTGCCCTTAGATTGGACTTATTTAGCTTGATAATTAAATCTTTCTAAGTTTAAAGCTATTTTATATTATTACACACGTAGAAACAGGTAGTTGTAATAATTTGTAGATAAAAATGACTTGCGTTATGCTCGAATAACCGAAGTAAAAGATATCACATATGACACGTTTATTATTGATGTTAAACAATGTGTATAGTGATAGGTTTGAAAAACAAATATGAAGAGTTAAAGAATTTAATATTAAAATATGGTTACTTTTCAAACGGACCCTATCAACTATCGGGTGGGCAAGTTAGTGATTACTATTTTGATTTGAGACGCGTCACAATGCATCCGCGAGGAGCATCACTTATTGCTGATTTAATAATTGGAAAACTCGGTAAAATTGACGCGGTTGGAGGCATAGAAAGTGGCGCAATCCCAATTGCCACTGCAATTGCAGTTAAATCGGGAGACGTCAGAGCGTTTTTTGTGCGAAAAGCTGAAAAAAGTCACGGAAGAATGCAAAGAGTTGATGGGTGCATAAAAAACGGAGATAAAGTAGGATTTGTTGATGATGTCACAACGAGCGGCAAATCAACACTCACTGGGATTAAGATAGTGGAAGAGATGAATTGTACAGTTATGAAAGTGATAGCAGTTCTTGATCGTGAAAGCGGCGCGCAGGAGAATATAACGTCCAAAGGCTACAAATTTGAGTCAATATTTAAAACGAGCGATTTCAAAAAGTAGTCTAAAGATTGAGTTATTAGAGCAGTCGTTGTTAATACTTCCACATAACGTATGTTTTTAAAGGGACTTCATAGAGGCGAATCAGGATTCCCTCGAAGTCTCTGACTTGAAATTCCTTAAGGGCATTTTTTGCTTTCCCCGAATTTACGAACTGAACGACTACATTATGTGCTGCAATCAAAAGTTACTTCAGTAGCGCTTTAACTGTCGATATCACTTTAATCTACAATTTCGTCGGGGTCTTCCGATTGACAGGACGGACATATCGGGTTCTTACCAATTACCTTGAACTTTTTTCCACAGTTTTTGCAGCGGTAGTTCTTGAACCACCCCGTTTCCATAGTTATAAATGGACCACCGCCCGAGCACATAATTCAAGATCCCCATGTTTTTATGCATTTTAACGTCAATAAATATTTCTGTGCTTTACTTAGAAAAGCATTATATCCTCCACTCAGAGGTTAATCTGAGGAGTTATAATCCCGTATAACGTATCGACTATTGAGTGATAATTATATCGAATCTATTACAGAGCATATGTTAGGTTTACGTGATCTGCTGAGGAAATGATTGAAAAAATTTTAAATACTAGCACATTCAAAGTAATTTTGCTGATAATCAGTGAGCTTAACTACTAATAGATAGCAATACTGATATTAAAGGTAAAAAAGGAGGTGAAAAGAAATGGTGTTAGCATTATTAGTAGGCGGCTATATAGCTCTTGGACTCGCACTTTATGGTGGAGTACTCGTAGGGCCTTTGTTGCCGCTCCTGTTGCCGTGCCTGTTGCCATTAGCGCTGGTACCGTTAGGTGCGTTAGTACCGTTAGCGTGTGGGTGTGGCTGTCACCAAAACATTGCCCCCTTCCAGTGGCGGTATTGAAATTCTAAAATTAATAAACAAGTGAGCTGATAGTTGAATAGTGATTATAACATTCTTGCTGTGGGGAAAGTCTCTCGCAACTTTAAAGGGTTAGCGAGGGGCAAGAGGCATTAGAGTATCAATTTTAATCGATCAGCAAAAAGGATTGACCAAGTGTTACAGAGTTTCGCTTAAGAAGTAATCAACTTTTCCTCACTTTTTTTACAAAACGTGTTGAATCCGTGACTCGTTACAATATGTTCAGTTCACTAGAGCTAAGCAAGACCCGTAGCTTATTGGTGTAACATTAGTGGGTTTCATTTTTCAAACGGCATTCTGATGAGATTTTAAACGACGAGTTTGCCCATTAAAATTTTAATCCAAAGGAGGTAACCTAGTATATTTTATGCAAAATTTCACGTTACCCCCCCACAGATATGCTCACACACATGAGCAGCATTTTGCTTTACCTTAGACGAAAATTAAGCGTACCACATATCGATTACTAAGCTGTCGATAGCCAAGCAGATGACACAAGCAACAAAAAATCGGTTTTACCGCGTTAAAAGTTTAGTGATGCAGGAAGTACTGTAATGAACATTGATGCACGACATTCGTTTAAGAGATGACAAAAAATACAGCGGCGATACCAGAGTGTACCCCTCTTTTGGTTGATCATCATAAAAACGCAGAGATTTTTTCCACTGATAACAGATACTATTTATGATAAAAGTCACGTTCAGCGAGACGACTAAGGGAGATGAGAACACAAAGTCTTAAATGCGCAGCACGATTAAAAAAGGCACGCGGATTTCTCGTTATTGTGCCGAGATTGTGAAAGCGATATTACGGCGCATAAAAGGCAGAGATGGAGACTCTTGAGATACTAGCTATGCAGTGGAGTCAACAATCTCTTTTTGTTTGATTTTTTACAAAAAAAGAGGCAATCAATGAAAAGTACTTATATCAGAATATGCAAACGCAAATGGCACAGAACAAGTTAATTATAAGGCACAGAACAAGTTAATTATAAATACCAGCGAAACCTTTTTGTATAAAGTCCAAAAAGATAATAAAGGAGGTGAAAAGAAATGTTGTTAACATTAGCTTTACTAGGCATCTGGATCGGAGCAGTTGGTCTCTTGACTGCTATAGCCTTCCCGTTGGTATCGCCGTTAATCCTAGCGATTACTCTACTCTAGCGTAATAGCGTAGTGACATAAAAGTTTCGCACACGACATAATAAAATTTTCAACGTTAAGATAAAGTTGTGCAACTTTGAGCGGCTGCCGACAAATAAATACTTATTTCTTTTTTTATTTTAGTTTTTATGAGGACTTACTGCATTTATGTCTACCTCTCAGTTTCCACCAGAAAAAAAAAGTCCACTGGAAGAATATTAGAAACAAACCGAACATATTAAAATATGATGCTTAGTAATGTATAAGATAACTCACACTTGGAACAACAGATGATAAAGGAGGTGAAAAGAAATGTTGTTAACATTAGCGTTATTTAGTATATGGATCGGAGCTGTTGGTCTCCTCGCTGCTATAGCCTTCCCGTTGATATCGCCGTTGATCATCGCGGTTACTCTACTCTAGCGTAATAGCGTAGTGACATAAAAGTTTCGCACACGACACGACATAATAATAGTTTTGACTTATTACGATAAAGTTGTGCAACTTTGAGCAGTAGCTGGCAAATTAGTACTTATTTTTCTTTTTTACTTTAATTTTAAGGCGGATCTTTGCGTTAGTTCAAAAATCTAGCTTTACCGTTGATAACGTTGCCAAAAAAACATTAGCTGATCGGCTTTACCCTCTTCAGTTCGAAGTGACCACACGTACCTAGCAATAACTATTCTAGAAATTCTGTGTTTCTGAATGAAAGGGGACTTGGATTGCTACCATTATAGCTATTATTATCTTTAGGTTAGGAGCGAAATCCGGCAATATAGGACATGCGACGTAACCAGTATTATGCCCCCGACAACGTCGAACCAGTTTATATCAAGGATGTATGCGTTCCACTTCTGCTCATTAGCCTCTTGATTATCTACCGAATGCTATAAGTTAGTGGCCGCATATCAATGAAAGAACACGCGCTCGAGGTTTTATAATTGCGAATATGCCGCAGAAACGAAGAAGAAGAAGAACATCACCTCTCTTTATCAAGCCAAAACTAGCGACGATGGCAGTTGCTATGCGGGAGCCCCGGGTACCAACAAAAACGCTCCCTAGGCTGAACAGTAGAATTCAGAGAGAGTGTAACTACATCCTTTTATGTTTATCTCTCAGTTTCCACTGGCAAAAAAAGGTCCACTGGAAGAATATTAGAAACAAACCGAACATATTAAAATATAAACCGTAGTAAAATAATTCGCCGCTCGGAATGCTGCGCAACTCGCCACCATGTTTGGTAGCTCCGACGGCACTACTCTTATTTTCTTAGAATGTGTGTTTCAACATCACTACGCTAGAGTAGAGTAACCGCGAGGATCAACGGCGATATCAACGGGCAGGCTACAGCAGCGAGGAGACCCATTGATCCGACCCATATACTAAATAACGCTAATGTTAACAACATTTCTTTTCACCTCCTTTTCACGCGTTAGTCTAAACACGTACGTGCTACTAGATCGCTTTGCTCTCTATGCTTTGCACTTTGTATTCGTACACTTAATAGTTTCAACACTACATTAATTTAACCGGTTCTGTTCTTCTGGACCTTTTTTTGCCAGTGGAACTGATATTTACGTACGGGAGCAATCTTGCTGTTTCACCCGACGTATCGTAGAAGGGCACGTGTAGTTAGCTATAGTTACCCGAAACAGCTCAAGAATAGCGCAGTCGATATGCGGGAGAAACTGAGCTAAAGCGTGAGACTTCTACGTAGATAAGCTAGTTAAAAAGCAGTACGCAGAGAGCATCCTCGAAGTTTACGCGTGTCAATGTGCGAAGCACTTTGTGTTCTGCAAATAGACGTAGAAACTATCGGACAATCGAAGAAAAGAAGAATTATATGAGATATTTAGAAAATGTTCACTTTTTAATATCTTTTTTGAAAGCCTACACCTCCTTTTACTACAAAATATTCAGTATCCAGACATAAACATGGATTGTTCGACCAAGTCATTTTTTAAGTCGGGAGTTAAAAATCAAGGCCACGATTTCATTACTCTATGGGTCCTTTTTTTATTCTTGTACCGGCAATTTAGGCTTACTTGGGATTGCTATTATGCCAAGGCCTACCTTTATCTGTTAGTTATTACTATACCCATCATTTGAAAATAAGAAAGACTGTTAGCTTACAAGATTGCTATTATGACAATAAAATATCCGGAGGTTTCCGTCTGTGGACTCTCTTGCAGGTCATGTCCGCGATATCACTCAAGAGGACAAAGAAGGTTGGAGGACGCAAAAGTGAATACCGAATGTCTGTAGGGTGTCGTTTCATCACCTGTGCGGTGAAAAGAAAGAAAATTGAATCCTGTGGGGAGTGCCCGAAACTTAACGAGTGCGAAAAATGGAGGAAACATCGAGATTATAGTTTATATCATGATACCGTCATATGTCATCAGAAACTCGAGGTTTCGATATCGCTTATCCAAAATGGAGGAATAGAAGCCTTTAATGACAACCAGAAACGCCGGGAAGCTCTTTTAAGGCAGATGCTGGAAGAATTTAATGAGGGACGCTCAAAAAATTATTTCTGCATCGCTGCAACGGTCCTCGAAATTGATGAAATAGAAGGTGCACTCCACAGAGCACGAGAATTATCCGATGGATTAAATTACCTGATAAATCAAAAATTTTGCACCAAGTTTTAGGTTCAATAGCAGAGAGACGAGGTTATCTGCTACGATTGCGAAAATGGTGAGCTATTGTCTCGTTATTTCTTGCCGCGATGTCTATTCGTCAAGGGGGCAGAGTCAAGAAGGCTTTCTCTGTTTTAAAATAGCAAACTGCGGAGAGGGAGGATTGGCCCCCCCAAAAAAAACAAATGCACACCTTAACAAGAAGTCGTGCCCTTAAAAAAATATCTCTCCAATACTGCATATACGCAGCATGCACGCATTTGATTACCGGATGACGATAGTGCGCCCATTCAACTCCCGATACTCCGAAGGTTAAATTGTACGCGCGTTTGATTGATCCTACTGGATAATGTCATCATATTGCTGCGCAAATTTACGAGATGGCTCAAGTTGAAGTTATCTGCGGGCAAAAACGATTTCTCGTCGTCACTCAAGCATTAATGTTATTGTAGGTCAACATCAGTTCATCATCTGCCTTCCGTCTAGGAGGGGGCTGTAATAGTTCGACGAGTGCAGGATTGAGAGGAAGCAATGTTCCACCTGTATTGTATTTTTTGAAGGTTCCATATAGGACAAAATTTTCCCATTGAAATGCCACCCTAACCCGCCGTCTGTCAATTAAGAAATAGTAACACTGTTCGTTGAACCGCGAATGCTCCAAATTGTATAAATATAGAATATTGTTGCACTCTATAGAAGATACTGTGCTTTTTCCCGTATCTCGCCATTGGTAGGGGCGCAGATGATCCAGAATACGTTAGCAGATCGCTCCCCTCTTCGATTCCAGAAAGAGGATACTACACGATCCAGCCAATACGTTGATTTTTGGAGACAAATGTATAATGCACGCATAGGTATCTGTAGAACCTATCCGGTGAGAACAGCAGTTCGAACGTTGTAAGCGTCTCCTTTGGTGGTCTAGCACGAGTCGACAACTAATGACGCCAAAATAAGCTTCTTGTACCAAAAGCAGTGGAACGAGGCGATTCGACGGCCGACCACACCGCATGAAGATCTATCAAAGTTCTTTTCGCTAATAGAGCGCAATCATCGCTTCTTTTTTAGCCGATTATCTGTTGTGACTACTAATGCTCTTGTTCAGAAAATTAAAATAACTGCGAGTATATTGCCATCAATATGAAACGGCAAGTCTTCGTCGTAGTGGTTGTCCTCGTGATCTTAATCGGAGCGGTTGTCGTCTATATGTTTATAAAGAGCGGCACTGATGAACCGTCCGCATGGAGTTCGCAACGCCATGTTCTTTTTCAAGAGTCAACTATTAGTGCTCTCCAGTCAGGAGATTACGATGGAGATATGTCCTTCAAGGAGCTCAGAACGCACGGCAATTTTGGCCTCGGTACGTTCAATGATCTTGATGGCGAGATGGTAGCTTTGGACGGATCGTTTTATCAAATTAAATCTGATGGCAAGGTGTATCTAGTTAACGACTCTATGAAGACTCCCTTTGCTGACGTGACGTCATTCGAAACAGATACAAAGCTTTTCCTAGGCAATGATGAAAATGGAACTATGAACTACACACAGGTCCAACACTACGTGGAAGAACACTTCCCGACAAAGAACGCCTTCTACGCGGTAAAAATAACGGGGGAGTACGCCTATCTCAAAGCACGTAGTCCGCCAAAGCAGAGTGTACCATATCCTCCTCTTACCGATGCTTTAAAGAATCAATCTATGTTCGAATTTCAAAACGTCACAGGAACGATGGTTGGCTTCTGGTCACCTCTTTACGTAAACGGGTTAAGTACTTCAGGCTGGCATTTTCATTTCATCACCGCCGACAGAACGCACGGCGGACACGTTCTGGATGTAATGGTACGACGTGTAACGGTCGAAATTGACGAGACAACAGCGCTTTCAGTGGTGTTGCCGCACAACGCTGCATTTTATGCATTGAACCCTCTGCAAGGTTCGTGATTGTTCACTTTTTAAGAATTCCTATGGCAGCGCCACGCAATACCATACAATAAAACCGATGTTACGGATGTTGTAGGTTTTGTGGTTGAATAGACTCTCTTAAGGTACATAGCTAGAACTATCATTTGATGATGGCATCCATGTGCTCACCGTGCGAGACCAGGCACCTGAGAGATTCGACGCATAGAATTCTTACGGTTAATGACCTCAGAATCACACAATAAGCTAAAAAGTTGCGTAAAGCTCAATATGCTTTAACCATTAAAAAGGATTAGGATGTTCACAGTCGTAACTGTAATTTCGTTTAAACGTCGTCAAATGCAAGATATAGACTAACAGGCACAAAGGTAGAAAAACTTCAGTCTTTAAAAAAAGTCAAACAACAACAACCAACTGGTTGATATTTAAGCACTTAGTTTCGCAAAAGAGCCTCAATGGAAAATTACTATTTAACACGGAAATAGAACAAAAGAGGAAGAAATTAAAAGGTCAGAAAGATTGCAATTGGCAACAGAATAAGATGCAGAAATGTAAAACAAATTACAATCAGACTTTATAGATAAGAAATTTATCCATGGGCTACGTCATGCTGTCTTCCCGCTTACTTGTTTGTCAGGGTTTGTACTGACAGCATTTGATTCTAAAAAGAGGTTAATCTTTCGAGATCGATTGTGACTCAGAACGATTAATTATTTCCAGAAGTGTGGAATAATCCGCCCAGTTCTGCTCATGTACGAACGGTACTCTTCTCCGAATTGGTCGAGCATCAGTTGTTCTTCACGCCGAACCCGCTGCAGGTAGATTGGAACGAATAATACCAGCTTGGACAAACCTGCAATCCAATTCCACAGCAATAGCGCTTGGGCGATTCCCCAGAGCCAGTTCGCAGCGTAATTCGGGTGCCGAATGTAGCGAAATACCCCATTAGTTATGACCGTATGCCCCTCTCTGATTTGCAATGCAGAAGACCAGTTGCGTCCGAGATCTTTTTGTGCCCGCCACAGCAACCACACGGCGGCGGCTAAGATTATCACACCTATCCATCCAGCCCATGCTGGCAACCAATAATCCGCAAAATCTAACCAAGGTGTAAACAGGTAGATGATAGGTATAACGGGCAGTCCGAATAAATTGAGATATACCAGTAGCGACTCCATCTGCGTCGGAGGTGCACCAGCGGTGATATCACGTGGGGCTCGCCTCAGAGCCGACAAACGTAGGATCCACGTTACGATCAAACCGATTAAGAAAAGGAACTTGAAGATGTTATCAAGCATTAATTACTTCCCCATTGACTTAGTGCGAGGCCGCTTCACTAGATTTATATGTGAAGTGATATAAGATCCTTACGTATAATCATCGTTTTCGCTCTGTTTATGATAAGTATTCATCATCCAAATGCTACGTCAAGAGCTCAGGCACACAAAGGTTCGCTTCGTTGAAGTGTTTACCGCTGGCAGCTCGCGTGTAAGGATAAAGAGCAGCGGAAAGATAGGTGCCGGGAAACAGAAGCTGCTAATCACTTTACGGGATGTGCTCAAGGATGACGATTAACCTTAGGAAGAGACTACACCGTCTTACGGGATGAACTATCACATTTCCAAAGTGAACAGCTTGAAGCCCGGAATTGGTCCCACGATGACTTGGTAGTGGCGGAACCTTTTGCTGTGCGCTACGGGGAGATAACGAGCTGATAGACGAGAATTAGTGGCTTTCGGGACGTCTCGACGAAGTAAATCGGGAAAAAATGGCGCAAAAAATGATGTTGGCACATGTTCAGTCTCAACGGATTGGGCTTTAATGTTCGAAATAACGTTGTAATGATTAGATGTAAGTCCTTCTAATGTGGAAACTAGTCCCGGAAACTGATATTTCCGCTGGGTGCTTTGGCACTAAACATCACTTTTTCCACGTTTAATATAATGTATGCCTGATGTATAAGCAATCAGGTGCATCTAAAAAAGATTATTTAAAGGAGGCAATGGGGTGGCTTGCCCTAACTCCCCTTTAATGGAAGTAGCTTTTGATGTACCATCTTGCCAGATAAACAGGGTTTTTCAGTCGGTTATCATAGCCACACGCGTTCAGCCGTCTCCCAAGTGTTTCTTTGATGAAATCAATCGACACAAAGACGACGTTTTCTGGGAGCTTCCCGAGCGCTGTTTTAAGCTTCACTACCTTTATCCGTTGGGTCGCTGGATGATCAACTTCAAAGACCTTCGCCCTTTTGAGCCCTTCGAACCGATAGGCTCTGGAATCATATCCAGTCCCGAGGATGACTAACTGCTCAAGCCCACCGTCAATGCACGACCGCAGATAATCGTCAATATATCGCTCACGGGCGACTACAAAGCCGATTACCGCAGTCGGTTTTCTAACGTCATAACTCTCCGATCTAAATTTATGACTTCCTGACTTAATATGTCTATAATTTTTACCAGATTTTCTATATTCAAGATTATACCATCAAGACCGCGAGCAATATCTTTAAGCTCCGGCAATTCCCATTCTATTTTAGCTATTCTTTTTATCTCATTGTTCCGGAATTTAATATCCCTTTTCATTGCTTCAATTTCATCATTCATCATAGTGCACCTTTTCCCGTTGCTGTAGTAAAAACAGTTAACGTAATCACGTTTATCCTTAGAATCCTTACCTTATTAAGCAATTGTTTAAACTTAATTTGATGATGCATCGCTCTTAGGCTATCATCTTTGAATTGTCAATACAATTGAGTAGCGTTGGGGTTGTTATGTCCCAGCAGTTGCTGCACACTCCTCAGGTCTCGACCTGATCTAATGAGACGAATGGCAATGCTATGTCTAAAACTCTAGCTACACACATACTTCTCCTAAATCGCATCTTTGAACTGCAGATAGACGGTCGTCGTCTGGATCCCAGCGTTTGTCGTCTTTAAGGGCGGATCTGTGTTCCAGCTTGTCGGGCGGTGTCGGCTGGAGAACCCCTTCCCTCGTAAAGAGCAACCGACTTCTGAACTGTGCCGTTTGCGGCGTGCACTTTCTGCTTCATGGTATCTGCGCTTTTCTCCGGGGTGTACGATCCAAGAGCTATAATCGCCGTGTTAATTCCGTGCAGATCCCCCGCCCTGTCGACGTAGCGAACGATGGCCGTCCCCGGACTGTTGTTGTAAGTCGGAAAGCCCAAAACCAGGAGGCTGTACTTCGAGAGATCAGACGGAGCCTGCGAACTCGCGGTGGTAATCTCCACTCTCCAACCGCTCGCCGCAAGCCCGTTCGCGAAAGCATACGAGGTGTCCTTCGGGAGAGAAGTCAAACCGGGCTGGTATATCACGAGCGCTGTCTTGTTTCCGCCGGGATTCATAATCTCGATCCCACTCGCAACGTCCTTGTTCACTGCAGAATTGGTGTACGCAAGCAAAACGGCCATACTCGCGATGACCACGAGGATAGCAAGAACGAGGACTAACAACACCTGTTTCCACTTCTTTTGTGGCCAAAGATTCATTTAAACAACCGCAAACCCGTTTCTATTTTTTCAATTATAAGATTTGCGGGAGGAAACGTCACACTCAGCCGATTCACAAATACATCTTGAATTGTTCGAGAATTTCCGCGAGACTGTCTTTATTCCAGAAAAATTAAAACTTGAGCTCGTAATTTAGTAGTTAAATTGCATCGTGACCTATATCGAATCTCTTTATTACATGACCAAATCCATCAACATATCCAACAACATCTTTCTTTTATGAGACAAAAAAATGGGCTCGGGGCGATTCGAACGCCCGACCTCCGCCGTGTGAACTCTCCGTCTAATGATTTAACTGGACCTTTTCTACAATCTGAGACCTATAATGGCGTTTTTTCAAATCAAGTATACACTAACATACAAAACTACCACAATACAGCTAACAAAGGCCTTGCAGAGCTTGAATTACCATTTACTAAAAACGAGTTACGAAGCTATACCAATGCTCGGAAACTAGGGCTCACCAAAAAGTCAGAAGACTGGATTGAACGGGCGTCACGCACATTCTGGAATTTCACACGCGGCACTGTCAGCAAGATATCTATGGAGGAATTACTTAGCACTACGCTGAAAAAATATCAGTCTGAATCTGCCAAAGGCAAAACTCTTACGTTCGCTAAAGGCTTTCTAAAATATCTAACAAAAACAAAATTGGATTCTCGATATTACGCGTTCGACATATTAATTCATAATTTTTTAGCAAGTAACAATGAGTGCACTGGCAATAAAGGTTATGCAGATTTGATGCTGTTAATCGTGTCAGGGGGCAAACGCTGATTGATAAAACTGAGATATTTGCGGTTGGTGGGTCGGTTGATTAAACAATATATAGCTTGTATTACCAATGTGAGACAATAAATAAGAAGAAAAAAAGAGAAAAAAAAGCGGTCTATTTTTGGGTTAACCTACGATCTGCGTTATTTCTTTGACGATTTCCCTTTCTACGTGTTCAGTCCACAGCATTTCGGGCACGTCAACAGCAAGAAACAGCCAAGAAAGCAAGATGGCTTCGGCTGCTGCCACTGCCAGGTTCTGGATCCACTTGCCTATACCTATGTGGATTGAAAAATCATTCGGCTGACCCGTTATGAGGATGCTGAACGCTCTGTCCGCAGTGACGATATCGCGCAAAATCCCAGCCTTCTGCGCCTGTATGACTATCCCTATAGGCTTAGTCGTCGACTGTGTTTTGTAGCCTTCAGTTGATAGTTGCTGAACAATCTGCTGTGATAATTGATTTAGGTCCTTGTTTTTTCCTTGAAAATGCATTACTTTTTCAGATACCATTTTAGAAACCTCAACATCGGTTGAGTTAGCGACTAATTAATAGTTTTCTACAATTAGATCCAACCCTTCATTGGGTCCTGACATTTTAAAGCAACCATAGGTACGCGAATTGATGCTGTTAACCGTGTTGGGGGCAAAATCTGATTGATAACACTGAGATATTTGCAGTTGGTGGGTTAGTTGGTTAAAGAAAAAAAGAAGTTTTTACCACTACGCCGCTTATTACTTCACTTCACGTTGCTAAATTTCTCCGCTACCAGTTTTTTGACTGTATCAATGCGGGTAGAGAGGGCATTTTTAATAAAATCAGGAATGTCGTATCTTTCTCCTTGAATTATCACGCCACCTTGTAACTCACTCTCAACCGCGGCGATTAAAGTCTCATTATCCAAGCCGATTGCTGTTTCATCTATACGTTTTGGCACCATTGAACCATTAGATATAAACAGACCAAAACATAGCTGCGCCTTATGATTGTTGTATGTGATGAATGGGAAAGCCTCATTTGGATGTTCTTTTTGTCGTTTTCTATACTTCGGAAGCTGGTTTGGAGAGATACCTTTAGGTGGATACAAAAAAGAAAATGGGATATCTAAGTTGATTTTTATTTTATTTTCAGTCATTTGAATCTCCCTTACGTGTTCATTGGTTGATTAAACAATATATAGCTTGTATTACTAAGGTAAGTAAAGAAGACGAATATTTTAAGACACAATTAAAGGGGATATTGATTATGTATTCAAGAGATGAGGTTAGCACACTTTTTATGTCAGCGGTCAATCCAGCTCTTAAAGAGTTTAACGCCACCATATTAAAAAAAGATGGTTGGGAATATACAGACATCCAATCCCATGACCATTATGTTGAGTTTATCGACAACACACCAAGGAACAAATTTCAGTTTATCGAAGACAAACTGTGGAGCAAAATTGATGTGGCCAAGCCGGATGTGGCCAAGCCGGATAAGCTATTCTCATATCGAATTTTGGCAAAACCAACAGAGACCAATCCAAATAGTTACCTTCTACCTGAGCTAGTCATATGGAAAAAGGCACTTGATGGGGGGGAACGGGAAGAAAATTATATTCCTGATGATATTAATACAGTCACAAAGGATGAATTTCTTGAACATCTGAAAAGGATATATGATGATTATAGACGAATGATATGGTAAAATAAATCATCAAAGCATAACGTTTAAGCTGCTTACTATTATTCTCGTTAATGCTACGCGGTATGTTCTCTTGGGTGAAATTCCCAAGAACTGGCTCCTTCTGGCCAACTATCTCTCCATATCACGTAGCTAACTAATCTAATATTAAAAAAGAGCGTAAAAGTACTTTGCGGTTTTTCTGTAATCTATTTTGTAGCTTGTTTAATCAATCCCTTCCACCTATCTTTACCCAACTTCAAATCAATCGCCGCAACTTCTGCAGGCGTCTTTCCACCTAACGCCTGATGTGGTCTGATAAAATTATAGTAAGCTTAAAATTATCATTAATTGCAGTTGGAGTCAATGTTCACGCAAAATTCTGCACATCTTAAAGGAGCAAGATGGCTTAACAGTTGAACAACTGGCCAGCAACTTCCCCCATTATCGAACTAAAAGGATTTGCGCTAGGATACAGCTGTTAGAGTATTTAGGTTTATTAAAAGGATATTATGAACCAAATGAAACGGCAGCTGGAAATAAGTCAATTAAAAAACGATACTACCTACTTCCAACCTGCAATTTAAAAGAAGTTTGTGAGGTAAAGCGTTCTATTTGTAAGGCGTGCGAAGTGTCTGATTTGTGAATGGGCAGGTACATAACATATCGTTCTGGCGTTACCCGACGACAAACCCCGTGTGCAGTGTATAAACTAAATTCAATGCAAAACCATTTGTTTGAAAAACGGTAGTAGAAACTAGAAATAAGGAAATAAAGAATTTCAGACCGATAAGGAATTAATTCCTAGTCGATCTATATTATCAAAATAAAGCAAGCGATTGCCGACCTTCCTAACAATGATATGGGATTTAAAGCGAATCTCTTAAACTCACGAGCTATAAGTGTAGGAGGTACAGGTGCGTGATGACTGCAACTTCAACTTTTACTTATCATTTTTCACGCATAATAAAGCGGAACCATCACATGATTTTATGTGGTTTTTCTAGGTTCTATGGTTCTATTTCATCAAATGAAGATGAGCACCCGAAACGAAATGAAAGAGGTTATGAAGATGAGCACCCGAAACGAAATGAAAGAGGTGTTATTGCATGACGAGTTTCGAGAAAATAATTGATCATAACGAATTGTTAGATCCTATTTCACTGAATATACTTAACACGCTCTCATTTTCTAAGCGCGGAATGACAATAAAAGAGCTTGCAAACGATAAGCAGTTCAGAGACAAGTACAAACAAAAATCTATTGTAAAACGACTACGCTACATGGCACACATTGGCCTCATTCGTGTGGAAAAATCGTCACACATCACAGCGATGGGGAGTAGGTCTTATACAGCCGCTTATCACGCGGTACCGTTGGAAGAAATACAGCAAAAAGCAATGTCACAGATGCAACAAACAATTATAAGATGAACTAAACAATGCAAATAATTTAGGAATATAACTTGTCATTAGACGAACTACACCCCGTCTATAAAGCCGGCCCATCGACTGTTAGTTTTTAAAACACATA
Source organism: Methanobacteriota archaeon (assembly GCA_963704625.1). GTDB lineage: Archaea > Halobacteriota > Bog-38 > Methanoflorentales > Methanoflorentaceae > DASPRZ01. Next base: position 1,993,043 of record OY969924.1, on the reverse strand, counting down.
CCAATGCGCGCGTAAATAATAAAATTAACCCCTATTTGTTGCCATCAAACACAGTTTAGAATTGCACTTAATGATGACATGCGTCTGCTCTCGTGCAAATACGCATCAAATCGCACAAAGCTTTATTTTTGAGGATAACCTCTAACTACGGGAAAAATCCTAAAAGAAGTTTCGCTTATCCGCAGAGCAGCTCAACGTGCATTCACTTCAAAACACTATAAACACACTATGTATATTTACCTCCACATCAGAACTGATCCAGAAGCCGCTCTTACGTCTTAATTACACAACCAAATCCTTCAGCGCATCCAACAACACCTTCCGCTCCACGGATCCAGTCGGCGAGATGTAAAAGTCAACACCTCGGCCTCTCCCTCGCCCTTTCCGTTCCACTTCAACGAAGCCGTAGAGCTCTAATTCAGCGACTAATTCTGACAACGTTTTGTGCGATACCTGCTCACGACCTATAAGCCGCATGAGATTATTAAATTCGCGATACACTTCAGTAGGTGATTGCCGCTCCCCCTTGCTGTAGACACATTCCAGCAGCACCTTTTGATGCGGCGACAACCGCACTACTTCCCGTCTGATCAGAGATACTTCAGCCAATCGTTCCGCACGCCGAACGTCATCTTCTATAACAATACTTCTCCCCTCTTCTTCGCATAGATTGGCCGCAGTTGAAAGCAAATCTAATGCATAGCGAGCATCCCCATTTCGCTGCGCTGCCAAGGCGGCACAAAGAGGGATGACAGAATAATCTAACGCATGGGGATAAAACGCTTGTTCGCTACGATATTCCAAGATATGCCGTAATTGATCCGCATTATAAGGAGGGAATGTGACATCAACATAGTGGTACGAGGATTGATCCCGGGCATCAGTAATTAACCGCGGATATCATACAGTCAACAGACTGGTGGGTGACAGTGTTCGCATGGTCGATAACCAGCGGCATGTGCGTCGCGCGGGGTGTTAATTTTGAAAAGAATGCTATTACTAATGTGTGAAGTGAGACATCAGATACGATAAGTGAACAGCTACGCGGAGTTCTTGTTGGTATAATCGCTCATGTCGTAGTCACGGAGCAAGTGTTACTTTGTAGATCACAGTCTCGTTCCCCAAGTAAGTGCTGTCGCCAGCATAAGTGGCTTTGACGTAAGCAGACATCGGCAAGTGAACAAACGAACCAACTACAGGTATTTGATTAGCGATTGGACGCGGATCAGGTATAATCATCGTTATTGGACCGATTTCACCGTTACTATCAGTCACCAGCGCTCCTCCTCCCATAGTATACCACGATTTGCCATCAAGAGACACGGTAGCCCCTATTGCAGCATCAGGGATTCCGGCCCCAGTATCTGACCTGATTAGTTTTAGATGTATAGTCATACGGTCACCAACGTGCGCTGTTATCACTGTCCCGGCGGGCTCTAATAAAATTATTTTGGTACACAATGTTCCTGTCCTTACCCCGGCATTGTTAATCTTTTCAATCGGCTGCACTGTCGGTGCCTGCGAAGTGGCACCAGCGGCGCTGATAACTCCACATACCGGAAAAAGAATTAGGGATATCAGCAGTAATGATAGTGCTCGTCTTTTCATAGGGAATCACCATTTGAGATAGCACGTGTTTTCATTTAAACAACGCTCCATCCAGTATCACTTTTTAAGACGTGTCACATGACTGCATGAAGAGGTAATAAAACTATCTACGAATGCATGGATACAGATGTCATACATTATGTATGGAAACACCAACTCCATGCATGCATATTTTAAACTTCGTCAAAGTGGATCTTGTAAAGACGGGATATGATTTTCAGCAAAGGCTTGCTTGCGGACGATGGGTGAACCAGACGAAGTGGCAAAAGTCGTTCTTTTCCTTTCAAGCGATTTAGCAAGCTATGTTCAGGGGGCCGTTGTCCCTGTTGATGGCGGCTTTCTTTCTTGTTAAGTAATGCATTTTCAAGGGGAACCATCGAATTGTGCACCGCATCAGTCTCCTTTCAGTCACAGCCTACAATACGCGATTCATCCCGACGCCAGCAAAAAGGGTATCCTGCGTTAACTGGTAATAAAAGGCTAGACTGGAGCTTTGACACTACCACAAACTTTGATTTGTTTAGCGCGTTACAGACACTCTAGTTTCCCATCATTGTTGGGCAGTCGGGCAGTACAAGTTAACAAACTATGAAATTACTCACATCTTCGATAGCAATTCTTGCTTCTTGGTTTGAAATTCCTCTTCAGTTAGGATGCTTTGATCTTTCAACTCAGCAAGTTTCCGTATCTGTTCTGGAATGTCAATTGATGGAGTTTGTTGTTGTAACGGTGGTTGGTTTGACTGTGGTTGACGCATTCTATAAATGATAGAAGGGCGTCGTAGTGAGCAAATAGTCCATGATGCTTGCTTTTAGTAGTGTCAACAATTTCGATGTTTGGCCTACCCTCTTTAACCATTATTCATAGTTACGTTGTGAATTAAATTCAATTGAATGAGTTCTGTTCATTTCGGCTTTCAAGTGCGCTTCTTATTGTTGCTTTCGTACTTCCTGTTGTTGTCTTAGCGCTTTTTGTTGTTACATTGGTATAAAATGCTGTGCGATTTTGTTCATCGTTATGATTGCCTGAAGCAAAAAAAGCGTAACATTTGGGATGGGTTGCGAGGAAAAAATAAGTAACCTACGCGTGAATACTGGACAGACGTATGTGAGGTAGACATGAGCGCATTAGATGAAGAAACTCTAGCAGAATTAAAAAAGGATAATGTAAAACGATTGAGGTTTTTGCGTGATGTAATATACAAGATTCAATGAGATTACAAATAATTTTGAGTTCTTCTGTCAATTCGTCATTGCGTATGACTGCATTCACGAAAACGGTCAGCTTCCTTACCACTTTAATCGCCTTTTATTTTTTTCAGGTTGGTAGACCTATCAATACGCTTATAGAGGCCACTCTAAACCTATATCACACCACCAAATCTTTCAGCGCATCCAACAACACCTTCTACTGAACTGAAGCAGTCGGAGAGAAGTAGAAAGATTGAATTATTTTATAACCTGTTTAAATCGTGGGTGAGTTTATGCACTACATAGGAAAATCAAAGATTAGCCCTTTATATTCCAAAGGGAGAATAATTTATCCACAAATCAGGTTACCTCAAAGATACAATGACGTTATCGGAGAGACTGCTCATATCTTTGAAACCAAACATGACGGGAAAAGAGCATTTTTTATTCTAACAAGAGAAGTTGAGGAAAGAGAGAGCAAATTTTTCAAACGGGAAAATAAAGTTTTAAAACCTGAGCACAAATTTTTAAAACCAATATCGGAAGACAGCATCGAATCTCGCCTCTCAGCCCTCGAATCAAAAATTGATGAGATATTAAAGCTTATTTTTAGTAACCAAAACCTTATAGAAGTCGAAAAGGAAAAAAAATGGGCTCGGGGCGATTCGAACGCCCGACCTCCGCCGTGTGAAGGCGACGTCATAACCAGCTAGACCACAAGCCCTTTTTGTTTGCTTTAATTCTAAGGCTTTATTTGTAGTTTTCTCGTTATTAGTGTCTGCAATTCCGTAAATGAGCTTTTTTATCGCGTTAATTTCACTTTCGAGCTTTGATAAGCGAGTATTAACATCATTCTCTGAGTGTTGCTGTGTGACTTCCGCCGCTGGTTGCATAACTGGTTGCATAACTTGAGAACTTGCTTGTTCCACATCGTCTTCGCTTTTGTCAAGGACGACGAGAAACGCTTGCTGGTCGTCGTGTTCTGTTTCAAAGATGTGAGTGGTCTTACCGACGAAGTCATTGAACGCTTGAGGCAAGCGGAGTAAAGGGTAACTGGTGTTTGGCTTCGGATGAATCTTGCTTATTTTTGACGTACCAACGTAACGCATACACTAGCCACGCTTATAACAGAGATAAGTGCCAGCTGCATATATTAATATAACTATTGAATATTTAAGAAAGAATAGCCAACACAATAGTAACTAACAATACAGTTAAAAAATTGTTTTTTCATTTTTATCCCTTTTTTGGGGATTTTTTTTCCGTAGTTAAGAGAGTCTACTCAAAAATAAAAATTGAAGCGTCAAAATCGCTTCAATTAGGGAACAAATGTTGTTGTACAATTTATAGAGTCGTTGTTATTTTGTGCGAGTAGTCGTTTGATGAAGCTGGTGGTGTACCATATGAGAGAACACCACCAGTTACAAAGTGTTGGCCAACCCCTATCGTGACCGCATTCGTCGTTCCATCCCCAAAGAGAGGATATGTTTGCTGATTCCCCCTCGCATCCCCTGCATAGTTGCTATGAACATAGGTCGTCTGTTTACTCACTTCACAGCGGAGGTACTGGTACTGGCACAGGCCAAGGTACCTGGTACTGGCAGAGGCGCTGGTACTGGTACTGGCAGAGGTGCTGGTACTGGTACTGGCAGAGGTGCTGGGACTGGTACTGGCAGAGGTGCTGGTACCTGGGACTGGTACTGGCAGAGGTGCTGGTACTGGGACTGGCAGAGGTGCTGGTACTGGTACTGGCAGAGGTGCTGGTACTGGTACTGGCAGAGGTGCTGGTACTGGGACTGGTACTGGCAGAGGTGCTGGTACTGGCACAGGCGCAGGCACAACTACCGGAGGCAGAGGCACAGGCACTGGCACTGGCACTGGCACTGGCACTGGCAGAGCGGCAGCACTAGTGGACATGCAAATAGCGAGTATCACTATGACCGATAAACTAAGTATCGCTTTTTTGATTTTCATATTATAGCCGCCAATTTTTTGGGTTTTTTCCCAAATTAATGTTCTTCTCACAGATAAACTTTGCGCGATTTTGATGCATATTACATGACGTGAGGTGAGAGTGCTGTATATCATCATTGACACATGACTCCAAACTGCACGTTTGACGCTAACAAATGGGGTTAGTTTTATTCTCTCTCACGTTGTTATGTTTTAAAAAATTATTATTAAAACTTATCAGCTTAACTGAGGCCAATAAAGGAGGTGAGAAAAACGTGAAAAGACAAACAGTAATATTAGCGACGTTCCTAATCGCTGTGTTCGCTACAGCGACAATTTTTGATGACGTAGCTGCAGCAAACAACCAGCCGACCGAGACTCATAGCAGTTACGCAATGGGTGCATCAGACAAGGAGAAGCCCAACCTCGCACTCACACTTAACAATACCGCAATAGCAGTCAACACATCGGTCACCCTCTATGGTGCTCTTGCAACAGGCGAGCAGGGCACTTTACACTACATCGGAGGCGCAACGATAACGATTCAACAGTTGAATTATGACGGAACAGCTTGGAATAAACTCGGCACTCTCCAAACTTTGACAGGCAAGGAAGCAGGGTTTTTCGCCGGGAGTGTAACTCCCAACAGCAAAGGGTACTACATCGTCAGGGCAACTTACGATGGTGACAGTAATTACGCACCCACGGTGGGTAACGTGGCAGTGTTAATAGTGTATTAGCATAATAATCGTCAAATGAGCCTGTTAATACCATGAACATAGGGAGGGGTCGGCCAATCCATTTATCTTAAAGGTGTTCTCTCATATGGTACACCACCAGCCTCATCAGACGACTGCTCGCACGGCGTTCCAAACGCGACGGTTAACATTCAAAGTTTGAATCCTGATGGGAAAACATGGAGTACCGTCGCTACTTATATAACAGATTCAACTAGTGCAGCAGGCCTGTCGCTTTTAGGAATATTCTCAGCGAAGTTGACCCCAATGGTTGCTGGAGTCTACACTTACCGAGTAACATACGATGGCAATAATCAATATGCCCCTGCTGTCAGCAACGTGGTAACGTTAACTGTAATTAACGTGGCCATTTCGTAATTTAGCTAACTCCTTCCTTTTTTCAAAAACTTTTAAGCTGAGTCAACGTGTTCTTGCGTGTTTAGTTTATTTTGATGACCGGAAGACCGTAAAGAAGGCAGATTATGGCAGATAACAAATCAAGTGAGAATTCAACAGGTGACATCTATTCAAAAAGGTCGGAGGCTTTTATAATATGAAATATAATCGAACACATAGGCAAATTTTAGCAATCGGAGGATAATTAGTATGCAAGGAGAGACCACCTCGGACTCTGTCGAAACAGAGATTGTACCACAGACACAGACACAGACACAGGCGCACCCACATCACCATACCAGCGCGTTGTTTGATCACGAACATCATCCGTACCAGCCACGCAATGTCAATCTGCTTCATGAAGCTGAGCAAAAGGCGGCTGGCGTCAATACACGGATTGCTGTTGCACTTACTAAGAGCGTTGGAACAATGTGGACAGCATATACTTTTATGCTGCTTGCTATTATCGGATTAGCGGCAATTCTCGGTTTGCTTACCCCAATCGTCGCTTTACTTGTTGTTTGGATTTCGCAAACATTCCTTCAGCTTGTTTTATTACCAGTTATCATGGTGGGGCAGAATGTCCTCGGACGAAAAGCGGAACTTCAGGCCGATGAGCAGTTTAACACGACGATGAATGGTTATAACGATATCGAACATATTATGCAACATCTCTCGGCCCAGGACGCGGAACTGCTGCGCCATACTCGTATGCTGATCCACCTGCTGGAGAAAAACGGCATCTCGCTGCAACAACTGGAGGCAGAAGTCACTTCTATCAGTCATTTGGGGGATGGTTTTGCCCAGTCACAGTCGGCAACCGATGTTCCCGCTACTTCCGCTCCTGCCGAGAGCGAGAAGTAGAATGTATAAACGAAACAGCGGGTTGCATTTCATAGCTGTTTTCTTGCTTCACAGGAGAGCGGCATTTCATTCCTATCTTCCCTGACAAAATTAGCGAAATGAGTGTACGAAAATACAGCTTCATCATCTTCTCTTCACTCTAACAGCGGTTTTACAGCTGCTACTACTGCTGGAAGTGAAGGGCAATAGTGTTCAAATTTTATTTTACATTGCTTGGCATTTATCAACGGTCCTGGTTTGTCCATCTTTAACGCTTCTCTGAACTGTGCAACAGTCAGTTTTGATGTGGTAGCCATGCTTCGTTGACCTGTATATGCGCTAAAGATGACGAATCCTGTAAATTGTTGAGCTTGATAAAGGCTTATGCGCCCTTCAAGTTCCGCTTTCGTAATGTAAGTAAGGACGTTCTCTATATCCTCTTTTGTTACAATGCGATTTGTGACGCGTTTCCGCTCTTTCAGCACTTTTGGTCGCTCAAGGAGTAGCTCATACGCCCTGTAACGTGTATCCAATCGAGTTTTGCTGAGATATTTTAAAAAAGCTATAGCAAATGAAAGTACTTTGCTTTTAGACCACTCAGTGCCATACTTATTCAAAACAAACTGGCGCAGTGCATCAAGGTTGCCCTCGTTAATACTACCATTAGTATGAAGCCAAAACAGGCGCGAAGCTTTTTCGAGCCATTGCAGTGACTTTTTAGCGAGTCCCGCTTTTCTATGCTCGGTGTAGCTCACTAATTCATCTCGCGTGAATGGAAGTTCAAGTTCTGCAAGACTTTGTGGTTCATTGGTATTTGTACAGACATACTTATACCCACAATCCCTATCTACGTCTCTGTCAAAATACGGAGTTTAAAAATAAGGCAGAAATAGGCCCATTTTCAAAAAAGGAAGCCGTGTGAAGGCGACGTCATAACCAGCTAGACCACAAGCCCTTATCTAATACTCTAGCATCTGACCGCAAATAAGCTTATCGTCTCAACGCTGCCGATTTGTTACTCAGTTTAGAGTTCACACTTGGTTGTCAAATAACGCACCAACATCGATGGCATCTATTGGCTCAAAGACCAAGGGGCCCTTGTGGAGTTTGCTATACGTCTGGTCAAATCGTGGCATGTCAACTTGATAGATAACGCCTATTGGCACCCTCGAATCAAACTCATTTGCTTTTTCCAGCGCTTTTTCATAATTCGAAGAGTCGTGATTCGTTTCTTCTAGCTTGTACACCCGCTCCTTCCAGTACTTCCACGTGTTGTTAAAGGTCACACACGGCTGGAGAATGTCAACGATTGAAAGCCCTTTATGAGCGATCGCCTTTGCCATTACGTCGGAAAGGTGTTCGACATCGAGCGGGAAAGCTCGGCCGACAAACGTAGCACCGGCACTAAGTGCAAGCGTCAACGGATTAATCGGTGATTCAATTGTCCCTTGCGGGGTCACCTTTGCCTTAAATCCCTTTTTCGTAGTCGGCGAGGGCTGGCCTGTTGTCAGACCGTAAATTTCGTTATCGTGCACGAGGATTGTAATGTCGATGTTTCGCCTTGCAGCGTGGAGCAGGTGTCCCAATCCTTCTCCATAGGTATCTCCATCACCTGCATGGACGATGACGGGGAGGGCATCATTTGCGAGTTTTATTCCCTGCGCCCCGGGAATGGATCTACCATGCAAGCTATGCAGGACATACGTTTTCACCCAATACCCAAAATTTCCTGAACATCCGATCCCGCACACAATAGCGACTTTGTGCGGCGGTATGTCGAGCGTGGCGAGCGCCATCTTCAGGGCGCGCCATATGCCGAAATTGCCGCACCCTGGACACCACGTCGGAAAGTTGTACGGGGGAGCTCCCGGCACGTCGTAATCCTTCATTTCGGTCATCTCATCACCTCTTTGAGACGCAGATAGAGTTCATCCGCGTTAAACGTCCGGCCATCATACTTCATAATTTTATGATGCGGTCTGACGTGCACGTGTTCTTTTAACAAGCTGCCAAGTTGTGCACTGTAGTTGTTCTCGATTAAGATGATTTTTCCCTTATTTGCAAGACTCTCTCTTACTTTCTCGGTAGGGAAGGGACTCATGTATAGCACCTGCAAAAATCCCACGTCTATTCCATTTTGTTCTTTCAACATAGTCATCGCATCTAATATGGCGCCTTTCGTAGAACCCCACCCAACAAGCACGGTCGGTGATCGCTTACTACCGTAGAACTTTATTCCTTCTATGACCTTTGCTGCTGTGAAATACTTCCGGCACCGCTTATCAACAAGCATACTCACCACAGCCGCCTGTTCTGAGACATAGCCTGTTTCATCATGCTCATCGCTGTTTGACTCAAAGATCCCCCCTGCTTGTCCCGGTATCGTCCGCGGTGATACACCTGATTCGGTCCACTGATACCGTTTAAAATCGTGTGGTATTTCATCGTCTTTGAGCATACACCCTCGATCAATTACTAACCCGGCGGTATCGAACTTATCAGCACTGTAAAACGACGTGGCAAGGTGCTTATCAGTCAGCACGAATACAGGAGTCTGAAACTGATCGGCGAGATTGAATGCATTAAACGTCTCGTAAAAGCACTCCTCCGGGTCTCCCGGCGCTACAAGGATTCGTAAAAATTCGCCCTGTGATGCGTGGAGCAAGAATCGCAAATCGCTCTGCGCCGTTCGCGTCGCGAGCCCAGTAGACGGACCAGGTCGTTGACCTTCGACGATGACCAGAGGATTTTCCGTCATTCCTGCAAGACCCAGCCCTTCCGTCATAAGCGAAAAACCTCCTCCTGAGGTTGCGACCATGGATCTTACGCCTGCAAGCTCGCCCCAACTGCCATGTTAATACCTGCAATTTCGTCTTCTGGCTGAACCATTGTGATGCCATACTTCACCGCTTGCGCGGCAACATACGTCATAATGGTATGCGCAGGGGTCATGGGATAAATCGCAATGAACTTCATGCCCGCTTTAATGGCGCCCATACAGATGGCGTCATTCCCGGTAAGAGTCATCCGATCAGCTTTTTTAATCGGCGATAACTGGATCTTAAACGGCTCCGGATAGTTATCCCGTATGTAGTTATAGCCTGCCAAAGCCGCCGTTATGTTTGGCTCAAGCACTTTCTCCCCCTTTTCGCCAAACTGCTTTTCAAGAACTGCATTGAGCATGTTCAAATCGTAGCCGAGAACCGCAACTGAAGCGCCCATTGATATGATATTTTCTGTAACTTTCGGAAGCTTCAGATCTGTAATGAGCTTGTTCATCGGAACGTGATACCAAATAATGTCATCTCGATCTTCGTCTACCTTGATCTGATCGGCGTCGTAGATTATGCCTCCAGCCGATACGATTTTATTGATGTAAAAATCAGCCGTATTTTTGTCGAGTGCTACGAGGAGGTCAATTGGTTCAATAGGGGCATGCACTGGCTGATCATCAACTCTTATCTGGAACGTATTATGACCACCACGGATTAAAGATGGATACTCCACGTGGGCGTGTACGTAATAGCCACCTCTGGAAAACATCCTTGAGAACATCTCCCCCACAGTCATGATGCCATAACCCGCCTTTCCCCCAATCTTCCAGTTTAACTTATTTTTTCCCATAGCACTTCCCTTCAGTCTTAATTTAGATTGACCATAACAAGCCGTTATCAGGCTTAGTACATACTTAATTACTTACAGTTCGCAAAGCAGCACCAGGAGCCAATAACGAATTAATTCAGTCATGTTTTCCGTAAACTGTCACTAATATGGCAGTGTGCAAGATTATAAACGTACGGCAAAAATATCGCAAGGAACCGTACTTTTTTTCGATTTATGACTAGTGTTTTCTGCGATTGTGAAGTGAAGTAAAAAACACGACATGGCAAGTCACATAAAAAACGCCAACTGCATTTCTTTTAGAGGTTGCAGAAAAAAGTAGCAACATGTGCGGATTTCTCTCTGCAATCTATGATCCTCCTTAAAAAAGAGACGTTACAAACTAAAGTAAGATTTTTGTTACATTATTTAAGCAAAGTGAACATTTTAAAAAAAGATTGACACTAATAATCTTCTTATTGTACCTTTTCGAAATACGATTTGTCCACTCCACAGGACGGACAAATCCAGTCTCCCGGGAGTTCTTCAAAAGGTGTGCCCTCGACCTCTTCATCATAAATCCATTCGCAAACAGTACAAACCCATTTCGCCAATTGAATCACCAACAGCACACTATATACTACAAAAATATAAATAATCATGCAATCGTTAAGTAAAACTATCTTAAGCCTATCTAACCCTCTTTGTTAAGTGATAAGCAAAAGCCACGCAGCAAAAGATATTTTACAGGCTACGTGGATTAAATCGCTCCAAATTAAACAGGTCTGGACCTAAGTGGTTTTGCATTTCTTCTAAGACGATATATAGGCCCTCAGATTGGAGTGGTCATACGGTATTGCCAACAGGTGGCACTCTTCTCTCGTTTTCCTCAAAGAACTGTTTTGTACGCAACAAAACTAGCGAAGCTTCCTACAAATATGAACATCTTTTACGTGTCTATCAACGTTGAGACATCGCCTTCGGGGATACCAAGCTCACGTGCCCTCAACACCCTCCTCATTATCTTCCCGCTTCTCGTCTTTGGTAGCGTTTTTACAAATTCTATTTCTCCAATTACAGCAATCGGTCCGATTTCGTGCCTGATGTGACTTTTTATTTCTGCAGCCAAGCGAGAATCTTCCTGATCCTGGTAATTCTCCTTCAAGATAAGAAATGCTTTAATGACCTCACCTTTTACAGGATCGGGTTTGCCTATCACGGCTGCTTCGGAAACTGCACGATGACTGACAAATGCCGATTCTACCTCACTTGTTCCTATCCTATGCCCAGCAATCTTTAAAACATCATCTGCTCGTCCCTGAATCCAGAAATAGCCATCTGAATCTTTTCGGGCAATGTCTCCAGGACAATACACATCGCCCGGCACTACTTTCCAGTAGGTTTTAATATATCGCTCAGGGTTTTTATACAGGGTTCGTAGCATTGCCGGCCACGGGGTCTTTATTACCAGCAGCCCTCCTTTCCCAAGTGGCACAGGTTTCCCATTGTTGTCAACTATATCCGCTACGATTCCGGGCAAAGGCCTTGTGACCGATCCTGGCTTGAGCGGAACTACTGGCAGAGGGGATATCATAAAGCTTCCCGTTTCCGTTTGCCACCACGTGTCAATAACAGGGCAACGTCCTCCTCCAATGTTTTTATGATACCATAGCCACGCTTCAGGGTTAATCGGTTCTCCAACTGTTCCTAAGATTTTCAATGTGCTTAAATCACAATTATTTGGCCACGTATCCCCAAATCTCATAAGATGTCGAATTGCAGTTGGCGCCGTGTAAAATTTCGTCACCCTATATTTTTCTACGATGCGCCACATTGCATCAGGATTTGGAAAGTCTGGTGCCCCCTCATACACAAGTGTTGTCGTTCCGAGGAGCAATGGTCCGTAGACAACACAGCTATGGCCCGTCACCCACCCAATATCTGCGGTACACCACCATACGTCATCATCATGAATGTCAAACACATTTTGTAAAGTCGTAGCTGTTCCTACCATGTAACCACCAACAGTATGTACAACTCCCTTCGGTTTACCAGTGCTTCCTGAAGTGTAAAGAATGTAAAGCGTTTCTTCAGCATCCATTATCTCGGGCGCGCACTCTGTAGGCTGTCCTCCCGTTATTGTATCGTACAATACTTCATTATCTTTCTGTTCCAGCTCCTTTACGAGATTCCCAGCGCGCCTAACAACCACGGTAGTTTCGATGCTTGGACATTGTGCGGCAGCTTCACTGAAGACACCTTCTAAGTCAGTTGTTTTTCCTCGTCTGTATGTTGCATCAGCAGCTATTAGCACTTTAGCTTCCGCTTCGTTGATACGGTCTTTAAGCGCACTGACGCTGAAGCCAGCAAACACAGCACTGTGCACGGCTCCAATTCTCGCACACGCGAGCATTGAAACAATGGATTCAACACAGGGTGGGAGGTACATTGCTACCCGATCCCCCTTGTGGACACCGAGTTGCTTCAACGCATTTGCCATCTTATTGACTTCTCGCAACAATTCCACATAAGTTACCTTTTTCTCATCTCCACGCTCATTAACGTAGAGAAGGGCAATTTTATTTCTCCGATGTGTGCCGATATGCCTATCCAATGCATTGTACGTGATGTTGGTTTTCCCATCAACAAACCACTGATAAAACGGCTTATTGCTGTCGTCGAGTATTTTTGTCCACTTACTAAACCACTCAAACTGTTCAGCTTTTTCACTCCAGTACTTTTCGATGTTGTCACCAGCTTTTAATTCAGCGCCCCAATCTTTTACTCGCGCGGCATTTATTACCGCTTCGCTGGGATAAAAAATTCGCTCTTCTTCCATCAGAACTGAAGTAACTTCCTCTTCTTCTTGGCTCACAATTGGTCACCTCTGAGTGGCCCTTCTCTGCATTGATAGTTCCTTTTCATGATTATGAATTTACGTAGATTAATAATTGAAAATATAAACCCGTTCCCCCTAATAGAGCGGTATCACGTTTATAGCTGGCGCCAACTCAGTAGCAGCCATGTCGGGTTCATAACATATTATGAAATGAATAATTCGAATGCGTTTGGCTATTGAGATGACATACACAGGTCTTTTTGACACTACAACTTAAATTAATTCTCGCCAAGACAACACACGCCAATAGATATAGCGAGATAAAATGTTTAGCATTCTCTTTGCGGTATCCAACTAACCGAATTTGTCCCTATATAACTCCAATGCGCGGAGGACAGTCTCTTTTGCGCTCTGTGATCCTTCCCATCCGAGAACGTCGGTCTTTTTGCCTTCAAGCTGTTTGTACACCTCAAAGAAATGAGCAATTTCCTTCAACATGTGCTGAGGTAGGTCAGCTATGTCTCGAACATCAGTATAGATCGGGTCTTTATTCGGAACGGCAATGACTTTATCGTCCCGATCGCCGGTGTCAACCATGTTCATCAGCCCTATCGGCCGAACGGCGATCAAGCATCCAGGAAACGTCGGCTCGTCCATGATCACCATTATGTCAAGAGGATCCCCATCCTCGTAGTACGACTGTGGAATAAACCCATAGTCAGTAGGATAGTGAACCGGTGAGTAAGATACCCGATCGACAGCAAAGATGCCCAGTTCCTTATCATATTCATACTTATTGTGACTCCCCGCTGGTACCTCAATCAACGCATATACCACGTCTGGCGGATTTGGACCAGCCGGGAGTGATTTCCATAAATTTGCCACTTAAAACACTCTCCTGCTCTGATTTTTTACGTAATATATTTAAGTATTGTCACGCTAAGCGATGCACAAACATTTCAATTATCATTCTATGAGATGTTTCTTTACATTAAATTGCCAAAAAAAGATATCGAACGCGAAACATTGAGCAGGGCGTGACTAACGGGTATCCTTTCATCGAAAAAGGCTTAAATAGGACGGCCACGTCCTTAAAGGCGAGATTAATAGCTTAATTTGTACAGTCACGATACTCGGGCTAATGCGAGGCACCACTGAGTGGCGTCCGATCAGCAGTAAAACCACGGCAAATTCGTGATGATCAAGTTCCTTTTTTACTTATAACATCGAATTTTCAGGAACAGTATATTGCATAATATGGTAGCATATGGGAATAATTTCCGTTGTAGCACTTTTTTTATAAAATAACGATACTACAATCATCGAAAACTTCCTATACAATCACAAAGAAATAAACTCACAACCCTTTAATCGAATCTACATTTTTTTACACGGTTAATGGCTCGGCATTAGCAGTTTTTGGCTTGATAGTATCAGATTTTCTGCAAAATAGTGCATAGCTCAGATCGGAATGCTCTTAAAGGTCACCTGGATCGTTCAGAGACTCGTTAGTAGATATGCTCACCTAAATGAGAGTCTTGCAGTTAACGATTTCACTCAGAGATTATATAGCATGTACAATGCATCATGGCCGACATATTAGGACTCAGAATTTCGATGCTACTTCTGAGTAGATGTGCAGCGAAGGACGCTTACACATCCGAGCTTTAAGACACATGTTCCTGTGGTCTGGGTGCTTAAATTGGTCTAAGTATACTAAAGGATGGGACGATATTTCAATTTATATTCTACGCCTGCGACAGTCTTTGCGTCCGTTTTCGAGATTTTGCAATTCGTATCTTATTTATGGTGACTGAGAGGATTAACTCTTGCTGTTTTTGTATCTTCCTCGAAAGTCTCTGTATCCTTACTATATTCATATGGTAAGAGACGCCTGCCGACGACGACTTTTTGAGCATAAAAAAAGCGTTTTCGCTTGCAGCAGATATAATTCTGATCTTATATCGTTGATGGGACTGAAGCCCTAACGCAAAATGGTTGATAATTTTCAACTATACGTAATTTAAACAGCGTAATCAGGGACATACCACAACATTAATGTTTGTGTAAGCTCAACGGGTACATAACTAATAACCGAACAAAGTCGGAGGTAAATTAAAAGGCATGAATTCTGGAATGTGTTACGTTTGCGGGCTACCTATAGAGCTTTGTATATGCGAAGAAGTCGCTAAAGAACAGCAGCGAATAACTGTAAAAGTAAATAGACGACGTTACGGTAAAGAAGTCACTATCATTGAAGGGATAGACCCACATGAGATCGACTTAGAAGATCTCTCCAGTTACCTCAAAGCGAAGTTAGCCTGTGGCGGCACAGTTAAGGATGGCCTCATTGAACTGCAGGGCAATCACAAGGATCGCGTAAAATTCATTCTTGCAAGCAAGGGATTTTCAGCAGAACAGATCAAGGCTTAAGGGAAAACTTCCAAAGAACTTACTAATAAATTTAATAGTAAAACTATCGTAGCTCGGTGTTATAAGTTAGGTTTTTTATATGTAGGCTGATTCATACATAGGTTAACATATTTTTAGTACTACGACAAGACGGTGTCGATCGCCTAGGACGCTAATTTAACTGGGTGTGTGTCCATCTTGGGAGGGAGTACCTTATTCTACGAATGAAGTTGAATAAACTGAAGTAACTTAGGTTGCTAACGGATTGGACGTGTTCAATCGGCGAGTCATCATATTTCCTGCAAACCACATATATTACGACAATGTAATGTGAGAACTAACAGTGGTAGTATGGGTGCGTAACTTTACGCTGGTAATCTTTGGCGTTTTAGCACTGTTTTAAAGAGTCGGTGTTACTTGAATGTAGTAGGACAACGAATTGCACCTGTAAGAACAGACCTAGAAAAAAATGGCCCAAGCCCCCCGTTGCATCATACGCCACAGGGTGAAGCTCTCACTTTACCCACATTTTTGAAGTCTTTCTTGGAGCAACTCGTTATTGTAATTTAGCTGTGTCTCTAATAGCGGCTTGCTCACCCGAGACTAAACAACATATGATTGTACAGTCCATCTCCCGTGAACTCAACGACATACAGAATAAGACTGACAAAAACGCTTGTTTAAGCTGCGAATGGGCTACAGCTCTACCCACTGACATTGGCATTTCATCTATTGCACATTCAACTGATTTACTAGCTACAAACTCCAACAAAAATAGGCATGGACAAGTTCACTTCTCTTTTTGGGTTTTTATCGCAATTTTAACTAGCTCATACTACTTTTTTTAATGTTCGATATTTATTAATAGCACTGTATATATATTTACAATTATATAATTTTTAAATGATAATTCTAACAGTAACTTATTATATAGCTGTCTTTCTTGCGTATTATAGGAGAGATTTGCGTGAACTTGAATTTTAGGGATAATGAAACTGCACAAATGCTTTCGAGAAAGATTAACGAACTCGCTGGACTCCATGGAGGGCCCATCAAGATAATGCATGTCTGTGGGACGCACGAAGCATCAATTATGCGCTTTGGAGTAAGGTCACTTTTGCCGAAAAGCGTGAAGGTCGTTATGGGGCCCGGATGTCCTGTCTGTATCACCCCTCAAGGTGAAATCGATGCAGCCATAAAACTTGCACAGCGGGGGGTAACGGTTGCCACATATGGCGATCTTCTAAGAGTTCCTGGGTCCATAGGGACGCTTTCGAATTCTGGAGGAGATGTAAAGGTCGTTGGAAGTATAATGCACGCTATCGAACTCGCAAAGAAGACGAAAAATGACGTTGCGTTTATTGCTGTTGGTTTCGAAACAACAGCCCCAACGACGTCAGTAGCGTTGTTAAGTACCCCGCCTAATAACTTTTCGATCATGAGCTCCCACCGGCTAATCCCTCCTGCTCTCAGCTGGCTGCTGCAAAGAGTTACTGAATCCCGAGCTAACATTGACGGTCTCATATTGCCTGGACATGTTTGTACCATAACCGGGTTAAAGCCTTATGAGGGATTTCCCGTGCCGCAAGTAGTGTCAGGATTCGAGCCAGTTGACATATTGTATGGCCTTTATCTTCTTTTAAAACAGATTGTAAGTGGCGAACACAAGGTTGAAAATGCTTATCCACGAGTAGTCAAGTATGAAGGAAATGTTAAAGCACAGAAACTCATGCAAAGGACATTTGATGTTGTTGATCTCGAATGGCGGGGGTTTCCAGTGATTCCGGAATCTGGATACGCAATCAAAGCTGAATTTGATCAATTTGATGCAAAGAATAAGTATGAGCTCGACTTTGCCAGCAAGGAAATCAAAACAGGATGCATTTGTAACCTCGTTTTGCAGGGATTGAAGATCCCAACTGATTGCCAGCTCTACGGAACGGTATGTGAGCCGCGAAGTGCGGTAGGACCGTGCATGGTGTCTCGTGAAGGCTCTTGCAACATCTGGTACACACATCGATACATTGAAGAATAGGTTCGCCTTCCCAATATTACGAATAATTACTTCATAGGATCCTTTAATTTCTCCTAAAAAGGCCATAGACTTTATTTTAGTAGCGAGTACAATTTAGTTCCTGGTGGCTAAAATCCAATGACGGCCTACGTCGGTCGTCGTTTATGACCTTACCTCAGTAAAAAAATTAAGATTATCATGACCATTTAACTGGTAATGCAATGATTTCAGTCTAAAGGTCATTTAGGGCGTTTTTGTTGCAATGTCATTATAATAGCACGCCACTACGCTGTTATGTTTTGACGCATAATGTCGCGAGGACCGAGCGTAAATTAATGTGATGAAACAACATAAGATGACTTGCGATGACTAAAGAGAAATTAATAGTGATTACTAATGATGATGGGATACATTCTGCAGGCATAGCAGCGGCAGCAGATGCCGTATGCAACCTCGGAAGAGTTGTTATTGTATCTCCTTCTACGCAAAAAAGTGGCGTGGGAAGGTCACTTTCACTATTTGAGCCAATAAGGGTGTCAACGGCAAAGGTAAATGATTACGAGGCTTATGCAATCGGAGGGACTCCAACCGACGCAGTGCTTATTGCAGAGTATGCAATCCTGAAAAGAAAACCCGATTTGCTGATATCTGGCATAAATATTGGCGAGAATGTAAGCACGGAATCTGTCATGACGTCAGGGTACTGTAGGAGCGGCACTTGAGGGTGCAAGTCAAAGAGTGCCTTCCATTGCGGTCTCTGTGCAAGCTCATAACATTGATATATTCGAACCAAGAACTGAAATCGACTTCAGTCTCGCAAAGCGAGTTTTAAGAACAGTCTCTGCACACGTTCTCACACAAGGGATGCCAAAAGAGGTTGATGTTCTCAACATAAATATTCCGATGGGTAAAGACAATGCTAACTACAAAGCAACAAAACTTGCGAGAAACGTCTTTAATATAAGAATAGTCGAACGATTTGATCCACGTGGGTGTGCTTATTTCTGGATTGACAGCGATTTTTTGAACAATCACGACAGAAATACGGATGTGTATGCTCTTAAACAGGGTTTTGTTTCGGTAACCCCCCTCTCAATCGACAACACCGCAAATGTTGATAGGGAAGAGTTGATGAATTGGTTAAAATTGTCATTTCGCTCTTAGAAGTCATTTAGAATTAGACTTGTTGCGCTACCAGTTCGATTACCTTGAAACCACCGGCTTCAAGCGAAACAGTAAAGCCTCCTATGTTGTCATACTCCTTTGTTCCGTGGTCGTACCAATCATCAATTTCGCTGTGGAAGACGCGGATGGAGTATCTTGACTTTTCTGCATATTTACGCAAAATATTGTCCACATAGAAGGTAAAAGCGATGGAACTACCAGTTATATTGCCCACGCATACTACAATGTGCCGCTTCGATCCGAGCGCAAGAAAGTGGATATCTTCGTGACGCGCGCTTATCATGTCTGTAATATCGCTTTCAAACTTGTGGCTTACATTCTCAAGATTTGTGCTGAACGGATAATTCGCAAATATGTTAAGCACGCCGTGTATTCTCCCTGCAAAATAGCTCACTGAGTTGCTGTGGTATAAGAAGTTTGAGAGGCTTAGCCACTTCCACCACAACGGCATGTTCGGATTTAAGTTAAGACCTCTGTAAAGGCTTATCCCACAAACTCCTTCCAAGGCAGTCCAGAGATATTTCGGCGGAAACCACGGGGAGAGTTTCATTCCGTAACTAACAAATGATTCTCCGTGATACCACTCTGAGAACTGCCCAGGAACAGTGTTCTGATTTGTAGGATCTAGCTCGTATTGCCTGAATGCGCCCCGCATTATGTTGACCATCACGTCAGGTTGGTGCGTTGAACAAGCAAAAGCAAACATAAATGCGACATCGGGCCATATCCCTCCAGTTAAACCCCATCCAGCTTCTGGATGGTAATTCAGCGCGGTTCTCGGCACCGTTCTCAAGCCTGCACTCGTGAGAAAATCAGGACGATTCAGTCTGTCGATGATTAAGTGAGACATCGCCGGAGACGCTGCGTTAAATATAACAGGGAAAACGAGGTCACACGTTACATCGGGATGCGCTTTTCCTTTAATGTCAACATTTAAATAGTAGAGCCCATTTTTTGGGTTTATAAGTTGGCTATTAATCGCGTTTTTTAGCCTCTTGGCCTCGCGTCTGTAATAGTTCGCTTTTTCACTGTGGCCTATCAAGTCCGCAAGTAAAGCGGCGCTAGTCAAAGCGGAAAAACATTCAGAATTGATCTCAGTAACAACGCCATTTATTGCATAGTTTGGTATGACGTTTCTCCATCCGCAAATTCCATAGACTCCAACGCCAGTCGCGTTACAAAAAACAAGGCCGCGAACATCCATTTGTGACGTAATATAATCAGCGGCTTTTTCTACGGAGGGATACATCTCCTTTAAAAATAGTTCATCACCTGTGATCTGGTAGGTGTGTACCACAGCAAGGATATAAAGAGGCGTATCGTCGTTTATGTTAAGTTGATAATCGTCCACCTGTCCAGTCACCCCGTTATAGTACTCGATTATCATGCCCGCCGACCGCTGGTATTTCTTAAATACCCGCAACGCCGCCTTGGAGAACTCCGGGTCTACATAGTCACATCCAAAAACAAACCAAGCAGTATCGCGTGCCACTATGTTGCTCGACTTAGAGGGGTCATTTGTAAATCCGATTCCCTGAGGATAGTCTGACTTAACCCTCATCATGTTAGCCTTCGCCCACTGCACCCCCCTATTAATTACTGAGTCGGGAGTTACAACTAACGACCGATTGCACTCGCTCAAAACGTTACTGATAGTAGCTCTGTAGACTTTTTTATAATCAAAGAGTTTCTCAAATGTTTTTACGGCTTCTTTTCTGCCGTTTGAAGAGAATCCAATTATAAAGCTAAACTCCTTTTCACTGTTTGCAGAGAGTTCGATGTCGACTTGGACTCTCCCTATGAGCATATCCTCGCATGTTAAATCCGTGTCAACTTCAACTTCTGGAATTAACTTTGTTACTGGCGTTCCTTGTACAGAGCCATGTTCAAGAGACGGCATGCTGCCAACTCTCTCCACGCTCGTTGATCCAGAATTTTGGGTAACGTTGAAGTCATCAGTTGTCAGAGATATATCGTTAGTGACAGAACAGTTCACCCTTTCAGCCGTAGAACCAAATACCCTCACCAACTCGGGATTGCTTCTGTTTCGTGCCACAATCGCCCTCCCTTCATGGCAGCAAACGACTTCTGGGTCAGATGAAGTTCTTAAATGGGTTGAACAAAGATCCGCATACGCCACCACAGATATTTTTCTCTCGTAGGTGGATTTATTCCGTATCTTCAAGCCAAAATATGCCGCTTGACACCTATCAAGGTCATCCTCGGGAGAATTCGGCACATAAAATATTTCAGAGACCCGGACATCTCCCACGAGTGCAAATTTTCTCTTTTGGTAGGCGGGATGTATTACGAAAGTCCCAGTCCCAGTTTGTTCAAGCAGCACGTTAGAGTCAGTGTCGAAGTACCGCACTACCGTTGAACCAATCACATTCCTACCGAGATCTACTGAAAATAGATTTTCTATTGCTCCAGTCGCCTTCGAACTAGCATAGCACTTTCTATTGCCGTAACTACTCCCTGTCACGAGCCTATTGTCGGGAAGCACATAGCTCCACATTTGATTAATGCGGTCAATCTTGACGACGGTAGTTTCTTCACAGCCTTCCTTCATGATCTAAACAGTCATTATTGCAGTTATAACAATTTAAAGCTTTATATCAGCTCAATCATTAGGTACATTCTCGTAAAGATGAACATGCGAGATGCTTCAAACAAATTAATTTTCATGTAATTAATCAATCATGAGGTTCGAAACGACGCAATTATTTATATAAAAAGGTATATGTGTTGAAGTTTGAGGAGTTGGGTACCATTAGCGGATATCGCAGTGCGTGGATGATTTTAGATACGTATCTTGGGTTAAAACAGAACGAAACCTTGCTAATAGTGACAGATACACTCAAATTAAAAATAGCGAAGTCGTTGTTTGATACAGCTGGGGAGATGGGCCGTGAAGCGATCATGATGACCATGCCCCCTCGATCAAGACACGGAGAGGAGCCCCCCAAGGCGATAGCTGAAGCAATGAAGGTGGTGGACGTTGTAATAGCACCAACTACGATGTCGATTACGCACACGAAGGCGAGAAAGGATGCAAACAAAGCGGGGGTGCGGACTGCAAGTATGCCAGGCATCACAGAAGAAATGATGATCGATGGCGGGCTTAAGGCGGATCCCAAAGATATCCTAGCATTTACAAAAGAGATGGCTGACAACCTTAAAGGAGCCAACGAGGTGAGGATTACCTCTGGACTTGGAACGGACGTGACGTTTGAAGTGGAAGACTCCAAATGGGAACTCGACGTTGGCTGTTGCACTAAAAGGGGCTGCTCCACAAACCTTCCCGCTGGAGAGGTGTACATTGCTCCCGAAAATACGAATGGAGTCGTTGTAATTGACGGCTCGATGGCGGGACTTGAACTTTTAAAGCACCCGATGACGATAAAGGTGGAAGATGGTTATGCCGTAGACATAGCCGGTCAGCGGGCAGCTGAAATGCTTAAGATGATAGATCCGCTTGGTAAGAATGCGAGAAACCTTGCAGAACTTGGGATAGGCACAAATCCAGCTGCGAAGCTGATCGGGGTCGTGCTTGAGGATGAAAAAGTCATGGGGACGGCGCACATAGCTCTCGGCGATAACAGCACGTTCGGCGGCAACGTGGTCGCTGGTGTTCACATTGACGGCATAATAAGGAAACCCAAACTCTTCATCGATGGAACGGAAATACATTTACATAAACATTAAGCAATTCTAGCGCATCTCTGCGAATTTTACCGAGCGCTTTTGATCTCTCATCATTCTAACCTCATGTACAAAAAGAGGAGAGATTATTGCAATTCAATTGCAATGCATGGTGACCTCCACTATTGTTAGAGGCAAAAGAACAGAAAAATCACGCCTAAATAAAGAGGTAAAATCTTATATTATGAATTTGTGTGAATTTGTGATAGCGGACAAACTGCCTTATCTGCTTTTTGTTAAGTGGAACCTTTAAGTAATGCCAAAGCTGCGGATGAATGAAAATAAAGGATGGCTAGAGTACAGATACGGCGAGCATCCGTCGATCCTGTTTTGTTAGTATCATTATTAGGTGTACACGAGGGGCGAAACAGTTAGAAGAAACCTAAAAATACCAGAAACCGTAGTAATGTAGATCCTACAGGCATCTCGTTCGTGTTTCTTCGCTACCCCCTTGCAGCAAGAAGTTGGTCTATTCAGTAGCCATTTCACGACCCTTCTTCGCACACTCTTCTAATCCTTCCTTAGTGGGCTTGCCGAGTAGCTTAATGGATGGCTCTACTACCTGTGCACCTTTTGACTTCAAAAACTCAATGACCCGCTCCACTGCCTCTCCTTCTTGTTCATAGGAGCCGAGCACGAATGCGCGTTTGCCTGCCAAATCTAGCTTTTCGACGCCTTTCATGAAATATCTTACGTTTGATGGCGGCTTTTTGTGGTACGTCGGCGTGGCAATTACAATTACATCCGCACTTTTTATCTCTGCCGGCTTAATCTGGCGAATATGCGTTATTATCGTTTCTCCACCTGCCTCTCTTGCTCCACGCTCAAATGCGTATGCCATTGTTCTTGTATTCCCGTGATAGCTCTCATAACCTATGACGAACTTCATAGAAGTAAGATGGGTATCGCTGACATAAACCTTTTTAAGTTCTAAATAGGAGATTATTGGCGAGCCAATAGGTACAGATTTGGTGGTGTTAAGGAGATCAATTGAACATATGATAGAACACATTTATCAATCTAAATGCAATGATCAATAACTGACAACGTTTGAAGGATGGTAACTATGGCCGGAAATCTAGAGGTAAAAGAATGTAGATTAAGCACCGAGCTGGGGGAGCCTTGGTAGGAGAGAGACCCGAACTTGTCCACATAGATATCTCTATAGGCTAAAAAAGAACGCCATTTGAGACGGCATTTATAACCGCAGTTGCAACTCCACGAATGGGTCACACAGCCCGCGCTATACTTGCACCAAATTTCGCGTCGGACCAGCTACCCTCATGGTGAATAAGGTTATCCTGTAAGACGAAGAACATGCAAACCTTATGTTCGGACCCGATCAGGCAGCGATTTCTAAAGCGGTGCTGAATAACGTTCAGGACAACTAATCCCTAAAACTATCGTGGACAAAATTCTGATTGTCATATCGGTTTTCATACATAGTAACGCAAAGAACAGAGAGGGAATCTACGCTAATAATTACGAGGCAACGAAACTTGTGGTAAGAAATGCCATGAACAAAACGCCAACGGTACAGGAGCTTATAACTAAGAAAAATACCTTAAATACCGTTAATGTAATTTACCACATAAAAATCGCAATTTTGTATTATGAGATGAGAAAAACCTTTTTAAAGTTAGCCCCTCTTTTAGATTACTGTGTCACCCTTACGAGCAGAAATGAGGAATTAAAATGAAAAAAGAAATAGTGATGGTCATTGTGCTGGCTCTCCTCGCAGTGCCATTTGCAGGCTGTCTTGGAGGTAATAAATCTCCATCTCCCACACCCGAGGCTACAAAAAACACCTCAATTGTCTTAAACAGTACCAACAATTGTACAAGGTTCGCCTATCGCAATATCTGCATCTCTAAAGAGCGACGGACAGTTGCTCAACAATAAGACGATTCTTTGGCTCCTAAACAATCAATCGCTGAGAAACACGACTACGGTGAACGGAACGGCGACGCTGAGACTTACAGCTTCCGATACTAGTCAGTTTTCAGTTGGAACGAATTTATTAAAGGCAGAATTTAACGGCGATGATATATACAGACAGTCTAATGCGACAGCAGTACTTACGGTTACGGCCGCTAGCCCGATTCCTGCAATTCAAATTCAGGCACCTGCAATTCAGGCACCTGCAACAGTTCCAACAGCAGTGCCGACTTACACTCCAGCTAATGCTATTCCAACAGTAATACCTCAGGTCACGAAAAAGCCGGTCATTACAATCTCTTGAATTCGGGCGCCCTCTTGATCTCTTTAAATTTTAAGTGCGGCAGATAGCTCTGCAGACCTCCCGCAAACATCATAGTTACAATAAAGCTAAGTGAATCAACAAGACCTCTTTCCACACACCTCAGCAAGTTTAGGGGGCTAATTTTAAAAATAGTTTGATTGTTGAAGAGACGTTGCGAAAGCCAATGTTAGCTAGCGCTGACCAAGCTTGCTAAAGTGAATCAACTAAAAACCGGATATTTTCACGAATCGTGAACAGTGCTACACGTCGTGATTCGCAAGGTACCATACGAATTAAGGTAATTGACTATCATCCGCCCGTTTTAGCGTCTATGATACGGTGGTACATTTGGATGTGCAATAATTTCTGCAGGAGCAAAAAATAAGATTTACCAGAATCAAGAAAAAAAAGAGCAATGAAAAGAGCACTTTTAGTTTGAAATGCCATGGCTGCAGCACTGCGTACCCTTTATGGAACGGCATTACGCTGCTGAAGAGTGGTCCTTGATTTAGTGATTTTGGAGGGGGGACATATTTATTGCCACTTCTAATAAAGCTCGTACCCTTCTTGTTCTATTAGATCCCGGTATTCTAGTTCGAGCTCACCGACCCATTTCAACACGACGTGCATAGATCTGTGGGGTTTGAGTTCTTTGATCATGTCGTAAACTTCTCTGTAATACTTATTATGATCAAAATTGTCGGAGAAGAGCAGAACTATGTCGATATCATATTCCTGAGGAAAAAAGCCCTTAGCGACGGAACCATAAAGTATGACAGACGTAAGACTGGCTGGGGCCCAGTTTTTTACGTTATTTGTAAATTTAATAATGAGGTCACTGTCCTCTGTTGGCATGTCAAACTGAGTAAGTGAGATACTATCCATAGAATTTGTTCTCCTCGCTAAGTGTAAGTATTCTAAAATCGTTATATTCTTTATTTGAATCATAATAATATAAAAAGATCTCCAGCACCTCGAAAGGTCACAACGCGCCCACGTTCCCGACACGTTGTTGAAACGACGCGAAAAATACTCAATTGTAACCGTTCCGTTCCAGAATAAAAGTTGCCCAAAAACCTAAAAAGTGGTTAAGATTATAGTTTAAAGGACAAATTTTATCAATAAAATAGCTTTCTTTAATACAAATGGGTTGGAAACAGAGTGCAGCAGTATCAATTCTCTTTGTCACGGCTGTGTTATTAATATCTTTTCAACTACCCGGTCTTGTTTTAGATCGGGTCGCAGGTGTTAACGCTATAGATCCACCTATTGCAAGAGCAACGATTTTTGCTACGATGGCGATCGATATTTTGATAGTTGCACCTATCTGCATAGCATCAGCCAGAATGATAAGAAGAGGCTGGGCAGGAGGGAGAGATCTTACACTCATTTCAGGTGGAGTAGTTGTGGGCCTATACCTTATGTGGCTTGGAACTTCACTCTGGATGTGGTGCAAAAATCTAAAGATCGAAGGAATCGATTTTTCTTCAATTTGGTTCATAGCGTATAATTCGCTATTTGTTACACTCGGATTTTTAATTTTAGTATCAGGATTGGTTATACGCCGAGAAGGAGAGGCATAAAAGCAAGTCAAACTTTCATTTCATTTGAAGCTACTTGCACTTAAGCTCTGAAAAATGCAATACTCCATTTATTAGGAGGCAAACGATCTCTTTAGTATGTTAAGAATAGGTGCTTATAAACAAATTTGTGATTGCCTAGATACAACAACTGTCGATAAGATCTTAGTTGACGCTGTTTTAATTTGTTGGATAGTCGGTGGTGTTACCATTCAGGTACCATAACAAATGGCGGAACAAAATTAACTAGTAAAAGTGAGGGCACGCGAGGGCTACCTGATGAAAACCACGTGATGACTGTAGCTTTTAAAGGTGGTATTACATACTACTAGAAATGATACAGATTTTCGTCGTAAGTTGTTTTTATGATTGATTTCAGATATATCAAAAGACAAATCGATTGAATATCTTAAGCTTGGGATCATTTGAACCATCTATTCTTTAGAACTCGAAAGTATCCCAGTATCACTAACTTTATGTACTTGGGTCTAAGCACCCACAACAACATGGTATACCCTAGAGCAATAAAGGTAAGCCTTATGTCGAAGCAAAATTGTGATATCGCCTTTTGAATCCTAGACATTTTCATCTTGAGACTACTGTCACCATTAAATAATTTCACTGTAAAAATGTGTCTTAAAATTTCAATTTGAGATTTTTTAATGAGTGTCACCACCTCGAGTATGGCGTTGAAAAAAATGTTACCAAGCGATAACTACTCACGACGATTCAAAAAAAACGAATTTAGTTATGCCTAAGTAACTTTAGGAGGCTTCCTACAACGCAAAGTGTATTGGCAGAAAGAACGTTCAATTCCATAATCCGTTTTTTATCAAGTAACACTTGTTGCTCAGTCTAACGACGTCGGAGCGCCTATCTACCACTGTAGCTGCACTTTGAATCAAAACTTTGTGTTCCAGTGAAGCTCCACTCTTAGCGCCGCTTCTTGTCGATCAAGCAGACTGCAGAATTATAAAGGAAATTAGTACATTTTGATGGACGAAAATTTTAAGACTATTAATAAACTCTAGTGCTAGAAAATCTGAAATATGAGCATATGAGTAGGGCGTCAATTAAAATTAACGTAAAGTAATGGGAGCGTTACTTAGTAGCTAACTTTCGTAAACAAGAGGGTTAAGTCAACGGACAATCAAAAAAACTGCTATAAATCCACTTTGCTTATCAAAGGATCACTTGAGTTATCTTCAACTTCTACAAAATCCCCTTTCTTTAAATTCAAATCGTCAATTAAATCATTCTTGAATGTGAAACAATATACGATATACTGCTTATCTTGTGACTGAACGTAAATACTTGTGATGCCCTCGTCATCAGGGCTGATATGCATTACTTCTCCTTTTACCATTACCGCGCCTTCTTACCAACTTTTATGTTTCTTTATATCTTACAATTACGTTAATGTTTAAAAATTTAGTGTTTATCTCTTCTTAGTCATAAAACGATAAGACTACCAAACATATTTACCAAGAAGGTCAAAGTTCTAACCTTTCACGCTTAAATAAATCTCGTAGATGTTAAAACGCTAGTTAAGGTTCAATTGACGCATATGACAAAGTATTAAGTGTTTTCAAATTAATTACGTGGCGTAAGTTACAAACGATCTTAATCTCGTAAACAAAAGTTTAGCTTAGTCCCTTTTTATGACGTGGAGGTTAAGGCAATTGTCAAATCATAGAAGGCTCATATATAACCCTTTCTCGAACTTAATAACAACGTTTATTGTTTTCATTTTGATTATAGTGTTCATCCTTGTATTCGTCGGGCTTGTCGGTACGGCATTTAGCAAGATTGGCTTTTCATCAAGAGAGGTCATAATTCTGTTTTTAGCTACGCTTGCTGGAAGTTTCATAAACATACCAATAGTCACTCTTGAATCAAATGAGCCCGTACTGACGAATGCATTTGTTCGGGTTTATGGCATGAAATATCGTATCCCGGCTATCGGCGAGGAATCAAAAAAGACGGTTATCGCAGTGAATCTGGGAGGTGCCCTGATACCCACTGCAGTATCGATGTACCTCCTCTTTGAGTTCCCTCACGTTATTCCATTTGCAGCCTTGGGAGTTGTAATCATATCATTTATTTCGCACTTAGTATCAAAGCCGGTTAAGGGAGTCGGAATAGTATCGCCGGCACTCATATCACCTCTAGCAGCTGCCCTTTTTTCGATAATCATATCAATCGAATTTTTAATTGCTAGTGAAACCTTTGCTTTAGCGTATGTGTGTGGAGTCCTTGGAACTTTAATTGGAGCTGATATAAGCAATTTGGGAAAGATAAAGAAAATAGGTGCTCCGATAGCTTCAATAGGTGGAGCAGGGACATTTGACGGGGTTTTTCTCTCGGGGATAATTGCAGTCCTTCTTGCCTAATAGTCGATAGTTTCATTAATTATCACGTCACGAATCGGCTACACTTCAAAACGCAATTTCGTTAAGCTGTCCTAACAGGGATACTTGTAACTTGCATATTAAACAAAGTTGTGAACTAATACAATCGACGCCCCATCATAATCTATTTGAGTAAAGCCATATTAAAGATCGGAATAATGACGCACAATAAGATTCTCAAAGTTAATATCGTTTTTTTGGCCGTGCTCATTCTCATCACAATTGCAAGCATCTTTGCAATTTACAAAGGAAACAGCAAATTCTTTGGAATTTTAGCCATAGCTGTACTTGCTCTCGCGATCGTAATATGGCGAATATTTACGATAGGAAGTGAAGAAAAGAAATATCCTGGACCTGAGAGTCTCAAGGATATGTTCGAAGCCTCAAAATTGTTGAGGAGAGTGCCCCCCAAAAAATAGCGGTAATCCGTACAAAACCGCGCGTATCAATTCAAATGTTTACCACGACAGTTCGTGCAGCAAGATCTCCTACTCTCTGACAATTTTCACCCCGCCGCATAACAATGACGCCAAGCAAGTAAGGAACAAAAAACGGAAACGCGTCAACGATTCGTAGTACATTTCTCGTTACAGAATCACCCATGCTAATGTTATGTAAATCTTCATTTACAACTTTTATGCCGAGTAGCCACTTACCTATAGTAACGCCTTTCACTCCCTCCAATGACGTATAATATAAAAATAATATAATGAGGTAAGTAACGACGAAAAGAAAAGTGAATTTCGCACCAAATAGCAGGCGCATTTCATTAAATGGCGGTATTAAAAACGTCGACACCATTAAGAAGCCAATTAGTGTCATATCAATTAAAGAGGCGAAGAACCTTGACGAAAGTGAAGCGAACTGGCGTTCTATTGGTGCCAACTGCTTAACATCCTCTAAGGGCTCTGGCATCGTCTCTGCTTCAGCTATAGGCCCACTTTCTTCGGCCATCGAGGGCTTTAACAATTGCGTCACCTAACAATTATAGTACTTCTTAACTATTAGCTGCACTTAATCGTATATCATCTGTCTTAATTTATGAACTGACCGCCCTTGCCCTGTTATTCATACGCTTTTGCCTTCCGAAAAATGCGACCAGATTATCTTTTTTGTCAGCATCCTGATAGTGGTTCGCAAATCACTTAGGTTGTCATTTTAACGATATAAAGTCGCAAAAATCACATCTTTAAAACAGAACTATTTGAAAGATCGGCAAGCTACTGAAAGAAATGAGAGGACAATTAAGATTTAGTCGAGCACAATTTGCATTTTGGATTGCGTGAAATCCGCACTCTATCAAATTTCATTATCTCACCATCATAAATCAACATCTCATCAGTCAGATTAACTCCTGTGCCAGTGATATACTTGATAGCCTCAGTAGACTGAAGTGCTGCTATCACCCCAGGAGTTGTTCCAAGCACTGGAAATATTTTTGAAGGAGGGACGAGCGGAAAAACGCATTCAAGACAAGCAGTCTTCCCCGGAAAGAGCGTCACTAACCTGCCCTCATAGCCGTAAACAGCTCCGTGAATCAAAGGCACGCCGTGTTTTAATGCGGCCTTGTTAAGCAGGTGCCTTGCTTGAAAATTATCCAAGGCATCTATCAGCACATCGTGCTTTGCAGTTAGATCCCATACATTCTCTTCATCAATTTTTGTATTAACGACGTCAAATTTAACCGATGAATTCACCTTTCTTAACTTCTCGAGCGCGGATCTCACCTTTTCCTTTCCCACATCTTCATCCCAGTGGAGTATTTGCCTGTTCAAGTTACTTAGATCAACCTCGTCCATATCTATAAGCCTCATGTTGCCAACTCCGGCTGCCGCAAGGTAAAGTGCTATTGGAGAGCCAAGGCCACCCATGCCAGCTATTAAAACATTTGCCATCTTTAGTTTCTTCTGACCCTCGGTTCCAAATCCAGGGATCATAATCTGCCTGCTATATCGAATTAAATCGTAGTCAGTGAGGGTCAACAAGCGACTTTCCTCCTAATTTTTCGATAGAACTCAGATGAAGCGACATAATCGGCATCTAGCTTATTTCATCATATCGTTATGAGCGATACGATATTATGGGTTCCTAATCATCGTTCGATCAGAGTACAGCATTATCTTGACATCCTTCTTATATTCGTTTTCGTAAAGCAGCTCGTAATTTCCGTTACTGTCCTTCGACCTTAAATTGTAAATTTTCACGACTTCTATATCGATGGGACCCTCAAGCAGCTGCCCCCCTTCAACAACCTTTGTTGGCACGTCTATGACCTCGCATATACTGTCTTCGCGCTTAATCCACACATCAAAGATGGTAAGTTTGTTCTCTCTTAATATACTGATTAAGGCTTCTGTGACCTCTTTATGGAATTGCTGCTTCTCTTTCCACAGATCTGTCCCTTTCACAATTGCATTCAATGATGTTGACAGTGCCTCATCGAGCTCCTCATCAGTCATACCAGCTATGTTCATTGAATAGGTTTTTTCTTGCATACTTAAACCACCTTAGTTCGTACTAACAATAAAGATATGGATGCAATTATAATCGATATATGAAAGATTTGCGCGATTATAAGAACAGCTTACGCAAATTGATCGGACTCGTTAGTATACTCCGTAACGATGAATTGGCCAGTTTTAAAAGAGATTATTCGTCATGTACTTTGGCTAGATAGAAATGCAGTTACCACTTGGGAAATTAAAATGTCAATCTAGTTGATGCAAAAAGAGCGACATGGAGAGTAATGTGTGGTGTATTATGCACGTCGATATAGTCGCTTGTTGATGAAAGGGCATTTGGAAGTGTATATCCCATCTTGCATAGTATGAACTTATAAGTATCCTATTTGCATATACCCTTCCCCTCAACGAAATAGAACTGCAGAGTTGCAACACGTTAGTTTGTGCAGATGTGTCCTCTCTGCGCTTTCAGTATTTGACACATATCAAACGCTTAAATATTACGCAAAGCTAATGGGGCTACTATGAGGGGCAATTTCCAGAAGAAAAGCTGGTAGCTCCTTAAACCGCAAATGACTCAGTTCCCTCGCAAGAACGTAAAATGATGATCAATAAATTAGTCACTTTACCGTACCGAAAAAGCTGTACAGCTAAGCATTAAGCGAATAGCCTAAAAATAGATGGAAGCAGATCTCATGGCTTGAAAATGAACGTAACTCGAACATTAAAAACTTCGTTCTTCGAGCAGAGGTATCATGTTGATAGACAGCGCGCTCCGTATTCGAATAGGGATCTTATAAGCGGAAAAATAGAAAATTTTGACTCACTTACCTCTCCATCGCCTTCAGACGACCTGTTCCCCAGTAGAATATACATAGTCGTTTGCCTGACACTGATTTAGATTTCTCATATTTGGTCACGTTCGGATCGTCGAAGTAAAGTTGACATTCTGTGTAATGTGGGCAACTTTTTTCATCACATTTGTATTTCATTTTATCCCCCTGTAACAAGTTTTTCGGCTTCCGATCTAGTACGCAATTAAAATATGTCGTTCAAATTACGCATATAGGTATCGCTACACATTAATCATGTGGTGTTTTACGGGTAACACCTTAACCTTAAATACCTTTGTAACAAGTTAAAACACTCTATTATGCTATCCATCCATCGTTTGGAGTCTGATTAGTAGAGAGATACCCTATCGGAGATAATATAACAGAACGCTCTAATCATTATGTTAGTTGCTTACAGGAGGGCTATAGGTGAGTCATTATGAATTGGTGCCAAAACATATTAAACTGGTAATCAACTGTCGAAAATTTTTTGAAATCATGCGGCTTTCAGTAGACCTTGACATATATTCAAAAATGGAACGTCCTGTCACCGTGGAGCATCTATCAAATGAACTTGAAATTGACGAACAATTCACCGAGTACTTTCTTAAAGTCTTGTATAAATTTGGCTTCGTAGACGTTATAATGAGCGGCAAAGATCTACTATACGTTAATTCCAACATTTCCCGTCAGTATCTGGATAGCCGAAGTGTGATGTATTTGGGCAAAGAGTTATTTGACGACATTGAGACTGGCGCAGTCCTGCAAAAGTACGTGACACAGGGCCCAGCAATCCGTGATATAACAAAAGATTATTGGTCGCGCGAAGTGTTGCACAAGATAGCTTCAGTCTCTCTTCTCGGAGGGGTTCAGATTGCAGTGAAAAAGATTGACCTGTCAGGGCACAGTCGATTACTCGATGTAGGTGGCGGCCACGGACTCTACAGTATATTCTTTACAAAGAAATATCCTAACCTAAAAGCTTGCGTCCTTGATTACCCAGAGGTAACTGAAATAACGAGAGAGTTTGTCAACAAATATAGTGCTCAAGAGCAGGTAGAAGTAATAGCTGGGGATTATAAAAATTTTAGCGCCCAGCAGAGCTTCGATGTCGTGTTTATTTCAAATGTGACTGCTTCCTATAACGATTTGCTCGAGTTGCTGGCAAAATCTAAGAACTGGCTCATCGCAGGAGGGTTGATGATCCTTCGAAACTATGTGACTGACATCGATGTAGATGTGTGGTCATCTATGAACACTCTAGAAAGGTATGCGAGGCGTGGCAAAAAGGGAATTACCTCTAAACAGGCAGAAGCTGCGTTACAGCGTAATGGTTTTACCGACATAAAGCGATTATGTGAAGGAGAGGGCATAATTATACTGCAGGGGATAAAAAAATAAAAACAGGTAATTTTTTAATGATGCGCATGGATGTCTTACTTGAACTTTAGCAGGGTTTCCGAGCCTAACCGCTGAGTTGGTAAGTTCGTGTTGTGATACGTCACTCTGCAAAACTTCAAAATGAGCACTTTTGAATAAGTTTTTCGTTCTTTGCGAGTGGCTCTTAAGCTTAAGAGCTCAATTTAACGTTCGAAATTACGCTGAGGGAACAAAAAAACTGCAGTACTTGTTTTATATGCCTATTCGTCAATTGATGGGATAAATATAGCTAGTTCCCTATTACCACTACAGGTAAGTGATAAGCAACCCATAATTCGTTTTGAAAAGCTTTTTAGACATTTTTAAGTCCTACGATATCCTCGACGCGCACAAGCTTCCATATAAGACTTCTTTTTTCAGTTACAATTGATTCGACAGGTTCTTCAGGTGAGTGGCCGAGGGCGGCTACAATGTTTTTCGAAAGATTTTTATTCTTAATCAGTTCCACGAACTTCTTCCGAATGGCCATATCTTCTGTAACATCATCAATTTGTTTAAGACGCCCTTGCAATGTTACAAATGTGTAATTTGCAAGATCTGAACTAAATTTTTCGATTTCGACCGCCACGTTAGGGCTTTGGTGGAAGAGCTGTATCTTTTTACCGTACTTTGTTGACAGGAAATATATGAAATTTCCATCGAAAACATACAAAAATGGTGCAATATATGGATACTCTACTCCTTTGAAGGCGATTCGACTGATGTGTCCTTCACGAATCAACTGGTCGTATTCCGTTTTATCCATACGGGGAATCTTTACTAAGTCCACAAACATCACCACTTATACATTTAAGTATTACTTTAATAATTTGTTTACAATTCTCGCCACGTACATTAATTAAAAAACATAGTGTTTTTAATACGGGTAAACGCGAAAGACGGTGATCCATGTCGATGGAATACACATAAGAAACGAGGTGCTTTAGTCTCAGACCTCGTTTTTCGTCCATTCGAAGTGACTTATACTCAAACGTAGACACGTCATAAACGTGCAAAAGTAATAATGGCCTGAAAACTTCAATAGGATGTTACGAGAGGCCCGGATGAGTGCAACAGTAAAAACTTCAATGATTTTTATGATTAGCCGAGAGATCATCAGCTTTTGAACACATATGTGGATATCTTTATTTATTTTGATACGAAAGATCAACGTATGAAATGTATCGTCCTGTATGATAGCAAATACGGCTCAACTGAATCGACCGCAAACTGGATTGCTGAAGGGATTAGCGAAAAGTGCGCTACTGACGTACAGAAAGTCACAGATGTAAAGAAACTTGATTACGATCTAATTGTAATTGGATCGCCAATATATGGGGGGAAACCGCTCGACAGTGTGGCAAATTTCTTGAAGGAAAACCGTTCCGCTTTGATGGGAAAGAAGGTTGCAGTTTTTGCAGTTTTTTCTGGCCTCTGGCAAGAAAAGATCCCGGACTATTTAGCTTCACTAAAACAGTTAATCCCTGAAAACGTCTGGGATGCACGGGGATTTACGGGGGACTTGAATGTCAGCAAGCTGGATAAAGAGGATAGGGAAATAGTAGAGGGCGTGTTTAAAAAGATGGACAAACGCTTTGATATGCTTGCTCAATTGAATAAGGGTTCAGCTGTTGATTTCGGGAGGCACCTTGTCCTTCCTCCTTAAAAACGAAACGTTCTGCTTCTGAACATCAATTGGCGTTTCTTGCGCATCTGTAGATATCCCACTTGTTGGGATGTCTCTGCGCTCTTTTATCTTAATTTTGCTATGAAGCTAATAATGTTCCCTGCTGCTCCATTTGACTTTGAGTTAAGCGCCGCAATATTTTCAGATGGAGATACGCAAATCCGCACCTATTATAAAGGGAAATTTTGGCAGGTCATCCGGATAGCAAATGAACTAGTTTGTGTCGTCATCACATCTATAGGAGCCATCGATAAACCTAAACTCCTCGTTGAGGTTAGAGTTGATACAGAGTTTTTAAACGAGCACCTCAAGATGGTTAGAGAAACTGTCGTTAACCTTTTTAATTTAGATTTGGATCTCACACAGTTCTATAAGGAAGTCAACCGTGACGACATTATGTCAAAATTAATTGAACAGCTTAGAGGATTAAAAAGTCCAACTACGCAAACTGTTTTTGAGGCATTAATTTCATCAATAACAGAGCAGCAAATTTCGCTAGGTGCCGCATTTAGCATCCAAAAACGAATGATTAAAACTTTTGGTGATATCGTAAAAATAAATAAGAGTGTCTACTACGCTTTTCCTGCACCAGAAACACTTGCGTCGGCAACCATTGGGCAGCTTCGTATGTGCGGGCTAAGCACGAGAAAAGCGGAATATATCAGAGACGTAGCAGCATTAATTTCAAATGGTAATCTGAATTTAGAGAAGTTCAAAAGTTACGAAGATACAAATGAAATCATTGATGAGCTCTGTAAATTGCGCGGAGTGGGAGCTTGGACGGCGGAACTTACGCTAATTAGAGGAATGCATAACCTAGAGGCTATCCCTGCTGATGACTTAGGATTAAAGAAAACTATTTCACACTACTATTGTAACGATAAAAAAATATCCAGTAAAGACGCGCGTAGTATTGCTAAAAAATGGGGAAAATGGAAAGGACTGGCCAGCTTTTACTTAATTATGGCTGGAAGACTAGGAATCGAAATATGAAATCTTAAAGCCCGCTTTTAACCCGATTTATGCATTAGTAGTGGGGAAGTGACAGGTGCCCCCGGTTATAGCAAGCCCATTAAGTCTCAACTTCTGCAAATTGGTTTAAAGTGGCCTTTTTAAGGGACCTGGCAAAATGCGCAAGATCACGAGGAGATGTCCCATTTTCAATCTCCTTGACGAATGCTGAACCAACGATCGCACCATCAGCTCCAGCAGAAATCGTAGCTTCCACATCTAAGGGCTTTGAGATGCCAAATCCCACCAATTTAGGTAATTTAAGAAGCTCGTATCGACTCTCAACGGATTTTACTCTGCTGACGAGGTCTCTTAAATGTGCATAATCAGTCACACCTCCCGTAACTCCGAGGCGAGAGACGATGTATGCAAAACCACTTGTTGACTTGAGAATTTCGGCCATTCTTTCATTGGAGGTAGTTGGGGCGATCAGAAAGATGTTACAAATGTCATTGTTGCTGCAATATCTCCTGAGCTCTGAAGCTTCTTCAAGGGGCAGGTCTGGAACAATTATGCCATCAACTACGTCTCTCGCGTCTCTTGTTAGTTTTGATACCCCGTAGCGATAAATGAGATTATAATAGGACATAAGAACTGTTGGGACATCTGTTTGAAGCTCTTTTAATAACGATAAGATGTCAGCTAACGTAGTAGGACGTCCTCTAAGAGCCCTCTGGCCAGCCCGTTGTATAACCGGCCCGTCGGCAATCGGGTCTGAAAATGGGACTCCCAGTTCCAACGCGTCAACCTCACGCGAGAGGGCACTAACGTATTCAGCAGTTTTCTGTAAGGCAGGATCTCCTGCCATTATATAAGCGACAAGCGATTTCTTGCCGTCCAAACGCTCAGTTAGTCTGTTTCTTACTTTAATTTTCTACCCCCCTTCGTTCGATTACGGTGTTCACGTCCTTGTCTCCCCTACCAGACAGGTTTATTAGCACAAGTGCTCCTGGTTCGAGGTCTCCGGCATCGCACGCCCTCATTGCATATGCTAGAGCGTGTGATGATTCGAGCGCAGGAATGATACCCTCGGTCTTACACAGAATTTCAAAACCTGCAAGAACCTCATCATCCCGAGCGAATCTCGGTAGAACCCTCCCAATGTCCACAAGGTGAGCGAGCTCTGGTCCAACACCTGAGTAATCAAGACCTGCACTTATGCTCGTTGTCTCAAGTATCTGGCCGTGTCTGTCTTGCAGAACTCTCGTCTTCATGCCATGGAAGACCCCAATATCACAATTAATGAGCCTTATTGCGTGGGGCGCCTTCATACCTTGTATCTGGGCGTCATCACTGAATATGCCTCCTGCCTCTACAGCTATTAATTCGACGCTATCGTCAAGAAATGGCGTGAAAATTCCCATTGCATTGCTGCCGCCTCCGGCGCACGCAACAATTGCATCAGGCAATCGCTCCTCAAGCTCACTGATCTGATTTTTAGCCTCTATTCCTATCACGCGCTGAAAATCTCTCACCATCGCTGGATAAGGATGAGGGCCCAACGCTGAACCCATAAGATAGTAGGCATTTTCTGCATTTGCAGTCCATTGTCGTAACGCCTCATTTACAGCATCTTTCAGTGTGCGGGAGCCACTTTCA
Organism: Methanobacteriota archaeon; assembly: GCA_963704625.1. Classification (GTDB taxonomy): domain Archaea; phylum Halobacteriota; class Bog-38; order Methanoflorentales; family Methanoflorentaceae; genus DASPRZ01. The sequence goes on along the minus strand of OY969924.1, from coordinate 1,955,317 downwards.
ACCGGGATCACTTCAGCTCCAAGCAGCTGCATACGAATCACATTTGGCTTCTGACGTTCCATGTCACGAGTTCCCATGTAGACTTTGCATTCAAGACCCATCATCGCACAAGCCATGCTCGTTGCCACTCCGTGCTGTCCCGCCCCCGTCTCACAGATTACAATTTTTTTGTCAAGCTTCTTTGCGATCAAGGCCTGACCTATTACGTTGTTTATCTTATGCGCGCCACTATGACAGAGATCTTCACGCTTCAGGTAAATTCTAAGACCGCAAAGCTCAGAGAAACGCTTCGCACGGTAAACCGGGGTGGGCCTGCCAGCGTAGCTCTTTAAATAGTAATCGAATTCGGCCATGAACTCGGGATCTTCTTTCAATGTTTCATAGGCTTTTTCGAGTTCAAGCAGAGGTGCCATGAGGGTCTCGGCAACGTACTGTCCGCCATAGGTAGCGTACATCCCTTTTTTACCCTTCATAAGGCGCAGGCCTCCTGCAGTAAACGAACTGTTTTACTTTTTCCACTATATCAGAGCTTTGCATTATAGAAGTCCCCACGAGGACCCCATCGCATCCTGCCGAGAGCACCCTTTCAACATCATGTGGCACGTTGATACCGCTTGCACTTATTAACGTTGCCTTACTGAAGAGCCGTCTCAATATCGGAGCTAGCAATTCAGTCGTCATTAAATCGACGTTGAGCGTCTGTAAGTCTCTGTTATTTATAGCAATGAAATTGAGGTCAAGGTCCGATATCACTGCAACATCTGAGATGCTTCCTACCTCGACGAGCGGCTCTATGTCATGGGATAGGGCAGTTTCCACATAATCGTTAATGTTGCCACTGAGTCGTTCGATTAGTCGTACGATAAGTAACGCTGCGTCTGATCTCACTTGTTTTAACTGTTCAGGTCTCCTAATAAAGTCCTTTCTGAGCACTGGAACATCAACGACATTTCGCACTGCCTGGACATCATCTATCGATCCGCCGAAAAAATGCTCATCTGTGAGCACTGATAATGCAGCTGCTCCCCCGCGAGTCATTTCAAACGCCGTCTCAACGAGTGGCTTTTCTGTTAGTCGCTTCCCAAACGCGGTGTGTTTGATTTCGGCAATAACTGGCACTCTCCCATCACGTTGGGCCGACGTTATACACTTGACGATGTCTCTTTTTGGCGTAGTTTCAAAACCGCGTTCAGCTATCGTTGGGATTCCCAGCTTTAGCAACTCACCCAAGACATCAGCGTGTCCTTGCATTTATCGTCCCCTGACTTTCCGACGTGCAACGTCTAAGAAATTGCTAATGATCGATTTGCCTGAAGGTGTCAGCACACTTTCGGGATGAAACTGAAGTCCGTATGTCGGGAAATCCGTATGCTTTATCCCCATTATGATGCCATCTTCTGTAGTCGAAGTCGCTTTGAGCTTAGAAGGAAGGTCATCTAACACAAGTGAGTGATAACGCCCTGCAATGACGGGATTTGGAAGTCCTTTGTAAATAGCGGAGCCGTCGTGGAATATTCGATCGGGCTTTCCATGGACTGGTTTAACTCTTATGATTCTCGCCCCGTATGCAGCCCCAATCGCCTGATGTCCAAGGCAGATTCCAAGTATTGGCGTACCTTCGAACTCTCGTATTATTTCAAGGCACGACCCTATATCGCTGGGTATTTCAGGACTTCCCGGACCAGGTGATATCACAATCACGTCTGGGTCGAACGACCGCACGTCAGACAGTGGCACTTCGTTCTTTACAACTTTAGTAAAGTGACCAAACGTTGATATGTAGTCGACCAGGTTCCAAACAAATGAGTCAAAGTTATCGATAAACAACATTTTAAGATGGTTCTGCTGTTCTTTTCGTTGCACCTTTACGTTCATTTTAATTCACTTCGCTAATGTCGTAATGTTATAAAGCGCAGCCTCAAGTGCCGCTAATTTTCTTTTTACCTCTTCGTACTCTCGTTGAGGGACAGAGTCAGCGACGATTCCAGCCCCTGCTTGATAAGAAACTTTTGTCCCCTCAATAACAAAAGTCCTGATCGCTATTGCAAAGTCTGAGTCGCCGTTAAATGTGAAATATCCAACTCCACCGCTATAGATTCCTCTCGGCATCGGTTCGTATTTATCGATTAACTCCATTGCTCTAATCTTGGGGGCGCCTGACACAGTTCCCATTGGCATCACAGCCCGAGCTGCACTAAATGCATCATGGCCATCTCGTAACGTACCTGCCACGGTACTTTCGATATGCTGAACGTGCGAGTACTTTACAACTGACATTGTATCGATTACCTCCACTGATCCGCCCTCGCAAACGCTCCGCACATCATTGCGGCCCAGATCTACGAGCATTAAATGTTCAGCCCTCTCCTTTGGGTCATTCAGCATGGTGTTTGCAAAAGTTACGTCCTCAACCTCATCCGACCCCCGAGGACACGTCCCTGCGATCGGGTTAGTTATGAGGCTATCGCCACAAACCGAAAAAAGAGTCTCAGGACTTGACCCAATAATCGAGACAGCGCGAAACCGTAAGAAGTACATATAAGGACTCGGATTTAGCCTTCTGAGTTCTTCGTAAAGCATTCTCTCAAAGTACATCTTTTCATACGGCGTTGGTTCATTAACGACGCCATCCTGATGATCACATCTAATTTCGACTTGGTGCCTTATTGAAGGAAGTACCTGAAAAACATCTCCAGCGTAGATGTGTTCTATTGCTCTCGTCGTTGCAAGCTCGAACTCTTCTTTAGTCATACTTGCTTTTAGAACACGCTTAAAAAATAGCGGTGGTTTATCGAAATTTTGCGAATCAGCAATAAATGAAGATTGCTGAACATAGTGCTTTAGTTGATAAATCCTTGTGTCTGCGTCTCTCATAAGCTCTTCCAAGTCGCTTGCACTGTCCAGAATTACATTGGTGACTGCGTATATGGAATCATCAGAATGATCGAAAACGAGGACATCTTTTACGATATAGAATTCAAATGCATGACCCCTCACGTTATTCGTGGGAGCGCGAATCTGTAACTCTTTTACTGCATCGTAACTTATGTACCCTACAGCTCCACCGGTGAACAACTGCCTCTTACAGATTGTTCTAATTAAGCTATTTGAATCCACATAATCGGCGAACTGTACACATTTTCGTAAGGCGTCAAATATGTCAAGGCCCTGTTTGACTTTGAGAGTTATTTTCTCTCCAATCGAGAGCTCACCTGCATCTTGAATGCTCTTTACTAGCATCTGCTTTAGTGATTCATCAAAAACCTCTATTTCAATGGAGTTTGATACCACATCCCCCGTAATTAACGCAGCTGGATTATGTCCGACAAAAGAGTAAGCGCCGCCCCCAATGCTCGGGATCTTTGAAGTTGACTCAAGTAGAAACGAGCGTTCGCCTTCTCGATCAATCAGCTTCAAAACACCTAGTGGGCTCACGTCGTTTATGCTCGATGAGGTCAAGATTTTTACGGCAACAGGAATGATGCACGGCCTAGTTAATCCATTTTGCAGTTCAATTAACCGATCTTTATCCATTGTTAACTCAAAAAGGGGTGATTTAAACAAAGCAAGCCGCCTCCCGTGCACTTCTAACGAACGAGCTGATAAGTGAAGCATCCTTTTTACCCTCTTTCTCCACGCCACTCGCGACGTCAACGCCAAAAGGCTTTACGTTCTCTATAACACCGCTAACATTTGCAGGAGTTAAATTTCCGGCAACTAAAACAGGTTTCTTACACTTCTTTACGAGAGTCTGACTAAATTCAATGCTCGGAGGATTGTTTCTCGCATCTTTATCTACGAGTACATAATCAGTGTAATCGTAATTGACTCTTGAATCGGCATTCACCACGGTAATGACCTTGGATCCGCTTTCTTCATAGATGCGTTTTTGCTCAACGTAAGGCAAGACACAGTGAATTTGAAGATAGTCAGGCTCTAGGGCGCATGATAACTTCAAAGCCTCATAAGCATCTTCGGGCATGATCACTGCTGCAGTCTGCACTCCATAGTCCTTCGCCATCTCCATAAGGTCTCGCGCAAGAAATACCGAAACCTTACGCGGTGTACGAACCGGAACGTCTACAATGAAGCCGACGGCATCAACGTCGAACTTTACTGTTGTACAGAGGTCCTCTTTACAAGTCAGGCCGCATACCTTTATGAACATCAAAAGACACCTCTCAATTCGTTTAGCTTATTTATCGCAAGCCCCTCTTCTAAAACGTCATTGGCTATCTCAATTCCCTCAACGATGCTACAACCAGTTCCCACGGAAATTGCCGCACCAGCATTTAAAAGCAAGAATTCTAACTTGTATCGATCCTTAACGTGACCTTCGAAAAGTCCTTCAATGATAGCTGCGTTCACCTGAGGGCTTCCACCAACTAAACTGGACTTTTTAGCTATTGCAAGTCCAAAATCATCGGGCGCCAGCTCATACGTTTCTACTCGTTTGTCCTTAAGCTCGGAAACTACTGTGGTGCCCGTGTTTGTGAACTCATCTAGTCCATCACCGTGCGCTACATATGCCCTTTTTAGTCCAATTCCGTTTAACACGTTCGCTAAAGGTTCACATAACTTGGGATCATATACTCCCACCACCTGGACATCCGGATATGCGGGATTTGTAAGGGGTCCAAGTATGTTGAAAATGGTTCTGAATCCAAGCTCCCTCCGTATATGAGCGACCCTCTTCACTGCTGGATGAAACTTTTGGGCGAGCATAAAGCCAAACTTTCGCTCTTCAATGGACCTCCTCACCGTTTCTAAATCCATGGCAATATTTATTCCAAGCGCTTTTAGAACATCAGCGCTGCCTGAGTGGGAAGTTATAGAATAGTTTCCGTGCTTTGCTACGAATAATCCAGCAGCTGAAGCCACTAGAGCTGATGCGGTGCTTACGTTGAATGTTCCAGAGCTATCTCCCCCTGTCCCACATGTGTCAATGAGCTCGTTATTTATGTTCGGCACAACTTTAAAACAAGTGTCTCGCATAGCGCGAGCAAATCCTAGGATCTCCTCATTGCTCTCCGTCCTGCACTTTAGTCCCATCAAGATCGCACCAATTTCCGCGTCGGTCGCGCTCTCTACAATATAACGATAAGCTGAGTACGCTTCGTTTACTGAGAGGTGCCCCTCAGACAATTTTTGCGTGATATTTACCCTTGTAGTGCCTGTCGAGATATTTCTTGAGATCATAATGCTACAACAATGTATAATATTGTACATTAACGTAATGTAATAAGCAATATAAAAACTTGTTGTTTGTCATTCATCGTCAGTGATAGGATTCAAACGTTTAATTTAGAGTTTTAATTTAAAATTCTTATTGAGAAAGTTCTACGATCTTTTTCGCTATTTTAATAGATTAGGCTAAATAAAAAAACCAGCTTTGACGACTACTATTGACATGCCTCATCAGTACGTTTAGTTAGACTAAGCAAGCTCTCAGCCTAGCTGGTGCCCTAAGTAAACAGAATTTTCAAAAAATGACCAAATGAATTCGAAGTTAACTCTACAAACGTATTGTAGCTTGTTGCGCTAGAATGAACATCGGTCAGGAGCCATTCAGACAAAATGTCATTCCTTGTAGCCATAATACGTTCATTTAATCAAATGCACACTCAAGCGTTAATACACAAACTCTTGACAGGATAACAGCTCTTGGTATTACCAAAAATTTAACTGATACCCGTAATGTACGATATATGCTATCGATTTAAGTCATCTGACGAAGTTAAAGACCAATAGCCATAAATTCACACCGTGCCTACGAGTAAGCATACTGCCATATCATCTATGACGTAAACGGTTATTGCATTTTTAGCGAAATTAACGGTAACGAATAACACCTTGGGTGGTAAAAATCGACACACAATGGGCAAAGCACATGTCGTCAGAGAATCAAAAAACGCTCTCATTTTTGTTAGTCGGGATCATCTACGTGATCCTTGGCGCAATCTTTCCTTGGTCGACGGATGGATATCAAATAATTAAAGGCATAGACCTTAGAATAGACCCCCTATACTCCAGCAGTTACAACGTAATTATAAAAGCGGCGCCGATTAGCGTTAGTATAATCGTAGTCTCTCTGATAGCGTTGTCGATCACCGCGTACTCTCTCTTAATTTTAAACACAAATGCCCTTCGAATATTAAACCTGCTATTTGGTGGTTTTATATTGTATCTTACTTTTTATGGATTTCAAATATTGAAACTTATATTATTCGACCGGGGAATTATAATTTCCGCCCCAATTAGCGCAGGATTTATTTTCACCGCGTTAGGGGGTTTGGTAATCTTCGCTGACGGGTTCATTTTTCTATTTACTTTTTTAAAGAAATTGTCGCACTAGCATTTCATTAATTGAAAATATGCAACTACTACCCATAATTTATTTAATATTTAGCCTTTTCTTATACTAGTTTTCAATGAAACGACAAGCCATAATAATAATCATAATTGGCATAATCTCAGCTACAACTTTTGGATGTATTTCAAACTCTAGCACCAGTAATGTATCGTATTCAAAAAGGGTAGAAACTGACACAATTGTAATATCAATTGTGGAATCGCTAAAAGACAACGCTAAAAAAAATTCGACAGTCACGAACTTGAGCGCAACGTATGAAGGTAATAAAACAGCAACAATAAATTACACTTTTTCTAATGCGATAACGAATGAAAGCGGCACCGTATCATACAAAATCCAGAGGTTCAATTCAATCACTGAGGCGAAAGAATTCACAAATATCAGTTCAGTAGGGTATACAAAACTGTCGACGGCATCAAACGATTCAGCACAACGCAACTACGTTAAAGCTGCTAGGCACGAACCAAAAGTTTCCGTATTGTTTATCAAGTTGCAATATTCCCCTCCCGAAGAGGATTTAATCGTGCAACTTGATGACGTGGTAATAATGGGCGCTATCAAGATCTCCAATTTGGATTTTGACGCATAAATATACCCTCTCTTAACGTGAAAATGTTATAAGGTGCTGATTTTCGTAAAAAAGTATTGCAGAATTGTTGAAAACTTGTGCATTCAACAATTCAATCAATGTCAGCTCTGCCACAAAGTGGTAAAACGATTTTAGCTAATTACATTACTTTATCATTGACCTCAATGCCTTCTTTGCAAGAGAGTCTGGACACGCGACAGAACCTTCTAATCACAACCTCTCTAACAAAGACTTATCAGCACCACATAAAGGGCACATCCAGTCTTCAGGAAGTTCATTGAAAAGCACGCCTTCAACCTCTTCATCGTAAATCCATTCACACATAGTACAAATCCATTTCGCCAATAGACCACCTTTACAATTATTTATGCATGTTAAAATATAAATAGGCATTCAGTTGATGAGTGAGTTTGAATAATAGAATTATCATTAGATTCTGCTCTTAAGCTACTTTTCTTATTATACTTTCAATAGCTTATCATAAAAAATTTAAAAAAATTCTATCGTATCAATAGTCCTGATACTGACTTTACTTGTTCTAATTTCATTCTGTTATGTGTAAGATTCTGAAATGCTCAGTAGGTGAGCGCTCTTATCTTGTCAAAACTATGAAATTAAGGATAAGCATTAAAAGCGAGCAGTCCCTTTGTACTTCATCTGATATCAAAGTAACTTAATGAAGGTGAAAGCGCATTATTTTGTTAGTCGGGGTGAAAACTAAAATACGTTGTTAAATAGACTCCAAACCGATATGCTCATACGTGTAAGATCTCCCTTACCTTGAAAATCATAAAAAATCAGAAAATGAAAACTAAAATATTTGGGATGTTCATCGCTTCAATAATAACCTTAACGAACGTCACGTTAGTCTCACCTAACACGCAAGTTGATTGGAACGTCACAAGTACTGGAATGAATGGTTTTAGTTATGAGTATAAGGACGGGATCTTAAAAATCACTAGTTCGGCTGCTAATGGAAAAATCACATGGATATCAAAAAATTCGTATAACGTAGAGCCTGGCGGCATATATCGCTTCAGTTACGATGTGATACGAAGCGCAAATGCAACAGCCGTCTGTTTTAATACCGATGGTACACCTATCATCGACACCTCGACGTTGACGTCTTCCGAAACTACTTTAACCACGCAAACTTGGAGACAAGAATCGATTGCATTTAAAATTCCTTCGGGAGTTACCGCGATAAAAATTGGCGGATATACTACTTCAGAAGGCCGAGTGATGTTGAAAAACGTTAAGGTGGAGAGAATCCATAGCAAAAGCAAACCAATCGTCACATTCAGAATTGACGATGGGCATAAGAGCACAATAGAGGTAGCTAAACCGATTCTCGATAGGTATGGATATGTGGCAGTGAGTGCAGTGGTGTCAAAAGCCGTTCAGGTGGAGTTACCGGGATATATGAACATTAGCGACGTTAAATCGCTGTATGCTCATGGTTGGGAGATTGCAAGCCACTCATATAACCATACTCACATTATTAACGAATATCAGGCCAACGCGTCTAAGGAGTATCTCCGTTCACAAGGTATTAATCCAACAACGTTTGTTTACCCCTATGGTTCATGGAACTACACTTCAATGGACTTATGCAAGAAATACTATCAAGTTTTAAGCACGTGTGATGCTTTCCCCAATTACCCGCCATATGACTTTACAAGGGTAAACGTCAAAATACTGAATTCAAGCACGAGCATGGATCAAGTTGGGGAATGGCTTAATGAAACTGGTGACGGCGAGTGGATTGTACTTGTAATACATGATGTGTCTGATAACGGCGCCGAATTCAGTACAATAACGCCCCATATGCTTGATGAGGTATGTAGAGCTGTTAATGCACAAGGCTTCGACGTAGTAACATTTAGAGATGTTTACCTAAAATACTTTCAATCCAGTTTTGACAACGTAAAAATCGATTGGGTTCAAAAACTATGTAATAACGCTGAACGCGCTCAATTAATTGATTGATTTCATTGAACAACGAAATTGAACCTACCCCCTTCTGCTTCTCATCACTCATTAATTTCCTAGTATGATTGCATCATTAGCAGCTAAATGCCCTCTTACACCTATTATATATTCACACCTTATATCTGAAAAATTTCTCATTATTAGGATTCAAACGGTTAAACACAAGTGAAAGCGGGAAAACTAACAATTAATAGACAGAAGTCAAAGTTGTTCATTATTGATAGAATTCCTGTGCTATGAGGATCATATCGACCTTCGCTCATCAGTTAAGGGAGGGAATATCGACCGTATGGCATATAGCAGTACTTAAAGTTAATCGAGCTAACACGCTGCTACACAGCGAAATGATGCCTTCATAAATCAATCTAAACTAATAATAACAACTTTTAACAAATTCACATAAGATTTTGAGGTATACGTTTGAATAAATTGATACAATACCGAGAAGGTTACTTCAAAGGAGTACGAAAGGTGAGACTTTTTTATAGACATTGGAAGATAGCGGAGCCAACAGCAGTCGTAGTACGAGTTCACGGCTTCGGAAGTCATGGCGGCAGGAGCAAACACGTCGCTGAGTTCCTACTAGAAAAAGGTTTAAATTTCAGCTCCTATGACCAGAGAGGACACGGTAAATCAGAAGGAATGCGCGGATATGTAGACGCCTTTCAAGAATTTCTTGATGACTTACATCGCTTTGTCAAATTGTCAAGAATCGAGGGCACTCCAACCTTTTTACTCGGCTCAAGCTTAGGGGGGCTCATATCACTTCTCTACTCAATTAAAAATTCTAGGGCCATTGAAGGCGTCATTGCCTCAGCACCATTTCTAAAAATTGGTTCTGACGTGACTCTGTCAAGTCAGGATATAGATGAGATACAAAAAATAGCTGTCGTTTATCCTACTGCATTTTTTAATTTTGGAGATGCAGAGGAGGTAAGATCACGAAAAGAAGAAGACGAACTCATGCATGATACCATGACCTTTAAACTTTTTTCAGAAATTCTATGGGCGCAGAAAAAAGTGTTTGATTTTGGGCGCTTTATAACAGTCCCCAGTCTTTTGCTCCATGGAAGCGCTGACACTATTGCTGATCCAGCAGGAAGTAGAGAGTTGTTTGATAGAATCGCAAACGCTGATAAAAAACTCATAATCTATAAATCAATGAAACACGTCTTGCTCGGAAATGACCGTGAGGCGAGGCCCGTGTTAATGGACATCGCAAATTGGATGAACGACCACATAAAACCGTAATATCGAATGAACTTAATCAGTGCAATGCCCACTGCATATTGGAGATTTGTTAACTAGTTTTAGTTTACCTCCTAAAAACTGTGTGAGGGTAAATTCAACGTCCGCCGATGCCCCACCAAACACGGCAACCCCAATTTTCTTGAGAAGTTGTAGCTGACCTGGTCCAATTCGGTCGACAAGTGCTACATTCACACCCATAGATCTAAATAACATAGGGGGGGAGGGCATTTCACAGTTTTTCACAGCCTGACAATGCTGGATTCTCCCTTCATCAATTTCAACTATTGTAAAATACGGACTTGATCTAAAATGTGCAGCAACCTTGGATACGAGGCATTTGTCGTCTTCTGAAGGGATTGCAACAACTACCATATCGCACGCACATCATGTTTATTCGTTAATCAATGTACAAATTGGAGAGGTCACACCTTACGGAGGGGCCACAATTTGGAGCTATTGTGCTGCTCTTCCGAAGATTCAAAGTATAACGTCCCTCAGATTATATATCGCTTTTCCTCCCGATTATGCAAAAAGAAACGCTCTCATACTTTCTTTGACCCATAAAAAAACATATGATTCATATGGATTACAAGGGAAAAACCTAATTATGATATCGCACAAGTTAGCTTGAAATGGCCATATCTGTTTCACATTCAATTGAAATCAGCGCAACACCCCAGCTCGTGTGGGAGGTATTTACAGACATTTATTCCTGGAGTAAGTGGAACCCCCTGATAGTTGATGTACATCAAATTACCGGGGGAAGCGTGTGGATTCCTGGGGGTATGTTCATTCAGAAGTATAAGAGCGACTTTATCCCAGAAGAAATCATTACGAAATCGGTTGTTAGGGAGGTTTTTCCGGCTAGAAAAGTCACATGGTTAGGGGAAGTACTTGGATCAAACGGTGTTACGAGTTACGAATTTGTTCCATTCGGGCCCAAAACAGTGGTTGCGGTTACTGAGGAATTTGCTGAAACTCAATCAAGCCAACTTAACTTTGTCATAGAGCGTACGACAGACAACTTTCTCAGATTATCGTTGGTCGGATTAAAGCGATATATCGAAGATATAATTGGCCACAAAACAAGAAGTCGAACGAGCAATAGAGTGAAACCAAACGGATGAAACTATCTTAATTAACGTCCGTCAATCGGTAGTCCTTTTCTTTTAACAACTCTAGTATTCGCTGCGGTGCATCGACTGATCGCTCCCACACGAACTCGAACGTCGATGTGAGGTAGGCAGCATATACAGGGCAGCCACACCAAAGTGCGACGGCGGTTTCATTGAGTGAAAGGCCCTTGACATCGGCGTTAATCATGCTGAGGCTCTCTTTACCATCACTTACTAGAAAAAATAGCCCGTGGTACTAGTAATAATGGCGCAACTCATAGCAAAATCCGCATAGAGATCTACGTATTCGCGTACAGTATCAAGGTTTGCATGTGAGATGTCAGTTATACCCCGTACGCTCACTCCGCGCTGTGATGCTTTTTCGATGTTACCGTGATCACCATATTTGGAGGCAATGGGCAACGCGTACGCGGGTGCAATAAATATGATGTCATAAACTGCAGACTCGAAAACTCGTTCTGTATATGAAAAAGCATCTTTAACAGTTTTAAATATTTTATACGTGGGAAATTCATCCTATGGCCGAAGACGCTGTTGATTTAAAAGCTCTTGAAGTTCCTGTTTTGTCATTTCCATCTCGTGGGGTTCACTCTCAAAATTCTTAAGTGCGGCATCGAGAGCAATCTTGATGTCTACCGCTGCATAGACGGTCGGTGAATCGAGTGAGGGGTTCACCATGCCTTTCTCAGTCAGGCTACCAAGCGTGCGGTAAATATCTAAGCGGTAGGTCTTTAAAGATTTTGCAAGCAGAGCTGAAGGCTTGGGCCCCGTACTTGAGAAGATGAAGGTAGAGCTGTGCCTCTTTTTCACTGAGCCCGAATCTGATGAGACGTATAATGAAGGCGCTGTCGTTAGCGACCTAAATGTACGTATATTGAATAGTAGATATAAGTTAGCCCCACCAATATAGGCTAAAGTTAGCCCCACCAATATAGGCTAAAGTTAGCCACACCAATATAGGCTAGCTGTGCGCACAAAGGGTAGTAGGAACGCTAAAAATGCGCGTTGGGAAAAAAATACAGTGAGTCAGTGCAGCCTCAGATTTGTAACTCAACGTTACTGTATTACCTCACTTTATTGCTCGCTTAGTATTGAAGCCATTTTTCTGCAGGGCGTCGTTCAGGTATTTGCGTCGGAACCTCTTTTTTGCCTAGGGCACATTCTTCACTAACATATAAAGCACAATAACACGCTCCAAATTCTTCGACGTCAGGATCACAATAGATGCACGGGCAGATTATATCTCGATCCCTCTCAATGTCATTCGCCGCCATTCTGCAAGGACAACAATGATATCCGTAGCGTTCCTTGTTTTTTAAGATCCCGTCAATGAGCTCTTTGACGGTATCTTGATCCGGATTTAAATGCCTTCCAATCCTCACACTCGCTTTCCTTATAGCTTCTAGATACTGTTCTCTGTTCATAATCTCTCCATTACAAGCCTAGTTCTTTTCTTAGCCTTGCTTCATTAAAGCCCACTAGTACACAATCTCCAATGACTACAACAGGAAACGAATAACCTTTAGTGAGTTCATAGATTTCTCTTAACACTTTTGCCCTCTCATCACCCTCAAGTAAATCAACATCGATGTATTCAAAATCGTCGCAATGCTCCCTTAAAAACTGCTTCGCCATGCGACAATGAGAGCACGTGCTTAAGGTAAATGCTTTTACTTTCACAATTGAGTGTTCATCTTGCTTATATTAATATTGCGTGTTTTACGCAGTGTTTCCATCTATTGCTCCCCAAACGTTGCATGTAAGACGTATAACTAACCTATAATGCTGTAGAGAGAAAAAGCAAATGAATTGCTTTTAGTACCTCATTGCTGCATTATATAATACGAGTCAACGCAATAAACGACACGAATTTCGTGAGAAACCTTACGAAAACGCAACATTTTTTTACTGAAGACGCTTGAGAGTACCATTGTCTTAGTAAGATACTGACGATCCGATACAACCTCATTAATGGATGGATCGCTATAATTGTGCCATTGGAGGTATATGTCCGAATTCATAGCAGCGAACAAACTACTAAATAACGTTAAAGTGGGCACCAGCGGGTGGAGCTATGATGACTGGATAGGTCCGTTCTATAACAGCGATGAGAAGTCAAAATGGTTAGACTATTATGCGAAATTTTTCAGTACTGTCGAGATAAACAGCACCTACTATAGAATACCCGGAGAAAACGTCGTCAACGTGTGGATTGAAAAAAGCAAAAAATATGATGCATTTGCGTACTCCATGAAATTTCCTCGGTTTTACGAGATTAGCAGCGGTAAGGAACTCATAGATCAATTTGAAAATGAAGTTATTTTTCCAATGTACAAAAATGAGGTACTAGGGGCAATTCTCATCCAATTGACGCCATATGTGAGACGAGTGGAGAAAGGAGTACCAACTGGTAACTTGGAACGGCTTGATGAGTTCCTAGGTATGCTCGATACCGATTCATACAACTACTTTGTTGAGTTCAGACATGCCTCATGGCTTGAGAGAGATCGTCAAAGTATCGAACATGAAACAATGCACGTGCTTGAAAAGCATAACGTGGGGTCTTGCATTGTTGATGGACCGCCTTTCCCAACGTTGCTTCCGAATGGGGGCACACGAAGCGATGTTGTCTACGTAAGACTACATGGAAGGAACTATGAAGAGTGGTTTAAGAAACACGGAAGCGAAGATTCTCAATCTATGTCAGCACGGTATGACTACGAGTATACTAAGGATGAACTTGGGTCATGGAGCGAGAAAATCAGGAAGATCGAAACTGAGTTTGATACAAAGCGCATATGGGTCTATTTCAACAATCATCCACTTGGAAAAGCTCCGCGTAACGCCCTTATGCTATTGAACCTCCTTGGAATAACCAAGGGGGGTAGTGATGTTGCGCCGTTTGATCAACGTCACCCGCTTCATTAGAGGTACCCCAAAAAGTTCAGATGGTAACTGTTACACACTGAAGTAGAGCGTTGAACTAAAGCTCTGCCTCGAGCTTTTGCTGTTTTACGTCGCTAGGCAGATCATCATATTTGTCGTAAATGGTCGCCACATTTTGTGATACAACCACATATCTACCGTCTTCTGTTTTCAATACGACTCCGTCTGCAAGGTCAGCCTCGCTTATAACGGAGGCCAAAGCGTTTCTCGGCTTACAACGGTACTCTCGTACATCTATTCCTTTTTTGCTTTGTACGACGTACTTTTTTGACATCTTTGTAGCACCTCATTGTTCCTTACATCTGCCTCATTCTCGCTATGATCAAACTTAATATAAAAGCTCCGACAAGGTATGCGACCATTACAATAATACTTGTATTGATGGCGGGATAATACTGTGCGATGGAAATAGATGCTGGGGTTGTCGTTTGTGTAGCATTGCTGAGTATCGGTATGGTTTGTACTGCATCTTTTGGATAAGGCTGTTTCAATATATTTGTTATTATACCGCTTGCAAACGTTATCGAAAACCACGGCTTAAATTTCGCTATCGTTCCAACAGCATCGACAATCGGCAATATCATAAAGAGCATAAAGAACGTGAGCACGAGTGACGTGACTGAGCTTTTCATAATTGCACTGAACAGGTATGCGAGTGCTACTACCGCTAAGAGATAGAGGCAGGCATATAAAAATGAGAGCCCTACGTTTGCTGCGATATGGCCGTCTATAAATCGCACCGATAGTACAATTATAACATAATAGAGCGCGAGCCCTCCAAAGGAGACTAAAGCGCTCCCGAGGAACTTTCCAGTAATTATTATATGCCTCTTTATCGGGTTGGGGAAGAGAAAAAACCCTGTTTTTTGCTCAAACTCTGAGACAATTGCATCAGCACCGAAGAATGTTGCTGAAATGATTATTAAAAGGTTCACGAATCCTAACATGTTCTGCGTGAACGCCGTAGGATCTTTTGGATACTCCGACCCCGTTGCTGGCGGTATTACTAAGAAGAGCGAATTAATAAGAACAATTATAATAAGTAATATGAACAGCCGTCTACTCCTCAAGTACTTCAGGAGCTCATATTTGACAACCGTTCCCACCTGATTGACGTCTCCAGGTGCCATTAAACTACCTCCTCTTCCGGTATGAGCCGTAAATAGATCTCTTCTATTACGGACTGCGCCGGCTTATACGATACCACTTCTACACCGGTTGTAATAACGTCTTCAAGAAGCTGCGCTTGTTCCTTAGCCCCTCCTTTGAAGGCCAACAAAAGCTCCAACGTTTCAACTCTTTTCACCGATGTTACGTTATGCAATGTCTTTAGCTCTTTGAATTTGTCCGGCTTTATAGGGTCTAACGTCATAACTGAAACGCTATTTTCTTTCATGACGGACAGATTTTCGACCGTATCATATGCGAGCAGGGTGCCCTTGTCAATGACTGCTACTTTATCGCACACTTCCTGCACCTCATTGAGGAGGTGCGAACTCATGAGGATAGTTATGTCGGTCGCCTTTAGCTGCTTTACAATCTCCCTCACTTCAAACATCCCCCGAGGATCGAGTCCGGTTGTCGGCTCATCAAGTATTAAAATGTTGGGTTCGTGGAGAAGTGCCTGCGCGATCGCTAATCGTTGCTTCATTCCTTTTGAAAATTTGCCTGTTCGTTGATCCGCCCAGTCTGGGAGCTTTACCTCTTCAAGTACTTCTTGCGAGCGCTCTTGTATGGCCGACGTACTCATGCCTCTGATGTGGCCTATGTATGCTAAGCATTCATTAGGGGTAAGTTGTGGATAGAATTCAGGAGTCTCGACCACCGCCCCGACGTATTCAAGCGCGCGCTTAGGATCTTCAACTACGTTTGCGCCGTTCAGATAGGCCTTCCCACTCGTAGCCTTTAAGAGGTTTGTCAGAATTTTTATTGTTGTCGTCTTCCCGGCTCCATTCGGGCCGAGATATCCGACACAAACACCTGGTTCAACTTCAAGGTTAAGATCATTGAGAGCGACGAATGGACCGTAAGTTCTGCGCAAGTCTTCTATTACAATGGCTTCGTTCATTGCATCAACTACTACCCATAATTAGATCATCAATGAAATTGCGACTAATTGTAGTCCGTTTATAACTTATACTTTATGTTCTGAATATCTCGTTGAAAAAGCAATCACTGGCGAAAATTGCTAAGAGTTTAGAGTTTTTTTACCAAATGTTCTTTGTACTATTTAAGGTGACGTTGTGCCATTCCACATAAATATAGTGTTGTTCTGTTCTTTAGACTGTATTGCTAATAGCAACATGAAGGTCAATGTTTTATTACCTAGATCCAAAAAAACATCCATAAAGATCTTTCGCAGTAAAGTAAACGAGGAGTTTTGTGTGAAAGACTCTGACAATAAATTTATTAAATATAAAACTGTATCTACCCGCAGGGGCTCGTAGTCTAGTTGGTTATGACGTCGCCTTGACATGGCGGAGGTCGGGCGTTCGAATCGCCTCGAGCCCACTGTTTTCTTCCTTTTTGACTTCTATAAGGTTTTGGTTACTAAAAATAAGCCCAATTATCTTTTCAATTTTTGATTCAATGGCTAAAAGGCGAGATTCAACGCTGGCTTCTGTCTCAAGTTGTATAAAATTATACACAGATTGTATAATGTTGGGCGCTATCCCCCCTCCATTATCAAAAAGGATGAATAGCGCCTGTTGACCTTGATGCTCTGTCTTGAATATGTGTGCCGTTTTTCCGACGAAATCGTTGTATTGTTGCGGCAATCTAATCAAGGGATAAGACGAGCGTGGGTTAGGATTTACTTTGCCAACTTTAGATCTACTAATGTAATGCATAAGTTCACCACGATTTAAACAGGTTGTAAAATAATTCAATCTTTCTAATTCTTTCTGACTGCTTCAGTTCAGTGGAAGGTGCTGTTGGACGCGCTGAAAGATCTGATGGTTTAAGTTGAGGCGTTAATGAGGCGTTTGAGTCATTTTTGAGCTTCATCACTTAGTAATTTCCTTTCCGCAATGTGGACAGGTTATTGCCTCTTCTTTCTGTCGTCTGTGCTGGAACTCCTCATAAAACCCGGAGCCGAGTATTCCGGCAGGTAAAGCGAATAATCCAATTCCCAAGAAAGCGACCGCAGCGGCTAACAATTTACCTAAACCAGTCACAGGATACATATCACCGTACCCAATAGTTGTCAGAGTCATAGCTGCCCACCACATTGTTGTCGGAATGCTCGAAAACTTGTCTGGTTGAGCACCGTGTTCAGCATAAAACATTACACTCGACATGACTACCAAGACGATCATACCCAAAAATACTGCGACGAAGAGCTCACCTTTCTTCTTGCTTAGTACTGTTTTAATCGTATGAAATGAGTCGTGATATCGACCTAATTTGAATACTCGAAATACCCGAAACAGACGAAAAGCTCTCAAGAACAGCAAATTAAAGGAAATAGCAGCTGCAAAGACAGTAACGGATATGATGGATATATATGTTGGTAAAATGGCAAGTAAGTCGATGAACGCGTAAAAGGTAATCGCGTACTTGAGTCTCCCTTTAACAGGATCTTGAAATCTCTCGTTAATATTGCACGTCCACAAACGAAAGCCATATTCAAACGTGAATATTGCTAATGAGAACAGCTCAATGGTATAGAAATAGCCTTGATATTGCGCATTGATGGACTCCTCTGTACCTATGATAGCTACAATTACGTTGACGCAGACTAATACTACTAAAAAAATAGCGATTGACCTTCCAAAGAAGTCATGTGCTTCGTGCTCTAAAATTTCGTAGACTCTCTTTTTTAATTGTTGATACGATGGTGATTGTTTCATTGGGCTAAGTTCTACGATTAGCAGCGATCTTGTTAATCCCGCTTATTGCGGATGACAATGTTGGCAAGGTCGATAGCCTGCTGCTATTGCTTGTTGAGCAGTGTCAAAACACACCTTGTTTTCAGATTTCATTTTTAGAACGTCTCCACACCATGCATAGTGGAAAACACCTGTGTTTTTATTCCCAATAAAACTACAGCTTGCCACATGAGGAGTCGGTGTTGCTATCGGAGTTTTAGTTGGCGTTGTCGTTGGCGTTGTCGTCGCTTTCGGACTTGGCGATGGGCTCAACGTCGGAGTCGTAGTAGCAGTTGATGTTGCAGATGAAGTGCTTGTTGTGTTTGTAGTATCTCCGGTACATCCCGCTATAAACACCGTTGCTAACAGAATAGTAACCATCAATATGATTAAAAACTGTTTTTTCATACTCATCCCTTCTTTTGGGGAAATCTTTTGGGGAAATTTTCCCGTAGTTAGAGGTTATCCTCACAAATAAAACTTTGTGCGATTTACTTCGTATTTGCGCGAGAGTGCTGCATATCATCTTTGACACGACACATGACTCCAAACTGCACGTTTGACGCTAACAAATAGGGTTAGTTTTATCATCTCGCGCGTATAGTTACGTGTTTTTAAAAACTGACAGTTGATGGGCTTCGATACAACGCGGGCCATCAGCGGGGTGGTGAAGTTCTATGAAAAGACAAATCTTAACACTATTTTTAACACTCGTTATCCTTATTTCTGTAGGTGGAGCTGTCAGTATTGTGGGTGCGGAGTCGCACGTGCATCCGGGGCAGGTATCGGAAACTCCCGTCCTCGCAGCGGCAAGTTATCCGGTTACCGGCGATGCGCAGACATCCTTTGACCATTATGAAGGCCTCCCATCAGAGACGACACAATCACCTACGCTGTCACCGACTGCAACATCTGCGTCCTCGTCCTCGTCATCATCGCACCACCTCACCATGACTGCCATCGACGTGGGCAGGGGCGATGCGCTTCTTATAGAATTTCCGAACGGAAAGACGATGCTTGTCGATGGTGGCGGGGCCTATAGCGCACGGCAGTATGTCATACCCTATCTCCTGCAGAAGAAGATCACGCATCTCGACGCGATCGTGGCTACACACGAACACTGGGACCACATCGACGGGCTCATCGAGGTGCTGAAAGACGGAAGGATATCGGTGGACACCGCCTATGATCACGGCTTCCCAATGGTTCGTGATCTGAAACATGCCAATAAGCCCGAGCGCGATTCGATCCACGCCTACCACGCACTAGTCAAGCAAAAGTCCATTACACACAAGATAGTTACGGCAGGAGACGTAATAAATGTCGGACGTTCCCACGACCCGCAAAAAGACGCCACTATTTACGTGCTTAGTCCGAGTCATGCTCTTACCAACAGGTTGAAGCACGACGTGCATGATAAAACAGGTCAGACAAACCACCATGCAATAAACGAAAACTCTCTCGTTCTCAGAATAGGTTACAAAAAAGTGCACTTTCTCCTCACAGGAGATACGGGTCTTCCGACAGGGATTAATGCGGACTACTCTATGATGAACGATCCCGTGCAAGGTAAGCATTTGCGAGCAGATGTGTTGAAGCTTGGTCACCACGGATTCGGCAAGCCGGACAAAAAATTCTATGACGAGGTGAAGCCTCAGTATGTGATCATGACGTATGGCCCAAAACTGGGCCCAACACTGCAGTTCGGTAAGCAGCAGTGTGAAAACTTAGGCGCCGGAGTGGGGAAGCTTCAGGTACTTCAAAGGTAAGCTGTGGAGCACGTGTGATAAGGGCAACATAGTAGTCACCACCACTGGGTCAAAAGAGAGCATTCACATATCGAGTAAACTCGGGAACGTGCCTGGCGGATGCTGTTGTAACTGCTGCTGCGGATGCCTCTGTAATGGTGCCGCGTGCAGTAACTGTAAAAACAAAATGGATTGTAGTTGCATGAAGAAAAAGTAAGCTTCGCCACGCTTTCGCTCAGCAGCTCAAGTACGATAACATCAAATAAATAAATAAGTAAATATGTTGCAATCCGACTGTCGATTGTCACGACATTGGGAGAGCAGCGCATATTCATATGCTGATGCACCTAATGATATAACACCTGAGAAGGAATGATGAATATGGACTTAAGAAACGGATTAATATGCTTATCGATTGTAGCAATGTTGATGCTCTGTGTGCCTAATGTTGCCGCAGCTTCAACAAGTAAACTAGCAACGGGGGCGCATAATGGACACGCTACAAATGCGCCAAGCACCCAGCTCGTTGTAACGATTATTAATCAAAACGGACGCATGATAAACACAACAACGGTCAACCACCCAGTTTTTATCTGTGGCAATCTTGCTCAAAAGGGCCTAAGCATACCAATTTGGATAGGGAATGCGTATGTAGATATTCAAGTTCAAAATGATGATGGTACGTGGACCACAATCTTAACCGCCACAACTGGGACAGGTTTGAATAATGGCAACTTGAACGTGCGGTGGACACCCGATGATACCGGGGTCTTTAATCTTAGGGCTTACTTCGACGGCGGCAATGGTCAATACGCCCCATGTGTGAGCAATGTAGTTACGCTTACTGTGAATGAAGCGGCAACTTCATAAGACAAAACGCGCTTTGAAGCCACTTTTATCCCCAAATCTACGCGGTTTTATTGCCGCAATGAAAACAAGCTTATATAGTGCCCCGAATCCTAAAATAAGAATGGTTATATTAGTTAACAACCTTCAATCAATTGTCGTATATACCTACCCAAAGAATCCATCTCTTGGTCAGCTGTTATCGTCGTGTTAGGTATGAAAAAGCACTTTGTCACTGGACTTATAATGCTGTTGGTATGTACTGCTATACTTACAGCTGGCTGCATGTCTTCTAACACCTCTCCACGGCCGTCTTCTACCACATCAACCAATACGACTGCTGGCACCTCGACGGCTTCGCCGGCGTCATCACAGTCGAACGTTGATGTGGTTACCCCCACTCCACTCCCGACACAACAAACGCCATCGACGCAGGCACCATATCCGACGAAAATTGGTGTATGGGCGGGTTACATGGGGATGCCCGCATTATGGCTGTCAGATCCGGTCAACAATCCCGTTAAGCGAGGAGATGAAGTAAGTCTTCGTATCTGGATCGACGCATCGAACGGGAAATGTCCATGTCGGCCGGTCAATTACTATATCGACGACGCTGCTGCAGGTGGCACGTGGAACTCGAAACCCGGAGGAGGCGATGACTGCTGCGGCGGCCTCCCTGGAGGAACTGGCGGTCTCATCCTGCACAGCCAAGATACTGCCGCACTCTCGCCCGGATGGCATACGCTCAAGATAGATTTCCTTGGTGATGCTATGTATGCCCCATCGCAGTGGACAGGTCAGTTTTTGGTAGTATGAGAAGAGTACAGCTTTACGCTTCTATTCTACACGGAATAGTGCGGTCGGTCATATCTTCTCGACTCTACACTTGAGGGCTTGTTGGAGGTAAAACGAAGATTTGTGAGCCATATATAACTCAGTTGAATTTTGAATAAAAATAAATTGTACTTGTAGTATCGACGCAACACCACAACGTAGCACACTCATAGGTACTTGTACCGGCATCTGCTAACTTTGCGAACCCGAACAAGCCAATACGGGGGAATATCTTTGGTACTCGACAACGAATCGTCGACGCTAACATCGCCCCAGCAACTGTTAAACCTGGCGGCGCCATCACCGCAATAGGTTATGTGGAATGGTATTGCAATGGGTGGCCACTTTGTAATCACGAAGGGTGGGCGCGCTCATCTGGTTTGGAAGTTCAACTTCAGGATGTTACTAACGGTCAGCAAAACATATGTACTAGTTGCAAAACCGATCCAAACGGTCACTTCGCGCTCCAATGCCAAATCTCCACCACACCAGGAACCTACCAGTATAAGATAGTTGTGCCTGAAACTCAGTGGGATACTGGGTCTTTCAGTGGGCCGTGGCCGATAACAGTGTCGGACTGATCAACGCCTGATGCGTCGCGCATTAAATGCATGAACGCCTCTACGGAGGATCAGCCAGCTTGTATGATTTCTCCCTACCTTTTGGCAGCCACGGCGTTTCCATCCTGCTAAATTGCCAAATGAAGACAGGAATGAGCGCGAAGCTCACCATCAACAAGAGGATCGTATAGAGTCCGCTTGCTATAAGCCCACCATTCAACCCCCCGAATACAAAGCCAACGAGGAAGTTATCATAGAGGACATGAAGGAGGGCACAGGGAAGGACATTCCCCGATAAGAAGTAACAGTATGCGAAGGGGAATGACATAGCAAATGCTGTTGCAAGGGCTATGCTTACCTCAATGCCAGCGTCAAGCGACGACGCACCCCCTGCAAGCGCTGCGTAGATCCATATCGGCAAGTGCCAAGGCCCCCAAATAAGACCGACGATAGCTGTAGCACGCGTTAAGCCTTGCCGAACAGTGAGGGCGGGGAGCAGATATGCACGCCAGCCATACTCTTCGCCAAATCCAAAGGGAAAAAAGAGAACCGTTGCGGTAATTGAAATGAAAAGAATCGTGCTCGGGAGCGCTGCACCGAGTGCGTCCGGATTTACTACGCCAAATCCCGAAACAAGGCAAAGGGTGGCGATACCAAAGATAAGAACGAGAGGAAATGCTATGGCAAAGAGGATCGATCTCGCGGTGACATGACGGGTGAGGGGCGAAGCTGCACACGAGCAGGCTTGTGCTGCAGTGTGTTGAACACAATCGCGAGGATTGCAGGGATGAGCATCGTCAGATTGACAAAGACGATTCCGTGCCAAGGATTGTACAATCTAATGCCTGCTGCAAGGGCAAGTCCAACAAACGCCCACGTGATAGTCAAGACAGTGATAACATATCCAATGATGTACGTGGTTGGCACGTAGTTCGCTTGGGCATCGATACTGGCAGCTTTCGTCCTGTTTGTTACTGCATCACTTCGTGTCATAGCCTGAGTGAATCCCTTCCTATCACGCGTGTACCTCCAGATCCTATCAAATTTAAACTTTTCTTTTTGAATCTAATACGAATATGGCTCCCTTCTATAGCAGAACTCGCTGACGACCGTGCTATAAACGGGGGAGTTTCCGGAGTCCGTATGTGTCGTTTGCTCCGGATCATCAGCTTTGATCGTAAGAAGGTGGCTCCCCTCTTCTCCCTTTTTCTCCTTTTGTCCACCACCGAAACCGTTCGTTTATCGTTCACAATAATCAATAGTCTTATCGTGGTAAAACGCTACCACAACGGCAGACTTATGGTGGTTCGGATGGGCATACAGCTCATAGCGACTCAAAAGAAGCCGCCGCGCTACACTACACCTCTTACCAGATGTGCGGAATGAGACGCCATCTCACCCGAGCCATATAGGCGTCATAGCCTTTGAGTCCTTTCTGTAACACGCGTTCCTCCCCCACCGCTCGTCTCGCAAGCATGCCCCCGATAAACAGCCCCAGGATTATTCCGATCCACGACCCCAGCAACAGTGCCGATCCCAGAAAAAAGAGGAGCGCGCTGGTATACAGAGGATGGCGGACGTATCGATACGGTCCCGTCGATATCACCGTTTGTCCCCGGTCTTCCTGAATACGTACTACTCCCGACAGGTAAGGGTTCTCTCGGTAGGTGAGATACGTGAGGTAGGAGAATGACAGGAAGACAATGACTCCCACGAGATGGAGCCACGTCGGCATTTGTGACCAGTGAAACCGGACGGCGTCGAGTGGCATAGAAATCCCCCAGATACCAATGACGATGTATGACAGTACGGCGATCGCCTTGTCCCGGCTGGGTTGATCAGATTTGAAGCTTGTGCGCTCTTCTAACAGTCCGGGATCATGCCTGAGCAACCACATAGAGAGAGCAATCACAAAACTGTAGAGCAAAATCAGGAAGATCCAGCCGTAGAACCAAAACACGGTGCCGGCTGCAATAAATAATAGCAAGCCGAGAACCAGGCAGAAAACCAGTGGCAGGACTATACCCGTTATAAGTGTTTTTGTATTCAAAAAATCACCTCACGTCACATCTCATTTGATTTGATACCACAACTAATCACATGAACAGCATTCATAAATCGTAGTCGATTTTTTCAACGAGTTCGATAGCTTCCTCGTCATAAAATAGTGAGCTGTACTCTTTACTCACTTGCATTCGACCATATAAACAGCCCAGCATCGACGCCGGTATGCCGCTTAACTGAACCTTTACTTTATCTCAGTTCATGTTCCTCCTAACGTTATTGTAAGTACACCTTGATAATTCGTCCCCCTATTATATAATGAGCATTAACACAAAAAGAGAAACGCGTTATAACGCGTCTATTTTTCTTATTGTTGTCTATATATCTCTCTTCTCGGCATTGTATCCTTTAGCAGATCCGTCGACCGGCGGCAGGCCCAATTGTCGAATTGTGGTAAACTGCAAAAGCGCGTTGAAATGAAAATCGTTATGTAAGAATTCTACCATTTCCTTACATTGACGAACACATGGACATAAAGCACTACCTCGAGCCAAAACAGATCAATGCCATTCTTGAGCATGCAAAAACGTGCAGCAGCAGGGATTACATCATCTTACGGTTGCTGTGGCGCAGTGGCATGCGCGTGTCTGAGCTCTTGGCCCTCACACCGTCCGATCTTGAGCCTTATAATCAGGTATTGAATATCACAAGGGCCAAGGGCAAGAAGCAACGACGCGTCGTCGTTGATCCACCCATGTTTGCTATGCTCTCCGCATATATTTCAGAGACGAACACCCCAGAAAAACAGCCCATCTTTGACCTCTCAAGCGTGCATATCTGGAGATTGTGTCAAAAATACGGTAAGATGATAGGCGTAGATGTGCATCCTCATATGTTCCGTCACAGCTATGCGATCCACTTAATACGAAATGGCGTCGATCTCCGAAGGCTGCAACAGTTGTTGGGCCATTCAAATATTCAGACGACGACGGTATATTTGCAATTTCGAGATCAAGATCTCCGTGAAGTGTATAACAAGGTCAAATTTTAAGGTAGCTTAGTAAGGTCTGTGCTTTCAAGCCCACTTTATACGTGATAAGCCGCATCTTTCACTGCAGTAAGTAGAGAACTTAAACTGCAGGATAAATCGCGTTATAAAGCAATACCTTAACATTGTCAAGACGTGTGTAATTAACCGTATAGCGTTCAACATAACGAGCTATCATATTCTTGAGATAAACACCAAACTTAGTGCAATTACGTCAAAGACAGCCGAAGACTACTGGGTATTGTGCGGATTGTAAAAATAAACGCCTAAATTGCGTTCACATTAAGTTAATCCGACCAGCATGTTTAATGTCAACAACATTGTAGCCACAATATGTAAACAGATACCAAACGACCTCACCTTAGCTTATCAGCTTTGTTATAGACTCCATAAGATCATCTAGAGCATTATGTCCTTTAATGTTACACACACTCTATAGAATAACATAGTTCATTTTCAGAGTAAATGAAAATAGTTGCATCCCACGAAATTTTTGATTCTATAATTGTTGACGTAAATACTACTAAAATAATAAAGCCGTCCATATCAGCGTAACTTTATCGGGGAACGCTTCAGTCAGTAGGTACCCCAAACTGATTTGTAATAAATTAATAGGCAGTTGGATCGAGAATACTAAGGGAAGTAATCCAGGAATTAATCCTAATAACGAAAGAGGAATATTTTCTAACAGCAGCATTGTCTTCACCTACTTTTGTCAATATTACGTTCACGAACTAGTTTAGTGAGACAGTTCGATACACTCAATTAATAGGATGAATAAGTATATAAAAATTTCACGTGGAGCACTCAACTCGCAAAGCGCGCGGCGGCAATTAGAGTGATAGACTTTTTTATGAAAATTAGTTAAAGACTGGTAACTTTCTGTGTGGTTTCAACTGTATTTTAAAGATACACTGTGGAATTTTGTAAAGAGAACTGCTAGTGACATGATGATACTTTCTGGTTGCTAAAGTAAACAAAAATAACTTGGCATTTTTAGATATCATCTAAATGACTCGCAGGTGTCTGTCGAAGTATAAACTTTGGGGTTCACCTAACTAAAAGTTCAGATCATGCTTTAGATGAACGCTTACGTTGTTATTTAAACAGTTTGTAACGAATACGCGACAAAGAAATGACAATTAGAAGAGAGCAAAGATTTGCAACGTAGAAATGTATAAAAATGCTTAAACTGCAGCAACTTTGCTTATAAAACGGGCTTAACCATAGAATAAACGCTATGAATCGATAGTTCGTTATCAAAAGTGAAAGAAATACACGGCAACAGAAATATATGATAATCGAGATGCGTTTATTTTTTGATTTTTTATGCAACACTTTATATAAAGCTAAAAAAATTTAAAAAAATTTAAAAAAGTTATATGGAACGCACACTTATTACACCTTTATACGCATCACTGAGTGTGTCGCTCGAGTTGATGACCGTTTGTCGATATGAAGGAGGTATACCCCTTGTTGGACTTCCGATAGGTCTGATGACAATAGTGGCAGGACTAGCGTTGTCCTTAAATGCAGCCACTATGTGCTTGGAATTCCGCTTATCGTTGCTGGTATAGTGTGATGTAGCAATTGACCTTCGGCATAAACCGTCGTAATTTCACGTATCAAACTGGCTTAAGTTTATACTAACCCAAGTTAATTAACGATCCGTTTTGTGTTGGTAGTTTTTAAGAAATTCTGACGTCATTTCAGGCCCGGGTACAATCTTCCATGGCATTGACCTGTGCAGCTTCCAGGTAGTCGGTAATGTTCTTCATGATTTGAATGAAGGTTTGAATTTACCTGACCCTTTCTCACCATAGAATGAAAGGAATGAAAGTGGTGGTATGGTCAACTTACGTAAAAAGCTGCGAACCAAAGCCCCATATAAAATATATCAAATCCACTAAGTTTATATTCGGCAATCGCTTCATCCACTAGTGGATGTAAATCTTTGATGAATGCATCTGGCTATGATTCATCTTCCCATATTTTGATATGCCCTTTGTCCCTCATTTTCGTCATAATGTCGTCGGCGATTTCCATGAGGAGCGTTCGTCGCTCTTTAGTCATTTCAAATTAAGAGAGATTGTTATAGTCGACTATAATAATGCGTGGTGTCGACGCTTTTAAGGTAAAACGTACGGGCATTTTATTCGAAGACTCGCTGAACTTTTTTACAACGCCGCAAAACAAAAATGGATAAGCTTAAAAGTCTAGATTAAGTATTTTTAGTAGTCGTAACCATATTAACAAATATAAAAATAGCTGGAGGTGAGTCGAGATGTTATGGGAGTTAGGTTCGTTGTTGTTTCTACCACTAATGCTTTTACCAATATATGGAATACAGCTGATGGGGTTGGTGCAACTGCTTCCGCCCCTGTCCCACTAGGATAGTTGACTTTTGATATGCAATGCAACATGCGACTCATTTTAAATTTAAAAAATGAACACATCGCATCGAAAAACAACGATTTCAAAAAGTAATCTATCCTATCTAGCCTACAGCAGTGTGACATAAAGAAACGTGTACGTGCACGAAAGAGAGAGCACAAACAAATACACGTAAAGAAACTTGTTTTATTGACTCATGGTGACGCTTGCTCACTTAACAATTGTTAATTATATGAACATTGTTCACTTAATAGACGCAAACGACTTAAAGACCAGATTTTTAAGAATTAATTGGTCATCTCTATGGCTTATGCTGACAAAGACAAGCAGCGTGCATATAACACAGCGATTTCACGTAATGAATAAGTCGCACTTGGCTTTCTTTTATTTTCATGAGATGTAATGAGATAAAATTGAGATAAATTGTTATAGTCGACTTTAATGATTGTGTGAGTAACAGGGACGCAAGTAATGAACTAGGTAAGTGCCACGTTGATACGCGCGCGTATCCAATAACATCCATACTGGAAAAATAATAGTGTAGGCAACAAAATCGCTAAAATGAACAAAAACCGCTGAAAATAATGGGAATATCATTTATACTTTCTATCTCACTGTTACACATTTAAAAAACGAATTGCTGATGATGGAGCATGCCTTTTACGAAACCAACTAAGATACGCTAACGCCCGCACATCAACGAAACGGTCGTGTGTAATATGAACATGAATATCCGAATTACAGTATACTCCCTACGCCGAAAGCCACAACCACAAAAACCAACGATAACGTGAATTCGACGGCGCTGTGGAGAGATACAGTGAGAATGGAAACACGCTTATAAACGCACACGTTTCCCAACTTTTCATTACAACGCATTAGCAGGTGTAACGAGGAGAAGTAAGTGAATCATCGTGCGTCAAAATTGTAGCTTTATCGTGACTTGCATGGGGTGTTAATTGAAAGTTAGTGGTTATTAAGCGTTGTGGATTGATTCCATCAACATCCATTAAGGACTCCATTAATCAGGCTGTGATAGGGCATATTAACACCCACTTAACACCCACTAAAAGTTAGTGATAGTTAATGAAACCCATTAATTCCCATTAAGTTATATCTTTACTGGCCGGGCAAAATTGGGGTTATATTTATTATCACTTTGCCCATATTCTCAAATGTTTTCTAAAATCATAATAGGAGGTGGTATGAAAATGCTCATGTTAATCCCCTTTGCCCAAACTGCCGCATTTGTTAATGCTATAGTTTCTGTGTATCTTCTCTGTCTATCAGCTATACATCCAAACACGATTAATATCTACGGCTTTACCTATCAACAATGGGCTTTGATCTCTCTTATCTTGACGTTTTGATAAAGAATGTGATAGGGGATGGTGAAGTATTGAACAATCTTTATTCACTGAGGCTGAGGATTACCGACAGCTGTCGTGAATATTGGGAGAGGAGAGCCATGGAGGATATAAAAGCGGTATCACTTGATGTCACACAGCTTAATAAGCCGCTGCCTACTATACAAGTAATGGCTGACGGAACAATCGTAACGAGCGTTACCGACGCCCTTGCAATCGGTTCGAGTATTATAGAATCTGCGAACTACGAAATCGTATACCTCTATCCCCCTCCCTTGTTGGTACTCGCCTCTCAACTCGGCCTCGTTGAGAACACCAAGATGTTTATAGAGAGAGGAGGGCGCGTGCGGGGTATAGCTGATTTCTCATATCCGTATATCAAAGAGATACAACAGAGATTGGGTACTGGTGCAGACGTGCGCTACTTCCCCCAGTACCAAGGAATATTTATGCTAGTGGGGGACAGAAAGGAGAGCATTAGCTCAATGAACGTCGATGTTGAGAGCCTTTCGATAGATACTCCCGTTGTAGCACTTTGGAGCGACAATCTTACCTATGCCGAGTATCTTCTATCTACCTTCGAGCTAGCGTGGGAGCAAGCAATTCCTGCAGCACGGCGGATAGAGGAGCTGTTGAAAGCGGGGCCGCCGAATATTTAAGAGATAGATAAGTTTAGCAAACAAAGCAGACATCGTTCCAGTATTTCATATAAACTTCGTACACATATTCGGGCAAAGGATGTTTGTAATGAGACCATTCAACCCCTGATACGCCGTGCGTCAACACATATGTGCGATTCGACTGGTCCCATTGGATGATGTCTCCGTATTGTTCAGCAAATTTGCGGAGGTCTCCTAATACAAAATGGCCTGAAATTTTACGAGTACAATTGGGAAGAGGCGCAACGAATGATAGACAAGTACAAGAAGTGATAAATCTGTTTCTTGATGGTCTGTATTCAGCGACTGTAACCAGTGGGGAAAGACAGGGCGGCATCCTTAGGGCTTAGTGGTGACAAAGCGCATTTTTTCATTTTTGCACATTAGTTTAACTGCAGCTCGTGCGGTAATAGCGACGCTCGATAATCCGCCTCCTGGGATGACCCAATGTCCAGCCATATAAAAATTAGAGAGCCCCGGAAGGGTTATTGGCATCCGAAAACATTCAAACATGCTCTTTTTAGTGAACTGCCACCCCGAATACGAACCTCTCCAATTACCATAATACCGTACAAACGTGAGCGGGGTAGTTGTGTCAGCTACCTCAACTTTGCTTTTAATGTCGGGATACAATTCCGAGATGGCATTAATTACTGCTTCTTCGATCCTCCTTTTTTCCGCGAGGTACTCATCCTTTTTATCCTCTAAAGTTGTCCAATAGTCATACGTGGTTGGTATCCTAACAGTAAACACTGTCTTTCCTTCCGGGGCCAACGTATTATCATAACTACGATTTTCGAGAGTAAGATATGATGTGTCCTCTCCCCCAATTTTTATTGGTGTTTTAATTGGAAAGCATATCTCACGCGGCTCGCTTGGATAATGGTCGTTGATGCCGAGTGAAACGTAGACAAGGGGAGGATATGGCGCTAAGGTATCATACAAACCTTTTATTCTGTTATTTGTATACTTTCCATCCAGCCATTTGAAGATCGTTGTATAACCATCAGCGGCTGACAGCACAACATCGCCCCTCTTTTCAGTTCCATCAGCAAGCTTGATGCCAACGGCCGCATCGTTTTCAACGAGTATTTTCTTAACGCGTGATCTATATGAGATATTCCCCCCGAGTGTGAGGTACCGCTCTTCTATTGACTGCGCGAGAGGCCGTGAACCCCCGATCGGATAGCCCGCGTTGCCAGCCCCCATAAGAGCTAATGTCCACAGCAGAGTTATGGCAGATTGATCGTGCCAGGTTAGGGCATTTGTAAACAAATTTCTTAAAACCTGATTCTTGAACCGCGCGGCGAGTTCAGATACAGGCATTGAATACTTTCTAAACATCCGTGCTATAGGAAATATTGTAATAAGGTCGCGAATACCTAATTCAATAGGCATATCCATATTCCTGAGTTTTTTCATGTCATTGGTGATGACGGTTATCAGCCGTTCATCCTCTGGTGAGAAACTGAGCATATGTTCTCGTAGCTTATCTGGATCTGTATAACTAATGAACCGCTCACCTCGTTCATTAAGGGTGTGATTATAAGTTGTGTGGTTGATAAACTGTTTATCCTGAGCTACGCCGAGTTCTTCCCATAGGGTGTACATTTTTGATTTGAGGGAACTTCCCACTAGCCAACGAATGCTTAGATCAAACGTGAAGCCCTTTCTCTGCCACGCAGTACATAAGCCTCCGGAGACGTCGTGCATTTCATAAATTTTAGAATCAAAGCCATTCATTTGGGCATAACAGCCCGCTGATAAGCCTGCGATACCTCCGCCGATGATGATAAGAGATTTCGACATAAGGCCTCTCCTATTAACGTGCGTCTTAAAGTTTTACACGCATTGTACATAACACATAATGACATAATGCGTTAAATAGTTGCAAGGCATCCTTGTTCGGTTCACATCTTCAGCTTCCGACGACCGTTTATCTGCAGTTCAATGACCAGGATTTGCGAGAGGGGTATAACAAGATAGAGTTTTAGTCACTCTGAGCGGTGGACTCTAAGATACGTTTTTTTTTAAAAAATAATAAGGTTAAACTGAATAGAGGAATAAACATGCAGCAGGACAAAGTAAAGGTTAAATTAAGCGGCGTATCGGCGTCGATGTTGAGGTGCTTATGGAGCCGGGCACAGTTGAGCAAGGAATATAGCTCACTATTTTATGATGCTAAGGCTGTTGAACTCGTTGAACGAATTGACTATGACTTCTCAGCAAGTGACATGCCATTCGAAGGTATAATGTTTAATATCTCTCGTAAACTCAATCTACCAGAATTCAATCTACCAGAATTAGGTCTATTTACGCTACGATCGAAGCAGTTCGACGAAAAGGTAAAAGCGTACATCGCAGAACACCCCCGCGCATCCGTTGTGAACATCGGCGCCGGGCTTGACGCGACCTTTTACCGTATCGATAACGGGCTGATTCACTGGTACGACCTCGACCTCCCCGCGGTCATTGACATCAGAAGGCAATTACTGCCGGAGCCTGACCGGGTAACGTACATCGCGAAATCACTCTTGGATCCGAGCTGGTGCAAGGACGTTAACACTGAAAACGGGATATTCATGATAGCTGGCGGGATATTTATGTGGTTTGAGGAGGCGCAGGCTAAACAGTTCTTCTCGATGCTCGCAGACAACTTCCCTGACGATGAGATTGTATTTGATGCCATGTCAAGATCAGACAATGACTTTGGTGGTACGTGGATTGACAGGTTGCCGCAGGAACAACGGGATACGATGAGAGCAGCACTGGTGGAGGCGTTGAAGGACTGGTGGGAAAAGGCGCCGCAGGATCAGAAGGATAAGGTAACTGACATGATAGCCACGCTCAAGATCCCGACAAAGCCGAAAGGTAAGGAGTGGTCTGATCTCGAAGCGTGGTGGAACCAGCTCAGCGATAAGGAAACGAGGGAGGCACTGCGCGGCCTCATGACAGCCTTCCACGGGGGGGTTGATACGTGGGCGCTAGAAGATGCAAGTGAATTTACAAAGTGGAATAACCGCATCACCGTGATAGATCAGTTCCCGATGTTTGAAAACATTCCACGAGACTCGTTGAGCGCAGAGATCCGAAGAGCACTGGACTACGGTGATGAAAGTGGAAGATATACTATTATTCACTTGCGAGTGTAACAGCAATGAAATTCCTACAGGGTATGTGTTTGAAAACGGCATCAGAAGGCCATTTGCAAGTGGTGCATCAAGCTCTTCGAGCCGTGTCTCGACCCAAAGGGGAGCAGCAAGGAGCTCAGCATGTTCGACAAGCTGGACGTGCGGTGTTGCGAGGACTTTGAGCTATACGATTCTAGCTAGCTGAGAACCTTAGCAATGAAGGGAGTAATGAACCTGCGAGACTGTATACTATAATCAAATTTGAAATAGCTCAGTAGAGTCTATGCGTCTGAGCATGTTTTTCATGCTTTACCCCTCCGAGTAACAGATGTGGTTTACCCTTCGACGCATTCCTTTTTCGTTCAAAAAAAGGTTGAATCATTCTCTTAAAATCGTAGGGGTGGTCGCAGGGGAAGAGAATATTAACAATAAGCATCATCATTGCTGGAAGGGCATTCACCATGAAAACATTGATTGTATATACCTCAATTCACCACCAGAACACGGAAAAAGTAGCAAAGGTGATGGCAGAAGAGCTGGGGGCGGATCTTGTCCCTATCGGTCAGGCGCAACTCGGCACCCTCACGGCGTATGACCTGATCGGATTCGGATCAGGGATTTATTACATGAAGTTCCATAAGACTCTCCTCCAGTTTGTAGAGGGGCTCCCTACCGTCACAGGAGAACGGGCGTTTATCTTCTCTACCAGTGGTGACGGAAAAATAGAGAATCATGCCGCTTTTAAAGAGCTGCTGGTGAGTCGAGGGTTCTCCGTTGTGGGTGATTTCTGCTGCAAGGCGTGGGATACGTGGGGGCCGTTGAAACTTTTCGGGGGGATTAATAAGGGAAGACCAAATGAGGAAGATCTGGAGGGAGCACGGGTATTTGCACGGAGATTGAAAGAAAAATAATGTGGTTTAGCGTGATCTCAAGGCTACAACGTAGCCTATTCCTAAACCAGTTATTTTGACTGGTTTACCGTTGCAGTGCATCATCTGAGACAACCAAGAAGGACTGTGACATATTTGTAAATTCCTAAATAGGTCATTTTGACCCATTTAGCTCTGTTGCAGAGTAACCTAGAGCGCTGCGATTCCGGGCGCAACCCGGAGCTTATCTGCATAAAAGACCCGAAAGCCAAGCGCCGTCACGAGGTCGTCGTGTTTCCCTGTTTTAAATGCCCCATAGGTGTCATGCCCTGCATCACTAATTTTGATCTCGTAGTTCAGGAGTTCTTCTTGCATGGCCTCGGCTTCCTGTGTTCGGGGCAGGTGTATCCTCTCTTCTGGAGACTGTGTCGAAAATACGGTAAGATGATAGGCGTTGACGTGCATCCCCATATGCTGCGGCACAGTTATGCGATCCACTTAATACGAAATGGCGTAGATCTCCGAAGACTGCAACAGTTGTTGGGCCATTCAAATATTCAGACGACGACGGTCTATTTGCAATTTCGGGATCAGGATCTGCGAGACGTGTATAACAAGGTCGAATTTTAAAATAGCTCAGTAAGATCTGAGCTTCCAACCATGTTTTGTGGCCTTACCAGACCGAGTTGCATGTACTTTCTAAGATAACCCGAGACCGCAACTGGATAGTTGCGCATGTGCAACATTTGTTTTTCACGTGTTTGGCTCAAGGAACTTACTTGTATCAACGTAGTAGCCGATACCATAATCATCTGGATATTGGCAGCCTATTACTATGCCATTTGTAAGTGCCTTGTTACTAGGGATGTGCCCTGTCATGACAGCGATATCCGTATCAAGAATCCCACCTTCATTCTTATTTTTGTCCTGACTGTCGATCATGTAACCCGCTAGTGATGCTTGATTTACTGCTTGCTGATACGTCTGTTGAGCATCCGCCTTGTCCTTGCACAATTCAAAAGTTGAAGTATAATCAGCATCTCGGAAGGGTCCTGAATATCTATAAACCCCTGTGAATGTAACATGACCTCTCTCATTTACTGACTTTGTGAACGGCGTTACTAACGTATCATTAGGATTGGAGCGCACCCATCTATCAGTAAATTCACTTGCAGTAGGTATAGATGTAGCCACAGGTGTTGGTGTAGGTGTTACTTTGCGTGTTGTGGTAGCGGTCGATGCTACTGGCGACGGACTTGAGGTATTCGTAGTGTTCTCTGTGCATCCCGCGACAAACACAGTAGCTAACAAAATAGTAACCATCAATATGATCAAAAACTGTTTTTTCATAATCATCCCTTCTTCTGGGAATTTTTCCCGTAGTTAGAGGTTATTCTCAAAAATAAAGCTTTGCGCGATTTTGATACATATTTCCGTAGCATAAATTGTAAAATTGATAAAAAACATCAAAATTAGGAATAAATTTATAATCTACGTTGCACTTTTAATTGTTTTTAAAATCACGTTTGAAAAAAAGTGACGAATATGAATATGAAAAATGGACTGATATGCGTAGTGATTGTGGCTGTACTATCGCTTTGTATGTTCAATAGTGTTGCAGCAGCGCCGGTGAGTAAACTTACGCCCGGCACTTATAGCAATTATGCAGGAGATGCGAGAGGGGGTGGACAGCAAACATATCTTCTCATATCAATCTGTGGGGATGAAGCACCGAAGAATAAGGATCAAACGACGTTCACAGCGGGGGTCGGCCAAAACGTCTATATTCTCGGTGCTATCACATCTGGTATACCACCAGCCACCTCATCAGAAGTCCCCTCAAACGGTATTAATGCAACGGTTAATGTTCAAAGTTTGAATTCTGACGGAAAAACGTGGACTACCCTCGCTACTCATAACACAGAATTCTACCCAATGGTAGGATTCATCTCAGTGAAACTAATTCCAGAGGCTACAGGAGTCTACACTTACCGATTAACCTACGATGGCGATAGTCAATATAGTCCCGCAATTAGCAACGCAGTTACGTTAACTGTAACTAACGTGGTCATTTCGTAAGGTATTATTATATAAAACGCGCTTCGAAGCCACTTTTCTATCCACAAACCAAGTGTCATGCATCAGTATTGAAAACAAGCCCTTTTAGGTCTCTAAATCCTAAAATAATAATGCTCACTATCGATAGTAGTGACTCACCAGTGATTGAAACAGAACTTGAAACATACCATTGAAGTATCCTGCTACCACATTGGAGTATCCTGCTACCACTTGCGGAAAAAACGTCAAACCCGCTTCAAGAGCATTATCCATGAAAACAAGGATTGAAACCACATTAGTTTCTATACCATCATCGTATATATAATTGCAGAGCACTATCCATTAAAACAAGTTAAGATTGAAATGTGGTACATATGACTATGAAAAAGGCACTGATATGTTTATCGATTGTAGCGATAGTTGTGTTTTGCACTTTAAATGTTGCCACAGCATCGACGGGTAACTATTCGACCACGTTTTACAACAACGCCTGGCACACCGGCAACCACATACCGATGGCGAGGGGCAGCACTTCAAACGGCACATTGAATTGGAACTATGTGACCAAAGGCATTTTGCAGTCCCCCCCCACCACCCCCAACGGAATCGTCTACGTCGGGAGTCAAGACCACAACGTCTATGCCCTCGATGCGAATACCGGGACGAAGATATGGAGTTATACGACCGGAAGCATTGTGTACTCCTCCCCCGCCGTCGCCAACGGAATCGTCTACGTAGGGAGCTTGGATCATAACGTCTATGCCCTCGATGCGAATACCGGGAAGCTGGTGTGGAGCTATACGACCGGAAACATTGTGGACTCCTCTCCTACCGTCGCCAACGGAATCGTCTACGTAGGGAGCTTGGATCATAACGTCTATGCCCTCGATGCGAATACCGGGAAGCTGGTGTGGAGCTATACGACCGGAAGCTTTGTGGACTCCTCTCCTACCGTCGCCAACGGAATCGTCTACATAGGGAGCATGGATCATAACGTCTACGCCCTTAGTGCGAATACCGGGACGAAGATATGGAGTTATACGACCGGAAGCATTGTGGGCACATCCTCCCCCGCCGTCGCCAACGGAATCGTCTACATAGGGAGCTTGGATCATAACGTCTACGCCCTTAGTGCGAATACCGGGACGAAGATATGGAGTTATACGACGGGAAGCAGTGTGGACTCCTCTCGGCCCGCTGTCGCCAACGGAATCGTCTACGTCGGAAGCAATGACCACAACGTCTATGCCCTCGATGCGAATACCGGGACGAAGATATGGAGTTATACGACGGGAAGCATTGTGTGGTCTTCTCCTACCGTCGCCAACGGAATCGTCTACATAGGGAGTCAAGACTGTAACGTCTACGCTCTCAATGCGACAACCGGGAAGCTGGTGTGGAGCTATACGACCGGAAGCATTGTGTTCTCCTCTCCTACCGTCGCCAACGGAATCGTCTACATAGGGAGCTTGGATCATAACGTCTACGCCCTTAGTGCGAATACCGGGACGAAGATATGGAGTTATACGACCGGAAACTGGGTGCTCTCCTCCCCCACCGTCCCCAACGGTCGTTTACGTAGGGAGGAATGATGTAAACTTGGATCCCTCCTTCCCCACCCCCAACGGAATCGTCTACATAGGGAGCTTGGATCATAACGTTTACGCCCTTAATGTGAAGACCGGGACGAAAGTGTGGAACTACACGACCGGAGGCCCTGTGCGCTCCTCCTCCCCGGTCGTGTAACAACTAGGACAGGTGAATATAATGGCTTATATTCCCACACAACGTGGTAGTAGATGGTATAATAATACAGTGCGAATGATAAGGCGAGACAGCAATAAATTTGTAAATTTCACAGTGTGGCATATCACCCAGTATATTAATATATGACAATATAAATAAAAATCAAATTTGATTTTCTTGCCGATTTAATATTCTGTAATCCACTCAATCTTAATCTTAATCTTAATCTTAATCTTAATCGTATCTTCGAGAACTGTGCGGGATGTGTGATTCAGTTCAGGTGCGATCATCTCCTATACAGTGGTTCACATGACAGACACTAATTCAATCCATTGACGAACAGCCTTAAACTGA
Organism: Methanobacteriota archaeon; assembly: GCA_963704625.1. Classification (GTDB taxonomy): domain Archaea; phylum Halobacteriota; class Bog-38; order Methanoflorentales; family Methanoflorentaceae; genus DASPRZ01. Next base: position 1,917,543 of record OY969924.1, on the reverse strand, counting down.
AACTGAAACTGAAACTGAAACTGAAACTGAAACTGAACAGTTGTTTGACATGGCAAACAACATCATTTTTAAAATGTTACTACAGCAACACCATATCATCATAATGAAATCTTCAATATTTTTTTACCCAGTAATACTCCCCCAATCATCAGAAAAAACAATCCATCCGGTCCGATCCGGTGTGGACATACACCGGATGCAGCTGTTGTTAGGCCATGTGAAAGTTAACATTACCTAGATATATTGTAGTTCAAAGCAAGACGAAGATCTGCGAGACGTATATAACAAAATTGAATTTAAAGTCAGTTGCTTTATGCAATTGACAGCTCCGCCCCCGCCCTTTTCTCTTCTCTTCCCTTCTCTCAATAGAAGGGGAAAGGAGGGAGGGAACGCTAACCACTCTTACAAGATACGAATAGATGCGGCGACGCCAAGGCAGAAAGGAAAATGAAAAAGTGCTCCAACCTGTGTTCAATTAAATAAAAAAGGTATGAAGATGAGATTACTTATCATTTTTCAGCACGTGAATATAATAGCACCCAACCTGCCTTCTGAAACTTGTTGGTGCAAGGTAAGGGGATATGCTACTTCTTACACGATCAGAGAGAAGTTTATTGACAGCTCTTGCAAAGGCAGGATGTGCGTAATAATCACGGATCTTACGCGCAGATCTGATCGCAGATGGAAGGACATTCTGCGTGGCATCTTTTGCTAAAGCTATTGAATATTCCTCTCGCATGTAGCTCTCAACGTCTTTAACGCACTCGAACATATCAAGCGACCAACCCATTTCTATAAGTTTCCACATCAAAGATTCAGACGGACTCAGTGGGGCTGCACGATCCTTTCGATACCCATCTATAACGATGAAAAGGCCGTCTCTTCTCAACTTCTTCTTTACTTCACGAAGGACTTGTAATTTATTAGTCGAATAGCACAACGCCTCTACAACAAAGGCGATGTCATATGCATCGTCCTCAAGGGCGCTTAAATCGTGGTAGTCGCCGAGTTGAAAGTGTGCGTTTGGTATCTTTGTATAGCGTTTTAAAGGCTTGAGCGATAGGTCAATTCCCTCAAACGTAACGTGGGGGTTCCGGCGCGCAAGAAACGCCATATTGGGACCGAGCCCACTTGCAAGTTCCAACACGTTTTTGGCGTCAGTATCGCGGATGTACCTCTCAACTATTCTTGCTTGCTCTTTAAAATCTTCTCTTTTATTTTTCCCATCGTAACTCATCCCATAGTGAAAAAATCCTTCCCAGCTGTGGGCTCTATAAAAAAAATTGATATTTTCGTAGTAACTGATGATTTTCGGCTTCCCCCGTGGCTCATTAAGTATGCGTGGTATATCAAATATCTTGCCAATCTGATTAAGGCGTAGTTCAAGATCGTCATCGTATTCTGCGTTGTCATCGTATTCTGCGAGTCGATGTTCAATTTCTGTGCCAGTTGAGCTGCTCGAAACCATTAAGAAATGATTACATTTTATTTCTTTATAAAGTTTCGCCAGAATTTGTACAATCGAACCTGTGTTTTAATTTTACTTTTTATCTGAATATCTTCCAATCTCAGCTTAGCACTCAAAGCAAAAAAATGCGCTTGCTAATATAGGAATCAGAATTGCAGATGTGGTGAATGGAAGATGCTGCAGTTTCGCAGTTTGAACGTCCTGATTTTAAATATTAGTAATTAGGGATCCGGCGCTTGGCTACAGCACTTTTTTGGTACGAGGTTTGTAACCACTTTATGATGAGAACGAAATAGTGTGACTCTTCTCTCCCACTACGTCGGTCTATGTCTCCGCGTACGGTTTAAACGAAAAAAAAAAACCAAAATGCTCATACAGAAGGTTGGGCACGCAAGGGGCATTTCTGATATTTCATACCAATAGATTGACGCGATACGCGAGCGTTGGACATTGGCGAACGTGCGTCACTACGGTCAGTTCCATGGTATAGTTTTTTCTAGTCGGCGATAAGAGCGAGAGCATCAGTTCGATTACCGTCGATGCCGAGAGTCTCTCACTTGATGGCCCTGCTACGGCGTTCTGGACCGATGATCCCATCTATGATGAACGCCTCATTTCCATCTTCGATATGACATGGAAAGAGTCAGTTCCTGCAGCAGAGCGGAAAGAAGAGCTGTTGAGGCGGGCCTTCACACGTTTAAGAAAAGCTCTGTAAGTGTTATCGAATAAACCGCACGTCCTTCCAGTACTTCATGTAGATATCACAGACGTATTCAAGAAGTGGTAGTCTATTATTCAGCGCTTCCTCTTCCTCTCCGAGCCCTCTTTTACCATAAACTCATAAGATGTTTTGCTACGGTCTGACAAAGAACCCTAGGAAGCGTTTAAATTCAAAAGTAAGAATTTCTCCTAGTGAATATTTTAAGAATTGGAAAGTGATTTGATGGTATTGCGTTTTATACGTTAGTGGGCATACCAGTGGCGTAGAAATTGTCAAAATCATCTAACAAAAGAAACACAAAAAGAAGGTCAATTCATCGTTTTTTATGATAGGGGTTTCTTCATTTTGTGGCGTGAAATATTCTACCTACTGGTAAAAAAATTTGAAAAATATATAGTTACATCTATCATGCTTGTTGCAGTAAGGAGGGAAAGAGGGTTAGTTTTATTGTCTCGCGCGCAACTATGCGCGCGCATAGTTGCGTGTCTCAAAAATTATTTAGTAAATTGATAGAGCGAGAAAACGGAGGTGACCTAAAATGTTATTACTGTGTCCATTAACATGGCCATTTGGGGGACTTATCGCGGGTGTGTGGCTATTTGTAAAAGGAGCATTCCTATTTTGTAATCCGGCGACCCAGTGGATAGGGGCAGCATTTCTCGCACTAGCTTTCTAACATTCTAACTTTATTTTTAATTTTATCTTTATTTAGTAAGAAATAAAATAAATCAAACGATGAATAGTTTGTCGTAGATATAAAGTCGCATATAGCTTTGCTAATGGCGAAATTCCAAGCTCTCCAATACCCTTCGACGCATGCTTTGTATATAAAAATCAAACATTCCGAATACTCGTTTTACATTGGTAACCCGTGGAAGTGGGGAAAGTTATTATATTCGGCTTCACAAACAATATATGATCCACAAATTGGCAGTTGATTGCGTAACTCTTTCCTGTAGCGGGCTCTAACGCTCGCCGTGCCACATCAACGGGAGCGATTATACGGATGAAAAAGAAGACTATTCCCCTGTGCGTTATAGCAATAACGGTACTGTCGCTATTTTTTATAGTTATAACGACGGCAGGACGTCCATCTCGATCCGACTTAGTTGAACATGTACACCCCTCCTCTATTGGATATACAAAGGATGTGGTTCTCGTCCGCTTCAAGCCTGAAAAGCTTGAAGCGCGTACAGATAGTACGGCGATACCAGATATCGCTGCTTCTGCCCACGCTAAAGTAGGTGCCACAGTAGTAGAAGAATTTAAAGGGGTGCCAGGCCTCCAACTGGTGAGACTTCCCGAAGGAGTCACGGTACCCGACGCGGTTGCAACATACCGGCAGAACCCGAATATCCTCTACGCTGAGCCCAACTATATACGACACGCAGACGTAATTCCCAATGACCCTATTTTAGCGCCTTATGGGGTCTCTACAACACCGCCCAGCAAGTGAACGGAGTAATTGGCACGCCAGGAGCCGATATCAAAGCCCGAGGCGTGGAAAAAGACAGTTAGACAGTACCTCCGGCATTAAAACATATAGAACGATTACAGTCTTATCGTTAGATAATTCGCCTCACGATGTTTCCGTACCATCGCCTGATCTATTGACGCTATAACCTACTACCCCTTGTGTAGCTGTGCTCTTGGTCTTACTTTTGTGTCAATCTAGCCAGAAAACTAGTGTGAAGAAGATACGTTTAGAGGGAGTGACAGTCACGAGATGTTCCGCAATAAAACCCGTGCTATCACTCCCTTGCTTGAATTTTGGCTAATATCAAAAGGGTGGGAAAAACACCGCTAAAGCAACGCGACAGTCATGTTACTTTTTGGATATCGCTCAAAGGATGTTTTAAGCACTTACGTCTACTGTTTTCATAATATCCAGAAGGGGAAGAAGAGGAACCAAAACCAAGGCCAGAGCAGGAAAAAGGGGAACAACCACCAACACCAAAACATCTCTTTTCACCACGCTTTATCAATTATCTCAGTTTCTTTTATCTTTTTAGCTATCCGTACGCATTCTTTCTTAACCATTGCCCGTGAATATCGCGGTTACGCCTCTGATAACGCAATAAGACCTCAATCAACATCCAATTAGTAAAAAAATAGCGAGAATGAGAGTTTTATTTCACAGTTTAAACAAAATGGTCTTCTTTAGAAAGCAACGTGCATCACTTACTAGTTTCGGCGTTTTTAGCGGTAGATGCTCGTAACGATTGACACGAGTGGTGCGAGTTATGAGTTTCCAATAGAGTTTCAATTTTTTAAAGATGTTGCCGCAACACCACTATTTTTTCGCAGCCTCCTTTGCTTTACGCGCTTGTTGTTATGTTACTGCCAGTGTTCAACAAAAAAAGAGAGTGCCTAAGTTTTTTGCGGCACATGGAACAAGATTAGTGTAAGAAGATTGAAATTGGGCCTATCGTCGAACCTATTGCTAGTATTACTATTACTGATATTGTTATTGGCATGAATATGAGATGGTGTATCATAGTTTGTTACCTCCTTTGCTTTACGCGCTTGTCCCCCTATGAAGAGAGGCGAGCGCTCTATAAAAAAAGAACTAACTGAGTTTTGCGGACGTAGAATCCGAAGTGTGCAGTTCGCTATGATATAGCGAGCACACTGAAAAATACGATTAGTGGAATATGAGAATGCTACCGATTATTGACTTAATTATGGTTAATGTAACTATTGTTATCGATCCAAACATGACATGCCACCTCCTTTGCTTTACTCGATTCCCCCGGAAAGGGTATTGCGCTTAACCAAGTGCGCTTAAAGGTTATAAAGGTTGCGCAATTTTGCTATAATTAAACAATATTATTATAATAAAACACTATTGTTTTCATAAGGAATCCTTGCATCAAAATGCATCTGCAGACTTCACAAACAAAATTTGAGGGCGTGATATAGCGCAGCCACATCTCCATTATTCGTGTGCGCTTTTTTCTTTCCATCTAAGTGTCACGGAACACTACAGAACTAACACTACGTTTAAAGCACATTTCTTCAAGTATCTGTAAGAGGTGTGTGTATCTCTCTGAACCTAACTGTTGAACCAAAAAAACATTAAAAATAATACGAATTTGATAATGCTTAAATTACAGATTCAGTTCTTTATAAATAACTACCGAGATTCGACCTTCGTTTTCCCGTTTGAGTTGTAAATGATTTGCCTCTCACCTTAATGAAGTTGCTTGTTCAAAATTGCAGGGAAAAATCGAGTGTCTTTCCAATATCGCATATACACGTCATACGCATATTCAAGAAACGGGTGCGATAGTGTGACTATACCACATCTGATATTCATGTGAGAGAACAACTCACAAATCTATTGATCCCTTTCCACATTATTGAACCCTGTTAAATGAATTTTCGCAGGTTTCTTAATGGAAATAAATTACTATCCATAAAAAAAGTCGAATTATTGACCTTAGATCATATCACGTAACAAGTCTTCGCATTAAACTTGTAAGTGGAAAATATTTGCCATTTTGCTTTTATCTACAAGATCCATCAATCTTTTGATACTTTTGTCCCACGCGAGGTCTCTTGGAATGCCTTGGAAACATGGAAATTGTTCTATCACTTTAATACTGTTGTCCCACTGTGTCATTTTGTTCGCATCTTTTATACCCCATTTGATGCGAACCCCCTTTATCCCTGTTCTCCGTAGGCCCAAGGAACCGAAGAAAGCGTTTAGTTTTGGTACGCCATCAAATATAATTTCACCGCTAGGAAAGTGGTCCGCTAACAACGAAAAGAACTGTTTTACCTGCGATTCCTCAAAGTACATCAATACCCCGCCTGCTATCATAAACACCCCATCTTCGGTCTGTTTGACGTCCTTGCACCAGCTCGGATCGAGGAAGGATTTCGGGATGTATGTAGCCCTGTCAGGTTCCGGGAGCAACTGTTTTCTCATCTCAATGACAGAAGGAAGGTCGAGGTCATACCAGTGAATTGTTCCGTTATCATTACGGTAAAAATGTGTGTCAAGTCCAGCGCCTATATTCACTACAGAAGCGTAGGGATGTTCTGCGATGTACGCTTTTATCTTATCATCAAATTGTCTTGCTCTTGCTGCATCGAGCAGAGTTCCTTCAACACGAAGAGCCTTGTCAATTATCGAAAAATCATAATCAATTTGTTCAACGAGTTCAATCGCTTTAGCGTCGTTGAGCAATGAATTGTGTTCTCTGCTAATTTTTGCCCGACTCCATAAAGAGATCAGTAAAGTCTCCGATACGGTGCTTAAATCAATCTTTATTTTATCATGTTGCATAATTGCTCCTGATTGTGTACACTTGAAAGATTCGTGTGGTTAGCGCTTTTTATCTGTCCAATACTATATCTTATGCATATTTATAGCTGAACGTTGCCAGACATCTCACTCACTATGTTAGAGAAAGGTCAGCAAGCTTAGCAGTTGCGATATTAATGGGGGGGCTGCACCCAATGCCAGCCAACGCCGGGGATCCAGCGTTAACAACTGTAGAAGTAAATCAACCATCTTTTCCCTCTCTTATCTCTGCTTAGTTTAGTATCACTATGAATGATAGTTGTGTAGGCATTCGCTAGCTGGTGACAATAGATGAGCTCGCTAGTGTATAATACGCAAGTTTGCAACTATTTAGAGACTACTTACACGCGTCTTTCATAACCTAGCAGTTTTGGTATCTCTGCACACATACAGAAGGGAGGACGCATATTTCATACCTTCATGTCGGTGTTATAAACAAACTCTTGGACATCGACTACGTTCGTCACTACGGTCAGTAAAGGGGCTATATTTCATACAGGTGAGAAGAAACGGAGCATAAGTTGGATCAATGGCGACACCGAGACGTCTCGTTTGATGCTCCTATTGTGATTCTAGCCGACCCCCCCCCCCCCCCCCTTGCTCATTATCGCATTTCCACCTTTGAGAGACTGTGGGACTGCCAATCCCTGCAGAAAAGCAGATGGAAGAGCTGCTAAAAAAAGGTTCTCCGCACGTATAATAAATAGCTGTATATTATGCTGGGTAAAGCCCATCACTTCCTGTCTTCGCGTGTCTTGCCCTAAATACCGCATCATCTTCTAATCGCTTTATTTTGTTATTTTTTGCTGAAAGTTCGACCTACACTTCTCTATTTGGACTGTAAACGATTTTCCCTCAACTAAATAAGGTTGCTTATTCATTTGGTGGGAAAAGTTGAGTACCTTGGCAATACCGCATATATTCATCGTAGACTTATGCAGACATTGCATGCGAATAGTTCCCCCATTTAACCACTGATCAGTCACAGGGGGTGCGTACCTCAGTTTGACTACCTAATGTATGATATCACCATTCTTTTCAGCAAGAGACGGAAATGTTTGTTGTCTGAGGCTCATGAAAGATGAAGATGGCAGTTACATGCTCAGGCGATGTGCATTTATAACGGTGAAAGCAAGTTGGTTCAGGAACTACGGCTATATCAACTGCGGGAAAAGAGTTCAAAATCTTAAGTAAGACTCACCGTGGCCGTCCTGCCATCACACGAGCATAAGTGACTCCAAAAGTGAGGTAAGATCGACAAGTTTGCAGACCTATTGCCATTAAGTCTTCTTATTGATGTGTTGCAAGCTCGTCTCTAATGTTGATTTGTGAGAGAGAATTTGTTGAAATACTTAAAGCGGATAATACCTTCTAGTTTATTCTGAGATGTAGGCTTACAGGACGGCTTGCGTATTCTTGGCGTCTCTGCTCAATGTGAATTTGAGATTGACGAAACCATCGCGGATGAATTACGTAACTGTAGTATGTTCTGCAGTGAGCACAACTGTTAGTATCCGGTTGTTCAAGCCGTTGCTCACATTCTGAATCAAGGTCATAGTTACAGAGTACAAAATACTGATTCTCCGTCATTTCAACTTTTAGATTCATTTCAGGAGTTGTTTTGCTTTCCAAGGATTTTACCATCTTTATCACCTCCACATTCGTTTGAGTCATAGGCATGTCAAACGTGTACTGCCTTCTCCCTTCCAACACATTGCAACAATAGGTACAGTCCTGATTAGAACTACTTTATTGTCCAATATTCACTTAGTAAGGTCTGACATAGATTACGTTGTTCGGACTTTCTTGCCCTCGAACTTCGTTGCCTTCGCTCTATCACTGCAAGGCATGGGTATGTGGAATTTGCCGAGGAGATTAGCGGTAACGTACGACATAACTCGTTTTGAAACTGAAGCTAGGGCATCTCTCCCTGACGCTGGAGTAACTGTTTAACTGCCGCTGTCACCCCGCCATTGCTAGGCAGGGTATAAGTAGCACGTAGTACGTGGGTAACTGTATTTGTGATACAATCGGCACACACTTTAAAGTCTGATCCCCCCAGCCTCTTTGAGCAGTACGGATAAAGTCCGTAATAGCACGCGTTAGCCTTCATACCTTTTTCCACCTCTTTTTTTTAGTTGTTGAGAGGAGAGAATAACTACCCCGTTTGTTGTCACAAGGGATGTCTTGCCGTGATACTTTCACGACGTAATTTGGTGGTGTTCAAATGTGCTCCAGCGCTGCTCATTGCTGTTTCGTGAAGCTGGTTAGCAGAGCGTGTTAAGCTGCCGGCATTAACAGCGTGTGTTAAGCGGTCGGCGCATCTTCTGCAGTCTGGGTTCTGTAGCATAGTCACGCATCCAAAGTGACGTCCATAATAACAGGCAGTATTTTGTATTGCCATTTCTTTCTCCTCCTATAGCAAACTCATCACTAGGCAGAGTTATAAGCTTAAGTGACATGGGTTTCGTGTCTGATACTGTGACAACAGTTACGTATCTGAAACTGTGACAACAAATTGTTGTCACACATTGGCAGTATTGCCACGTACGCACAAGATAGAAAACAGTACACAGATGCAGATGAGAAGCAGATGCATATTCAATAGAAAAAGAGAGAAACAGAAAAGGGCGTTCGATTTGCCTCGCGCCCATTTTCTCTAAAAAATCATAAAAGTTCATTATACCGTCTTATTAAGTAATTCTATCGTTTTACCAACTCTCCACTCAACTGCTGAGGGATGTGACACGTACTATCATAGGACAATCGGTCGCGTTATTTCGTAGGCTTATCCATAAAACGTCACGTTTCAGTAACTATATTATCTAGAATAACAGTTTATTGCAGAAGGTGATACCATGTGAAAATCGAGGGATATAGATTCAAAGGCGAGAAAATCTCGTTGATAAGTATCAAAGAAACTGACGTAGATATGTGGAGTACTACGCCATCGCCGGCTGACTTGCAAGCATGCGAGTGCTGCCAAGATGTGCTGCCTTATTCGGTCTACTTATGCCAGAACATCACCCACGTGCGACACCTCTGGACAATTACGGAGAACCGCTCGAGTACGTATTGTCCGCAGGGGGATGATTATGCCTGAAGTAACGGTTGATGTAATCCTTGACCTCATCGCAGGGCGTCTCGGTGAGATCGAGACTGATATTTCGCAACTTAAAGATAACGTTAGCGATATCAATGCGCGCATAGATGAGCTCAGAGATGTTGTTATAGACATCCAAGAGGGAATTTTACATATCATAAAGACGGTGGATCAGGACATTACTGAGTTTAAAACATCGACGGAGGGGGTCAGATGAACGATCGGGCCTCAATTGACATAACCAAAGGACTGAATCACCTCATTCTTTCTTTTACAAACGTAAGGTCGATTACATCATAGATGGGCAGTACCATCAAACGGCATCTGTACTTAACACTTAAACAGAACTTGTCTGGCTTAAGCGGATGCCATATCGTTGCGTAGACAACGACCGCATAATGCATTTTAACAATCTAAAGAGCGGCTAGAAAGTTTCTATATATACCTATACATCGCCTATATAAATTTGAAGCTAAAAACACACGGGTTCAATAGCACATTAACTAATTTATAAAAACTTTTCACGATGCCTACGTCAATACAGAATCGCCTCTCATCACTTTAAAATAACTGTGTTTATCGGTGGCATACCGACGCAGCATCTATTTAATGTCCACTGGCCTCTAGTTTGAGATATACACCTAATGATTTCTCTATGCTTATCGCAAGTCATAAGATAGCTTTTTCAACAAGCCAGGGCCAAAGCTAGCGTGAAAAATGATGCCTCTATTAGCTGCTCTGTCGAAGAAACTCTCCGTTTCGGACACGCGTCAACAAACACCGCGTGCTGTAAAGGTCACTCGTTGCATTCGCGTTTAAGTAAAATTTGATGTCGGTACAACTAGTGGAGTTTGTATTTATGACCGCTTATGTGATTTCTAATTTTATATAGGGTAAACTGCCAATTTTATCGCTCATGTGCTGTTGCCTCTCAAACTACTTTTGGTGTATATAGCGTCTTCGTGCAACGAAAAACCAGTAGAATCTAACGCTTGCTCTTTTCTTTTCTATTTCGTAATCTATTAAACGTGAATAATGCGCCAAGAAAAACGATGGCATATGCCAGTATTACAAATGTTAAAAAGGGCCATCTCTGTAGATCACCAACCCTAAAGAGATCGCTGTTTTTAGGTGTGTTACTGGCCCCCCTGATATTAGAGTGAGCGGCAGTCTCATCATTCGGGCTGGTGATTTTGGAATTTCGTGTCTCAGACGTTTTTCCTTCAACCGAATAGGAACGATCAAGCGTCGTAAACGTGACATCTCCCCTTTGTTCTAGATAGTCAATATAGTCCTCTAACAATTGTAGCTTGGTTTTGTTCAGTAGTTCCCCAGGTCCACTGAAAGTCGCAAAGTGGTAAAAGACTACTATAGTATCGCTTCCGTGCGCTTCAGCAAATAAGCGCTCTGTGTCATTCTTTGCAGACGGGAGGGTCGCATCATCGAGCATAATCGAAACCGAGTCTATTCGTATCCCTTCCCTATACCCCTGATTGACGTTAAAGTCGCTAAAGGCGGTGCTGTATTCAGTAAAACCAAGTGCCTTCAGTGCTTTCAGCGTGTTACCATCGCCTCGGTCGAACGGAGGCATGAACGTTGTAGGCTTCACACCAAAAGCCTTCTCTATATCTAATTGCCCTTGTTCGATGGCTTTATACTGGGAAGAATAGGGCACACCATAGAACTCGCTCTTATTGAGCGAACCAGTGACGTCCTTATGGGTGTATCCGTGCTGAGCGATTTCAAAAAGCGGGTTAGAGGATATCGATTTCACATAGCGTAAGAAAGCCCGATCCATGTACAATTCATTGCCTAACCGATTCAAATAAGGGTGAGGGATGATACCTAACGTTACCGGAACGTTTTTGTCGATATGGATCTGATTTACTGTTTGTAAAGTGTTCACTTTATATCCCGGTTGAACATCATCATCTCGAAATATGACGTACTTTTTCGTATTTCCATCCTGTCCATTAACGTGTAGCGCCGGTAAAAGAACTACTACACTGAGCAATAATACAACAAGTTCTTTACCTTTCATGTTCTTTTGACAGACTCGTAATGTTAACAACGACCAATGGCAACATACCATAACAACTCAAATAATGAACTTATGGTGAAGGAAACCGGAACCTTGTTAGCAATCATAGCGTTGTTTCTACACTACGAGTTGGGTGGCTGCAGTACAACATTGTAAGCAGTTCGGTCCGTAACTATCATGCAATTCGACTGCTGATTGACTGAGCTACTTCCTTCTGACATACAAATTATGTACCATTCTCATTAAACTTCAATTCTTCTCCGATTCACTTACGCAGACCTTAAATTAATATCAAACTTTGTTGTTCGAAATATAACAGGAACAACAAAAATGAATTTCAGCTCTACTTATATGACGTCTCAGCAATTATTATGGTATCATCCAACTGGTAAATGAGATTTATTTTCTGGTCTGATTGTTTCTGGTACCACTTGAAAAGATATTGACGATGTTTGTGCCGTTACGTTCGATGTTGATGTCGATAGTGTTTGTGTTGAATTCTTATTTGTTACATTAGTCATACATCCCGCTGCCAAAACCGTCACAACTAATAAGAATGCTATCATTCCACTTAGCGCGCACTTTTTCATATTTTACACCTCTTAAGGTTTCATGTCTCCTGTATTGTTCACTTTTTTGTGGCATTGACGAACAATTATGGATTTTTCCGTTTTGGCGGTATGTTAGTCGCTATTATCCACCACATTCCACTTGACTTGATACCAACCACATTACAATACTCTTATAAAAACCTCACCGTTGATGGACATCTCTCGGATGAGCCAATGATGGATGATAAAAATAGGATAGGATAATGCTCCGTTAATTAGAGAACATGATTTCAGGCTTCTGCTGTTTTGTTTTTGTTTTTTTACTCACTATCGAGTTACTAAAATTCTTTGTGTAGACCACTAAACAACTAGCTACAGAAAATAATGATGAGTCCTTTTGAATCTTACTTCTCCTCACCAGTCATATATTCTATGGTACCTTTTCATTGACACGGCTTACGTAGCGCCTCGAACGTCTTGGGCGTGAAAAAGTTAAGTAGAAAGCGTAGATACATCACTACTACCATCGAGTTTCCGTCAGAATGTAGTAACGACACTTGAAATTGGGCAATACACAGATAGACACTGGTCGAGCCAACTATCATATGCCGTTTCACTTGCTTGCGTTACATTCAAATTCAGCGCTCATATCTTTTCGGAATTTTGTTCTCACGATGCTTCAAAATTAATATTATCTTTATTCCACTGCGAGCAAATCGATAGTACATTTCTTTTCAATCAATAGGAAATTTTTGGGTTTGTCGTAATGCATCGTAATTCATGGCACCATTTTTATTTTAGATGCAATAGAACAAGAATTACAGGTCAATCAGTATAGCATAAAAACCAAAAATGACGTGCGTGACACAATCCTACAATTTAATCAAAAACGGTATCAATAAATACGGTAAGGGGTACCCCTTATTGGTGTGTCATGAGCCAAAAGGAGCAAGATCCGCAAAACCACATCTTTTTAACGTACCTCTTAGCTAGTGAAGATACCGAGAAAATGAAGTTGAAAGAAGTACTAATTACTTTAAAGGCACAGGCTATAGGGAATTGACGTACACACACCGTGAATAAAGCCTATGCGAAAATTGCCAGTTTTAGATGCAATAACAGATTTATGATGATTAAAAACCTTGCCAATCATCTCACTGTTGCTTTCAGCCCACTAATGTGCTCTACGAGGCTTATTGGAGCATTTGTACTATTCGTAACAGTTTATGATATGTAGTTTATTGCTTCCTATTCGGGCGTCCTTCAGCTTATTGCTTATCGTTCCCGTGTTGATGATAAGAAAGATTAGTAAAGCCGAACGAAGGGTGTAACGTAACGATAACTTTCAACGATTCTTTTATTGATCCATACAATTAAAAGAAATAGTGCGACACCAAGTAATACCAGAAAGTCCGTGGATTAAACTCTGTGAACCACTGCATCATAAGTCACCACCACTTCACCTGTTTGAATTATGTATTGATTTTCGGTACTGAGTTGGTTCGTCGCGCACGAGTTTAACGTAGGAAAGCGTCGTTGGGCTCGTATTTGTAACCTTTTTGTAGTTTTCATGGGCATTAACAGAGGTTGCAGTAGTCAACGCCGGATCGGAAGAGAGGGTAAGGGCATTTGTATTATTGTATCCAGAACTTATTGATTTCACGAAAGCATTTGCATCACTTATCGTGGGAAATTTGACGTATTTTGCTGTGTAATTTAACACGCCTTTAGAATATCCAAGTTTGAAAGTCACCAGAGCTGAGGTATCGTTAGTCCATTGAACGTCACTATTTACCGTCTTAGTCCAAATGGCATTAACATAGGCCTGTTTGTCATCGCCCATTACCGCTGACAAAATCTTGTCGTGTCCCGGGTTACTTTTATTCGACTCTGTGTGAGCTGGACTTGGACTTGTGGTTACGTTTGATGTGCACCCTGCAGCTACTACGCATGTGATTAACGCAAGTGATACCAAGATGGCGACTTTTAGTTTCATAGTTTACTAGCTTATAATATTGATAAATTAATAACTTTCTATTATAGTCATTCAAATGATTTTAACTGTAGAAAAGAGTCGTCGATTAACCACAATTAGCGGTTAAGTTCGACTACCATCACGTTCTATCCCTAATTCTAAGCACAATGGAATTAAACTAAATGTAAAAATCCCTGTAACTTTGTTCGTAATATATTTTAACCGGGGCAGCTAATGTAACTCTCATGGAAAGCGAACGGCCACTTGACTTCGAGATAGTGGAATTCGAAATCGACAGAGATGTTTTACATAAGCTTGACACTCTGATTGCCAAGGGTAAATACACGTCACGGCAACAAGCTATGTTTAATGCGCTGGCAGATACTGTATCGCAACACAAAGACATAGCACACGAAAGACCTTCGATTGTTAAAGTTGATGTTAGGATTCCAACGGACCTTAAAATTCAAGTTGATGAGTTAATCTACTTGAAAATTTTTCCAGATTTCAATGATCTTATGGAAAAATCATTGAAAAAGCTTGTGGGAGATTAAAATCGGGACATAATTATGAGTGAGAGTTGTAACTGACTTTTCAGCACCGAAGCGACGAGAGAACGCCCCAATTAAAAAATATAACGTAATTTTTTGGTAATGATTTTATAGCTGGCTGTTCAATCAACAGCGACGTGACGTTGATTTCACTTCAAAAGGGTTTTGTTAATCTTGCTGGGAGGTCGCGGTTTCTTTAAAAATCACCCAAGCTACTGATAAGATAAATGAACATGAACGTGCACATGTAAAGCTTAAAGTCATCCATCTCCTTTTGTTTTCCATTAAAACGACTATTCCCTTCTTGGTAGAGAACGCATAATTGTGGGGACTCGGAAAGACCTGCGCACTCATCAACGGGTTCGTCGTACACATGTATCGGAAATCGGACCCTCCGTAAGATCTATTGTAATTGCAAGAAGTCATTACTCGGATCATTTAAGGGCGTGGTGAGAAAACTATACTAATTGCACGTGTCATCTCAGAGATGTTTCCACTATAATTCGACAGAACAACGTTCGAGCATAGCCTCCTGACGTCATATCAGATATCCGGCGCAGAAATCGGCGTAATGTTATGTTATTGAGAAATTTTTCAGTTATTCTTGCTGAGATGATGAGTTTGATTATGTGGCCTTATCTTAAGTACACATGAAGGTTTATATTTCAAATTAGGATAGTTTATCTTCAAGTTCCTCGATTTTGAACCATCTATACATTAAGCTTCGACGATTACGGTGTGAAATATATTTTCTTTCTTTAGAAACTTGTAACCTAGCTTAGTCTTATCCAGATGTATCGGAGCAAAAGGGTGACCGGGGAGAGCACCAAAGCCTCTTTATACGTATTAGTCAGGATATCAGTTACCCTCGCGACCCCCTTTGAGTTTAGCTATCTTTCACGTCTTTTTGCGTGGGAGCGGCTAATTAAAAAAGGAGGACTAATCTCCTCTTCCTCTTGTAACCAAGCTAAGAAGGTCCATTGGAATTGGTATAACAATTACTGAATTATTTTCCTCTCCTATCCTGACTAGTGCCTGATATAGTCGCAGCTGAAGAGCAGCAGGAGATTGCTCAATTATCCTTGCAGCTTCTAAAAGTTTCTCAGCTGCCGACGCTTCTCCTTCTGCAAGTGTTATGCGTGCTCTTCTGTCACGCTCAGCTTCGGCTTGGGCAGCCATTGACCTTTTCATCTCTTCAGGAAGTTCGACATCTTTCAGCTCAACGGATATAACGTGAATGCCCCACGGCATTGTGAATTCATCGACGAATTTCCGAATCCTCTCACCGAGTTCGTCACGCTTTGCAAGAACAGTGTCAAGCTCTACAGTTCCCACAACATCTCTCAAGCTCGACTGTGCTAGCTGATTTATCGCATAAGGGTAGTTGCTGATTTCGATCACAGCTTTGTCTGCTTGCACCACTTTAAAGAAAACAACTGCATTGATCTTCGTAGGAACGTTATCTTTAGTCATTACTTCCTGTCTCGGGACATCTAATGTGTTGACACGCATATCGATTTTCCTAAGCGTCTGAAACCCGGGGAGTATATACCGCAACCCAGGGGTGTAAACGGCACTAAAGGCACCTAGTGTGAACTTAACCCCGCGTTCGTATTGGTAAATCACTCGAAGACCGGCGAGAAAATAGAGAACCGCAATAATAATAATTACAACTATTCCCAAAACACTGCCTAGTTCTATTTGGGCTAACATAAAGCTCCTTCACTATATTTATTCGATTATTACCATGATGAATACGCCCGTGATGTTAAGCTTTCTTAAAGGAAACAACGAAAAATGCGTGTAAATTAGGAAAAAAGTACAAAATCAAAAAAAGATGATAAGTGAAAAGGGACTGGATGGACACTCAGTCGGCAGTTTCGTTCTCTGTTAGCCGCCCGATGGACATCTCAACAAATCTTGGTACCCCTTTTCACGGCCCGGGATGCCCTTTGCGTCAGCCGTGCACTGTTTGCACACTCGAAACTGCGCTAAGTACTTTTCAGCTTTTGCACGCGCTTCATCAAGTTCTTTACAGGTTGGGGGCCGTCTATCAGCAAACTCATGAGCTGGAATAAGTGGCATTATATTCATCATGATAGCGCCACGTTTGCTCGCTTCTCGAGCGATGTCTTCAATTTCAGCATCATTGATCCCTGGAATGAGGACGGTGTTAACCTTAATAGTCATGCCGAGCTGTGCCGCTATTTCAATGCCCTTCAACTGGTTTTCAATAATTAACTGTGCGGCTTCGACACCATCATACTTCTTACCCTCAAAAAGCGCGTACTTATAAATCTGCGCCGCCGTTTCAGGTTTTATGCTGTTGACCGTTACCGTCAGCGCTCGCACGCCAAGATCATGCAGTTTCTGAGCATATTTAGGGAGGTTTATACCGTTGGTACTGACGCACTTCACAAAGTCCCTAAACTCATCAGTATCCAGCAGTTCAAACGCCTCAAGCGTTTCAATGTTAGCGAGCGGGTCTCCTGGCCCTGCAACACCAACGATTCTGAGCTCCGGCATCTCTTCTGCCATCTTTCTCGTATATTCTAACGCTTCTTGCGGTTTCATCGTGCGCTTAGCCTGTCCCGGCTGGTGTGGCGTCTTTGTAACGCCTCTCCCGCAGAACCTGCACCGCGTATTGCACTTCGGTGCAATCGGCAGGTGCAATCGTGCAACCTTATCATGCGCAATTTCATTAAAACAAGGATGCATTTTTGTAATTTCTGCAGGAGTCTCCTTCAGGTTCTTCCAGCGCTTTTCGGTAGGTATACCTCTAAGGGGGATCCCCATCCCGCTATCATTTGTATCTCCAGTCATTACGTCACCTAATGTGGCTTCTATATAGTGAGTTACTTTAATTCAAGAGAGTCCTTAATAATGATCTTTATCACTATCGTTATATAAACCCACTTAAGCTTTTAAAAAGAGGGTTTTACGTGCTTCACCTTTTTGAATAACTTGCACGCAAACGATACTAGCTAATAATATATATAAAAATAATAGTATTAAATATTTTTCTAGACTTGCTACTTGCTACTAAAGCCATCCAAAATTTACAACGCCTCGCGATAGATTCACGCGCGATGGTGGAAAAAAAACCTCCCTCGCGCTTTTTATTCTCCACCCCATTCCTGTTCCGGAAGCTCGCAGCACTTCTTAAAAGCCTCCCGTGCGATTGCAACAGCTGGCATCCCGGCGGTCACTACGAGGACTCCAAGAGTTTCCAAAATTTCTTCTTGCGTAGCTCCCAAGTTCATAGCAGCTTTCATTTGTGATGTCGCGCACGCTTCGCAACTGGTGGCAGCGACTACCGCAAACGCTATTAACCTCTTCATTTTTGCTGATAATTTTCCGTCATTGAGGAGATTCTTATCCATGTTGTAAATTATCTCAAACATTTGCGGATGTGACTCATACACGAGCTTTAAAAGTTCGGGGGAGAACCCCATATCATCTCTAAGTTCTTTTAGCTGAATATCTCCTATAGGCATATTTGAACCTCGAACGTAGTATACCGGTTATGCTATATAAAATAATGACAAGACAACAACGCATTGTTAATCCAATTCATTGGACTGGACACGAGTACGCAACTATAGACGCCCCATTACAGCATTCTTGCAAAATGTGAAGAAGATGCTATATTCAACTACTGTCGGTGTTAAATAAGTCAAAAACATATTTTCATCGACAGCAGAATTGCTCACTACGCATAAATCACCTGTAGTGTAACGTAGTACATAAACGCCCAAACTAAATATGCAGGAAATGGAATATCCAGAAGAACTTAAGAAACGGGAACGACTCGAAGAACCCAAAGGATTGCCTAAAGGCAAGGAATGCCCACATTATCCTTGTCACTTCAAGGGACAGGTGTGCATTTTTTGCTATTGTCCAAAGTACCCCTGTGAAGACAAAGAGCTTGGAAAGTGGATCAAAAGCTCTAAAGGTGGTATCATTTGGTCGTGTATTGACTGCAAGCTGATACACGAAAAGAGGATAGCAGATTACCTGAAGAGGCACCCCGAAGCCTCAGTAGAAGAACTCAAGAAGGTATCCACTAACGTGTAGCACACTGAGTTAGTCCATCTAAAAGGGTAAATCAGTGTAGAAATGGGTGTAGCTATCAAACGAAATTATACTGCCTATTCACGACACAAAAATGTACTTCACCGTATCTTATAAGTGGAAAATAAACGTTTTTGTGACAACCGCTCTTCCACGAATAAGCCCGCTCAACATATTCACGTCTCCCTTTAGTCATGTTCACGCGTGAGCACTCTGTGAAGGAGAGGCGATCAATGGTTTCTATGCTAGTATCCCCTTTAGTCCATCAAATTTATATAGAACTGCAAGCAATCTAATCTCATCAAATTTCTGGTGTAATGATACATACGGAGGAAGACAATGGCACAAAGGAGCACACGCATGGGAGGAGGGCCTACGGGTCAGCTCGTAAGCGCAGGTGGTCAACCTATCCTAATATTAAGGGAAGGCACGACCCGCACACGCGGCGAGGAGGCCCAAAGCATGAATATCGAAGCTGCACGGGCTATCGCTAACGCTGTGAGAACTACGCTTGGTCCGAAGGGGATGGACAAAATGCTTGTTGATAGCATTGGAGATGTAGTTATCACGAACGACGGAGCAACGATCTTAAAGGAAATGGACATAGAACATCCCGCAGCAAAGATGTTAGTAGAAGTCGCGAAAACACAGGACGACGAAGTTGGTGACGGCACGACTACCGCCGTCGTCCTTGTTGGAGAACTCCTTAAAGAGACAGAAGAACTGTTAGAAGAGGGTATACACCCGACCGTAATAGCGGCAGGCTTTAACCTAGCTGTTAAGAAATCAATCGATACATTATCCGAAATGGCCACCGAGGGGGATGACAAAGTTCTCAAGAACATCGCAATGACGGCCCTCACAGGAAAGGGCGCGGAGATGATGCTGAGCAAGATTTCGGACATTGTGGTCGATGCAGTGAAGACCGTCGCTGAGGACGTTGATGGTAAGAAAACAGTCGATTTCGACGATATAAGCGTTATTAAGCGCTATGGGGCATCCGTTGAAGATTCAAAGCTTGTGCACGGTATTATTATAGACAAGGAGAAAGTGCACCCATTAATGCCAACGAAGGTTACGCACGCAAAAATTGCCTTGCTCAACGTTGGTCTCGAGATTGAAAAGACCGAAATAGATGCAAAAATTGAGATAAATGATCCGAGCCAAATGCAATCCTTCTGGGATCAGGAAGAAAAAAGATTAGGAGAGATAGCGAATAAAGTTATCGCAACTGGAGCAAATGTCGTATTCTGCCAGAAAGGAATCGACGACCTCGTTCAACACCACCTCGCGAAGGCAGACATATTGGCTGGTAGAAGGATAAAAAAGAGCGATATGAAGAGGCTTGAACGGGCAACGGGAGGCAAGATCACTGACACGATTGAAGACATAACACAACTCGGCTCTGCAGGGCTCGTTATAGAGCGGAAAGTTGGAGACAACGAGATGATATTCGTAGAAGAGTGCCCAAATCCCAAGGCTTGCTCTATTCTGCTTCGCGGGAGCATTGAACACGTCGTGGATGAGCTAGACCGGGCAGTACACGATGCCCTTAAAGTCGTATCGCTCACTCTAGAAGATAATAAGGTGCTTCCTGGAGGCGGAGCTCCAGAGATTGAGCTTTCTATGAAACTGAGAGATTACGCCACCACGGTTGGTGGAAGAGAACAGCTTTCAATAAAGGCCTTCGCAAATGCGATAGAGGTAATTCCAAAAACCTTAGTTGAAAATGCAGGACAAGATCCACTCGACAAATTGGTTGAGGCGAGGAGCGCCCACGAAGCAGGAAATCGCGACGTAGGAATTTCTATGAATGGCGAGGTCAAAAACATGATGGACTTAAACGTAATAGACCCGCTTAAGGTAAAGATAAACGCAATTGAATCGGCTACTGAAGCAGCCATTATGATCATTAGAATCGACGATGTGATTGCTGCAGGCGCTATGGGGGGCAGAGGCGGACTTCCTGGGATGGACTAATATACGCACGAAGAGGGCAGATGCTTCTCTATTTAATCATCTGCCAGTTTATCATTTTTCATGTAGTAATAACGGTTAGTTGTTCCTTTTTCCACACCGTATTATTGATTTATTTCAATAATTTGAGTACCAACTATGTAAAATTATTAAATCGCATAGATCTACTTCACTTTACTGACTTTCAGAGAGTTCTCTTTAAGCCAATTAGAGACCTCACTTAAGTTAAGATCATCTCTCGCCACTGCCAACAGAAATTCAACGATGGCTGCACCTGGATCAATGCGATAGCCATTCAGTTCCAGAAATAGCTCACAGGACTCAAACCCCGTTCGCTTTGATCCGTCAATGAAGGTATTCGAACTGATAATGCATTCAAGCAAAGCTGCGGCCTTTGAAAAAACATCCGGATAAGGCTCATATCCACCAATAACAACTTGTGGCCTCTCTAGACAGCCTAAAAGGAGGTTCTCGTAAATTCCAGGATGAAGGCACCATTGCCGCTCCGCTTCTATCTCTTGCATCATCCGGTGATGGATCTTTACCACCTGTGTAAAGCTCAAATAGGTTATCACATGCTACAGCTCTGCCAATATCTCAAGGGTTCTCCTATACCTTTCAATTGCGTCAGCGAGCATCTTATCAAACTCGTCATTTACATTGACGTCTGCTTCCATGGAAGATGCCCTAGCGTTCTGAACATAAAATGACCATGTTGATCAGTCTTGTCTTTCCTCACTTCTTATGAACTTTCTGTAAGCACGACTCTGGAAACCGTGGTACTGAGAATAACCTTCCGCAGCGCGCTGGTCAATCGATTTCTCATTAAACGACACCAATTCTTCTGAATACAATGTATACGGCGATTGGCGGGCAATGACGCTCGCAGACCCCTTATACAACTTCATTTTTACAAAACCAGTTACCCGCTCCTGAGTTTTATTAATAAACGCAGTTAAGGCCTCCATAAGGGGCTCATCCATGAGCCCATAATATGTAAGCTCAGACCACTCACTGTCTACGAGCTCCTTAAACTTCCGCTCTTGCCTGGTAAGCACAAGCCCCTCTAAATCCTTGTGGGCTACCATAATAACCGTCGCTGCCGGATGCTCATAAACTTCACGGGCTTTGAGTCCTAGCACCCGATCTTCCATCATATCGGTTCTGCCGATCCCATGCTGCCCAGCGAGAGTGTTAAGAGTGGAGATGAGCTCTATTCCAGGGAGCTTTTCTCCATCCAAGGATATCGGTATTCCTTCTCTAAATCCAATTGTGATGTATACTGGCTCTCCTGAATAAAGCGAATTACTGGTCCATTTGTATATGTTCTCCGCTGGAACATGGCTTGGATCTTCAAGCTCGCCGCCTTCGATGGAGCGTGACCAGAGGTTCTCATCTACGCTGTAGGATTTTTCATGTATGACCGGAAGCGTAATCCCGTGCTGCTCCGCGTATGCAGTTTCTTCAGAGCGTGTGAGGTTCAGCTCCCGCATAGGAGCGTGGATTTTAAGGTTCGAAGTCCTAAAAACAGCTTCGAACCTCAGCTGGTCATTTCCCTTCCCCGTGCATCCATGTGCTAAAGCATCGGCCCTCTCTTTTATGGCAATTTCTAAAACTTTCCTTGCAATAAGAGGTCGTGCAATGGCCTGGCCTAATACATATCCTTCATAGTTGCCATTTGACTTAATTAACGGAAATAAGTAGTCATTCACGAATTCTTCTCTTGCGTCTATGGTATAATGACCATCACTAAGCATGTGGGCCCGGGATTCGGCCTCCTTCAAGCCAGCTGCTGGCTGCCCTACGTCCACCATAACAGTTATAACCTTATCATAACAGTAAATATCCCGTAAAATAGGTATGCATACCGAGGTGTCAAGCCCACCTGAATATGAGAGCACAACTTTTTTCATTAATTCCACCATCGATAATGTCACTTAAACAACTAATATGTTAAAAAAGTTGGTATACAGTAAACGAATAGCCTTGATTTAAGTTGCTGTATACATAGTCTCTCGCGTTACGACGATTGTGCGGGCAATGCTGTTCATAAACTTTTGCTTGGGTCGCTTTCCACAACAACACCGACGATTTGGTCAAGCAGAAACAAGAGCGCGAATATCCATATCTATAGTTTCGTGATATTTCGAATAAATGCCCGCGTGTAATCTATCGCACTCCATTTTCCTGCCACACCCTTAAAACGAAGAGCATCGGGCCCAAAGTTGCCTCGGCAGATCCCTCAAAAAATGCCTGAAAGCCTAAAATAACGATGATCATCAATATCGTAGAAAGGCCTGAAAACAGCCCGGAAAAAACATTAACTTCGAATACTCTAATAGGAATGAGAACTGCAGTGAGTAAGACATTTAGTATTATCACTACAATTCCAAGAATTGCCTAGAATTGGAAGCTCCGTACGTATCCCGTACAGGATGAGTACTAACCACCGTTCAAATTGAAGGATTTGTCCCCGCCTGCCACATTTCACTTATATAACTGTTAATCGGCTTAATTGTTAGCTTCATTGCTCGTGGTTCATGATCATCCTGCAACATCGTTGTAATTGCATCAGCTGACGCCCGTGCACCTTGCACGCTCGTTATATAAGGGACGCCGTAATCTACCGCTGTACGTCGCAAAATGTAGCCATCGCGCCTTGACTGTTTCCACGTGGGGGTATTTATGATAAGTTGAATTTTCCCCATACGAATGGTCTTGAGAAGTTCCTCACTGTCAGTTAGTTTAGGAACAGTGTCCACTTTCAATCCCTTTTCACGCAGGTACTGTGCCGTTCCGGCCGTTGCTAGTAGCGTCAATCCTGCATCAGCAAGTGACGCTGCAATTTTAAATATTTCCGGCTTATCGTCATCTCTAACTGACAAGAATACTGTGCCTGAAAGTGGAAGCTCATTGTCACTTGCAAGGGCTGCTTTGTAAAATGCCCTCCCAAAATCATAATCTATCCCCATCACCTCCCCTGTGCTCTTCATCTCAGGTCCGAGTATAGGATCTACCCCAGGAAGCTTATCAAATGGTAAAACTACTTCTTTGACTGCAACGTGTTTGATTTCAGGTTCTTTCGGGTACAGCTCTTGTATTGTGTAGCCCATGATTACTTTGGCCGCGATTTTAGCTAGAGGGATTCCAGTCGCTTTTGAAACGTAGGGGATGGTTCTACTTGAACGCGGATTCGCTTCGAGCACGTAAACGATACCATCCTTAACCGCAAGTTGGATGTTTATCAACCCGACTACTTTAAGCGCACGCGCTATTTGAATGACGTATGCCTTTACAGTCCCGAGAGTCGTTTCGTCGAGGGATTGCGCTGGTATGACCGCTGCAGAATCTCCGGAATGTATCCCTGCTTCTTCGATGTGTTCCATTATTGATGGCACTAGCACATCTTCCCCGTCACTGACCGCGTCTACGTCGATTTCCACTGCGTGCTGCAGAAACGCGTCGATCAAAACGGGATGTTCATTTGATACCTTAACAGCCTCTTCGATATACGTATCAAGTTCTCCCTCATCATAGACTATTTCCATAGCGCGGCCGCCAAGCACGTAAGAAGGCCTCACAAGTAGCGGATAGCCTATTTTGCGTGCCACCGCTCGCGCTTCGTCTCGCGACGTAGCCGAACCACTTTTCGGCTGTGGAATGTCAAGTTCTTTCAAAAGTCTAGAGAACCGATCTCTATCCTCAGCAATATCCATTGAATCGGGAGAAGTACCGAGTATTCTTGTCGGAAGAGCTCTACGTTGTAACTCATTATGTAATGGGATTGCAAGGTTCACAGACGTTTGTCCTCCAAATTGGACGAGGACGCCGTAAGGTCGTTCGCGCTCAATGACGTTCATAACGTCTTCAAGCGTCAGTGGTTCAAAGAACAGTTTGTCTGATGTGTCATAATCGGTCGAAACCGTTTCAGGATTGTTGTTTATGATGTGAGCCTCAATTCCCTCCTCCCTGAGGGACAGTACAGCATGAACCGTGCTGTAGTCAAATTCAATTCCCTGTCCTATCCTTATAGGCCCTGCACCAATGATCAGCACTTTCTTACGATCTGACGGTTCTATTTCATCCATCGATTCATATGATGAGTAATAATACGGAGTTTTAGCTTCAAATTCAGCGGCGCACGTATCAACCATCTTATACGTCGCCGTTATCTTGCTTTGATCTCGATATCGGAGGTCAGAAATATTTTCGCGCGTGAATCCTGTCAATTCGGCAATTCTTGTATCGGTAAACCCCATGCGTTTTGCTTTTTTAAGATCGTCGACGTTAAAGTTATCCAAACCGCCGGTGAGATACGTATCGTTTAGATAGAGTTCGAAGTCTACAATATTTTTAATTTTTCGAATAAAAAAGGGATCGATATCCGATAACTGCGCTATCCGTGTAATAGAATGGCCTCTTCGCAACGCTTCATATAGATAGAATAGCCTCTTGTCAGTTGGAACGTTAATGTGCTTCGTCAGATCATCTTCGGACTTAATGTTCGTATCAATATCGAGGGAGCGGATTGCCTTCTGCAAGGACTCTTCAAGAGTTCTTCCAATGGCCATCACCTCACCGGTACTTTTCATAGCCGTACCTAATGTGTTATCTGCATTTGTAAATTTATCAAATGGCCAACGCGGTATTTTCACCACAGTGTAATCGACTGTCGGTTCAAACGACGCGGGAGTTTCGTTTGTGACGCGATTTGTTATTTCGCTTAACTGTAGACCAATAGCAATTTTAGCTGCGACTCGAGCGATTGGATATCCCGTTGCCTTTGAGGCAAGCGCAGATGAACGTGACACGCGCGGATTTACCTCGATGACTCGGTACTCACCATCTTTGAAGGCAAATTGTATATTGCAACCTCCTTCGATTTTCAACGCTCGAATGATCTTAATCGCTGCGCTTCGCAACATCTGGTGATCGAGATCGGACAGTGTTTGTGACGGGGTCACTACGATTGATTCGCCGGTGTGAATTCCCATTGGATCGACATTTTCCATGTTGCACACAGTTATGCAGGTATTGACACAATCCCTCATGACCTCATATTCAAACTCCTTCCAACCAAGGACGCTTTCTTCTACCAAAACTTGACCTATCCGCGATTTTTTTATGCCTCTTTCGATTATAGATTTCAAGTCAGCTTCAGTGGACGCAATCCCACTACCACTTCCACCAAGGGTGTATGCTGACCGTACTATCACCGGCAGTCCAAGTTCTTGTGCGAGCCATTTGTAATCATTTGAATCGGTTACTGCGTAACTTTTGGGAACCCGTTCACCGATTCGCTCCATTGTTTGGCGAAATTTATCCCTATCCTCAGCGATATAAATTGTCTCAAGCGGGGTTCCAAGCAATTCAACGCCGAAATTTTCTAAGACACCCTTTTCAGCCAGCTCCGCCGTAATATTTAATCCTATCTGACCACCAAGTCCAGCAACAATTCCATCCGGACGCTCTTTGTTGATAATCTCAGCAATAATGTCTGGTTTTAATGGTTCTATGTAGACTGAATCCGCCATCGTCGGATCGGTCATAATAGTCGCGGGGTTTGAGTTTACAAGAGCTACCTTGATACCCTCTTCTCTGAGAGACGTGCAGGCCTGGCTTCCGCTGAAGTCGAATTCTGCAGCCTGTCCGATGACTATCGGGCCAGATCCGATCAACAATACCTTTTCAATGTCACTTCTTCTCGGCATAGCTATGTATTCATATAAGAAGCGATTCTCCGATTATCGCCTTTTCTAATCGTTCACTTCCTTTTGTGAGCGGTATCAACGATGCGGTCAAAAAACTCCTTTTCGAGATCGCGAGGTCCCGGAGACGCTTCAGGATGATACTGGACGCTCATAACGTTAAGGTACTCATCTTCTATTGCTTCAACTGTATTGTCATTGGCGTTTAACTGTGTAACTTTTATCTCACCCCCAGTGTCATACCTAACTGCGTAACCGTGATTTTGCGCTGTAATATGGACTACGTTTGTCTTAAGGTCCTTTACTGGCTGATTTGCTCCGCGATGGCCAAACTTTAATTTGTACGTGTCTCCGCCAAGAGCAAGCGCGATGATCTGGTGACCCAAGCAGATCCCAAAGATCGGAAGCTGACCTGCAAGTTCTTTTATGACTGTTATCCCGTTTTTCGCCGTGGCAGGGTCACCAGGACCGTTTGAAAGTAATAGGGCATCAGGCTCGTATTCCATTATTTTTCGAGTCGGTGTATCTGCAGGAACTACAACCAGGTCGACCTCTCTGCGCTGTAAGTTCCACAACATATTATTTTTAACCCCGAAATCCATGAGGACGACTCGCTTACCACTTCCACGTAACCGGTAAGGTTTCGGACAGGTTACTTCACTTACGAGATCTAGGTTCGCGATGTCAGGCGAACTGCGCGCTAATCCGACGGCCTTTGCAACATTAAAATCGGTGCCCGATACTCCATTGATAATACAAGCTCGCATAGCCCCCTGATCACGTATCATGATAGTAAGCATTCTAGTGTCGATATCCCATATACCAGGTATTCCCTCGTTCCTAAGGAATTCGTCAAGGCTATCCCCTTTAGTGGGGTGGTCACATAACTGCCTTATTACAAAGCCCTCCGCTTTGATGCCTCCAGACTGACACTCGTTGTAATCTACCCCGTAGTTTCCTACAAGTGGGTAAGTAAAAAGTAGTATCTGGCCGTTATATGACGGGTCAGTCAATGCTTCAACGTAGCCCGTATACGGAGTTGCAAATACGAGTTCGCCTGTGGTCGACTTCTTGGCCCCGAAGCCCTCACCTATTACAGCTGTTCCATTTTCAAATCCAAGAATTGCCGTCATATTGTGCATACCATTGCGAAACTCGTCTTATAGCGTTACTGAAATCGGTGCGCTATTTTATAACCTACTATGGTAGTTACATGTAAGGTAAAATAACTTATCATGTGAGCAGGTAAGTGCCCCGCATATCCATTACATTACTCGACGTATGCTCTTACGGTTGCAGTGATGAGAATCAAAATGATATATAACATTAATTTGATGCCGCCGTATACTAAATCCTGATATACCATCTATAATTACTGCATTAAATCGATAGTACTTACCTCTGTGAACGACCGGTTGCACCGAAGCAGAATCATGACAACAACGAAAATCGCATTAAAGCTCGCTTACATCGGAACTAAATACTCAGGCTTTCAGACTCAACCAGGACGCCTGACAATAGAAGGGGCTCTAATTCAAGCACTAAAGAAGGTAGGGATAATAAAGGATCAACAGAGGGCCCGTTTTTCAGCCTCAGGCCGGACTGATAAGGGGGTACATGCGCTTGGCGCAGTCGTTGCATTTGAAACGGATACTCCAATGCTAGCTACAGCGAGAAATGTAAACAGTGAGCTTCCATCTGACATATGGACGTGGGGGCGCGCTCACGTTCCCTTATCCTTTGACGCGCGACGCGCTGCGGTAGGACGTTCCTATCGATATATATTGTACGATAGTGGGTATGATATACACGCGATGAGGGACGTATCTGAACGGCTTCAAGGGATTCACGATTTCAAGAACTTCACGCTCGAAAAAAACGGTTCTACAATACGCGAGATAAAATCGGTAGCGGTGCGCGTATTGGGGAGCTTTGTGATAATTGACGTAGCTGCAGACAGCTTCCTTTGGAATATGGTGAGGAGAATTGTAACTGGTTTTACGCTCGTTGGAAGCGGGAAAAGAGACGTGGCATGGGTGGAAAAAATGCTGAATCCAGACCAGCACGAAGAGGGTTTAATGGCAGCTCCACCCCACGGCTTAATTCTCACACAGGTAGACTATAATGAAGTGAATTTTGTTGAAGATGAATACGCTAAAACGCGTGCAACGAAAATGCTTCAAAAAGAGATTCTTTATCACGGTGTAATGACGGAAGTGCTAAAAATGTTAAGATGAAAAAATGGGCCGCTCAAAATCGGACAGTTTTTGAAAGAGAATTCACAATTTGTCCGATACTCCTTCCCATTCAAAGCCCAGATAGGTTTTTCTGCTGATCTGCGCAGCTGAGGTCCAGAAACATCTGTACTTTTGTCGCTTTCAACTATGGCAGGATGCTCTTCTAATTTAAGCTTTCAATGTCGATCTGTTTTCTTCTTCAAACTCCTTGAGACTGTTGCCTGCCGTTTGCATCTCCTGAGCTTTTTCAAAGGCTTTCTGAACGTTTTTTGACTCTTTTTTTATGTCCATCAGATATGCGAGCTCATCGATTGTAAGGTTAAGCATTGCAGCAACGCTCGAAGGATCTTGCTGTACGAACTGTCGGAAGAGCGGTAACATGTCAGATCTCGCTCGTGAGATCGATAAATGGCTAATGTGGCCTATCTTTGCCGCAATGGAATCTCGCACAGCTCTTTTCGACCGTGTCTGGCCCAGCTTTGTCCATCGTGTGGGAGGAGAGTACTTGCCCGACACGTGCGCCTGTGCTCCCGATTCAACGTTGACCCCACAGGTCATAAGCTCAATGGCATACCGCCACAAGTTATAGCTCTGCCGCCTTCTGGTTCTCCCTAAGTACATATCGGCTCTACTGAGAACCCCGAAACCATTTGCAAGCTGTTCTCCTCGGTAAGCCCTAGGGAGATTTTCGTCAATCCAATGAATTATATCCTCAGGGGTTTCGTCGAGATTGTAGGAGAGGTAGAGACCTGTTTTCATGTCTCTAGCGGTAAACACGCTTCTTAAAAATTCAAAAATAGACTGCGTGCGATCCCTTGGCACAAGTTCGGGAGAAGGTTGTCCAAGGTTTGCCTGAAGATCATTAATCGCTGAACGCACGTCTCCATGCGCATTCTTCACGATCTCTTCGATAAATTCAGAATCAACGCTAACGCCTTCCTGCTCTAAGATTCTGATAAGAACTTTTCTAATGCTGTCGTACCTGATCGCGTAGAACTGTATGAGCTTGCAGGATGCCCTCAATGCGGACGTTACGCCATAGAGATCGTTTGCTATCAGTATAACAGGCTGGCCAGTCCTTTTTACAAGTTCAGTAACGGCCCTCGCACCACCCCGATCAGCATTCCCGTGAAGGTTATCGACCTCATCAAGCACAATAAGACGCCGTCCTCCAAAGAGTGATTGAGCACGTGACGCCTCACCAGCTATTTTGTTTATTACTTGTTGCGTCCGTTGGTTGCTCGCATTTAGCTCAATTGCTTCCCAACCCATGTCAGTAGCAAGAGCGATCGCAGACGAAGTCTTTCCTGTGCCAGGCTTACCGTAAAGGAGCGCGGCCCTTTTATCTTGAGGCCAGCTCTGGGCCCACTTTCTGAGTTCCTCGACTGCCTTTCTATTACCTATCACGTCAGAAAGCGTCGAAGGTCGATATTTATCAAGAAGATCCATATTAAAATCCTGATATAGCTACGCAATATATAAGATTATAAGAACCTGTAAGTGTATTAATGTTTTGTGAAAATATGAGCTTAGACGACCTAGCACGATCGCTGCGAGAGTTTGAGGGGGTTACAAGGAAGCACGCAATCGGCCCACTGGTAAAGTGGTTTTTGCTAGATGATGACCAAGATAATTTTGGTGAAGACGCTGCTATAATCAACAGGGGGGCGGAATCCCTGTTAATAGCTGCTGACGGAATATGGTCAAAACTTATGGACGCAGATTCAGAGTGGGCAGGTTACTGCTCCATCCTTGTTAATATTCATGATATTGTTGCAATGGGAGGCACGCCCCTTGCGATGGTGGACGTCCTTTCTGCGAGTTCACTTGAGGTTTCTAATCACGTTTTAGCAGGGATGTCTGAGGCGGTGAAGAAATTCGGCATTCCCGTGGTGGGGGGGCATATTCATCCCGATACCTATTATAATGCGTTAGATGTCGCAATTCTGGGAGTGGTTAAAAGCGACTCTATTATATACAGCAGTAAGGCAAACGAGGGCGAGGACGTTATCGTGGCAGTTGACCTTGATGGCAGAGTTCACCCATCCTGCTCCCTATGTTGGGATACGACTACGATGAGACGTCCCGAAATTTTGAAAAAACAAATTGGAGTTATGAAAATACTCGGAGAGAAGCATATCGTGACGTCTGGTAAGGACATAAGCAACCCCGGGATGCTCGGAACGCTCGGAATGCTCCTCGAAGTGTCGAGGGTCGGCGCACTCATCGATCTCGACAGCATACCTATTCCAGAAGGCGTCGAGATGCAACACTGGCTCAAGATGTATCCGGGGATGGGATTTGTAGTAACAGCAAATCCAGAAAACACGAAAGGAGTCCTGAAAGTGTTTGAGGGAGCTGAAATGGCAGCCGCCATAGTAGGTAAGATAACAGATACAAATAAGCTTGAAATAGCAGGAAATAACGAAAAAGCTACCGTATTTGATTTTAGTTTTCAAACCATTATGGGTATAAAAAAGGCAGATTGCGAATAATTGTTGAACAGATACCAATAAGTGCTGCCAATAAGTGCTTTGTTTTCAAAGAGAGATAGCACGTACTGGTGTAATTGAAGTAATTAAAAAAAATTAATGGGAGATAAGGCAAACACGTGCCCTATCTTCTATTCGTTTAGTAGTTCGTGTAACTCTTTACTGTTCCATCAGGCGCAACAAGTTCGAGCTTTATCGGCCAGCGCCCGTCAATCGTGTGGGTTGCACACGAGAAACACGGATCGTATGCGCGGACGACCATTTCAAGGCGGTTGAGGAGGCCTTCCTCTGGCTCACCGTTCTTGATCAATCCCTTAGCGGCTTCTCTGACCCCGATGTCGATTGCCGCGTTGTTATGGCCGGTTGAAACAATGAGATTTGCCTTCGTTATGTAGCCCGCGTCATCGGTTGTATACTCGTGTATGAGCGTGCCTCTTGGGGCTTCAACTACTCCTACACCTGTTGCAGCGCGTACTTCCGGCTTTGCCCAGACATCAGAACTCGTGATGTCAGGATCATTAAGGATCTCAACAGCGCGTTCACTCGCATACATTAGCTCAATAAGTCGCACGTAGTGATAGAGCAACGTTTGCTGCGGCATCCTGCCAAATGCATTCCGGAAATCAGTGAGCATGTCATTGGCAAGGGGCGTTGCAATCTTGTCGCAGACATTCACACGTGCAAGTGGGGCAACCCTGTATATGCCGTCAGGCCAGCCCCTCTCCTTCCAGTACGGGAACTTCAAATATGAGAAGTCTTGATACTTCTCTTGGATGTAGTCCGCGTATTTCGTCGGATCGAACTCTTTCATTATCGATCCATCTTTGTCCATCATTCTGAGGGTGCCGTCGTACAGTTCAAGATTTCCATCCTTTACGAGCCCCATCATCGGTGTCTCGACGACGCCAAGCGTATTTATGACGTCGAGATATTGCTCAAATAGGGGGGCTGCAACTTCCATACCGAGCTTGGTAAACTCTATGGACTCTTGCGCATACTTCAGCATCTCCTGACGCTGTTCTTCAGTTATTCCCTTTGTTAATCCGCCAGGCTTTGCCGTTACGGGGTGAATTGATCTACCTCCGATGTTCTTGATGATCATCTGGCCTCGCTTGCGGTTCAGAACAGCCTGTGTTGCGAGCTCAGGGTTTGCCTCAATTACGCCGAAGACGTTTCTTTTCCTTGGGTCGCCGTCAGGGGTGAATATTAAATCTGGCGCTGCGAGATAGAAGAAGTGCAACGTGTGACTGTGAATGAACTGTCCCATGTGCATAAGTTCTCTTAACAGCGCAGCAGTCCTGGGTATCTCTACACCCGTATTGTTATCCGCAGCCTTTGCAGAAGCGAGGTGGTGGCTGACTGGGCAGATGCCGCAGATGGCAGTCACGATTCGCTGTGCGTCTTCAAGTGGCCTACGCTGTAATAGCTTCTCGAAACCACGCATCTCCACGATATGAAGATGTGCATCGTCAACCACTCCTTCGTCATTGAGGTTAATGGTAATCTTTGCGTGGCCTTCAATTCTTGATACGGGCTCAATAGTTATTTTTTGTCCCATTTTTTCACCTCTTATTTCTCTACGATCCTAGCTTTAATGAACGACACCGGCATAGTATATCGGTAAAACGTTCCTATTGGGTCGTATACTTCCTTTGCAAGTTCTTCAAGATCAACTGATGAGTCCTCATCGAGGCCGTATGCCGATGCGACTACATTGAGCATTGCAGCGCCTTGTTCATACGAACCATCAGCCGCCCCATAGCAGCCTGCGCAGGGAGAATTTGCATCCGGACACTGAGCACCGCATCCACTGCGAGTCGCGGGACCCATACACATGAATCCCTGATTGAGTAGACACTCATCCCCATCTCCGTTTGCCTCAATTGTTCTTTTTATATCAATGATTTTCTTTTCATCCCTTGTCCTGCTGCACTCATCGCACACATTGCGCTTGCTAAGTTGCGGCTCCTGTCCCTGTAGCAGCGCGGTTAGAACGGACGCGATAGTGTCAGGACTTGGTGGGCATCCTGGAATGAAATAGTCGACTTTAATGACGTCTGAAAGTGGGCGAAGCGTGTCAAATAGCTTCGGAATCTCCTTCGTCGGGAGCTCCTGATCGGGAGCTGTTGAAGTCGTTGTTAACACCGCTTGCTTGATACCTGGCATCAAATTTATGTTGTTCACACCCGGAATGCCACCAAATGCAGCACAGCTGCCAAGTGCAATTACGATATCTGACGTCTCTCTTACTTTCTTAGCGACGTGCTCATTCTCTTCATTGCGAATACCGCCGCTTAGGATGCCAACTGTTGTATGCTGGTCAAAGTCTTTAATGTCCATTAAAACTGGAATTCGAACGAATTCTATTGCTTGTAGCACATCGAGAAGACTTTCATGTAAGTCAAGTACTGCAATTTCACAGCCGGAACATACGCAGAGCCAGTCTTCTTGGACTGTTACCTTATCTCCCATTTCTTGGTCACCTCATAGTTGTATTCTAGAAAAGAAAAATGGTGAGAGTCAAAGCTTCGTAGGCACCGAAAAACTGTAACCTCCTATTGATTTCAATTGATCTTGCCTCACACTCTTGACCCATTTTTATTGCTACTCCTTCTATATAAAATATTGCGGATCATCGAGTAAATGCACTAGATCATTCAATATTCGCCATAGAAATGCAGCAATTTTATGTATTTTTATTATTAGTTCATTTATATGAACAAACTAATATATAAATTTGTTATATTTTTATAGTTTATAGATCTCTAAAGCTTATTTTAAAGCTTATTTTTTTATACAATTATATATTATGTCTTTTATTATATGTATACATTACGCCGCCTCTCTACTATTTTTTAATTACGCATACAAAACTCGTTGAGAGCGACCTGAAAATAGATTAGGAGCTTGCAAAAGCATATCCGTTGCGCGGTGTGTGCACCAGAATCAAAACTTCACTCCACAATGTATTATTGTGTGCGGTGATCATTATGACGGAAGCATTGAAGCATGCATTTTAGCAAAGACTCATTTTGCTCTGCAATTCTCAAAAAAAAGTTAATTTGACTTTTGAAACGAGCAAAGCTTTATAAGACTACACAGCATATATTATATTGTATAAAAAATAAAATTTTAATATTAATATTTTAAGTAAGTGTGCGTTTAAGGAGCGAACTTAAAAAAAAAGAGCCGCATTTATTTTTTATAATTAACAAATTGGCACACTTGGAATATAACTTGGAATACTTGGAATATATTCATAATTATATTAATTATGATATAATTTAAGTAAATAATATATAATCAAAGTAAATAATAGTAAACTAGCTATTGGAAAATGTTTTTAGATTTTTCTAATATGCACAAATTCTGTAATTGGAGGTACGAAAGACAATTAAAATGGCTTCGATAAACGAATCAAATAAAAAGCTTTTTATATTGAATTTATCGAATTGTCTTGGAGTTATTTACCTAATATTAGGCTGGTGAAATAAGTGACATTTGCATTACACATAGATAGAAGCTGCACTGGATGCAACAACTGCGTCGTGGCTTGTCCGGTCAATGCGCTTGAATTAGCCGTTGACAATCCGGCTACGACAAAGAAGACGTATATGGTGCAGGGGGGCAAATCCTTAGCAGTAGACGAAAGCGTCTGCGAAGCTTGTGGAGTCTGCCTTCAGGTATGTCCAAAGAATTGCATCCAGCTAACACAGGGATAAAGGAGGGATAGAGCTTTGGCTTTGTTTCCGATGTACTCTAAAAGAGAGGAAGGACGAAAATCAATCATAGAACAAAAGACTCTGGTACAGACCCTCAACCTCGCTCTCGACATGGAGCGCTGCTCTGGATGTGGTATCTGCAAGGATATCTGTCCGGAAGAAGCTATTGAGAAGGGGCCTGTGGGAGCTATTGGTTTCAAGGAGATGGAAGTCCCACAGATGGCCTTTGACGAGACGAAGTGCTGGTCCTGCGGCGTATGTGTGGAGATGTGTCCATTCAATGCGTTGAAACTATACGAGAACGGTGAACCAAAGACCGATCTCATTGACAGGGAAGGTTTCCCACAGTACCAGAAGACAGCAGAGATAAACCTAGACACGTGCATAAGGTGCAAGATTTGTGAGGATATCTGCCCGCGCGATGCGGTTGACCGCAACGTGCCAGAGATAACCGAGAAGCAACAGGCAATCACATACACAGCTGAAATGAAGCTTGATGAGGATCCTGCTAGTGAAAACAAATGTACCTACTGCGGTCTGTGCGGCGAAGTCTGTGATGCTCTTACTGTTGAGCATGAAGAAGCGAACCCGCTGAACATACAGACACTGGGTAAAGTCACGTTTGACGAATCAAAGTGTGACAACTGCAAGATCTGCGAGGAGATCTGTCCGACCGATTCAATCAAGGTCGAGAGGTCCATCACCGACACTAAACTTCCTGGTGAGGTCGAAATCAACAAAGAAGAATGTATGTACTGCACGTGGTGCTCGAAGACGTGTCCCGTGGAGAACACGATTGACGTACAGAAGATTTTTGAAGGATCGATTAACATCAAGACCGAAAACTGTCCAGCTGGATGTTCTGCATGCGTGCAGATCTGTCCGTGTAATACGCTTTATTTGCCGCCTCAGAAAGAGCCGGGAGAGATTGCAACCAAGCTTGAGGTTAACGATGACTTCTGTGTGTTCTGTGGCGCCTGTGTGAATGTGTGCCCGGTTGCCAACACGATTGAGGTCAAGCGTGATAAGATAAAAATCGTCGGTAAGGAGACGGATCTCTACAGGAAGACCGCCGAGAAGATGATGGAAATCAAAACTCCGACAATTGAAAAGCTGGGGGCGTAAAAGATGGCAACTGAAGGTATGAGAAACCCAAAACACGAGCAGCTCGGAAAAACGGTACTCGATCCGAATTTGATAAAAGAAGTTGAAGCTCACGGCTTAGACAAAGCGCGGATGTGCTATCAATGCGGTACCTGTTCAGCTGGCTGCCCAATGGGCCAGAGAAGTGGATTGAGAGTTAGGAAGGTAATGAGGAAGGCAATCCTCGGAATGAGAGACGTGCTTGACGACCCCGATCTATGGCTTTGTACGACGTGCTATACGTGCACTGACCGATGTCCGAGAAGGGTTGTTCCGACTGACGTTATTATGGCGTTGCGTAATATCGCGACCCGCGAGAAGAAAGTGCCCATGAGCATGATAAAGATCATGGGGGCGATTTACAAGACTGGTCACGGTGTGCCTAATAACGAGGAGAACGCACAGCAACGCGTTGCGGTTGGATTGCCGCCTAACCCACCAACAACGCACTCGTATCCAGAGTATATCAAAGATATTCAGACGATACTTGAGGTTACGGGTTTACTTAAAATCAAAGAAGAGATGGAGGCTGAAAGTCAATGAAAGAGTATAACTTCTTTCTAGGCTGTATTGCTCCCAATCGGTATCCTGGCATTGAAGCCTCTGCGGTCAAGACATCGAGAGAGTTCGGTATCGAGTTATGCGATTTCAAGGGAGCGTCCTGCTGTCCGGCGCCAGGCGCGTTTGGGTCAATGGACATCAACGCATGGCTTGCGTTGGCGGCGAGGAATATATGCCTATCTGAAAAAGAAGGTAAAGACATTGCGCTAGTATGCAATGGATGTTACAAATCGTTATTTGAAACGAACTATAGGCTCAAAGAGAATCCAGAGTTGAGAGAGAAGGTCAATTCAGTTCTTGCGAACGCTGGGTATGAGTTCCAAGGAACGCAAGAGGTGAGACACCTCATCGACGTATTGTACAAAGATGTCGGTGTAGAGAAGGTCAAAGAGTCCGTTGAAGTACCACTTACTGGACTCAACGTGGCCATCCACTATGGTTGTCACCTAATCAGGCCAAAAGTAGAAAGAATATTCGACTCTTCTGAAAGGCCTGTATTCTTCGACGAGTTGGTTGAGGCTTTAGGTGCGAAATCAATTGACTATAATGAGAAAATGATGTGTTGCGGGGCAGGAGGCGGAGTCAGATCGTACAAGATTGACCTCGCACTCGATATGGTAAATGAAAAGCTCTACAACATGACGCAAGCCGGTGCAGATGTAGTAGTAAACGTCTGTCCGTTCTGCCACCTACAGCTCGACCGTGGCCAGCTTGAAATCAAAGAGAAGTTCGGAGACGTGTACGATTTACCAGTGCTACACTACAGCCAGCTTCTTGGCATTGCGCAAGGCATGAGCCCTGAGGAGCTCGGATTGAGCGCTCACGTAATAGATGTTGAGCCACTGCTCGCAAAGGTGCTGTGAGGTAGGAGGGAACACAAATGGATCAAGAAAAAAGAATCGGCGTATTCGTATGCCACTGCGGTACTAACATAGCCGGTGTCGCAAACATACCGGAAATTGTCGAGTACGCAAAGACCTTGCCCAACGTCGCATTCGCTGACAATTATACGTACGTTTGCTCGACGCCAGGTCAAGAGATGATTATCAACGCCATCAAGGAGAACAACCTAAACGGTGTAGTAGTCGCCGCGTGCTCACCGAGACTACACGAGCCTACATTCAGAAGGGCAACAGAGAGGGGAGGAGTGAATCAGTTCCTATTCTCAATGGCGAACATCCGTGAGCAGAACACATGGGTTCACATGGAAATGCCCGAAGAGGCGACCCGAAAGGCGAAGGATCTCATAAGAATGGAGGTCGCTCGTGCGTCTAAACTCGAGCCCCTTGAGGCAAAAGTCGTGCCGGTCGAGAAAGCTGCCTTGGTCATAGGCGCCGGCATTGCTGGCATTCAAGCTTCGCTTGACCTCGCAGCGTCAGGAATTAAGACGTATTTGGTTGAGAAAGAGCCATCAATTGGCGGCAACATGTCACGCCTTGATAAAACCTTCCCGACGCTCGACTGTTCACAATGTATCCTCACACCGAAGATGGTGGATGTGGAGCGCAATGAGAACATCGAGCTTATGACCTATTCAGAAGTTGAAGACGTTTCAGGGTATATAGGAAATTTTGACGTTACAATCCGTCAAAAGTCCCGCTACGTCTACGAGGATAAATGCAACGGATGCGGTAAATGTCAAGAGGTATGCCCGGTATCGAGGCCGAACGAGTTCGACCTTGGGCTTCAACCCAGAAAGGCTGCGTATGTCCCATTCCCGCAGGCTGTGCCATTGAAGTTCACAATCGATATGGACAGCTGTATCAAATGCGATCTCTGTAAGGGAGAAGACGCGTGCGGTGAGTTGGAGGCAATTGACTTCGACAAGCCAGATGAAATTGTGAACGTAAAAGTAGGCACAATAATCGTCGCCACCGGATTCGACATGTATGACGTCGAGAGGAAGGAAGAGTGGGGATACAAGGTATACGATAACGTCGTAACCGGCCTTGAGTTTGAGAGGCTGATCGGCGCGTCTGGACCAACTGGAGGTAAGGTTATCCGGCCCTCTGACGGCAAGCAACCGAAGAGTGTCGGTTTCGTGCTCTGTGCAGGATCAAGAGACCAAGATGAGGAGGACGGCGCAAAACCGTACTGCTCACGAGTCTGCTGTATGTACAGCTTGAAGCACGCTCACCAGCTGATCGAAAAGATACCCGGCTGTGTGCCATACCTGTTCTACATGGATATACGGTCGTTCGGGAAGGCCTACGAGGAGTTCTACTACCGCATTCAGGAAGAAGGCGGCAAGTTCATCCGAGGTCGCGTAGCCAAAATAACTGAAGATCCCATCACAAAGAACCTAATCGTCACTGCTGAAGACACGCTTCTCGGTGAAATAATGGAGATGGAGATGGACATGGTAGTGCTTGCGAGCGCGGTAGTGCCAACGGAGAGCACCCAGAAGATAAAGAAGCTTCTCACGCTGTCAAACAGCCCAGATGGATGGCTGCTTGAAGCGCATCCAAAGCTCAACCCGATGTCGACGACGACTGACGGCGTGTTCCTTGCAGGAATGTGCCAAGGGCCGAGAGATATCCCGGATGTAGTCGCTCACGCTGGTGCAGCGGCAGCTGCAGCATCAATCCCGATACACAGGGGATCCGTTACGCTTGAGCCGATATACGCAATAGTCGACGAGGAACGCTGTGGTGGCTGTGCAACATGTATAGGCATGTGCCCATATGGTGCCACAGAGTTGACGCACGTTGACAGCAAGTTAATCGCTCACGTCAACGAGGCAAAATGTAAAGGGTGCGGTACCTGTGGTTCAGCGTGCCCGAGTGGCGCTATAAAGATGCAGCACTTCACCAACGAGCAGATAATGAGTGAAATTGAAGCATTTGCCCAAGTGTGGTGATATAAATGGCAGACGAATTTGAACCAAACATACTAGGAATACTATGCAACTGGTGTACCTATGCGGGAGCCGATCTCGCGGGCACAGCCAGAACGCAATACCCACCAAACGTACGGGTCATTCGAACTATGTGTACCGGCAGACTCGATCCCGCGTTTGTCCTTAAGGCACTCAGCCTTGGAGCTGATGGTGTTTTAGTGTCGGGATGTCATATAGGTGACTGTCACTACCTCGCCGGCAACTTTAAGGCACGCCGACGCGTGGCACTGATAAGGAAGCTCCTTGAAGAGTACGGTTACGACCGTGAGCGCCTACGCATGACGTTTGTATCAGCCTCAGAAGGTACAATTTGGGCTGAAGTGGTCCAGGATATGGTCAACACCATAAAGAAGCTGGGACCAAACCCGCTCAAACAGGCTAGCGCTGCTGGCCAGGAAGGTGCCATAGCAGATGAGTTCTGACAACGTTCTGAAGGCCAATCTCATAACTGGCCGCACCATTGAACAGGGCATTGCTATAGAAGGATTCAAGGACAAACCAGAATACATTGACGCTGCAGGGGTCGTGCAAGTCGACCCCAGCGACCTCAAAGCGGTAAACATTTGGCCTGGATCGACCGTCCTAGCAAAGTCCGACTACGGAGAAGTAGTGGTAAAAGCGGCGAGATCTCCCTATGGTCCGCATCCAGGAATCGTATTCATCCCGATGGGGCCATGGGCGAACCAAATAGTAAATCCTGATACAGACACAACCGGTATGCCCTCTTTTAAGGGAATCTCAGTGACGATTACTCCCGCCCCAGGACAGAAAGTTTTAGATGCGATAACGCTTATCAAAACAACAACGAAAGGAGGCGTGGAAGCGTGAGAACCGTAACCGACATAGTATGTCCATTTTGCGGCACTCTTTGCGATGACATCGAAGCCGACATTGATGAGAGCGGCAAGATATTACAGACCCGCAACGCATGCGTCGTCGGCGACAACAAGTTTATGACACTTCAGTCACCCGATCGGCACTTGCACCCGAGGATACGCAAAGGTGGTGAGTTAGTTGAGTGTACGATGGATGAAGCGATAAACAAAGCTGCTGAGATTTTGGCCAATGCCAAACACCCAGTCTACTATGGCTGGAGTTCGACCTCTTGTGAGGCGACAGAGGCAGGCATGGCGCTTACCGAAGATACAGGAGGTATCATCGATAATACAGCCA
Source organism: Methanobacteriota archaeon (assembly GCA_963704625.1). Classification (GTDB taxonomy): domain Archaea; phylum Halobacteriota; class Bog-38; order Methanoflorentales; family Methanoflorentaceae; genus DASPRZ01. The sequence goes on along the minus strand of OY969924.1, from coordinate 1,876,835 downwards.
CGGTGTGCCACGGGCCCTCGCTCCTGGCGATTCACACAGTAGGAATCTCGACCTGCACGTTGGGCGAAATTATAAATCGCGCTGATTGTGTGGTGTACTGGGGGTGCAATCCGGTAAATGCACATCCGCGTCACATGAGCAGATATTCGCTCTACAAGCGCGGATTCTTCACTGAGCGTGGTAAGTCAGATCGCACAGAAATAGTACTTGACGTGAGAAACACTGAAACCGCTCAAAAGGCTGACGTTTTCCTTCAGCCCGAGCAGGGTCGTGACTACGAGCTGATGGACGCGCTTCGCGTGGCCTTTAGGGGAGAGCCGCTCCCAGAGTCGGTTGCTGGTATCCCCAGAAAGGACATCGAAAAGGTCGCTCAGTTGATGAAGGATTCGAGATTCGGCATAATCTTCTTCGGTATGGGCCTTACTCAGACGCGCGGAAAGCACAGAAATATCGACATAGCGATAAGCGTAACCACGGACCTTAACAAGTACACAAAGTTTTTGATCATGCCCATGAGGGGGCACTACAATGTAACGGGCGCAAATCAAGTTTCGCTGTGGGAATGTGGATTCCCATACGCAGTTGACTTTGCACGCGGCTTTCCAAGGTATAATCCAGGCGAATCGTCGACAACAGATGTGCTCATGCACAATGAGGTAGATGCAGCGCTTGTTATTGCAGCAGATCCCGGAGCACACTTCCCGATAGACATGGTGAAGAGGCTTGCTTCGATTCCTCTGATAGTAGTCGACCCGCACGCCACGCCAACAACTGAAATTGCCACTGTACATATACCAAGTGCAATGGTTGGAGCCGAGGATGAAGGGAGTGCTTATCGTATGGATAACGTGCCAATCAGGATGAGAAAATTTGTGGAGCCTCCTGAAGGCATATTAACTGACAAGGAGATTATCGAAAGGATCCACGAAAGGGCAAAAGAGCTTAAAGGCACTCCTAGTGTGATCTATGAGAGAGCTCTAGAAAAACCAGCGGTCACAGTAACAGCGCCCTCGTTTGACAGCTTATTACAAAAGGCCACATAATTGAACGGAGAGTGAAAGAACTTGAGTGAAATACTAGTCAAAAATGGATACGTTTACGATCCAAAGAATGGTGTAAACGGTGATGTCATGGACATTGCCATTAGAGACGACAAGATCGTAGACAAAGTGTCCGCGACTGCGAAAGTCATCGATGCAAGCGGCAAAGTCGTAATGGCTGGCGGTATCGATATACACGCCCACGTCGCAGGGCCTAAAATAAATTCAGGCCGTTTAATGAGGCCAGAAGATAAGCTCTTCCACACCTCACGACGAGGGAAGATGACACGATCAGGAGGCGGCTTCTCAGTCCCCTCCACCTTTGAGACGGGTTATCTCTATTCAAAGATGGGTTATACGCAAGTCAACGAGGCTGCTATGCCGCCATTACTTGCAAGGCACACCCACGAAGAGATATTGGACACCCCGCTGATTGACCAGTCGGCCTATACACTGCTCGGCAACAACTGGCTTGTAATGGAGTACATAAAAAACGGCGACCAAGACAAACTCAATGCATTTATTGCGTGGATGCTAAACGCCACAAAAGGGTACTGCGTCAAGCTCGTAAACCCAGGCGGATCTGAAGCGTGGGGATGGGGATTGAACTGTATTCAGATTACGGACTCTGTTCCGTACTTTGACGTGACGCCTTTGGACATTATAAAGGGACTTGCAGAGGCGAACGAGGCGCTAAAGCTTCCGACGTCAATTCATCTGCACTGCAACAATCTCGGACATCCCGGCAACTACACGACGACGCTTGATACAATAAAGCTCCTTGAAAATGTGATGCCGCACAACAAAGAACTCCGAGATCAGGTGATTAACTTCGCGCATATGCAGTTCCACGCATATGCAGGAACGACGTGGAAGGACTTTGAGAGTGGGGCAGACAAGATCGCCGACAGTATAAATAAGAACAAGAACATGACCGTCGATGCCGGCTTCGTCACTCTCGACGAGACGACGACAATGACAGCTGACGGTCCGTTAGAGTACTACCTTCACAACACTAACCACCTCAAATGGGTGAACTCGGATGTCGAGCTGGAAACCGCTTCTGGAGTTGTGCCGTACGTGTACAGTCCAAAAATACACGTTTGCGGTATCCAGTGGGCTATAGGTCTAGAACTCGCCCTTATGATCGATGACCCAATGCAGATCTTTATCACGACTGATCACCCGAACGCTGGACCGTTCAGGAGCTACCCGAAGGTCATCAGCTGGCTTATGTCCAACCAAGCACGTCTCGAGCGTTTAGAGACGCTCCACAAGTGGGTACCAGACAGGGTCAACATAGGTGGATTGTCGAGAGTGTTTGACTTTTATGACATCGCCAAGTCGACGCGCGCAGGACCTGCGAGAGCCCTTGGCTTGGGCGACACGAAGGGGCACCTTGGCGTTGGTGCGGACGCTGATGTTGCGGTGCTGAACTACAATCCAAAGACAATGGATCCCACAACTGATCCTATCGGAATACAAAAGGCGTTTACCAATACCGCCTGCACCATAAAGGGCGGCGATATCGTAGTCTTAGATGGTGAGGTGGTCAGTAAGGGTAACAAGCGAACTATCTGGGTCAATGCAATGAACGGAACGATGGATCCACAGGTCATGCATGATATCGAAAGTAAGTTCCTCCGATTCTACAGTGTGACGATGAATAACTACCCTGTTCAGGATGTGTACGTTCGCAACAGTCTTGAGATCAAGCCAGAGGTGGTGCTGTAAGATGAAAAAGATCAGCTTAAAGCCCAAGGAAAAGGAGTATTTGTTCCTCGACGCTGATAACATCACTCCCGACAACTTTGCTGGGAAGACGCTCGAGGAGATCAGGGCAACTGAGATATACGAGGGCAACAGGACTTATGCCCTCGGAGATTATTTCGACGTGACGGGAGAATCGGATCTAGATCCCAGTGAAATCGGAATAGTGATTGACGGCTCAGTCCCAAAAGTCAAGTACATCGGCATGCGGATGTCGGCCGGCAAGATCCTTGTCAAAGGATCAGTAGGAAGCTATGTCGGCGGTTGGATGAGTGGTGGTTGGATAAAAGTCAACGGTGATGCTGGTGTGTATGCAGGAATTAGCATGCAAGGCGGAGAGCTTATCATTGACGGCAACGCCGGAGATTACCTTGGTGCTAACTACCGAGGCGACTGGCGCGGCATGAAAGGCGGCAAAATCGTTGTAGGTGGCAATGCCGGAAGCGACATAGGGGAGTTCATGCTGGGTGGCGAGATAGTCGTCAAAGGCAACGTCGAGCTCCAAGCTGGAATACATGCCAATGGAGGCAAAATCATCGTAGAAGGCGACGCTGAAAGCCGTGTCGGAGCTCAGATGACAAAAGGTGAAATTGTCGTACTGGGGAAGATCGGATATTGGCTTCCAGGCTTCATTTATCAGAAAGATGACCAGTTAGAATACGATGGCACGATGTACAACGTTAAAGTGTACCAGGGAGACCGCGGCGACGGAGGAAAAGGAGTTTTATATTATGCAGGAGCTTAATCAAGCTCCCCTTTCTTTTTATCTTTTGTTGCTTATTTTCAAAGTTTTTTCAATGGATGTGCACCTATTTAATAATAGTGGCTGCAGGTAGCACTCATTGGTCATATTTCAGTCTCCAACTCCTTTTCCGTGATGTTGAGAAAAACATCTTCTAAGGTCGATCGTTTCATTTCTAGTTCCTCAAACGGAATACTTTTATGATCTAAAAGCTCTACGATCTTATTAAGATCGTTCTTTTCCGTGAGTGGAACAATTACATTACCGTTTTCAAGTTTCGAGTTACTCCACTTGGCCTTTACTACTTCAAATGCGAGTGCCCCCCCTCCACGTATGATGAGATTACCACGCGAGCTGTAGCGATTGATCAAATTTGCAGGTGAGTCCATAGCCTTAATGGTTCCACCCAGTATTATGGCAACAGTGTCAGCTAACGTCTGTGCTTCTTCCATATAGTGTGTTGTGAGAAATACTGTCTTGCCCTGATTACGGAGGCTTTTTATGACATCCCAGACGCCTCTTCGCGACTTGGGATCTAGTCCTTCTGTAGGCTCGTCTAGAAAGACGACTTCTGGATCGTTGACTAGGGCTATCGCAACGCCAACGCGCTGCTTTAGGCCTCCGGATAAGTCTTTGTATTGTGTGCCTGCTTTATCTACGAGATCGATGTCACGGATAAGGTCGTCGATGCTCCTTGTTCGGTCGTAGAGTGCCGCAAAGTACTGCAAGTTTTCCCGTACCGTCAACCTGTCAAAAGTATTGAACTCTTGTGGGAGGACTCCAATGCGCTTCCGAATTTCATTTTGATCTCTGCTTATGTCAAGTCCTAAAATGTGTGCTGATCCACTTGACGGTTTTCTTAAACATTCGAGCATCTCTACAGTAGTCGTTTTACCAGCCCCATTGGGACCCAAGAAGGCAAATATTACGCCGAATGGTATTTTAAACGATATCTTGTTCACTGCTGTGAGCTTTCCATACCGTTTCAAGAGGTCGTCAACTACGATGGCATATTCAGCGTTATTCCTCTCATTATCCATTCTACCACCGGCTTCCTCGTTATTAGTGCGTTTAAAGACTTTGCATGGTATTTTCATGCACTTTTGACGTCAACACTATCTAAAAATCTATCTAACTTCTCCCCTCTGTGTTAGTAACAAAACGTCTTCAAGCATTTCGTTAAAAATGCAAAATACATATCTAAGACTTTGAAGCAGCGATTCACAAAACCCAATAGCTTCCACTCCTGGATTGAACGAATAGATTCCAGGTTCATCTGACAGTAAATACCGATTTGGACTAACCTCAAAAAACAAGAAATCCGTTGCAAGATGCATCCGTAGCTTCCAGAAGTAACTTTCCCTTGAAATCAAATAATCATATATGGAATCGTCAATAATTTTTGGATGCATTTTTTGAATTTCCCGAAATTTTGTCTGTGAACGCAGTTTCTCTATGAAGTCATCGTTAAGAAAAACGTGTGAATCTACGATGCCGAGATCAAACAAGTCATTCATTGTAGCTGCGAGGCTATCAAGCACGCTTTTGGCTTCAAATACCATGGCCTTAGCATTTGCATATGCTTCATTATACGCCTTTGCTTTGTTTAATAAATCGAAATGGTACGAAGTTGCATCCAAACTGTTAATTGCAGAGTCGAAGTACTTGTAAAATGTGAAGGGCAAGGTCATCACCGATTATTTATCAATACTTTTGATTATTACTATTCAACATTCAAAAATAACCCAAATATTAAATATTTTCCGTGTATCTTTCAAGAATTTTTAATAGGCTTATATTGGTTAACGATATTTTTTATTGTTATATTTAAGCAATTGTGATACCCCTATGTGGAGCAGATTTATAATAGCGACGACATACTATCACTTGTATGTTCATGTGCGACAAATACAAAATGGACGCATACAAAGCACGTGGGATCACACCCCATTATGATGCGTTATGCAACGATGATTGTACCCTAAATTCAAGCACTGGAGGTCATTGCGAGCACTTATATTTACTGATCCAAAATGAGTTTGATCGGACGTACTCAAACCTTGGAATCCCGGTTGTCGAGGGGCCAACAGCTGTTTTAAAAACCGAAGTCCAAAATATCAGTGAACGAATTAATATGATTGGCGTTGATAGGATCATGGACTGTGCCTTTGAAATATCACTTATACTCTCTGAGATTACTCAAGATGGTCACTTAAACATACCCAACGATGTCCTTAACGACATCGCTTATTCAGTTGTGCTTGGGCTATTTTTAGACAATCCTGAAGAAGTTGTAGATCGCAAGATGCTCAGAGCTTTAAGTTTGATTAAGGAGATGGCCCCTGATAGTTTTAATCGCTACTATCCTGGATATCCGAATGAAGATTTCTAGACAGGTCTGATCGAAGTAACCAAATTTAAAGCTGAGGGGTATTTATCGCAATTATTTACCACTTTAGCTCCCGCTGATCGCTAATTCTTTGTCCGTTCATCTCTAATTAGTGGACAAGCTAATGGATGTCGGATTTAGAACTAATTTTGACATGTTACTTGTTAAGTGTTCAATGAAGTTTAATTTAAACCAGCATAATCAGTGGCGTTCTTATCCGCCTTTAAATATGCTAATTAAATCATGGCTTGAAGTTGAATGTAATAATGATCAGATTTAAGAAAATATATTTCATTAATTGGACTATAAAAGAGTAAGCAATACTCCGCTCACTAGCGGTATTGTAATGTTGTCGTCGATGTATTGCGGTGTTGTAAGTTCAACTAGGGCAATTATGAGTGCCACGAAAAAAGCCTTCCATGTTGGTAAAAAAAATATTAGTACGATTAATGTTGTAATAAAAAATGCTGTCGTGCCCTCCAATGTTTTATTTTTGACAATTTTATGCTTGCCTAAGTAGTGACCTGCTATTGCGGCAATTCCATCCCCGACTGAAAGAATTAAGATACTCAGTGCCGCATAAAAGCTGCTGAAGAATAAAACAGCTGCAAAACATCCGACTAAGAACATAATCCCACCTCTAAAGGGAAATCTGCTCGGTCGATCAAGTGTCGTGGATACCCACTTGAGGATGGGTATGTCATATTTCGCATAAAGATACGCCGAAATCAACCCTCCAAAAATTAACACAAGAATGAACAAGAGTACGATGTCCTTAGGGAAAAGAATTAGTAAACAAAAAAAAATGATGCCGAGAAGTATATGCAGGAATTTTCTACGTATTTCGGGCATTAGCTTACTTTTACGTATTTCGAGCATTAGCTTACTTACACCCTGACGCGATAAAATGTTACCTATTGGGTCTTCTACAAAACGCATATCAACGATAAATTGCCAAACCATCTCAATGAGGAATCATAAGTGACATTTTAGACTGTAACATGCTAAACAGTAAAAATCGATAGCACATTCTGTATCTTCTTAAAGCAAAACGTATTTATGGATCAAATCGAAAAAACCAATCCCTAGAATTTAATGATTTTCAATTCGTTCTTAAAGCTTCGTGTGTTGCATCTTTTTTAATTGTTAAATCGTTAATCTTTAATTAAGAGATAGTTAATTAGCAAAATAGATTAGTGATGGGTATGATAAATGTGCTATCAGGGATATTACTTGTTATAATTCTAACATTAATATTTACTATTATGTTAGTTGGAGGGACTGCAGTATTTCTTCTTTCAAGTGCTCGCGCAATTGTGCACCAACGATCGATAGGAGACGTTTATAGCAAGGCGAATATAAAAAAGGTTGCTCGATTTAAACCTATCTTACACAACTACGGTGCAGTGTTGATAAACGTAAGAAACGAGAGCTCAAAACGATTTTTAACGACATTTAGCAGGCTTGGGGAGATTAAACTTTTTGAAAAATCTCTGTATTTTAAGCCCTATTTTTCGGGACGAGCATATCTTATCAACATAATCGATGTAACACATGTGGGTGTAGATGGTAGTGAGGTCACTTTAGAATTCAGCCGAGGAACTCAGCAGATTAAAATGCAATATCTTGTAAAAAATGCTTCGCAGTGGCCTAAGACGATTCAAGAATTGAAATCTAAGTATAAATAGCATTATAAACAAGAAAATTAAATACCCAAATACGGTGATGATCGGAAACATGGCCCAAATCAAGAGACTTGTCTTAGATGTCTTAAAGCCTCATGAACCAACTATTATTCAACTGGCACATGATCTTGGTGACGTAGACAATGTTGATGGTGTAAATTTAAGCTTATACGAAGTCGACCAACAGACGGAAAATGTTAAAATAACTATTGAGGGCTCAGACATTAGTTATAATTTGGTCGAACACGTAATTGAGAACCTTGGGGGAGTTGTACACAGCGTAGATGAAATTGCAGCAGGAAAGAAAATTGTTGAAGAAGAAGAAACGCTTCATGACAGATGAGCAAGGACTACATATTTTATTTGAATAAACGCTCGTGATCGATGCAGCTCACCAACTAAGAGCGGGACGTTTTTTAAAATCTTATGAATTTCAACATAGAAGAAGGAAGATATATAATCCTTGGATCTGTTGATGGATTACTTGCTACGCTTGGCATAATTATTGGGGTTTCCATAGGAAATGTTGGAAATTCTATTGTGGTTGGCGCCGCATTAGGTGGTGCGATTGCATTAGCTATGACAAATAGCCTAGGTGCATACCTTGCCGAGAGTGCCGTGGAGTATGGAAAGCTCACAGTCACTGAAAAGTCACTGCTGAGGAAACTGGAAAACACTTATGTCGAGTCCTTAACGAGGAAGAAGATCATGCGGGATTCGGCCACGCACGGAGTATCGAGTTTCATTGGAAGTTTGGTTCCAATATCGCCATATCTCCTTTCAACTGGCTCACCAATTATTTCAATTGGTTTAAGTCTTATCGCTCTCGCACTGTTGGGGTTCTACTCAGGCTTCATATCGAAACGAAATTATATTATATCAATAATCAAAATGGTTGGACTGGGAATGATAATAGTAATTATGGTCAATGTTCTAAAGTTAGGCCGTTGATTGAAGATATAAACGATGCCTTCCGAGTAACGTGATGCTATTGAACAATGCCGACGTATAGGTTAATCGTACATTGTTATGAATAAGTTGCCACTCAAAAAAACACTACTCAATTGACAGAACGTGGTGATCATAATAATATTTCACTCTGATAATTGAATAGTACAATGTACCTCTTCTACTTTTTGAAAGGTACATTGTGACGGGCTTCCTTAAATCTACAAATCGGTGGCGATGTTGAAAAACGAAATTGTGACTTATATGAAGATGCTTTACGAAAAAGGCTTTACGTCATCGTTAAGCGGAAATGTGAGCATTAGAGATGAGGACATCGTCTACATATCCCCATCGAAAGTTCCGAAGTACAGGATAAAAGAGAGCCAAGTATCAGTTATAACGTTTGAAGGACAACATATTGAAGGTGCAAGACCGTCAAGTGAACTGCCAACGCACCTTACGATCTATAGAACGACTGATGCAAAAGCTATAATTCACGTCCACCCACATTATGCAACGATTCTTGCATGCCTTAAGCGCGATATCAGTCCTGTAGAGGTTGAATGTAGGCAGCTTTTGAACTATGTGCCTGTTATCTCGTATGCTGAGCCAGGCAGCACAGAATTAGGTATGCTTATATCTGAGGGGTTAAAAGGTCACAAAGGTGTGCTTATGGAAAATCATGGGTCGCTCACTATAGGAACAGATCTCGAAGAGGCATTTATCCTCACGGAAGCCCTCGAACGAGCGGCACGGCTGCAATTCGAAATAAGCCTCGTTAATTCCCTATGATCTGGATTATCACTGTTCGATTCCTTTGCTTCACATCAAGCTCAACAAAGACAATCTGTTGCCACGTTCCAAGCATTAGTGCCCCCCTTGCAAACGGGACAGTTACGCTCGGTCCTAGTAATGATGCCCGAATGTGTGAATGTCCATTGCCATCCTGCCATCTGTAATCGTGGTCATAATGGATATCTCGTGGAGCGATCCTCTCAAATGCCCTTTTGAGGTCAACCACGAGTCCAGATTCATATTCGACAGTAGTGACAGATGCTGTAGATCCAGGAACAAACACCGTGACGATACCATTATTCAATCCACTTTCGCTTAACGCTTGACGGACTTTGTCCGTGATATCGACAACATCAACACCGGGATTTGTGTTCAGCTGGATACTCTTTGTTTTGACGTCCATAATTTCCACCAAGAGTAGTTACATCATTTAAAAAATCAACGAGCAAAGAAGACTACATATATAACTAACAGTATATTATCCCGAAGTTACTTCATAGTTTGCAATCTTGACCCCAGCGATGCTTATAACTATGAGGAATGCTAGTATTACAAGTACATAGCCCAGTGATCCAATGCCTGCCAGACTTACGGCGAGCAATAAAACCGTAAAAACGGCTACTGCTGCTATCAAAGTTATTATTTCGAGCAACATTCTTCGCATGTGCGTTTACAATACTTACAGGGTAATATGCTTTACTATATAACTAGAATAACACATTGACGGGAGCGTGATAGTCAAGATGAGATTATTACCGAGAAAAATATTTTTTACAAATGGTGCTGGAAGGCACAAAGAAAATCTCGAGAGTTTCGAGATGGCTCTGCGAGACGCAGGAATTGAAAAATTTAATTTAGTTATGGTAAGTTCAATATTGCCTCCAAACTGCCAAATAATTGACAAAAGTATGGGGTTAGATGAATTAAATCCAGGAGAAGTAGTCTTTTGCGTTATGTCAAGAAATTCATCAAATGAACCAAACAGAAGAATTTCTGCTTCCCTTGGATGTGCCGTACCTAACGGCGCAGAAGAATTTGGCTATATTTCAGAGCACCACGCTTTTGGTGAGACAAGTGATGTGTCCGGCAAATACGCTGAGAAATTAGCTTCAAGTATGTATAACACGTGGACTGAATCAGAACCTAAAAAAACCTTCAACATTTCAAAATCGGCTGTAGTGACTGACGATGGTTTATGGGCTACGGTAATTTCCGTTGCTGTGATGTTACTTTAAGTTAACACTATATACATTAACAGGAGAATTTTATGGAGTTCGAATGTCCCCGCTGTAATGAGTGCATTAATGATGAAGAGCTCATCGAGGGCAAATGTCCGATCTGTGGTTGGTATAACGACGTTAAACCAAAGAAAGTGCTTAAACTTAGCTATGATGCACTAACCTTATTTTATGAATTTGTGAGTAGCGCTCAGGAATCCGTACACCATCCAGTAGATGAATGCCCCCACTACAGCAGCAAAAGTGCTAGCACCTTGACAGTAAACGACTTTGGTAATCAAGAGATGCAGTGCAATTTTAAACTAATTCCAAACTTAATGGATACCATAAAACCCAAAAAGTGCTCCTCTTGCGGGAGGCTTCATTTGAAAATGGGTGTTAAAGTATTAAAAGTGCTAGTTACTAGGGACGTTGGAAACCATCGAATAGTTTACTTCTGTGACAGGTGTTTTGATTAAACGACACTTTCGTTGTTGTGGCGCGACGCTAGCGCGCCTAAATAACCGCAAGGCACGCAGGATCTGAAATTTTTTTACATGATATACTAACTACTTTTCAATCAAATTTAACAGTTATGAGTTGAAAGACCCACAGACAGGAAGGTAGAACAAGTTTGGTCGACTAATTTATTAAAAAAACGTTACATGAGTTACGATGGACTGGAGTCAAAATTTAACCTTCGAAAAGAGATATCAGAATTACTCTTCGTACACTTAAATAATAATAGTTTAAAAATAGACGCAAGCCATTGTGGCTGCGAGATAATTAATCTGTTAACCCGGACAGAGGCAGTTTGTTGACGCCAGAAAAAGTTGCAGCATTTCAAGAGCCCATATACAGTTATTATAAAGAGCACGGCCGCACTCTACCTTGGCGAAAGACGACCAACCCGTATCATATCCTTGTTTCGGAAATGATGCTTCAGCAGACGCAAGTTGAACGTGTCGTCGAAAAATACAAACAATTCATTAGGGTATTTCCTGACTTTGCCTCGCTTGATATGGCGCCACTTTATCAGGTGCTTGAGGTCTGGCATGGGTTAGGCTACAACCGGCGTGCTGTGGCGCTTAAAAAAATTGCACGAATAATCGCCGACATATTCAATGGGACGTTTCCGCGAGACCTGAGAGATATAATGGCATTACCAGGAGTCGGGAGAGCAACGGCGGCCGCAATTTGTGCATTTGCGTTCAATGAACCTGTTGTTTTTATAGAAACGAACGTGCGGAGCGTATTTATCCATGTCTTTTTTCAAGATAAGGACAACGTAAAAGATAGCGATATCTATGGATTAGTAGAAGAAACGCTCGACAGATCCAATCCTCGTGAGTGGTATTACGCTCTTATGGATTACGGCGTCATGCTTAAAAAGAATTATAGCAACCCAAGCAGAAAAAGTGCGCATCACAAACAACAGACTCCATTTACGGGCTCTAATAGACAACTTCGAGGGATGATTCTTAAAATACTCATTGAAAACCCAACGATTTCAGAATCAGAGCTAACGAGCAAGCTCAATAGGAATCCTGAAAGAGTGCGAAGAAACCTTGCGCAACTTGAAAAAGAAGGATTTTTTCAACGGAGAGGGAATGAATTTATTATTAGTTCCGTTTGATCACGATTTTTTATATTTTGCGCGCGATGCCAACTTTAAATGACGTCTCTGCCATGACCTGATAACTGAGAACCTCTTCTAAACCCAGCGAGTATCCTCGCATTTATTGTTAAGTAAACGCTGAAGTTAATTAGGGTGCTAAAACTGATGTGCCGATAAGACAACAACCATAAATTAAGTAGAGAATCTGTAAAGGTAGCGTTGAAGTCACGACACTATACGTCTTAGATGCAGCAGATCTATTGTTCTCATGACAGTATATAGCATCTTGCGCAGTTTAAAGCGCAATAAATCGACCGCTATAAATTACCCAATCCCTTGTTGCTACTGAATATATAGATGCTGATCATTCCCGAGATAACAGCCCCGAGAGCAATTGACGCCGCTACACCTACAACATTAGCCAAGGCCCCAAAGGGGAATCCTCCCATTGGACGTATTCCCATTATGATGAGCGTGTTGAGGCTCATCACCAACCCTAGCATATGTCGTGGGGAGTTTAATTGGAGAAGCGTGATAGTAAGAGCTCCTAAAATGGTTTGAGTTCCAGCCACAACGAGCAGTAGGGTAAACGATAGCCAAAAGACGCGTGAAAAAGAAAATATGACTACGGAAAACGAAAAAAGTAGGGATGATATCATAAGAAGGGCTCCTTTTCGCTCATAGTCACCTAGCGATGCAAGTCCTAATGACCCTATGATCGTGCCGAGACCTAAGGCAGTATAAAGTAAGCCCAGACCAGCAGGGTTAGTGTCGAGGACGACGACAGCAAAGAGTGAAAGAAGGACAGTGTACGTTGCTCCAAAAAATAACAGTGATCCGTAGTTAATGAGGAGTGGCAAGAGGAGGTTCTTTCCTCGAATGTATACCAACCCCTCGCGAATGCCCCGTAAAACAGTATGCGTGCTTGAACTGACGTGTTTGGGAACCTTCATCAGTAAAAGTGCTATTAGCACTGCTACAAAGCTCACTCCATTAAGGAAGAAGTTGCCTGCAAAACCGATCAACACAACGAGTACGCCTCCCAGTGCCGGGCCAATTATCGCTGCGCCATTAAAGGCCACTGAATTCAGTGAGATTGCGTTCGAGAGATCCTCACGGGGAACTAAAAAAGGAATGAGGGCAAATCGAGTGGGCTGATCAAAACTCAGCGTCACGCCGCTCAACGTGGAAATTATAATGATTTGCCAGAATTGGATGAAACCTGTGAAGGTAAGTATTCCAAGAGTGAAGGCGAGAACGATTTGTACGCTTTGCGTAAAGAGGAGAAGCTTGCGTTTGTCGGCCCTGTCTGCGATGCCGCCTCCCAACAACGCAAAAATAAAGAAGGGAAATGCCTGAGCGAATGATACAACACCAAGAGCGACACCGGAGTTGTGCGTGAGGGCGAGGACAAGCAGTGATTGAGCGATAATTTGGATCCACGTCCCGATGTTAGAGAGGATGAGCCCGAACCATAAGAGAGCAAAGTTTCTATACTCTAACGCTTTAAATGTCGGGATCGTTGGTAATCTCGTCTTTCTGCTGGAGGGATGCACCTGGTTCTCATCACTGGCGTTAAATAATTGACCGCTCTCCGAGTCTTTCAATGAAGTAGCTCCTCTGTTTAGCTTTCAATAAACTATGAAAATATCTTTATTTGCATTAGAGCACTAGATAATCTTTATTATTAAAACAATGCGTAACGTAGAGCAAAATCAGCCTCAAATTTGTTTCACAGAGCAAATGAGCAAGCAAGAACGACACAACTTACGAACTATTTGGAATACATTGATATTGGCAGCATTTATAGGTAAAACAAATGAGTGAGTTTGAAAGAGAGTTGGTCAAATCTTTTAATATTTTCTTTAGTGAACACGGCATTAATGGCATCGCGTATCGGATCAAACAGCACCGTTTTTCAGCTCAAATCCTCGATGTGCTTGTCGACTCACTTGACCCAAAGTACTATCTCGGAGTTGAGTGCAAGAGCATCTCTACGGACAAGGGTGCATGTGCGCTCTACTTTACTCAGCATTTTTCTGTGGATAAGGGGGGTGTCCATCAAATCGCCAAGATTGACGAGTTTCTAAAGAAGTCCGGACGGAGAGGATACCTTGCAACAGAACTAAGAAAGGGCTCGGGCAGAGCACGGATAGCACATTTAATTGAATGGAATGAAGTCATGAAACGTTTTAAGTCAAATCAGCTCGGGTTCAGCGTTTCAGAACTTAACGACTTCACCGTGATACGAAGAAAAGACGGGAGATATAAACTCGATGAAGCGTTCATTTAATACTAAAATTCAAATATACCTGCTTATATAGTATTCTTAATGGCTTTGAAGTTCATACACTCAAAAATTGAAGAGCTGATGTACGGAGTTACCTTTGACCCCAAGTCTTCTACGGGTAAAATCGCATTTAATACCTCAACAATAAAGGAGGAGGATTTGGATGAGGCGTTGACTATTTTTAAAATGGCGTATTCCTCCGGCCTCAAAGTTGGACCCTATCTGAAAGTCGTTAAAAGTGGGGAGGACTTCAATGGGGTGTCGCCTGACAGAGGATATTGTGGAATCCTTACAGTTTGCAGCATCACAATTGATGGTGTGTTATTAAAAGCGGGGATACCAGTACGCCATATATGTGGCGGTATCATACAAGTTCATGATAAAAAGCCGATACGGTTTACTGAAATTTTGAGGTATGATGCGACAACAATGGACCCGCTTGATGTATTTATGTCACAAGAGATGACATCAGTTCTTGAAATGATAAGTACAGGGTCTGGAAAAGTGCTCGCAAACGTTCGAGAAGTCCCTATGGTAGCCAAAGATCATATCGAATCCCTCTTTATGGACCTAATGGATGCCGAATTCGAAGGGGTGCTTGAATTGGGAGAACCCAACGCTGACATACTCGAAGTGCCGGTAACGAGAGGTCATATAGGTATCGCTATTATTGGAGGACACAACCCAATGGCGGCTGTCAAGGAACGTGGGATTGATATAAATGTTGAGGCGATATCGGGGTTGGCAGACGTACGCGATATGGTAAAAATTGGTTAAGAAGTGCGTCACGAACGCTAAACGTAGCAATCAGTCAATCTCTATTGTATTTGTTGGCCAATTATTTCATCAAGTTGGGTCAAAAATTCTTCTTCAGTTCCAGTGGGAATGGTCGCTCCCGCTGCAATGTCGTGACCGCCACCGACTCCTCCTACCGATTCTGCTGCCCGATTAATCGCGCTTGCAAGATTCAGTTTTCGATCTACTAACTCTTGTGTTCCTCTGGCTGAGACTTTAATTTCTTCATTTGAGTTTGCAAACGCCACAATAGGAAGCCTCCGATTTGCGCCCTCAAGGTTCATCGACATTCCCGCAACAATTCCAACAATCGTTTCGAGTATGTTGTTACCTGCATGAAAATATTGTAAGTTGCGTAAAGGAGTGATTCCCACTTCTTTTACATAGTCAATGCCGTTAAGCAAGTTCTGCCGATGCATTGTTAGTAGATCACACGCTTTTTTATAGTTACTGTTCCTATCCCCCATACAAACCGCAACTCCGATCGTTTCAAACCCGTACCGCGCTGTGGCGTTGAGGAGGGTCGAAAACTCAGATGCATCTCGCAGCACCGTCCCTTCATCCTCTCTTAGAAGTGTATAGACCTCCCCTACTAAACTCTGCACTTTTTTAGGGTGCATCCCACACGAGATACATCGCTGCATAAGCTCAGAAACAATTTTACGACGCTCGTCAACATCGAGATCAATCCACCTACGCCACTGTTCTCCATTTTTCAGCGCTATTCCTAAATTCATAAGAAGTTGCGCGCTATTATCGCTATTTGATGTGATTCCTGGTATATAGGGGGTAGAAGAATATTCAAGGAGCTTGTGTAGAGGTCGCGTTTGCTTTCCGAACATTAGGAGATCGGTTTCACTTTTGAGGATGCTTTTTCTGACCCCTTCTTCCAGTATGAGTCTATTTACTCCCACAAGCCTCTTCTCCTTGAGGTGTTGGAGGTCACCGACTGCCCCTACTATCGCAAGATCGGCGAGGTCTATATTGTCTCCAAGCGCTCGTGCTACTAAATAGGTCGTCCCCGAGCCACTGAGATGTGTAGCGCCGTTAATTCCAAAAAGGTGGGGATTTAAATGAAACGCCGTCTTAGAGGCCCCCATTGGCTGATGATGGTCGGCGATGATGCAATCCGGCCCTAATTCGTCCATTAGAGCCAATGCACCGCTTCCGAGGTCCGTAAAGATCACTGCCTCCGCATCAGACGCACTTTTCATGGTCTCAAAGTCGAGTTTTTTTACGATCTTAACGGTAAATCCGATATTAAGTCTATCAAGGGCCTTACAAATGATGCCCGCAGAGGCAAGCCCATCGGCATCGATGTGAGATATAACCAGCAGGTCATCATGTTCCATTATGGCGTGAGCACATGCCTTAGCTCGTCTTAAAAGTTGTTCCATATCACCAGACCAAAGTGCTACAATCGCTGCGCACCTCTGAAACAAATATGTTAGGTAGCTACTATGACATTGTCACGAAAACAATATAAGGGTTACTTAAGGAACCTGTTGAACGCCTGTCTGAACAGTTTTCGAAAATAATTTCTAAGATCAAAGTCTATTACGTATAATGATCAGAGTTGGGGTAATCGGAGGATCGGGATACACCGGAGGCGAACTTCTAAGGCTGTTTACAATGCACCCTCAGGTAAAAGTAACCGTTGTGACGTCACGAGCACTTGATGGGAGACCAATCATCGACACGCACCGATTTTTGAAAGGATTTTACGACCTAAAATTCGAAAATATCGATCCTAGAGCGGTAGCCGAGAGAGTCGATATCGTATTTCTCGCTGTGCCTCACGGTGCGGCGATGAAGCTCGTTCCGGAGCTCATCGATAGAGTGAAAGTGATAGATTTAAGCGCTGATTACAGGCTCGAGTGCGGATATGAAAGCGTGTACGGTCCTCACAGCGATCCACGAGATGCTGTATACGGCTTGCCAGAACTGCACCCGGAAGTTGCTGATGCAAATCTTGTTGCAAACCCTGGATGTTACCCCACCGGTGCCATCCTCGCAGCAGCCCCCTTTGTAAAATCTGGGCTTGTTGATCGGATAGTCTTTGACTCGAAATCGGGAATATCAGGTGCAGGAGTCACGCCCACCGAGGTGTCGCACTATCCAAACCTCGCCGAGAACATCACGCCTTACAGTATAACGACGCACCGACATAAAGCCGAGATTGTGCAGGAACTTGGAAGGATGGACGACGTTAAGATTAGCTTTACGCCCCACGTAATCCCTGCTATGAGAGGGATTATGACAACGGCACACATATTCACAAGCAAGGACGTTGACGAAGATCAAGTGAAGTCACTATATAGTGAACTCTATCGGAACTGTCCCTTCATTAGATTTAATGTGCCCTCACTCGCATCAGTAAGAGGGACGAACTTCTGTGATTTGTACGTAGAAAAAGACAGATTAACCGATCGGGTAGTAGTAATTTCAGCTATTGATAACATGGTGAAGGGAGCGTCTGGTCAAGCCATACAAAACATGAACTTAATGTCTAATCTTGACCAGAAAACGGGACTCTGGTCACCAGCCCTTTCACTTTGAGGTAAATTATGAAAGTACGAGAGGTCATGAATCCAAATGTTGTCACTATAACGCCAGATGCCACCATCAGGGATTGCGTTAAAGTGCTGAGAGAGAACAAGATTGGCGGCGCCCCCGTTGTTGATGGCGACGAATTGGTAGGAATAATAACTGAGAGAGATATACTAAAGCTCCTCAAAATTCCTGAGCACGGCGGATATTGGCTTCCAAGCCCACTTGAGGTCATCGAAGTGCCTATCCGTGACGTTATCGAATGGATGGAGCTGAGAAGTTCCATAGCTGAAGATGTAGGAACTTGGAGCGTCGAACGCGCGATGACAACGCCAGTGCACACAATTAACGTGGATGCTGACATTGAAGAGGCGTCTGAGCACATGGTTCGCCACGGAATAAATAGACTTCCAGTCGTCGATGCAACTGGTCGATTGATGGGGATTGTAACTCGCGGCGACATTGTAAAGGGGATTGCAGGGATAAGTTGATGAAGACCATCGGTGGTGGCGTCTGCGCTGTCAAAGGGGTAAGGGCCTTCGGCCTTAAAGAGGGGAAAAACGGCGTAGCTGTTATAAGTGGCGGCGGACAGGCCACCGGCGTCTTCACCAGAAACAAGATTGTAGCAGCTCCAATTATAGTGACGCGAGAACATTTAGAACAAAGTGGGCAGATATATGCAATAATAGCTAACAGTGGCATTGCCAATGCATATACAGGAGCCCAGGGAATCACAAACGCACGACGTATGACATGGAGACTTGCAGAGCAGTTGAACATTGAACACAATCAGGTGGCAGTCGCTTCAACGGGTGTTATTGGCAGACCCCTAAACTTTAAATGGATCGCCACGAAGCTCGGGGATGTTATCACGCACTTGAGGCGTGACGAAGAGGGAAACCTTCGAGCCGCCAAGGCGATAATGACAACCGATACAACGCCTAAGTACGTCGCCGTAGATGTAAACGGACTGAGAATAGGTGGCATTGCAAAGGGGGCGGGTATGATTGAGCCTAATATGGGCACAATGCTTGCCTTTATCTATACTGATGCGCTCTTACCCTCTGAAGTATTGAGAAAGTGCCTGATACGAGCTGTTGATATGAGCTTCAATATGGTCACCGTTGATGGAGATACAAGCACGAACGATATGGCACTTTTAATAGCTACTGGCAAGAGTCAAACTGACATAAGCGTAACGAAATTCCAAAAGGGATTAAATTTCGTCTGCGTTGAACTTGCCAAGATGATAGCAATGGATGGAGAAGGCGCTACAAAGCTCATTGAGGTTCGAGTCACCGGAGCAGAAAGTCAAAAAGATGCAGTGCGGGCGGCAAAGGCCGTTGTGAGATCTTTACTTGTGAAGACGGCACTGTTTGGAGCTGACCCAAATTGGGGCAGAATTGTTGCCGCAGTGGGCTATTCTGGTGCACACTTTAATCCTGACTTACTCTCATTAGCTATTTCAGATCGATTTGATGAAGTCGTAAATATCATCAGTAGAGGGGTAGAAGTCCTCTCTACTAAGGGAGAACGAATGGTGCGCAAGCTATCAGAAATCATGCACGGGAATTACATCATCGTAACCATTGACCTAAGCGCTGGAATCAAGCATGCTGCTGCGTGGGGGTGCGACCTCACGTACGATTATGTGCGTATAAATGCAGAATATACCACCTAAGAAGGCTATCCCTCAATCTGTGATCGTGACTTTGAAGCTTCAAGTGCAAGTGCCTTCTTGTTAAATATCTGAGCGATCAACTCTATTGATTCCAATATCCTCGCAATTTGGTCAAGATATCCAAGCAGATCACCCGAGTAGGCATGCACACCATATGCAGACATCCGCTCCACTATTTCCCGCGGTTCAAGCCCATCTATCCTCATTTCTATGAGCCACCGTGAAAAACTCTTCTCAGGACATCCGCAAAACGGTGAATCTTTGCAGTCGCAGTTTACAAATTCTATTGAGAATGAAAGGATGCTTTCGAGTTCCTTTTGATCCAAATACGTCAGCTCGTCTCCAGCACCTGAAAAAAGCATGTCTAAGTTTGCACCGCTGAAGACATTTGAAGACATGTTCACCCCAATAGCAGTGGCGTATCGCTGAACGTTGTTGAGATAAACTTGCGTGAAGATCCCGAGCTTAAGCGCAGTCTCTATCGGTGGAATCTCATCCATTATCGATTGTATGATTATAGAAGCCTCTTTCATTGTCAGGAATTGAGAGGTTACCACCCTCCCGACGTCGGTAATGTTATTGTCATTTGACACAAAACCTAAACGTTTAAGCTTTTTTGAGCTTAACGTTGAATCATACTGCGCGAGCATCGTTACGCTGCGACCGAGGGAAACATTCGCAAGTGCCTGCTCCATCTGTTTATCATCATCGTACTCAATTTCAACATTTTCGACGCTCTTGGATAGGAGACCCATAGCGATCTCCCCTTCAGTCTCCAATCCTCGAAATCTCCTGTCCGGTTCAACAAGCAACACTACCTTACCGGTATCGTGGTAATCAGGCCTTCCTGCCCTCCCCATCATCTGATGGAATTCCTGAGAAGTAAGCCAATTTATGCCCATAGCAAGCGATTCGAAGATAACAAGTGAAGCAGGAAAGTCAACTCCAGCAGCTAGTGCCGCCGTGGTTACGACGACGTCGATGTCGCCCTTTACGAATTTGTCCTCAATCGCCTTTCTCTCGAGATACGACATACCGCCGTGGTACGGTGCGCTGTTTGACGAGAGTGAGTTAGAAATCTTGTGACATCGTGCTCGCGAATTTGTAAAGACAATAGTCTGGCCCCTATAGCCCTTACTCGAAATGCTCGAGAGCTCTTTTTTTGCGAGCTTATCGATTAATGCGATTTTTTCGTGTGCCTTTGCAAACGCAAGGTGCCGTTCGATAGGAATAGGTCTCTCTTCGTATTCAACAAGGGCAGCTCCAAGTTCATTCGCAAGCGCAGCAGGGTTGCCAACTGTCGCGGATAAGTAAATCATTTGGGACTTTGGAGCTATAGCTTTGAGTCTTGATATTAAACCGTCAAGTCTGCTTCCACGCTCTTCATCTTCTAGCAAATGTACCTCATCGACAACCACGGTACCGATTTGTCCGAGAAGCTCCGGTTTTCCCATTCTAAGCACGTGGTCAATTCCCTCGTATGTTCCCACAATTATGTCAGCAGTGTAGTCGGGTTTGACCCTAACCCACTCCTTAGTCCGTATCTTGCTTCCGCCGACCCGTATGCTTGTCCTTATCCCTAACGATCGATACCGCTTTTTAAACTCTTTGTACTTCTGATTTGCGAGAGCGACTAACGGCACCAGAAATAAGAACTTCCCCTTTTCCATTAAAATGTTATTTATCCCCGCAAGTTCTCCTATGAACGTTTTTCCGGTAGCTGTAGCAGAAACTACAAGCAAATCGACTCCCTCAAGCAAACCTTTTTCAACAGCTATCGACTGAACAGGAAGAAGTTTTGAAAGGCACGTTTTAAGCTGGGCTTTATGTTCACCGCTAATTCTAAGGTCATCAATGTCCATTTCTCGACAGGTTAAAGCTCTTTTCGATATGACATCATATTTTGTAAGCTCGGGATCTGTCCCAGAATTGGTAAACTTGATGACTCTCTCCAAGTCCCTAACTCGGTTGAGCAACTCATAGAAGTGGTCAAAATTCGAGAATCCTCTAAACTTCAACTCCCGCTGAAGCTCTTGCTTTGCACAGCTTATACAAATCAATTCATCGCGATACCTGATAGAGTTGCCATCTACTGGCTCGAACTTATTTTGACCGACACAAAACCTGCAAACCTCTATGCTCTCATACATGAGCTGATATGCCTTCAAGACCTCTATTAGGTCTTTTTCAACCTTTATTTCGGCAGTGCTGGGTCTCAATGTTTTAGCTAGTATAATCGTTTGGGAGCTCCTTAATAGGTCTACAGCTTCAGTTGGCTTTTTATGAATCACCTTTGTTCCTTGGTGTAAAAGGAACTTTTTGGGTCTTGAACCTCGCGAGGTATCACCGAGCGTCAGCGTTGCCTCTGAGACTAACTTCTCGCGCTCTATTGAAACTAACTTCACAGACGAACGCTGGATGTGTAATACGGTAAACATTTCAAATTGCTTGAGCTTTTCTGAGGTCTATTGTATCATGAAGAATATCTTCTGAAATGAATCTCGAGACCAAATGAGGCACTTCCTCATCCACTGCGACTACGAGTGTCGAAACACCTCTAAAAGCCGCCTCAACTACAGCTTCTTCTGTGCCATACATCATGTTAGGGGATAATCCTACCTTTTTTACCGCGATTAATGCTTCTAGTCCGATGACAGCTATAGGTTGTTTGGCTGCAATGCGTTGTAGCTTGTTCAGATCTACGAGCCTCGATCCACCTCTCTGAACTCTTGGAACAATCGCAATCGTCACATGCGCAGGATTCATCGGTATCATCCCCTCAAGATTTTTAATGCCAGCGTCTTCTCCTACCAGCGTATCCCAAATCACCGTTCCAGATGCAAGGAGCTTTTCATTTTTACGGCTGAATGCGTGTAGAATGCCATCTCGCATCTCAAGCCCAACTTGACTCCCGCCTTTTAAATTTTCGTCGGCGATAGCGGTCCAAACAGTAACCTTTCCGATTATATCCTCGGTGATGTAACGAATATAGTTCTTAAGCTCGTTTGTCCAGCTCAGAATTAGCTCTATTCCATGCTTTGTTACTTCGTACTTTCTTCGGCCAAATCGCACGTATCCTTCAGCTTCAAGCTCTTTCACATATTCAGAAACAGACTGTGGAGTCACCCCTATTCGCTCTGCTATCTCCTTTTGCCGAACATTAGGTTGAAGGGATGCTATTTCCACCAGCACCTGCATTTTGGTGCTTTTACCCTTTTCCATTATGAAAGTTACGCGCTATTCCTTTCTCACCAGCTCGAATCTGTGCCCCTTAACCACAATGTTTTGTGAGCGCTTAGCAATACCTCTGAGAAAAATAGGACTCTGTTTCAAAGTCCTTGAGAGATTTTGCAATGAGATGTTGCCGCTTCTCACTTCATCTTCCATTATGTCTGCAATCTCGCGAAGCTTCTCGTCATCAGAGGTCGCTATCCGAATGACGTCGCACATGTCAGAAATTGAACACTGGAAATCCGCTCGAAATTTTGAATAAGAAGCGTGATATTCGACTTCAGGTGTCTTTCCAGGTTCAGGCATCCGCCATTTAGTTTCAATAAGACCACCCTTTTTAAGCACTTCAAGACTGCCATCAATATCAGCATTAAGTAAATCTCTTATCTCATCTCCGGTTTTCCAGCTATTTAGAAGTATGTTAAAAACTCGTTTATGGGCATCAGACTTAAAAATTTGTAATAGCGGGACTAGATCAGCTGGATCGTTGACGATGCGTGTCCTGTTGCTCATTAAACTACCTCGTACCTATATAGCTTACAACCTAATTAAAGTTTGTGAAGCCCAAAATAAAGATTTAGCTTAGAAGGTGCATAGTATTAATTGAAGTGCATTCTTAAGAGGCTACACGGCGATATGACACAAGGCCCAAAAAACTATATCAAACAAGCAGAAATACGAGTGAAAGGAGTTGTCCAAGGAGTTGGCTTTAGACCCTTCGTGTTTAAACATGCCACAGATCTAAACCTGAAGGGTTATGTCAAAAATTTAGGAGCAGAAGTGGACATTGTAATAGAAGGAGAAGAAAGCAATATTAAAGCTCTTATAGAACTTCTGAAAGAAGGACCGCCTATCTCACGAATTGATAAGATAAGCGTGAAGTGGCTTAAGCCATCCCGATTTGAGAGTTTTGAGATTGCCGAAAGTGGCCTTGGAGACTTTGGTTTTACCTCTCCTGATGTAGCTATTTGCGACGAATGTCTTAGAGATCTTAGAAAGAGCACGAGATATAAAGATTACTGGGCGACTTCGTGTGTCAACTGTGGTCCGAGATTCACCGTTACAAACGGGCTTCCTTATGACAGGGACACTACATCGATGGTTGACTTCCCGATGTGCCCTGAATGCGAAGAGGAATATAGCAATCCAAGCGACCGTCGCCATCATGCGCAGACTATAGCGTGTCAACTATGTGGCCCAAATCTTGCGCTCATTACGGGGGATTCAAAACGCATTGAGGAGCCTATCAAACGTGCAGGAGAATTACTTCTTGAAGGGTATATACTTGCAATAAAAGGCATCGGTGGGTTTCACTTATCGTGTATTTTCGATTCAGCTGACGAGCTAAAACAGAGACTGGGGAGGGCAAAACAACCTCTTGCTATCATGGCCCCAAACCTCGCGTGGGTAGAACATAACGTAGAGCTAAATGAAGCAGAAGGAGAATTTCTCACATCCAATAAGAGACCAATAATGGTTCTCAATAAAAAAATTGAGGGCACATACAATGAGATCTCTAATCTTCACAATATCGGAGTAATGCTCCCGTATAGTGGCTTACATTACCTGTTGTTCGATATAGTCGACCAGCCTCTCGTCATGACAAGTGCCAATGTACCTGGAGAACCGATGATAATTGAAAATAGCGATGCTCTCTCAAACCTCAAGGGTAAAGCTGATTATTTCTTGATACACGATAGGAGAATTGCTAATCGTTGTGACGATTCAGTGGTGAGGATTCTGGATAAACCAGCTTTCATAAGAATGTCAAGAGGGTTTGCCCCGACTTCGATGAGTGTCGACGTAACCTATGAAAAAAACATCCTAGCACTTGGCGCTGAGATGAATTCAACTGTTACTACTTATAAAGATGGCAGGTGCTACATATCGCAGCACGTCGGGAATATTAATAAACCAAAGACTTTCGACTACCTCAAACAATCGGTTTACGGACTAATTAATATGAGTGGCGTAAAAGTAAGCTTGATTGCTCATGACTATCACCCAACTCTCCGCTCCACTTTTCTGGCAGCAGAACTTGGAGAGACGTATCCTGTACAACACCATCACGCTCATATAGCTTCGCTTATTGGTGAAGGAGCACCAAAAGACATGATTGGAATCGCAATTGACGGTGTGGGGTATGGATATGACGGCACAATATGGGGGGGCGAAATATTCAATCCCGACCTTGAAAGAGTCGGCGGTCTTATGCCGGTCTATATGCCAGGGGGGGACTTAGCTACTACATACCCGATAAGAATGATTGCAGGAATGCTCTACGATATCTGTGATGTTAGAGAGCTGAGCAGTACCCTCGCGAACCTCGGCCTGTCTAATATCGAGTCAACTGTGATATTAAATCAAATCGAACGAAATGTGAATGTAACAACGACCTCAAGCACTGGAAGAGTTCTTGACGCGGTTTCTGCCGCTCTCGGCATCTGCAAAAAACGGACTTATGATGGCGAACCGGCAATGACGCTTGAAGGCGTTGCTCATTATGGGTACCCACATGTTAAATTACCTATGGACATTTTAACCCATCAAGGGAGACTTGTACTCGACACAAGGCTGATACTCGATGCCGTTTTAGAAGCAAAAAACAAAGGCATAAGCATAAAGAATATCGCAGCTTCTGCGCAGGACGCTGTAGCACAAGGCCTTGCTACAATTGCAGTTAATGCGGCCGAATATGCTGATATAAGAAACATAGGCCTGAGCGGTGGAGTTGCTTATAATAAAGCTATAGTATCAAAGATAGGACAAATTTGTACTGACAATAACTTAGAGCTATTTACCAATACAAAAGTCCCGCGAGGAGATGGCGGCATATCGTTCGGACAAGCAGTGCTTGCTGCAATGGTAAAAAGCGGAGAGCACGAATTCAGAGCATTGAAATCCTCCATTGACGCTTTTTCTCTTAGCCCTTAGACTTTCAAACATATACTACGTCCCCAAACGCTCATTCCGCGTTCACATTCAATTAGCAAGCGATCATAAGTCTATGTGAAGCTCAGTGTGTATTGCGCCGACAATAAACAACTAGGCAAGTGTCTAAATAGAGCATATACGCTTAATTAATGGAACGATTACGACTTTAAAAAAGGGCAACTCTTTACGTTTTATTGAGTTTTTTTAGGTACTAAATGCCCATAAATGCGGTCGATTATTATCACTTGTTTGGATTGCCAAAATTAAACGACGTTACTGGTTAAGGTTTTTTTACAACGACCTTGCCCTTTGCAGATACAAAGCCAATACTAGCCTTCCCATCGATTTCGACGTTTCCCTTCGCAACAACCCTGTCTATAACAGCATCCGGCTTGACAGATACACTTCCTTCACTTACCACTTCTCCAAGCCTTACACCACCCATTATTGTGACATCATCGCTTGCCACTAATACACCCCGTATGACGGAGTTCATCCCTAATACTGCACTTTCAGCTTCTACGCTACCATTTACGATTGAACCTTGACCAAGGTCTAGTGAACCTTCGACTATTAAATCTCCCCAAAAATGTACATTTTTACCCGTAATAAGGTTTCCACGAACATGAATGTTTTTTTCAAAAAACGCGTCATCTCTTATTATATAGGTATTCGTTTCCGAATGTCGCTTTATAAAGCGTGATGGATAATCGGCCAACGTAATTCCTCTTTCTAGTTTAACCCTCCAACTCGTGTTACATTGAATTAACAAAAGTTAAACGGACATTGTAATATACTTACCGTTTTAAATCCTTCCGAGGATGTAAGCCATTAGTACCGCAAGCATCCCGTACTTTATATACGTCGATGCTTTTGTAGGGGCCGTCCATGACAATGCAATTGAATACATCAAAATAATATCAGCTACCACGACTATGGATAGATACGCCCACCCAAAAGCGGAAATTAAAAAGGGAATAGGACTAATGACTACTGCAACGAACATAAAGCAGGCAGCGAGCAAAAGGGATGGTCGAACCCCACATTTAATCGGCAGCGTAGATGCGCCGACTTGTAAATCACCTCTAATATCCTCCACGTCTTTTATAACCTCTCTTGATGTAATTGCGAACATCGCACTTAAAAAGAGGATTGAAGGTATAAAATATGCGCTCGCTGCCGCGCCGCCAAAAAGAAATGTTGAGCCAGTTAAGTAACCAATCAAAACATTGCCGATAAGAGCCGATCTTTTGAACTTCCAACTGTAAAGTATAAGGAGAGCCGAATTTATCATCGCGATAGCTAAGCACGTAAAGTTTATCGCACCTGATAATACGACACCGACTGACAGAAGCATTGCCGAATAAATTAAAATCCACAGCTGTGTGAGTGCTCCACTTGGAACCGGCCTGTTAGGTCTATTAATTTTGTCAATTTCCACGTCAAAATAGTCATTTATCGAATTTCCTCCACCAATTATCAAAAATATAGCGATTGACGCGAGAGAAAGGGGGTAAATTAAACTCGAACTTAGTAAAGGAGCACTTACAAAACCACCTATAACTGAGGCCATTGATCCCATAAGGCAATTTAGTGGTCTAAGAGCTACAAGATAACCCTTTAAGGTCGTCACCGTCGTCAAAGATTCACCTAGTTATATACTATAATTCAAACTAAATATCCCACCTTTCATAAAGGTCTTTTTCTCTAGTTATAGAAATAAGATGCACCAAAAAATTCCAATAATCCCCCTCTGTGAGCTAGTTCTCTCTCGGCATAAAAATTCAGCTTTGTAAGATTTCGTAACAGCATGATAAAAAGTACTTCCGAACGTCCGAGGGCATTTGACACGCATGCCGTAAGTCGCCTCATAACTTTCTTTGATCCAACTATACGCAGAAGCGTCATGAGTAGAGCGTTTTTCACAAAAGCCTTCGTGCTCTATAAACATTTATCAAAACATAATCACTGTCGCTTTTCACAAGTAAACAAATTACCTAAATATTTGAATAACCGATATTTCAGAATTTTTTGTTTTTTTGTGTCATCTAAAAGTCAAATTGGTGTTAGTAAAAAACAAAAATGACATCAAGTGCCAACTTGCACTGAACCCAAAATCTGTATAATCATCGCCGTAGCTGAATATGCCGCCAACTTACTTGTTTTTTGATTTTCTGTCGGCACGTTTTCAAAACGCGCGTAAAATCTTCCAACATCACCCTCCACCTCAAGTTCGTGCACATTCTTGGTTACTGTAGGATCAACTATGATTCTAACAATTGTCCGTTCAAATCCCACCCCAGCTAAAGAAAGAGTCGCTGAAACATTCACATTTTCAGGAAAGCCCAAAATTGCCTCTTTTGCCGTTCCCTTAAAAATTAAACCCTTGGTACTGAGATCAACTTTGTGATCCACGACATAAGGCGCGTCTGCAAACCCCGAAGGCGGTTTGATGGTAGTTAACGTTATAGATCGAATTTCGCCAACTGAAGCTGCTTTCACAGCATCGATGCACCCTATGGCACCTGACGGGATGTATACAGTACAATTGTTTTGTCTCGCAGTTTCGTAGACCTCTTTCGTGAATTCTGGATCAACTAATACACCGGCACTTAATAACATAAGGCTTTTACCCCTTTGTAATACCGGCAAGGCTATGTCACGGGCAGCTTGCGGCGATGCGCATTCCACTACAAGATTGGCAGCATTTACCAAATCATGGAAAGGACCAAATTCAGCTGGCAATTTGCTTTCCTTGGCGAGCTTTATCGCTCGCTCAATGTGTCTGTCTGCGAAGAACAATTTTCCATCGATCTGTGCATCACTTAAACCCCTACAGATTTCAGTTCCTATAGCCCCACACCCGAAGATCCCTATTATCATCGTTGGAACATTTTAAGTTATTTAAGATAAAAAAGCGTTTGGTGCTACCATGAATCGCAGTGAGATTGAACGCTTCCTCAAAGAAGATGAAGGAGTTGAAGATATAACTAGCCAAACTTTGCCGAGCGGCGAAGTTGTAGCTGAGATAATTTCAAAAGATGAAGGGACTTTAGCTGGTTTATCGGAAGCCACGAGCATTTTCAGATATTTCGGCATCTCGACATCTCCTTTCTACACAGATGGAGACCAGTTCAAAGAAAATGAAGTAATTATGAGCGTTAAAGGAGAAGCAAGATATATTTTACTCGCTGAGAGGCTCGCACTTAACTTTTTATCTCGCATGAGTGGAATTGCCACCCTCACGAAAAAGTGCGTGGAGCTGGCCAACGGCGTAACAATTGCTGGAACGAGAAAAACTACTCCGGGCTTCAGGAAATATGAAAAAAAAGCAATTATAGTGGGTGGTGGAGACCCTCATCGATTTACGCTATCCGATGCCTATCTTTTCAAGGATAACCATCTGAAGATAATGTCT
The DNA here is from genome assembly GCA_963704625.1 of Methanobacteriota archaeon. Lineage (GTDB taxonomy): Archaea > Halobacteriota > Bog-38 > Methanoflorentales > Methanoflorentaceae > DASPRZ01. The sequence goes on along the minus strand of OY969924.1, from coordinate 1,847,732 downwards.
ATTGAGGATATATTTAAAAAAAGGCTTTATTTTACTAAAAAAGTTGAGATTGAAGTGGAATCAATCGACGATTGCATAAAAGCAGCTGAATGCGGGGCGGACATCGTAATGTTTGACAACATGAGTGTAAAGTCAATAGTTGAGTCTGTAGCACGTTTGACGCAATTAGAATTACGTGGTAAAGTTATGTTAGAGGCGTCGGGTGGCATTACTCCTCATAACGTTGCAGATTATGCCGCCGCTGGAGTAGATGTCCTATCGCTGGGGTATCTCACCCATTCATCAAAGTGGTTGAATTTCAGCCTAGAGGTTCAGTCGTGAATACTGACATGGGATCACTATTGTCCAACGTATGGTCATTATGTAGCTGGTCATCAAAGGGAAACCTCCGCATTAAAAGGTCCGTGAAGATAAATGGCAATGCCTACCAATGGTAAAACAAATGATTTATAAAAATCCGGCGTTGGCCGTTGACGGTGTGATTATTAAAAACCACATTATCGTCCTCGTAAAGCGGTCTAAACCTCCTTTTGAAGGACAATACGCCCTCCCGGGAGGATTTGTAGAATACGGAGAGACTGTCGAGTCCGCGTTAATTAGAGAAATAGTGGAAGAAACAGGCCTTAAAGTCAAAATAAAGTCTCTAATTGGGGTTTATTCAGACCCGAACAGAGATCCACGAGGACACATTATTTCAATAGCATTCAGAGCCCAAATAATTGGTGGAGAGGTATCGAGCGGCTCAGATGCGAGCGAAGTGAGGTTCTTTGATATCAGAAATCTGCCCCGACTTGCATTCGATCACGAGAAAATTATCCAAGACGCGCTTACACGAGTCTAACGTATCTGTAGCCCTTCTTTTATAAGCGGTGCTACGCTGATTACACTTTCTGCCCGTTCTATTGTATCCGTTGCTATTATGCTTTCGACTCCCGAGTGATATAAAAGAAGCCTAGCGTTTTGAGATAACACAGGGTGAATGCAAGCTACATGCACCTCACGCGCCCCTTGGCTCCTCAATAGCTTTATTGCCCCTGCTATGGTTCCCCCTGTTGAGATCATATCGTCGACGATTACTACCTCTTTCCCGTCGATCGCCACGTGTTTCGGTTGAATGATGACCTGTTCTGATGAAACTCTTTTCTTTACGAGCACGTCAAACTCAGCTTTCATAGCATCCGCAGTATCACGAACTAACTGAACTGCGCCTTCATCAGGTGAGATAACAAGGGGCGACTCAAAATGCATGCCTCTAAGGTGGTTTCCCATAATTCGTGCCGCAGAGAGATTTATCGCTTTTCTTCTCGTTCGTAGTTTAAAATGATCTAAAGTACTCGTGTCGTGCACATTTATAAGAAAAACTTCATCAGCATCTATTGATTGTGCAATCACTCGTGCACTAACTGGTTCGCCCGGCTTGAATTGCTTATCTTGGCGAGCATAGCCAAAATAAGGTACGACAATGCGCACATAACAGTCAGACGCAGCATCTATAAGTTGCAGAAGTGAGATTATGTCATCATTGGTGACGGTGCTTTGGATGATGAGTGCTTCACCGTCTAATTCGTCAGCAATACGTAAATAGAGTTCACCGTCTGGAAATTTCTTAAACTCAACGAGAGCCAGATCGCACTTTATCTCCTTAGCAACTCTTGACGCAAGCAATTGCGATGATGGACCAGCCAAAATTTTCATCAAGCCACCTTCCACTTATTCGTCATTATTTCAAATATAATAATATGTTGAAAAGTTTACGAGTTCGTAAGTAATTAGTTTGGGTTAATGCTTTTAATTGGATCATATAAGATAAGACATTTGACGTGTGTAACGGGCGTATCAAAGTTGTTGACTTCTCGACTTTTTATCACCGCATAGGCGTACTTTAAAACTCTTGGGATTTACATACGCTTAATTGGTGAAGACAGCAGTTGACATGTCATCATCAGAAAGATGTATGAAAATGTTTCTCTTCGCCAATAGGTGCTCATTTCTATTCCCGGTAGTTGCCTTTCACCCCCTTGATGCGTAGAGCAAGGCTAAAATGATTTTAAAATTACTAAGTGAAGCGGGGAGCTTTTACTTCAGGTTGAATCATGAGTCGCAATTCCCAAAAGGATATAAAGATTATTGCAACAATTACATAAGTGAGAAAAGAAAGAACGTAAAAACAACACTGACTTCCAATCCGACAATTCCTGTAAGTTGGTTTTTTTTGTAATAGATTTGTTAATGTAAAAAAGTCAAGGATGAACTACATGGCTCAGGATGATGACGTTATTATAGGACTTGAGGTACACGTTCAACTTACTACTGAATCCAAATTGTTTTGCGGATGTGCGACGAGATATCAAGATTCAGAGCCAAATACGCATACTTGCCCGATATGCCTTGGCTTGCCAGGCACTCTGCCTGTTACTAATGAAAAAGCAGTACGATATGCTGAAAAGGTTGCGGCATCATTAAACTGCGAGGTAGAAAGAACCCAGTTTTACAGAAAAAATTACTATTATCCCGATCTGCCCAAAGGCTTTCAGATAAGCCAATATGACTTCCCACTTGGAATAAACGGATACTTAAACGTTGACACGGATGGCGCCGAAAGGAAGATAAGGCTAAGAAGGGTCCATATGGAGGAAGACCCAGGAAGGCTTATTTACAAGGGGACGATAGAGAGGGCACAATATTCATTAATCGATTATAATAGGTGCGGTGTGCCCTTACTTGAAATTGTTACCGAACCAGACATCCGAACACCGAAGGAAGCGCGGAGGTTTTTGAACAAGCTCAGAAATATCCTCGAATACCTTGACGTTTTTGACGGTAACCTTGAAGGCTCACTTAGGGTTGACGCTAATATCTCAATCGCTGGGGGTCAGAGAGCTGAGGTCAAAAACATTTCGTCGTATAAGGGAGTTGAAAAGGCCCTGTTATTTGAAATAAGCCGGCAAAAGAACCTCCTTCGAAGGGGGATCAAAATACCGCAGGAGACGAGGCACTTTGACGAGGCTCGAGGCGTAACGATTTCACTTAGATCAAAAGAGCAGGAGCACGATTATAGATACTTCCCTGAACCCGATTTAGTCGAGGTTGATCCACAATCACTAGTAGACGAATTTCCTCAAAAAGGAGAGGTCGAACTTCCCGACGCAAAAAGAAAGAGGTTTATTACGCAGTACGGAATCTCAGACTATCTTGCAAAAGTCCTAACAGGCTCTAAATCATTAGCTGATTACTTCGAAGGAGTGGCAAGCGATGTCGATCCATTACTGGCCTCCACTTGGGTAGCAGATGTGCTGCAAGGGGAGCTGAATTACAGAGGCCTAGATGTCGACGCTTTCAAGCTAAGTTATATGGTTGAAATAATAAACAACATATCGGATGGAACTATTACTGAAAAGGCGGCTGTAGAGATAATAAGGACTATTTTAGACAAAGGAGGTACCCCTTGCGAAATAATAGAGCAGAGAGAGCTCAGAAAGATAGACATGGATGAAGTCAGAGGCGCTATCAAGCAGGCAATAAGCGAGAACCCTAGAGCAGTTGAAGATTTCCGCCAGGGGAAGATAGAGGCACTAAATTTCCTAGTAGGACAAGTTATGAAGAAAACGCGTGGAAGAGCTGATCCAAATCTCGCAAATCAGTTAATCACGGAGCAGCTTTAATGCATTTAATTATAACCGAAAAAGACCTTGCAGCGAAGAGCTTATCCCGTATACTTTCAAGTGGGACGGCATCGATGGAAAAAGTTGGTAGTGTCAATGTTTATAGATTCAACAACTCAGCAGTAATGGGACTAAAAGGCCACATCGTTACGATGGATTTCCCTGAACAGTACAGCAAGTGGAACGTTAATTTTCACGAGCTTATAAAGGCAGAGTTAGTAACCGTTCCGACCAATAAACCCATAGTATCCGCACTTAAAAAAGTTGCCAAGGACTCCGACCTAGTAACAATTGCAACTGATTTCGATACAGAAGGAGAACTTATAGGCTTCGAGGCGTACAATATAATAAAGTCTATAAAAGATGTTGACATCAACAGAGTGCGGTTCAGCTCGCTAACCCCCAATGAGATAAAAAACGCTTTTAAGTCGCCATCAGAGATTGACCGTGATCTTGCCTGTTCTGGTAAGGCGAGGCAGGAGGTAGACCTCATTTGGGGCGCAGCTCTCACTCGCTATTTATCTACCACCTCTCACAGGTTAGGAAAAAATTTTCTATCTGCCGGAAGGGTGCAGAGCCCGACCCTTGCCCTTATTGTCAGCAGGGAGAGACAAATAGCTAAGTTTGTCCCCGAACGATACTGGGAAGTTTACATCGACCTCATCAAAGATAACTCGAAATTTCAAGCCAAACACGTCAAAGACAGGTTTCTCAACAAAGATGAGGCATCTTCCGTTGTAAGTAAGATACAACAAGATGCAAATGTTACGAACTTTTCAAAAGGCGAAAAAACTGATAATCCTCCGACACCGTTCAACACAACTGCGTTTTTAGCGAGCGGCTAGCGCTTTGGGAATAGCTGCAAGCCGTGCAATGAACATTGCCGAGAGCCTCTACATGGCAGGATGGATAAGCTATCCGCGCACCGACAATACCGTCTATCCAAACAGCCTCGATCTAAGGCTTACCGTAGGGATGTTCAGGAAAGGTGAATTTGCTGAAAATGCTGAGAACCTCTTGCAAAGACAAGAACTTACCGCAACGAAAGGTAAAAAGCAGACCACGGACCACCCGCCAATTCACCCTACCTCAAAAGCGACACAGCGGGATCTCGATGCTCAGAATTGGAAGATTTATGAGCTTATCGTCAGGAGATTCTTCGCAACTCTCTCAGATCCAGCAAAATGGTGTATCAAGAAAATAACAGTAGAATCAGGAGGGGAGGTGTTTAAAGCAACCGGATTTGAGCTTGTCAGCCGAGGCTGGCGGTATCACTATCCTTACATCGCTATAAACGAGAAGCATGTCCCAGATTTGAAAAATGGAGATTGTTTGAAGATACAAAACAAAAAAATCATTGAAAAAGAGACACAACCCTCGCAACGGTTTGGACAAGGACAGCTCATAAAAAAAATGGAAGAACTTGGTCTCGGAACGAAAAGCACCCGTCACGAAATCATAAACAAGCTCGTACAAAGAGGATACGTTCATACAAACCCCCTGCGACCAACCAGTCTTGCTTGCGCAGTGACTCGTTCACTTGAATGCTACGCACCGGCTATAACGAAACCCGATATGACCCGTTTACTCGAAGAAGAAATGGAAAATATCAAAGATGGCAAACTCTCAAAAGAGTTCGTGGTTAACAGTTCGAGAGACATTTTGGATTCCATATTTTACACCCTTGACGAGAAGGGTAATGAAATAAGGGAGTCTTTGCTCGAAGGTCTCAAAGAAGATTCGATAGTCGGTGAATGTCCTGAATGTGGGTCAAGTCTCAGTGTTAAAAGATCAAGGAAAGGTGGAAGATTCATTGGGTGTGGTGGGTACCCTAACTGCAGCTTCGCGCTTCCGCTTCCAAAAACGGGAAGGCTGCATGTAACTCACAAGCAATGCCAAAAACACAAAATGAAGCTCATTAAAGTTCATAACGGGAAGAGGCTTTGGAACCTCGGGTGCCCTTATTGTAATTATATCGATTGGATTGACAAAACAAAGAAAGTGACCGTATAAGTGCCAAACCGGAACACGCAACAGACGCACTTGTGGTGTAATATTTAATGCCGTATGGACTTTACAAAGCCTTCGATCTTAGCCCTAACATCTGATTCGTGTTCAATGGCCGTACCAGTTACAATGGCATCAGCACCAGCTTTTGCTAGAAGAGCCGCTTGTTTTTCGGTCTTAACTCCTCCTCCAACGATAAGTTTCGTATCACCGATGGCATCTTTCACAATACTTACCATCTTTAATGGCACCGGTTTTGGTGCGCCGGAGCCCGCCTCAAGGTATATCCACCGCATTCCTAGATATTTGCCCGCAAGGGCGTAGGCTTCTGCAAGCTTAACCTTGGCAGCGGGAATTGGGCGGGCATCACCGACCCATCCCACCGTACCTCCTGGCTCTACAATTATATATGCCATCGGAAGCGGCTCAATTCCATATCTCTTTACAAATGGCGCTCCGAGAGCTTGATTTGTGGTCACATACATTACGTTTCTCGAATTTAGAAGGCTCATAAAGAAGATTGCATCTGCAATTGCGCAAACTCCTCCGACATCCGCTGGAAAGAGAATAACAGGGGCATCGATATTATCCTTAATTTCGCGCACAGTGTATTCAAGAGTTGGGCCCCCAACCCCTACGGATCCTCCAACCATTACCGCTGTAGTGCCGCCTTCTACTGCCAAAACAGCAATTTCAGCTGCTCTCCGAGGCGTTTGAAAATCAGGATCGATTAAAGTGAGATGGATGGTACCATATTCGTCTATCGCCTTTAAGAGGCGCTGTTCAACGCTCACTTTTTAACCTCTTCGCTCCTTGGACTTGACCCTTAATCGTTTATAGCCACATTTTCTGCATCGTGTTGCTCTTATCGGATTTCGTGCATTGCAATTCATACATATCTTAACGTTTAACAATCTATGTTCAGCTTCTGGAAACCTTGCCATTAAATTTACCTCTGTTGCTCTTCAGCCCTACATATCCCTAAAAACATTTAACCCTTCTGTTCTACAAAATGGTCTAAGTGCCTTAACGAAATTCGGTCAGACTGATTATGCCCGTGTAGTAATGGGCTGGGTACCAAAAAAGCAACTTAAAAAGACTACAAATGCATTAAAAGTGGCATTTGGAGGCAGAGTCATTGTAAACGAGCCTACGGTAAGTCCTGAGGAGCTCATACTGCACCAACATTTTACGATAATCCACAAATTGTAAAACCCTTTAAAATTTCTTGGTTCATTGTTGAGTCCACCACAATACCGAGAGATTGATCCAACTCCATTGCCTGTACTGTTCTTCCAATTTTCTTTGGTCTTATCGTAGGCGCCATTTATTGCATTTTGGCAGGCAACCACGGGAAGGATGCGAGTTACAAAACTGCTTAAGTACTTCTGGTCTATTCCGACGACACTTGCGATTGCTGACTTGGTACTATATCTCGCAGGAGTAAAATATATGACTATAATAAGCGGATTAGTGGGATTGTAAGTATGACATCTGGCTTTTTAACGGATTTGATACGATCATTTGCGTTCGGGTTAGTAAGTAAGACATTAACGGCGACGAAAGACTCTGAAGTAGAGGTGCCTGCCAACTTTAGAGGGGTTCCGGTGTTAGATCCAGAGAAATGCATACTGTGCGGGAGGTGCGGTAAAGTCTGTCCTGCCGGTGCAATTACGCTCAGCACAACTTCCACGACAAAAAGCGTACGGATTTTCGTTGGTCATTGTATATTTTGTAGCGAGTGTTCGATGATCTGTCCGGTTTCTGCAATTACTATGACGAAGATATGGGATACTGCGGTCACGAACAGACTCTCGATGGACACCATGAATGCGCGAGAGATAAAGCGTAAAGTCAAAAAGAGAGGTCAAGAACAAGTGGTTCCGAAGGCGAAAAAGAAAGAGGAAGGTATGCAACTCCTTAAACAAGAGTTCGAGCCGAAGCAATCCTCAGAAGAAGAGCTTGTAGAATCTTAAGTTTTGGACTGTTTCATTAAATTGTTATTCGTCTGAGCTTTGATATAGCCTCTGTTATAGACTTTCTAACTGCTTCTATTATTTCATCCTTGAGGGCTTCGATGAGGGGGTCGAGGGCGCGGGGGTCGCTGATTTCGCCGAGGGCTGCTGCGGCACTTTGGCGAACGTGCGAATAGCTGTCCTTGAGGGCTTCGATGAGGGGGTCGAGGGCGCGGATGCTTTTTATCTTACCGAGAGCGCTTGCCGCCACCCATCGGATAGATGAATCTTCATATTTCAAGGCTTCGATGAGGGGGTCGAGGGCGCGGGGGTCGCTGATTTCGCCGAGGGCTGCTGCGGCTTCTTCCCGAACTGACGAGTCCTTATCCTGTAGAGCATGGATGAGGGGGTCGACGGCTTTTGTCATTTTCAATTCGCCGAGGGCTGCTGCGGCACTTTGGCGAACGTGCGAATAGCTGTCCTTGAGGGCTTCGATGAGGGGGTCGAGGGCGCGGGGGTCGCTGATTTCGCCGAGGGCTGCTGCGGCACTTTGGCGAACGTGCGAATAGCTGTCCTTGAGGGCTTCGATGAGGGGGTCGAGGGCGCGGGGGTCGCTGATTTCGCCGAGGGCTGCTGCGGCACTTTGGCGAACGTGCGAATAGCTGTCCTTGAGGGCTTCGATGAGGGGGTCGAGGGCGCGGGGGTCGCTGATTTCGCCGAGGGCTTCTGCTGCTGCCCACCGAACAAATGGATCTTTATCTTCGAGGGCTTCGATGAGGGGGTCGAGGGCGCGGGGGTCGCTGATTTCGCCGAGGGCTGCTGCTACCTCCCACCGAACTGATGAGTGGTCGTCGTTGAGGGCTTCGATGAGGGGGTTGAGGGCTTCTATATCTCTTATATTGGCAAGCGCTCTCGCTGCATATTGCCGAACGTCTGGATCGTTATCCTTCAGGGCTTCGATGAGGGGGTCGAGGGCGCGGGGGTCGCTGATTTCGCCGAGGGCTATTGCTGCTTCTTCCCGAACTGACGAGTCCTTATCCTGTAGAGCATGGATGAGGGGGTCGAGGGCGCGGGGGTCGCTGATTTCGCCGAGGGCTTCTGCTGCTGCCCATCGAACTGATGAGTGGTCGTCGTTGAGGGCTTCGATGAGGGGGTCGAGGGCGCGGGGGTCGCTGATTTCGCCGAGGGCTCTTACTGCGTACAGTCGAACGTCAGGATCTCGATCGTTGAGGGCTTCGATGAGGGGGTCGACGGCTTTTGTCATTTTCAATTCGCCGAGGGCTTCTGCTGCTGCCCGTCGTACAGATGAGTGGTCGTCGTTGAGGGCTTCGATGAGGGGGTCGAGGGCGCGGATGCTTTTTATCTTACCGAGAGCTCTCGCGGCATTTTCCCTGACCTGCCGGCTTTCATCTTGCAAAGCATGAATGAGCGGAATTATCGCTGGTTCTCCCATGTTGCCGATGGCTTCTGTTGCTTCACGTTGGACATCTGGGTTCTCATCTCGCAGAGCGTGAATGAGCGGAATTATCGCTGGTTCTCCCATGTTGCCGAGGGCTTCTGTTGCTTCACGACGGATACGCCAATCTTTATGTCTTAGAGCCTTAATCAGCCCTTTTACGTCTCTTCTTTTTTCCATTTTTTCCACATTTAGGACAGATTTATCAAATATTCCCATATTATTCCCTCCTGTGGTGATAGACTACATTAGTTAATAAACACTAATTGTTCATGTTCAAGCAAGATCGACTGTTTGTTTTCTTCTGATTGTAATACTTATAGACTATATTTTATTTTCATCGTTCAACCAACTCAAGCGAGTTTTTCTGTTTTAATCTTTTTACACGAGCAATAAATTAAACAATACATTTCGTTGTCCTAAATACTCTTTAATGTATCTCAGACAAAGTAATGCAGCAGAACAATGATGATGCTAGATACATTAATTTTAGCCTGTAACCACTACCGTAAGAAGTTTTAAACTAATAGTTAACAAAGAGAGAGAAGATAAAAAGGACATTAAGTTAACATCATTTTCATACAATACATTAAAAGTTCTTAAAATATTAACAAACTATCGAAGAGAGAGCATTGTCGTGAAAGACACTGAAGTTTACTTCATCATTAAGAAGGTGTCTGTGGGTTGATAACGCTGTGTGATCAGGGAGAGAAGGTCTAAAAGACCTAAGAATGACCAAAAACAAAAAGGTGAATGAGCGTTATTGAGCGAGGCGGGAACATAATATCTATTAAAGAGCCTTACGCCACAGGACACGAGTCATAGTGAAACGAATGAGTAGAAGAAAAAACGTTTATTAAATAGTCATGGAGGTTGTGGCTTCTTGTTGCTGACGATAATTATCAGAAGGCGCTGGGCGTCGACGGAGAGATAAATCTTGATAATTATCAAGATCAGGGCATATAGTAGCAGGAGTCCAGTTCCACTTAATCTTATCACTCATAGATAATAGAGCTCATACCGGGATGGAGTTACGTAGGGAACGAATCACTTTCCGAGCATACAGCGCGGTTTGATTATCGGTCAAAAATCGCTTTAATTTGCTCAATTGCCGCTCTTTGGCCCCCTTCTTAACGTGCTTTATCACAACACGTCGCGCGACCTTTTTCGCCGCGTTCTCTGTTGCTCAGTCATTGCTGTATCACTTCGATATGAACTGTTTTTGTAATTTGCCGACGTGGATTTGCGGCAAGATACGACAAGGTTGTGTTTTGAAACTACAACTTAAGCACCTATTTAATGCTGAAGTAACTGTCGAACTATCTCTTTCACTTCTGTGTCGTTCGATGGAGCGTAGGTGGCTCGAAGTATGTAGGAAACAGTATTTGATATGCAGCTGACACACACTTTACCGTCTGGCCCCATAAGCCCCTTTGTACAATCCTGGTTAAGTCCATAATAGAAAGGATTAACTTTCATCACCGTTTTTCACCTCTTTTTTCCCGAACTATTGAAAAAACAACTACATCTGCTTGTTGTCAGAAGGAATGCTGTGTCGCTGTAGCCTCACGGCGTGACGTGATAATATCGAAGTGTGCTTTAACTGTGCTCGTTGCCGTTGGGCGAAGCACTGTTTAACAGCGTGTGTTAAGGTCACGGCGCATCTGCTGCAGTCAGGGCTGTAGCATAGTCACGCACCCTAAGTGAAGGCCATAATCGCTGTATTTTTTATTACCATAGTCCGTTCCCCTCCTCTGGTGAAAACACCACACGATAGGTTGTTAAGATTGAGTGGCACGGATTTCATGTGCTAAACTGTGACCATTTTGTTGCCACACAAGTGTAACTTGAAGGAAAGAAAGTTGGCAGATGCGCGGAGGCGGATCGTGACGGCAGAACATTGAGTGACGGTTCTTACTCTTCACGTAGCAGGTGGTGAATCGGTTTTGCAGACGGTCGCCATCTACTACATTAAAACTGGGTCGAGGTGTACGGATGTCGATGCCGTGTATAACGTTCGGAGGCTTTTCGTTAATATCATCCAAGTGACAACTTGATCGTGCCTCAACGTTCTTAAAAAAACGGAAAGGTTTTCAAGGACATCGATATAATATATTCGTTTAATGATAATGTATCCAGCCAGATACAAGTTGAAGAAATTAGCTTCTAAGATTTATCCCTCATATTTTGATGATTTTAATTTACATTTATCTGTATTATTGGATTAATCTGGGAGGTGCAAGGCCAAGAACAAAAATAAGGAAGGGAGCAACATTACGGTTGAGTGTGACCTAAAGGCTAGGCATTTTTAGCTTGACAAATTTCAAAGTAGGAACTACGAAAGCTCCAGAACCCACTTGTAGACCAAAAGATTCAAAAGGTAGGACATTCTCAGTGACCCCTCATTTCTGCTAGGAAAGAGCTGATATTTCAGCAATATTGAAATGTAACCCAATAAAGCTGAAAATGCTATTACATATAAAGCAGCATCATCGAGAACAAAAAAAGCAAATTGCAAACTTAAAGGTAAGAACATCGATAATGAATGATGTTAATGCGTTTTATCTTTAAAAAAAAACAAAAGGAGGCAGTAATTTAAAAGGAACTGTCGGAATGTCGGAAGAAACACTATGACGTTCATATTTTACTGTGATTAATCTGCAATAATCAAAATTATTCTTCTTTCAACATTAGGTTGGCGTGCCTTTACACTAAATGTTTAATCAGGAAACTAATACAACCTCAAGGAACTTATATTCACAATGCCTTGTGACTGTAATATTTACGACTGCCCGATATTTTCTTGAAGATTAATAACGGAGTGTATAATGATTTAACTTCCTTGGAAGTAACTCTATGGATCTTAACCTGATAGCGCAAATTATTGCCGCTGGAGCGCTAAGCATATCATTATTAATAGCGATTCTTGCGAAAGATCTTTTGCGTGCAGCGATTTCTCTAGCAGTAGGAAGCGTGCTGCTTGGAATAATTTTCTTCACATACAAGGCACCATTTGCAGGTGCTGTTGAGATTAGTGTGGGCGCTGGATTAGTAACGGCATTGTTTGTAACTGCGATATCACTCACTGAGGAGGAGGCAGAAGATGAGCAACCTGAACTATAAAGAAATAGTAGGACTCAGCTTCGTTCTGCTGTTAGGAATTGTAATAGTGGGAGCTAATCTTGTCATATTGCCAAAAGAAGTTAATATTGGAGTAAGCTTCAGCACCGCGTTGTGGGAGTATCGGGGCCTTGACGTTTTGGGACAGGCGCTGATTCTCATCGCGGGTGCTTTTAGCGTCGTAGCGCTCTTGAGAGATGATCGATCTCATGACTGATATAGTGACGACTCATATTACCGTCGCTCTTGTCCTTTTCTTATTGGGGCTTTACTGCGTTCTATCAAAGCGAAATCTCATAAAAATTGTGATAGGAATTGAGGTTATGAACAAGGGAGTTATCCTCAACTTCATTACAGCAGGGTATTACCAAAATAACTTAGGTATTGCACAGGCGATAGTAGTGACCGTGATCCTTATAGATGCTGTGGTGGTAGCTGTACTTTTTGCCCTCATTGTAAACGTTTTTAGGCACAACAAGAGCATATTCGCAGAAGACGCAGCAAGATTGAAGGGGTGAAGGGATGTTCGCCGGCGAAATTGGGATCGGGGTCATTCTTTGTCCCATCGCAGGAGCAATACTAGCTCCTTTGACATATGCCATTCGGAGGAAAGCGGTTGCGTGGTTTGCAGTATTTTTTGCTCTGATAACCTGCATGCTCTCTCTTCTGCTGCTCACAAACATTCAGAGCGGGGTTTTATTGACGTATAACTGGATCCCCTCTATTGGGCTCTCTATTGCCCTCAACCTTGACGCCCTAGGCGTTTACGTAGCGGTAGTTGGAGGAAGCATAGGCTTCCTAGTGATGCTTTACTCAGTGCGGTACATGGAGCACGCTGAGATTGAAGGATACAGTCTTCTCAGATATTATGGTCTCACCCTTCTATTTGTAGGTTCGATGATCGGTCTTGTACTCTCAGATAGTATCATATTGGTGTACATATTCTGGGAACTCGTCGGGTTTTGCTCTTATGCCCTCATCTCCTATTATTATAAAGATCCCAAGGCGCTTAGAGCAGGAACAAAGGCGTTTGTTGTAACGAGGATTGGAGATGTTGGATTGTTCATTGCTGTTGTTGCACTTTGGGGGGGCACCCATAGCACAAGCCTCGCGGCAATTGTAAATCTCGCACCGCGTGATAACCTGCTCTTAACGATTGCAGGATTTGGGGTTCTTCTTGCGGCTATCGGCAAATCTGCGCAGTTTCCGCTACACGTGTGGCTTCCAGATGCCATGGAAGCTCCAACTACCATTAGTGCTTTAATACATGCGGCAACTATGGTAAATGCAGGAGTTTACCTCGTTGCAAGGACTTATCCTATATTTTCAGTGGTACCATCGTGGTCGATGGCCGTAGTGATTATTGGTACTTTCACAGCGTTGTTTGCAGCAACTATGGCGTTAGCAGAGCCAGATTTGAAGAGGGTGCTTGCATTATCAACGATAAGTCAGCTCGGTATCATGCTCTCAGCTGCTGGTGCGGGTGCTATTCTAGCTTTTGAGTTTCATCTCGTGAGCCACGCCATATTCAAGGGGTTGCTGTTCCTCTGTGCAGGTGTAGTAATCCGCTCTGTTCATACAAGAAACATGTACGAAATGGGAGGGCTAGCAAATCACATGAAGATCACAAACGTAACATTTATCATAGGCACCCTCGCCCTTGTCGGCATTCCCATATTCAACGGTTTTTGGAGTAAGGAACTTGTGCTTGATTCCATAAACGGAGCAGGCTACGTGGGCGCGACTGGGGTACTGATAATCACATCATTTTTAACTGCCGTATACTCCTGGCGGATGTATTACCTTGTGTTTCTCGGTAAGAAAAGAACGCCTCTAGAGGCACGTGACCCCCCGTACGAGATGCGCACTCCCTTAATAATTTTAAGCATTGCCACATTGGTATCGTGGATTTTTATTAGTCAATTTTCCAGTGGTCTCGCGTATAGCCTGCCGAGTTCATATGGGGTTGAACTTTTGACCGTGAGGGAGATGATTGAAAAAATATTACTAAGTCCTGCGGTTGTCGTCTCCATCGTTAGCCTTTGCATAATTGCTTGGCTAGCTTTTGTCTTTAAAGACAGGATGATACAGTTCTTAAAGGAAGACCGAGGATTAGCAAAAGCACTGAAGCATGGCTACTGGTTTGATGACTTGTATCGTGTAGCCTCACGAGGCATCTTCTTTGTCGGGAGAGAAGTGAGCTACACACAGACAGGAGACGTGAACTATAACCTTGCGGGCATTGTGGTGGGGGGGATTGTGATATTACTGATCCTTATCTTGGGAAACATGGGGTGGTAGTATGGCGCTTGTAGGGAGTATTGCAGTGTTGTATCCCATCTTGATACTTCTTTTGGGCGCTCTCCTCTCCTACGCGCTCGTACACGTCGTGAAACGTTCCGCGAACTACGTGTCGGGAGCTATCGCAACCGTTGCATCCGCGTGTACAATTTATACGCTCCTCTCAATGTTGCAACGAGTGACGAATGGAGAGGTCCTATCAGTAAGCTTGTTCTCTGGCGGAATACAGTTTGCTTTGAATCCACTAGCATTATTTCTAAGTCTAGTCGGCACTTCTCTAACTTTCATTGTATGTATTTATTCCATACGATATATGGAGGACACGACAGGTGTAGAAAAGTTTTATGCCCTCCTCTTGCTTATGGCTGCGGGAATCGTTGGTATCGGTCTTGCCCAGGATATTTTCGACATGTATGTGTTTTTTGAGCTGATGACCGTGGCCTCGTTTGCCCTTGTAGCCTTCGAAAAGCAGAGATGGGAACCTGTAGAGGCAGGGACAAAGTATGGTTTGATGAGCGCAGTTGGATCAGTTATTGCACTTTTTGGCATATCTACGATATTTCTCTACGCTGGAACACTACAGTTTGATATGATAGGAACGGGGTTAAGCGCCATAGCACCCGAAGCCATCACAACCACTATCATCGTGGGTGGTGGCCTTATGATAGTAGGCTTTGGCGTAAAAACTGCCATGGTACCGTTCCATACGTGGTTGCCTGATGCCCACAGCGCGGCGCCGAGTGGTATAAGTGCTATGCTTTCAGGGATTGTAATACAGGCAGGGCTCATTGCACTTATTAAGGCTATACAACCCCTTGCGGTGCTGGAGGTCACCTCTTTTGGCTTAACTCTCGCTCTTTTTGCATCCTTTTCGATGTTTCTTGGAAATCTTATTGCGCTGAAACAACGTGATCTCAAAAGGATGCTGGCCTACAGCAGCATCGCACAGATGGGGTACATACTTCTTGGATTTGCGTTTGGAATCGGCATAGGCGGTAAAGGAGTTGCGCTGGGGTTCTTAGGCGGCCTTTACCTGATCTTGGGACACGCATTCATGAAAGGCGGCGCGTTTCTCTGTGCAGGAGCCATCATCTACGCAATCGGCACGAGGGACTTTGAGGAAATGAAAGGGGTAGGAAGGCTCCTTCCTTCAATAGGAGTGCCTTACACCGTGCTTGCCTTAGCCCTCAGCGGATTGCCCCCAATGGTTGGCTTTGTGAGTGAACTTTTTATATGCACAGCCGGGGTAGATGTTACAGGTTGGGGCCTTGTATTTGTCGTGATACTTCTTATAAATGTTGTGATTTCTGTTGGCTATTATGTCCCGTCAATTAACACGATTGTATTCTCAAAGGAAATGGGCACGAAGGTGTACGACGCGAGATCAGTTCCGCCGCTAATGGTGGGGGCAATCGTGCTTATGACAGCAATTACCCTCGTGTTAGGTATCTATCCACAAATTGGAATGGCAATCGCTAAACCTGCCGCAGATTATCTGTTCCGTCTTTTTTCCTGAACACGAGCGGATATTAACGATTAAATCAGCCTAGTCGGAAAACGCGTTCGTGATGTACTCGCTCGCGTACCCCACGTAAACGTTGTCATATTTATATTATCACATTCATATATTATATTGGTTAATATGTCTGCTACAGACATAATTTTGAACCCGTTTGTGGTGTTTATTGCATATCTGATAGTAGGGCTTATCGTCTACGCAACGGGAAGTTTGCTCGCACCAACGTTAAAAGACATCGGTTGGAAATTAATGCCCTATGCATGCGGTGAGGTAATCCCCCTCAAAAAAGTCAGGCCAAACTATAATTTCTATCAGATTACGTATCTGTTTGTAATAGTTCACGTAGGGGCCTTGATGACGTGTACTGCTCTTGGTATTGCCGCATATGTTTTACCCATGTTTTACCTTCTGCTCGTGCTGTGTGGCATAGTTATACTTATTGCGAGGTGATACAACGGGTCTTGTTAGTTGGGCGCGGAGTAAATCACCTTGGGTATGCCATTTTAACACGGGGGGCTGTAACGCGTGTGATATTGAAACGCTCGCTGCATTTACACCAAGATTTGATGTTGAACGATTTGGCATTCTGTTGAAGGGAAGCCCACGGCATGCAGATGTGCTTGTATGCACCGGTCCCGTCACGAGGCAAATTGAGAAAAGGCTACAGAGAATATACGAACAAATGGCTGAGCCAAAGTTTGTCATTGCCGTGGGTGTCTGTGCATGTTCTGGAAGTGTGTATAAGGGATGTTACAATGTGCGGGGTGGAATCGACACCGTTATACCTGTAGATGTGTACGTTGGGGGCTGCCCCCCTAGGCCGAGCGAAATAATCGATGCCGTAGTCAAACTTGTTGAAAAAATCCGCGGCGGAGCGGAAGTTACGGAAAAGGAACAGCACAGAGAGGAAAAGGCTGAAACATGAAGAGTGTACAGATAAAGACGTTAATTGAAAAAAATTTGCCTTGGGCAGTTGTTGAAGTTTCAAGGGAGCGCAGAATCATGGTCTATACGCCCTTTGAAAATTTGCTAGCAACCTTGCAGTTTTTATGCGACCAAGGCGTTACCCATGTGTCAACAATTACAGGAGTCGACAAGATACAGGATAACAAATTCGAACTTCTCTACCACCTTTACTGGGAACAGAATGAGATAACAGTGCGGGTTGAGGTGGATCGTGATAAGCCAATTGTGCCGACGGTGAGCACGTTACTGCCCGGTGCAGTGGTATATGAAAGGGAAATCCAAGACATGTTTGGGATATGTGTCACGGATATTCCTGACAGACGACGGCTGCTGCTATTTGATGAGTGGCCCGAAGGCGAGTACCCGCTCCGCAAGGATTACGAGGTGAAAGCGAACGTTACGGATATAAGGGGGATCTGATGGCGAAAGTAAAGATTCCAGTCGGTCCACAGCATCCAGCCTTCAAAGAGCCAATGAGGCTAGACCTAACAATTGACGGAGAGCTTGTGGTTGATGCAGATGTGATCATCTCTTATACTCATCGGGGGATAGAAAAGGCTGCGGAAACGAGGAGCTACGTCAAGGACCTTTACCTCGTTGAGAGGGTGTGTGGAATTTGTTCGCACAGTCATACCACTTGTTTTTGTCAAGCCGTGGAAGAGATCCTTGACATCGAGGTACCTCCACGTGCCTTATATCTAAGAAGCTTGGTGGGAGAGCTTGAGAGGATACAGAGCCATCTGTTATGGGTGGGAGTTGCAGGACACGAACTTGGATGGGATACACTGCTTATGTATTCGTGGAGGGACAGAGAACGAGTCATGGACATGTTGGAGCTCATTTCTGGTAACAGAGTGAACTATGCGATGAACACCATTGGTGGAGTGAGAAGAAATATAAAGGAAGAGCAGCTTCACGACTTGAAAAACGGATTGGATTTTCTTAAAGAAAGAACTAATTATTACATACATCTCTTTACTGAGGAGGAGACATTTTTAAAGAGAACGAAAGGCGTTGGATATCTCTCCACTACTCTGGCTAAGCGCCTCTGTGCGGTAGGCCCCACTGTCCGGGCGTCAAATGTAAACATGGACGTGAGGGCTAACGACCCATACGCTGCCTATGCTGAACTTGAGTTTAACGTGATAACCACCAACACTTGTGATGTGTGGGGTCGAACTTATGTAAAAATCATGGAGATTTTGCAGAGTATACGAATATGTAACCAGATACTCGATGACCTTCCAGCAGGTGAGCTCAGGGTGAAGGCTCCGGTTAAGATACCGGAAGGAGAAGCGGTGAGCAGATATGAGGCGCCTCGCGGTGAGTTGATTTATTACGTAAAGAGCAACGGCACAGACAAACCTGAGAGGGTTAAAATACGAACCCCAACTCTCGCAAATTGGCTTGTCACGGTAGAAATGCTCAAGGGAGTGTACATTGCAGACGTGCCGATCGTGGTGGACGCCATTGATCCTTGCATAGCTTGTTGTGCACGGATGTTATCCTGCAATGCAACAACAACGCCGGCGACTCCTCTGGACTTAACCGCGTTGAGGCTGAGGAGGCGAAACGAACAGGTGATGGAATGATCGACGCCGTTCTCGCGGTGTTTTATCTGCTTGTGTTTCCGGGCTTTGTATTCTTAGGGGTGTATGCGCTGCTATGTGAGTGGATAGACAGAAAGGCATACGCACGGATGCAACATAGGATTGGACCACCGTTATTCCAGCCCCTTGCAGATTTGATTAAACTTTTAGCAAAAGAGGACGTAATACCAAAAAATGCGGAAAGGTCGCTATTTCAGTACGCTCCCCCTGTTGCTCTTGCGGCAGCCGCAGCACCTATAATCAACATTCCTATATGGGGAACACAGGCACTCTACGCCTTCCAGGGAGACCTCCTAGTGATCTTGTAAATGCTTAGCATTCCCACCCTTGCCCTCTTTATAATTGGATGGGCGTCGGGGAGTCCCTACCCCCTTGTTGGATCCATGCGCGCAGTCACGATGCTCTTTAGTTACGAGGTTCCAATGATACTAGCATGTCTCTCCGCTGGCATTCTTTCGGGATCATGGAGCACAAGTGATATTACAACGCACATGGCGACGCACCCTCTTGAGATGTTAGTTCTCATTCCTGGATTCATAGTTGCCTTATTTGCCCTTCAGGCAAAACTCGAGCGCACACCCTTTGACATACCGCACGCTGAAACAGAAATCGTAGGAGGGACTTTGACAGAGTGTTCAGGCAAAAAACTTGCAGTGATGCGCTTAACAGGAGATATCCTAATGCTGGTGGGGGCCACTCTGTTCGCGGCAATATTCCTTGGAGGCTTTGTCTTACAAAATGGCTCTTTCATTTTTTCTGGTTATGACTTGACCCCTCTCACGAACTTTGGTTTTTACCTGATAAAGACTCTGCTCATCGTATTCGTTCTTGCAACCATAAAAACGTTATTTGCACGCTTGAGAATAGATCAGATGGTCAATTTTTCTTGGAAATACCTCGCTCTTGCTGGCGTGTTCCAGTTGTTTATAGCGCTTGGGTATGTTAGTAGTTTAAAGGGGGTGGCGTGATGGGGCGACCGGGCGTACTCCTGCCAGTGCTCTGGAAACACCTCATAAAGAAGCCTTTTACCGTGTTATATCCGTCTGAAAAACTCACTTTGCCTGAAGGGTACAGAGGTATACTTGTTCACGATAAGGATGCGTGTATTGGGTGCGGGATATGTACCAAATTCTGCTCTGCAGAAGCTATAGAGCTGGTTGATGACCGAGAACAAAAACCGTTAGGTGATGGAAAGATACGAAAAAAAATTCCTGTCTTTTTCCTTGAACGGTGTATGCGGTGTGGTCAGTGCGAGGAATCCTGCCCAAAAAATGCCATTAAATTGCAGAAAAAAGTTGGCCTTGTTGCATATCAAAAAGAAGACATGACGGTCGAGTAATAATGGCGGTTCTTTTGAGTAGTTTAGTGCATTCCTTACGTTATCTCGCCTTTGATTTGCGTCGCCAGAAAAAAGTAAACGCCAACGATCAGTGGAGACATGTCATAAGAGCTTGAGCACACGAGAACGATTGGTGGATAGAAGAGGTAATGACATATCTCACATATAAGATGAGGATATCAGGATAAGCGCAACAATAGGATGAAGAAAGATGTGATCACACGCTAATCCGAGTAGATTATGGCAAGAAGCTTTTGTTCAGAGACGAGCGCCTACAAGAGGGGTGCGCATCGCATCATTGAGCGAGCAGTGAAGATGAGTACGACCTTACAATCCGTGTGCGTGGATGGTGGCCCGTGGCACGCGCAGGCCCTACCGGATGGAAGTTTTATGGGAGGAGATCACGTTCTACACATAGAACGCGTTGAGCGACGGGTTTCCATCTTCACGCAGCGGGCGAGATAATTGGTTCTACTGGCGACGACGACCTACTACGTGTAGGTACCGGGCCATGGTGTGAGGTATTCGACATTTTGTATAACGTGCGTAGGAGTTCCGTTTCCCTTTTTAATACCGAAAAATATATCGTTAGATCCGTAGTATACACTATTACAAAAAGAATTTAACATTATTAATAATGATTATTAAGTAAAATCAAGTGGTATAATATGGACAATAATGTCCAGCAGCTGATTGAAAAGCTCAAACAAGGTGCGGTAGACCGGTGTAGAGAGCGAGTTTTAAAGGCAGCTGAGAAATCAACTACAACAATGAATAAAGTTGAATATATCTCCCCAACGTGGGGGTTTACGTCACATTTTAAGCGAGACCACGGGCTATAGTGAGGAGACTACGATGGGAACAGAACAGTCTGTGTTGCAGCAAATAAGAAGAAAAGAAGTGGAACTAAGCGTAAAAATAGATGAGGTAAGGAGAGAAGCTGAACAAATTATTGCGGATGCCAAAAGAGAAGCTGCTGAAATTATTAAAAATGCAGAGGTGGAAGGAATAAAAGCCGCCGATGAGTACTACAAGAAAAGACAAGCGAGCATCCTAAACGAGATTGAAAATTTGAAAAAGCTCGGTGAGGAGGGGGCAAACTCTGCAAAGATGAAAGGAGAACAAAATTTGTCTAAAGCGATAGACACAATCGTAAAAGTCGTGACCTTCGAGTAGATCGTTATGTTGCAAAAGATGAGCAAAGTTCAAGTGATAGGACCAAAAAAAGATCTTGATAGCGTAGTTGACGTTTTATACGATGTTGGAACGGTTCATTTAGAAGACATCTCCAAAACAATTTCTCCGGGAGACACAATATTACGACGGATGGAAGTGCAATCGGGAGTCGACATCGCGAACGTGTTAGTAAAGATAGGCGGCATAGTTCACACGCTACCCACGATACGAGAGAACAAAGAGCAGCAAGCGCAACTTCACGAAGAGCTCCGATGGAAAAGTCACGAGGAATTAGTAGAGAGGGCAAATCACGTTACAGGAGAGCTTGAAACAACAACGCGAGAACTTGCAACGCGAAAAAGCGACATAGACTTTACCTTGTCTAACCTGATCCGTTATGAACAAGTTATTGAAAAACTTCAACCGTTAGAGTCTCAACTGCCAATTTTAGAGGGTTTTGAAGTAACTGTAATGCTTATACAAAGAGAGTTTAAAGATATTTTGGAGCTTATTAGATCAGCTTTAGTCGAAATTACCCGGAATCAGTTTGAGTTAATGTCCGCAGATGTGGATGAGGCGACGACCGCGGCAGTCACGGTGTTTAACAAAAGATACTCCGATCAGGTGCATTCATTTATTTGGTCCCAAAACGTAAATGAAGTCCGTCTACCAGCTGAATATTTAGGCAAGCCGTTTGACGAAGTGCTGACGTTAATAAAAGATACGAGGGAGCAATTAACGGCGGAAATGACGACCATAAATGAAAAGTTGGTAGAACTTTCTAAGCACTGGTATCAAGAGATTGTGGTGCTCCACGAGGTCCTTCAAGCCAGAAGTGAAGAGCTCAGTGCCTTCACGAAATTCGGTCAGACTGATTATACCTTCGTAATATTGGGCTGGATACCAAAAAAGCAACTAAAAAAGACTAAAAATGCATTGAAAGAGGCATTTGGAAGCAAGGTCATTGTAAACGATCTCGAAGTAGGTTCACAGGAGCTAGATAATGCACCAACGTGTTACGATAATCCACGAATTGTAAAACCCTTTGAAGCTCTAAGTTCATTGTTAAGTCCGCCACAATACCAAGAGATTGATCCAACTCCATTGCTTGCACTGTTTTTTCCATTTTTCTTTGGTCTTATGGTAGGCGACATTGGATACGGTATATGCATACTAGGTTTTGCGCTGGTAATGAGAAAGTTCTTCTGGGAACACAATAACACCCTTAAACAACTAATGAACATACTTATCATCTGTTCAGTTCCCACTATGTTCTTTGGCTTTCTATTTGGCGAATTTTTTGGAAATCTCGGACAAATGATGGGCTGGATACATCCCGTAACGTTGTTTGGCCTACTACTGGACAGGATTAAGATTATGGTACCGCTGCTCATATTCACAATCGCCATTGGGGTATTTCATGTATTTTTTGGCCTTGCCCTAGGTACAGTAAATGCCGTGACACGGAAGAATAAAAAACACGCGTGTGAAAAAGTTGGCATGCTACTTGCCTTAGCGAGCATAATCTTAATTATCTTAGCTGTTGTCAATAAGATACCCACTATGCTTTTAACTCCCGGCATAATCATGCTTATAATAGGAATTCCCCTAATTATGTACGGCGGCGGGATGCAGGGAGCGATAGAAATTATGAGTGCGATCGGAAATATTCTATCGTATGCAAGGCTAATGGCAATAGGTATGGCTTCAGTAGTCTTAGCGCTCGTAGCCAACAAACTAGGGAGCTCAATGGGAGTACTACTAGTGGGATTTTTGATCGCAGCGTTACTTCATACGTTAAATGTCGCGCTATGTGTGTTTAGTCCCTCAATACACGCGCTTAGGTTGCACATCGTAGAATTTTACACAAAATTTTATACGGGTGGGGGTAGAAAATACGAGCCTTTTAAACGTGGGTCGGCAAAATGAACGTTCATAAAGTGACCTTCACGTGGCAAGAAATGTAGAAGTAAAAGGCGTTGAGGGGAAACCGAAAAGGTTGTTAAAACAAATACTGTAAGCGATTGTGAAGGGCTGTATGAAAAAGTCTACATCACAATCACCGCATAAGTGATGGCAAATTTAACGTTGCTGTCATTAACCCAGCCGCGTGCTTGCCATTACTCTATACAAAAAACGGAGTTGATAAAAACGAATAAAACGTGGAGTTGGTAAAATGGTCGAACCGATGATACCAATCGGAGCGGGAATAGCTTTTGGATTAGGTGCACTCGGAACTGGAATAGCACAGTCGAGGATAGGTGCAGCTGCACAAGGAGTAATTGCAGAAAAACCAGAATTATTCGGTTTAGCGCTAGTTTTTTTAGCCTTGCCAGAAACTTTAGTCATTTTAGGCTTCGTTATCGCTGCAATCATACTTTTCGTTCTAGTGTAACTACACAGCAACGCTTGAAACGTTGGACATTGATGAGACGCTCAATTAATCTCGTTTAAGAAAGAAGTTTTCGAGTAATATCTAGAAATAGATGAATGTAAGGGGTAATCCCGCTAATAAAGACAATTATAAATAATCTTAAAGATCGCTGCAAAGGTAGCTGATGCAAATGACAAACGAAAATTTGATCACGTCTATGGAAGGGAGCTCTGAAGAAAGAATTAGAGAGATGATGAAAAAAGCTTACAAAGAAGCTGAAGAAATAAAAAAACACGCTGAAGTAAACGCCGAGGCAATTGAAAAGTCGTATTTAGAAAACGCAGCTAAATCTGTAGAAACAGAGAGAAATAAACTTATTTACAACGTGAAAGCGGAAACTAAAATGAATGTCACCCGCATAAAGGACGAAATATTGCAAAAAGCTTTTCTTGACGCCAAAAGAGAATTGGCAAGTTTTAGGGAACGGAGCACGTACAAAGATGCATTCAAAAAAATGATCCAGGAGGCTATTGACGAACTAGATGGAAAAGAGGTGCGGCTACAAATTGATAAAAGGGACGAAAACCTTTGTAAACAGATTTTAGCTGAAATGAACAAAAATTCCGAGATCGCAGCTGATTTAACGTGTGCCGGGGGATTAAACGCGAGCACAAAGGACGAAAAAGTTATAGTATTCAATACGATC
Source organism: Methanobacteriota archaeon (assembly GCA_963704625.1). GTDB lineage: Archaea > Halobacteriota > Bog-38 > Methanoflorentales > Methanoflorentaceae > DASPRZ01. The sequence goes on along the minus strand of OY969924.1, from coordinate 1,823,541 downwards.
GAATCCAGATTACATAAAGCCACAGAACTCTTAAAATTTGAGATTTTTTCCACGCTCTACGGTGATTAAGGTGGAATATGGTTATGTCAACGCACGAATAAGAGGCATGAAAAGTCGCCTGCTTAGCCGGAAAGAAGTAGAGGAACTAGCGGCTAAATTCGACGTTGATGCCATAATTAGTGAGTTAGAGAAGACGGATTACAGGACCGAAATAGAAGATGCAAGTGTTCAATACTCTGGCATAGCTTGTGTGGAAGAGGCACTGAGACGGAATTTAGCTAAAACTTTTAGGCTAATTTATAGTTTTGTAAAGAGAGGAGACGCTGAAAAGTGCACCAAAATATTCCTGAACAAGTGGGATATACAAAATATAAAGACGATCTTGCGGGGTAAAAATATTCACGCGGTTTCACAGGAGATCTTAGAAAGCTTGGCACCTGCAGGAGCACTTGATGATGCGACGCTCATTGAGCTAGTAAAGCAACCTGATGTGAAGGCTGTGATTGACTTACTCGCAACTTGGAGGATTGAATATTCAAAACCGTTGACACAACATTTTAAGGAATATAGCGATAGAAAAGATTTGGTCGTTTTAGAATATGGATTAGACAAATTCTACTATAAAAACGTTTTAGACATCGTGAATGGGGACTCGTATGACGAGGGGATCATTCGAGGAATAGTCACAACAGAAATAGACGTGACAAATATAAAGAGCATTTTAAGGATAATACGAGATAGAATAGAACTTGAAGGTACCCAATATTATCTCATTGAAGGGGGAAAAGAGCTAGGTATCGATAAGCTGTTAACATTAATCAAAACGCGGACAATCGAAGGAGTTATCAGGCAATTGGCTGGAACCTCCTACGATTTTTTAACTAAAGTTCCTGACGAGTACGTAAAAGCAGAAAAAATATCCGCCTTTGAAAAAGAGCTCGATAAATTTCTTTTGCAAAAAGCACTGAGTATGTTCTCTGGAGATCCATTAAGTATAGCCGTGGAAATTGGATATTTGTGGGCCAAGTTCAATGAAATCACAAATATTCGGATAATATCCAGAGGCAAAACAGAGGAAATGTCAGAACAGGCGTTGATGGAGGAATTAGTGCTTGTATAAGTTTGTCGTTGTTACCGATCCAGATACTGCACCGGGATTTCGGCTAGCAGGAGTAGACGTCCTCGAAGTTTCTAATGTAGAGGAGGCAAAGAAGATAATTCCCTCCTTGTTATTCAAGGACGATACTGGCATCGTTGCTGTTAACGAAGATTTTATGGCTTCGTTGGATGAAAAGCTAATAGAGAGAATCGAAAAAACCCATCGACCGATAATCATCCCGATACCTTCGAGAATAAGACAGATTGATCGCACAGATTACATTGAACGGCTGTTACGCAGGGCGATTGGGTATAATATAGTGGTGAGGAGGTAATATGTTAAAAGGATCGATCTCAAGGATTTCAGGCCCTGTAGTATATGCTCATAAAATGAGAGGATCCAAATTGTACGATGTAGTAAAAGTTGGTGAGGAGCAGCTAAGTGGTGAAATAATACGACTAGACGGAGACGAGGCTGTTGTTCAAGTTTATGAAGATACATCGGGGCTAGAAGTTGGGGAGGAAGTAGTGAATACGGAGAGCCCGCTGAGTGTCGAGCTAGGTCCTGGAATAATTTCTTCGATATACGATGGGATTCAAAGACCTCTACCGACTTTGATGGAAAAAAGTGGAAGTTTCATTTTAAGGGGCATATATTTGCCCGGATTAGACAGAGAGAGAAAGTGGAAGTTCACTGCTTCGGTGAATAAAGGCGATGAAGTAGAAGCGGGAGATGCTGTAGGAACGGTGTACGAGTATCATATTGAACATAAAATTATGGTCCCTCCAAACGTGTCCGGAATTGTAACAGAAATCGCAAACGGGGAATTTACCGTAGAAGATACTGTGTGTATTTTAGATGATAGTACTGAAATAACAATGATGCAGAAATGGCCGGTACGAAAGGGCCGACCTTACAGAAAGAAGCTGGATCCCGTTTTACCTTTACTAACTGGACAACGCGTTTTTGACAGCATTTTTCCCGTGACAAAGGGTGGAACTGCCATGATTCCCGGAGGATTTGGCACGGGAAAAACAGTCGCAGAACAAACGCTCGCAAAGTGGGCAGATGCGCAAATTGTTGTGTACATTGGATGCGGTGAACGAGGCAACGAGATGACTGACGTTCTTACAGAATTCCCAGCGTTAATTGACCCTCGTACTAAGCAACCCTTGATCCAGAGGACGATTTTGATAGCAAATACCTCAAACATGCCGGTTGCAGCGAGGGAGGCCTCAATTTACACTGGAATCACCATGGCAGAATATTACAGAGACATGGGATACGATGTCGCTCTGATGGCTGACTCAACTTCGAGATGGGGTGAAGCCCTACGAGAGGTCTCGGGAAGGCTAGAGGAAATGCCTGGAGAGGAGGGATACCCCGCATATCTCGCTACCAGATTGGCCGCCTTTTACGAGCGCGCAGGTAGAGTTGTCTGTTTAGGCTCCAATGAAAGAGTTGGATCTATCACGATAGTGGGTGCAGTGTCACCTCCAGGAGGGGATTTCTCTGAGCCGATAACTCAAAACACGTTGCGAATAGCTGGAGCATTTTGGGCACTAGATACAAGCTTAGCGTATCGAAGGCATTTTCCGGCTATAAACTGGATAAAAAGTTATTCTCTCTATTTAGATAGCGTCAAAGATTGGTTTACAGACAACGTCTCACACGATTGGAGAGAGCTACGAGATAAGACGATGTTTCTCTTGCAAAAGGAAGTTGAATTGCAAGAGATCGTTCAATTAGTGGGTCCTGATGCCCTGCCAGAGGGTGAGAAGGCAATTCTGGAAGTGACGAGAATGATAAGAGAGGATTTCTTGCAACAAAGTGCATTTCAAGAAAGTGACTCCTTCTGTCCCCTCGAAAAGCAGTACTGGATGCTAAAGACCATTCTCACCTTCCACGATGCAATGGCCGAAGCTTTAGGCAAAGGGAGCTCTCTAAAACAAATACTGAGCTTGCCAGTGAAAAAAGAAATTGCCCGAATGAAGGAACAAGAAGATGTGGAAACAATTAAAAGCTTTATCGGCGAAATCGACCGGAGCTTTGGATCTTTGGAGGTAGAAAGATGACATCCCACAGTTTGCTCACTAAAGAGTACAAGACGGTCAACTATGTTTCTGGCCCCTTGATATTTGCCGAAAACGTAAAAGGAGTGTCATTCGGAGAAACTGCTAAAATTATCCTCCCCAATGGCGAAGAGCGCACTGGCCAAGTGTTAGACATTTCTCAAGAGCTTGCGGTCATTCAAGTTTTTGAAGGCACAAGTGGGATTGACGACCTTGAGACGGGGGTCAGATTTACCGGGGAGCCACCAAAAGTAAATGTATCATTTGACATGCTCGGGAGGGTGTTCGATGGCGTTGGCAATCCGCGAGATGGTGGTCCGAATATAATTTCAGAAGAAAGTGTAGATATAACAGGCACGCCAATAAACCCATACGCCCGAGACAAGCCGACCGACTTTATTCAAACTGGCATGTCAGCGATAGATGGATTAAACACCTTGGTTAGGGGGCAAAAGCTGCCAATATTCTCAGGCTCTGGTTTGCCGGCAAACAGGCTTGCCGCCCAAATAGCACGGCAGGCGAAAGTATTAGGCGGGGGGGAGAACTTTGCCGTCGTTTTCGCAGCGATGGGCATTACCTTCAAGGAAGCATCATTCTTTATGAGGGACTTTGAACGAACGGGTGCTCTGGAACGGGTCGTATTCTTCATGAATTTGGCAGATGATCCCACTATAGAGCGGCTTGCGACCCCACGGTGTGCGTTATCGGTTGCAGAATACCTCGCATATACCCACAACTTACACGTTTTAGTCATCCTCACGGACATGACAAATTATTGCGAGGCGTTAAGAGAGATCTCTACTGCCCGTGAAGAGGTGCCCGGAAGACGAGGGTATCCTGGATACATGTACACCGACCTCGCCTCGGTCTACGAACGAGCGGGCAGGATTAAAGGAAAAAAAGGTTCCATAACTCAAATTCCGATATTAACGATGCCCGACGATGATATTACGCATCCTGTGCCAGATTTGACTGGCTACATTACTGAAGGACAAATCGTGTTGAGCAGGGATCTATACCGAAGAAGTGTTGATCCACCCATCGATGCACTTCCTTGTTTATCTAGACTGATGAATTTGGGGATAGGACCGGAAAAAACGAGAGAAGATCACAGAAATGTGGCAGATCAGCTCTACGCATCATACGCTTACGGCAGGGATTTGAGAAGGTTAGTTGCGATTGTCGGTGAAGAGGCTTTGACTGAATTAGACAAGAAATATTTGGAGTTTGCAGACGAATTCGAGCGGCAATTCATCTCGCAAGGAGATGAGGACAGAAGTATTGAAGCGACCTTGGGGATAGGCTGGGATCTTCTCTCCATGCTTCCCGAAGAGGAGTTAAAGAGGATAAGGTTGGACTACATTCAAAAATATCATCCAGTTTACAAGGAGAGATGAAGCACGGAACAAATCAATCCGACAAGAATGGAATTGATCAAGAAAAATGCACAAATAAAGTTAGCAGAGCAGGGAAGAGACCTCTTACGCGAGAAAATGGATGCCCTCATTCAGGAATTTTTTCACATTATGATATCGGTTTCCAAATCACGAGAAGAGCTTGATGCAATAGCCGACGTTGCACAGCGTTCCTTGCTCATCGCTACAGCAGTTGATGATCCTGTAACTTTGAAATCCGCGTCGTTTGCAACAAAAAGAGCTTTATTTCTTGATATTAGGGGAAAAAACATAATGGGAGTTTCCGTTCCGCTCGTGGAGAAAAAAAGCGTCACAAAGAGCGTCCTCGAGCGTGGGTTCAGCATCATAGGAATGAGTGGCAGAATAGATGAAACAGCAGAGAAGTATGAAGCGGAATTGGACCTAATAATAGAACTCGCGGAGACTGAGACCTCTCTCAGAAGACTTGGAGACGAGATTCAAATGAACCGACGGCGAGTAAATGCCTTAGAACAGGTGCTAATCCCTGAATTAAAGAGACAAGCCAAATACATCAAAATTGCCATAGGAGAGAGGGAGAGAGAAGATTTATATCGACTCAAGAAGGTAAAAAAGCTCCTCGAACGAAAAAAGAAGACTGCAAAGAGCAAATAGATTGCAGCCTCGATTCGCTCGCGCAAAATTTAATAGTTCATATGCTCTGAACTAATCGACGAAACGATCGAGATTTGTAACTTCGAAGTTTATGAGGAGACAAATAGACCGGCTATTCTTTACTTATTAGCGCATTGCAGATTTCATCAATCGCTATTTTTTCCGCTTTTTCCTTATTTCTCACTTGCTTTGCAACTTGTATGATTTCCTGTAAATCATTTTTCGTCAGCTTTGTAAAAGAAATAGTTTCCCACTCGGTCCGCTTGATGCAAACCCACGCTTCCCCCAATGTGTGTTTGAGGATGTCAATATCTGATGAAGTGAATGACGTCCACTCCGATGGCATCTTTCGGCGCATTTTTTCCACTGCAACTTCAACAGCTTTTTCCTTGTGTATTTGAAATAATCGTCTACCTACTTCCTCGTCTTTGGCCTCGGGCATAAATATTACTTCATTACTTATATTTTAGTTATATGAGATATCTTTTTTGGAATAAACTTAATTATGCTATTTCACATGTGCCTTCTATATCGATATTACAGTAGTAATAAAATATTAAATCAAGTAGTAATAAAATATTAAATCATTAACTTTTTAATTGAGCATCTGCTTTTGAGCAGTACTTCAGCTCAAAATATCTAGGGAGAGATGAGAGAGACAAGAGCAAAGGCAGATCTACATAAGCGAAATTGTTCAAGAGTATTAAAAGCATAGTCAAACTTGAGCCGATACTTACGTTATTATACAGATGCCCAAAAAAAAATACACCAACACGCCCTTCATCTTCCTGCATAGTCGCGCTCAATTAAGAGGATCTCCTCGGCATCTTTAGCACGTGAATAGTCGAGAAGCGCGTGTGAATTCAAAGAAATAAATCCCAAGCCCCATTTAAACTTGCTTAAGATCATTTTAGCCTGTTCTTGTTGCTCTAAAATAAAAAGCGCGGATGCAAGGGCTTCAGCCGTGGTTAAATGGTAGGGCTTGCCGTAGTTTATAGGGTTTGCAGCCAGTAAATAAGGAAGTCTCCTCCGATCAGTTGCACTAAAATCCTTAAAGACCTCTCTATAATGATTCCACGAGCAGTCAACCGCCGCAAGATTTTTAGTTTTATCATTTGGGGATAACACAGTACAAGAAGAGGGATCTAACAAAAGAGATTTCGGCAATGACCAAGCCTTTGTATAAAGCCGTACAAGGTCAAATTTAGCCAATTTTTTAGACGTGCACTTTTTCGGTGCACACTCGCCTACATGGTAGACGTGTAACCTTACCATTACTCTAATTTAGACGGTGTGGACTGAGAGTTCTAAAGAGTTGAATTTGAAAATGCGAGTAGACCCACATTCTTCACATACAACGTTTATTTTATAATCGTCAAGATGTATCCGATGGGTTATAGACTCTTTACAGTTTAAACACGTCGCTTCCTTTTCGAACTCCCATGGTTCATATCTTCCACCAAGTGCAGTCATCGGCGTAGTATCGGTTCCTCGAATTACGCTCCTTATCACATAATAACGCACGGCATTACAAGAAGTGCACACGACGACCGCTTGTTCATTCTGTATTCTCAAAACTTGAGTTGCAAGGTTGTTGCAATTAAAACAAATTACCGCTTTTTCAAACTTCCACTCTTCAGGTTGCATTCTTGTTGGCACGTTGCCACCAGCTTTTAACCACCTTAATCATGTACTATATACCCCTTTCATTAATATAAACTATGCATATAAAAATACAAATAAACTCTAAAAAATAGATGTATGCATATTGCATACACCTTTATTAAATGGATAACGAGCTGGTGCCAAAGTAAATTCTTGTGCTGAATTGAATCACTAAAGCGTGCAGAACGATGCAAGTTTATCCGCAACGTCGGCTGCAGTCTCGATCGGAAACGCAGTCTTTGGCATTTTAGAAATTGCTTCGTGGAGTTCAATTTTCTGGCCTTTTAGCATGCACTTCATGTAAATGCCCATCGGAAAAATAGTCATCAGCTGCTCGCGAGTTTTTACCGGAAAGCTTACTTTCGCTTTTCTAAGCTCTTCGACTATTTCCGTCTTGAAGTCTTCGATTTCTGCAAGTGCATCATCTTTACCAAATTCTTGAACATTATGCTTTTTTGGAAATTCTTCCCCCATTAACATCGCCTCAATATAATCGATACAGTTTCATCCGATTATGGAATATAGATATATCGTAGTTACATTATGAGATAACTATTTAATAATTTTGGAACATTATGCTGTGAAAATTTAAGGATTTAGCGTATTTTTTCCGATAATTAATCGATTAATCTATTTTGACATGCATGACAGCATAATACCAAACGGTTCAATGTGCTCTAGCACGTCATTGCTACATAGTAAGCGCTTCTATCAGTATAAAATCGCTTCCCGGATGGCATTTTTGCCGTTCTGCTGGCTCGTATTAAGCAAATTCGCTGTAAATCTGTCCAATAAGTTCTGGAAGCGCTCGTAACACATCAGCGTACGACATAATGCCAACGATCTCTTGCCCATTGAAGACCGCAAGATGGCTAATTCTGCCCTTCTTGAACATCTTTGCAGCATATAGTATAGGCATCCCTGGAGACACGATGAAAAGTGGTTTGGTCGCTACCTCTCCGACAGTTAAACTTCCTGTATCCTTCTCGTCTGCAAAGGCGTCAACGATGTCCTTCTGCGTTATGATCCCAAAGGGCTCATCTTTTTCGATCGGTGAGACGATGAATGCATCGACAGAGTCCTCTATCATCTTACTAGCAACAGTGAGAAGCATCATGCTTGGGTCTACCGTTTGAACCCTGCGAGAAATTACATCTCGTACTTTAACTCTCTTTACCATCTTTATCTAATAGAATCTTACATTAATAAGATAAATAAGTTCTACAAAAGTCCTCCTTATTTTTAAGTAAATCATTACGACTTCACATCACCTGTACCGCTAGCTTTAGAAAAATCATAATAAGAGCCCTTATCTGACGGTAGTTATGAGACTGACCTTTAAAGAACAAATCACAAATTTAAAATTTAACAATGCTCAATCCGGACACCGTCAAGGTAAGGGTAAATTCACATTAAGATGAATACAACAAAGCATTACGAGATTAATTGTACTCTCGCTAAAAAATATAGCAAACACATGATATAACACCGTTTAAGTGTTACTTAAATAATTCAAGTAGTTTCAGCTCGTTCCGCTTTGATCTTGATCTTCTTCAATCTAAAGATGTTTTCGCGTTCCATTTCCTCGAGTCGAAATCTTATGAATGCCTCCGCCTCCTTGAGGTCAGGTATTACTCTAAATTCAAGGGCATTTACTCGACGCTTAATACGTTCAATTTCCATAAGAAGCCGCTTTACAGTGGTTTCGATCTCAGCCGTGCGTATGACTTTATCCAGTAGTTCTTCGTAAGCGGCTGCAGCCTCATCAATCGCAGATGATGTCCCGATTATGCCATACCCGCGCTCATCTATGCTCTTACTGACAGCGGTAAAATCTACCTCTGGGACGATTACGCCCATTAAACTTCTGCTAGTCAGAACTACCTCAGGCTTGTGCTTTAATGCGAAAGCAGCGGAGTAGACTTCAATTACCCCCTCTACCATCTTCGCAATATCGATCTTTTCTTTTGCAGTTCGGTAACTATTCGCAACATCCATGCTCGCATCTTTAGCCTTTTCAAGGACGTCGAAGAACTCAAGAATGAGCCCATCCCTTTTCATCTTTAACAGATTGTAACCCGATTCTGATAATCTTATTTTCTTTTTTATTTCCAAGAGTTCCGATCTTGTAGGCTTAACTTCCCTTAGAGCCATTGTTCTCTCCTTTTGAATGCGACGATATGGTGATGCCGAATAATCGTCTGCTTCCTAATAGTATCCTAAAAGCCACATTAAGAAGGGGTTGCCGCGACCGGCTCCTCCGCCTTCTTGGTGATGTGTGCCGGATGGTATTTCTCAATCAGCTTTCTGTCGATTCTTGTTAGTTGCGCTTCTGGCAATGTTGCAAGGAGGTCCCAGCTCAGCTGAAGCGTTTCTTCGATACTGCGATCTTCTTCGTGCCCCTGCCTTACAAATTTGTCCTCAAAGATGTCTGCGAACTCTAAGAATTTCTTATCCCGCTCTGATAGTGATTCCTTTCCAACTATCGCCACAAGGCCACGGAGATCTTTCCCCTCGGCATACCCTGCGTAAAGTTGATCAGATACCGCCTTATGGTCTTCACGCGTCTTTCCGGCCCCTATGCCCGAGTTCATAAGACGTGAGAGCGAGGGGAGGACGTTCACCGGAGGGTATATACCCCGCCGGTGCAACTCGCGAGAGATAACAAACTGCCCTTCAGTAATGTATCCAGTAAGGTCGGGGATTGGATGAGTAATATCGTCACCAGGCATGGTAAGAATCGGGATTTGAGTAATCGAGCCTTTCTTGCCGCGGATTCTTCCGGCCCTTTCGTAAACCGATGCGAGATCGGTATACATATATCCTGGATAGCCGCGCCGTCCTGGCACCTCCTCACGGGCGGCGCCGATCTGACGTAACGCTTCACAGTAATTCGTCATATCTGTGAGTATAACAAGGACATGCATATCGTGTTCGTACGCGAGATATTCAGCCGTTGTGAGCGCAAGTCGTGGGGTGATCAGCCGTTCAATGGCTGGATCGTCTGCAAGATTCAAGAATACTACAGCCCGCTCAAGTGCCCCTGTTCTCTCGAAGTCATTCATAAAGTGTTGCGCCTCTTCTGCTGTAATGCCCATGGCTACAAAGATAACAGCGAACGACTCTTCTACCCCTAATACCTTTGCCTGACGAGCAATTTGAAGCGCTAAGTCGTTATGCGGAAGACCTGATCCAGAAAATATCGGTAATTTTTGACCCCTGACAAGGGTATTCATCCCGTCTATCGTAGAAATTCCTGTTTGAATAAATTCCGATGGATTATCTCTTGCATAGGGATTAATCGCCGCGCCAGTTATGTCAAGTCGCTTTTCGGGTATGATTTCCGGACCACCATCGAGAGGATCCCCCGACCCTGAGAGTATTCGACCAAGTACTTCTTTCGAAACTGGCATCTTAATGACTTCACCAGTAAACCGTATTTTTGAGTGTCTATCAATGCCTGCCGTCGTTTCAAAAATTTGAATAGCAACTAACTTTTCGGACGTATCGAGAACTTGCCCTCTTTTTATCGTTCCGTCTGTAAGGATGACATTGACAAGCTCCATATACCCAACCGGTTCCGTCTTCTCAACGAAAACGAGGGGGCCTGCAATTTTTGTTATCGTTCTATATTCTTTCATGTTATCTACCCTATGATAGTTCTGCTCGCATGGCCGTCTCAATCTCTTCAAGCTTTGTTTCATATTCTGCTTCAAATTTAATTTTCGACAAATCAGCTTTTGAGGGAGTATTTATTATGTCGTCAACGAGCTTGCCCATATTCAAGGATCTCCTCGCTAAGTCATCATAAAGCATAATAGCGGCTAAAATATCATGTTGCTTCTGGAGCGCGCAGTACGTATCGACCTCGTGGTAGGCATTTTGTTGTAGGAAATATTCTCGAATCATCCTCGCAACTTCAAGGGTTAATTGCTCATCGTCGGGCAGCGCATCAGACCCGACCAATTGCACGATTTCCTGAAGTTCACTTTCCTTCTGCAATATCGCCATGGCGCGCATTCTGAGTTCCTCCCAATCCCCTGCAACGTGATCAACAAACCAATCTGCAAGGGTTTGTGTATAGAGACTGTATGAGTCAAGCCAATTAATTGAGGGGAAGTGGCGTCTTTGTGAGAGCTTGCTGTCAAGAGCCCAAAATACTTTTACAATCCTAAGCGTGTTTTGAGTTACGGGCTCAGAGAAATCACCACCGGGAGGGCTAACAGCGCCGATAACCGTGATTGAACCTTCATCACCTCCAAGGGTCTTTACTCGCCCCGATCGCTCATAAAATTCAGAAAGTCGCGCTGCAAGGTAAGCAGGATACCCCTCTTCTCCTGGCATCTCCTCCAATCGCGAGGAGATCTCACGCATGGCCTCAGCCCACCGCGATGTTGAATCTGCCATGAGAGATACATCATACCCCATGTCCCGGAAGTATTCAGCTATCGTCATACCTGTGTAGACGGACGCCTCACGCGCTGCGACAGGCATATTTGAGGTGTTCGCCACGAGCACCGTTCGATCCATGAGCGGCGCGTTCGTTTGTGGATCTTCAAGCTCAGGAAATTCTGTTAGCACATCAGCCATTTCGTTTCCTCGCTCTCCACAGCCGATATAGACAACGATTTGGGTATCCGACCACTTGGCGAGTTGCTGCTGAGTCACAGTCTTCCCGGAACCAAATGGTCCAGGAATGGCAGCAGTTCCTCCTTTTGCTACGGGGAACAACACATCAAGAATCCTCTGTCCGGTGACGAGGGGTATATCTGGCATCAGCTTCTCCACTACTGGCCTCGAAACTCGGACTGGCCACTCCTGCTTTAGTTTAAGCTCTGTTCCGTCTTCGAGTGTACAAATTACGTCGTCAATGGTGTGCTCGCCTGATTCTATAGTTTTTATTTTCCCACTTTTCCCAGGCGGGACCGTTATCTTGTGCTTTAAGTTCACGGTCTCTTGCACGAATCCGATTGACTGACCCGCCTTGACTTCATCGCCGGGCTTCGCCTCCGGAATGAAGTCCCACTTCTTTGCATGATCGAGTCCCGGAGCAGTAACGCCTCTTTCGATAAAATCACCAAGTTGTAAATTCAATACAGGGAGTGGCCTTTGAATGCCATCGTAAATTGAGCTTAAGAGTCCAGGCCCCAGCTCAACCGATAGCGGTAGTCCAGTGTTTTCAACCGGCTCTCCAGGCTTGAGTCCCGAGGTATCCTCATAAACTTGAATAATGTATTTATCGTGGTCAATCCCGATGACCTCTCCCATCAAGCCTTCATCACCGACCTTAACCAGATCATACATCTTTGCTTCAATTCCAGTAACAGTAACAACGGGTCCTGCAACCCTGTATATACTTCCCTTTCGTTCTACTTCCACAAGTCAACACCTACAGATCGCTTTATCTTCTCCCTTAAATGAGTGCGCTCCTGTCCCATACCGCCAATCGAGACAACGGTTGGTTCGATCGAATCGTCAAGCGCCGTTTGTAATGGCATCGACAGCTTCTCTACATCGTCGCTGTTCATTATAAGTATTCCAATATCCCGATCTCTTAAGATCCCCTTAATTGTAGGTTCTAAATCAGCATCAGCGGCGATGAAAGTTTTCCGCACGCCCGCTAACAGGAAGCCCGTCACAAAATCTGCACTACCAACGACTGCGATCTCCATACAAACCGCCGTATCCGTATTATATATTATACATCCTAAATTATGTTTTTCTACAACACTAGATGATCTTTAATTGTCTCTTGCGACAGCCCTGCCTCTTTGCCTCGCGCTATCGCACGGATGTTTTCCACTTCAACGTATTTACTTAACATATATCCTAATATCGGCAAGACTGTTAATGGACGAGATGTCGAAGTCTTCCACACGTGTTCACTCAAATATTTGTCAAGCCTCAGTTCAATGATACTCAGTGATTCCACTTGCTCCTTTACAACATCGGACATTACGCTCCAATATCTGGATGCACTTACTATACCTATGAATTCCTCGAAGGATGCAGTAGCCATCTTCCGTACCACTCTATCAGTGAAGTATAATCCACCAGGTATGATATACTCAAGCGCTCGAGAACCAGAAATTCCTGCGTTTTTTAACCTAAACAACGTTTTCAAATTGGCTATATCGATCTCCATCCGAATAACATTCAAAAACAAAGAGTTTCCCGTTATTTCGGCTGCCTCAACCATTCTTCTATAATAGAACTTGTCTAATTCATCCTCTAATTTCATCGAAGACTGCGTATAATCGATATCCTTTATTATATTGTAGTAAATCGTCCCCTTTAAGGCATCTACTACCTCTTCAATAGTCTTCTTCCTCACTAAACTCTGTAAGAACTCGACAGATAGCTCACCACTGGGCACGAGTACCCGTAATATTTCCTCATCGGTTGCTTCGTATAATTTTCCTCTTAATATGGTTTTAATATTCCAGATATCCCAGCGTCTGAGGTATTCTATAACTAAAAAATGAGGCTCCCCTGTAGTCATTTCAATGAGCTTAGTAAATGTCCTAGCCATGTTTAAGTGGATCGCAAATTCAACTAAGTCTATACCCACATACATCCGCGCGAGTTCATCGACTTCGGCCTTATACTCTGACTCCTCAATAAAACGCGTTATTTCGGGGAGATCCATTATAAGCAGTTTCGCATAGGTCTCCTTTGGAAACAGCTTAGCCTTCATCGCGTGCACTCGAGCTGTGCTATAGCCGTATTTAACTGCGGGAGAAGCATATCTGCCTGTAGTCCGCTGAGTATCCATTATATCTCACTCATTTAAAATTTCTGAGACTTGCTTTAAGGAGTTCTCCCGCACGCTTTCAAGAATACTTTCAAAGGTCAGGTCGCGCGTTACTGTGCCGTCGTCATTTTCGAGCATGATGCCGCCTACGCTGTTAATGTTTCCACCGTACTCCAATTGCGTAATTCTTCGCACAATGGGTTCATCTTGTTTATTTGAATATACGCGTTGAAATTCTGTTTGTGACTCGAGGAGGCTTTTTATGATCGTTTCACGTTCTGATTCCGGCAGTGCGAGTAACGCCCTTTTGGCATCTTCGTATGTCTCGTCAAGTATTTCCTTCTGGACATTGAGAATGCCCCTTTTTACCTCAAGATTTGTGCTGGATACCTCCATGCGCTTTTTATGTTCTATTTGTTCAACTGTGTGTTCCCTTTTCTCCTCGAGGATATTGCGTGCCATAATCTCGGCTTCAGTTTTTATAACATTCGCCTCTTCAATCCCTTCCTGCTTGATATGATTTGCCTCTTCCTCACCTTTCGCGAGGACAGCTTTAACTACAACTTCCAATCCCATAAGTCATCGTTAAAGACGTGGCAATGTGACAAAAAGCAAGATCAATGCTACGACAAGTCCAAAAATTACAATCGACTCAGGAATAACCGTCATCACCAAGCCTCTGCCGAAGAATCCCTCGTCTTCAGCCATAACTCCTATGGCTGCTGAGCCGATAGCTTGCTCGCCCATGGCGGCTGCTATTCCGGACGCTCCTACTGCAATAGCTGCAGCAAGTCCTATCATACCTGCTCCTATTGGATCTACCATTTATTTTTCCTCCGTATACTTTCTTTCAAAACCAAATGGTTTGTATTTCAATCCTCCTCCACGATAAAATTTCGTGAAGAACTCCACATAATGCAATCTCAACGATTGCAATCCAGAGTCAAGAATTCCTAATGCAGTGTTGATTGCGTGTCCGGCAATCAACATTAAAGCTCCTAAGATGAGAAAAAATCCTCCTTTTGATATAAACAGTGCATCTGAGAGTTTGTTTACTGCTAACGCAATGCCGGCGGAAGCAACACCTATAGACACTAACCGAGTATATGAGAGCACATTAGACAGCAAGGATGGAAGTTCGGCGATACCTATGACGCCTTCTCCAAGTATCAGAAATATCACACCAATAACTGCTAATGCTAAACCTGCTACGAGTCCACTTGAGAAGCTGATTCCCGACCCTCTCGTTAGCTGGGGCAAAATAATCACAATTGCGATGACCCCACCATATAAAATTAGAAGCCAACTGAGTTTCGTATAAACCGCGTGTTTGAGACCATGCTGAGTATACTCGTTCTTGAATCCCACCACATATCCAAGTGAGAGGTGAATGATACCAAGAACCATAGTGACTATTAACAAGTTTAATACGTTATCAAACCTCGGTATGGTCGGATATGCATAAATGAAAGATAAGAGTCCCCTTTCTCCGAAGACTTCAACTCCAAAGAACTCGTTATAAATGAAGCCGAATACTATCGACACAACACCGGCATAGATTCCCACGCCCGCCAACGCTCTGAGACCCCGAGATTTGATCTTCCACCGTACTATGGCCGAAATGGCAACAACCGTAATCCCGTATCCGATGTCTCCCAGCATCAGCCCAAAGAAAAAGGGATACCAAAAAAACATGAACGTTGTAGGATCAATTTCATTGAATTTCGGAAGTGAAAAAGCTTTGATGAAGACTTCATACGGTTTCGTTGGTATGGGGTTCTCAAGCGCTATAGGCACTTTTTCGACTGCGGCAGCTTCAGACTTATCGATACCGAGAACACATTGTCCGTTCGTTGTATCATCAATGTCCCCTTGCACTTGCTCGAGTCGTTTTGTAGGGATCCACCCCTCAACAATGAATGTATTTTTTGTCGTGGCAAAATTTAGCGGAGCTTCAGCCTTTTGTGTCTCTATCAAGAGGTATTCGTCTAACGCCAGGATGTAATCGATGTACTCTTGTTGGAGTTTTTTCAGATCCGCTCTAGTTGTCTCTCTTTCAGATTCAAGTCCTGAAACTTTCACGTCAAACTCAGATATGAGCTCCTTCGGGACACCTTCTATCTCCGGGATTGATATGGCTGCCAAATTCTGTTCTTGCAAGGCCGTAAAAACTTCAGTTTCAAATGCCTTTGGAACAAATAATGCAATGACGTTGCCTCGACTGTATGGCGTGCTTTCAAGATAATAATCAGTAGTTATGTTATCGATTGATAACTGACCTTTTATGAGTCCCACAAATACGGCAATCGACTCATATCCACGATACATTTCAAGTGGTATGTCAAAGCTTTTTATGGGATCGAGTTGCTTGTTTTTGTCAGTAAAATCTTTTATTTGGGAATCAAGTTCGCTGATTTTCTGAATGACTTTTGAAACTTCGAAGTTCAAGCGCTCAATTTTCTCATTGAACGTAGTTTCTAGTGAGTCGACTGTATATTTCGTCGAGACATCCTCTTTACCCTTAATATTCAGGTAATTGGCTATTGACCTCAGCGATATCGCCTGTTCAGACAATTTCGTAGCTTCGGGATATGGTGTGCCAATTTTGAAGTCCTCACTTTCCTCAGAAAATTCCGTTATGTGAACCACGTCATGGGCGTACAGCACATCAATCGCAGCTTTCATATAATCCTTTGTTCCAGCGATGATGATCTTGCTCATTTCCTGAGGTTTAAACATGGGCTTCCCTCTTGAATTCCTCCAAAATATACTCAAGGGCTTCAGCTTTTTTCTTTT
This sequence comes from Methanobacteriota archaeon, assembly GCA_963704625.1. GTDB lineage: Archaea > Halobacteriota > Bog-38 > Methanoflorentales > Methanoflorentaceae > DASPRZ01. Next base: position 1,807,107 of record OY969924.1, on the reverse strand, counting down.
GGGCTTTCTGTCTAATCTCAAAGATCTGTTTCTCGCCGCGGTTGAGGATATCCTTCCGAATGTTAGCAAGCTCTAATTCGACAGAGGCGTTCATCTCATCCTCAATTTTTTTTGCCTCTTTTTTTGCCTCCTCAATTATGACCATAGCCTGCCTTTTCGCATCCTCGATCATTTTTTGCTTTTGGGTCTGGGCATCATCGATCGTCCTCTGGACTTCCGCTTCAGCGTTTTTGATCTCGTAGAGCACCTGCGGTTTCATGTAATCAAACCCATCCCTAATAATAAAAAGGAATGATATTTAAGCTTTAGCATAACCTTATGGGCGTATAGATAAATAGACAAAAATATTTTTAAACTCTGGAGAGCGACTACGCCTTTAAGTAATCATCGGCGTATATCTCTTTGTTGAGCAGCACGTTACACGTTTTTATAGTTTCTATAAGCTGTGTATCTTGAGTGTTTATTATCGCCGAGGATAGACCTACGCCCATCAACATCGCTAAAAAGCTCCGCTCTATCAATCGAGGGTTTTTTGTATTGTGTGAGATGTTGTTGAGCCCAATTGTGGTTTTTAAAACTGAAACCGGACTTGTGAGTAAGCCAATCCTCCTCACCGATTCCACTACTATTGGCGCCTGATCTTGCGCTGTACTCACCGGTAGACATACCGGATCCACATAGACCTTCTCAAGATCGATTCCATACTCACACGCATTTGCGACGAGTGTTGCGGCGCGCTCACATCTTTTATCCACATCCCCGAGAATGCCTTTGTCATCCATGGTCATGCAGATAATCTCAGAATCGTGCTCAGCAGCTAACGGAAAAAGGACAGCCATCTTCTCTTGTTCCGCAGGGATAGAATTTACCATGGACTTGCCTTTAACCTCGTGAATCCCCATTTTCATTGCATCTATCTTGTTCGTATCGATAGAAAGAGTTACATCTACGACATCCTGCACGGCGGTCACCAGCCACTTCATAGCATCAGCTGCATCATCCCTCCCTGGCCCGACGTTTAGATCGAGTATGTGTGCCCCCGCGTCAATTTGCCTTTGCGCCATGTTTTGAATGGTTTTTGCATCTCGTTTGTCAATGATAGCCCCCACAGATTTTGAATACCCGTTAATATCGCCGCCTATAATTATCATGCATCTCTCCACAGCTCTGGTGCTTTTACTGGGGTTACCTTTACATTTAAGGCTCTTACCTAACAGCTGACAACCCCATAGTATCTCGCAACCTATATATAAAAAAATGTAGTATATAAAGTCACGTTACTTCTGTATCCAATGAGAGGATTTAGGCCATTTGACGAAAGAATTTAAAGTTGTTTTTAAGCCTGATAACAAGATGGTCAAAGTTGAACGAGGTACTACTGTACTCGATGCGGCCACAAGTTCTGATATCTACATTGATAGTATATGTGGGGGCAGAGGGAAATGCGGTAAGTGCAAGGTCACAATCGATGGGAATGTCCACGCTGACACTACAGATCTGTTAAGTGCTGAGGAAAAAGCTCGAGGCTGCTATTTGGCATGTTTGGCTCGAGTGGCGGGAAATTTGACAGTTATAATACCAAAAGAGAGCAGAGTGGAATCGCACCAAATATTGATGAGAAGCGAGATAATTCCATTGCCCGTCATAGAGCCACCCTTAATAAAAATTTCACTTTCGCTCAGCCCACCATCGTTAATTGACTACATGAGCGATTTGGACAGAGTTACGAGAGCATTACATAATCTTGGCATAAAAAATGTGACCATAGGACTCCCAACCCTTAAAAAGCTTAGTAGAATTTTGAGGGAGAACGAATGGAACGTAATTGTAACACTAATGGATCTCTGGGATCGACAGGAGATAATAGACATAGGTCCCGTTTCAGATGAAGATTTAATCGGGGTAGCAGTTGATATAGGTACCACGACGCTCGTGGTAGAGTTGGTCGATTTAAAAAGTGGTGCCGTCATTGATTCACGATCTGATTATAACAAACAAGTCGTTTATGGCGAGGATGTTCTTTCGCGGATATTGTACACCGAGGAACATAAAGACGGTATCCGTAAACTTACCAGCACCATCAGATACGGCATAAATGATTTGATACGAGAACTTGTCATAGATAACAAAATGCGATACGAAAAAATTTGTCGCGCCGTTATTTCAGGCAACACCGTTATGATGCACTTGTTTTATGGATTAGATCCTAAATATATACGCCATGAACCGTACATACCAGTAATGTCCTATGTGCCACAGATGAAAGCGGTAAAGCTTGGACTAAGCGTAAATCCGAATGCCTATGTTTATGCGCTTCCCTGCAGAAGCAGCTACGTGGGCGGCGACGTCACTGCTGACGTAATTGCTTCTGGAATGAGCGACAGAAAAGAGATTTCACTTTTAATCGATGTAGGTACGAACGGAGAACTTGTGCTCGGAAGTGAGAGCTTCCTTGCATCATGTTCGTGTTCAGCGGGTCCGGCCTTTGAAGGAGGCGAGGTCGAGTTTGGCACGCGGGCGATGTACGGTGCCATAGAGCGGATTTGGATCGACGATGCTAAAGTACACTACTCAACTATCGGAAATGTTCGGCCGAAAGGCATTTGTGGGTCGGGACTGATTGAATTAGTAGCTGAACTATTTAGCAATGGCATCATCGATAGAGTGGGAAAAATACAACTGGATAAAAATAACATCAGAATTCAAGTGGGCGGCAGCGGCAGCCAATTCGTTGTGGCATTTAAGGACGAGACGGCCATTAACAAAGACATCGTGATAACCGACGTTGACATTCAAAACATACTGCGGACGAAGGCCGCCGTTTATGCGAGCTCTAACGTATTGTTAAAGACGTTTGGATATAAATTTACTGACTTAACCGACGTATTTATTGCCGGCAGTTTCGGCAACTACCTCGATATCAAAAAAGCCGTAACGATCGGGTTGCTGCCCGATCTTCCCCTTGATATCTTCAAATTCATAGGCAATGGCGCTCTCGGAGGGGCGAGAATGGTATTACTATCGAAGAGCATGCAAAATAAAGCGGAAGAAGTTGTCGCAAATATGACGCACATTGAGTTGAGTGTCAACAGCATGTTCTTTAAAGAGTTTACCTCTGCACTCTTTATCCCTCACACCGAGATCGATCAGTTTCCCAGCATTGTAGGAAGAGTTTATACGTAGCTTTTTAATTAACAAGCATTAAAGGTCTAATCAACGTATTAGTCAAGCAAAATGGGGCAGAGATACTCCGTTTATGTAGTTGTCGGATGTATGATGTTACTCCGTGCTAATAAACGCACGAAGACAAAAAGAAACCGGAGGGCTAATGCCAACGATTGCAATAACAGGTAAAGGCGGGACAGGAAAAACAACATTTGCCGCACTTCTTATTAAATATTTGAGCACACAGAGCAGTAGAATTTTAGCGGTGGATGCAGATCCTAATTCAAATTTGAACGAACGATTGGGACTCAGTGTTGAACAAACAATTGGACGCTTACGAGAAGATCTCCTCAAAGAGTCCCTTCCTGCTGGTGTGCCCAAAAATGAACTGATCGAGTATCAAATTCGATTAGCTCTTATCGAAGGAGATGAGTTTGATCTTATTGTCATGGGACGACCTGAAGGACCTGGATGTTACTGCTACATCAACAGTGTCTTGAGAGATGTCATCGATAGGCTCTCAAACAACTATGACTATGTTGTCATCGATAATGAAGCCGGCATGGAGCACCTGTCGAGGCGAACAACAAGAGATGTCGACGCGCTTTTCATTATGAGCGATGCGACAAAGCTGGGCATCATCACCGCGAGTCGAATTAAAAAACTGTCTGAGGACCTAAATATCACCATAGGAAAAGCGTATCTTGTATTAAATGAGCTGAGGGATGACATACCGGATAGCATTAAAGATCAAATAGTACAAGAGGGACTCGACTTCATTGGTGTCATTCCCGCAGACAATCTAATTGAAAATTATGCCGTCCAAGGGAGATCTTTGTTGGAGCTTCCCGGCGATTCGGCTGCATTTAAAGCCGTCATAGAAATAGCGAAGCAGTCGATAATATCGTGATTGCGTTACCCCTTCGCCATTTCCCTCAGATACTTCGGCAACGCTGATGAATCTTTAGTCCCCACTAAGACTTCCCACCCTGTAAGATCCTCAAGTTTCATCTTCATCATCGCGATCATGCCCGGAATGATAAGCCTTCGGTGATCTACCTTTTCTGCAACCTTATAGTCATCTAGCGCTTGTGCTATCTTCTCTGGGGTGAACTTATCAGCTGCAAACGCGGTCATCACAGACAAGCCTTCTGTGTCTATAACGAGAAGATACGATGGGACTTTGCTTGCTTCAATATCGCTTGCTACTGTAAAATACGTGAGCGAGAAGTTTGACGTCACGATGACCGGTGCATTCCTATTTGGTTTTCCTATTTCGTACAGACCTGGATTCACCTGTATGAGTGCTTGCGGATCTGTATAGATGTTTGTCCTCAACGTGGTGAGCGGGTATAACCGCGCAGGATCAATGTCGCTAAAGATGATTAGAGATGCGTATTTCATCGTCCCTATCGACGCCTTTATAGCTTGGGTTTCGATATCTGTGCCATTGTCTAAATTTAACATTACCGGATAGCCCAGTGGTCGGAACAATTTCTTAACGCTCAGCCGTCGCAATATGGTGAGCCATTCAAGAGCTTCACGTAATTTCTTGTTGCCGAGGTTCAAATCTAAAACGATGTCCTCTACACCTTCGCTTTTTGCCATCTCCGATAATGATATGAGCTCATCGATATTATCAGAATAGATCGCAAGCGGGCACGCGTACTGTCGCGAGAGCTTAGCCATAGCGGTACAGTTACCTGTAGTGCCGGCGTAAATTAACGGTTTTGCTTTCGAAACGAGCTTTAAGCCTTCTTCGATGACCTGTGGGTCGTCACTGATCAACACTAACGGCAAACCGCTGTTATCGTTCACGAGACTGACCGCTTCTGAAAACCGCTTTGCATCACTTCTAGACTTGATTGCGATTAAATCGACTCCTGAAATGATGCCGATCCGCTCGAATTTCATCACATCCAGTTTTTTAGCCTTTTCAACGATCGTATTATTATCGAGGGTATCCTCAATTGTCACAGCGTACGCTGTCTGGTGAAAAAATTTCTTTTCGTGCCTGAAAAGCTCGATTTCACCCCCAATATCGAGGTCGCCGACCGTCACAGTGCGCATAGGTGGCAACGATGAGCTCTCCAGCTGTTGCAGCACTTCCGGCGACACATACGGGCACTTCGTCAGTTCCGTCTGCTTGTTGGCTAACAGCATGGCAAATGCTAAACATGTCGGAACGCCACATTCGCCGCAGTTCTTTTTAGCTAATAATTTAAATATATCCAACGCTGTCATCGGCATTGCCTATCACCCTATCAACTCATCCACGGCTTTCTTCGTAATCGCCACAGACTTAGGATGTCTCAGTATTAAAGCGTTCGCGCCAGCCATTAAAGCTGCAAGCGCAGAAGCTACTTCCCAAAAGATGGCTCTTTGTTTCTCATCGCCGAGCTTTTCATCTCGCCGATATGCTTCTTTGGCGCTCCAGGCAACAGATATGTCCGCGATCATCGGCGATTGTATCATTCTATCGCCCATCAGACCCGCGAGTTTAATACGCTCCATAGCTGAGTATGCGTATTCAACCCCGAATCCAATCCCTGCCATAAGGGGATCAATGACGATATCATCAAGTTTTACGCCAAACTCGGTCAGCATGATATTGAGCTGTTTTGCAATATTAACATCGATATTTGAAAAAGAGACGACTGCGTGGCCATTTGCTGTAGCTGCTACTGCTATCGACTTATAACTGTCCTGTTCGGCCCTTGAAAGCAAACATCTCTCTCCCTTCGCAGCTTCCCCACAGAGTTCCATAACTCGTGCATCTTTCTCATAATCCCCGCTTCCTTGAATCACAAGTGGCGCCTTGACCTGCGCAAGCATCGTAGAGACGAGAGTAGCAGCATCTTCAGCGCTGACGTTTTCTTCCTCAGGATTTGTGCTCAACAACTTCAAACAGATGAAATCTGCGCCGTAGGTGTGAACACACGTTTGCGCCCACGCAACGGGATCTCTGATCACATCACCAAAATCGTCTATAATTATCTTAGGGTAGTCATCGCCAATTCTATCAACGACTTCCATTCCGATAGCGGGCCTTGACACGTTGCCTTCGAAAGACAGAAATGGCAGGGTGGTCTCCCCCCCTAAAATGATTTTATTATCTCTCGTTCCTCCTTCTTCCTCAGTCGCCCCAAAAACAGCCTCTTTTATCTTGCCAGTCCAACTCTCTTTTGGAATTGCTATCATTGCATGTTACCCCACTTAACACATCTGCAGACGTTTAAAACATGCCCATGGGCGGCATGGCCAATGCAGGGTGATTTACCTTTACCATGTATTCCATCAATTCACCTGCATCCGTCGTAATAGTTTCGTCTGCGATTTTATCCACCAAGTCAGGCAGCCCCATCTCCTTTGCCCTCTTCTCAAGATCGTCCCTTAGCGCTTCTTTCAATTCTTTCGGCATCCAAACTACTCGGGCAAGCCCGCCATCGGCGCGGATAAATTTCTTACTTGTGATGAACTGCCTTCCAACGCCGATGAACCCGGGTGTTTGATTGCCGCCACCGACTGACCCTGCAAGGGTGGAAAACTTCATCCCGATGGGAGTCATACCAATGTACTCCCTGTTCACGATTATCACGCCCTGTAAGTCACTGCTAATCGCCACAATACACTCGAAACACCCACACGACGTTTGTGGATTCTCCATCATGGTGTACTGGTTCATCCTTTCAATGTGGCCGTGGGTGAGCTCCCTCACCGCGTTATTGACGTTTGGCCACTGACCCTTCATCTCGTCGACGGCATCCCCTTTCTTAACTGGCTTATTTGGTCCATTTGGATCAATACTATATCCAGCAGCCGCATCAAGCCAGTTTAATGCCCCGCACAGTCCAAGCCGCTCTGGAGATATAATGCACACGTGACTCGGAGCGAAGCTCTGACACAACGTACACGCGTAGAATTCATCAACGCTCTCATCGGTCAGCCCAGCAATCCTCCTGTCACGTTCAGCATAGCACTCCATTGCCTCCGGTATGTGTTCTTCCACCGCCTTCTCATCGGTAATGATCGTGACTTGTATCCTGCTGATAATGCCCCCGAGCTCTTCCTTCATCTTGTTATAGAGGATGTCACCAAAGTGTTTGAAACGTAACCCGCTTGCCACGCTGCTCTTGCTTAATCTCACCCAGAGCAAGTTTCTCTGGCCTGTATGCCATGCACCTTCTGCATAGTTGATGAATTGGTGGATGCGCCGTTCAACTACCGGTTCGAACTCCTTTTTCATGTTCTTGCCATACACTTCGACAAGAATCCCTAGTGCTGACGCACTGCCCTCCTCCATCTCATCAACGTCTTTGCCAATGAGCGTGATCTGACCGTCCTTGACCTCATCAACATCGCGAATTTTTACAAGCTCAAAAACCTTCGTCTTTGTCGGGCCCCCACATTCGACGTAGGTTTGCGGCTTCCGCACGGTTTCTCCCTCAAAGGCGAGACCATACGCCACAGGCAACGAGACCTCTCCGACCCTCACCTTCATATTTCGTATCTCTATCGCGTGTGCAACGATTTGATTGTAATCCTTTTCCACTTCATATTTACCAGGTATTTCCTCCACATCTTGATCGGTGATCGTGGGTGACCCATTGAACATCACGGCAAACTCAATCGCTGCCTTAATATCATCGATTGGACCTAATTGGACAACAACCACTTTTGGCCGTTTTTCAAGATAATTATATAGCCCAGCCCTGTCTCCCGGCTTGATGTTGCCAAAGGTCAACGCGGCGCGGATTGCGAAGCTTAAACTGTGAATCGTTTGCGTGAACTCGCCCACACAGAATAATAGTCTGTCGAGTCCTTTGTGCTCACCAATCTCAATACCGGCCTCTTTGATCTGCTGTATCGTGTCAAAGGTAGGGATGATGAGCATACCCTTGCTTTGGCAGTCTCTGATGATCTTAGCAAGCAGCTTGGGGTCTTTCGCCTTTCCCACTAACACAAGAACGCCCGGTATAGTGTCATCGACAAACGAGATACCCAACTTTCTCAAAACTTCATCACCGACGAATCCGGTGTAAGGAGTATCCACATATGGATCATGATTATCGATATATTTGAGAACTTCAACGATTTCAGCAGCGACCATCGTCGCCTCGCCAGACGCCACAGCGTTATCGAACGTGTACTCTTCCCGTATCTTTCCTCTAACCTCACCAAGCAACCGCGGCAATTGCCCAAGTTTCGTAACTTGTTCACCAGTCCATGCGGTGATACACGGCAGATAATATCCCGTATTCGGATAGCCAATCTCCTTGTTACTGCCATATTCGCGTATCGCCTTACTCAACAGGTGATCTGCGTATCCCGTCGCGATGATGGCGCCCTCGATTGCCTTCTTGTATAACGCTTCTTGCGAGAGTACTGGTGTTTTCTCACCCGCCATTGAACCATTCCAGTACGTCACAGGAGCTTCGAGTTCACTGTGTGCGTTCAACTTCCATCTCCGATATTCGACGACATTCACCAGTTTCTGTGCTGCGACTGTGGGATCAGGCTCGAAGATGAAGTGGCCGCCATAAACGTCCTTAGCGGTCGCCTGTGCGATTTCATCCGCGAGGGGGCTCCCCTTTATAAACGGATAGACTCCTACGTGGGTCGGCCATCCAGTAGCCACGCACCACGTGCCGATGGTCACCGCTTTTTCGCTCATCGCTTCGGGAGCGCTCGCGACGATGGGGAGATCCTGTATGTCGACGCGCATTACCTGCGCGAGTTCGCTGATGAAGTTCTCTACTCGTGAGTTGTCCACGCACGACCCCATGTGGAGTATGAGCGGCAACGATCCGCCAATTGTCTTCTGGCCCACTTCTTTGAGGAACGTCTTGAGTGACTCCCCCGCAAATTCATCTACCGCCTCTGGCGTCAATAAACCGTGCTTTGCAAGAGATTGAGCAGCACAACCAGTGACAAGTGTCAGTATATTGTTCTTGACCAGTTCTTTTGCGATTGTTAAATGACATAAGTCGTGTTGCGCTTTGGCAGGATTGTTGCATCCCGCGATAAGCGCTATCCCTTGAATCTCGCCGCTTCGGATCTTATCTGCGAGATACTGAAGGGGTTCTTTTTCGTTAAACTTGCTCAGTAGCGTCTTTGTATATTCAAGGCTAAATCCCGCAACCACCTCGCTCGTAATGGCAGGTATGGAAATCTTGCTTGGATCCCTGTTCCTGTACGCTTCAATTGCTACTCGAACAATCTCCTTGGCGCCTTCGCGCGCCGCTCCTTCGTTGAACTCGATGTGGGTATCGCCAGGTATGCGGGTGATAGGCATCGTCGATATTAGCTTCGTGTGGAAGCACTGCGTCCAGAACCCTACCGACGGCGCAATGCATTGATAATCGATCACCATCGCATCGACGACACCCGTCATAATTGCCAATTCTTGACTTGCGAAATTTGTGATGATCGGTATGCCCCTCCTCATCAGTAGTTCGTTAGCGGTGCAACAAATGCCGACGATATTGATGCCTTCCGCGCCTGCAGCAATGGCCTCGCCTTGTAGCTCATCTGCAGCGTCGCATATCACTTCACTGAGAATAGGATTGTGACCGTGTACACAGATATTCACACACTCCTCTTTCAACGCGCCTAGATTGGCCTTTGACACTACCATTTGAGGAACGCCGAAAAGCACGTCAGAGATGTTGGAGCTGATATTCTCGCCCGCTACGTCTCCAAGCGAGCACTTTATACCGCCAAACATCAGCGGCACGGGATCGGCATCACATCCCATATGAGTTCTGTGCATGACTTCCGTGATGCCTTTGTCAATATTGGTTGCAATGACGTCATTTCTATCGAGGAGTTTTAGCCTCTTTTCAGGGAGCATCATCTTCAGCCAATTGCACATCTCGTCATCTTGCCGCGAGAAGTCCTCCAATGCGGTATTTGCAACTGCCACGGCAAGCTCATTTATGCTCTTGCCGCTATCAACGCCTAGTTTCGTTGCGAGGGCCCGTAACTTCGCCTCATCTTTGACACGATAGTCAGGCGCTTTGCCCTCCCCAACGCCTTTAAGCGCGTACGCCAGGTGCCTTCCGTGGTCGGAGTGAGCGGCGCAGCCGCCAGCCATCATCCGTATCAAGTTTCTGGCTACAATTGTGTAGTCTTTCGCCCCACAGATGCCTCTTTGCGGCTCTTTTCCAAATGGATTGATGCGACAAGGCCCCTGCAAGCAGATTCTGCAGCACAGCCCTGATTCACCGAAGCCGCACTGCGGCTGCGCAGACTCGGCCCTATCCCACATCGTTTCCATATTGTCCCGCTTAGCAATCGGAAGCATCTTGATCGCCGCGGGGTCTACTGTATTTACCCTTTCAGAACCCACTATGTTACGCCTTTTGTCCATATACTAACGCACCACACTTACACGCTGTTACGCATGACAGCTCTGTTGCCCCATTACAAAGATCGCATTTCACTGCTTTATGATCCCACGATTGTATGGCCCCAAATGGACACATCTCGATGCATTTAAAACAGCCAGTGCATTTCTCTTGTCTAATGGTCACTGCGCCATCTTCGCCTTTTGTTATCGCTCCTGTGTCACAAGCTTCTACACATTCGGGCTTTTTACAATGCAAGCACCTCGTAAGATGCAATTTTCCATCTTTAAAGCCAATAGCGAGCCTAGGTGTCGGAGATGGACACTCTGTCATCGCTTTATTGATATCGCCGGACGAACTGTGATGCAATGCGCACGCTAACTCACACGACTTACATGCTACACAGTTCTTTGGAATAAATCTGACAATCAACATAAGCGGTGGCGTACCATCTTCCGTTTCTCTTAAATAACTTCTCTCTGAGCGAGTGTTGTTCTGCGACAAAAGCCCCAGCTCAGCCATAAAGAGTGGCCACTAACGGAGTGCTCGCAAAAAAGCGGACTATACTGTGCACATTTAGCAATATCAGAGTAACTTACTTGTTGCATTCTGCTACCTTCGAAATAACAAGATCTGGGCAGAACAAAAAAATTTAGTTTCTATATTATTTTATATGGTACTTGTTATATATATGCATATGGTTAAAAGAGGAGGCAAAATCTTTATCATAGACAGGAGCGTGTTCTGAAACTGATGGCTCACATAAAAGTCCGACTGTTTGCAAATATCAGGGAGATCGTGGGAGAGCGTGAGCTTTTTTTAGATTCGACCACGGTAAGCGGTGTGTTGGATTTGCTCACCTCAATAAAACCTGACTTGCGGGATGTGCTCTTTGAAGACGGCGCCTTACGTCCATATATCACGGTACTACTCAATGGACGGAATATCACTGAGATTGACGGGGTGATGTCAGCCCTTTCAGAGGGTGATGAAGTAGCCATATTCCCCCCTGTGTCCGGTGGCTAATCATCGCTGAGATCAATATGCCGATCTGTTAATCGTTCAAGCGACGTTTCAAGTTCTTTGTATTCCTTCAATATCGCCCGGCCGAAGGCAGTCAATTTCGCACCACCGCCATCTTTTCCACCTCTTGTCCGCTCGACAAGCGACCTTCCCAGCCGTTCTTCCACCGTTGTGATGCGCTCTAACGCATAACGATATGACATTGTTAACTCGCGCGATGCAGCATTTATAGAGCCCAAACGGTCTATTGCAGCAAGGAGTCTCATCGTTCCTAAACCAAAAACATATTCCCCTTTGTCATCGACAAACCACAGCTTTAGCCTCGGTTTTATTTTCATACTGATAAAATATAATACAAATACGCACACTTAACAATAACGATGATATTCACGTCAAAAACTCTATATCAGGTAGCGTTGACAACGTTCCTTAGTTGCGTCAAACCGGTATCTGATACCGAGAACGTTTCTATAAGGAACGTGATTGGACGCGTGCTTGCACACCAAATAACTTCCGATAAAGACGTTCCCAATTATCGAAGAGCGGCTATGGACGGCTATGCTGTGCGAGCGGAGAACACGATAGGAGCAAGCGCACGCTCGCCAGTTATATTAAACATCATAGGTGAGGACGTCGAACCCGGCTCCGCAAAGAGGGTGCACACTGGATCCCGGATGCCTAATGGAGCCGATGCAGTCGTGATGGTCGAAGACACTGAGCTATTAGGAGAAGTAATTGAAGTCAGAACCCAAGTTCACCCATTCAAAAATGTCGGGGCGAAAGGAGAAGACGTGCAAATCGGAGAAGTGGTTCTTAACGAGGGGCACCGCTTGAGACCAGCAGACATCGGGCTGCTCGCGTCGCTCGAAGTTGACGCCGTCGAAGTCTATCGAAAGCCTGAAGTTGCCGTCATCCCAACAGGGGAAGAACTAGTAACCAGCAGACCGACAGAAGGTGAGATTGTTGAAACCAACGGTCTTATGAACTCACTCCTTGTAGCGCAGTGGGGTGCACACTTCCGATACAGAAGTATTGTGACCGATACTTCCGAGCTCATTGAAGAAGCAATTTTACGGGATATTGATGCAGATCTAATAATTACAACGGGTGGGACTTCGGTGGGCATACGAGATCTTGTTCCTACTGTCGTAAAGAGAATAGGGACAGTCTTAATTCATGGAATTGCAATAAGTCCAGGAATGCCCACGGCACTAGGAGTAATAGACAAAGGCAAAACACCCATAGCTTGTTTACCAGGTTTTCCGGTAGCGTGTCTCGTTGCCTCAACGGCATTTGTAAAGCCTGCTGTTTATCGCTTAGGTCACATATCAAAATCGCTTGAACGGACTGTGAGAGCCAAACTGGAGAGAAAAATTGTCGGAAAAATGGGCTCACGAACGTACGCACGAGTTGCCCTAAACGATGATACAGCGGTCCCTATAATGATATCAGGCTCAGGAATTCTAAGCTCTATAGCCAAAGCTGACGGCTTTGTGATAATACCTGAGAATGTGGAGGGCTACAACAAGGGGGAATGGGTAGAAGTTGTCCTTTTTGACTGAACGTTAATCGTGGGGACTTCCAAAATGGAAATGGACGACAGAAAAGAATTCAGGGAATTAGTATCAGTAGAACGAGCGCACGGCATTATTAGTAAACTCACGATAAAACGAGAAATCGAAAGAATCCCAATCGAAGCGACCTTCGGGAGAGTGCTCGCACACGACGTTATTTCATCGGTCGACGTACCGCCATTTGATAGGGCGGCCATGGACGGATTCGCCTTGATAGCAAGCGATACGTATGCAGCAAATGAGGCGCACCCGGTCACGTTGAAGAACATAGGTTCGCTTGCGGCTGGGGTGTTCCCCGTTCAAGAAGTCAAACCGTGCGAAGCAATGGAGATAGCTACTGGTGCAATGATGCCGAGAGGCGCCGATGCCGAGATTATAATAGAGAACGTCGACATTCGCGGGGATGACGTTGTAGTCAGGAAGGCTGTTACTACGAACGAAAATGTCATTTCGGCTGGCTCAGACGTGATGGCAGGAGAGCTCGTGCTGAGAAAAAATACTCTACTGACAGAACGAGAGATAGGAGTCCTCGCTACTATCGGCTTAAGAGACGTGGCAGTTTATAAAAAGCCGAAAGTCGGGATACTCTCAACAGGAGATGAGATCATGACTCCCGGCGAACAAGTGGCAGCAGGAAAGATCCACGACGTTAATACCTACTCACTAGGAGCTGCAGTTCAGTCAAGCGGGGGGGAACCCATTTACTACGGGATTGTTGAGGACGACCTCACTAAAATCGAGGACGCTATAGAAAACGCGATTAAATCGTGTGATATCGTTATTTCTTCTGGAAGTACGTCAGCCGGGCGGGGTGACGTCGTGTACAGAATCGCTGAGAGAGGAGTGCTGCTCGCGCACGGCGTCAGCATAAAACCAGGAAAGCCCCTTATCATAGCAGAAATTGATGGAAAGCCGTTTTTCGGTTTGCCGGGATATCCCGTGTCTGCCCTTATGGTCTACTATGTCTTTATCGATCCCTTTATACGAGGCAGAGCAAAATCCGTGCGAAAGGTCACGTCTAGGCTTGCAATAGAGATCCGCTCAGAGCCGCGATACCATCTCATACCGGTAAATCTCGTCAGGGGCAAAGCGTATCCAGTCGAGAAGAGCTCAGACGCAATAACGACGCTTCTTTCTGATGGGTTTATCGAGATACCGGAACACGTGGAAATCGTCAATGAGGGGGAAGAAGTTGCTGTCTCGCTGTTTGGAGAGCTTGAAACGACCGATCTGATGTTTATCGGCAGCCACGATATTGGGCTCGACATTCTGTTTGGGATGATATCAGATGTGGCGTCGCACGTAAAGGTCGTGAACGTGGGATCGCAAGGCGGTCTTGTCGCCATTAGAAAGGGAATCGCCGATGTGGCGGGAATTCATCTGCTCAGCGAATCAGGAGAATACAACGTACCCTTTTTAATCCAATACGGTTTACATAAGGTGGCGCTCGTCAAAGGATACCTGAGAGAACAAGGCATCATAACCAAAAGAGGTGCGATGATCGCGCTCGATGATCTGCCCGAAAAACGTTTCATCAACAGAAATAAGGGCTCAGGCACGCGAGTGCTAACCGACATGGAGTTGAAAACGATTGCAGAAAAAAGAGGGATCTCATTTTCTGAATTGATTTCATCAATTAAGGGCTACACCTATGAAGCGAGAACGCACAGTGCTGTCGCTTCTGCGGTGAAGTTTGGAAAGGCAGATGTGGGCATAGGGATACGGCCTGTTGCAGAATTAAATGGGTTGGAATTTTATCCGATTGCAGAGGAACAATACGATTTTGTAATACCTCAAGACCGGTTAAATGAAAATGCCATAAGGAGGTTCCTTGCCGTCTTGCGGTCGAATGAGTTTGCACAGTCATTGCCTGCAGGGATACGGACTTACGAACGAACAGGTGAGATTATTCTACTCGATGACTGAAATCGCGTTCAACGATCAGCTTCCATGAATGAGGTGTCTAAGCAAGATTTTTATCTGGTAAGGTGTTATATCAAGATACTACGTCCGGGGTAGTAGGGTAGCCTGGTCTATCCTCGAGCGTTTGGGACGCTTGGACGGCAGTTCGAATCTGCCCTACCCCAACCATTTCTTGCCGTACGGTACAAGAGACAAAATAATGATCAGATTTACCTAAGGTGGGCTCGTAGCCTAGTCAGGATAGGGCACCGGCCTCCTAAGCCGGCGGTCGAGGGTTCAAATCCCTCCGGGCCCGTTCGTGTATTACGTCTAACATTACGCTTAACAGAAGTCTCGAACGATGTAGATATTTTTAAATCGTTTACATTTGTAATTCTTTAGATTCGAATCCGCTATCTTCTCAATGACTTGTCCAAGAGCTTCTTAAAAATTATTGCCATTCCTTTACGCATTGAAGTCGGTTCGGATACAGGTTTGAGGGTGCACTACCCTCTTTTGTCTCACTATTGCAAAAAAAAGAACTCTTAGGTATTGTCTTAGGGATTGTTGAAAAAGTGTATTTGCTCACAAGAGGATGAGACGTTTAATTTTAGGTATCCGTTTACACGATAATGACCGGTGCACGCAAAACTGCAAGATTGGTAGCCGAATCGCAGCTAGATTCCGTTTCTACACAAGGGTAGGACACTTACACGTCGTACTACGATATCTATGTGTACCCTTTGATAACTTCTTGTCACAAATCAACGCGGGGTGGGGCTCTTTATGTTGCGCGAGGGCAGCCTAGTCTCAATGACCATATTCAAAGTGAGTGAGGTACGGACCGAGTTTCTGATATCAATTTTTACTTTTGATCCTTAAAGGAAATCAGTAAATACGAGCGAGTGAGATGGAAATATCCCTCAATATTTAATATTCTCGTAAAATACTTATATAATCCAACGCAAAAATAATACAAAAAATATCGATTGAGTTAACAGTCCAACGGTTGCGTTGGGATCCAAACTCGAATGACGTTATGTACTATCAAATAAAGGAGGTAAAAAATGAATAAGAAATTGCTTTCAGCGTTCCTGGTGGCAATAATATCTCTTTCAATCTTTGGCATTAGCTCAGCAGCAGCGCAAGCCCCTGCTCCTGCTTCAACTGTATGGTCAAATACCTATGGTGGAAAAACAGGCGATGCGGGCTTTAAAGCTATACAGACTGACGTCAAGCACACTGGAGCGATGCGCGTACCAGGATACATGTCCTACTTGATGTGGTCCTTCCAGAACGACGGAAGCTGTGATGCATGGGTCGCACCGTGGGCTAAAGTCTACACGGCAGCCGGGAAACTTGACAATCAGGTCACCGCAAACTGGTACTTCCTGACAGATATGGGACAACAAGCAACTGTCACAGCCATGGGTCTTGGCTGGGGCAAAGTGAAGCCACAGAGCGCAACGACGTTCATCACGCCAAGTGTCCTTAATAGTAATGAATGCTATTATGTCGTTTCGTGGGCAAAGGTGTGGGATGCATATTCAGGAAACTTCATGCCACAACTAGGTCCAAAGGTTACGTATATTTCGACGGATGCATCCTTGAAATAATGGTGTAGGTATAGAAAGTGTAAGTTGCACACAGGGGTTAATAACCCCCATCTTTTACCTTTTTTCTGTCATAATGTTTATCGTGATAGTAAGATTTTTTTATGATATTTCTGCGCGTGGTTATGTGTTCTGCACACCAGAGATCTAACTGTCATCGCACCAAAAAACTTAAGATGTACCTGTTAGCAAATATCACCGAATCTATTAGTAAAATATTTATATCATCTACTGTAAGCATTATTAAGCAAAACATAGAATGAGCGTTTACAGTGGGGGCAGAACTAAACAGCCTCAGTGCTTACAAACTGAAGCTCAGTTTACTATTATTTTCAGTTATCCACAAATTCAAATGTCAGCTCTAAAAATGATGTTTTGTACTATCAAATAAAGGAGGTAAAAAATGAATAAGAAATTGCTTTCAGCGTTCCTGGTGGCAATAATATCTCTTTCAATCTTTGGCATTAGCTCAGCAGCAGCGCAAGCCCCTGCTCCTGCTTCAACTGTATGGTCAAATACCTATGGTGGAAAAACAGGCGATGCGGGCTTTAAAGTTATACAGACCAGTGACGGCGGGTTTATCGCTGTTGGTACGACGGCTTCTTTCGCTGATTCGCCTAATTTGCTTGATGTTCTCGTGGTTAAGACAGCTGCCGATGGCACCACACAGTGGATGCAAACCTATCATCCGAGCAGCGTTGCCCACACGTGGAATGTCGGTATGGACATTAAACAGACTAGTGATGGCGGGTATATCATAGGGGCACTAACATCACCGCAACTTATTCCTATTAATCCTGCTACCCTTTTCGGATTATGTCCCGTTGCCATAACGACTACCGATGCCTATCTCATCAAAACTGGTAGTGACGGCGCAGTCCAATGGCAACAAACGTACAACTTGGGCAAGTTTGATGCGCCTATGGCAGTCGCACAGATGGAAGATGGATATGTCGCCGTCGGTGTAACGTCATCCATAACAAACTCGTTGGATGGCTTCGCATTGAAGGTCAATACGGCCGGAACTGTAATGGAGTCAAGGGTATACGGCACACCGCGTACTCAAGATGGACTGTATGATGTCGCAGTAACAGGAGACAACCAAGCGGTAGTTACCGGTTACACGCAGACCGCTCCGGGCAAACCTCTCTCCGTCATGGTCGCCAAATTAGATGCCGGATTAAACGTCATGTGGCAGAATACCTATGGAGTACCCGGCAATAACAATGTCGGCCGTTCCATCGCAGTAACATCAGACAACGGGTATATTGTAGGTGGTACGTCCTTCACGGCCAATCCCCCGGTAACATCGAATGGCAACAACTTGCTGCTACTCAAAATCGCTCCCAGCGGAGAAGAAACATGGACGAGGGTATTCGGAGGACCGGGTGATTCTCGTGGCTTCTCGGCACAGCAGACGAGAGATGGCGGCTACGTCATTGCGGGAACAATCCAAGCTCCTGAGTCTCAGAGGTATGACGGATACGTAGTCAAGACCGACATGAATGGTGAGGAATCCTGGCAGAAGATTGTCGGAGGAACCATGTTTGACCAGCTCTACTCCATCCAGCAGCTAAGTGATGGTAGCTACATCGCTGCGGGTGTGAGAAACAATCCAGTACCAGCAGTCAGCAACAGTCCTTGCAAGGTTCCATTAAATCTGTGGCTGATTAAACTAACAGAAGGCACCCCAGTTGCTCCGTTTATGTGCGTTTCCTCAGTTCCAGCAAGTGGAGCGACCAATGTCTCAATAAACGCCCCAATAACGGTAACCTTCAACAGACCGGTGCAGGTTCCTAATGTCGGTGGTGTACCAAGTGGAATAACTCTCAGTTATCTGGCTGGCGGAACAGAACAAGCAGTAGCTTTAACGGTCGTGCAAGTGACCGGTGACACAATACAGATCATACCAGCAAACACGTTACAACTAGGCACTCAGTATACGCTGACCGTTCTAACGACCGGCGTTCTTGACTTAAACAACAACCCGTTACCAGCACCATGCGTGGTACAGTTCGTAACGCAACAATGTGCAGGGCCATCAGACGTCCAGTTTACTGGAGCGATGCGCGTACCAGGATACCAGTCCTACTTGATGTGGTCATTCCAGAACGACGGAGCTTGTGATGCATGGGTCGCACCGTGGGCTAAAGTCTACAGCGATTGTGCGACGCCTAACAAAGTAGTCAGAGCGAACTGGTTCTTCCCGACTGGTAATGGACAACAAGCAGTGGTCACAACCATGGGTCTTGGCTGGGGCTATGTGCACCCACAGAGCACAACGACGTTCGTTACGCCAGGCATCATGACGCCTATGGATAGATATGTCGTTTCGTGGGCTAAAGTGTGGGACGCATATTCTGGACAGTTCCAACCACAGATAGGTCCAAAGGTAACTAAGTTATAAAAAAAATTAAAGTTGTAAAAAAGGGGTTAACAGCCCCTTCTTTTATCTTATTTTTCTACGGTAATTTCCACCGTAATTCATGCTTTTCGTCGCGGATGTTTCCTTCTGTGAGCTTTGCTTGTGCGCATATTGAGAGGTATAAAAATGGCATTTTCAACGTTTTACGTCACCTAATGCGGGGAGCAAAGGGCTAGTTTTTCCCGTATGTTATGTAATTACCCACATATTCCTCGGCAGTTTGCACTCTTATCTACTCACCTACTTAAACGGGCGATGCCACCAGTCCCACGGCAGGTTACACCGAGGGTCATCAGTTCTCCCGTTTATTGACGAGGGGGTCACGCCGGGATCATCCCATGGCATCCGCTCTTCATCCGGATCTGCATAGTCGTAGAGGGCAGTGGTAAAATAGATGAGGTGGGCCCGTTCGTCTCCCACCACTTTAAAGCCGTGCCAGTAGTGGCCGGGCACCCGGACTATCTGTAGGATGTCTCCCGTTGATATGATCTCGGTGAGCTCGTCCGATCGATCGTCGTAGGCGCAGAGCTGTAGTGCTCCTGCCAGCACGATGAAGTAGTCCGTCTGCCCCCGTATGTGCCGGTGCCACGCCCGTATTGTTCTTGGGTAGGTGACGGAGAAATTGGACTGCTGAATGTCGTCGGGGAGCCAGTCTTGCCGGTACGATCTCGGTGAAGAAGCCGCGTTCATCGGCGCGCGTGGTGAGGGGGGTTATGGTAATTCCGGTGAGCATGGTCATCGTGAGTGGTGTGGCGGTGTTGTCATTTAATTCTTGCTATTGGTGGTGGGGAAGAAGACAAAGGATGGCCCTAAAAAAGTACAATATCAAATTAAAAAGAAACGATATTTATGAGAAGAATTAACAATGTCACAATGACAATGGTAATCGTTGAAGTAAATTGCATTACGCTGATGGCCCTATTTACAGTAGACTTAGTTATAGCGTCATCTTTATCCCCGATCACATAACTTCCCAGTTTGACGAATTTGACCCCAAGTCCGCCAGCGAAAAGAGAAATAGAGAGTCCTGAATTAATCGCCTTTTTCTTTCTATAGTCTCTTTTCAAGATCCTCAAAGCTTGAGAACTCGCCTGTTTACCCGCAGCAAAATAAAATCCCAAAAGCATGAGGGGAAGCGCAATGCGCGTGGGAAGGTAATTCATAGCATCGTCTAGTCGCGCAGAAAAAGCTCCGGCTGCTTCTCGATGATCCTTATACCCAAGCATCGAATCAAGGGTATTGACGACCCGATAAAATATTGCACCTGCAATTCCAAAGACTGCAAAAAATAAAAGCGGAGCTACTACGCTGTCAACCGAATTTTCCCCAATAGATTCGCATACCCCCGACAGTATCTGTTCCCGCGTCAACGTCGATCTGTCACGACTTACAAGCGACTGTACGCAAAATCTCGCTTGTTCAACGTCGTTGTACGCAAGTTCTGACACATATGTCGCCTCCTTTTTCAACGTAGCTATGGTAAAAGAAGACTTCAAGACGCATGCACTCACCGCTACATATATCGAAAGGTAAATCAAGTTACCACTAATAAGACTTAGTCCAGCGATTTGAAAGAGTATTGTAGGAATGGTAAAAAGGAAGATTGTAAAAATCGCAGCAAGTGTACCTTTGATTCTCTGTCGCCTCTTGCTGCCTGAATAGAGCCTCGGTTCGAAGAAGGATATGACCTTGCCCATCCAGACTACGGGATGAAACGGATCTGGAGGTTCGCCGACGATGGTATCAATCATTAAAGCAAAAAGAAGGATTGATACTTGCAGCACAAATAGCTCAATCATTTTAGAACTCCTTCTTCTTGTCCTCTGTCAATTTTCAACGACAATAACTTTCGAAGCCGTATCGCTCTTTAGTGTTAGGCGTTGGTCTCATGTCTGTGGAGAGACAAGTCTCGCGTCTCAAGCTCGAGTTATTACAAACTTATCGAGATATACAGAGATCCAAGAGCACAAACTCGCGGTCTGCCACCTGAAAGTAGTTATCGTACGGCCCACACATAAAAATAGCCTACATAAGCCGTCTATTATACCTTCTCGTGCGTGTAATATGGTGCCTGTGATCATTATATATTCCCGATCTATAATGTGAGCTATTAATACCTTCAGGCTATAATAAGGGATCACGCACTCATCCAAGCTTCACCGGATCTATAAATCCCCCTCTTGTCATAAGATCTGCAAGCACGATAGCTACCATAGACTCAGCTACCGGAACTACCCTTGGCAGAATGCATGGATCGTGCCGCCCCGTAATAGTCAGTTCAACCTCCTCCTTTGTCTTCAAGTGTACTGATTTTTGAGGCTTAGCGATAGAAGACGTTGGTTTTACTGCCAACCGGCAGACTATCGGGTTGCCTGTTGATATGCCGCCAAGGATGCCTCCTGCCCTATTTGATGTCGTCTCAATACTCCCGGCGTTCACTGCAAACTCGTCGTTCATCTGACTCCCAGTGAGCGTTACAGATTTAAATCCAACACCTATCTCAACACCTTTTACTGCCCCTATACTCATCAGAGCCTTTGCAAGTTCAGCGTCAAGCTTATCAAATACCGGCTCTCCCACTCCCGCAGGCACATTAAATGCAACGACTTCCGCGATACCACCAACACTTTCGCCAATCATTTTTGCGCGCTTTATGCACTCTTCCATCTGAGCTGACGCATCTGGATCACAGCATCTCACGACGCTCATTTCAGCTGCTCGTAAATCCTCGGGTGTTTCAAAAACAAAGTTCGATTTAATCCCATGAATTTCCACAACATGCCCAAGCACCCGTATTCCAAAGTATTCAAGCAGCCTCTTTGCTATTGCTCCTGCAGCAACCCTACCCACAGTCTCCCGTGCAGATGATCTTCCACCCCCCCTGTGATCCCTATGTCCATATTTTACAAAATAGGTATAATCCGCATGCCCAGGTCTAGGAACATATCTTATTTGCTCGTAGAAGCTTGAGTCGGTATCTTCATTTCGTACGAGCATTGAAATGGGAGTTCCAAGCGTCTTACCTTCGAAAACACCGGATAAAATCTCTACGGTGTCCCTTTCAGTGCGTGAGGTAGTTACCTCACTTTGACCTGGACGCCTCATGTCAAGCTCTTTTTGTACATACTCAGGGGTTATTGTGAGCCCTGCTGGGCAACCATCTACGATTGCTCCTATTGCTAGCCCATGACTCTCGCCCCAGGTTGTTACCCTAAACATTTTTCCGTACGTATTCATGTTTGCACAACATCAACGTCAGCGTGGATTCGTTCGCAGTTATTCATAAGAGACAGGTTCAATGTTTGCCCCGAGAGCGAATAGATCATCGAAGAAATCAGGGTAAGAAACATTAGCTGACTCTGCGGTATCAATCTGTGTTTCGCCTTCTGATGCAAGTCCAGCTACAGTCAGCGCCATAACAATTCTATGATCTCCGTACCCGTGGAGTCTTGTCCCCATAGGTTTCGTCCCTTTTATAATGAGGGACTCGCCAGTTCCCCTGATGTCTACGCCCATCTTACTAAGTTCTGTTGTCATTGCCAGCAGCCTATCAGTCTCCTTGTAACGTAGATGTGATACGTTACAAATTTCGGTTTTCCCTTTTGCAAAGGCACCTAGTACAGCAAGAATGGGTACAAGATCTGGAACGTCGCTGGCATCGATTTTTATACCCTTGAGTTCCGCGCCATCTATGGTGACTTCATCATCCTTCCACTCGACCCTTGCCCCCATCTCCTTTAAGATATCTACAATCCTCTCATCACCCTGCCTCGACTTTGTGAGGCTGTTTACAGTTAATTTCGAGTTCGTTATCGCGGCAGCAGCTAAATGGAATGAGGCGGATGAAAAGTCTCCGGGTACGTAAAAATCCATATCTGAATATTCTTGGGCGCCGGGAATCATGAATTCTCGGAAGTCCGTTATTACATTTATTCTAGCGTTTTTAAGAAGTTCAAGTGACATCTCAACATACGGCCGTGACCTTATGTCATGAACGTTAAGTGTGGTATCATTTTGACAAAGTGGGCACGCTATTAAAAGTGCTGATATAAACTGAGAGCTTATAGGACTGATTATGTTAGAACGTCCGCCTCTCAGTACCTCCTTTTACAACAATTGGCGCGGCCCCATTTTCCTTTGATGACTCAACATGCGCGCCAAGTTCATTCAATGCATCGACGAGTGGCGCGTTTGGCCTCTTTCTCAAACTTGAATCCCCCGTGAGAATGCTTATCCCATCGATAAGGGAGCAGACCGCGACCATGAAGCGGAGCGTCGTGCCGGAGTTCGCACAGTCGATAACATTCTCTGGTACCTCAGGTTTACCTCCCACACCATCAACAATGAATTCGTCCCTCACTTTGGTAATAGACGCCCCTATAGACTCACAAGCTCTAAATGTTGCGCAAGTATCATCTGAAATCAACGGCTTGAACACTCTCGAGCTTTTAGAGAGACTTGCCATAATAAGTGCACGATGTGTATAGCTCTTAGAAGGTGGGGCATCTACCCGACCCTTAATTTTCGAGCTTAATATCTTAACGTTCATATCATATGAATGATTAATTCCAATTTATATAAACGTGGTGACCATGCTGCACAGACTCGAAAACGAAATTGAAATGCTTGAAAGGCATTTAGAGGTGCTAAACGCCGTCGTCACAAGTGAGCCAATAGGGATATCAAAGTTGTCAGAGATGACGGGACATTCCAAATATAAGGTGCGTTACTCCCTAAGGGTACTTGAACACGATGGACTTATAAAACCGTCACCTTATGGAGCTGTCACTACCAGCCAGGTCTCAGAGTTTTTAAAAGATTACAAGAATGTGCTTAATAGGTCATTGGCTAAACTGGAAGAGGTAAAAAACGACCATAAACAGCAAACCAAATAATCCAGAGTGACTTCAAGCATGATACGCGTTAGAACTGTCAAATTCGTCGAATGTTAGTCGTCCAATAGCTGCTCGATCTCACTACCTTAAAGCTTAAGTAAAAAAAGCTTATATTAAAGAGTTGCCCAATCGCTAGCCGCCATAACTCAGTTGGTAGAGTGCGTGGCTGTTAACCACGATGTCACAGGTTCGAGCCCTGTTGGCGGCGTTTATGGGCCTGTAGCTTAGCCAGGTCAGAGCGCCCGGCTCATAACCGGGCGGTCACCGGTTCAAATCCGGTCAGGCCCATCCGAATATCCAAGCTCAATTAATTAAAATAAAGGCTTAAAGAGTCCATTATATATTCGGCTTTAAAGATTGATTTATAATATTTTTAACAAAACCATATAAATTTGCAAATTAATTATCTCAATATATTTGTAACGAACTTTATATAAACTAAGAAGTGGGACAATAGAAATTTAGAAGCTACATCAAGAATAATTTAACAAGTTTCGAATGTCGGAAAACTTAAACTATATTACTTAATTGGAAGCACCTTCTAAATAACTATAAAATTTACAACTGTTGTGAGACTCTAGATATTAGCTTTATCATTCCAGAAGTGAGGGGTTTGTCAAAAAAGCGAAAAAAAGATCATAACAAAAAAGCTAAGAGATCATTGCAATCTCAATCTCCTACATCTTCTACTATATCTCCGGTAAGTATATTAGCCGAACGGCGGACTGGAGGAGCCGTAAGTATTCAGGGCTTCGATTTTCAATTTAAATATGCCACTTGGAAAATTCTTACTTACTTAACATCTCGTGACCAATCAGAAACGCGGTTCATTCGCTTAGAGGGTATTGAAGACCTAGATGTTTTTAAATTATCAATGGATCAATCTCATACTGAATTCATTCAAGTTAAATATTCTAAGAATGATATCGACGCAGGTACCTTCTGGAATAAGGGCATTTTACAAAATTTTGCTGAGGTGTATATTATTGATAATCAAAGTCGTTTCCGTGTTGTCCATAATATGAGTTTCACGAGGGGATATCTTAGTAATTTGGCTGATGCAAATGAAAAACAAACTTCACTTTCTTCTTCAGATTTAGAGTATTGGGAGAAAAAGTTCAATGATTTTAAGATTAAGGACAAAGCAAAAAATTGGGATTGGACTGCTTTTAATTTAGCTGATTTTCTTAGTAGAATCGCTTTTGAAAGACGAACAGAATCATTTCTCACAGATGAAGCTCGTCGTCTTATAATTTCAGATTATAATATCACAAGCGGAAATGAAGAGCAATATCTTAACGCTCTCTATAATCTAGCTAAAGAAAAATCGCGTCAACGACGGGAAATTAAGCATCTAGATTTAATGAGCTGTATCGAAGATGTTAGGGAAGACATTTCAAAAGGTCCGATAAACCCAGCAGTTCAAGGGAAATGGCTAGTTGATGTCGATTTTGACGTACCTGTTAAGGCGGAATCTTCTTCCTATTTTGAGGGCAAAGCCGCAAAGCCTTTTCATATAGCTGCAGGCTTACCTATTCGTCGCAAAAGATGGGAGGAAGATATCCTGAAGACATTTCAAGAATCTGACGTTATCGTTATCCGAGCTTCTAGCGGTCAAGGTAAGTCTACACTAGCGTGGCAACTTGCCTTCGGTCTTAGAGATACAGGTTGGACTCCTTATGAGTTGTTATGGTGCGCAGACGAAAAACAAATTGGCAATATCGTGACCCTTATCGAATCTCGGGTAAAAGTTGGAAAGATCCCTTTAATAATTATTGATGGACTGAGAAGTGAAGTTGTAGCATGGGACAATCTTGCACAGAGTACACTGAGACTCCCAGTTAAGTACATCGTCACAACAAGGGAAGAAGATTGGTATCGTTTTGGAGCAGATCGCTCACAGCTTCGATTAAGAGTGATTAATATAGAGATGACTCAAGAAGAAGCGGAAAAAATTTTTCAACAATTCAAAGATGCAGGAAAGATACATCCGAGCATCGATAATTGGCAATCTGCTTGGGAGAAGGTTGTAGATCGTGGCTTGCTTATTGAATATGTCTATCTACTCACTCAAGGTGAGATGATTGAAGAGAGACTATCACATCAAATTCGTCTCTTAAGTGATGAGTTAGACAGCAAAAGTAAATTAGAGATCCTTAGATTGGTGTCCGTTGCTGATTTGTGTAGCGTTCAGCTGCCCACTTCATCTCTAATTAATTCAATCGAAAACAGGTTTGGTTTTTCAGGAGATAGAGGGCAATGCTTAAAAAGTCTCCAAAAAGAATATTATATCCAGCTAGAAGACAGAGAATACATAGAGGGCCTACATCCCGTTAGATCTCAGCATCTAGCTAAGCTCTTGCATCAGACTTTACCTCTTCAAGATACCTTACTTAATTTGTTGCCCCTTATTGAAGTTGATAGCATATTTGACTATTGTGCTTATGCACCATTAATGGTTGAGGGCCACCAGCGCGTCTTATTACTGACAAGGCTTGCCGAATGCATTTCAAAAAGGCCATATAATGAAATGGTTAGTGTAATTGATGGACTATTTTCTGCCGACGTCTTACAACATTGGAAAGATAATCAAAGCATCTATGATGATACTTTTACTAATGGAATGGGAGTATTCATCATTTGTGCATTTCCTTGGAGTGGCAAAAATATAACAGACTTTGCAGTCGGCGAATGTAACGGCGAACGGAAAACTCATATTGAACGCACATCAGAAACTTTTAAAAAGATAAGATTCAATCCAAAAAAATTTGATACGTTCACATTCATTGAAGCATTGTCCAAATCTCTCGTTCAACAAGAAATTACAGAAGACGTACGAAGCCTTGGCCGTTTGGCACTTTGGTTCATTCGATTTGATCTGGATTGTCCACTCTTTTCAAGTATAAACAAGGCGCAACTGTGCGATGCGATTCAATTACTTGAACTTGAAGATTCGGGAGAATTATTTACAGCTTGTTATAAAATTCGTCCTGATGTATACCACGCAATTTTTAATGAATATAGATTTGAAATTATTGGACTGCTGAAAAAAAGAACAAATACTTTGACCATAAGCGAAGATGATTTCGACTTACATATCGAATATTTGATTGAGTTTGACTCTGATTTAAGTTCAACCGAACAAAGTGTAAATCGCATTGATTTGATAAAGCCATTTATTCATCCACAATATAGGAGATACTGCACACAAGGACTGCGCCCTCCTGTACCACGCCTCGAATATACGAATTTTGATGAATCAGTGAAACATATACCCGCAGAGAGCCTCACGGATTCTTTCAGCATACACATTAACAGAATTTGGCTAAATCGAATTTCTGCAAATTATGAAAGCCCCTCAGTATATGATTGGCAAAAGCAGTGGTATGACATTCGAAGCAAATCTCTTGAACTTGCAATTGAATATGCACACGTCTTTGAAGCTATTGTTTGGGGAGTTAATAAAAAGTTTAAGATTAGCAAAAATAAGATTATTAAATTGTACCCCGACGTTATTTCTCTTTTAACTTCTTATAAAGAATTTCCAACTCGAGTTGACAAAAATTTTGGTTCAGAAAAATTCAAAAAAGAAATTGAAGCTATTAGGGGGTGGGCCTCTGTGTGGCAGAGTTTTCTCGGTCAGATCCTGCGTGTTTCACACCAAAATCAAGATAACTATAATTATCTTGTGAATTTCAACATTCAAAAAACGTGTAAAACATTAGAAAGAATGCAAAATGCTTACGATAGCATAGAAATAGCTACCTTTCCTTACTTTGATGTATCACATCTAAAAGATCAAGAAAAAAAATGGTACAACTATTTGTCAAAGGCTATCGCTTTCTCGTTATCTGCCCCTGACAAAATAGGAAAAACATTCAATCCAAAATCAACAATAACCCAGTGGTGGGATCAGCTAGAGAAGAATCGCATTGAAGGAATTGATGAGGTTCTTTACAGATTCGAGGAAAATTCGGATATAAAGTGTATAAGGCCCACATATACATTTGAAGACGACGAAGCACGAAAAGCGGCAATAGGTATAAAAGGGCTTAAATGGGAACAATTAGATATTGAACTCGAAACTTTAGTACTTGGTCTGTGTGACCTAGCAGATATTGACGTTGACACTTATTTGCTTATAATTTTGGATGATGATCATCCACAAAAGCCTTTTGCAATTTCACTGCCTAAAGATTACTTGCGTCGTGTTAAAGAATTCATAAAAACACTAGAAGAATTCGAAGAGGATAATTATATTAAACCGCTGGCCATTCCTCTTAAAGAAGATTCATTACGATCTCTTCCAGGGATTTCTGCAACTAAAATTAAAGAGAATCTTCCGTCAACATCAATTGGTGAGATCCTTGTGTATTTGTGGCGTATAACAGAAGCGCGAAAAAGACTATCTCAAAAAGTGAGAACAGAATTTAAGTGGTTGCAAGAATTGGTAAAGTACTACAAACTAAAATTGGAGAATTCTTTAGCTAAATTAGAGGGCAATGATTCCCCAGAACTTTGGAGTAAATACTACAATCTTATAGAAACAGTTGTTAATAAAGGCAAACCTTTTACAATAGAATCGTTCCAACAGATGTTTCGTGATGATATCCAAGGTTGATTTAAAATATCTGGTGAATTGCTCGAAGAAACTGAAAATACAAGAGAGAGCTTAAAAATATACCCTAAAATTCAAAACATCGACATTGGGATTAAAAAAAGACTAATAATATCAGATAAAAAAGGTTAAAAAAGATCTTTAGCTAAATAAAATATTCATTTCCTTTTAGAAATTCGTCTACTAAGCCAATATAGATTTTCAAATATTGCTTAAATGGACTTATAATCTAAAAAAAATGTAAGAGCTATCGTGAATCTACAAACATAAATTTATACATCTTTACTTAATCCTAAATTTTCAGCTACGGCATGCACCACGATCGGCAACGCTATGGTGGCATCAACAAAAACCTGCACTTTTTGTGCACGTTCTCTGACCTTTCCCCATGAAACTGCCTCTTCGAAAGTGCAGCCTGAAAGACCGCCGAATTGTGGGGAGTCGGTCGTAAACTGTATAGCATAATCGTGACCATAATCGCCATCAGCACCACTTGCAATTTTAATGGCCATCGCAGTCTGCTGGATAAAGTTCTTTGGCACTCCACCACCTACGTAAATGACACCACTGCTTTCAGCACCCCGCACTATATCAGTGATTTGGCGTATGTCTTCTATGTGGTCAATTAAAACGTCCTTGCCCGATAACTTCACAAGATAGAGGGAGAGTCCGATAGAGCTGTCACAAAGTGCTGGCACAAAAAGTGGAATGTCGTGCTTGTAAGCGCTCACAATGATGGAGTCAGAAGCCCCGCCCACTTTTTCGACGTGCTCCCCGAGTAGCTTCATAAACTCAGCAGAAGAGTAGGACTTAGCTGGTAATGTCATGGCAAAGTCATTTATAAGCCAGTCTGTAGCTTCAAATTTCTGTTCGTACGCAAAGATGTCGTAAATTCTGTCTATTCCCAGCTTACAGAGTTCAACATCATTTACTTTATGTGTACCGACGTAGTGGCTGTTACCGAGCGCCTCGTGGCAATCGTGGAAGATATTCGCGCCAGTTGAAACAAGGCAATCTATAAGCTTGTGTTGTATTAAAAATGCAATTAATTTTCTCATTCCTGCGGGGATCATCGCTCCTGAAAGCCCCATAAAGATTGTCACGTTTTCTTTTACCATGCGCGTCCAAACCTCTACGGCTTCTGCTAACTTTCTACCCTGGAACCCAACGTTCAACATCGCTTCGGTAAGTTCTCCCACTGTTCTAAGTTTCACGTCCACTGGACTTGTCGGGTGCATATAGCAAAATTATCACTGTAGTTTAAAAAAAATGTCGGTATCAAAGGCACATATTGCGCAATGGTTACTCTTTTTTAGTGTCGACAAAACCTATAAACAAATAGATTACTTTAATAGTTGTGGTAAGATTGAAACTTGCAAGGGTAGTCAGGAACATAGAGGAGGTCGTAACGGAACAAGAATTACAAAAGCTTCTTGAGAGTGATGAGCTAATTAAAGCTTACGCCGGCTATGAACCGAGCGGGGACTTACACATGGGGCATTTGTTAACAGTCAATAAGCTTATAGATCTCCAATGTGTGGGGGTCAATGTAACCGTACTTCTTGCTGACATGCACGCTTTTTTAAATGAAAAAGGGACTATCGAACAAATCGGCGAGTGGGCAAAACATTATAAGAAATCCTTTGTCGCGCTTGGTTTAAATCAGGACACGAAGTTCGTACTTGGAAGCGATTATCAATTTGATGCTGATTATACTCAAATTGTGCTTAAAATGGCGAGAAATGCGACACTTAACAGGGCACGCAGAAGCATGGATGAGGTCTCGAGAAATGCTGAGGATCCCGTCGTTTCTCAGATGATATACCCACTCATGCAGGCTGCAGATATAGGATACATGAACCTTGACATTGCAGTCGGCGGGATAGACCAGAGAAAGATCCATATGTTAGCGCGTGAAGAACTCCCACGGTTGGGATTTAAATCGCCTATATGTCTGCATACTCCAATACTCCTAGGACTTGATGGAAACAAGATGTCGTCCTCCAAAGGAAACTTCATCTCAGTTGACGATGATGTTGAATCGATAGAGAGAAAAATAATGGCGAGTTACTGCCCTATAAAGGTGGTAGAAGACAACCCTGTGATGCAATTATATCAGTATTATATATTTCCAAAGTTTGAGGCAATAGAAATAGAACGAGCTCAAAAATATGGCGGAGACGTTACTTACGATGACTTATCAAGGCTCAAACATGACTATGCAAGCGGTAAGCTCCACCCTCTTGACCTTAAAAATGGAGCTATACACTATATATATAGGATAATAGAGCCAGTACGGGTTGTTTTAAATAAGAATTAAGCACCATTTTTATATCACAAGATTTAAATGGTGCACAGCGACGATGCTACTAAAAATGAGGTGTTTTCCTGATAAATGAAGAAGAGGTAACTAAAGTAAGGCTACCGAGAAAAAATGAAAATGAAAATGAAATACTGGGCATTGTTGAAGCGATGCTTGGCGCAAATCGCGTAAGAATTCGCTGTTTGGACGGAAGGATCCGGATGGGGAGAATTCCCGGTAAGATGAAAAAGCGAGTCTGGCTTAGGGCGGGCGATATAGTTATCATTAAGCCTTGGAGCTTTCAAGACGATAAAGGGGATATTGTCTGGCGGTATCAAGGACCTCAGGTCGAGTGGCTGAAAAGGAATGGCTATTTATAGCCATATACGAGAACGTGTCTTTAAGTATTTTCAGTGCCACAGAACAAATGATTCATAACCGTACAATTGTGAGGGGCCACAGTTGATAGATAAAAAATTGGAACGCATTGACAAAGAAGTCGATAAACTCAAGATTCGAATAAAAGATGCAAATGAGTTCAAAGTACGTGACGAGGTTTTCGACGTTCCGACCCTTAAAGCTTTATATTATCTTGCCAGCCGCAACATTATCGGGGCATTAGGCGGAGTGATATCGACAGGGAAGGAGGCAAACGTCTTCCATGCACTCGGTCCTTCACAAGCGGAGCTTGCCGTGAAGATATATAGAATTCAAACCAGCGATTTTAAGGCAATGCAAGATTACATTACAGGAGACCCTAGATTTCAGAACATTCGCCGAACCAAAAAGGATATAGTGTTCGCATGGACAAAAAAAGAGTATAGAAATCTTATCAGGGCATGTAAGGCGAAAGTGAGGGTCCCAGAGCCAAAAGGTTATGAACGAAACATCCTTGTCATGGAGTTCATGGGTCACGGAGGGGTTCCGTTTCCACTTTTAAAAGGCGCTGTTAATGAAATTGAAGATATCGAAGCCGTTTACAATGTTACAATTAAGTACATAAAAAGGCTCTATACTGATGCGGATCTTGTTCATGCTGACCTCAGTGAATATAACATACTATACGATCGCCAGAATGGCCCAATTTTTATAGACATGGGGCAGTCAGTGACACTCAATCACCCAAACGCTGAGGAGTTTCTACAACGAGACCTCAGAAACATAATCAAATTCTTTTCAGAGAATGGTGTTTATGCCTCTTTTGAAAAGACCCTAAAGGAGATAAAGGATGATAGAGAACATAAAGGTCCCGTACGATAGAATTGGAGTGTTAATAGGAATCAGTGGCAGTACCAAAAGCGAAATTGAAAAACGAGGGGAAGTAACGATCGATATTGACAGTAAGGCTGGCACTGTCATAATAGAAAGCGACTCCATTAACGCCCTTCGAGCAGTGGACGTTGTCAAAGCAATAGCGCGGGGTTTTAGTCCTGAACGGGCTTATCGATTATTTGATGATGAGATGGTCATACTCGATATAATAGAGCTTTCTAAGAGTGTAAGTACGCCAAAGGAGTTAAAGAGAATTATGGGGCGTATAATTGGAAAAGATGGAAAGACAAGGGAGATCATCGAGAGTCTTACGGGCTCTCACATCTCAGTTTACGGGAAAACGGTAAGTGTAATAGGCTATCCCGAACATACGCAAATTGTACGAAAAGCGATTGAGATGCTTGTAGAAGGTGCACCTCATGGCGCTGTGTATGGCTTCCTTGAGAAGAAGAAACAAGAGCTAAAGAGAGCTGAGATGGACTACTATATGTGATGGAATGGATGCGTCGAGAGAAGAGTTCATACGCCGAACAGTGGCGATGCTGAAGGAAGCCGAAACAAGTCTTCCGGCTGACGTTGGAGCTGCATTACAAAATGCGCTTAACGCTGAGACCAATGAGCGCGCGAGGGAGCAGATAAAAGCTATGCTCGAAAACGTGAAATTCGCAGGTGATAAAGGACTGCCAATCTGCCAAGACACTGGCACCCCAGTATTTTACGTCCACGTCGGGAGGTCGACCAACATTGATTTTGACATTAAACAGGCCTTGTATACCGCCGTTCAAAAGGCAACTGAGTTAATACCATTGAGGAAAAATGCGGTAAATCCACTAACGAGAGAGATCGAAGATAAACCCTTGCTCGATGTAATTTATGAACTTGCCGGAGGAGATCAGATAGTAGTCGATCTACTAGTTAAAGGTGCTGGATCTGAAAATGTGAGCATGTTGAACATGCTTAACCCTTCAGCTGATATACGAAAGTTCGTGCTTGAAACGATTGTTGCCGCAGGTGGAAAACCATGTCCCCCGATAATTGTGGGAATAGGAGTGGGAAGCACATTTAACGGATGTGCTTGGCTTGCAAAAAAAGCACTCTTTCAAAGTTTAAATAAAGAACACACCCCAATGGAGGAGAGACTTTTAAAGGATATAAATTCACTGGGCATAGGACCCATGGGACTTGGGGGAGATACTACAGCGCTTAAGGTTTTCGTTGAAGTGGCCGACTGTCATACGGCATCCCTTCCAGTTGCGGTCAACATTCAGTGCTGGGCTAACAGAAGAGCATCATTTGAGATGAGAGGGTGACTTGACTTGCCCGTCGTTAAGAGTCCCTTTCATGCAACCAGTGATGTACCAGTTACGCTTGAAACTCCACTTAAAATAGGCGACATTAAAAAACTACAAGTTGGAGATTTAACGTTCATTAGTGGTGTAATTTACACAGCCCGCGATAAGGCACATGTAAAAATTCAACAGAATCGAACTCATCTACCGTTCAATTTAGAAGGGGCCTGCATATATCACTCTGGTCCAATAATTATACAATCAAATGAAAAATACAGAGTTATTGCAGCAGGTCCGACTACGAGTGCGAGGATGAACGAATACATCCCTGACATTATAAAACTTGGAGTGCGAGCTATAATTGGAAAAGGTGGGCTGTCCGATAAAGCAGTTGAAGTTATGAAAGGGCAGTGCCTATACCTAGCCTTCACAGGTGGGTGTGGAGCTTTAGCGCAGCGGGCAATCGTAGATGTCTTACATATTTACTATCCGGAACTCGGCAAGACAGAAGCAGTCTGGAAATTAAAGGTTAAAAACTTTGGACCCCTCATAGTCGCGATAGATTCGTACCGACGTAGCTTGTATGAAGAAATTGAAACTTACTCAAATCGTAAGTTGCATGAACTCCTGAGGTAGACTTCCACACGTGTGGCTAACCACACTTTTCACATCGGACGGCTCTAACTAAACCACAACTTTACATCCAATGAATAAATTACGGCATCGACTTCTTCTGGATATAACCACCCCTTTTACTCTTATAAGTCTCTACCATAGATTCGAGCCACTCGGTCCGTTCTTGCCGCTTTATTTCTGAAGTTTTTTTGTGCCAATCTTCAATTTTTTTGTCAAGAGCGTCCCGATCAATAGTCATCATACCAGCGGCAGCCTTTAATCGCAGATCGTCAACAGAAAATACCGGAATTTCGGCTTCCAATAGTCTTCTCTGCGCCGTGTGCGACGGTTCATTTTTGACTATTATAGCTTTGACCTTTTTTTCAGCCAGCATATCTACGGCAGCAATTCCACCTCCACTCGCATCCTCAAAAAGTACTATGCTATCAAAGAGACCATATTGTTCATCCGCTAACTGTATAGAGTCCTTATTAAACGATTTTAAGACGTGAATCGCCTTTAATGGCTCTTCTACTTCCACTGAACTCATCTTCTTCAGCGTTTTAATGCGCCTTTGGAGATCTTTATTTATTTTTTTATTCTTACCAAACTCCTGGGATAGACGTTTAATTTCTTTATCTCGCAATGCTATTTCTTTGCTCATCTTGAGGCGTTTTGCCTCTTTCGACTTCAGAAAGTCAATCTTTCCAGTTAATCTTACAATATTTTGCTGATCTTCAACGATCGTTTGCTTAAGTTCTTTAACGTAGCTTACTAGCCTGGTTATTTGCTCATCCTGTCTTTTGATGATCATGCGATAGAAGGAGACATCCTGTTGCGGAAGGGTCTCATCAGGTGATGTGTCTACTATTTCTGTATCTTCAACTGATGCAAATGGTTTTTTTAGCAATGCAACGGCAGATTCGAGAGAGTGACCTTTAAGTATTAACGCTTTAATCTCATCTAGATCTATTCCCTCCGGAGCTTTTCTTTCAATTTGCGTAAGCTTATTCTTGTGACTCCTGTAGGCGTCCAGTGCAGCTGCAATCGCATCTCGTTCGTGGTCGTTTGAGTGCTCAATGTCCTTAGTATCCTTGATCTTCTGACCGATTGATAGAGACGTTGAGGGAGCGTGCAAAATAGCGTTAAATGCTCGTTTTATTTTTTCTACTGTTCCTGGAGTCGGATATTTATCAGTAGCTACTATAATCGGACGACCAGTCTCCACCATTACTTCTATAATATCAGAAATCGAAAATGACCTAGAACTAACGGTTTTTATTACATTACCTTTCAAATCTAAAACGGCCACTGCCGTCGTTGTTCCAGGATCTATTCCAACTATAGTGTATGACCGCCTCGGTGTAACGTAACGATCGACCTTCTTGGAAGAAGTGTGAATTTGTTCGTACCTCCGTACAATGGTATATTATTATTCCTTATAAAATTTAAACTACTATTGAAATTGCTGCGCTCGCCTACTAGTAAGTAGTCTTAATATAGCTTAAAACGTTCTCAAGGCTCCTTTTAATTCCAAATTTTCTTCTGAAATATGACAAAATGTTGTTCACATCTCTGGTTAGAAGTTCTTCTGAATTAGGATGCGTAACGTAAACGTATTGGGGCCAGTCTATTATTGTTACTGTTCCGTCAGCGGTTACCATCACATTGTACTCGCTCAAATCGGAATGGATTATTTTTTGTTCGTAAGCAGATTTAATTTGGACGAATATCAGATCTAAGAAATGATCTGGATCCTCAAGGTCAACTTTCACTAGATCTGCACCATTCACCAACCCCATAACAACTACATGTCTGCTATAGTCTATTGGCTCTGGGACGGAAACTGCTGGGTAAAGCTCATTTAACGCCCGAAATTCCCGCTCGGCCGCGAGCTTTGAGGCGAGAAGCCACGAATAGTGGCCTCGACCAGAAAGGTGAGCTCTTTGGCGTTTTACATGTTTGAATGTCGTACCCTCTCGGTGTAACTTAACTACGACCTCTTTTTCATCTCTTTTTGCATCGTAAATGTCTGATTCTTTTCCTACGCCTATCCTAGATCCAAGTGAGCTTATTGCATTACGTTTAACTAGCGTATTTAATGCAAGCGCATCGTAGCCAGCGAAGGTTAATTTAAACCCAGTATAATGAGTGGACTTACGCTGCACCATCTTGAACTTTGATGCTCGCTTAAGCCGATAGTTGACTTCATCTTTCGGAAGCCTGCTATATCTGGGAACTTCGTCCGCGGGAACCCACTCAAAATAACGCATACCCACTTCAACAGCTCCTATTACTCTAAAGTCATAATCTTGGAGATTCTTAAAGTTCTGAGCTACATCTTCCAACACTAAGCTACCTCTCGTAGAATACTACATTTTTGGGTAATGAAGACAACATGTTCGCGTGATAATCGAATCTAGGAAGAATCGTCTGCAAGCACTTTAATATGCGTTAGATCTCATGATATAAACACAAATGAGATGTCATAAGTGTAACGCTAATGCTGTAATATTCCAGAGATATTCAGGACTACACCTTTGCAGACGTCATTTTTTTGAAGATGTCGAGAGGAAAATAAAGAGACATGTCCGAAAATATTATGTAGAAGGGACGTTGGCGGTCGCGCTTAGTGGTGGAAAAGACAGTGCCGTAGCACTGTATATTTTAAATGAAATATATCATAGATCCGATGTCGAACTCGTAGCTATTACTATTGATGAAGGTATTGCGGGATATCGGGACAAGACTTTGGAATCAGCTGCTATGATCGTTACAGAACTTGGGGTGAGGTGGGAAGTAACATCCTTCCAAGAGAAGTTTGGAGTGAGAATTGATCAAATAAAAGAGAGGCCCTGCACATACTGTGGTATCTTCAGGAGATCTCTTCTAAATAGAATGGCTAAAGAGGTCGGTGCATCTAAGATTGCAACTGGTCACAATTTGGATGATGAGGCACAAACAGTCCTTATGAACTACCTAAGAGGAGATATTGACAGACTTATGAGGCTTGAACAAAGTGCTAAAGTGGGACTGATACCAAGAATCAAGCCTTTAAGAGACGTTCCGGAAAAAGAGGTCGCCTTGTACGCGATTCTAAAAGAGCTTCCCATTGATTTAAATGAATGTGCGTTCTCATTGGACGCATTTAGGGCAGAAGTTCGGGATAACCTAAACGATTTTGAGTACCGACATCCGGGCACAAAATACTCTCTCATACGAGGTTCAAACAGAATCTCAAGCCTTGTGAAGAAGGAGCCATTTGACCTAAGACGGTGCAGGAATTGCGGTGAGCCGTCTGTCAATGAATTATGTCAGACCTGTGAAGCTCTAGTGACGCTCGAAAAGTTAGCTATGTAGCATAACTACTAGTCATCATACCGAGAACAGACTAACTCACGCCTGCCTACCACTATTTAAGAAGGCTAACCGATGTATGGAGTTTTTACATCTTCTAACGGATTTTATCGATCCCTTTAAAGCCGATCTCGTAGCTGGTGTTGCTTAACTGGTTAAACGGCATTTTTTTCACGCTATCGACTGTATTCGGATAAGGATTCAAGTACTCTATTTTCACTGGGCCTAAAACTTGTGGGCTTTGCACCCCTGTCATTATTGCCATGACCCTGACGCGACCTTCAAATTCTTTCTGTACTCTTGCCCCCCAGATGACGTTTGCACGCTGATCAAGTTCAAATGTGAGTGCGTTGGCAATCTCTTCAGATTCTTTAAGTGTTAAGTCAGGGCCGCCCGTTATATGGATAAGAGCACCTTTTGCGCCTCGACAATCAACATCAAGAAGCGGGTGGTTGAAAGCCTCTCGAACCACATCTCGAGCTTTATCCTGGCTCTTCGACTCCCCGACGAGCATCGCCGCTACTCCACCGCTGTTCATAACAGTTCTAACATCAGCATAATCGAGATTTATCAATGATGGTTGAGTGATAGTTTCGGCTATACCTTTTACCGTTTCAGCTATAAGCTGGTCCATGACGGAAAACGCCTGACCGATTGGGAGATTTGGGACGTAGTCAAGCAAGCGGTTGTTATCAAGTGACAATTACCGTATCTGCTGCCTTTCGAAGCTCTTCAAGTCCTTCTTCGGCTTTCATGATGCGCGCCCGTTCAACATCAAACGGAGACGAGACCATAGCCACGACGATCGCGCCGTGAGCCTTAGCAATTTCTGCTACGACAGGGGCAGCACCTGTACCTGTACCTCCTCCCATCCCTGCTGTAATAAAAACCATGTCCGCATCCTTTAACAGATCTTCAATAGTTTTCCTTGCAAGTTCTGTGGCCCTCCTTCCAATATCGGGGAACCCTCCAGCACCTAGTCCCTTTGTAATTGACTTTCCAACTAAGACCTTCTTATCGGCATCTACCATATCGAGGTGTTGCTTATCTGTATTAATTGCGATGGTTTCAGCGCCGTCCACACCTATGTTGTACAACCTGTTTATTGTGTTATTGCCTGCTCCGCCACAACCAATTATCATGATTTGAGGCGTACCGAACTCCTCACCATCTTCATCAGTCAAATACCGCTTATGTTGTTCCAATTCGGAACGTTTCAATGCTTCTTGTATAATGCTCTGCAAATTCATCCCCCTCTTTTGAATTAAGTAATTTGCTTACATCCTATTGAACATGTTTAGTACATGAGCGTTAACAAGATCCCCAGCAGCTGTTCTTATTGCTTCACTTCCTAGGGGAAACTCCCCCGCGATAACAAGCGTATCAATGAATTCAAGTTGCCGTTTTGGGAGCCTGAGCGTTACTGGTTCCATAGAAATCATCTTGTGCGCCTATTTTGTAAGACATTTGACTGACGCAAAGCGCCAAAAAATGAACAAATAGCACTTCAATGTAGGCAACATGATTTATGTCTGACACTCGAATGGATACATGGGATTATTAAGCTTGTGTTATTGCTTTATTATAATATTGATTAAATTTTTACAAATGACATGCGCTCAGTTCACTGTTCGAATTTAAGTCGCCAAACTAAACATTGTACAATTTTAACAATTTTGACACTTAAGATCTAGCTACCATTTGTGAAAGACCCCCCGTGATCGTTGTTATTAGCAATAAGAAGCTGTATGGAAAGTAATAAGTACGGTCGATATAGATATTGTTTGCCCGCCTTAACTTAGCCTGGCAGAGTGGTCGGCTGTAGACCGACTTGTCCCCCGTTCAAATCGGGGAGGCGGGATCTAGATTTATGTGGGCCCCAGTAGCTCAGCCTGGGAGAGCGCCAGACTGAAGATCTGGTTGTCCCCGGTTCAAATCCGGGCTGGGGCACGTCCCTTTTTATATTCTTAAAGAAGATGAAGTAGACTTAAAAGACGTTAGTGTCAAATCACGCTTATTCTTCCATTTTTTAGAAGCATAGGTCTAGTTATCAAGAAAGCCTAATTTTTCGGTTCAAAAGTAAATTTGGTCAGTCAATCAAGTATAAGCCTCTAGACACAGAAATTTTAGCTGATATCACATTAGTATCATACGTAAAGTTGGAAGATTGTTTAGATGCCAAAGTGCGTTCTTTATCGATTGCAATCTACCATTTTTACTTGTATGTAAACGACCAACGTTCACAAAATATCTTAGACTTGATAAGTCAATAATTAGCACGTCGTAATCATATCTTATTGTATTACTA
This sequence comes from Methanobacteriota archaeon, assembly GCA_963704625.1. Lineage (GTDB taxonomy): Archaea > Halobacteriota > Bog-38 > Methanoflorentales > Methanoflorentaceae > DASPRZ01. The sequence goes on along the minus strand of OY969924.1, from coordinate 1,767,400 downwards.
GCATATTGCGGCAAGAGTTCTCCAAATTGTTAAATCATGCGCACTTCTCCTTCTGAGAATATATGTTTGAGATAAAACGAGCGATGCCCCCACCCTTCCCTGCATACTTTCGCTTTCAACTAGTTTCACCTTTGCAAGAGGATATGTTTAGCCGTAAATATTCGGCATTATACTAACAATTTTCGGGTGCTAAATGTTCAGAAGGGTTAAGAAGGCATTAAACTATTGTCGTACACATAATGTAAAACGACCTTATAGGGTATCAACTAAAGAAAATCAAACTAGAAAATTGTAAACATTATCGAATAATATTAATTGAGCTACATCGAGAGCAGTTGATAACACTCCTCGTCACTAATAATGTTGTGGGAATTTTCCACTGAGAAATTTAGTTGGAATTGCCATCAAGTGAGAATAGACTTTCAATTGTGCCTACAATTTTTAAAGTTTGTTACAATATTATTAGTTTACCTGCACTAGAAGGACAGAGACATTTTTATAAGCAAAGTAGCTTTAATACATTCACTAAACGACAAGTTGCTCGAATTCAGGCTTCTAAGCATTATCATTAAGCAATGCGACAGATGAAAGTAGATACAATTAAATTCAGCACAGGCTAAAGCTAGTGATTTTTTGACACGTATCGAACACTTAAAAACGATAAAACTTAAGATAGCAGAACTATATGATGACGTTAATATATCTATGTTTGAGAGGACATTTTCAAATAGGATCGGCATCATATATGTTGAAATAGACAAGAATAGAGGTACAGCCGTGATATCCTATGATGACACCAGAATGTCACTTTTTGATATTAATGAAGCTGTGAACAAAATGAGATTTAAACTTGAAGGCATAAGCTACCTCAGTTAAGCTAATTAGTACTAACCTCTCGAGATCGACTAATGCAAAAATATCGAACGCGCAAGAATAAATTTTATTTTTGAAACCTTAATCTAAAGAGTTTTAGTTATATCATTGTAAAGCGACCTAAATAACCTTTAAATTAACTTTTATTAATAAGAGAGAACCTAAAATATCCGCTTATTAGTTTTTTTAATTCATCGGTATTGAAATCATTGCTCATAACTTTTATATTGCATAAATGAAGATAAAACAAGTGGTTGATTTTTGCGCTGGTAGTGTAGTGGTCATCACTGAGGCTTGCCAAGCCTCAAACCCGGGTTCGAATCCCGGCTGGCGCATGTATGGTTCTTTGCCGAGGTAGCCAAGTGGACTACGGCGCCAGCCTGGAGGTTTCAACCGGGCAGCTGGTGAGGCTATCGCCTCGCAAGGGTTCAAATCCCTTCCTCGGCGCTGTTACTCAATGCAATTGATTGTCTGACTTTTTTAATACTATGTAATGTTCATCTTTTCCTGATGTTGTTGAGTGAAGTACCTCAAGTCCTATGTCTGTAAGCCTTTTAATTAGTCCACTGATCCGCGTATCTTCAGCTTTCATTTTTAAAACCTGCAACACCCTTCCCCCTTCTTTAAGAACGCCTGTTGATCTCTCAAGCACTTTAAATGATTCGTCTGGTTCTGTTGTTATGTCATTTAATATCAGATCAACGCATTCCTGGAGCTCTTTTTTAAAATCAAGAGAGAATGCATCCCCATAAATAATTTTAATTCTACCTTTGGATTCTTCTTCAATTGAATCGAGAAGGGACCGGAACGCCAAGCTGAATTCAATTCCGTAAACCCTCCTTGCGATTTCAGATGCACAGAGAAGAAAACCCCCCGCGCTTGATCCGATATCTAAAACCACGTCGTCAGGCCTTATGAGGCTAAATTCTTCCTGTAATTTCTTTAATTTCCAATACCCCACAGGTTTATTGGCACCAGTTGAGACTATCACTTTGTCTTTAAATTTCACGTTGAGAGAGGGTTTTACATTAATTTCTCCGTTTATTTGTACTAATCTATTCTTTACAGCCCATTTCGCCCTCGTTCGAGAGCTTATAAACCCGTTTTCAACTAGATAACTGTCCAATCTCATGCTATAACACAATACTTTTATGTTATACACTTATAAAAGTTACAGGGCAAAAAGCTGCGAGCATATGTGGAGTGAAATTTTAACAAAATTTGAGAAATATCCGGCCCAAGAAAAGGTCGCAAAGGTTTTACTTGACCACGGATTCCAAGTTGACGAGAGTGGATCTGTCATCTCTGGCACTATAAAGATACCGCATATGCAAATCGCAAAAGAGGCTAAAGTTGACTGGAGAGCGGTCGATCAAACCACTCAGACGATCCTAAAAGACAAGCTACTGCGGAGATTTTTCAGCAACCTAAAGTCCTTCGTTTTTCTGCGCGATGTAGCTCCATTCTTAGGATTGGGCGTCATCATCATCACCCCCCAAGATGCTTCACATGTAGGGATAATCGAGGAGGTTTCTCAGACAATAGCAGAATACGGAGTGCGCATTAGGCAAGCCGTCTCTGATGATCCCTATTTTATCGACGACCCCAAATTGACGATTATCTGCGACACAAAAGTTCCTAGCGATCTAATAGACAGCCTATTAAAACTGCAGAGTGTGAAAAGCGTGACGGTTTCCTAAACAATTTTTGAGCCATTAGGTTCTATCTAAAACCAAGTCAAAGAGTTGCTTCAGATTGATTAAACGTACATCGAGTAAACTCAGCTGTTATTCAAAGAGCCCCTTATACATCCCAAATCCGACTTTAGATATGGCCCAATGTCTGATATTATTCCAGGGGCATCTGTCCCTTTTTTACAAACTATGGAATGTTCTAAAGTCCCAAGCTTCTCTATCCGGTCAATATCTCTCACATGACCTGTCTTCTTGAGTGCAGATTTAATCTGTGTCCGAGTGGCTCCGTTTACAGTTACCCGATCTGTTCCCTTTTTCCACTTCCAGAATGTATCAATCTGCTTTTTAGTAAATTCTGCCTTTTTGATTCCTATGACCTTCACTTCAACGGGTAATTGTTCAACGAAACCGAACCTTGAGGCTATTTGTTTAGGTGTGCCTATGCCCAAATGTTTAAGATTGTCTTTGAGTACAAAAACGAATTCGAGCCCAACGTCCACTTCAATGTAGTGTTCATTAATCTTTGTTATACGGCCGGTGACGATATCTCCGACATTTAATTTATGCGGAGTACCATAAGTACGAACTAAATAATTCGCCGCAAATTCCTCATCTCTCCCAGCGATGGTTACAATCATCCATTTATGTGAATCAACAATTATGTTAACGTCAAGGAATTTCAGCCTATCTTTTAATGTCGCTTGAAATGCTTTGTGCGCTTTTTCAATATCCCCATAAGCCCTTTCCATTAAAGTAACAGTTCGCATATCGTAATAATGTTTGATAATGGAACAACTCCATTCTCTTCAATATTTATTTTCTCCTCATTACCTTATGTCACCATAAAAACTTCTGCATGGAGTCGTTTAATTCTATCGATGGATGGATGATCACCAAGTTTGCTATGGAAATTTTCCACGGCTCGCTCTATGCTTATTCGACTGGTATGTTCGATTAGATTATCTACAGCAGCGACTATTTTTTCTTCAATGCTTTTGGGCATATAATTTCCCGGAGGGAACCTTAACCCTCGAGCTTCATCATCAGTAATACCAGCTCCTACGTGTCGCTCAGCGATTCGAACTAAACGCTCATCAATGTCATAACTACGTAAGATCTGCCCACCAACCACGCCATGATCGATTCCTCCAGTTTGGCAACGCCCTATGTCATGCAAAAGCGCTCCGATTCTAACAAGTTCTAAATCCACTCCGTCTCGGAGCCGAGCAACTTCAACTGCATAGTCTGAAACTGCCTTTAGATGCGCTATTACCGGTGCACTGCATCCGCTTCTTAGCAACAATGAACAAGTTTCGCTAAAAGAAGGAAATTTACTCGAATGCGGCCCTGAGTTCGCTAATCTTTCGCTCAATTGTATCAACTAAAACTGAGTTATCTTGATGATCTAAGCTCATGTTACATACGGGACATAGAAATCCATAATCACTTGCCATATCAAATAAGTAACGTCCGCATCTGTTTTCACAAATGTAACTCACATTGAGCAGCTCAAACCCCACCCTCGCTTCTAGTCTGTTGATCAGTTCTTTAGCTTCTTCGTCAAGGTTACGCTCAACGTTTTTGAAGTCAACCTTCCATATATAGGTGAGCCATCCACTGTCTCTATCTCGCTCGCGTCGATACCGGGCAAGTCTATTCTCATACAAAACATAAAGGGTTCTTCTTACCGTGTTTAAATTGGCGCCAGTTTCCTCGGCTATTTTCTCGTCTGTTAATTCATCGAGCGGGACTTTTTCTACTATTTCAAGCCCTTCATCTCCAACGAGATTTCTAAGGTATCCCCTTGCTGCTATGTCTCGTACCATCACGTTATATGTAGCACCTAATAGATTTAAACCTACTGCACATAGCCACTATTGTTCAAATTCTAGCGATATCAAGCCTACGATACAATTAAGCGTCGTAAATCTTTCTTGCCGCTTCAATTCGCCTCATTGCAGCATTAAATGCGATGTCTCTCGATTTACCACATCCAATTGCAGAAATAACAGGTTTCCCTCTTTGTATATGAGTTCCTTTGCAGGGGATGTCCATGTAAAAAGGTTGGGAGAGTCTCTTTCGTATTTCAAAATCGCGCTCTGCAAAATAAACGACCCTTGCAGCAAATCTACGGTGCTCGGGCCTTTGTATCAGTTCACCTAAGCACGCCTTAACGTGTGCATCAAACACGTTGATGCCGAGCGCCCTCTCCACCGTGTCGAGAGTACCCTGAAATCTTGGGTTCACTTCAATAACAACCGGCCCGTCTGGCCCTATTACGAAATCTATGCCATTTGATCCAATTAACCCAAAATCAATAGCTATCGACTCAGAAACTGCTTCAATTTCCCTTGTAAAAGCCGTCTTTAATGGCGTAATGCTTCCGCAAAAGCTAAAACGTTTCATCGGGCCTAAATTCCGCAAACCCAACAGCTGCTCATTGACTGCTATAGTGACAGCCTGATTGTTTGTAGAGAGGACGGATGAACTTGCATCCAGTCCTTTAATATACTCCTCTATAACAAATTCATGCCATTCATTTTCGTGAAAAGAGCTCACTACATCATTTAACTGGGTGGAGTCACGAACCAAAGCATTCTTGAACCCCCCCGCTCCATTTTGAGGCTTTATTATCACCGGATATTTGATAGTATCTTCAAGCTCGAAGTGCTTCGGAACTCTATAACCCAAACTTTCGAGTTTGCCCCTCAACATCTTCTTATTATTAATGAAACTTGCAACTTTTGGGTCATTTCCGAGGATCTTTGGAATTTCAAGGGCTTCAAATCCTGAGGCTAAAATTGCACTATCATATTCTATATCCTTGATAGTATCTTTGACGCTGTTGTAGTCTAAATCCTTAAGAAAGCCGGTAAATTCCTCATGAATAGCGAGAGTTCGGTCACCACACTTTACGAGGTCGCAGTCGGAGAAGTGGCTCACGGTTGTTACATTATACCCAGCTCGCTTTGCGGAGCATACTACGTGTCGTGCGTTAAAACCAATTACAAGAACCTTTTTACCATCGGATTGACTTATCATAGACGTTGTGACCGGTTTATTCAAACGTCGTCCCCCCCTTACCCGTAAGTTTTCCTACAATCCGCATCTTCCCACCAAAATCCTTAGTAAGCTCTTTTCCAGTCTGCAACCAATCGAGAAGTACACCAAGCGCTGCCACTTCGGAGTGCGGCTGATTTGTTACGCCAACGTTGTAATCCACAAGATCATATAATTCTGATGGAACCTTTCCTGCGCCTACTACCACCATAAGTTTATTCGCGTTGATCCTACTTATTACATCAGGCAGGTTTTTACCATACATCGTGAGATGAAGTATTTTTCCTCCCCCTTCTCTCCATCTCTTAAGTTCCTGTTTCCAATTGGTGCAGTTAATCACCCAGAAGCTGCCCCCCCACCTGCTCACCACATCTTGAATGTTATTTACTACGGACTTATCAGATCCGACGAGCAACATACCCTCTGCTCCAAACGCCCGAGCAGTAAGTCCTACATGAGTTGTTATCCTTTTATCCCTATCAACTCTATGTCCAATCCTTAAAATTACTATTCTCATCTAAACTTCCATTCGCAACTATTACTAAGTCCTGCATGCCTATCAATTGCTTGATTGCATAAATAGGTATTAACAATTTTTAACACCACTCTAGAGTCCATTACCTTACGAAGCTTAAAATCTCTTCAAGTATGAAAAGACAATTGCGCAATTTAAATTGTCTTGATTCTTTTTCCTTCCATTTATTATCCCCACAGGCGATTTTGCTGGCAAGCTTGCGTTATGCTAAGAGGATTACTTATAAACAAAATGATCATAACGATGTAACTGTGAAAAAGGATGCACAGTTTATTACCTAATTTTACAATATTGTATTTGAATAATTATAAAGCGACAATTTTAGACCTCTGAGCCTGTTGTAAGAAAAATCATGTTGATTGAAGGATTTAAATTAATCACCCAACTAAGGCATTTCACAGAATTCAAACGTAGTGTTGAAAGGCGTATCATGCATCTGAAACACTGAACGAACTAAAATCGGTGCAAATACACTAGCTGTATTTATTACACCACTCAGTATAGCATTTTCTATAGGTAATATACTGTAAAACAGCACAACTTTTAACCTTTCTCGTTGTCTTTGAGGCAGAAGACCAAAAGCCCGTATACGATCCAATTGACAACATAACTACATCCCTGTAATAAGCGATGGCTCAGTTTAAAAAAGAATACATTACATCGCGACCATGCTGGTAGTTATAGCAAGTGTCATACGAAAACAGTCTTACATGCAGTGTAGTTATGTACCTGCGAGTGCACATTACGTTTGGTATCTCCATTAGCAGCGAAAAAAATGATTAACAGCACGTATTAATACAACTAATCAATCTAGAGATCACTCGAAGATATTAAGTTATTACCTTCCAAACATCAATATCGCTCCCTGAAGGTAATCCATAAAGACCTTTTGCCGTGTTCAGGACGACTTTAGCCACGTCTTCGGGAGATCTTCCTTTGAAGCTTGTCATTCTTGTAGCAGTTTTATCAGGGTTTACAGAATATACTTTAACAACTTGCTCTTCCTTAGCTAAGGCTTGCGTAAACCCCCTAATGCCGAACTTAGTAGCACAATAAACAGTTAAATCTATGACACCAACCTTGCCAGCAATACTTGCTATGTTTATTATTTGATCTTTCACATGCGGCAAACATACTTTTGTTACTTTTATAAGCCCTTCCAAGTTTGTTCTGGTTTGATTTTCAATTTCGTCGAAGCTTTGATCCTTTAAAGGAGTCCATGATATTACTCCTGCATTGTTTACTAATATGTCAATTACATTAAACTTCTTTACAACCTCATCCACTGCGTTGATTATACAATCATTATCGGTCACATTTAACTCAACAATTAAAGCTTCAGTGGCGCCAAGTTCTAAGCACTTTTCATAAGTTTTTTCTGCTTCTACTCTGTCTTCACAGTAGGTTACAATAATCTTAGCTTTTTCACGCGCAAATTGATATGCAGTCTCCCTACCAATACCCCTGCTCGAACCCGTCACTAGAACAGTTTTATCTTTCATGTGGGGGTGTAGTACTTCTCTCAATTAATAAATTTTCCACATATTTTTCTACTTACATCGGAGTCTTCACGCACAATTAACCGACGTTCTAATTGAAGAATAAGACTGCCAGACGCCTGTTCCTAACAACGGCTAAAAAAACACAAATGTTATTGACAACCTACCCTCTTAATGCAGTCTAATGACGAAAAACAGATATATTGCAAGTGAATAACTTTCACGTTGCTCTATAAAACAAGCGGGGGTTGCCAAGCTAGGTCAAAGGCGATAGGTTCAGGGCCTATTCTCGTAGGAGTTCGTGCGTTCAAATCGCACCCCCCGCATAACTTCTGTTACAAAGTTACGTTCTTAATTTTAGTACAAATGATGCAGTAGAAGTGTTATCTTGCTTCCGATTTAAGTTTAAACTTCCACTTAATAACATGATGAATTATCTATTGTACATATCTTACTGAAACTGCACCACACTAGATTTGTAGTATAAAGACGATTGGCGTACCTTTAGACTTCGAAAAATATGCATGATTGTGTATCGAACAATTTATTGTCACTGTAATAAGGGTGGAAAAGTAACTCTTTTACGAACAACTTGGAATCAACAGGTCCAGTGAATTTTGGGTGCCGACTTCGCCTTTCTAGTGTACGTTCTTAAGAGTTACCGACCTCTAAAGCGGCTGCGCCAGTAAAAACTGGACTTAAGTGCACTTCAATCAAGCTCTGTCTCCCTGTCTCCCAGTACATCTTCTTCAGTCACATAATCGTCTTTAACATAAACGTAAATGCCTAATTTTCTTGCGAGTTCGTCTACAGTATCCACATCATCATCTGATACCAGAAATTGCTGTGAATCCTCATTTGGATGCTCAAAGAGTATTCCATTTTCAATCAGTTCAGCTTCGAGTTCTTCTGATTTTGAAGTGTAGAATATCCTCATGGTTATGCCTTCTCGAACTTTATGCATAAATGTAACTTATATGCTCTTCTGTGGTATTGCACGTGGTATTTAACACATGTTTTTTTATGTTCGCGATATGACTTTTAGTTAGTTATTTATTTTAAATTGACATTGGATGTGGTTACGCTATTATGAAGAAATGGGGGCGGATATTTAGTAACAGTTCTACAGTTGTTGTTGTTGCATGTTAAAACGCACCTATGATTACCTAGGGAAGGCAGTCTAAGAGTTTGTTGATGGCGTCGGTGAGTGTACAAAATAGGCAGAGACTAATGAGAACGACGTTAAATTAATATTCTTTTTTTGCTTGCACAAAATGCACCCGGGATTGTGGTCTGGCTGTGAAGCTTATCGCTGACAGGGAGAAAGATATAGGCGCTACCGACAAAAAGATCGCTAAGACGCAAGAATATCTTTTTCTTGAACGGATTTCAACCTTTGTATGGGCTCAGCGTATTTGAACAAACTCACTGTTGCTAATGTTCAGGAGCTGTTGTAGACTTATAAACGTGTTCTAGGCTTTCCGTATTAACTTTAAGTGCGATACAAGAGTCGATTTGCACGTCAGAGCTTGGTACAAGAACAATTTCGAGATATGTTAAACGATGCTGAGAGGTGCGACTTGTGACCGACAGTCATTGACGTAAGTACAATTACAGCGATTACTCATTCCCGTTAATATGCACGAGACTTTGCTTTTTTAATCCTTGTTACTAATTAAGTTCTTCCTCTCATACCTTGATTGTATCCAGATATGCTCCTATTAAGGTAAAGCAAAGTCATTCCAGCGATTCTCGTAAACTCAAAGTAAAACTGATACAAACAACTCAATTAGAACAAAACAACGTCTGAGGAGGATATTCAGAATCTTCGGGGTTAAAGCACTGCCGTCTAAATGTCCACTATTGATTCTTCTTTGAGTGCTGCCCTAATCTGCAGTGTCTGAAAGAAGTGACTGCAAGCGAGACCTAAAGTGCTGAGATATCAAATCAGCTAAAAAAAGTATCCTAGAGACTGAAGCGGTAAAAGCACCTGAATAAGAGGGACTCATAGTTTTCAGAATAGATCCCGCCTAAAACAAGGATTTGAACTTTATATTCCAACATTTTTACGGAAAAGCTTATTGTTTTAGAATAACGTCCAATTAAAGGGCAAACCCACTTAAACAGTGAGTTTATTCCGCTCTTAATATTTGTAAATAAGGGATTGATTATGACACATGAAGGTGAGACCCTGCCCATCGATCTGACGAAAAAGCATTGTGTACCTTGCGAAATAGGGACACGACCATTTGACCTTGAGACAATAAATGAACTCTTGCGGGTGGTACCAGAGTGGAAGTTAGAAGACACAAAAATAATCAAGAGAGGATTCAGGTTCAAAGACTTTGTAGAGGCCATGAAATTTGTAAATAAAGTCGCAAATATCGCTGAATCTGAAGGGCACCATCCGGACATTTTCATCTCGTACAATTACGTAAGAATCATGTTGATGACTCATAACATAGGTGGTTTGTCAGAGAACGATTTTATTATGGCAGCAAAGATCAATGAGTTGTATATTAAAGAGTACATCGGATAACTTTAGATCGGTAAAGAATGATAGAAGATTCCAATTGTGAGTAGGACTCTAAAAAATGCTGTTAGAATTACAGTTTGCTGCAGGACAAATAGAAATTGAGGGACTCTCTTTAAAAGAGCGGGAGGGTAACTAGCAGACAGTAGCATTGGAAATGGAAAGGATTAAGATCGCACCTCTATCCAGATGGAGATCATGCTGCTTTACTGAATCACTTTTAAAGCGAAAGATTAAGACGCTGTTAGTGATGAAATGCTCAAAAGAATATGGTTGAACTAATCGAATTAAACGTTCATTAAAAACGTAAGAAAAAAAGCCTTACCGCTTATGAATGGCAAGGGGATTCACAATTATTAAAAAAAGTTGAGGGGAGATCCCTTGCAAACTTTGTTAGAGTTGACTTTTAGAAAATGACAAAAGGTATGTAAAAGCATCGCCCACTATTAAAAAAGATTGTGCTTAACTTTAACAAGGGCTCTTACAGCAGTGCCATATACACTAGCAGATGCTTTTGGCTGTAGGCATTTAATTCACGTAATAAAGCAACTGCAGCGTTATCAGTTCATATTAATTATCGGCGTCTGCGCTGATAGGAGACAGATTGACGGCTAAATCTACAGAAGAGAGTTAGACAAAACGACGGCACTTTACAAGATGCTCGAAAAAACTGAACATGACAGAGTAATAGCTGTTCGTGAAAGTTTGAGTACAGAAGAGAAGATACGCTTCAAAGCAAAAACTTGTGATGGGCCCGAGGCGATTTGAACGCCTGACCTCACGGTTATCAGCCGTGCGCATATTCTCCATATCAAATAACATCGAGATGGATTCGAACCTGGCTAAGCTACGGGCCCTTAAACGCGTCTTTAAGGTATTCCCTTATAGGTCCATTTAATATATAATAATTCTCATCTCTTAAAATAATAAAAATATTTGCCGCTGCACAGTTCGATGTTTAAACGCAGACAGATTTTGATGATGATTATTGAAAAATTAAAGTAAGGCTTATATTTATTAATAATCAATCAGACAAAAGTAATTTAGATCTGAACTCTAGGTGATGCAAGTAACGTAAAGAATTGTCAGTTAATAATTTACCACAAGAGGGCCGGTAGATCAGGGGTAGATCGCTACCTTGGCATGGTAGAGGCCTCGGGTTCAATTCCCGACCGGTCCATTTCTTAGTGTAATACCTATGAGTTTAGAAGAGTTTAAAGCCGCAGAGTGTAAAAAAGAGAAGATCAGGACTGACAATAAACCCATATTAACTATGAATCCGGCTTGTTGATGTCCCGTTTGTCAGTTCCTTAATATTTAACAGAGCCAAAATACGATAAACTCGTAGACGTTAGATTTCAACGCATACAATGCACGCATGATTTACCTTTAGCAATGATATGAGGAAATGATTACAACCAAGCTGGGAACCCTGATACTATTAGTGCTGTTACTTCAATCAGTGTAATGCACAAACGTTTATAAATTGAAGTGAAACTTACATTTAGATGCAAATCAAATGTCCTACGTGTGGTAGCAACTATTGTATCGCATCACCAGAGCAGGTCATCACTGCCTCTAGCACTTTGTATCAGAAATGTGATAAGTGTACTGATTTAATTCTAGATAAGACCGCTACTTTCGACCTTTTCAAAATTAACTTCAATGACTCGTATTGCAACAAATGCGGTAAAAGACCGTTAGATGCTGTGATGGCCCATATTCTCGCATTATCCCTTGACGATCAGAAACATCCAGACATCACGTTACGAGAAGTAGGCACCCCGCTTTTATGTCCAGGTGTCCGTACGTATTCAGTCCCTGTATTAGCTCATAACAGTCTCATTATTTTAACCAAAGAACAGCAAATTGCAGATGCTGCATATCAAATAGTAGATGAGGTGACCGAAGTTAAGGGGGTTATAAGACGAGAAGATGAACGAGTTATCGGACTTGTCGATTCAGACACTTCACCTTATACATGTGATCTCATTGCAGGCTGTGATGTTCGTTCAGACCTGATAACTTCAGCTTACGGACAGCTTCTAATCTACAAAAGTCAATCAAAAGCACACATAGAGCACGATAATGCCATAAAGATGTTCAAACTTGGATCCCTACCGATAGAAGATTCAGTTGTGCTGGATGGGCTCTCAGGTCCTGGAACGCTTGGACTTATGAGTGTGCTCATGGGGGCCTCAAAAGTCATCTTAAATGACGCTTGGCTACCTTTCACAAAAAATGCTTACTTAAATCTTCACGTTAACAAGAATATTTTGGGTATAAAATCTATCAGAAAGGAAAGCTTTGAGGGATTAAAAGAAGTTGCAACAACTCCAAATTTGATAAGTAAAGCCGAAACAGAGGACTGCGAAATAGAACTCTATCATGGTGATTTAAGGAAGTTTGAGGAAATACCCTTAAAAGCTGATGTAGTTTTAATAGATGCATTTCCAGGAACCGAACACCGATGGATTTCGACAATTGAAAAGTTAAGATCCTTCACAAGAGGAGATATACACCTAATCTAACACAGTTGTTTTGTACATCAGTTTTTACATCCCTAAGAACACTTCAACGCTCTCTTATAAAACGTCAGCGTTTAAACGTACAACAAAAGAGCTCATTAGACGTTCAGGAAGAACTGGAGAAGAGGTGTTTTTATAAATTATTTCACATTTATTGAACGAAGATATTTACGTGCCTCTTTCCTAGTGGCCAAACAAGTAGGTGGCTCTTGCTTGTAAGTCATAAAGATAACTGTAACGCCAATTTTCTTAGACAAGACTGCTCTTTGTTCGATTTATCTTCCTGTTAGTACGACTAATATTATCAGTTATAGTACAACATTCCCTAACTGTGTGGCTAAAGATTTCATTTGAGAGATCTTTAGTTTTTAATTTAAGCATTTATCAGAATAGAACTTAATTTGAGATACGGTTATATTCCTTATGCGAAGTCCTCTCTTCCAGCTGATTCTTGATGACAATCCATATGTTAACTCCACTCGAAACCACTTGAATAAGCCGGTAAACTTAGTTATGGTACGTATACAACAGACCTTATGGTGCAAGAACGATATTACACATGATTGAACGATGATATCCATAGTTCTTGGCACTAGGCCTGAAATAATAAAAATGTCTCCAGTGATTAGAGCATGCGAGAAGCAGCACATTGACTTTTTCATTTTACACACAGGCCAACATTATTCTCACGAGATGGATAAGATTTTTTTTGAAGAATTAGGGCTCCCAGAAGCTCAATATAATCTCGATACAGGGTCGGGGTTACACGCAGAACAAACGGGAAGGATAATGACAGGGGTAGAAACAATCTTGATGGAAGAGGAGCCAAACATCATTTTGGTGGAAGGAGATACAAATACAGTACTCGCAAGCGCTCTTGCTGCGGCCAAATTAGGCATCAAAGTAGGACATGTTGAAGCCGGTTTGAGAAGCTTTGACAGAAATATGCCTGAAGAGATTAACAGAGTGCTCACTGACCATATTTCGGACTATCTTTTTGCGCCTACTGAAATAGCTAGGCAGAATTTGCAAAAGGAAGGAATAGCTGAAGATAAGATCTTTGTTACTGGGAACACAATTGTCGATGCAGTGTACCAGAATAGTGAGATTGCAAAGAAAAATGCAAAAGTTCTCGAAAGGTTTTGGTTAAAAAAAGGAGAATATTTTCTTATAACGGCTCATAGACAAGAGAATGTCGATGTTAGGGACAGGTTTCAAGGAATTGTGAAAGGGCTAGAATTATTATATAATGAGTTTTTGATTCCGATTGTATTCCCAATACATCCCAGAACCCTCAAAAAGATGAAAGAGTTTAACTTACGCTTAAAGGCTGTCATCCCGATTGACCCTGTTAGCTTTCTTGATTTCTTGTTGCTGGAAGGATGTGCAAAGCTTGTGTTGACTGATTCCGGTGGTGTGCAAGAGGAGACATGCATATTAAAAGTGCCGTGTGTGACGTTAAGAGATAATACGGAGAGACCAGAAACAATTGAGGTGGGTTCGAATGTGCTCGTAGGCACTCATCCAAATGATATAGTGAAAGGTGTTAAGCTGATGCTTGAAAAGGAACGCAATTGGAGAGGCCCGTTTGGGGACGGCAATGCTGGAATGAAAGTTGTAGAAATACTTAAAAAAGAATTATAAAGTTTCGCCAGTGCGATTTCGTAACTAAAACTTATATTATTTGAAAGATCTAAGCTCTTCATTCAGGATTTCAGGATCAGATACTTAAAATCCCTTTTGTCGATTTCATTGTTGTTTATTATAATTTTTGAATATTTTTTTGTGCAGCAGAGGGTGGCTGTATTATAATCAAGTCAAGCCTCTCACCAGTTTGACTCTATCGTGACAGAGTATGAACGGTGTGAGCAAGTATCACTGTATGAAAAATAGTTTCAATAATTGCTGATCTTTAATTACTTTCCGAAAAAAGTCAAAAAATGTATAGCCCGATTCTTATTTTATAAGCTTCGTCTTTAAATATTCAATGAGCGCATCTTTTAAACTCTCTTTTTCTAATCCAAAATCTATAATCGCTTTTATATAGCCAAGTTTGTCTCCTGCATCATATCGTGTTCCCGCAAACGTATGCGCAAAGGCGTCGTCATTATGAATTAAAGTTTTTATCGAGTCAGTTAACTGTAGCTCATTACCTTTTCCGGGGAGCGTTGTCTTGATACAATCAAATATCTCTGGGGTTAACACATACCTGCCCACAGCTGCTATGTTAGAAGGAGAATCAACTATGGGGGGCTTCTCGATAATGTCTTCAATGAGATAAACTGAGTCCTCAATTTTTCGTCCTTGTATTATTCCATATCTGTTTACAATTTGTTGAGGGACTTCTTCCACAGCAATTATCGTTTTATCATATTTTTGGAATATAGTTGAAAGTTGCTTAATACATGGAACTGTAGATTTTACGATATCATCCCCTAACAAAACAGCAAAGGGTTCACTCCCTATATGTCGTTGGGCCTTTAAAATTGCATCGCCGAGCCCTTTCGCTTCTTTTTGTCGTATATAATGAATGTCTGCTAAAGCGGAGATGTCTTGAATGTCTTTCAACAATTCATATTGTCGATTTTGAATCAGAAAATTTTCGAGCCCTGGAGATGCGTCAAAGTAATCTTCAATTGCTTGCTTACCCTTGCCTGTTATTATTAGAATGTCTTCAATTCCAGAAGAGATAGCCTCTTCTACAACAAACTGAATGATGGGCTTATCAATGATGGGTAACATCTCTTTGGGCATCGATTTGGTTGCTGGTAAAAATCTAGTCCCCAAACCTGCTGCAGGTATAACAGCTTTTTTAATCACTCTACAACCCCCACTTAACAGTAACCATAAACTTCTGCCTTCTTTATAACAAGTAATAAATATTGAAGCTACTCAAGATTATATGCCTTTGTTTTTTAGTTACTCAAAGTGGTGAAGATCGGTTGAAAATAGCTCAAGTCTGTATCAGATACTTAGCACCCGGGGGGGCAGAAACCCATATACAAAGGATATCTGAGGAGCTTGTAAAGCGTGGGCACGAAGTAACTGTATATACTACCGCCCTTAAGACAGAAATTCCATGGCAGTATTTTGATAGGTGGGAGCCTGAAAGCTATGCTAATGGGGTCAAAGTAATAAGATTTCCTATTAGGCAGCATGTATTACCATATATTCACTTTCCTACGATTCCAGGCTTAATTAAAGCTATCTACAATTCGGATGTAGATGTGGTTCATGCCCATTCCCACAGATATTATCAAATTATTGCTTGTGCATCAGCTAAGTTTAAAAGGGGGAAGAAAAATGGCAGATACCAGATGCCATTAGTGGTAACGCCGCATTTTCACCCACCATCAAACCACAACTCTTCCGTACAAAAATTTCTTATGAATTTTGAAGATGTCGTTTTTTCAAGGAGAATATATAGAGTTGTTGATAAGATTCTAATTGTAACAGACAGGGAAAAACAATTTATAAAGGGATTTGTCCCCACCTCGAAGTGCGTAACAGTGCCAAACGGTATAGATATAGAGGATTGGACGCCGATTCCTGACGGCTCTAAATTTAGAAATTGGTGCAAACTTAACGGTGAAGATAAAGTAATACTGTATACGGGAAGGCTTGCAGATAATAAGGGTTTAAGCTATCTAATAGACGCCTCAAGTGAAGTGATAAAAGAGCATCCCGAAGCCAAATTTGTCATCGTGGGAGAAGATTGGGGAATATTAAAAGATCTTAAAAAGAAAATTTGGGCAAATAACCTTGACGATTACTTCATATTCACAGGTCACATCGATGATTATGACCTATTCAAGTCAGCTTATTCAGCAGCAGATGTGTTTGTTTTACCAAGTGAATGGGAGGCATTTGGGATAGTACTTCTTGAAGCCATGGCGTGCAGCACACCAGTAGTTGCCTCAAATGTGGGGGGAGTTCCGTGTGTTGTGGGGGATGCAGGAAGAATATTTGAATACGGGGATGTTGGTGCCCTTGCAAAGAATATTATTGAAGTGCTGGACAACATAGAGTCAGAAAGGGCGAAAAGTATAACCGGTCGAAAAAGGGTTATGGATAACTTCACGTGGGATAAAGTGGTCGATGCCTTGGAAAATGTTTATTACAGTTTAGTTGATGAGTGATGTAGGACAATAATTGACGCATTTCAGACATTTTATATCAATCATTGTTAACTTAATAAAGAAGTAATTCCTTAAGGAAATTTATTGTCCCTTCAGTGGCGCCTAAAGGCAAACGAAATTAAGGGATGCAGAAGGTGGACTAAATATCCATAAAAAGAGGGATCAAAAATAGCGTTTTCCTTTTCTTTGGTGAAGCTACTTCAGCTTTAATATCATTCGTCTTTTTTATCTATATCGCGAGGTTGCTTCCAGTTTCGGAATTTGGTTCTTACATCACTATTATCTCTTTTGTCTCACTTTTCTCAATTTTTACGGATTTTGGGATAAATACAGTCATCATTCGCGAGGGGGCAAAGGAACCTGAGCACACGCACCATCTGATCTCTAATGCAATGGGACTAGAGACGCTTTTGTCGGTTGGGTCGATATTACTTCTTACAGCTTGCATGTTTTTCACCCCTTATTCATTTGACGTAAAGTTACTAATTGTGTTGGCCTCTTCAACTCTGCTTATGAGTGGGCTAGGCAGCTTGTTCAGTTCAGTTTTCAATATATATCAGGATATGAAATACATCTCACTCTATAAGATCATCGAACGCGTTGTATTCGTAGTTTTTTCAGTCATTCTTATAACCTCGGGATTTGGAATAGTTGGCATCATATATGCCACGATCATCGGTGCTTTTGTAAACATGTTTCTGAGCTTCGTTAAAAGCAGGCAAATTCATCATTATAAGCTGAATTTCAAGCCAATTTTTGATATGAGCATTGTCGGTCCAGCCGTATGGTTTGGACTCGCAGCACTCCTCGGAACCATATGGCAGAAGATAGATACCATAATGATATCACTTCTGCTTGATATGCGGTCTGTCGGACTCTATACACCCGCTGTCAACTTCGTTGGGATAGGAGATATGGCGGTTGTTGCCGTAACCGGTGCATTTTTCCCCGTGCTCTCAAAAGCAGTTCATAAAAGGAGAATTACAAAAAAAGAGCTCTTTAGATATGTGTCATACTTTACAATAGCGGGAATTATTATAATTGTGATGACCTTTACATTTGCGAATCAACTTATTTACTATACTGTCGGACCGAAATTTATTGAATCAGTTGATTTTTTAAATATCCTCGTCGTAGGATTTGCGATTGGTCTTATCGCCGTTCCGACGGCTCTACTGCTTGATGCCACAAATAACCAAAAGGTGCACGTTCTTAACGCAACCTACATGTCACTCGCAAATTTCGGACTTAACTTATATCTTATACCAATTATAGGGGCTATAGGAGCAGCATACTCCACAAGTATTTCGCGGATACTCGGAACCGTGTTGGGGGTCCCCATTGCACTATACTTTTTAAAAAGATCGAATCACATATAGGACAAATAGAGCGAACATGAAAGTAATGACAAATGCGATAGGTGATGAACTCGATAAAGCTTAAGCCCCGCTAGAGTTTTTGCGATTGGCATCACTGAATCGCCGTGCGACTTCAGAATTCAAGTCATTGAAGGACTACGATACTACGTCATGTCTATCAACGTGACGCTTAAGAGCACTTGCATCCACTTCCTAGCGAGATTACCACGCTGTTCAGGTAATGCCGTCTGGCGCAGCTAATTGAATATCATTTGAGTTACTTTAATAGGAGGGCTGGGATGCGCTGCTGGGATATTATTTGCCGACTTTGCAGGAAGTTAGGCGGTGGCCTGCCGTTGACAAACTAAGGGGTCCTAGTATAGTCAAACTTGACGAATAGAGTGGACATTTATCTACTATGATATTTCGGAGATACCTAACGTGAGGGGGCTTTTTGATGCCCCGTACACCTCAGAGAGAAGATTATTTCAAGAATAAGAACGCAATATGTCGTGAACTCAAACAAAAAGATTGAAATTGGATGCTAAATTTGTATTTTATATTACATAGTTATTTTATTAAATCGTTGCTCAATGAGATCGTGCCTATATCCAACAATTACAAATACAATTAAGGGATGGCTCAAAACACCATGACAAATTTGGCCGTATTTTTGCTTTCAATTCCGTATCATGATCAGATTTATCGCGCTGTAGAAAGCGCTTCTAGCTTCATGCTCAATGTGATAGATCAATATGACTATAGCGGCATTTTCGTAGGGATGGGCATTGAGAGCATCGGTATCCCCTTACCAAGTGAACTGATAATGCCCTACGGCGGTTATCTTGCTTATATGGGACACTTAAATTTTATCGCCGTTGTGCTAATCGCAACTTTAGCTTGTCTTGCAGGGTCGCTTATAACGTATAGTATTAGCTATTATGGTGGCGCGCCACTTTTTGAGAAATACGGCAAATACGTGGGAATAAGGAAAAGTGAGCTTGACGCTGCGCAGCAGTGGTTCCATAAGTATGGCGACACCACCATCTTCTTTAGCAGGATGATTCCAGGGATACGTGCATACAGTTCGATACCGGCTGGGATTTTTAAGTGGATGTTAAAAAGTTCTCAATTTACACGTTTCTGGGGTCACTGCCATGGAATTTCGGGCTTACCTACGCCGGCGTGTACCTCGGCGCGAATTGGAAGACCATTGAATCTGCATATAATGACGCTACCACAACGATACTCGCATTGTTAATTGGCGCTACAGTATTTTTATTATACAAATATAAAGTTAAAAAGACTAAAATTTCGACTGAGCATAAAGATCATCTATAACAAACAAGTGCTAAAGGTTAAAAATGTTATACTAATAAGGAGCACTTTTAGGATGAAAGGCAAGGTTCTTTAACCGTGCTACGCTCAGCATTAATGTTTCATCACTATTAATAATATATTGCGTAATAGTCAATGGCTCCTTATTCCGTATGCATATAGTTATTATCAATTAAAGATATAAGTGTATTCAGCAATTTTATAAGAAGTTCAGAAATTCTTAGTATACATTACACTAAGATGACATCTTAGAGGTATTATAGTTGAAAACCATATCAGAGAAAATTTTATCGACGCGCAGCGGAACTGACGTTACTGGTGGAGATCTTATCGCGGCGCAAGTTGACCTTGTCTTTGCCCATGATGGTACACTTCCACTTGCAATTCAGCAGCTCGGAGATCTTAAGATCAAGTATCCTGAAAAGGTAGCAGTAATCTGTGATCACGCATCTCCCTCACCATCAGAAAGGATCTCGAATGTTCAAGCAATGATGCGGAAGTTTGCAAGGTCGCATGGGATAGACTTTTACGAAAATGGCGATGGTATCTGCCATCAAATCGTGCTTGAAAAATACGCAGCTCCTTGGAAGATGATCATCGGCGGAGATAGTCATACATGTACGCACGGCGCGTTGGGAGCATTTGCGACGGGAATGGGCTCAACTGATATCGCGGCCACTATGGCCTACGGGAAAACGTGGTTTAGAGTGCCGGAGTCAATAAAAGTGGAAGTCTCGGGGACGTTACCGGAAAAGATCCATTCTAAGGATGTGTTTTTGGAACTAATTGACAGGATTAAAGCTGATGGTGCTACTTATAAGGCGCTAGAGTTCTCTGGAACTGGAATAACAAAAATGAGTGTAGAGGCAAGGGCAACCCTTACAAATATGGCCATCGAATCTGGCGCAAAAGTCGGAGTATGTCCCGCAGATGAAAAAGTTAAGGCATACCTCCAGCAGTACGGGCGTGGAGGCGAGTTTACACCACTTTACGCAGATGATGGAGCAAATTATGAAAGTGAGGTTCATATAAAAGCAGAAGAAGTTGTGCCCATGATAGCAAAGCCCCATAAGGTCGATAACGTCGCTCCAGTTGCGGATCTCGAAGGAGAGGAGATAGACCAGGTCTGTCTTGGTTCGTGTACAAATGGGAGAATTGAGGACTTAAGAGCAGCAGCACAGATTTTACGGGGACATAAGAGCAGGGCAAGGCTTGTAGTGTATCCCGCAAGCCGTGACGTACTTATGAGAGCCATAAATGAGGGCATAATCGGAACTCTATTAAGCGCTGGAGCTGCAGTTTGCCCGCCAGGATGTGGATTTTGCATAGGAAGAACTATAGCGTTAGGCGATGGGGAAGTCGCACTCTCAACTCAAAATAGAAACTACAAGGGAAGAATGGGCAACGACAACGCATTTATCTATCTTTCTAGTCCGTCAACTGCGGCTGCAAGTGCAATTGCCGGCAGAATAACTGACCCAAGAAATTTTGGAAAGTAACATTGAACAATGCACGTTTAAGGATGGAGTGTATGACTAGAATCGAAGCTGAAGTGATACGAGTATTCCCAAGAGATACAAACACAGACGAAATAATCGCTGGGAAATACAAGTACGATGAATTAGACATAAATAAGCTTGCAATGCACGTGTTCGAATCAATAGATCCTAGTTTTTATGCAGATACAAAGAAATTGAAAACACCCATTATAGTAGCTGGAGCTAATTTTGGCTGTGGATCGTCGAGAGAACAGGCCCCACAAGTTTTGAAGGCTTGTGGCATCTCCTGCATAATAGCGGAATCATTTGCGAGAATTTTTTATAGAAATGGTTATAACATAGGCCTGCCGCTAATCGAATGCAAGGATGTATCTAAGAGAGTCTCCCATGGGGATAGGCTGAGAGTCGATTTTGACGAAGGCACCTTGCTAAATGTCACTACGCATGAAGTTTATTCGTTTAAACCTATACCGATCTTCATGCAAGAAATACTGAAAGCAGGTGGGCTTATAAATTATCTGAAAAACTTCGGTGGATTCACTGATTGACGAACTTATGATTGTAATCCATTTTCGCTTTGTTTGATGTAGTTGTAAAAAAGGAGATGGCGATGATGAAGAAGGTAGCTGTTATTACGGGCGATGGCGTAGGTCCAGAGCTCGTGAAGGCAATGATGCGGGTTGTCAATGCGACTGGTGCCACGCTCAATATGATATTGTGTGATGCTGGAACGGACTGGTATGAAACTCATGGAGGAGAGACGCTAATACCAGATGAAACGTGGGACGTCATACGTTCAACAGAAGCATGTTTTAAAGGTCCAACAACTACGCCAGGCGGGCCAAGATCTCCAAAAAGTGTTTCAGTAACGCTTCGACAGCGACTAAACTTGTATGCAAACGTCCGCCCGATCAAGACATTTCCGAATGCCCCGAAACCTCTCGGAGATGTTGACTTCATGTGTGTGAGGGAGGCAACCGAAGGGATGTATCACGGAAGTGAAGTTCAACTTTCTGACGACATGTTCATCGCATTCAGAAAAATCACAAAGTCTGCAAGTAAAAAAATAGCAAAGTTCGCATTTGAAGAAGCAAACAGGAGGGGCTGGAAGACTGTTGTTGCGATACATAAAAGCAACATATTAAAACATACCGATGGGGCATTTCTTGACGCTGTAAGAGAGACGGGCAATGAGTATCCCCATATAGAGATCTGGGAGTATCACGTCGATAATATCGCGCAGCAGCTTATTAAAAACCCTCAGATATTCAATCAATCGATGCTTCTTTCAACGAATCTTTTCATGGACATAATAAGCGAGGAGTGCGCCGCACTCGTGGGGAGCATTGGAATGATCTATTCGGCTAATGTCGGCGACGGTTACGCGATGTTTGAACCAGCACACGGTTCCGCTCCTAGGTACAAAGGACTTGACAGGGTAAATCCGACAGCTACTATACTAGCTGGAGCTTGGATGTTAAGGTATCTAGGCTACAATGAAGAGTCAAAGCTAATCTCTGATGCAGTTACAGAAACAATAGCAGAGGGAAAAACAACGTACGATCTTGGAGGTACTCTCAAGACAACTGAGATGACCGATTGGATTGTAAATAAACTTGAGAGAAGCTAACGCCAGAAAAAACTAACTAAAAAATAAAACATATAATACCAACACTGCGAGTTAGGCGCTCACTTCTTCTTTCTGAGTACAGCGCTTGCACTTGTCTCTTCCTTCGTCCAAAATCTCCCCACTTTTTGTGCATTCTGTGAGCTCGTTAGACTTCCCACCGCTTGTGAATAATTTAGCCGGCCTCATGTGCGCACAGTCAAAGCCTTTTTCGAGTTTTGCAACGGTACACTCTAAGCACTGCTCACGATGAACCATCGCACCCTCATCAGCGAGCATACACGTTTCATAGTCGAGGTCGCTTATCCCCAACGGGACGCTCAGGATTCGACGATATTTGCAGCCACTCAATTTTTGATCTCCTTGGATTTGGTACCGCTCGTAAACTCATCGTTATCGATGCCACTGAAGAGTGACCTCATCACTGAGGATGTACTTAAGAGCATATTCTTTCAGTTCATCGTTCGAAATACTTGAAATTCGAGCTTCTTCATCATAGAGCTTGTGGATGTCTGACCATATTGATTTTATTCGCTCGTCATCTTTCTCTAGATTTACCCGTATCCCCAATAATTCGTAAAGTACTTCTTCTATCTTGTGGCGCACAACCTCTCTCCCTGACGAGTCCCCTATGAGCAGAGCCCGCTGACCACCAACAAGTTCTGGCGGAAAGGGCTCATAGGTAAACGAGTTTTTCAAAATGCCATCTGTGTGTATCCCACTTTCGTGCGCGAATATATTCTCCCCTACGATCGCTTTATTACTTGGTATTCTGAAGGGAAGTTCTTGCGCTAAGTATTTAGTCAATTCAGCCAACTGTCGAGGGTTGTACTTTTCAAACCCCTTTACCCTATTAAATAGGAACATTAAGATCTTTTCAAGCTCAGTGTTGCCTGCCCTCTCGCCAATTCCCATAAAGGTCAGACTCGACCAATTGGCACCGTACCAGTGCCCAGCAAGTGTATTTGCTACTCCGAGCCCAAAATCATCGTGAACGTGCATTTCTATGTTTTTAGCTCCTGCTTTCTTAAAAGACCTCACCAGGTCAGGTATGCTGAAAGGGAGACCAATGCCTTCAAATGGAACGCCAAAATTGATAGTATCGCATATCCTCATTATTGCATTTGGCTCGATGCTCAATAATTCCTTGATCAAGGGAAGCAAAAAATTGGGGTTCGCCCTCGTCGTGTCTTCGAGATGACACCTTACTTTTAAACCATGATCCACCGCATACTCAATGGCGTTAACATATTTATCTCGCGCCTGTTCGTGATTTGCAAGACCCAATTTATCAAAAATATGCGCGTCAGAGATCGACATCAAAATCCCCACTTCCTCGATCCCGTCTATGCTTAAGTTCATGTCTATATCGTTTGTGCTGGCGCGTGCCCATCCTGTAACCTCTGGATGTTCGTAGCCCCGTTCAAGCATTTCACGTGCTACAATCCGATCCCTTTCATTAAATACAAAACATTCGAGCTTTTCAATCCCCATCTTATGCAGATATTCGAATATTTTGAGCTTATGGGATTTCTTCATCACAATACCCGGCATTTGTGAGCCGTCCCTTAGAGTGCTGTCGCTAATTTTAACATCTGGGTTACCAGGGATCTCGATTTTCGGTATCTCTTCATAGGACCTGTACAATTTCAGTAACCCCCAAAGTTACTACTTAAACATAATTTGCATTGAAATAAAATGATATGCCTGCATTTTATATAGTCATTGAACCTATATGAAACTTTATTCGCTATTTTTTATAATAGGCGCAAGTAGAACCGAACTCTCCGTGCACTGCTTACGTGAACCCCACTTTGATATATGATTACAACTAATTACAAGTCGCATGGAAGGGCCCACAATACAGTTAAAATATGGCACAGGCGAAATTACTGCAAACCTACAGAAAAAGAACATCATCCAAATAGTTGAGCCGTTTGAAATAGAGGCTACAGATGAGAGGGCTGAAATTAAAAAGGCCATGGAAAATCCAGTAGGAACAAAGCGGTTGCGGGAGATAGCATCGGAGAAAAAAAGACATAAAAAGCGCCTCAACGTTGTCATTATTGTTAGCGATATAACACGACCCACACCCACTAAAAGATTAATTCCGTACATCCTTAATGAATTAACGGATGCAGGGATACGCGATGAAGATGTCACAATCATCTTTGCACTTGGAATTCACAGAAAATTGGAGACAAACGAGATGGCACGACTTGTTGGAAATAACGTTTTCAACAGGTTTAGGTGCATAAATCACGATTCTACTAATTGCGTTTTCGTCGGAACTACCAAGCAAGGAACCGCCGTTGAGGCTAACAGAGAGGTTTTAGAAGCTGACATACGGGTATGTATAGGGTCGATTGAACTCCACTATTTTGCAGGTTATACCGGGGGGTATAAATCAATCTTGCCGGGGATTTGTGCAAGAAGCACAATTGAAACTAATCATAGACTTATGTTGCAGCCAACTGCAAGCGCTGGACGAACTGATAGTCCGGTCAGGATCGACATGGAGGAAGCAGCGAAGTTTGTTGGCTGTGACTTCATTCTTAACGTCGTGCTTAACGGGAAAAAGCAAATCGTAAAAGCTGTAGCCGGAGATCCAATTGGGGCTCATAGGGAGGGTATAAAAGTCGTCGATTCAATGTACATTGTCCCAATAAAGGAGCTTGCTGATGTGGTTGTAGTTTCTGCTGGAGGGGCCCCAAAAGATATAAACGTATTTCAATCACAAAAAGCTCTTGACAACGCAAAACTCGCGGTGAAAAATGGTGGCACCATAATTCTGGTTGCCCAATGCCCCGAAGGATTGGGAGATAGGGTCTTTGAGCGATGGATTAATGAAGCTAAGAACAGGCAGGAACTCATAGACAGATTGGACATTGCTTTTGAGCTTGGAGGACACAAGGCAGGAATTTTGGCGAAGCTTATGGAACAAGTTGATGTCTATTTAGTGTCTGACCTTGAAAAGGGACTTGTTGAGAGGGCATTTTTCATGTGCGCCAATGATGTTAACGATGCAGTTGATGCAGCGGTTGCAAAATGTGGATCCGATACAAAACTTATACTTATGCCCCATGGCGCATACACACTTCCACGATATCAGCCTCAACGTAATTTCTAAGGCCAAGATTGTAACTGGTAACACTTCGAAGGACATGTAACAGAACTCGACATGTAATAAGCTTATGTGGGTCAGAGTTTACCATAATCGATCAGGAAAATCTTCAATAATTGGAGAGAGGTACAGCGATGTTAAGAACCCCTTGTTTGTTTTAATACTTTCTAACACCGAAGTCGCAGATATACCTGGAATTTCTGGGGCAGGAAGTTCACAAGCACTTTTACAGTATACGCCAGCAGCAGACGCTGAGATTGTCACGTGCGGTGCATTACGAACCATTGATGTGCTGCCGGATTCTCCTTCAGGGGCAGCTACACCAGCTGTCCTTACCAGAGCCGCACTAAACCTTACTAAAATTCCGTGTCTTCTGATTAACTCGGGCCTCAAAGTCGCCCCGGGCGTTCCCTATTATGACATGAAAGCCGAGTACGGCAAGGATATGCAGAGGGGGCCTGCTGTAAAAGATTCGCAACACATATACGCATCTGCAAAGAAGTTCGCAAAACTTCTCAATTGCGATCTTGCAATAATAGGTGAAACGATACCTGGGGGGACTACCACGGCTCTTGCAGTATTAAGAGCACTTGGCTACGATTCAAGCGTTAGCAGCAGTTTTTCAAAAAACCCAATTGGGCTTAAGGAACAGGTTGTTAGAAAAGCTTTAACGCAGTCTCCTATCCCTCCCAATAAGCTCAAACGTGATCCAATAAAGGCAATTGAGCTTTTTGGGGATCCTATGATGCCCTGTGCCGCAGGGCTGGTTGAAGAACTAACGAGAGCAGGAAGTAGCGTGATGCTTGCAGGAGGGACGCAAATGGCGGCGATATTTGCTATTTTGAATGCGCTTAACGTTTCTGGCGATATTACACTTGGAACAACAAAATATGTCTTTGACGACGAATCAGCAGGCTTCATCAACCTCGTAAAAAAACTACAAATTGATGCATTCGGATCTTATCCCGACTTTCGGAAGAGTAAATTCGACCAGCTTAAAGCCTATGAACTTGGAGAGGTTAAAGAAGGTGTAGGCGCTGGTGGTGCTATGGTTGCTGCGGCGATGAAAGGATTTACTAATAACGATTTTAGAAACGAAGTTGAAAGAGTATTAACAGGGCTTTAACCTGCTTTTGACTCTATGTTTCTGGTGATGAGTTATTTGCATTTGCGACACTTCCCTCATTATGCGTTATAGTAGTGGCGGGGCAACTACTTTGCCCCCATTCTTATCAAGAGCGGATTCAACGCTCCACTAAAGATTTAGTGGAGTTACATGTGTGGGACTGCTCATCAGATAAACGATGTGTAACGGGGGCACACCAGATGGTCTCGTAGCACAGCATCGTTTAGCCCCTACCCACCCTTCGTCCACTCTCTCATTAAAAAGTGATACTTCTACATTTTTTGCGCTATTTAAAGCCCTCTAGATCGTTCTGCCTCAGTAATGAAAGTATTGTTCGATGTTTGTGTAATTATGCTGAATAGTTGTAATGTGGCTAAGAGATGCACAAATGCTGGAATAAGTTTTAATAAGTATACAACGGGCAAGTATATCGCGAAAGGCTAAAAATCCCATTTTTAAACAGTACCTAAAAAAAGACATATGCGGTAGTCTTGTATATTTGTGGGGCGAGCCTGTTTCCTACAATTGGGGTATCTGGAGGCCACCAGATCTACTGCGAATAGTTTCTTAACCCCTTACATACACTAGCTGTTTGAAAAACTATAAAAAGTCGGGGAGAGGAGTATAATTATGAATGTTTGAAAAGAAGCACATCGTCTCTATGCGAGATTTCTCTCGTGAAGAAGTACTTTATATTCTAAACTGTGCAGAAAAAATTGAGCCCCTTGCTCGAACTGGAACTAATATACTGCATAACAAATTACTTGCCCTCCTTTTTTTCGAACCAAGCACAAGAACGCAGTTATCATTTGACACCGCTATGAAGAGGCTCGGAGGTAAGACTTTAAGTTTATCATCAGAGAGCAGCTCGATGCTGAAGGGTGAGACTCTTGCGGATACTATAAAAGTAATTGAAGGTTACGCTGATGCGATAGTCCTCAGACATCCAAAAGAGGGAGCCGCTCGGATGGCAAGTGAGCTGTCAACGATCCCCGTGCTTAACGGCGGCGACGGGGCTGGCCATCATCCTACGCAAACGTTACTTGATCTGTATACCATGCAGAAGGAGAGCAGACTTCAGGACCTTGACATTGCTCTGCTTGGAGATCTCAAATATGGAAGGACGGTACACTCACTTGCCTATGCTCTTAAGATGTTTAATGCAAACATCAGTCTCGTAGCGCCAGAAGAACTTCAGATGCCAAAATACATCGTAGATGATTTAGGCGGAGTTACGATAACTGATGATATAGATGAAGTGATCAAAGATATCGACGTTCTCTACGTGACGAGAATACAAAAAGAGCGATTCCCAGACCCAAATGAGTACCATAGAGTTGCAAGCAGCTATAGAATATCCAATGATACTCTAGCTGGCGTTCGAAATAATTTTATAATCATGCATCCTCTGCCGAGATCCGACGAAATAGCGCCTGAAATTGATAATACAAAGTATGCTAAGTATTTTAAACAGTCGTTTTATGGGGTTCCCGTGAGGATGGCACTCCTACTGCTAGTAATGCAGGAAAGATTCGATGTTAGAAAAACAAAAAGACGAACTCAGAGTTCGTTCGATTAAAAATGGGACGGTTATTGATCATATAACAGCCGGAAGTGCACTAAACGTTTTGAAGATACTCGGCGTGAAAGGAGGCACTCACTCTATTGTGAGCGTCGTTATGAACGTTCCAAGCAAGAAGCTAGGAAGCAAGGCAAAGGATATAGTAAAAATTGAGGATAGAGAGCTCAACTCCGATGAGGTTGATAAAATAGCATTGATCGCCCCGAATGCAACAATTAACATTATAAGGGACTATGAGGTAGTTCAGAAGAGCTCTGTCGAATTGCATGATAAAATTGAGAATATAGTAAAGTGTCCAAACCTAAATTGCATTTCAAACACTAATGAACCAGTTACTTCTAAGTTTGCGGTGATATATCCTTTGACGTTACGATGCCTGTATTGTGAGAGAATTATAAAAAATAACATTGTAGAGCATCTAATTTGAAGTCGCGAGTGCGGTTCAAACGCCTGGCCAATACGTAATTAAGGCAAAGAAGTACCTAGCTGAGGGGGTACCTGTTGTACAACAGTACGAGATGGCCGTCCATAACAGTACATTTGATGCCTTCATTAGTTAAGTTGAAATTGTCTGTCTTAACCAAAGTCTACTCTATCTATCAGCTCGACTCCATCTCTTTGGATCCGTTCAAGCCTTCTTCATATTCGATACAGCAATCCTACAGTGGCTCAAATTACGTTGCACTTAATGCCCCTCTATTAGACCCTTAGTTAGAAGTCAATCTTTCATTCCGTTGTCCTCGAAGTGATTTATAAAGTCTACTTTGCGAAGGTAGTTCTCGTAGCTCGATACATTTACGAAAATGTTCCGAGTCAAAATCTCTGTATCTTCCCAGGAGCGGTTCTTCTTATTAGTCTCTATGACAATGAATTCTTTCTTAGATCCAGCTACAAACTATTTATTGTGCGATTTTTTCCATTCTTTGCTGCACGACTGTAACGGCAGTGTAGTATACCCAAAAATTGAGATCGCTTCGAGGGAGCATCGGCAGATTCTGTTATAGTCCTTACCACTACTTCCCGCATTATATGATATCGTTCGCATGAGATTGTAGCGAGCTTTGGAAGTCTTCCTTTTTTGATAAGGCAGTTTATCTCGACGTCTTTGGAGATCCCATATCGTCTATTTGCTGGATGAACGTCATCTTCTGTATATGTCCCCTTGGCAGGGGCACATAATTGATACTAAATGTTCAGATCTAAATGATTTTAATGAATTTTGCTCACTGGTAAGTTCCTTATGTTGGGCTATTGGAGGCTACATACAGAAGTCTGGTGTATGAGCTGTTGCATTTATTAACTGCTCGTTACGTCAAGGAAAATGTTAAATGCAACATGGCAGACAAGCTTTAACTCACAGGAAGGCACAAAAGCAGAGCTTGACATACTGTACAGCGGTAGAGGAATTATTTCACCACACTTAGCGCCATTTATGTACATTTTTTTAAATTATACGTAAATCAAAGAAGTGAGGCTATATATCCCAAAATAGTAGCAGGACATTGCTTTTTTTACGACAGGTCGTGGAGTGCACTACATAATCTGTTGGACATAAATGAGGCTGAGAGGTGGATATGAATAAAATGAAATCAAATAAGATCCCTTGATGGTAACGTGGAGTTCAATCGAGAGTCAGCCAATTTTTCGTGCAACTAGTTTTATAGCTTCTATCAAGCTGTTTTGTGGCATTATTGAAGCAACTGGAATTCTCAAAATCTTTTCAACAGTTGGACTAACGATAGGAGCACAAACAAGTGCGAGCGCCCCATCGCGCTCGGCATGAATTGCGGCAATCAATGCATCCTCGATTGACGTTGCAGGATATTCTCTTATGGTGATATTTCTACCATCAATGACCATTGACCTCTCTGTAATTTTATCTAGGACAGGTCTCGCAGCAACTACTGCAATGAGGTCCCCCTTTTGGGAGGTTCCTTCGAGTCTCCTAACTGCTTTTAATATCTCTCTCAAAGTTTTGAGGTTAGGTTCCCTTTCCCCAGAAATTATCTTATATAACGTGCTCAACGATACGCCCGAGACTTCAGCAAACCGAGTAACAGTAAAGCCGAGGTCTTTAATTACTTGACTCAATGTGCTTTTTAGTTCTTCGTCTGATGAAAACGCTGCTCTAATTAAGTCATCCGCAAGCATATATTACCACTTGCTACAAACAAGCAATATCCTATTATATATTGATTATTAAAGAGTAGTGATTTTATAAATAAGGGAACTGTACATAAATTGGTGAGAAAGTACAACGTTTAAAAAGGTAAGAGTAGATCCCGCCACCGCTGTGCTGTATATAACGAAATACCTGCTGTTAGTTCAATATCATTTCGATTGTTTCCTTTACATTCCACAAACGTAAGATGTGAATAGACACACCGAATGCTGAATATGCGAAGCAAACTTAAGAAAAAGCACAAACGCGCACTAAATATCTTGTGAAATAGCTCTGCTTCAAGTTTTTAGCTTTTAGGGGTAGAATAAAGGTAAAAAGTTATTTTTATTCAACATGAAACTAAGGGTCTAGTAAGGCACGACATTGCCTGAGCAACTGTCACTACAGGATATACGTGTCTTTCAAGAAGAATTACGGGTTTGTATAGGGAATGCGGAGGACTTCACAGCAAATTTGTCACTTGAAACTTTACCTAGAGGGTGCCGTTGAATGTAACAGGCTTATTTCAATCGATACATTTTTTTATACTTCAACTGAGCTTGTAATATTGAGATTAAAGATGATAATTATGGGCCTAAATCCTACTGACAAACGTACGATTTACTGGGATGATGGAATTATAATGGTAGACCAAACGATGTTGCCAGCACGTTACGAAAATGTAAAGATTACAACAATTGAAGAACTGTGCAATGCAATACTAAAGCTTAAGGTGAGGGGGGCACCTGCACTCGGGGCAGCCGGGGCATTTGGTGTGGCACTAGCAGCGTGCAAAAGCGATGCTCGTGATCTTGATACATTAAAATCTAAAGTTAAGGACGCGGCTAAATCCATTATCTCTACGAGACCGACAGCAATAAATCTCTTTTCAGGAGTTGATAGGATCCTAAAGGCGATTGAACCTTGTGCCACTATCGAAGAAGTTAAAGAAGTTGCAGTCGAGGAGGCAAAAAGAACAGCCGATGAAGATATAATAACAAATAAAGCCTTGAGCGCTGTTGGAGCATCTATCTTGAAAGATGGTGATGTTGTCATGACTTATTGCAATGCAGGCAGGCTTGCAACAGTCGGCTGGGGCACCGCCTTGGGCGTGATACGATCTGCAACAATATCCGGAAAGCGTATAAGTGTATATGTTTGTGAAACAAGGCCACTTAATCAAGGTAGTAGAATAACGGCTTTTGAACTGCTCGAAGATGAAATTCCCGCTACTTTAATTGCAGACAACATGGCAGCGTGGATGATGAAGGAGGACAAAGTGAATTGTGTAATCGTAGGAGCTGATAGGATAACAAAGGAGGCAGTTTACAATAAGGTCGGAACATATATGCTCGCGATATGTGCGAAGCATCATGGCATACCGTTCTATGTTGCTGCTCCTCTGTCAACCTGTGATTTTCAAGATAGAGAGATTGAAATTGAGCAAAGGGATCCTAGCGAACTCATATATTGTGGGAAAAAACAGTTAGCGCCTAAGAGCGTAAAAGTCGAAAATCCTGCATTTGATGCCACACCACTTGAATTGGTCACGAAAATAATAACAGAAAATGGGATAAAAAACCCAATTGAACTGATGAGAAGATGAACAAGACAGGACACAATAATACATCAAATATAATTCACTACGGTGATTGAAGTGTATGAGGGCGTTAGCCTATCTGAATGCATAGTCTCAAGTTTATGCATTACTGCATTAACAAGATTTTATAGCGCCAATCCTAAAGATGTTGCAAAATGTCTATAACTATAAATGTAATTTCAGAAAATAAACCTGGAGTGTTAAGAGACATTGCAGGAACTATTGCAAAATTTAATGGCAACATACAGTACATGCAGCAGTTCATACTCGCTAGAGGATTACATAAAAATCTCGCCATAATTCATATGGAAATCGAAGATGTTCAAAAAATCTCGGACCTCGTAAAAATGCTTGAATCAATGGACTGTGTTAAAGAGGTTACGCAATATGAGCCCTTTGCGAAGATCTGGGGGTCACGAGTTATAATCATCGGTGGAGGGGCTCAGGTTGCACAAGTAGCTCTCGGGGCAATAACTGAAGCTGATAGGCATAATATACGCGGAGAACGCATAAGTATTGACACAATGCCGATTGTAAATGAAGAAAACATTGCCGAGGCGGTTAATGCCGTTTCAAGAACCCATCGAGCAAGTATATTAGTGTTAGCTGGTTCACTTATGGGAGGAAAAATTACTGAAGAGGTAATAAAACTCCAAAAAGAGGGGGTCAAGGTCATAGCACTTAACATGGCTGGAAGCGTGCCCAATGTTGCTGATCTTGTAGTTACCGACCCGATCCAAGCTGGAACTTTTGCGGTAATGGCTATCGCAGAAACAGCGAAATTTGATATTGAAAGGATTAAAGGACGGAGATTTTAGGATTCGTGTAAAAATGTACTATTAACATAGTAGTCAATGAATTGCATACCCAATTTAACTCCGACGTTTCCACCTAATTTCATTCCAACAATAGTGTGGTTTTGCAACATTTGAAAAAATGGTTTATTTTAAGTATTTTATGCTTCAAAATATCAAAATCTCATAATCGACATTGAACATATAGATGCATGTAATTCGTTAATTTTTTTAAAAAAGAATACACAGAAAGAATCTTAACTTAGTTAGATTCGCTAAATGAAATGTGTCAAGAAGCACATTGAAAACTCAGACGTACCATGATACAAATTTAATTAGGAGAGAACCAACATTTATTTTAAAGGGTGGCAGCTACTAATATGGGCAAGGTAATAGTCGCATCGCTATAGACTGTTACAGTATCAGCGTTTTCACCCACCTTCCCCCATGACTTTGCTTCATCTAAAGTGGCGCCCGAAAGACCACCTGTTTCAGGCGTATCCGTAGTAAGTTGAATAGCGTAATCAAAGCCCTTTGGAATGAGGAGCATAGATTGCATAATGAAGTTCTTAGGAACGCCCCCACCAATAAATAGCGCCCCGGACTTTTTTGCACCGTAACATATATCCATGATCGTCCGGATATCCTTGAAAGTGTCAACCTGTAGGTTGCGCTTATAGCCAAATATCCAGCTTTGAAGCCCTATTGTAGAATCTGCTATAGCGGGACAAAATACAGGAATTCCCTTATCTGCGGCAGTCCTTAATATTGAATCTTTATCGTCTATTCTAACTCCTGCCTCTTGAAGAAACTCGCATATTGTAAACTGCCCGCCGTTATGTGAGTCTAGTATATCTTCCAACATGGCATCAAATCGCTCTTCAAAAGTCGTAAAGTGCCAATCGGACAGATATACGTCATAAATCCTATCTATTTTGTTGTTCTTCAATTCTAAGTCATCAACGTTACATTCCCCAAGACAATGCCTGCCGCCAAAAGCCTCGATCATATCGTGAACGATATTTGCTCCTGTTGTGACGAGGACGTCGATGCTTCGCCGCTGTAACATGTCGACGATGACCTTTCGCATCCCAGCAGGAATCATAGCGCCGGCTAGCCCAAAAAAGTTCGTCACGCCTGAAACTTGCATTTTTCGGTAAATGTTTACTGCCTTAGCAAGTCTCCCCGCACCAAATGCACAATGCTGATATTGCTCTACAAGTTCAGCAACAGTCATTCCTTGCGTGAGCTTTGCGTGGAGTATAGGATTATCAAGATAACTTTTATCATTCATATGTCATCAATACTTTTTTTCGTAGATGAAAAGATAAAGTCTCGAAGGAGCTTTGCGCCTAGTAATGCAGACATTCCCATATCGTAGTCCGGCGTGATCTCAACTATATCAAAGCCTGATGTTAAAGGAGAAAGCCTTCTTATGGCCGTCCTAACTTCTAGAGGCGTTAATCCATACGGCTCAGGGTTTCCAACTCCTGGAGCGTACGCCGGATCAATAACATCCATATCAATGGATAAATAGATCTTATCGCTGTCCAAAAGCCCTTCAATTTCGTTTAACACCTGAACGATTCCAAGCTCTCCGATGTCATCCATGGTGTACACAGTGCTTCTTTCTCCTGCAAGTTTATATTCTCCTTTTGTACCACTTCTTATTCCAATCTGAACAAGCGGCACACCAAGATCTGAGATGTATCTTGCAACACCCGCATGGTTGTATTTATTCCCCAAATATTCGCTCCTAAAATCAAGATGAGCATCGAATATGACCACTCCAATGTCCGCACTTTTTGACAACGCTTTTACACAAGGAAACGTTATGGTGTGTTCACCTCCGAGCGTTAGAGGGACCTTCCCGTCGTCAAATGCACCTGAAATCGTAGCTTCTACCTCAGAAATCATGTCACAGGGATTGCCAAACTCGATGTTGCCTGTATCGTAAAATTGTTGCTCCGTGATGTCAATATCGTATTCGTAGTCATAAGTTTCAAAATTGTAGGAGGCTCTTCTTATAGCATCGGGAGCCCACCGAGAGCCAGTTCTGAAAGTGGAGGTAGCGTCGAAGAGCACGCCCACTATTACATATTTGCTTGATCGGTAATGGGGGCTTGAGTCTGCAAAAATCATGCTCGATATAAAAAGTACGTTTTATATGTCACTTTTACGTTTAGATTTTAAGCTTTTACGTCAAGATTTTCAAGAGTGACTTATATTATTTTAAATCTAGTTTGCGTTTTCCCATAGATTCAAGGTACGTGATCTCTTTACCCGATTCAATCCTATTAGCATGCTCTTCGGGAATCTCGATCTCAAATGTTGAGTAATCATTTAGATCCATAAGCTGGGCTGTTTTACCCATTATCGCTATGATCTGAGCGCCTTTTCTCTCGACGATCGGAACGTATATTTTGGCACTCACGGGTTGCACAATAGACCGTTTTTGACCGTCAAAAATGCCCATGGCATCAACTCTCGCCTTTGCAGAGCCATGCTTTCCGGGTTTCGATGTAGCTATACCAATAATGACACAAGGTTCATCATCAATAACTACGTAACGCCCTACTTTGAGCGTTCTTATTTCTGTTTGCTCCTTCATAGTGAGCTATACCACAACATTTAATATAAATTTATTTAGATTTGCAAGGAGATAATCAAATGACAATGCACTGGCTGCGCTCGTATAAATACCATCATTACGTGCCATAACAGACGATCTTCAAACAGAATTTGTCTATAAATCGTGAAATTTTTACGCGTCGAAAAGCAGCATCTGCGGTAATATTGTACGTTTCTGTGTAGGTTGAACCCAAAATCAATATAAACGCCAACGGCGATTACCGTCTGCAACGCAAGGAATACCCCCTTATCTTTATAGGGGGCCGTCGTAAGGTAAGTGCACAAAACTTATCAGGAAGTTGGTGCTGCATGAAAGAGATATTACAAGCCAGAATACCGTTCGTACTTTTTTTGATTAGAGGTTAGCATTTAAGTAACTGATATAAACAATCCATCATTATTATTTGTAAATGCTAAAACTATGTAGACGTATAGCAAATGAAGTTGACCTAGCTCTGTCAAACGGGGTTGACAAACCGTGGGAAATAGTGAAAATTGGCGCCGATGGAACTCCTACAACGAGAGTGGACCAAGTTGCAGAGGATGCCGCGATTATGGCGTTAAAAAATCAAGATATTGCAGTTCGAATAGTGAGTGAAGAAGTCGGTGAACACGTAATAGGTGAAAGCCCTGAGTGCACAGTCGTGCTTGACCCGATAGATGGCACTTACAATGCACTAAAGAATATCCCATTTTACTCGATATCAATAGCTATAGCTAATAATGACCTAGCTCACATCAGGTTCGCTTATATTCGTGACCTTTACACCAAAAAGGAGGTACTGGGCATCAAAAGGCGGGGGGGCATATTCCAACGATGCGCAGTTAAGTGTATCCGACACAAATAACCTCAATGGATTTAGCGTTAGTATATACGGCTACAAGAGAAACGTTGAGAGAATGATAAGACTCACTAATCACATAAGGCGGGTCAGAATTCTCGGCTGTGCATCACTTGAACTTGCACTTGTCGCTGCTGGTAAACTTGATGCATTTGTTGATTTGAGAGGCACGCTGAGGGTCACCGATGTGGCAGCTGGTATACTTCTTGTAGAAGAAGCAAGAGGAGCTGTTACAGACGATTGTGGACGAGAACTCACTACACCTCTCGACGTGATGCAGGGTGTAGAGATTATAGCTTCAAATGGCGCAAAGCATGGAGAAATTCTACAGTACCTACAAAGGTGTGGCGAGAAATGAGAATAGGCATCGTATCAAGGTGTGATGTGCGAGAGGCACTACAACTTGCAGGGGATATTGGTAAACACCTTAAGGAGTGCGCTGAGATCGTGTATGATAAAGGTACTGCAGACAAACTAGATGAACGCGGTGTAGAGCTTAAAAAGCTCGAAGTTGACGTAATAGTAGCAGTTGGAGGTGATGGAACAATATTGCGAGTACTTCAAAATATTTCACGCCCTATTCCGATAATCGGCATAAATATGGGAAAAGTTGGATTTTTAGCTGAAATAAGCCCGGAGAATGCGTTTTACGCGGTTGACAAGCTTATCAAAGGGTTTGAAGTCTCAGCCCAGTCAAGGCTTGCGATTTCCATAAACGGTAAAGAACTGCCGCCGGCTACAAATGAAGCAGTTATTGTCACATCGAGACCAGCCAAGATTCTCGAATACAGAATTGAAGTTGATGGGAGCCTGCTCGATGATCTGAGAGCTGACGGCGTTGTCATTGCGACGTCCACAGGATCAACTGCGTACGCTATGAGTGCCGGAGGGCCCATTGTTGATCCTAGAGTCGACGCATTTATAATCGTTCCACTCGCGCCTTACAAGCTGTCGGCTCGACCTTGGGTGATCTTCGGTGAGAGCACAATAAATGTCAAGATGATGGGAAAAGACGCAGTTATAGTAATAGATGGACAGTACAGCGAAGTTGCCCATAAAGATGACTTACTGACGTTTAAGAAAGCTGATACAGAATCACTTTTTGTGGTAGGAGAGAGGAGTTTTTTTGAAAAAGTTGCTGCAAAACTTAGGTAGTGAATTAGTTATTACAAAAAATCGATTGGAACTCGTCACTTCAGTTGTTTACCAAACAACACATAAACGTGCAGCTGCTTTCATCATTTGGTCTAAAATCGCTGTTCTCACATCACATCTTTTCCATACCTTTTAGAATGTTTTGGGCTGTTTTCCAAGAATGTCGTGCAAAATTGGGCAGCTGACCATATTCACATACCCAACTTCTTAAGAAATCCATGGTGGTGGGGTCTGATGGATAGCCACTTCCGATCTTTAGGCCTACCCTCTCTTCAAGCTCTCTGATCCATTTGTCCCTCGCTACCTTTGCAATTATGGACGCAGCAGAAACAATGGGACGAGTTTTATCGGCTTTATGCTCTGCAACGACGTTAACAACCCCACTTTCACGTGTTACACTTTCTGCAAATCTTGAAGCATCAACATCGCTTGCGTCTATATACGCACAGTCAGGTTTTAGATTGCGTAGTACGTACGCGTGAGCCTTCATCACAATTTCATTCATTGTCATGATGCGCCTAAGTTCGTCAATTTGTGCTGCAGTGATTTCGTGCACAAAGCAATCACAAATTTTCTGTATCCGGACGGCTAGTAATTCTCGTCTTTTCAGCGAGATCGCTTTAGAATCCCTTACCCCCATATTTCCGATTCGTCGAAGCGAAGTTTCATCAATCATAACGCCTGCTACGAACATAGATCCTATAACAGGCCCTTTGCCAGCCTCGTCTACTCCAACTATTTTCATACGTAAAAACTGTCTACAGCAGGTGACGAATGCCGAGCAGGAGCTTTGGATTCGCCTTTAGTAAGTGCTTTAAGAGCCCTGCAGAGGTCATCTCCTCAATTTTTGCTCCTTGAATTGACCGTGCAAGCTTGTTGAGTTCTTCATCAGACAGGCGTATGAAGAACTCTTTGACTTTGTAGTTACGCTTCAACTTTTTGCCAAATGAGGCACGCCACGTGGTTTCGTATTCCGTAAGGACTTTTGTTGCGGCGTCGTTTTCACGCACGGCTTTCCTCGCAACGTCGCCAGCGATC
The DNA here is from genome assembly GCA_963704625.1 of Methanobacteriota archaeon. Lineage (GTDB taxonomy): Archaea > Halobacteriota > Bog-38 > Methanoflorentales > Methanoflorentaceae > DASPRZ01. The sequence continues at coordinate 1,728,664 of OY969924.1, read as the reverse complement.
TTTCCGCCTTCCATCGCGTTTATGACTCCGCCGCCCGTAAGAGGGTCACAGTGGTGTGCGGCGTCACCTACCAGCATCAATCCGTTTGCTATCGTAGATTTGAGCTCATCGCTTACAGGGACGGCCCCCATCACCAGTTCCACTGGTTGCCCTTCGGGAAAGGTCTTCGATACAAACTCGTCGAGGTAGTCTATGGAACGTTTTCCGTTTAATCTGCTTGCAACAACGCCGAGCCCGATATTCGCCGTCTTGTCGCCTTTCGGGAAGACCCATGCGTAGCCTCCTGGGGCCTGTGCGCCCAGATAAAAATCACTATAGTCTTCCGCTGCATCGACGTTTGTCATGTAATACTGAGCGCAGCTCTCGATATCCTTGAGCTTAAGCGTGGTGTTTATCCCGGCCCACCGTCCGACCTTTGACTCCACGCCATCCGCACCGATCACGACCTTTGCGCGGATATCAAAGTCTTCTCCAAGCCGGTTGATTTTTACGCCTTGTACCACGTCGTCTTTCATAATGAGGCCTGTCGCGCGGGTGCGCACCATGACGTGTGCTCCTGCCCGGGCTGCGCTCTTTGCGAGTTCCCGATCGAAGAGCTTGCGTTCCAGGACGTAGCCTACCTCGCCTCCAGCCAACTCTTCCGATAGCTCAACCATCGTCCCATCGGGGGAGTAAATTCGGGCGCATTTTGGCTCGCCTGCAATCCATTTCTCGTCAGGCTGGATGAATTTCTGCAGCCCCATCTTCTTGACGCCTTCGGCGCAGCGCACGGGTGAACCGATCTCCTGTCGCTTTTCTATTAATAAAACATCGCACTCTTCGGCGGCGGTCCGTGCGGCGATGGATCCTCCTGGTCCCGCTCCGACGACGACGACATCGTACTCGTCCTTCATGGTTCACCTTCTGCCGTTAGGGCTCCTACCGGGCAGACGGTGACGCACGTCGCACACGTGGTGCAGGTGTCCCCTATTCTGAGGCAGGATTCGATGAGTTCGATCGAGTTGGTCGGGCAGACGGCGACGCAGGCGCCACAGTGTCCACATTTTTCAATGTTTACCGTGATCATCGTTGTTCTCCTTGTGGGGAAGTATTGGTGTTTTGGTGCTTGCAAAATGTAATAAACGAATCACGAGGCAACACAGCCAATGAGCAGATAGTGATTTCTAGTCTCCTGTAGCTACATCATCCTATATATCTGAGGTCTTCTTCACTCGCAACTTCTCCGGGAGCTAACCCCATCTGTTCCATCTCTCGAAGTCTCGCCGCGATTTTCTCCATTTCTTTTGCGCGTTCTTCAAGCGCCTGCATATCTATATCCAAGTTTAACGCTGCAGAAAGGATGCTCATCACAGCTTGGGCGCTCTTTGGATCGACCAAGTAGCCAGAGGTCTCACCCATGAGGCACACCCCATCAATTCCAACCAAGCCTCCAAGTCCAAGAAGTAATCCAGAAGCTCCAATGATGCCTCCCCCCGGCTCGTTCTCCTTAAATACTACACCATAGCTCTTAATTTCCTCAACGAGATCTTTGTTATTCACCGCTCCTAATACAGCAGGTTTCTCCACGAGTTGCCCTAGCCCATAACCTCCGAGCGTGTATATTCTCGTCACGCCATATTGCTTTGCGATTTTCAGGTATGCTTCAGTAAGCTCATAATGACCCTCGTTGGTCGCACTCTGGTGGTCTCCGACGAGTATGAGGAGATCTAGATCTTTATATTTTACTGCATAAAATTCACACTTGACGAGTCTCACAGTGCCATCCGAGAGAACTAATACTTGTGGAGGAAAGTGTGTCGAATAAATTTCAATGATTTTTTTAGCTCCGAGTTCATCAATTATATGTTCTGCTACCAGTTTACCAACGTGTCCTATTCCTGGGAGCCCCTCTATTAAAATCGGTTCATTTAATTCTATGTCCGCAATCCTCACAATTTGAATTTTTTCCATAAAACTCCTTCTTCGTGATAGCAATTTTACATTCAGTTTTTATGAGTTTACAGGTTTTCAATGCCCTTCTCTCTTAGCCTCACGCTTCAACATGCGCCTGTAGATACCGTAGCGATCTTCTGGAGAATACCTCGGAGGTCGCGGTTCATAGGTGTCCTTTCCGCAAACGGGGCATTGTTGTTTAAAGGTGTATACATGGCACCTACGCATCCTCATTTGACCCTCAACTCAAATTACGATTTAATGGCAGAGAGGGAATGTTAAGAAGCTAACTCCCTGTAGAATTTGCCTGACCCCTCTGCCTTTACCACGACGTCTATTGCAGCAGTTGCAGCTTTCTTTAATGCATTTTCTGCCTTTTTATAATCGAGCGCGACAATTCTGATCCTATAACGGGGGGCCCCCATGTAGCTCACATCGTATCGTATGTCGGTATCGTCAGTTTTCACGACTGCTTTTAAGGCGCGCTTTATCACCTCAATGCCATTGGGTTTCGGGCATGTTAAATCGATGTAACCGGTTATATCCACGAAGGGTACCTTCACGTTCACTTTTGCAACCCTTTCTATCTCCTCAGCTACAGCAGGATCAAATCCTTCGAGGATTTTTGCCCCTTGAATTGCAACCTCCTCGAAAGCATAGTAAAGGCTGTCGAACTTCTCAATAAGTTGATCTTGCAGATCTTCCTTGTTAGCACTAGTTGTATCAATAACGAAATCAAGCCATTTTTCCGCCTTTTGTTCACCTTTCCATTCTTGAATTTTCGCTTGGCGCTGATGTTCATTTACGTCCTTAAATGAAAGATCAATGTGACTGCGGCTAGGATCTACATTTAGAACCTTACATACAATTTTCTGCCCTTCCCTCACATGATCGCGTATATACTTGACCCAACCAGAAGCGACTTCAGATATATGTATGAGCCCTTCCTTCCTGCCATACTCATCGAGCTCGACGAATGCCCCAAAATCGACCACATTTACTACAGTGCAGACTACTAAGTCACCAATCTCAGGCCAGCCTTTTTTCATAGCACCTCAAGTATCTGAGTCCTTATCTCTGCTTTCCCGCCGGTCGGTACAACGAGTGTGCGACCACATACATAACAATCCACCACCGAGGATGCATTCCCAAACACGATCTGAATGTTTTCACAGTCGTTGCATTTAACTCTTAAAAACTTACTCATAGTTGAATTAAACCTCCACAAGCTCGAATTTTGATGCTCTCCATCCCTTCCGTGTGTGCGCTTTATTACACTCTGTGCACCGATACCTTATATTTACGCGCTTTGTCGGCTTATCACCACCGGGCACTTTTGAGAATTTTCCAAGATTGCCGATGCCGCTGCGACGCTTCTTTTGTCTTTCAATCCACGTTAATGATGATGCACGACCTTTCCTTACCTTTTCTATTTCATGAACGGTATGTTTTCCACACATTGGACATATTGATCTGATTCTCTTTGGCATCTTCAACTTAAATCACCTATTTTAATAGCAAGGTTGCGATTGCATAGTGTTTTAGCATTGCCCTCAGGGAGCACGAGCACGTCTTCTTTACTTAATTTATAATCTCTACCATCAAGTCCAACGAACGTAGGAATATCCGCTAAAATACGCACTCTTATGTATTTTATATTCCCACTTTCTTGTATTAAAGTTCTTGTATCATCTCCCTCAGATTCACGCTCTGTGGGTGCGCTACGTGTGAAATCCTCACCATTCTCAGATGCGGCCGTTATCCTCGCTGGTCCTGCGTGCTCGTCTTCAGCGTTTATTGCAGTATCTTCAGGAGGCACGCTGTCGCTTACACGCTCGATTTTATCACTCACTTTCCTATCTTTTGTTAAACTGTTTACGTCACGGTCGTTAATTACCCCACTCTTCTCTACGCCGAGCATGAGATCTCTATACTGTGTAAAAATTTGATAAATGCCATTATAAATCTTCAACTCTTCTTCGGTAAGTGGCACATCTTCTGCGTGTCCTTTCGGATTAAGAGAGGCAAGTCTTATTATCTTCGCGACCCTTTTATCATAGATAGCTCCAATCACATTTAATGCATTATCGAGCTCATCCTTCTTTTTTTGGTCTTTACTCGCCCTTAACGAATTGAGGTATGCCTTGACATCTACATAGAAACCAGGTTTTAATTGTGTCAGCTTTCTTGAGCTGCGCTCATTGCTTCTTATGACTTTTAGATCGTCGAGGTTCATATTCGGCATACCCCCTTGCCATAAGATATATCGCTGTATGCTCGGGTAGTTCTACAGTTTTCTCATCTGCAATTATTCTTTCATTTTTTATGTCTGTTGTAGTTTTTGAAAGTACCCTAACAGGTGTCATTTCGTCACTAAATACGATAGCATCATACAATGGATCAAAATCGTCAAACTGCTCCCAGTCTATAGGAGCAACGCAAAATCCAGAACCTCCATGCAGTGATGATGGGAGACGTATCAATCGCTTCGTATCAGCGGTGACTGGCTCATCGACATTTACCTTCAATTCTAAAATTGCCCTTCTCACCACACCCTTCCAGAAGGACTCTGTTGTAAGTCGTGATTTAATAAGTCGTGGTGCATCTGAGCCCCCGTCCAAATTTCCGATAATCTCTTCTAAGTTTTCAAAGATCTCTTTAGCCTTCTTCCTACCAACATCCTTAAAGGACATGAGCTGTTCTATCGCATCACGCTCTTGAATTTCTAGTAGCGATTTAAAATAACGTTCAATCCATTTAGCTATTCTGGTTTCCCAACGGGTCGGACTTTCACTGTATTCGCTGATTTTTTTAGGATATATGATATATTCAGCTTCGAGGCCGTTACCTGACACGTAATTTATTACCTCTCTCCTTTCGTGGCTGCCAAGTTTCGTAAGCCGTTCTTCCCTCACGTGCACGTGGTAGCCTCTCCCTCCAGAAAAAACCACGCGAATATGATCTTCGTTTAGTGCAAAATCTTCTGTTAAGAATGTAAGAAGTTTTTTGGTCTCGTCTTTGACCGCGTTAAGCGTGTGAGAATACGAGCTAAAGTCTCCCTTTATAATTTGATCTGCGTCAAGGTCAAAGATGAGGTCCGCCGCTTCCCATTCTTTGCTGATCATCTTTGTGGCGCTTGGATACTTGTAGTACGCGGTCGAGTGATATACGTGGGCAGGTGTTAACGTCTCAAGATAGGTACCGATGTCGACAAATGAGCTAAACGCCTTATGCCTGCGCATTATGAGTCGCGGATAAGCATCATCAAAAAGCACGAACGCCCATTCTCTTTTATTGAAATTCGGCGGGAGGTCAACTCTCGCATTTTTATAATACTCCCTAAACTTATTTTGCAGGAACAATTTAGTATCGCTATTCATGATGCTGTATCTTTTTTGCATCTTTATGTTGTGATAAAGACGCTACAAGTTCCGTTTTTTATAGGTAGTTGATAACGTTACCAATCACAATAATGTAACTAGTTCAAACCGTAACATCTGTGTAATTCCCGGCACTCTTTGTCGAACTCCTCTTTCTTGCTGACCTTTTGCGATAATACGAAAGCGGGTGTGAGATAGATTTACACATCTTGTCCTTCCAGTTGCAATTGCCATATGTCTCCATCGTGGAGCACCCTGGGGATGTGTATTCTGTGCCTGAAGATCCCATTATGTGTTCAACTTGATATCGTGTGAACTCGAAATCGAAATCTGGAGAGTTTTCATAAAAATGCACGATATCGTCACCGCTCATGCCTATGTTTGCAAGAAAAGCAGTAAGTGCGAATCTTGCAGTATGTGAGAGGCTCTTACCGCTCTGTACCAATGAAATAAGCTCCCGTATACAGGGGGGATAAGCTTCTGTGTCAATGGCTCCGAAATCTCCTGATTTGGACATACTAGAGTCTAAAGTGGCTATTATACTCTTTATGTCAGATGAGAGAGAGTTACATATTTTGTTGGATGGTTTTAAGGGGGGGCCATTTAACACTTTCAATCTTATTGCCTGCTGTAGTATTTTCATTACCTCTTTCTTGGCAAGTTCGACATACCCCCTATTCATAACGTTTACAAGTTTCCACCTCGGATCTCTCAATCCGCTTGTAAACCTGACAAAATCCGTGAAATGAAATTTGTACCGATTCTGAGAGAGCGTTGCCTCAATGTTGAAGTCCTGTAGCAATCTACCAATGAACGTAATTGCCTCATCATCACTTAAGCTTTCTAACTTCCGAAAGGCGAACTGTGCTTCGCCATTTGCGTACTTCTGAGTTAAGAAGTGGACGTTAATACATGAGACCATAACGCGTGCGACGGGGTATGAAAAAAGTTCAGTCTTAACTTTGATGTCCTCATTAAGGTCAACTCGCCCTATTTCTCCCTCCAACGCCTGTTTTATTCTCTGCGAACTACGAGTTAAAACTTCTGTAGAGAAACCTCCACCTGTTAGGAGGTCTTCGACGGAAAAGCCTGAAGATCTTACGCACTCGCTTGCTGCCCGCGTGAAGGGGAATAGCGCGAAGTACTCATCCATATTGTATCATCGACATTTCCTGATGAACTTACTCTTGTTCAATTCTGGGAGCTAAAAGGTACCTAATGGTTCCGTTGCCATCTGCGATATCAAATCTCATTTTAAGTGGAAGGTTCCTTCCGATATCAATAGCTATTTCAGAAGCCTTTCCAACAGCTTTCGACATATCAAGCAAAAATTCAAGGCTAAATAGTGACTTGACCTCATCAGTTTTGCCGTCAGTGCGCGAGATGTCTATGAGCTGATCCTTTAACAGTTCAAGTCGCATAGTGTCTGCATCACCAACCGCCTCCATAAAGAACGTTTCATCCACACATCCAAGGGCGAGATTATCGCTGATTTTTTCTGCCGCCTTTATTGCCCACCGAAATTGTTTGCCATTTAACACGAGGTGAGCCGGTGAGTCGATATTTGGCACTTTCGGTTCCTTCTTTATGGAATACGGACTTAAAAGTCCAATGGTGTATTTTACGTCACCAAATGACAACAGCATTTTGTTATCATCGACACGCAGTTCGACAATATCTGTCCTGTTAGCAAGCTCAAGGATATCCTGCATCTTTTTCAAATCGAGTGTTATTACGCCTTCTTCTGAATCTGTTTTATAACTTTCAAATGCCTTACTCGAGAGCTCAAATTCAACCATAGCTACATATGAGGGATCGGCGTTCCTCGCGTACAACCCCTCGTTGTTGTAATGTATCCGAGCTTCATCTACGACAATCGTTACGGCTTCAATGCCATCCTTCAGTGTTTCACCAATGATTTTAGCTTCGAACATAATTGTGAATCCTCATAAAATTGAACATCGTATGTATTATAGCTTCCCTTTGGGTTTTAATTTTACTGTTTCACTGCCACTTCTATCTGAAATCTGAAACAAGAAAGAACTTTTGCTGTACCGCTATATGGGAGATATCAGAGAAAGATGACCCCGAACAAATAAAAGCATACACCTTGAGTCGGAAGTCATCTCGAATAACGAGCAGTAACTAAGTGAAGTAAGAACAAATTTTAAGCTGTTATCTAGGCTAGGTTCGTGTGAAACTTCGAGTGGAGAAGTGCTCAATCAGGAGTTGATGAGTCAATCGGTTATGGGGAAAATTATCGAGCACCATATCCCTTGATGCATTCCTACCGAAATTATTGTCGGCGTGAAATTTCCTCAATGAACCGTTTATTTGCGCGCCATATCTTTTTCTTACTACACTTCCATCTCAACTGAAGAAAATTTAAACTGCAGCGCCTTAAATCCAGCTGTATCGACAAAGGATTCATCCAGCACGTGATGGCTGGACCTGCCCAGTGAATCGGTCATGAGCCCGATTAGCACACCGTCGCTCCGTATCTGGAACGTCGAGTATTTGGCGAGCAACGCGAGTAATGTGCTCGGTCGCCCTTCATCGTATGGCCGCCAGCGTGCAAATGCTGTTCGTCGCACGAGCTTAAACTGCGCTGGCGTAAGTGATATAATCTGTAATTTCATTATACGTGCCCCTCTATATCTTATATCGGTACCGTGCTACTCTTTTATTGAACATTTCGTTCCCACAAAAATCCGTTTAATCTGTCTCACGCCCGTACAGATAAATTATTCTCCAATTAATAGTACATGAACCTGCTCTATAAAACATTGGATATGCAGTCCGATGGCCTACCGTTTTGTGCGCTATTTTGATCTTTAGCAACCGCGCCCTATCATTATTAGTCATAAATATTGAAATATCGTCATTGCTATGCCATCAAGACCGGTGCGTTTAAAATCAACTTAGACTCGCATAGGTGCAAGTCCCTGAGATACGGGATTTCGTTCCATCGTTTTTTGCGCGCCAGCTTCTTTAATAACCTCGTTTCAAGCTCCCGCCTTACGACAGTACACCCAAAGAATCGGTCAAAGACTGTAAGGAAGACGTCATATGGTAAGACAAGAGTATCGTTATCCAGGAGAGATTCATGTAGATAAGAATAGAAATGGCGGGCCTGCTCAAGGTGAGAAACTAAAAGTAAAATCCACTCACTTCCATCGTCGCACCAAACATGCTAGGGATTGCCTTCGATGTGTGATAGCTAACGAGGATAGTGCTGACATATGCCGAGAACAGCGTTATATTGTTGACGTTAACGGCAAATATAGGATGAGCGGTATGTAATACAACTGCAAGGGACGCCAAAAAAGGCAAATAATGGAAATAAACGCGTCACTCCGAATTAACGGCAAAGTTTGCTGCAAAGTATCTCAGTTGACCCGGAATCCCCGTTTTTCGTGTATTTCCTCAAACCACTTTAAGCAAAGCACTCGGGAGGGAATGGGAGGGCGCTAAAACTCTACTTGAGAACATATTTGTGGAGATCCCGTGAACTGATTATCTGGCTAATACAGAGTAAGCAACACGAGGCGTGATACAAAAAATCAGCCTAAAAACAGAGCTGATATGTTCATCTTCATCTAATTCCCGAAAAAAAGTATTTTCAGCCTTACGGATGGTAATTGAGCTACAACGGATATAGTGCTTGTGTTGTTGCATTGACCGCGTGTTCACCTAGCAAACTTTATAGGCTGAATTGCAATACGTATGTAAAGCTATGCCACCTATAAAAATCATATTAGGGCAACTCGTTCAAGGTGAGATTGATTTAAAGGAAGCTGAGCACCGTATCTTACGAGAAGTTCGAATAGACGGGTATCAACGAATCTCTAAAATTGCAAAGCTTGACACTACACGTGCATACAGGACGGGTATCTCGGAAGTAGTTCTTGCAGAAGGAAAGAGCACCGAGGATATACTGGAGATAACTAAAGCGCAGCTTGAATTAGAGGGGCGGGTGATTCTTACTAGGGTTTCGAACGAACAGCTGGAAGCACTCAGCGGGTTTAACGTAAAGTGGAACGACAGAGCACGTATTGCGGTGGTCGGAAGTACACCAACATTTGAGGGGCCACGAGGACTTGTCGGGGTGGTGTCAGCCGGGACTGCGGATATTATGGTGGCAGAAGAAGCGCGCGTGATAGCAGAAGAATTTGGATGCGACACGATAAGTATCCATGATGTCGGAGTGGCAGGGATCCATCGGTTATATCCTGAGCTTCCAAAAATCATGGTTGCTGATGTATTAATCGTAGTCGCTGGTAGAGAAGGAGCACTTCCAACAGTAATTGCAGGACTCACCGATGTCCCTGTGATAGGGGTTCCTGTTTCGACCGGGTATGGGATGGGGGGCAAAGGCGAAGCCGCATTACTTTCTATGTTGCAATCCTGTTCGGTGTTAGCTGTGGTGAATATTGATGCCGGTTTTGTGGCAGGAGCTTTTGCTGCAAAGGTTGCGCTTCGGACGGCTAGAGCAAGAAGAGTCTGAATATAGACGAATCTGAATATTCATCATCGGTATAGTTCACATCATCTGCTGACGCAACAAAATACAAGACGGAAGCTGTTCTTTGAAAATGTCAAGACCCGAATAATAAAATCGAGTTGATGAGAGGAGAACACATTCAACGGGTACCAAAAATGACTCGTGCTCGTGCGCGAGAGGAGGAGGGAGACACGTTGAGGTTACTTTATCCAAAGGATATCCCTCGGCTAGGCGTGGCGTATTAATGCCGCAATTTTTTGTCTTATTTCTTCTTTATCATTAGTTTCAAAGCCAAAATAGTCTGCGAAAGCCTCGGTAGTTTGGAGGAGCTTTGTCCTGCCGTGCGGCAAAGCCTCAATGAGCTTTTTCGTTACCAGTTCATGGACGTGCCCATACGCCTTATTTCCTCTAATTTCCGCAATTTTTGACTGCGTTACAGGTTGGTGATATGCAATAACAGCGAGAGTGCGTAACACTGGAGTCTCGAGATCCCTCTGAGCGATGGACCTGACTGCCTCAGCATATTCGGCCCGCACCTGCATTACCACCTCTTCGTTCATACGGACAATTTCGAGTGCTCCTTTCTCATTATATTCCTCAATGAGTGATGCAAGCAACTCTTCTACGTCCGCTTCTGCACTGATAAGCGTCTCAAGGCCACTTAAAGAAAGGGGATGCCCTGCGACAAACAGCGCAGCCTCGATTAGGTCTCTGTCGTTCATTTTCACAAAATACAGCGTTAAGTTCAAGTTAAAGGTTTCTACATTTAATGAAAATGTCCCCGAAGATCTCCTGCTGTTCAAGTTTAATCTGTCGCCTGTTTGCCATAAACAACAGTGGTATATACGTCTTTACGACATCCTCAGGAGTTTTAACTGTTAAAAGTTCGCTGAAAAGAATGTACCCTCTTTCATCCTGCCTCTTTTTGAGCACACCGCTTAACCGTTCAATCTGCTTTTCTATATCCTCAGAGTGTGCGACAACAAGTGCATCGACATTTCCCGGGCGCGCTGCTCGTAGCCGCCTAATGTCCGATTGCTCCTTCCGCTTCGTGGCCTTTTTTAGTTCCTCAATGAGCTCAGAGAGAGTCACCCGCCGTTTCGCCTGCCTTCTTACTTTGTGCTTTAGCGCAGGGAAATATTCGGGACCGTCATCCTCTTCCACATACCCGGAAGCATCTTCCGCATCATATTCGTGTTCTGCAAGGGCGTCAGATTTCATCCGAAGCAACATCGATGCAAAAAGGAGAGTTCTGCTTGAAATCCTCAAATCAAGCTTTTCCATCTTTTCAACTTTGGCTAAGAACTTATCGGTCACATCAACGATGTCAATGTCCCAAGGATCTATCTCCCCGTCCTTTGCAAGGGATACAAGGATGTCGATAGACCGTTCATCGAAGTCATCAAGAAGCTCCGATGTGCTATATTCGTCAGAGGCAGCCATTAGTTGAGCTTCACCCCAGTAATACTTGAGATGTTATCCTCCTGCATGGAAACGCCTAACGTCCTGCTCGCTGCCTCAATCATAGGCTTCCTCAATGATACCACGATAAACTGAGCATTTAACGAGAGCTGTTTGATCATCTTTGCCACCATCTCAGCGTTAGCTCCGTCAAGAAACATGTCGATTTCATCGAAGATGTAAAACGGCGCGGGCATATAACGTTGTATTGCGAATATCAAGGCGAGGGCAGTGAGACTCTTCTCCCCTCCCGACATTCCCTCTAACCTCTGTATGTGCTTTCCATGCTGCCATGATCGAATAATGAGGCCCCCGTCGAACGGATCGTCAGAGTTTTCGAGTGCGAGTTCTCCTGTTCCACCGGAAAGATCAGCATAGATGTGCCTAAAATTCGCGTTTATACCGTCAAAGGTAGATATAAACGCCTCTTTTTTCATCTGTCCGTAATGCTCAATTCGTTCTAAAATTTCAGCTCTTTCAGTGAAAAGCGTATCTCTGCGTGCGATGAGGCTGTCCTTTCTCTCGGTGACCGTATCATATTCCTCGATTGCCCGCATGTTAACGTCATCCATTGCTTCCATCTGAGCTTCCAGATCCTTCAGCGTATCCAGAATCGCTTCGTACGGCTCGTCACAGACCTCAACATCTAAATCCCCCGCCTCTTCTTTGAGCTCTTCAACCTTCGATTCAATTTCAAGCCGTTGGTAATCGAGGCTCGCGATTTGCTCTTGAATTCGGTCAATTCTCCTCTGTATATCTGATTTTTGAGATTCCTTTACGCTTATTTGTCCCAAAACCTCATCTCTCTCAACCCTCAGTTCATTTAGCTCGCCTTCGAGTGTTCTCTCACATCCGTAAATTGCGTTTAGTTCCCCTTCAAGCTGTTCGATGTCAGAAAGATGCTGCGTAACATCTACTCTAAATTCGCGAATCCGGTCCTCAGTGCCTTGGAGGGCTTCTTTCACCTCGGAGAGCTTCTTTTTCGTGTAATCATCCTGAAGTCTAAGGGTGGTAATCGTGGCGTCAGCTTGTCCTAGTCTGCCTTCGAGCCTTCGTACTTCATCAGCGATATTTCCGAGCTTCTCCGTCAGTTTCGAAACGTCGGAGCCCTTTAACAGTCTTTCAGTCTCTTGCATCTCTTTTTCGATAGATTCGATTGTGCTGTTATATTCCGTCAAGTGCTCTTCAATCTCGTTGATGTCAACACTCAGACTATGCTTTTCGTCACGCAGCGCTGCATATTCCACGGATTTTTCTCGTACAGTCGCTTCTAACTTTCTCTGTCGTTCTTCAACAGTTATCGTATTTTTGCGCAGCAGCTCACCCTCACCTTCAGCTACGCTGTAGTCGCGCTTCGCGCTGATGATGTGTTCATCGGTAGCAGACAGTTCATTTTGTAGCCGTTCACGTTCTTTCTCATATTGCTTTACGTGCTGCCCAATCCGCTCAAGCGCTTCTTCTTCGCTTGCGACAAATTTCACCGCATGTCGGTCAATACCGCCAGTCATAGCGCCGCTCAGCTCGAGCAATTCGCCATCAAGTGTCGCCATGCGATGAGCACCAATCAGGTTCCGTGCGGCTTCTAAGTCCCTGACTATAACGGTTCTTCCAAACACATAAGAAAATGCAGCCTTGTATTCCGGACCATAATTTACGAGGTTAATCGCATAGTCGATGATTCCTTCACGCCTTTCGAGTGTATCTAGGGCAATGGGATGCATCTTGTTAAGAGGGAGAAATGTAGCTCGTCCTATATTTTGTGACTTGAGGAGGGCTATCGCCGGGCTGCGTCAGCATCACTATCTACGATGATATTCCGCATCCGAGATCCCGCTGCTACTTCAAGCGCTGTAGCGTACTGACGATCGACCTTTCCAAGTTCCGCTACTACTCCTCTTACGCCACGTAAGTTAGCATTAACCACTGCCTCGACTGCCTTCCCAAAGGTCACCTTAAGTCGTGCTTCAGCCTTAACGTACTCCTGTTGCGCCTGGTAGAGACGCCGTTCAACGGCATCAAGCGCGAGTTTCACGTCCTCGCGGTTTGCTTCCAAATCCTTGATGTCCTCAAGCAAATCAGCCGCCGTTTTCTTGATCCCCGATATTTTTTGATGGATAATTTCGAGCTCACTAGATACCGTTGCGGCTTCAAGCTTTAGCTCGTCAATTTCTCGCTCAACAGTTTGGACGTGTGATGACTTTCTCCGTAGTGCATCGAGAACCGAGTCCCTCCTCCTCACGACGTCGGCCCTTTTATCCTTGGCTTCCCCCAAGAGTTTGCGCTTTTCAGAGAGGTTATCTCGGACGCTCTCCGATTCAGCGTCGATGGAGGAAATTTCTTCCTTGAGACGAAGGAGCTCGCCTTCACGCTCCTCGAGCTCACTTAGGAGCGCCCCCCGTCGTATCGCCTCGGAAGAGAGGTCATCAGCTATAGCCTCGACTTTTGATGTAAGGGTACTCTTCTCAATGAGTGTTTTTCGCCTCTGCGATTCGCGTTCCTCTACTTCTTTCTTGACAAAGTCAACAAGATTCTGCTTCCTTGATATTTCGCCCTTAATTACTTCGATTCGCTTTTTAATCTCGAGGTGCTCGTTTTCTCCCTTATGCGATACTTGGTCATTTATCGCACTTAACTGCTCTTCAAGTTCATAGATCCCCTCTCGCGTGTCAGTAAGTTCAGCGACGAGCTGATCCTTGCCTTTCTGCTTCCGCGATATCCCGTTCCCGATGTTCAGCAACTCCTGCTCGAGCTTATTGCGCTTTGAGGCATAGAGGAATCTTTCGTAACGCCTCTTCTTTTCCTTTAAATTTTGATACTTAAGTGCCTGTTCACGCTCGACTTTGAGCTGTTCAATCCGAGCGTCGACTTCAGTGAGAATGATGTCAACTCGTTCAACGCGCTCTCTCACAATTTCAAGCTCATGCAACGCTCTGTCACGCCTTCTGTCAAACTCCGCTACTCCTGCAATTTCATCAATAATCTTCCTCCTCTCGAGGGGGGTTTCCTCAGTAATGCGCGTGATGTCACCCTGCATGACGACATTATATCCCTCTGGCGTGATGCGAACCTTCGACAGGAGATCATGGATGTCAGAAAGAGCGCACTGCTTGCCGTTAAGGTAATAATAGCTGTAATACCCGCTTTGTGTACGACGCAGCTTCCTCATAATTGTGAGCTGGTTGTCAGTGGGAAGCTCGAAGTCTTGATTATCGAAGGTGAGTTTTACCGTGGCTTCATGAGAACCATTTCCGTTGAAAATCAGATCAGTGAGTTTTTCAGCTCTCATATTCCTTGAACTTGAGAGCCCTAGGCAGAAAAGCACGCTATCAACTATATTCGATTTGCCTGATCCATTTGGACCAGAAACTGTTGTAAAATCGTCAAAAAATGGGACAATTACCCTTTTTCCAAATGATTTAAAATTATAAATTTCTAATTCTTTAATGTACATCTATGCCTTCAAGAACTATAGTCCTTATCTGCTATCACGACATTACCCCTTGATTGTTGCTTCTCTTGTATGGGATAATCATTTTCAGCAATGATGTACTCGGTCTTGCCCTTCTTTTCTGCTTTTTCCCCCCTCTGAGCCCCTCTCTTTTTAACCAGTAGTTCGACATCTTCCTGGACCTGTGTAGGACGCTTAATATCACGAACCGCTGAAGATACGTCCGCGAGTTGAACTGCCAGACCGTTGATGATTTTTGAGAGCTCTGAGACCTTTCGTTCGAGCATCACCACGCGCTGTTCGAGAGGTGAATGCGAGACTCCTTCTTCGCGCTTCATGCGCATGGGAGCAGCTTCGGCAGAGTCACTCTGATATCGTGGCACGCTGGCTAGCTCAGAGAGCTTTTGTTCAAGTGTGGCTATTCTCTGTTCGAGAGGTGAGCGCGCGACTCCTTCTTTGAGCCTCAGTCGTGGGGAGAAATTATCTGAGGAGTCATCTTGATATCGCATCAGTATGCACCACACGTTACTTACTAGAGCCTAAGATATAGTTTGTGGTTTCATTCGCAGTGATTTTGGAGCGATACCTTTATGACGCTCGATGCGGCCCGCCACGCTATGGCGTGAGTCGTCGTCGGTCCCTCGGAAATAATACGCTCTCGCGTATGTTAGAGAGGTCCAGCATGGTCATAAGGAGACGTTCAGCTCCCATGCCCCACCCGGCGTGAGGCGGCATTCCGTACCTGAAGGCGTCAAGGTAAAACGTGAAACTGTCGGGATCGAGGTCCTTTTCTACTATATGCGTTTTTAACACCTCATATTCGTGGACGCGCTTAGCACCTGAGGCAACCTCCATTCGCGGATGCATCAGGTCAAACGCATAACACAGATCTCCGTGTTGCTGGACGTAGAAGGGCTTGATATCGATTGGCCAGTCCACTATGAAGTAGTGTTCTCCTATTTCGTCTCCTACGGTCTTTTCTGCTGCGGTGTCGAGGTCATACCCCCAATCGAGGTCAGCTATCTCGATCGCCTCACCATACGTTATCCGCCGAAAAGGGGTGTGAGGAATCCTAAGTTCAGCCCCCAATGACTGTAGCTGTGCGGTACAGTTTTCGATCACTTGGACGTAGGTGTGCTGAACAAGTTCTTCCAACAGGGCCATGACGTCACTGTGATCCATAAACGAGGCCTCAATATCTATTGAAGTCACCTCGTTGAGGTGTTTCCTTGTATCGTGTTCCTCGGCCCTGAATATCGGGCCGATCTCGAAAACCCGCTCAAGGGCTGCGGCCATCATCATCTGCTTGTAGAGCTGCGGACTCTGATTTAAAAATGCTTCACGTTCGAAATACGATATCGGAAACAGTTGAGTTCCTCCTTCAGTTGCGGTCGCCACCATCTTCGGGGTCTGTATTTCGATAAACTCTCTGGCGATCAAAAAGTCCCGCACTGCTCTCAGCATCTCGGCCCGAATCATGAAGACAGCCCTCGTGCTTGGCAGCCTAACATCCATAAAACGAGAGTCAAGCCGTGTGTCGAGATCAGCCCTCACCTTGCCCGTGACATCAAGAGGGAGGGGAGATTCTGCCGTGTTGAGGACAGTAACCTCATACGGGACGATCTCAACCCCTTCAGGCGCCTTTTCCTCGCTTTGGACGATACCCGATACGGCAACAATCGACTCTCGGTTAAGCTGTCTGATTTGTTCTATCACATCACGGGGTACAGTTTTCTTTGGCATCGTCACTTGCATTATGCCATCCCGATCTCTGAGCAACAGAAATGCTATGCCGCCGTGGTCCCGCAACTCATGTACCCACCCCGCCACGGTGACGTCGGTTTCCGGAACGATGTTGCTCGAACGGGTAAACTTCATTCAAATCTCCTCGTAACTGAAGTAGCATGCGCTGGCAATCCTTCGATGCTCGCCATTTGAATGATTAGATCCTTAAGACTCTGCAGCCCCTCCTTTGTGAGGACCTGGAGACTCGTCTTTTTTACAAAGTGATCGACGTCAAGCCCGCTTACCGACTTTGCAGCTCCTCCTGTCGGAAGCGTCGAGTTAATCCCCGTAGCATAGTCGCCAGCGGCAGCTGGTGAGTACTCACCGACACAGATCGTGCCAGCATTCTTTATCCGGCTTAAGACATAAATCGGGTCGTTGACCATGAGCTCAAGGTGCTCAGGCGCAAGGTCATTTACGAACTCTATACACGCATCCAAATTGTCACACACAAGTATGGCGCTGCGACTTAGGTCCATCACATTCTTCCGCGCCGCCGTTTTTATCTGCGTTTCAAGCTCTGCTTTTACCCCATCAGCCAGATCTTGCGAGGTCGTGATTAGGAAGCTCGCTGATAGTGGGCCGTGTTCCAACTGAGCAATCATGTCGGCAGCTATAAAATCTGCCGTACCCGTCTCGGCCACGATTGCAATTTCGCTTGGACCAGCCGGGAAGTCGATTTCGACTTCTCCCTGCACGATCTGCTTTGCAGCGGTCACATAGACGTTGCCAGGCCCCACGATCTTATCCACCCTTGTAACACTTTGTGTCCCGTACGCCATAGCGGCAATCGCTTGTGCACCGCCTATCTTGTAAATGGCGTTTGCACCAGCAATATCTGCTGCCAATAGCGTCGCAACCGGTAAGCTGCCATCTGGCATTGGTGGGATACACACAATTACTTCTCGAACGCCAGCAACCTTTGCAGGAATGATCGTCATAAGCGCGGTAGAGGGGTACACTGCAACCCCTCCGGGGACATAAGCACCGATTCTGTCGAGGGGGGTTATTTTCTGGCCGAACATAATCCCAGGAGCGACCTCGTGTAGCCAGAAATCACTTCGCACTTGCTTTAAGTGGTACGATGTAATATTGTCGGATACGTCATACAGTGCATCTAACACGTCCTGTGATGCATTCTCATACGCGGAAAGGACTTCCGATTCTGTAACCCTAAGCTCCACGATGTCGGCCTTGTCGAACTCAAGGGTATAGTTCATCACTGCGATATCACCGTTCTCCTTGACATCCTGTACTATTTTCCGGACGTAGTCGAACACGGTCCTGACTTCGGCGCCGCGATCAAGAATGCGGTCGAATTCAGCATCAGTCAAATCGGATAATCGTTTTAGTATCATCACCATCGATATGATCGTGTGATTATTAACCTTTTTTCATGGGATGTTGCCCTTCACTGCTTCGCGTTGTGTTTGCATCATTTCGAATATTTTAAATAGCAGAAAATGTCCATAAACTACGGATGAGTGGGAAAGAGCTGATAAGCGACATCGTGATGGCGCGCAAGGCAATCAGGATCGAGCGGGCTAAAAAAGTCATCAGAGTGTGCTTCAAGATCACCAAGAAGAGCTATTGATCAACGATCCTGAGTTTGAGGCCGCATTTCGGACAAACAGTACCTTGTTTTTTAATTGAATATCCACTTCTACTGATGACTTCTTCGCCACAGCTTGGACAATATGTATTTTCGTATCTGTGAGGGACATTGCCCACGTAAACGTACTTTAATCCAGCCTGTGTGGCGATATTATGTGCCTTCTCGAGCGTTTCAATAGGAGTGGCAGGCCTCTCAATCATCCGCCAGTCAGGATGGAAGCGTGAAAAATGCACTGGAATGTCTTCACCAACACCTGCTGCCCAGTGGGAAAATTCGGTAAGCTGTGTATCGTCGTCGTTCAGCCCAGGGATTATGAGGTACGTTATCTCTAGGTGTATTCCAAGCTCATACATCCCCTCACACGTCTTGAGAACCGGTTCGAGCTTTGCGCGGCATATGCGCTTGTAAAAGTCGTTTGAGAATGCCTTCACGTCAACGTTCGCCGCATCAAGATACGGGGCTATTTTTTCAAGAGCTCTTGGTGTCATGTAGCCGTTCGTGACATACACCGTGTACAGTCCGGCCTCCTTTGCGAGTATTGCTGAGTCATAGGTATACTCAAACCAGATCGTGGGTTCGTTATACGTCCATGCAATTCCCCGACAGTTTCGCTCCAACGCCATCTGGATGGCCTGTTCTGGTGGCACCTCCGTCGTCCCGAGTTGCCCCGCGTTCGCAAACGAGATCTGGTAGTTCTGGCAGTGCTCGCACATAAAGTTGCAGCTTAGCGAGCCAAGCGAAAACACCTGCGACCCAGGGTAAAAGTGATACAAGGGCTTCTTCTCGATGGGGTCGACGTGCATCGAGCTCACATCCGCGTAAATGAGAGTGCTGAGCTTTCCGTCGAGATTTTGCCTCACGTGGCAAATTCCGCGATCCCATCGCTTTATCTTGCATTCATGTGAGCACAAAAAACAGTGAACTTTGTCATCGCCTATGGGTTCCCAGAGCAGAGCATCCTTTATCATACGTATCATCTCATCATTCGTGCCCTCGCTGTGCACGGCACAGCACAGACAGTATTCGCGTGCACCCTACGGCCCTACCTGACGTCCCTGGCTTGCGAGCGCCCCCTTTATTGCCTCAAAGTCGAGGAGGAGGAGTGCAATTTGCGAAGTTACATAATTGTGTAACGCGTCAACCGCCTCCGCCCCAAGGTAAACGTCAAGCTGGTGTAAGTGCATCTCAATGTCATTTGAGAGCTGCTCCATCGCCTCTTTTTGTGCTGATTCAGACGTGCCCGTGTATACCCCTCCATGAGCAGTGAATCGCCCTCAAAGCTTTTACTATTTGCCACCGTATCTCGGAGCAAAGCTATAATATCACAATAACGTTACGTTACGTTACGTTACGTTGGGCTATTGCCTTGTCAACGACGTTATCCACCGCCAAAGAGGCGAAATCCTACAACATTTCTGGCATAGGGCACAAGATTCTGGAGCGACATGAGGTGCGAGGTCTCCGCGTGACAGTAGATCAAACAATGTCTCCTACAGGCTACCATATTCTGTCGATCCTGCTTCGCTCTGTCAGACTTCATCAAATCTTTGAGATTTGTCTCAAGGAGATTTCCTAGTTTAGTCCCTATCGCCATGCACGGGTACACTATATCCCCATTTGGCTCAATCATAATCGACAGCGTTCTACACGTATACGGCCTATCAAAGCTGTCGATATACGCCTCGCTCGTGGTAAGCGCGGTTCCGTACTGTTTCTTTAGCCGCAACAGGATCTCTCGAAGCCGCGTAAGATCGGGCGTTAAATCTTCAGTACCGTCGAATGCGAAGGCGGGCATGACAAGAATCTTGTGTCCGTGCGCGTAGGCCTTCTCCACTTTTTCCTCTATCTTATCGAGGTCGTGCTTTGTGACCACTGTCTGTACGGTCGTCTTTATCCCAAGATCAGTGAAATACCCAAGCCTGTCAAAGAGGTGCACATTCTCATGCCCCTCGTCGATTGACAGCTGCAGGAAGTCAAAATACTTCGCGTACTCCTCAAAGGGTCTCTTGTCAATAAGAAGGCCATTTGTCGTAAACAAAATATAATTCGAGCAATCGTGCGTGTAGCGCAATACCTCCCCTATATCCTTCCTTAGTAACGGTTCACCGCCTTCAAAACTTATAGTAAACGTGCTTGCGCTTGAGAGGTTATCGATTACCTTACAGACCTCCACTGTCTTGAGATCGGGCACCTTGGTTTCCCAAACGTTGCAAAATCCGCATCGCAAGTTGCACCGGTGCGTTATCTTGAAGGATGCGTAAAAAGGGTTGTCGAAGTCTCGCCTGAGGTAATTCGAGAGATATCCTTGTACCGCGCGTACATTCCTGTTCATACGGGTACCCTGTTTCCCGTCAAAGATATTAATATTTCTGACGCTCGTGCGTGTAACCTAAACACCCAACAGGGAGACGATGATGATTATGTGTCATAGACAACAGGAGTCACTCCGATCTATGTCCGTGCAGACAGAGGTACACCCCCTAACGGGCCAGAGCCGTTCCTAAACGTGAAGCTCAAAAAGAGGGACGTGTACATCAATAGCAATTGGGGGGTAAAATGGGCTTACACGTGCAGCGTGCTCAACAGACCCTACCGTCGAGAGTCAGAGAGACACAAAATGAAAAAAGTGAAGGGGTAAGAAGAAGAGCAAATGATGAGGCGCTCATTCTTCAAACGGCGCTACATAGCATGACGCTTCTTTGCTGCTTATGAGCTTGTTCTCGTGAAACAGATGTGCTCTGAGAAGATACGTACCCTCTTCAATCGCAAAAATCTCACTGACATACCGCTTTGTGCCGCCCTTGGCGATGAAGTCGATATCTATGACATCCATGAGCGTGTGGTTCTTCGACGGTGGTGTTGCGGCTACCTCGAGGCGCAGATCGCGAACGTCCGCACGAGCTTTTACGACCGTTTCTGTCTCAATGGTCTCCTCATAGGCCCAATAGGGGCGGTTTACAAAAAACGTCTGGATTTCTGCGGGGTCTTCGGCTATTCTGATCTCGTGGTCGGGCGAGTACCAGCTTATCAAGTTTTCGCCTCGATATCCGGTCACGTGAAGGTACACTCTCCCTGAGTGGTTTGCAAAAATGTGAAAGTTCATGACCTTCGTTTCCTGAGGCTTTACTTCCCGTACATAGTGAAACGAGCCACTTGGCAACACGTCGACGTTGTACGAGTTGTACGTGTAGAGCGTCGCACTTACGTCGTTGATTTTTTCGGTAGCGATGTTCGTCAACCGTACGGTTATCCAATGGCGACCTCTGTCGACTTCTTCAGGCGTGACGGCGATCTCAAAGGGGTACTTTCTTCCTTCTTCCATGTGTTACCCACTCACTCAATCGCTCACTTAACGCCGACTTTGACCTTCTTCTCAGCCGGAGTCGGCTCTTTCTTCGGCAGTACCACTTCGAGGACGCCGTTATTAAAGGTGGCCTCTGTCTTTTCTGGAATGACCTCTGCAGGAAGGGTGAGCATCCGCCTAAACGATGCATATCCGCGTTCCCGATACACGTATTCTCCCTCTTTTTCTTCCTTTTCGGTTTTTGACTCAGCAGAGATTTCGAGGCTATCATTTGTGGCGTTGATAGTGATATCGTCCTTTACCACCCCGGGCAACTCGACAACCACTTTTAACTCCGCTCCCGTGTCAATGACGTCGGCGAAGGGTTCACGGTAAGTTGCGGGGGTTGTCGGCCTCCACGGTCTCCACGTAGGCCATGGCATCCTCCCGAACACTTCATCCATGTTTCCGCGGACGTTCTCGAGCATGCGCCTCATTTCAGTCATTGTGTCGTACATCCAGTAGTCTCTAGGCGTAAGTTCCTTCTTTTCCTTTTTTTCATCAGTCATACAACTTCCCTCCCTTAAAAAACCATACCTCTGAAAGATTATAAATGTTAGTAACAGAAAAAGCACTTACAGAGAACTATTGATTCCTTTTCCTTATTTTTATCGGGTTGCTCACGTTGATGGTCGCGTTACCGCAAGAACAAGTCGTAGCCATTTTGAATGCACGCCTTCCGAGCGAGGTCGGTGTACCCTTCCATCGAGAGAGCGTGCATCACCCGCGCAACCGAGAGACAGTCTGACCGCTGAGAGCTCATATCGCTGTTCACTACGAACTGAGCATCAGGGTATTCTTTTATAATGGATACTGCCTCTTGTACCGATAACTTCCCCGGTTGTACCGTAAGGCCCATATACGTGCCCGCCTCTAGCGCCACTTCTATCGTACGTGTATCGAGATGATCGACGACAATATCCTTCACCCCCAGATCCTCTACGATATCGACTATCGCCAAGACGGCTTCTAATTTGCCAACTCGGGGCGTGTGGATGATCTTTGGATAGTAACCTATTTCAAGCTGTGCGCGGAGCACCCGTTCTTCTACAGCCGTGCAGCGCTCGAGGCCGATCTCGCCAATTGCCACGACATCCGGATGTGACAGGTACTCTGGCAGCTCCTTTAACACAGCATCAACCTCGTCGTTTATCGATCGCGGATGGACCCCAAGACCGACGTGTACAGAAACGCCATTCTTGGCGCCCCTTTGCACTTCGTCATTGATGAGTTTGTGAAAGTGGTCAAAGAGAACAGAAGGTGCCGACATCCGCATGGGGTCATGGGCAAGCGTCAGCACGTGTGTGATGCCCGCAACCCCCATCAGCTCAAAATCCTCATAGGGTCGCGTGTCCATATGCGCGTGAGTGTCAAACATAATCCTACGTTAGCGTTCCTCATTTTTATCCATTTGTCCCTGTACGTAATTCTGCATCCGGACGCTCACGCAGCCGCCTACCCGCGCGAAAAGGGTTAACGTGCTCAGGCACTACAGCTACGGTACACCGATAGATATAAACGTTGAAAAGAAACAGAATATCGTTGAGGAATTACATTGAAACCGAAGGTCGATGCCGAATTATGTGTGGGCTGTGGGGCATGTGAGGACATTTGCCCAGATGTTTTTGAGGTCCAAGATGATGGGATATCTCACGTCATCGACAGCGATGCCTGCGCCGAATGTAACTGTCAAGAGGCAGCAGACAGCTGCCCTACAGAGGCCATTAGTTTTGAGGAGGGGTGACCTGCTCCATCCCCACCTATAGCTAATTTTGACTTTTTTTATCTTTTATCAATCGTTGTAAATGCCAGTTTTTCGCCAGTGAAGCGCCAAAAAGAGGCGTATAACTCTGAGCACAACATTCCCCATCGTTTAGTGCCCACCTACCTAAAAAAGATTATGATGCTTAAAAGTGCACAGGAACACGCTGCAAAAAGAACGATATGAAATAGACTACTGCCACACCCTTCACGAGCTTCGAAACGAACATCACCACAACAAAGTTATTGAACTTGTAGCCCTCAACGCCGGCAACAATTGGAATGAGATCTCCAAAAAATGGAACCCATGGGGAAGCCAGCAAGACAAACGCACCGTATTTTTTGAACCATTCGCGTGCTCGTCTCTCCCGCTCAAGGTTGTGAAAGGGCAAAATCCTCCGCACGCCATACTTCCCTAGAACATACCCTATCGACGCACCGATTATTGAACCCGTTACAAGCACGGCAATGATAAGTAACGAGTTAACGTGAGCATCGAGCAACCACGCGACAGTTGGCTCAGTGGGGATCGGCACGATTGATGAGATGGTGCTGACAGCAAATAACTCTGACAAACCGTAATTGGCAACCGAAGGCACACATGCTCACCCATAACACCCTACTGTCCACATATATATAACCCCTCACCAAGGTGGGGGCACGTTGAGATATGATAGATGGATGGATGGATGGATGGATGGATGGATGGATGGATGGATGGATGGATGGATAGCCAAATGCATAAATAAACACTCATCATACATGCTCCACATCATCTATATCCCTCTCCGCGAGGAGCGGTACCTCGAATGCCTTTGCTACCGATGAAATGTGGCACTAGTATCGTAGTATATCAGACTATAATTTGCAGCAGTTATGCAACGTGTCAGCTGTGACAGAGGACATCAATCCATATATCGTTCCGACCGCGTAGGAGACAACAGGAGGTTGAATCGATGGAAGGTCAACGATATCAGCGGGGTTTTGAGAAGCTTGAGGAAGTGAACAAAGAAGGGATTGACGACCTGATACAACTAATGGAAGACATCGCCCCCGACCTCGCGACATACGTCATCGAGTTTGCCTACGGTGACGTGTATACGCGCCCAGGACTTGACTCACGACAGCGGGAGCTCTGTATCATCTCAGCCATAACAGCGTTAGGCGGAAAGGAGCAGCAGCTGAAGGATCACATTCAGGCCGCGATAAATGTAGGGTGTACGAAAGTGGAAATCGTAGAGACCATTATCATGATGGCGGTGTATGCAGGATTTCCGGCGGCGATCAACGCAATCAAAGCTGCAAGAGAAGTCTTATGCGTGTGAATTCATGTGGCGAACATTATAGTATATCATCACTCCTAGAGAACCTGATACGATATTGATGCTCCGCTGGAAACTCAACATATCGGTGGAGGGCCCCAACTAAGCATCGGTAAAAGACGTGGATGCTCCGGTTGGGATTTGAACCCAAGTCGAGGGAGTGAGAGTCCCACATGATTGGCCGGACTACACTACCGGAGCCCGAATTTCTAATATCGCCTTTGGGATATTAAAGTTTGTTGCATCGTTTTTTACATTGTCTCCCATTCCGATGCGTGTACTAAATCTCCCAAAAGTTGTTTCCTCGTTGCATGAAATTATGTCTGTTTCTGATTCAGCCAATTTCTTTCCACGCCGTATGATTTTTTATTTGCGTGTATGTAGTTAGCTGTGACGTCACTCATCTACATGTGAGATTCGCAGCAGAAGAGCGGTAAAAATGACGATTACCGATTACGGAACGTACTGTTACGCGAGTGCTGCGGTCGATGCACGGCTTGTGGCACAAGTATCGTATCACGGGAACCGTATCTATAGCTCCACGATGTCTTCTAAAAACGTATATTCGCTCCGTATTTTCCGAACAAATTCTACGTCGATTTTTCCCTCGACTACGGTTTCCCCGTCTCCACCTGATGCCACTACTGTTCCCCATGGGTCAACTATCATGCTATGCCCTAAGAATGTCTGGGTCTGCAGCGGCGCCCCGACCTGATTACAACTTATGAAGTAACATTGCTCTTCAATGGCGCGGGCCTTGTTGAGGGTAACCCAATGCTCAAGCCGAGGGTATGGCCACGCGGCAGGGCACACAATGATCTCAGCCCCTCGTTTAATTAACGCTCTATAAAGTTCTGGAAACCGTATGTCATAGCAAATTGAAAGGCCTACAGTGCCGATATCCGTGTTGGCAACGATGATGTCTTGACCGGGCTTTAAAAAGTATCTCTCCTTCGAATGGTATGCAAAGAGGTGGATCTTTCGGTACTTTGCCACAATGGATCCACTGGGATCAATGAGAATGCTCGTGTTGTACAGCAGTGGTGACGCCGTGACACTTGGCTGTGATTCGACCTCTAAAATACTTCCCATCACAATGTAGACGCCCTTTTCCCGGGCAAGCGCTGTAAATACCTCGGTGGTGCGCCCAGGGATTGGCTCCCCTGTCTTGAAGTCCTTACAGTAATTGAAGAGTTCCGGCAAAACGACAAATTCGGCGTCTGTACTCCGCATCATCGTTACGGCACGATGTACATTATCACCCCACGTGCCGGTTGCGCCCATTTGGATGCAAGCGAGTTTTATAGACATAGTGCGCTCAAATGCGTGTTTTCATTTTCATTAAGAGAGTTACGTAGTCTGTCTAAACATGATGGTCATAAGATCGTCATCATGTGACTTCTCCCCTAGCTTTCGCAAGGGGCTTCTAAGGTTCTATCACCTATAGACGCAAGCCCACGTCTAAGTATGTTTATGGCTGCGTTTTCATCTCTGTCCATGATAAGTCCGCAACTACACGAATGTGTGCGGTCTTTCAGCTCTTTTTTGACGACTGATCCGCAGCGAGAGCATTGTTGTGAGGTATTGTTAGGATTCACCATTACAACAATCGAACCAGCTTCTTCCGCTTTGTTCTTAGTGTAATTGGTGAACTGACGCCATGCGACATCCCCTATTGATTTGGCAAGATGCCCGTTATGCATCATGCCTTTAATGTTCAGGTCTTCAGATGCTATTACTCCAAAACGATCGACAATACGACGGCTTAACTGATGTGCAAAATCGCTACGCCGGTTTGCTATCCGCTCGTGCACTCTCGCAACAACCTTCTTTGCGCGGGTGCGTTCCGGCGTCCCTCTCTCCTGAGCTGATAGCTTGCGCTGTGCTTTCGCAAGCTCTTTCTCCTCTTGTTTGAAAAATCGTGGGTTCTCTATCTTCTCACCGTTTGACAGCGTGGCAAACGACGAGAGGCCTACATCAATACCGACAACAGCGCCGTCTTTGAATGGCTGCTTCTTCGGTTCATGATCAACAATGAAACAAGCGAACCATTTCCCTGTAGGGCGTCGGTTAATATTGACGCGCTTTACTTTTACTGCGCCGCCAACACGTCTGTGCAACTCAATTTTAACCTCACCTATTTTAGAAAGCGTAAGGATATTATTATCAGTATCGAGCTTAAACCCTGATTGCGGGTAAGTAAACGAATCGTAACGCTCTTTCCCCTTAAAGCGGGGGTAACCCGCTTTCTTCTCTCCTCCCCGCTTAACGCGCCTAAAGAATGTTTTGAATGCTAGATCTACGCGCTCCTGTACTTCCTGTAATACTTGCGAGTGAACTGCCTTTAGTTCTGGCCGTTGCGCTTTCCACGCGGGGAGTAAGTTATGCATGTCAAAATTAGAAAGAGTCTTCTTTTCTTGCTCCCACGCATGCTTCCGCATCGCTAACGTCTCGTTGTACACATATCGGCAGAACTCAAGCGTTCGTTTCATACTCGTCTCTTGTGTTTTCGTCGGGTAGAGCCGGTAGCGGTAAACTTTATGCATTTTATTGTATTTGGTTTCATTAGCATAAATAATTTACGTTCTTATCGCTTTCATCTCCGCCCTTTCGGACGGAGTCTTCCTGCTCGAAAAGGTAAAATAAAGCGTGGAAAAAAGTGGTTATACCTTTTTCATGCATGTAAGGGGTGATGTTACCACGTTGCGCCGTACTTCAAGTGGTGCACTTCACCTCGCTCGGATACTGTGAGCGCGTGCAGCGCCGTTGTAGAACGGTTGTGCTTAGTACACTGCTCATTTTGCGTCAGCAGGAACAACGGCCCCGAGAAGCGTCAGTAATTATTGTGTATGACCAAGCTTGTTTGAACACTCATTACAGAGAGAGTGCATAGGGAGCTAGTGTGACGAGTGGTGTTGTGGCTGTGGTTTATGATGGTGGCAAAACTGTTACGGAAAAAACCTTCGAAGTTGGCGCGAAGGCCGAGCAGCCATCATATGAGATCATGCAATAGACCTTCAACGGTAAGGTATATCCGTATGAGCGTGGGTCGGGAACTGTCAGCGGATAGCTGACACTACCGGTACCATCGGTTTTTACGCTACCAGCCGGTGTCCAATTGTTGCCATCGAGAGAGATTTGCATTGTGAGAGTTGCACCAGTGATCCCTTCGCCAGTGTTCTTATTAATCAATTTTCCACTCGCTACGATCGCATCACCGATGTGCACTGCAGGTATGTTCAATTGAGTGACTATCTCGCTAGGGCTAGGAGCTGCGTGCGGATCTGCTGCGGCGGCATTAGGTATGCCAACCTGCGCTAATGAGATTAGCGTCAGGATACCGACAAGTGTAATGAGTAGTTGCTTTTTCATGGTATCAACTTAGGGTACGTTACCTACAATCATGTAAATATTTTTTGGTGGTATTAAATTGCAGCAGATGACTCGGGTAATGTAATGATGGAACCCTTATCTAATTAGAATGATCTCTTATGTTTCAAGAAGGAGTACGCGTAGCGTGGCAGAGAATCATAAGTTGATACATTGCCCACCATATTCTGACATACTCCCACGCTAAAGCTGTGAGGTTCTATGGTTCCATCCATCAATCCATTTATCAATCAATCCATCTATCAATCCCGTACCGAACGGCTCGCAGAGTAGTGGCATTTGGTGCAACAAACGCATCGACGTTACCGGTATCGGCATATCCTCGAGGTATTGTGCATAACAAGCCTGTCTCGACGCTAGTTATAGAGAGACAGTGTGGGGGCTGAAGTTGAGGAAGATGATGGCGGCAAAAGCGTTGCTTGGTAGATCACAGACTCACTTCCCATGTACCGTACTGTCGCCAGCATAGATGACTTTGACGTACCCGGTTATCGGTAGCCGCACAGCCGGGACATAGGTGCAAGGGTCGGGTATGGCGCCCGCATAACTGACTTCACCCTTACTATCAGTTGTTATACAATATTGAGAGGGGGCACTAATCCACGTAGTACCATCGAGAGATCCTTTAAACCTAATAGTTGCCCCAGGGATTCCGGCCCCAGTGTCTGTCCGGATTAGTCGTGCGTGTGCAGTGATCTTGTCGCCAACGTGCAGTTTCAACACTGTTGTGTTGGGTTCTAATACGACTATCTGAGTAGGGGTCGCTCCTGCTCGACGGACAGAGTTGTCCTTATTTCCTATAGTGGCTCCTCCACCAGTAATGGCCGATGGATCGATTATGCTCTTTTCATTAACGTTTGTCGCTTTATACGGACTTTTTTGCTGTAAACTTGCTGCATCCGTATTGGCTATGCCAAAGTGGACTACTGAAATGAGTATCACACTCGCTGCGATTAAAGTGAGGGCGCTCTTCTTCATGGTATCAACTTTAATAAGAAGACATATCTGGATTACGTAAATATTTTTTGGAACATACTTGTAGAAACGTGATTATAAAGCAACAATAAAAAAAGTGCTATTGAGAGATGACAACACGTTTTTCTGGTCGGAACTACTATCGACAATGTCCGTGCAGCCACACAGCTGGGGGTGCGTCTCTTCTGATCCACTTTGTCACACAAGGAGGCACCATACGGAGGTTTCTCCTGATGAGTGATAAGCTCTATTGCGGCCTTTTTAACAAAACAGTGAGATGCATCAACGTAATAGACTCAACGATATGGAACAGTTTGATGTGCGCCGTAAATTTTCAAAAATAGGCTTTGGAGAGAGCTTAGCAAAATATTTCTACGTAAAGTGGCTAATGAATGCTGAATGAAAAGAGAGCAAATCCTCATTGAAGCACTGCCATACATCAGGGAGTTCTATGGGTCATTTATCGTCATTAAAATCGGCGGGCATGCGATGGTGGACAAGCGTCTAATAGAGAACATAATAGAGGATATCGTCTTACTGCGATACGTCGGGATGCAGCCAGTGCTGGTCCATGGTGGGGGTCCCGAAATAAGCGAAAAGATGGAAAAGATGGGAAAGAAACCAAAATTCGTCAGCGGATTGAGGATAACAGATGAGGAGACGCTCGAGATTGCACGTATGGTGCTCGTCGGAAACATCAACACCAACATTGTGGCGCTTATCGGAAAACATGGGGGCAAAGGGGTCGGCCTTTCAGGCAAGGACGGGAGGATGATAACGGCCCGAAAGAAAGGACCGCAAATGGTTATCCATGAAGGGGCCGAGCGCGAAGTGGACCTCGGGTGGGTCGGAGAGACGGAAGTGATCAACCCAGAGATCATCATGATCATGGCAGGAAAGGGGTACATCCCTGTTGTCTCACCCATTGCCGTCGACACGAACGGCCACAGCCTTAACCTTAACGCCGATACCGTCGCGGGGGACATCGCTGCCGCACTTATGGCGAGGAAGCTCATCTCGCTCACTGATGTTAATGGAGTGCAACGGAACCCAGAGGACGCAGCCACGATCATTTCACGAGTGACAATAGCCCAAGCGCATGAGTATATAAAAACAGGCATCATTGAGGGCGGGATGATCCCCAAGGTTCAGGCGTGCATAAGGGCTGTCGAGTCGGGGGTTCACAACGCACATATTATAAACGGAAATATCCCTCACTCACTTCTACTGGAGTTGTTCACAGACGAAGGCATAGGAACGATGATGAGTAGGTAGACGACGGTGAGGAGGTAACGTGGGGTTTTTGTAGACAGAGGTCCCATGGTATACGTTATAGAGGTTATCTTCGGGCACATGCTATGCTTTAAGGGAGCGTGCACACGTTCTGCACGGTGGAAACGGTTACGATGACTGCAATTCGAGAAATTGAACTGGAAGGCCATGTAATTGATTCGCTTATACTGACAAAGGTACTTGACAAGATCATGGATCTTGACGGGGAGTTTGAGATCATCACGTTCAGGGTCGGCACACATAAGCGCGACCCGAGCTACGTACGGCTTGCTGTTAAAGGAAGAGATGAACAACACCTCGACGCGATATTGAGTGTCCTCCATAGACTCGGAGCTCGGATACCGGAAATTGAGGACGTCTATTTGGATACATCACCGAGAGACAAAGTGGTGCCGCAAGGATTTTACTCCACTACCAATCACCCCACGTACGTGCATCACGTCGGCAGATGGGTGCCCGTCGAGGACATCGAGATGGACTGTATGATAGTCGTAACGGACGAGAGAGCACTATGCACGCCAATAAGTCATATTAAAGCAGGAGATCAGATAGTAATCGGCCAACGAGGGGTACGCGTGACGCCGCCGGAGCGTCCGCGCAAGCGATCATTATTCGAGTTCATGGGGGGTGGGGTTTCATCCGAGCGACCGTCGCAAACGCTCATCCGCCAGATTGCAGAGGAGATGGTGCAGGCGAAACTTCAGGGGAGAAAGATCGCCGTTGTGGCAGGCCCCGCGGTGTCGCATACCGGAGCCGCCGAGGCGTTATCGAAGATAATTCGTCGCGGTTACGTCAATGCCCTTCTCGCGGGGAATGCCCTCGCCGTGCACGATATCGAGCGTGACCTTTACGGCACGTCGCTCGGACTCGATATAAAAACGGCTGAGCTGGTGAGCGAAGGACACAAAAACCACCTTTATGCGATCAGCGAAGTTGTGCGTTACGGCTCCATCGCTGAAGCCGTGCGGCAGGGAGGCGTAAAAAGTGGAATCATGTACGAGTGCGTCACCAACAATGTGCCGTTTGTACTTGCCGGATCCATACGAGATGACGGGCCGCTTCCCGATGTGATCACTGACGTGATGGCGGCTCAGGATGCCATGCGGAAACTCTTGAAAGGGGTCGACCTCGTCCTTATGATGGCGACGACGCTCCATTCAATAGCCGTCGGAAACATGCTCCCCTCGTACGTGAAGACCATTTGCATCGACATCAACCCCGCAACGGTCACGAAGCTCATCGACCGAGGCACGGCGCAGGCCATCGGAGTGGTAACAGATGTCGGGACGTTTTTGCCCATGCTAACGGATGAACTGAACTCCCTAGACGTGGGTGAGTGAGACATTCTAGATTGCGTATTGCGTATCAGTCCGCTGGTAACGTAGCATTGGGGCTTTACCGAAGCGCGACGCCTGGTGAACGAGATGAGGATGTCATAACAGGGGGCTCACACGGCACGGCTGGGCAATCAGCTCGGTCGGTGAAGGCAGTCACGTGATCTCAGGTCGTGCAGTGGGATCAAACGGATTCGTACGAAGCGCGAGGGAGAAGAGGTACGGGTACTTATCCATCAAGTGCTCCATATATCTGAGCCATTCGAGGATAAGCAAGCTGTACGCCCGTTTTATGTCGTTGGCGAGGTGATCGTAATCAGGACCGGGCAAATGCCGGAGGTCTTCTCGGTACGCTAATTCCGCCGCGACATGCGTCACCGCCCACAGGAGATCGGTAAATGATTCATGCTCGAGCAGTGTGGGATTTTCCAGAAGGCGCGTGAGGGAGTCCTTCTTTACCGCAAGAAACGTGCGTAGTCCCTCGAGAAGATCAAGGGCTTGAGGGTCGCGCTCCGGGAGTTCGATGGTGTACTCGTATTTTTTAAGGCGCGCACTCGCAGAGATAAAATCCCGATCTGACCACTCATTCGTGATGATGAGCGCGTTTCTGATCCTGTCGATATTCGGGTCAAAGTCAGATATTGACTTCAACAGTTGCGTGCCAACGTCGCTGAAGAACGTCCCGATAACCATATTCAGCTTTTGCAACAGCACCCGTTTCTCCTGGTTGGTTATGATTCGATCGACAATCAGCGTAACTAATAGAACTTCAAGGGGGAGAAACGCGATGTCACCAAGCCCGTAGATTTCGAGGTGATATGCATCCCTAAAAATTCCGTAATGAATGAGGTAAAGAATTGCAGAGATCACGACGAGCAATATGCCAAATCGAACCTGCCAACTAATCTGTCTCATATATATTATCACTTCAGAGGCGCAGCACCTTACAGTAGCCGACTCAGCAATGCCATGCGCACGCGTTCGTTAGGCCCCAGTGCTCTGTGGAGGGGCTATTCAAGGGATTGCAGAGCGCTGACGAAGTGCGTCACTTTTTGCGCGTAGTCACCACTTTTCACTTCTCGTTCTTGAAGTCCAAGCACTTGCACAGGCGCCCCCCTGCAGAGCTGCTCCATGTCTGCATACACGCGGGGGCGCTCCTTTCCTCCATACGTGCTAAAGAACGCGACCTTGTTAAACTCTCCTGCGTGTTGCGTTAAGTAAGTTCTCATTGGGCTTGCCATCCTAAGGTTCCACACTGGCGTCCCTAAGATGATGAGATCGTACGATGCAGAATCCTTCGCGGCAGCATTAATGGTTGGGAGCCGGCCAAACGTTGCCTCCATTCCTGACCGCAAGAAGCCGAGAGATCCTGCTCTGCCCTTTTTTTCAGTGATTTCCTCGCTATCACAGTTGAGCGCTCGTGCGATGGCCTCTCCTACTTTCCTGATCGTCCCCGTTCTCGAATAATATACGACAAGTGGTTTCATGATTATCCTACGTTACCTTCTCATTTTTTTAACTCTTTACTTTACTTTGCTCATTCCGACAGTGCTACTCTCTTATAGATCCCTTATATCGCTTTAATGAACCTTAAAAATGTTTCTGCTTCATATCCGCTTCACTTTTTCCCGTAGCGAGCATCAGTCCCGCAATGATGCTGTCCATCAATATCATAACATTGATTTCGAATATCGTGCCCAGAGGAGCAAAGGAGATTGATATTCCGGTGAGTTGCCGTTCAAGGAAGCCGACGCTATCTATGTGAGGCCTGCCGCTGATCTGCACAGTGACATCAGCAAGAGATCCGAGGCGCGAATCCTTGTTTGACGTCACAACGGCGAGCTTTGTGCCCTTCTCTTTTATTATGGTACTCATTTCAGAGATGGGGCTGGTCTCACCTGAACCTGAAATGGCAATGACGAGGTCATCAGACTCGACTGCGGGGGTGACGATTTCTCCGATGACGTAGACGGTGAAGTCCAAGTGCATCAATCGCATGGCGAAGGCGCTCGCAACCAATCCTGACCTCCCAGCCCCCGTCAGAAAAATGCGCTTATTTTCCCGATGTGCTGTGAGGATTGCATTGATGAGGGCCGTAACTTCCGAGGGACGGAGATTGTCCGCTTCAGTTTCGACTGACGCGGCAATGGTCTTCATCGTCGCTTTTACGTACTCATACAGTTCACCCAAAGTAAATTCGTACTCCACCTAACTCACCACTATGACAGCATATGTTGTGTCTATTGTATGATATAGTGTATTATACTACGCCATTAATAATGATAAGGAGTGGAGTCTGATGAAGATGAGATCATATGTGCGGGGCCAGAGCGTCGTACGAGTCTATAGGGTAACGGTTGTTAACGACGTGAAACGTTATATACATACATGATGCTGTGCATTTCCTCTGCGATCGAGATCGCTTGGTTCGTCCACGCATTACCTTCCATATTTCACCAAATCTGCCTCCACCATCATTTGTACAAGTTCTTCAAATGTTGTTTCTGGCGCCCACCCTAGCTTTTGTCTTGCTTTGGAGGCATCCCCTCGTAGCTCTGGGACATCAGCAGGCCTCATAAACCGTTCATCCACTTTGACGTACTTCTCCCACTCCAAGTCCGCCGCGTCGAAGGCCCGTTGGACAAACTCCTTGACCGAGTGGTTCTCCCCTGTCGCAACGACATAGTCGTCTGGCATTTCTTCCTGAAGCATGCACCACATCGACTTTACGTAGTCGCCAGCGTACCCCCAATCCCTCTTAACGTCCAAGCTTCCCAGCCTCAGCTCCTTCGTGAGACCGTAGTGGATTCGTGCTACGCCATCAGTGATCTTTCTTGTAACAAATTCTATGCCTCTTCGGGGTGATTCATGGTTGAAGCAGATGCCGTTGCAGCAAAAGAGGCCATAGCTTTCACGGTAGTTTACCGTAGCGTGGTAGGCGTACACCTTTGCCACGGCATACGGACTTCTCGGATGGAATGGCGTGTGCTCGTTTTGCGGGCTCTGACCCGCCATGCCAAACATCTCACTGCTTGACGCTTGATAGAATTTCGCATCAGGGCTGAAATGGCGGACAGCCTCGAGCATGCGGACGGCTCCCAACCCCGTCACGTCGCCGGTGAGTACCGGCTGGTTCCACGAAGTTGCCACAAATGACTGAGCAGCGAGGTTGTACACCTCGTCGGGCATGGCGGTCTGCACCGCGATGTTGAGCGATGATTGATCGGTCATGTCCCCCTCCAAGAGGATGACCCTGTCAACTATACCCTCAATTCTCGAGACGTTTGGAGTGCTCAACCTCCTAATGAGGCCGTAAACGTCATACCCCTTCTCCAGTAAGAGCTCTGCTAGATATGACCCATCTTGTCCTGTGATACCCGTTATTAACGCCGTTCTTGTCATTTGTTATTCCCACCTGCCCAACACCGTAGAGCGACATCCCGCTCAGCGTGTGCCTTATCGAGCATTTGCGCGTGCACGGGTATATACCCTATGTCCTATATATGAGTTAGTTTACTTCCACACTAAATTCTGGTTTGTTTGTATTTTCCAAAGAGTGGAGTATCTTATTCGATCGATCGCCTGACCGGCACTGCCTCAAGACTTCACTAGTTACGCGTCAGTGCTCGCGAGGCAGGGCAGTAATCCTACACCTGCCGTCGTCCACAGCACAGATAAGAAGGGAAAAACATATGACCGATACCAGCAGTGTTTCGGTTTGACCGTGTAGACATACACGAGGTTTGATCATGGGCAAAAAACTAATTTCAGCATTGCTAGTGACTGTATTGGTGCTCTCAATAGGAGGAACGAGCATTGAGGCCGCCGCCGGATGGTTGAGTGCTATCGCTACTAACACGCACGGCTCAGCGCAAGCGCCATTTAGCAGCGCACCTTTAAACCCCGAATTTTTAACATACGTTAACAACTGGAAGGATGGAACGCGTGGCGCACAAACCTTAGGCGGGTACAACCTGGGGAAGCTGCCGCCACCCCTCAATGTCTCCTATCTCAGAGGGCAAAAAATCCCGCTTGCAGAACCAGACGGATTGGCTCGGGCAGGTGTTTCGTATCCCGCATCATATGACCTCCGTGATCTGGGAAGGTTAACGCCGATAAAAAATCAAGGTGCTTGCGGGTCCTGCTGGGCTTTTGCTACCTACTCTGCTCTTGAATCTTCGCTTACGCCAGCTGAGACGTGGAATTTCTCAGAGAACAATCTAAAGAACACCCATGGTTTTGATAATCTCCCGTGTCAGGGCGGGAATATGTACGTATCGGCCGCCTACCTTGCTCGGTGGAGCGGGCCGGTGAATGCGAGTGACGACCCGTACGACGCTCATTCTGGAAATTCGCCCGCCAATATATCCGTACAAAAGCATGTGCAGGACATCTACTTCATCCCTGACAGGGGTGGGCCTTTGGATAACGACAACCTCAAATGGGCGGTGATGAACTATGGCGCAGTGCACACCGGCATGACATGGAATAGCGCATACTACAATCAGACCTTCCACACCTACTACTATAATGGAAACACCACCCCCGGCCATGACGTTGCAATCGTTGGTTGGAACGATAGCTTCGATAAAAACAAGTTTCCCACGACGCCACCAGGGGACGGTGCATTTATCGTGAGAAACAGTTGGGGCAAGAGTTGGGGGGAAGACGGCTACTTCTACGTCTCCTATTATGATTCAAAGATCGGCATCTGGGAAGGGCTGGCGAGCGCGGTATACGTTGCCGAGCCGACGTCGAACTACGATCACGTGTACCAATACGATCTTCTCGGATGGATAAACAGCGGAGGGACCGGCAACGACACAGAGTGGTTCGCCAACGTCTTTAACGCAACCGCAAACGAGAAGCTAACGGCCGTTAGCTTTTACACCGAAGCGATCAACTCACAGTACGAGATCTACGTGTATAAAGACCCTGAATCAGGCCCAACGAGTCCGGATCGATATGTTGAGCCGACGGGCACGATACCCGTGCCGGGGTACCACACAATTCCGCTCAGTACAAAGGTCCCGCTCACGCCTGGTCACAAGTTCTCAGTTGTGGTAAGGCTCAGAACTCCCGGGTATAACTATCCCGTTGCGATGCAAGCGCGCATACAGGGCTATAGCAGCAGGGCAGCGGTGAGCACAGGACTGAGCTACATCAGCGCTAACGGCACCTCGTGGGACGACCTTACCAATCATTTTGCGAATGGCACTGTGTGCTTGAAGGCTTTTACGACGTTAGCCCCCGCACCGTCTCTCTCCATAACCAATGCACGATTAATGCCCAATAACCCCCAGTACTTTGAATGGAATATTACCAACACAGGCACGGCCGATGCGTGGGTTGCCCCTGACGCAATGTTTTACAAGCCGACTGCTGCATCCAGATATGCTAAGATCGGCAATGCGACTGGTTTTCAAGCTTGGGATGGGCACACATCTGTACCTGTCTTCCCCTATAAAACCCTCAACTGGTTACTAGTGCCTGCCGGCAAATCGATTACCGTCCACTCACAAGCCGTTGTTCCTTCTGACGCGAAGTGGGCGCGCTACAACGCCAATACGTACTACGACGGAGGATTTCAGGGGTGGCTGTATCCGAGCTGGGATAAGTATATAACGTTGCGATAAGGGTTCAGATCAGCTCTTTCGTGGGTAAAGGTTTTACCTTTTTTCTATTCTTTATTGCAGTAATTGATACGCCCTTGCTGTCTTCACGGTGGTCTGCGCTCTCATCGCAAACGGGCGCAGACTTCAGCTCTCGCCACAAGAGCGCTTCTCGATAGATTTCGGACACCTCTTCCGCGAAGCAAAAAGGGGTTTGCTTCCCACAGCAGAAAGCCGTCTTGACCGGACGCTCTCAATTATATTGATCGTTTCAATCCTCGCATCAGTTGGCACGCTGGCGTACGTCATCGCAACGCCCAAGCAAGGCGAAAAGTTCACGGAGTTGTACCTCCTCGGGCCCGGTGGCAAGGCGGCGGACTACCCCACTCACTTCCTGTTAGGCGACCAACAACCAGTCATCGTTGGGGTTGTCAACCACGAGTTCAGGAGCGTGACGTATGACATCGTCGTACAGCTCACCACCAACAATCGTTCGACGACCTTCTACACGGGCACGGTTGCCCTCGACAATAATCAAACGTGGGAAAAGACCATCAACCTAAAGCCCGACCGAGTCGGGACCAACATGACGATGGAATTCCTGCTCTACGCTGATGGCAATCGCGCCGCCCCCTATCGGGAAGCCCATCTGTGGGTCACTGTTGCGTGAGGGGGGGGCGGATGGAATAGGGTAAGAGAGGCATTTCTCCGCACTGGCAGAGCACATGAGAGGGCACCCTCCACCGCTACGACGACTGAGAACGTTGACACAAAAGCAAAAGCTCAGAGTCTCACGGGCTACGATACATCGTTTTAAGTAATAACCAACCCATATCACTCGCTCGAACGCGGAAGTTCCTCCGGCAATTGTACCGGACGTATTGCAGTTATTCTTGTTACTACCTACCCTATCGTCAAAACTTGTTGAAGGGTAATGTCAGATTTCTAGAAGTTGCTCAACTTGAACAACATTTGTATTAGCAAGCTATATTTTCATGATTTAACTATATCTAAGATAAAAAGAAAAATTATTTATTGCTTTGTTTGAGCAACATGTTAATTATATGTAAATGTATGCAACAGGCGGTAACATTGTCGGAGTACCATGATCGTATAACTGCCCGCGTGGTGCATCACTACCGTGAACGTCCCTTCAGGTGAAACAAGAAAAATGATGTCAAAAGAAGGTACTGCAGACGAAATCATACAAAAAAAAGCGACGGATATCCTCCACCTTGCACTCTGTTCAGATCTGCGAAGAAGCATCCTTGTTTTCTTGAGTAATGGCAAAAAATCGTTAGGCGATCTGCGAGAGAACCTGAACGTAAGCTCTACCACAGCGATACATGCGTTGAGAGATCTTGAGAAACATAACCTCACGTTTCAAGATCACGAGCGAAATTATCAGCTTACCACTATCGGCACGGTCGTTACCTACAACATTACTGATTTTAGCAATACGGCAGAGGCGTTAGCACGAGCTGAAGAGCTCTTGCTTGAGCACGACATTAGCGGCATTCCTACGAGTCTACTTCAGAAAGTAGGCTGCTTGAAAGACGCCACAGTCCTCACAATTGATTCAACTGATCTTTATAAAATACATAATATCTTTATGAAGTCACTGAAAGGCGTCGAGGAAATAAACGGTATTTCCCCTATTTTCGTTTCAGACTACCCAACGGTTTTTGAAGAAATTCTTAACCATCAGGTGGAAGTTCGACTAATACTAACAGCAGATGTGCTGGAAAAAGTAGTACAGGCGGCAGATAAAGAGAGCTTGCGGAGAGCACTTGACGAGAACCTTAAATTGTATATCATCAAACAAAATCCAAAAGTTGCTTTTACATCTACTGACAAATTTATTTTTCTTGGTCTGTACAATCTGAACGGGAGCTACGACGTGTCTAAGCTCTTAATGAGTCAAAGTAATGAAGCAATAGAATGGGGGCGTGTGTTGTTTGAGCACTATGTCGGATTATCGACACCTGTCACCTTATGAGAATACGGGACATCAGTTCGTTACTGATAGGCATATAACGCTCGATAAGGTCATATCTTTTTTAAACGTCAGTTCTATCCTCATCGCGCTAGTAGGTGCTATAAAACTGTATATTTCATTTATGCTTTACGAAATTCCGCCTGACTTTAAATTGATCTGCGCGTCGTTCTTGCTCATTTTTTCAACGTACAGCCTCAACAAATTAACCGATATAAAAGAAGACTCGATAAATCTGCCACAGAGAGCCGCATTTATAGCAAAAAATAAGCATTACCTTATTTTCATGGTCATGGTATCTTTCGCCGCTGCTCTTACCCTCTGCTTTATGCAAAGTCCTTACGCTGTAGTTCTGGCTCTCTGTCCGCTGCTTACAGGAGTGATATATAGCATAAAAGTCCGAAACTTCAGATTAAAGGACATAATAGGATTAAAAAGCGTATCCATTGGAATGTGTTGGGCCTCAGGCATGGCGTTTCTGCCATTAACGGTTTATTCAAAGGATCTCATCACCATTTGCCTCATTTTTTACTTTTTTTTCAGTAGGAGCATCATCAATACCATTTTATTTGACGTCCGTGACAAAGCAGGCGACAGTGTACACGGGGTGAAAACGATACCAGTGTTCCTGGGAATAAACAACACAAAAAAACTGTTGATGCTACTAAACTCAACCGTGGTGCTTTGGCTTATAGCGTGCTATTTGTTGGGCGTTTTTAACGGTTATCTCTCTCTCCTCGTATTGAGCGTCGTTTATGAATATTGGTGCATCTTGCGGTTTTGCCGACAGTATACACATTCAGAGAGATCGATGGAAGTGCTTATACATAACGAGTGCGTCATGTTTGCAATCTTGGTACTACTGCTCAACCTTTGGCGATCTTACCCCCTCGCTTTCGTTAAGCTGGTGCAAGCCGCAAGTGTCCTCGACAAGGAGTTTCTTTCATGCGCCTCCGTTTGGGTAGTGTGTCACTTTTATGTTTGCTTTTCGT
This sequence comes from Methanobacteriota archaeon, assembly GCA_963704625.1. Lineage (GTDB taxonomy): Archaea > Halobacteriota > Bog-38 > Methanoflorentales > Methanoflorentaceae > DASPRZ01. Next base: position 1,688,521 of record OY969924.1, on the reverse strand, counting down.
TCGTTAGCATGGCGTTTCTTTTTTTCGCGGCAAACAAAATTAATAGATTATTAGACGTAACGGGAGAATCAGTACCTCTCCTAAATGAGACATCTGTCCTTCACCAGAATGAATAAATAATAACCATTTCGTCCTTGCAACGCCTTTTATGTGTTACCGGAACTTATAACGACTGATTACCTTTGATCGAACAATCCGTTGAAAAATGAGGCATATTTCTGCGGAGCAACGAGGAACTCTAACTGGCGGGGATGCTCGATCAGATCATATATCGCGCGCTCTTTCGTGAGCCCGAGTTCAGGAACTTCCACCGGGCGTCTCAACTTAATATCTGGCGTCTGCGCGTACAAACGGTTCTGCAAGAACGTCCCGTCTACCGATTCATAGTACACGGCGCCGTGAAGCAATTTATAGGGCTCATAGATCGACGTGAACGATCTACAGACCAAATTCGCCATCTTCAACGTCTTTTCCGAGGGGTTAATCGTCACATGACCGTAGTTGGGGGGCACGAGCACCTTGTCGCCCTGCCGTGCTTGTAACACCACGACATCGTCCACGCGCTCTATGTGCTCTCTACGTGGCCTCTGTAACAAATAGTGTGCCTCACCCTCAAGTACCTCATACAGTTCAGGGTAGGTGTACCGGGCATCCGCCACGACATGAGGGTGATAGTGCCCGAGAGTTTTCACGTACTCACGCCCCATTTTCAACGGAGGGATGACAGTGATATCGTACCGCAGATCGTGCGCCACGAGAACATTCCTATGCTCGGGTATCAAATAAAGATCGCGGTACATAAAATACGCCTCAACGTGAGGTGCCGTGTTCATCCAGCTTGTATCGTATGCCACATCGCGCAAGTCTTCAAGCCATCGAACGTTTGGCTCTACGAGTCTGTCGTCAAATAGCAACTTCATGTGTCTACAATACCTCGTGTGCCCCATCAAAATTAATCTTTTTGGCAGCCGCACATGAAATTCAGCGGAATACGCTTAATCACGTCGTGAGTAATACGTTCGACCTCCAGCGCTTTGGACGCAAAAAAACGTACGATCTCATCGTGAGAAGTGCCTGTTCTAGACACCTCGTTCGTGACGAGGGAGAGCGTGGCATAGCACATGGCGAGTTCCCGGGAGATTGTGGCTTCCGGAACGCCTGTCATGCCAATCACGTCGCCTCCCAACATGGTAAACATCCTAAGCTCGGCCTCCGTTTCAAACCTCGGCCCTTCGACACTGACGTACGTACCCCGTCCGTGGCATCTCGTTCCTTGCAGAGCTTCGTGCAAAAAAGTCCTGAGCCCCTCACAATATGGCTGGCGCATATCAACGTGCCGGACGCCCGAGGTGAAGACCGTATGACGTGACTTTGTAAAATCGATGAATTGATCGGGAATCACATAGTCACCCATACGGAGCGCGGGATTCAGTGCACCAACAGCGTTCACTCCTATGACTGCGTGCACTCCAAGTTGTTTTAGGGCGGTCATATTTGCCTCATAGTTAATCGCATGGGGCGGGATATCGTGCGATTGCCCATGCCTTGGGAGGAAGACCACCTCTTTCCCTTCGATGTCTCCGGTGCCGACGGCAACGTTCCCAAAAAGAGTCTCCACTGTCATGCTGCGGTGTATACCGCACAGCTCGTATAAACCTGTGCCGCCTATCACACCGATGCGAATTGTCATGGTAGACTCACTCACGGGGCGCTTTCTAACAACCCGAGCTTCACCAGCGCGTCATGCGCGTGCGCAATGTCCCGGTCGGTCGGCGACGACATGGGAAGTGGGTTGTACCCTCCCGTCGCTCGCAGCACTTGGGCGGTTGCTTGCTGTCCGACGAGATAGTCGTGTACCCGTATCACCTCCTGTTTGTACGCAGTGAGCGTATCTTGAATCTGTCGTCCGCTCGCATCGCGCTTAGCGGCAAGCTCCCGCATCCTTTGCACCCACGTGGGAAACATGCTGCAAACGGTGGAAATCGTGCCGATGTCATTTGCCACGCAAAAGGCGTCCCAGATCATCTGGTCATCACCAATCACCAAGGAGATATCACGTCCCCACTCTTGGATGACCTCATACATCCGTTTAAACTCACCGAGGTCGGTAATAGTCTCTTTCACCGCCCCAATGTTGGGGATGTCTTCAATTAAGGTCGCAATGAACTCCACCGACAATGGATTATTTGTGTACCTCGGGAGATTATACACAACCACCTCAAGGGTCGTTGAACCGGCGATAGACGCGTAGTAGTTAAACAGCGACGGTTCTTTCAACGGAAACATGTACGGAGCACAGATCATGATGTAGTCAGCCCCGGCATCCTCAGCCCCTGAAGAAAGCGCCATCGCATCCTCCGTGCGTCGCGCTCCTACGTCGCATATGATTGCGAGAGAGCATCTCGCTTCGCTTACAGCCTCGACGTATCCCACGACGGTATCATTGGTAAGATACGGAGTGCCCGCTGGCACTGATATGACAATGCTCTCCACCCCCATATCCTCCAGCCACGTCACCTCACGCGCTACCTTTTCCCAATCAAGGGACATTCGATCGCTCATTAGGGGAATATGACTTGCCGCATTAAATTTCGGAATCATCTTTACTCCTCAAAAAAACTTGTACCCTTCTTCGTGTTAGCACAAGGTATTGTCCTTATAGTCTATCTTCCCCGATCCTTATAATCTACGCTTGCTTCACGACTTTTCGGTCGAGTGGCACTTTAAACGCACACCGTGATGGTGCTTCATTCCGGCGATATACCGGCACGTTCATGAATCGTGGATGGATGTAAGTGACCAAGAAGTATAGCAAGGGACGCTGATTAGAGTTTTAACGTCGATAGTGCCAATAACAGCCGTATCTATCTTGTAGACATTCCAGTATACGAAGGAGGCGCTCAAATCAGAATCACATAGATTAAAATAGATCGCAGGGGTACGTAGAGCAAATGTTGCGCGTTTACGATGCTAAACGAAACACCACTAAGCATAGCTACGTTAATCGATGCGAGTGAGGAGAAGTGCTCAGTAAGCTCAAGAATAAAACAGACCGCATCTTCCTTCGGCCCGCCGTGATGCTGACGTCAATCGGCATAACGCCCAATCTTGTTTCCACGGTAGGGTTTCTCATCGGTGTACTAGCGGGTGTCACACTTTCCCTTGGATCCTTCACCTTCGGAGGGATTCTGATTCTTTTCACAGGGCTTGCCGATATACTTGATGGGGCGATGGCGCGAAGTGCACAGATGGCAAGCATTTCGGGCGGCGTAATCGACTCCATCTTCGATCGCTACGTCGACAGCATCATCTTGCTTGGCTTGGGACTCGGGGGGGTAAACTGGTTTTACGTGGGACTGGCGCTCACGGGCTCCCTTCTTGTTAGTTACACCAGGGCAAAAGGTGAGAGCGTCGGCGTCGAAGGCTGCGACGTTGGCATCGCTGAGAGGAGTGAGCGGCTCATCATACTCGCTGGGGGAGCTCTCTTAGGACTTGCTGCCCCCGCAGTGATCTTAGTAGCCGTGCTGGCTAACCTGACGGCCGTCTGGCGCGCTATTTACATCGTTAAGCGAGTGTAGTTGCTGAAATACGCTTCTCGACGCTAAAACAGTCAATCCGCAGCGCCGCATTTCGTGCGACAGCAGCAGTACAATACCTGCGCGCACGAGGGTTAATCACTCATCTAGTGGCAACAGATTCGTATTGTGTGTAATGACGGTAGATCCAATCAATCACGTCAAAAACGCATACACATATACGGCGGCGAAGTTTGTACGACCTTTAATGCCGCGTACTTGACTTTCTTGCATGACAGGTGAGTGAGAGGGTAAGACGAGCTGGAAGCATCATGTGTGGTAACGGCGAGGTGAGCATGCTAGTGTTAGTAATGGATTATCTAAAGCGCGACCAGCCGAGGGCTGCTGTGGTGCCACGATGTGCCCTTGTTTCGTCCGACTATTCGATCTGCACTAGTACGTTTTAGTTTGCTTCTCACCACTGTGAAAGTGAATACTTTCTACGTAGCATTAAATACAATGCGCGTGTGTACCTAAAATCTAAATAACTGCAAATATGGCGAGTTTATATGCCGCCATGAGGAGTACATAGAAAAACTTCGATAGTACAACTATCGCCGGAGCGGACAAAGGAAATGCTAACCGTGCAGTCACGTGCAACCATTGTACGTCTTCGCATAGGAGGGTGTAAACATGACAGCTGACTACAATCTCAGTCTAACTACCAGTCCTAACCTGCGGACGGAGACGCTCATCAGTTTAACTGAGGGAAAGAAAGACCTCAGCGATCTGCGAAAAGATCTGAACGTAGGTTCCACCACTATCTCACATTCGTTACGAGAGCTTGAAGAGAACAAACTTATTCACCAAGATGCAGAGAGGTATTATTTTCTCACCAATATCGGAAAGATCATCACAAACGGACTGATCGATTTGAACGATACAATGGAGACCTTGTACAAGTTCGAGAGCTTCTGGCTTGAGCATGACCTGAGTGCTATTCCTGACCAACTGCTTGATAAGTTAGGGCAGCTGAAGGACTCTCGCATCATCTCGGGAACTCCGGTTCTTGTTTTTAAAGCCTATGAAACCGTCATTAACTTACTGAAAGACGCCAAGGAGGTAAAGGTAGTCTCCTCCATTCTTATTCCGGATATCACGCTCCTTTTTGATATGCTTATAGCAGAAAAAGATATGCGAATTATATTAACTGAAGACGCGCTGTATCCCACCATTGAAGAAGTAGGTCCCGAACGGGTGAGTAAGGCTATCGAGAAGAATTTTAAACTGCATATGTTGAGACAAAATCTAAAAATCGGTTTCTTTACTGTTACTGATCGTTTCATGGCCTTAGTCCCTTATCGTTTAGATGGGGTATTCGACTGGTCCAGCGACCTCATAAGCTGTAACAAAACAGCGATTGACTGGGGACTTGCACTGTTTAATCACTGTAGTGAACTATCAGAAAGCGTCGATTTATCGTAGCACGACTCCGTACTTACCTTCTCTTACGGTGTGATACGTTCGAATTTATCCTGGAACTCACGTTATAAATAAATGATGAATAAATGCCGTTTTGTGGTGCGACAGTTTCAGATAGTGCACAACTTCACTGCAGCTGATGCTGATGATGCCATCAACTTCCGGCTTCTCTACTCTACATAACAGTTGTTTATGTCAAAGACATGTGCTCCTATGAAAGTCGGAGCACGAAACGACTGCTGTTTAACCTGATTGCGCCGCGTATCACGCAGCAGATGTTTGACCCAACCTTAACACTACTTACAGAAATATGCCAACCTTATGGACAAAAAGCGCATTTTTAGCGTTGTACTCGTGATACCTAGTACAAGTATCAATTTAGAGAACGAAGGGCTAATAGTCATATCGCAACTGGACTATAAACCAAACCTAACCTAACTTCAAAGAAAATGGCTCAATGTAAAGTCTCTTTGTGGCACGTAAGACACTCACAATCAGGGGGGTAAAAACGGTACCCCCTTACGGACGATGGATGGCGTCAACAAGCACTTCTGTTATGTCTCTCACATTAACTTTTAGACTTAGCTCCTCTGCTCCTTCTTTCAAGTTTAAGAGACAAAACGGGCAGGCAGTGACGAGATGCTCGAAAGCATCAACATTGCTGAGCTTTCGCTCCCTCAGCGTCTTTGCCACAAAGCTGGCGCCTGATAGCACCCCTCCGCCCGCTCCGCAGCAGAGGTCTTCAGTGTCGACTGGGGTTGCCACAAGTTCGGCGAGGCGACGCACGTAACCCTTTGACAACGGATTCCCGCCGCGGATCAAATGACACGGGTAGTGCACGGCGATGGTTGTGTCGCTGCCCGCTGTGTGACCCTTAGCAAGGTGCTCCTTAATTGCGTCTACCCCCACAACCTCATTGAGGTACTCGACGATATGATACACGTCATACCCCTCGCAGGTGCGCCTGAGGTGTGACGCGCAGCCAGGACATGGCGTGACAACGACGCCGACTCCAACCCTCTCAAAAGCCTCCACATTTCTCTCGCGCAGCTGTCGATTCAGGTCGCTGGCACCGAGATTAGTAGGAGTGGATCCGCAGCAGCTCCACCCTTCGGGGATGGTGAACGAGACGCCAAAAACGTCCATCAACGTGATGGTAGCACGCGCCACGTCAGGCATCCTGATGCCCGCTATGCAGCCAGGGAAAAATATCACGTCCGGGCACCGAATGCCGCTGCGCGCCACCGCCACATCACCTTCAACAGCAAAGCCCGTTCTTTCTACCGTATCTAGTAGCCGCGCGTGCCCTGGTGCCATCTTCGACACGTCGAAGAGCAGCTTCTTCAATTCAACAGAACGCGCCTCAATGTCATGCGGACATATCTCCTCACAACGCCCACACGAGGTACATAACGTCAGTGCCTCCCACAACAGTGCAACCTCCGGGGACCGTGGCGTGCGCATGACATTATTGAACGAACGCGGACCGGGAAATACCTCAGAGCCGATTATCCGAGCAATTGGACAGTTAAGCGTACAGGCATTGCACCGTAGGCACCTATCTCCCATACCGCGCTGCCCTCCGTCCCGCCACATATCCGGTAGCGATGCACACCCCATGGCCGCTCAACTCTGAAACAGGATCGTAATTGCCAAGGAGGGAACCACACGCAAAAAGATTTTTAACTGCAGAGGGGAGCAACGGGTTAAGGGCGTTATTCACGTGCAACCCCGCCGATCGTGGCACACCATGTACCTTTCCAATTCTCCATCCTGTTAAGCGTTCATCCATATGTCCATCATCGATCCCGACTCCACCGCTCAGCACGCCCCCCGTGGCGAGTATGAACGAATTAGCTCCAAAAGCCCATCTTTTAGCACGTGCGGCCGTGCAGAGACCATCTGCGAACGCAAGTTCTTGAACTCGAATCCCTTCGACGACCTCGACACGTTCAACGTTCGACGATAGAAGTTCCCGCAAGCGGTGACCGACTAATGAGAACGGCATCGGAACTTCGAACGTCGTGACGCCGAGCACCTCGCCAAGCTGTTGCAGTCGTTCGGTGGCCTCGCGGTCAAACACCGAGGGGACGCCAACGTGGGAGCAACCCTTCGAGAGAGCCGCCACGTCATTACACAACCGCGCAAAACCGTCGTCCGTTTTTATGTACTCACTGATCTCAGATGGTTGCACAGTGGTCTTGCCACCTATTGTTACGTGCTTCGCTGTAATATCGAGCGGGTCGAGTCCATAGGCCTGCATGTTAACGCGTAACAACACTACGACATATCGTGGATCGAAGTCAGTAAATCCTCTAAACCCAACGAGGCTAGTTTTTGCATCCCTCAGCTCCCCGATGCTTCCCCGTAATACAGTTGTAGGGACCAAGCACGTTGGCCGTATCGTCCCAAGGCTCGTGATGACCCATACATTTCTCTTTAGGGATCCCTCATATGAGTAAGAGGTCAATGACTTAAAGCGCTCGAGAGCGTGGTCGACGACCTTTACCGCTGCATGCTGATCGGACCGTGAAATCACGCTGTAGGGATGTGCGGGGTTTGCCTCAACGAGCATCTGGATCCCCTCTGAAGGAGACTCCACGTAGTGTCCCCCGACACGACCGATGACGTCGATACATCCTGATGACCAGTACGACGCCCCAGCCCCCTTGTTAAGGAGGGTGACATCTCGTGTGTCCGACGCCGTTGCTGCCGCCATGCATCCGGCGGTGCCACCCCCGATGACAACGCACTCAGTGTTGGTAATGACTGTTCTATCCATATAACACGTCTCACTCGTTGTAAGGTGTGTGAGGTCTCAAATCGTCGTAGTTTCCATAAAGCTCGTAGAGGTACCGCTTCAAGATCTCCTGCTGCAACTGCACCTCGCTCTCGCCCAGAATAGGGCGTACTCCACTTGACCGCCGCCTCAACGAGGCTTTCAAGTCTTCTTGCACCGATGTAGGGTCTTTTCCGTGTGCTATCAACTCAGCGGCGACCTTCACGCTACAAAAGCTGCCCTGGCACGGCCCAAAGCCAGCGCGTGTCCGCCTCATCACGTCATCGATGGTCCGAGCGCTAAGCCGTTCAATCGCATATGAAAGCTCATAAGAGGGGACGGACTCACAAAAGCACATCACCTTAGAGGCAGAGGTCCCCTTTGTCACGTAGCGTGCGATGTCCCCCCCACATGTGCCCACTGACCCGGAGAGCTGGGCGGGCGCGCCCATCGGCATCGGACGTGGAGAGACATCCTCGGTGCTCGCAACGTCCACCCTCCCACCAACGCCTTCTTTAACGCGGTCGTGGCCATTACGATCGAACGTAACATCAAAGGCCCCCTCAGTCACTGGTTCAACAGCAGTCGTGCACCGCGCGTGAACCCCCAGATAGTCACACACAGCGTCTGAGACCACCTCGGCTATGCGTCGATGGGTGGTCCACTTACCCCCCGCAACGGTAAAGAAGTTCTCCCAGTCGTTGATCAGGCAGAACTGTCGAGTAGCCCCGAAGAGCACCCGCGTCCCGGCATACGCCCGTATCAGCCTCGAGTTTTTAACGTTCGGAATGAGTGTTGCGCACTCCTCGACAAGGCGCCGCACCTCCCCTTCGGTGACCGTATGTACGGGCGCAGCGACGTCAACAGACGTCGTTCCGAGTATCGTGCTCCCACGAAGGGGAACGAGGATGTCACCTTCAGTAGGGGGGCGCAGATGGTGGACGACGCTCCGCACAAGCCGCTCACCCACCACAACATGCGACCCCTTCACCAAAGAGCACTCGAGTTCGGACGAGAGACTTTTCGCCCACGGTCCGGTGGCATTCACCACGGCATCCGCTCTGAGCTCATAGACGCGTGCACCGTCGTTTACCCGCACTCCCACAACAGATGACTCTTCGGCAACGACTCCTACAACGGCTGTATAGGGCTTTATCTCTGCACCGTGCTGCACAGCATCGAGCGCCGTCACGATAGTAGCTTTGAACGTATCGCAGGACGCGTCAGGCGTTAGTACTGCGTTCGAAATATCGGGGTTTAGAGAGGGCTCACGCTCGAGTGCTTCCTGTGGAGACAACTCGTCTGCTGTTATACCGCACGATGTGCACCCTTTCAGGAAGTGCTCCACATAGTCGTCATCAATAACGGAGGCGAAGATGCCGCCCGTATCCTCTATGATTGGGGACAAAATGGACTTTAAAACGAGGTTCTCCCGCGCACACTCCTGTGCGGATTCATGGTCAGTGACGGCGTACCGTGCCCCGCTATGGAGCACCCCGTGGCACCTCCCGGTGGTTCCCGCAGCAAGGTCGCCTCTCTCAATAAGCGTTACGCTAAGTCCCCGCAGGCTGAGATCTCGTGCCACACCTGTGCCCGTACATCCACCACCTATCACTATGACATCGCTCATGCTACGTTACCATTAGTTAATGAGAGTTCTGTGATCCAGCGTAATAAAGTTGCCTCAGACGTAACGATACGAGGTTCTATATCTCTCCGAACGTACCGGTAAAAGAACTTCGAAGTTGGACGCGTTTGAGAAAGCTGCCCCCTGTGCCCAACAGTAGACCATTATTATGTAAGGTGTTCGTTCGTTCGTTCGCTGAGGTCAGCATAGTATCTCCATCCACACGTCGGGTCTCTAGATGTTCTGACGCTCTGCAATCGCCCAAAAGAGAGCAGGGCGTGCGCTGGGTTATCAAAAATATTATTTAAAAATTAAAATATTATTATTACAATAATTTTATGCTGTCATTTAGGCACCAACATCTGTGACAACACGCAATGCGAAGTACGTGTACTGCTCGCGCTGCTCCGAGTCACGGCAACGGCAGACGCACGTGCAAATGCTCCTCTCGCCCCTGCTCGCTCTCCACAGCACACGACATACTACGAGCAATGGCTCTGCCGTGGGTGCGGTGGAGGCACAATCACTGCGGCGTCTATCTTTCATATACCATTTATACACCTTTCGTCTAGCAGTATTTACGCCATGCGTCCTATACTTTTTTCACCAACTTTTACCAACTTAGTATTATGGATATAAATGAAAATAGCATCGACAGCTGGGAACAATGTCCCACTGAACCGGCGAAAGCGTACAACGCCTTTTGCGTCTATCGCGATATGGGCCTGACTCGGTCACTCGCCAAAACTGCACAAGCGATGAACCACCCTCCAGGCTACAAGCAAACGCTGTGGAAATGGAGCACGAAATACAAATGGCAATCGCGCTGCCTCGACTACGACCGACACATGGAAAAGGTGGCACAACTCGAGAAAGAGGAGGCTATTCGCGAGATGACCAACCGCCACGCGTGCGACGCCGTCAAGATTCAACAAATGGCTGTGAAGGCATTGGAGACGATGTCGCTCGAAGCAGCGCCCCCTCGTGACCTCATTCGTGTGTGGAAGCTGGCAGTGCGAGCGGAACGGACGAGCAGGGGACTACCCGCAGAGCCGACAAAAGGCAATTACGTCGACTATTCCGCTGCAGTGCAGGATCATTACTCAAATCATGAGCGAGATCGTAAGAATAAAGAGCAAGACGCCGTATTTGAGGAGATGATAGAAGATTTGACGCCCGATTCGGCGCTCGTAAGAGCGTAGTACCTTTAATGCAGTATACAATCGTCATCACGAGCCCTATTCTCAGGTTACAGCGTAAAAACTACCCCCAACCTAACTGCACACATTGATCTCCTCGCCGCTTCTTCTCGTATGTGGCGAGAAGGTCCCTCTCTCAATTCCCCTCCGGTGTGAGGTGTAGGGCCTTGAAGGTATCATCATTAATCCATGGTGTGCATTCATAGAACTCGTAATCGATAATAGAGAGAGGTGAAGTAAACGTCTGCCCTTCCGCACGCGGGTATTTTCTAGGAATCGACCGCTGATAGCGGACAACCGATGCTTGATATCAATATCGTCAGATGTCCCCAGTAACACTAGATAGCGTAATGTTAGCCCTCTAGATGATAGACAATAGTTAGAAGTTTGCCGATTAAGGGATGACAAAGTAAATTAATGATTTCGTGATATGGTTAATGGACGATAATTGAAATCAGTGATATTTGAGTTACCACTTTATTGTCGATTGTCCTAAAACTAAACGAACACATACCTTCCGCGGTGTATGATAATAGTTAACCATCAAATTTCTTAAGTATAATTTAAGTGCAACACGTATTGAAATGTTCCCTGAAATAAAGAAGTATTATCGCGAGCCGCTTTACCGTAACTCCTTCGCGATCATGCTCAACGCAGTATTTTCCTCTTTTTTTGGTCTGCTATTTTGGATTGTCGCGGCACGTACCATGCCGTCAACTACGATAGGGCTTGCGACGGCGGCGATTTCAGCAGCGGCACTCGTTTTTACTCTCTCACGGTTAGGCTTGGATACCGGCCTCACGCGCTTTCTGCCCAGATCGCAGGATAGAGATGCGCTATACAGTACGGTACTGTTCATCACGCTTATCTTCGCGCTCGCATTTACGGCCATGTTTCTCTCAGTCATTGGGTTCGTCTCCCCCCAACTCGTGTTTCTGCGTCAGGGGGGTACCTCCTCGTGTTCTTGGGGTACGCCGCGATTTATGCGATCTTCTCCACGCAGAACAACGCCTTGGTGTCGTTGAGGCGCGGCGACCTCTTCCTTGTCCAGAATCTGTTATTCGGCCTTCGAGTCCCCATATTGTTTACCGTGGTGGGGCTGGGGGTATTGGGCATTTTCACGTCGTACGACATTGCGCTCCTCGTGACGCTCGCCTTTGGGGCGTACGTGCTGTTCCGTTATGGACTCTCGTTTCGGTTTAAGGCCAATACCACGTCCTTGCGTGAGATCATGACTTTCTCATTGGGCAACTACATTGCTGGAATCTTTGTGATCATTCCGGTGAGTGTCATGCCCGTGCTCATCGTGAACACGGTGGGCGCACAGGGGAGCGCATATTTCTACGTCGCCTACTCTGTTGCGGCGCTCCTCTCTGCCATACCGACTGCCGTGTCCACCTCCCTCTTCGTAGAGGGATCACACGACATGCCGATGAGGGAAAACGTCGTGAAATCCTTGAAGTTCGTGCTGTTACTGTTGATCCCCGCACTGCTCTTTGTCCTTGTGTTTGGGGATAAACTACTGCTGCTCTTCAGCAAGGAGTATTCAGATCAGGCCTTTGGACTGCTGCGGCTGCTTGCCATATCAAGTGTATTCACAATCGTACCGTCGATTTACATCACCATCAAGCGCATTCAAAAAGACGTGCGGATGATCACGTACGTGAGTTTTGCGATCTCGATGCTCATTGTCGCACTTGGCTACGTATCCCTCATTACGGTGGGGCTCCTCGGGCTGGGGTACGTGTGGATCGCGGCAAATGCCGTGGTGAGCACAATAGCAGGGTGGCTGATCGTGCGGCGCGAAAAATGGATTTAGGGAGCGTCGTTTTCTGCACAATCGGTATAGCAATTGAACGATGTACTACCTCTCTCAGCAATTAACATACGAATTTGACGACCTATTTCAACACGCGACAGCTGTATTACGATACCTGCTCATCCCAATCTACAGCATGAGATCGTAGAACTTACGACACACTTCAGTTAGCGATTGTCGCTCACCTAGGATGTGTTCGTGTTCTAGCAGAATGTAAGGAAATTAGCACGGTGCCTACCAACGTCAGATCTCCGGATATGTTGTCTTCCCGTAATGACCGGTAAACGCACAGGGGATACGTTGTGTCGCCAAAAATACTATATAAAAAATAAAATATAATAATAATTATAATAACAATTTTATACTATAATTGCGGCATAGCGACAGTCTAACATGAATACGTAGTACGTTGTGCGGCCGATGCTTCACTACCCGTCGTGGTGCTCGACCGCACAGGCGAATGCTCCCTTTTGCACCGCCCTCCACACTATCTTGCACACGCTATAAGCAATCAATCTACAGTGTGTGCAGTGCGGCAATTATGCCGCAGCCCATCTACCTTTCGTATAGTATCCATATACATTTCGTCAGGTATACTTTCCCCGTGCTTCTTACACCTTTTTGACCCACATATAACAGTAGTACTATGAATATGGATGAAAATGACAATATGGATGAAAATGACATCGACAGTTGGGAGCAGAGTCCCACTGAACCAGCCAAAGCATACAGTGCCTTTTGCGCCTACCGCGATATGGGCCTCGCTCGGTCACTCGCCAAAACCGCACAAGCGCTGAATCACCCTCCAGGCTATAAGCAAACGCTATGGGAGTGGAGTACGAAATACGCGTGGCAATCGCGCTGCCGTGACTATGATCAGCACATGGAAAGGGTCGCGCAACTCGAGAAGGAGAACGCCATCCGCGAGATGATCAACCGCCACGCGCGCGACGCCGTGAAGATACAGCAAATGGTTATGGAGTCATTGGAGACAACGTCGCTCGAAGCAACGCCCCGCGAGACCTCATCCGCGTGTGGCAGCAGGCAATGCGAGCGGAACGGGCGAGCAGAGGGCTACCCGCAGAGCCTACGAAAGACAATTACGTCGACTACACCAATGCAGCGACAAAGCACTACAGGGATGACGAGAAGGATCGTGCGCGGGATGAGAGACTAGCCAAACTTGACGAGATGTAGCCAATTTGATGCCCTGATTTCCTATCTGACCTGACGTACTGCGTGAGCTATCTGTATCTGGTCTTAAAAAAACCTTATCAAACGCCAACGGTAATCAAGTTGGGAACCGTTGAAGAGATGACGGAGCAGATTCCAACAATCCCGCCACCACCGGTTTCGCACTGACATCGTAGCCAGCGCACATTACTTACGTACACGCAAGGGAAAGATGGGAGATATTTGACGACAATTAAATATAATCGTCACGGTTGACTCTATTTCAAGTTACGTAGCAACGACTCAACTCACACTACATAGATTCAACTCAATATTCTCTTCGCCGCCTCTTCATACGCGGTGAGGAGGTCTCCCCTCTCATACCTAAATATATCCTTATCGAGTGACTGCCCCGAATCTTTAAGCCACAAGCGGCACGTGTCACAGCTAATCTCGTCAGCGACGAGGAACTCCCCGTTCGTCTTCTCCTTTCCGAACTCGAGTTTACAATCCGGAAGCAACAGCCCTCTTTGACCGAGATACTCCATTAAGATCGCGTTTATCCGCAAGCTCAGATCCTTGATCACTTGTAATTCCTCCTTGGTGGCAAGGTGAAGAGCCCCAATGATATCATCATTGACCATGGGGTCGCCATATTCATCCGATTTGTAATCGATGACAAGAAGGGGTGGAGAGAATGTCTGCCCTTCCGTAAACGGATACTTTCTGACGATCGACCCCGCCGCGATGTTTCTCGGGATGACCTCAAGAGGCACGATGTCTACCGCTGTTACAAGCATCTCGGTATCGCTTATCATCCTTCGGTAGTGGGTCTTTATGCCGTTTTCCTCCAGCAGCTCAAAGAGGTGCGCTGATATCTGCGCATTATAGAACCCCTTCTGAGCGATGCTCCCCTTTCTCCTCCCGTCAAACGCGGTAACGTCATCTCGAAACTCAATGATGAACTCATCCTCATTATCCGTCCGATACACGGTCTTCGCCTTTCCAACGTGAACGATGTCCATAATCTCTCCTTTTTCTTCTCTCTCCTAGCTAACTCTCCTCAATCCACATTCATCAGCAAGTTTGGTGATAAGGGGGGCGAGCGTCTCACTGTACCACCCACCGCGCACATACTGTGGGTAAATCGGCAGCCGTTCAGTAAGCTCCAGCCCCATGCTCGCGATATCAGGCCACTCGTGCTCGGGGTTTACGTAATCCACCGTGATAGGTGAGACCCCTCCGATGTCTGAAGCACCTCGCAGAAGCAGCGGCCTCACCGCCGTGAGATTTGGTGGCACCTGAATCGTAATATCGTCAGGAAGGATGTACCTTGCAAGCGCTACAGTCCGCACCACGTCGTCAAACGGTGGCTCTGGAACTGCTGCCATCATCGTTCCCGGTTTCGGTGAAAACGGCTGTATGATAACTTCCTGTATATGTTTATGTCGCAGGTGAAGTCCCGCTATCGTCTCGAGCGAGCGCACCCTATCCCCCCACGTTTCCCCTATTCCGATTAACAGTCCCGTGGTGAACGGTATTTTAAGTCGTCCGGCATCCTCAATCATCCAGATCCTAAGTTCGGGCTCCTTTCCCGGAGAGGCCCGATGCGCTTCCAACGAGGCAGTCGTTTCAAGCATGAGCCCCATACTGGCATTGACTGATTTAAGCTCCTTGAGCTCATCAAAGGTGAGGAGACCTGGATTACTGTGAGGCAACAGCCCTATATCAATGGCCATTCTACACAGACTAACGAGGTAATCGACGCTGTTTTCGTACCCGATCTCCTTTAACATGGCATGAAAACCAGAGATCTCGTACGGCCTCTCGCCAAAGGTGAACAATGCCTCAGTACAGTTAGCCTCCTGTGCTCTCCTAAGCAAGTCCTCAACCTCGGAAGGGGGCATAAGGCTGGCTTCTGCATCCCCGATACTTCGCCTAAACCCGCAGTAACCGCACGCGTTTCGACAGATGTTCGTGACAGGGATGAAGACATTTTGCGAGAACGTTACGCGTCCTGGCTGGCGCTCGGGTAGCGAATCAATGGGTGCAGTAAGGAGCTCAGTGATGCTTATTCCCATAGCGAATCACGTAAAGCGAACGTTTTTTAACTGTTACATGGTATTGTTGCTATATAAATAAAGGGTTCAACACGACGCGAATGGAAAGTGCAATGAAACAAGTAAACGCTGTGGTCCCATTTAAAACGAAAGGGGCGAAAAAGAGGCTTGCCCCGTTCCTCTCTCCAGAAGAGCGCAAGGAGTTCTCGATGGCGATGCTCAGAGACGTCCTGGACAGCCTGGAGGACACAAACGTCAGGATATTGGCCACTGAAGAGTTCACGCTTGGCAGCAGTGAGACGATCGTACAGGTGAGTCATCAGGACCTGAATGGAGCGTTAAATGAGTTCATCGCAGACCTGCACGAACCGACGCTCATCGTCATGTCCGACATCCCGCTTATGAGGAGGTGGCACGTCCGATGGCTGATCTCAGAAGGGATCACCCTCGTGCCCGGACGGGGGGGTGGCACAAACGCGATATATATGCACAACCCGTCCACGTTCAAAGTGGACTTCTATGAAGTTAGTTTCCTCAAGCACGTGAAGATTGCAAAGGAACGAGGGCTGGCGCTTAAGATATTAGACTCATTTTACATGAGCACCGACATCGATAAACCTGAGGACTTAGCGGAGGTGCTCATCCATTGCCCGGGAGAATCGTGTAAGTACTTAAAGTCATTAGGTGTGCGCCTGAGCTACGGCAAGAGCCGAATAGGAGTAGAGCGAGACTAATCTACTGTTCGTGCCGCTATGCGCTGAGAGACGAAGCGCGTATCACCGTAACGTCTCCCTCTTCCCTGCTCCTCCTTTCTCTTCTTCTCTTCTTCTCTTCTTCTCAATACCCCGTCAATATACGGGCGTCACCCAATGGCGGTAATCCTCGCTGTTGCCACGAGCGGCGTTAAAATATGCCTCCTTTAACGCCTGCGTTATTTCTCCTATGTTTCCATCCCCTATGACTATTTTATCAACGCTCGTAATGGGGGCAACTTCACCGGCGGTGCCGGTGAAGAAGAGCTCATCAGCCGCATAGAGTTCTGTGCGGCTTATTCTCCGTTCGATAACCTCGTACCCCATGTCTTTGCACAGTATCATTATCGCATCTCGCGTTATTCCTTCTAAGATGTCATCTGAGGGGGACGGAGTAATCAACTTTCCACGTCGTACGAGAAATATATTCTCTCCGCTTCCTTCGGAGACAAAGCTATCCTTCGTGAGCAGTATGGCTTCGTCGTAGCCGTTCTGGAGGGCCTCGATCTTCGCGAGGATGCTGTTCACATAGGCCCCTGCGAACTTTCCACTCGGCGGCAGAGAGTTATCTGAGAGCCTCGTCCACGAGCTCACACATGCCTTAAGTCCTGTATCTATGGCCTCGAAGTACTTGCCCATCGGCTCTACGTAGATCGCGTAGTCGTTACTTCTGCCAAATGGATATAGTCCGACCGGTCCTGCGCCCCAGTAGACTATAGGCCGTATGTACACGTCTTCAGCGAACTTATTAACCCTGACCACATCAACAATAGCCTCTGCGAATCGTTCCTTCGTCAACGGGATCTCAAGTCTGAGTACGCGCATGTTCCTGTATATCCTATGCACGTGCTCCATAAGCCGCACAACGAAGATCTGCTCTTTATCTTCATTGTAATACGCCCGCAAGCCTTCAAAAACCGCGGTACCGTAGTGAAGGGCATGGGTGGAGATGTGCACACGTGCGTCCTTCCACCCCACATAGGTGCCATTCATGAGAACTTTGAGATCCGAATTCATCTAAACTCCTTCTTTTGTCAACTTTCACTTATTGTGATGTTCTTCCCATAGATTTAAATAGACTTAATAGTTTCTTAGCAGTCTCTCCAGGCAATAAGATAACTATATACCCCCTGAGGCCTCTGATAGGACTATGGGCCTGTAGTATAGTCTGGACAGAACGGTGGCCTCCGGAGCCTCAAACCCGGGTTCAAATCCCGGCAGGCCCGCTCTTACCGGGTTTTATCCTGATATCTCACGGTCTGTACGGTAAAGGTGCATAGAGATCTACATTCGAGCACCAACCGCTAGAGGCGCTGTTTGTTCAGAAGTGTACCCGCTCAATGAACGAACGATGTATACTCCTTTATTCGAACAGCCCGATGATGCCACTGGTAATGGAAAAACAGGAACAGCACGCTGATTTACACCTCGTGAAACCCCAGATAGGACATTATCCTCAAAAACGCTGCTTGTGGATGTGGGGTTGGATACGCGTTGATGATACGAGACATTAGAAAGAACCTTTAGCAGTACCGCCAAAACTTCATGCCGTTCCTAGTTGCGTACGTAATTCCTCAGGGATTATAGTTGGGGTAATTGTTGCTATTGGAGGAGTGACGTTTATTGTACAGGGTTTTGTACTAGACGTAACTGCGTATATACATTCAAACGCCAGCTGTTGTTCCGGAAAACGCAGGATCGATCGAAGCGCTCAAATCGAGAATTAAACTGTCGTAAACGGCCCAAGTGAGCATAGTATAAATAAAAAGCAGGATTGTTGTGAGTACATAAACTCCCTATTTTCTGCGGTGTAGTGTGAAACTAAGCCGCTTTTTTGTGCAAACTTATTAAACTAAAAACGCTTCTCTCTTACATTGATGTCAGATAATTTAGAGCGTATAAGGAGCTTGCTCGGAGCATTGTCAAACGCTCACAGTGTTTCCGGGCATGAGGGGAGCTCACGAGAGATACTCACGAAAGAGCTGGAACCCTATACAAACGAGATAAAGATTGACAAATTAGGCAACTTGATAACGACAAAATTTGGAGAAGGGCCGTCGGTTATGCTCTCAGCCCATATGGATGAAGTAGGCCTGTCAACTAATTACATCACTGATGACGGGTTCCTGCACTTTATTGGTATCGGGGGGTGGTTTGACCAGACGCTGTTAAATCAAAGAGTAAAAGTACATGGTAGCCAGGGTGATCTGCTCGGTGTGATAGGGTCAAAGCCCGCCCATCTCTTGGAGGAGGAGGAGAGAAAAAAGCCGATTAAGATAAAGGACATGTTCATAGATATCGGCGCACGTGATGCAGAAGACGTGCGAAATCTCGGAGTTAAAGTTGGCACGCCGATTACCATGGACCGCGAATTTAGGCCGCTTACGAACGATCTCGTCACGGGGAAGGCGCTTGACGACAGGGCTGGTTGCGCGATGATGATTGAGGCAATGCGGCGCACCAAGACAGCAGTAACCGTTTATGCCGTTGGATCAATTCAAGAGGAGGTTGGGTTAAAAGGCGCACGAACCGCCGCTTTTGGATTAAACCCAGACGTCGCAATAGCAACGGAGACCAACATAGCGGGGGATTACCCAGGAATTGAAAAGAAGATGGCGCATTTAGAGCTCGGTAAGGGCCCTTCCGTTACCGTCGTCGATGGAGAGGGGCGCGGCCTTATAACTCCAGATTCGGTGTTGCTATGGATTGAAAGTACAGCGGAGCAGTTTAACATCCCGTATCAACGAGATGTTGCAGCTGGCGGGACTACTGACGCCACCGCTATAAATCTCACGAGAGAGGGCATCCCTTCGGGGGTGGTGAGTGTTGTCACGCGGTACCTTCACACTCCTGTTGAGGTACTTAATTTAAATGACCTCGATATCGCAGCAGAGCTGATCGCCAGGATGCTTGAGACCGTAGGAGAGTATTTTTAAGGCAGTACGAGCAATACATCGATGTTACAACTTCTTTCCACAGAGTTTGTCACAGAACGATAGAATGACACCATTTGCAACAAAGCACTTGCGCAACAAAGCCCATTCCATAGTAGCTTTTATATAGTGATGCTCTAATTAAGCACGTGGAAGTGACGCTACCGTGGGGGATCGCTTTATTTAACGACATCAAATTTTTCGATACGACGCTGCGAGATGGGGAGCAGACTCCAGGGGTGTCGCTCACAGTCGACGAGAAATTGTGGATTGCGCGAACTCTTGATAAGCTGGGCGTAGACATCATTGAAGCAGGATCTGCTGTCACCTCCGAGGGTGAGCGGGCTGCAATAAAAGCAATAGCAAACGAAGGCCTAAATGCCGAGATATGCAGCTTTGCGCGGGCAGTCATAGGCGATATAGATTACTGCCTCGCGTGTGACGTAGACTCGGTGCACCTCGTTGTGCCGGTGTCAGATCTCCATATCGAAAAAAAACTCAGGAAAGATCGGGAGACCGTGCTCACCATGGCTACGGATGTCACAGAGTATGCTATAGATAACGGCCTCATAGTTGAACTTAGTGGTGAAGACGCATCCAGATCTGCAATCGATTATCTGAAGGAATTCTACAGACAAGGGGTTGAAGCAGGCGCGGAACGGCTCTGTTTCTGCGACACTGTCGGCGTGCTCGTCCCTGAGAGAACACTTGAAATATTCACAGAGCTGAACACGATTGCACCTATAAGCATCCATTGTCACGATGATTTCGGTCTTGCCACGGCAAATTCCGTTGCTGCCTTAAAAGGTGGTGCGACGCAGGTGCACGCAACCGTGAACGGAATTGGAGAACGCGCTGGAAATACATCGCTCGAAGAGGTCGTTATGACTCTCGAGTCGTTATATAACTACAAGACGCGAATCAATACGCCCGAACTCTACCACGTTTCAAGACTTGTAAGCAGGCTCACGGGCGTTCTCGTAGCGCCGAATAAAGCAATTGTTGGTGAGAACGCTTTTACGCACGAGTCAGGAATTCATGCTCATGGTCTGCTTGCAGACACGAGCACGTATGAGCCGATAACGCCAGAACTGGTGGGTCGAGAGCGTAGGATCGTGCTCGGAAAGCACGCGGGAGGCACCTCGGTGAAGCTCGCTCTGAGGGAGTTGGGGCTGGAAGCAACTGATGAGCAGTTAAATGACATACTAAAACGTATAAAGGAACTCGGCGACAAAGGCAAGCGAGTTACCGATGCGGATCTCCAAGCCATTGCAGAGACGGTGCTTGAAATTGATAGAGAAGCAAGAATTACGCTTGAAGAACTTACGGTTGTCTCTGGAAACGTCGTAACACCAACGTCTTCGATTAGGCTTCTAGTTGACAGAGCGGAAGTGGTAGAAGCAGGAATAGGACTCGGCCCCGTTGATGCTGCGATAAATGCGCTCAGAAAGGCCACAGGGAAGCTGGCTGACATAAAACTCGAGGAGTACCACGTCGATGCCATTACGGGGGGTACGGATGCCCTAGTCGAAGTCTGGGTAAAGTTGAGCAAAGGCGACCGCGCTATCACCGCCCGAGGAGCACGGGCTGATATCATAATGGCATCAGTGGAAGCGGTCCTCGAGGGGATGAACAGACTTTTAACAACTGAATAACAAGGTGACAGAAGAGATGGAGATAAACGGCGCCAAGGCGCTGATAAAAAGTCTGGAGCACGAAAATGTGGATACAATTTTCGGCTATCCTGGTGGAGTCGTCATACCGATATATGACGAGCTTTATCAGCAGGATGCGATCCACCATTATCTGGTGAGGCACGAACAAGCAGCAGCACACGCTGCCGATGGGTACGCGAGGGCGACCGGGAAAGTAGGGGTATGCATGGCCACCTCTGGCCCGGGTGCAACGAACCTCGTAACGGGAATCGCCACTGCATACATGGATAGCGTGCCACTTGTAGCGCTTACGGGACAGGTTCCGACCGATCTTATCGGCAACGATGCGTTTCAGGAGGTCAACATAACCGGCATCACGCTGCCAATTACGAAGCACAACTATTTGATAAGAGATGCGAGTGAGATTCCGCAAACCATAAAAGAGGCGTTTCATATCGCATCAACGGGCAGGCCGGGACCGGTCCTGATCGATATACCGAAGGACGCCGTAACGACTACTATGAAGTTTGAGTATCCTAAAAAGGTGAACCTACCGGGATATAAGCCGACGTATGAGGGGCACCCTCTCCAGGTAAAGCGCGCCGCAAAAGCCATTTCTGAGGCGCATCGCCCGATCATTTATGTCGGCGGAGGAGCTAAGATGAGCGGGGCAACTGAGGAGGTCCGTTTGCTCGCAGAGACCGTAATGGCCCCGGTGGCAATGACGCTTATGGGAATGGGAATAATGCCTGCAGACCATCCGCTGTCGCTCGGCATGCTGGGAATGCACGGAACGAAGTACGCGAACTATGCCGTTACCGAATCCGATCTCATCATTGCGATAGGAGTGAGATTTGATGATAGGGTCACCGGCAAGATAGCAGGCTTCGCCCCCAATGCAAAGATTATCCATATAGACATAGATCCGGCGGAGATTGGCAAAAACGTCAGAGTCGACATTCCCATCGTCGGCGATGCGAAAAAGGTTCTCCAAAAGCTCTTATCCCTCATAAAATCCACACGCAGAAACGAATGGAATGAAAAAGTAAAGGCGTGGAAAGAAGAGTTTGCCCTGGAATTTGAGGGGGGTGGACTAAAGCCCCAATATATCGTTCAGCAGCTGAGCGAGATATGCCCGGACGCAGTTGTCTGTACTGATGTCGGACAGCACCAGATGTGGGCTGCGCAGTACTTCAATCATCAACATCCGCGAAACTTTATATCGTCAGGAGGACTCGGCACAATGGGCTACGGATTTCCTGCATCGATCGGTGCAAAGATCGGACGGCCTGACGAGACCGTTTTTGACATCGCCGGTGACGGCAGCTTCACCATGAATTGTCAGGAGTTGGCGACCGCAGTTGCCTACGACGTACAGGTAAAAGTGGCGATATTTAACAATGGATATCTCGGTATGGTAAGACAATGGCAAGAATTCTTCTATGACAAGCGGTACTCTGAGACAAAGCTCACTGAAATAAACTTTGTGAAGTTAGCTGATGCATTTGGAGCATACGGAATCCGGGTCGACAGGCCGAGTGAAGTAGCGCCGGCCATCAGGGAGGCGATTGAGACGCCAAAACCCGTTATCATCGACTTTCGAGTCGCTCCTGAGGAAAATGTCTTCCCGATGGTTCCCGCGGGAGCAGCGTTGAATGAGATCATTGACCTAAAGAGTAGAAGGGGGGATAGATAAAAAATGAAGCACACGCTATCGGTTCTTGTCGAGAATAAGCCGGGTGTACTAGCACGAACTGCAGGACTCTTTAGCCGCAGAGGGTATAATATCGAAAGCCTCACTGTCGGCGTGACGGAGAACCAGGATGTGTCAAGGATGACTATCGTCGTCTCTGGAGATGACGAGGTTGTGGAACAGGTCACAAAGCAACTCAATAAGCTCATTGAAGTCATAAAGGTCTCTGATTTAACGAAAGAATCGTACATTGATAGAGAGCTCGTATTAATCAAAGTCGCAGCTGAAGGGGAGAACCGTATGGAAATAATGCAGATCACAAATATCTTCAGGGCCCGTATCGTTGATGTTGCTCCCAAAAGCCTTGTAATTGAAGTTACTGGCGATGAAGGCAAGATCTACGCCCTTACCTGCATGTTGCGGCAGTTTGGGATTAAAGAGATGGTAAGAACCGGCAGATTGGCGCTCGGAAGAGGCCCAAAGGTGATAGCGTCAGCAAAGGAGCAAGCGGGTTAAACTGCTTTCCTTCGGTTCACCATATGCGACATGCCCTTCGCCGGAGCCTTCTGTTATCTTACCTCCCGCTTAGTGACGTCCATTTTCTAAGAGAGATACACTTTGCACGTCGATTGGTAAAGCAACGCTCATTTGAAGATGCATTAACTCAGAAGGTTGGACATGTTTTTATATCCCTTGTCAGTAAATACTAAGCCATCTCGCCAACCATTTAACCTCAAGAGGTTGAAACATGATAAAAATGTACTATGACGTTGATGCAGATCTGAAAAATCTTAAGGGGAAAAGAATTGCAATAATCGGATACGGAAGTCAAGGACACGCTCAGGCCCAAAATCTCAAGGATTCGGGACTTGATGTTATCATTGGTCTACGAAAAGGGAGATCGTGGGATCAGGCCGTAAAAGACGGTTTTGAGGTCTTAAAGGTCAAAGAAGCTTCAAATGAGGCGCATATAATACAGATACTACTCCCAGATGAACGCCAGCCTCGAGTTTACCGTGAAGAAATTGAACCAAGCCTGAAAGATGGCGATGCACTATCATTTTCCCATGGATTCAATATTCACTACAACCAAATAGTACCACCGGAAAACGTCGACGTTTTTATGGTCGCGCCAAAAGGTCCGGGACATCTTGTGCGTAGGGTCTATAAGCAGGGTGAGGGAGTGCCGGCACTTGTAGCTGTCCATCAAGATTACACTGGAACCAGTTTCCAGAAGGCACTTGCCTATGCTAAAGGAATAGGAGCTACTAAGGCGGGAGTACTTGAAACGACATTCAAGGAAGAGACCGAGACTGATCTCTTTGGTGAACAAGCGGTGCTCTGCGGTGGCACGACAGAACTGATTAAAGCTGGATTTGAAACGCTTGTCGACGCAGGATATAAACCTGAGATAGCCTATTTTGAGTGTTTGCATGAGTTAAAGCTGATTGTCGATCTCATATACGAGGGGGGACTTTCATGGATGCGTGAATCGATAAGTGACACCGCTCAATATGGGGACTTGACGAGAGGCAAAAGGATCATTACAGAAGAGACCCGAACAGCGATGAAGCAACTTCTCAAAGAAATCCAGAACGGTGAGTTTGCGCGGGAATGGATACTCGAGAACAATGCGAACCGCCCCGTCTTCAATGCACTTAACAAACAGGAGAAAGAGCATCAAATTGAAATTGTAGGAGCGAGGCTTAGAGCGATGATGTCTTGGCTGAAATAACGCTCTTTCGCGCTTTTCAAAGAATTGATATCAGTAAAATACAGTTAATTTTCTTTCTATAAGTTAGGGAAGAGCGTCGGTGATACTACAACAAGTTAGCCCACATTGCACTTTTCGTACTAGCACTATGTATGAAACGGAACGACTACGCATATTGCGAATTAATGCATAGAACTATGTAGAATTAAGTCCATACCGTAAATTGCTTAGAGAACGACCGAGCAGCGATATCCCACTTTCTCACTTAGCCACGAGGGGAGTGATCAACTTTTCCTCACGCTTTTAGACGATTTAAAAAAAAAGTTTCTTAATTTTACTTCAGTAGACACATACGATTATAATGGAGAAATTCATATATCTAATTTAATAAAATGCACGTGTAGCTAAAAGATTACAGTATTTGAGTCCATGAATGCTTTCAAATTTACAGGGTTTGTCGCCATATCAATAATGTTAATTCTTTCATATCAGTTAGCGGTGTCAGCTCAAAACGCAAGTGATAGCAATGGTGCAGCAAACCTTGCTGCTCCCACCATTCCTCCTATTATACCGCCTATGCCGATGCCTATGCCGACGCCTATGCCGACGCCTATGCCGACGCCTATGCCGACGCCTATGCCGACGCCTATGCCGATGCCTATGCCGATGCCCGTGCTGGTACCATCGGTACAGCCAATTCAGAATCCAAATCCTATCACGGAAGTCTCACCTAAGCCAACAAAAAGCTCTAATGAAACTACGGTAGTTAATGAGGGAGGGGGCAGAGATTGGACAAAATTACTTCCCGAGATACCTAACGGAATTTCTCCGCTTTTCCTCTTAGTCTTACTCCCGATAATTCTTATTATTGCGGCATTACTGACGTCTCTCTTCAGAGGAGATCGTGGAGACAGCGAACTATACGATGAGTACGATGGCCCAGATTATGATGCCGGTGATAGCGCTGCAGGCGACGAGATGGAATTTGGTACCCGCCATGAGGTAAACCCCTACAGCGGCACATCTCAAAAATATGATGACGACAGAGGGCTTGATCGGAATTCGTATGCAAGAAGACGACCAAACCGTGAAATAGAGAGAAGTCAAAGCGTCCAGACAGAAGAATCCAACCCTGACGCCCTGTGGCCTAATCGCTTAACGGGTGGAGATACAAAAGAGCTAAAAAGTGATTCGAAAAAGCGCCGATGGGGTGATCTATAATCTAGATTGTCGACTTAACCAAAGGCAACATATATATAGTGTCAACTATTGTGATAACAATCAGGACTGAAATAGAGACTATATACGACGAAAATCTAGGTGAATTCCCGATATTGAGAGAGTAGTTTTTATTTGTTCTCTAGGGTGATGCAATGTCAGATGAACAGGATATAATTAAACAGAGCATTGACATCCTCACCCGGATCATAGAGGATGACTCGGTGCCGAGAAATATTCGACGCGCTGCAGATGAGGCGAAAAACAGACTATTAAATAAAGAGGAATCTGAAGCGGTGCGGGCTGCTTATGTAATATCAATTCTCGATGACGTAAGTAACGACCCAAATATACCGATTCACACGCGAACTCTTATTTGGAATATTGCAAGTCAACTCGAAAAGGTATCGTTGGAAGAGGGATGAGTTATACCCTTGGAATCATTTAATCCTTATACACAGTCTTAAAGACGATGACTGCCACCGTAAAACTATTAGTAGCATCCGCGGATTGCCGCATCTGAGAACTTTTACTTAAATGATGAAGATACGCCCACGAGAGTATACGTGACTGCACAGCTTATAATTACGGTCTCCACTTCGTGTTGTTTTGGTGCCATCTCGCTTCATGCTCGATGCACGAATTTGGTACCATAGAATCGATCTTCAGCCAGGTAGCTTAATATTAATTTAACGTGCATATCGAAAAGCTGGGTACATAATCGCAAACGTGTCGTCTCTAAATGCTGTCAAGCTACATGGAGGTGTTCACACAAAACTAACGAAGCCGGTCCACGCGGAGATTTTTGAGCCGAAACGAAAGAGCACATACTGCATGTTTTGGGAATCTAACGGTACACACAGAGTTATCGTAACACGTTGATTTTCTGTGGTTCTTTGATGGGTACTCTAGGAATCTGTAAATTAATTGTATGACGATAAGGAACTGCTAGACCGACCAAAGAAGAAATAAAGCGCGCAGCGATATAAGAAATCTGGACCGGCTCCGCTATTGATTTACCTATCAACGGTGCTGAAAACGGTTTATAATCCCTTAAAGTCTGCTCATAGAGGACTACGAAATTTGCAGCCCAAAAGTGTGCGGCGCGAGGAGGAAGCGTACGGTATTTAGAGATCAAAAGTCTATTAAACAGTGGTTTGCTATCTTTAAAAAGAGAGTGAAGTGGCTCGAGAACATATCCATCTAATGCACTTCGCAACGACTCATCGTGCCGGTATTTGTGCCACTGAACACGTAAAGAGGACTTGTGGACGTGCCTGTACTTCAATGACAAAAATGATATATCATAAGCGACTGAATGAAACCTAGTTTTATCAGTTTAAGGCTAATCACTTCGTCGCAAGGTGGCTCAGTGGATATTGATGAACAGGCTAAAAAGATAAAAGAGTGGGCCCAGAAATACGCAGAGAGAAAGGGCTTTGGACTCTATCCTGATGAGAGGCGTGTAGATGAGGTGACAAAAGGTCTCGCAGCGAGACAGGAGAAGTTTGGGAAGCGCTACTGTCCATGCCGGATTATTACAGGAAATGAAATCGAAGACAGAAAGATCATCTGTCCGTGCGCGTATCACGAAGAAGAGTTAACTAAAGACGAAACTTGCCATTGCAGGCTTTTCGTCAAAAAAGGATACAAGGAGGCAGCGAGGGGTGAAGCAGATAATTAATTTGAAATTTGCCGCAGTGATTGCTGTGCTAGGCGTTTTGAGCGTGTGCGTAAGCGGCTGCATAAGCCAGTCGGGGTATGAGTTCGTTGGAGGTATCTCCCATCCAAAGGAGATTAATGACCTACTGAAAAATGGAACGGTAGTCCTTTATTTCTGGAAAAATAATTGCCCTGAATGCGACAAGATGAAACCGACGCTGGCGAATCTCGAGGGGCAATATAAAGGTACAAACGTCACGATACTAAAGATAAATATCGAACAGAACGCGAAGAATAAAGACATCGGTAAAAATTATGGGGTAACTGCAACCCCCACAATAATAGTAATACGTGGAGACGGGGCTATAGCAAAATTTGTTGGCACAACTGAAGAAAACACGCTGAAAAGCGCGATTGAGGATGCAAGAAAATGGAGGTAAATCCATTAATTGCCTTTGGAGCGGGAGTAGTGAGCATACTTTCTCCTTGTGTGCTACCTCTCCTTCCGGCAATAGTAGCATCATCAACTGAACGTGGAAAATACAGGCCGCTCGCAATAGTTGTTGGTCTCAGTATTTCGTTCACGACAATGGGGTTGACAGCATCAGCATTCGGTTCGATATTTCAGAGCTTCACAGACTATATCAACGCAGCTGCCATAGTAATCATAATAACGATGGGGGTGTGGATGCTCTTTAATCTGCATCTTCCCTACAACGTGCCGAGGCTAGGAATTATAAATAAGGTTTCGAATGAGTCCTATAAACTTTCGACAGAGGGAATTGGCAGTGGCTTGCTCTTAGGGCTTTCACTTGGTATAGTTTGGTTGCCATGTACAGGTCCTGTTCTTGGTACGATACTCACTTGGGTCGCCGCAAAAGGTAACGTACTCATAGGAGGGATGTTGCTTTTTGTTTATTCTCTCGGCTTCGCTGTCCCGATGCTTGGAATCGCTTATTCGACGAAAATGTCATCAGCTCTGGCAGGCAAAACAGCAAAAATGATATGGATTAGAAGGATTGCAGGACTTGCACTTATATTGGTAGGAGTATACCTTCTAAACCCGTCTATGTTTAGGTGAAGCGGACGTCCCCTTCAAGCCTATCGAGTGGAGTCTTTCTCAGCGATTTAGCTCCTTCATGATTTCTGTACTATTAGTTGGGTATTTAAAATATGGCCAAGCATTTTTATTGTTACAGGCACATATAAATTAACGTAAAGGCATAATCGGAGAGTTTGGAAGACCGTAGCTACAACACGGCGGAAGTGCGGTTTACATGCGTCACCAAACATCAGCATGGTACTCCGTAGAGATCTTTTACAGTTATCTGTAGTCGTAACATGAGTGGTTTGAATGTATAGAATAGTAAAGAAGAAAGAGATAGCGCCACTCACGTATATGATCCTTGTAGATGCGCCGCTTATTGCAAAAAAGGGCGAGATGCGGCCAATTTGTCATACTGAGGATTGATGAGAGAGGAGAGCGGATACCGCTAACCATAGCTGAGCGTTACCCTAACGGTGGACTAATAAAGATAATTTTCCAAGAGGTGGGGCTGACAACAAGGAGGCTAAGATGCATACCAGAGGGTGGTGAAGTTGTCGACCTTATAGGACCGCTTGGAAACCCGACGAAAGTCGAAAACTATGGCACGGTCGTGCTCGTAGGTGGAGGATACGGCGCAGCATCGCTTGAGATCATATCGAGAGAGATGAGGGCAGCTGGAAATACGATCATCTCAATAGTCGGCGCTCGCTCAAGCAATTTTCTCGTGCAGGTTGAAGAAATTGGAGCGAACAGCGATGAGTTGCATATATCCACTGACGACGGTACGAGGGGGGAAAAGGGATTCGTAGTGGCCCCTCTCGAACGCATAATAAAATCTCGTCACGTTGACCTCATAATTGCGATAGGACCTGTTCCCATGATGAAAGCGGTAGCGAATGTCACGCGATCCTACGGAATAAAGACGATTGTTAGCCTTAATCCTATCATGGTCGATGGTACTGGAATGTGCGGATCGTGCAGAGTCTCTATAGGTGGCAAGACGATGTTCGCTTGTGTCGATGGCCCAGATTTTGATGCGCGCACGGTCGACTTTGACTTGCTCATCAACAGACAGAAGATGTATCTTGAGGAGGAGGGTATCGCAGCGAGGAGGCAGTGCACGTGCAGCTGAAAAAAAGACAGGTTCAGAGAGAGCAGCTGCCCGAAGAGCGCATTAAGAACTTTGCCGAGGTATCCTTTACCTATACCCCTGAAGAAGCTGTAAAAGAGGCTGAGCGATGTCTCACCTGCAAAAAGCCGCTCTGCACTCACGGCTGTCCGGTTGAAGTCGATATCCCAGAATTTATAGAAATGATAAGGAGATGGGATTTTGACGCTGCGGCGGATATTATAAAACGAAGGAACAACCTGCCTGCTATATGTGGGAGGGTATGTCCTCAAGAAACGCAGTGTGAGAAATACTGTACAGCGGGCAAGACTGGAGAGGCTGTTGCGATAGGAAAGCTCGAGCGTTTCGCCGCTGATTATGGCGGTGAAAAACCAGAAATTGCGCCTAAAAAAGAGAAGAAGGTAGCAGTAGTTGGCTCAGGTCCAGCAGGACTAACTGCTGCTGGAGACCTCGCGCGTATGGGCTACACGGTCACGCTTTTCGAGGCACTTCACATTCCCGGCGGCGTGCTCGCATATGGCATACCAGAATTTAGACTTCCCAAGAAAGTGGTGAAATATGAGGTTGATTACATACGTGAGCTTGGAGTCGATATACAACTCAACACCCTAATTGGAAGGATGATATCCATCGATGAGCTATTTCACACGGGGTATGGAGCAGTTTTCGTAGCAACAGGTGCTGGTCTTCCACAGTTCCTTGATATGCGGGGTGAAAACCTCAATGGGGTCTATTACGCAAATGAATATTTAACGCGCGTGAACCTCATGAAGGCCTACATGTTTCCTGACTATGAGACTCCGGTTAAACGGGGTAAAAATGTAGCTGTCATTGGTGGAGGAAATGTAGCAATGGATGCAGCGAGAAGCGCTCTGAGGCTTAGAGCTGAAAATGTCTCTGTAATTTACAGGCGCGGCGAGGGAGAGATGCCGGCCCGGCGTGAAGAGATCGAACATGCGAAAGAAGAGGGTATAAAGTTTGTTCTGCTATCAAATCCGTTAGAGTTCGTTGGCCAGGGCGGATGGCTACGGGCCGTAAAGTGCGTGCGCATGGAGCTATGCGAACCTGATGAATCAGGGAGATGTAGGCCGATCCCTCTTGAGGGTTCAGAATTTACAATAGAGTGTGATGTAGCCATTGTCGCAATAGGCAATAACCCGAACCCGTTGATTGCAAGAACTTCCCCTGATATAGCGGCCACTGAAAATGGGCATATCTTAGCTGATATAACTGGAAGTACAAACAAAAAGGGTGTTTTCGCTGGAGGGGATATAGTTACGGGAGCGGCATCCGTTATCAGCGCGATGGGTGCTGGTAAACGTGCTGCCAAATCGATAGATCAGTATCTGAGCTGAGCCTTATGGGCAAACCGAAAAAGGTGTTAATAGCTCTCTTCTGATTGATATACGTAAGAGCACGATATAGGTGCAGAAAATATTTAACTCATCAATCTGATATAATTATTTAAACTAGAGCAATGGAGTGTTATTTTTAGGTTGTCACAAGAAGAATTAGTCGAAGCAAATCAGATTGCAGCCGACGGCGGCACATTTGACGTGCTAGGCGGGATGAACATATCTGCGACAAGCGAAATAGCTGTACCACAGCTACTTGTCGATCAAGTCATAGGACAGGAACACGCTGTCGAGGTCATAAAGAAGGCCGCAAAACAGCGAAGACATGTCATGTTAATTGGTTCTCCTGGCACAGGTAAGTCCATGCTTGCCCGCGCCATGGCCGAACTGCTTCCTCGGGAAGAACTGCAAGACGTGCTGATATACCACAATTTTGAGGATAGCAATAATCCAAAAATCCGCGTTGTTCCATCTGGAAAGGGAAAACAGATTGTGGACTCTCATAAAAGGGAGGCGCAGAAGAGGAGCCAATTCAGAAATATGCTGTCGATGATCTTGATCTTCGCGATAGTGGCCTACTCGTTTGCCGTTAATCAGCCCATAATGGGCATTATTGCGGCAGCTATGCTGTTTATAGCGCTCCGCTATATCACGCCTCGTGAAGACGCCATGATACCAAAGCTTCTCATCTCGAATGATGCCAAAGAGACAGCGCCGTATATAGATGGAACTGGAGCGCACGCCGGAGCGCTTCTCGGTGATGTCAGGCATGACCCCTTCCAGTCAGGCGGGCTCGAAACTCCTGCACACGATAGAGTTGAAGCGGGGGCTATTCATAGAGCCAACAAGGGTGTACTCTTCATAGATGAGATCAACACGCTGAGAATTGAATCGCAGCAACACCTGCTGACAGCCCTCCAAGAGGGCGAGTTTTCAATAACCGGCCAGTCTGAGCGGTCAAGTGGAGCGATGGTAAGGACCGACCCTGTGCCTTGTAACTTTGTAATGGTCGCCGCTGGAAACTTAGATGCCATTAAAGGCATGCACCCCGCCCTCCGATCTCGTATAAGGGGCTACGGCTACGAAGTTTATATGCGCGACTCAATAGAAGATACACCGGAGAACCGTAGAAAGATCGTACGGTTTGTCGCTCAAGAGGTCAAAAAGGACGAGAAAATACCTCACTTCACCGCGGGAGCAGTCAAGGAGATAATCAGAGAAGCTCGTCGGCGCGCTGGCAGAAAGGGGCATCTTACTCTTATGCTGAGAGATCTAGGCGGCTTGATAAGAGTTGCAGGCGACATAGCAAGGTCAGAGGGATCCGAATTTACCACAGCTGCACAAGTAATTGAGGCAAAGAAAATGGCGCGATCGGTCGAACAGCAGCTTACTGACCAGTACCTTGAGCGTAGACGTGATTACCAAGTGTTTCGAAATAGTGGAGCCGAGGTCGGACGAGTGAACGGACTCGCCGTAATGGGCAACGACTCAGGAGTTATGCTACCGATCGTGGCTGAGATAACCCCTGCACAATCCAAAGAGGAGGGGCGTGTCATAGCCACAGGACTCCTCAAGGAGATCGCGCTCGAGGCAGTCCAGAACGTCTCAGCTCTCATTAAAAAATTTACAGGTCAAGACATATCAAGCAAAGACGTCCACATCCAGTTCATAGGAACCTACGAGGGGGTGGAGGGTGATTCAGCCTCGATATCGATTGCCACTGCCGTGATATCTGCCCTTGAGAATGTGCCGGTAGACCAGAGCGTGGCGATGACAGGATCGCTTTCAGTTCGTGGTGAGGTTCTCCCGGTTGGCGGCGTGACGCCCAAGATAGAGGCAGCCGTGAAGGCGGGAATTAAAAAAATATTGATTCCAAGGGACAACGAAGGTGACGTTATCATCGAGGAGCAGTATAAAGAAAAGGTAACGATAATCCCCGTCACTACGATCAGCGACGTTCTCGAAAATAGTCTCATAGGAAGAAAACGTGATGGATTGCTCGAGCGCCTCAAGAAATTTGCAATAGATCCTCGCGACTTGGTAAGCCACGTAGGTGCGGTTCCTCAGTAGTCCATTTAATTATACGTTTCATACCACGTTCGTAAACTTTGAGAATTTTAGGATGTTATGCGCAAGGAAAAGCTTCCGCTCTTTAGAAATGCACAAAGGATTGAAACTAGGGCCGATTTGAAAGCTCCGGTTGATAAGCTCTGGAAAATACACGACAGCACTGGCGATGCAGAAAGATCTGAGCCACCAGAAACATCGCTTCTTGATCTTAAAATCGAAATAGCACGGCGAATATTTCATGATTGCCACTTCTGCGAGAGGCGATGCCATGCAGACCGCAGTGTAACCCCCGGATTCTGCGGAGTTGCGTACTCCAACTATTCATCTGAATTTCTCCACTATGGCGAAGAGCGAGAGCTCATACCCTCTCACACGATCTTCTTCACCGGCTGCACATTCTCATGCGTCTTCTGCCAAAATTGGGAGATCTCAAGAACCCCACTTGAGGGGGTAAAAGCTTTGCCAGAAACTCTTGCGCTCAGAGTGCATGAGAGGTCTAAGCAGGGGAGCCGCAACGTAAACTGGGTGGGAGGCGACCCCACCCCACATATCTATACAATTCTAAAAACAATAAGAACATTCTGTGATCTCGCGGACAAAGAAGAGGCAGAGGCAGAGGCAGAGGCAGAGGCGGACAGCCTGAACGTCCCAATGGTGTTTAACTCCAATGCTTATTACTCTTCAGAGTCTGCAAAGCTACTAAATGGCGTAATTGACGTATATCTAAGCGATTTTAAGTACGGAAGTGACACGTGCGCAAAACGCTATTCCAAAGTTGACAACTACGTTGACGTCGTCACCAGAAATCTGTTATCATCCCTAGATAAACTGCTGATTCGACATCTCGTTATGCCCGGACATGTCGAGTGCTGTACGCAGCCCATCGTAGAATGGGTGCAAGAGAATATGCCGGGGGTTAAATTCAACCTTATGTTCCAGTACACCCCCTACAATGTCGTTCACTATCCTGAAATCAACAGGTACTTGCGAGCGGACGAAATTCACATGGCACAGGAGATCGCAAGGGACTTAAATCTTGTATGACCTGATTCTCAATTGAATACTATGGGAATCATTACCCTTCTAACCGACTTCGGGTCGTTTTACCCATCCGTCATGAAAGCGGTGATATTTAGTATTGCCCCTTCCGCTAACGTGATTGACATTACCCACGACGTGTCACCCCAAAAAGCAACTGAAGGATCATTTATACTACGCGAAATTGTGAAGTACTTCCCGCATGGTACTGTCCATATCGCCGTCGTCGACCCGACCGTGGGGACAGCGCGACGCGGACTCGTTGTGGAAGCCGGAGGCCAGTACCTCGTTGGACCTGATAATGGGCTCTTGATTCCGGCAGCTCGATACCTTGGGGATTTTGAGACGATGGCCATAGATATGCCGGCAAAGTCTCACACGTTCCACGGAAGGGACATCTTTGCTCCGATTGGCGCATTTCTTTCAATAGGGATTATGGAACATCTAACAAAGACTTCAAGCTATGTCGACTTAATGATCGAAGAGCCCTCAGTTCGCGCAGAGACAGTGGTAGGGAAAGTTTTGTACATTGACCGGTTCGGAAATTGTGTGACGAATATTACTGGGAGCATTATGACTTCTAGAACGAATTTTGGAGGCTACCACACGTTAAACGATTCAGTTAAGCTACGGTCCGCCGACACGTACGATTATGTTGAGGGAGGGGAACTATTACTTGCGGTAGGTAGCTTCGATTTAATCGAAATAGCGATGAACAGGGGAAGTGCAGCAAAGAAGCTTAACCTACAGGTCGGAGACGACGTCAAAATTGATTTCTAATTTACGAGAATAATAGAGGGAGAACCAGTAGGGTGCATGATGTTGTAGCCTGTTCCACGTGGTAGTATCCTTCCTCGCGATCCGACCTATGGTTGATTGATGTGAGAAGTATTTTACGTATCCTTCAGGCACCCCTCAAGTCTCAACAATTTGCGCTTTACTTCAAGACCTGATGAGAATCCACCAAGATCATGCTTTCCTACAACCCTGTGGCATGGCACGAGTAAGAGATGAGCGTTCTTGCGCATGACATTTCCTACCGCCCTCGCAGCTCTCGGGCGCCCCACCACTTGTGCAAGCTCTGAGTAGGCCATTACGGTCCCTCTCGGTATCTTCCGAGCTTCATTTATCACCGAGATTTCAAAGTCTGTGAGATCTTCGAGATCCAACGTATATTTGCTAAAGTCAACGTCTCCACCCCTAAGGTATTCATGGATATCCGCAGCAAGGCCCGTTGCTGAACTTGGGACTTTATCTCTCAGTCTCTCCATATGGGGCTCTCTTGATCTCTCCGTATGGAGCGAGATTTCACGTACGACGTCATCATCCGCAACAATCCGCACGTATCTGCCAAGATAATCAGAGTAAAAAGATTCAACGGTATTCATGGTCTGTTATCCTCACCATAGTATATACGCCCCATTTTTATCACGCATGTCATCCCACACCTGCTATACTAAATACCAGTCGTTGTCAAGCAACGGCCTCGTCTCACCCTCGACTTCAAAGTCCGCATGGGCATCGGGATAAATCGAGGAGATGACATCCTTTAGATCATTTAAGTACTGGACTTTGCTGAGGCTGCCGTACTCGAACTTCCGCCCACGCACGCGGAACTTCTCAAGCGTTTCATCTTTTGGCACGATGGCCACCTCGATGTCCGTCATCTCACACGCGTTCACCATTGCCTTCCTGAAA
The DNA here is from genome assembly GCA_963704625.1 of Methanobacteriota archaeon. Taxonomy (GTDB): domain Archaea; phylum Halobacteriota; class Bog-38; order Methanoflorentales; family Methanoflorentaceae; genus DASPRZ01. The sequence continues at coordinate 1,652,902 of OY969924.1, read as the reverse complement.
TCGCCGCTGCAGTAGGCTATCCTGTACTTATAGTTATGTCGGGTCTTTTCGAGGTACCTATGCAGCCTATCGCTCTCGAGCTCTATGAAATGCTTCTTAACTGACGTCACGTTGCAATCACCGAGCACAAAGCTATAACTAGTAAATGGATATTCAGCGTCAAGTTCTCGCGGAGTGATGCCGCACGTTCCAAATGTAACGATATGGACCTGTTCAGGCTTTAAAATGCCGAGGATTACCCTATCGTAATTTTTATGGCTTGGACTGGTATGGTAGGGCTTCACCTTGGCGCACGGCACAAAAATGCATATATCCCGTACAGGGGCGACATACTCTGTCAGTACGTACTCGTTGGCCCTGATCATATCAGGGTGAGAGAAGACCTTCTCTCCTGAAAGTGGTTTGTCTGAGCGCTCTTCCTCGGGGATTATCATGTGGAATGTAGAATATGATTGTCGTATGAATATAGGTGAGAAGAGGTCTTATATCAAGCTTAAACTCTTAAGTTCCTTTACGATCTTTTCGACTGCGTCCCTAGCATCATCTGGTTTTCGCCCACCTGTGACCACAAGCTTCCCTGAACCGAACAGAAGAACGACGACTTTTGGATCCGACAGACGATAGACGAGCCCTGGAAACTGTTCCGGCTCGTACTCTATATTTTCTAGACCTAATCCCACCGCAATTGCGTTCAAGTTTAAAATTGAACCGATGTCTGCTGATGCTACGATGTTTTGAACTTTAATCTCGGGCTTGCCTTTCACTTCCACTCCAATTTTTCTCAAGCTATCAAATACTTTATCAAGCCCTTTATAGACATCTTCAATGCTCTTTGCGCCAGTGCAGACAATCTTGCCCGAGCGAAAAATGAGAGCTGCAGTTTTTGGATCTTTTGTCCTGTAAACGAGACCGGGGAACTGCTCCGGGTCATAGTCAGCGCCTTCGAGGGCCAAAGTTACCGCCTTAAGGTTTATCTCTTGCCCAATGCCGGTCGACGCAACGACGTTTTCAATCTTGATAGTATCTTTCGGTTCAACCATAAATCACTCTTCTCCTCAGTTTTAAAAGGCGCCTTTATATATATAAATAAAATCCCCTTCATGCAAGTAATGGACTGAAAAACGTTTGCAATATGCTGTAACTACGGTGTTTGCGGTGTTCACCCCGTGCTGCATTCGCGACGCAGGCGTATCCTAATGGCGATGTGCTGTACCAGTGCACCAATTATATTGTTGTTTGAAAGTGAAGCCTTTCCGGTTAACGCTGATGCACGCAATCATTTGCATGTTTGGGTATCTCTGCCGTCCGTTACCGAGTAGGGTGAAAGTAGGGTGAAATAAATGAAAAAAGTAGAGCGCATAACGCAGCATACGCACCAGTGTACCATTTTATTATTATATTAATTTTATAAAATCAATTTGATAAAATTATACTTCATCCTTACATATTGTTGATAAAAAAGGTCAAATGCCGCCCTTTATTTAACCAAAATCCAACTTCACCGGAATTGACACAAATTTTATTTACATGCATTTAAGCATGCGGAGATCTACCTATTCTTAGTTGACCCAACAGGAGAGGAAGGCCCGTACACTAAGGTTTTCATATTTCCACCTCTTGTACTTCCCTTCGCTGTCACAGGAGGGTTATTACGCCCCGCAGGGTGTGTATTTCGTAGTCACAATTGCACGGCGGTGCAGTAGCCACTCGTGACATTAAAATAGTCTTCATACCGAGCCGAACGGCAGTCAAGAGGTTTTTCGGCTGATCATCGATGAAAATACAGCGACGGGGGGCTACGCATAACGACTTCAACAGGACGTCATACAGGTGCCGATCGGGTTTCCTGTAACCGTAATCTCCACTGATGATGCTTATGGTGAAGAGTCGATCAAGGTGAAACTTGTGCCTCAAATAGACTGACCACTCGCTTACATCATTCGATAGGATTGCGAGTGTATATCTACCCTTTAACTGTTCGGCGACCAGTAGCAGATCGGGATCTAACGTGAGTTGTGTGTCCAAATAGCGCCGTTCGATAGCTGGGTAGTCTCCTCCCACCTGTTCCCAGAATTCCTTCGATGAAATGTGTCCTAAGCTTGCTTCCATATACAAATGATGAATGGTAGGTCTATCAGTATAAGCGCATTCACGTTCGATAAAAGGAATTAACAGATTATTGGTATCGTCACCCTCTTCGAATATGACGCCCATTGCATCAAAAACAATGACATCTGTGTTGCTGATACCCATTACTTCTTCCCGGTGGACACGTATGCCTATTAATGTTGCCGTGGAGATCTTTTAGAAGCCCTTTTTACTTGATAAGCACTCGAATTTGTAGGCCTCCTTTTATCCATTGCCGAAACCGATCGGTCATCGCGAACGATTTCGGTAAAACAGAAACCATACTACAAGGAGCACTGCTGCGACTGGTATCAACAACGGGAGTAAGTGGACGACGATGGTGATTGCGAGGAACACGATTACCAGAATGAGTACTATTTTGATGAGGTCTAACAGTATGCCCATGACTTGGTTGAAGAATGGCCCAGCGATATAAATAAGTATCTCTTTTCTGTTCTTCCTGTCGTTTCCAGACGTTTACCTCTTGTCCGTCAGCGAAACCGCTCGATTATTGTAGTTAAAAAAGAAGTGCAATTATAGCGCTTTAGCACTTCGATGGTTGACTCATTGCCTAAGTTGACCTATCTAAGTGTGCAGTACTTGATAATGATACCTACGAGTTGCTCGCTGACGAAGTGAAGAAACGCAACGTCAAGAGGGGTCAGGCGCTTGCCCGTATTACACACGAGTACTTTGCTCCAGATACGCGTGACATGGAGATGCACAACTATTAGACGACTATAACGAACTTCAGCAGAACATGCTATGTAAGGAAAAGGATATATCGAAATTACAAAATAACCTGGCGCTCAAAGAGGAGATGATCAAACTGAGAGATATGCAAATTGACGAGTTGCAGAAGAACCTGAACTATCTCCGGCATGAAAATTCCATGTTGGCGGCGCGGATTCCGCTTGCCGTGCCTCGTGCGAAACCACTGCTTGCGAGGATAAAGGAGAGATTTAGACGACCGTCTCCGGCGAGCGGGTGAATAGTGAAGAGGCGCTGTGAGATGAGAGACTTGATCGAGTTCAAGAAAGTTGAAGGGGGGGCAGGCGGTAGCTAGTTGAAATATCCCTGTCCATATCAATAAGTCCAGACTTCCATCGATGGGCGCACGAGTCCCTTCTTGGACCCCATTTTTAATGTCTTCCAAAGCTGATGACCTATAACCATCGTTCCCTCCATACCACCAACCAAACTACAACTATAGACACCAATGCATACGATAGTACCCATGCATATCCCATTCCAATTATTCCATACTTCAAAAGAAGCGGATATCCGACTCCTAGCATCAACGCCGATAGTGCAAAGTTCACGTAATTGAGCATCTTTATTTTTTTCTGAACGATCAAAATCGACGAATAAATCGAAGGGATTACCGATAAGAGACTGGATACCGCGAGCAACCACAACAGTTCGACTGCCTGGGCTGAGTACTGCTTGCCAAAGACGAGCAACAGCTTGTCGCCGAACAAAAATACAACTGCAATCGCGGGAATCAATATCAACACCGCGAACTTTAAGGACTTTATTGAACTCTCCCTCAGTGGCATTTCATGGGATCCTTCGACAAAGAGAGAAAGACTAACGCCAGCCGGCACTGTAAAAAAGAGCATAGCCAGCGTATGTGCAATGTAATAATACGCGCCTTCCCGTGCGCCGACAGCGTTGACGATCATCACTGGAATTATCAAAGGAGCCATTTGGAAGATTCCAGCGGTATAATTGCCCAAAGAGAACCTAAAGATCTCTCGCAGGGATTTCGTGTCAATCTCCCACGTCATTGAGAGCCCATAATAGTAAAGCACAACTGTGCCGAAGAGTACTGTTGCTAAAAATGCGACATCCCACGATAGAAAGACGCCTAATGTCCCGAGCGAAGCAAAAACAAATATTAATGGAACTCGTACGCCGAGAATGGTATTTTGGATTAAATAGAGATGGCCCTGCCTCGCCGCGATGAGTGCAGTACTCTGCATTGTAGAGACCGCAGTAACGGCTGCGAATGCGATGAGTGCGACGAGAAACCACCCTTCGCGCAGGAATAAAAGCTGCGACGAGAAGACTCCAAGACCGCCGAGGAATATGGCCATAAAGGCGAGTGATGAGAGTAACGTTATAATGACGGTGGTCGAATAGAGTCCACGTTTGTTGTTCGATCCCGGCAAGAAACGCGTAAGCCCAGCGTCCAGGCCTAATGGCGCGAGGTTGATGAGGAGGACTGTCGACGAGAATGCGGCCGTCGCGAGTCCGACATTAGTTGACGACATAGTGCGCGCCGCGACCATCCAGAACGCAAGAGCGAAAAATGTCGCGAACACTTGAGTGAGCATGATGGAAAGTGAGTTACGATAGAGCGGTTCACGGTAGTATCTCCTCAGGTCAAGTGGCATCTCAATGATCTAGTATCCAGCATATCTTAAAGTATTCGATGATTTCCACGGTGAGCTTGACGTTATACCCTTTCTTAATATTAAAAGTCTCATTGAGCCTATGCCCCGCCCTCTCCACGCTACCTTGAAAAACTGGACAGCACTAACCTGCGATAACATACCTCTTGATATCGTAGTGCTCCGTGGTGTAGACTGTCACAAAATTTATCGACGAAGCTAGAGCCACTTGTTGTACATGCCGTCCAGTTAAATAATCTCAAGCTATAAGTGTTTGCATGGCATAGTATAGCGTGACGTACCCCCATGACGCTCACAATTCAGGAGTAGGTATGCAACAGGATAAAATAAAGATTAATTTAACTGGCGTATCAGAAACCCTGTTAGGTCCATTATGGGGCCGAGCAAAACTAAGTAGAGAACGCAATCCAGTGCTTAACGACGCGAAAGCGATTGAACTCGTTGAACAGATTGATTACGATTTCTCTACGATTGATCGTAACATTCCTCCTGAAGTCGACCTACTAATTGTAGCAAGAGCGAAGCAATTTGATGATAAGATAAAAGCGTGCATTGCAGAACACCCGCGCGCATCAGCGTGAACATCGGCGCTGGACTTGACACGACGTTTTACCGGGTTGATAACGGGTCGATTCACTGGTATAACCTCGACCTTCCCGCTGTCATTGAAATTCGAAAACAGTTAATTCCCGAAACTGATAGAACGGCGTGCATTGCAAAATCCCTCTTCGATCCAAGTTGGTGCAAGGACATCAAACATACCGAAGATGGAGTGTTCATGGTAGTTGGAGGGGTACTTGTTTACTATGAGGAATCGCAAGTACAACAGTTTTTCTCGTTGTTAGCAGACAACTTTCCTGGCGGTGAAATTGTATTTGATGCCCCATCAAGAAAAATACGAGTGACTAGGCTCTCGGCTGAGTTCAAATGGGCGTTAAGAGATGCAAACAAGATAACAAAATGGGACAAACGCATCAGTGTGTTAGATCAATTCCCGTTGTTTAAAAACATTCCGCGAGACCCCTCATGGAGCAGAGGATTGTTTGAGGATGTCCCAAAAGATTTCTCATGGAGTGTAGATATCCAAAGATTAATGGATTTCAGTGATACATGCAGAATATCAAATATTTTTCACTTACGAGTTTAACATCAAAAAATTCTTCTGGCGACGCGTCCGGACGTACAAGATATATGTACTCAAATTAAAGTACTTAAAATTAAAGGAGTAGAGTAGTTCATTTAATATCCACTTTTGCTTATTCAATGATCCTGAAACCTTCATAGTTGAATAGAATAAATATAATTTTTACAGCCACGGTAATGTTTTACATCAGTGCTATTTTTCATCCACGCATGCCTCGGTAACCACTAACATGCGTTTTTTCAGTTTTTTTCACCCTTTTCTGGGGGCGGATTTTGCACTGTACTGGAACCTGCCAAAATTAGGCTCTGTTGACTCATGCGCGCCCGTGTATACATCGACTTATCCAAGAAATAACTCTTCGAAATAAGAATGAATTACATCTGTTTCCCGAACAAATGCCTGTTGTCCCATGTTAAACTGCTATTGCGCTCTTAAGTCTTACTCTTACGTTCGCTCTAGGTTAGAATGCTACAGCAAGCGTTGCAACACCTAATAATTTACCTAGAAGGGACGGACTACCTATCAAAAAACTTATACCTACCGATACTAGAGTCGGGACTGTAAAAATTCCACCAAAAAGCCATGTTATTGGACACAGTAATAACGTTTTAGATCACCTCATTTTTCTCGATCTATCAGTTTATGCCAGCATTTTTTGTGCACACCTCTATGCTCGCTACTCCCTTAAATATTGTGGCAGGCTACCAATAACAAAGACAATCCCAACGTGTGTCCAATTGGAAAAAAAGCGAAATAAATTCTTTATTTCTGAAATAAACGAATTTTAGTTTATTTTCAAGATTTGTGCATCGGTGCTACCTGTTTCTGAACTTTTGATCTATTTAATTATTTCTTCGATTCGTTCTGGAAATTCCTCTTTGGGAGCGTATTGTATAATCGCACAGGTGGTCGATTTTTGCAGGTTCTAACAATCGCGGCAACCTGCGCGCTTGACTTGAGAGGTTAAAATAGGTTGATAGTCCAAGATGCTATACGTCGAAATGTACTCCAAGGGGAAGAAGACCTAACGTCTCGAGGTAGCCGGTGATGTTCTCCACAATATACGACTTAAAAACAACAATATCTATGCACTTAACAAAGGCGGATATTTTTGTTAAACAACGGCTATTATTTTAAGAATAAAAAAAGTAAGTAAGTCAAAACGGTGCAAAAAGATTAAACACTCACTAAAAAACTAGAAGGATTCTTAACGTTGTAAGGAAAATTTGGAGGGTTTTAAACATAAGGAGATCTTGTAATATAATGAAACCCAATTTGGAGCTATTTGACGTATTTCACAGTGAATGTTAGACCCCTTTACAAGTGCAGCATAGCATATATAGACTTGTTAAGCTAACGGTTTGCATAACTTTCTCGTCACTCTTAACAAAGTCATTTAATAAATAGGAAAAAGTTTATTATATGTCCCACACCTGATAAATTATGAAACGTCGCATGGCTATTAAGCGATGAATTTATTGATATCGTATGACTGATGCCCCCCTAAGAAAATCTTTAAAAGACAGTTAAAATTGTTTAACGAATTAAAAAAGGAAAAAAAAGCTATGGCAGAAGATGTTGCTTCCCTTACGCCAGGGCAAGCTGTAAAGTTAAAGGGCATTATAAGGATCATCAGACCCCCATTGGCTTTTGCTCTGTATCATTTTCTTACTATGGATGATAATACTCCTAAGGTACAATGGCATGTATGACATGGGTCTTATTATGCTCAATTCGGCAGTATCCTTGTTCAGGAAACCGGATGTTCAAAATGTGGAAAGGCAGCGTAAGAACACTTTGACCACAACTCCATCTATACTTCTCTTTCCGATGACATTAGTAGCAGGCATACTTCTCTTACATTAAACGCGAAGCGCTTAAGTGATAGGCAAACAAGATGTTTGTAGGTTAGGGGGGCAGATAAATGGACGAACGTGCAGAAAATGTCTATTCAGATGTTTTTTTAACCAAGATTAACAACTATCGTGTTACAGTCGACAATGCTATTTCAAGGGAATTGCATCAGTATAAAGACTCTCCTTTATTTATGCCGTTTACGCATGCGTTAAAAAGGGGCAAACGCCTGCGGCCGATAATTCTGCTCCTTGCATTTGAAAGTGCAGGCGGACGGGGGAAGGATCCGCTTCCCGCAGCGGTTGCGATAGAACTTATGCATATGCAATCCCTTATACATGATGACATCATCGACGGGGATTTGCTCAGAAGGGGGTCAAAATCGTTTCACGCCGCATATAATCATGAATTGGCTCTCTTAAGTACAGATTTTGTTTTTTCGATCATTCTCAACATAGTCGCGCAGTACGAAGATCATCGCGTCGCACAGGCATTGGCACAGACAGCATCCCTGATGTGTGAAGGGGAGCTAGAGGAACTTGTCGTGCGCGAACAAAATCGGCCGGAAAGCGAAGCTGAGTACCTCAACATAATAGCGAAGAAGACTGCATCTCTTTATGAAGCGTCGACAACGCTCGGGGCGGTAATCGCCGGAGCTCGCGAAGATGAAATAAAAGCGTTATCCGACTACGGGAGACTGTTTGGCATGGCGTTCCAAATCTGGGATGACCTGGCGGATCAGAAGCAAGATACGGAGGCGGATACTGCGAGTTTCATAGGTACGAATGGGGAGAGAGAGAAGCATCTTCAGGAGATATCCGCGGGATACCTCCTTGAGGCAAAGCAGGGGATTCAGAAATTGAAGGCAGGCGACGCTAAGAGCCTTCTCGTCGCGCTGGCTGATTTCATCGGAAAGCAGTCGGTTAAGAGTATTTAGAAGGTTATCTGAACGCTGATGCCCTTACTTGATCCAGTTGAAGATTGCCATGCTTAATCAATAAATGGGCCGATGGATAATTGTAGCCTTAACGTTTTTTTTCAGCGTTTCTAAAGACCTGTGCACACCCAAATATTTCGCCAGAGTTGGAGCAGCAAAAGCATTCCGCAAGTTAATATGTTACGCACATGCGTGCCACATCATTTGTTTGCACTATTTATATCAGTAGCCATTTTTCGAACAGATCCACTCCGTTACATATCTTCGATATAGGTACATCCACGATCACTGGTTCGTGTGCTTTTTCACGTTAGCAGAAAAAAATAAGAGGATGTGAGAGGGGCTCACATCTTTTCTATCCACATCTTGATCATCTTCAGGGTCTCGACCTTGTATTGCAGGTCCTTGATCCACTGTTCTTTCTTCATGATCTTCGCGTCAAGCTTCCGCAGCATAAGCGTCTTCTTTTCGCTGTCGCCGAGCTTCTCCCACAGCATCATCATCTCGTGCTCTTTACCTTCTTCTTTTTTTCCCACATTGTGTTTCAACTCCGTTCGACGCGTTCACTCTATGCGTCGAACATGAAACTCTGGGACGTATCTATATAATTATCCCGATAAAAAGAGTGGCTATTGTGTGTGCAGTCGGCTAATGCCATAGCATTGACAAATAGAGTAACGTAAAAAATGCCATACCTTTTTCAAGGTATAATATGCAACATACCCCCCGTTTCACAGCCAGAATGTACGCGCAGAACAATAAGATGTGGTGACACCTTGCGACTGCCAAGGGACAAACCATTTGAGCCCTAAAATATAGGAGTAAAAGGCTATGATTAAAATGAGCCAGTGGTTCGGTGGTGTGAGACAAACAGGCATACGGTGAGGTAGTCCCGGAAGTTGTATGTTTCAGCAGCTTCTAAGATTTGATCGATCTGCTCCTTCTCGAAGTAATCGGTGATGCCCTTCATGGTGGTACAATCATGCAAGATGTGTATTTTGTTTGATGACGATTGCGGCTCTAACGAGATTTACATTGCAGTAGCATGCCTTAGAGAGACGGTTAGAAATTGAACAGCGGCGAATAAAAATGTTTGTTTTTGGCAGGTATATTTCCACTCCAACCGCGCGCCTACCATCCCAACTATTTACAATTCCCACAGTAACTTCGAGATCAACAGAAAGCGTCGAGCATATCTTTTTATGTTAATATAAATTCTATATTTCAGTAGACGGAGGCTCACAACACGATACGAAATAGACCTAAAAATGTTGTATCCGTTCCAATTCTTGTTTTAATGGATAGTTCTCAGTAACGCCTAGTTCTATGTTATCTGACTCCCTGACCTCATTCAGTAATGAGTCAATCCTCGCGCCTATTAGCTCCATTTGTAAATAAAAGTCTATTTGCAACTAGATCGCCCCCGCTTTGCTCTTTATAAAACCAGCTGACATTCTTTCAAGTAAAAGTGTATCCAATCCGTCACTAATTGATGCATTATAATTTTTATAATCTGAATTAGGTTTGAAAAATTGGTTAAAAATCATACTTTAACACCAACTTCAAAACAGTAGTTAGATCATAAATACTGGTTTTGCGTCCTTGGTGGTTTGGTTTTAATCCTTGTTTTAATAGATGGTTCTCTGTAACAGTTACTCTATGTAATATCATATACTATTTATAATATTAAATAATATTAATAATATCATATAATATTCTTTGTAACAAAAATATTTTTTGCAGTAAAGTTAATTTCACTAAATTTTCCATTCAATAGTTTTTTCTGCAATTGTTATAACTCATCCCCGCGAGGGTTTGCTCTGAAACCTTTAAGAGTGTCTCTTTGAAATGGAGATGATTTTTCAGACCTCTATTTTCTTTATCCCTCATTTTCTAATCTTAAGCAATAATTTTCAATAATAGAAGGAACATTCGTCACTAGAAAGAGTTTATAACAGTCTGCATAGTTAAGTACGAACCTGACGTGACACGTGCTCACCTGTCCCCAGTCAAACTATTTTTCAACAGCAAAGTGATTTGAGTGTGTCATATAACCTTGACTAGTAAGATGATAGAATTAGATGAATTAGATAAATCAATCGTGGATTGCAGTGTTAAGAACCTAGCATTAAAATCGCAGGCATAATTGTTTAGTAACTGAGAGGTTATACGTGATGACGTTCATGTTTGCTGTTTTTTATACAACGATGAACAAACGGTGCACTAATGACGAATGATGAACTTGACGCAAAAAAATGACATTGACTGCCGGAATGAGAAGATAAAAAGCATAGTACCTCACGTAGGAACTCACACTAGTGAGGGGGAAGTTTTAAGACAGTACGGCATCTCGAGGGGATTCTTTGCGCCACTGATGGCCTTGAAAATGTAGTCGATAACATAGAAATCTGGTAAAAATCATAGATGTATTGAATCAGAGAATTACAAATTTGGAGCCCAATTGGAGTAAAAGTAGTAAGTAATTTTGTTGTTTAAAAAAACGTGCCGAGTTTCTTTTCAAATCTTGTACAAATTAGCGTGTCTACAATAAAATACCTTTAAAAGGATTATGGATGAAATTGCTGACATAGAAGGGGATATAGTGATCACTGTTGAAGAGCTAATAACATTGCTTAGCCTTACACCCCATCCTGAGAGAGGATACTATCGGGAGACCTACAGGTCTCCGGAGACCATTCCTGACAACGGTGCTGCCTAATCGTTATAAGGGAGACAGAACCTATGGCACGGCGATTTACTTCTTACTCACCCCTGACACGTTTTCTGCTCTCCACCGTCTTAAGACTGACGAGGTGTACCATTTCTATCTTGGTGACCCAGTCGAGATGCTGCAGCTTCTGCCTAGTGGCTCAGCCAGAGTTATCAAGATTGGCAACGAGATCAAGAGTGGGATGCATCTACAGGTCGTAGTGTCACGAGGGATGTGGCAAGGGTCGCGATTTATTCGAGGCGAGGAATGCGCTCTCTTGGGAACGACTGTGGCCCCTGGATTTGAATTTGTAGATTTCGAAATAGGACAGAGAGACAAGTTGCTACAGTCTTACCCAAGGTTTCGAGATTTAATCGTTGCCTTAACGAGAGATTAGCATGAAGATATCAGACATGAACAAATAGCTGATTTGCTGTACCAACGTGGATATACCTAATGAGTTCACGGACTTGAGGGGGAATCTGACTCTCCTGCCGTCGTTACCTGAACTTCAGCCCGGATCTTTATCGCCTTTTCAATTCCATCTTTATCAGTAGACGCCACTGCAGACCTTGCGGATTGCACAGCAGAACCTATTCAGCAAGTGACGTCATTCATCCGTACATCTTCTGAGTCCACGCTACCGCGTGAATTGACTGTTCAGCACCAGCTCTTTGGCCTTAAGGTTTCGGCGCATTCAGCGCTGTCGTTCCAGAATCATGCGTTAAACAGACCCACTACCTACCGCGTTGGGTCGACGGTCACAGCGTCGTTCTATTTGGAATTTGCCACGAGAAATCGTGTACCATGAGACGTGATGATGTTAGTTGGCCATCTACTCCCACCGCAAAAAGTTCCTTTGAACAACGTAGTGCATCTGTTTTTTCGTATTATCTATTTTTCACCTGCAGTTATGAAAAAATTACCTGTTCAGTATCTGCGTGCTGTTCAGCATTGAGGTCCAGTTGTCACTGGACGACGATTGGGCATAGCGGTGAACATGCGTTCTACTTGTAGCCACTGGTTATGTTTAACAGAACTTTGCCGGGAACTGCCCAATGATACCGTCAGCAAGCACATCTGCCATCATCAGCGCTTGGTTAACTACATTGTCGTACGCCTGTATGCCAGCCGCCCAATCCCCATGCAGCCGAGCTATAACTACAGCTGTTACGAGGTGAAGATGCTCATAGAACATGCTTTTCATCGCTGGTTCAGGCCAGTAGGTAGGGTTCAATTGGTTCAGAAACGCAGCAATTTGATCAGCGTTTGAAAACCACTGCTTATTTGCAGCATCGAATGCAGTGCTATTTCCCGCCTTAGCTGCGTTTATTACGCCACCCGCGAGCAGCTCATGTTGCTTGAGCAAGTCGGCTAATTTGTTGCCAGCTGCATCACCATAATACGGTTTTATCGCGTTGCCGATATCCTCCTGGTTCTTGAGGAGCCGCGCCACTGTGGCGTCATTTGAAGTATTCGCAACTGCTTCTACGATTGCCATCCGTGTATACATAGCGTGATCTTCCCAGAGCTTCCGCATCTTCATCTTTAAATCCACTTGCGCTTTTGTAAAGCATATCTGTCCTTGAGAGGATCGCCCTTTCGCGACTATTAGTGGGTTTACGATACTACCAACTATAGCTCCTATCATCAGGGTCGCCAAAAAGATGCCTACTAATGGTTTTTTCGACATAACATATCACATCACTAGATTTCAGTATTATGTTAAAAAACTTAATTCGGTTTAAAAGTGATTTTTTCAAGAAGAATGAGAGTTTATCGCGCAATCTTGGATTCAATTGCCACGGTACATCAAAACGCCACGTGGTTATCACTTCTTTCATCATCCAAGGCAATTACTAGAAATTTGTAAAAAGATTGGTAGAATGAAGTGAACGGGGGTGATAGTGCGCCACCTCCGCCGTACTGTAGCTTCTCACGTAACATCTGTGCTTTAGGTGTTTCTAGTTACAGTAAACTATCGTTATGGCTGCGCCAGTATCAGTCATCGCAGCGGTTGCCCCTATTTCACTAGTTGTTTGTTTTATGTTTTCAACCTGCGAACCGGCATCACTTCAAACGTTCAAATATATATTAAAACAACTTATCAGAAGAGATCGTGAAAACAATGCGCGCTGAAGTTGAGATCAATACATCTGCTGAGTGCGTATGGCATCTCCTCACCGATTTTGCTAATTATCCTCAATGGAATCCAGTCGTCTGAATCAGCCGGAATTAAAGGTGGGAACGGGACTTGAACTTTATCTCCAGCCTCCCTGAGCACGGAGCTGACCTTCCATCCCGTTGTATTGAAAGCTGAGTAAACCGTGAACTGTGTTGGCTTGGAAAGCTGTGGGTGCTAAAGTTGTTCGACAGCAAGCACAGTTTTATAGAGCCTCTTGCCGCGAATCACGTGTGCTTTATACTGCAGGAAGTCTTAACAGGCATCCTCGCCCTGATGCTTACGCGCACATTGAGTGCAAAAGTGTAGCTTTGAGGAGATGAACGGCGCTCTTAAAACGTTAGCTGAACAAACCGCAGAAGATATGGGCTGCGCGCCAATATATCATGTTAAAATAGGATTCTATTATAGACCTCGCTCAGGTCTTGGTAATCGGGTTGTTGTACGTTTAGTTTTCGCTTCAACCCCTTTTGTATGGTATAGTGTGCATGGATACATATACAAAGGTATATCAAGCATAATTCCGCAAACAAAAAGAAGACACAGGAAAAACAGTATTTTGTGTGTGTTTATTATATATACGACTTAGTTCTTTTTTGAATAACTGCTAATTTTATATATTATGGGGACGTTGAAAAAGTGCTAAAACTCGATTTTAACTATATTCTCCTAAGTACGGTATAGAGAGAACATTTTAACATTATCATTCTTTTGTCAAGTTGGAATTTTAAGATGTAAAGCAACCGACTAACAGGTCATTAAAAGGACTAAGGGTTAATCAAATGAATAATAACAACGTGAACGAACACGTCGCAATTAGGGAGCGAATGCCCTTCCCCCCCTAAATTCACAGGACTGTCAGAAGATGACGCTTTCTAGGTGCTATACTTTTTGTGATGAGCGTATCGTCGATAAAGCGAATGCTGCACCGCGCTTGAACGTAAGCTGGAAGGAGTATATAGGAACTGAAAGGTGCAGGTATGAATGAGAACAAAGGTTACATTAAACCCCTCAACATAGCAATTAGAAGCTATCTTAAGGATGCGGTGCGGATCACTCTCAAGGACCCATCACAAGCCCGCTTTTTCCTCCGTATGCTGCGATCACAGAGAGAAGCAGCTAGGACACGGCAGAAGTGGGAAAGAGAAGGTCTCCACGTCCCCCCGTTCCTCATCGCCAGTGTAACGAACAGGTGCAACCTCCAGTGCAAAGGGTGTTACGCGCAAGCTCACGCACAACACCGGCCGCTGGGAGCGGAAATGAGTGAAGACAAATTACGGAGCGTCATCGCAGAGGCACGGGAACTGGGGATCTCGGCGATACTTTTTGCTGGCGGCGAACCATTCGTGCGTAAGGAGCTAACATTCATCACCAGAGATTTCCCGGAAATCATTTTCCCCGTAGTCACTAATGGGACACTGCTCGATGACGCATTAATTCAGAAATTGAAAGAGCAGAGGAACGTGTGGCCGGTTCTCAGCATTGAAGGACTTGAGGAGGACACCAACGGGCGTAGGGGCAATGGCGTCTATCAGCGCGTTCAAACAGCAATGAAGAGGCTAAAAGATAACGGCATCTTCTTTGGGTGTTCATTGACGATAACGCGTTCAAACGTTTCGACAATAACAGATGAGCATTTTATGCAAGACCTCATTAAAGCGGGCGGCAAACTCTTCTTCTTCGTTGAGTATGTTTCAGTCAACGAGGGAACTGAGGACTGGGTGCTCACTAATGAACAAAGAGCCGATCTGTTGGCGGCTACGAATACATTTCGCGCGACGCTCCCGGGCCTGTTCATTGCCTTCCCCGGTGACGAGGAACAATTTGGCGGCTGCCTCGCTGCTGGGCGCGGCTTTGTGCACATTAGTCCAGAAGGGAATCTCGAGCCATGTCCGTTTTCGCCGTACTCTGATGCTAACCTTCGGGACGTATCGCTTAAAGAGGGGTTGCAATCCCACTTCTTGCAGGCCATTCGTCAAAACCACAGCCAACTCATTGAAACAGCGGGGGGCTGCGCGCTCTGGACAGAACGCGAGTGGGTTCGTTCCTTGCTTCCGGCGAAAATATCTTCTTCCAGAACTGCGAACGAACATGAATAAGGCGCATGTCCTTAGACGCTCTACTACCGACTGCTACCTGACACAATTACGAGAAGGCGTTTGGAAGTGTCAAAAATGGATACACTAACAATTCGGTTTGGATTCTGATCAGCGATACTCACATTTATATATCTTGATGGATTCACATCGCGCAGCTTGCCGATTGTTCTGGCGCTTCGATAAAACCAAAGCAGCTGATAACCCTTATGTGTCCGCCATTCGTCACATGCTTATACCCGTGACTTACCTCTGTTAAATCCTGCGCAGGGAAAACGAGGTTAGACGTTCAAGTACCACAATTCCAAATCATTGCCACGTATGGTTTTACGAGCAACGACACATTTGACAACACCATTAGACGCTAAAAAATGCAGCCGACGGGACATTCCCCTCGACAACAAGTCGCACTTTTTTGAGAGTTCTGATGCGGTGAGCCCTGGTTCTTTTTTTAACTGATGTACAATTTTCCAATTATCGCTGTGGTATCGTAAGTCTTTGAGTTCAAATGGGATGTAATCCGACAACGATGATTGCCTTTTTTTAGTTATGGCTGTTCGTTCTTTGTGCATTAGCTGAGTCTCTTGAGTGGTATCGTCGTACGATTTTTGCCGTTATCCTATGATGTCATTAGAATATTGGAGCAATATCAAATATGTATCACATGCATATTTATGATTTTAGCACTATAAATAAGAATTAGAAGATCTGGTTGGCTCAGTTGATTTCTACTGTTTGTGAAAGGATCTTCAAAGGGGAGGCCGAAGGCATCCTGTTTGGAGAGGAGCCCGAAGATTATACATGTCCGTCGCGTGGCGTGCAAGCCCTTGTTTGAAGCGTTATAATAAAAAATACGTAATGTATTTGCCATGTTTGGTCTGAAGGATTTTGATGCTTAAGGGTGCGCTATGTAGCCAAAGATGGCCTCAAAAATAATATCTATTTGCTAAATTAGTTAAAATAAGCTTTTATTTTGCTGTTTAAAAAATTATAGAGCTTCTTTTCAAATCCGATGCAATTAGCTTCTAAAAACATAACCGTGTCGTGCACTTCTTTTCGGTTGCTATCATGGTAATGGAAAGATTGAAGGGCCTATACCTTTAGCGATATTGATAAGATGCGATACTTTCGGGTTGGAACTTCTTTTCAGTAAACAGGAGCGACACGGCACACTGGCAAACCTTCTCAACGAATTTAGCACCTTAGTACCAGATCTCGATGTGGACAGAACGGACAAAACGCGGCCAAAATAGGCCGATTGGTTGGTCCGACAGTTAATGAAATTAAGTCAAACTTAAAAGCGTACAGGTTTCTTTCTGTGAGATTCGAGGACGTGGAGGTTTGAAAAAGTATGTTCGGACGGTCCACCTTTCAAAAAGAGAGAGACCCACTTCATAAGGAGGAATACGTAAACTTCACGGTAAGGAGAGAATACCGTAAATACCGTAGACAAGACAAAACGCTACTTGGAAAAAAGAAAGCGTATACTGCAAACAGAGAAGTAACCTAACTACAAGTTTGCACGATAGTGACAATTAATGCAGACGCTGAGGTACTCGCAACCGCTAGTTAGCAAATGAGATGATTATTTCAAAGAGACGACCGTCCTATGTCTTTTTATAAGACATTTTTTTCATAGTGACACCGTCGTAAAAAGGCAAAAACAGCACCGCCTAATCTACTGTGATGCTTTTGGCGTCTTTCTTGTAATGTTGATAGCCGCAGACAAACAATTGCAGGTATACGTACACGACTCAAAGAGTACACGTAGTGCTCACATTGTTTAGCTGGAGCTTTAGACAGACAGGTAACCCTCTTTAAAGTCCCCCTAGTTTATTTTATGGCTTTCCAGTACACCCTATGATTGGTAATATCATACGTGACCTTGTATGCGCTGACAAGTCCGCTTAAATGGCCCTTAATGGTGGTGACAGAAAGCCAGTACCTGGCAAGATTATCTTCAATGTTGAGTGCTTTAAGTAAAAGGCAGATCAGCTCTTCTGTAGATCTCGGCTTGCTCAGTAGATTAAGTATCATGTCATCTATCGCTTTGAGTCTGGCGAGGTGAATGTCTGCATTCAGATCCCCCTCCTCTTTTGATAAGATCGTGCCGTGAGCGGGAACCAACCACTCATATTGCACGCTCTTGATAGCGTCAATCGACCGACGGGTAAGCTCGACATCTATTGTATAGGGCAGTGCATGTTTTTCCCACACTTCCTCTGGATACAACGCATCACCAGTGAAAAAGACCCCATGACAGAGGTACCCTGTATGTCCAACAGTGTGCCCCGGCAAGTGAATAGGCGTGATCCCCTCCTCAAACGCATACTCTTCGACAAAATTATCTACCTGACACGCTTCCCCAAGGAAGAATCTCGTTGTCATTTCTATTGGAGGCCTCGCCCAGTTAAACAACCCGCGTACATTTATCTCAGGATTTTCAATTAACATCGCATCTTCTTTGGGCGCAACGACAACGGCCCCCGTCCTCCTTTTTATCGTGCGCGCCCATGTAAAATGGTCGCCGTGTCCGTGAGTTATGCAAATGGCCGTTAGGGTAAGCGGAAAATCGGTAATTGTAGTATCGATCAAATAGTGCTTAAAAAGGCCTATGTTCGTGTGTCCCAGTATGCACTTAACATCGTCGAGGTCAATAACTTTCAGCGCCATAAAAGAACTTTACTCTCACTTTTTCAGGTACTACCTATTGCCATATATTTGTACGCAATAATATTGGACAACAAACCCTATTTAACTATGCTCCGGCACAGAGCGCACATAGTGAGTACTGATGGTACCGTTTACTCAGTCACCTCGTGCTGGCGGATGTCGTATCGAACTAACTGCATGAGTTAGTTCTGCCGACCCCCAACTGTGTCAATTGCCTTATTCTTTCACCGTTTCCTCGATGTAATCAACGCCAGCCGGGCTGATGCGAACGTTGTAGAAAAAGCGACCAAACCCTTCGGTCTGAAGGAATCCTTTTATCCGGAAATACACGATGATGGTGTCAATGGTGGCCTCATCAAACTCCAGTTCCCTCGCAATATGAAACGCATCGACCCATTTCCGTACATCGCCGTCTGCCAAATCATATAGTCGATAGAGAAATTGAATTCGTTTTTCTCTCATCTTTTTAGCCTTTTTCTTTACGTCTTCCATCACGAATAATCACCGTACTACATTTTGAAATGCTTTATATAAAAGCGGCTTAGGTGAATTTGCGAACGATTCAGTATCTCTATGCCGGCGTTACACTACAAGCATGCGATTTGCTTAACTTTAACGTTTAAGGCTGTATCTTCTCTCATTACTCGGTGGTGTTTGGTAATCTGCCAAAAAAATGACAAACTTCGAGCACGTCAGAAACAGCCCTAGTGTCAGACCGCTCTATATGGTGATTACGTTTTTCGAGACCTCGTTAAACAACTTCTTCTGAGCGTTAGGTCATATTGTTGACAGTAAGGGCAATGCTGGAGGGGGATTGACGGGACTTTGCCCCTCAACCGAATAGGAGTGGTCAAGTTTCGTAAAAATTACATCGTTCCTATTTTTAAGGTAGTCAAGGTAATCCTCGAACAAGTGCACTTTAGTAGCGTCTCCCGGTTTCCCGTGTCCACTGAAACTCCAAAAGTGGTAGAATATAATGATAGTGTTAGTATGTTCGTCGTTAAGTAAACGCTCTGTGATGTCCTTTGCCGATGGAAGCGTCGTATCATCGAGTACAATTGAGCACGAGTCTACCCATATCCCATCCTTATATCCAGTGTCTATGTTAAAATCATCAAAAGATGAACTGTACTCAGCGAATCCAAGGGCTTTTAACGCTTTTAGGGTGTTATCGTCGCCTCTATTCCAAGGAGGGATAAACGTGGTAGGCTTCATCCCGAAGGCATTTATAAAATCCAATTGCCCCTTTTTGATCGTGGCATATTGGTCAGAATAAGGGTAACCATAGAACTCGCTTTGGTGTGGTGCACCCGAGTTATCATGGTGAGTGTACCCGTGTTGAGCGAACTCGAATAGTGGGTTTGAGGAAATCGATTTCATATACTCGAAAAACTTTGAATCCGCGTAAAATAAATTTCCCGGCTTAACAAGCGATGGATGAGGGACGATACCTAATGTTACCGGAACATTCTTATCCATATGAATCTGGTTTATGAGTTTTAACGTATCCAGTTGATTCCAAGGAGCGACGTCATCATCCCTGAATATAACGTACTTTTTCGGTGCTTCGCTCTGCCTATTCACATCAACATATTTAGAGCAATTTGGATAAAACCGGCTATGGAAGGTTTCATTGTAGTAGAGCCATGCATTATATGCTACCAGTGTCACATTGATGGGGATAACTGCCTCGGAGTAGATCGTTATGGAGGTATTTGGCAGAACGTCGGCCCAGCCATATCCCCCATATTGAATCAAATTTCCACCTGTATCGTTTCTGTAATAACCAACAGCTTCGCCGCCGTTAATGTATCCTGATGGCGTCGCAGTTCGCTGATAGAATACCGCATAGGGTGCGACCCATACATCGGCATCTCCTGTATTATTTACGTACCACTGAAGATAGTTTGGATGGAGGTCTACCGGTCGAACACTGCTTATGGAGACGGTCGGTGTGGGCGATGGATGTGTTGGTGTGGCAAAAACGCCAATTGTGGGGAGGATCAACGCTGCCACAAAAAAAGACTCCGAGTAATTTTTTCATTTCTTGTTCAGCGTCACCCCTTGACTGTCCGGTCTTGGCTATACGGTGTCTACATCATTAATTAAGTTTGTGTATTATAGTTCCTATATGGCCGCCGGCAATGATAATCTCGCCGCCTTTTGTAGTATCAAGGGCAGCTGCGGGCTTATCATAAGGCACCACTCAATTGTCATTTCTTAAATGTATGTAAATGCAAGGCGGGAGGACGTAATAAAACTAATCCGATTTTATGCAGTTTCCCTTTTTCACTGTCAAAAAACAAAACGTTGACGGCGACACGTTGAAGTACGAGTTGTAATCGCATAGTATAAGAAGAGAGGGAGGCTCATCATCTTGTTCTTGGCGTGGGCTCAACGCCTTCTTTTTTATATGAATGTGGTACTATGTGTGTCCCATATCAAATGATGAGATCGTTTAGTACTGTGCATTACTGCTGCTATTTCTACATATTTATAAAGCAATGTGATGACAAATAACGATCACGCACATTTTTATATACGTCGTATCATACCAGTGATATAACAGCACACGCGGCTAACAAAAATCAGCGTGATCACATGTGACTGATACAAACACAACACGACTAATGATAACACCAACAGCACAGGTTGTAGCACTGTATGCTGAATATGACGGCTTGCTTGATACGCTTGAAGCAGTACAATTACAGTTAAAATCAAAGCGCTGCCGTGACCAAATTACACACAACAAATTACGAATGCAGATACACGATATCTGTGAGGCGCTAGCTGATGTACACGAAAAGATTGCTGATTTTGTTATAATGTAATAGAGCGGTAGTATTCAACTTAGCGGGGGCTTAATTATTTCATCGTTATCGCTGCTTGTTCTTGACTTGGTGCTGCGCTGGTCCCACTAGCTTACCGTTGGACCAGACCACGACACAACTAGTGATACCTCGCTGCACGTTTCTTTTTTATGTCTGTAATAATGCTGTCGATGGGCAACACGGTAAGCACAAGTAAGTGTTTTTATTGTATTGAATGGCTTGTTAAGACGAGGAGTCCATGACGATCTGGTGACGATGTAGGGCTGGCGCGCTGGCATGGAGAACATTACTGTGCACGATCAAGATTTAGGTGCTTCGATGGACACCTTGCAGATCCTTTCGTTGAATAACGCAGAAGCGCCTAGCGAGAAGTCGTTCAGCTCGGAGCACTCACACTGTTGCTCAATTCGTATTGGTTAAAAAGGTACAGGTATTATCTATAAAAAAATAGCAAAATTACCCAACTCGTTGACGGTGAAGTGAATGAAAAAAGCTAATCAAGTGACGTACAATTGGAATGCTGCAGAGTATGAGGAGCACTCATCATCACAGCAATTGTGGGCGCAGGGGATGATAGAGCGCCTTGACCTTAGTGGAGATGAACGAATATTGGACATCGGCTGTGGCGATGGTAAAGTGACTGCTGAGCTTGCAGTTCGCGTCCCACGTGGGTGCGTTTTAGGCATTGACACCTCTACTGAAATGATCGAGTTTGCTCGAGGGAAGTTTCCCCAAACGATGGGCCCTAACCTTTCATTCCACCTAGGAGACGCCACAAGGCTTAACTTTGACGACGACTTTGATCTCGTCGTTTCGTTTTCCTGCCTTCACTGGGTAAGAGACCACGTTGCCGTGCTGAACGGCATAAGAAGGAGCCTCAAGTCAGGCGGCAGAGTTGTGCTGCAGTTCGGGGGGAAGGGGAACGCAACATCAGTGCTAAACGCCACTGCAGACGTGGTGGCACGTTCACAATGGAGTCCCTATTTTAAGGGCTTTGGTTATATGTGGGCGTTTTGTAGTCCTGAGGAATATGCAGCTCTGTTATGTCAAGTTGGTCTTGTTCCGCAGCGAATTGAACTAGTTCCGAAAGATATGGTATACGAAGGAACAAGAGGGTTGAAAGGATGGATGCGAACGACGTGGCTTCCCTACAGTGAACGAGTTCCTGAGACTCTCCGAGACAAGTTTGTTGCGGAAATCGTACAAAGGTACGTTGAGCAGTGTCCTCTGGACAGTGAGGGTCAGATTCATGTGCAAATGATGAGGCTCGAAGTCGAGGCAATATTGTAACTCCTGCTCGAGCCGCTTTCATGTTGCTATCTTCTAAGATGGAGTCTTACTATACAACTTTCTCAAGCCCGTTTCTCTAAAACTGAAACGAACTCTACGTAATAATACACACATCAAAACGCCATGTGGGTGTACACGTCACGCAGGTCCTCATCTTTGAACTGTAAGTAGGCCTGCGTCGTGTTGAGGTTGATGTGTGTCCCAAGAGCAGCCATACCCTACGATATCGGCACCAGAGCGGACTAAGTGGACGGCAAATGAGTGTCGAAAGTGTGCGGATGGAGTCCATCAAGCCTGCACGCTGTCATACTTTTTATGAGATGATATACGCACATGTTAGATGGTAAAAATGGGTGCATCATCCCGATGTTTTGCATGGAAATGCTTGGAGAGCAGGCTAATGTCTCCCCGTCGCAATGGCCCGCCTTTGTTTCCTCCGTTCGCCCTTAAGATATTCGCGTCTTGGTTATGAAACTTTATGTCAGACGCGTTCATGCTGAGCAACTCCACACACGCCACCATCCATTCATCACAGCCATAAGGTGAGGTAGTCGTGGGGGTTGCAGGTTCGGGTTTACTCAAGCAGAGTATAGATCTGCCCTTTCTCGATATAGTCGGTGGTGCGTTTCATGTATACTACACTTAACAAGAGTGCTGTTTTATGCCATTGAACTGCACTGGTGGAAGGAGTTCTAATTACCACTGGTAAATTGTAAGTTTGTACCTCGGTCTTGTCGTGACGATCATGATCAAACGCTCAAATAGACTGACAAGGACTTTATTTGGCTCATTGAAGAGTTTTATTAATTTATTAAGGTCAACTTGGTGTGTCCAACCTGTCTAGCTCATGCGCTAACTGCATCAACTGCCTATCTTAAAGCAGAAATGGTGGTTAGACTGTGATCGGTCAAGTGCTAATGCTGATAACTCTACAACACCACTACATCAGTGATGCCTTTTCTTAGCGATTCTATACGCCTACACTTTTTATTTTACGATTAATGCTAGTATAACGGGTTCGTGGTCGGTGGAAACCATTGAATTTTTTAAAGATTTCAAACCATTGAATTTTTTAAAGATTTCGTCAGCGTAATACAGAACTGAGCCAATGCCATTACTTGCGTTGAGAAGCGCTAACCTTATTACCTCGACTTCGTCACTCGATGCATGCCCTCTGTCCAAGTATACGGTTACAAAAGGAACAAGCGCGAAGATAACAGAAGAGCACTCGCAATTTAATTATCGGCTAATGAGCATTAAGGCAAAGGTTAATGTTGTGAAAGGTCATGATACTGTGAAAGCGTAGAGAGAATGATAAACATGATATTATTCTTACTTAGGCATTGCGACATGATATGCACTTAAACTGCAAATCGGCGTTGGTTAACCCGTATCCACCCTAACAAATTATTGACCTGTGATCGGTCATTTGGTTAAGGGCAGAAAAGGCATCATTTAAACGTATGCGTCTGAATATATTTTTCATGCCAGAGAGTTAGTTTTTCCATACAACTTTGGAATGAAAAGGGAAAATACGCTTTATCAGTGATTTTGTTTAGAAATAACAGTAGGTGATTGAACATAACTAATAGCGATACAACAGCACAAATAATGAGGATCTCGGCATTGGAAGAAATAACAATGCCAGTCAGGATTCGCGTAAGTACGAAAGACCGTCTAATTAAATATGGCTTTATGCAAAATATTGGGCAAAAAAAGAGCTTAGATACTATTATCGCGGCACTCTTGGACCTAGCGGAAAGCCATTAAAATAAAAAGAGAGGAGAGCCTCCCTCTTTTATAACATATTGACCTTGTCATACAAGAATTAAAAATTAAATGAGCTAACTAACGTGCAAATTGAACGTCTGTTAGAACCCACTATTTTAGACTGCGGTAAAAACAACTGCAAGCTCATATAATAGCATCCATATGATTCAGTAGTATTTTTGTTAATGCATTTGATGAGTATAACGTCGATAACGTCGCGCTGTTGATGGAAAGTATGAAAACAGAAAGCATCGATGAGGGAAACGCACCAATTTCTCTACTAGTAGTATGAAGTGGCTGATGGCAATGTGCAACGATTACTTTACGCGCTTCATACCGCGCAGGAGTTTAATTTCTGCTAAACTAGGCAATATGAGCATCGCCCGTCGTCATACATCTGTCTCTCTACAGATCATACCGGCTAATACTCTTCTGAAGCGCCTTGAATAAGACGACAGTTCGTTGTAGGCCGCGCGAAACTCGTCATCTGATACGTCTTCCAACAGAAAGCGGACTGTCTTTCTAATTTGAATGCGGTTGTAGAATCTATCATCGCCTCTGTTAAGTTTGTAAAGTGCCTCCATGATACGCGCCTCAATGGGTCCAATAGTAGCGCGGTTTGGCGATTTTCTCTTGTGGTCTACTTGCCCATTCATAGTTACTCCCCTGGTAGACATATCCTTACATTGTGGTCATGAAATATAAACTTCAACGGAAAACCCGATTCAACACAAATAGAAATGAACAATATTATATTTGATGCGCCATTGGAATTTGAAAGACGTGTGAACATCGTGATACACCTTCGTGCGCAAAAATTGAACTATGATGAAATAGCGTTATTAGATAGCGTTTTAAAACCTGATTTAAAAATTGATGGAAAGAACGACATCCGTTACACACCGTTTTAGCGCAACTGTATAGCAGCAAGTAGTTTCCCCATCGTCAATTCTTCATATCTCTCTCTAAAACCAAAATTATACCGCTTCGCCAATTGCACAGGTGCGCTTAACAGCTTTAATTTCAATCTTAAGTTCGTCATTAATCTGCGTGCTCGGCACGAAGATTACAAAACCTTCTATACGGGCAATCCCATCGCCTTGCCTTGCGATTTCTTCGATCTTGACGTCATACTGCTTCCCGATTTCAACAGGAGCTTCACGCGACGCCATTCTATCGAATGAGTTATGCCCCCCGCTGGAACTGCTTCCAAAATCTCTCTTGTACAAAATTTCACCTCCCCTCCTTAGTTCATACTGTACTATACGTATAGGTGGTATATATGTGGTCGTATTGATTTGAAAACTGTACGTGTGAATATCCAGTGAAAAATGCTCTGAATAGCGTATTCTTAACGGTAGATGCATACAACCGGCAGGCGCTGAGCCCCAGCGAACGCCGGATATATGTGGCAGCCTTAGGCATTTGACCCCACCTGTAGCCCCCACGTGTTAATCGGTATCTCCTTTGTGAGCCTTCACTTAGCTGAGTACCCGTGGATCCTGATTTCTGCAATCATCTCTTCAACAAGCTCATGTCTCACTTCAAAAGAATATGCGTGAAGTCTGCCACGTTTGTACAACGTCGAGGGCTTGATCTCGAGTTCTTTCTAGCGTTTAGCGGTTTCACTACATTCTACATAGATCGTATAAATAAGGAGAACCGCTTCGTGGAACCCCTGTATTCACGAAGAGCTGATTGCTATATGGAACACGATATTCGCAAACCAAACACCTGAGGAGACGATGGGATCTCTCGAGATGATGACCCCTGTTATAAATATGGATAAGTTCACCTATTTCTTGGATTGGTCATATCTTATACGCGCCAGAGGCATTCCAAGCAGCGAACGCTTGTAGAAAGACTCCTCAGCGCCGAGGACTCGACAACCTTAAAATCGTAGATTGGGATTATACAGCGGCTTTCTAAGCAGGCGGACGCATCCTTATAAACTAGCCTTCTGTTGATTTAAGGAAGAATTAGCTAAAACACCTGAAGGGAGATACCGGAGAAACAAGGTCACGATGTGAGGAATTTACAGATAGACTGCATGGGAATCGGACTTTGGAAGAATAATTCAATATCTGTGCTGAAAAACTCAGAGTTCTATCGCAGTGTTTGTTAGCCGCATCGTTATATTCTTAAAAATTTGCCTCTTTGTGCATTATACTAAATAATGCCCTTCTGAAGCGCCTTGAATATCGCGAAAGTTCGTCGTAGGCTGCGCAAAACTCGTCATCTGATACGTCATGCAACGAGTGACGAACTTTTTTTCTAATTTGTACACGGGTGTAAAATCTTTTATCGCCAAGAAGTGTGAAGAGCATCTCCATGATATGCACCTCAACAGGTCCAATAATAGCCCGGTTTGGCGATTTTCTTCGGCCACCTACTATTCCAGTCATAGCTCCTCCTCTGGTGGGCACGTTCTTACAGTATGGTCACCGCGAACTGTAAACCGCCGCGGAAAACCTGTTTCCCTTAAATTGAAACGAATATAGAATCATGTCTGATTCTATTTTTGTATGTATTACCTTGGTCCACCTTTATATTTGAGCAAAAAAGGTGTATTACGAATATTAGTTACTTGTACAACCTACTAACATATCTCTGTTGTGCTGGTAGTTCCACGAATACCAAAGGTATGCTCTAAGTTTAACGAAGCAGGAGGGGCAATGGCTGACACAGTAATGATAAGAATTAACCGATTGAGTAGAGAGCGCTTGCTTAAATACGCAGCAAAATTACAGAATGAGACAGGCGAGCACAAAACGGTAGATGATGCGTTGGCGTTTGTATTAGATCTAGCAGACCTTGCAGATTCGTACTCGTCTACAAAACGCATTAAGCGGTCATAGAAAAGAAGGGTATGAAAGAAGTGAGGCTGCAATTTAGAACCTGAGTAGTAGTGTGACCTTACAATAAGTGAAAGCTTTTTAAGATCATGGAGAGGTCTTAATACAAAAGAGGGCTTGCAATTACAAGCCCCGCATGATTTCAATAAAGCAAAGGGAGGTGAATAAAAATGAAAATTGCCTTTGAACAGGTATTAAACCTGAAAGATTCTGTCGAATATCAACCAGATGCAGTGATCCGCAAGACAATTATGCAGCAGGAGGGGGGGTCGGCGACGCTCGTAGCCCTCGATGGAAAAGAGGGAGGGGAACATTCCACTCCGTTTGCCGCGATGATCGTAGTAGTTGAAGGTGAAATTGAATTTACCATCGAGGGAACCCCTCACCGCGTAAAAGAGGGAGAGTATATCCTCATGTCGCCGAACAAAAAGCACATGGTGCGACCAATTGAGCGGTCGAAGTTGCTACGGATTTTGCTTCGCGTGTAAGCGAAGAGAGGACCTTCTCTCACATCACATTTTTATATCTTTATTTTTACTGCCATTTTCTTTTCGAGTTCGTAACACACTACAAACTGGTCTTCTGTAAGTGCATGAAAGGGCTCATATTCGTCCACGACATCAAACCTGCTTGCGCCAATATCTTAGGCGAGCTTTTATATTCCTCCTTCACGCCGGCCCCGTTGCCCAAAGGTCATAGCCAATCGCTTGCATCCAGTCCCCCCAAACTTCAATCTCGTAAGATAATAGCTAACTCCCAATGTTGCACTGGTTCATCGTACATAGTGAAGGGGCCAAAAAAGACAGCTTTGCTATCGAGAGAGTCCTTTACTATTTCACTGTACTCATCTTCACGCAAGAAGTAAATCACGTTAAGCTATAAGTGTACGTACCGTGTATTATAGGGTGGCGTATTCCTTCACGCTCATAATGTCGGGGACAGTTATGCACCAGGATAAAATAAAGATTAAGTTAAGCGGCGTATCGAAAACTCTATTAATTCCGTTATGGGGCCGAGCACAATTGACCAAGGAACATAGCTCACTGATTAACGACACTAAAGCTATTGAAATCGTTGAAAAAATCGATTATGATTTTTCAACCTTTGATTATGATTTTTCAACATTTGGTATCATTCCTTTTGAAAGTGATCTACCTTTACTACTTGCACTAAAAGCTAAGCAATTTGATGATAAGATAAAAGCGTACATTGCAGAACACCCGCGCGCATCAGTGGTGAACATCGGCGCTGGACTTGACACGACGTTTTACCGCATCGATAACGGATTGATTCACTGGTACGACCTCGACCTTCCTGCTGTCATTGAACTTAGAAAAAAGTTGATCCCCGAAACTGATAGGACTACGTGCATCGCAAAATCCTTCCTCGACCCGAGTTGGTGTAAAGACATCAAAAACACCGAAGACGGAGTATTCATGACAGCTGGTGGGGTATTACCTCTCATTCAGGAGGCGCAAGTAAAACAGTTTTTCTCATTGTTAGCAGATAATCTTCCTGGCAATGAGATCGTATTTGACGCGCAATCAACATTAGATGATCACTTCGGGGTGTGGATTACGCAGTTGCCTCCAGATCAACAGAAAGCGTTGAGAGCAGCGCAGACAGAGGCGTTGAAAGGTTGGTGGCAGAAGGCGCCACAGGACCAGAAGCATGCGCTAATAGCCACGCTGAAAACTCAGACCACCCCACGCGACACAGAATGGGCTGACCTCGAAGCGTGGTGGGAACAGCTCAGCACTCAGGAAAAGGAGGAGGCACTGCATGAATTCAGAGCCTTCTCTAGCCGGGGACTACGTAAATGGGCGTTGGAAGACGTGAATGAAATTACAAGATGGGACAAACGCATTACAGTGATCGATCAATTCCCCTTGTTTAAGAACATTCCACGAGACCTCTCGTGGAGTGTAGAAGCCCGGAGATTCATGGATTTCAGTGATGAACACTCTATGTTCAATATTGTTCATTTAAGAGTCTAATAAAAAGAAGTTTTTGTGGTGATGCGTTCGACGTGCAGGACGTACATACATAACGTTTAAAGTGTTTAAAGGTCAAAGCACATCCGCTGAGGCAAACAAGCATTAAACGCTATGTGATTGAATACATCTCGTAGGTCCTCATCTTTGAACTGCATGTACGATAAAATTAAACTTAACACTAATGAACGAATTGGGCATAACGAATATGAGAAAAAGTCAACTAATCGCCGTTGGAGCAGTTGCCCTCCCTTTTGTTATTGGCATCTAATTTTACCCTCAGCTGCCATATACGATAGCCACTCATTGAGGTGCCAACGGCCGGTGAATGGTTATATGTCGGAAGTCTGGAACCTATTCTTATTTCCGTTTATCCTAACAGGACTTGTATTACTATTCACTGCTGTCCCGAGAATCGATCCGTTGAATGCCGATATCGGGATAGGCGGGACAGTAACGAGGGCGAGCTGTCGTCTACGTATGGATTGTTTTATCGCCTACAAACACAATAGCCGCTACCAGAATAACCGTTGCAAGTAATACGAGTACGAAATCTTGAAATGCGAGGGGTTCATACCCGACAGTGATAATTTTCCGTATCATCGCCGTGAGGCCCGCACCAATCAGAAGCCCGAGATTTATGGATTTCGTCTTCATGTAGCCAACCACCGTCATTAAGAGTTCAAGAACAATTATCGTGGCAAAGAGTTCTTTTAACCCTAATATAGACGTGTCGTTAGCAAGGTAGCTTGAGATATTTCCCACCTCACCAAAGAGGGAAATAAGCGCGACGACGATGAGAAACAGCCCCACTGCGCCATACAACGCCAACTCGACGGTTTCAAAAAATGTTATCATATTGCCATGTGCTTTACCAAGGCGAGAGCC
This sequence comes from Methanobacteriota archaeon, assembly GCA_963704625.1. Lineage (GTDB taxonomy): Archaea > Halobacteriota > Bog-38 > Methanoflorentales > Methanoflorentaceae > DASPRZ01. The sequence continues at coordinate 1,623,131 of OY969924.1, read as the reverse complement.
TGTATCCATTATGTCTGCATAAAAAACGTTATGGCACTTAAGCATTTTCCAATTGTGTTAGATATTCGGGCAAATTGGCGAATGGTACCTTTTACAAATGAAAAAATCGTGTATCTTACTGGTGTTCGAGCCTGCAAACTCTATTTATAACTACAAAACTGGGCATTTTTTTATCAACGTATTAATAAAAAACACTCCCTTGAAAGAAGACGAGAAACAAATAAACATATTAAAATACTGGCTGCTGTAAAAATAGTTGGCCGCTCGGAACGCTCCACAAAGAGCCACCATGTTTGGTAGCCTCGAGCGTCATTTCACTTTTTCCCTACAGAATGAGCGTTTATCCGGGGGAACTATAGGGGGTAAGCGCGGATGTCAGCGCAGCAGAGATATCAACGGGAACATAACACTCAATGTGAGGCCGCAGCCATGGTGGAATCTCAACACGTACGTGCCGCTGAGTCGTTGTTGCTATCTATCTATGCGCTGTATCGCGTATATGTACGATATAAAATAGTCGCAATACTACTTTAATTTGACCGGTTCTCTTCTTGTGGGCGGTTTCCTGCCGGTGGAACTGGGATACTCATGTGTGAGGGGGCGCTCCCTTGATGGGAATTTTGACCAGAGTTTTCGCTGCAGCATGCTCCGCCAGACGGGAACAAAACAGAAAGAGATCATTTCCCCTTTATCAGTATTGTATCATAGTGCTGTAGTGCGTGTTGATTGATTGCAAAGGTTATAACAGGATCTTTGGATATCTCTTGATTGCTATCCGAGCTGTATTCGTTGAAGACGTAAAAGATGCATATATTCATGTCGCGTTTCGATGAACACGAAAGGAGGTGAACACAACGCATGCCCACCTACATACTATTTGGCAACTACACCCAAGATGTGATGCCGAGAATCAAAGAAGCACCACAGGAATTGGAGATGATGCGCCGTATATTTAGGTCGGACGGGGTAGAGTTCAAGGAGTTCTACTATACCTTTGGCAAGTACGACTTCGTCTTGGTTGCTGAGACCCGCAACGAAGAGGCGATGGGTAGAGCGCTGCTCATTAGTGAGAGTTCTGGAGCGGTGCGTTTGGAAGCAGTGGTGGCAATTCCGGAAGCACAGTGGGCTAAGATAGTCAAGGGGCTCCCTTAAAGCCACCCTAAAGATCGAGCGACATCTGGTAACACACCCACGCAGTCCGCTTATCGCTAAAATATTTTACCGCTAGGGTATGTTGAACAGAGCGGCACTGAAGAATTGTGAAGAAAGCGACATTAGTGCCGTGCAAGAGCACATCGAGGCGACGCTAGGAGTTGCCTCTATTCACATCAGCTGCGGAAGTACATGATGCTGGCGGGACACGGCGAGGAAAAAAGGAGTGGTACAGACTCCAGTAGTTATTCAGAGATGTGAGGAATGGCGCGAATCTCTCTCCCGGAATCGGGTCGTACTGCCGATGAAGGACCAAACGGGCGCATCGAATTATGCGGCTATGTGGAAGAGTTATCGATGTAGCCATCCTTCCCACACTTTACGAACCGTAGCGCATGTAAAGTCCTAATCCAAATTCTCTGTCCTATCTTATATTCTACGCCGCCAACTAGGTCGCAATAAGCGCCGCATGAATGCAATGGGCTGGTTGACAAAACGTGAGATCAGCTTGTCCCTACGCAACGCCGTATGGGTGATCACATAGCTCACGACAAACCCGAGGATCGCTCCTCCCACTACGTCAGTGAAGTAATGCAACCCGAGGTATACCCTGCTGAACGCAACAAGTAGCGCCCACACGTACATCACAATAGTAAACTTCCGGTGATAGCTGGAAATGGTTGTAGCAAGGGCAAACGCATTTACAGTATGCGCGCTCGGAAATGCAGGTTCAGTTTCTGGCATCATGCCCAAGTCGCTCGGGCGTGGGCGCGCAACAACGTACTTGATGCCAAGTGCTAGTACATTCGTTACGACAAAGACGATGGAAAAGACCAAGGCCTCTTTCCTCGCCCCGCCGATGAGGAGGAGCACGATGATGAGTGCCATGAAAATGGTGCTGCCTGTAAAGGTGATATACGTAAACAGCTTGTCAAACACCCCACCGTGATTGATGTCCCGAATGAGGTGGGTGATGTTGTAGTCAAGCTGTCCATAATACACCGATGCTAAGGTAAGCGGAATACTCATGCCTTACCTACAAAGTGCTTTGTCGCTTATAAACGTTTTTACAAAATTAACAATGGTTGCGTCGGGCGCTTCTCTTACCAAAAGCGTATCAAATCATCAGGCCCGCACCATCGCAAAGGAGACGTTCAGATATTGGGTTTGACATCAACACAACACACGGTACGGCTCAGCTTCACCATCCACGTGGTTCGCGTGCCGCCTCTTGTTAAAGATCTACCTCAGTTTGACGCCGCCCGCGCACTGTATCACCCCTGGAGCCCCTTCATAACCCTTTACCGTGAACTTGCAACCAGTCACTTGCTCGACTAGCTTCACTAAGGTTAATGCGTGAGGCGTTATTTCCGTGGGCATTATCGCTGAGGGGCCAATAGCCATCGCCATCCAGATGATCAGCTGATCTCCGAGATGCCTGTCAATAGGCGCCCCTGTTCTAAGCTGTCCAACAATGTCAGCTGCGGCATCTCTCCCTACCTTTTCTGCAGGTTTTCCGCGTTCGCCGAGGGCATCCCCTCCGATGATCCCTCCGGTTGAGGTCTCAGCCCAAAGAACGACACCGCTTCCAGCAGAAACCCCATCGCTCTCCTGCCGCGCCTCAATATCAATGACTGCATCAGAGTACCCTGCACTCGCGAGGTACTCTTTCGCCGCAACAGCTTGCCGGTATGCCACGTGCTTGGGTAGTTTAGTTGAGTGAGAGATACCATGTATGCTGCCCAATGATCCCACTTCTACAATATTTATGGGCTCTATTGAAGATATTGGCTCCACAGAGATAGTTATGAGACCGCCACCTCTCGGATAAAATCCTCTTCTTACGAGAGTGAGCTCATATGGAAAGCCCATCTTCGACAACACGGGATTCAAAACGTGAATGAAATAGTCGATCTGTGGCGCCATTGGATTATTCGTTCCGCCGATGAGCGTAACGTTGGAATGCCGCTTCGAAAACGCGAGAACGGGAAGAAGGGCCTGTAACACGAGTGTGGTGCTCCCTGCAGTTCCTATGTCGAACGTAAATTCCCCTCCCTTCCAACGCTTGGGAGCAAAGGTTATTTCAGACGAACCAAGCTCAAGTCCATCCACATCAGCATCTACAATTGCGGCTACTGCCTTTATGGCCGTCATATGTTGATTCCGTAGCCCTGACTTGTCCCGTTTGGCTCTGATATTCTTAACTATAATGGGCTTCTGTGTGAGAGCAGAGAGAGCCACACTTGTTCTTAAAATCTGACCTCCGCCTTCACCGATGCTCCCGTCTATCTCCATCATCAGATGGGTAAATGAGCCAAAACTATGAAAAATTATTGTTAGATAAGGTGACGGAGCGGATTTATATCTGCAATTTGTTTTCAGAGATTGTCACGAGTCATCGCTATTCTATGTGAGTGACAATCGAATATCAAAAGCATAACGTGCACTTGTTGCCTATGACCCCCCAGTGGTAAAATGTTATTTAGTACCTTCGCTTATGTACTGCTGCATGCTACATCAGTTTTGCGACTAAGATCATTTGCAGGAGCTTTCAGATGGTGAATGCTGAGACTACTAAGACCTGCAGACTTTGCAAGCGTGAATTTAAGAAATCAGAAGTAGGTCGCATCAAAATCTTGAGACGCGAAAAGAAAGGAGAGAGCGTGCTCTGGATCTGCTCTCAATGCGCGGGAAGGATAAAATTCGTTGAGCACTAAAAAGAAGTCTGTTCATTTTGCTTGTCGTCATAATCAATAAGTAATGGTGCTGCGTCATCAACTTAAGAACAGATAGTTCCATCAGGTAAATGGTCAATGTGAGCGATAGCCGCTTATAACTTACTTATACCACGTTTCTATCCATACTCCCTGATCGGAACCACTGCAGATCGAGCGTCACGTAGCTAAACCCGAGCTTTATAAACTTTTCTGACACCGTGGCTGCGTGCTCGATTAAGCGTGAGTGGTTCTCTCGCTCGATCTCAATACGCGCAATGCCCTCGTGATCCCGAACTCGTACCTGCGCAATACCAAGGATTGGAAGGCCGTTTCCTCCCTGTCTAACCCTCCCAAGCATTTCATGGGTTATACTGGTGTTGTATGGAAACCGTGTGAGAAGACAGGCCATCGAGGGGGCATCTGCTACCGTCAACCCGAGTTCACGGGCAATCCCCTTTACCTCCTCTATATGGTAGGTTATCCAAGGGGAGCTCACTTCAAGTTCTTGAAGTGCTTTAACACCTGGTCTATACCCCTCAAGATCCGAGGCGATTGTCCCGTCCATGACCACTTTTAATGTAAGTTCATGGGCAAGTGACCGAAGCACGATGAACATGAGCGTCTTATCGTGATAGCACTGTTCTGGCGTATTTGCACTCACTTCAGGGAGCGATAAAGCGTCTATCTTTATCAGCATGTGGCGAATACCGATCTGTGCTGCAACGCGAGATGCCCGCTCAACTTCTCCAGTTCTTAACAGACCGTTGTCAATGGTCGCGGCGACTGCTCGATCGCCCAGCGCCTTTTTGGCCAGAGCTGCAACGACTGAACTATCAACCCCTCCGGAAAGCGCAATTAGTACGCTGCCTTGTGACTTTATCGATTCACAGAGCTCATTTACGTTGTAACTTATCAATATATATTTATTTACTGATCGTATTTTATAATATGTGAGGGTAATTGTAGCTACCGGGAGTTTGAATACTTGTGAGAGATTTGTTGAAGAGCTCGCACGTCACGGCACGATTGCTATAATAAAGCGTACGCCTCGGCCTGAAGTTAGATGTGGCTCACTCGGTGACACAAAAGACGTTCTATGCGTTCAATCATTGGTAGGATGTTCTTTCAGGAGTCTCAGCAGCGACTACGAAGGACAAATAGCAAGGGAGCTTAACATGATTGCTGAGCAAGAGGAGGTAGACTTTGCAATCGTGTTCTGGGACAAGCTCCCGCTTAGACTGACTGAGAGGCCTGAAGTATATAAAGCATCTTTTGGGAATATGATAGAAGAGTTCGAAACCCATCTAGAGCTACTCAAGGCCATACCTGAGTGGATGACTCTCGGAGTGGCCGTAAAAGCCGTAAAAGCAAATCCACTTATCAGCAGAGCAGGTGCGATACTTACTTTTACTGGGATTGTAAGAGACGACGCAGATGCGCTCTTATTCGATATCTATGAGGGCGAAGCACAGAGAAGAATTGAGGCGATTGCAATCGATCTGCGACGTATGGAAGGAATAGTTGACGTGCAAATACATCACAGGTTTGGCAGGATTAGTCTTGGGGAGGACATAGTGTACATCGTGGTAGCCGCTTCCCACAGACAGGAGGGATTTGCAGCGCTGCGTGGGGCAATAGAAAGGATTAAATCAGAAGTGCCGATTTGGAAAAAGGAGCTCACTGAAACTGGTGGGCATTGGGTCGGAGTTTGAATTAAGTAAACGATTTAATAGTGAGTAAACCACCTGACGTAGAATCAAAAGTTTTGCTAATGCTAAACTATTATAATTATTGAGGGGTTTTAACGATGAAACTTTTTGGAACAAACGGCGTAAGGGGGGTAGTTAATCAAGACCTCACACCAGAACTCGCGATGAAGCTTTCAATGAGCCTCGGCACGTTTATGCGGGGCACGGTAGCAATAGGACAGGATACAAGGATATCGGGTAATATGCTCGGCTATGCCGCTACTGCAGGGTTACTTGCGACAGGGTGTAAAGTAATAAACGTTGGTGTGGCACCCACTCCTACGATACAGTACTTTGTAAGGGATAACGCAGATGCGGGTGTCGTTATAACCGCTTCGCACAATCCACGTGAGTACAACGGTTTGAAATTCATAGCAGGGGATGGAACAGAATTCGGCAGTGATGCGGAGCAGGTAGTGGAGGATATCTATTACAAAGGGGACTTCAACCTCGCGAACTGGCGTGAGACGGGGGAGATGTCAACAGTTGATATCATCCCGGCGTATATTGATGGAATACTAAACAAGGTTAATTCAGAGATGATTAAAGAGAGGGGATTTAACGTCGCTGTTGACACTGGTTGTGGGGCAGGGAGCCTTGTTACGCCCTTTATGCTCAGCGAGGTGGGATGCAAGGTAACCACGTTGAACGCACAACTAGATGGCACCTTTCCAAGTAGGCAGCCAGAACCCACAGAGGATGTTCTCACTGAGCTTTCGGGAGTGGTAGTCTCACTGGGTGCGGATCTGGGTGTCGCCCACGACGGAGACGCCGACAGGTCGGTCTTCATAGATGAAAAAGGAAACTTCGTAAACGAGGATGTCTTGCTCGCTATAATAGTCAAACATGTGCTCTCTAAAAAAACGGGCGTTGTAGTCACGCCGGTCAGCTCGTCCCAGCGGATTGTTGACGTGGCCGAAGAATCCAATAGCAACGTGGTCTGGACCCCAGTAGGAAGCATCTATGTTGCACGCACGATGAAGAAACTTAATGCGGTCATCGGCGGTGAAGGTAACGGTGGAGTAATCTTCCCTGAGCACCAATACTGCAGAGATGGGGCGATGACCGTCGCGAAGGTACTTGAAATAATGGCTGAGAAGGGCAAGAAGATATCAGAGCTTGCAGACGAGATACCAACGTACTTTATGAACAAGACGAAAATTAAATGTGCAGATAGAGATTCGATCATGCAGACCATATTGTCGTCAGCGAGCGGAAATGTCGATACAACGGACGGAGCGAAGATCTGGTACGACGACGGGTGGTTGCTCATCAGACCTTCCGGAACTGAGCCGATAGTGAGGATATTCGCCGAGGCGCGAACCGAGAACCGCGTTAATGAACTTCTCGAAATGGGTTTGAAGATGACAAAAGGCTGTTAAAGGAAAAGGATTCCTTTGAACGCTTCGGGGGATGGTTTAAAGTTGAGAGGGCAATGAGACGGTGTTGGAAATTCAATATGATGTAGTTTCAGACGACTGCTTTGATGCCTCTGTGGTTCTGGAGTTTTTTGTGACGGGCTGCAGCGGTTTTATTGGCACTCACCTCGTAAAAAGATTGCTCGACATGGGCTATATGGTCACAGGTTATGATCTAGCTGAGCCAATCTACTCTCACTCAAACTTTGAATTCATTGAGGGAGATATCCTCGATGCGGAGAAGCTTCGGGCGTGCATTGTTGCGCCCGACTGTGTTTACCATCTCGCAGCGCAGACTACAGTTCCTGGATCAGCACGAGATTCCTCTTACGACTTTGAGGTGAATGCTCGAGGGACGTTTAACGTATTGTCTTGTGCAAAGAGTACCAAGTTTATATATGCATCGACATCAACGGTTTATGGAATTGCTCCTCATCCGACTCCTGAGACCCACAGGTTAAAGCCCATCTCGTTCTACGGGGCGTCCAAGGCAGCTGGCGAACTCTATTGTCACGCCTTCTTTAGTACATTTGGAACACCGACCGTGATGCTCCGTCTTTACAACGTCTACGGCCCCGGGAATGCAAAGGGGGTCATGTATGACCTCATACGGAAGCTCGAGAGGAACCGTGAAAAGCTAGAGATATTAGGCACGGGCCTTCAGGAGAAAGATTACGTGTACATTGATGATGCGATTAATGCATTCTTAATCGCTCATGAAAGGGGGGCACCAGGTGAGGAATACAACGTTGGGAGCGGCAAGGCCATTACCGTTAACGAAATAGCCACTCTGCTATTAGAGATGATGAACCTCGACCCCCAGATCTATTACACTGGCGGAAAGTCGTGGCAAGGTGATGTAGAGTCCACGCTCGCAGATATCTCGAAGATCAGGTCGCTCGGCTGGGATCCTGTAACAGAATTAAAAACCGGAATACGGAGCCTACTTGAGTGGATGGAATGCCAATTTTAAGTCACACGAGGATGAACGAATATTGCTCGAATAAAGGGTCGACAAAGCCCTCTAATTGTCGCTTGGTTTCGTGTTACAGTTTTACACATACTCCACAAGTAGTACAATTACTCAGGGTATACTAGCGGACCATTTATCTCCACAAATCCGGGTGTTGTGGTCTTCATTGATGTAGTCGTTCGACGTTGCAATCGACGTCTCATAACTTGACTATGTTTTTTTATATCTGTCCTGTGATCGATGCATACTGGCCAATTAGAGCGAAACGCAGCAATGCCCAGCGGGATATCCGCCTTATTTTAAACAAACCTCTTGCTTTTTCAGCTTAATCGTTCAGGTTGTCTTTTTATCATAAACGGTCAAAAATCGAATTTTCTTATAAGTCGAACAATTAAACCCATGAGATAACAAAGCAACACAAAAAATCTTTCGTTGATAAGTACTAAAAAATGAGAGAGAGTCCGAAAAATAAGGTTGGACTCACCAGATCTAAGAGTTTAACGTTCAGCTTTAGCGTCTCTGCCTCATGACCAAGTATGCTACAGCGAGCAGTCCAGCTATTGCGAATACTGCTTCAAAGCCGGGCGTTGCTGCGGACTTTGTAGTTGCATTTCCCGTCTTATTAACGCTCACCAAAGGAACCGTTACCACTTTCGTGGTATTGGTAACGTTCACTACGGGAACATTTGCCACTCTCGTGGTCTCTCCAATAGTGATCTGCTGTGCAAGTACCGGCGTTATCGCAACGGTAATCAAAAGCAACGCTGCTATTCCTAAAATGGCCGCTCCTTTTTTCATTTTTACCTCCTTCCTTTTTTCGAGTGACAGACCTCTGTCCTGGAGTGCTTCGCAAAGCGTATTGCTGGACTTCAATCACCCTCAACAATCCTAATTCTGGATTACTAATTCTAAAAGAGACTCCATTAATAAAATCTTTTTCATTTGTAAATGATAAAAAAAATGAGAGAGTCCGAAAAATAAGGTTGGACTCACCAGATCTTAGATTTTTAGATTCAGGCCTTAACGTTTCTGCCTCATGACCAGGTATGCGACAGCGAGCAGTCCAGCTATTGCGAATACTGCTTCAAAGCCGGGCGTTGAAGCCGACGTTGATGCAGTTGCATTCGACGTTGCATTCGCTGTTTTCGTCATGTTCGCTGTTTTCGTCACGGTAGCTGTCGCATTCGACAGAGCCTGTCCGAACGCAGGCGTTATCGCAACGGTTATCAAAAGTAACGCTGCTATACCAAAAATGGCCGCTCTTCTCTTCATTTTTTTACCTCCTTCCTTTTTGAGTGATGAGAGACCTCTGTCCTGGAGTGCTTCGCAAAGCGTATTGCTGGACTTCAATCACCCTCAACAATCCCAATTCTGGATTACTAATTCTAAAAGAGACTCCATCAATAAAATCTTTTTGGTTTATTATATTTCTAATGGACGCCATTTTAATTTTTAGGCCCCAATATTAATTTTTAAATTAACAATTAGCGAATGAGCGTTGATAATGCTAATCCACTTTTCGTGCAAAATCTCCATTGGAAATGTCATAGTTTAATACCATGATGATTTTATATATGTATTGCAGAAATGGAAGTGGTGATTCTGCAAATGTCATGGAAGGAATTAAGCCCTTTTAGTGGTATCCGCAACAGGATGGATGGGCTCCTTGAGGATATCGATCGCGATGATTATGAGGAGCATACGACAGCTACACCACCAGTGGACATCGTAAACTCAAGAGACGAGATAGTCGGTACTCGTTGATCTTCCCGGAGTTACTAGAGATGGGATAAAGCTCGAGACAAGCAGTGATATTCTGGAAGTGATTGCCGAGAGGAGATTAAAATTTGAAGATTATGAGCACTTAATAAGAGAGCGCTCCCCGCGTGAATATTATCGCTCTTTAAAGCTACCCATGCGCATAGATGATACCGCTGCCCATGCATCGTTCGCAAACGGCGTCCTTGAAATTCACTTACCCAAACTTGAAGTCACGATGAAGAAGATGATCTCTATCGACTAGTTTAAATATTAAGCACCGTTAACTTGGTAAAAACTTTTGACGGCATCAGACAGAATGTTCTCTTCATTTTTACACTCGGTGGGGGTAACTCTCATCATTGCCGTCATCGTGTACTATGTGTCACTTAGAACATAAATGTTTTTAGGCAAATGAGCTGATTGTCGAGCAAGGGTTTAGGGAATCACAGAGGTCAATTTGAAGATTGAAGCTTTTACAGTGGAAAACGTTCCCGTGGTAAAGCCTAGGGATAATATTGCTGATTTCTTAGAGGACACTGACCTTCGAAACGGCGATATCGTAGTTATCGCATCAACGATAGTTTCGAAGGCTGAGGGACTAATTAGAGGGCTTGATGACTTTGTACCCAGCGAAATGGCACGCAGAATAGCAGAAGGGCTTAATGAAGATGCCCGATTTATCGAAGCGGTGTTACAGGAGACGGTCGAGGTTCTAATAGAGAAGCCTTTCCTTCTTGTTGAGAACAAATTCCAGCAGATATGCGTGAACGCCGGACTCGACAGATCGAATGTGCAAGATGGTTATGTGCTCATGCTCCCACAAGACCCATCTGAAAGTGCAAGAAAGATACAAAAGAGAATTAAGGAAAAATATGGGAAAGACGTGGCAGTGATACTTACCGACACCTGCGGAAGGTCTTTCAGAGAGGGACAGACAGGTGTCGGAATAGGTTTCGCCGGGATCTCTCCAATGAAGGATTGGCGTGGGATGAAGGATCTTGAGGGAAGAACACTTGAAATAACTAACGAGGGGATTGGCGATGAGATATCCGGCATGGCTAACATTCTCATGGGTGAGGGAAATTACGGGACACCTATCGTAATCATACGAGGAATCACTTACGATAATGGAGATAGCCATATACTTAGACCTAAAGAAACTGATGTAATAAGGAAGGCGATTAAAAATGCGCTAGTGCACGATAACGCTTGATGCTTTATTAATGCGAGCGGCATCATGTGATATACAACCTGCTCTAACACTGCTTAAACCCATTATACACTAATGTTTGACAGTTCAACGGTAACCCTCGGCTTAGCGATTGAACAGACAGAAACACGTGCAATCTGCACCGCGTAAATCAATAAATCAGAAGGGGATGCATCGAGATGAATATCCCACAGGTATCATGTAAGTTCCGTATTGTAAAGACCTGTAACTTCCTTCTTGACACGTTGAACATACACTAAGAGACTAAATGGATAAAAACCATAAACTTCGAGGCAGAAAAGTGAGGCCTCTCGTAAGGGAGGCAGATGTAGGAGATATACAAGAGATCCTTTTTCTCTACGAGCAGTTGTTTTTAAACACAGACCAAGCTGAAGAAAATAGGGCAATAATTATTCGAGAGCACGAGAAAGCGTTTTTTGAGATTAAGCAAAATCCAAACCATCACCTTTTAGTGGCTGAAGTTGAAGGCATCGTAGCTGGAACATTGGCCATCATAATTATCCCGAACTTATCACACATGGGCAAGCCTTGGGCCATAATAGAAGACGTAATAGTCGACGGGTCATGCCGAAGGTTCGGCGTCGGATCTTCGCTTATGCGGCGCGCAATACAGCTGGCAAAAGAACACGACTGTTTTAGGGTAATACTTTCGAGCAGTAAACAAAGAGATGGCAGTCATAAGTTCTACGAGTCGGTGGGGCTGGAGCCGTACGGTTACAGCTTTAAAGCACATCTTTAATGCAGTCATCCGGGGGCAATCACGTCATCAATTTTAGCTCTTTCATCATTTTGATGGGGCTGTTTTACCTACAACCAGCTTTCTGACTTACTAAAGTGGCATCCAAGACGTCATCACGTGTGATGCCCTATTCGAGGCGATTCCTTTTCAAGACTATGAGAGCTATCACGGCAATAAAGGCTGCTATCACGACTCCGAGTATCGCATACTCGGCTTCAAGCCCTAAAGTTGTCACTTTGGTTTCATTTTGCGGGTCGTTTTGCTGCGAACTATTATGAGCGGTACTCATGCTACTTGCTGCCGTGGCCGATGTAGGCACTGACTCATCTCTAATTGTCCCATACTGTTCCACCGGCTTCACCAGCGGATGGCCATCACCGATAGGGTACGCGGCATCCCCTATCCCATTGCCGTTTCGGTCCGTGCCCCGATAATCCGAGTAGTAGTTGCCCATATGGCCCACGCAGTCCCGCCCATTGTAAGTATACGCGAGCCGCTGTGGGGTGTCAATGATGTTTCCCTGTGGGTTGTTGATGTTGTTCGGGTTATTCATGAAGTTGTTGAGGCAGATCTTGTTTCCCCATGAGTAGCCGATGTAGATGCCGTCCTGTGTGGTGGCGCGTATGGTGTTGAAGATGAGCGTGTTGTTGGAGGAGCTTCGAAGGCGGATGCCGAACCGTCCGTTTGCGCTGATGGCGTTGCCCAGTAGTGTGTTCTCTGCTGAGTCCCAGAGTGAGATGCCGAACATGTGATTGTTGCTGAGCACGTTCTGGGCGATGGTGTTGTGGGGTGAGCGGTTCATGAAGATCCCGTCGCCTAGTGCTGATCCATCGGGCATTCCCTTCTCATACGTAGCGACGTTATTGAGCACGGTGTTATCTGACGAGCCGTCGAGGTATACGCCATACCCGTTGTTAGAGACATTATTGTCGCTCACATCACTATTCGTGGCACCGCAGAGGTACACCCCTCGAATGTTGTTGTAGACGATGTTATTAGATACGACGCATCTACTGGTATGATCGAGTTTTATGCCGGAACTCCCCATCTTCCCAACGATCGTAAGCCCTTCTATCCGTACATCGGTTCCAGTGAGCAGAAAGACGTCCTTGCCAGCAACAGCTGCTTGGACTGTGGTGAGGGAGGCTCCACTGGATGATCGAATGGTAAGGGGTTTGTCCACCAGCACGTTCTCAACAAATGTTCCGTGGGATACAGTGATGGTGTCGCCGGGGTTGGCCGCACTTACTGCTTCATGGATGGTCCTGTAGCCCCCTTCACGTGCAACTGTGAGGTCAGTGGCACGTGCGGGAAGCGCTAATGCAGCTGTGGCCGAGAGGATGATGAGTGTAGCGAGTAGGGTGGAGATAAGAGGCTTTTTCACTTATGGTGTCTCCTAAGTAGTTGATATAGTAAGTTGATGGAGAAGATAAAACTTGTGAATTTAACTCAATTTACGTCAGTCATGTATGACAGATAGGTGTGCTTCCATTTTTTACAAATATCTTTAAAAGTGTTCTCATAGGCAAAAGTATGTAAAAAACGAAGCGTCCCGGCCGGGATTTGAACCCGAGTCTTGAGCTCCGCAGGCTCATAGGATATCCACTACCCCACCAGGACTTATGTGAAACTATGTACAGCTAAGGTATAAATCGATTATTGAAGTGCAGCAGCAGTTAGTGACTCTCTCGCACAAGCCTCGCAATATCATCTCCAACGTCTGACGTTCGAGAACTCCCGCCGAGATCGTAAGTCCTCACTTTGCCGTTCTTTAAGTTGGCTCCAATTGCCTGTACAACTCTCTGTGCCGCCTTTCCCTCGCCTATATGCTCAAGTAGCATCGCACCTGCCCAGATCGTAGCTATCGGATTGACCTTATTCAATCCTTTGTACTTCGGCGCTGAACCATGGATGGGCTCAAACATTGAAGTCCCCTTGGGGTTTATATTTCCTCCTGGCGCGAGCCCTAGGCCACCTTGGATCATCGCCCCAAGATCCGTTATTATGTCGCCAAATAAGTTTGGGGCTACGACGACATCAAACCATTCTGGATTCTTTACGAACCACATCGTCATTGCGTCAACTAAGTTGAAATCGGTCTTTACATCAGAGTAGCTAACTGCTACGTAGTTGAATATCTCACGCCATAACCCATAGATGTCGGTCATAGCATTCACCTTATCCACGCTCGACACGTGTTTTTTTCGCGTAACTGCTAAGTCAAAGGCATATTTTATGACGCGCTCAGTGCCTTCACGTGATATCATCCCCATCTGGTAGGCTATCTCATCAGAATCAGAGTCGATATCGAGCCCAAATTTCACGTTGTAGAGGTTTCTGACGATTTCTCCCTCAGCCCGAGTTTCGCCTCTTTTAGCCCTGCCGCCGAATCCTACGTAGAAGTCTTCAGAATTCTCGCGCACTACCACAAAATCTATATCTTGAGGGGTCTTGCCTTTAATCGGGGTCTCAACGCCTTCTAAAAGCTTTATCGGACGCAGATTTATGTATTGATCGAAATAAAACCTCATTGCAAGAAGTACGCCTCTTTCAAGCACCCCAGGCGGGATGCGCACATCGCCTACCGACCCAACGTATATCGCTTTGTAGTTGCTAAGCTCTCTCAACCCCTCTTCAGGAATAAGCTCTCCTGTTTCGAGGTAATGCTCCGCTCCATAAGGATACTCCCTCCATTCAAGGTTAAAGTCATAAGATTCACCGGCCGCTTCAAGAACCTTTTTCCCTTCGGCAATTATTTCCGGTCCTACTCCGTCTCCCGCCATTACGGGTATCGTGTACGTCTTCATCGTTTACCCTCCCTTAATTGATTAGAAATGGGGAAAAAAGCGCAATCTTCACTTCTTACGTTACTCCATCTCTAGTTCCGTCCATCTCTGCATTTGTTCTTCTTCTTGTAGCACATGCTCTCTGACGTAATTTACGAGACCGCCTGACTCGATAATTCTCCTTACGAAAATCGGCAGCTCCGAAACCTCAAACGCCTTGTTTTTCGTTTTATCAAATATTATGCCCTTGGTGAGATCTACCTCGAGAATGTCCCCTTCATCGATTTCTGTTGTGTCGCTTTCAAGCACTGGCAGTCCAATGTTAATGGCATTTCTGAAGAATATCCTCGCAAAAGATTTTGCTATTATTATACTCACGTTCTCTTTAAGCGCAAGTGGGGCGTGCTCTCTCGATGAGCCACTACCGAAATTTTCACCAGCGACAATTATATCCCCCTTCTTAACCCGTGTGGCGAATTCAGGTCTTACATTTTCGAAAGCGTGTTTTGCAAGCTCTTTCGATTGGTTGATTACCAAGTATTTACCTGGAATGATCGCGTCCGTGTCAACGTTGTCGCCGAACTTCCATGCCTTACCCTTAATCTTGCCCTCGAGTGTTGTCATACACCCTCCTAGAACCTTCTCGGGTCAGCTATTGTCCCCGCTATCGCAGAAGCCGCAGCCGTTGCAGGCGAACATAAGTACACATATGCGTCAGGGCTACCTTGCCTTCCTTTGAAGTTCCTGTTTGATGTCGTGAGACCCACTTCTCCCGGACCTAATATACCGAACGACCCTCCCATACACGGGCCGCAACATGGCGCCTCCACGAGTGCGCCGGCATCTGTCAGTATGTCAATTACCCCATCCTTCAACGCCCTCTTGTACTCTGTCCTCGATGCGGGAATGACGATCAACCTCACTTCTCGTGAAATTTTTTCGTCTTGCGCGATCTCTGCAGCTACCTTTAGATCCTCATACCTGCCGTTCGTACACGAGCCTATGAAGACTTGATCTACTTTCGTTCCCTCCACCTCAGTCACAGGTACGACGTCGTCTACTTGATGGGGTCGCGCCACAACCGGCACGATTTTGGCAGCGTCATAGCTTCTTATGTCTCTCTTTGAGTCTTCATCTGAGTGCAGCGCCACGTCGGCGCCCACTGCCCGCTGTTCGAGGAAAGCTGCAGTCTCTTCATCGGGCTCCACAATGCCTGTCTTGCCACCCATCTCTATGGCCATGTTGCACATAGTCATGCGAGCTGGGATATCCATTGATTCTATCGTCTCACCGCCGAACTCGCAGGCTCTATAAGTCGCCCCATTGACCCCAACATTGCCTATGATATGAAGAATGAGATCCTTCGGGTAAATCCGTTTACCAAGTTTCCCGTTGACCTCGAATCTTATCGTCTCCGGGACCTTGAACCAGAGCTTCCCGGTAGCGAGAGCCACCCCCATATCGGTTGAACCAACGCCTGTAGCAAACGCTCCGACAGCCCCATACGTACACGTGTGGGAGTCGGCTCCAATCACGAGCTCTCCGGGCAGCACGTGCCCCTTTTCAACCATAACTTGGTGGCAGATTCCCTCTTGCACATCGTAGTTTAAAATCCCCTCTTTTTTTGCGAACTTCCTGAGCTCTCTATGGTTGACTGCTGCTGCGATGGAATCTGCTGGGACTTGATGGTCAAATATTACAATGACTTTATCTGGGTCCCACACTTTATCTGTTAAATCGAACAGCGTTTTTACCGCGAGGGGTCCGGTTATGTCGTGGATCATCGCCATGTCAATATTTGCCTCGACAAATTCACCGGCGTAAACCTCCCTACTCACTGACTTCGAGAATATCTTCTCTGAAATTGTCTGCCCCATTGCTCCCTTACACTCTCCAAACGCTGATAGCTATAAAATGAATAGCACGTGTAACATGTGATGAATGTATAAAAAGGTTACATGTCACATTTTATACGACAAATGGAATGGCGCTGATATGTTAACACACTGACCTCTCCACACCATTGTTGCCCGCCGTGAAGCAAAGAATCTGAAACCATGTGTGGGTGGGCCAATATCGTAAAGGTATTAAGAACCGGCGTTGTACCGCTATACGGGCGTGAGCAGACATGGACAATATCCCTGACGATATAACTGAAATTTACGAGCGGCTTAGCAATTCTATACCGCTTGAAGATTTTGTTGAAAAGGTCCGGCAGAAAGTGGAGAGTATGTCTGGCCTGTGTGATGAGAAAACAGCAGCTATGCTTGTGGCTCACGAGCTTGGCGCTGACATGTCGATAAATATCTCCGAGATTAATTCGGAGAAGCGAAACGTTGCATTTTTAGGGAAAATTGCTAACATTTCACCTGTTCGAGAGTTTAAAAGAAACGGAGAAATTGGCCATGTTGCCAACATCGTAGTCTCGGACGAGACAGGATCTGTTCGGGTCGTACTGTGGAACGACCTCGCACAGCACGCAGAAGAGCTTCAGATCGGACAGACCCTCAGGATTGAGGGCTTTGTAAAAGAGGGGCTTTATGGTATTGAGATCAATGCGCGAAATGTGCAAGTAGACGAGTCAGAAGTCAATGTCCGGACTGATGAACTGTCGGGGACGAAGAAAATCTCCGCTCTCGTCCCTGGATTAAGCGATGTAGATATAAGTGGGGTCGTTCTGGAAATTGGCACACTCCTGTACGTTTTCACGGCGCGATGGAACAGCGGGAAAAGTGAGCAGCATAACGATCGGGGATGAGACAGGTAAAGTACGAGTTGCACTCTGGGATGACAAATCTGAGAAGTCATCCGGTCTCAAGCCTGATGATGTTATTAGGGTTGAACACGGCTACACGAAAGAGCGCTATGGCAGGCTTGAGTTACACGTTGGGAACCGAGGTGACGTTAAGAAAAGCACTGAGCATGTTGAGTTCATAGAAGATATTACGCCCGTTAAAGATGTCCAACTGAATGTCCCGTGCACCGTCGAAGGCACCATTGACAGCATAGGTTCAGTGCGAGAGTTCACCAGAAGCGACGGCAATGTGGGAAAGGTCAGGAGCATCGCGATAAAAGACGACACAGGTGAGATCAGGGTTACTCTCTGGGGCGAAAAAGCAGAATCGATCGATGAGGGGGATGAAGGGAAAAAAATCATAATACGGGACTGCATGCCTAAAACTGGACTTTTCGAAGGAATAGAGCTAAGCGTCGATTGGAGGAGCGGACTCTGTTTTGTTGGTGAAGAGACGAAAGAGCAACAAAACATTGAGGAGTCGCCAGAGTCTGAGGAGTCGCCAGAAGCTGAAGACGTGAACATCGAAGGGACAGTAATAGGAAACAATTCAAGGATATGCGTTGACAATGGCACAGACTACATAGCATTTGAAAAAGGCATGCTAGAATCGGATCTTGAAATCGGAGATGAAGTTGTCGTTACAGGAGAGCAGATCGGAACATCAGTTAAGGTCAAAAGTGTATCAAAGCTCGGCGTGGGCTTTGAAAAAAAGAGAATTGAGAACGTAAAAAACAGGATAGAGAAGCTTTAGTCGATTGCGTTATTTGAGACCTAACGTCATCTCAGTTATGTACCTGGCTGCGTGAGGGTGGCGAGTTCATTTAGGATGATTTGAGTACTATAGACCTTTCGCTAGCAAGCGACAGTGAGATAATGAGCCAGTAGCAGGGTCACGATCCGCCATGATAAATCGAGCACGTTGTGGAAGTCTTGCTCGCGTCAACAGCACTATTTGGTATTCCTAGGTGAATCGACTAAAAGCTAAGAGGACCGGCTTAGATGTATGGTTAAATTGTGCTCGTTGAAGCAGACAAACACTTTCGCCACGCGCTCAAAAACCTTTATACCGTGACCGGTAGATTAAGTTTGTACGACTCTCGATAGATTTGCATCAAAAAGGAGAGGCTGAATATATGAATGAAGTTAGTGAAGTAAACGATAGTTTTGGCGTGGAGGACTTACCAGGGGTGGGTCCTGCTACTGCAGAAAAATTGCGGGAAGCAGGTTTTAACTCCGTTGAATCGCTTGCCGTTGCGTCTCCAGCGGAGCTTGCGAACACAGCAGAAATAGGCGAAGCGACAGCGGCAAAAATAATAGCGGCTGCTCGTACGTCAGCGGACGTAGGGGGCTTTGAAACTGGAGATGTCATCCTCGAGAGGAGGCGACATATCGGAAAGCTCACGACGAAGAGCAAGGCTCTGGATGATCTGCTCGGTGGAGGCGTTGAGACGCAGTCGATAACTGAACTGTACGGAGAATTTGGTTCAGGTAAGACTCAACTCGCCCACCAGCTTGCGGTAAACGTGCAGCTCAATCGCGAATTAGGAGGACTCGACGGATCCTGTATATTGATCGATACCGAGAATACCTTCAGACCTGAAAGGATTACGCAGATGACTGACGGCGTCGGGCTTGAGCCAGAGGCAATCCTGCGGAACATTCACGTAGCGCGAGCGTATAACTCGAATCACCAGATACTGCTAGTGGAAACAGCGCTGGAACTTGCAGAACAGCTTAAGAACTCAGACACTCCAGTGAGGCTCCTCACCGTGGACTCACTCACTGCACATTTTAGAGCTGAATACGTGGGCAGAGGCACGCTCGCCGATAGGCAGCAGAAGTTGAACCGGCATCTTCACGACCTCATGCGCTTTGGAAGTTTGAACAACGCCGCGATACTTGTGACGAATCAGGTTCAGGCAAAGCCAGATGCGTTCTTTGGGGACCCGACAAGACCGATCGGCGGCCACATCTTGGGACACACAGCGACGTTCAGGTTGTATTTAAGAAAGTCAAAAGGTGGCAAGCGCATAGCGAGGCTTGTAGACTCGCCCAACCTCGCAGAGGGAGAGGCGATATTTTCTGTCGAGCGAGAAGGAATAAGAGAATGAGAGGGTCAGTCATTACGGCTCATCACTCGTAACGCATTGAGCATGATGACGTGATAAAAGCTGTAGCTTTTGACATCGATGGCACGCTGACGCATCGCAATAGGTCGATTGACTTGGGTGCCATGGACGCTATCAGACGTTTAAAGGCGCTTGTTGTTTTGGCGACGGGCAACGTTTTCTGTTTTGCCACTGCCGCGGCAATACTCATCGGCAGGATCTCTGGCATAATCGCCGAAAACGGAGGGGTTGTCAGCGATGGTAAATCAAAAATCGTTAGCGGCAACGTTGAGGCGTGTCGTAGGGCGGCTGAGATACTTGAGAGCAGCGGGAAGTTTGACCTTAAGAGAGTTGATGCCTTAGAGAGAGTGACCGAAATCGCTTATAGTACGGATACCAACTTCGACGTCAACGAGTTGAAGGCCATGATAGCGCAGTGCTGCAGCGAGGTTGAAGTAGTTGACAGTGGATTTGCTGTCCATATTAAAGATAGAAATGTGAATAAGGGCTTGGGTCTCACTAAGATTGCCGAACTCTTCGAACTTGAGCTCGACGAGTTTGCCGCATTTGGAGATTCTGAAAACGACGCAAAGATGTTAGAGGTAGCCGGCGTCGGCATTGCGGTCGGTAATGCCGATAGCACGGCTCGGTCAGTGGCTGACTATGTCGCGACAGAAAAGTACGGTGCGGGGGTTGTAGAAGGCCTGAAGCATCTGGACTTACTTTGATTTTTCGATTTTTACCGATAGATATCGATTTATCCCTTTTGCAATTTTAAGTGGTCTTTATATAATCTCGAAGCATTTTTGCAAAGCAACGCACTCTTTAGACACGTGGATGCATGGAAGAAGTTGAACGGAAGGTATCGCTTAGAGAGAAGCTACTCGATAAAAAGACGTTACTTTCATTCGCTCTATCGTTTGGGATTCTCTACCTTTTCTTGACCCGCATTGATCTCGGGGCTGCCTGGGAAGTTATGAAGGGTACTAACCCACTTCTCTATCTGCTTGCGTTCATGTTGTACTATGCTGCTTATCCTGTAAGGGGGTTGAGGTGGAAGCGCCTCCTCGAAAATACGGGATTCACCCTAGGTACAGGAGATTCAACCGAGATCCTCTTTATCTCTTGGTTTGCAAACTGCCTCGTACCCGCAAAGCTTGGCGACTTCTACCGGGGATATTTGCTCAAAAAGAACTTCGCAGCTTCGATGTCAAAAGCAATTGGCACGATCTTCGTTGAGCGCACGTTCGATATTGTGACGCTCGTCGTGCTGCTCAGCCTTTCAGGGATTCTCAGCTTCGAAGGAAGGCTCCCCGGCACTGTCACGACTGCGCTCAGGGTAGGATTACTGCTCTCAGTAGTGCTCATTGTGATACTGGGGGGGCTGCGCTATTTTCGAGACTTCATAGTCCGCTTTTTACCGCGCCGATTCTCTGACATCTTCATTAGGTTCGAAGAGGGTGTTACGCATTCGCTAGTGGCGCGGACCACACCCGTGCTCACCATCTACACCGTCATAATATGGGCCTTTGAAGTGGGAACTCTCTATCTCGTCACGCGAGCGATTAGCCTCAATCTAGCCCTCCCCATAGTCATTTTTGTTGCTTTAGCTGCTTCACTCCTCACGTCGATCCCGATCACTCCAGCCGGCCTCGGTGCCGTTGAGTTTGCAATTACAGGGCTCCTCATACTGGTCAGCGTGCCACCTGACGTCTCAGTTTCTGTAGCGCTTCTTTACAGGATAGTGAGCTACTGGAGCTTGATTGCAATAGGCGGGATCGTATTTGTAGTCAGTAAGAAGACGAAGTAGTGAGTGAAAATTTGTCCTTTACTGTATCATTTTGAAGAGAGGTTAGAAGCCATCGAGCAACCGGGTCTTGAACATAGTCTTAGAACTTAAAGAAAAACAACAGCGTTTCCGATACGCCGCTTAACTCGATCTTTACTTTACCCTCTTGCATGCCTACTCTTATTGCTTAATTACTCGGACATTGTGCAACATATCGCCGTAGGAATTTCATTGCTGTTACACTTGCAAGTGAATAATATTAAATCTTCCACTTTCATCACTGTAGTCCATTAATCTTCGGGCATCTGCGCTCAATGAGTCTCGTGGGATGTTTCGGTACAACGGGAACTGATCTAGCACGGTGATGCGGTTATCCCATTTTGTAATTTCATTCGCATCTTCTAGCGCCCATTTAATAAAACCCCTGCGAGAGGACTCCATGAAGTCGCGCACTGCCTCTTCCTCTTCCTTATCGCTGAGCTGATCCCACCACGCTTCGATATCTGCCCACTCTTTACCTTTCGGCTTGATGGAGGTCTTGAGTGTGGTTATCATGTCAGTTACCTTGTCCTTCTGGTCCTGCGGCGCCTTTTCCCACCAGTCCTTCAACGCCTCCGACCATGCTGATCTCATCGCGTCCCTTTGTTCTTGCGGGAACATATCAATCCATGCTCCAAAGTCGTTATCCAATCTTGATGGGGCATCAAACACAATTTCACCGCCAGGGAAATTATCCGCCAGCATCGAAAAGAACTGTTTTATCTCCGATTCCTCAAAGAAGGGCAACAACCCAGCATCGACGCCGATATGCCGTTTAGCTTAACCTTTACTTTATCGTGGTTCATGCCTACCACCATTATTTAATTGAGAGTTTCAATTCCTTTCGGTGCATTTGCTAATTGTACCTTGATGTTTAGTATGTTTAGTATGTTTAACATAATATATCTTACGCTCATCATACGTGCCTATAGGTGGAGACGGCAGCATCGTAGTGTGAGGTATTTGTAGCACTGTATAATCTGAGGAGGGCTTAAGTTGACATCCGTCCTCGGATTGTGTATGTCTAAAGCCGAAATAGTACAGAAAATGGGCGTACTTTTTAGTATCCTGACTACAAGTTTCCTTGGCTTTAAACTTGTAAGTTGAAAAAATTGGCCGTTTTGAGTTTATCTATAAAGTCCATCCATATTTTGGTTCTTATGCCCCACGTAGGGTTTCGTGGAATGTTTTTAAAACAGGAGAACCTCTCCAATACCATCGACGCATGCTTTGTATAAAAAAATCAAACATTCCGAATACTCGTTCTTAATTCAAAAAACAAAAACACAAAATGTTAAAAAACTGTTCAACAAGTCAAAAAATGAACGCGAATAAGACAGGTAGTATCAAGAATTTGTCATTCATATGATTCGTAGCGACGCAGATATTCGCCGTGTGCAATTGCTCTCGGGACATGCAAACCTCAATACCGTGTAGGTGTATCTGCAGTTCAATGACAGGGATTTGCGAGAGGGGTATACAAGATAAAGTTTTAGGAGAAGGAAACGCTTTTTTATGACTACACAGGCAGCTCACTCCGGCCGATATGAGGAATCGTAAAATAAAAAGTCGATCCCTTCCCCAGCTCCGACTCCACCCAGATCTCTCCACCATGCCGCTCTACGATCTTCTTACAGAGTGCTAAGCCCACGCCAGTACCTGAATACTGCTCCAACGTGTGCAGCCGCTGAAAGAGTGTGAAGACCTTATCGGCGTACTGCATGTCCATGCCGATGCCGTTATCTCTGACGGAGAAGAGGTACTCGTTGCACCCCGCAGCGCGCTCCACGCTAATCTGCACCTCGGGCGGTCGCTTACTTCGAAACTTTATCGCGTTTCCAATCAGGTTCTGGAAGAGCTGGATGAGCTGCATCTTGTCGCCCATCACCATCGGCAGCGGCTGCTTTGGCAGCGTGATCGTCGCCCCGCCCTCCTCGATAGCAACCTTTAGGTTGTCGATGACGTGATGGACGACGCCCTCACAGTGCACCGGTTTGAATGCCTCACCGCGGCTCGTGACGCGGGAGTACGCGAGCAGGTCTCTGATGAGCTGATGCATGTGCTTTGCACCATCAACGGCGTAGCCGATGAACGTGTCTGCTTCCTCACCGAGCTTGCCTTTATATCTACTTTCAAGGAGTCCTAGTGAACTCGTCACCGTCCGGAGTGGCTCCTGCAAGTCGTGGGAGGCGATGTAGGCGAACTGTTCGAGCTCCTTGTTGGAGCGGATGAGCTCTTCAGCTTTTTCCCTAAGTTCTTCGGTGAGCTCTTGGAGATCATCAGTAGTTGCCCGGAGTTCCCCCTCAGTTACCTTGTGCTCCTCGATCTCCTCCTGTAACTCGTGGGTGCGCTCCTGCACCTTTTGTTCGAGTTCGTCATGTGCTCGTTTGAGCGCTTCCTGCGCCTGCTTCCGCTCAACCGCGTAGCGAATTGCACGTAAAAGAGTATCTCCGTCATGGTGACCTTTTACAAGGTAGTCCTGTGCCCCCCTTCGCACGGTCTCGACTGCCAAGTCCACATCATCAAGCCCAGTCAAGACGATAATTGGGATGTATGATGCGCGTTCCATAAGTTTTGTAAATGTTTCAAGACCCTGACTGTCAGGAAGTGCAAGATCCAGTAGAATGATGTCGAACATCCCTTCATTTTCAGAATATCGCCTCACCCCCCTAAGAGCGTTTCTTCTTGCTCGATATAGATCTGAGCGGACTTCGTGTCCACCGTTGCTTCTGACAATAGTTCCCGTATCAGCTCAGCATCGCTGAGATTATCCTCGATGAGGAGGACATGGAGAGGTTGGCTAAAGGGCATACGCAGACTCTCTTACTTATTGCATCGCACGGTCTCATCTATTATTTTACAATTGCAAATATCCTATTAGTCATCACATCTATGGGGAAATTTCACAAACGTAAGCCAGAACTCTTCCATCGATCGAAGCACTCGGATGAACTCATCGATGTCGACAGGTTTTGTCACGTAACAGTTTGCGTGACTATTATAGGTATTACACACGTCTTCATCCGCAGCTGACGTGGTAAGGACGATGACGGGGATGCGCTTCAGGTTCTTGTCATCCTTAATCTCCTTAAGCACTTCTCTGCCATCCTTTCTTGGCAAATTGAGATCGAGGAGGATCAGATCAGGACGAGGGGCACCCGCATATGGCTCTTCGTGGTGGAGAAACTGTAGTGCTTCTATCCCATCTCCCACGATATGGAGTTCATTGAGGATTTTTCCCTCCTCAAGGGCCTCTACGGTGAGATCAGCATCACTGGGGCTGTCTTCTACGAGTAGAATTATCATTGAGTTTCTCTTATTATCATTTTCCATCGCAGCTACTCACTTTTTTCCTTGTCGCTTCGCTTCTCACTCGACCTTTCTTACTCAAAGCATTACTAAATCACTTATAATTAAGTTATCTCTTAAAACCGTTATACGGGCAACGTGAAGTAAAACGTCGACCCCTTCCCCAGCTCCGACTCCACCCAGATCTTCCCGCCATGGCGTTCGACGATCTTCTTGCATACGGCGAGCCCCATCCCAACACCTTCGTATTTTTTCCTCGTATGGAGGCGCTGGAAAATGATGAAAATGCGATCGGCGTACTGCATGTCAATGCCAATGCCATTATCGCTGACTGAAAAGACCCAGTAATCGCCCGTACAGTGCGCTCCGATGTGTACTGTCGGAACCGACGTACCCCTGTACTTAATAGCATTTCCAATAAGATTTTGAAACACCTGCAGTAGCTGTACGTCATCAACTTTCACCACTGGCAGTGGATCGTGCGTGACGACTGCATTATTTTCTGTGATGATCCTATGCAAATTATGTACTGCGTTGCTCACTACAAGGGTGCTGTCGATTGGCTCGAGGGTCTTTCCCCGCGTGCCTATCCTCGAATACGCGAGCAATCCATTAATGAGTTCCTGCATCCGCTGCCCTCCGCTTACTGCGTGGGTGATATATTTGTCGGCCTTCTCATCGATCTGCTTTTTATATCGCCGCTCAAACAATTGCAAGTAGCTTACTACCGCCCGTAATGGTTCCTGCAGGTCGTGCGAGGCGACGTAGGCGAACTGCTCAAGATCAGCATTAGAGCGCACCAATTCTTCTAAGGTCTGCTTTAACCGTTCCACCATTTGCTTCCGCTCGGTGATGTCGTTGTTGATCTCAAATATCATCGATGGTCTTCCTTCGCTATCGCGGTAGAGCGTCCAGTGGCTCTCTACAACAATACGTGCATTATCCCGAGTCGTATGAATGAGTTCCCCGTCCCACGCTCCGTCTCGATTAAGTGTACTCATCGCATCATCTAAGGATATGGGATACTCAGTCTGCAGGAACTTGTGCACGTCCTGCCCAGTTGCTTCTTCATCTGTCCATCCATAGAGCCGCTCAGCGCCGTGATTCCAATAGGTTATTGTATCGCTAAGGTTGCGGATCAAGATGGCATCGTTGGCGAGGTCGAGCATCTCGCCACGTCTGGCAATTTCTGCCTCAGCCTGCTTGCGCTCAGTAACGTCTCTCGCTGCGGCGAAAACGCCCTGAATCTCGCCAGCTTCATTCCGGTACACCGTGGCGTTGTACAGGACGTCGGTTATCTTACCGGATTTGTGGCGAATGGTAAGAGGGTAGTCCCGCACATACCCCACGGAGAAGACTTCCATGTAGCCTGCGCTCGCTTTTTCTTGGTCTGTAAAGTAGCTGCTGAAATCACTGCCGATTAGTTGTTCGCGGGAAAATCCAGTGACCTCCTCGGTTGCCTTGTTAACGTCAGTGATCTTACCTTCAGCGCTGATGGTCACCAGCGGGTCAAGACTCGCCTCAATCACACTGCGCAAGTACAAAGAAGCCGCACGCACCTTCTCGTCAGCCGTTGCTCGTTCTTTGATCTCCTCTCGTAACGCCCTATTGGCAATTCCAAGCTGATCTGTGCGCTGGCGGAGCTCTTCTTCAGACACCTTCCGTTCCTTGATCCCCTCCTGCAACTCGCGGGTGCGCTCCTGTACTATCTGTTCGAGTTCGTCATGCGCCCGCTGGAGCGCCACCTCAGCTTCCTTGCGGCGCACCACATCCTCAACCACTGACCAGGTCGTGCCCTTTTTTATTATAGTGCCACCGTGATTCCTTATCACATCTATGATGTCACTGCCACTGCAGTTTCCCAAGCTGTAGGTACACACAGCGATGATTCGATGCGCTCCAAGGACGTTGTTTATGGCCTCTTCATAGTCGGTGAAGCTGTCCCAGAGGCTCCGTTCAATCCAAAAAGTATTTCCGGTAAGGCGCAGACCTTCGAAGCCACGGCTCAGCGCCTCCTGTTCCTTTTCAACCCACCCCTGCAGGACTCGGTCTGCTTCGAACTTTCCGCCTTTAAGATACCATTCCGTGTAGGGAAGAATCAGAAGCTGCCCATTTTTAATAAACCGGTCAATATTTGGAACCGCTTTCTCAAGTGCTGCTTTAGCCTCTTCTACTTCGAGAGGCTCGGATGTTACCCACATGCACGCTTCGTTGCTTCTCAAACCCTCGGCGAAGTAGGGCACCAAAATCTCACTTAAGTCGTGCTTGGTTTCGTAGAACTGACAAAGGTGTGTTCCCCACGGTATATCGCCGACAAAATCTATTCCAAACTTCCGCAAGGTATCCATTTTCCTTTTCCTTACCCTCATAAGACCGATGGTATTACTATTGAAGTATGGTGAGGCGCGTGTAAAAATACTTTTGCTGACGCAAGCGGTTAAAAAGGTTGCAGAGGTAATTGAGTTAGAACAAAGATTGAAAACCTTTTCACTTAATTTTTCACCTCCGGCATAGAAACTATCTTCAATGTTCATTTTGAGGCATTCTCTGAGCTTTGACCAGAGATGGTCCATCACGATGGTATGGACAACTCGTTTACTTTCCTGTGTCGTTGTGCGCATCCATAGGTAGTACCGTTACGTGCATGCCTCTTAGTTCTTTTATTATCAAACGCTGTCAGGTCTATACCCTCGTGAAAAAAAACGGGAAGATGATTGGCGTTGATGTTCATCCACGCACATTCCGACATAGCTTTGCGATCCATTTGGTGAGAAATGGCATGGGTCTGCAGCGGCTAGGTAAATTCGCTATGAAGTATAAGGTCATCGATGTGCTGGCGAGAATGGAGTGTGACTCCTACAATGCGAGCATAGTCCCCCAACTCTTCCACCAAGTTGACTTCAATGGGTTCTGGCCACCTGGGGCTTTGTACCACGTCGCCATCTTTGATTATCATAATTCCTCTGGTTCAATTTTCAGCTGCACAAATGCCTCTTTAATGTTATTCTCGTAATCTGGATCTGAGATCTCTCCCTCTTCGGCATTCAACTCGATCTGGATCCTTTTAAATTTAGACTGCAAAAAATGAATCATTCGGGCAATGTCTGATGCTTTTCCTTTTGGAAGGGTAAATCGAAGGCGGACATGGTTGCGTATGTCAGTCGGTGGTGGAGGCGTAGTGCCCTTGGAGATGATCTTAACACTGAGAGTTTCACTCCTGACTGCAGGGTAGTTAGCATCTCCTGGGAAACAGAGCCTGTACTCACATATTTCTGGAGTGGATTCGA
The DNA here is from genome assembly GCA_963704625.1 of Methanobacteriota archaeon. Classification (GTDB taxonomy): domain Archaea; phylum Halobacteriota; class Bog-38; order Methanoflorentales; family Methanoflorentaceae; genus DASPRZ01. Next base: position 1,595,277 of record OY969924.1, on the reverse strand, counting down.
CCTGCGAGAAGCTAACATCACCAGCTGATGTGGTAATAGTGGCCAGTACTGTATCCCATGTACCTAGAACATTCTTCTGGAGCAACACTTGCGCTCCCGATACTCCTGAATTGCCCGCTATTAGACGTCCCGCAATGGAAAATGGAGCTTCCGCGATTGCAGTTGGTGGAGCATTGGTAGTGAGAGTTAAGGTTATTGCTTTGCAAAGATTATCGCGAATAATTACTTCGTTACCAAGAAGTTGACTAGTTACCTCCTCTTTGAAATAAAGACATTCAGGTTTCCCATCGCTTACCTCACCTAACCCAAAAAGGCCTTGCTTCACCCCCTTATCGATGCCCCCCTCTAAAACATCCCTGTTGCTAAATCTAATTTCTCCCGGTGTTGTCAGTGTTGATTTGAAAAGTTGATTGGTGAGCACATACTCCTTATTAGAGAGATAGAGTTCCTTGATAGCAAGCGGATTGATCCGCTCTAATATCTCTCCATCTGAGCGGAGCGCTTCATAAGCTTCTTGGTCAATGTTTCTCGCTTCTCCAAAGGTCGGTATACCTAAATCGCGCTCCTTAAATCCACTCGCTCCGGGAATGAACAAAAGTCGGTAATATCGTCTTAAGTCATCATTAAAGTTGTCTTCACACTTCCTGATGCCGCCATTGATCTCTTTCTTCTGTTCGTTGGAAAACATTAGGGTATGATCGTCATTCATCATACGATATGCTATGAGCTTTTTTACGGCGCCGTGAAATGTATTTTGCTCACTGGCAAGAGGGGCAAGGAAGAACAGAGTGTTGCGATTTACTCGTGGACTCCCCCCTTTCATCTCTACAACTTGTCGCATGAAATCGTCATCAAGACTTTTGGTAATAATGAGCTTCAGATCTGTGTAATCTGGAATCTCAGCGCTCTCTCGGGGCCAGACAAACGTTTTAAGTGGCTTGCCAGAGAGCGTCCTTTTCAACACTTCGTTCTCCATTTGGTCAACTTCTCTCTTCTCAACGTTTTCCATCTTCATATGAAGAACTCTGGTGGGTGTAATTTGACTCGTAAAATAGGACTTTCCACCCCACTGATCAAGGTAAAATAATCGCTCTCTTAATTGTTCAAGCGCTTCTGCAACAACACTCGAGGGGTTGCCTATTGTAGTAGCACTACGTTTAATTTCCGCCAAGCTTGCACCTTTTTCAACTCCTCCCGAAAATGAATACATGAATATGACAGTAGAAGTACGAGTGCCCAGTTTCAAACCTCTAAACGCATCTCCAAGTGTAGCATCTACTTTCGCAGCGCCAGAACCTTCTCCAACGATATCTGCAGCGATTATGCTATCAAAATTCTGACCTATATGCTTAAGCAATTCCCAGCGGATTTCTTGGTTACCTAATTTGAAATCAGCTAACCCCAAATAGGGTACGGTATCGGCTTTGAGTGAGGCGATAACCAATGATAGCAGCCGTAGTACTCCTCTCGTCCGCTGAAAATTGGGGAAACTCCCCCATCGCTTGTAGAGGACCTCTACAACCTCCGGCATGAATGGGTAGGATGATTCAAACTGCTTTTTATACTCTGATGGTTCCACTCCTGCTGGCAAAAGTGATTCTGTCTTCGCATAATCCATGTATTCTCCGATGATATCTTGCATTCGTGTGAAATCTATGTGGGAGAAGAGTCGCTGTCTAATGATCTTGGTTATCTCCTGCTCCTGCACTGGCGTGTATATCCTCTCTACTCGAGCGGTTACTTTCTGAAGCTGTTCAAAGAGCCGTTCCGCCTGCTCATCGTAGTGCTCATTAGAACTTGATGGGAGCGTTAGTACCAAAGCAACCTTTTCTAAGGTTTTCGCAGCTTCAGTGAGTTCCTGCATAAAAGCGATCGTCTGGGCAGCGAGCGTCGTATCGCCAACTTTCACACCTGCTGCCTTTGTGGTGTACTCAAGGATCTCATCCATTAAGATGAGAACAGGTTGATGCTCTAAAAGAAGCTGTGTAAGGGCATCTCGCCCAGGAGGAACGGGATCCACAAACTTTCCCACTTTACCGGTTAACTGCTCTTCTAACATCCCCCAGAAAGTGGTGGGCGTGCCGATAGCAGTTCCGACGATGACTACCTTACTAGCTCCCCACTCATTTGCTTTGTGATACAACGATATCAGAGCGTGCGTTTTACCCCCACCAAAAGGCGTTTGTATCTGAATCACTGGGTCTCCCCCGATTCCTTTCAAACGTTTTTCAACGACTGTGAAGAGACTTTTTAACCCCTCTGTCTCGTAAGTCTTTTTGAAAAACTGGCCTGCGTCTTTGTATTCATCGAGTCCTCGACCCTTATACACTTCCCACAGGTCTGCGGCAAACACGTCCATGGTGAGCTGCCCCTCTAAAATATCACGATGAGGCACAGCAATCGTATGAAATGAGCTCATTTTCTTCCCCTGATTTATTAAAATAAATTACTCACCTCATTGAGTTTATTTAGCTTAAATTATTCTAAAGGGCGAAACTAAAAGCGTCTTCATTGATAAAATTGATGTACCTCTAAGAGACGATGACAAACATCAAAAATAACTATAGAACCTACTGCGATTCTAACACGTGTATAGCACTTATTCAACCACACCTGTTGCTAAATACATTTCTTTGGTTCGACTATAACAAAATATATATCTACACGAGGTTCGCTAAAGTTCAGCAGTCCCTATGCCACTCAATACTTCCCAACAACGGGCAGTAGAGGGGTGCGGCGTACAACTAATACTAGCAGGTCCAGGGGTCCGGTAAAACCCGCGTCATTACAGAAAAAATACTCCATCTTATCAGCGAGGGAGTGAAGCCAGAACAGATCCTCGCACTTACCTTCTCAGACAAGGCGGCAACCGAGATGAGAGACCGCCTTGAACAGGTTATCGACCCGTCTGATCTTACGATCGCGACGTTCCACTCATTTTGTCTCCAAGTGCTGAAGGATAACGTCTTCGATTCGGGCATCAGCCTTAGTTCGGGTCACATCGACAGGGCCAACCAGCTCGTCTGGGCGCTTCGAAACATCGACACCTTCGGCTTTGAGTACCTCAGACTAGGGAACAACGCCGTCGAGGTCATTGAATCAGTGATGGACGGTATCTCTGCCTTCAGAGACGAGCTCATCACTCCTGACGAGCTTGAGGCGTACCTCAAGGCAAAACAGGTGTGGGAAAAGTTAGGAGACAGGAAAAGAGCGGACGACTACTTTTATGGGGAGATGAAGGCAAAAAAGATACAACAACCGTGGCGCCGGCGACTTCCAGAGTGGCTCGTCGCCCAATTTATCTTTGGGTACGGCATCAAGTGGGTAACCATCGTAGTGGTGTGACTCTCACTTATTCTTGTCGTATTTCCTCTCGTGTTTTGGCTTACACACGGAGTGGTGGTGCCGCATTGAACTAGATACGTTTATTTCAGCGTCATTACCGCGACCACGTTAGGGTATGGAGACATCCGCCCCAACCCGGGGATTGGCCAAGCATTGGTAAGCATCGAAGCCATCCTGGGCGTGTTTACCTGGGCGTTGTTAGTTGTAATCTTCTCGAGAAAGTATGCGATAAGTTTTGATATTTATAAAACACATCACCGACTACGTCGAAAAAGAACCGGTGTAGGCTGTGCTTGACTATGCACAGGTCTGCAGTTCCCGGGACTACCTCATGCTGCGGATCCTCTGGCGGACCAGCATCAGAGTAAGTGAGCTCTTGTCCATCAGGCCCCAAGACCTGGAACCACATAACCAGGTCATCAGTATCACAAAGGCGAAAGGAAACAAGCAACGCCGGGTTATGCTGGATCCAGAGACACTAGACCACCTCTCCGAGGACATTTTACGGCATATCATCCCTGAGTTTCGACCTGTCTTTGCCCTCTCGAGTGTGCAGGTCTGGAACATTGTCAAGAAATATGGCCGTATGATCAACGTTGACATTCATCCCCATACGTTACGCCATAGTTTTGCCATTCACCTCGTGAGGTCCGGCCTTGATCTAAGACGCGTACAACAGTTGTTGGGTCACAGTAACCTTAACACTACGCAGGTATACTTGCAGTTCAATGATCAAGATTTGCAAGAGGGGTATAACAAGATAGAGTTTTAGGATGGGGAAACGCTTTTTTATGACTGCACAAACTACCCTCTCAATAAGGTATATATGCGGCGGATTTTGGAAAAATAAGAAAGAACAGTCGGTTGATAGGTTAGGCGGTATAGTTAGCACTCGTTCATGCATTTAAAAGGCTCTTCGCGAACGCACGGGCATTCTCCAAGTCCTTCTCGTCCGGGTGTCCTTTATTTTTTCCTCCGATAAACGCTAATGGTCCGTTCAAGTTTAGATTGAGTCTCAGCGCGCCGGCAAACTGGCCGAGGCAGGAGAACTCGCCGATGACTGTACAGCCTTTTTCCGCAAGCTTCTCTTTGATGCGCGTATGATGCCTCTCCCGAAAGTTGCCAGCAGTAGAAAAAACGAACGCTTTCTTGTTCATTGAGGGCATTTTCTCTATCAGTTCGAGTAGTTTTTGGTGATGCTTATACCCGTAGATGCCCGAACCAAAGCCTATCAGGTCGTAGTCGGCCAGCTCTGCGGGCAGAACATCCTCGACCTTAGCAAGCGTCGCACCCATGGCCTCCGCCATAGCCTTCGCTACCTTCTCAGTGTTCATGTGATGGTAGGATTTGTAAATGATAAGTGTCCTCATAATTCATAACCTCATATCGTGCTCTGGGCTTATTATCAGATGAACGTTCAATAGAGAGAGTCGATTACAACAAATGTCTCTACTTCATTTTTCTACGTTAATAGCACAAATACATTTGTTTGTAATTTGTATTCAAAAGAGCACATCTTTAGCAGATATCTATGAGAGCTCTTTTTTAGGCATTGGTCCTTCGAGCGGGAAGTAGTACCTCATTTTCTTTTCTTCTTCTCTCACTATTATGTTTAGTTTGCTAAGTGTCGGTGGTAGTCGGATCAGATACCGATATCATTACCATTAACACAAAAAGAGAAAAAGGCTGCAAAGCTTCTATTTTTCTTATCATTGAGCATGTATCTCTCTTCTCGGTATTGTGTGTTTCCATAGATCCACCGGCCAGCTGCACGTCCTCGCAACTGTAGCAGCGAACGCTTGTCACACAGCATTTGATACCAATGCGTGCAGTATCTATCAATTTTAAAATAACGGCAAAGGAGGTGAAAGACATGGCGAAATATTTGACCTTGTGGCATTTAAATACGATGGCGGTGCCTCATGATCCGGATGAGCATGCAAAGTTAAATGAGATGCTGTACGCAGGAATGGATAACTTGTTAAAGACAGGTGAAATAACGGAGTTCGGCTTCTTCTTACGGAGCGTCAGGGTATACAATGAGTGAAGGAGATTCCGCAGATATTTTCAGGAAGGTAACCGGATTCTACCCCGTCATTATGGTCGAGCCACGAGAAATAATACCCTACGAAACAGGAAAGGAAATCTTGAGAGGGGTTATGAAAGCCAAGGCAGATGCAATGAAGTAATAGCCGTTCTTGAATATTATTAATTTACGGAAACGGCTAGAGCTCATGACGTAGCTTCCGGCGCAAGGCAAAAAAGCGACAATACAGACTACTATAAGATTATATTAGTGTGCACTACCACAAAACGATAAAAGACTAATAGCGCAGTTATTTGCTTGATTGCTGTTCACATCGTTCTTTTTTCGCAGCTGTGAGCATGATGAACCCCTGTGCTAGCTGCAGGCCTGAATGTAGAAAGAGGACAAACTACAAAAGCGCGTCAAAACGATAATATTTATTGTTGAAAATAACACTTTTGCAATGGAATTTTTTGTCCTCATGCTTGTTCCGTTCACACTACATTCTGAGATATGCTCGCATTTACAATTGCCTTAAGGTGGCATCCTCAAAAGATGTATATATTGACAGTGCGTTCGATATAAGTGCTTGAAAGGCTTTACTTAACGATATTTCTAATATTCGGAGAGTAAGAAGGAGAAGAGTAAGTGGGTCAAACCGAAAGTCCATTGCAACGCTCTCCGCCGAACGTTATGCGGAGGGTCTGGAACTTTGAGAGGTTGTTCCTTCGAGTGCCCTACGCGAATATCTCGTTGTGTACGCGAATTACAGGGAACATTCCTGAGAATGAGCTGAGGGGAGCACTTGAAAAGGTCCGAACGATACACCCCCTTGTAGGGGCAAAGGTCGTTTTCGACAGCGAGAGAAATGCTTGGTTTTCGACCGACGACGTCCCGGGGCCCATGCTGCGCGTTGTACCCAAGCAGTCGGATTCTCAGTGGTTGGATGAAATTCAATATGAGCAGACTATCCCGTTTGACCCTTCGACCGGACCCTTGATCCGTTTCGTGCTTGTCTACTCACCAGAAGTGTCTGATTTTATCGTCTTTGCCCATCATACGATAAGTGACGGCGAGTCGCTTGCCATTTTAACGCGCGACACCCTCAAGCACATCGCCGATCCACAGCTGGAAGAGAAAGTGATACTCCCGCCCATTCTAGCCGATTATGCGCTGAAAATACCCGGGAATGTTGTTATAAAATTTATAAGAAGGCTGATTGTCGATCGGTATAACAAACAGTGGAGCAAAAAGCGCTGGTTTTTTGACCAGGAAGACTTCCTGAATATCCATACGGCGTTCTGGCAGAAACATACCTATAAGATTGTGCTGCTCATGCTGGAAAAAGATGAGACAGAGCGCCTCATCGAAACCTGTCGGGAACATGGAATAACAATCGGCTCAGCAGTGACCACAGCGTTCATAGCGGCATACTGTGATGTCTGTGGTGCATTCAAAGGGCACCAAAAGATCGTTCACTTGCCATATGACCTCAGGCAGCGCCTGGATACGTCCGTTGGCGACGTATTTTGCAACTTTTTCACCGCCTTTGAGTTCAAGTTCACTTACCACTCTCAGAAGTCCTTCTGGCAGAATGCTCAAACGCTCCACCGGAAAGTGCGGAAAAAGCTAGACGCAAGAGACATCGTCGGATATGCTCAGGAAATAGAGCGGTTCGATCCAACGCTTATGGACGTGCTCCCGAGCTTCGCCTTAAACGCGAAAGACGTGCCTGAGGGGTTCAGCCGCTACGATAAACTGTCCGCATTTGTCCGGGATAAGAACAATATCGCCTTTAAATTTTCTAAACGAGTTTTATCTGCCTATCCTGGAACGACCAACACGAACCTCGGAAGACTGAATTTTCCCGAAACATACGGTAACCTCAGGCTCGAACGCATGTTCTGGGCGCCATCAGCAGGACCGAACCCTTTGATGTTGGGCGGCGTGGGCGTTAGCGGTACGACGACGTTCACACTAAATTATATTGAAGATACGTCGGGGAACGAGGCGTTGCGCACAGCGACACTAATAAAAGTACGTAACCGAGCATTCGAATACCTGGGATTCCCGGAAAAAATCAGTAATTCAGCGTTTTTATGAGTACCTCTATATCGTGTGGGTGCTTGCAGTTCACGGATGATAATCCGTCGCTGTGATGAAACGATTTTCATACCATGACAGCGTCAACCGATGAGATAATGGCAGGTCAGAGATTTACAATAATTATAACACGCTTGGGCATGCCCCTGTATTGGAAAGTCTTTACGATCTAAGTCTGTCCATAGCAATTGCACGGTTCGGATGACGTAGGAGTTGGAGATTGCCTTGGTTTTGTAGTTGGTAGAAGCGTTATCGTAGGTTTAGGCGTTGACGTTGGAGTAGGCGTTGGCAGAAATTACATAGTTACGATCTTCAATTCCCTCCGAGTACGGTCTCTGTGTATCTATGTTACTATCGTTTATTCTATGTTAATATCGCTTATAAACCGCATCCCACCTATCAGAATGACTATCGCAGCTAATACAATGACAAGTTCTTCAAATGCGATCGGTTCGACACCTAGTACGAGAAGCCTTCTTACCATTGCAGTGATGCCTGCGCCGAGGATTAATCTGAGATTGACCGTTCTATGTTTCATGTAGCCGATCACCGTAACTAAAAGTTCAGCGACGATTATCGTGATAAAGAGACCATTTAATGCTGACAACGCAGAACTTAAACTGGGAGTTGTTATCATATCTCTAGATACTACTACAACAGATAGTAGCGCAATGGCTACTAAAAGCGCGCCGATTAGCCCATAAATCAGTAGTTCAATGCGTTCAAATATTGCAACTATGGTTTTATTTGATATGTTTTCAGGTTGTTGCACGTTTGGTTAAAACAGGAATATGTTATAATAAGGTTGTGGTCATTGGGGATGGGGAAATCAGTGTAACCTGTAATAATACCGTGCGAAGTCGCGCTACGATAAATCGACACTTTTTGCTACTTCAGCATAGTGATTAAACGCCGCCAGTCCCCAGTCAATCGCTGTTTTGTTGCAACTTATGAGGTCGCTGGACCAGTCGAACACCCCGTCTAAACGATGAGGGACTAAGGCTATGAAACGATCAGTAACGGCAAAGAAGTCGATTTTTGGAGTTTGTCTCACCACATACAGTTTTAAATTCTTCTCCATGGCCTTCCTTAATTGTTCCTAACCTGCCAGTTCGATGCGAGAATGCAGCAATTCTTCAGTTAATAGCTCGCATCTCTCTTTGTCCTGTGTACAAATCATGAATGAGCTCGGTATCCGGAATAAGAATGGAGGAGACTACCCTCACCTCCTTAGCGTCTTGCAACAAGTTAATGACGGTTTCTTAGGCTTTAAAAACAAGAACTGGAGTTCCTGAGATTATACGAGGGTCCTTTGACTGCCCCAACTTATCAAGCAGATGTTCGGGAATAAAACTCAGGTCATGCTCAAGCCAGAAGCTCTCGAACTTGTTCAAGGTCTCCATTGTATCCATACAGTTGATCAGTCTGCGTGTGATGATTTTTCCAATATTGGTGAGCATATAGTTTCGCTCTGCATCTTGATAAATTAATCTGTCCTCTTCAAGCTCTCGTAATGTATATGAGGTGGTGGTAAGAGCCTACGTTCAGATCTTTTCGCAGACGTCGAGGGATTTCCCACCCCAGATAAACTGATGCGTACTTCCGTTCGCAGGTTAGGATGGGTCGCTAGACTGAGATAGCAGTGAGTTCTCATCTTACACACCTTTTCTCCGCTTAATTTTCATTATTGCCAATCATATACACTGTTTTTCTGTATTATACATCTCCATGGATCCATTGGTTACCTGTAAGTACATTGTCGGAATAGGATAAACTAAAAAAGCGCGTCGAAATGCAAAGCTTTATTGTTGTTTTCACCTCCCCTATTCCTTATTCATCTGGAGTCGGTGTGCAACGACGAATCTTGTATTCGGGAGCTAATTTATAGGTCTGGAACTAGTTGGAAACTAGTTTCACACACATCTTTCATAAGCTAGTAATCTCGAAAGTTCATTCAGTTCTGCACTAGATGCGAGCTCAGATTAACGTAGACATAAAAAGCAAAAAAGAGAATTCGGCATTTATAAGGGCTAAACCGGGATATTTCACCCTAGATCCACGCTATACGGAAGAGGAACAGAAAAAAGACGAAAAGGAAGAAATAACAAAGGGAGAGCTAGAACCTGTAAGCACACAGTATATCGGCAAGGCGGGAGAGGATTCCCCCTAGTCTTTGGTCGTTTAATGTAACGGAGTATCAACCACTTGGAATATCAATTTACAGCTCGATGGGGCATACGTAGCGTCTCCAGGGAAGTCAACTGTAAGCACGTGCAAACCCAGTGATAGCTTCACTATATCTTGTTGAGAGAGGTTTAGTCTTTATGACACAAGACGTCTATGAAAAAAATTTGGGCAATCCACACGCCGAATATGAACCACCTCGAGTTATACACTTACACGCAAAATCATGGGTTAGAGAGAATCAAACAGTTTGCGCAACTGGAGATTATAATCAAGGGGGCTGCACTGCTGGACCTTATGTTTATGGCTGCATTGACGGGCATCAAAGGTAACTTGAACTGGAATTCCTAAAAAACGTAGACCCGCAACGCTGAAAATATCATAACGGGTCAGCGTGTGGCAATTCTCTCTCCCTCTCTTTGTGCTAATTAATTGACGTCTGCCTAATACGCTGGGCTATGCCCAATATGGCACGCCCAACCGGGCCCTCTCCCATCGCTGCAATCATAGTGCGGCGGTCGGTGAGCTCTTCCTGTATGTGATTTGGAACTTAAGTTCATCCTCATAACACGCGGCGGCTCATATTCGGCGTGCGGAACGACTGCAGTTTTTTCATCGGTAAATCGCGTCATAATAATCAGGTTTCTATTTCTGTTATAAATATGTGACGACAAAATTTCGTCACGTGCTGTGTTCATTGTAAGCGTTCTTTCTCATTCTGAACAGTTGTATTTACTCTCCCATCGAAGTGGTATGTCTTAACCTATTATATTTCGAGTTTCCACCCGGCCGAACTCTAATCCTATAAAAGGACTTCAACTCTGAGGACTGCGTTTTAACCCTGTTGGGCAATCCTAAATTGCGAGTAGTGAAGCGGAGAACATGGCAGTACCTCATTTTCTTCTCTTCCTCTCTCATCATTGTGTTTAGTTTGCTAAGTGTCTCGCAGTCGGTTAGACACCTGGATTTCTCACAGTTTCGACGTATGCAACACTATTGAACATGCAAATAGTCAGTATGGGGCGCTACACAACCCGCCGCTCCCAATATGACAGGAGCCGCCACCGCCAAATCCGTCGAAACATCCAGCTGCATCGGAATTACAGTTATGAGAAGGATAGGAACGGCGGTTCATCCTCATAACACGCGGCGGCTCATATTCGGCGTGCGGAACGACTGCAGTTTTTTCATCGGTAAATCGCGTCATAATTAATCGGTTGCCTCTTTTTATTATAAATATGTGATGACAAAATTTCGTCACGTGTTTTGTTAATTGTAAGCGTTCTCTCTCTTTCTAAGCAGTTGTATTTATCCTGAGACACTGGTTTTGCATTTAGCCTGAGTTTCTATGTTCAGAATCCATCTCCCGCAGCCGAGTTTTTGGGAATACCCCCTCTCGATCAGCTTCGTCACAGAGCCAATCAGGAAAGACGAGCTTACCGCCATAGACATAGTTGTTCGCTACGCAGCCGGTCCGGCAGGATTTTGCGTGGATGCAGGAGCCGCAGACGCCGGGATATTCGCGGGTGTTATCAAGATCGCGGCGGAGCTGGAGGATCACCGGATGGGAAAGCCAGATCTCCCGGATACTGTCCTTCCCGAGCTGCCCGTACGCGAGCTCGGGGATCGTCTGCCCGATCCCACAGAGCGCAATCTCGCCGGTCCCAAGGATGCCTAGGGTAGTGCTGATCCCGCAAGCGCATGACTTTCCTTTTGTCCGCCAGAGTTCATCAACCGGCGTAAGTGCCTGGGGCACGGACAAGATCACTGGAATCGGCACTTTCTGGCGCAGTTCCTTATTCACCCAGCGGAAGAGGGCGACATGTTCCCTGAAATCCAACGTCTCGCCCCGCTTATGCATTGCGACTCCCCGCCCGGTCCATGTCACTGGGTTGAACTTCACGGTCTCAGCCTTATGTTCTGCAGCAAGTCTGGTCAGATCCTCCATCCTATTCCGGTTACCCCGGTGGACCGACATGATTACCTGGCAGTTAGCGTAGCCCGCGTCAACAAGATAGTCAAGTCCGCGGAGGGCCGCATCGAATGCCCCCCGAACGCCTCGGAACGCGTCGTGTTCGGCAGCAACTGATGAATCGATGCTCACTGAAACAAAGTTCACGTTTGTTTTTTCTTGCAGGTACTGAGCCAGTTCCTGGGTGATCAGGGTACCGTTTGTCTCCATGCCCATCGAGAGACCCTCAGCTGTGAGCATATCCACAATCTCTTTAAACTGTGGATGGAGCATCGGCTCCCCTCCCGTGAGCTTAACATGTGCAAGGCCAAGGGTCTTTGCTTCGATAACAGCATCTTGGAGCGCTTTCGGGTCGATGGTTTTGCCTGGCGCAGGCGTGTTGGAGAACTCCGGCGTTATCCAGCAGTGCCGGCAGCGGAGGTTGCAGCTCGCAGAAAGATAGAGGTAGAACGAATGGAGCGGAGGAACGCCATCAGGAAGGTCAAGGACTCTGGTCTCAATGCTGGTACTAGTCTGTTCGGGAATGTCACAGAGCGTCACTGTTCTCCACCTCTTCCACACAAATACGGTAGCACGTCAGCGGATCGGTGCCAATGAGTCTATTGCTTGTTGCCATTACCGCGGCTGGGCATCCGCCCGTACATAACCCAGTGTACTGACAACCGCTGCATTCCGGAAGCGTGGAAAGTGGGATCTCCCGACGGTGGCGAACAGCATTGATCGCCGGCGAGTTAAGCCATGCATCCTGAAGGGAGTGCATGCCGATAACTCCCATGGTCAAGGTAGGGAGCATGTTACATGGCACCATTGTCCCATCGTGGAGCACGGCCATCTGAGAGAAAACTTTCCCGCACGAACAGAGCGTCCCACGTCCGGGCATCTCAGTCTCACCACGTGCGAGGCGTTGCTCGATAGCGCTCACCATGCGTGCAAGGGCAAGGGGGCCAGCTTCCGCACCGATTCTCCCATCATACCGTTCGTTTAGCTCAGTGAGTTTTTTCATTGCCCGCCGCCGCTCGTCGTTTGAAATGGTGATGTTCTCCCCGTTGCACCGTGCAGTGCCCATCGCCATGGCTTCATTCGTGCTGAAGCTCTGAAGTCCCACATCATCGATGAGGAGCCGTGCGATGTTTTCAAGGTCGTTGATATTGTGATGGTTCAGAGTCACTCGCACGGTTGCGGGAAACTTCGCCTCAACGAGGAGGCGGAGGCTGTGGAGGGCACGGTCAAAGCTTTTCGGTGGGCGGGACCGGTCGTGGATCGCCGCGCAGGAGCCATCAATGGAGACTTGGATGGAGTCGAGCCGGAGCTGGCGTTTGCCCTCCATTAAGAAAGCGATTACCTCGTCTGTGATGAGTGTCCCGTTCGATAGGAGGCTGTACCGCATTCTATTTATTACAATTTCATCAATGAGGGTAAAGATATCAGGGCGGGTAAACACCTCCCCGCCAGAGAGAGTGACCCGCTGGACGCCGAGGGTTCCGAGTTCTTTAAAAAACTCCATCCAGCGCTCTGTCGGCAGATCCCGTTTTTCCCTCATGCTGTCTGCATAGAAGCAATAGCGGCACGAAAGGTTGCACCGCCCGGTGAGGCAGATATCCACGGAGTTCGGAGCCGAAGGGACTCCTTGTGGTGGTATGGTAAGATCAACTGGAAAGGAGCTTTGTTGCATCGGCATCTACCTCAGAAATAAAGTCAGGAGCTAGCTCGCAGATAAACGTTTCAACATCCTGCTTCACCGCAGAATGATCTAGACTGCCGCTGAATGTCATTATCAGGTATGATACAATATCATCGATGGTGTGAGGTTGAGCGAGAAACTTCCATACGGAAAGACCAACGGGATTTATTAAAAGCGTGTCGTCTGTGTCAGGGTTGAAGAGGAGGGCACCACCATCTCCTTCGATCCTGCAGGAGACGACAGGGTTTGCGATGACCATACCTGTCAGGTTTATTTCAGTTATACTCACGTCGCTGGTCCCAGCGGTGGTTTTTGCAGGGTTTACGTTATGTTCCATTCTTTCTATCACCTTTTCATCGAGTTCTTTTTCTTCGTCAGATTAAACCTTATGTTCATTAGATTTTTCTTTGAAACCGCCATAGCTCAAAAATCGTATTCTGGTAAACCTCCATGGACATCACGCCCCCCATGCATGCAATCTGTCAATGAAGAGTCCATCCGTACAACGCAGTGGAGTTCGTATTCGATATACGGATCGATGACTATTTTTCGGTTGCAGATTGCTCTATAAAAAAAGGGTTTTCCTAGGTTATATATGTGTATATATCTCCGCTGTTCTTTCCTATCAATCAAGGCTTTGCTCGAAAATACTGTCAGTTGTCCCTCCTGTTTTAAATTCGACTTAATTATAGACCCCCTATAATCTTGATCTTTTGATGGGGTAAATTTGCACAGAATTATGAATGCAGTGACTTAACGGTAATTTTGCCTTTTTCATGTTGTAATTCAGCAGGTTTTGCGATGTGTTTGCCCTTCGACGCTATTACTTCTGGCCTTGTCTGCATCCCTATATAAGGTCAGCCATGCCCCCCATCACAAATGAATTGGACTCTCCTTTATGATACCCCCTGTTCTTTACAGAGGACGAAGAAGCGTCCATTTTCCTTTAGCATTAGCTGTTCCCAATCCCCACACTCAATAATACGACCGTTGTCAAGCACATAAATAACATCCGCCTTTCGAATAGTGGAGAGTCGATGCGCTATAATGACAATAGTAATACTACCACGGAGAGCATCAATTGCATCTTGAATGTGTCGTTCGTTCTCCGAGTCTAAATTGCTTGTAGCCTCATCGAGAAGCAACAGAGTTGGTTTGCGCAAGAGCGCCCGAGCCAACGCCAAGCGTTGTCGTTCGCCACCAGATAATCGCACCCCCCGGTCACCTAATACCGTTTCTATCCCATTTGGAAGCTTCGATACAAAGTCCTCAGCAGCTGCCATGCGGAGAGCCGTGGTGAGCTCCCCGTCAGTTGCCCCGGGATGCACCCACAAAAGGTTTGCCCTGACGGTGTCATTAAAGAGAAAAGTGTCCTGTGCAACGTAGCCAATGCAGCTACGCCACGCATAGAAGCGCTCCGGACTTAGCGGCAGTCCATCGATGAGTATCTGTCCACAACGCGGCACAATCAGCCCCATCATCAAGTCAGCAAGGGTACTTTTGCCCACTCCAGAGCTGCCGACAATTGCAGTCGTTTCACCCGCTCTGATCGTGAGGTCAAGGTTATCGAACACGGGTGTCCCCTCATCAGTGTACGTAAAAGAAACGTCTCTAAAATCGATGCTTCTTCTGAGCTTGATCTCTCTTGGATCGTCAATGCAGCGTTCTGCCTCGTCGCCGCAGCGCGCGTGGAGGTCCATTATGTTGATAAATGAAGGCAGCATATTGGTGAACCCTTGATAGCTTTGTTGAATGGACGAGAATTGCGGTATGAGTCGATAGAATACAAACAACAGCAGGAGCACACTTGCAGTAGGTAGATAGAGAACCTCGATCAGCACAATAAGCGCCACGCTTATAATGACCACTGACCCGATATCAAACCAGCACCGCGTATCGGCCCAGTTTCGGAAGTAATCAATATAGATACGCATTATTCGTTCATTCAGCCGCGAAAAAAGCGCTGCGTTCTGTTCCTGTGCGCCATAGCTTTTCACGGTCTTCATCCCATCAAGGTGCTCTGTTATGGCGCCAAACAAATCTCGAGTGTTATCCGAGACGGATCTACCCTTTTTCCGAGCGAGCAAAATCTTTTCCTTTAGCCCGAAGAGCAATGCAACCCCGAAAATGATGACCATTGCCGTGGCAATTGCCGACAACTGCAATGCGATGAAAAGGTAAACAAACATGACGAGCACACCCACTATAAGCTGTAGTAATTGTTGCGTACCTGCCCCTACTCGCTGCATTTCTCCGGTAAGTGCATGGGTAAAATTTGACGCTCGATAGCGCGAAAAGAAGAGCCAGTTTGTATTCATGACGGCCCGGTACAGCCGCTGTCGAAGGAAAGACTCAAATTCGAAAGTAATCGCCCAACTGGTGGTGGTTTGCCAACGGCTGAAGAGCGCGTACATGCTCGAGATGACGATGTACACGCAGAGCACCGAGACGAGAGTAATAGGCAGCCCAACCATGATAAAAAACGACGAGACATACATCGTAAGGCCGGTTGATGTTTGTTGCTGCGCGTTTAACCCCACTAACTGCAGGAGAGGCAGCAAGAGGAGGAGCCCAATGCCCTGTGTGAAGGAAGAACCAAGCATGAGCGACACTGCGAGAATTACTTTTTTCGCCAGTGCTTCTCTCAAAAGGGTAAAGTAATGTCTAGTAGCGCTATTATTCAGCTTGCCTGAAAGGGCTATATGCATTTTTTTGGTGAAAAACGGCGCTTCGCTTGACATGGTAGTCCGCTAGCTGAGTCATGTCGTGTATTCCCCATATATTATGTTAGGTATATTTATTATTCCATCGAAGTGATAACGCGCTATAATTGCACCTCTTTTTAACTACAATAATCTCTCGGTTTCGACGTATGTATGAGATAAGTGTTCTCACTGAAAGTCGTGTATCGACGGTCGATTGTTTGAACATCGAAATGGCAGGTTTGTATGCCAGCAAAGTCACCGTTGTAGATAACCTTGTAACGTTGGTCACCTGTCACAGAACATGTTACTCTATCGCCGGAGCTATGAGAGAACTAGACTATGCTCCGAGCTATTCCCAAAAGACATTCCTAAATGCCTATTATGAAAACAGGGACATTGTAAATTACCACCTTCTTGAAGGTCATCCCTCAGTAGTGTGCATCTCTCATCTGTTCTCCAAAGAGGCGAAATGGGAAGGGACACCGGCGGGCATCCTTCACGAACTACAAGCAATAGCACCACGTCTGAACTTACACACGATACATAAGAGCCGAAAGGCATCATTCTTTACAGCACGATCTATCCGATGGCGTTAAGGGATGAAGAGCCCCTGACTGACCTGATGACCGATCTGTCCTTGAAAATATGGGATTATCGGAAGAAACCGTGAGGTGGAAGGGCAGTTCGAGTGGAAATATATCTTATGAAACAATCATTTTTGTCCGCATTGTGCTAAATTTCCCGTCTATCACTATCACCTAATGTCGAACTACAAAATCTCATCAAAATCGCTTCCTTTATATCATAAAATGCTCATTTTCTTACATAACGATTTTCATTTCAACGCGCTTTCGAGGTTTGTCCTCTTCCGACAATTGGGCCTGCTAATGGCATGCGGATCTACTGAGGAATATAATGCTGATAAGAGAGCTGTATGAGCAGCAATAAGAAAAATAGATGCGTTATAACTCGTTTCTCTTTTTGTGTTAATGGTAATGATATCAGTATCTGATCCGACCGCAAGCGAGACACTCAGCAAACTAAACATAATAGTGAGAGAAGAAGAGAAGAAAATGAGGTACTGCGATGTTATCTCTTCATTACCCGCAATTCAGAAATTGCCTAACAGGTTCAAAACGCAGCCCTAAGTGACGTGAAGCCGACCAACTAGCCGAGTCAATATTATTTAAGAGCGTAGTTCTCATTTCTTTCGAACTCTATCCGATCCCGTTGACAACGGTGGGGGAGGAATACACAATGTCTCCGGTCTTGTAACTCCATACTACCCCCCCAGTTCTCGCATTGAGGGCGTAGACGTTGTGATCCAAGCTTCCCACATAGACTATTCCGTTGGCGACGGCAGGAGAAGACCATACATCGCTCTTGGTTTTGTAACTCCATACTACCCCCCCAGTTCTCGCATTGAGGGCGTAGACGTCGTGATCCAAGCTTCCCACATAGACTATTCCGTTGGCGACGGCAGGAGAAGACCATACATCGCTCTTGGTTTTGTAACTCCATACTACCCCCCCAGTTCTCGCATTGAGGGCGTAGACGTCGTGATCCAAGCTTCCCACATAGACTATTCCGTTGGCGACGGCAGGAGAGGAGGCCACAATGCTTCCGGTCGTGTAGTTCCACACCTTCGTCCCGGTATTCGCATTGAGGGCGTAGACGTTATCATCACCACTCCCTACGTACACCATCCCGTTGACGACGGTGGGGGAGGAATACACAATGCTTCCGGTCGTGTAGTTCCATATCTTCGTCCCGGTATTCGCATTGAGGGCATAGACGTCGTGATCATTGCTTCCAACGTAGACGATTCCGTTCGGGGTGGCGTTTGAATATACCTAATAGTTTTCCACAGCTTGATCGCCATCAAAAATGAGGATTGAAAGCTTTATTTAGGCATAAAATCCATAGGAGAACGACGTAGTCTCAAGAAGTGCCCTCAATAAAATGAAGGTTGAAAGCTGGCTGGAGGGAGAAGGCAGACGTGAGGGGAGGTCTTCTCATTCATAAGAGGTGGCGGGTCAACTCGCAGGCCTCGATCACAATGGAAGCACACAGAAGGAAGTAATCATGGAATCAAAAGACAAAGACAAGAAGGGGAAAATCAATCTGGATCGGCGTGAAACGCTCAAAACCATGGACGTTGCCGCAACGGGAATGGCCGTAGGCGATCTGCCCGCGGCGGAGGCGGCCGAGGGGCAGCAAACTGTGCATGGGGAGCACAACGTTTACGGAGCCCCTCCGGGCACTGGCATCTCGATGCCGCCCTATTACCTGCCGACGGACTCGGTCAAGAACCGCAACGTCTACTTTCCATCAACCGAGCCGCTCGACCCGGACGAGATGCGCATCACCATCATGGGCAGCCAGCCCTGGCCGCCGCGCCTATCCCAGGCCGCCGAATGCATCATGGTGGAACTAGGCAATGGCAAGCGGTTCTTCTTTGACTTCGGCCCGGGTTGCCTACGCAACATCATCGCCAACCAGGTGCCGGTAGTCGAGATCGATAACATCTTCCTCTCCCACCTGCACATGGATCATATCGGCGACCTGCCTTATCTGTGGGCCTTCGCCCCCTTCGCCGGGCGCCCGAAGCCGTTGCATATCATAGGCCCGTCGGGCCGCACGCCGGCGCTGGGCACCAAGGCCATGTTCGAGAACATGAAAAAGTTCGGCGCCTGGACCTTGCAGGCGTTCAGCGGTTGCGGGCCGATCCAGGATGTCTACGAGAAGAGCGATGTCACCGAGTTCGACTTCAGGGATGACGGCGGCGTCTGCTATGACAAGGACGGCGTGAAGGTGACCCACTGGCGGCGTTCGCACGCTATGGACGGCGCCTCCGCCTTCCGCCTCGACTGGAACGGCCTTTCCTTCGTATATACGGGCGACGGCAAGCCGGACTGGCTCACCGCCAAGTATGCCAAGGGAGCGGACGTGTTCGTAAGCGAGATGGCCGTGGACATCGTTAACCTGTGGGCGTTGAAACAGGGCATACCGCCTATGTTCGGTGCCCTCACGCTCGATATACACCACACGACGCATTATGGCTTCGGCTACCTCGCCAATCTGGTGCAGCCGCGGCTGGCCATGGCCACGCACCTCTCCTTTGACCGCGAGTTGCTCGGCGAAATGTCTGCCGGCGTGCGGATGTTCTACAAGGGTCTCTTCACTTACGGCATCGATAACATCGTTGTCAATGTCGCCAAAGATCGCATCTGGATCCGTGAAGCCGCGCTCTCCGATTATGCCGGCGTTGCCCGCCCGAACCCGCAGTGGGTAATCCAGAATATGTACGACAATAAGCCACCGACAGTGCTCCCGAAGCAAAAGTGGACAGTCGCCGACAACCAGGAGAAGGCGATCCGCGACTTGGAGATCGATCCTGCGCTCTTCACGCCCAAAGACCAGATACGGAAGTGGTACCGCGAGTTTCCGCAGGACGCCAAAATAGGAGATTTGTTGGGCGGCGCGCCGGTCGGCCAGCAGGCGCCGAAGAAGTAAGGGAATCGGCCAGCTCCAACCCATATGCGACAATCCGATCGACATAATTATCGTTTGACGTTTTTTTAAACCTCCGAACTAAACTGTGCCTGGCCCCCTAAACACCCCAGCATCGTCGCCGATATGCCGCCTAACGTAACCTTTACTTTGTCCTGCTGCATGTTTACTCCTCTTCTCTATTGTTTAATTGTGTGCTTCAACTCCTTCCGGTGCATGTGCTCATCGCACCTTGACATTTGGTATGCTCAGTATGCTTAGCATAATATAACTTACGCTCATCATACATGCCGATAAGTAGAAGCTGCGGTGGTAAGCAAAGCATTTGAAATAATATCAATGTTGGGGATCTGGCCCAGATATGGGGCTTATTTATGACTATGGCAACGGCGAATGTCGAATTGTTGAATGCGTCGAAGGGCACACTATATGTATAACTCGGAGGGGTAAGGCCATAAAACATGCTCGGACGCATAGATCTTACTGAGCTATCTTAAAATTCAACTTTGTTATACCCCTCTCGCAAATCCTGGTCGTTAAACTGCAAATAGACTTGCGTGGTGTTGAGGTTGCTGTGCCCCAACAACTGTTGCACACGCCGCAGGTCAAGTCCCGACCTGACAAGGTGGATGGCGAAGCTGTGCCGGAACGTATGGGGATGAATGTCAACGCCAATCATCCTCCCATATTTCCTCACTATAGTGTGCACTTGATACCGTTTAATGCTAAAGATGTGCCGGTCCTCAGGGATATTTTGCATGGAAATGTACTCGGAAAGCAGTTTAAGGGTTTCATCATTCAATAGTACTCTTGCTCACAATAGGCTTTGATGTCTCTCATGGGCCCCATTGGTGAAAAGAGAATAAGTGGGGGGAGAAAGAGAAGACGTCATGACTCATTCATTATGTGATACAGCAACCGTCGCTCTGCTCTCCGCAGATGCATATCCAATGTGGAACGTGCAAGGTCGAGCTTTTCGGCAAGCTGCACAAGGCTTATTTTCTTCGGTACATCGTAGTAGCCAAAAGTATAGGCCGTGATGAGAGCCCTCTGCTGCTTTTCTGTCAGATGGCTAATCAGCGAATGAGGCGGGAATCTTGCATCCGTAAGTGAGACCACCCGGTAGCGGACACCCGCAGCCTCAACTGTCTTGAGAAAAGCTCTCACCTGCTTCGCACTTCCGAGAAACGTAATCTTTATCTTTCCGTCCCTCACCTCATACGGCAGAGACAAGTACCCTCCGACTGCTTCGAGATCGGGTCCTTCGTGGATGGCTTGTGCTGGTTTGACCTTGATAAAGTAGGTGTAGATTTCCCTCTCTTTCTCTTTCTCTTGCTCGAGAATCTTTACCTCAGCCAGATCATCACCGAATAGGTCCTCGATGCTGACATTCGGCTCGTTAAATTCCACTCTCAGTATCACAGCGACTTCCTGGTGATCGAACTTGAGAAAGTGCAGGACTTCCGCCGACCGTATTTTCTGTAACGGTTTTTCTGGAACAAATTTGCTGAAGTCTTTGCCAGAAATCTCCACAATAAGTCTGCGCATAAGATAAAAACTGTAAAGATAGTCTATAAGGATTTTGCCAATAAACGGCGAACATAGCCGCCACAATCTTAATCCCTTTCTCGCCCGATAGCTTGAGTGGAGGTTGAGTAAAATCAACCGAAAAGGATGGATAGGAGCGATATGAAATGAATACCGAATCTGTAAAAGACAATATGACCAATGCGATGAGGCGCGGCTCATATTTTCGAAGGAGGTAAAAAATGGGACAAAAAGTAACCATGACTGCTCAGGACAACATCAATGTCATCCGGAAATTTTGGGAGGTGCTTCAACACCCCGGTCCCGCCTCGATGCAGGCCATGACTGAGCTGATGGATGAGAACATCGATTGGGAGGTGGTTCCCCTTGGCATGAAACGCCGAGGAATAGACGAGATGAGGCAGCTCATTGAGAGGAGCTTGGCGGACGCCGCTCAGGATGCCTGGCACGAAATCACGAATGTGTTCGCCAGTGAAGAGTGGGTGTGTCTCGAGTACACCACTCGCGCCACGATTACAAAAGAGTTGGCGCATCTGAATATCAAGCATATCCCCAAGGGGCAAAAAATAGAGCTAAGGATCGTCGATGTGTTCCATATGAAGAACGGCAAAATCGTCAGTGCTCGCGAGTACTACGACCATGCGACCTTTATGCGCCAGCTTGGGGTCGAAACGGCAGCGGAGATGCCAGATCACTAAGAGCGCCGTGCAAGTGTGTTCGGGCGGTTAAAGTTCACCTACATCTATCTCAAGATTTTCTACTCACATATAATCCATACCCCATATATGATAACCACTGGCGTATTGCCTGGCGCGTATCTCTATCCATGAAAAACGTCCTTCTCCAAGTTGGGTCAGAAAATACCTTCAACAAAGCTGAGAGACGTCTTCGAATCCCATCTATCCGAAGTTCGTCGAAGAACTCCTTTACATAATCAGTTGAATGTAATGGATAAACAGTTGATTGTATAACTTCAAATCCCGCTTCCCCATAGATGCCCCGCCATTCATCCTCTTGTAGCGCCTCGACATCTGCACCAACTAATTTCGATGCGAGAGAACGCAGTTGCGCTGGAGGAGGCTTTACATACGTTGCCTCGTTGTCCCCGAAAATGCCATCTGGCTTTAGAACCCGATATATTTCAGAGGACACTTTGGCCTTTTCACAGAAAAAAAGTACTGATTCGGCGATTACGGCATCAAAGGTATTTGATGGGAACGGGAGCGCATGCGCATCTGCTTCAACCGCTTTCACTTTGTTGCTCACCTTCTCTCTTGCAATTCTTTTCTTCGCTTCTTCTAAGACGGTCGGAGTGATGTCTGCTGCGACAACATCAACCTGATATTTTTTTGCCAGAAGACAGGCGGTATACCCTGTCCCGCACCCGACATCCAATATGTACTGGCCCGGGGTGATGCCGCACCGCTCGATTAGTCGTCGCGTGGCTTGAATACCACCTATATGATTTGTTAGTCCGAGTTTCTCCCACTCATCATAAGTAGTAAAAAATTCCCGTTCGTAAGTGGTTTCTCGTCTTTTACTCGCTTTCATAGTTAACCGCCCTCTTTCAAAGTTAACCCGATGTTAATTAGTTCCACTGGTTTATGGTTTCAATCCTTGTTTTAGTGGATAGTGCTTTGTAACCTATTATTGTAGTGCGACGGAACGACGCGCCACGCACATACCTTATTGAGAGATAGTTTGTGCAGTCATAAAAAAGAGTTAGCCTCCTAAAACTCTATCTTGTTATACCCCTCTCGCTATAGCGGAAAACACCACTTTTTCATCAACACAAACCTCAACGTTCGAGCACTATTCGTGGGATCCTTATAATCGCATCTGATCTCGTATTCAACGCCACGCCGCGCGAAGACCGTTGGCGACCGCAAGAAGCTCTGAAGCTTCATGAAAGAAGACCGCAGCTGCAACGGTCAGAAGGCCCCCGAGCGCAGAGGGGATGAGCACCCCGAGCACGAGCAACGAAAACGCGATGTTTTGCCCGCTTATTCGTCGCGCCTTCTTGCTCAGGCGTAGCGCAAATGGCACTTTCGAAAGATCGTCGGCCATAAGGGCAACGTCGGCCGCTTCAATCGCCGCATCCGTCCCCGCAGTCCCCATCGCGATCCCCACTGTTGCTTGCGCCAGCGCTGGCGCATCGTTAATGCCATCGCCTACCATGGCGACACCTCCGTACGCCTGCTCTAACTGCGTGATCGCCTCGACCTTCCCTTCAGGCGTAAGGTCCGCCCTCACCTCATCGATGCCAAGCTCACGGGCAATCGCTCTCGCACTGACGTCATTATCTCCCGTGAGCATAATAACGGTAATTCCCATATGGTGAAGGCACTCCATAGTCTCTCGCGCCTGGGGTCGTGCCTCATCTCTGAGCGCAATGATTCCATCAACGTGTTCTTCACTCCCGACCAGTATCACCGTCTTGCCCTCGCCTCGTAACTGTTCAATGTGTGGAAGGGAGTGACCATCTTGTCCAAGCCGCTCGAACAATTCTTGTTTGCCAACATAGAGCGTTTTATCACCCATCGTTGCCCGTGCACCATACCCTGCGAGGGCACTGAAGTCGCTCACCTCTACTCGTTTCATGCCCTCGTCTTCTGCTTTCAGCACAATTGCCTTCGCTAATGGGTGCTCAGAGTAGCGTTCCACGTTGTACGCCAGCGTCAATACGTCGGATCTTTCTCCGTTGAGCGCGATAACATCAGTCACCACGGGAGTTCCCTTGGTGAGGGTTCCCGTTTTGTCGAAGGCAATCGCCTTGACTGTGCCAAGCGTCTCAAGGTAGACCCCTCCTTTCATCAGCACCCCCGTCCTTCCCGCCCTGCCGATCCCCGCAGCAATCGCGACAGGCGTCGACATGACAAGGGCACACGGAGAGGCGGCAACTAAAAACACGATCGCACGCAGTGCCCAGTACGAGAAGGGAACGCCAAAGAGCGGAGCGGGAATCACGACCAGAAGCACGGCGGTAAGCAGGACGATCGGGGAGTACCGCATGCCAAACTTCTCAATGAACAGTTGACTCTCGCCCTTCCGTTCCTGGGCCTCCTCCACAAGGTGGATGATCTTTGAAAGGGTATTATCCTCAAACGTAGCAGTGGTTTGTACCTCTAACGCCCCTTCCTTATTCATCGTACCGGCGAAGACCTTCATCCCCTCGTGCTTCTCAACCGGGAGTGACTCGCCTGTCACCGGGGCCTCGTCAATGCTGGAGCTTCCCTTATGAATAATCCCATCGGTGGGAATGGACTCCCCTGGCCTGACGATAAAGGTATCGCCCACATTCAAGTCTTCCGCGGGTATGACCTCTTCCTTGCCCTCCCGCAAAACCCTCGCCTCTTTGGGGGCGAGATCGAGCAGTGCTCGTATCGAGGTCCTCGTCCGTGCATACGTGTACTCTTCTACCCCTTCTGCCGCACCGTACAGGAATGCTAAAAATGCTGCTTCATCCCACAACCCCGCGAGGGCTGCACCGACCGTGGCGGCGAGCATAAGGACTTGTATGCCAATTTTTCTCTCTTCAAAAAGCTCTTCAATCCCATCTCGGCCCCAGTAATACCCTCCAAGAACGATCGCGATAACGTAAAAGAGAATCGAAGCAAGAGGGGGGACAATTCCTGTGGTAACTGCCCCAAACGTCGCTCCGGTCAGTACTCCCGAGATGAGGGCGTTGCGCAGCGGGGGGTGGGCATACCATTTTCCTCCAACAATTCCCTGCCCCCCTCTTTCTTTGCCCCCCTTTCCCGTGCTTTCCATCCCGCAATCACCATGCACTCTGCTAAGTATACTCCTTGCGTTACTGTGATTTATTGTAGTACATCTTCCATTGTATTACAGCTTCCGTATTTCTCTCTCATCGATGACTTTGTCCACATCAGTCGTACATGCTCTACAGATCAGTCGATAAACTCGATAACGCAGCTGAGATCTATGGAGTAAACAAAGCATTAAGGCGTATCCAACGTAAGAACAAATAACCCATTGAGGAGATTCTTATTTTGGCAAATGGACGGTGCAGAGAAGTCCGTTCTAGAATCACCGTAACGATCATGTATCAGGGGCGAATAACAGTCGCTTGAACAATCCGTTCACCTTCGGACACAACTAGGTTACGTCCCAGAGGCTTGAGATATCTTGCTTGATAATCTGCATTCCCGACGTCTGCTATCGGGTTAAGATGAAATGGCTTCAAGAAAAATGGAACATTAGAGGGGTCCAAGCCGAAAATCCAGGGGTAGTTATTTTTCGCCACATAATCCATCATTTTATCCGCACCCGGAATATTCGAACGCCGTTCGATAATGCTTTTCAAGACATAGGTGAATATGAGGATGCTTCCAGGAGCCGATTTGCCGACGAAGGCTAGTGTCCGGCAGACGGCTTCCTCCGGGATATATTGCGTAACGCCTTCCCAAACAAACACCGCCGGCCTGGAAGGGTTGAAGGCTGCCCGGGGTAAGACATCTTCTAAGCTCTGTGTATCAAAGTCGATGGGAATAAAAGTCACATGTTCCGGCAATCGGCCGAAGTGTTTTTTGAGCTTCTTCTTTTTGTCTTCTTGCACTGATGGTAGGTCAACTTCAAGCACTTTCACGTGCTCCATACCAGCTAAGCGATAGGGACGCGTATCAAACCCAGCCCCCAGGATCACCAATTGTCTGATCCCCTGCGATAGGGCAGCCTCGACGGCATCGTCGATATAGTGCGTACGACAAATCTGGGCGCCGTAAATTCCTTGCGTAATGGCATCAGATCGTTTTATCGTGTAATTGCGTATGTAGGCGAACTGCACCAGCGCTCGGATGGGAGTGCCGACTAAGTATTTAACCACAGGATCATTGAAAAGCCGGGTTTCCTCCGGCTGAAACTGTTCGATCAAACGATACACCGCCGCGCCAAGCGCCGTATTTCCAACACTTTGTTTTGCCATAATGGGGTCTCTATAGAGGATGTCAACCTAAGACAATGATAAAGGTGAGCATGTCGTTAAGTGAGTATGAAACGACACAACATGCCCACACACGTAACAGCACTGCTTGAGGGCAAAAGGTTTTCATTCGGGATGCTAAAACTCTATCTTGTTATACCCCTCTCGCAAATCTTGGTCATTGAACTGACTATAGATGGTCGTCGTCTGAATCCCGGTATGCCCTAACAACAGCTGCACCTGCCACATCGACCCCAACCTGACGAGGTGGATGGCAAACGAGTGCCGAAAGGTATGAGGGTGGATGTCAATGTTGATCATACGACCATACTTCTTGATGATGTTCCAGACCTGCACCCGTGTAAGCCCAAACGCCGGGCAATTATCGGGGGTGTTTGTATCAGAAATGTACTCCAAAAGCAGGCTCATCGTCTGAGGATCCACGATGACACGGCGTTGCTTGTTGCCCTTCGCTTTTACAATATTGATAACCTGGTTGTGTGGCTCAAGGTCCTGTGGTCGTATGTTCAGCAGTTCCGAGACACGGACCCCGGTCCGGAAAAGGATACGGAGGATAAAATAATCCCTCGTACTGCAGGACTGCGCAGAGTCAAGTAAGGTCCGGACCTGCTCAAGCTCGAGGTAGTCGGTAATATGCTTCATAATCCACAACTTAACAAAAGTGAAACGCCTGCGTTCAGTGTACATAAGAGATTCGAGAAGCACAACACGAAGTGGGCGAAGACGACCATTTTGACCAGGGCGAGTCCTAACGCTGTCCCGTAGATGAGACCTAAGTGACTAACTCACGAGAACGCAATGCGCGTGTAGGCTCATATAGACTGGCCGAGGCGGCAAAAAACTAAATACAAACAACACAAAGATAATTCGCAGCTGCGAAGGGGCATAAATGGCGATAGGAAACAGCAGGAGCGCAAAAAAGCTGAACCTCTTCGACGTTACGAATCTCGTAGTCGGCGGCGCCATAGGCGCGGATATCTACATCATCTCGGCGCTGGGAAGCGCATATCTCGGGCCGGCAAGCCTCCTTGTTTTTGTCGTCGCTGGGGCCATTGCGATAATTATAGCATTAAGCTTCGCAGAAGCTGCGGCTCTCGTTCCTAAGGTCGGGGGGGCGTTTGCATACGTATGTGAGGCGTGGGGTGACTTTGCCGGTTTTGTAGCGGGCTGGCCCCTCTGGATTGCAGAAGTCGCCGGGATTGCCGTTATGCCGGTCGCCTTCGTGCAGTATCTTTCGTATTTCGTGCCTTCGCTCACGGTGCTTCAGGGCGACGTCATAAAAATCGTTTTTGTGTCGGTAATCGCGTATATCAACGTGCGTGGGGCAAAGGCTGCCGGACGGGTCAATGACGCCCTCACCCTCGCAAAACTCACCCCGTTGCTGCTGTTGATCGTCGCAGGATTTGTCTATCTGATCGTTCGCCCAGGCACAGCCACTTCGAACCTCATACCCTTTGCGCCGCTTGGTTTCAGCAATTTCGGACCAGCGCTAATCCTCATTTTTTGGGCATATACGGGATTTGAACTGGCTGTCATCCCCTCTGGTGAAGTAGAGAATCCGACGAAGACGATCCCGAAAGCGATGATCATTGGAATGGCAATCGTGACCTTTTTTTATATCGCCGTCGGCTTTACGGCGCTTACGGTGGTCAACTGGTCATCGCTGCAATACGCGACAGCGCCGCTCGCAGTGGTTGGCAGCACCGCGTTGTCGTACACGCCGGCACTTGCGCTTATCGGAGGTACTATACTTGGTCTGGGGGCCCTTATCTCAATTTCTGGCTTTGATGAATCCGGTACGCTTGCCACCGCCCGGCTGTCCTACGCGATCTCACTCGAAGGATTATTTCCACGGCTTTTTAGCCGGCTTCATCCACGGTTTGGCACGCCTTCCAACGCGATCATCATACAGTCTGCAATTGCGTTATTCGCGTCATTAATTGGTGGATTAACGCAGCTGATCACCTTTTCAGCGTTTAATCTCGCTTTTGTGTATGTGGCTACGTGCGCCGCTGTGCTAACGCTACGAGCGAGGAGGCAAACCAATAGTGACCGCACGTACCTTCAACGACTCACCGGGCCGGTGATCCCCGTTGCGGGCGTTATCTTGAGCGTTTTCATCATCTACGAGTGCGGCATAAGCACCATAGCGTTAGGCATCGTGTCGATTCTGATTGGCTTACCGATCTATGTGCTGTACGCACCGCGCACTGAGATAACGACCCTAAAGAAGGACTTCTACTCTACCGAAGCGATGCTTGCACGAAGCGCACACACCGAGAAGGTGTTCTTGGGGTATCTGGTGTGGCTGGTTCGGAAGACTGTGGTAAGTCGACCAGAACGGCAGGGTAAACCGCCCTGACGTTTACTCAAAGCGGGAGCGGCACCGTTCCACTATCTTGCTGCATCCGTCGTAATCGGGGACAAGCACGATCGCTCAATTGAGAGTTGAACAGTTCCGGGAAGCATTGGCGCTTGAGAAGCAAGATATCTATGATGTTAGTGAAATAGCGTCCTTTCTTCTCTTCAGAAGACCATAAAGGGGCTGTTTTGTGCGAGCAGCACAAACGCTTGAGCATACCTGCAACAAATCGCTTTTGTTTGATAGCGGGCCTTTCAGTTCTCGATGCGCTGCCAAACTGCAGCATCGTAGATATTGAGAGATAGTTTGTGCAGTCATAAAAAAGGGATTTAACTACCCCCATTCACATTGTGGAGGTAACTTCTTAAAATTCGACTTTATTATACACCTCTCGTAAATCGGCATCTTTGAATTGGAGATAGAAGGTCGTCGTCTGAATCCCAGCATGCCCTAACAATAGCTGCACCCTTCGAATATCAACGCCATGTCGAACCATGTTGATCGCATAGCTATGCCGCAGTGTATGAGGATGCACATCAAGACCGACCATTCGACCGTACTTCTTGACCAAATGCCACACGTGCCGTGTTGTGAGGGGGAACAGGTAATTTTCATCCCTGAGTTGTATGTCAGAAACATACCTCGCGAGCATCGAAATCGTTTCACTATCTAGCAAGACCCTCCGCTGCTTGCCCCCCTTCGCTTTGAGAATGTTCACCACGCAATTATCCCATTCCACGTCCTTAAGTCGAATGGTGACGAGTTCGCTTACGCGAATCCCGCTGCGCCACAGCACCCGGAGCATGAGGTAGTCGCGCTGTGAACATGCTTGTGCGGCGTCGAGCAATGCGTTCACCTGATCCCGCTCGAGGTAGTCGTCGATGTGCTTCATAATCCGGATCTCCTCTCATTCTATAAATCATATCATAAAAGGTGCATTTCCTTACATTGACGAACACATGGATATAAAGCACTATCTCGAGCCAGAGCAGATCAATGCAATTCTTGAGCATGCAAAAACGTGCAGCAGCAGGGATTACATTATCTTACGGTTACTATGGCGAAGTGGCATGCGCGTGTCTGAGCTCTTGGCCCTGACACCGTCCGATCTTGAGCCATACAATCAAGTATTGAATATCACAAAGGCCAAGGGCAAGAAGCAACGACGTGTCGTCGTTGATCCACCCATGTTCGCTATGCTCTCCACATATATTTCAGAGACGAATATCCCAGAGGAACAGCCCATTTTTGGACTCTCAAGCGTGCATATCTGGAGACTGTGTCAAAAATACGGTAAGATGATAGGCGTTGATGTGCATCCCCATATGTTCCGTCACAGTTATGCGATCCACTTAATACGAAATGGCGTAGATCTGCGAAGACTGCAACAACTATTGGGCCATTCGAATATCCAGACGACGACGGTATATTTACAGTTTCGAGATCAGGATCTGCGAGACGTCTATAATAAGGTCAAATTTTAAGATAGCTCAGTAAGATCTGTGCTTTCAAGCCCACTTTATACATGATAAACCCGTATCTTTGACTGCAGTAAGTTGAGAACGTAAACTGCAGGCATTCCTGTATAACAACTAGGCCACTGTGCTCTAGCTGATTGAGGAAGGAGTTAGCTAAATTACGAAATGGCCACGTTAGTTACAGTTAACGTAAATGTACTGCTTATAGCAGGAGCATGTTGGCTATCACCATCGTAGGTAATGCGGTAAGTGTAGACTCCTGCAACCTTTGGGGTTATCTTCACTATGAATTCTCCTAAGAAGTTATCGCCTAGTGTCACGTTTGAGTATTCCGATGTGGATATGCATCAAACTTCGCTATGTATGTTGTAATTCTCTCAGGAGAATTTTTTCCGTAGTTAAAGATCCCTTTGAAAATAAAGCTATTGTTTGAATGTTGTTGCGTAAGCTCAATTAGTGCTCCAGTATTACCACAAAATTACGTGTTAAGGAGAGTTTCTCGCCTTCTCGACAGCGTTCAACAGTGTGTCAAGGTCAACATCGTCTCTTGGATAAAAACGGTCTACGATCTTTTCATTGTGTATAAAAATAATGGTGGGCACGCCTTTCACGATGTAGGTTCTACTAATATCCTTAGACGATGCATTTTCATCTGCATTTATTTTAACTACAGTAACGTTGGCTCCTTTATACTGTGCTTCGATGGCGTTAATTTTTGTCATCATAGGCCCACATGGGGGACACTGTGGTAGCCAAAAGTAAAGAACATAAGTACCACGAGAGAAATCATTTTTTGCATCTTTTTGTGCGGTCGGTTGCGGCAAAGGAGATGCGGGAATCACTGGTGTAGCGGTCTGTTGTGACGACTGAGATGATGTGACGACCGTCCCGGGGCCATACATTACAAATTCGTCCACTTGAAAGATCATACTTGCTTTCGGCGGTATAATGCTATCTATCCTCATATATGTGTCTGCCCTCGTCGGCTCGTGCCCCATAATTGAAGAATAGACGCTATTATTTGTGCGGGATGAGCTGTCAACAGAATCCGTTAACATATAACCTTGGTTGATGCTATCAACCAACTTAGTCGCATCACTTGCCGTTTGGAAGCATTTCACTATGAAGTCATAATATACTGTACTTGTTGCGTTCTCTTTTGTAAACATCACTCGCATAGTATCTTTGTCAATTTAAGTTTCCCGCCACGTCTTTAAAGTACTGCTATAATCGTTCTTCATTCCTTCGTGAAACGCATCGACAAATGCTTTCGCTTTACTTTGCCCGCCTATTATGCACCCGGCAGTCGAGTTAATGAGTACGATAACTAAAATTATAGCAACAAGAACTCCCTTCGTCTTCACACAATTTCATCTCACAGTGAGTTTATAGTGTTTGAAGTGAATACACGTTGAACTGCTCTGAGAGTAAATGAACTTCCAATATTTTTCCGTAGTTACAGGTTCTCTTGAAAAATAAAGTTTTGTGCGATTTGATGCGTATTTGCAAGAAGCAGACGGTCGAGATTTTTTCCCTACGTCGACCGTCCTAATTTTGACTAATGGGACATCACTGGCTTACTGTTATCACCATCGCGTCACTGTGACTTGCGGCGTATTGGTCATCACCAAAGAATGCATACCTGCACTGATATGTGCCTGGTCTGTAGTAATAACTATTGTCATTAAAAGAGCCGTCAGCGCTCGTCGTGAAGTTGTTTTTTGGATAATAATGCCACTGGTTTTCTGTGGTATTGAATTCCTCATAGTATACTAATTTGTTCCCTAGACCGTTGCCGTCTGATGTAAGCTGCCCTTTGACATCAAAGTACTGTTGGGGCTTTACTACTTGTTTAGGATAATCAATGATTGTGATGCTTGTTGGCTGTAGAGCCTTGGCATGCGGTGTAGACGTAGCAGCGGCAGCAACAGCCACGTCAATGACTGTCGCAATCATTATGATTGCTACAAGTGTTGCAATCGCTTTTTTCATTTGTTTCACCTCCCTGTTCAGCTGAATGTACTGACCGATCGGGAAGTATAATCCCCAGTCGTCGGATGGTTGGTACGTTCAAACCTTTACATAACATTTGCCACAAAATGTGCCATTTCTACGCATTTTTCGTGAAATCCAGCACTTGTTACATTTTTTCCAGTATAGGTAACAACGCCATTATTCGCGTTGGTACTAATCATACGGCACCCTATGTTTTGGAATGTATATATTTGATAGATTAATGGTGGAAAGATGGGGGGAACGATGTATAGATGAAACAGCAATCGGCTTGGATTATAAGGCATTAATCACAGCGATTGAGTTAAAAGGTAGAGTAATAAATCGGAGTGACATGTACGCCATCAGTGATTCTATTAAAAATGCCCTCCATACCCACTGGGATAAAGTCAAAGAACTGGTAAAGGAGGCATTTAGCGACGTGATGTGGCGTGTGCTGAGTGAAGTAAAGTAGAACGCTTATACTAACCTTCAAAGTTCGATAAATCTCATCGAGTGCAGCTGCATCCTGAATCTGATAAAATAGCACGGGTCTTTCCTCGTGAAATCTTGTTTTTTTCAAATTCCCTCTCATCTCGAAGTTTGTCCCATTCATTATTCCGCTCCTCTCGAGCCCTCTTTGGTTCGAAATACATCCCATTTGCGAGCAATCCAAATAAAGCAATTATAGCGACAATCACTGCCGTATCGATGACAATCCTTCCATATTCAACCCCCGCTAAGGGCTTCTTTTTCAAACCATTGCGTCACCACCATTAGTAGGAGTTCTTCAATGTATAGGATGGTAAGCAGAGGGTTTGATGCATGTTTCTTTAGCGTAACAGCAAAAGATCTATTACAAAAGATCTTGGCGTCAGTGGAATGTTCTTCAAAACCTATTGTGAGAAAGAGAAAGTCCACGAGATATTACGTTACGCCGAGGCGTGCAGTTTACGAGACTACCTGATTCTAAGGGTTCTATTGGAAAGTGGATTACGTGTCTCCGAATTGGCAGCCTTAACGCCGGGAGACTTAGAGCCGCACAATCAAGTCATCAACGTGATAAACGGGAAGGGCAACGAGTCGCGACGAGCCTACATTGATAGTAGCACGATGGACCTGCTTTGCAGCTATATTTCACACACACAAACCCCTGATAATTGTACTATATTTGGCATCAAAACGAACCAGATGAGAAACATCGTTAAGCGGTATGGAGCTCTCGTCGGAATCAACATACATCCGCATACCTTTCGTCATAGTTTTGCAATCCACCTCATACGAAACGGCGTCGATCTCAGAAGGCTGCAATAACTGTTAGGCCATTCAAATATTCAGACGACGACGATCTATTTACAATTTCGAGATCAGGATCTGCGAGACGTATATAACAAAGTAGAATTTTGATGCTAAGCACGTTTTTATGTAGTTATCAATCGATCACTGGGGGGGCTTTTTTTGCATTACCTTTCTTAATGGGTATCTCTACGCTGCCCAATTGTCAAAAATAAACATGTGTACACGCAGCTCGACCTATTCCTTCGAAATTGACGAGAGCCATCCGTAGACTTCGTTTGGTCCCAATCTCGCTTCCAATGTCGCCTGCCTGATGTAGTTAATGTGCCATCCATCCTGGAATGATTCCTTTATCTCAGCCTGCGTCACCCGCAGCCTCTCATAGTCTTCCGGTTTAAATTCACTGAAATCAGGCATAAAGTCTTTCAATGCACTGAAATCTGGTACCGGCGTCAATTCACTGAAACAGAGCATGAAGTACGTCCCTCCACGGCGGATAACGGCCGCGAGATTACCGACAAAAAG
Source organism: Methanobacteriota archaeon (assembly GCA_963704625.1). Classification (GTDB taxonomy): domain Archaea; phylum Halobacteriota; class Bog-38; order Methanoflorentales; family Methanoflorentaceae; genus DASPRZ01. The sequence goes on along the minus strand of OY969924.1, from coordinate 1,561,584 downwards.
TGGACGTTCTTCATCGCTCAACGAGTGGAACAATCCTGAGTCAATGACAGTATCGAACGTTCTCCCCAGTGTGTGCAGCTCCAATACGTTTAACACGAGAAATGTTGCCGCCAGATGACGCTGTGCGGCTTTCTCCTGTGCTTTCTGGATTGCAGTAGGGGCAAAATCGATTCCCCACACTTCGTGCCCCTGTGCAGCGAGATACAGGGCATTTTCTCCTGTGCCGCATCCGACATCGAGTACGGATCCAACGATTTCCCCTGCCTGTTCTAGCTGTGTATACTCTTTCTGGGGGCGTCCGATATCCCACGGTGGTTCGCCGTGGTAAACCGATTCGAAGAAGTCCATTGTTATACCCTCTTCTTTTTGTTCATGCATTGCATCTCATCTCCTCTTGATGTATCTCCTATTATATCTTAAGATATTCTCTCTCGTATTTAAGCGGCTCATCAAAATAAGGTAGTGCCCGATCGCAGCGTCCCAAGTTGATAAGGCTGTATCCCTTACTATTTCACTCAATTGCTTGTTCAGTCTCAGCGATCGTTAAATACTCCTCCATCTTACGTGAATATCTCGTAATTTACGTCGGCTTCTGTTTATCTTTTGCTATGTCACACAAATCGCAAAAAATTAGGCAAAAAATATAGAAAAATAGGGATATCGTTTTTATTTTCACGTTGTATTTATACTCGTTTAAAAATGTAGAATGATTACACGTGATGGAGATTAGTTCGATGAAGAGACCATTTTTAGCAGGAGCGGCAGTATTTCTGATGGTAGTTGTTGTCCTTATCGCAGGATTTGCGAGAGGGATATAACAAGATAGAGTTTTGATCCAGTGCCCGCAATTCACTGTCCGAGAACCTGAAACAAGCTATTTCATTGTGACTTGAACAGGGAGCGGAGGAGTCCTAAACAAACAGGCGCCACATGCTATTTTTTCGGTTTCGTGACGAGGAGCGCCACAAAGGTAAGCAACGATGCAATAATCGTCACAAGCTCCGCGTAGGCGATATTGACATCGCCGCCCATCACATCACTCGCGGCCAAGAGGATGACTCCAACTATATATACGCCGATGAAGAGGGGCTGCACGCTTCTGTTGCCGCGCGTTATGTAGAAGAGTTGGATTATCCACGCCAAAGCAATGAGACCGAATCCGGCGAGCATTAACGAGCTAACCACATTGAATATAACGGATGCAGGACTTTAAAGGTTTTCGCTAGTCCCTCCATTTAGCTTGGCCTAGCGGCTGTATCAACGATTCTACATAGTAACACCTTTACGCTCTTTTAAGATTCGGATGCTTTTAAAGGCTTATCTCTTTTTTATTATCTTGCCGAAAGGCTCGACCTTGCACTTTCTACGCTGGATGTGCATCTGAGGAAAGCAGAGCAACGGTTGCTGTATCACATAATAAATGAATCATGACGTCTTCTCTCTCCCCTCCTAATTCTTCTCTTTTCATCAATAGGGCCCATGAAAGACATCAAAACCTATTGTAAAAAAGAGAAAGAGTACTATTGGATGATGAAACCGTCTATGCCCTCAATGCGAATACCGAGACAAAAATATGGAGTTAAACAACAGGAGGCAATACATCCTCCTCCCATGCCATCGCCAACGGTGTGGTCTATGTTGGGAGCGTCTTAGAGGGCCGCGTCTATGCCACGGCATACGCAAACAAAATAATAGCAAGTTTAATACTTTAAACAAATTATGTAGCGTCTTTAAAATGAGGCGACAAAATGAGAAAATGTAGCACATTCTTACTGGCGGTCACTATTGTGTTAACATCAGTATTTACAGCTGGGTGTATATCATCAAGCAATCAAAATGCGACCAGCCCCACGCCGACCCCAAATCAAACACTCAAAACTATGGTAGAAAAGCTACGTAACAAGGATTCTGAGACAATGACTATAAACGCGTGGAAAGTCACTTGGATTGACGCCAATAAAGTAAGAATAGCTTTCACTGCAGAAAACGCCACTGAGCACGTAAGTGCTAACGAAACAATCAGTCGATTCAACATCACCAACGATGCTACTAATTATCTAAATAGTCAAGTCAGCGGTTATCAATTAGAATCAATGACACCTCCAAACGACAGCGCGTACGCCAGAACAATGGGACATAACCCATCTGTATATGAATATTGGACAAAGATTAACGAAGGTTCGGCTTATTCAGAGACGGGTTACATCCTACAGGGCTATTCGTATACGGGTTACATCCTGCAAGCAGATAATTTTGTAATGAGCGGCGATGTCATATATCGTTCAGCTAGTTAGAATCACACCTTCAAAATAATGCAGGGGTGACGAATATGGACATTAAAAAGGTAGTGATATGCTTGTTGATTGTAGAGATATTAACTCTCTGCATGCCGAATGTTGCCACCGCATCGACGGGTAACTATTCGACCACGTTTCACAACAACGCCCGGCACACCGGCGACCACATACTGATGACGAGGGGCAGCACTTCAAACGGCACATTGAATTGGAACTATGTGACCGAAGGCATTTTGACCTCCCCCGCCATCCCTAACGGACGTCTATGTGGGGAGTGCTGATGACAACGTCTACGCTCTCAATGCGAGAACTGGGGCGAAGATATGGAACTACACGACTGGAAACATTTTGAACTCCCCCACCGTCGCATACGGGATCGGATAGAGTTCGAAAGAAATGAGGACTATGCTCTTAAATAATATTGATTCGGTTGATGGTCGGCTTCAAGTCTCTGGGGACTGCGTTTTAAACCTGTTGGACAATTCCTAAATTGCGAATAATGAATGTATGACGTTGCGTACCCCATTTTCTTCTCTTCTTCTCTCACTCTTATGTTTAGTTTGCTGAGTGTCTCGCGGTCGGATCAGATACTGATATCATTACCATTAACACAAAAAGATAAAAAGGCGTTGAAGCCTTTATTTTTTTAATCATTGCGCATGTATCTCTCTTCTCGGTATTGTCTGTCTCCATAGATCCACCGGCCAGCTGCAGGCCTAATTGTCGGAAAAGGACAAACTGCGAAAGCGCGACAATTTAGAAAGCTTTAGTTAATAAAAGAGGTGTTTTGTATGATCGGGACATCATGAAGGACATCACCGACTACTTAGAAAAGGAGCAGGTTGATCAACTGCTCGATGCTGCTAAAGCATGTGATAACCGGGATTACCTTATAATGCGGGTGCTGTGGCGAACCGGCGCCAGGGTGAGTGAACTCCTCAACATAACACCACAAGACATAGAATTTCACAATCAAGTCGTGAACATCACCAAAGCTAAGGGAGGGAAACAGCGGAGAGTGTTACTTGATGAAGAAACGCTCAAACTGCTCTCTGAGTACATTTCCTCACCAAATATCCCTGAGGATCGGCACATCTTTAGCATTAAACGATGTCAAGTGCACACCATAGTGAAGAGATATGGGAAGATGATTGGAGTTGATATTCATCCCCATACGTTCAGACATAGCTTTGCTATCCACTTGGTGAGGTCCGGACTTGACTTACGGCGTGTGCAACAGTTGTTGGGGCATAGCAACCTCAACACGACGCAAGTCTATTTGCAGTTCAATGACCAGGACTTACGAGAGGGGTATAACAAGATACAGTTTTAATGATTTTGCTGTCATTCATTAATTTTTTTCACATAATGACATTCACACCCTTATGCATTACGTAGAACTATTTGTTTATCACGCCTCAACAGTGGCACGATAAACATAGCTTGCAGCTATCTTTTCACACATCACACCCCCTTTTTTAGTATTATCATGTGAAAGAATGAGGTTACTTTTTTAATTTTTATATAGAACGTAGGTTATTTGGGTATGTAAAATACCTGTTATCCACTAGCTAGCTGTTACCACTACAACATTACTCACCGCTGGCTCGTATTGACTATTACCGTCGTAGGTAACCCGGAAGTGATAGTCAGCTGCCGTATTACATATTAATTGACCGACATAATTGCCTTTACTATCGGTCGTGTGACTAGTGAAAGTTAGCCATTGGCCTTGCGACAGTTCTTGGATATGTATAATCGCGCCGCTAACTCCTGTGCCGCCTGCAGTGAGAGATACGCCGATGTAAAATTTTTCAAGAAGCTTCGCTTGCGTAGGAGCAGTTAATGTAAGCGTGGTCGGTTGCTGGGCCTTTACATCTGTTACAACCTTACTATGAGGTGCGGTTGTCGGGTTACTCGGCGATGCTGCTGTAACATTTAGTAGACATATGGTCAAGATTGCTAAGACTGATAAACTTATCATTCTTGTTTTCATCTTCATATTATAGTCACCTAATTCTTTTTAGGATTGAAGCTCCCTAATTAGAAGTTCTTCTCACAAATAAAACTTTGTGCGTTTTTGATTCGTATTTACGTGACGTGAGGGTGCTGCATATCATCTTTGACACGACACATGACTCCAAACGGCACGTTTGACACTCAAATAGGGGTTAGTTTTATAATCTCGCGCGTATAGTTACGTGTTTTTAAAAAACTGACAGTTGATGGACACGTATTTCGTTTTAAACCGTTAATCAACCGAATGATGATTCTGTATGAAAAAGGGGAAATCGTCACCATTAGCGGCATTCATTGATAGTAATTTATGTGAACACGAGTTCTCCTCTTATTTTTGTACACAAGAAACGAACAGTTTTTGTGGTGGACAAAACGGCCAATCACTATAATTTTCAAAGCCTTCTACGTGTCAGGGTGCTCGATGTAATTAGATTTGCATTGAGAGTAAAACTTGTGTTCCTTATTGTAATGTGCAAGGCTATTTTGTAAAAAACAAAGGCTTTGCTTATCCGTTAAGTTAATGATTCTGCGGTGATAAAGCAGCAAGGATAATTAGTAGCTCTAGGTGTTACTAAACGTTAGTCGTAAGGTGTCACAAACCTTTAAATCGTTAACTGCTTCACAGTAACAGTGGTATACAAGTGAAAATGCGACGGATAGTGATAGCTGCTGCAATGACTCTCGCTCTCTTACTAGCAGCGGCGTTTCTTATTTTTAACGCTTCAAAAGTAGGTCAGAACAAATTGTCAGAACCGACCCGACTCCCTGTACCGTTGGAGACGACGCGACTCCCTCAGCCAATAGTAAGGGGGAACATGTCGGTTGAAGAAGCACTAAGTACCAGGAGGTCAGTTCGCGAGTATTCAAGCACTGACCTATCGGACAACGATCTTTCGCAGATAGTGTGGGCTGCGCAGGGGATAACGAGCCCACAAGGATTTCGAGTAGCGCCTTCAGCGGGGGCGCTGTACCCCATAGAGGTATACGTCGTTAATGCGACAGGCGTCTATCACTACATTCCGTTAAACCATAGCCTTGAGAAGATCAAGGAAGGAAATATAAAAGACGACCTGATGCAGGCAGCGTTGCGTCAAAATGCTATCAAACAAGCCCCGCTCGATCTCATCATCGCCGGAGTGTATGAGCGAACGACGGTAAAGTATGGCGATAGGGCTGAGAGATACGTTCACCTTGAAGCGGGGCATGTTGCTCAAAACGTGTTGTTGCAGTGTACCGCACTACATTTGGGAGCAGTGCCTATTGGGGCATTTGATGACGCGAAAGTCCAAGATGTACTCGGGATCAGTCGTGATAACCGGCCCCTTTATATCATTCCAATTGGGCACACAAAGTGATCATATTCTTATCTTATACCATAGACTCCCTAAAAAGAAGAGGAGGATGTTTTGCTACGGTCTGAGAAATAACCGCTAGAATACGTTAAAATCCTATGCAGGGATAAAAATGCGAGTTGTGACACAGAACTGTCGTCACACAGCATTTAATACCAATGTGCGCAGCATCTATCAATTTTAAAATAACAGCAAAGGAGGTGAAAGACTTGGCGAAATATTTGACCCTGTGGCATTTAAATCCGATGGCGGTGCCTTTTGACCCGGCTGAGCACGTAAAGTTGAATGAGATGCTGTACACAATGATGGACGACATGTTAAAAACAGGTGAAATAACGGAGTTCGGCTTTTTCCTAGAGGGATGTTCAGGATATACAATGAGTGAAGGAGAGTCCGCAGATACCTTCAGGAAGGTAACCGGGTTCTTCCCCGTCATTACGGTTGAGGCACGAGAAATAATACCCTACGAGACGGGAAAGGAAATCTTGAGGGGAGTTTGGAACGCCTTAGCAGAAGCAGCAAAGAAGTAGTCGTTCTTGAGGTACGTAATTTACAGAACAGTTAGAGCGCATGACATAGCTTCCGGCTCGAGGCTAAACTACAAAGCGACAGAGTAGACCGATATACGGTTATATTAGTACACACTGTCGCAAAACGAGAAAATAATAATAACACAGTTATTTGATCGATTGCTACTCAAATCTTCCTTTTTTTCGTATCTATGGGTAGTGATGAGTCCACATGCTACCTGCACGCCTGATTGTCGGAAGAGGATAAACTGCGAAATCTCGTCAAAATCGCAATCTTTACTACACATAACTGGTCTTTTATTAACTGGTTTTAAATGAAGGATATAGAGGACTATCTCGAAAAAGAGAAGGTCAATACGTTACTGGAACATGCCAAAGCCTGTAACTACAGAGACTACCTCATGCTGCGGGTCCTCTGGCGGACTGGCATGCGTGTTAGTGAGCTCTTATCTATACGGCCACAGGACCTGGAACCACATAACCAGGTTATCAACGTAACAAAGGCTAAAGGCAACAAACAGCGAAGGGTTATGCTGGACCCGCCGACATTAGATATGCTCTCGAAGTATGTTTTAGACATGAATATCCCTGTGGAACGACCCATATTTCCCCTTTCAAGCGTATGGGTATGGAAGCTTGTTAAAAAATACGCTCGTATGGCTGGCCTTCCAGATATGATACATCCACATACGTTTCGACATTCATTTGCCATCTATTCAGTTAGGAACGGCCTTGATCTAAGAAGACTGCAACAACTGTTAGGTCATAGCGATCTTAATACCACACAGGTTTATCTAAAGTTTAAAGACGAAGATCTGCGAGAGGGGTATAACAAGATAGAATTTTAACTAACTTTGATAATGTGTATCTTTGAACAGTCTCATTGTATACATATGGGTTACTTTTTATGAGACTATACGCTATTTTTGCGTGACCACGTGGGTTTTGTGAGGGTATGCCTTTTTGTGCTATTTAGTAGACAAGGACTCAAAAACAGATGCTATTATATAGCTATGCCAGCCGCCTAACTATTGGGGGCTAATAAGCCCACTAAATTAAAATTCAGGTAGAACACTATGGAAAAGTGGAAAGAGGACTTATACAACTCTTTAGGAAAAGCGTTAGAAGAACAACAGCGAAAACAAGAGGACGACAAACAAAAGCGTCTCGAATTGGAGTCAAAGATCAAAGAATTTGCTATATCGAAAGTTGAACCCGCATTTGAGGAATTAAGAATAGAATTAGTAGAGAAGTATCGGCTGGACATTAGAACGGACATGGCCGATATCCATGCACATAATATTACTGTGGTTCACAACCAACATACTAATAAAGAAAAAAAATTTAAATACACAATTCGCGCTGAAATTGAAAAAACTCCAGAGGGTGAAATATCTCCAAATGGAATAAGTATCTTCCCAATGATCGAATTTAACGGAGGGAGTACGAAACCATATCATATCTTAGGAAAAAATTTTAACATATCAACAGTCACAAAGGAAGATATCCTCAAAGACTTTGTGGACAAAATTAAGCAGCATCTACAAGACTTTATAGAATAGCGCTTCAAAGCCACATATATACGTGCAACTCCATGCTATTTTGTATTACTATCATAAAGGAGGCCATAGCACACTTTAAATGTCAAAATGGCAATCTTCGTGAAACAAAATTGGTGTTTTGTTTCATTTTATATAATCCTCATTTGTATAAGAAACAATAAAATCCCGAATGTCAGTAAAAATCCGGTTAACATTCCATATATAAATGCCCCATTACACTTGTCCATTTTAACCTCCTAAAGAAGTGTTTTGTTGCATGGACTAGTGTTAAGTTGGTAGGGTAGTGTAGAGTGGTAATTTTTTACCAATAGTATTCCCCACCACGTTACGATAAATCGTGCAGCACGTGCCTCACGGAGAGAAAGTTTAGATACGCTTCCAACCATGTTTTATGGCCTTACCTCTCCGAGTCGCGCATGTAGTTTACCCCAGTACATCGCATTCAACAATTCGACATTCGCCGCTGCTATAGTCATAAATAAGCCCCATATTGTCAATGGCCGCGGCTTATGTGAGTAAAGTGAGAAGTTACTGTAAATCGTTGATATTACTTCACTCTGAGAGTTCGCCAAGGTCTTCGGATTGACAGGACGGACACAGAGGATTTTTACCCATCACTTTGAACTTTTTCTCACAGTTGTTGCAGCGGTAGTTCTTGAACCAACTTGTTTCCACAGTTATAAATGGGCCACCGCCTGAGCACATAATTTACATCTCCAAACTTTCATGCATTCTTAAGTCAATAAATGTTTCCGTATTTTTGCTGAAAAGAATGGCGATATCATCAATTAGGTAATCTGAACTGAGCACATATAGCTTCAACAATGTCTTCAATACGCTGAGAGTACTATTGGATGATGAAACCCTTAAACTGCTCTCCGAGTACATTTCCACACAAAATATCCCCGAGGATCGGCACATCTTTAGCATTAAACGGTGTCAAGTGCACACTATAGTAAAGAGATATGGGAAGATGATTGGCGTTGACATCCACCCCCATACCTTTAGGCATAGCTTTGCCATCCACCTTGTCAGGTCCGGCCTTGACCTACGGCGTGTACAACAGTTGTTAGGCCATAGCAACCTCAACACCACGCAAGTATACTTGCAGTTCAATGATCAGGATTTGCGAGAGGGATATAACAAGGTTAAATTTTAACAACCACTTTCTAACTTACACGCTTATTCTGGGTACCCTTGCCTCCTATTGTAATCCTTTGCTGCACTATATGCCTGATATATGCCGATTATCCATGTTAAAGGGAATGTAATAAACCCTATTAGCACAAACATCAAGAGAACGTTGAAAATTTGAAATAATATTAAGCCAAGGCCTAGTGCAATTTGTCCGTTATATATTTGCCCGGCACCTGTCCATAAAAAGGACAATACTGCTGCAACTCCAGGGTTTTTTCTCGGAGGAACCATCACATTAGGCTGATACTGGTAACTCTGCTGCGCTGTTGGCGGCGCATCTTGTGAACTCTGTGATTGAGTGGTTGACGCCCGCCCGCAATTTGTGCAGAAAATCGCGTCGGCTGGCAGGTGCTCGCCGCAGAACCTACAAAACCTCTTCTCGTCCGTGTTATCACCTCGCAATTTTAAAAGCAAGGTAGTATGAGTCCACTGGCAATAAAGGTTACGCAGATTTGATGCGTATTTACACGATATCAGTCGCATATCATCATTAAACGCTTCTAAACTGCGCTCGATGATATCAAATCGAGTTAACTTTATTACTTACAAGCGCATTGATACGTGTTTTAAAAACTGATACTTGATGGGATTCGATACAACGAATGCCATCAACATGGTGGTGAATTTCTACGAGAAGACAATTCCTAACCCTATTTTTGACACTCCTCCTTCTTATCTCGCTAGGTGGAGCTGTCAGTATTGTCGGTGCAGCGTCGCACGTGACTCCGGGGCAGGTAGCAAAACCGACTGTAAAAGAGGCAGCTGGGCCTTTTGTTGGAAGCATTTATGGAAATGTATATCATTATCCGTCATGTCCTGAGGTTAAGCATATTAAACCGGCAAATCTGATATGGTTCAACACTTCGGAAGAAGCAAGAGCACATGGATATAGACCATGCTTGGTCTGCACCCCGCCATAAAGTAATGGTAGTACATCGATTCGCTGCAACTGCTGACAATGTCCCGTCCGTTAGGAGACGATCAAAGAGGTAACAGGTTAGTTCTTAACATGCACACATACACATCCCTTTTACTTATTACAGCCATACTCCTTGTCGCCATCTTCGGTGCTGTGCCAGCAACAGCTCTTGCCGCTGGTGTGGGCTAGACAGGCATGTCCCGCTATAACGCACAACATACCGGCGATTACAGGCCAGCGACTGGGAATAGCACCTCGAACCGCTTTCTGAGTTGGGACTATACGACTGGAGACGCTGTGTACTCCTCTCCCACCGTCTCCAACGGCGTGGCCTACGTCGGGAGCATGGATCACAACGTCTACGCTCTCAATGCGACTACGGGGGCGATGGAACAAAGCGGATGCAGCAGCTCATTAAAGATCTGCTCGCATATTCCCGCGTCACGAGCCGCGGTGAAGCATTCAAACCGGTGCACTGCGAGGGCGTCGTCCAGCACGCCTTTGACAACCTCAAGACCGCCATCGAGGAGAGCGGGGTTAAGATTAGACTGCCTGAAAAATCGCTGCCGATGGTCATGGGCGACAAAACGCAGCTCATCCAGCTCTTCCAGAACCTCATCGGAAACGCGATCAAGTTTCGAAGTGAACGTCCGCCAGAGGTACAGATCGGTGTAGAGCCCGATGGAGGAGGAAACATGTGGCAGTTCTCCATAAAAGATAACGGCATCGGCATGGACATGCAGTACGCCGATAAGATCTTCACGATATTCCAGCGATTGCACACGACGGAGGAATATGATGGGACAGGCGTGGGCTTAGCGCTCTGTAAGAAAATTGTTGAGCGGCACGACGGGAAGATCTGGGTGGAATCCAAGATGGGGAACGGGTCGACGTTTTACTTCACGCTGCCGTTTTACGTGGATGGATTATAGTGCAGTTCGTTATATCTGTTCTTTGCATTAGAGAGCATCGACACAACGCCATAATATAGCACAAACTCAGAGGTACCTGCACCGGTGTTTCAACGGACTTCTCTGCACCGTCTGATTGTCGAAATAAAGATCTCTTCTCTCCGTTACGTCACGAAAATGTTTAATGTCGAACTCTATGAAAATAAACAGTATAGACCGCCTAAATGCCCATACAATGCACCACATCCTTGAGAGGGCGTCGCGGGCTTCGGTGACGATCCCGTAGGTAATCTGCATCTGCGTACCCCAGTGCTATGCCAATAAGTATGGCAAGGTTATCTGGGATGTCCAATTCTGCGCGAACAAGATCAGGGTACGAGGCGAACATGAATGCTATTGCTGAGCTAACTCCGTATTGCTGTGCGGCGAGCATTATACTCTGAGTCAGCGATCCCATGTCGAACATTGACCATGGCGAGAGAGAGTGATCCATACAGAGGAATACCACTGTTGGCGCCCCAAAAAAACGGTAATTATCAGCAACAAACTTTTGCCGCATCGCATCATCAGGCCCTCCCTCTGTTGCGGTAGGACGAGCGAGTGCGGACATCAATGCGCGTACGCGCTCTTGGATTGCAGGGGGCCACGTTGTCGGCCCCGGGATATCCGGATTCCGCGGCTCTCCCTGCTGGAAACGGACACTATATGCATCACGAAGTCTCTCAAGAGCTTCACCGCCTGCAACGAAGAGCTCCCACGGCTGGGTATTAGCCCACGACGGGGCTCGGGTTGCCGCTTCCAAAATCTTAAGAATTGTCCCCCTCTCTACGGGGTCGGGGGTAAACGCTCGAATTGTAGAACGGGAATTGATGGCATCTATGACGTTCATGAAGTATACCTCCTCTGTTATCGTTTATCCCCTTTTCATTCTTAAATCGCGAGATCAACTGGCGAAAGGTTGACAAGTATCGGGCAAAGGGATTATCGCGGTCGGCTGTTTCGGTTTCAATGGTGATGGAATAGACATTCTTTAAATTCGAGGGTCTTCTTGGATTTAAACTTGTAAGTGGAAAATATTGACCATTTTAAGTTTATCTATAAAGTCCATCAATATTTTGGTTCTTCTGCTCCACATAGGGTTTCGTGGAATGTTTTTAAAACAGGGGAATTGATCTATCACTTTAATACGATTATCCCACTGTGCCATTTTTTTCGCATCGTGCACCGCCCATTTAAAGCGAGCTTCTGGTATCCCTGCTTTCCGCATGCCCCAGTTGGCAACAAACGCACTTAATTTTGGTATTGCATCAAATACAATTCCACCGTCAGGGAAGCTGTCCGCGAGCATCGAAAAGAACTGCTTTACCTGCACCTCCTCAAAAAACTGTAAGACCCCGCCGGCTATCATGAATACCCCGTCTTCGGTGTTGATGTCCTTGCACCAGCTCTGATCAAGGAGGGATTTTGCGATGTACGTCACCCGGTCAGGTTCCGGAAGCAACTGCCGTCTGACGTTAATGACCGTGGGGAGGTCGAGGTCGTACCAGTGGATCAGCCCGTTATCGACCCGGTAAAATGCACTGTCAAGCCCTGCACCGATATTCACGATTGATGCGCGGGGGTGATCAGTGATGTACGCTTTGATCTTGTCATCGAATTGCTTTGCTCTAACGGCTTCTCGCAGAATGTCAAACTGAAAAGCCTTGACATGTGTTGAGAAATCGTAATCAATTTTTTTAACGATTTCAATTGCCTTCGAGTCATTAAGCAATGGACTGTGGTCTTCGCTAAATTTTGCTCGAGCCCATAAAGGAATTAGTAACGTCTCCGATACTCCGCTCAAATCAATCTTTATTTTTTCCTGTTGCATGTTACTGTCAATCTAATAATCCCGATAGCCTTAAATGAGAGGGAACGCATGCGCCGAAGGGTAAACTACATGCATAACTCGGAGGGGTAAGGCATGAAAATATGCCCGGACGCATAGCATAGATCGTATTGAGCTGTCTTGAAATTCTACTTTTTCATACTTTTACAAGTTTTATGCATCGTTGCACTATTTATACAGCCTCACCGCAGTTCCTTCCACTCTGCCTCTGATGACGTAAGTTATATTATGCCAAACATACTAAACATACCAAAGGTCAAGGTGCAACGGACAAATGCACCGGAGCACATGCACCGAAAGGAAAAGAGTTGAAACACAATTAAACAACAGAGAAGAGGAGCAACCATGCAGCAGGACAAAGTAAAGGTTACGTTAGGCGGCATATCGGCGTCGATGTTGGCGTGTTTATGGAGCAGGGCACGGTTAAGTAAGGAACATAGCTCGCTATTTTATGACGCGAAAGCTGTTGAGCTTGTTGAAAAAATTGACTATGACTTCTCAGCAAGTGATGTTCCGCCGTTCGTAGGTATAATGTTAATGCTTAATATCTCTGGTAAAGTCAATCGACCAGAATTTCGTTTAGGTCCAATTCGAGCAAAGCAGTTCGATGAAAAGGCGAAAGCGTATATTGCAGAGCACCCCCGTGCATCCGTTATCAATATCGCGGCAGGGCTTGACACCACCTTTTACCGCGTCGATAACGGTACGATTCACTGGTACGACCTCGACCTTCCCGCGGTTATAGACATCAGGAGGCAGTTACTGCCAGAACCTGACCGGGTGACGTACATCGCAAAATCCCTCCTTGATCAGAGCTGGTGCAAGGACATCAACACCGAAGACGGGGTATTCATGATAGCCGGAGGGGCGTTAGGGTGGTTTGATAAGTCAGAGGTAGAGCAGTTCTTTTCGATGCTGGCGGACAATTTTCCTGACGGTGAAATTGTATTTGATGCCATGTCAAGATTAGATGGTGGTTTTAGAACGTGGATCGACAATTTTCCACCAGAGCAGCAGGACGCGATGAGAGCAGCATGGATGGATGCGTTGAATGGCTGGTGGGAGAAGGCGCCGCAGGAGGAGAAGGACACGGTGAGTGATATGATAGCCGCGCTCAAGACCCCGATCAAGCCGAAAGGTAAGGAGTGGGCAGATATCGAAGCGTGGTGGAACTGGCTCAACGATAGGGAAAGGCAGGGGGCAGTGCGCGATCTTATGGAGTCCACTCACAAGGGTTTTATTAAATGGGCGCTAGAGGATGCGAATGAAATCACGAAGTGGGACAACCGCATCGCCGTGTTAGATCAGTTCCCGTTGTACCGAGATATCCCACGAGACTCTGTGAGCGCAGAGACGCGAAGAGCAATGGACTACAGTGATGAAAGTGGAGGGTCTAATATTATTCACTTACGAGTATAACAGCGATGAATTCATACGGGGTTCACTTACGGATGCACAATTTTTACCCCTATTAGCCGCTGAGCCGTCTGACAGAAAAGCAACGGCGAGTCTTCGTCACGGCCCATAAACTCGGCTACTATGATATACCAAGGAAGATACGCCTTGTGCAGCTTGCAGAACGACTCGACATTGCATATTCCACGTTGGATATGCAGCTAAGGAGAGCAGAGAGACGGTTGCTTTCTCACATAATGAGTGAATCGTAAAAGCACGCAATGAAGGAAAACACATCGGCAGACCCTTCAGGGAGATCAACTGGAAGCGAGTGGATGAGTATCGGGCAAAAGGGGTATCGTGGTCGGCTGTTTCGAGGGTGATGGACATTCCTTATAACACGTTGCTTGCGGCAAAGGCACGAAGAACAGAAAAAGAGTAGTTTTTGATGTATCGGTATGAAAACACGTGTACACGCAGCTCGGCCTATTCCTTCGAAATTGACGAAAGCCACCCGGGGGTTTCGCTTGGTTCCATTCTGCTTAATGTACACCAATATGACTCCAATGTTGCTTGTCTTATGTAGTTAATGCGCCACCCATCATGGAATGAGTTTCTTATCTCAGCCTGTGTCACCTGCGGCCTCCTGTAGTCTTCCGGTTTCAATTTACTGAGATCAGGCAAAAATTTACTGAAATCGGGCATAAAGTCTTTCAATTTACTGAAATCTGGTAACGGCGCCAATTCACTGACACAGAGCATGAAATACGTCCCTCCACGGCGAATAACGGCCGCGAGGTTATCGACAAAACGTGGACGGTCTTCAGCGCTCAACGTGTGGAACAGCCCTGAATCGATGACGATATCGAACGTTCTTCCCAGTGTGTGCAGCTCTAATACGTTCAATACAAGAAATGTTGCCGTTAGATGACGCTGAGCGGCTTTCTCCTGTGCTTTCTGGATTGCAGTAGGGGCAAAATCGATCCCCCACACTTCGTGCCCATGCGCAGCTAAATACAGGGCATTTTCTCCTGTGCCGCATCCGACATCGAGTACCGATCCAACGATTTCCCCTGCCTGTTCTAGCTGTATATATTCTTTCTGAGGGCGTCCGATGTCCCATGGTTGTTCGCCATGGTACACCGATTCGAAGAAGTCCTTGTTATACCCTCTTCTTCTTTTTTGTTCATGCATTGTGTCTCCACTCTACTCCCCTTGGTGTATCTCCTATTATATCTTAAAGTCTTCTCTCTCACACGCCCTCTCTGGAAATCCTTACTTTTCACGTCTAGCATTTATTTATAGTCCGCGCAGTAAAACACTCATACTTCTACGAGGGATTTTCATGTCGGTAGAGGACATTTTGAAGCAGTTTGTGAGCATCTTAGAGGAAAATTTTCTCCAAAAGAAGGGATAACTATAAAAAAACAGTTGTTAATCATTTTAATGGTTACTAGTGTGTTGGCTACTGTGTTTGTCGCAGGGTGCACAGAGAACGTTAAGAATACATCAAGTCCGTCACCTGCAACATTAACTGCTACAACAAAAATGAAAACCATTGAGCTCACCTCCCCGGCACTAACAGCAGGGGGACTAATACCCCCTACATTCACCTGCACAGGAAAGAATGATTCTCCCCCCCTCTCTTTCGGGGCAGCCCCAGAAGGGACTAAGAGCTTGGCAGTCATCTGTGAGGATCCGGACGCTCCGAGCGGGACTTTCATCCACTGGATCCTATATAACATCCCTCCCGGCACTACCAGCCTTCCACAGGGCATTGCTCGGAATCGAGTTTTCCCTGACGGCAGTGCCCACGGCTTGAACGATTTTGGAAAGACGGAGTATGGTGGCCCCTGTCCGCCACCTGGAAAGCCCCATCGCTACTTCTTCCGTCTCTATGCCCTAGACACCCTCCTTCACCCTATGGCACCGGTCACGATAAAGAGCATTGGTGCGGCCATGCAAGGGCATATCCTCGGGCAGGGGGAGCTGATGGGCACGTTTGGACGGTGAATGCCCAGACTTTCCTTCTCCCTTTTCAAGTGACCTCTAGAGAGAACCACTAAAGCAAGGATTTGAACCAAGAGCGTTCAACGTAAGATGTGAAGCTGAGGAGAGCAGAGCGACGGTTGCTGTCTCACATAATAAACGAGCCATAACCTCTGCAAGAAATGTGTAACAGCGTTGGTTTTTGCAGTGGGTAACGTCTTATCTTGTGATACCTGATCTCTTTGTGCTTGCGGATTAAGCAGGAATTCGGCTATTCATATCGTATCGTGTATCCTCAAACTCTACTCTCCACTTCAGGAGTTAAGCCGATATTTCCGGAAGGTCCTTATTGCATAGAGCATTAAGCGATCCAGCAGATGAGGGGAGAGACGATATAAGCGCCAGACCAGACGGACACCCGCAGGGAAGGCAATGATGGCTTGATTGCGTGAAACCCCGCCCAGTATCGTTCGGGCGGCCTTCGAGGCTTCCATCATTTTACGGGGGGTCAGCGCTGCGCGTCGCTCGGGCGGGACATTGACTATTGTCGCTGCCTGCCAGATGTTCGTTCGAACGGATCCCGGGCAGACCACGCTCACGTTCACTCCCAAGTCGGCTCCTTCAACGCGCAGTGAGAGCGAGAGTCCGACGATCGCATATTTGCTTGTGCAATAGGGTGCGTATATCGGCCCCGGGAACAGACCTGCGGCGGACGATACATTAACAATATGTCCAAACCCCTGCCCCACCATTATCGGATATGCCATGACAGTTCCATAGAGGACACCGTAGAAGTTTACCTCGAGGACGCGGCGCCACTGCTCGAGAGTGAGGTCGCGGGCGTCGCCGACGATGGCAATGCCCGCGTTGTTGAAAAGGTAATCGAGACGCCCATATTCCGAGACAGTCTCGTCGATGAGACGTCTGACGTCTTCCTCGATGGAAACATCAACAGGCACCGCGTGCGCCCGTCCGCCGTTCTGCGTGATGGCAGAAGCCACGTTGACGGCATGATCGTCATGGAGGCTCGCGACGACGACAATCGCCCCTTCTTGCCCAAGCTCTTGGCAGAGGGCTTGTCCTATACCAGAGCCTCCACCCGTAACAATCGCGACTTTGTCCTTAAACTTTGTCATTACTATCCCCTTATCACTTCCGTTTATCGTGCGACTGAATCAAATTAGACCAATCTGGGAAAAAAGGGGTCTATTATGACGATACGCACACCAGATAATGGAGCTATGCGCTTCAATTATGAAAATAACGTTTTAACGGCTTTTTTTGACATCCCAGATAATGCCTAAATCGTTCGGGATATTCCCAGATAATGATATAAATTTGATCGTCTCTCTCTATTTTTATTTTTCGAATGACGCCCCCTCATATGTGCCCCTTTTTGCCTCGTGATAGCACCGCTTTACAATGTCCGTGCATCCTTTCAATTGAATTACTTTCAGTTTATATAGCTGCGCAAATTCTTCTACATTTGCATCAAAATCAGGCTCATATGAGAGTCCCGTGTTTACTTTGGCAACTTTCCCCGGGTTTACTTTGGCAACTTTCCTAAGCCGCATATATCCCCCTAGCCCCTGTTTTTGTAGTTTGTGGTCAATTTTCAGTAGTTTGTATTCGCTGCTTAAAGTCTGCCAATCAGCTGCCCACATCGGTGTCAGAAACATCACAATGTTTCGCTCATTGTTTACAAAATGCGTGTAGGGTTGATTCCCCCCAAGCGCCAATGCGATACAGTCCTCTACTCTCGTTCCGTTCTCGTCAGTCAAGAAGTAGAGTGGGGATTTACAGTCGTTAAAATCATCTTCAAGTGTTCTCAGAGTATCACACACACCACAAAGCATGAAGATCCCATCCGAGAAGCGGGACATGTAATCGATAGCTTTGTATACCTCTGTCCTGAGCAGTGCAACATCAGCGTGGAGGCCTAACCTGAGGACGTATGCAATTACTACAAGATCATCGGAACTCCTATGGTACACTCTTCGACGAATTGTATCCACCAAGTACCTCACCCTCACCATCGTGTCCTGCCGTGAAGGAGTTCTATTTCCCTGTTTCTTTTTCACTAGATGTGGGATTTGAGTAAGGTCTGCAATACGAAATGGGCGATTTTGTGCTCTTAGCTTTCGTGCGAGCCCTTGACTTTCCGGGGTATCAACCACTATCAAGTGCTTCAGTTCCCTATCTTCTGCAAGCACATGTGTAAGCTCGTCCTCGAGCATTCGGCACGAAATGATACTTAGTATAGGCATACAATCACATCATGGGCCTTGTAATTCGTTGGTCATACCTGTACCACTGGATGCGTGAAGCATAGACTTTGACAATGCCTTTATTAATGCTCTTATCAGCTGACTCTATATTTCCATTACCCTCAATATAAATATCCTCAAATTTTTTTACCGTTCGACGCATTCTTTCTTCTTCAAATAGCGTGCTCTTTTGCTCCATAATGTCGTATAATTCTCTTTTTACTTCGCGACGTTGCTGCCCAACGAGAGGGCGTGTATCGAACAGTTGGCGCAAATTGTATCGCCTATTCCTCCAAGCCCTTTTACGCATTCCGAGTACAGATGGTGATAGCAGTGTACTATTCTCTCAATTTGCTCTATTTGCATCGATTTTCACCTCGCTTCTCTTCCCTCTTTACGCTTGGGAGCGTTACGACATTATACCAATAACAGTAGAAAATGAAGAGGGCCTACAGCCCCGCCCTCTCCACTAAGACATCTGCTACATGCACCGCGCTCATGAATGGGAAGTCACTTGGCTTGAGCAGCTTTCCTCCCTCTCCTGCCGTGATCTCCACATCTCCTGCCTTGCACGTGGTATCGGCGCCGTTGGGCATTGCATTCAAGAGCTCTTCAGGTGTGTTGATCGGAAACTTTGCCCCAGCGAGGGCCCCGATGATCTGCGAACGGATCTCTTCTCTTACGGTCATATCATGTCCACCTCCTGTATCTTTATATGAGATGCGTGCGACAGTATACGTTGGTTAGTAATATATAGAAGACCGTCATAATACTGTAGTAAGTATAGCTGAATGCACGGGGGAAGTCCTATAGAACATAATAATGAAGATCTCTACGACGAGGTACTCGACGTAAAGGCAAAGATTGCAGAACTACAATACGATCTGAAGCGGTTCTTGGAGCATTCGAACCGGGAGCATATCGAGGGGATCGTGTCGGGCCTCCGCACGGACCTCTTGGGCGCCGTTGCCGATCACTTGGACCACGACGCTGAGAGGGGCCTACAAAACGGGATGGTGCCGGACTGCCCCATGCACAAGACGTGTAAGATGCGCTTCAATGAGTTGCTCCACGTAAACGCAGTGCTCTTCAAGGAGGAAACAGTGCGTGCTGATGCTATTGACAATAAGAGGTTCATACTGCATGGCATGCGGGAGAAAGCGCCATTTCCTCGGTGTACACAATGCTTTACTGAAACCGAAAAGCTCCTCGATGACCAGATCGCCGTCATGAAGTCTATGCGGATCTACCGAGACGAGCACCAGGAGAAGGATGTGCTGCTGACGCTTCCGGAAGATGACGTGGTTCGGCAGATCCTCGAGCCTCTGGCAAATAGGCAGCGACTTCAAATCTTGAAGGCCCTTGCCGGAGCGACACACACGTTCTCCCGACTATCGCAGCTCACCGACCTTCGAGGCGGCAATCTCCTCTTCCACCTCTCCAAGCTTTTGGCATGTGGTATGATCCTCCAGCGCAACGAGCGTGGCGACTACATGATCACGGAGCGAGGGTACAAGGTTCTTAAGGGAATGGCTGAACTCCATGCTATGGTGAGCGCCCCCGAACCCCCTGTCTCAGGCGAAGTTGCGTGCGAGCAAAAGTCGTGAGTTATGTATTCCTTCCAAGACGATGACCTGCGCGACGTGTAAAAGAACATAAGTTCATCAGCTTGCAATGTTACAAAATTACGCTTAAACTCCCCATGAAATGGTTTAACGAGTAAAACTTCTCAAAATATTTGGAGTTGCAATTGCAATTGAGTTCGTCTTATGGTGAGTCTCTTCGCGACTTCCAAGAATTCTTGGCTTGCAGTACTTTCTTTTTTAGTGCTTCGATGATCTTCAGTCCTATTCCTATCACACTCTTGTCTCTCGTTTGTACCTCTGCCTTTACCTTTTCTGCTTCTGTTCCGATTTGAACTTGAAGAGATCTGGATTTCCCTGTTGCAAGCGCTTGTGATGGATAGATACTTCTGTGACCGGACATGATAAAGCTGACAACGCACGCTATTGCGGCATACGGTGCGACACCTGGCCCGAATATCTCAACCGCCATAATACTGGCCGCGATCGGGGTGTTGGCAGCTCCTGCCAAAACGCTTACGAAACCAATTGCTGCAAAGGTCGCAGAATCCACTCCGAAGACTTGCGCAAAGAGAGAACCAGCCGTCGCACCGATAAAGAATATGGGAGTTACAATCCCTCCACTCCCGCCAAAGCCGAGCGTAATACTGGTAAAAACTATTTTCAAAATAAAGGCATACCAGACGGCGTTTTGTCCCTGTAGAGTGGCTTGGATGGTGTTTAATCCAAGCCCGAGATATTGCGTGCTAAATGTCAAAGTCAGTCCTATAAGTGCCACCCCACCAATTATGCCCTTGAACGGAGCCCATATGTGCAGACGTTCTGATGTTTTTTTGATAAGGTTGAAGAGCTCTATCAAGATAAGCGAACAAATGCCGAAGAAAATTCCCGCAAGAATCACTTTTACCAAGAAGAACGCACTGAAAACCGGCGCAAATTTTAAGGGACTGTAGAAATACGAAATCCCGAGAGAAGATGACACTTCATAGCTTACAATTCCCGCGATAAAAGAGGGGAGCAGGACATCGTATAACAAGCTTCCTATGAAGAGGACTTCAACTCCAAAAATAGCACCTGCTATTGGCGTTCCAAAAACAGAGGCAAATCCGGCACTGATACCGCAAATAACCAATTTCTTACGATCGGGATCATCAAACTTGAGAAGATCAGCAAAGAGAGATGAGAGTCCACCCCCTATTTGAGCACATGGCCCTTCCTTGCCTGCCGAACCACCAGCTGCGATGGTTATTATCGTGGCGATGAGCTTCACCGGAACAACTGATGCTTTTATTTTACCGGACTGTTTATGCACCGCTTCGATAACTTTCTCTGTTCCGTGCCCTTCTGCATCCGGGGCCAAGTATTTCGTCATAACGGTGCTTAAGAATAGCGCTACCGGGAGCATGAGGAAATAGAAGGGAGAGCCGCTGCTACGGGCGATGCTGAAGTTTAGTGCCTTTAAAAAGATGGTCGTAGATAAACCAACAATTATCCCTACAACTGCAGCGAGCACGCACCACTTGCAAATACTGATGAAGATGACGCTTTGTTCGACTAGTATTCTTTTCACATTGGAGGAGGGTATGTTGATAAATTGTTATATAAATTTGCAAATGAATACTAAAAACACGATGAAGAAGACGATGTACCCTGAAGCGTGATGAGTGCACCTTGCCGGAAAAGGAGAGCTGACTAAGGAAGATCGAGATTTAGGGGATAGCACGTTGTAGCGAAGTAAGAACTATATCCACAGTAGATCCGAGTTACATACTGCCAAAATCAACGTTATTATATGCTTCCATGATATCAGCATCTTTAAACTGCAGATATCCCTGCGTGACTGCCAGACTGCTGTGCCCCAGTAATATCTGCAGTCTCCTCAAATCCTGGTTCTGCCGCACCCAGTTGATGGCAAAGCTGTGCCTGAAGACGCGAATAGGGGTTCGCTCTATCCCCTGTTATGCTCGTGGACGGAAGAGAAGACGTCATGATTCATTCATTATGTGATTCAGCAACCGCCTCTCTGCTCTCCTCAGTTGCACATCCACCGTGGAGCGTGCAAGGTCAAGCTTTTCGGCAAGCTGCACAATGATTACCTTCTTCGGTACATCGTAATGGCCGAGAGTATAGGCCGCGATGAGGTTAAAAAAATAATAGTTTTTTATAAGTTTTTTTTATCAATTACCCCCTATTTCTCTATTTTTTAAACTTCTTGATTCATATTTACGGTATATCCATTCAATTAGGAATGACATTAATATGACTGCTGATAGTAAATACAATGTCAGGGGGGAGTTGAATATTTCATAGTAAACTAGGACAGTTAATGAGAAGAAACATCCTGTGATCGCGAGGCATATTATGTACTTGTTTGCATCAGTTTTTTTGTATAGTTTAAGGTGTGCTAGGTTTACGCCCCCGTAGACAAGTAAAAATATTGAACTCCCCAGCATGACCACATTACTTAAATTCAATAAAACAATTAGGAGAATGACAATGGTGCTGGTAATAAGTAAACCTTCTCTACTATCGTGCCATGATTTTCGATTGAAAAATTTGGGTAGTTCACCTTTTTTTGCCATCAAATAACTGACGTTAACTCCACCATAAAGGGTAGCATTTATAGCTGAAGAAGTGGAAAAAAGCGCTGCTATAACTATAATTGTAAATCCAATTGCTCCTGCAAAGGGTTGTGCAGCAGATGCCAATGCATAGTCCGCGGTTTGTTTAATTTCAGGGAGAGACAGGTTACCTACTACTGCAATGGAAACTGCCACATATATCAACATTACAAATATTACAGCTAAATATAGAGCTCTAGGTATATTTTTCTGAGGATTATCAATGTCTTCGGCAGTGTTGGTAATTAAACCAAAACCCTCGTATCCCAAGAAAAGAAATGCCGCTCCTGTTAATACGTTATCTATTGGTATCAAGTTAGAAACAGATAGTAAAGATATTTTGATAAAGAAAAATCCAACTATTGCAAATGTTACTAATATTCCTACTTTTATAGCCACAATTAACGTTTCGGATTTTCCTACAGCCTTAGCGCCTAAAAAGTTAATAAATGTGAATAGCAAGATAATGAAGATGGCTAAGATTGTTGCGGTTACAGGTGATGAATATGAAGATAGAAAAGTAGCTGCATAATTTCCAAAAGCTTTTGCGTAAACACTTAAGGCAATAATGTAACCAAAATACAAAAGAAAATTAAAACCACCACTTAGAATTCCATCGCCAAATCCTCTGATTAGAAATTCAACTGGCCCTCCTGCAGAGGGATATTTAGATCCTAATTTAGCATAGGAATAAGCACTTAGGAGTGCAATACCACCTCCAATGATGAATGAAACATAAATCAGATTACCGGCAATCTCTGTGGCAATACCTAAAATGGAGAAGATGCCTGCTCCTATCATCCCACCTATTCCAATGGCAATTGCCGACCACAAACCAATGGCTTTTTCCCCATTCATTGCAGCATCTCCATTATTCGTCAACCTGCTCCCCCTCTGTCTGCGTGTCGTTTTCAGCCGTACAGTTAAGCGATGCTAGGTTACAAGTGGAACCGTATGCCGGTTGTATCCAACAATCGATAAAGGCGCACTTTTAAAAAGTCCGTTACTCCGAGATCTGCAACGATCGCATATCCCCACACAGCTAATGCGAGTGCCCACCCAATAGGTGCCATGAGCACGCCGTAAACCACTATGAAAGTAGCCACTATTTGCGTTCCTATCACTGCCCCTAGCAAAATATTCGCGGGACGAGAGCGCCAAAAGGGACCCTCTGTGCGTACGACGAATATCATGAAGTGTCCTGCCACTGACAGCTTCAAGTATATTATGGATTGAATTATGATTCGCGGTAGTAGAAACACTCGATCTAAAAGAAAGAAGAGCGTGAAAGTCTCAACGACCCCTATGAGCCCTACTAGTGTAGAAATTGTCAGTAACTTTCTCATATCCCACGCTTCAGGCTGATTGGAGTAGCGAGCACGGTCATAGGCTATAGTAAGGATGGCGCCATCATTGAGTAGCGCTAGAAGAACGATCATAATTGCGGTCACAGGATAAAAGTTGAACACCAATATGGTGAGGGTGATGAAGAAGAGCACCCTGATGGTCTCGCTGATGCGATAGATTGAATAGCTGTTCATGCGCTGGAATATCTTCCGGCTTTCTTTGATGGAGTCGATGATGACCGACAGGCCAGGTTTGGTAAGCACGATGGAAGCGGCGGCCTTCGCTGCGTCCGTAGCTCCGGCAACCGCAATTCCTGCATCTGCCTTTTTTAATGCGGGGGCATCGTTGACACCATCTCCTGTCATGCCGACGATGTGACCTTTACCTTGGAGTAATTCAATGATACGGTACTTGTGCTCGGGGAAGACCTCAGCAAAACCGTCAGCAGTTTCAACAAGGCGTTCTGCCTCCAAATCGGAACACCGCAAAAACTCAGATGCAGGAACAATATTGGTACCCAGATGTACTTGTTTGGCAGTTTCCTTTGCAATGGCGGTGTGATCACCAGTTACCATTTTAACGTCTACTCCCATATCGTTGGCAGTTTTGATGGTGTCTGCTGAGTCGTCACGGGGCGGATCATAAAGAGCGAGAAGCCCTACGTACTGCCAATCCCCCTGCGCCTCGGCTTTAGCCACTCCCAAGGCGCGAAATCCCCTAACAGCAAAGGCATTTACGACTTCATCCACGCTGCTTTGAATGTTCTCCTTGTTTGCAATAAGTGCGAGAATTGCCTGTGGCGCGCCCTTGGACACCTTGAAGCGATTGCCATCAGCATCCTCTATTGTTGCCTCTGTGCGTTTCACAACCGGATCAAATGGTTTAAATTCCACTATCTTGTTGCCGCTAGACGCCTGATCGAATATGTTCAACTCCTTTGCTTTACCGATAATGGCAGCATCAATGGGGTCCTTATCCTCCTCTCTCGATGCCAACGTGCCAAGGAGCAGCACATCATTCTCTTTGAATCCTGCAAAGGGTTTCACCTCACCGAGGGTCAGCTCATTTTTCGTAATGGTGCCAGTCTTATCTGAACAAAGGATATCCACACCAGCCATTTCCTCGATAGAGGCCAATTTACTGACGATTGCCTCCTTTTTTGCCAGAGCAATCGCCCCAACAGCCATTGTGACAGAGAGCACCGCTGGCAGTGCCACCGGTATCGACGCGATCATGAGTATGAGTGCAAACTGGAGGATCACCAGGAAGCTCTCTTGTCGAAACAATGCCACAAGAATAATGATAGCCGCCAGTGTAACAGCAAGGACGATTAAATAATCCCCGATTTTGATAACCGCTTTTTGGAAATGACTCTGAGTCTTAGCTTCTTCTACGAGCGTTGCAGTTCTGCCGAAATAGGTATTCATCCCAGTCGCAACGACAAGCCCGTTCATCTCTCCCTGCCTGATGATGGCACCAGAATACCCAACGTCAGAAACGTGTTTCTCCACAGGCAGGGATTCCCCTGTCAACGCAGATTCGTCTGCCAGGAGGTAGTCCCCTTCTATGAGCTTAACATCTGCCGGAACGATCTCACCCAAACGCATCCGCACAATATCGCCGGGGACAAGGCCCTCTGCAGCGATGTCTGACCACCTTCCATCGCGTAACACGCGAGCCTTAAGCGCCAGTTTTTCTTTCAATAACTCAATGGCATTTTCCGCTTGGTGCTCCTCCCAGAACCCCACAATAGCGTTTAGTAATAACAGCGCTACAATGATCCCAAAATCCTCATAGTGTTGAATAGCTATCGACAGTATGGCAGCGATCTCAATCATCCAAGGAATTGGGCCCCAGAAATAGGTGAAAAATTTGAGGATTGAGTTGCGTTTTTTCTCAACTATTTCATTAGGACCGTATTGTTGGAGGCGTTGATCTGCCTCTGAAGAGGAGAGGCCTTTTTCACTCGCCGAGAGTTGCTGCAATAACTCATCAATGCTAGACTTTTTTGCCTCTTCCGTGCTTATAAGAACGTGATTCATATGGTTACGATTCAACTGTTAATATTATCGCTTTTATGAAGAACATCGTAATTTAATTCGTTATGTTTCTATTTTCAGCTATTTTCAGTAAAGGTCTATGACTCGTTACTTAATATTAACCTAAGGATTTTAGCCTCAATTTGGCAGTTTAACGGGGAAAAAAGCCTAATGGTTAAATATTATTTAACGGCTTATCACTATATGCCTTAGTTTCTCTTCGTCGCGCTAGGGCTAGGTGATGATGCCATGAATTCCAAAGAAGAAGTGTCTTTCAAAAGGGACATTATACCGAACTTAACGTTATGCATGGTCACGCCGTACCCCCCGAGATTTGGAGGCATTGCCACCTACTCTGATGAGCTGATCCATGCCATCAAAAGCTACGGCCATACGGTGTACGTTATCTGCAACCCCGATGTAAGCAATGGCGGGCACGGTGGGCAGGAGGGGGTGTTCCCTGCCATGGATGTAGAAAAAATGGGATGGCATAACGATGTCTTTAAAGCGATAAAGAATATCAATCCCGATATGGTGCACATCCAGCACGAATATGGGCTGTACGACATTGATGATAAATTCAGCACTGACCTGCTCGACCTCCTTGTGCTCTTAGACTTGGATAGAATTTCCACTGCCATCACCTATCATTCGGTGTACAGCACCCTTAGCAGCAAAGAACACGTCTTTATGAACTTAAGTCTGCAGCTTGTCGATGCGGGTATAGTGCACGAAGAGCTACAGAAGATATTTCTGCCCGTGAACTTGGGCTGGGTACCTCAGAACCTGCACGTGATACCACACGGCGCTAAGATGGCGGGAGAGATGGGCGTGCCGGATGAAGCCGAAGCAAAGAAGCTGTACGGACTTTCTGGCAATGACGTAGTAATGTGTTTAGGCTGGTGGGAGCCCTACAAGAAGTTCGAAGACGTTGTTAAAATATGGCCAGAGGTGGTAAAAGAAGATCCAAATGCGGTCCTCGTGATAGCAGGCGACGCGAGACCGGGGTCGAGAAGGGGGGCGATTTACAAACCCACGTTGCTTACGGCAATTGAAGAGTCTCCCGCTAAAGAATCTATCCTCGTTATTCAGGGCTCTTTTTCCCCGAAAGAGTACAACACGATATTAAACGCCGCCGACATTATAGTACTGCCATATGACCGAAGCAGCCAATCAGGCGTTCTTGCACACGCATTTGCCCTCGGAAAGCCTGCTGTAGTCACCGATGTTGGGGGGCTAATGGCCGAAATCCACGCAAGTGGAGCAGGAGTAGTGACACCGCTTGGAGATTTAGATGAACTAAGGGCTCACATCTTACTGTTGCTACAGAATGAGCAGATTAGAACCAAATACGCGCAAAGAGCAATGCAATACGTGCAACAGAAGATAGGATGGAAGTACGTCGCAGGTATGCATCTGTCTCTTTACTCTTCTATCGTTCGGAGCAAAAAGATGGAGGCATTGTCGTCTGAATCGTTACGCTGACTGCTCGTTATCGTGGGGGATGCGAGACCCGCTCACGAAGCGTGGCACTTCAGAATGGTTATGTAACACATTGTTGGTTTCTTGCTCTATTAAGGAGGTATGTTTGTTGATATGGCATACTTTAGCAAGCTCTTCTGTGGCGTTTAAACCTCCAAATGCTTTGTGGCACCCCAATACGCCTACACTCCAACGTAGGAGAATTCTGGTTGTGAAATCCCGCCTGGTGACAGTTGTCCTTTATTCTCCATTTTCACCTTAATCGCCTCAATTGCTGCAGTCAGTAAAGTCGTGAGGGGGCCGCGACCTCTTCCCTGAGCTTCGAGTTTTCATGCCTAAGAAAGCCCAGATTATCTTCTAAACGTTTTTGTATAATCTTCGCTCTTTCCTAAGCCCTTATTTACCCAAGTTATTTTTACACTTGACGAGGTGTGCGCAACCAATCTGACGCCGAATGCCAAAATCCGAACGAGGATCGTGAGACTTCTAGCTAGCAAGCTAAAAATCGTCAAGTCCAATTCATTGCAAAATGGTCGAATCATCGGCATCGATACTTATCCCTGCATCTTCCGACATTCATTTACCACTTACTTAGTTCGGAACTGCATGGACCTCCGAAGGCTGCAGCTGCTGTTGGGGCATTTAAGTCTCAACACGGCCTAGATGTACTTACAATTCAAAGATGAAGACCTGCGAGAGGGGTATAACAAGATAGAGTTCTAGTCTGCGCGAGAGGGGTATAACAAGATAGAGTTCTAGCCTGCTGCTCATAAAAAATTGTAGACCCACAACGATTGAAAGGCCAACCTGAAAGTATGTGAGAAGCTGAAATATAAATGCTTTAGAGATACCACTCAAAACACTTCCACGGCCCACACTTGGGTAACGCTCTAGTATCAGTGTAATGTGTTCATGGTATGGGCAAAACAAACCTTTCTATTTGTATGGCGTGCCTCCACTTCTCTGATAATTGTCCGGATCCCCGAGGTCGGGGACTAAGTGATACAATCGACGCGCGACGCAAGTGGAATATCCGAAAGTGTGACGAATTCGAGCCCTACGACTCATAAGCTTTTTCGGTGGCTAAGGCACTTCAGTCCTGATCGTTTGACGTATAAATGTCAATTGCATCGTATCCCTCTGTATCCTGTTTCACCTCTCTCCAATATCGTTCAATCTCTTCCTCAGTGTATGGGTCGGGGTACTCCTCGGGGTTGCCAGTCCATACTGACCGAAAGCCTCGGTGCAGAGCTTCGAGGAACGTTTCATCCACCTCAATAGGCGTTTCGAGGTAGCCCTTCGCGAGCATAATGGTGCGCTTTATCCCTGCGTTCCAACACAGGATATCACCCATCTCGAGCCCGGCTTCGTCGCAGAATTTCCGCAAAGCTCCGTAGATCGCCTTTAGTTCGCCGATCCGTTCCTTTATGGTGTCACATTCCTCTTTCCACCTACCCGGCTCTCCGATTCCCATTGAATTGCCCTTAAAGGCTTCCATTACCTCGTCGGTGATAGTGCTAGTATCCAACTCCTCCTCGAGCAACCGATCGTAGGCCTCCAGGAACCCGGTAGCAAAGGCACACGTGTGGGCAACGTCCAAGGACATGTAGCAGTCCAGCTGTAACGTGAGAAGTGTGACCTTATACAGAGTTTCGGTAAACCACTGGGTAAACACCGCACAGAGGCGTTGCGAACGTTCATAGAATTGTATGAATTTCCGGTCACGGACTCGATAGTGCCCCTCTTCATACGGGCATGTGTTAAATAACCGGTTGATCTCTTCTTCGTCGTCGCGCTCTTCCGCACGAGCGAAGAGCTTGTACCGCTCGAGTACGTCGAGGTGTTCGTAGCGCGTGTGCAGTGGTTTTAGTGTCTTTGTCATTTATGTTCAAAGCTCCTCATTTGTTTGGTGTTCGTGTGCTTATTCATGTTCTCGGTCCTGTTCCTGTTCTCCTTCCTGTTCCTGAGGACCTGCTCGAGTGACTCAATTCTCGCCTCACTCGCTGCTTGGCGGTCTGACAGGTAAGCAGCGGAAAGCCGTCATCGCAGCCTATGCGCTCGGCTACTACGATATACCAAAGAAGATAGGGCTTGTGCAGCTTGCCGAACGGCTTGACCTTGCACATTCCACGTTAGATATGCATCTGAGGAAAGCGGAGAGACGGTTGCTGAATCACATAATAAATGAGTCATGACGTCTTCCCTCTCCCCTCTCTCCTGCTTCTTCTTTTTTCACCAAGGACCCATGAAAGACATCAAAGCCTATTGTGAGAAAGAGCAAGATTGGGTGATGAAACCCTTAAACTGCTTTCCAAGTACATTTCTATGCAAAATATCCCCGAGGATCGGCACATCTTTAGCATTAAACGGTGTCAAGTGCACACCATAGTGAAGAAATATGGGAAGATGATAGGTGTTGATGTGCATCCCCATACCTTTAGACATAGCTTCGCCATCCATCTTGTCAGGTCCGGACTTGACCTTCGGCGGGTGCAACAGTTGTTGGGCCATTCAAACATTCAGACAACCACCGTCTATTTACAGTTTCGAGATCAGGATCTGCGAGACGTGTATAACAAGGTCAAATTTTAAGATAGCTCGGTTAGATCTGTGCTTCCAACCATGTTTTCAAGTCTTAACTCTCCGAGTTACACATGTAGTTCACCATTCGACGCACACCTTTTTCCTTCACTTGAAAGTGTGTCGCCCGTTATGTAGCACCTCATGTATACCACACTTATGTCTTCCATACACAGCACGCGGTAAAAAACTCTTTATAATCAAATTTCTCGTCAAACTCGCTACACACGCTAGCGATCGCTTCAGCAATGTTGTAACGCGTTTCATTTTCAGACGTACAGTTGGCTAAGTCAATACGAGTAATCGCGTCAGCCAACGCGGCAACAAATGGTTTTGGCAACTCCATTTTTATTTCCCCCGAATGCTTATACAATGGGCTTGTATAATGGTTTGTCTTTCATTTTTAATTATGTTGCCACGTCATCCGTCACTTGGTTGAATGGTACAAAGCAAAGCCAGTCACTGAAATAAAAAAGTTATGCGGGCAATGCCACAGTTTTGACACCCATTTAGTTTAACTGTTTTAACGCTTTGGATTTATCATATAGCGCTGTGGATTGCAGTAAATCTCGTTTGGCACATCTGGCGGTAACGGCGTATTTTCAACTGTTGCAGCACCACCCATATACGAAGGCACCGTATGCGCTTCGCCGCCGATTGCGATCACTTCTTCTTTTGCGTCAGATGGTTTACCAAACTGGCCGCCGCAACATCTGATAATACGTGACACTATTTGTACACGTCGTAGCTTCATCGGTTAAATTAGCTTTGCGGCCTGTCCAATTTTTTGTCCACATAAAACCCTCGCTTTTTTGCCGTATGTTATTTTATGCTGAATGACCTCGTATTATTGGGTGAAAAATAGAATGGACACAGAAGCAAAGCGCGAAGAGTTCCTCTACAGAGCATATGATCACGTAAAGGGAGATACGAGCGAATGGATACGCGACGTGAGTAGGGTTGCTCGTGATTGGGGGTTTAATGAAAGTGAAATTTGCAGTTTTGTTAGTTACTATGAAGGGAAAGAGTTTGTTAAAGCAGAATATGCCGTTGATGGAAAGGTAATAGCAATGAGACTTACATCACGGGGCGTTGACTATGTTGAACATGGTTCTGAATATTGAGACTAACTACTTATTCTCTCTCTCGGCGTGGTTGATGCTTGGTAGGTCGTGCGTAGACATTCCCTGGGTGCAGCTCTTATTAGGGCACAGCAACCTCAGCACCACACAGATATACTTGCAGTTCAACGATCAGGATTTGCGAGAGGGGTATAACAAGGTAGAGTTTTAGCATCCCGAATGAAAACGAAAAATGAAGAAGGAGGAGCAAAAAATGTTGATAGAAACGTTGATATTCTCTTTTTACTGCTGGGTCTTTATATGGCATAGTATCACTGTTAATTAGTTTTTTTGCGCTTATGATAATGCCTTGCGTTGCGGCACTGCAATGCTTAGTTTACTGCAGCGCAAGATAATCGCTATTAACAGCTATAACGTCGGGTTTTTCAGCTATCGCTTCTAACTGTTCTACAATTGCGAATAAAACGTCTATAATGTTTATTTCTTCTTCACCTGACATTTTTATTCACCCCACTTTATTTTTTAATTTAGTTATTAATGCCCGATTTGAAAGCCAATTTTGAAGTTAGGTTTTTATAATTCCCCTTCGTTCAAATATTTCTACTAAACTTTTAGGAAGTGGTTTTGTACTATCCCGCCGCGATTCAAGGACATCAAAATTCCGCAATTTCTTTAAGGTCGCGGCTTTCCGCTGCCGTTTGTTTTCTTCCC
The DNA here is from genome assembly GCA_963704625.1 of Methanobacteriota archaeon. Classification (GTDB taxonomy): domain Archaea; phylum Halobacteriota; class Bog-38; order Methanoflorentales; family Methanoflorentaceae; genus DASPRZ01. Next base: position 1,529,813 of record OY969924.1, on the reverse strand, counting down.
GTTCTCGTTCTGATTCTTTTTTATAACTACCCTTTCCAGATTTCCGTTTACGTTTCGGTATTGAAAGCGGGGGGGCATACTCATAGTGTATAGTTTCTGGTTGTGTTATAGTGGTCATTCTGTATCACCTAGTTTTGTTTGTAGTTTTTTTCGTCGCTGCCGTTCCACCTCTTTTCGTATAACGTGTTCTCTATTAGCGAGATACCACGCTCGTTTACGTGCAGCATCGTGTTCTTTGTTATTCAATCTCCACTGTCTAAACGCTTCTTTACGTCGCGTCGCATTGGCGTTGCGCCACGCCTTATGTTTTTCGTAACAAGGTAAGCAATAACCCGCGTTTCCTTTTTCTTGATTCCGTGCTGGTCTTATGCGGCATTTGCTGCATAATTTACCGACCTTGTTTTCAGTTGTCATTGCTGTCGCCTCTCAGCCTCTTAAAAAGTTCATAATTCGGTTCTGTAATGATTTTGTGAATAGTTGTAGCAGCTTCCTCAAAAGCAGCAACAACGTCTTTATCTTCAAGCATATATTTTAGTGCTGGCTGTGAAAATTCAAATTTCACAATGTCTTGGTTAGCTAATTCAATGCCTAGTTCTGCTTTAAGTTTAGTTCGTATTGTCTTCTGCTTGTCTGAATAATGACATTGCAGCTCAAAAATAGTGCTATCGTGACATAAGTAGTTATGTGACTGAAGCCATTGTTTTGCAACAGACGTAGCTTAGTTCTTTAACTTCAGCGTCGAAAATAAAGTCTTTTTTCGTCGAAAATAAAGTCTTTTTTGATTCTTTCAGCTATACTTTCAATATCTTCTAGTGTCATTTCCTCAATGCCCTCTTTGCTTCTATCCAACGGTCAAACTGGATTGTAACGTTTAGTTACACATACTACTATGTGTGTATTCTAACTTATACTTATTTGTGACAGCATCTATATTTAAATATATACCACCGTAACGTAAGTTGATTGTTGAATTCTTAAATAACGGTTGCGATTTTGACGTGTTACGATAGTTTGTCACGATTCGACAATTATACTAACAGCTGGCCTTTCGAGAGGCAAGAATACAAGAATTAGAAACTAACTTAGAATTTATGTGGGGGCAGTATGCATTACTAACACAACGGCTATTGCCTTCACCAAAACAACCACTAATGACACGAATTAAAGGGGAATTAAAGCGGTAAATGTCGTAAAAGTTTAGTATAAGATAACGACAATGTAGTAGTGTATAATAACAAAATAATACGTCACGCTTATTTTTATCTCAATGCCTAAATGGGCGTGCGGTTCGGTCAATCTAATTCTGCTGCACGCCCGCTATGAATTTTAAGTAGTGTGTTTACTTTTCAATCCTTTTCTTAAGTGTGAAGAATATCACCGACTACATGGAAAAAGAACAGGTGCAAACGCTTCTCGATTATGCACATGCCTGCAGTTCCCGGGACTACCTCATGCTGCGGATCTTCTGGCGGACCGGCATCAGAGTAAGTGAGCTCTTGTCTATCAGCCCCAGGACCTGGAACCGCATAACCAGGTTATCAACATCATGAAGGCAAAAGGAAACAAGCAACGCCGGGTTATGTTAGATCCGGAGACGTTTGATATGCTCTCGAGATATGTTTTAGAGATGAATATCCCTGTGGAACGGCCTATATTTCCCTTCTCACGCGTATGGGTATGGCAGCTGGTTAAGAAGTATGCGCATATGGTTGGCCTTCCGGATACAATACACCCCCACACGTTACGGCATTCGTTTGCTATACATTTGGTGAGGTCAGGTCTTGACTTACGACGTGTGCAACAACTGTTAGGTCATAGCGATCTTAACACCACGCAGGTTTACTTAAAATTTAAAGACGAAGACTTGCGAGAGGGATATAACAAAATAGAATTCTAAAGGAGTGACACAAATGGTTTATACAGTGTTCCAAGAAATGGACTTAATCTTAGCTGTATCGTTACTTGTGCAAGGTTTAATTCTTATTGTTATGTGGGCTTTGCTGCACAGAATTTCGAAGCACACAAAAAACCTGGATCGATTTGGCTTAGTGATGGAAACTATTAGCGATCAATTGGATAATATAGGAAAAACAGTATCGCCCACAAGTAGGGCAAATGCGGGAGACGAGTCGGGAAAAATTGACAGAATTTAGAAATGCTAACAACTTAACAGAGGAGGAGTTTGCACATCAGAGAAAGAAACTGCTTGCGCATCTGTCAGCCACGCAAGAAATTCACCAAATACAGAGCATTTGATTCACCTCTGCCCGCATCCTTATGATCATGATAATTTCATGTATCTTATTCCGCGCCCGCTCAGAGATCCATACGTCGTGCATCCGTTCTTGCAAATAGTTAAATGCCTCCCAGTCGTGCGAGCACTTATCCTTTAACGTTTCATATGCATTAGCGGAAAACACGTAATCACGACCTTCAAGATCGAGGATGAGGGAGTCAATTTCCACGAGGTCTTCCAGCGCTGTCACTATATCGCCTACTATGTCGTGTACCGCAACGATAATAATCGCAAGACAAAAGCGGGACGGAAGTAATTCGAGGTCTTTCCTTCTCCTTATCCTTTTGTCCACTTCTTTCACAATTAGGAAACCACTGAAACCGATCGTTTATTGTTTACAATAAATCGATAGACTTATAGTGGTTAAACGCCACCGTAATCGTAGACTTATGGTGGTAATATCCCATGGCAATCCAAACCGACATAGGAAGAGTCGCCCTCGACCGCCACGCTATCGGATATGTCCGCGTCTCCACCAAAGACCAAAATGAGGAGACGCAAGTGCACCAGCTCCTTGTGCAGGGAGTGCCTCGTGAGCAGATCTTCATTGACACGGCCATCAGCGGTACCACACCGGCGTCCGACCGACCGGGATTTCGTGCGCTGCTCGAGTACGTCCGCTCCCACGAGCATGAGATCACCACTCTCTACGTCTTTGAGATCTCACGCATCGGCCGCTCCTTCCTCGAGACGCTCGATGTCGTGCGCGGACTTGAGGAGGAGTGCGGGGTTATCGTCTGGTCGCTCTCAGCAAAGGAGGCGTGGACGCAGACCACAGATCGTTCCATCAGGAATCTCATGTTGGCAATCTTCAGCTGGGTTGCTGAGCGGGAGCGCGAGAACCTGAGCGAGCGGACGAAGGCAGGGGTAGCACGAGCACGCAATGAGGGGAAACACATCGGTCGGCCGTTTAGGGAGATCAACTGGCGGAAGGTTGACGAGTATCGGGCAAAGGGGCTATCGTGGTCGGCCGTTTCACGGGTGATGGACATTCCATACAATACGCTGCTTGCGGCAAAGGTGCGACGAGAGGGAAAATAAAATTAAAAGTTTGAGACAGCTCAGTACGAGCTATGTGTCCGAGCGTATTTAGTAGCGTTAAAAATTGAAAGGGCGCCAAGTACAGATGGGAGCAAAGCGTGATCACGTTGGAAAAAAAGAATAAGGATAGTTAAATCAGTGCTCATCGCAGATTTGACATTATCCACAGTATATCGATACCAAAAACCATTGTCTCCTAATGAAGTCAGCTTTGTACAGCATTAATTGCCGCATCAACTATGACATCTTCCACCATGGTAAGCGATGGATCAAAGCATCGCTCTCTCATCCAAATGTCTTTGGCAGTAATCCCAGCCTTAATTCCAAGGGTAAGCTCATTTATGCGTTCCGCCACGGATTCCTGAGAGATTATCTGCGCCCCTATTAGCTTGTCACTAGATGCTTCGAAGATTAGTTTAGCCGTAATGGCCTTTCCACCCGGAAAGAACCTGGCCTTCGTTTGTTTTACAGACTTGCCAACCTTGATTGGTATTCCGTATTTACCCGCTATCTCACTTGTCGCTCCTACCGATCCCACCTGCAAGCCCAATATATTGGCCACCGATGGACTCAAACAGGGTTCGTAGTATGAAGGTTCACCCAGTATGTTATAGGCTACCACTCTGGCCTGGATCAGCGCTGTTGATGCCAGCAAGCTGAGGCGGGGGCGATGCGTCACTGCATCTATCACTTCAACACAATCGCCAAGCGCATATACATTTTCCAAATGGGAGCTTCCTTTTTTGACTCTGAGCGACAGATCGGTAACAATTCCGCCGCTCTCTCCTATTTCTATACCTGCGTTCCTGGATATATAAACGTTGGGAAGCATCCCAGCAGATATAAGAACAATATCTGCAGGAAATTCATCTACGCCTGCCTTTACCGACTCTACATGCTGCGATCCTTTTATAGCATCGACAGTCGTTCCCAGGAGAAATATTAAGTCGTTATCCAGATATTTTTTAATAATCGATGCCATGTCTCCGTCAAGAAGGGAGGGGAGAAGGCGGGGGAGCTTCTCTGCGACTCTAGTGGTGATCCCCTTTTTTGAAAAAGCAACCGCAGTTTGTAGCCCGATCCAGCCGCCACCAATGATTAGGGCGTTTTCCAATTCTTCTTCATTTATGGCCTTCTCTAGGAGTTTGCCATCCGTGCTACTGCCAATTGTATAGACGCCTTCTATATTTGCCCCCTTAATTGGCGGGATGAAGGGCAAACTTCCCGTGGCTATCACCAAAAAATCATAAGATATCCGCTCGCCAGAGCTAAGAAGCACATGATTTTCTGTAAGATCGATGCCAGTGACTTCAACCGAAGTCCTAAAGTCGATTCCCTTATCTCTATAAAAATCTGGTTTAAATAAGTTGAGCAAGATTGTGCTATACATACCCTGCAATGCAAAAGGCAAACCGCACATGGAAAAGAAGCCTTCGTCCTCCTTCTTGAGCAGCGTTATCTCCATCTTCCCGGGATCTTTGCATCCTCTGAGCAAGAGCTCTAAAACATTAATTCCAGCAGCGCCTCCTCCTATAATTACCACTTTCTCTACCATGTGCCCAATTCTCCCTATGCTGTTCTGATTCATCTTTGCCTATTTATGCTCAGCACGTCCTATGATAATCCTCCTAATTGAAAGTATCTCTTTTAGCCAGTGTCTCAATTATTATTCATGCCACGACCTCACTTGCGGAAAAAATCAAAAACAGTTCTCTACTTGATTGGTCCTGATCTTTCCTAACTCGAATGGGTATTTACAAAGTAAGTTACCGCATGCAATATGCGAAAAAAATCGGGACTAGCTGCGCTAAAAAAGGCGTTCACGGATGCATCAGAGGGTCCCGATTGATATAGCAAAGAAGTTTCATCATAGAGGGTTTTGAAGCGGCGCCTATCGGGATTGCTTAAAAGTTAATCGCTTGCAACCATGTTTGTCATGTCTAACTGTGCGGGGTTACATGCCTTGGTTGTACCTTCGACGCATACCTTCTCTCCCATTTTTTACTTACTTGAGCTTTCTTAATATCGTTTATACCATTCTTTTCTTAGTCTGGCAGGTCCGAATAGACCCCCCAACCAGCTAAACGCTTTCGCAACTGCTTCTGTTACAACAAACGTTCGTCACGCAGTATTTAATACTAATGCACGCATTGTCTATCAGTTTTAAGATAACGGCAAAGGAGGTGAGAGACATGGCGAAGTATTTGGTTCTGTGGCGTCTAAGTCCGACAGCGCCGTGGCCTACCGACCCGGCTGAGGTTATAAAGTTAAATGAAATGTTGTTCGCAGCGGCGGACAACTTGATAAAGGCAGGTGTAATAAAGGAGCATGGCTTCTTCCTCGCTGGAGGAGGATATACGATATACGAGATAGAATCCCTAGAAGCCTTTCGGGTTGCACAGATGCTCCACCCATTTGTAGAGGCGGTCAAGGTTGAGGAGATGGTGCCCTATGAGAGAGGAAAGGAAATCGTGAGGGAGGCTTGGACAGCCAAAGCAGAAGCGATGAAGAAGTAGTCGTTTGGATACACTTACTTTACGGAAACGATTAGAGCTCATGATGTAGCTTCACCATAGGTTCCCGCGCTAAGTTATAAAGCGACGGTCGAGACTAATATGTGGTTACATTAGTATATACTACCACAAAACGAGAAAAGACTAGCAACACAGTTATTTGCTCTATTGCTGTTCATATTGTTCTTTGTTTGTATCGATGGGTGTTGACGAATTCACATGCCAGCTGCAGGTCTAATTGTCGTATTGTGATAAACTGTAAACGCGCGTTAAAATGGAAAGATTTATTGTTGTTTTTCTTACTTTTCACCAATGGAGTATATGAAAGACATCAAAGCCTATTGTGAGAAAGAGAAAGTCCACGAGATATTACGTTATGCTGAGGCGTGCAGTTTACGAGATTATCTAATATTAAGGGTGTTATGGGAAAGTGGCTTACGCGTCTCAGAGCTGGAAGCGTTAACCCCTGGAGACCTGGAGCCAGCAAACCAGGTTATCAACGTCGTAAACGGGAAGGGTAACAAGTCGCGACGGGCCTATATTGATACTAGCACAATGGAGCTGCTTTGCAGCTATGTTTTACATGCAAATATCCCAGATGATTGTGCTATCTTTGGTGTAAAAACGAATCAAATTAGAAACATTGTGAAGCGATATGGGGCTATCGCTGGAATTGATATACACCCACACACATTGAGACATAGCTTTGCCATCCATCTTGTCAGGTCCGGGCTTGATTTACGGCGTGTGCAACAGTTGTTAGGGCATTCGAACTTGAATACCACGCAGGTGTATTTACAGTTCAATGACCAAGACTTGCGAGAGGGGTATAACAAGATAGGGTTTTGATTTGATAGGTTGACTCTAAAGGCTTATCACCTTTTAAGTTGAATTAAAAACATTTGGTGTGCGCGATGGCGAGCGACGCTGTGCAGAAACAAGTCGAAGACATCCAAGAACAAGATTCCCAACGACTGCAAGAGCTTTCAATTCTAGTTCTCTCACTTCAGGTTATTTTTTTTATCGATTATTGGTTTAGCGATTGGTGGACAAAACGACCTTTTTTGTTAAACTTGCCGAAAGCTGACTGGATATATCTGAATTATGGCATCACTATGTTAATAATCAGCTTCATTTTTCTAATAGGCATCGTGTTTTACTTTTGGCGGTTCCAAAACAAACCGAAATTCCACATACTCTTCATAGGACGTGAAGAAGAAGAACAACGACAAATCGATACAAAGCGCTTTCTTACGTTACTTTTACTTCCAGTTGCTATATCAGTGGGTTTGTCATTATCTCCGCTATACTATGGTTTCGGGTTGTCGGGGCCACCGGCGTTATATCCAGCAAATGGTTTCGTGGCGATTTCAAAGCTAGGTCCAGATTTTTGGTGGTCGCCTCAAAACAATGATAAGCTCCTCCCGTTCTATCCATTGATAGTTGTGCTGTGTACAAGCATGCTTTTCTATTTTGTATATCGTATCAAGCCTGAACGCGTGCAAAGAACTCTCCCACGGCTATTTTTTATTCCTATACTCTTATCAAGCGTTACAGCGCTGTTTGAGATGTGTTACAACTGTCTCGACTGGTATGTATCCATCTCGGATGTCGCCGCACCCCCCCTTGGGATCATTGGTTTCACATCGAACGTCGCGCTCTTTAGCTACATTACGCTCTTTTTGGCATCTTTCATTGTACTTTTCAAGCTCACATATCATGTCAACGCTGAACATAGAAAGTCTTACACACTCGTAGAGGGGAAACACTTGCGAGGTTTAATTAAAGAGGGGGTGTGGGTTCTACCGAAGAAAGTCCGCGAGGGTGAATCACACAGCACATCCCTTGATTTGACGCTTTCAAAGGACTTCGTAAAGCGAACTTCTCATGTGGAGGATCACTATGCATCCCGTGACTACCTTGAAGCAGAACTTCAATCTCCTGGGCTTACGGTCGACAGTGAGAAGCGATCGAGGGTTCATGAAACCTCACCGCTATCCGTAATCACGTGGGTCTGCCATTTCCCCACCTCTGGTATTCAGACAATCAACCTCGTGCTACGTGTAATAAAGCCAGATAACTCGAAACATGTCATTTTCACGCAAAGAGAAAATGTTAAGGTTGATGGCTTTATGAGCGCATCATGGGTGGCGGCAATTTCAATCGTCTCCCCGATTCTGATAGCCGCGGTGCAAATTTTGTTGAAAATCGAGCTCTAATTGACAAACTACGTCACGCACTCGTTCTCAACACTCGTTTATCGGATCGGCCGGCCCTTCCAGGAGATCAACTGGCGAAAGGTTGACGAGTATCGAGCAAAGGGGTTATCGTGGTCGGCCGTTTCACGGGTGATGGACATCCCCCTAAACACGCTGCTGGCGGCAAAGGCGCGGAGAGAGGAAAAAGAGAATTGAAAGTTTAAGAAAGCGCATCGAGGAGGCAATACCGCACACAAACCTGCTCGTTGCGACGCAAGTGGTGGAGGTCTCATTAGACATCGACTTTGACTGGCTCTTCACTGAATGTGCCCCCGCCGACGCGATAACCCAGCGAGCAGGGAGGGTGAACCGCTACCGCGATAACGAGCGCGATAGCAGAGTGTTCATCTACAAGGCGTCTCGAACGTCTGAGCGCATCTACGACCCCATTAACAGCGTACCGCTGCTTGAGGCAACATATGCGGCGTTTGATACGACCGTTCAACAAAAGGGGCACAACATCACCGAGCGAGATCTGCTCGACATTACCGAGACAGTTTACCGCACGTTTGATATTGAAACGCGCGAACTTTTTATCGATGCGACGCACCAGTACGACAAATCTCAGCAACGTCGGATAGGAATTTTCGATAGTCGCATCATGGAAGATAAGGAAGATGTCACCCGCCACGTTGATTACGAGACCGATCCTGCCATCCCCGTATGCTTTAAGGAGGAGGTCTTGCGCGTGCCGCCCGCCGAGCGACGATGGTTTGAGGTGAGGCTGCCGCGCTGGTACGTAGCACAAGAGCGGAAGCGTGTCGTCATTGAAGGCATTACGTTCTGTGACGTGGCGTCAGATCCTTTCTTGGAGGCGCTGTTACACGGCGGCTCTTGAGTTTAAAATGTTTAACTGCGTGGTTTCGATCGTTGTTATTGGATCAGTAAGACACTGTGAAGCATGATAATAGTTACAAATTACACCCGTGAGTAAGGTTGAAAGCAGTAATGAATGTAAAACTGTGAAATCAACACTCTCCATGGGTTTAAGGTAAAACAAGAACTAGAGGGGGATGATTTGCAAGTAACTTACGTAAACTTACGCTACTAGGCTTAAGTTGTGAACGAGTATTTAAACTTCCATCGATTTTCTGTCAGTCACAACTAGAGATCAAGGTAGAAGGGTATAATATGTGTTGAGGATCTATGTTGTACGATTAGATGTTGGTTACAACGCGCGATCCACTAAAACAAGGATTGAAACACCCACGCACACATCGCCTTTAGGTCATCGACTGATGTTACAACGTGCTATCCACTAAAACAAGGATTGAAACCCAGCATAACCATAACGATAATAATTAAAAAGGTTTGGTTACAACGTGCTATCCACTAAAACAAGGATTGAAACAATTTGAATTACGAGGATTACGGAGGTGACAGTATGCGAGTGAATCTTGGAGAAACTAAAACATGCTCATTATGTCGACTTATCATTAGCGAAAAACAACAGTATGCTACAAAAATCACTGAATTTGATACATTGGTAATGTGCAAGAACTGTTTAAACGGTTTTAAAAAATCGTTCAAAGAGAACGGCCCTACGATAGCGCTTGAAGATACTAACGGCGGCGCACTGGTGTTTTAATTAATGGTGATATATAAAAATCACCATAAAAAATGTTGCAGAGCACTATCCACTAAACAAGGATTGAAACTTCCCAATTTTTATCAATAGCGCCGCGATTTTATCAAGTTGCAGAGCACTATCCACTAAAACAAGGATTGAAACTCAATTGTTTGATTGTTAAACAGGAGTTTACCTAAGAAATGAAAACATTAATGAAAACATTAGAATTTTGCGAGCAGTTCATCTTTCCAATCCTCACAGAATTAAAAACGCAAACGACTCTCACATCAACGGGCATTCAAAAAGGCGATTGCGTCCAAGCGGTAATCGGGGACGGCATCTATAAGGGAATGAGATTCGCGCAACTAACAATAAAAGACAGATACAAGAAGAAGCTTGGAGACTTTGACAGCACTGACTTCATGCTGGAAGGAGTATTCGACAAAGCGCGGTTTGTGGAGGTGTGGGAGAAAGTTCACGCTGGCCAGAGTCCTGACCCAAATGCCTCTGTTAACGTGCTGCGGTTCGACTGCACGTTTTCGATCCAGCGTAAGGGGGAGAACGAGCTATAATGATCGAGAAATATATTTTAGAGCAACATCCACTAAAACAAGGATTGAAACTAGTTGATGTCTTTTATTGGATACCCCAGCCTATCTATGCTATAACGTGCTATCCATTAAAACAAGGATTGTAACTTCTTGCGGTCGGATCAGATACTGATAGCATAAACACTAACACAAAAAGATAAAAAGGCTGCAAAGCATCTATTTTTCTTATCATTGCGCGTGTATCTCTCTTCTCGGTATTGTCTGTCTCCATAGATCCGCATGCTATTAGCAGGCATAATTGTCGGAAAAGGATAAACTGCGAAAGCGTGTCAAAATAACAACATTGAGGATACAATTGCGCTGTTTTGTTGCGTCAAATATTCTACCTATGGAAAAAAATTTTGAAAATATATAGTTACATCTATCGTGCTTGTTGCAGTAATGAGAGAACGTAAACTGCAGACATTCCTGTATAACTGCTAGGCTACTGTGCCCTAGTAGCTTGAGGAGTTAGCTAAATTACGAAATGGCCACGTTAGTTACAGTTAACGTTAATACGTTGCTGACAGTAGGAGCATATTGACTATCGCCATCGTATGTTACCCGGTAAGTATAGACTCCAGCAACCTTTGGGTGTAGAGGCATGCTGAATGCACCGAAGGGGTTTGGGAGGTTTGGCTCCGTGTGTATAGTAGCAAGGGAGTCTTTCTAGCGTGAGGGGGGTATATGGACATAGCCCGGGAAATAACGGTAAAAGTAACTCCTAAAACGTCTGGAAGCGTATCAAGCGGAACACTAGAGATTGTAACATGTTTTAGCACTGAGCGTTTGTTAACTACTATATACCATTACTTATTGAAGGATTAAGAACAAAAAATTAGAGATATTTAAGCAAAAGAGAGTCGAATTTATATATCATATCCAAACGATGTATTATCCATAATAGTGCGGGAGCATTCAGTTCTGACGCTGGTTCTCTCTATAACAGTGGAACTTAAAAAGTGCACTGCAATCTTCTATGAGATGAGAAGGTGACTAAATGGATTATTCTTTACTCCTCATTACGAGCGTTCTCCTTTTCGTTGAGGTATGTATCATCATTGCTGTTTCCTATTTGATTATAAAGAAAAAATTATTGAATGAAGTCATAACCAAAAGAATCGGCCCACTTCATCAGATCGGGTTGATGCTCGCTTTTGGCATCCTTTCCGTTCTCAGTTCGTATGCAGGAGTACGAGTGGAGGGGGCGATCGCAAATATTCGTGATTTTAGCCCGATGATCTCTGGATTGACCTTTGGGCCTCTTGTAGGGGTTGGTGTGGGGTTGATTGGCGGCATACATCGATTCTATCTGGGGGGGCCTACCGCCGTTCCTTGTGCGCTGGCGACCATCTTATCAGGGGTATTTGCAGGGGTTATTTACTACTTTTCCAAAGGGAAGTTTGTCCATATCTCTATTGCCGTTATTTTTGCCGCAGCGATGGAATCGTTCGACATGGTTCTTATACTCATACTAACACAGCCCTATACACAGGCAGTGATGATTGTTCAGGCAATTATTGTTCCAATGGTTTTTGCCATTACCTTCGGCATGTTGCTTTATTCTTTCATCATCACAAAGATGGTTGAGCGCAGTGAAAGTAAAATCTAAGATGAAATATACTGACAGGAGCATCAGAGAACTAGAACTGTAAGTCTATTGTAATGTCATAAGCTCTTGACAATTTACATTTGCTTCAGCGTGAATCACGGAAGACAGAAATTGTAAGTTAAATAGAAAGTACCGGTTTGTTCTTTATACAGAATCAATACAGTAGAGTAGAGTTGTGCAAAAGAATTGCATAACCAGGCAAAAAGTTATACTATTTTGCTATACTTTTGCTATACTGTCGTACTTTTTTAGCGTGTTTTTGCCGTAGTTTTTGCCATGCGGCCTTAATGTGCATCCCCATACGTTTCGCATAGTTGCTATGAACATTGGTCGTCTGTTTACTCACAGGCGCTGCGGCAACACTATTGAACATGCAAATAGGCAGTATCGCTATGATCGATAAACTTAGTACCGCTTTTTTCATTTTCATATTATAGTCACCAATTCTTTTTTTTAGGATTTTTCCAAATTAGTGGTTCTTCTCTCAAATAAAACTTTGTGCGATTTTGATTTGTATTTACATGAGAGTGCAGCATATCATCTTTGACACATGACTCCAACTGTACGTTTGACGCTAACAAATAGAATTAGTTTTATTATCTTTCGCGCATTGTTACGTGTTTTAAAAACTGACAGTTGATGGGCGTCAATAAAACGAAGGCCATCAACATGGTGGTGAATCTCTATGAGAAGACAGATGCTATCACTATTTTTGACGCTCCTCATTCTTATTTCGCTAGGTGGAGCTGTCAGTATTGTCGGTGCAGCGTCGCACGTGACCCCCGGTCGGCGATGATAGCAGGACAGATGAGAAGAACTCCATCCAGGTGCTCAGGCACATCGTGGACAAGTCCTCGGGCAAGGTATCCACCATAGGATTCACCTGCCACTGAAAAATTGCGATCAGGAATAACCTCTTCGCAGAACCGGAGTACCATCCCAAGCATGTCGTCTGAATTTTTTAATCGGTCACTAGCCCTTGTGCGGCCCATGCCAGGCAGATCGAGGTAAATACGTTTCCAGCCTGGACGCCCTTTGAAGATTGGTTCCATGCAGCCGGTCATGACATTATGGTCTATGCCGTAACCATGGATCATGAGTAGCGGGATTCCATCACCGTACGCTTCATAATAAATCTTCAACTCGTCAATCTTGCATATCATTTTTTGATAGATGTATATGTTAACTGGATCTATTGTATAATTTCAGCTACTTTTCGGGTTGTTAACCTAATAATACCTTTCGATCACTTCGAAGATTAGTCGGTTGGTTGTGCCCCAATTGTTTAATTGTATAAAAAATAACGTAAAATTGTGATTATATTCGGATTCTGAGATGATTCTGCAGTTTTACGGGATAAGCTTTTTGAATGTGGATAAAGTTCTAACACCCATGAAACCATACTGGATGCTTTGCATCATTGCTATCGCGATTGTAGTGATTTCCAGCGCTGGATGTACGACCCAGACCACTCAGAATGCAACCTCCGGCAACCAGACAATCGGAGGGCTCACCCTCCCTACCACAACGGGACCACCGACACCTGCAGAGGCACAACAAATCGCCGCAGCAGCTTACGTCTTCGGCTACCCCCTGATAACCATGGACGTCACCAAGGACCAGATGACCGCGGTGCCGGCTCCGACTCCTGACGGGACGGCGGCACCCATCAACCAGTTCGCCAATGCGCCCGCTTCACCAGACGCGTCGTTTACGACCGTGGTGAGCCCAAACGCTGACGCGCTCTATTCAACCGCATGGCTCAACCTGTCCAAGGAGCCAATAGTGCTGAGCGTGCCCAATACGAACGGTCGGTACTGTGGGTGGCCGATGTATGACGCCTGGACGAACGTCTTTGCATCACCAGGAACGCGTACCACCGGAAGCAGCGCGGGCGACTTCGCTATCGTCGGCCCAGGGTGGAATGGTACGCTCCCCGCTGGACTGACAAAGATCGCGTCGCCAACCGAAATGGTCTGGATCATCGGGCGCACCCAGGTTAACGGCCCGGCCGATGCCCCTGCGGTGAATGCTCTCCAGGCTCAGTACAAGCTGACGCCGCTGAGCGCCTGGGGCACGAACTACATGCCGCCGACCAACGTGCCGGTCAACCCTAACGTGGGTACCACGATCCCCCCCGTTAACCAGGTAGCGAACATGACTCCCGCCACGTACTACGGCACGATGGCTACGCTCATGGTAGCCGACCCCCCGAGCACTGCGGACAAGCCGGTAGTTGATCAGATGGCCCGGATCGGCATCGTGGCTGGCAAACCGTTCGACTTGAACGGCTTAAACACCACGATACAGAGCGCGGTCGCGCAGGGTGCTAGGGACGGACTCGCCCAAGTCAACGCCGCTGGCCAGAACCCTCCAGGCTCCACCGTCATACATAACTGGGACTGCAACTATCACCTTGGCAATTACGGGACGAACTACACGCTCCGCGCTGGCGTTTCAAATATAGGACTCGGAGCGGCTCTTCCAGAGGACGCGTGGTACCCGATCTCACGCCTTGATGCCAATGGTACCGCGTACACCGGTGCACATAATTACGTCATGCACTTCGAGAAGAATAGCACGCCGCCCACCAACGCATTCTGGTCGCTCACGATGTACAACAACCAGCAGTTCTTCGTGGCAAACCCGATTAACCGCTATGCGATCTCGCCCCACCTCGGTCCCATGAAGTACAACGCGGATGGATCGCTTGACATCTACATCCAAAATGTATCGCCTGGCTCAGCCAAAGAGTCTAACTGGCTGCCCGCGCCGTCGGGTGGGTTCAACCTTATATTACGGGTTTCCTGGCCGCAGGAATCTGTACTTAACGGCTCATGGCTGCCGCCGGCGGTCCAACAGGTGGGATGATCCAGAGCGCGCAGTACAATGAGTGGGTACAGGCAGAGTTCTGGTGAACGGTAAATGCACAACTGACCTGTCGGTCAACCCACACAATCCCGTCGTTAGCCCCTCAGCTAAATGGACTATTGACGCGTCTGCCTTTCAGGCTGTGCCGAGAACATGGCGCATTAGCGAATATAGCCGTGGCATTGCATTATCCTCGACCGGCCACCCCTCCGCTTTCAGCCACGCTATGTTTTGTCGCAGCATCGCGCGCGACGAGGTGGCCCCGAGAGTTACACGTTTTGACAGCTGCAAGTAACTGACCGAACTGCTTCTCTCAGATAGTTGGTGATGTCATTCATTTCATGGCGGGCGGCGCAATCACACAACAACTAATTCATCACTTCAGATCTTGAGACTCACAATCAAGTCGTCAACATCACCAAAGCCAGGGGAAACAAACAGCGGAGAGTACGATTGGATGATGAAACCCTTAAACTGCTTTCCGAGTACATTTCCACGCAAAATATCCCTGAGGATCAGCACATCTTTAGCATTAAACGGTGTCAAGTGCACACTATAATGAAGAAATATGGGAAGATGATTGGCGTTGATATCCATCCCCATACGTTTAGGCATAGCTTTGCCATCCACCTTGTCAGGTCGGGCCTTGACCTGCGGCGTGTGCAACAGTTGTTGGGCCACAGCAACCTCAATACGACGCAGGTATATTTGCAGTTTAACGACCAGGATTTGCGGGAAGGGTATAACAAGATAGAGTTTTAAGAGGGAACAATCACGATTGAAAAAATATCCTTAGAGACAAAGGCGGCGCCGGAGAGGGTAATTAACTTCTTCGCAGAGTATCAAATGCACTACAAAGAGGTAAGCGCAGACCACATCGAACGGGTGGTAAACGTGAAGAACCCGGACTTTGATAATCCGGATGTCTCGTTCTATTTCAAACAATATTCTCCCATCACCGGCAGAGTACAAAAAAATCAGGGGGAGGGTTACAAAGGCGGAGCTCAACAAGAGGACTGGGATATATCGATTTGAGACGAAGTTCTTATTCCCAGCGTCACTTATCATGCCCGGGTATGACAGCATCATAGAACCTAAGGGAGGAGGCTCCGTCGTAACCGTCTATCTTCATTTTACGTTTCTGGCTAAATTCGCGAAGAAAAGCATTCAGAAGGTTGTCGCGCATATAAGGGAGGAACTTGAGAATTCAAAAAGTCTAATTGAGGGCTGAATGCCGGTTCGCGCCCTTGACATCCACCCACACATCTTCCGGCACTCGTTTGGGATCCACCTCGTCAGGTCTGAAGTTGATATCCGCAGGGTGCAGTTATTATTGGATCACAACAACCTCAACATCACACAGGCATACTTACAGTTCAGAGATGGAAGACCTGCAAGACGTGTACAATCACGGGGCGTTTTGATAACGAAAGATAAGGATTTACGAGAAAGCGTGAGTTAATCACTCACCCCACACCATTTGCCGGAATTTGAAGTGCGCTCGGGAGCGCATAATTGCGCTTAACGGATCGAAGAATACCCTATTCTGGTTACAACAATGAAAAACTTGTGAAGTTTATTTATAGTATACGGTGACAGGTTGAAAACATAGGAGGGACTTACCATGGCCGAAGAAGAGAAGAAAGAAGAGTACTACAAAGGGAAAGAAGTGAAAGGAGAGAAAGAAGGGGAGGAAAAAAAGAAAAAAGAGTACTACAAGGGAGAAGAGGTAAAAGGAGAGAAGTGAGCACTCTCAACATTTTGGCCTACTATTTCGGTACTCGAAATCACCTGTATATCGTTTAAAGGGTTAAAATTTTGATTTGGAATGATGTATCGTAGAGAATCCACCCAATCGTAGTAACCGAGCATCGTTTAATTAATGATTTCTGCCTTTTTTAACGGGCCCATCTAAGCTGTCCGATTGCCGAAATAAGAATCCCTCCAGATTGATGGTTTTTCAAGAATCAGAATGTGTTTTGAGGTTATCTTGAGTTATCAGAAGTAAAACCAATATTTAAGATAATAATGAAATTGACGTGTGTTTTCAAAATTTGCCGGCCAAAATTAAGATATTGGAAAGGAGGCGATCCATATGTTGCTTCTTTGCCCACTAACACGACCCCTTTGGTGGCATTAGCGCCGCCGCGGAGTTTTTGAGCATTAGTACCAATTTTTAACGTGTGGCTTCAATGCAATTGAAATAAATCACAATGTCGTCAAAAAATGGGTGAAATTGGCCCAAAAACACCGCAAAAAATCGGAAAAATGAATGAAATGAAGCTAAAAATATCCGAAATATCCGAAATTCCGAAAAATAGGTATGTATCCTCCTTTTTTCCACTTATAAGAGATATGCTCCCCCAAGTGATGGTGGCAGTGTTGGAAAAAATAGGGGAAAAGGGGAACAAAGGAATAACTATTGTAAGCGGAATAATTGTTGTAAGCGAATGTTACGCCATTAAGCAAAAGATCCCGGGAAAGCCTCGAAAAAGAAGATACGAGCAGTAAACCCTCACAACTTCTGTTCCAGTTTCTCTATGCGCTCCCCCATCGGGCCCTTACACGCTCTGAACTCTTCACAACACTTCTCCAACTCGTCTACGCGCTTCTTTAACTCGTTTATTTCGCTCTCGTAGTCCATTTTTAAACCTCCTTATGTAAGTGGTAGATTGGCTGGTCTCTTAACACCAGCTCTTTTAGTGCTCTTCTTTACGTTTTCGACGAGACCGACTCCAGAATGACGTTTAAGTATTGTAGGGTTGACATCGAGCGCCATTTCACATCACTTCATCCAAATGACACACCATTTGCAAATACTGATAAAAAGGACTGCTCGTTCGACCAGTATTCTTTTCAGATATATACATATCTTGATACGTTATATAAATTGGCAAATGGCAAATGATAGTAATGGACGATGGTGAACAAGACGATGCCACCTAAAGCGTGGGGGGTGCACCTTGCTGGAAAAGGAGAGCTGACAAAGGAAGATCGAGAGAAGCTTCTCTCTAAGCTTCACCGGCTGATGGTCTTCATTGGCTGTGAAATCCCCTTGAAGGTCGACCTTGAAGGGGAACCCGTCCCCCTTCATGAACTCGTGTGGCGACTCATGACGCATGAGGGCGCGTTAACCCCGGAAGAGTCCGTAGCAGTGGATGAACTCCACCACGAAATTGAACTGAAGATACGTGAAGAGGAGTTAGAGATCAAGAGTGCAGACATTAGTGAGGCCGAAGCACGAGAGTTGTTTGTTCAAGCGTGTGGGCTTATTCGGGCAGCGGTAGCGCTACGAGATATTGAAAAGAGGGAGACGCTCCGCGATTACTCTGAAATTGCAGCGTCTTCGAAGGTTGATGCTGAGAAGAGATGGCTTGAGTACCTCAAGCAGATCAGGTGACTGATCCGCCCTTTCGCACTTGAAGCGTGTCAGTTTCGTTTTGACTTACGGGGGTGATTTTGGTTATCCGTTAACATTGTGCCCTCTTGTAGCCCAGCCATCCTGCGCTAATAAGGGCAATGCAAGCAGATCTATTGCATCGAATTGTGCGGCGATGTGGCGAGGTTATCGGCGTGGACATTCACCAACACGCATTACGGCATAGCTTTGCCATTCACCTTGTGAGGCCCGATCTTGACTTACGGCGTGTGCAACAATTGTTAGGGCATCGCAACCTCAACACGACGGAGGTTTATTTACAATTTCGCGATCAAGACATCCGAGAGGTGTATAACAAGGTCGAGTTTTGATGAAAGTTGATTCACTATTAAACATTTTTTCGCATGTTTACATCATTTTTTGCCAAATTTGACAATACTTGACAATATTTGTACACGTCGTAGCTTCAAATTATATAAATTAGCTTCGAGACCTGTGCAATTTTTTAACGTCCATATAAAAACCCCGCTTTTTCGCCGTATGTTATTTATGCAGAGTAACCTCATATTGTTGGGTGAAAAATAGAATGGACATGGAAGCAAGGCGCGAAGAGTTCTTCTACAGAGTATATGATCACGTAAAGGGAGGTATGAGCGAATGGATACGCGACGTGAGTAGGGTTGCTCGTGATTGGGGGTTTAATGAAAGTGAAATTTGCAGTTTTGTTAGTTACTATGAAGGGAAAGAGTTTGTTAAAGCAGAATATGCCGTTGATGGAAAGGTAATAGCAATGAGACTTACATCACGGGGCGTTGACTATGTTGAACACGGTTCTGAATATTGAGACTAACTACTTATTCTCTCTCTCGGCGTGGTTGATGCTTGGTAGGTCGTGCGCAGACATTCCCTGGGTGCAGCTCTTATTAGGGCACAGCAACCTTAACACCACGCAGGTATACCTGCAGTTCAACGATCAGGACTTGCGAGAGGGGTATAACAAGGTAGAGTTTTAGGAGGTCAACTCTTTTTTATGACTGCACAAACTATCGTCTCGCAAGGCAGAGAAGCACCTCGTTTTGGAAAAATAAGAGAGAATTGGCACGGTTTCAGAGCGTCATCGATCAGAACAAGATTGAAACGTAAGCTTAGACAAGGGCGATGACGGTGAGCATCGGCCACGCAGTGTTAGCGGTTCCTGGCGTTGACGGATTTCGAATAGAAGACGTTGTAAGGATCACCGAGGGTGGATGCGAAGTACTCACTCTTGGGCGCGATATCCCACGCATTCCTCTCTAGATCAATTAGTTTTAAACGTAAAGAACTGTAGAATTGAACAGTAAAGAGGTAGAGGTACACTATGCCACCACATTGCGACACGAGAGATGGTCCAGTTATCACGGCTGCACGAAAAGCCCTGGAAACGGGAAATGTGAACGTTGCCCTCATCTGGGTACCAGAAAGCGCAGAAGAGGAATTGAAAGAAGCATTTGAAAAGGCACTCCGCGTGAGAAGGATCGGAACGGAAGCGCAAGAGCTTGCCGATGAGTGGTTCTTCGAGACGACGGTACGCCTGCACCGGGCGGGAGAAGGGGCGCCGTACACGGGCCTGAAACCCGCAGGACTTGATTGGGGGCCTGTCGTGCCACGGGCTGAAAAGGCCATTGAGACGGGCGATGCAACTGATGCCATCGGCTTTGTCCTGCACACCGTCGAGGAAGACCTACAGCAACGATTCAAGCACGCAATGTCATGGAAGAACTATGACGTAAACGACGTGAAGGCGGGGCGAGAATTTGTGCAAGCATACATCGGGTTTGTTGTTTACTCGCACCACTTATACGGCTATGTGATGCAAGGGCAACGTGGCAGCGAAGGAGGCGGACACCGCCACGCATAGGTCAAATTCTCCACAATGAAAACTACGCTCCCTGATTACCGTATCCGTTAGAGGGGAGTACTTTATCTTCATTCTTTAGACCCTGGATCTCCTCTCAGAGTACGCTTCTACACAAAACATCCGGGGGGATCAGCCGGCGTTTACCCTTTCAAGCGTCCAGGTGTAGAACATCGTTAAAAAATATGGGCACATCGCTGGGGTCAATAGTGCTATCCACCCCCACACCTTTCGGCACTCGTTTGCCATCCAATTAGTCAGGTCTGCTGTGGATATACGGAGAGTGCAGCTGCTCCTCGCCACAGCAATACAACACGACGTAGACCTATCTTCAGTTCAAAGATGAGGACTTAAGAGAAGCATGATAGAATTGGGTTTTAGTTCCCTTGCTAGCTAAAACAAGATCCTGCGTGCTATTTTTAGATGTTGCTGCTATTTGCCTATGACGTCATTGATTGGAATAATTTAAAAATTAAATTACGAGGGATATATGCTGTTTCAGCGTTTAAACCCCTCAAGCCGTTTGTTAACCCGTTCCAGTTGCTTGGTCAGCGCGTCTTTGTATTCTTCAAGCATTTTAATTTCTTCTTCGACGTCCATCAACGGCACCGGGGACTCCATGCCCATCTCCATGCCCATTCCTGGCTCATGATGCCAGTGGTGGTGGTGACGATGATTCCCGCAACAACCGCAGCTACACCCACAACAGCACCCCTCTCCATATGAGATACAACAACTACCCTGTCCACACATTTATTGTTCACCTCCTTGTTCTGTTTTTTCGAAACGCGTTTCATAGAACGCAATTAAGTCATCAAAGAGTTGTTTCCTCCGTACAATGGCACTCAGCCCCATCTTCAGAACTTCAGCGCCCCTCTCGGTCACGGTGTAAATTCTCCTGTCCGGACCGGAATTGACCCGTTCCCACGTCGACGAAAGCAGCCCCTTCTCCTCCATCCGTCGCAACACGGTATAGATGCTTCCGGGCTCGAGCTTATGACAGCCGCAGCTTCTTTCGTCAATCTCGTCGAGGAGCTGATACCCGTACGTCGGCGTCTCAAAGAGGATCCGGAGTATAAGGAATTGTATCCAGCTGCGCTCTGGATACGTTTGCCAACAGGTACCGTGGTTCTGCTTGCACATGGTACTTCACGCGATTATCTTATGTAACATTGTTATATATAACGTCGATATATAAACTTTACAGTATTTGCGGGGAA
Source organism: Methanobacteriota archaeon (assembly GCA_963704625.1). Lineage (GTDB taxonomy): Archaea > Halobacteriota > Bog-38 > Methanoflorentales > Methanoflorentaceae > DASPRZ01. The sequence continues at coordinate 1,508,569 of OY969924.1, read as the reverse complement.
AACATTGCGAGAATGAACACTGGATCGAACGTAATGCCGATTCCCGATGTGTACTTCAAGTACTGCGTGCTGATTTAACTTGAACAAAGAAGGAAGAGGCCACATCGAACATATTAATGAGGGTAGCAATGGAACTCTGCCCTACCTGAAAATAATGCGAAGTCTGATACGCCACGCAGGGTGTATGGGGAGGTAAGGTTTATGGGAGGAATAGGGGTTATGGGAAGGCATGAGGTAACCCGACGGGGTAGTGTTCTGATAGATGGTTTCTCGCAGAGTGGGAAGTGGCACGAGATTCCTCAACACACACTGAAGCTTAATCACGAATATTTGCCTCACAGTAAGGGGGTATATCGAAGTGAACGTTAGATCTGCACGTCTATGCTGAGGGGGCCTCAAGGATGAGGTGTGGTACCAACTATTTCAGCAAGGAAAAAAACACCTGCTATTACCTTGACAACTATTTGATGGGGCTGAGGCTCTGGCGTGGGCTCTTGTTAAACTCCGTTGGAATAAAGGCTCCATTGTTTTGTGGACACAAGTTGACCTATAATTGCAATCTCCGATGCAAAATGTGCCCGTTTTGGAAAAGATCCACCCCGGATTCAAGTCTTGAGGGAGAAAAAGCAATTCTCAAAAAGATTCATGATTCGGGTGTTACCGGGATTGCATTTGAAGGTGGGGAGCCCCTCATGAGAACTGATCTGGGCGAAATTCTTGCTTTTTCGAGATCCCTGCCTTTGCATACGAGCTTAGTCACAAATGGAACTCTCCTTGAATCCAGGATAGATGAGATTGCTTCATACATCGATGGAGTTATCTATGTTTCATTAGATGGTCTAAACGCAACCCACGACTTGATAAGAGGGGTCAAGGGATGTTTCAGAAGAGCAATAGATGGTATAATCGCGTCCAAAGACAAAGCGTTTGTGACAATCAACACCACAATAATGACTGAAAACCTCCATGAGATAGAAGATGTGGTAACGTTAGCAAAGGAATTGGGTGTAGGGATGTCGGTAGCCTTAGCCTACGAGTATTGTACTGCCAGTGTGTCTGCACCTGTCGCCGACGAGATTTCAAAGATAGCAAAAAAACTCGTGGAGATGAAGAAAAACGGGTATCCCTTGGTGAATTCAGTCAATTATTTTAAAGTCCTAGCACAAGAAAAAAATTGGAAGTGCAGGCCTTGGGCGGTAATTAACGTAGATCCAAAGGGAAAACTGATCCTGCCTTGTTATGTCCGTAATGAATACGCAACGGGCGTTTCTCTTCTTAAAACCGACATCAGGACCGCAATCTCTGGATTTAACTGGAAAGAAACACAGAACTGCAAAAAATGCAGTCTCCATTGTTATGTAGAGCCTTCTCTAGTGCTTTCATATGATTTTTCGGCTTATAAGAACTGGGTGTCCCGGGTCAGGATTTAATCTAAGAAGTTAATTAATTCTAATTTGAGTAAATTATTATTCGATAAAAGAGAGACATTTAGTGATGTGAGCCCACAACAGCCGATTTAAAAGCACCTAGGTCTTAACATTAGAAGCTAACGCAAAGAAGGCGCAATGTTACAAACAGGCGAAAAAATGAGTCTCATGTCCGTGCTGCTGACAATAATCGTTGTATTGGTTATCCTTTACATCGTATTCCGTATCTTCTAACGAAATGGAAAGAAGAGGTGTGTAGTATATGGTAGATATAGGCGATCTGAAAAAGAAAGGCAAAGAGATTATTGGAGAGGTAGAAAAGAAGGAACAAGAGACTGAATGAGGGTTACCGAGCGTCCACGAGGTGCACACGCCGCCAGGCGTGACGTTCTGTTCAAAAATCTGCGTCGTGTACCCATTCATCTGGGCGTAACACCCAGCGGATAAGCCAGCCATTCCGGCTCCGATGATGATAATTGATCTCGGCATTCGTTACCATTCACCCCGTCAGGTCTGAAGTTGATATCCGCAGGGTGCAGTTATTATTGGATCACAGCAACCTCAACACGACGCAAGCCTACTTGCAGCTCAAGGATGAAGACCTGCGAGACGTGTACAATCACGTGGCATTTTGATTCTCTACGAAGTTTCGTTCGTTATTGATTTTCTTATGCGACATCGACAAAGTGTAACCAATTCAGTCTATATGGTAAAGTATTACGGCATCTTGTACACGCATCGGTACGCTTATGATTGAATAGGTATATATTGAACTGCTTACGTGACGTGACAGTCTCTGTAGGTTCGGATCCCCTTTTTATAAGCCCTTTCCTTAACGTTTATCCGTACGTAATCGCTCAACATTCAACTTAAAAAACTGCACTTGCCACTAAATCTATAAAAACGAGAACTGCGGACGCAGTGGTTTTCATATACTGCTTTTTCACGTTTCGAACGTCTGGTTTTTTTAATGGACAATACCGAATAGAATTCTATGCAACTCTTCCGTTTAACAATCTTGTAGGCCGATTTAAATTGTGGAGTCGTCATCACTCGCGTAGTTGCCGCTTAAAATCGTCAAATTCTCTATGTCCTTGCTCTTCTTCTTGTTGCTGTACGTCAATTCTTGCTTTTTCTTGCATTTGTCCCTCTTCAAACTCACGATATCGTTCGTTTGCATCGACGATGTGGTCTGCAACAATCTCCCAACAGATGCCATCCTTTTTAATATCCTTGGGGGTTTGCCGGCATTCAAACAGAAGTTGTTTGCCGATTATCTTTGTAGTTTTAAATGGTAAGTCTTCTACCGACCACCTGACCGGGTGTCCACGCTCCCAGTTAATCGATTCCAAAAAGATTTCCTTCCACTCGTTGGGCGGTTCCACAGAAAGATTGTAAGGAACGATGACGGTGCCTTTATTTGTTTGCGTTACATTTTCAATGTTAAAATCTACGATGTAAATATCTTTAAATGTTATGCACATTACCCCCGTTCGTTTTTAAATTAGATTGAATTGGTTTTGAAACCCATACGTTTTTCGATAGCACAAAAAACTACTTCTTGTGTCTCAATCTGTCCCAAAAACTTCGCTTAGGTGGGGGCAATAGGAAACGGTTAAGCGTCTCGGTAGCCTTTGCGTATTCCTGTTTTAAAAATCCGTTCTCGTTTTGCAGTTGTGCGATGAGTTTGTCTTTTAACTCTATTTCGAGTGTGAGTTTTGATATCTCAGATTTCTCCTTTTTACCTTTAGCAGCGCGGCGACTGAACACTTCAACAAACAGTTTATGCCCTGCTATCGCGTCTTTTTCTGTAGCATATCGCCGTATGTCAACAGTGGTGCCCAGTTCATTAGTGCTTTTGTCAAGTACCATTGTCTCATAATTACCGAACTCAGAATCATGCCACATACCAAAGTCAGGAATCTTCACTGTTGAAATCCAATACTTACCATCACCTACTATATCCTCAGCAATGCGCTGCCACCCTATTGAAGCAAATATGTCCTTTCTTTCATCGCCCGTTCCTTATTCCTCCTTCTCCGTCATCTCAATATCCAGCGTCTCGAACAGCAGCGGCTTCATCACTAAATATACCCTCCGCAGCTTCACCACTCCCTTTTATTTTCCAACTTTGGACTGGAAAAACTAAGGATACTTACAAACATTCCTAGTGGTGCTTTTTTACCTCACTTTGACAGAAATAAGACAACGTTCAGGGTACAAAAACTTCAAAAACTATGGATAAACGCGCTACTTTTGCCCTTCGACGTCCATTGTTTTAGCGTTGAAGTGCCGAAATACGTTCAAACAACCTCCCTAAGCAATCTTGTTTCCTGCATTCGGCCCCGGGGCCACGTCATACACGTCGGTGACTTTCATTACGATGCAGCCTTTTGCCGGCAAGTTTGGATTCATTGACTTTATTGCCCGCTTCATCGTTTCGTAGTCAGGCCCTTCAGTCACGTATGTTCCTTGGCCCTTGACCTGATAGCCCTCCCTACCTACCCACGAAGTGACCCCCACGTTAAAATTTGGCTTCTTCGCGTTTTCAGCGGTCTTCTTGAAGAAATTGTCGCCAATAAGTATCGTTTCAGGGTCTTTTATGACAATTGACCCCACGGGGACGGCATTGGACACGCCCTTATCATCTACCGTAGCGACAACGGCAACTTTCATCGCTTTGATGTTCTCCATCACTTTTTCTGGCATTGCGACCATTTGATATGCCTCCTACTTATGTCACTATTATAAGGTAACTAGTATATACTTGATCACTAATTTCGTGCTCGGGGCACCCGGGATTACTGCAACTTGTCAATGGCCGCGGCTTATGTGAGTAAAGTGAGAAGTTACTGTAAATCGTTGATATTACTTCACTCTGAGAGTTCGCCAAGGTCTTCGGATTGACAGGACGGACACAGAGGATTCTTACCCATCACTTTGAACTTTTTCCCACAGTTATTGCAGCGGTAGTTCTTGAACCAACTTGTTTCCACAGTTATAAATGGGCCACCGCCTGAGCACATAATTTACATCTCCAAGCTTTGATGCATTCTTAAGTCAATAAATGTTTCCGTATTTTTGCTGAAAAGAATGGCGGTATCATCCATCAGGTAATCCGAACTGAGCACATATAGCTTCAACAATGTCTTCAATACGCTGGGGGCTACAAAGATTTAAGCAATGATTAGCCACCTGACACAGGTGGAAGTAGTGCTACTTCATCACCCTCTGAGAGGGCTGACATCACTCCGTCAATCTCATTGATATTCCGTCCATTGAGTAAGACCGCGATATATGGGTGTAAGGCGTCATCTTCAAAGAGCACATCTCGCAAGTCAGGTTTCATAGAGGCGGCACCACTAGAGCACATCTAATACACCGCTTACCGTGGTCGCGTCTAAACAAAGCTCGCGCCCTCCCTTACCGCACTTCGGGCATTTGAGGAGGATGTTGCGGCGAATTGTGTTAAGATAGCTTCAAACACCTGACCATTCCATAGCATAATGTAGCAAAAATGGGCGAAACGCATCAGGTTATGCGTGCTAGCGCTAGCGGGGGAAAGTCTTAACCTCTACACAATATACATTTCTTTATTGAAACTGTCGTCGGAGTTGGAGACCGCCATGGCAAAGAGACACCCAAAGGAAAAGAAACCAAAAGCAAAAACGGAAAAAGAAAAAAGAAAAGAAAAAGAAAAGGAAAGAGAGAAAGAAAAGGAAAAGAAAAAGGTCTAGGAGTCGAGCACTCTGATATTGGGGACAGTCACCCTCACACCTTTAGACACTCCTATGCTATGCACATGGTCCGGTCCGGCGTTGATGTCCGCAGGCTCCGTCTGATCTCTCGAAGTACAGCCTCCTGGTGTTGGGCTTTCCGATTTACGTGGGCAGTCCAGGGACGGTCATCGTTCGCTATGTCGACAGGGCGGGGAACCTGCACGGAATTAACACGGTGATTATAGCTCTTGGAAGTTTAGATATGGGGAAAAGCGTAGATACCATGACGCAGAAAGTGCAAACCGCAAACGACACGGTTCAGGAGTCGATTACTCTGTACAGCAAGAGTACTCTGTTCGGCATGGCTCCCGGCGAGGGGAACGGTTCTCCAGCCGACATCACCCGACAAGCTGGAACACAGATCCGTCCTTAAAGACGAGAGGACGCTGAGATCCAGACGACGACCGTCTATCTGTAGTTCAAAGATGCGGACTTACGAGAGGTGTATGAGAAAGTAAAATTCTAAGTAAAAACATGCTATCTTTAGACGCTCATGAAAAAAACATTCTAGGGCTTAAAATGTCAAAATTTTGAAATAAAGAATAAGACGCGTCTGTTTTTCGAAAAAATGGCTGGTGTTCCTTTTAAACCGCTATGCTCTTTTGGTCTCACTTCCGTTCGTTTTCGTTTCTTGGTTAGAATACTATTGCGAGCTATGGCACGTTGCGCGCGCAGTAATCGCGAACAGCGTAGAAGTATCCTCTTACATGTCAGCTCACTCCCCCAGCGACATGATTAATCTACTTTTTTACCCTACTTAATAATGAACAAGGGCGGTAGCCAAACACGCAAATGATTGCCGTGCGTCAGATTTTTCCTGCAGCTTCATTTGTACTTCGACTACGCGATCAACGAAGCGTCTCGGTTGTGTGAGCGCAAGCCCCTGATACTAAAGCGGTACTACGACCGCTGCATGACCATCCTGTTGATGAGGTTCGCGTGCGAACTATGCGCAGCTCTGTCTCATCGAACAGCTCGAAAGCGACGAAGATGTGTTTGCGGCAGATCCTTTGTTCTATCAGCTGTAGGATCTGCACCTTACGTTCTGGTCTTTGGGTAAAGTCGGGCATACCCGACCTTTTCGGTATTAACGACAATGGTCCCCGTTGTGTTGGCCCGTACAATGCAGCAAATCGGCAAAACGTGACTTTCTAGAGATGCTTTTACGCTACAATATTGGACGATGACCTTATAAGCAACACCCACAAATATTATAACAAGTGTTGAATAAAAAATCGAGGAGCGCAGACATTGACAAAAAAAGCGGTTAAGATCCCCCGCGGTACTTGTCGGCTGTTTGGGACGATTAAGGCGATTGGCAACATAAAAAACAGCGCCATCGTCGTCCACGGACCTAAGGGTTGCGTATATCACATAAATTACATAATGGGAATGCGAGGGGACAAACCGTCAAATGTGTATTCAACCTGCATGGATGAAAACGATGTCATTTTCGGAGCTGAAGAGAAACTCAAAGAAGCCATAGAGGAACTCGACACCGAGCTCAACCCGGACCTCCTCGCAGTGCTATCGTGCTGTGCTTCCAGCATCATTGGTGAGGACGTAGAAAGAGTCGTTCAAGACGTTGACACTCGCGCAACGGTGATAGGAATCGAATCTGGGGGCTTTGAGGGTGACTATAGGACCGGCTACAGTGAGACGCTCAAACGGCTTGTCGATGTGCTCGTACAGGATCCTGACAACATCGATCGCTCTGCAGTAAATCTAATAGGGATGCTCAGAGGCGGCCCTGACCTTAAGGAGCTTAAAAAATTGCTTGCCCTTGCAGGTCTTAGAGTAAACGCCGTTCTGACAGCAGATGCGACCTTACAACAGATTAGAGACTTAGGGTCCGCTGCTTTAAACATCGTAGTGTGTGAGGCTACGGGAAGGGAGGCTGCAGAACTCCTTGAACAAAAGTTCGGAATGCCCTACATCGTTGAAGAGATACCTATAGGGTACGAAGCAACGAAGCGCTTTCTCGCAAGTGTGGGCGACGCTCTCGGGATATGCGTAAACCTCGATCACCTCTTGCCGAAGCATTACGAAGAACTACATCTTGCCGATAAGAGGGTGGCCGTGATAGGGGGCCCTACCCGCGCCGTCTCAATGACGAACTTCCTAGGTGAAATAGGGATGGCGCCTAAATTAGTAGTTGTAGATTTCGATTCAAATACCAGAGAGAAGCTTGATCGTCTGTTGAGCGATGAATGCGAGGTATTGATAGAGCCTGAGCAGGAGGCGATTATTGAAAAGCTCAATGAGATGCAAATAAACCTCATAATAGGTGGCATGCTCGAAAAGCCAATGGCAGTAAGTCTTGGGATAGACCACATTGACATGATGCACGGGAGCCAAAAAACGTTGGGGTTTGAAGGCGCAGATAACCTTATTAGGATGCTCAGGCCAAAGGATGTACGGTGATTACCGAGGGCTGCATCGTAAAGAGCGAGGAAATCAGAGGTACCATAGGCGCGGTAATAAATTACGGTGGCAAGATCTGTGCAATAACTGCGGGGCACGTCATACGATATGGAAACGGCAGGATAGGAACGAAAGTAAAAGTCGACGGCCATGAAAGCAAGGTTATAAAACTAATAAACGACTATGACCTCGCCATCATTGAAGTTCCACGTAACTACGCAAAGATTTCTGAGATTGGTAATGCCTATTTTGGCCCTGCAAGACTCATGACAAGTGAGCGGGTGATCGATTGTCGGGTTATAGACACAGGAAGGAACTTAAACCGATTTGCATTCCCATGCGGCAACATGCCCTACCCTGGCGACAGTGGTTCCCCAGTTTTGCAAGATGAAAAAGTGGTGGCAATCCTTTCGTCAATTTTATACAACAACTGCACCGGTCTCGGAATCTCCTCTCAGGTGTTCGGCACTCCCTCTCGATTGAGATAAGTCTACGTAGGTTTAGAGAGAGTCAGAGTTTAGGTGAGGTAACTGAAAGGTGCTCATATCCCTCCTCTTTCAAATTGTAAACGACGCCAGCCTCTTCGAGATTCATCCCCTCTTTTATCACTCTGCCGATTACTGTATACGGAATTGGAATTCTCTCAAGCGATTTCTCTGGAGCAGTGAAAAGGAGTTCATAGTCACCTCCCCTGTAAACTGACAAAGTGAGCAAGTCCCATCTATCTTTAGCTATCGATTTGACCTCCTCGCTAATCGGAAGTTTCTCCGAAACTATGTGAAACCCTACTGTACTTGCCTTTGAAAGCTCATAAAGGGATATTGCAAGACCATCGCTCGTATCTATAAGGGATGTCACAACGCTCGATTCTGCTAATTTCATGCCCTCTATGATTCTCGGCTCCGGCTCAAACAGTCTCTTCATTGCGTTATTTTTTGTAGCGTCAGCCACCTTTAGATCTTGAAGTAAGATCCTTACACCTGCCGCGGCTAATCCGAGCTCTCCTGTTATGCACACCGCATCACCCACCTTAGCACCGCCTCTTGTCAGTATTTTATCCTTATCCACCTTTCCGAGAGCGGTTCCTACGAGTGTGATCTCATCGTGTTCGTCAGTATCGCCACCAAGGAGGTATGTGCCAAACTTCCTGCAGCACTCATTTACCCCCTTTACTAAATCGAGCACGAAGTTGACTTCAGTGTCTTTAGGAATGCCAAGCGCCATTGTCACTCCTATGGGAGTCGCTCCCATAGCAGCAATGTCGCTAAGGTTTGCCGCAGTTGCCATCCAGCCGATCTGATACCCTGTCATCTCACGTGGAAAGTGTGCCTTCTGGTGTAGCATATCAGTTGTTACGACGACGTATTGGTCGCCATACTCAATCGCAGCGCAGTCGTCGCTTCCCGGACAAATGGCAGCTTCACACTCGATCAGCCCAGATATCATCTTAACAAGTTTTCTCTCTCCAACTTCGTAAACCTTCAAGTTAACCACATCGAGGTAGCTCTTTATACCCAATAACGGCTTTTAGTATCCTATAGAGTTGCTACAATATAAGGTCGATTCCATGAAGATTGCGCCAAAATGTATTCCGTGCCTGATCTCACGGGTTCTGTACGAGTCACAACTTTCGACTGATGATAGCAAAACGCAGCTTAAGGCCTTAGACGCAGCGATAAGAGCAATATGTAGTATGGGATTTGATGTGCCCATTTCCGTTCTCTCAACGCAGGTACATCGTGCTGCATATCGAGCTCTCGGAGACGACGATCCGTACAGAGATGAGAAAAAACTCGCCAATGAGACGGCGTTCAAGCTTCTACACAAGGTCAAAGAAATAGTAGAACGGAGCGAAGATAAGTTCCGTAAGGCAGTGATTGCCGCGATAATAGGAAACACATTTGATTTTGGAGTTCTCGGATTTGAGGTCGATGTCGAGAACTTCGAAAGACAGGTTGATGCGATCTACAAGCATGGGCTAGACATCGACGATACTGATGAGATAAGGAAGATACTTGATAACGTCGTATATATCGCTGATAACGCGGGCGAGATTATTTACGACGGTCTGCTGATAGAACAGATAAAAAAACTAGGGGGCAATGTGACACTCGTTGTGCGAGGCGGCTACATTCTCACCGACGCGACGATTGAAGACGTTTGGGAGTTCGGGCTTGAAAAAATTGCCGACAGGGTGATAACTACCGGCACAAATGCAGTTGGTCTGAACATCGAAGAGGCATCAAAGGAGCTCACAGAGGTACTCCCAAGAGCGTCGCTTATTATAGCAAAGGGGATGGCGAATTTTGAGATGTTATCAGAATACAGTTTTAAACCTATCGCGTATTTAATGATGGTGAAATGCACGCCAGTCGCAGAAGCAGTGGGAGCAAGAAAGGGGGATGTCATAGCCAAGCTGGTAACGTAGGTGGAGCACTATTAAGTTGAGAAAAGAAACGCTACCGTGTTGTTCAACATGTGCAGCGTTATCGGCGCCAATAAATTGCCCGTCTTTTCGTACACATAGGCGAGTGCAACGCCAATAATAAACAGCCAAAGTAATGCCCGCGGCTCGAAGTGAACTAAGGAGAAAAGAGCGGCATTTAACCCTATAGCGTAGAACGGTTTAAACCTATCTCTGAAGGCTTTGTAGAGGTACCCTCTAAAGACGACCTCCTCAGCGATGGGGGCTACGATCGCGCCAGAGAGGAGAAGCAAAGGCACCAAGTTCGGAACCATTGCCGACTCTGACAGCGCATGCTGCGTTGGATCAACTCCAACTCTCTGCTCTATGGGATAAGAGATGCTTGTGATAATTAAGACCGTGGCAGCGTACCCAACAACGCCATACAGTACAGCTTTTGGGATGTTTTTCGTGGTGAAGCCTAGCAGAGATATCGGCTCGTCATAGTAAATTCTCACAACGAGCAATACAAGCACAATTGCTACTACATTTGCTATTATAACCGACCAGAGAGTAAACGGCCTGATAATGTCAGGAGATCCTGAGCTAACGCTGTTTATCGTGACCCCAACGAACGTCAAAATGGATCGTAAGAAAATTGGTGCGCCAACTTGAACTCCCAGGTACAGTACTACACCAAGAATTATTGACCACTCTTTCCGGCGCCTAAATCGCGGAGTATAGACGTCATAGGGGCTCTTCGGGTGAAATTCATCCCAATCGATTGACTCAGAATCGGCCTCTTCTTCTCGATTCATGCTGGTATCTACTTTTTTAACTGTAAATGTTATTTGCAGTTATAAGCTCATCCTTCATTAAATTAACATCAGATACATTAATATTATTATAAAAATCTTCAATAAAATTTATAAAAAGTATATTAAAGCTTTCGACGGTATATTTAAGAGCTCAGAATTACATGTGATCTTTGGAGTCATGATAAGGGCACATAAGGTGATAATTACATGAAAAAATCGTACGGTCGCGACACGAGTCTTTCAGCCCGCATGCTGCTGACCATGCTGCTGTTAGGAGTGGTCTACGTCGCGTTCTTCGGCATCGTACTGTTCTATGTCCAAAGCCTGGTTTTTGTGTTGTTCTTCGCAGCGCTACTACTTGGCTCACAGTACTACTTTTCGGACAAAATAGTGCTTGCCGCAAGCGGTGCGCATATTGTCAGTGAGAGCGAATATCCTCAGCTTCATAGCACGATAGAGCGCCTCAGCGCCATGACAGATATGCCAAAACCGAAAGTGGCCGTAGTAAATAGTCAGATTCCAAATGCATTTGCAACAGGTCGTAATGAGAAGCACGCGGTAGTAGCAGTTACTAGTTCGCTTCTACAGAAGCTTGACCAGCCCGAGGTCGAAGCGGTTCTTGCCCACGAAGTATCCCACGTAAAAAACAAGGACATGCTAGTTATGACGCTTGCAAGTTTCGTGACAACGGTCGCTGGACTCTTCATGCGCTGGTTCTGGTTCATTGGAGCTGGTGGAGGCAGTAGGAGGGACAACACGTTTCTCGCTTGGATCGGGCTAGTAGTAATATGGCTTGTAAGTTTCCTTCTCATAAGAGCACTTTCACGATACAGGGAATATGCAGCTGACAGAGGCTCTGCAATAATTACCGCTCATCCGGCGAACCTCGTAAGTGCGCTGCTCAAGATAAGCGGGTATATCGCGAGGATCCCGACAGAGGATATTCGTAAAGTGGAGGGGATAAGTCAATTCTTCATTATACCGGCAGTTTCCAGAGGGTCCATACTGAATATTATTTCAACCCACCCGCCAATTGAAAAAAGGATTGAAAGGCTGAGACAAATGGAGGCTCAGTTAGCCGGTCAACAAAACTACTGACTTTATGTAAGCAAAAGAGCCGATTGCGATGAAGGCAGATTAATGGTTGAAAATTTGCGAGTTTAGGATTTGCACGACTTCGACCATATCACGGATCTCGAAGTCTGGTTTTATTCCGTATCTCGGTAATCTCCTCCTCTTGTTGTACCATACTGACTTAATGCCAGCTTTTTTTGCTCCAAGCACATCTGAGGTCAAGGTATCACCTATGAAAGCTGTCTGCTCCTTACGGACCCCTACTCTCCGAACGGCTTCCGAGAAAATTCTTGGATCAGGCTTGTAGACATTGAGATCTTCAGAGGTAACTACGACGTCAAAATACTCTTTTACACCATTCAAGTGTTCAAGAAGCTCTTCTGTGTCCCCGTTCGAGACCAATCCCATATCATAGCCCTCAGAGTGTAGGACCCTCAAGGTCTCCTTGACGCTGGGGGTCACAGCAGCAGCTTCATCCAACATCTTCTTATAAACGGTATTTAATTCCTCTACCTTATCATAAGTCAAGGCTATTCCATATTTACTAAGGACTCTCTTCGTGCTAATTCCGTAGATTTCTCTCACGTTTCTGAACTCACCGCAATACTCATTGATGTCACTAAACGCTCTCTCAAACTCTCCATTCCAGTAGCTGTTGAACTCCTCCAGATCTATGTTCCTGCCGTGCTTGGAGCCACATTCATCAAGCACGTATTCTGTTATATCTCTGTGATAGGTGCCCACGTCGATCACAGTCCCGTAAGCATCGAAGAGGACGGCTTCTCTCTCTCTCATCACGTACCCTTTTCTATTTGCAAATTTAAATAAATTGCGTGGAAACAAAAAATGGCCCGCGACATTTAATCTGAAGTGCTCGCAGGTCTCTAATTCTTAAATCGTATCACTTTTATTAACATGACCTTTCATCGGGATGCACGCTTCAGAATTGACCTAATATAATCTTATTATTGGGAGTATCACTCATCGTCGTCCGTATGTTATCAGGCTTATTGCGTCAGAATCCACAAAATGGGCAGGGTAGCTTTATCTACATTTTAATTATTCATCTTCGATGGAGGGCGATGACGAGCACATAAAAACGGCCCGACTCAGAGCCAATGAACACCGCAAACCAGTTTGCGTAAAGCATCCCCGAATTCCCAATAGAGATAAAGAGAATAATAAAAGTTGAAGTAAATGCTGAATTGCAGAGTATCTTAATAGATTTCGATGATTAAAACACCCTGACATATGAACACATCTCAGAGCTAAAGGAAATGCGGTGCATACCCGGAGGAGGGATAGTTATAGATCTGGACTGATATTCTGAATATCTTGTTACCTCCTCTGCAGCAGCTCAAGTGATGGCGTCACTTCGATACGAAAAAGTTATACTACATCTTGCGATAACAGTACCACTTAATGGGATTTTTCGATTCGATACTCGGGAGGACCAAGGGCATAAAGCCTAAAGTCGATAAGCTTTTTTCCATGTCAACGGCCTATGTGACATTGAATACAGAGTTTGATCTTAGTTCAACAGGAAAATCAGGAATCTGTTTTAAACCCGTAGAGTCAGCAGATTTCACACACGTTGAAAATGACATCAAAGAGCTCCTTAAAATAAGTGGAACGAGGTTCGAGATTGTGCAGGATGAGTTCGAGTATATGTGGGTCATAGTAATGGATGAACAGTTTGAAAACCTCGTTTCAGACATACACGTGGTGAGCTCAACACTTGTCGATGCGGGATATGACGAACAAATACTCTGTGCCGTCTTCAAATTCAAAAACCAAAAGACCGTTTTTTGGATCTACAATTATAAGCAAGGAGAATTTTACCCGTTTGTTCCGGTCGATGCAAAACAGCGCCTACGAGATTACAGTTACGAGTTCCGACTGCGTTCCATAATGCAGCAGGAGCTCCCCGTGGAGCAGGAGCTCGAACGCTGGTATCCTATATGGGACGTGCCGTTTTAATATCCTATTCTGAGATCGTCCCCTCTTGAGCGAACAGCTTCTTTGCCTCTTTTGGAGTTATGTCAGGTGAGGGAAGTATGACGTCGGAGGCCACTATCTCAGTAGGGTCAAGCGGGACACCGTTGTCCCTCACTATCCTTATCATTTCACTCAAACATTTCTTGAACTCGTCTACTTCATCGTCATTGAGATGATCGACCATGCAGTTGTCAAGCTCGTTTATTTCATCGAGGTACTTGCTTTCAAGTTCATACTGGCTATCTCCAAGTATCCTAACTATCATTGCTGCGCCTCCTGTGTTTCCCCTTCTTGTTCAGCTACCCTCTTCTTTGCGGGAATTTGCTCTTTCAGGATTTTAAGTTCATTTTCAACTTCATCTTTGGACTTGATCTTCCGGAGTTCCTCATCCACTTTAGTTTCATCGCTCGTGACGTCTTTCAGGGTCCCTGCCTCTATTAGCTCATCAAGGGCCTGCGCTCTCGCTTTCATTTCTTCAGTCTTTTCGTCAGCGCGCTGAACCGAGAGTCCAACATCGGCCATCTCTTCCGATATACCCGTTACTGCCTCAGTTATCTTAACTTGCGCTTCGGCCGCGGAGTATTGGGCCTTTATTGTCTCCTTTTTCGTTCTGAATGCCTCAATCTTGGCCGATAGTCGCTTCTCAGTATTTATCAACTTCGCCTGCTCATTCTCAAGATCTGAGATCTGCGCTACAAGCGAGTCGATCTGGGCCATGGAGTCTTTTTTCCGTTCAAGAGCGATACGCGCAAGGTCGTCACGTCCTACCGCAACAGCATCACGAGCCTGTGTGTTTAACTCTTCTATATTGACTTCAAGCTTGGCTTTTTGAAGCTCGAGCCTCTTCTTAGCAGTGACCACGTCCGCGATACCGCGTTTTACGTTTTGTAAGAGTTCTAGCTGCTTTTGATATGAGTAGTCAAGCGTCTCACGAGGATCCTCGTGTTTGTCAATGAACTTGCTGATCTTTGCCTTTATGACCGTGCTAAGACGATTTAATAAACCCATCGATAACCTCCCTTCTAGTCAATAGGGGTTTTCAATAATATATAGCTCTTATCCGTGTAACTTTAGACAATGGCACGTTAAAATCGAAATTGCTAAGCTATATAGGTCAATCTTTACGAATATGGTTGATCTTTCAAGGCAAGAGAAAGAAGCTGCAGGAAAATCGGTTGCGGGGCTCATTGAAGATGGCATGGTAATTGGATTGGGTACCGGCACAACAATTGCTCACGCTATAAATCATCTTGGCGATAGAATAAAAACTGAGGGGATATCGATTTCAGGTATCCCAACTTCGCATCAGTCCATGCTGCTTGCAATTAAAAACGGCATACCCATGACTACCCTTTTAGAGCATAATGTTGTTGACATCGCGATAGACGGCGCGGATCAAGTTGATGAAAACCTCGATTTGATAAAGGGTGGGGGAGGAGCACACACCCGTGAAAAGATCGTGGCGCTATCATCAAAGCGATTTGTCGTAGCTGTTGATAGTTCAAAACTCGTTCAAAGGCTCGACGTGCCGGTGCCCCTGGAGGTCATTCCTTTCGGCTGCGCACTCACTTTAATGGAAGTTAAAAAGATCGGAGGGATGCCAAAACTTAGGCAGTCCGATTCCTATAGGTTATTTGTAACGGATAACGGCAATCTCGTAATAGATGCAGATTTTGGGGTTATAAACGAGGTAAACGAGTTAGAGATAAAGCTTTCAAACATCACCGGCGTCGTAGAGCACGGGATTTTTACTAATGTTTCTGAGGTACACGTAGGAAAGGTTGATGAAATTGGGACTACAGTCGAAGTATTAAAACGCTGAGAACGCCAGTTAAAATGTTACTATTATCTCGCTATTCCGGTTGAGAGATATCGCAGTCGTTCTATGCGCTCTTCGTCTTGTTTTGCCTCGCGCCGCTTTTCTTCTTCAAGAAAATCAATAATATCATTCAATCTAATGGCAAGCTTGTAACACTTAAGTGGTCGCCCTTTTCCTTCCTTCTTCTTTTCCCATTCTTCGATCCAACCTTTTTCACGTAGCTCGCGCATAGCAATGCTCACTTCGGGTTGTCTCAGGCCAGCCCCTATTTCAATTCTTCGAGACATCGCATCGTTGACGTTGGCAAGATATACCAGCGCTTTAGCCATATTTCTCTTAAGACCGATATTAACTAAAAGATTGGTAATGACCTCCTCATCACGATCAAATACCGCCATAGCCTCGTCCCTCATAACAGCCCCCCTTATTTTTTTAATTTAATAATTACATTTACATTATAAAAACGTTATGAAACTATTTTAGCACTATCTAATTAAAATAGGTCAGTTTTTAAACATTAATGATTTTTATACAATGTTTATATAAAAATGTTGGCTTTATTTTTTGGCTTAATACCGCAATTTATATCTTTGACGTAAAAAGTATTACCAAAAACGTTATGATGTTAAAGGGCTTTATGAGATTGAAACCGGAGCCGGGGTGGCCTAGTAAATTGCACGAAGTTGCATGATTGTGGTCTAGATGGCTAAGGTGTCAGACTCATAGGGGATTTAGAACAGGACACCTGAGAAATCTGAAGAGCGCGGGTTCGATTCCCGCCCCCGGCATTCTATTCTTCATCGCATAATATATATCTGATGAAACTGTCTATATAGATATTGAGACTATATGGAGATCCGAAAAGTTCAACTCACAGGCAAGTCGACCTACACGGTCTCGCTGCCAAAAACTTGGGCCAACAAAGTTGGCTTGCGTGAAAAAGCACAAGTAACATTGTCACCCCTCCCGGATGGGTCGATACGAGTGGCCCCTAGAGAGCAAACAAAGCCTCAGAAACGCAAAATTTATAAGATAGATACATTTTTTGGAGATACACTCGCGAGACAGATAATTGCGATTTACATTGCTGGTTATGAAATTATAGAACTTAAAGCTGAAAGGATAACTTCCGAGCAGCGAAAGATAATAAGAGATATGACTTACAGACTCATAGGCACAGAAATAGTGGAAGAGACTGCAAAGTCCGTTGTAATACAGGACCTTTTAAATCCCACAGAGCTCCCCGTAAAGAAGGCGTTAAGGAGGATTCATTTAATCGTCGAGTCCATGCATATGGATGCAATAAAATCGCTCATTAAAGATGATGTAGATCTTGCGAATGACGTGATACAGAGAGATGGAGATGTTGACAGGCTTTATCTTCTTATCATAAAACGCCTCAAAAAGATGACTGAGAGCCCTTACATCGAGGGCTCGGACGTGTCGGCGGAGGATGGGCTTGAGTATTATCTTGCAGCTTCATCGTTGGAGCGGATTGCAGACCACGCCCATAAGATTGCAAAGTCCGCGTTGATGCTAAGCGGAAACACAATTCCAGAGGAATTATTTGGGGACATAAAAGTTGCAAATGATATGTCAAATAAGATTGTTGGACTGGCAGTTGATGCGTTTTTTAAACTTGATATCGCCCTCGCGGAAGAATCGATACAACTGAAATCTAAACAAATGGAAATTTTAGATAGACTCGATAAATCGATATTCCGCCTTGAAGCGCAGCTTGCTGTGCTACTAGGGACTGTGGTTGATAGTATGGATAGAGTTGGAGATTATGGCGTTAACATCGCTGAAGTTGCGCTGGACTTAGCTATCGCTAAGTCTCTGTAAGTCCCAGCAGTACTTCCTCGCAACAACAAATAAGTATGTACTCTATTTTCGTTTATATAATCTATATAGGATAGTGATATGGAATATACTTAATGTTTGGATTATAGTGAATAAATGAAAAAGTATGCACCCTTAGCTTTAGTAGCGATCATCATTGCAATAGTAGTAATGAGCGCAGGCTGCACGGCTAACACTAATCAAACAGGTACTGCAGGAAAAGTGCAGCTGGCAGGTTCCACGTCGGTACAGCCTCACGCTGAGAACCTTGCAAAGGCATTTATGGCCAATAATACCGGCGTGCAGGTGCTCGTTCAAGGAGGCGGGTCAAGCGCTGGTGTAACAGCGGTTGGAGAGGGTACTGCGGATATCGGAATGTCCTCGAGAAATATAACAGCCAGTGAAATGGCGAAGTACCCCGATTTAAAACCGGTGGCAATATGTGTTGACGGTATAGCGTTTATTGTGCACCCATCAAATTCGGTATCAAGTCTCACACTGAACCAAGCACGTGATATTTTTACGGGCAATATCACTAATTGGGCCGACGTGGGAGGAAAGAATGCCCACATCAACGTTATAAACCGCGAAGCAGGATCGGGTATCGGGATGGGGTAGTGAGCCTCGTACTTCATGGCGGAAACCTTACGACGGGAGGGTTGACGCAGTCATCCACAGGCGCGGTCAGATCGTTTGTTGCAGGGGATCCTAACTCAATAGGATATATATCGTCAGCGGAAGTAACGCCTGTCGTTAAAGCAGTGAGCATTGACGGTGTGGCACCGACGGCCGATAACATCGCGAATAGAACCTACAAGATTCAGCGGGACTTCCTCTTAATCACGAAAGGCAGCCCAACGGGTCTTGCAAAATCCTTCTTGGATTATGTGCTCGGCAGTGGCGGTCAAGCAGTGTTAAAGGCTGACGGGGAAGTGCCAATTAGTGAGGCGAAGTAACAAAAATCGTAAAATTAATCACCTCCTTCCCCCTTTTTTAACAGTAATATAATGAGAGAACCTAAAGTACAATGAGAGAATCTGACGTGCTCAGTCCGAAAGAACAGCTCAGTCCGAAGAAACCAGTCAGTCTAAACCTTAGCATATTAAAAGGAGCAAGAGTTAGAAATATAAAAGAGCGTCTTATTGAGCTATTTTTATTAATATGTGCGATTTCTTCAGTTCTCGTTATATTCTTAATTATCTATTTCATCTTCAGCCAGGGTCTGCCATTTTTAGTTGAAGTGGGCCCTAGTTTTTTGACTGGTAGCATTTGGCAACCAACAGATAGCGTTGCTAACGGGACATGGGGGATATTCCCCATAATTATTGGATCGCTTATAGTAACGTTGGGAGCAATTGGAATCGGAACGCCACTAGGAATAGCATGTGCAGTGTTTTTGGCAGAACTAGCGCCCCCTTACATGAGGAGAATCCTCACGCCTTCGATAAACGCACTCGCTGGAGTTCCATCAGTGGTTTATGGGTTCTTTGGTCTTATAGTCATCGTGCCGTGGATTAGGGGTCAGTTTGGAGGGTTTGGTGCAAGTGTCCTTGCCTGCTGGATAATATTGGCAATAATGATTTTGCCAACCGTTATCAGTATCTCCCAAGATTCGATACGAGCCGTGCCGCGTGAGTACAAGGAAGGGAGCCTTGCTCTTGGCGCAACTCACTGGCAGACGATAAAGAGTGTACTGTTACCAACAGCAAGTTCGGGGATAGTGGCAAGTGTGATTCTTGGCATGGGGCGTGCAATCGGGGAGACCATGGCTGTTTTAATGGTTGCTGGAAATACCGTACAGATCCCAGAGTCTGTCACAAGCCCGGTCAGTACACTTACCGCTCAAATTGCCCTTGAGATGGGCTATGCGTCAGGAGCGCACAGAGATGCATTGTTTGCCATGGGGATAGTGCTCTTTGTTATAATAATGATTCTCACAGGAGCTGCGAATCTGGCGCTCCGGAGGCGAATTTAATGGATCGGCGAAAGCGCAACGAAAAGATCGCATACGGACTGCTCTGGGCATCCGGCTTCTTAGCGCTGGCAATCCTCATTATGGTCCTAGCTTATATTTTTGCGGGCGGGATACCTGTCATCAGCTGGCAATTCTTGACTGGCTGGCCCGCAGGGTGGGGGCATACCGGTGGCGGTATCTATCCGACAATTATAGCCACGATACAAATTACGGTAATCTCTTTGCTCATTGCCACTCCTTTGAGCGTCGGAGGGGCGATTTACCTTACTGAATATACAAAAGAGAGCTTGTTTAGAAAAATCATACGACAAGGAGCAGAAATATTGGCAGGGATACCTTCAATAATACTCGGACTTTTCGGCTTTCTCTTCTTCGTTATCGCGCTAAAGGAATATACGGGGGGCTGGTCAATATTGTCGGGAGGGCTAACACTGGCATTTATGATATTACCCATATCATTGCGAACTTCAGAAGAAGCCCTTAAAACAGTTCCGCTCGAACTTCGAGAGGGGGGTCTTGGGCTTGGCGCGACCAAGTGGCAGATGATCAGAACGCTGGTATTGCCCACGGCATTGCCAGGAATAATTACTGGAATAATCCTTGGTATGGGACGTGCAATAGGAGAGACTGCTGCCATCTTGCTCACCGTTGGAGGAGCAATAAATATAGCTAAAAGCCTACAGGAACCCGCAAGACCGATGACATTACATCTCTACAACGTCCTCACGGAATACCGCGATACGACCACGGCATACGGTACTGCCGCACTTCTCGTCATCGCCATTTTAGTGATTACTTTTGTTACTGACACGTTGATGAATAGGTACATACGAAATCTCAAAGGATTGTAAGCTCAAAGGACCATGGGGAACTATATGGACAAAAATATTAAGATCAGCGTGAAGGATCTGAACCTCTATTTCGGCGCATTTCAAGCCCTAAAACATATCACGATAGACATACCGGAACGCGAGGTAACTGCATTAATAGGTCCCTCGGGATGTGGCAAGTCCACATTTGTTAAAACACTCAACAGGATGAATGACTTAGTAGATGGTGTCAAAGTAACGGGGGAAGTAAATTATAACGGAATGAATTTACTTGACAAAAACACTGATGTTGTTGCGCTCCGCAAAGAGATAGGTATGGTCTTCCAAAAGCCAAATCCATTTCCAAAATCTATATACGATAATATTGCTTATGGACCGCGGGTTCACGGTATTCATGACAAAAAGAGGCTAGATGAGATCGTTGAAAGAAGTTTGAAACACGCAGCACTCTGGGAAGAAGTAAGTGACAGGTTACACGAGTCAGCGCTTAGACTTTCCGGCGGCCAACAGCAGAGACTCTGCATAGCGAGGCTATTGGCTGTAGAACCAGATGTCCTCCTTATGGATGAACCGTGTTCAGCTTTAGACCCCATAGCCACATCAAAAATAGAGGATCTCATTTGGGAACTAAAAAGGGATTACACCATAATAATCGTCACTCACAATATGCAGCAGGCGGCGCGTGTGTCGCAAAGTACCGCATTTTTCCTTTTAGGAGAGATGATCGAATATAGCCCCACAGTAGATTTATTTGAGCGACCAAAAGACTCAAGGACCGAAGATTATGTCACTGGTAAGTTCGGATAAGCGATCCAAATGAAATAACAAGGTCAAAAAATGGTTAGAATTAAGTACGTCAAGAAACTGGAAGATTTACAAGAAAACGTAATAAAAATGGGCAACTCAGCGATGAGATCCATCGATGATATTACTAAGGCCCTGAAAACCAACGACTCAACTCTTGCAAAAAAAGTGATAACAAACGACGATGAGATCGACAAACTTGATAAGTTAATCGAATCCCAGTGTATGTCGCTATTGGCGCTCGAACAGCCTATGGCAGGAGACCTCAGAGTAATAGCGACATCGTTGAAAATGATAACTGACCTTGAACGGATAGGGGATAACGCGCAAGACATCGCTGAAGAGATGCTTGTAATGGATAGGCCAATACGTGTCGCAGTATCTGAAGAGATGTTTGACGAGATGCTTCGAAAAGTAAGGAGCATGGTTGCGGATAGCATCAAAACCTATGCTCAAGGGGATGTTGAAAAAGCGAGGACCTTTAAATCTAGAGATGATGATATCGACAGTTTGTATAAACAAATAGTTAATGACTTCCTGAACACCGTTGCAGACGGATCGTGTCCCCCCGAGCGTGTACGTGACATCGCAAGCATCATTTTCATTATACGATACCTTGAGAGGATAGCCGATCATGCGGTAAATATTGGGTGTCGGGTAGTCTACATGGTAGAAGGTGAGCGCCTCTATTTGAGATAACGAACCAGACTTCACACTAGGGCAAAGGATTGTCTAGCGGTGTTGACTCAGACCACGTATCACCTAGTTTTACCTCTTTCAATTTTACTTTTGCGTTTTCTAACGCCTGTCTGATGTCTTTCGATGGCGTCCTCGAGATTGATCCGTGCCCTGGAAAGATGCGTTCAATTCTCTTTGTATCGAGCATTTCCATTGAGTTCACATAATCGCCAGCACTTCCCGATGGTGCTATGGCTGAAAGTGTACCCTGTGCAAAAACAGTATCACCTGAAAAAAGCAGCTTGTTATAAATGTCATATATGCATATGCATCCTGAGGTATGTCCTGGCGTATTCAATATCTCAAGCTTAAAGTTCTCAAGATCGATTATTGCACCATCTTCGAGCCAAATATGCGGCTTGGTTAATTTGTAGTCCGCAGAATAAGAACAATACATAGTAACATATTCATCTCTCTCTGTGATCTTTGCGGCAGCAAGTTTTCCCGCAAAGATTATCGCAGAGTCATAAAAATATTTGTTACATCCGATGTGATCAAAATGTTCGTGGGTATTTATAACAATGTCAATATCATTGCAACTAAGTTCGATACTACCTAGGGCTCTCTCTAAATTTGGAAAGTTTATGTCAATTCCAGAATCAATTAATACGTTCTTGTTTCTGCCTGATATAAGATAGACGTGACAAGAAGGTCTTTTGGCAGGAATTTGAAATACCTGTGGATAGACTTCTATTGGTTCGATGTGCGTCATTGCTTTGTAGATAGAATATCATGATAGAGGACGTAACCCTGATTCCAAGGTTACGTCCTCTTGATCACCAATACAGGTGCTTATTGCTTTTATTCCGTTTCCTGTGAACCGTAATGGCGTCTTTATCCATACGGTCCTCCTCATAACGGAAATCGTCTAAACTCAAGTAGACGAAACGATTTTGATCTTTTTTCATTTCGCGACTCCTCACATCGACCACCCATTTGTACGACTCGTTTGGGAGCATAATCCACTTAAAATAAGGCGCTTCATCGTCGTTGTTTGGTTCACGATCAATGATGAGATGACCCTTTGAATTACCTCTCCCTTCGCATATTCCTTACCACACCTATATACATGTATAATAATGTACGAATATTTGACATTTTAGCATATAGAATACATTAAAGTAATTAGAGTACATAGAACATTGTGCAGTGGGGATGCACCGTCGAGACTTCTAATGTGAAGTGCGACACACGTAGGGTATGGCGAGTGTGGGAGAAGATCTGCGACGGGTGTAGCTGTTGTCAGAGCATAATACTCTCTGCATCCAATCTAGTCGCCTCTTTCTACATGGTTTCTGCCCATTCATGTCCACGCATTGGTTAGCTGCGCGTGCTGTCATCCGACTTTAGTATTGTTGATCACAACGGCTGCAAATATGATAATATACATCATCTCCTAGAGAACGGATTACCATTCTCTCTCAAACACCATTTCAGAATCAACGAACTAGCGGGAATGTAGTATTTCAAGTGCCAGTTAGTGCAGCAAATCAAAAGTTAGTATACAGCTTCGATTGGCGGAGTGATGTAAAGCTCGCGTATGGCAGTTATCAATGTAAGTGGTGTTGATTTGACAGCATTTTTTGCCGCTACGAGAATAATGTGCGGCATATTTCACCGTTATAGCTCTGGTTTTGTAGTCTATGTCTCACATTGGAGCAAGCAAAATACCAGCAAGTTTTACTCTCTTAAACAGATAATCTAACTAAATTCACGCAATCTTGGACATAGGATTAAATAATGGGCAAGTTATCAGATTAACAATATAAGCTTAAAATGGGATCAAGATGGCATCTACTTCAACAAACGTTAATGTTCCAGCAGAAGTGCCGCGAGAAATGCGGGCCGAGTACGTAAAAAACTACAGCGCTATCACTAGGAAGAGCGGCCGTTTGATGCTCTTTGCTGGTGATCAAAAGGTCGAACACTTAAACGATGATTTTTATGGGCCGGGAATAAGTGAAGATGACAGCAATCCCGAACACCTCTTTCGGATTGCCTCACGCGCGGAAATAGGAGCTTTTGCAACTCAGATGGGACTCATATCTCTATATGGTGAAGACTATCCAAACATAAGCTACCTCGTTAAGCTCAATTCTAAAATAAATCTCGTTAAGACCGAGCAAGCTGATCCTTACAGTGGAACGCTTTATTCTGTTGATCAAGTGGTTGCGTTTAAGGATAACACGGGATTGAACGTCCCGGCTGTAGGCTATACTATTTACGCGGGCAGTGAGCACGAAGCTGAAATGTTATATGAAGCCGCTCAAATGATACTTGCCGCACATCAGCACGGTATGGTCACGGTCATCTGGATATATCCTCGAGGTAAAGCGGTAAAAGATGAACGAGATCCACACCTCATTGCCGGGGCTGCCGGGCTTGCTGGCTGTCTAGGGGCCGACTTTGTGAAGGTTAACTATCCCCAAAAACCAGGACTTGACGCAAAGGAGGCTTTTAAAGAGGCGGTAAAAGCTGCAGGACGATGTAAAGTTATTTGTGCAGGGGGGTCAAGTATGGACGTACGAGCATTTCTCGAGCGCCTCCATGATCAAATATTTATAAGCGGAGCAAGCGGCAATGCTACTGGGCGCAATATCCATCAAAAATCGCTTCGTGATGCTATCAGGATGTGCAACGCAATCTCAGCAATCACTATTAAGAGGTTAAATGTTGCAGAAGCTATGGCGATTTATGAGGGCACAGAAGAGTTTAAGCTCTGAAACCTAACAGCCATACGATAAGGAAAGGTACGCGTCAGGGTACGCGTCAGACGTAAAGGATAAAATGTAGGCTTACACTCAACCATCAAGGCCTATACGCTAAGGAGAGGTCAAATATGATTTATACGATCACCTTAAATCCGGCTCTGGACAGAATTCTGACGGTTGAAACGATCCTGTACGATAACCCGAACAGGGTCACAAAGGAAGAAACCTACGCCGGGGGTAAAGGAATTGATGTCTCTAAGGTCCTCACGAAGTTAAATGTGGAAAACAAGGCGCTTGGATTTGCTGGTGGTTTCATGGGTTTGGAGCTTGAGGGGTGCCTCTTGAACTTAGGGGTTAACTGTGAATTCATAAGGATTTCTGGTGAAACTCGCACCAACATAATTATCAATGATTTAGGCAAAAAAAAGCAAATCTCATTCAACAGCCATGGCCCCATGATCAAGTCATTTGAGCTTATGGAGATGATTAATGCAATCAAGGGGTTAAAGGATGCAAATTACGTCACTATTAGTGGAAGCATCCCTTTAGGGGTCAGTCCAATTATTTATCGGAAAATTGTTGAAATTGCAAAAGATAAGGGCGCTACAGTTCTTCTTGACGCCGATGACGAGCCCCTTAAAGCCGGCATTATGGGTAAACCCCACATCGTAAAGCCAAACGTTCATGAACTTGAGCGATTGGTCGGAAGAGAGCTTAAGAATTTAGAGTCAATAACTGAAGCGGCAGTCGAGGTGCAGAAACGTGGAATCGAAATCGTCCTCGTCTCGATGGGGCCAAATGGTATGATCTTGGTGGCAAAAGATGAACGGTTGTGGGCATACCCCCCGAAAGTGAAGGTTGAAAACACTATAGGCGCAGGGGATTCCGCAGTTGCTGGGTTCTTACACGGTGTGATTTTGGGAGAGAACAAAAAAGAAGCTCTAATGCGTGCCGTTGCAACCGGAACTGCAGCCACACTTATAAGGGATGTATCAATAACGGATGACTACATCAAAAAGCTATTAGTCCAAACAAAAGTGAATAAAATTTAAGACGAGTTAAGACCGCTCACCGTCTATACTCATTTATGTACCCGTTTATCTCATCCCGCAATACAGACGCAGCCTTTCTTGTTGACGTTGTGGATAGCACCTGCCGAGAGGAAGCGATGATGCCCATATCTCCGCTCGAGTTCATCCCGTATATGACGGCGGTCTTAAGGTCGCCGCCTTGAGGCCCTATCCCCGGTATGAGGATTGGGACATCCTCCCCAGCTATTGCTCGTACGGCTTTTAGGTCGCTTCCCTGAGTTGCCCCCACAACGAAGCCGATATTTTTGTTGATGTTATACTCCATAGCCTTTTTAGCCACTATTTGATAGAGTGGCTCCGGACAATTGAGGCTCTGTATGTCTGATGCACCAGGGTTTGATGTCCTGCATAGTATAAAAACGCCCTTATTGCGCCGTTCGAGGAATGGCGCAAGTGAGTCGTAACCCATATAAGGACTCACCGTCATCGCATCCCCCCCTAACACCTCAAAAACATACTTTGCAAGAGCTTTCGAGGTATTCGCGATGTCGGCCCTCTTAGCGTCCACTATAACTGGCACCCTCACATACTCTTTTATGTAGTCAATGGTTTTTTTCAAGGCATTTATGCCGTCAGCGCCACGCGATTCGTAAAAAGCAGTGTTCATCTTGTAGCAGCATACAAGATCGACAGTTGAGCTTATGATATCCTGATTGAACTCAAAAATGTCAGAAACCGAACTGTCTGGGTCCAAACCCACACATAGCCAGCTCTTGTTTTGCCTAGCAACCTTTTCCAGTTCGCTCATGAAATTAGCCATATTCTATACCTCTTCAAAAGACTATGGATCTGTGCTAGATTTGCAGCTCATCCCTTATCCACCACTCGCCACGCTTACATCTCTCACTCTTATAGTTGGAGTCGTTACACTGAAGTAAGTCTTTACATCTTTACTCATGCCATCTATCTGCTTAAGCAGATCAAGCACGTTGATGCCTATATTCGTCTGCTTGAGCGCGTATTTTACCTCCCCATTCTCGATATAATACCCAGCATATACCATCCCTGAAAAGTCACCTGTGCTCATATTAGGCCTATCACCTGTGGCTTTAACGTATATTCCTTTCTTTATATCCTCCACGACGTCTGATTCATTTCCAGGCGATATAAGGACGTTAGTTGTGGAAATTGAAGGTGGATACCTAAAGTCGCTCCGTGCTGCATTACCTGTGCTGCTCAGTCCCTCTTTATTCGCAGTGTAGCTGTCATATAAGTATGACTTAAGGACTCCGTTTTCCATCAACACCGTCCTTTGCGATGGCGTCCCCTCTCCATCAAAGCTCGCGGTGAGGAGGCCCCCTCTGAGCACTCCATCATCGATGACATTTAAGGCATCGATGGCTATCCCATCCTCAATTTTTCCAGTTAAAAAAGATATATCCTTCTGTGCGTCGTCGGCGCTCACGCTTATGGGGGACGCCACAATCGGCCCCACCGCAAGTGGATCAAGCACCACATACATCTTTCCTGACTCAATTGGCTGTGGCTTTAAATTCTTTATTGCCATTTCCCCAGCTGCCATCCCCACTTTGTGAGGGTCAATATCAAAGCGTCTGGATGCTGCATATTCAAAACCATTTCCGGGCTCTTCACCTTCGTGGGCTACTATATCCACGTTCAGAACAGCGCTCGTACCCATGTCTGTTCCTGAGACACCAAGCGTGTTCATAATAGCTGCCTCCCATATGCTTATTGAAGATCCAGAATTTACGGTGTCTATGCGTTTATCTACGTATGCTGCTTCTGCCCCACCTATGGCTAGTTCTGCGACGCTCGAAACATCAAGCGATGCTATTGCTCTGTCATACGTATCCTTAACATCGGGATACTTCTCTGGCAGTGGAAGCGATTTAAAGTCCGGATCTGGCGTGCCGGCACGAGCTGCAGAAATCGCTCTGCTAACGGCAGACTCAACCTCATTTAAAGACGAGTGGGCATACCCTACACTCCCATCCTTAAAAATCCTGACACCTATCCCGCTCTCGGTGCCGCTCTCACTCGACTTAAGTTTGCCGTTTTCGAGCTCTACACTAGTGGAGCTTGAATACAGTGCAAATGCCTCTCCCTGATATAATGATGCGTCAATTAACCTTATTGCCTCAAGACAGGCGCTTATAATGTCATTCCGTACATCCGTCTTCATCGTCAGTTACATCCCTCCAACCACCACGTCGCGCACGCGCATATGAGTCCCCCCTGTCGTGTTGGGCGACATCTGTCCGTTTTTGCCGCACGTGCCAGGGTCAAACTCCAGATTTGCGGCCATCCCATCGATGCTGTGGAGCATCTCAAGCGTCATACCGCTCAACGCTGCATCCCTTAGGTGCTTCTTTAATTCTCCTCCCTCGACGAGATATGCCTCTCTGCTCTTAAAAGTGAGCATTCCGGTTGAAGGCGTTGTGTAACCATATTGCCAGCCAACGAAGTAAAGCCCATTGAAACCTTCGAGCAGCTCATCAAATTTGAGATCACCAGGCTCAAAAAAAGTGTTGCTCATCCTCACGATGGGCGGCGAATCATATCGCTGTGACCGGGCGCTACCATTTGACCTGTATCCAAGTCTCGAACCCGTTTCGATGTCCATAAGGTAACTTCTCATAATCCCCATCTCCATAAGCACCTTTCTCTTAGTTTGAACGCCCTCATCGTCATACGCCATAAATCCATAACTATCGAGCGTGGGGTCATCCACAATGGTCACTAAATCAGACCCAAGCTTTTCACCGAGTTTTCCGCCTAGAACTGAGGTACCCGTTATCACGGCATCAGCTTCTGAAGCGTGGCCGAACGCCTCGTGCACAAATACGCCTGATAACGATGGATCGAAAATCGCATCAAACTTTCCCGATGGCGCCGGAACCGCATCGAGCAGCAAAACGGCCTGATTTGCCGCCAGTTTCCCGATGTCAGCATCATGTGAAAACAGCTCAAACCCACTCGAACCTCCCCGTGCCTTATACCCCGCCTGCCGTATTGAACCCTCCTTTGCAAAGATCATAGCGCGAGCTATTGACCTCACCGTGGTCTCATCCACGTACGTTCCCTCAGAGTTGGCTATGATTTTCTGACTTACGATATCGGTGTATCCTATTTCAGTACTGCTTATCCGTTTGTCTATCTCCATTGCCTCCTTATCCTGCCGTAAGACGTACTCTAACTTGTCACTTATGGGTACGGATGTTGGGTCGAATGTAACGTTAGTTCTGACCTTATCATCAAATACTGGAACATCTATCGAGAATTTTTCGGCCCTCTTGTAGAGCGCCTTTGAGAGTTTTACAGCGCTTTTGGCGCATTCCATGAGCCCCTTTATATCTATTTGGGTGGTGTAGGCGAAGCCCCAAGCACCCTTCAAAAAAGACCGTATTCCTGCACCTAGCTCATTTGAGCTACTTATTTTAGTTTTGCCATCCTTGACAGAGATTAACGTGCCCTCCGAAGTCTCGAGTCGTATATCAGCAAACTGTGCGCCGAGTTCCTTTGCTGTGCTCAGAACTTCATTAATATCGTCTCTTTTATCGTTTAATTCTTGCCTCACGAAATTGCATCTCCAATAATCTCTCCGTGAACGTGTTAAATTGTTTGCTCAAATAGAAATGGTTTTTGATTAGGAACCATACATTTTGACAGCAATGGACTATAAAGATAGTCTGAAGAATCAGCTATTCTGTTAAAAATCTTTGGCTTCAAGAACTATCCCGAGAGCTTAGCAGTATAAGTTGAATTGTCGCTCTTGTAAAATGGGGATTCCTAAATATTTACTATCTAAGATTATTTGAAACGACATAGCGTCATTAAAAGAAATAATTCTTGTTAAAATTCACATTTGTGATTATTTAGAACCTTAAACCTTCTCCATGCTGAATACAGAATTAAAGGAATGGTACAAAGTATGACTCCAAATGCAAGAACTCAATTGCTAATGTGGAACCCAATAAAAATAATGCGGGAAAAACGGCAACATTTATCCTCGTAAATGTCATTAAGTAGCTCTGCTATCCCGACGTTGGAAAATTTGCAAACGGCTGCTTCAAAGAAACTTTGAAAAATTAACAGCACAAACATTGTGGAATCTGAGGCACGAGAACACAGTCAAAAAGAGGATAAGCGCGATCTGCTATATATAATATCCATCGCTCTTCAACTCCACTACTAGCTGACAGAGACTGCGCGGCAACTGCTTCTTCTCAACCGATAAACGGCTCATATACTCTTACTCTCTGCCTTTTAGTGTCAGCATTGCCAGCACTAAAAAAATCGCGATAAAAGCAAACAGCGCGCCAACATCTATCAATATCTTATCTAATCCCCAGCCCTTGAGAAGAACTGAGCGGACAGCCTCTGCTGTATAAGTTGTGGGGAACAGATATGCTGCGGGTCTCATCCATGAGGGGATTGCTTCGGTTGGCATGAAAATGCCTGAGAGCAAAAGCGCCGGTAGCACTACAAAAGGTATTAATTGGAGCGCTTGTATTTCCCTTCGTGCGACGCTTGAAAGTAGAACCCCCAACGATACAGAGACGATGGCTAAGAGCGTGACTACCGCAAAAGCCAATATAATGCTTCCGACAACTGTGATATTAAATACCGTAATGCCCACGATTAAGAGGAGTGCGGCCTGCCCCATGCCCTAATATGCTAAAAGCTAGGGTATATCCTGCCACTATCTCAGTTTCCTTTAAAGGCGACGCCATTAGTCGATACAACGTGCCTGATGTCCGCTCACCTACAAAAGCAATCAGCGTGAGTAACGTAGTGAGTTGATAGACAGAGAAGGTCGTAACTCCCGGCACAAAAAAGTCGATAAATCTGGCATTTTGCGCGTATATCGCGTCTCCAGCATTAACACTTATGGGCATCTCACTCCCAATGTCCGTCACCGTTTTAAAAACGGCAGCATTCACAGTTTTGGATATAGCCTCTGCTACGTTTGAATTACTTTTATCGAGCCTCAAAGCAACAGTAGTATTGTCCGAATTTGAGTGGTTTTGTAACTTTGAGTAAAAATCGCTTGTAAAATTAGTTGGAAAAATGATGACTCCGTATGCCTTACCATTTTCCACCATATTTACTGCCTGACTCACATTATTGGCATACTCCACCTTCATGACGCTTGTATTGAGATTTGATATGATTTTATCAGACAATTTACTAGGCATATCCCCAGAAGGCACACTTAATCCCTGATCGTTGTTAACGATCACCACTGAAACGTCGTGCACCTCGGTACCTGAATGCCGCGCCAAATATAAGCATAATAAAAATGGGGGCGACAAAAATTTCAACGAGCGTACGCTTATCGTTTTTTAAGTACCTGAATATCCGTTCCACCACTGCGAACAATCGATAAATCTTCATGTGGCACTAATCCCTTTTGCAAACTCAAGAAATGCATCTTCAAGTGACTCAGTATTGGTGGACTGGAGGAGTTCACTTGGCACGCCTTCCGCGATCAGACGCCCCCCCCTCATAAAACCAATTCTATCGCAGCGTCCTGCTTCATCCATATAGTGGGTCGTAATTAGCATCGATATGCCGCTTTCTTTAAGCTCAATAAAATAATTCCAGAATGATACCCGCAGCTCTGGATCAATCCCAACCGTGGGTTCATCGAGAAAGAGAAGTTTTGGCTCATGGAGTAACGCGCATGCCAATGAAACCCTATGTTTCATTCCACCACTTAGGTTATTGACAAGCGTATCTGCAAATTTTTCTAAGTGGATAAATTTAAGTAATTCTCTCTCCCGCTCCTGAATCTTATCTTTACGTAAACCGAAGATCTTGCCGAAGAATGTTAAATTCTCCCGAACGGTCAAATCAAGATAAAGCGCCGTTTCCTGCGGCATGTAGCCGATGAAGGGTGTTATAGAT
This sequence comes from Methanobacteriota archaeon, assembly GCA_963704625.1. Lineage (GTDB taxonomy): Archaea > Halobacteriota > Bog-38 > Methanoflorentales > Methanoflorentaceae > DASPRZ01. Next base: position 1,476,964 of record OY969924.1, on the reverse strand, counting down.
TTGTCGATTTTATGCTCGAGCACGTTTGCCCCGCCAGAAGTCGGCCTTATTAGTCCACAGAGCATCTTGACTGTTGTTGTTTTACCCGCTCCGTTGGGACCTAACAATCCGTAAATTTCACCTGCACGAATTTTTAGGTTCAGCTTATCAACAGCAGTTAGATCTCCAAACTTTTTTGTTAAAAAGGTCGTTTCAATGTAGTATGTCATTTGCTCCCTTTCTGAATAGGATTCATAGATTTAAACATTTGCCCTTTTAACAAAGATGAATGCAAAATGAGTACCATCGTAAACCTTAGGCGTTAACGACCCCTAGGCGCTATAAGAAGGGCGAGGCATTCTTAAAATCATACTTAAAGTACAGCTTTAGGTGTGATTGTTCTCGCCGCTCCATTATCAACTTAAACCCAAGGCTAAGGTATAGGCGTATCGCCGCGGTATTCGTTTCCCACGTCGTAATGAGTGACGATTCCATGCCGTTCTGGAGCAACACCAACATCGCAAACTGCACTAGTCGCCCACCTATCCCGCATCTCCTATATTCGGGTGCTACCGCGAGGGTCTCTATCAAACCCAACTTTGGTCTCGTGTAATCATAGATGACGGCTACGACTCCTATTACTCTGCCATGTGCGACTGCCTTAATCCAGCCCCGTTTTCTATCGTTAAATATTCGTGATACTTTCACGTAAAGGTTTTCAGTTTCCGTAAGCGTCGGGATAAACTCCTCGTCGACCAGTCTGAGTACCTCGAGGATGCCATTGAAGTCACGCCAGTCAGCCTCCTGAACTGCAGCTATTTTCCCTCGCTCCATCATGTGCTTGTAACCTCAAACTACTATCTATAAGACGTCTCCACTGCAGTTTCAATAAAGCAAGATAAGGCCATTCAGCACGATTTTATCATATGCTGGTTCTTCAAATGGAAGTCCTACATTTTGGGCCGTTCTTGACACGTCAATCCCCATCGCTTCCATCGAGGGTCTCGCCTTATAGGGGTTTCTGCATCTGTTTCCAACTCCTGCACACTCATCACATAAGGTGCATTTGCCGGCAGTAAAGCCTGAAGCATAAGTAAAACCCCTCTTAAACGCAGCGGCCTCTAAACGATCAACGATTTTGTCCAAGTCGCTCTTCGCGACCTCATAAGTCTGTCCGTAACCTTTTACATATTCCACATCTTTAAAAAGGTTAACAAGATCATCAGCTGCGCGTATCTTTTCGAGCATCCACATGGGTACGTCATAAGAAATCTGAACGAGTAACGCCTTTTTGAACTTTGAGAGTATTGTCCTGAATTCGTCAACAGACATCACGTTAGGCGGGCACACTATGCAAAAATCATAGTTCTTACAGATAGGCACCATGCATTTCAGTCTGACCCGGTCATCCACTACTATCGCATCCACATCTACGATGCTACAAGATGTGGCTCCAAGTTTCTTTGCAGTGTTGCAAAATTCGTTCAACGTTGCCTCACTATTGCTGTTGTGAACCTCAACCATCTTCTCTCATATTGTGATGTATCGAGAAATTATTTGAATATTGCCCCTATAAATCAAATGGTTTATAAATAGTCATCAAAGTAATCTCCCTTTTGCTTCAATCGCTGAGTGATCAATCCCTAAGTTAAGCAAGTTGCGTTTCAACTGTTCTAGGATCTGGCAACTTCTCAAGCTTCTTAACCATATCGGAATATTTGTCCTGCAGCCTACGCAGATCCTCGAGATATCTCCCCGACTGGAGCCTTTCGATTTGCTCCACATCAAACCCGTACAACGACTTTACTCGCTCATAGCGCCCTGAAATTATTAACTTTCTTAACTTTCTTAAGAAAGTTAAGACTTCATCGCTTGAACTGCTTATTTTTGACAAAAAAGATATAATCTGCGGGATTCTCACAAGCAGCGAGTCTCCTGACTCCTCAAGTGAGAGTTTGAGTGCAGCCCGATTTTTGATGTCGCCAAGTGACTCAAGCCATACGATGTTTGACTCCATGACCTGCCTGAAGGTTGTTGTATCAGAGACATAATGGGAGAGCTTGTTTTCTGAGTACTTTGCGTATTTAAGTAATGTGGTAATCGGCTCCGAGGATAAATGCTCGTTTATCAGAAATTCATAGAGTTTGATGGCGCTCTCATGACTGAACGGCTTTGGAAAGTTTAGTTCAGGAATGTAACCAGCATCAAGTCCCACTTTTAAAGAATCCCGCGATGGATTTGCTTCGAAATAACCATCAAGCAAATCGCCTACTTTCATATTGTAAGATTCAAACTCGTACGTCAGCTCAGATAATTCTTCTACACGTGATAGATCAATTTTATTTGTTAACTCTGAACTTGATTCCAAGAGAGAGATCTTCTCTTTCAGTTCATCGCGTCTTGCGCGTAACGAACCATAAGCTTTTTTGTACTCTTCACACAGTGAACGCTGTTTTGCTAACATACCCAATGTTGGAATTCTGTCTAACTCTTTTCTAGCAGTCTCAAATTTTCGTTTCTTTAAGACGGTGAGCGCCTTATCGAAGTGCTCAATGTAATCGAGAGCCTCATTTTGGCGAGCCCGCTCAATTCTCTGGGCTATCCTGTTGAGGCGCTTCATTAAATCTAAAAAGACTCGAAAGTTGTCGGGAGTATCCTCAAAATCTGCTATGAGCGATCGTATTTCACCGTTAAACTGTTCCACTAACTCGAGGCGAGAACGATGAGCTTTATGTATCTGTTCATTCATCTTCCCTATTTCTTCGAGTGGGTTAAGGGGTTCCAATAATACTGCCTCTTCAAAAGCCTTATGTCGGGCAGCAGGCCTTATGCTCTATAGACTGCTCTGTCTTAAGCTCTGCGCGTAGCTCTCCTAGAGTTGCTACCCTCTCTGCAAAGGCGTTGTGCCGATGGATGCTCTCCTCGTTTATCTGTTTTATGGTAACGATCGAATCATCTGGTAGGTATGGGAAAGCCTCAACGACTTTATGTGCCATTGTCCTCACGCAGTCTTCAACGAACTTTGGGTTCTTGTGGGCAGTCTCGACCACGATTGCTTCATCGGTTCGCTTTAAAAGTTCGTAGATTTTAGAGCTCATAGACTCTTCTATGATTTCAATTATCGTGTCGAGTGGCACTTCATAGCCATCGCCGACTTCTATTGAGAGTACTCCGCGCCCTCTCTGATTGTGTGTCGCAAGCGGGACGTCCTTCACGAATGCATCAATGTCATTCTGTGATACGTTAAGCTCTTTTAGACGCATTTCCACAAGCTCCCTCACGTGCTCTTGCGCGCACGGGCAGGCGGTCATACCTACTACTTCAGCACCGATCATCCGGCGCGTCGTTTTGTCTTGCTCACTCTTTGCGCGATAAGTGGTGGTCTCAGCGAAGATGTTGGCAATCTCTTGAGTGTTTGTACCAGAACTTGGAGTTTGTCTCTTTACCATGTACTCACTCTGCATTCTGACTTCTGCTCGAGACGCATATTCGTGTTTTTCTAAGAGCTTATTCGCTACTTGGCCGCAGAGTTGCTCTATATCGAACACAGGTGCTCGTAAGGCATCCTCTAAGACTTGATCCATGACCTCGAAGTTCCTGCTTAGGTTTGCGCCCTTTCTGTCTGAAGGTAAGTCGACAAATATATCGAACTGAGAAACCAAGATTATGGGTCTTTTATCGCGTCTCGTAACCTTAACGAGTTTTTTAACGTTTGTAACTCCAACTCGTGTCAGGTTTATTAAGAATTCAGGTCGATCAGCTTGTACGTCAATTGGTAATTCCATCATTATAAGTTACACCACGTGATAAAATAACAGTTGTGAATTAGCTTTAAATATAGCATGCAATGGGAAGAATCCCGTATAAATATCACCGTGTCAGTTTCTCACAATGCGTTTAGTTCATAGACGCCCCCTTGAACGCAGTAAATGCCCCTACCTAATCACTCCTAAATCCAACTTTTATGAGTGGCTTTAATAACGTCAATAACCTCGGCGCTTTCGTGCTTAGCAATAATCTTCTTAGCACGAGTGACGGGCGATCCATGTCCCCATAGCGGGTTATTGTATCAAGTACCCTCTCGTCGTCAAGTGCAGCCACTACGTCGTTGAAGTCCGCGTCGCTCAGCTTATTCCATGCCTCATGCACTCTTAAACCTATTAAAAGTTCTCTGCCTATTTTAGAGCGCCATCTCCTGTCGTACTCTGCCAGCGCCTTTTTGGATGTGTCGTGGCGGTTTGCCGCGTCAGCTGCAACCTCTCCTACGATTTTAGCGCATACAGCACCTGTGTAGATCCCACCACCACTTGTCGGCTTTACCTGTCCGGCTGCGTCTCCGACTAACATGACGCCATCCGCTACTGTTGATTCAGGAGGACCAAATGGGATGCTGCCTGTAAAAAAGTTCAACAAATGGGCCGGATAGCTTGGAAAGACCTTCTTCATGAGGAGGTTTAAATGATCGATAGCCCCCCCATTTGAACACAGTCCAATCCTCACAGTGTTCTCTTTTGTCGGTATGCTCCACGCAAAAAATCCCGGGGCAATTTCTCTCCCGACGAACAAATCCACAAAGTCACCACCATCCAGCCCTACATACGCCTCCGACTGTACACATGTTGTGACTTTCTTTACTCTTCCAATTCCTGCCGCCCGTCCTACCGAACTTTGTACGCCGTCAGCTCCTATTAGTACTCTTGTCCTAATCTCAGTCGGTTCACCATGGCTTGTCGCCTTTACTACTATATGCTTACCCTCTCGCTTGAAATTAGTGAATCTTGTCTTCACAAGTGATTCTACACCAGCTCTTATTGCTTCTAAAGCCATAGCTCGGTCAAGTTCTCTACGATCGATGACGTAGGCCATAGTTTTTGTGCCATCTATGGAGATCGTACGGCCGTCAGGTGCGTGAAGATTAGCCCCTCGCACTCCTCGTTTATCTAAGCTATTAGGTACCTCACACCCCTCGTATGCCCGTACGCTTATTAATCCTGAGCACTGAACAGGTTCACCTACTGACGAGTGTTCTTCGATCATAAGCACACGCGCACCATTCGATTGAGCGTATTTTGCAGCCATTGAACCAGCAGGCCCCGCTCCTACAACGATCACATCATAGTCTATCATAAGCTCAAGCAGCTATTGATGTAGAGATATATTAATCAATCTGAGTCATATTGATGGGCTGGATAACTAATATAATAGTGCACAGAACAAAGATGATGGTACAACTATGGAGTACAAACAGTGTCTTATAATTCGCGCTGATCTTAAACTTTCTACGGGAAAAAAAGCGGTCCAACTTGCTCACGCAGCCGTTACGGCCTATGAGCGTTCCGACCCTGTTACAAAAAAGCGGTGGTTTAACGAAGGGCAGAAAAAGATCGCTCTTCGAGTAAACACCCTCAAAGATCTCTATGAACTTAAATCCATTGCTGAAGCGCAGGGATTTGCCACTGCCCTCATCGTAGATGCAGGGCTCACTGAGATTCCACCAGGAACCGTCACGGCCCTCGGGATAGGGCCCGCTAAAGAAGACGAACTAGACAGAATTACGAGCGATTTAAAGCTTTTGTAGGGAGGCAGTGAGTGGATTGAAAACGGCTCAAATACCTGTTCCTGATGTTGACGTCAAAGCTGGCATGGAAGTATACTTGACGAGATCACGAGGCTTGGGCGGGAAAATAAGGCAGAATGTCGAAGACTTTAAAGTGGACGAGGTCTATGACAATAGATTTTCCGCAACGGGAAAATATGCCATTGTTAAAGTAACAAAGGTGAATGCAGAGACACACCACGTAGTTCGCGACTTGTCGCGGCGCTTAGGCATCAGCCAGAAGAGGATAAGCTGGGCGGGGACGAAGGATAAAAGAGCTGTCACGACTCAAAGGATGAGCATCTATGATGTTGAACTTAAGGAACCATTGACAATACCAAACGTCATAGTCGAGCCCATCGGAAGGGCTGATAAACCTGTGGTACTCGGCGATTTAAGGGGCAACGATTTTTCAATGACGATCCGGTGCGTTGAGGGCCCGATAGAGGATGTCCAGGTCAGAATTTCGGCTGCCGTTGAAGAGATACATAGTGAGGGGGGCGTTCCAAATTTCTTCGGAATCCAGCGATTTGGCTCTATTCGGCCAGTGAATCAACTTGTGGGAAAAGCTCTTCTTGGTGGCGATATGGAGAACGCTGTGATGACCTATATGGCTATGCCATTCCCTGATGAGCCGGAAGCCGTTAAAGAGGCAAGAAAGTTCGTGTGGGACACCCACGATTTCAAGGAGGGTTTGAAATTACTGCCATTGAGACTTAGATATGAGCGCGCTATGATGAGCCACCTTATAGAATCTCCCGGCGATTATGACGGGGCCTTGAACGTGCTCTCTATAAATTTACAGCGACTATTTGTGCACGCATATCAGTCCTGTTTGTTCAACAAAATGCTAAGCCTGAGGATCAAAAGGGGGTTCTCCCTCTCTAGAGGGGTTGATGGTGACTTTGTATTCCTCAATGAGGAGGACAAAGTAAGAACCGTTGTTCCAAAAAATGTCGAACGCATAAATGGGAAGATATCTGAGGGTAGAGCATTCATTCAAATGCCTGTACCGGGCTATGATACGTCGATCTCAGATGGTACGATAGGCGAAATAGAACGCGAGGTTCTCGAATCAGGGGGAGTAGTACTAAACCAGTTCAAACTCGAATGCTGCCCGAGGTTACGTTCAAAGGGAGTGATGAGAAACGTGGTTCTCCCGACCAAGATAGAATTCAACGTTTCAAACGATGAGGTAAACAAGGGCTTTGCAAAAGTTGAGTTAAGATTCTACCTTCAAAAAGGCAGCTATGCTACGTCTATTCTCCGCGAAATAATGAAGATGAGGCCCGGGTAAATGTGGTCAAAGTCTAAAGCATTGGGCGCCACACTGCTTTTGCTTGCTCTTGCTCTTGTAGCAGTATCGGGATACACGTATGGTCTAAACGTGATGCTTAACGACACACAATCGCTATATTCAAGCTCAAACTCAATCGTTCCAACAAATGCGTCTATACGGTCGGACATCCCCGCGACACCGCGACAGTACGACAGATCCGAGGTTTTTATAGGAGGCCTCAAAATATACGCTGATCTCGCTGACACTCCGAAGAAACAGACTAACGGACTCGTGTGGAGGTCTCAATTGAATGACAGCGAGGGAATGCTCTTCGTCTTTAGTAGTGAACGAAGTTTGAACTTTTGGATGAAGAACATGCTAATACCCATTGATATAGTGTTCGTGACATCCGACATGAAGGTCATCAATGTCTATAAATCAGTACCCCCCTGCGCAAACGATCCTTGCAAGCCGTATGCTTCGAGTAAACCGGCAAAATACGCACTTGAGTTGAGCGCTGGATTTTGTGAACGACACGGAGTACACCCGGGTGACTCCATCTCCATCTCCATCTCCATCTCAGGCCCCTAGGGCCATCCTAATCGTCGTCTTATAGCGATTGTCTGTAGAATTACACTCTTCACGAATCGGACAGGCAAAGCAATTTGGGCGTTGCGCGTGGCAGAATTCAAAGCCATGTTGGATTAACAGCAGGTGACTTTTTCCGGGACTTTCAAGGACGGATTCGAGTACTTCTTTTGCAAGCTGTTTGGCTTTGGCACTCCCCTGGGTCTTCTCAAAGTGAACGTCAATTCCGACCCTTGCAGCGTGCTCTTCTATGAAGCCAAGCCTTCGTGCTACCCGTTCCACGTGAGTATCGATGGGCACGACATCGTGGCCTCCAGCAAAAAGGAGTATGCAATCAGCTGTCTTTGGCCCTACACCAGGAAGCGATAACAGTGCTGCGCGTGCGGCGTCCTTGTCATCGTAAATCCAAGACATATCACCATCCCACCTTTTCATAAGTTCCAGTGAAGCATCGATAATGTAGTTCGCTTTTCTATGAGGCCCGCATCTATGGAGCAGACGCGTGAGCTTACGCGCATTTGCTATGCTAAAAATTTGGGGGGTTACATCCACAAAATTTTCCACCAACGCATTGAATGTCCACCTTGCCCTTTCAGCGGTCTTATTTTGCGAGAGTAATGTGAGGATTAAACACCTATAAGGGTCTTGACCGTTCATAAAATAGATACCCGTGAAAAAGTTCCTGAGCCTCCTTATTCTTGGATCCTCGGTGGTAAGCTTTAACAAGGGCGTCCAGCGCATTTCTTCACCACTCACATTTTCCGTCTCCAGCTCTCTTATTCTTGCCCCGTTTGCACCTTTCACAGCACGCATGCACTGGTTTCTGCCGTGAACGTTTCTGTAGTACCTCTCCTCAATTTTAATCCACTCAAGAGCCGGAATCTGTATATTCATAGTCCTTTCAATGTCAATAGGAGGGTCCAACTTGATCTTCATAATGTGCCACTTCAACAAACGGAAGGTTGTATAGAATTGTCCATACAAGTGAGTTCACACTTTTAACCATCTAACAATAGCTCTCTATGATTTTACTCGTTATAAGTATTCAACAGTTGATCTTTAAGAATATCTCATGGTGTTCTCCGCCCCAGTGACGAGCGAAAAAGCGCTACCTCTCAAAGGGAAACGATAGAAAATGCGGCTCTTATTACGCTCTGTAGACTTATCGCTCACGTAATCTCATCCAATGTAACATAACCATGTGCCCAGCGTGTCACCCGGCGGGCACCCCATCATTGCTATATTGGATGGGTGGCGCCATGTCCACTTGTAACGATGTAGTCTTTGTATAGGGCATGCAAACTCGCTTGAGCATCTTTTGATAGGCGCGATTTGCATAGCACTACCCCGTTGACTCTAAAAGCTGAAGTAGAAAGCAGTCATTAGCGAGTACGAACTCGACAAAAATATGATTAGTCTAAACAGCAGACAATGGTCTGTCAGTGCTTTTACTACGGTACAAAAAAGTCTCCTCTAAAATCATTAAATCATTCAGCGTGCTCCCTACAGAGCTCCCTAACAGATGATTATATATGTTCTCTCATCTTACTTTATAAGAGGTTTTAGACTCCTCGCAGGATTTTAAAAATGTGAAAATGGCGTCAAATCATAAATTTACTCTACATATCACGAATATTAAACGGGTACTGAGCAGTGACGTAGATGAAGATCTATTACTTGAAGATTTTCATACGCTCGTAAATAGATTTCATGTTCCTGTTGAGGAGGCAAAGCGCAGCATCATAAAAAAGTACGGAGTTCGTCGGCTCGCAGACCTGCGCGCAGGAGAGCAAGAGGTAAGCGTCATCGTCCGCGTTTCAAGCGTGAAAACGCGGCAGGCACCCATTAACGGCAGGCAGACCACAGTATCGTATGGAATGTTAACCGATAGGTCGGGCGAGATACCATTTATTGCGCAATCCGAATGTGAGCTGAGCGTTGGGAACATCGTAACTATATCCCACGGATGCATAAAAAAGCTGGGTGGGAAACTCACGTTTTACATAACAGAGCAGTCTAACATTGTGCAGATGGATTACAATAGGGTCATTCCGGTTATAAAATTAACAGAACTTAGAAATGGTGATAGGAACGTTAACCTGCTTGTACAGATCCTTACTTCAGAACTAAAAAAAGTTGGATCGCGATACATCGTGACAGGCGTACTGGTAGATGAAAGTGGAAAACTCCCCTTCACATCGTGGGGGCCAAACCTCGATGCAGGCACGGTGGTGAAAATTGAAGGCGCCTATGTCAAAAGCTGGCGCGGAATGCCGACCGTTAACGTAAGCGATATGAGCAGCGTATTCGAATTTGATGTGGAAGCACGACCTGATTTAGAGGCCCCAAAAATGGTTAAGATAGAAGAGCTTAAGATTCAAGAGGACACATACGACGTGGTTATAACCGGAGACATAATATCCGTGAGGCCTGGCTCTGGGCTCTTGCATAGATGTCCTGAGTGCGAACGAGTGACCCAAAATGACGTTTGTCGCATCCATAATAAGGTCAGGCCGAGATATGACCTTCGTATTAAAGCGGTCGTCGACGACGGTACAGGGGCTATTATGACCGTTTTAGGAAAGGCGCTTACTGAGGGGATATATGGAAAGGCGATGGACGACATTATAGAAGCCATACGAAGGGGTTCGTCGTTGGACGCGGTGGAAAGGGATATAAAGCGAGTTCTCACTGGCCTCTCTCTCACAATCCGGGGTAATGCTACAAAAGGAGACTATGGCATCGTCTTCGTCGCCCAAGAGGCCACGGTATCATCAGGAGGCATCGATGGCCGTGCCCGAAAAATTAAAGGTAGGTTGGAGGGGTTACTGACATAATGATGCGGGAGCCAGCTTGGAGGATATTTGCCCACGAATTTAACATGTCTGACCTACAGTATAGTGAAGATACTGAAAGAAGCCCTAACTATCTCATATCCCCAACGGGCGCCAGGATAAACCGTCTCTTTGTCGTTGGGGTTGCCACAGAAGTTGAAAATGTCGGCAGGAGTGAGGGGTTGTGGAGGGTTAGAATAGCGGATCCCACGGGTGTTTTCACCGTATATGCGGGACAGTATCAGCCTGATGCCGCAGCCTTTCTTTCAGAGCTTGAGGTACCTCAGTTTATCGCTGTCGTTGGAAAAGCACGGCTTTTCAATCCTAACGAAACGTCATTTTATGTTTCAGTGCGGCCCAAGGAGATAAACGTCACGACTGAGGAGGTTCGCAATAACTGGATTGTTACAACGGCGGAGAGGACTCTTGACAGGCTTGAAGCGTTGAAGATTGCCCAGCGCTCGAGACTTCATGGGGACGAACTCCGTGAAAAGCTCTTAAGGAGCGGCACAACTGTCTCCCTCGCTGAGGGCATTGTCATGGCAGTCGAGCACTATGATGTGCACAGTATAATAAAAGATATTTCAGAAGCCGTAGAGAGCGCCATAAACACCGTAATTCCGCCCTCAGAATTCACGACTGCAAGTGTGCCAATAAAACGGGATTTTGAGGCCGAAACAGGCGAAACAAAAAATTTTGATGACGGAGCGGTTGAATCAGAAAGGGAGCAAAACGAGAATGTCGAAACAGAAAATGCCAACGCGAAAATTGAAAGATTGAAGGCGAATAAGGCACTTTTTATAGACGTTCTTAAAGATCTCGACAGCGGCTCAGGAGTTCCTTACGATGAATTGATCGAATACATGAGCTCAAAAGGTTTGTCAGAAGATGAAGTTGAAGAAGTTGCGAGGGATCTCATGAATGATGGTAAGTGCTACGAGCCTAAGATAGGAATTTTAAAACTGGTTTGACTGTTCACTAAAGTATCCTACCTCCGGTCGAAGAGGAAAGTGATGCATAGTTCGTCGAGGTAGAGCGAAAGGAACGAACGGGGAGTGGCGAGGGGTTAACTTCTACATCTTATCGACAGGATCGGTGAACTACGAAGCGTTTTTCACAGCCCATGAAGCACATAAGGTGCTGTTTTATGGCCTCAAGAGGCGCGTCCCACTTATTCAAAATAAGTCACACTAAATGTACTTTTTAAACATCATAGCCTGTATTTGGCTGATACCAAGACTGCGGATCAAAAGGGCGACGTCTTCACCCACAACCGGTACCTCTTTTGACGGCGGTAGTGCCTTAGCCCCTCGTACATAGATCACTCCACCACGCTTTTTAGCACCGACATAGCCACTGGATTTGCCTCCTACTACCAGCACACCGGACTTCATATCGATTCCCGCAAACTCCCCTACATCCCCCTTTATCACGACTGTACCACCGCTTAAAAGTGCTCCGGAGTTCATGCCAGTATTCCCGTCTACTACAACTTCTCCGGCTTCCATCAAAATGCCAGTGCTCAAGGCAAGATCACCTTCGACGTAAATCCTCGCAGTGCAATCACACCGCGCTCCTACCGTATCTCTGATGACCCCGTCGCAGAGGCATAGCTCCCTATCGCGTAGAAAGTTTGGAAGCATAAGCGAATCATCTCTCAAGCCATTACACACAACATCCGTTATCGATCTGAACTTTTTGTACCCCTCTCGATCAGATTTAACTTCAATGACGTTTCCAGTGGGTGCCTTCACTGATCCGTTTACGTAGATCGTACCTGCCGTCATGCTTATGCCCATGCGCGTATCGACATTCCCATCGACAATGACCGTGCCCACGGTGATACTCCTTCCGGTACCTGAAAAGAACTTCAAGTCAACTCCCATACTCGAGCACAGCCGGTGTCCTACATCACCAAGAATGTGAACATCTTTACCGCGCTTTAGTGCCTCAACGACATCCCTAAAGGTGTAATCGCTGCCTAATTGCGCCGGCATTGTCTCATCAGGATTTAACTTTGTACCTCGATGTTGCCAGTAAAAGTTGTATGTAAAATCCGCTACACAATCGATCGGCGCGTCAAACTCAATCTGCATTGGAATTACACCAGGTGAACTACTGAAAATCTACCTAAAACTTCTGCCTCTCAACTACTAAAGGGTGCTCAGCCCGTATCGACACCCCCTCCCTTGTCGAGACAATCTCAAGTCCATGAAACTCAACGGGCCCACAAAGCACATCTTGCTCAGGATGCGTTCCCTTCTGAATATCACATCGCACAACGGTTCTTAGCCCAACAGAGACCACAACGGTAAGCCTTGACGATGCGGGATGTCCGCGCGGAAGTACGATTAGTGGTGAAGATGCTTCGCGTATTAAGTAGAGTGTGCATTTCACCGCCCGTGCAATCGTCGTAAATGAACCAAATCCCGATGCAACGAGAAGATCACCAGGATTGAGGGTCATGACCATTTCTTCGGTAATGGTCTCAACGAATATCTGCTTTCTACTGCCCGACTTAACGATCCCTACGGTACCTTGAACGCCTCGCAAAAACAAAATTTCATCTAATTCAAGTCTAAACCGCTGTTCCATTAACAGTGGATTATCACGTGGTGATATGAACTTAATCCATGAGTTCTTCAATCTCTTCCGATTGACAGGACGGACACATGGGGTTCTTACCTATCCCCTTGAACTTCGAGCCGCACTCGTTGCAGCGGAAGCTCTTGGGTTCCAAGCGTTTTATGTCTTCGTTGCCCATTGGGCCACCGACGGTACACATAATTTTATACTCCTATATGTTCATTGACGTTTAGGCCCATAAGTGTTTCCATCACCTTTCTGCTATTAATTTCACCTTGCATGAGATAAAACTTTATTAGTTACGAAAGAGAAAACAGTACGTACTCACTTACCCGACGACGCCCCGCATAATTGACTTAATATTAAAAATAGTTTAAGATTTATTTGACAGATGTCTCAATCAACTTTAGTTCTACAGTCACACTTCAGACCTCAAGGAGATCAACCCACAGCGATTGCCCGGCTTGTAGATGGAATTAGCAAAGGGGTCAAAAACCAGACGTTATTGGGAGTAACCGGCTCAGGCAAGACCTTCACCATAGCGAACGTCATAGAGAGCGTGCAAAAGCCCACGTTGGTGATAGCGCACAATAAGACGCTCGCAGCGCAGCTCTACAAGGAGTTCAAGGAGTTCTTCCCGCATAACGCAGTGGAGTACTTTGTAAGCTACTATGATTACTACAGACCAGAGGCGTACATTCCGCATACAGATATTTATGTCGAGAAAGAATCGTCAATCAACGATGAAATAGATAGGCTCAGGCACTCAGCCACCAGATCGCTGCTATCGAGGCGCGATACGATCGTAGTGGCAAGCGTCTCGTGTATTTACGGTATAGGCTCGCCTGAGGACTATCTTGAATCGATGTTATCCCTTAGAGTTCATGAGCAGATAAAGCGAAGAGAAATCCTAGGAAAGCTAGCACGGATGCAGTACGCAAGAAATGATATCGACTTTTTCCGCGGAAAGTTCAGAGTGCGCGGAGACAACATTGAAGTCTTCCCTTCCTATGGCAACACTGCCTACCGAATAGCACTGTGGGGGGATGAAATCGAAGGACTCTATGAGTTTGACCCTGTAAATGGGCGAAAGATACAAACGTACGATTCCATCAGCATATACCCCGCAACTCATTTCGTTATGAACCGGGCGAAGCACGAACAAGCGCTCGCGTCCATTGCTCAGGAGCTCGCGGAGAGGCTTGAGCATCTCCGCGGTCAGGGAAAACTCCTCGAAGCACAGCGGTTAGAACAGAGAACGAAATACGATTTGGAGATGTTGCGCGAGGTCGGCTTTTGTAGCGGGGTCGAGAACTACAGCAGACACTTAAGCGGACGTGCGAAGGGAGAACCACCCACGACCCTCATCGACTACTTTCCCGACGATTACCTCCTTATAATCGATGAATCACACGTGACGATACCGCAGCTCATAGGTATGTACGCAGGAGACAGGTCACGAAAAGATAACCTCGTGGAGTACGGCTTTAGGCTCCCCTCAGCCTATGACAACAGGCCGCTGAAATTCAACGAATTTGAGGAGAAGGTCAACCAAGTAATATACGTATCGGCGACCCCAGGACCTTACGAGCTCAACACGTGCAAACAGCCCGTGGAACAGATCATACGACCCACAGGCCTCATAGACCCTGAAATAGAAGTACGACCGGCTGAGGATCAGGTCGACGATCTCATCTCAGAGATCAGAAAGCGACATAATGAACGAGTACTAGTCACCACACTTACGAAGCGGATGGCTGAGGATTTATCAGAACACTTACATGAGATAGGGATAAAGGTGCAGTACCTTCACTCTGACATAAGCACGCTCGATAGGACTGACATTCTGTATGACCTTAGACGAGGAGTATTTAACGTCCTCGTCGGCATAAATCTGTTGCGAGAGGGCATTGATCTCCCAGAGGTCACGCTCGTCGCGATACTAGACGCTGATAAGGAGGGGTTCCTCCGGTCGGAACGATCGTTAATCCAGACGGTGGGACGGGTGGCGAGAAATGTCCAAGGACGTGTCATTATGTACGCTGACGCAATGACTAACTCGATGTCGCGCGCAATACAAGAGAACAACCGAAGGCGGGTAAAGCAGATTGCCTATAACGAGACACACAACATCACGCCACAAACGATCATAAAGCCAATTGAGGAGATGGTCAGGAGGCGCGCCCTGGTAGAGGAGGAGGTGCGGCCCCCATACGTCGGCCTACAAGGACTTGAAGAGACGATTGAGGGATTACGAGAAGAAATGAGACGGGCTGCACAAGGCCTGGAATTCGAACGGGCAGCGCTGATACGCGATATGATTGAGTCCCTGGAAAGTGGAGGTTAAGCGATGGCTGAGAACATCATCGTAAAGGGGGCGAGAGAACACAACTTAAAGGGCATTGATGTGGAAATACCACGAAACAAGCTCGTTGTGATTACGGGAATAAGCGGCTCTGGGAAGTCATCTCTCGCTTTTGATACGATTTACGCTGAGGGGCAGCGGAAGTACGTGGAATCCCTCTCCGCGTACGCTCGGCAGTTCCTCGGACAGATGAAAAAGCCAGAGGTGGAACATATAGAGGGGCTCTCACCTGCAATCTCGATCGATCAGAGAACTACGAGCAAAAACCCTCGGTCGACAGTGGGAACCGTCACTGAGATTTACGATTATCTTAGACTGATGTTCGCGCGGGCCGGAACTCCCCACTGTCCCGAATGCGGAAAGGAAATCGCCCAGCAGACGGTGCAGGAAATAATCGACCAAGTGTTCAAGCTACCTGAGGGGACGAAAATTGCGATATTAGGTCCCGTGGTCAAGGATAAGAAAGGAGAACACAAAAAGATACTCGAGTTCCTGCTCAAGGATGGCTTCGTGAGGGCGAGGATCGATGGCGAGGTGCGGGATCTCGAGGAACTGATAGAGCTTGACAAGAACAAGAAGCACACCGTTGAGGTCATCGTCGATCGAGTCGCCATCGATATCGACGAAAAGCAACGGCTTGCAGATTCAATCGAAACAGCGTTGACGCTTGGAAACGGCATTGCGATCGTTGAGGTCGTAGAGGGAGAGGAGATGCTATTCAGCGAGCACTTCGCGTGTCCCGACTGCGGGATCAGCATGGGTGAGATAGAGCCGCGGATGTTCTCATTCAATAGTCCGCACGGGGCGTGCCCGGCGTGTCATGGGCTCGGCTTTGAAAAAACGTTCGATGAGGACCTCATCGTCCCGGACAAGTCTCTTCCCGTGAGGGATGCCTTTGCTCCTTGGCGCAAGTCGACGAGCGACTATTACCCGCACCTGCTGCGCAGTGCAGCTGTGCAGTTCGGCTTTGATCTCACCAAGCCCTATGAAGAGCTCAGCGAGGAGCATCGACAGCTCTTGCTGTTCGGCTCGGGACGGCAGCGGATGCCCGTTGAGTACTTTGGAAGAAGAGGGTACATCAGTTTTTCACGGCCCTTTGAGGGCATCATCAGTAACCTCGCGCGGCGCTATCGCGAGACCGACTCAGAGTACATCAGGGAAGAGATCGAGAAATACATGCGGCTGAAGGCGTGTGACTCCTGCCACGGAAAGCGGCTACAACCTAAGGCACTCGCGGTCACGATACACGGGCGTTCAATAGCCGATGTTGCGGCGCTGTCCGTCGATGTGGCATATACGCTCTTCGACGAGTTAGCCCTTCCAAATGGAAAAATGGCGATTGTCGGCGAGGTCATCAAGGAGATAAAAGAGCGACTCAACTTCATGAAAAACGTTGGACTTAATTACCTTACGCTTGACAGAGCGAGCGAGACCCTCTCAGGGGGCGAAGCACAGCGGATCAGGCTTGCCACTCAGATTGGTTCAGGGCTTGTAGGTGTGCTCTATATACTGGATGAACCGAGCATCGGCCTTCACCAGCGGGACAACTTGCGACTAATCTCTACCCTCAGGAGCTTGAAGGAGCTCGGAAACACCCTTATCGTAGTTGAACACGATGAACAGATGATACGGACGGCGGACTATGTTATAGACATGGGACCTGGAGCGGGAGAACACGGCGGGCATATCGTGGCGACGGGCACTCCTGACGAGATTATCTCTGAGTCGGACTCTATGACAGGGCAATACCTCAGCCGCGTAAAGAGGATTGACGTCCCCGAAGAGAGGAGGACTTCAAACGGGAGCACGCTAAAAATCGTGGGGGCTCGGCACAACAACCTTAAAAACATCGACGTGGAAATACCGCTCGGCATCTTCACGTGCGTAACTGGCGTCTCAGGCTCAGGTAAGTCGACGCTCATCAACGACATTCTGCACAGGAAGCTCTCTCAAAGGCTGCACAGGGCATACGCGAAGCCGGGCGATCACGACGACGTGCTTGGAATCGAACACATCGACAAGGTGATTACGATAGACCAATCGCCGATTGGAAGGACGCCGCGGTCCAACCCCGCAACGTACACAGGGGTATTTGATCACATACGAGCGCTGTTCTCTCAGGTTCCCGAAGCAAAGGTGCGAGGGTATATGCCGGGACGGTTCAGCTTCAACGTAAAGGGCGGGAGGTGTGAGGCGTGCAGGGGCGACGGAATCATTAAGATCGAGATGCACTTCCTCCCCGACGTGTACGTTCCCTGTGAGGTGTGTGAGGGGCGAAGGTATAACCGGGAAACGCTCGAGATTAGATACAAAGGCAAGAACATCGCTGATGTGCTCAACATGACCGTTGAAGAGGCGCTAGGCTTCTTCGAGAACATTCCGGCTATTAAAAACAAACTGCAAACGCTGTATGACGTCGGGCTGAGCTACATAAAGCTTGGGCAGCCTGCAACTACGCTATCAGGGGGAGAGGCGCAGCGTGTGAAACTGTCGACCGAGCTGAGCAGGCGGAGCACTGGAAGGACCTTTTACATACTCGACGAGCCCACGACAGGACTGCATTTCGACGATATAAAGAAGCTGCTCGCAGTGCTCGGCAGGCTTACAGATGCGGGCAACTCGGTACTCGTTATTGAGCATAACCTTGACGTCATAAAGACCGCTGATTACATCATCGACCTCGGCCCAGAAGGCGGCGACGAGGGGGGCTACGTGGTCGCGGAGGGCACACCAGAACAAGTGGCTACATCAGGCACATATACGGGAGAATTCCTTCGAAGAGCGTTAAACGGATGTCACAGTTAGAGCTGAAAAAAAAGCTAGCGAACTTGCCAGACAGCCCTGGCGTCTATCTCATGAAGGACGCATCATCGAGGATCCTCTACGTTGGCAAGGCAGTGTCGATCAAGAACCGGGTGCGGTCTTATTTCACTAACGCGCATCATGCTCCCAGAACTGCTTCCATGGTCTTGCACGTCGACGACGTCGAGTTCATCATAACGAACACCGAAAGGGAAGCGCTTATTCTCGAGTCCAACTTAATTAAACTTCACAACCCCAAGTACAATGTAAAGTTTACCGACAATAGCAGCTATCCGTACATACGCATAACGCGTGAAACGTTCCCGAGCATTTTAGTTACGAGGGCAGTACGGAAAGATGAGGCGAAGTACTTTGGCCCGTATACGGACGCATACGCTGCGCGGAAGAGTGTCAAGGCGCTAAGAAGGATATTTCCGATACGGAGCTGCATCAGGAAGATGCCAAAGCTCATCAGACCGTGTCTCAACTATCAACTGAAGCTGTGTTCTGGCCCGTGTTCAGGACGAATCGATCCAACCACATACGCGGAGCTCGTAACGGGTATTATTAAGTTCCTCGAAGGCCGGCGAGATGACCTCATTAAAGAGCTCACGGAGAGCATGAATGCAGCCGCATCTCGAATGGAGTTTGAAGTTGCAGCAAAGATACGGGATAAGATACGGGCGTTACAGAGTATCGCTGAACAGCAGTACGTGGAGCCCCGTACCGGGGACGAAGATGTTATTGCACTCGCAAGTCAGGACTTTATGGCATGTGTGCTCACGCTGATGGTACGAGATGGCAAGATCACGGGACAGCGGACCTTCCCGATACGCGGGGCGAGAGATGCCGATGTGGCTGAGGTGTTGACGGCGTTTGTAAAGCAACACTACTTCCATATGGGGGGGGCTTACATACCGTCTGAAATTATTTTGCCACACGATATTGATGAGGTGGCAGGTGTCGAAGCGCTACTCACCGAATTAAAGGGCACTTCAGTAAAAGTGCGTGTCCCGAGGAGGGGAACAAAATTGCAGCTTGTTAAACTGGCACAGAGGAACGCTGAAGCGGCGCTGACTACGCCACTGGCAGTGGATGCACTATGCGTCCTTCAGGAAGCTCTTGGGCTTTCCGAATTACCTTCTCGGATAGAGGCGTTTGACGTCTCAAATCTCAGCGGCGCTGAAGCGACGGGTGCTATGGCGGTATTCATAGACGGAATTCGAAAGCCGAGTGATTATCGACGCTATACCATAAAAACGGTGCATGCCATCGATGATTATGCAATGCTAAAAGAAGTCGTGGGACGGCGTTACCTTAAGAGCGAGCTCCTCCCTGATCTCGTGCTCATTGACGGAGGGAGGGGCCACATAAGCGCTGTGCGGACAGTTTTGAATGAGTTGGGAATTGATGTCCCGATAATTGGTCTTGCAAAGCGCGAAGAATTGGTGTACGTGCCTGGCAAGTCAGAACCAGTAGACATTCCGCAAACGGGGTTGAATTTGCTGATGAACATTCGAGATGAAGCCCACAACACAGCGTTGAAACAACATAGGACGCTACGCTCGACTAAGTTGCTCGAAAGCGATTTGGATAAAATCCCCGGTATCGGCAAGAAGCGTAAGGTGGAACTTTTAAAGCGATTTGGCTCGCTTGAAGAAATTAAGACGGCGACTGTTGAAGAAATGCAGTCCGTTCCCATGATAGATAAAAAAATAGCACTTAACATTTACCATTACTTAAACGGTTGAGCTATCTTGACCCCCCCCACGCGTCGCAAGGGATAAAGAGGGCATAAAATGTTGATATAGGCGCTAAGCTAATTTTGCAATTACTTAGTAGAATTCACCGCTCGAATTGACAAACAATTAGCGAAAAGTTTTTATATTAATATTTGCAGTCTGCAGTCTATGAATGAGGTCAATTGCGATCATGAGCTTGCCAATGTAATGTTCTACAGAAAAGATGAAAAGGGACCGTACATTGAAGAGGGATACTTCTGCTGTAAATGTTCGGGAGAGTTCCCGAACGGTGGAAAGATCATAAGAATGCGCGAATGATAAGGAGAACTTGCGGCAGCGTACCACGACGATCCTTACCATAAATCTTCCAAATAAGATTTGGAGAATGATAGATAGAAAGATAGACAGAAAGAAAGATAGATAGAAAGATAGATAGAATATGGTGTCGCAATGGGGCGAGTGCTAGCCCGCCATCCCCTGGCGCTAAACATCCCGACGTGACAACTTGTTATCGCCGCGCTCTCTACCAGCAGTTTATTTAATTTTTTTGCTTATTGTAACTGTAATATATGACCGTCGTCTTCACGCCAGTAGAGCCAATCGCAATGGCTTGATTCAGGGATTATATCGGTTACTGTAGCCTTTGTTACACTCGTCGTACACGGTACCCTCCCCCATCAGTGAGCTTCGAATGTATCGGGCGTAACTCTCTTAAACTTCGACTACGGAAAGAGTTTTTCAGTTTAAGGCACGTCTGTGCGCGTTCGGGACGGTGCAATAAGCACCTGTGACAAAAATCACTTTGAACGAGCTATGCTCGTTTCCAGCCACCACGTGTGGCCCACCGCGCTTGCGTAGTACTTTGTGCATTGTTATTTCTTGACCACAAGCACTAAGCGGACTAGTGTGGGTTAGTTAGGCACATAATCAAACTAATGTGTGTTGGACACATTATCAAGCGATTAATCAGAGTGTTAGCACAAAGGCTAACCCCCAAATGTTAGATCCAGTGATATAACAATATCCAAAATGACATATATGTGAAATCGCTGGCGGTCAAATTTTCTATCATGTTCATTTCGCGGCTACTCTTGATACCAGGAGTACTGGCGCATGCGCCAAACTTCCCAGGAGACAATGAACATCTCAACAAAGCCACGTACATTCAAGATCCGACCAAATCATGGGCTATATTTGCTCAACTCCATGAAGGAGGCGAGGCACAATACTATCGCTTCGACATTGCTGAGGGCCAAAAGATCGACATAACATTGAACACGCCCCTGCTGGTGGCTTAAGTACGGGGTTCCTGCCTAGTTTCGCACTCATGGGCCCCAATGTTACAATACAGGGGCAGCTCCCGAGCTATGTGCAAGTGCCTGAAGGATCGGGTGTTTTGGTAGAAGAGGGAAAACAGCCCGCACAGGCAACGTATGAGGGATTTGCCCCCAGC
This sequence comes from Methanobacteriota archaeon, assembly GCA_963704625.1. Taxonomy (GTDB): domain Archaea; phylum Halobacteriota; class Bog-38; order Methanoflorentales; family Methanoflorentaceae; genus DASPRZ01. Next base: position 1,455,740 of record OY969924.1, on the reverse strand, counting down.
AGCTTCAACCGACTTGCTGGGGTGCAGCTTAACGCTCCCGCGTCCGGTACGTATTATGTCGTGGTGTACGATCCGTCGAGCGGAGGTCATTATGGACTTGCCATCGGAAATCGGGAGACCTACACCCCGCTTGAATACATCTCGATACCGATCCGCCTGATAACGGTGTACCAATGGGAGGGACAGAGCGTGGCCCAGATATTCGCTCCGTTGGTGTTGACAGTCGTTATCGGGCTGGTGCTGATGATCTGGAGTAGTGTGAGGCGAAAGAGCGCGTATGCCCCTGTAAAATGGGTGGCGGCGTTAGCAGGGCTCCTCTTCCTTGGCTCGGGCGCTAGCAAGTTTTACCAGATGCTATTTACGTTAACCCAGACCCCTGTGACGCCGCAGATAACAGTCACTCTCGTTTTAGCTTTAGTGTCGATCATCTTGGGCCTCCTTACCCTTCGCATAGCTCTTGTAAGTGGAAGCACGCTGACAGTCAAGACACGAGTCTCCTTTTTTATTCTAGGACTCGTAGCGCTGTTTGCGTGGGCTGGATTGTTGGTGGGTCCGGCGCTGGCCGTGATATCTAGCTTACTCCCGTCTAGCACCCAAATTCCTTCGAAATAGCACCACTCGAACCTCATTGTCTCAGTGCTGTCCGTCATTACGACAACCGGAGTTACCACTCTCTAGTAACTTTGAAAATGAACAAATGTCAGCCAGGAGCGCAGTCTACGGTCCTCGTCAGGGGTGATAATGTCTTTTCATCGGATACGAGAAAAGCGATTCATCAGGACAGGATGACCAAATTGAGTGTACTCATTTACCTATGAGGAATCGCAATCCAAGAACCACTAATACCACTCCAAACACCTTTCCCAGCGTGGCACTTGGCAGACTAGTCGCTATCCTCGCGCCAACATACCCGCCAAAGAAAAACCCTACAGCGATAAGGGCAGCTACTTTGAAGTCCACATATCCATGTTGGTAGTACGGCAATATGGCAAGAATACCTAAGGGTGGAAGCAGTAATGCCAGCGTTGTACCTTGGGCTTGCTGTTGAGAGAATCCATATATGAGCACCAATGCTGGGATAACAATTGTTGCTCCACCAATTCCCAACAGACCGCTTAAGGTGCCCGCGACTACTCCTATCAACACATACGGTATTGTCGTGTCCATACCCTAATCCCCCGCTCTTGGTAGGATAGAGCGTACATGTTTCGCAAATGTATCTGCAAGTATAAGTATCCTCGTCCTTCTATGGACGTTTTGTCAGCAATGTGTCCTAATCCCTTATCCTCTACGGGTATGGTGATGAAATTAAGTACCTCATCGCGTTGTCTTTCGTAGTTTGCCCTTATTCCTAATCCTTTCCCTTTCCCGCCTCACGACAATCCACTGCGCACCCAGCCAAGAGTGAAGGCGTTACGATAGAAAAGTATTTTTGAACTGTTAATTTTTTGTTATTGTTATTGTTATTCCAACAGTGCTGCGACATCTTTCAATTTTTTGCGAATCGGGAGATGTTGTGGGCAGAGATCCTCACACGCCCCGCACTCTTGACATTGCGAAGCAGCCCCTCCGAACCCGGCGCGCACGTTGTACACGAATCGTGCGTTGCTCACATCTTCATAAATGAATGCATCATTGTACATGGCAAAACACTCGGGGATGTCTACCCCCGAGGGGCACGGCATGCAGTATGCGCACTTCGTGCAGGGAATCTTCATTTTACTACTGTACATTGCCTTGACATCTTCAAAGATGGAAAGCTCCTTTTCCGTAAGAGAATGTGGTTTCCCCTCACTCGCATAGGCAAGGTTCTCCCGCACCTGCTTAAGCGCGCTCATCCCGCTCAGCACCACCGTAACGTCAGGGTGGTTCCATACCCATCGCAGACCCCATTCAGCAGGCGACCGGTTGACCCCTGATTTTGCCCAGAGTTCTGCAGCTCTTGGGGACTGCTTTGCCAACAAGCCACCTCGAAGAGGCTCCATGATGACAATGCCAAGCCCCTTCTTGGCAGCGTACTGCAGTCCCTCTGTGCCAGCCTGATACTCCTCATCCATGTAGTTATATTGGATTTGGCAGAATGTCCAGTCGTAGGAATCGACAATGTCCTTGAGTACCTGAGTTTTATCATGGAACGAGAAACCCGCGTGGTGAATTCGCCCGTCTCCAAGGGCGTCGTCCAGAAACTCATCTACCCCGAGACTGGCAACGTGTTCCCACGTCGCGCGAGTCAATCCGTGGAGCAGGTAAAAATCGATGTGGTCAGTCTGGAGTCGTTGAAGCTGATCATCAAAGCAACGCTCCATATCTTCACGTGTCTGTATGGTCCATACGGGTAACTTTGTCGCGATATTTACGCGCTCGCGATAGCCGCCCTGTAGCGCCTGCCCGAGGAACGGCTCACTCTCTCCACTGTGGTACACGTAAGCGGTATCGAAATAATTCACGTCCCGTTCAATTGCGTAGCGCACCATTTTTGTCGCTTTCGAGGTATCAATGTGGCAGTCGGCGGTCTGCGGCAGGCGCATGCAGCCGAACCCGAGGATGGAAAGCATCCTGTCCGATTTTTTCATTTTCCGGTAGAGCATGTGATTCTCCCCCTGTTCAGGAGTACGGTTTCTTCATCAGCCACGCCATGTTCTCTCCTATGTGTGTACATCGTCTGCATGCCTTCAGCGTATAATACCTTTACGAGTCTAGGATAAAAAAGTGCTGGAAGCCGATTTTATGTTATAATCGATGGCATTTCCTTACCACACATTGATGTATACCTTGTCCTCTCTGAACCGATCCTGTTTCGGCGACGCCTCCGTTGAATAGCTGGCCTCCCAAACGTCTGGAATCTCTCTTTCAGGAAACTGGCAGAGCTTGATGAACCTAGCGACATGCCGCCCTACTGGTAATTTAATGATTATCCGCGTATTATGAGGGAATATCTAGGAGCTGTATTGCTCTGCAAATTTGCGGAGATCTCCTGAGACGAAATGATGTGGCCCCCTTGAAAGGGGCTCGTATGCCTCTAGACTTTACAGGAAAATTCCCTTGGTATTAAGCTCTTAAGTGAAAAATATTTAATATTCTATATTTATCACTGAAATCCATGAATCTTCGAATACCTATGCTCCATGAAGGATCTCGTGGAATATTACTGAACAGTGGGAGCTGATCTATCACGGTGATGCGTTTGTCCCACTTTGTAAATTCATTCGCGTCTTTTAACGCCCATTTGACAGTAGCGCCTTTCATTCCAGCTTTCCGCACACTCCAGTTTGAGAAAAAAACGCCTAATTTTGGCAGGGCATCAAACACAATTTCACCGCCAGGAAGATTATCTGCTAACAACGAAAAGAAGTGTCTTACTTGAGACTCTTCAAAGTAAAATAGTACCCCAGCAGCCATCAGAAATACTCCATCTTTGGTATTTTTGATATCCGCATACCAACTCGAATCGAAAAGTGATTTTGCGATATATATCGTTCTGTCAGTTTCGGGAATCAATCGTTTTCTAATTTCAATGACATTGGGAAGGTCAAGATCGTACCAATGAATCGACCCGTTGTCGACGCGGTAAAATGTTGTGTCAAGTCCCGCGCCGATATTGACAATGGATGCGCGAGGGTGTTCTGCAACGTATGCTTTTATCTTATCGTCGAATTGCTTTGCCCGTATTACAAACCACAGGTCTCGTCTAAAAACAGAACGCCTATCGAGCTTTGAGAAGTCATAATCAATTTGCTCAATGATTTCAAGAGCTTTAGCGTCGTTTAGCAGTGAATTATGCTCTCTGCTTAATTGTGCTCGACCCCATAAAGGGATCAATAGAGTCTCTTCAACGTTGTTTAAATCAATCTTCATTTTGCCCTGTTTTTTTAACTATTCGTAGGTTGTCCAAGCTGAACCGTAAGAGGCAATTGCTATAATTTATATTTAAATTAATGTTTATATTATTTGGACGAGTGGAGAGAAACCATGTGGTGTATTACAATCAGAAATGTAAAAAACCTTGACACAATCTTTATCTCTTGTCCAAAAAGCTTGAGCAGACGCTTTTTGAGAACGTTCCCATGCAGAAAATCCTTCGAATAGTCAGCTGATCATTACTCTTCCGAGCGTGCAAGTGGAGCACTGCTAAGCATTTGGGGCTAAATTGGCAGAAATTATAAAATAATACAATGTGCAGTGACGTATATGAAACCATACTGGATGCTTGGTATCGCATTCGCCATCATGGCAGTTTTCATCGTTGCAGGCGTAAACCAGCAAATGTACGCCCAGAGTGAGACGCTCCCGGGCAACAAAATAGCCGGAGCAGTTGCGCTCCCGACCACAGCGTCTCCGTCATCCTCATTACAGGGAAAGACGTGGAGATTGACCTCGTTTACTAATGAAAGCAGCTCCGTAGTAGTCCTCCCCGGTACAGAAATTACTACAGCATTCGGTGCGGATGGCAAGCTGACCGGTTCGGCCGGTTGTAACAACTATTTCGCCTGCTATCAGATTTTTGGAAATGGAATTAAAATCGGACCTATCGGTTCAACGCTAAAGTATTGTGCGGAGCCCACAGGCGTAATGGCACAGGAGACCACCTACCTGAGACTGCTTCAGAGTTCAACGACCTATGCAGTTACTGCCGATCAGCTAAAAATATCAGACGGGACGTGCACTAACCAGCTAATATTCAAAACGCCAGTTGACTCTTAACTGCGCAGCGTGGCAGAATGTTTACAGGGCAAGTCCCTCTAGATAAACAACGGGTTATTGCGGCATCGCTGCCGTTATTGCGCAAAATTCAGCACATGCCGAATCGTCTGGCATCTTTTAATAACGCACGCACACGGCAGCATAATGCCACATGCTTGGGTAATGGATACTGACAGCGTGCCCATTCAACATTGCACTGTGACCAAGTGAGAGTTTGACGTATATCCTCTGACTAACCTCTAGGAACGCCGTCACTAATTTCAACGTTTTTAGTCCCGTCCTTCTTCTACGTTACCTCTTGCTGATGAGAACTCCTTCTCTGATAAAACTTCAACAGGTGATTCGGATATCTTATCTACTTCTTGCCATAGCCTCTCAAACGTTGCCATTAGCTGCTCAGCATACTCTCGTTCATTGTTCCAGAACGCCGAGTCATCAACATCCAAAGAGAAGATCCCATCGTGAGTGGAGATAGGAGTAACCGTTTGCCTCCTATCAACTACCAAGAATCTCACCCCGACGTACTCGGTGTGCTGGCGAATCTGTATACCCCCAGCTTCAGCACGTCGGAACTCATCGATATGTGGGGTATCTGTGGTGATGATCCCTCGTACCTCAACCCCCTTTCGCGCCGCTGCGATTGCATCATCGATTATTTCAAATCGTGAAAAGCGGTGGAATCCGTTGGCAGTATAGACGAAAGTAATTTCATGCTGAGCGGATTGAATAAGCTCTCTCATCAGGCTGTATATCTCTCTCCTGCTCTTTAGCACCTTGAATCGGGGAACATCGTCAGGAATAGGTTTTTCTTTAGAAATGAACGTATGAACCTGATCGATAACTTCAGGCATGAGATCTTCCATGGCTCGCTTGTCAGCCTGATATTTCAGCATAACAGCATTGAGAGCGGCTTTAATCGGAACCGCGGTATACGTGGTCGGTTTAGCTAGAGAGATCTCAACGAGTCCATTATCAGAAAGCTGCTCTAGGTTTCGTTGAACGTCTTGCCGATAGGAATCCGTCAATTTGATGAGCTCCATAAGGGTTTTTGGACCATATTTCAGCAAAATAAGGTATAGTCTAGCTGATTTATCGGACAATCCAAATACCGATAACGATTTGACAAGTTCAGAGTCAATCTCCACAGAAGTCTATATCTCTTGCCGAGAATATAAAATTTTATATTTTATGAACGAACGGGCTGCAGTACTCCCCGCCGCTAACACGTAGTAAATATGTACACTGTGCCGCTTCTGCGGTGAGCGTGAAGAATGTCACTCTTAAATAGGCATCTGTTACGCTGTCACGATGTCACGTAACAATACTTAGCTGATGTACGGTACCTCGATGTGATACTAATATACGTTTGTATGAGCTCTTCGCTGCATTATAAGGAGCACGCTAAATGTTAGAAAAACGCATAGACATCATACATGTAGTCGGGAAGTTGTTGACCGTCATGGTTCCACTCTGCTCTCTCACGTAAAAAACTTAAAAAGTGCGTGCATTTCCTTGGAACTGGATCAAGGGATAGCACTAGCGGTGAATTTAGTAAAACAGTGACGCCACAGCACTTGTTGCATAGGCCGCGTTTTCGCACAGAAAAATTTTTATCCACAGGTTTATTTTATGAAATGTGTTATTTAGTAGTGGTTCTGTATGTATAGAGATAACGTTAATAAGAACAATATCGGGCTAAAATGCTGTGGTATTGTTTATGCAAACGTTGGTTTAGAAGAATTGAACGCTATCGTAGCAAGACTAAGAAGGAATAGAAACGTACCTCACGTCAACTGCGAGGACAGTAATGAGAATTACAACCTGCAGTTCACTGTAATAGCTAACGACTACTCACATTTTGAAGAAATAATTACGTCCCAGTGCAATTTTGATGTTAAGTTTAGATACGGTTATCTTAATGTTTAAGTGACAGGTTACCGTCCCTCCCCCTCGTTTCAGCTGCTGCTCTGCCAACAGATCCATGGGGCAGCCGTTGACCCGGTGTCCACCTCGTAAATTTAGGGATCCCGGCTCATGACGTTTCCGTACTGCGGACAACGGCATGGGGGGGTGGGAGGTGCGCCTTGGAGTGCAGCGCGCTGAGCCCCCCTCGCACCGATCAGCGGCGTCATGTAGCGGCGCACGAGTGGAGATCTACGTGGTGTAACTGTCTTAGTTTCACCTTTTCTAAGGGCATCACAGGCATTAATAATGCCATCAACAGCATACCTGTCATGTCTTGACTGACGTTCTCTCTTATTATAGCACGCTGTCGATTGCAAAGCAAGCGGGATCATCGGGCCGCCCACTGCGAGGCTGGCAATCGAGAAGTAGCATATAGCGCGAAATTCGCCGGCACATACACGAGAGTTACCGCTGATGTGGGGGTACCTCGCGCGCCGGTCACGAGGGCGGGACAGCAGCGGCAGTAGGGTAAAAGTAGGGTAAAAGTAGGGTAAAAAAGTGACAGCGTAAAAACTTGTTTCTATTCTTTTTACGAATCAATTTGCACTGAGTGCACCGTCAATATATTTATTCATAAAAAATTATTTAAAAAAATAAATAATTATATCGCCAACGAGGTGTCGCGCAGCAGTAAAACAGTGGGTAAAAGTCCTTTGATTCTGGTATCGAGGTTCCCCACGGATTTCGTTGCCTTCACCATGTAAGAGTTTTAATATTGTTTGGATAGTCATGGACAAGATCTAATTGCAATATATCTAGAAATACTTTGGAATTTAACAATGAACGGAACCTTGATGCTTAGAAATTCAAACGATGTATGTCGAACAAAGGGAGAAGGCTCGAGATGTTATCTAAAAAGAGAGATTTGGGTAAGATGAAGGAACCGGAAAAGGAACAAACCACCGCGTACGGGCTCAGGTATTTTGACAAAAGTGTACCAAAATATGTCATGCCTGAAGAGGGCATGCCAGCAGAGGCCGCATATCGATTAATACACGATGAACTGAATTTGGACGGTAATCCCGCACTGAATCTGGCCAGCTTTGTGACCACTTGGATGGAGCCAGAAGCTGATAAACTAATCGCCGAAAACATCAATAAAAACTTCATTGACAACGATGAATACCCGCAAACCGCGAAAATAGAAGAAAGAGTCGTTAACATGCTGGCCCGACTCTTCCACGCTCCAGAAGACTGTCAATCCATTGGAACCAGCGCCATAGGATCATCAGAAGCCATTATGCTGGGACTTTTGGCCCATAAATGGAGCTGGAGAAAGCGCAGACAGGCTGAGGGCAAGTCGTGCGATGAGCTCAACATCGTCATGGGAGCGGATGTGCACACGGTATGGGAAAAGTTCGCCCGCTACTTCGACGTAGAATTGAGGTTAATCCCCCTCGAAAGGAACACCTACACCGTCACCGTAGACGGAGTGGCAGAGGAAATTGATGAGAACACTATCTGCGTGGGGGCGGTTCTTGGGACGACCTTCACGGGACAGATGGATCCCATAAAAGAAATTAACCAACTTCTCATTGAGGTGAAAGAAACTAAGGGCTGGGACATCCCCATCCACGTTGATGCTGCGAGTGGAGGATTTATAGTACCTTTCCTACACCCAGATCTGAAGTGGGATTTCAGACTTTCACAAGTGAAATCAATCAATGTCTCTGGTCACAAATATGGCCTCGTCTACCCAGGAGTCGGATGGCTGGTGTTCAGGGACAAAGAAGACCTGCCTGAAGAGTTGATCTTTAAGGTGACCTATCTGGGAGGGCTCATGCCCAACTACTCCCTGAACTTCTCCAAGGGAAGCAGTACAATAATCGCCCAATACTATAACCTCATACGACTGGGAAAAAGAGGTTACCGGGACATCATGCGAAATACGATCGACAACAGCTCTTACCTGGCCAAAAAGTTGCAAGAATCAGACAAATTTGCAATCATCAATAAACAAGGCATGTTTCCCATCGTCACCGCAAGCTTGAAAGATGCTAGTTTCACTGTCTTCCAACTCTCAGAGAGACTCCGGGAAAAGGGCTGGATAGTGCCGGCCTACACCTTGCCTGAGGATGCAGAGGACGTCGCCGTTATGAGGATGGTGATAAAGGAAAATTTCAGCAGAGACATGGTGGAGATGCTCTTTAACGATATCATGGACGCTTATACCAGCCTTGAACTATCGGATACTGAGAGAAAAGAGCGCGCAAAAGGCAAGGAGAAATTATCTCTGCTATATTAGGGCATACATTTGTGACGATCTACTCAAGTTAAGAACGCGGCGCTCCATGACAACGCTTATACTTCCGGCCGCTGCCGCACGGACACGGGTCGTTGCGTCGCGCTGCGGCGAAGGCTTGGCGGAGCCGTCGCTCATCTTCGATGGCATAAATTCGCATGATCTCGGCCGGTGCCCAGCCTCTGCGCAAGAGATCGACCATGATCCGCATAGGTCGGTCGATGTGCGTGAAGAACGCTTTGTACCCCGCACACAGGTAGTTCAACCCGTCTTCACCATCGGGCGTCGTGATAAAGCGGTTTTTAGGGCACTCCCCATGACATACAAACCGCACGTGGCACTCGTGGCAGTAGCGAGGGAGCGTATCGTGCTTGGCAAGGCCAAACGCGCGTTGCTTGTCTGACGCCACCAGTTCACGCATAGGGGCATCAAGAATATTGCCGAGCAGGTAGTTTGGCTCCACGAAGTGATCGCACGAGTACAGATCACCGTTATGCTCGAGCGCGAGTGCCGTACCACAGGTCGGTGCAAAGATGCACAGCGCTGGCGCAGCGCCTGCCCACGCAGCTAACGCTGCATCGAAGAACTGCACGTACATGCGGCCGACATCATGACGCACCCATTCGTCAAAAATGGCGATCAGAAAGTGCCCCCACTGGTCTGCACTTACGGAGCGATCAGTGACGGTATCGCCTTCTTGAAACCCCGTCGCATTATCGCGCTCCACAATTGGTATGAACTGTATGAACTCCGCGCCTACTTCATCGCGAAAAAAGCGGTACACGTCCAGAGGATAATCAGCATTCGCAGCGTGGATCGTGGCAAGAATGTTAAATTCGACGCCGTGCTCGCGCATCAGCGTTGCCGCGCGCATGACCTTATCGAAGGTCGGGTCTCCTTTCTTATCCCGTCTGTATACGTCGTGGAGATCCCTCGGGCCGTCGAGGCTGAGGCCAATAAGAAACTTGTTCTCGCGGAAGAACTCACACCATGCTTCGTCGATGAGCGTCCCGTTAGTCTGCAAGGTGTGCTCGACGGTCAGGCCCGGTCGTGCAGTCCGTTGCTCAAGTGCTATCGAGCGGCGAAAAAAGTCCAGCCCCATGAGCGTCGGTTCGCCCCCCTGCCACGCTATAGTTGCGACTTCTTGTTGTGCCGATAGGTACTGGTGGAGATAGGCTTCCAGCACGTCATCTGACATGCGAAAACGGCTCCCCGGATAGAGTCGCCCCTTTGACAAGAAGAAACAGTAGGTGCAGTTAAGGTTGCAGGCAGCACCGGTGGGTTTGGCCAAGACGTGAAACTCTCGAGGCGTGCTCGTTGGTTCGTCGGCATCCTTGTTTGAAACGGTTTTCGTCACTGTATACCTCTAGCTCTCACCACACCACACCACACCACACCACACTATACTACACTGTTTAAATTTATTCGTCTCGCCATATATTAGTTACGTTGTAATTTTGCGCTGTTCTCGGCCTCTCTTTTTGAGCCAAGATATCTCGTGGCCTGACTCCCCGTAAGATTTCAAGTGTTTTTAGCAAGGAAACGCCATCCGGGACTCGCAGTAGGCTCGTTTAGCAATTGTTATCATTTTGCTTAATTGCACTGCTGGAGCTTGGGCACATCATCAGCCGAACACCAGCAGCGCTTGTTGAGCAGTGTATTCTGAATATGTGGTTTTGGGTGCACTAGTAACGATATACGGCTAAATGCCCACACACTACCTGGATGTTATCGTGCACCTTGAGAAGTGCTGAGGTGTCTGCGCGTCGTGCATTACTTAGCAAAGTCCCATATACTCATTGTGATGAAGGACGCTGCTATAAAGAGCGCTTAGAAAGAATCTGCCGCTAGTAAGCCTCGCTTCTCAAAGTCGACAACGTAAAGCCGCTATATTTCACATAGTGTTGGAGGTTAGTCCACGAGCGTGCAAAGTTGGAAGTCCCGCACCCGTTCTGTCATAGCCTACACACGGGTAACGCTACGTTACGACTTATGCTTGGTGTTCCCGTATCCACGTGTTTGCTGCGGTCAATGCTTCATCTATAGAGGCTCCGACAACGGGTTTCGCCACAAAGACGTTTTCTGGCCCGATAGCGTCAGTTATTCTCGTTCTTTGGAGCTCATCAAAAACGTGCGTGTCAACCTCGGCGAGCATTAGTTTGTTTCCCGAATCACTGAGCTGTGTCGCATATTTCTGCACCCAGTCTAGGACGGTGGTGCTGACAAACGGCAGCCCCCGCACTTCTAGAATGAGCACCGCGTCGTGCGTCCCTTTCGTCGACGGCAGCAGCTGCACAAGCGTTCCCACACTGGCGTAAAATTCATTGCCGTGCAATCCAATGACGGTCGCCGCATTCGATGGAAGGCTTGCCGGTGACGCACGCTCCTCATAGCGACCATCGTCGCGCCGCACGAGCTCGTATAACTCCACCCTCCTCGCTGAGAAGTAGATATAGAGCAGCACGGTGAGGATAACGCCAGCAAATACTGCGACAGTGAGGTCGACCGTAATCCCGACAACGAACGTGACTAACCCCGCAGCGGTGTAGGGTTTGGAGACCCTCCAGCCGCGGACAAATATAGGCCACTTCTCGATAACCAGCTCTACTCCGATAACAATAAGCATACCACCGAGCGCCGCAAGGGGTATCGCTTCAGTGACGTTTCCTATCAATGCAATGATGATCAATGTGATAAGGCCGCCAAAAATGCCCGCCCACCGAGACGTCGCTCCACTGCCGACAGAGATGGCGGTTCGCGTCACGCTTCCCCCGCCGGGCAGAGCGCCGGTAAAGCTTGCGACGAGGTTTGCGATCCCCTGAGCACTGAAGTTGCGCGACGAGCTGGCGCGCGAGCCATCCGGATTGGAAAACGTGGGGGCGACGCCCGAACTCTCAACCAATGAGGCAATAGCCACAGCCAAGGCGGTGGCAGCCAAGGTCGGTACGAGATTAAGGTTTGGGAGTACGAAAGACGGCAGACCGCTCGGCACGGTCGCGATATTCCCGATCGTTTCGACCGATGACCACTTGACGACGGCCAAAAAGATAGAGGATAATACGATGGCGAACACGTACGCCAACTTCTTGAGCCGTGACCGCTTAAGTACGAGCACGAGGGCAATGGTTCCGATCCCGAGCGCAATCGTTGCGAGGTCCCATTGGCCGGGGTGCACTGCGAGATCTGCGGTCTTGAGGATTGAGCCGGTAAAGATTGAACTTACCCCCACCGTGCTCTTGTACCCTGTCAGATGGGAGAGCTGGCCGAATATGAGCGCGACGGCGACTGCCCAAATGAAGCCAGCCATCACTTCATCGGAGAAGAGGCGTGTGAGTTTGCCCAGTCCCACGGTACCAATAATGAGCTGAAATAGGCCAACGAGCAACGTCAAGGTGACAATGCCCTGTAGCTGCACATCAGCCGGCAGCAGGCCGAGGGCGTCTGCTGCTGTCAGCGCAATGGCATTCGAAAGGGTGACGACCATCAGCTTAGAGCTCGCGGTCAGGGAGCCGATAACCATGGTGAGCATCCCTGCATACAGGCCATAGATCGGATTGACGTTTGCCACGATGGCGTATGCCGCGCCTTCAGGAATGGTGACAAGCGACACCGTTAATCCTGCGGTGAGGTCCGCTGACAAATTTTCGCGTTTTGGAAATGGAATTTTCATCGTTACCTCAGGAAGGATATAATAGAGATAGAGAAAGGTGGAAAAGACCTCTCGTGGAACTCCCTCGGCGGCACCGATGCATGCCGAAGTGGACCTACGAGCGTGCGCGACTTCAGTAGTTTGTTTTGTTACCTTACTTTTTTTTACTTACGTTATTTAACCGCTTTGATGTCCCTTAGACCCCCCCAGATATCGCCCAACTTCCACGTCTTGTAGCAGTACGCCTTGTAGAGGTCACGATTCCGGTTCGAATCTTGAACTTAGCCCCCAATGGTGGGTTCTTTTTCCAATTTATTGTCTTTAATACAATCATTTCTTAAAATGAATTTATTCATTGCATCAATTTACTTCAACGGTATACTGAGGGAAGATAGAAATTAGAGGAGTAGAGGAAAATAGGGATGTATTTGAGAAGTTGAGACGAAGAGGCGCTTAGGATACAACTAGTCCTTGTGGCACAGGCGCTTGTTGCGCCGCGTCCACCGACTGGGCATGCGCATCACGCATCCTTATTTTTTAACAAGTCTAACATAGAGCAAAAGTTAGACATGGTCGCAGCTGGTCAGGCCGTTTGACACCTTACTGCCATTACTTGCTTATTAAAGCGTAATTATAAACGTGGGTAGAGCTTATAAACGTGCATCACGATTTAAATTAAAGCTCCTGAGAACCAGTTACCACTCGTTTAAAGAGAAAGACGACTTAAGAAATTGAGATTTCATGTCTGACTCATAACCTTTCCCACGCGCCAGTAGAAGGCATGGCATAGTATTATAAAAAAAGAGCTCCTTTCGAGGGGATGAAATGGGTAACAAATCAGAACACAGTCTTGTTGAAGAACTACAATCCACTATCGATGCACATGGCATACAAATAAGTGACGTACTCGCGCAAGCGCGGCAGTTCACTACAGTCTCTGGGCTCGCTTTCGGTTTCCTATTGTCCATAGCATCTGGATTCGCACATGTGTTTGAAAGGGTTCTCGGACGTGCCCTTGTTTCTTTGGCACTTATCTGTACTGCTTCCGCGCTTCTTATCTTTGCCTTGCCCGCCATATATGTTCAACTTAGCTTTCCCATAGATAAGAAGCGGATATTGCGGTTCTACGTGTGGAGTCACAAGTTTATATTATGTGGAATTGCGCTGCTCTGCGTGGGCCTATATACTGCCGTGTGGTTTGCCTTGGACCGCCTCTTCCTCCTCGACTGGCCTGCTCCCATAGCCGCAGCAGGTATACTTATAATCCCATTCACTGTATACAGACTGAGGAGAATCGGCGATCCAATAGAACTTGCATAAAGAGATAGTTCCACTTTTTCTGCCCACGCGTGCTACCTGTAAGTACCCCTTTACCCCCCTCAGCTAAAGAGCCCGCTGAGGCCCTTGCCCAGATTCATCGCGGCTAGTGCAAGGAACACGACAAGCATCACTGCGGTGTAATGTTCCATATTCCAAGCCTTCCAGCTGTCCAGCGTTTGTGCCGCCTTATCGCCCAAGACGAAAGAAGTTAGTATAGGGACGCTAACAAGGATGCTGCTGATGATGATGAAGACGGCAAACACTTCGGTGTTTAAGAGACCGCTTACTTGCGCTTGAGCGATGGTCAGGGCCGCTATTATGGTGAGTGTGAGGTTCTTCGGGTACGCGGCCGAGAGCAGCAAGCCTAATCCAAACGCCTTGGCCGATGTGAAAGTATCGATTGCATTTATCCGCGTGAGCAGTTTCGGCTGCTCGCCTGGCCTCATACTGACTCTCCATTCCATCGCAGCCAAGAACAAAAGCAGCACGCCGGCCAGCAGTCTGATGATCGAGGCTTCGATCGACGGTTCACTGTTGGGCGAAAAATTTTGCGTGCCGACAATTGTGAGCACGACGCCGCCGATGATAGTCAGGCCAAGGATCCAGCCGAGGAGGAATGTCAGGCTTCTGCTCTTTGCGAGCTTGGATGAGAGCATCGAAATGACGACGATGATGGATAAAGGGCTAATCATAACGCCGATAGCGAACGGTAGGATGTCACCGATTGGGTTTACCATATTAATCTCCTATAAGGTTCAATTGTCATTGTTATTCGGTATTTCCCAATAATAATTATATGTTTGGTCATCGAGTTGATCATCGTCATCGTATACCACATATTCTTCGTGGCAGTCTGGGTAGTGCTTTGGATTCACGAGGCTATTGGTTCTTCGAACAGCGGACACTCCAGCACGGGAACCGCAGCTTCGAGTGGATCTTCGAGTGGATCAAGCAAGCGCTGGTAGAAGTTGTGATAGTTTGAAGGAAGATGACTGAGCAAGAGGGAAAGCCGCGCTCGACTCGAGGACAGCGAGTGGTTTGTCGGTACTGCCATCCCGTAAGCGTGTAGGTGAACAACACAGACAGAATAATAGATTGGACGTGGAATAGCACATGATTTCCGCCATTGCAGTCATACTGAACTTCATCATCTTCTTTCTCGCAGGGTTCCTCATTTTAAAATCAACGGATGTGTTTGTGAAGGGTGCTGTTGAGGTATCAGCCGCACTCACATTATCAAAAGTCCTTGTGGGGGCCACGCTAGTCAGTTTAATTACCACGACGCCCGAATTCGCTGTTTCCACGACTTCGAGTTATGTTGGTCAAACAGGTATGGCAGTGGGGACTGCTGTGGGGTCATGCATATGCAATGTCGGGTTGGTCCTCGCGGTTGGATGCATCATTCGAGATATTACGGTACGGAAGGATGATCTCAAGTACCGAATCGTGTACTTGGTAGTGGCCTTGTCTGTGGCGTACCTCTTTATGTCAAGCGGGGTGGTCAGCAGAGAAGACGCAGTAGTGATGTTGGCAGTGCTCATCATCTTCTTGGTTCATAACTACAGCATGGCCGTAAAACACAGGAGAAGAGAGCACGAGCTCTACGAACTACTTGATGAAGCGGTCGGCCCGCGGCGAGACAAAGCCACCTTACGAAAAGGGGCTATATCCTTATTGTTCGGCGGCGTCGCAACCGTCCTTCTCGCGCAGTATGGTCTCTTGGAAAGCGGTTTGAACATCGCGATCTTATTTAACGTTCCGCCTATTCTCGTCGGGCTCTCTCTCGTTGCTGTAGGCACGTCGTTACCGGATCTCTTTGTTGCGGTTGTGTCGAGCCGGAAACAGCACGGCGAAATCGTATTAGGCGATGTCATTGGTGCAAATATCCTCAATTTACTAGGGGTGCTAGGGATTGCAGCCTTGATCAGGCCGCTGCCAGTTGACACTCAGACATTAGATTTCAACATGCCTGTGGCGATTTTTATCACCCTTATTATGCTCGCGCTGGCAGGCAGATCGCTGCAATTCAGAAGAAAAGCGGGGATTCTCTTGCTTGGGGTCTACGTGACTTACCTTATGGTATTGTTCACTTTTGTGTACCGGTAGCCGTTCGATAGCGTTTAGCCTTCTGGAGGTTATGCGCCGCCACCTTCGGCGCGTGCGTCAGCGGGCACCGTCCAGTCCCAGTGGACCTAACTTCATATATTTACTTCTATTATTCTCTAAGTGACGAAACCGCGGGCAGCGTTTAAGTATCTACACAAATTTTACGATATTACTAGCATTGAGGAAACGAAACAATACTACGCTTGTTCATCCCCTTTGCTATAAAATGGAGGTAAATGATGAAAGTAAACGTTTCTGAATATGATCACACTGTTCAGCGCAGCGCTGCATTGTCACACGAGGTGGTGCACCATGCCTGAACCATGGAAAGGCAAGCTGGCCGCCGATATCCGTGATGCGACTCCGGATTGGACGCCGTTCGTACAGCCCACGGCTCCGGAGGGTGCACCGAATGTCCTCTTTATCCTCTGGGACGACGTCGGCTATGGCGCAATGGACGTCTTTGGGGGACCCATCGAGACACCCACGATGCGCCGGATCGCCGAGAAGGGGCTGCGCTATTCGAACTTCCACACGACCGCGCTCTGCTCGCCAACCCGCTCCTGCATTATGACCGGGCGCAACGCGACGAGCAACAACATGGCGTGTATTACCGAAGCGACAAACGGATTTCCGGGCAGTAGCGGCCGCATGCCATTTGAGAACGGCACAATCGCGGAAGTGTTGAACGCACGAGGGTGGAATACTTACGCCCTGGGGAAGTGGCACTTGACTCCCTCAGAGGAAGAAGATGCCTCAGCGTGGAAGAATCGCTGGCCGCTCGGGCGTGGATTTGAACGCTTTTACGGGTTCTTGGGCGCTGAGACCAACCAGTGGTACCCTGACCTTACTTATGACAATCATCATGTGGAACCGCCGTACTCGCCCGAGGAGGGCTACCACCTCTCTAAAGACCTCGTCGACAAGGCTATCGAGTTCATCCGGGACGCCAAGACGGTTGCACCGGATAAGCCATTCTTCATGTATTTCTGCCCGGGTTGTGCCCACGCCCCGCACCACGTCTTTAAGGAATGGGCTGACAAGTACAAGGGAAAATTCGACATGGGCTATGAGGCGATTCGGGAGGGAATTCTCGCGAACCAGAAGAAGCTGGGGATATTGCCAGAGAACGCTAAGCTATCGCCGATAAACCCGCACGGAGAGCCTGAGATCAAAAGTCCAGACGGCAAGCCGTGGCCACTGATGGATTGGGTTCGCCCGTGGAATTCGCTCAACGACGACGAGAAGAAGCTCTTTATCAGGATGGCCGAGGTGTATGCGGGGTTTGTGTCATATACCGATGACGAGATTGGCCGCCTGCTTGACTACCTTGAAGAATCGGGTCAGCTTGACAACACGATAATCGTTGTCGCCTCCGACAACGGGGCGAGCGGAGAGGGCGGCCCCAATGGATCAGTTAACGAAAATAGAATGGTGAACAACATTTCCGATACCATTGAAGAGAACCTAAAGCACCTTGACGAGTTGGGCAGCACAACGACCTATAATCACTATAATACAGGGTGGGCATGGGCATTCGATACACCCTTCCCGTACTGGAAGCGATTCGCGGGCTATGAAGGGGGGACTTCGGACATGTGTCTCGTCGTGTGGCCACAGGGCATTTCGGCGCGGAATGAGGTGCGACACCAGTACATTCACGCCGTAGATCTCGTGCCGACCGTCTACGACTTACTCGGCATTGAACCACCCGAGGTACTCAAAGGATACTTGCAGAGCCCCATTGAGGGAGAAAGCTTCAAGCGCTCGATTGATGATCCGAGTGCACCCGAAAAGGAAACTCAGTTCTATTCGATGCTCGGCCAGCGTGCTATCTACCACCAAGGGTGGTTGGCGAACACCGTGCACCCCCCTCTCTCAGGGTGGAGCAACTTCGCCCACGATGTATGGGAGCTGTACAACTTGAAGGAGAATCGATCACAAATGAATAACGTCGCTAACCAGCACCCCGATAAACTCGAACTCCTCAAAGGAGCGTGGAACTTCTACGCCGGCGTCTACAAGGCTCTACCACTGGACGATCGAACACCGCTAGAAATAGTTCTCACGCCGCGCCCGCAGCCATCTAAAGCACGAGACCGCTATATCTACTATCCCAATACCGCAGAGGTGTCTGAGTCTGTTTCAGTCACTATCCGCGGGCGTTCATACACTATAGCCGCAGGCGTGGTCGTTGCCTCCACTGAAGCGGCGGGTGTGCTCTTCGCCGAAGGCCATTTCCTAGGTGGTCACAGTCTGTACATTAAAGATAAGAAACTCCACTACGTCAACAACTGGCTCGGCGAAGACATACAAAAAGTCACCTCAAAGGTCGAGATTAGCACTGGTCGGCACGCCTTCACTGCCGAATTTAAAAAGACGGGTCAAGACCCACAGACCAAGAGCGCTCTCGGTACGCTCACCCTCTACATTGATACCGAGCAGGTGGGACAGGCAGAGATCAAGACGCAGCCCGGTCCCTTTAGCATTGCGGGTAACGGACTCTGCGTCGGCCGCGACAGTGGATCTCCGGTCTCGCCGGACTACGAGCCACCATTTGCCTTCACCGGCGGCACTATTGATAGGGTGGTGGTGGGCGTTGCGGGTGAGCCATACATCAACCATGAGGCGGAGGTCAAGGCGTGGATCCTGAGGGATTAGTAGCTGACACGGATTAACCGTGGAGGCATCTGTCGCAGAAACTCTGTGCCAAGAAGAGGGCCTGAATTCAAATGAGCCATTAGGTGCCTACGCCACACGACTGTGGGCCGGGGCACCTATATACTCATAATATAGAGACTTTCAGGTTGGCGATGGCGCTAGAGAGAGCATCGTCGAAGTGCATCGGTTCGAACATTTGCCCTCGCATCGTCACCCGTGAGTAGGTAGGCAGATCCTTGATGATGCACTGGATTTTGAAAAGAATAAAAGTATAAATGGACGATTTTTTTACAAATGAGCCGTTCAAAGGCCGCCCATCAACCATCCACTTTTTAATGTGTAAGAAATACGTGTTGCCTGCAGGCTGCCACCACGTCAGACTATTCGTACTTCCCGTGCAAAAAATACTGTGAGCGGATTCTATTTTCTGCATTACACATGTTTGACACGCCCAGTTTGATCCAAAAAGGCGGGTTGATTATAGGCGTTCTAACACTTGAGATATCTGCAAGCCAGCTACAACTGGTTCTTCACTAAGGACTCCCGCCTCTTTCAGCTCTTGTCTTACTCGCTCGATAATTTCCTGTGGTGGATGCGAGCGCGCAAAAGAATACGTTTCGCTTATCTTATTGCCGACTTCGGATTTTAACGCCCACGCGTCTCTTTCGATCTTACCCGCGATATCGTACAGCCGTATCAATTCAGAGGGTTTCATCTCTTTAAGGTCACGAGACATCAACTCGTCAAAAACTTTTTCTTCGAGTTGGCTGGCGTGTTCGATGTGCCTCCCAAATGCTGCTTGCTGTTCTGCTAAATACTGCCTCATCTGCTGCGTATCAACACAGGTGTCAAACGCTTGCACCCGATCGAGCCAATTATATTTAGCACTCCACTTCTCCAGCTGGCTCTCATAACTAACGCTCTTGCCGAGCGCGTCTGCGACTTTTCTCAGCGAACGCCAGTGCCCGTCCCGCAAATACAGACAAAACGCGTAATACGCTTTGCCTGACTCATCAGGCAGTCGCTCCCACGGGGCTGCCTCTGCTTCATCGCCTGCACCATCCGTTGCCAAACAATGCAGGCTCTCTTCAATGCTATTCTCTTCGTTGATTATTGAAGTCATTTTCACTACTTACCTCTTGTTAAGTCATTTTCACTACTTACCTCTTGTTGGTAGAGTGTGAAGCCAACCTTATTTTTCTTTGATCTGAAAGTCTTGTCTAAGACTGGTTAGCCACTCCATTTACCACATTTAAAAATCAGGCTAAATATTTTGCTGTTTTTGGAAATCAAGTGCAATAGCGTCGCTGAAGCACTAACTATTGTTCATATTGCGCTTGAGACATGATTGTATAGGTCCGCACGTATTCAGGGGTTAAATCCTAGTTCATCGAGCAAGTGCGGTGCACCGAGTTTTCGTACATCGTGCTCTGTAGTCGCCCTTAAAATAACGTCATAGTTATAGGAGCCCATCTCTCGAACCGCTTTCTCAGTTCTTCTAAAGTGATGGTGGACCCGTCTTCGCGCTCAAGGACTACTTCAAGATCGTGGAGATCCTTTAACAGATCCTGGAACTCCTCATACTTTTCGATGGGCACGATGGCCACCTTTTTCGTGCCGTGTTAGTGCGAGGCACTCATAGATGGCACGTATTGACTAAAGTTAACGAAAATTCTCTAAGTAACGAAACCGCGGGCAGCGTTTAAGTATTTTTACACAGACTATACGATATCAGTGGCACTGAGGAAACGAAATGAAACTACGCTTGTTCATCCTCTTTGCTATAAAATGGAGGTAAATGATGAAAGTAAACGTTTCTGAATATGACCTTATTGCTCAATGCAGCGCCGCATTGTCACACGAGGTGGTGCATCATGCCTAAACCGTGGAAGGGCAAGCTGGCCGCCGATATCCGTGATGCGACTCCGGACTGGACGCCGTTCGTGCAACCCACGGCTCCGGAGGGCGCACCGAATGTGCTTTACATAGTTTGGGACGACGTCGGCTATGGCGCGATGGATGTCTTCGGGGGCCCCATCGAGACACCCACGATGCGCCGCATCGCCGAGAAGGGGCTGCGCTATTCGAACTTCCACACGACCGCGCTCTGCTCGCCAACCCGCTCCTGTATTATGACCGGGCGCAACGCGACGAGCAACAACATGGCGTGTATTACCGAGGCGACAAACGGATTTCCGGGCATTAGTGGTCGCATACCATTCGAAAACGGCACCATCGCTGAAGTGTTAAATGAGCAAGGATGGGATACTTACGCTGTGGGCAAATGGCATTTGACCCCCGCAGAGGAGGAATCCGCCGCATCGTGGAAACACCGCTGGCCGCTCGGACGCGGATTTGAACGCTTTTACGGGTTCTTGGGCGGTGAGACCAACCAGTGGTATCCTGCCCTCATCTACGATAATCACCCCGTCGAGCCGCCCTGCTCACCGGAGGAGGGATACCATCTCTCTAAGGATCTCGTCGACAAAGCCATCGAGTTCATCCGGGACGCCAAAGTGGTGGCACCAGAAAAGCCGTTCTTCATGTACTTCTGCCCGGGCGCCGGCCACGCCCCGCACCACGTCTTCAAGGAGTGGGCTGACAAGTACAAAGGAAAATTCGACATGGGCTACGAAGCTATTCGGGAGGATATTCTCACGAACCAGAAAAAGCTGGGCCTGCTGCCAAAGGACATCAAGCTCTCTCCCATTAACCCGCACGGAGAGCCTGAGGTCAAGAGTCCAGATGGGAAGCCATGGCCACTGCTCGACTGGGTGCGTCCTTGGGACTCACTCATTGATGACGAGAAGAAGCTCTTTATCAGGATGGCTGAGGTGTATGCAGGGTTCGTGTCATATACCGATACCGAGATCGGCCGCCTGCTTGACTACCTTGAAGAATCGGGCCAACTTGATAACACAATCATCATCGTTGCCTCTGACAATGGGGCGAGTGGCGAGGGCGGCCCCAACGGGTCTGTCAACGAAATGAAGTTTTTCAACAACATTCCCGATACCATTGAAGAGAACATAAAATACCTCGACGAGCTGGGCAGCACGAAGACCTACAACCACTACTGCACGGGGTGGGCGTGGGCCTTTGATACGCCCTTCCCGTACTGGAAGCGCTTTGCGGGCTATGAAGGAGGGACCGCAGACATGTGCCTCATCTCTTGGCCACGTGGAATTACCGCACAGGGTGAGGTTCGACACCAGTACATTCACGCCATCGACCTCGTGCCGACCATCTACGACCTCCTCGGTATTGAGCCCCCTGAAGTACTCAAAGGGTACGTGCAAAGCCCTATTGAGGGCGAGAGCTTCAAGCGCTCGATTGGCGATCCTGACGCGCCGGAAAAGGAGACTCAGTTCTATTCGATGCTCGGCCAGCGCGCCATCTACTACCAGGGCTGGCTGGCAAACACAGTCCACCCTCCTCTCTCTGGGTGGGGCAACTTCGCGCACGACATATGGGAGCTGTACAACCTGAGTGAGGACCGATCGCAAATGAACAATGCCGCCACCAAGTACCCCGAGAGGCTGGAATTCCTCAAAGGGGCGTGGAGCTTCTACGCCGGCGTCTACAAGGCTCTACCACTCGACGATCGCACGGCACTTGAACTTATTACTACTGAGCGTCCCCAGATGTCTAAGCCACGAAATCGCTATTTATACTATCCAAATGCTGCAGAGGTGTCTGAATCTGTTTCAGTCAATATCCGCGGGCGTTCATACACCGTAGCCGCGGGCGTTATCGTTGACACGATCGACGCGGAAGGGGTCCTCTTTGCTCAAGGTCACGCTATGGGCGGTCACAGTCTGTACATTAAAGATAAGAAACTCCACTACGTCTACAACTGGCTCGGGGAAGACATACAAAAAGTCGTCTCAAACGTCGAGATTAGTACTGGTCGGCACGCCTTCACTGCCGAATTTAACAAGACGGGCCAAGACCCACAGACCAGGAGTGCTCTCGGCACGCTCAGCCTCTACATTGATACGGAGCAGGTGGGACAGGCCGAGATTAAGACGCAGCCCGGTTTCTTCAGCGGTACAGGTGCGGGCCTCTGTGTCGGCCGCGACCCCGGGTCTCCGGTCTCGTCTGACTACAAGCCACCATTCACTTTCACCGGCGGCACCATTGATGGGGTGGCGATAGACGTCGCGGGTGAACCATACATCGACCATGAGAAAGAGGTCACGGCGTGGCTCTTGAGGGACTAGTGGCTGTCGTGAGCTAAAAGTTGAGGCATCTGTCGCAGAAACTCTGTGCCAAGAGGAGGGCCTGAATTCAAATGAGCCTTAGGTGCCTACGCCACACGACTGTGGGGTCGGCACCTATACTTTCATTGATAAAGGACTTTCAGGTTATCGATAGCATTAGAGAGGGTATCATCGAGGTGCATCGGTTCGAACATTTGTCATCGCGCCGTCACCTGTGAATAGGTGGGTGGATATTTGTGCGGTTATACAATGCAATACAATACAATACAATACAATGTAATGTAATTCCGGTATCTTGAAAAGGAAAAAGTGTAAATGGGTGGATTTTTACCAATGCGCCATGCATAGACCACCCATCAATAGTCGACTTTCTAACGTGTAAGAAATGTGTGTTGCCCTCCGGCTGTTATCACTGCTTCATTACTCGCAGATGGCACGCCTTAACTAACGGTAGAGAAGTTGATTGCTGTCACTATCTCGTTACTCACTGAGGGCGCGTATGGACCGTCGCCATTGAAGATGACCCTGAAGTGGTAGTCCCCTGTAGATCCGTATGGGAACTGCCAAAGATCGGTCCACAGCCAATTATCGGTGAAGTATCCATTATTATCAGTCGTGGTATCTCGTTGCATGTCATACCATTGGCCGTTGTAAAACGCCTGCTCGGTCAGTACTGCGCTGGGTATAGGGGTGCCGTCTGAGGCTGTGAGGCGTCCGCCGACGTTAAAGTAGGCGTTGTACGGTACGGTTAGCTGTATGCATTGGCACTGAGAGAACGTGAAGCTGAGCGCGGTTGGCGTGATGTTTGGTGCTGGGGTGTAGACGGGAATCGGTTGTGCTATAGAGTAGACTATGGGTATGTATATGAGCGGCCCTCCGAGTATCGGGATTGGGTGTGGATAGATGATTCGGTTCCATGGGCGGTACGGGTGATAGACGAAGTGACCTGGGCGGTATGGGTGAACGCCTATGCCTGGATGACCGACGCCAATGCCTGGACGACCAACGCCAATGCCTGGACGACCGACGCCAATGCCTGGACGACCAACGCCCCCTGGACCGCGACCGCGACTTTGATCGTGCTTATGATCAGCGCTCGTTTTAGTTGACACGATAGGTTGCTGCGCGGTAGACGCCTCAGCGAAAGCTGTTCCTACGATCCATATTATGAACATGAAAATTACTATTGCTATTACAGTTTGCCTTTTCATCTTTTCACCTCACATACCTCACATTATTACTATCCCTCAATTTCATTCAGCTCATTATACTCTTACGCAGGGCAATCACCTTTATAGCACACACACCGAAACCTGTTTTCAGCAGTTGCTGGAACTTTTATTGGGGCTTACCTCTTACAATTATAATGGTGTCTTCTCAATCAATTCATTTAATGGCAACTTTATATATCCTCCTCCCATTTAAAAGGGAAAAGTAGGGATAGAATAGATTGGAGGAGTTATATGCTAAAACAGTTTAAAGGCGTTATTAACGTTGACATTAGAGATTCGATCCCAGATTTGGAACTATATCAACAGCCAAAGGCGCCGAAGGGCGCGCCTAACGTGCTTTACATAGTTTGGGATGATACTGGTTTCGCAGCGTGGTCGCCATTCGGCGGGCTAATTGAGATGCCTACTATGCAGCGCCTCTGCGACATGGGTCTGCGCTACACTCAGTTTCACACGACGGCTTTGTGCTCGCCAACCCGTTCGTGTTTGCTCACGGGTCGCAACCACCACATGAACGGCATGGCATGCATCGCAGAGATAGCGAGTGGGTATCCCGGCTCGAACGCCCACATCCCGTTTGAAAACGCGATGATCTCCGAAATCCTCAGTGAACGCGGCTGGAACACCTACGCGGTGGGCAAGTGGCACCTGTGTCCCATCGACGAGTGGAACATGGCATCGACCAAGCGCAACTGGCCCATCGGTCGCGGATTTGAGCGCTACTACGGTTTTCTCGGCGGCGAAACCAACCAGTGGTACCCCGACCTTGTCGAGGATCAGCACTACGCAGAGCAGCCCTACTACCCAGAAGAGGGATACCATCTGAGTAAGGACTTGGTGGACAAAGCCATCCAGTTCATCCAGGACGCCAAGCAGGTTGCCCCAGACAAGCCCTTTATGCTGTACTTCTGTCCTGGCGCAACCCACGCGCCGCACCATGCGCCCAAGAAGTGGATCGAGAAGTACAAGGGTAAGTTCGACATGGGCTACGAGAAGTACCGCGAGATTGCCATGGTGAACATGAAGAAGCTGGGTATTATTCCCGAGAATACCGATTTATCGCCTATCAACCCGATGCCTGAGGGTACATTTTCTCCGCTTGATGATGTGCGTCCGTGGGATTCGTTGAACGATGACGAAAAACGGCTCTTTGCTCGTATGGCCGAGGTCTTCGCTGCCTTCTCCAGTTATACCGACTACGAGATCGGCAGGTTGATCGATTTCTTGGAGCAGTCGGGTGAGCTTGACAATACTCTGATCATCTGGGTCTCTGACAATGGCGCCAGCGGCGAGGGCAGCCCCAACGGGTCAGTCAACGAGAACAAGTTCTTCAATAATTGGCCGGATGACCTCGCCGAGAACATGAAGCACATTGAGGATTTGGGGAGCCCTCACACCTACAACCACTACCCCACCGGCTGGGCGTGGGCTTTCAACACACCGTTCAAGATGTTCAAGCGGTTCTCCTACAACGGCGGCATCTGTGATCCGTTAGTCATCGCCTTTCCCGCGGTCATCGAAGACAGGGGAGGTATTCGTCACCAGTACCACCACGCCATCGACATCGTCCCGATGATTCTGGAATGTTGCGGGATCGAGATGCCCGAGTACGTCAAAGGCTACCCGCAGACGCCGATCCAAGGCGTGAACATGAAGTACACCTTTGACGATCGGGACGCGCCCACCCGCAAAGAGACCCAGTACTACGCCATGCTCGGGTACGCGCGGTATCTGGCACAAGGGTTGGAAAGCGGTTACCGTTCACGGGCCAACTTCGGGCATCGGCAATTTCATGGAGGACGAGTGGGAGCTCTACAACACCGACGAGGACCGATCAGAGTCGCACAACCTAGCCGATAAGTACCCTGCGAGACTGCAGGAACTGATTGCTCTGTGGTGGATGGAGGCGGGCAAGAATAATGTCTTGCCACTGGATGATCGTCTCCCGATCGAGATTCTTTTGAGCCTTGTCAAAGAACGTTCGGCGATGGCCGCGCCGCGCAACACTTACACGTACTACCCACACACATTGGAGGTGCCGGAAGCCGCAGCTCCCAACATCCGTAATCGCTCGTACACCATTCTAGCTGAAGTGGACATCGATGCTCCGAATGCAGAGGGAGTGGTGCTCGCACAAGGTTCACGGTTCGGCGGACATACCTTGTTCATCAAGAACAGCACGCTGTACTATGTGTACAACTTTCTTGGTATTACCGAGCAGAAGTTCATCTCCAACGTGAATGTGCCGAGGGGCAAGGTCATTCTGAGCGCCGAGTTCACGAAGGAGAAGGAGGAGCCCTTATTTGTTGCCAACGGCACACTAAAGCTGTACATCAACAATGACGTGGTCGCCGAGGGCAAAATGAAGAGCCAAGCCGGAGCCTTCGGGTTGGCTGGCGAAGGGCTCGTCGTTGGACGGCAGAGCGCTGATCCTGTGAGCACTGAGTATACACCACCGTTTAAATTCACCGGCGGCACCATTAAGCAAGTGACGATTAATGTGAGTGGCGAGGGCTTCATCGATCTTGAGACTGAAGTTGAGGCGATGTTCGAACGTGAATAACCGAGCGGGGGCTCTGAATAACTAATTGAAACCCCTAATGTTAAAATACTGCGGTAAAAGGTGAGCCAGTAGGCTGACCAAGATAAGAAGCCTGACGGATGGTACAGCCTGCTGTTTCTCGTTTCCAAAGAATCTCAAAGAGAGCGTAGCTCTCATCATTGTAGACACAGCATTGATGCAGCATTAAGTATTCCCTGGAATAGAGAATACCCCTATAATCTGTTAAGTCGCACTGGTGCACTCTCTACGGCTCATCTCTATCTTCCGGCAACCGTTTGTTGATCCTGCTGTTTGACACGCGCGAGCGGTTAAGAATCAGCAACCGTAAGGGTAGCGTCACCGAAGCTCCCCGTCTCTTGAAGAAAAGGCTGATGGGCAACATAAGAAGCGTAAGCACGATGCCCAGCGCTTCGCTCTGCATGAACGGAGCTGGTCGCTCGGGAACGAGCATGAAGGAGCCTTGAGCGAAGAGGATCTGCTGGGTGAAGGCGTACTTCGTCGTCATAAGTGGATAGAACAGCGGCACCCCGGCGTCGGTGAAGAAATCGAGCACGACGTGCGACAGCAGGAAGAAGCCGGCAATAAGCGCTATATTGTAAAGAACGATGTTTTTTGACTTAAAGCGCGCGTAGAGCGCGATGCCCACAACCGGTAGGATTATGAACAGATTGTGCAACAGGATGCGGTGCTCGTTTGGTATGAAGTGATCCACATCGGGAAGCACGGCTAGAGGGAATAGGAAGAGGGCGTAATGCCGGTACTTCTTATCATAAAAGAGCCAGACGGCTAAAACCGCAACCGTGATGTGAATGAATGGATCAGGCATGTCGGATCAGGATTTTACATTATTTCAATGACAATATTACCCCGCACGTGTCCGCTCTCTTTTGCTTCATACAACTCTTTGACGTAGTCATGCGGATAGGTCCTATCAATATGCACCGTTTCGGCTCCGTCTTCGGCAAGTTCCCTCAGTGCATTGAGATTTTCGGTAATCACTTTTGTTACCTGATGTTTTTTATTATCGAACATGGGTCTTACGGGTTGTGCTCTTTTTCATGCGTCTGCCACGGAGCTTGAAGTTTGAAGTTATACTCTCTTTGAGGTTCTCGGCGTTTTGCGTGTCTTTGTGGAGTAGTCTCTCTCGGCTACGGTTCTTCGACTGAGTCTTTACCGCTCGATTTAATGGCGCATAGATCCCACTTTTTTAGTCACATCGATAACCATTTCTACAATCCAAGAGTAAAGGGAGGATTAGTGAGTAATATTGTGCCAAATCCCATAAAGATCTCCTCCTTTATTTGGTTTTGATTAGTTCAGGACCGTGGATTACCCATTCAAACACATGCTATAGGAACGCCCTTGCTGTTATACTCGCAAGTGAAAAATACTTGATCTTCCACTTTCATCACTGTAGTCTATTAATCTTCGGGCATCTGCGCTCAATGAGTCTCGTGGAATGTTTTTGAATAACGGGAACTGATCTAGCACGGTAATGCGGCTATCCCACTTCGTAAATTCATTCGCATCTTCTAACGCCCACATACCAACCCCCCCACGGAAGGCTGTCATAAGGTCACGCACTGCCTCCTCCTTTTCCGTATCGCTGAGCAGGTTCCACCACGCTTCGAGATCAGACCACTCCTTACCTTTCGGCTTTGTAGGGGTCTTGAGCGTGGCTATCATGTCAGTTACCTTGTCCTTCTGGTCCTGCGGCGCCTTCTCCCACCAGTCCTTCAACGCCTCAGCCATCGCTGCTCTCATCGCGTCACGTTGCTCTGGTGGAAACATGTCAAACCATTCTCTAAAACCACCATCTGATCTTGACATGGCATCAAATACAATTTCACCGTCAGGGAAGTTGTCTGCGAGCATCGAAAAGAACTGCTTAACCTGCGCCTCCTCAAACCACCCTAACGCCCCACCAGCTACCATGAATACCCCGTCTTCGGTATACGTTACGTCCTCGAACCAGCTCGGATCCAAGAGGGATTTTGCGATATACATTACCCTGTCAGGTTCTGGAAGCAACTGCTTCCTGATGTCAATGACATTGGGAAGGTCGAGGTCATACCAGTGAATCAGCCCGTTATCGACGCGGTAAAACGTCGTGTCAAGCCCTGCTGCGATATTGATAACGGATGCATAGGGGTGCTCCGCAATGTACGCTTTTGCCGTATCGTCGAACTGTTTTGCTCTTAGCGTAAACAGACCGAATTCTGGCAGATTGATTTTACGAGAGATATTAAACATTATATCTTCGAACGGCATATCACTTGCTGAGAAGTCATAGTCAATTCGTTCAACGAGTTCAATTGCTTTCGCGTCATAAAATAGTGAGCTATATTCCCTGCTCAATTGTGCCCGGCCCCATAAACAACCCAGCATCGACGCCGATATGCCGCCTAACTTAACCTTTACTTTATCTTGGTTCATACTTATTCCTGCTGTTAGATTCGTGCGTGAAAAATTCTACGAGGATAAGCCTCCACGCGCCCATCTTCCGCCCCGGCCGTCACGAGAAATCGGTCTCCGGTTTCAATGCCAAATTTCTTCCGTAATTCGTCCGGAGTAAAGATTTGGTCCTTCTCGCCAATGACGGTATTGTCGTAGTTCTTCATTTTTTCAAATGCTCTAGATGTCATTATCCCATCCTAAAATAAATTAATAAATTTATAAATTTCTTACAAATCATTTTTTTCTTAATTTTAAGTTATATCATACTTATATATTATGTTTTTTATGTGTGTTGCCTGTCCTTATCGGAACAGTAATGGAACGTATTATGTCACAATGCAAATCAAATTTAGAAAATGTGAACAATCTATTATTTAGCAATCTTTGTTGCCCACCTCTTTATCGGCGCAGTGACTGTCCATCATTGAATGATAATCGAGACACGGTAGTGCATAGGTCTCAGGATCTCTTCTTTGGACACACCTCTTCGCGATTGCTCAGAAATCCACCGCGTTATCATGACAAGGAAAAATGAATTTTTTGTAACGAGACCTTTTACGTTTCCGTCGTGTGGGGGATAGGCAACGTGAAATAAAACGTCGACCCCTTCCCCCGTTCAGACTCCACCCAGATCCTTCCACCATGTCGCTCCACGATTCTCTTACAGATCGCGAGGCCCACCCCCGTACCTGAATACTGCTCTGTTGTGTGCAACCGCTGAAAGATAGTGAAGATTTTGCCGGCATACTGCATGTCCATGCCAATGCCATTATCTTTGATGGAGACAACCCATTCAGTCCGTGCAGGATCATGCTCGACCCCGACTAGCACGTCAGGGGGATCATCGCCCCTGAACTTAATTGCATTCCCGATGAGGTTCTGGAAGAGCTGGGTGAGCTGCGTCGTATCTCCCCGCACCAGTGGGCATGCGGTCGGGGAGCGTAATTGTTGCCCCGCTCTCTTCGATGGAGACCTTCAGGCTCTCAAGGACATTGGAGATGACGCCCTCGAGATGCACCAGTTTGAACGCTTGTCCTCGCGTCGTCACCCGTGAATAGGCGAGCAGATCCTTGATGAGCTGCTGCATGTGCCTCGTGCTCTCCACTGCATAGGCTATGAACTGGTCTGCCTCTTCGTCGATGTGTCCCTTATAATGCCTCTCGAGCAGTCCTAGGGAGCTTGTCACTGTTCGGAGTGGCTCTTGCAGATCATGGGAGGCAATATAGGCGAACTGCTCGAGTTCCTTGTTAGAGCGTTGGAGTTCTTCAGAGGTTTCCGTGAGGTCTTCGGCAGTTGTCCGGAGTTCTTCCTCTGTGATCTTGCGCTCTTCGATCTCTTCTTGTAATTCGTGGGTGCGCTCATCAACCTTTTTTTCCAGCTCGTCGTGCGCTATCTTGAGCCCCTCTTCAGCTTGCATCTTGCCAATCACCGTTCCTGCCTCTCGTCCGATAGCCACAAGGAGGTCTTTTTCTGCTTCGGTAAACTGGTGCCGTCGGCTGCTTGAGATGCCGAGATTCCCGATGACTCGTCCTCCTGCAACTAAGGGAATGGCTGCCATCGCAGTGACGTGCTCTCGTTCAACGATTTCGGGAGGAGCGGTTTCCAAATCCTCGGTCCAGAGCGGGTTGTAATCACGGTACAGCACGGCCATTTGTGGCTCATCGATGGAAATCCTCGCCCGCTCTTCAGTGTAGGTAGGGGAGTACCCTCGTGCGTACTGTAATTCGGTCACCCCCTCTGCTTCATTGAGGAGGAAGAATGCTCCTGCATCAAAGTCCATGAGGTCGATGGTATGATCAACGAGGAGCGTAACGAGCGATGGAAGGTCCTCAGACTCGTTTGCCTCCGTGATGATGCGGTTGAGGATCTCCATCCTTCTCACCTGCTCTTGTAAGGACTGTTCAGCGCGTCTGAGCTCCTTGATGTTAGTTAGGACCTCCTCCGTAGTTTCCCGCAGCTCCTCCTCGATGACCTTCCGCTCTTCAATTTCATTCTGAAGTTCAAGGGTGCGCTCCGCAACTTTTTGCTCCAACTCATCGTGTGCCTTCTGGAGCGCTGCCTCTGTCTGTTTACGGTGCACCATCTCGCCAACCAGCCGTGCCGATGTCATCAGTCGGTCTTTCGCAAGTTCGACAATGTACGGAGGACGCGATAGGTACGCCTCAGCTGCCTCTCGAACTTCGTCGATGTTGACGCCGTACCGGTTCGCGAGCACTTGCAGCGTGGCGGGATCAGTGGGTGGATCACCATAGCCGAAGTTCGTGGACCCAACGATCGTCTCACCAGCGTAGATTGGTACGGCGTAGATGTGGATCCCCCCAAGGCACTCGATATCAACCGGCCTGCCCGCGTCGATGGAGATTCTGGATGCATCAGTCCAGCACGATTCGTGACAGAGCCACTTGCCGCTCCGGAGCGCTTCAGCATTGTCGTCCGTTCCACAGCGCTCTCGGGAGGCAAGGTCGAGCAACCGACACCACCCCGATGAAAAGAGACCGAGCGCATAACTTCCATCCCGTTCGTACACTGCAGCCGATGTGTCGAGCAGCTCGAGGTAATCATGAACAATGTCGGCGAGCATGTCGCCTCCAACCGAGTCAGCAATGACACGGCTCGTGTTGAGCTCAGTTACATCCCCATATGGCTGTATATGCCGTGTGTGCCGACGGTCTCTTGGGGTGATCCCCCTTGTTAACAGCCACTCAATCTTTTGTAATGCTTCTTCTGCCCGCTTCCGCTCGGCGATATCTCTTCCATAAAAGTTCACATACTCGGCATTGATAATGGGTGCCACAAAAAAATCATAGACATGTGAGCGTACCGAAACCTCGATCGTTGTTCCTGCCTGACGCGATAACGCTTCAGTCGCCGCATCGCGTAAGAGCTGTGGGACAACATCCCCTTCGATATACTCCCAGTCGTCCAGCAACTTTTGTCCTGCTTTGTTTGCGTAGAGAAGCCCCCCTTTTTTACTCAACCGCATCACCGGGTCAGGGTTCTCTTCAGGGAACTTCGCCAGGCTTTCAGCCCGTTCTTCCGCTCGCTTACGCTCAGTGATATCCCGGGCCACGGAGAGCACTTGTTCTGCTTTACCCATCCTGTTATAGATGGGGGCGAGAGTGTACTCATAGATGCGTTCCCCCTCGATCGTCGGAAACGCCATCTCTTTCCTCACGGTCTGCCCGGTACCGAAAACATAATGCACGTCTCCCTCGAACGGCTCCATCGCATCCGGCGGTAGACCCAGCTCGCGCCACGTCCTCCCGACCATGAGCCCCGCTGTCAGCCCCAGCATCTTAGCCCCCGCTCGACTTGCGTAGATAAATCGCATGTTCTCATCGTAGATCCACACGTAATCAGACAACGCGGCAATGAGAGCATCCATCTTCTTCTTCTGTGCATCTACGTGGTTTTGCAGTCGATCACGGTCGGTTCGTGCTCGGTAGGTGGCAGTGATGTCACAGGAGAAGATAGCAACTTGGAGGACCTGTCCCTCACTATCAAACACCGGGTACAGAGAATGCTCAACACGAATTCCATCTCGCTCTTCCTGGAAGCGGATGGGCAAGCAGGAACGTACGACCTCATCGATGCGCGCCTTCCTCTCCTTTGCAAGATCGTGAGGGTAGAAGTCGAAGAGGGTGCCCCCAATCACTTCTTTGGGACGTTTCCCATTCCTATGGGCAGCGGCATCGTTGATGGCGAGGATGGTGCCATCTTGTTCGATGAGTGCCGCTTCATCAGGGAAGACGTTCAAGAGCGCTTGAGTGGCGTCATCGCATTCATACGGTGTGGCGTCAGTTCGTTTATGTGGGGCCATTGTTAAACCGTTTGTCTCGAGCTATTTTATGTGTATGTAGCTAAGGATAACCCATTGATTGGTGGGGCGTGATCAATCATCCCTTTACGAAAGTTACAAGCGGCTTTGTTTATATCTTTTGGTCTCAGTAAAAATGGTATTTAGCCAGTCACCGGGGTAATTTCTACATCCTTCTGATATCAGATATAGTCAACTAGACGGTTGGAAAGCCCGACTCACGGACAATAATGCCACAGTGATGTTCATCCTGTCCCTCGTGCTGAGCACGGTGCTGTGGGCAAGGGTATGAATGGGCGTTTTGGTTGAAGGAAGTAGAAGGTCCTTTATGGGTAATACAGCTCAGCAGAAAAAAAGATAATGAAAAATCCCACTAGGGTTAGAGCTTAACTTATATTTTATCGCAGAACTGTACTTACTTAGTGATTGCACTGAAAAAGGAGTTCATTGTAAATTATGAGTGAAAAACGAGAAGGAGAACCGTTAACTCCTGAGGAATGGCACGAAAAAATGAGGAAAAAACGTGAGAAGCTTGAAAATCCCTTACCGAAAGAAACGCTAACTCCGGAGGAATGGAAAGAGAAGCTTCAAGATGAGAGGAAAAAGGTCAAAAAGCACTTACCAGATGAATCTGATATCTATGAAGTGTAACAGCAATAAATAATTTTGATACCACTATTGACGTATCCCATGTACGACCATGAGAAGAGGAGAGTCTCACAATTACTCTTACGGGTTCTTAACGGTCATCGAAGAGCCCAACCTTGCAGTTGTTGTAGAGCCTGAACCCAAAAAGACACGACAGAGGTTCTGGAACCGGGGAGGAATGAAATGAAGTATATACGCATCAAAGGCGGAGAAGCGTTTATGGCGTTCACGAACGCCGATGTGTCACACTGGAGTTTATATGGGGTCACGTTCGGTGAATGGGCAGAGGAGACGGGCAAGGACTATCAGAGATGGGTTCGCGAACGCGTAATACCGGTTCTGGATTTATTCGACTATGTCGCGTGGTACGAGGACGGATCATTGCGCGGCTATGAAGAGGGCTATAATGTTGAGTTAGACCCGGCGTTTGGTCTCTGGACTGCAAGGATGCTGGAGCGCGCCGAGCAGATAGGGTTGCCAGTGGTGGAAGATCAAGAGACAGGTCGTGGGTGTTGGCTTGGTTGAGCGAATTGTTGATAAATTGCCGCGTTCGCATAGCTACCTCTATCGCTGGCCGATCTACATGCATGTTGGCTGGGTCTTATAACTGCTTCAAGGTGCACAAAGGGCGCTGTGGCCCACTCGATTAAGTGATCCCAATACTTCCCTAAATGCAGTATGGGGACGCAAGAGATTTCAAGCTAAAAATCAGGGCAATATCCAGGACAAAATGGACAAAAATTAATTCTTACAAAAGCTTGCGAAGCAATGAATTGTAAAACGGACGTTGCACCTGCACGTTTTTATTCTTCGAGCAGGCGGTTAGGCCCCTTATATGTCTCGGTCAGATACAACTGATTCGATTTAATTGAGAGCGTGAGATGAATGAGTGAGTGAGTGAGTGAGTGAGTGAGTGAGTGAATGAATAAAATGAATGCAGACGCGTTGAAAACGGAAGCAGCACTTGGCAAAGATTACGCTATCAAGCATCAGAAGCGGAAGCTAGACGAGCTCAATTATAGGGTCCTCAAAAAGATCCGGGTACACCTAGCGGCGTGATTGCTTCAGATCTTGTAAAGCAATTTGACCTCCACAAAGCAAGGGCTACAGACCGCTTAAGGTTTCTGGAGGCCTTTGGTTAATGCGGCCCGAGCAGCGCGGTGTTTGTAGCAGTGAGGGGCCGTATGTGAACAATATTACACGCTATTATGCCGCAGATGCCAATACGCTGAGAACTTCTGAATGTAGAAGATCTTGAGTATTAATTTAATTTAGTCGACTTGACAGGTCGATCGGTTGAAAAGCTACAAATGGCTATAGCTACTAATTAGAGGACGTTCGTACTACTTCTTTTAGGCGTGCATTGGTATAATCGACTAGCATCCAATAGGCGTCATCGAGTTTCGCTTCAATTTCTTTCTTTAGTTCGTCAGCTAGAGCACAACGTTGTAACTCATTTAGTATATCATGTATAGATCTTTGTAGCGTTACGGCATCTCGCAGCCCATTTTTCTTTATGATTTCATTCCAAGTCCATGTTGAGCTCATTTTCGTGCCTTTTTCTTTTCCTTTCTTTATAGCCTTTTATAGCACGGACCATTAATAATAACTTCCGATATGGGATTGTATGGTATTTCTACTGGATCTACTGGAAATATAATTTCAATGTTTACCTTTTCGATGTTGAAGTGTACTTCGAGTACGATGTTCCCACACAGTGGGATGAGTACTTACATACATCCGAATAATTCCAATTGACATGAATGTAGTACAAGAAGTACACCTGCATGCAACAATTTTGTTGAATTATTATATTGCATTGTAGTAGTATGATATAGTGGACTCTAGCCCATTCTCAACGCATATCTTAAGCCCGAAAAAGCGGGGGAGTAAGTCATAAACACCATTCGACGGGGTGTTTTTTACATTGAGCATTGAATGTTCAAACTCATAAGTCGAGTCGCATGCCAAAACATCATGGCCTAGCAACAACAGCTTCTCGCCATGCCATATCGCACACAAAACGAACTCGGTATAACTAAATTATCGTGTTTTCTGGCTTGCTTGAAACTCTACTTTTCTTTTCTTTTCTTTTCGCTTCTCCTTTACCAGATTCAAAACCCTAAAGACGCTTAAAATGTAACCACTCATCAATGTGATCTGTTAATCGTGCCAGCATGCTTTTACCTTAACACAGAGAAGTGCTTGATCCATTATTCTCTTAACGTGGCATCCACTCATTTTTGAACTGTATGTATGCCTGTGCACTGGTGAATTGGTTTACACCGGTCCACCGAAACACCGATTGCTTAACGGTTCGGTGGTACCATTCCCATCATCGGTAGGAATGCCCGCAGCTTCAGCCGCGTCAATTTGGCGCATGACATGCCTTTCCCGCGATTACTTAATTTGAAGTTTCTCTACACGTGAAAGGTAGGTAAGTATGTATGTAGGTAGGTAGGTAAGGAAACGCCCTAACATGCGAATCGGAGAGTGAGCGCTCAAGAGCACCAACACCAGAACCACGACTTTTGCGGACAACGTTTAAATGTGATTGTTGTTTGCTAGTATGTACTTACTCATTGTTCAGAAACTAGTATCCCGTACTAGTTTTCTATTACCGTAGGTAGGTGTGTGGACTGATGACAATAGAAATTATACCGCCCAAAGAAGCAACGTCAACAACAGAGCAGGCTAATGCGTCGGCGCTTCATGATCTCCCCCCCTCCGATCGCAAAGACTTTGATGATGCAACGCGCGGCTTCATCGCGACAATTCCTGAAGCAACCATCGTTGCAGCCGATGGTCATGTAGTATGGACCGTTAAGGGTTACGAGACCCTAAAGCAGGACAACGCTCCTGCCACGGCCAACCCGAGTCTGTGGCGCCAGTCGCAGCTCAACCTGAACCACGGTCTTTTCAAGGTCGTAGATCGTGTGTATCAGATACGCGGCTTCGATATCTCAAACATGAATATCATAGAGGGTGACACGGGGCTCATAATCATCGATCCACTTGTTTCAGCAGAATGTGCACAAGCCGCGCTAGAGCTTTATTACCAGCACCGTCCGAAGAGAACAGTCGTCGCAGTGATCTACACCCACAGTCACCTCGATCACTTCGGCGGTGTAAAAGGCATCGTGTCCGAGGAGGACGTGAAAGCCGGTAATACCCAGATTATCGCGCCCGAAGACTTCCTTGAGCACGCAGTGAGCGAGAACGTCTATGCGGGACCCGCCATGACTAGACGGTCCGAGGACATGTACGGTATCTTATTACCGCGAGGTGAACGGGGGCAACTCGACGCGGGCTTGGGTAAAGCTGTTTCAATTGGCACTGTCACGCTGATCGTACCGACCGACAGCATCTCCAAAACAGGCGAGAGACGAGTTATCGACGGCGTTGAAATGGTGTTTCTTATGGCTCCCAACACAGAGGCACCGGCCGAGATGCTCATATATTTCCCGCAGTTTAAGGTCTTGGATGCGGCTGAGGACGCTACACATACCCTACATAATCTGTACACCTTGCGCGGGGCTGTGGTGCGTGACGCTAAGGCTTGGTGGAAAGCCCTGAACGAAGCGATCGAGCTGTGGGGCGATAAGACAGATGTCGTGGTCGCCCATCACCACTGGCCAATGTGGGGTCAGCAGAACGTCATAACGTTCCTCAAAAAACAACGCGACTTGTACAAGTACATCCACGACCAGACGTTGCGTCTGGCGAATCAGGGCTACACGATGCTCGAGATCGGCGAGATGGTCAAGCCTCCTGCGAGTATCGCACAGGAGTGGTATAATCGCGGCTACTATGGCTCAGTGAACCACGACGTTAAGGCCGTCTATCAGAGGTATCTCGGCTGGTATGACTCTAACCCGGCGAACCTTCATCCGCTGTCGCCAGTGGACGCTTCCAAGAAGTACGTTGAATACATGGGCGGTCCGGAGGAGGTACTGGCAAAGGCGCGTCAATCCTTTGAGAACGGGGAGTACCGGTGGGTCGCACAGGTGATGAACCATGTCGTGTTCGCCTACCCTGGCAACGCCGAAGCACGCAACTTAGAGGCAGATGCGCTCGAGCAGCTTGGCTATCGGACAGAGAATGCAACGTGGCGTAACGAGTTTCTCATGGGTGCCTACGAGCTACGGAACGGCGTTTCTGCCGTTATCGAAACTATGTCAGTCAGTCCAGACGCTTTGAAAGCGTTGACTTTGGACCAGTACTTTGACTTCATGGGCATCCGATTGAACGGTCCCAAGGCAGATGGCAAGAAGATCTCTCTCAACTGGAATTTCACCGACGTGGGTGAGCAGTACGCTGTTGAACTCGAGAATTCGGTATTGATTTATACATCAAACAAGCAGCTTGCAAGCGCTGACGTGACCATCACTCTTACCCGTGCAACATTGGATGCTATCAGCCTACAGAAGACAACGTTTGCAGAAGAGGTAATGTCAGGGGCCATTAAGGTCGATGGTAGCAAAGGCAAGTTACTCGAACTCTTTAGCCTGTTTGATACCTTTGATCAAAAGTTCAGCATTGTAACGCCGTAGGAATAGGAGTCAGTAATCCCTTGGTTACTTCGATATACTCTACCAAATCTTCCCGAACTATTGTATGTGCGTGCGGAGACATCATTTCACGGATGAGCTCAAAGTGAGCGGTGGTTGTTGGCAACTCACATGCCCCCTGTCACAACTTCATCCTGAAGAAACTGGACAACTCGCCCTGAACCCCCAGCTGACTGCCGAATGCTAAAGCAGTGCTAAGGGCGGTGAAGTACAAGAACGACGAAAAAGGTCGCTGAAGCACTTACTGCGAGTCTCAATGTTGACACTGAAAGATCATCTCTAAGGCGAACAGGCAAGGTTGAGTTCGATCAGCAATGGAAGTGGAGTTAAAATCCACGCAAGAATTGACAGAATTGCAAAAGATCTAGCATCGTATGATTTCATAATTGTAGGCACCTCCGTATGGGCGGGCAACATGTCGAGTTCTGTGAGAAGATACGCAGCACACAATAAGAACAAATTTAAAAACGTCGTCCTTCTTTTGTACATATGGTGGGTCGGGAAGCGATAAAACGCTTAAAAGTATGGAATTGCTTTGTGGAAAAAAGCCCGTTGGAGTACTTGATGTCTTCAACGATGTGTAAAGTGGAGACTACACTCAGAAAGTTAAGCACTTTGTAGATGAGATTCGAGAGCAGGCGTAGCACCTCGTAAAGCGTTAGTATCTCTGATGAGCTCGAGGGAAGCTCGTTACGCCACTAATAGGGGAGGTGAAATGTGCTAGCTCGCAGTAGTGCTCGCGACGCGAGTCATAGAAGCGCTTTCATTGAACGGCAATGTGAAGTAAAACGTCGATGCATTCCCCAACTCCGACTCCACCCAGATTCTCCCGCCGTGCCGTTCGACGATCTTCTTGCAGATCGCGAGGCCCACCCCCGTCCCCGGGTACTGCTCTGTCGTATGCAGCTGCTGGAAGACCGTGAAGATCTTATCGGCGTACTGCATGTCTATGCCGATGCCGTTATCTCTGACGGAGAAGAGCCACTCGTTGCGCCCCGCATCGCTCTCCACACCAATCCGCACTGCTGGCGGCTGCTCACCTCGGAACTTAATCGCGTTTCCAATCAGGTTCTGGAAGAGTTGGACGAGCTGTGTCTTATCACCCATTACCATCGGCAGCGGCTGTTTTGGCAATGTAATCGTCGCCCCGCTCTCCTCGATGGCGGTCTTGAGGTTGTCGATGGCGTGCTGGACGACTCCCTCGCAGTGCACCGGTTTGAATGCCTCACCGCGGCTCGTAACGCGGGAGTACGCAAGCAGGTCCTTGATCAGCTGTTGCATGTGCTTTGTCCCGTCGACGGCATAGCCCATGAACGTGTCTGCTTCGGCACCGAACTTCCCCTTGTACCAGCTCTGGAGGAGTCCTATTGCACTCGTCACCGTCCGGAGCGGTTCCTGCAAGTCGTGGGAGGCAATGTAGGCGAACTGTTCGAGTTCTGTGTTGGAGCGACGCAGTTCTTGAGTGAGTTCCTCGAGTTCTTCAGTACTTGTTCGGAGTTCCCCCTCAGTCACCTTGTGCTCCTCAATCTCCTCCTGTAATTCTCGGGTGCGCTCCTGCACTTTCTGTTCCAGTTCGTCATGTGCTCGTTTAAGCGCTTCCTCAGCCCGCTTCCGCTCGGTGATGGGCACTGTCAATTTAAGTACTCCTATGATATTCCCCTCATCATCCCTCATCGCCGTGTCGATGACCTGAGACCACGTTATGTTGCCGAGGGCATCTCGACCCTCCCGCTCGTACATCACCTTATCAATACCGGTCTCAAAAATCTGCTTGGCTCCGCACCCCGGGCAGACATCGGTTCGCCGATTATATACCTCGTAGCACAGTTTGCCCTCGACCTCACCGTACTCCTGCTTAAGAACCTTATTTACCCAGACTGTGCGGTACTCTCGTGAGACAATGGCAAGCCCTGCTGTAACATTTTTCGTCACCGTTTCTAGTCGGTCTCGCTCAGCAATGAGCACCTCTTCACTCTTCTTCCGCTTTTCAATTTCATTCTGAAGTTCAAGGGTGCGCTCCTCAACTTTTTGCTCCAACTCATCGTGTGCCTTCTGGAGCGCTGCCTCAGCGTGTTTTAACGCGGTGATATCGTTGCCAACACACAAAATGCCATTCACCGCACCCTCAGTGTAGATCGCCCGGTTCGTCCAGCTCACCCACACTCGACGCCCATCTTTCGTGATGTTCTCGTTGACATTATCTTGGTACGCCTTCGGGTGAGCAACTATGTCGTCAGCCAATGCCTTCATATCTCGCCCGCTCGTCTCGGTTTTCGGCATGATCGTGCCGACTATGTGGCGACCGATCAGCTCACTCTCTGAATGCCCAAAAAACCGTTGGCCGAACTCGTTGATGAAGGTGATGATGCCTTTGGTATCCATCTTCAGGATAATACTGTTGGCGCTCTCGACGAGTTCCCGATATTTCAGTTCACTTTCTGCTAATGCTATTTCTGTCTCTTTCCGTTTAGTGATATCCCGACATGTCGAGACGACAGCATCCACCTCGCCATGTACATTAACGATCGGAGTGAGGATGCACTCATAGTACAGTGTCGCGCCTTCAGGGCCATCCCACTGTAGTTCTCCTGTTTGAGCGCTTCCCGTGGCAAATACAACGTCAGCGAGTGTTATCATGTGCCGCATGGATTTTCTGGGTAGCCCCAATTCTTTCCACGTCTTCCCGACGATGTCTTGGGTTACCATCCCGAGCGCCCGCGCTCCTGGCAGATTCACGTACTTATATCGTATGTCCTTGTCGAACACGTAGATGAGGTCAGCTGACGCCGAGAGGATGCCACTGAGCGTTCGCGCTTGTTGGTCGACCTGACGTTTTAGGTGGGTATGCTCGGTTTGGACTCGGTACATCTCGGTGATATCCTGTGAAAAGATGGCCACTTGATGAACCTGATGCCGCTGATCGAAGAGTGGATACAGTGAGTGATCAAACCGGATATCATCCCGTACATCCTGAAAACGCAGTGGCTTGCCCGATCGAACAACTTCATCAACATGTGCCTTGCGTGCCTTGGTAAGGTCAGAGGGAAACAAATCGAAGATTTTGGCGCCGATGAGCTCTTCGATACGTTTTCCACTTCGGCGGACAGCAGCATTGTTGATGGTTACGATGGTGCCGTCTACTTCAATGAGCACTGCTCCGCCGGGGAAGGCGTTCAAGAGCGCTTGGGTGGCATCATCATATTCCTGTAGCGTATCGTTAGCGCGTTTTTGCGAAGCCATTGTGGGACGTCCGTTGCATCGCTATTATGCACCTGTATGAGCTAAAACTCAAGACCCTCAATCAAGTCAATATTCAACAAGTTATATAAGACAAGTTTGTAGCCATCGTTGTTTATAATGTTTATCCCATGTAAAGACTTAGCCGATCACGAGGGGCAAGTGTCGTATTCTTCCACAACTGTATAATCACATCATACACGTTGTGGGTAATGGAGGCCATAGCGCCCATTACCGTCGCTGCGCCGGTGATGAGATGGACTCTCCTCAAAGTGATCGTGAATAAACGTCTCCGGACTCACAGGTTTTTTTATGGCAAACATTTTTCATCGATCTCCTCTTTTTGGTTTATTCCCGTGAGACTTCCGCCAAGAACTACTGGCATTGTACCATAACTATTGAATTTTTTTAGCCAATATAAAATTTCTTCATCCGCAATTATTTTTGCTCGAGTTTTGTCATTAATTAGGGCTAAGGTGCGATGGTGGAAAACAAATGATAAAAAAGCGTGTCACAGAAAATGATGATTCTACGGCTGGATGTCTGATTACCAGTTCCCCCCGTGCAGCAGTAGAAATGTGACCGGCACTCAGATACCCAGCTTTGGTGGAAATGAGTATATGCTGCGAAGTTATTAGTTAATTTTAACAACGAAAAGCATTTGTAACGAAATAATTAAGTGAAAACTCTTGTTTTAGAAGCTGCTTCCAGAAAACTTTATTGTAAAATTTCCTTATATTTTCATCTCTGAATTGGAGCGAGATACCCTCAGGTGCCCACACGACGGTGCAATGAGATTAACTCGAGTGGAAATATACCTCTTAAATAGACATTCTTGCTGCCTTGTGATAAATGCCGTAGCTCATCGGTCGTATCCGAAGATCGAAAATGTGCTATCGTAAAAGAATCATTATTTTGGTTTTTGAGTATGCTCTAATGTCCCTTCTGTGCCCCCTATGTGCCCCCTATGCTCCTTTAATCCCCATTTGAGGCCGAAACGCACTCGAACCCCCTACCCTTAGTACTAGTTTTCCTAAATAGTCCTATCCTATCGAAAAACGTTAAGATAGCTCTGCGATAAGATATTTGCATCAAGAACTATTCTAAACCGGAAGAGATCCATGAAACATAAATACAACGGTGACAGCGGACATAAGAACAAGCTAGTTCACGAGAAGAGCCCCTACCTTCTCCAGCATGCAGAG
The DNA here is from genome assembly GCA_963704625.1 of Methanobacteriota archaeon. Taxonomy (GTDB): domain Archaea; phylum Halobacteriota; class Bog-38; order Methanoflorentales; family Methanoflorentaceae; genus DASPRZ01. The sequence continues at coordinate 1,413,143 of OY969924.1, read as the reverse complement.
AACCCGGTCGACTGGTATCCATGGGGACAAGAAGCATTCGATCGGGCCAAGAAAGAGGATAAACCAGTATTTCTCTCGATAGGGTATTCGACGTGCCACTGGTGCCATGTGATGGCCCATGAGTCCTTTGAGGACCAGGAGATTGCCACAATGATGAACGATGCTTTCATCAGCGTCAAGGTCGACCGTGAAGAGCGACCGGATATCGACGATGTCTATATGTCAGTCTGTCAGGCGATGACGGGGAGTGGGGGGTGGCCGCTCACCATAATCATGACATCGGAGGGCAAACCGTTCTTCGCAGCTACCTACATCCCAAAGGAGACGAGGTTCGGGCTCACAGGAATGCGGGAACTCATACCGCATATAGAGGAACTGTGGAGGACAAAGAGGGGCGAGGTGGACACGTACGTAGGAGAGTTCCTGTCCGCACTCCGCGAGTCATCGCTCCGGCCACCCAGTGGGGATATTCCGGCGTCTACGATCCAGTTCGCATACGAGGACCTCGCGTACATCTTCGACGAAGTGCACGGGGGGTTCGGGTCGGCCCCGAAATTCCCCACCCCGCATAATCTTCTGTTCCTCCTTCGTTACTGGAAGCGAACGCGCACGGGTAAGCCGCTTAAGATGGTGGAACGGACACTTCAGGCAATGCGTCTCGGTGGGATCTACGACCACATAGGATTCGGATTTCACCGGTACTCGACCGACGATAAATGGCTCGTCCCGCACTTTGAAAAGATGCTCTACGACCAGGCGCTCCTAGCGCTCGGGTATGTGGAGGCCTATCAGGCGACAGAGAACACAGAATATTCACGGACCGCTGACGAAATTTTTACTTTTGTTTTGCGGGAGATGACGTCGCATGAGGGTGGGTTTTACACCGCTCTTGATGCTGACAGCGAAGGCGAGGAAGGCAAGTTCTACCTTTGGAGCCAGGACGAGATTGAAAGCGTGCTTACAGAGGAGGACACTGAGCTTGCTTGCAAGGTATTCAACATCCGGATGGGGGGCAATTTCACCGACGAGGGGACCAGGAAGAGGATCGGAAAGAACATACTTCACATGGAGAGAACGGTTCCTGAGATTGCATCGGAGCTGAGAATCCCCACGGAGCCCCTAAGGGATCGCATCGAATCAATACGACAGCAACTTTACGAATGCAGGGAGACGAGGGTGCACCCCCGCAGGGATGACAAGATTCTTACTGACTGGAACGGACTGATGATAGCCTCGCTGGCAAAAGGTGCGCGCGTTCTCGACAAGCCCGCGTACGCGGAAGCAGCAGGTCGCGCGGTCGACTTCATACTCGAAACTATGCGAGACGACGAGGAGATGCTTCTTCATCGGTATCGAGAGAAAGAGGCGGCAGTGCCAGCGCTTCTGGACGATTATGCCCTCCTCATATGGGGCCTTTTAGAACTCTATGAAACAACTTTCGAGGTGCGCTACCTTGAGTCGGCGCTTGACTTTCTGGAGCATTCGCTCAGGCATTTTTGGGACGCTAAAGACGGAGGGCTCTTCTCGACTGCGGACTATGCCGAGTCGCTCATTTTGCGCAGGAAAGAGAGCTACGATGGTGCGCTGCCATCGGGCAACTCGGCGATGATGATGAACCTTGTGTTTCTTGGACACCTTGTAGGCAGACCTAACTATCTAGATGTGGCATCGCGGATAGGAAGGGCATTTTCAAAAGCAGTCGATCTCTCACCCGCCACGCATACGCATCTGTTGAGTGCCCTAGATCTCGCCTTGGGTCCATCATACGAGACCGTGATTTGCGGTGACTCGCGCGCGAGAGAGACCAGACAGATGATCGCAGCCCTCAACAAGAGATACTTGCCGCACAACGTCATCATCTTTAGGCCAGCCGAGCAAGAAAATCACGGCATAAATGCAATCGCTCCGTTCACGAAGCACAAGAAATGTATTGACGGCAGACCCACCGCGTACGTCTGTCAAAATCACAGCTGCAGGACTCCGACAACAGATATAAACGAAATGATCTGGATGCTGGAGGGAGAGGGGCCTCAGTGAGAAACGGTATTGGATCGCACCATGAGTCTCTCTTACCATGGTGTGGGGCGCCGCGCGGCACCCAGAGAAAAAATTATACCAGTCTTATCTCACCCACTGGAGCAGTGCGGAACATCCAAATTAATTTTTTTTATATTTAGTGCCGTCAACGTATCGATGCTGCGCACCAGAAGATACTCAGGCGATGACGGGACGCGTGTGAATTTTTACACATTATCGCCAAAAAATGCTACAAAAAACTAATAAGAGGCATGTGAATAGAGTATGCCTAGATGTCTAAAGAATCTTTAAGCTTACGCTTCGAAGTCGAACGCCTGCGATCAGAAAACGAAGATCTCAAGTTAAAGCGATCGCAAGAGTTTGATCGCTTGCGCGCCGAAGTCGAGCACCTTAAAAAAGAGAACGACAAGTTACAGTCTGAGAATAGGAAGTTGGGGCAGAGATACGACACAATATTAAAGCAACTGGAAAAATGCAATAAAAAGCTGGAAAAAAAGAACATCGATCCTGAAGCAACTCCCGCGACAAACGAACCAAATGACACATTACACCAAGGCTTAGCGTGGGTACACGATGGAGTCGATGAGTTAACGAAATCGATGCGAAAGAGCTGAAACCAATCACACAACTCATGTACTGACCTGCGTTTATAACGTCACAGTTGGATTTTTGGCACACACTGATCGAGTGCTCTTCACCTCGCACTCGGCTCATCTAAGAGACCGTGATTCCTAACTCCTATTCTAAAGAAATAAGAAGAATGCTTAGATGCTTAGAGCCCTTAACACGGGACACCTGCCGCACAATGTCGTCGTCTTCCGTCCAGCCGAGCGAAAAAATTCCAGCATAGATAAAATTGCACTATACGCGAAGTACTGGACGCGCATCGATGGCAAACCCACTGTGCTCGTCTGCCAAAATGACAGCTGCAGAATGCTGACTACTGTTACAAACAAAATGGTGCTCATTTTAGAACGGTTTCAAGTTCTTATTTTACGTAGCTCTTTTTTAACGGGCGTCACTGTGAGCGATATCCATTAATATGCGAAAAAGAATCAGATTTCCGCTTTTGATGATCCCAATCGATTTATAGTTTTTAGTCAACGTTAAGACGGAGGTATATAAATGGCACTATTCCGTAGACGTTGGTTCGGTAGAGGACGATATGGTGAACTTGTACCACTTTCGATTGTCTTTTTAGTAATTGCAATAATCCTATGGTTACTAGGGTTAGGAGGAATCCTTGTATCAGTCTTCCTGATACTCTTTGTGATATGCCTTATAGCCGGGCTTCTCCTCTGACACTTGTGTTATGTCATAGAGAGCGGTAACCATCCCCGGCATATTTTTTTCCTCTCTTACAGGAGAGGATCATTAGGTGTATCCTGTAATGATGCGCACTACCCCACCTCTCCCGCTTTATAGGCTGATACCAAGCAGGGACAAGAGAATCAGTAATATAGCACCCGGTATTCCAGCTATTGCACTTATGAGCACGGCAATCAGGTCTATTGGCACATGAATACCAATAAAATGAGCAAGGAAGAGAATTATGATTCCCAGTATAGCATTTACTACCAAATATTTTGGATCTTTTAAAAATCGGTATAACGCGGCCAAAATGAGGACAGCGATAATCAACAGCACTAGCGAACTTGTAGCCATAGACAACAAGTGCTTGTTTACGTTGAAATATTTTGCTCTTTTTAAATAGTTAATTCTGATTTCTTTATTCAGAATTACGATTTCGTAGCTTCTAAAGCAATCTGTGACGAAAGGTGTGAGGTAAACATATTCGCCGATCATTCGCCTGTACTTCTTTCCAATGGTGAGGACCTAGCAGCGTTTGATTCCAAAAATAGGCCGATCCACCAGATGTTTTGTGTTAAAATGATCCAGACAGTAATTTGATGGTTTCTGCATCTAATAATACCCTGTCCTGCTTCCCACCATTCGCCTTGGTGATATTCACTAATTCATTGCTACGGTTCTCAGCTAGAGTCGAGAGCTCGACGCCCTCACAACGCCGCACGTCCATCTTGTCAAACATGCTGAGCTCCTTGCTGCTCCCGTTTGGGTTCAGGCACGGTTCGAAGAGCTTCGTGCACACGTGAAGATGGCTTTCTGATAACATCGTCGTTGGTGGTTCATCAACACCCCCCTCGCCCTGTGGTGCCCCTGACGTACCGCTTCCGCCTGTCGACACGATAACCAAAAGTATATCAATAGAACTCCCAATGATTTCAGCAGATTTGCTTTCATTTCCGAATAAAAAGTCTCTCAATCTCTTAAAGGAGTTGAAAATAAGTTGTCCGAAGATGAATTGAGAAAGAAGATAGAAGACATAAAGAGGGGAAAAGAGGAACGAGTGAAAGAAGTAGAAAGAAAAGCTGATGAATTTCTTAAACGTTCTTACATCGCGGCGGATGGGGAACTAGGTGAACACATTGATAAAAACAAGATAGCTCAAGAGCTTGGCTATGATCATCACACGCTCAACGACGTACTGGACTATCTCGAAAGTAAAGGATTTATTGAAAACGTTGCATTTAGCTCAATCGCTCTTACGGACGACGCTGTGAGATATGTTGAGAAAGAATTATATACTGACAGTTGAAGAGGCCAAAAATAGAGCATGGGGTTTCTCGGCTGGAATTATGAGGTTAACGTGGGCACATACGAAACGAAATTGCTTCTCGAGATTGCATTGTAGCTCCGGGCAGCACGGGCAAACGTAGCATGTTACCACCTGAGTTATGGCATGAAAATACGGTTTGAGAGGCATGCAAAACTACCATTATAACTAATTAAAACTCTATCTTGTTATATCCCTCTCGCAAATCTTGGTCATTGAACTGCAAGTATACTTGTGTGGTGTTGAGGTTACTGTGACCCAACAACTGTTGCACACGCCGTAGCTCAAAGCCGGACCTCACGAGGTGAATGGCAAAACTGTGGCGTAACGTATAGGGGATGAATTTTCTTACCGATCGTCCGGCCATACCGATGAATCCTGACGAACACGGTCAGCGCGTTAGGAGGGGCCCTAATTTCACTTGCTTTGTACTGTTGGAAATCTCCGAAAATTTGCAAAATATGGCAACATAATTGAATGGGAGCAATCAGGCCGGACGTCCATTCTTGATCACGGACCATCAGGAGTAGAATGAGCGCATGTATCCACTTCCTGAATAATTACATCTAGTATCTAACGGGTTTATTTTGAGAAATATTGTAACACAAGTTAAGATGATGAAATAAGTCTTTTGAGGGCGAACTTGGATACCGAGGGCGTTGCCATTGGGCTTCGGATTCTATTTTTAACCCATATCTTATTTGTTATTTCAACGCCAAAACATTAAATACATGGAATTTAAGCAATAATTGCTTATTTAAATCCTAATAAGCGACAACAACAGCGATACTTAAAAAAGAGGATGATTTGAAGAATGAAAAATATCGTAGAAACTGCAATCGACGCCGAGAACTTTACAACACTGGTTAAAGCGGTGCAAACTGTAGATCTTGTAGCAGGTACGTTGAGTGGGACGGGCCCTTTCACGGTCTTTGCGCCAACTGACGCTGCGTTTGCAAAGCTGCCTGCAGGAACGTTAGATAGCGTATTACAAAACAAAGAACAACTCACTTCCATACTGACCTACCATGTAGTACTAGGAAAATATATGGCAAGTGATATAAAAAAGCTCAAATCACTGAAGACAGTCCAGGAAGGACTGCTTACCATAGAAGTTCATCGTCTGTTTCACAGAGGCGTTAAGATAAATGACGCGCAAGTGATTCATCCGGACATCGAGTGTAGTAATGGTGTGATTCACGTTATCGATTCAGTGTTGATGCCAAAGTGACTCGTTTGTGTCCAGGAGTTTTCTCCTGCTTTTTTCTCCTACGTTGAACACTTACCATTCTTTGAATCCGTTGAGTGCCTGTCCCCTCAGCAGTATCAAAAGATAAAAAAAAGTGGGCAATGTAATTACTGAGTAATCACATCGACCGTAAAGTCCCGGCAAAAACTTGCCACGCTAGCGCTGTTTTTGTCACTAGACTGAATATAATATACCCCCAGCCCCCATACAGGTAATCTTTCCCCCATACAGGTAATCTTTCCCCCATACAGGTAATCTTTCCTTTCCGATCTTCTTATACTGCAAGACCATAATATTATGATTGACGGCATTACGAATGCACCAGTAAAACCTGCGACCCGCGCTAACCCCAACAAAAAGAGGATTATCACAAGTGCTAAAAAGACAAGGGAGAGTCGTATAAGTGCACCAAAGTGCGGGTCGCGTAAATGTCTACGAAACAATGCCATCCGTATACCTCATTCCTGATACTAGCTGGACAATACATAAGTATCAGGGAAAATAAAGCAGAAAGAAATAGGGATTTCTCCCCAATTTAAAGGGATAAATGCGACATAAATGTAAATAAGTACACGACTTACGCTCAATGCAGTTTCGTTGTACTGCTATGTGAATGTAAGTATGAGATACCACATCTTAATTTCAGCGGCGTAATAAACTAGCGATTAACGTAATGACGAATAGTACGATGAACACTATGAAAAGGATCTCCGCTATTGCGATCGAAAGTCCAGCAACCCCCCCCAATCCGAGGAGAACGGCGACTATTGCGATTATCAAAAAGATAACTGCCCAGTATAACAATCCGCCAAGTGCCATTAAATACCTCTATTTTATTCTCGATCAAGAAATATAAAATTATTAGGGAAGATAAAAGCGGATTTTCGATCTTTTTTGATAGTTATTCACAACCGTTATCTTGCTCATATCATTGTATCGAAGCCTGAGAGGGGGACGATTTTTAACCTTTATTTTTTTACAATGTCTATCAAACGTGTTCCTTGTGTCGAATTTGCTTACTACGCTGTTGAATTTAGCGATAAACAGATAATTCGTGAAATCGTTGAAGCACTCTACAACTCTTGCAGAATTGCCTTTTTTCAATACCACTTTTTTTTCAATGCAGATGCAGTGCAACTGAGAGATAAGACGAAGGCTGTGTCGGATCCCCCCTGAAATCTGAACAGTGTAAGCGACTGATATCGTCAACAGGAATCCGAGGAGAAATCCAGAAATGGCACTAAGCGCCGCGCTGCAGCGAGTATATCGCCTCTTTATACTTCTTGCTCTTCAATGCTTACTCTTGATAGGAGACGTTAGGCCGGCTCTCGGACTTTCGAAAGGCTGAAAAAAGCGTTTATGGGCATGGTGACTCATACTGCTATTTATTGGTTGAGCACAGCAGTCGTTCTATGGATCTATTTTGCGCATTCTTTAACGCCTGTAGAGTAACATTAAATTACAAGCGGCTTCCCACCTCCTCAATTGTGAGATTTTGTAGAAATTTGTGACAGTGACAACAGACACAAGTATATAAATCGAATATGGGCTTTGTAAAAGCTGTGGAATGCAACAAAACACCACCCAAAGCCTCACGGATGATGGCGTATTACTACAACAGCACAGGATGCGAAGGCGTAAGAAATGTCACGATCAAGATTTGTAATTAGGGCCATTGAATCGTTTTTGAACCCGCAACAGTCAAATGAGTGGACAGAAAAACATGAGCGGGAGATAGTGCACCTAGAAAAAGAACACGAAACCAGGGTAGCACAAATCAAACACGATCACGCAAATGAAATTGCGCGGGTAAAGCGGGATCACGAGACTCAAATAATGAGTCTCACACAACAGTATGAAGATGAAATTGCGCAGGTCAGGAGAGAGGCCGAGCGAAAAGACGACAACATCTCAGAATTACAAAGTAATAACGATATGGAATTGGGTCTCTTACGGGCGAACTTAGAGGACCTGCGCAATCAACTTGGATTTATGCAGCATGAATACGCGCAACTTCGCTTGCTGCTCTCCGCGCCCAAGCAATCATTTTGGGCCCGCGTCAGAAGGAAACAGGGGTAATCGAACGGCAACTTTGCTGTACAAGACACCGTTCGAGATGAGAGACTCGGAGGTCTCACAGAACGGAGATCCCGCACATACTAGTATATATACACCTTTTTAAGTTCTTGTTGTTAGAGTACTGCTCACGTTTCCACTAAAAAGGCCACTAAACGGAAGAATCATATGAATACAAAACAACGCGACGCACTCATTGCCCTCATCATCATATTCATCACCGCATCCTTCCTCGTTTTCCTGACGTGGCCGTTCAAGGAAGTCATTGTGATAAGCTTCTTTTTGGCGTACCTCCTCCACTTCCCTCAAACGTGGCTCGCACGCCGGACGGGTAAGCCGAAGTTATCAGCACTCGCCGTTCTGCTGGCGATGTACGGGGCCCTCATGGCAATCCTCCTTAACGTAGTGTTCATCATCTACAACGAATTCGTGAAGCTCTCAGCATCGCAAAGCATCGACTCGTTGTTGAGCAGCGCATTTAACAGCATTGCCAGTCGCATCAGCCGCAGAGTCAGCGAGTCAATTCCCCTCATTGGCTTACAGGACCGGCTGACCGATATCATCTCCACTGCGATGCAGGGATTCGCGAATATTGTCATCGGTACGCTCGGAAGCTTCATCCTGAATATTCCGAAATATGTTATTGAACTCATCATCATCACGCTCATCGTGTACTTTTTGTTGCTCACTGGTGAAAGGGTCTTCACTGACGTCACGGCGCTCATCCCGAAAGAATACCAGAAGCTCGTGCACCTCTTCTTAGACCATGTAGGTGGTATCTACCACACCGTCTATATCGTTCAGATCTCAGTGAGTCTCTTTAGCGGCTTACTGGCGGTGATCGGATATGGGCTGCTCGGTGTACCTTATTTCGTGACGTTTGGAATACTTATCGGCATTTTTGGACTCATTCCAGTGATTGGCAGGGCGATCATCTATGCTCCGCTCACCGCCTATTTCTTCATCATTGGGGAGCCCATACGTGCCGTACTTCTTTTAGTATTCAGCTGGGCTGTTCTCGACCAACTCACGGGGTTGTACATCATTCCGGAATTATCGTACCTCAGGGGAAGAGTCCCACAGATCATTACACTTCTTGCATTTACGGTTCCTGTCCTTGCGATTGGACCTCTGGGCATCATCATCGGGCCTGCTGTCTACGGTTTGGCGCTTGCCCTCTACAGGACTTACCGAGATATCAAAATAGGTGGAGGAGAAAGCTTGCCCTCTACAGGACGTACCGAGATATCAAAATAGGTGGAGGGGAAAACATCGGGGCGTAAATCCCGGTCATTGGTGTATGTCAACCTCAATTGAGGCAATCGGAAAATTGTGAAGACTACGAAGATCAACGCTTACAGGACAGCTAGTTAATTGACTTGATCTCTCATTTCAGTGCTTTCCTTTTCTCTCTCTGTATATATATAGTCACGATCGAGAGAGGGAGCATGAGCAACCGCTTCTATGACGAATGCCAAGAGGTCTTGAAATAGCGGTGACTCAAGGGTCGAGAGTACGTCTTAGCATGGAGGTAACAGTTTTAGATACGCGAGACCTCAATCACACTGCTGAGATATTTGCGCAATGCCTGGACCAAATCATATGGATACATCAAAGAGGGGTGCCTGAAAAGTATCAAGCAAACGGACGGAAAAAACACGTCAAACTCGTTGCAAGTTGTTCGTGCCGCTATAACACGTTTGAATCTAGGTATCAATTACATTGGGGTCATACATATGATCCCCGTCTGGAAGTCAACTGTATCGGATTTGAAGTTAGCATAACTACGTTAAATTTGTAAAAAAACTACCAATAGAAAAATCTATGTAATAATAGCTCTTTCGTACAAGGAGCCTATTGAAATAGGAAGCACAATTCACGTGGAAACTGATAAGGAGGTTATTGAGTTGTTGTCAGCCCCAATCAAATTATTGTTTGCCCCGGTTACGTTACCCATGGCGATGTTGAACCTCATGGCAAAAATCGTGGGATTGCTATTTGCACCGATTATCTTAGTCGTCGGTGTGATGTTGAAATTTATAGTGGGCATTATGCGATTGATACTAATCCCGATTGTTGTTGCATTAATTGTCTCATTCGCGGTATCATCGATGCGGATGTTCTTAAAATTTTACCAACACGACAAACACCACATGAAAAAGATGGGGTGTTTATTCGAGGACTTCTCACGGAAGATGCATAGGTCTAAAAAAGAGGCAGTCAGGGTAGATATCAAGGATGCAGAAGAGACAAAAGCAGATGAGACTAAAGCAGTGGAGACCAAAGAGCAGCCAGCTGTTGAGAAAGCACCAGAAACGATGAAAGAACGTGGTTCCACGAAAGGGGGATCAACCGGAGCTGGCGTGTAGAACTATATTTGGATTTATATAAGGATAGCTAGTTACGAGCAGTCCAACCATTGTGTGACTACGTTCTCTGTGTCACAAGTTTCGCACTGTATATCTACCACTAAATCACTTGATCGGCTTGGCATCTTGGCGCGCGACTCTGCAGTTTATAACTCTAACCCCACTCCGCACTGTCCTACTATTTTGCTCTCAGGGATTTAGTTTTGTGGCTGTCTCCTCTCTTCGTCGCCACGCAACAACAAAACCTGGGTTAAATGCCAGTGCTTTGTCATAGCACGTAAGAGCTGCTTCATACATGTTCAGTCCCTCTAACGCGACTCCTTTCCCGTACCACGCCTCAGCAAACGCACGATCGAGTTCGAGCGCTCTTTCATAACACCTGATCGCTTCCTCAAACTTCCCTAACGCGGCATATGCTACGCCTTTGTTGTTCCACACATTAACTAATGCAGGATCTATGTCCAGGGCCTTACTGTAATACGGCAAAGCCTCGCTGTACCGCTCAAGAGCCGCGAGGGCCACTCCTTTGTTGTTCCACGCGTGCACCTGCCGAGGGTCGAGTTCGAGCACTCGGTCGTAACAGCCTATGGCTTCGTGATGTTTGCCGAGCCGATCGAAATGTACCCCTTTGTTGTACCAGGCATTTACGTGTCGTGGATCGATTTTCAGCGCTTTTTCAATAACGGCAAAAGCTTCCTGATACTTGCCGATCGCTTCCAGTGCAGCACCCTTGCTGTTCCACGCTTTTACAAATGTGGGGTCAAGCTCTAGTGCCCTATCGTAGTAGCTAAGCGCTTCTTCATATCTTCCTTGCACAGCGAGTGCAACCCCTTTGCCGTTCCACGCCTCAACAAGTGTTGGATCTATCTCTAACGCTCTGTCGTAGCATCCGACAGCTTCTTCAAACCTGCCAAGTCGCCGCAATGCGACTCCCTTGTTGTTCCACACGCTCGCGTTTCGCGGATCCGTGTCGAGTGCCCTGTCGTAACAGCTGATAGCATCTTGGTGCTTGCCCAGCCCAGCTAAAGCCATCCCTTTGTGGAACCATCCCCCTCTACAGAGCGGATCAATTTCTAGAGCAACGTCGAAAAACACGGTGGCGTAGCGGTATTCCCCGCGATCCGCTATTGCAGCGCCCTGACGACACCACTTCACTGCTGCCATAGATGGTTGATTCGCATCATAATTACTTGGCAGTGGCTTGTGCAACCACTCTCTCCATTTGTCGTACGGAATCATGGAAAATGCCGATGTACCATGTTGTGCATTGGGCCACGCGGCGCAAGAGAGCCCAACTTCTTTGGAAACGAGGCCGTATACCCAAACGTTTGGATTACAGTCTGCAGGGCATTGCGATTCGGTGGTGACCGATAAGACCACGTCTCGTGAGATAGCGTCGCGAACGGCAGCGCAAAGTCCCTCGTGAACCTCGGTGCTTGGCGTTGGGAAGCCGACCGACACGCTAATCAATCGTGCTCTGCGATACACTGCGTACCTGATGGCGTGAGCTAGCCTCTCAACGTTCTCACGGACGGAAACAGGCTGGCGACCTTTTACTTTGATGCTCAAGATCTGTGCGCCACAATCATTCATGATGGTAAACGCAGCTACGAACGTTCCATGGCCGTCGCGGTCGTCAGGTCCCTCCCCCGTGAGGTCGTGCACATCCATTATTCGTGACCGGAAAAGCGGGTGGTGGGCAAGGATGCCGGTATCTATAATGGCCCAGAGGCGCTTGTGCCCTGATCGGTCCGCTCGTTCGCGAGACCGCATCAATGCCCACAACCGCTTCATTGATTCTGCGCCTTGACCTGGATATTTCTGTTCAGGCAGCCACGGAACGAAGTACGTTCCCGACGCGGGATCATAGAGTTTTTCGATAGTCCAGGAACCTTGCCCTCCAAAAAGCTGTAAACTCCGGTTACCTTCGCCCGCGTGTCTCATCTCTCGCATTCAGTGTCTAGCTCTATGCTTGTGCACATAGCATCTTCATGATTGTCTTACGATCAGTTCCTATGTATAGGGGGTATCAATTTAAGTTAAGCCCTCCGTAATTTTAATAAGCCAGATCCGGTTACCAATAGAACAAGACACGAGAGCTGCTCTACAATCTGATTGAAGTCACTCTCTTTGAAAAACTCCGGTTTTCAAAGCGCGTCGAAACCCTGTGCGCTTTGTCTTCCGTAAGAGCTTGGTCTCTTCGGCCAACGCATCAACATACCCAAGCTTTACTGCACATTTATCACAGATGGTAAGCCCCTCTCTGGTTATGTAGTCGTCACACGCAATCGTCGCTCCACAAGTGCTACAATTTGCCGCTTCTACTATCATCGATACCTTGCTAGACATACGTCGCTCTCCTGTTGGGTTGTTTTTCATTGTATAGCATAGGCGCGAGCGCTTCTTGTAGACATTAAACTACCCCTGTCGACAAGAGCACCATGAACCACTATGCTTGTACGTATCTGTAGGTGCACAACCATTTAACTATTTATAACAAAATTTTTGTTTGCTCTCTTCGTCGTTGTATTGCAATCGCTCATAGCGGTCTTGCGCGTGTCGTGTAGTGCATTAGCGAGCTGATTTGGTTGCATATGCCGCTTTTTCTGCAAACAGTTTTTTTCTACGTGGGGTCGTTAATCTATAACCCGAAATAAGGGCTTTGTTGCAAAACTCAATTTTTTGAGCATTTTTGCAACACACTTCGGACTTTCGCAACAGAGGGTAATTTTGCAACAAAGCCTTACGATGTTTCAAATACACGCATCATCACCCATTTAAAAAGCACTATGGTCTTAATAACGTTGTGATTTGCTCTTAATTGCTTCCAATGGATCTTCTGGGTCTCCGTTTATTTTTGACCGGAAACGCATAGTCAGCCCGTGCTTTCTTTTGTTCTTTGCATTACTCCAAGTTAAAAAGCAGGGGCAAAGCATAAGGCAGCTGGTACTATGTCGAATACGCTGTCTACTGCTACCAATTTCCTCGCTACTAAGCCACCAATTATAAAGGCATCGCTTCGCTGATAGCGGCCCTACTCATAAAATAGGGAGATCACACTTCAAAATCAGCGTATTATAGCTGAAGACCACAAATCACGTTGATTTGCAGCTGTCTTCTTCTCGTATTAATTAGACAATGAGCACTGATAGAAACCAAAAAGCGGTTAGTGATGACAGAAATAATTTCTTCTAACTAAGTGAAAGCAAGCGCCGAGCAAAACGAATAGATTTTTTTCTTTATCGCTTCCCGCCCTCCTCTCAGCGCATAACATAGTTTACTATCTGTGTTATAACCAACTTATTCAACCGCTTTCTTCATGTGGTGTTTGGAGCATCTCTCTATATATACCGCTATTCGTAGCTGCGTGCTTTTTTGAACTCCTCTTTAAAAGGCCAGTGCAAGTAATCCTGCACCAAGAAGGAACAGAGGGGGACTAATGACCGGGTCAGCAGCAGTAGCAGGAGGAACCACCACCCCCACCGCCGCCGTCGAGACGGACGCCAGAATAAGGCCCATTCCAGAGAGCGCTGTAACTGCTGCTACTCTTGGTCATTGAACTGCAAGTATACCTGCGTCGTGTTGAGGTTGCTGTGGCCCAATAACTGTTGCACACGCCGCAGGTCAAGGCCCGACCTGACAAGGTGGATAGCAAAGCTAGCCTAAAGGTATGAGGATGGATGTTCTCAGTTAAGAATCGTATAGCTCGAAGTTCTCGCAGCGCCGCACGTCCAGCGTGTCGAACATGTTGAGAACCTTGCCCCCCCGTCTGGGTCGAGGCACGACCAAAGATTTGACAAAAAATAGGGACAGTCATTCATCACGGATCTTAACCTCAAGGAATGATGCTTCTGAGGCACCGTGATAAATCACATTCCTCGCCGGATATGGCGGCGCATCATAAGGAAAATAGACGAACCCCTCATAATATGTCCCCTCAAGTATGTCCGGCCTGCTACCAATCTCAAGTCTCAATTTATGTCCCACTTTGAACAAATTCGCCAGTGGTGTAAGGCTGATATCCATCACTACTGCCTCAAATGGAATAAGTGCTTCAGGTGAGCTGTGATCATGAGCTATCTCAGTGACCGTTGAAAGATCAAGGTTGACGCGTCGGTGTGAAGCTTGCAACCACCCAAAAGAGAGCTTATGCGTTTTCCCTTCTGGCGAAAGGTCAGTTATTCGAGCTATGATATGCGTGTCGATGGCAGACGATGATATGGCGAGGTGTAGTCTCACTGGGCCCGTGACTTCGGTATCTTTCTCAAATGGTTCAGTAACGTAACTTAGCACCTGGGTTTCATATTTTTCCAGTTCTTTCGGATAGATCATTCCCCTGGGAATGGCCACGAAAGAAAGAGATCCTGAGTCAGGCCTCTCTTCTCTAAGCTGACGCTCTACAAGATTGCTTTCCGACCTTGGTACAAGGAAAAGTCTTTTCTTCCTTGCATCGGGTAACGGCCAGTCACTCGCAGACTTCCAGCACTTTGCACCTTGCAGCCAGGTACCCGCACGGGTGGAAGCTCCCCTATCCCATTTTCAATTCCCTTAAGATAATGATCATACCAAGCCATGAGCTCGTCCTGATAGTTCTCCCAAGGCCAGAGAGGCTCTGCAGGCCCGATGAACATCTTCTTCTGGGGAGAGCGTATTCGATGCCATGCTTCGAACGCACCCATCATATGTAGCCCAGGATTCCCCCAATTGGTTCCTATGCAGACTGGAATATCAATCTCCTCTAATACCAGCGTAGCCGACTTCTCTCTGTAGAATTCGCTGTCATACTTTTGGTCAAAAGCTAACGTTGCAAAGTCTCGCATCCATGATTCTTCCGGGTGAAGACTCTTGGTTAGTCGAGGGCGCATCGGCAGAAAGATGCGTGTAATAAATGCCTGGATCGCGCGTCTGTCCAAGACATAGCTCAACAAATGCCGAACTGTTGGAGAGACCGAAAGCTTCTGTGTCGAACCGACTAGGGAGTAGTAAAAGGAGAAGAAATCAGACTGGAAAGCACCACCGTGGTAGGCGAAATGGCGGTAAAAGTTGGTGAAACCAAGGTAAGGAAAGATAGCTTTGAGGTGTGGTGGCCTAGCAGCTGCTGCGAAGTATTGCATGGCTGCAAAATAGGACATACCGACCATACCTACATTTCCATCACACCAATTTTGGGATGCAACCCATTCTATTGTGTCTGCCAAGTCCTTCTGCTCCCCACTTGAGAACTGGAATAAACGCGTCCCAGTTGACTTTCCCGTACCTCGTGCGTTAACCGTTATGTGGCAATAGCCCCTGCTCACGATGTAGCTGACAACGCCGATTTCATTGATAGGCAAGGGCACTCCCGTGTTCTGGAGTTCTCTAGTGTAGCTCGACCATGCAACTAAAGCCGGAAACCTGCCCTCGATATCGGGTCGATAAAGGTCAGCGCGTAAAACGGTACCACCAGCCAGTGGGATTGCGACGTCGTGATCGAAGAGGATTCGGTAACGAGCCTTAGACTTTGATTTGGGCGTCCATCCGGCTAGTTGAGTTTGGACAAGATTGATATGAGGTCGGATTATAGGTAGAGGCCTCCATAATTACATCTGTAACCGCACGCATTTGTGACCTTTAAGCGCTCCTCGTTGTTTATTAAAAACACGTTACGTTTTTATCTTTGTTGTTATTGCAACTGCAATATTTAAGAGTTTCATAAAACGACAAATCCTGATTTTTTATGATAGTGCGCGATATGTTTGTACCAAAAGACTCTACATACTGTCAAAATCAACACTGTTATACGTTTTCATAATATCGGCATCTCTAAATTAGAGGTATTTCTGCGTGACTGCCAGACTGCTGTGCCCCTCGTAATTCGATCATCAGAAGTCTTTCTATCCGAACATAATGCTGCATATCCAGCTTGTCGAATATATGGCAAAGCTGTGCCGGAGATTTGGCCGGTGGGCTTGTACAACGCCTGCATAGCTGCCATACTTCTTGATTTTTCTGTCCGGAAATGTAGTTGGAGGGCAGGGTTGTGATAACGATTACTCGAATGTAGAACTCGACCACTAGCTATTGGGTGAGCATATAGGGTGATGGTGGTGGTATATAGGGTGGTTCTGGTGTCGGTGTCGGTTCTGGTGTCGGTGTCGGTGTTGGTAGGTAGGGCGGTGTTGACGGTGGGTCGTTGTGTTGCGTGGAAGCCTTGCTCTTTTCTGTTAGTGCAATGGGATGCTGAGCGGTAGACACTACAGCGAAAATTGTCGCCGCAGTAAACACGGCGATAATAAAAGTCACTCCTATTACCGTTTGTCTTTTCACGTTTTTCTCACCTCCGATACTACACTGCGTCTTTTATTCAAATAATTGTACTTAAATGATTGTTACGACATTTCTTTGTTAATTTCAAGCATTTTCGCTAATCTACGCAATTGCATATGTTCTGCTATCAAAATTAC
Organism: Methanobacteriota archaeon; assembly: GCA_963704625.1. Classification (GTDB taxonomy): domain Archaea; phylum Halobacteriota; class Bog-38; order Methanoflorentales; family Methanoflorentaceae; genus DASPRZ01. The sequence continues at coordinate 1,396,334 of OY969924.1, read as the reverse complement.
AGACTAAGCATCCGGTATCCTTGGATGGATGTTAACTACAATCCCGGGACGGGTATGGGCTTAGCACTCTGCAAGAAGATTGCGCAACGGCACGGTGGAGAGGTCTGCGTGGAGTCTGCACGGGGGAACGGGGGGTCGACGTTTTACTTCGCGGTGCCGTCTAGATAAAACGCTTTGAACATTCGATGGACGGGTTGACAAAATTATCTAAGGGGTGCAGCAGGATAAGGCGCATATTTTCACACGTGGCGTCCAAAGTTCTCAGCTAGAGTCGTATAGCTCGAAGTTTTCACACTGCCGCACATCCAGCTTGTCGAACATGCTAAGCGCCTTGCCACTCCCGTTCGGGTCGAGGCACGGTTCGAAGAGCTTCACGCACCACTTGCAAATCTCCTTCCGATGCCATTGGTTGTCCATGTCATACATGCTCTACGTTCAGACGGGCGAGCATAAGTGTGTTATCGAAAAGCGCCATGCAAGTGTGTTTATGGAAACTAAAATTCAACTATATTATGCACGTCGCTAGATCCTCATCTTTGAACTGCAAATGAACATGAGTTGGGTTGAGGTTGCTGTGACCAAGGAGCAACTGCACCCCCCACAAGTCTGCCATCCCTGACTAGATGGATGGCAAAACTGTGCCGGAACGCGTTACTCCCAATAGCGGAACTAGTGTCAGCGATGATCAACGAGCAGACGGATCTGCCTCCATGATTCCGAAGGTGTTCCCTTCAGTGTCCCTGCAGTATGCGTGCCACCCTACCCCGGGAATCGGCATTTTTGCCGTCATGACGCTTCCGCCTGCTTCTACAATCCTTTGTGTGAACTCGTCAACAGAGGGGACGTCAAGCGCGTAGGTGACCGTTCCTCGATTCGCACGCCGCGTGATCGCGCCATTGATGCCCGGGACATCATCGGGGCCTGTCATGGCAAGCCAATAGTCAGCGGGCCCTCCCCACTTGCTTATGTTCCAACCGAACACCTTTTCGTAAAACGTTACCGCCCGCTCTGGATTATCTGCGGGGATTTCGAAGTGAATTACTCGCGGCATTACAATCTGTCCTTTAGTTGTATATGACTTACGTCACGACAAATAAAATAAATACGTTACGTAAGTATGCAGTACGGAAGTGTTAAAATTCGACTTTTATCGTACACCTCCCTCAGGTCTTCATCCTTAAATTGGAGGTATGCATGGATAGTGTTTAAGTTAGCGTGACCTAGCAGTAGCGCACTGCGTAGTTAAATAAGATGAGCAAAGTACTATACTGTTAAAAAATACGCTACGCATGACTGACTGAGCAAATTGAGATGAGTTCCGATGAAAAAGCTCTTTTTAGCAGGAGCGGTGGCATTGCTGATGGTTGTTGTTGTCCTCACCGCAGGGTGTGCGACCACTACGACTCCCAGTCCAACGCCAACGCAGGGCACGCAAACGACCGCCACAAGCACCAATGCTACAGGGGTAACAAACGTGAGCCAGTACCTCACGACCACCATGCAGGATAGGAACTTCACCATAGTAACGCCTTTTTCGCCTCAGACCAACCCGCAAAATGGGTCGTGCGGTACAGTGGCGTGGTGAGCGATCGCAACGGCACCTATGATGTGACGTACTACACGTTTAACACCCTGCAGGCTGCGCAGGCACGATATCACGGGTTCGTCAATGGATATATGACCTGTGGGTACGCGATGATGCAACAGAACAGCACGACGTGGTCAGGCTTTAATTCAGCGTCTTCTATGGGTGTAGGTGTAGAATACGGTACGTCTCCGCTGATGCCCTACTATGTGATGGTGATGCGGAGCTATTCTACAGCTCCACAGACGCCTATGCAACAGAGCATGTGGTCGCATATGTGGGGCGAGATACACGAACATATGGGTCCGAATCTGGGTCAGAATCTGGCACCTGACACGCGGCAACACATGCACGAAGAGATGTATGAGCACATGAGCGGAGGAATGCCCATGATGGGCGGGAGAACGTGAAGAGGCAGCACGTAAGAGCAAGCAGATTACATACGTTTAAGACAGTTGAACGGGAGGAGTGATTGTACATAATAACAAAGTAACGTTCGGGTTGTGGTCTGCCGTCACAGTCACTGTGCTGAATCTTTTATTTATCATCGGCCTTACCATAGCGCCACCAACGGCATGGAATGGAACTAGTGCATATGCCAGCTCGTACACGACAACAAAGCTCGCACCAGTCATCCCCTCATTCTTGCTTATCCCTGCAATCGTCGTGCTTGTGGTGAGCGTCTATTGCTATGCTTCTGAATCCAACAAGATCTTTGGTCTCATGGGCATCGTGTTTACCACGATCTATGCGGTGATGGGGCTCGAACTACTTCATTCAGATGACAACTGTCCGGCAGAACATTTTAAGTGGAGAGACCAGCAGCCTTGCATTGTTCATCTTCGATAATCCACACTCCGTGGTGCTGGCAGTAGATACACTAGGGTACTTCTTTTTGTCACTCGCTGTGTTATCCATCGCACCGATCTTTTCGCACGGAAGAACTGAAGCTGGCATTCGGTGGCTATTCATCGCAACGGGTGTCTTAGGGGTCCTCGGCACCGTAGGTTTGCCATTGACAACACGGCGCTGGGTCCTGGCACACTGTTGTCCGGGGTGCCGTTCCTTCTCGCCACGCTCTTGCTCATCGCGGTGTTCTGGCGTGCACGGCAGCCGAGTAATAGCATTGAGGGGTAAACAGCTTGGCGAGACACGACCTAGGTGCCATACTCGTCGCGTCAACCGATTGTCGGTAAGAAATCATATGTGAAGGAGTTCATCTGGACGTGCTCGCGCTGACGCGTTGATGCCACAGAAAAACGCCAATCTGGCACGATGAGACCAAGCCAGACACCCCCACAATAACGAAGCAGAAGGTGCTTATGGCTGTAGAGGGTGCAATGAGGCCAATGACAAGGAATGTGATACGCTCGACCCGCCCGAATGACACGTAATTAGTATCCAGTCCGTACTGATAACTCATCGTACGCATTAAAAGAAGGGCGACAGAACCAATAATTGCGACGACGCCGATTGGCAGTATGATCCCACTAAGGAGTGCTCCAACCACCACAGATAGTTCAGCACAACGATCAGCAACAGAGTCGAATGCTAACCCGAACGCAGTGACTCGGTCAAAGGTGCGGGCGAGCGCCCCGTCTAATACATCACAAAAAACGCTCACAAACAGCAGGAAAAGTGCGGGTAGAAGCTCCCGATATGCGACCGCTACGCCACTTGCGATGCCGAAACACAGTCCTAGTGTTGTCACCATGTTGGGCGTGATCCCATAACGATGTACGAACTGTGCAAGGGGGAGTAAAAGCCGATCTTTCCGGAAACGCATGCTATAGCAATTCACGCCCTTCATCCTTTTCACCCGTTTATTTACGGCAAATAAATCGTATAACTACAGGACTTTTGCCGTCTACATGAGGCAAGATTTTTGAACGATCCATATTATACGACCATTGCCTTAACCTTACATCAAAGCTCTCAGGATTACAATCGATTACAGGTCGTACTTAATCGAATAAAAGCGTGGAGCCTGTATAAGGGCCATTGTAGTAGTCTCGCTCAAAACTAACGTACCTCACTCGTTTATTTTCTCTAATGCTGCAATAAGTGAGCGGACTACCCCCTCCCGATACGCAAGGGCTTCCAGAGCTGCAGACAAAGCACTCGGGTCTTTAATAAACCCTTTCGCATCTTTTTGGGTGCTTTGGAAGTAATCTGCAAGTCTCTCCAGTATCGGTTTTAACGAGAGAAGCTGCGCCTGCAGTGTATTTGCAGCGCGTACGTCTCCCGAATCACGAGTTCGAAAGAGGCCCTGAAGCTTTGTGACGACATCATTTTCAGTTTGAAGCCAGTCCTTTATACTCAACCCAGTTTTTTTCTGAAAATCGCGTAATCCCCATCGTTTCGCGAAAGAGCCCATTTCATTAAATTCACTGTTGACGGTCTGCAGGATCTCTTTAAGTTCGGAGGCGTATTCAGTTGCTTGGGAATAGGCAGTGGACTTTTCAAGCGGGAGTCTCATAGTCGTGGGCTGGTCAAACACAGCTTCACCAGGTGTTTCCGGCGCAACGTGCGGTGTTATTGGCAAGAGCCCGAATTTCATGAGAGGTGCAAAAGGGTCCGCTATCTGGCTATGATATTCCTTAGCATTAACGATGATATAAGCAAACCCCGCAGCACAGTCTTCAGCAGGCATGAGGCCCTCGTACCCCGGATTTACCCCTTGATGGATGAACTCTTCAACCGTCATGCCGTATCGTGGTGCAAGGAGGGGGACTGCCTTTCGAAATCCAGGGGTATCCACCATCCCAGGGGCGAGCACAAATGCCGAGACCCCTGACTCATCCCCCAGTTCGGCAGCAAGTGAGAGACCAAGCGACTGTACAGCAACTTTTGATGCTGAGTACGCAGCCATGTACGCGAGTCCTTCACCCGAAGCAACGGTGGCGATGGTCCCCTCTTCTCTATCTAACATCCCAGGTAAAAAAGCCTTAATGCCGAGAACGGCACCGCGGAGATTAACCGCATACGCCCGATCCCATTCTTTTATAGGCAGTTCCAATATCGACCCGATAGGCTCGGCTGCGGCATTATTAACGAGTATGTCGACCTGTCCAAAGGCATTGAATGCCGTGTCCGCGAGCGCTTGCACGCTTTTTTCATCTGACACATCGGTCTTGACGAATTTAGCCGTGCCGCCCTCGGAGCGAATGAGCGTCTCCACACCGGCTCCAGCATCTGAGATTTCAGCAATGATGACCTGAGCTCCCAGCCACGCCAACGCTCGTGCTAACTCCTTACCGATACCCTGTCCTGCCCCAGTAACAATTGCTACTTTCCGGGCAAGGGAGGTGCGGAGCAATCCCATTTTCTCGATTAGCATTTGTGTACATCCTACTTTTAGAAAGAAGTTGATAATGAGACGAACAAAAAATCTTACACTTTTGTTTTGACACTCCAAAATGTGGTTACGCTGGTTATGATAAATAATAGAGCAAACCCAGCTATTGTGCTGGCGGCGCCACTCGCGAACGAGAGAAAGTATGCACCAAAGACAGCGCTCCCGACCGCACTGCCTACTCCGCCTGGAATGTTACCGAGAGGCGCGCGAACGCTTGTATGCGCGCGCATACTCTCTACCACCCCTGCGATTACCCCAGCGGAAATTCCGACAATTCCGCCAATGTAGGCGCCGGGTACCACGCCAGACGTCCCACCGAGTACTTCGCCGTACACTCCATACACCGTTACGGCAACTGCTGCGCCAAACACGGAATAAAAAACGGCGTCGAAGGCTACACGGGCTCTTCCGCCGAGCACCACACCTCCAATTCCCCCTAGTGCTGAGCCTATCGTTCCACCGATATACGCGCCAGCAATAAACCGCAGTAAACCTATCAAACGTGCAAATCCGCCGAGAAATACGCTAAATAGTAAGTAAATGACAAACCCAAATATAGCACCGAGCAGGGTGCCAAGTACCGCGCCAATGACTACGCCGAAAATAACGTTCAAGACTACAATGGACCAACGAGATGCCATGATATGCGTCTATTTCTTCTTTTACGTAAAAACTTGTCGTGTGTTTGTACTTGTGGCAGTAACGTAAGAGAAGAAGTTGGCGTTGAGGCTGCTATGGCCAAGGAGCAGCTGTACCCTCCGAATATTAAGCCCGCGCGAATCAACCTCAATTAGCCGCCTGGAAGTCCGTTTAAAGCAACTCTCAAATGTATAGAAGTATTCGCTCAAGCAAGGGTCGTGCGGTCGTGAAAAATGCATAAAACGCACAGGCAAGTAAGTCAATCTATTAAAAAATATTCAAAGGAGGTAACGAGGGGTGACAGCGCGCTACCTCCCCTACATTGTAGAGATTCACCTTCTTCTTTAGCAAAGAAGCGTGAATTAAGCTTGCATATAAGGATTTGTGACAACAATTGCGTGTCACAATGAGGTCTTACAATTAAATCTATCAGGGCTTGATGTTCCACTTGCGATGCCCGCCGAGTGCATCACCAAAGCTCCTCTTGATTACAAATGGTATCCCTTTTTCCCACTGATAATAGAACAAAATGAAAAGGTTTAACATGCTGAATTTAGTCTTCAAGTTTACATAAAATGGTCGGGGAGTGGTTACAACAGGACACGTGGTACCAAACACTCACCTTACGCGAAAGGATGCTAAGCATTCGAGACATTAATCAGGAGTGATAAAAGGCTTCGTAACGAAAAAACAGTAGCACTATTGAAACTTCATACCAAAGCTTTATCGTAAAAGCCATCGTTAATGCGCGTGAAACTCTGTTTTCCACCTTCTTTTTTAGTTGTTCACGCAGATTAGTATATACTTTCTATATCTCTAAGTATTTTACGTGCTAAAAGCTAAAATATTCTTACCTCACCCAGAATGTATAAAGGTGAGTGAAAAAAATAGAAAGAGATGAAACGGAACGTGTCAAAGTCCACCGTAAACGAGGTAAGTAACGAATCAGATTAACACAATCTTTGTTGTTAGGAACTGTTACTCCATGCGTTAAAATTAAAGAGGTGAGTCAAATAACAGACATAGTATCTACAATTTTACCTATCATTTCGACGTGGCTGCAATATGTGGCGTCGAGCGATATAGGTAACTTGGCAAATACCATTTTCAGTGTTATGTCCGTTGTGCCCGTGCTTCTTCTTATAACGCCAATAATTTAAAAAGAGCTTTTAATATGAAATGAGAAAGAACCAAGATCGTTTCATTTACTTTGGTGAAGATGACTTCCCGGATGAAGATGACTGAATGGATGATGACGCTATCATGATTCTGGGAAACGAAACAAACGCATCAAGTGTGTGCCTAACGTACAGAAGATGCGAAAATGACCAGATACGGCTAATGTGGTATAATTGGAAGCTATGACGATACGTTGGTCAATTACCGTGGTTAAAATGTCTGAGAATAAAAGCCAAAACAATAAGAAGACTATTGCGAATTTGATGAACGTTTTCGAAGATATGGAGTCTTTTGCTAGGAATTTAATGTCCCTTGCTTCCCGACTCAACATTCTTGCTGATGACATAAGTCAATCAATTAACCCCTACCTTGCCGCGGGGCAAAAGGCTCGGGAAAAGTCCGAAGTTGTAACGGAGTTCACAATACCAATCTATGAGTATCACGATTTTTATAAGTCTATCGAACACGTTGATGAACAACTTGGAGATGTGGATTGGACCGTAGAGGAGATAACTACGACGATGGAAAAGATGTATAGAGAGCTACGAGGGGAGTTAGGAGAGGTTAAAAAAGAGCTCATAGAACTGACAGGTTAGGAAGGACTGCGAGTACAATAACTTGAGAGCAGATCAAGTTAGACACGAGACGGCAAAAATTACAAGAAGTCACGGCAATCCAGTAACGAAAGAGCTTCTCCCACTTGTTTTTCCCGGTTCAAGCAGCTTCTCGTAAAACGTTACCGCTCTTTCAAGATCGGTAGAGGCGAACCGTATAACTGATTAAAAAAGAAAAAACGACAAGTAAATGTACTTGTCACCTCAATACAAGAGTGTAATAATAGGCTAGGAGGTGAAACTCAAAATGAGTGAAGAACATGTTGCTGAAGTGCCTGCCCAGGCGCCGCAGGCTCCCGCACCACACTATCGAAGTGTCGGCATACGATTTGTTGCAATACTTATTGATTTCATCATTATCGGCATTATTTCAGCCTTAATAACAGCGCCATTCCACGTACCGGCTGTCAGTGTCACTGTCTCTAACTTTACCAACGGTACCTTACAAAATGTGTCAGTAGCGTCAAGCGCTCTTGCAGCGACTGGAGGGTTGATATCTGTCATCATAACGTTTCTCTACTTCACGGTACTTCAAGGAGCATACGGACAGACCGTCGGCAAAATGGCTGTTAAGATCAAAGTGGTAAAAGAGGATGGAACCAAGATCGATTACGTAGATGCTTTCGTGCGAACTCTATTGCTGTTTGTAGATTTTATTCCAGTCTTCTTCTTGCTTGGTGCAATCCTTATGTGGACTTCAGACAAGAAGCAGCGCCTCGGTGACCGCGCCGCACGGACGATAGTGGTAACTGCGTGAGGGATACGTCCCTCTGCTTTTTATTTATTCGAATGCGGTCAAGTCGTAACTTCGCAGCTTGATCGAGATTACCAGTCAGCAGAAAGCAACAAAATCCAGTGGCAAGGTAAAAAAAACGTGCATTTGAAAGATCATCCGGAAGATATACACTCATTCGAACAAAGTAAAAGATATAGATAATACGGTATTTTATTTTATTTGAATTCTAAAGTGCATTTTTTAATATACAATTCTGTCATACAGAATATCACAGAGAACACATTATTCCTGTTTTTCCTCTAGCGATTCTTTCAAAGTATACCTTTTAGAGGCTTTGTTGATTAAGTTACTCTTGTTGATTAAGAGTAAATTCAGGGATGCAGTGAGGAGTAATACCGAGACAGCACAAATTAATGAAGTGTTATTGAAGGTGTTATGTCATAATATTTATGTAGCCATTCAGGAAATGTTTGAGTTGGGGATTGAACCTAAGTTTTTTTAATTAAATCGGGCATTGGTGTCTCTTCGGTTGGTCACCTTGGTGGATTCGCGGTTGGTGGGTCGGTTGGTTTCTTAAACAACTAAAATGACATCACTATAGTTCTTAAAAAGACATTATTTGTTAGCGGCAAATCATAATAGTCAGCTACGCGGTATGGGGGTGACAATGACTCAAAACCTTTCCGGGGGATTTTCGAGCAAAGAGCCATATCGCGTAGCTAAATTATAAAAATAGTGGTAATGAAGCATAAATGTTGTGTATCTTCAAAAGTTTCGCACGCGAAACAGTTACATTTCTAATACTAAAAAAAGTGAGAGCACCAAAATACCAAAACGGCATTGTTGCGCTCTTGAAATTTTATTTATTTTAATTCTTCTTAGTCGTCTTCTTGCCTGTGTTAGTCGTAGAAGCAAAACGCTGAATACGACTCTAAATGCAATCAGCGATGCTTCTACGAGAATTTGAATAAGTAATTTATTCATTACACACCTTTTGAAAGGTGGACGGTAACACGAAGTATACGCTACCGCACATTTGATCCGATGTTTATATAATATGATTCAGATAATAAAATAGGCTTTGTTTAAAAACTAGCTCATGTTTAAAAAGTCATAGTTGTGTTTAAAAAGTCCATTTTGTTAAAAACACTTCAAAATAGTCCGTTAAAATTATTCAAAACGAGTTAATGTCCTATCTGCTTTCAGCAATTATCGATTCTTTAGTGTAAATGGCTTTATTACCTGCGTTAAACTCAGGTTTAAGGCTGACATTGAGTTTTGACAAATCCGCCAAAGTCCATCCTTCTATTTTCCAGTATCTATCACTCTCTTTTGTAACAAGTAAACCTAATAGAAGATGTCTCGCGTCACTTTTAACCTTCTTCCCCGAAGAGTAATAAAAAGTTCTGAAACTGTCTCGCTCCGTTTTACTTGATATTTTTACTTCCAGATAAGTGACACGACCATATGTATCTATCAACTCAATGTCTGGATAGCCCTGTGCAGAAAGAATTTTGACACCTAGTGCAGTCTTCTTTATTTCATCGACTAATTCATTTTCAATTTTTTTACTTACTTCATTAATCCTATTTCCTGTGTGTCGTCTTCCAGCTTTGTTGCTTAAGGCTAAAAAATTTTTGCACGAGTTGACAAGGGTTTCAATCAATTCGTTGTCTTCTTGTTGCTGTAGATTTACAGGGTGTAATTTATATCCCGATGTTGTTTCAAGAACGTCCTTAAAGCTGATTCCTTGCATTATAGGGGTAATTTCTACCAAAGTTAGAATTGCCTCTTTCTCTTGCAAATGCGTCCTCTCTTCTAGTGTAATCTACTCTGGATTAATTTTCTACTCTGGGCTAATTTTTCATTAGCAATGTCTACATATGATTGGTCTATATCAAAACCTATGAATTTAACCCCTAATTTTACACATGCTAATGCTGTAGTGCCAATACCAATAAAAGGGTCTAAAACAACAGTGTCTTCATTATACCCATGTAGTTTAATACATAGTTCAGGAAGTTTCTCCGGAAAAACTGTAGGATGCGGTCTTGATTCACGTATTGTTTTATAGGGTATAAACCAGACGTTGCCTCGTTCTCTTAAGTCAACTGTGGCAGACTTCCATCTCCCAATGTTCGATTTATCTTGATATGATACACCGATAGATAGCTTATCTAGGTCGACAACACCACGCTTTGTAAAATGAAAAATATACTCGTGACATCCGCTAAGATATTTTGGACTATTGACGGGTTGATAATGTCCCACCGCTAGATCCCTTTTCGTATGCTCATAATTACCCATGTCTTCTTTAGGTATAACTATCGACTTAATCCAGTGTATCATATTTTGAAGGGTATAGTGTTTTTTAAATCTGCATGCTACTTCCGGAGCAATCCAAGGGTCTGTGAATTTTCCACCAACATTGAGAAAGAACGAACCGTCATCCTTTAGGACTCGCTTTGATTCTTCAGCAACTTTTTCCATCCAATCTAAATATTCATCCCTTGGCCTCTCATCATTATAGCCATTGTACTTTTTACCGATATTATAAGGTGGAGATGTAACTATTACGTCTATGAAATTGTCCTCGATGAGTTTCATCCCTTCAAGGCAATCCATAGCATAAATTTTATTTAACTCAACAGACCCTTTTGTTGGCAACATGTTTTCAATTTATGATTACTCTCTCTTTATTTAGATGTTATTATCTAATTTTTGCAATAGAAATAGACCTCTAGTTATTCGTTTTCTCGTGGAACTTTTTTTGGATGGACTACGATAATCAGTTCTCCTTCTCTCACTTCCATCTTCCATTCTAGGCTATCATCACCCGTCAAACCAAATTGTTTGACGATGCTTCGTGGAACGGTTGTCCTCAACGACTCCTTTCTTGTTGTAGCAGGAGTAAGTTTCGTTACATCAACCATATTTACCTCTTAGTAGGTATATACCTACTTCTTATTACTTATATTTACCTACTAATAGTCTCACGGTATTACCTAAAAGTATATAAATAGGTAAGTATATAGGTAATATAGTAGGTAAATATGTTAGCAAACAACCAAATTTTAGAAGCAAGAGAAATGCGAGGTCATGAAATTATAGCAAATCAGAAGATAACTCAATTAGATACCCATACTTTTTTAGTTCCCTCACAATCCAGTAATAATTCTTACCACGTTCAACTTTTAGACGGTGAATGTACGTGTAACTGTCCTGACCATCAATATCGAAAAGTTAAGTGTAAGCATATTTTTGCAGTTGAGATTAGTATAACTAGAAAGACTGATGAAAATGGCACCGTTACCGAAACAAAGACAACTAAAGTAACCTACTCACAGGATTGGACTGCTTACAACCTCGCACAGACACAACAAAAGGAACTTTTCATGCAATTGCTTCGTGATATCTGCACAACGATACCACAACCAGAATACAACTTTGGAAGACCTACATTGCCATTATCAGATATGGTATTTGCTTCTGCTTTGAAAGTATTCACAACATTTTCACTGAGACGATTCATCACAGATGCAGAAATTGCTAAAGAGAAGGGATACATCAGTAAAGCACCATGCTATTCAACCATCGGCGTATACATGGAAAAGCCAGAGCTGACGCCTATCATTAAAGAGCTTATAACCATAACAAGCTTACCATTAATATCGATTGAAACAGATTTTACTATTGACAGCTCTGGATTTGGAACATCACGTTTTGTCAAGTGGTTTGACCACAAGTACGGTAAGGAAAAAGACTACAGGACGTGGATAAAAGCGCATTTAGTTTGCGGAGTGAAAACGAATGTAGTTACTGCGGTAGAATTGACAATGACAAATGAAGCGGATACTAAATTTCTACCTGAACTAGTGGTACAGACAGCTAAGAACTTCAAAATAAACGAGGTATCTGGAGATAAAGCGTATTCATCAAGGGCAAATATGGAACTTATTAACGACATTGGAGCTGTTCCTTACATCCCATTTAGGAAGAATGCGACAGGAAGGGCTAAGAATTCGCCAATGTGGAAAAAGATGTATCATTATTTTGAGTACAAGCATGAAGAATTTTTAGAACACTACCACAAGCGAAGTAATGCTGAGACGACGTTTCATATGATTAAGAGCAAGTTTGGAGATAGCGTAAGAAGTAAGACGGAAGTGGCGCAGGTTAATGAAGTGTTGTTAAAGGTGTTATGCCATAATATCTGCGTGGTGATTCAGGAAATGTTTGAGTTGGGGGTTGAGCCTAAGCTTTTTTCTTCTTAGATGGATGTCTTTAATGTTAAGAAAGATGATTATGTTAGGGAGAAGAAGAAAAGGTCGTCGTCTCAGGTGAATTAACCATGTTGTTTATAAAACAAGCTGCTGCTTTAGTCTTATTCGTAATCTTATTAGCAGTCTCCTATTTTATTTTGCCTTCCTTCCGTAAATCATTTGATGTCCAGAAACCTCGAAAATTCAACAATAAATTTCTTTTTCGGTTTGATAAAATTCCTCAATCATTTCACCTAGACGACCATCACTCTGATATTGCAATTGATTTGGAAATCACTTATCCATATGCAATTCTTACAGTGGACGAACCCGTAGATATTTCTGCGGTTGCTACTATTAATCCGGAATTATTTCCAAATGTGAGGAACATCACAGTGGGTTTCGACGCCGCATATGCATATCCACCCGGCTCCGAAGAAAGACCAGGAATGGATTTAACTAAAACTCAGGACAATAGAATGGTTGGAACCACGAAAATATTCTGGCCGATTGAAGGTAAATATAAGGTGGATTACGGGGTAGAACTTATGGGTGGTATTAAATTCCCAACTGCACACACTATTGATATTTTTACTGTTAATCCAAAGTCCGTAACTGTATCAATGGAGACTAATAGAGCATTATTGACTCTATCAATTGCAGGGTATTTCCTTGGCTTCTTCAGTGCAATAAAAATTATCGTTGACCTATTGACAACATAATAATATCGAAAAAACGATAATCATAATAGCCAAAGTTGCGCAACCTACATGGCATATATAAGTACCGAGTTTAGGGTGGTAAGGTGCCATTATCACCCCCAGAGCCATAACTCCGGCTGGTATCAGGAGTACCAACATTGAATCATCAATATTATTTAAAATCAATAAAAATCACCCACCTTCTGACTGCCGATTTTTGACAGCGAAAGAAAACTGCTACAAAATTTGACAGAGAGCCGCAAAATCTCAAAGTGTGTTATAAAAGTATCCGAAAAATGAATTCTGTAACCAAGCTGCACACATCTGTTTAAAAAGTCAGAATTGTGTTTAAAAAGTCGAGTCATTTTCATAGTTTTTAAACAAAGCCCCTTTTAGAGCAAAGTTTATATATTAAATCGATATGAATAGGTAATATATTACCTATTTGTGATGAAATGTATAGAAAAATCGTATACCTAAACTCAATTATTATCGCATTTCTGACGATAATCGCAGCTTCATCCGGATTACTCTGGAAGGGTTTGTATAAAAACGATACAGTCTCTGTAATGTCCATGGCAATGGGCCAGGATTTGGTCACGCTCGTGATTTGTGTCCCTATACTGTTAGCATCCTGTTACTTGATCTCCAGAGGTTCCATCAGAGGTCGGTTGATGTGGATGGGTGCCCTATTTTACTTCACGTATACCTACGCTGTAGCATCTTTCATGGTGTCATACAATCAACTTTTCCTCATCTACGTGGCCTTGTTTTCCATATCGCTGTACACTTTTCTGGCAGGGTTGCTCTCTCTTGACGTGGAAAATATCAAAGCGAGTTTCTCTCGTGGAGTTACAATTAAGATAGCTGCCGTATTCTCGGTGATCATGGGGGTCCTGCTGGCCTTAATGTGGCTTCAGATGATTATAGCCTCATTATTAACAGGTAGTGACCCATCCGCACTCACTGGTTACACTACGCTTGTGGTTCAGGCCATGGATCTCGGAGTGATAGTCCCTGCCGCGATAGCTGCCGGTTTGCTGCTTCTAAAGGGTAACGAATGGGGGTATGCTCTGACTTCCATAGTGCTGATAAAAGCATCTCTCTTAGGGACTGCGATACTGTCTATGATAGTTTTCATGGCACTAAACGACGTAAGCACGGCATTTGGACAAATTCTGTTCTTTATGGTACTCACCGCTGGGGGAATTATAATTGCCATCGCGTTCTATGGTAAGACGAATGAAACGGTAATCCATGGCACGATCACTGAAAGGGCAACTGGGTAAGATAATGAAAGATTCCGATTTGATCAGGACAGAACATGCTGCGAAAGACAGGACAGAACTGGAGAAGTACTTAATGGTGGTCTTGTTTTTAATACAACAGCGTTGGGGTTATGTGATCGATAAGGAGCTTACAGAAGGCAGACTGACAAACAAACAATGGTTAATGACTGTCATCATAGAGAAAGCGTTCAAACATGACCCCTCCATGCGGGAAGTGGCGGATGCTTTAAGCACGACACATCAAAACGTTAAACAGCTGGCTTCCCGGCTAGAATCTAGAGGCTTCTTAAAAATAGAGCAAGATGAAAATAACCGGCGCATATTAAGGTTAAAGATTACCGACGAGTGTCGAAGATATTGGGAAAGCAGGATCACAGAGGATATTAGAGCTGTATCCAGCCTATTTAAAGCCTTGGATGACAGCGAAATGAAATCTTTATTTGAAATTATGAGTAAACTGGAAAAAACATCCGAAGACTTATATCAAGAGGCTAAAACGTATAAAATTAGACAAAACCCACAAAATGGTGATATTTATTAGAACTGGGGAGAGTAATTAAATGAAGATATTAATCGTTTATGAGTCACGATATGGCAACACCAAACGTGTCGCGGAAACAATCGGCGAAGGGATGCGCGAAGTTGAAGGAATAGAAACGACGCTGAGCGACGTCAAAGACGTTGACCTTGCTACAATCCCTAGCTATGATGCGATTGTGGTAGGCGGCCCGAATCATATGGGTGGACCCACCGGAGGCATCAAGAAGTTTATCAACAAACTTGGCACGCTTCCCTTGGACGCTAAATCGTTCGCGGTGTTTGACACATATGCTAGCAGAGATTTTGAAAAAGCGATGAAAAAGATGGAGCAGAAGATACACGAAAAGGCCCCCATATTGAAGATGATAGCCCCAGGGTTATCGATACAAGTGCAGGGGATGAAAGGTCCGGTTCTTGAAGGGGAGTTCCCTAAGTGCAGAGAGTTTGGAACCGCGATAGCAACTAAGTTAATAGCCCCTTCGTAACATCAACGAAAGTGCAGTTTAAACGTCAAGCGTTTTTCATTGATTCATCAGAATGGAATATTTCGATCTGTTAAGAGCGATGAAGCACCAAAGAGTGCTCGTCGCTTTCCGACCCCCGACAAATGTTGAGGAGGGGGATCTGCGGGAGAGGAGATGAGATGAGACACAGAAGGCACAGGATTTTTGGGCCTTCAAGCTCGTTATTGCTGCTAATTTATAAATAGTTCAAAACGAAGATTCTATTTAAGTAGGTCATTAAACGGGCCAAACAATTAGACTTTCGGAACGATATGCAGAGCAAAGTACGGCTACAAAGTCTTACCTACTAGCCTCTGAGGAGATGTCACATGTCAAATGGAGCAGAAATTTTTGAGCTAATTCAAACATTAGGCAGCGAACACGAACACGATCATGAAAATGAAGCACTCATTCAACGAGATCAATGCTTGACGCTAACTCAAGTTTACGCACTTATAGGAAGTCCTGTAGGGCACACTCTCTCTCCTATAATGCACAACACCGCCTTCAAAGAGCTAGGACTTAATTGCGTTTATCACGCCTTTAAAGTGGGAAAACAAAATGCAGAAAGAGCGATAAAAGGAGCACTTGCGCTTGGATTTGGTGGGTTAAACGTAACGATGCCGCTCAAAGAACTTGCCCTGCACTATGTAACTCCCGATACTATGGCGAGGCGCATAGGCGCGATTAACACGATAGACAGCAAAGGAAATGGATATAACACGGATGGAGTAGGCACCGTGAGAGCGTTAAAGGAAGCGGGAGTGGGGGTCAAGGACTCGAATGTACTTATGCTCGGTGCAGGAGGCTCTGCAAAGTCAATAGCTGCACAGCTGTTAACCGAAGGCGCGCGAGTGCTTGTAGCAAATAGAACGAAAAGCCGCGCAGTAATTCTCGCTGAAAAAATGATAACCGAGAATATCAGCTGTGGTTGTGATGATATTGAGCCGCTCGGCCTCGACGAGGTTAACAGTGTCATCGGTGAAGCACAAGTGCTTATAAATACGACGTCCGTCGGCATGCACAGAGTCGCTGAAGGGCAGACTCTCGTGCGAGCAGAACAGATGCACAAAGGGCTCGTGGTCTTTGACATAGTTTATAGCCCACTTGAGACGGAGTTATTGAAGGAGGCTCGCAAAGCGGGATGCAAGACTATTGATGGCCTTAAAATGCTCGTCTACGAAGGGGCTGCGGCGTTCAAGATATGGACTGGCTTCGACGCGCCGATAAAATTGATGGAGTCAGCAGCCAGGGCATCTCTACGTGGATAAACACAAAGTGTGCTCTATTTTAACGTTATACTGATGTGATAGGTACTCTGAGGTTTAAAATGGCTCTATCCAAGTAGCCTTAAAATCAGAGAGAAGGCATGCGTTAGAGGGTAAACCACATGCATAACTCTGAGGGGTGAGGCATGAAACATGCTTGGAAACACAGATCTTACTGAACAATTTTAAAATCCGACCTTATTATACCCCTCCCGCAAATCCTGATCATTGAACTGCAAATACACCTGTGTGGTATTCAGGTTCGAATGCCCCAATAACTGTTGCACCCGCCGTAGGTCAAGGCCGGACCTGACGAGGTGGACTTGGTGGCGAAGCGGTTCTAATGATCACGACTATGGTTTTGAGCAAAGAAAGGACAGAATCAACATAGTACTGATGGATCTTCTTCAGGCGATTGGTGATGTACTTTACGTCCACTTAAAGAAACAAAAGCGTTACTTTATTACTAAGAAGGTTACCAATAACAGTTTAAGCAAATCTCGTTTAATATGGGGACGAAAACGCATGACAAATGCACAAGTGTCAGCATCTGACGTGTTAATTTTAAGAACCGCACCTACTGAGCGCTCATTTCGAAATAAAATTATCGGGCTCATAGCGCTGCTGGGGATAGGAATTGGCATCACGTATCTACCACTTGCACTAGGTATAGCGGCGCTAGCGGGTGCGAGCTTTAATGACCTTCGGCTTCTACCCTTGCTTGTCGTAGTGTTTCTCGCTGGTGCTGTCACAAATATGACAAACGACATCATCGATGCAGAGAGGGACAAAACGAAGTGGCCATTGAAGCCGTTAGCGACTGGGTTAATCTCGAAATCGGAAGCCGTACCCTATGCGGCAATTTTGTCTGGAATAGGGATCGTGATAACCATACTGGCCTTTAACTGGCTTTTCTTGGCATTGGGACTGTTAGTGATCGTGGGGAACCTCGTCTACTCACGTTATATGCGCGACAACATCGGGTATCTTACAGTAATGTTGCCTCTGGCGTTAGTTCCTGTGGCAATATGGTGTGCTTTCTCCCCCGAGACCGTCTTAACTCCGCTCCCGTGGTTTTTAGTCATTTTTTTAGCAGCTGAGGCGACAGGGAATGCAATCACGCACGAAGCGCTTGACCCAACAATTCCCGCCCTCTTTGTCCGGCCCCGTCCCACTACCGAGAGGGCGCTTTACGTCATATCGGTCATCGTCATGTTTCTCTTCGGCGTTGCGATCTACTTTTATGCACAGCTATCGTGGCTATTCGTGGTGGCACTGGCCGTGCTTATGGCGTGGATCTTAACTCTGGCGAAAAATTTGGGGGACAACAGGTCTCGCGAAAAGCTGGAAACGGGGTTTAAGGTTACATTTGTAGCGGGGTTCATTTATTGGTTACTTGTAGCAGTCTTTGTCTGGATCAAGTAAAAGCGTCAGCGTTAAATAATCTTCTCTTTCAGTTAACCGACTGCGTCCTGACGTTCGATCAGTGCAATAGGAGGGGCCCTGAGTTCACTTGTTTTGCACTCTTGGAAATCTCCGAAATTGCAAATGTAATACCAAGAACTCTTAGTTACATTTATCCGTGAACAACACTACCACAAAAAGAGAAATTGGCTACAACGCGTTTTTTTTTTTCTCTATAAGCAGTTCATATAGTTCTCTTTTTGGTATTGTTTAGTTCGGTGGATCTACCGACCAGCTGTAAGTATAATTGTCGAATTGTGATAAACTACCGTAGCGCCTCAAAATGGCAAGGGTTATTGCCGATAAGGAGCATTTAAAATTTTGTCTGAAAAGAAACTCATTTTGACAATTAAAATGCTTTTACTCAAAAAAATGAACAAGCTTGGTGTGTTTCAATCCTTGTTTTAATGCATCTTGCATTGTAACCAAGTATATATTCGTGCAATACAGACCTTCGATACATATTATACCCTTCTACTTTGGTCTCCAATTGTGACTGACAGAAAATCGATGGAAGTTTAAATACTCGTTCACAAGATCCTGGCCATGAATGGGATCTTCCGAACCAGATAAGCGACCGCGAAGCAGAGCGGAACCCCGATAATCGCCGCCAGACCAAACTTGATGAACAATTGCAGATGGATCCCGCGCAACGCAAGGGCAAGAAGGACGATGACCGGAATGTGGAAGACGTATACGGCGAAAGCATTCTGATACAGAAACCAGCCAAGCCTTCCCGGGCGATCAAAGAAGCGCCGGAAGAGCGTAATTAGGCCCAGACACATCCCAACCGAGAGGGTCGAGTCCCACAGCGCGTAGGCCCCAGACTGCCAATACCCCCCACCGAGAAAGGCAATCTTGCCGCTGAGTGCGAGGGGAAACAAGATGAGCGTTGTCACCAGTGCCATCCTAAAACCCCACTTTCCCATCGAGTTCGGGATCGTCCGTAACCAGTTCCGATGAAAAGCTATGATCCCGATGATAAAGAAACTGGCGTACTGTGGAAGATAGGCTAAGCTTGGGAATCTAAACACATACGTGCCAAACGGCACAACGATCCGCAACAGATAACTGGCCAGCGCCAATACCAGAATAAAGACAGCTATCGTACGATAGTTAGGCATTACAGGATTGGTTGCTGGATGCGCCACTCTGTTTTTTGTTGCCATTCGCCAGGCAACATAGCCGAAGTCGAAAACGAGCAACATTATGGCAAACCACATAGGCCCAATCCCGATCAACTTGGGGTATTGTTGCCAAGTGAAAGGTGTCGTGATTCCGGTTAGGGCTGCCGGCATCTGGTAGACACCAATGCACGCGATGGGACTGAGTATAAACATGTATATGAGTGTGGGAATACCAAGGCGGAGCAGCCTACCTTTCAAATATGACGCAGGCCCTTTGTGGTCAAAGGACTCGGGCGTGAAGTATCCCGAGATCAGGAAGAGAAAACCCATGAAGTAGGCCTGATTGACAAGCTGAAATATCACCAGCAAAAGAAACGCCAGGATATAGTGATATGCGGGTTCCACGTAATAGAAGGGGGTATTCGCAGCATAGATGACAGCCAGATGGTGCAGGACCACCAAGATTATTAGTGCTGCCCGGAGGTAGTCAACAAAGAACAGGCGGTTTGCCACTTTTCCAGATGCAGGATTAGCCAGGTGAATTACCTCTTTTATTGATCTGTTAGTTTGCTAATCATTTTTAAAACACACATGCCAGAGCCTCCGCCCGTAACAATCGCTACTGTGTCCTTAATCTGTTTCATAGCACAGTATGCTCCTCTACTGGATTTCATTTCCATTTCGTAAGTATCTTCTCCCTGCGGAAGGTGGCCCTGCTTACGTAAAACAAAATTGCATCAACAACGAGAGTAATAGCAGAAATTATCAATAAATTCGTGGCGGTGAGCGATATAAAATTAATGGAGGTACGTATTAACCCACAAAAGGTAACAATGGGGCAACATGTATAAAGTGGGCTTGGAAGTGTAGATCTTATCGAGCTATTTTAAAACTCTATCTTGTTATACCCCTCTCGCAAATCCTGTCGTTAAACTGCAGGTATACCTGCGTGGTGTTGAAGTTGCCAGAAGCACATGAAACGCAGCATCTGGATTAGACTGTAAGGGAAAAATGAATAACTTTGCAACTACGGAATCCCATAACGACATCTAAGTACATACAAAACGATAAATGACAAATAATACGTTTATTTTCATCATCGCCAATCATATACGTCGTTTTTCAGTATTATGCATCTCTGTGAATTCGCTCGCCAGCTGCAAAGTTTATTGTCGGAACAGGACAAACTACCCTAGCGCGTTAAAATGGCAAGGGTTATTGCCGATAAGTTCAATTGAGGCAGATACCCGTCCAAATGCAACGCCCTTTAAAATGCGGTCTAATATAGGAGGTAACGGGAGGCAACGCTAGTGATACACGCCACCTCTCCTACATTTAAGCTTCTCACATACTTACAGGTTGACCGTTCAATCGTTTGCGGATCTACGTTAATTCTACATTTGATGTGAGGCACGCCACAACATTCTGACGCTGAGTACTGTACCCCAAATAAATATCGCAAATATAACGGGCACCTCTGCAATGCCCCTCGTGTAGCTGACCATGGAAGTACCCGCAAGCGCGATGATGCCCAAGACAATCGAGAGACCCCCCAACCGTTTATGAGATGCATCAATGAATGCACCCCCGATGAGGAGCATGCCTATAGGGACCAGTAAGAACAGAATATAGCGGGCCACCAAGTGTATAACGCCTGCTGGTGCGGGAAATATGCCAGACGCGCACAGTGCACCTGATCCCAGTAGCCCGAACACCGCTCCCAAACGGTAGGAAGGCGCTTCCCCAACAACTGTTGCAGCCTTCGGAGATCGACGCCATTTCGTATTAAGTGGATCGTAAAACTATGACGGAACATATAAGAAAACCTGCAATTTTATTTTTTATTTATATAATGCATCGGGATCGTTTGGGTACAAAAAGGTATCCAAGCCGACTTTTTGTCCCCTCGTATTAGGGTTCTCAATGCAACGGAGCACGTAATTAATCACGGTTTTGTTATGATTTAACCCGAGATGGCTAAGACCTGTAAAAGACTGGAAGTCAGCACCGTCGATCCAACTCTGCACATTCGCCACCACTCCATCGCCGCGGAGGGTGCGATAATAGCATCCGTGGCCCGGGGCCGTGCAACCGGGCAGGCGCGCCCACGTTTTACCATTTAGAAAGAGAACTGCTGATAGTCCTCCCGGTAGTATGTCAGATCCAAACCCCTTAACATTATTTGTGTTGTTTCCTACGATGACCCTATAAGTGACGTTGTGGGCGAGTCCTTTTGCACCAAAATTCGGATCATCTAGTCCTTTGACAGTATCACTATCCGTCCTCCTCTGTTCAAATGCTTGTTTGCCGATAAAGGGATTGAAAATGGTCAATAGTAAGTCAGGTGCCAGATCGTGGTAGGCAGCACCGTGGTTTGTGGGAGCTATCCCAATCCACTGCGCGACGTTTTCAGCTCCTCCCTCCCGCTCCATGTACCAGCGAGTTACTAGTGCGCCCTCTGAGTGGCACACTATGGTGAACTTGCTATCATCATACTGATACTGATCGTGGAAGAACACTTTTTTCTCTTTGATGAAATTCTGTAAGCCATCAGCGGCAGTCCGAGGGTCATCTTTGCTATCATAGTTGAATACGAAATAATGAGTCCCTTTGACAAAGCCGGCATTGTCCAATGCTTGTGTTATGTCAGTCCATGGATAGAACATTTCGGTACTGGATCCGCCCCAGCCATGGACGAAGATAACGGGGTATGTCATGAGAGTTTCGAAAGGCGTGCTGTAATCCCCCCGACAGGTTACAACATAGCTGTAGATACCCGACTTACTTTCCTTTAAGCCACGAAATTCGACGTAGCCATCCGCGTTGGTGGTACCATCCCGAATTTTTTCCCACTGAGAGGAGATAGGGTCCCATCTATGCAACTGTGCAGGCTGATTTGCATAATATGTGGGATCGTTGATCTGGAAGCGACACATCACAAAGAACGGGCGGTTGACAAACGTAATCAGGTCATATTGAGGTT
This sequence comes from Methanobacteriota archaeon, assembly GCA_963704625.1. Classification (GTDB taxonomy): domain Archaea; phylum Halobacteriota; class Bog-38; order Methanoflorentales; family Methanoflorentaceae; genus DASPRZ01. Next base: position 1,374,086 of record OY969924.1, on the reverse strand, counting down.
TCGAACCACGTGGTGCTTGTATACCGCTTGCGCCTGCATCTGGAACGCTCGTAGCTGTACCGGTTGATTTATAGGAGCCGTTCTACCCCAGTTCACTAAGTAGGGCATTGCCATCCGATGCACCGCTTAATCCACTGCCTTCAGCAAGCGATATGGAGTGTGATGGCATTTGCTGTCCACCACCTCCAGCAGTTGATACATGCCCAACGAAGATGGTAAGCACTAAGAGTGACGCTAATAGTAATGAGATTACTTTCTTATTCATTGCGACCATCTCGTTGATGGTATATCGCCGCAGAACTCATAGCACGCCAATAACATAATTCTTAAAAACAAGTAAAAAAGAGACGCCGGTATTAAAATGATTTTCCTCCTTTTGTTGGTTTTGTCAAGTTTGTACAAATTAAAATTATGTTACGCTTTTGCAATCTTTAGTTGTAACGAGAGGTGATCACAAAAAATAACGTTTTGTCATCAAATAATCCTGTGGTTTACTTCTGGCAATCCAAGTAGCTTTAAAATCAGAGAGGAGGCATGCGTTAAAGGGTAAACTACATGCATAACTCGGCGCGGTAAGGCATGAAACATGCTTGGAAACACAGATCTTACTGAGCAATTTTAAAATCCGACCTTATTATACCCCTCTCGCAAATCCTGATCATTGAACTGCAATACACCTGTGTGGTATTCAGGTTCGAATGCACCAATAACTGTTGCACCCGCCGCAAGTCAAGCCCTGACCTCACGAGGTGGATCGCAAAGCTGTGCCGGAAGGTATGCGGATGTATAGTAATTCCGGCGAGAGCTCCATATCGTTTAACAATATTCCGTATTTGATTCGGTTTGATCCCAAAGACTGTACAATCCTCAGGGATTTTTGCACTTAATATATAGCTGCAAAGCGTATTCATTGTGCTATCATCGATGTAAGTCCGCCGTGACTTGTTGCCCTTCCCGTTTATTACATTGATGACTTGATTGTGCGGCTCTAGGTTTCCTAGGGTTAGTGCCGCTAATTCAGATACTCGCAACCCAGATTCCCATAACACTCGTAGATCGCAACAGCAGCCACGAGGTCTGATTCGACCTCGACCGGCTCAAGCCTGGTGTCGATTGGGAGCGTTATATTGAGGAGGGGCTTGCCTGGACCTCAAAAGATGGCAATGGCCGTGTTGTTTTGATAATGACACCTTATTCGGTGCGGCGGCCGGATGTGTTCTGCCTGAACGAATTGGCAAGGGCCATTTTGAAGAATCTAAAGATTATTCCTATCATGCTTGTGTGGTGCGAGCCCCCGCTCAACAAGTCATTTCTTTGCTTGGTCAGCTGGTTCAAAATTGTCACCTTTTTGGGAACCTAAGGTGCGAAATGTGGGTTCCACCATTAAGTCTTTCAATTTTCTCCTGAACATTGAACCTTCTCATTTCAGCTTCAGAGAAAGCAAAGGGGGAGTTCTTGTCAGCCAACCAAGTAAAAGTCATTGCGAATTCAGCGATAAAAATTACAAGGAATAAATACACAAGTCCAATCACCCAATCCCATACGCTTACAATACCAGTAATATGAATGTAGTAGATATAATAAATTCCGATAGCGAGGCTTAAAACAGCACCACCTAATCCTGGACTATAAATTGTTCGGAGCCTTATATTGGCCACTATACCATGAACAACAAACTCTAAAATACCAAACAACATTGGAGCTAATCCAAGCCATATAACCGTGGGAAAGAACACTGGAATTAAGTAGAACCCATAAGCACCTAATACATTAGTTACCATTGCTGAATTTTGATTTAGGGGATATCTGTTTGGAGTAGAGCTGGGTAGAATTACCATGTTCACGATTGCTGGAAAACCGCCTGGGAAGCGATATTCCTCAAATTGATGAATTAAAACTGCTACAAAGTTAGATAGAAGTAATATTTGTAATATAGTCATGTCATGCCATGCGAAGGCTAAATAGAGTGTTGTTCCAATGGCAACAACCAATCCAATGTTGTACCAATTTCTTCTTATAAAGTTCATAATGATGTCTGACATCTTTTTAATCAATATTCTACTAATGACGATCAGTGCATCCAGCTATAACTACTTATGCAAACACGATGCTCGCTACAAATAAAAGTGCGAGGTATTTTTTCATTTTATCCCTCCACATTTGAAAAACACGTAAATATGCGAGCGGGGATAATAAATTTGACCCTATTTGTTATCCTTAATCTCTTTTTTAATTTACAAGAAAGACAGCGAATATTAAAGAACTGATTTAACCAAATTAAAAATACCTACAGAAGACAAGTCCGTTTCCCGAACAAATAACTGAGAAAAGAGGTTCTTAAATCATCAAAAGGGCGATGTCAGCTGTGATTACTATTTGTAAGGAATGTATGGATACATTAAGCAACATCGCTTCGGAATGTGAGAGGATGTTCGCAGTGGTATGAAAGATGTACAGGTGACTCTAAAATATCCGATCAAAACAAATCCCTCGTTCCGGCTGTCACAAGCTCTCCAATCTGTGACACGTCTTTGGTGGTAGATTTAAAAGTGTATTTTATTTTATTTTGACAGTAATGCCCTCACTTCATCCATACAAAGATTGCTATGCCTAACCAATAAATGAAATTGCCGGCCATTGTAACCTTAAACGAGGTCTCTAGCTTTTCACGAGACCTATTTTCCCCCAAATTTTTTGCCAGAGTTAAAAGGACCACTGTCCATACGGCTAATACCACCGCAAAGAGCCATGATAACTGTGCATACAATAGGATCGCTATGCCAACGAAAAACACGGCGATGACAGACGCTACGTAGAGCGCCCTCTCCGTAGTGGGGCGAGGCCGGATGAAGAGGGCGGGAATGTTCGGGTCTAATCCTTCATGCGTGATTTGTATCGCCGGTTGGTATGCTATCAAAAAAAGAGCTAAGAGCCACGGGAGCGGAGTTAAGACGGTCTCGGGGGAAAAAGCACTCCATATTGCCACAGGAACTAACACAAAAGGCAAGATTACCGTAAGATACCCGATGTTGTCGCGCATATAAAGTGAGTAAACGAGGTTCCCCACAAGCACTAACAGCCCCAGTGTCAAGAGAAGCCAGTTAAAGAACACTATCGCTATCACAATCCCTATCGCAGACAAAATCGCCGCGTAGAGTACAGCCTCAGATTTCGAGATCAGCCCAGTAGATAATGGCTTAAGTGGCCACTTCGTTTTGTCCCTTTCTGCATCGATGATGTCGTTTGTTATATTTGCGACACCAGCCGCGATAAACACTACGAAAAGCAAGGGCAGAAGCCGGAGGTCATTAAAGCTCGCGCCCGATAATGCCGCTGTGCCAATTACAAATGGCAAAACTAAGACATCAAGTCCCAACCCCGTCAGCGCAATGAGCCCTACAATTTTATTTCGAAATGAGCGCTCAGCAGGCGCCATTTTGAGCATTAACACGTCAGATGCTGACACTTTTGTATTTGCCATACGTGTCCCCTGTATTAACGAGTATTATATATATTTTCGTAAATTGTTATTTGTATTGTACTTCTTGGTTAAAAAGAAACCGTTGTGTCCTATCTTTACTTAAGTGGATATTTTTGACAATTGGGCTACGCAGAGACGGCCATTAAAAAGGTGTTACAAAAACACTTTAAGTTTATCTCTTAAATACCTTGAGGCTCTTCTTTCAACAGCTCTTCTATTCGCTGAGTTGCAGGAATTGCCTGCTCCCACACTAGCTCGAAAGTGGATATCAGGCACTCAGCATAAGTGGGGTCGTCTCTCAAGAGTTCTACAAGAGGTGGTAAGACGGGTTCGAGTTTGTTTGGTCAGCCCAAAACTTTATAGAAATACAATGGAACTATTACTTATGGTTTCGAACCAATCAACTGAAACAGTAATTGAACAGCAAGTCGCAGAATACGATGACGATCTTGAATTATACCTTAGTCAGATTGGTAAGATATTTGATATACCCCACATAATTAATGAGCCACAGGGGAAGCAGCAAATCATCGACTACTACGTTAGTGGCAAATTTGGTTTGAAACTATACAGCGCAGAAGGATTTTATCACTACGGGATTAGTTATGACGGGAGATATAAAAAGGAGGATTTTAAAGTGCAAGCAAGAATTGTTGAGAAGCATGTCCGCGATAGTGATAGCAAAAACGTACTGGAACTTGCTTGTGGGATGGGAGGTAACATGGCAGTTCTTGCGCGCCGGAATCCTCACGTTATGTTCGACGGAGTCGACTTAGCACTCAAGCCGTTAAAACGCTTTACAAAGACACCAAACGTCGACTTTCAACTCGGCGACTACCACGACTTGAGCGCGTTTAAGGATAGTGCGTATGATATCGTCTTCGTCATTGAGGCTTTGTGCTATTCAACTAATAAACTGCAAGTCCTTCGTGAAGTAAAAAAGAAATTAAAGAGAGATGGGCTTTTTATCGTTATAGACGCATATCGAAGAGATCGTGCCACTCCATTGAGTCCATCTGAAAAGACTATGCAGAAACTTATAGAAATGAGTTGGTCGCTTGATAAGTTCGAGTACGTTAAAGACGTCGAGGGCTACATGCGAGAGGAATATTCAATAGCTGTAGCAAAAGATTTCTCACAATGTGTCCTTCCATCTGCGACTAAAATTGCGCGTAAATTCCGTTATTATTTCGCTCATCCTATGTTTGCAAGAGTTGTCAATAAACTTCTACCATTTGATGTTGCGAAAGGTTTCATAGCCGCATACCTCTACCCAACAAGTTCAAGAAGGCAGATCGCGTGTTATTATATTCACGTGTTGAAAAATGATAAATGATACATAATTTCATCTTCATATGTTTTCTATTTCAATTGTAACACACGTTGGAGCATTTTTTCATTTTCCTTTCTGCCTAGCGTCGCCACCTCTATTCGGACCTTGTGAGAGTGGTTAACATTTCTTCCCGATTTCGAGTAGTTCTATAAGCGTGTAGATTATTGCATTAGCTTAGTGAAGCTACGTTTTAGCACATTAGTTTTTATAAGGTGGAGGGAAAAAGCAAAAAATTCTACTGTTACGGTTATCAAATCACTTTATGTTAAGAGACCTCCGCTTTTATCGAACAGTACGGTGATATTATACAGTGGGAGCAGTCAAATCACGCATATGTCTCGCACACGGCGTATAAGGCGTTGAGTGGTAGCACTATCGACATCCTTTGCCTGAACACGTTCACGACGTCTACATGAAGTACTGGAACGATGTCTGCTCGTTCAATAACACTTACGTCTATCTCTTAGATATCCGGATGCCCCTCTTTCAACAGCTCCTCTATCCGCTGTGCTGCAGGAATTGCTTGTTCCCACAACAGTTCAAAGGTAGAAATAAGATACGCAGCATAGGTGGTATCGTCGCACCAAAGCATCGCAATATTTTCATTACGCGAGAGACTCCTAACACGACGTTAATCGAACTGACACTCTCCTTGCCATCTATTACTAGTAAAAATAGCCTGCGGTACTGATCGAAGTGGTGAAGCTCGTAGCCAAAAGCCGCTTAGAGATCCACATATTCACGTCCTACGTCAACGTATTCACGCGAGATGTCGGTTATACTCCTCACACGCACCCACGCTCAAATGCTTTTCCGATGTTATCGTGATTACAATACTTTGACGTAATGGCCAACGGATAAGGCGTTAAATAAATACAATGTCTGTAACTGCGGAATTAAAAACCGTACAGCGTATGAAAGGGCATCTTTAACGGTTTCAAGAATTTAAATGAGGAAACCTCATTAGATGACCTAAAACGTTGTTGCTTCGACAGCTCCTGTAGCTCCTGCTTCCTCACCTCCATCTCATGGAGTTCAGTCTCGTGCTTTTTAAGTGTGGCATCGAGCATGGCGTTCACACGCTCCCGCTCGAGGTAGTTGTCGATATGCTCCATTACCCAGGGCTCCTTTGTTGAGAGTCGTGGTGGAGCGAAAAATCTCTTCAACGAGGGGCTATTCTTGTCAATAGGCTTTACCCTCCTACTGACTTCTCGTCATTCAACGTTAAGATACGCTCTCGAAAGCCATCATCTTGAAATCATTTAAATGGCCAAACACATCTGTGGGATCGCTCTAAACAGTGTTAAAGCTTTATAGCTGCTATTATCTATTAGATGTTAAGGCTTGCAGCCCACGTTATAAAGTAGTAGCTCATGATCAGCATAAAAATTGAATGCGTAAAATTTGGCGTCTGCTTCGCAGTCTGTCCGACTAATTCGATGGGGCTCATCGAATCTTGCCTCGGAATTAGGACACCTGCATAATGTGCGCGATATGAGCAACGATTTGCCCGGGGGGAGCCTTAGCGGTAGAGGAGGAAACATGAGGGATGAGTACGATGTCATAGTGGTAGGGGCGGGACCAGGAGGGTCTATTGCGGCACGGACTGCTGCTGAAGAGTGCGATGTACTGTTGCTAGAAAAGCGGCAGGAAATCGGCTCGCCCGTGCGCTGCGCCGAGTTCATCATGAAAGAGAGCCTGTCGCCATATATACAGCCTGACAAAAAGTGGATTGCAACTGAGATCAACGGAGTCCGGTTTATCGCGCCTGATGGCACGACGCTTACCGTAGCAGCAGAGGCTCTAGGAATTGAGGGGGGGCTCGGATACGTTTTGGAACGCAAAATCTTCGATAGGGAGCTGGCGAAGGACGCGGCGCGGGCAGGAGCGCACGTCATGGTGCGCACCCGTGCAACAGGGCTCATCGTTGAAAATGGCACCGTAAAGGGCGTTAAGCTCAACCGGCTCGGTGAGGACTTTGAGGTCCGCTCAAAGGTGGTTATCGGCGCAGACGGAGTGGAATCACAGGTCGGACGGTGGGGGGGGATCAACACCACCCTCAAGCTCAAGGACATCGGGAGCTGCGTTCAGTACCTTATGACCGACGTTGATGTGAGAGAAGATTTTCTGGATGTTTATCCAGGATCCTGCGCTCCTGGTGGCTACGTGTGGATGTTTCCTAAAGGCGACAAGAAAGCAAATATCGGGCTTGGCGCGCCCGCGAGCAAATTAGGTGGAAAAAGGCCCATTGACTATCTTAACGAGTTTGTGTCAAAGAACTTTCCTGAGGGGCAACCACTTGAACTTGTGATGGGGGCCGTCCCGGTAGGTGAAGAGGTCAAAACTCCGACAAGAAACGGACTCATGCTGGTAGGTGATGCTGCACACCACGCTGTGTTAGGCGGTGGGATGATGACTGCGTTAGAAGGAGGAAAGATAGCAGGTGATGTTGCTCGTAAAGCCGTGCGTCAAGACGACTCCTCTCTTAACGTTCTCAGGGAATATGAAACGTGGTGGTATAACTCACTTTTTGGCAGAAACGCAAAGCATTTCAATAAAATCAAGGAGTTTGCTTTCAATCTATCCGACGACGAGTTTAATAAGTTTTTACGGGCAATGAAAGGCATTAATCTCCAGACGACGAGCGTTATAGAGATTGGAAGGCGTTTACTTACAGCAAATCCGAAGGTTCTGTTCGTTATGCGCCATCTATCATCGATAAGAGGGGCATTTTTATCGGAGATAGGGAATATTCAGCAACACTCTTGATTGATTCAACGATAATGTAAGCTGGAATGAAGGCGCGCGACCGCGTGGACAAGATTGCGAGATAAGTCTCGGATCACTTCCGCGAAAACATGGTGCAGATGGACTTTAATGCTTTCCTTGTTGGAGTAGACCGAGAAGCGTGCGCGCTCTATAAGAAAGTGCTGGACAAGCATCTGCCGGGACACTCACAAGTAGTATACTCTCAAGTGCAAAACGACTCAGCAGAATTAAAATCGTGCTATTTAAATGAAGATGGGGAGAACTTGTCCGCAAAGCATTCCTTAGAAAGGATGAAATGCCGAAGATTCTCATTGTCACAGAAAAACTGCTCACGAGGGTTCTAAATGTTGGATCCAACTTGGTAATTTAGTTCTCGACTTTTTTATTGGCTCAGGCACCACAGCTGTTGCTGCTCAAAAATTAAGGCGACGTTGGATAGGTTGCGATATCAATAAAGGTGCAATTCAAACTACAAGCAAAAGGCTTCAAGAGATCGTAAAGGAACAGTATCTACTCGATAGAGAAAAAGAAATGCAGAAAATTGATAAGAAGCAATGAAATTTCAAAATATTCTCATTTGCACAGTGCCAGGGTAAACTACATGCATAACTTGAGAGATAAGACATGAAAGCATGCTCGAACGCATAAATCTTATTGAGCTATTTCAAATTTGACGATGCTATATTATAGACGTCTTACAGACCTTCGTTATTGGATTTATTTCGAAAGGCTGTACAAATCTCAATATCACGCAGATATACATGCAGTTCAAATATGGCAAGTGGAATACAAGCAATGTAAGAAGGCGACGTGGTAGATCCAAAAGGGTATTTTATTTTATTTTGACAGTATGGATTTACTTGATCCATGCAAAGACTGCCATGCTCAACCAAAAAATGTAACGGCCCACTATTGTAATCTTAAACCCTGTTTCCAGCTTTTCACGAGTCCTATTGTCCCCCAAGTTTCTTGCCTGAGTTAAAAAGGCCGCCGTAAACACCGCCAGTACTACCACGAAGAGCCATGATAACTGTGCATACAATAGGATCGCTATGCCAACGAAAAACACGGCGATGACAGACGCTACGTAGAGCGCCCTCTCCGTAGTGGGGCGAGGGCGAATGAAGAGGGCGGGAATGCTCGGGTCTAACCCCTCATGCGTGATCTGTACCACCGGCGTGTATACAACCATAAAAAGAGCTAAGAGCCACGGGAGCGGAGTTAAGACGGTCTCGGGGGAGAAGGCACTCCATATTGCCACAGGAACCAACGCCTGAGGCAAGAATACCGTAAGATACCCGATGTTGTCGCGCATATAACGTGAGTAAACGAGGTTCCCCGCAAGCCCTAATAGCACCAGTGCCAAGAAAAGCCAGTTAAAGAACACTATCGCTATCACAATCCATATTCCAGACAAAATCGCCGCGTAGAGTACGGCCTCAGATTTCGAGATCAGCCCGGTCGCTAACGGCCTCAGTGGGTACTTCGTTTTGTCCCTTTCTGCATCGATGATGTCGTTTGTCATATTTCCGACGCTCATCACGAGAAACATGAGAACAAGCAATTGCAGAAGCCGAAGGTCATCAAATTTCACGCCCGCTAGCGCCGCTATACCTATCACAAGTGGCAAAACTGCGATAGCAATTCCTATCGCCAGCAGCGCTATGAGCCCTATAATTTTATTTCGAAATGAGTGTCCCGGCGGCGCGGCTACACCAAAGAACACGTCAGATGCTGACACTTTTGCATTTGCCATACTCTTGTCCCCCGTATTAAACGAGAGTTACATACGCTTACGTAATTTGTTATTTGTATACTTGTTGGTTAATAAAGTCACGTTTCTATCTCTCTAATGGACATAAAACGCATCACTGATTGCCTTAAAGAAAATACGTCAATAGGATTCCTGAGCGACGAAATTGCACGCAGATTGACCCCTCTTTAATATACAATACAACTTAGCGTAGAGAAGAGAAGAGAAAAGTGAGATGATATGGAGGCGATCAGCATTGGAGAAAGCGTGGCATAGAACTCATTTCATTGAAATAGAGATGTTTAACGACAATAAGCTATAAGATGCGTATGGCATAGTAGAGGGTGGTATATCCCTTCACGTTTATATCACAAAGTCAGGAGAGATAGGCATACAACAGGACAAAATAAAGGTTGATTTAAGCAACGTAGAAAAGACTTTATTGATTCCTTTATGGATTCGGGCAAAATTAAGCAGAGAACATAATTCAGTGCTTAACGACACGAAAGCGATTGAACTCGTTGAGCAAATCGATTATGATTTTTCAACGATTGATACGAACTTTCCTCCTGCAGTCACCCTGCACTTTGTAGCAAGAGCAAAGCAATTTGACGAAAAGGTAAAAGCGTACATTAGAGAACATCCTCATGCGTCAGTGGTGAACATCGGCTCTGGGCTTGACACGACGTTTTACCGGATTGATAACGGCACCATTCACTGGTACGACCTCGACCTCCCTCCTGCCATTGAAGTCAGAAGGCAGTTGCTCCCGGAACCTGACAGGGTAACGTACATCGCAAAATCCCTCCTCGACCCGAGCTGGTGTGATGACATCGAACATACCGAAGAGGGGGTATTCATAATAGCTGGCGGGGTATTGTTTTACTTTGAGGAATCGCAGGTAAAACAGTTCTTTTCGATGTTAGCAGATAAGCTTCCTAGCTGTGAAATTGTGTTTGATGCCGTACCAAAACTAGGCGCCATCGTCATTAATTGGAGTCTATGGATAACGGGGATACCAGGGGCTCGCGCCAAATGGACTATAAGAGATGCGCATAAAATGACACGGTGGGACAATCGTATTAAAGTGATAGAACAATTTCCCTGTTTCCGAGGTATTCCAAGAGACCCGGCGTGGGGAAACAGAACCAAAATATGGATTGATTTTCTAGATAAAACCAAAATGGACAATATCTTCCACTTACACGTTTAACGCCTTGAAATTGTTACTTTAATGCCAAGACAAGGAGACTTGTGATCGGGTAATAACATCAACGAAAGTGAAGTATAAACGTCAAGCATTTTCATTGATTCATCAGAATAGAATATTTTCGATCAGTAAAGTGCGATGAAGCACTAACGAGCGTGCGTCTAATTCCGACGACAAATATTGAGGGATGGGGTGATTAATATGAGAGGAATGAGATGAGACACAAATGGCACAGGGTTTGGGACTTTACGCCCGTTATTGCTGATATTCATAAATACGCTCAAAACGTAAGATTCTACTTAAATAGGTCATTAAATGGACCAAACATTTAGACTTTCGGAACGACATGCAGAGCTAAAAGGTAAGGCTACAAAGTCTTAACATACTAGCCAAATAGCGGGATGTCGCATGTCAAATGAGGGGGAAATTCTTGAGCTAATTCGAACATTAGGCAGCGAGCACGATCATGAGGCGCAAAAGCATGCACTAGACGCCCTTGTGAAGATAAGTGAACCAGCGGTAATGCTACTCATCAAGGCGTTACAGAGTAAAGACTGGAGTGTTCGAGAGCGGGCGGCAGTTGCTCTTGGGAAAGTTAGAGACGCTCGGGCGACCGACGCCCTCATACAGGCAATAAATGATGGGGATCCACGCGTCCAATGGGCAGCGGCGTATGCCCTTGGAGAGCTTCGTGATGCACGGGCAGTTGAGCCATTGATTGACGCACTGCAGTACTGCGTCATTCCGCTGGAAATAGTCACCGCTCTCGGTAAAATCGGTGACGCACGGGCAGTTGAGCCGCTCATTACTGTCTTGAAGGATGTAAACTCAAACACCCGGGAGGGGGCGGCAATAGCACTCGGGAGGATAGGAGATGCCCGTGCGATTAAACCTCTCGAACAGGCGCTTACAGATGATAATGCGTTTGTGCGAGAAACGGCAACACTCGCTCTTAAGATACTGAAAGGGAAAAAATAACCTTATTTTCAAACTGAATTATTAGTGGCAGTCGAACACTTATTGCCGCCGCTTTAAGTTGCATTTTAACAGCTTATCAATTTTTAAGTACTCTTCGAGAACATCGTCATGGCAAAACTGCGAATAATCACATTAACTTTTCAGATGTGTTCTTGGCACCAAATGAGACATATTCCGGCTACAAGATAAATGGTATCGAACACTCATCGTACTTTAGGCAATCCTATAAGGGATATTTCATTCGAGACATTAATTACCTACGAGCGAAAAAAGGCTTCACAACGGAAAAACAGCGGCACTACAAACACTATATACAGAATTCATCGGAGAAGTCATCTGCTGTGAGAGCTTCCAGTTTGATGTAGTCAGTAAACGCGCCGAAAGGAGCCGAAAGAGGAAGTCGAAACACTATGTGTAAAAAGGGCCAAGGATTTACAGGATGGGTCAATAAACCCGAAGGAAAAATGAGCATCGAAAAGGAGTCCGAGATGATGAAGCTGTGGGAGAAGCTCGGTGACAGTGAAAATTTTTTCGAGTCGGTTTACCAAGGTGAATCACCATGGGATATTGGGCGTCCTCAAAAGGAGATTGTACAGCTAGAACAGACGGGAGAAATTGTTGGATCGGTACTTGATGCCGGATGTGGCACAGGGGAAAATGCTCTTTATCTTGCTGCACAGAAGCACGAAGTATGGGGAATTGATTTCACTCCCATCGCCATCCAGAAAGCAGAGGAGAAAGCTGCCCAACGTAATCTACATGTAACGTTTCGCGTATTGAACGTATTAGAACTGCACACACTTGGGAGAGAATTCGATACTGTCATCGACTCAGGACTGTTCCACACTTTGAGCGATGAGGATCGTCCGATTTTTGTCAACAACCTTGTAGCCGTTATCCACCGTGGAGGAACGTATTTCATGCTCTGTTTCAGTGAGTTGGAGCCCGGTTCATACGGTCCACGGCGGATTACGCAGGCGGAAATAAGGGATTCATTTCGGGACGGGTGGCACATTAATTACATCAGACCGGCGACCATGGAAGGTCGGGTGAGACCAGATGGAGCTCATGCATGGCTCTCATCTATTTCGAAGGAATAGGACTGATGGCCAATACGAGGTAGTTTCTTAAGAAATTTCTGACAATAAGACACAACACAAGGCATGTGCACGACGCTTTCCGCAGCGTTTGCGTGCTCATTCGTTTGAACGTAGAGTACGTATGACGAGAACCCTCAACAACGTCGCCGGAAGGCGAGGGATACATGATGCATAAAGCTCTTCGAGCCGTACTCGGACCCGAACGGCAGCGCGAGGTGCTTACTATGTCACAGACGCTCGACGTGTGGCAGTGTGACCGCTTCGATCCAGATGACTTTAGCGCACGGGTAGATTGAAAATACCTCAATATTATACTTATAGGGCTTATCGCTAGATAAGGGCAACACTCAGAACAACAAGGATTGAAACAAGGTGACTCTTATAGACGTAAAAGAAATTGTGATCTCAAGAATGAAACAATTGTTTGGCGACGACAACAGAAGGGTTAATCATGCCTTAAAAGTTTTAAGATTTTCAGAGGAGATACTGCAGGGAGAGAAAATTGTAGGTGAGATAGCAGAAACTGTGGTATTGACAGCAGCTCTTCACGACATTGGCATACACGAGGCAGAGAGAAAATACAACTCAAGCTCTGGAAAGTATCAGGAAATTGAAGGCCCTCCAATTGCAAATAGAATTTTACGTGAAATGGGAATAAGTGACCCCATTATTAAGAGAGTTTGTTACATAATCGGTGGTCATCATACGCTCTCAAAGGTTGTCGACGTTGATTTCCAGATAATATGGGAAGCAGACCTACTGGTAAATATTGAGGAGGGTGGGTTAGTGAACGATAAAAATGTGAACATAGTAAAAATAATTAGTGAGAATTTTAAGACTGCAACTGGAAAGTGTATTGCAGAAACGTTATATACAGATAAAAAAGGGAGATAACCCCTATCTGTCAAACTCTTTCTTAATATTTATGAAAGTACACACCCTTTTCCAGCAGGCATTTTACCCCAATCGTGTTATTTTTTAAGCTCATCAATGGTACGATCTCAAGGACCCCGACATCTCCTTCAAATCGTCGCCGTTATTTGACGTAAGAGCAGCGATATGATAGTAACGACCTATTCCGGCTTGACATACTCTCCACTATAAATGTGACCCTATACTAACGATGGCGTGAGTGTCGCTCCTTCTTTCTCGTGAACCCCTAAAGCGTCTATGAGCTGCTGTATATCGTGGACTCCAGTGCCGTGGCTCTCCTTTGTCGGCTCTCGGACGAAAAGTGTGCCATTCCCCTTGAGGGTACGCTCGAGCGCCCTCACACTTGCAAGTTGCATGTCATGCGGGATATGATGGAGCACGAAATGCATGATAATGATGTCAAGCGTTCTGATATCGCCAAGCTTAAAATTGACGTTGGGATATTTTTTTTAGCTGCCCTTGTGCTGCATCTATCCACATCGCCGATACATTGACACACGTTACATGCCCGCCGTTTCGCACACGTTTCGCCACATATCGGGCAATCCCCCCCGATCCAGATCCAAAGTCAAGAACCGTTTCCGTGCTCGTTAGCCCCAGCGTGTCAACATACCGTTGATGTCGAGGACTCAGGATCGTGCGGCTTGCTAGTACCTGAAAAAAGGACGCGAACGCGGCTCGGATAGTCTGTGTTCATTCTCCTCCCTCTCCTCTTTCACTCTCTCTTGATGTTCAAACGATCATGTGAATGCTCATCATGTGACGTCCGTGAATCGTACGCCACGATCGCCCGGATATGGATACCGATGATCGCGGAGGTTGAGCTGAATATCCTCAGGAATTGGCTGATCGTCAAATGCCGAACACTTGAACGTCTCACGATCAAGATGCGCACAGCTCAGACACTGTGGTACCGGCACGGCAATCCCATGCATCCTTACTTCACCCATGGTTCACATATCCCCCTTCTCGCATTCCTGCAATGCCACATCTTACAGTTATTCGATCTGCAGGTCATCACTTATTGAATCAACCAGGGTCACCGCTCAAAGATGACCTCACCGACGTGCTTGCGTGCTTCTTCCAGGATATCCTCTATCCGTTTGATTTTGTCGTTATTAAGGGCCCAGAAGTTCGCCAATATCATCTTTGCAATCTCGCTCAGCCGTATACCAACACCCGGAAGTGAACTCCACTTCGGCTGCTCGACAATTGCCCTGATGCTATTTACCACATCCTGGTGTGTCTCAAGGTACTCCTGCCCCTTACCGGTGAGTGAGTACACTTTCTTGTTATCCTCCTCGCGCATTGCGATACAGCCCTGATCTTCGAGCAGCTGAAGCGTCGGGTAGACTATGCCCGGGCTGGGAGCGTACCCGTATGCGTCTGCAATCGCCTTCATGATGGCATAACCGTGTCTCGGCTCTTCCTGTAGCACCATCAATATGGCAACTTTCAGTGTACCACGCTCACGTCTGTGCGGCTCAAAAAACGGCGCATACCGGAACTGTTCCTTGGCCCATCCCTTTTGTTCCCTCGCCCATTCTTTCCACATTCGCTTCGTCGATCTATGATCCATGTTATCACCTATTATTTGATATATCTTTAGATATATTAGTTGCTATCGTTTCATAAACTTTAACTCATTCATCTGTTATAATACATTAAAATATATCTTCAGATACATCTTATGATATTTCTTATATATATAACTTTTGACTGCTGGCACTATGTTGAATGTCACACATGTAAAAACGCATTGTAGAACGGGGGAGACACTTCAAGACCGACTCGGGCCGTCTTAACGCCTGCGTAACGATGCATTTTGAGACGCTCCAGTGTTAGGCAGTGTATAATATGATAATCGAAACCTGCTTATAGAAAAAAGGAACCAGCCTGCTTCAAAGCATAGCTGAGAACAGGCGCGAAATTGATTCTTTAATTTTAATTTTCACCGAACGACTCGTGTAACGTTCAGCGGTAACTTCACTGCACACGCCAAGGTCTTTGATGAAAGCATCTTTTAACGACCGTGCGATGGTTTCATCGTACATGATTGCGTTCGTCTCGAAGTTGAGACGGAAGCTTCGTACATCCCAGTTTGCACTCCCGATTGATGCTGCGATCTCATCCACCACGATCGTCTTTGCGTGAAGGAACCCGTTATCATAGGTGTATGCCCTTACTCCAGAGTCGAGAAGCTGCCCAATATAGGAATATGTTGCCCAATAGACGAATGGATGATCCGGTCTGTTCGGGAACATGATCCGGACATCAAGACCGGAGAGTGCCGCAATCCGGAGCGCATTAATGACACTCTCGTCGGGGACGAAATACGGCGTCTGGAGATAGATCGTCTCTTCTGCAGCGCTGATCATCTTCAGGTAGGACTCCTCTATAGGGTTCCAGTAAGTATCTGGTCCTCCCGAGACGATCTGAACTGGCACTCCGGAAGGCATGGGGGTATCCGAGACGATCTGAACTGGCACTCCGGAAGGCATGAGGATAGACGGGAAGTAGCGCTCCTCAAAGTCAAGCCTCTGCTCCGTTGCCGCATAATTCCAGTCGAGGAAAAAGCGGAGTTGGCACGCTAGAGCTGCAGTGCCTTCAATCTGTACCGCAGCATCTCGCCAGTACCCCCATTTTTTGACCTTCCCGAGGTACTCATCACCAATATTGAATCCCCCGACAAAGCTGGTCTTTCCATCAATGACTGCAATTTTCCTATGATTCCTGAAATTAGCCCTCACGTTCAGGAAACGTATGAGGGAAGGGAAAAAGAATGCAACCTCTCCCCCGCTTTTCTTGAGTTCATCAAAAAAATTCCTAGGCAGACGAGCACAGCCAAGCCCATCGCACAGGAGCCTGATTTCCACCCCCGCACGTGCTCGTTCGGTGAGTGCGTCCCGCATCTCATGGCTGAGCCTGTCATCTCTCCAGATGTAGTACTCAAGATGTATGTGATCACGTGCTCCTTTGATAGCCGAAATCAGGTCGGTAAATTTGTCATTCCCATCAGTGTATATCTTGACTTGATTATCGGTCGTAAGGACTGCATCATTATTCTCAAGGAGCATCAGAACCATCTGGCGCAATACGCAAGAGAGGTGATCGGTGACGGCGATCTCTTGTGCTTTCAATTCACTCTTCTGTGATTTGATAAATGCTATTAAGGCCTGATCGACGTCCTTTTTTATCTGAAACATTTTTTCTTTGCGATAATTCTGGCCTAGGAATATATAGAGGATAAAGCCAACAACTGGCAGGAAATAGAAGCCCATCAGCCAGGCCATGATGGCGGTGGGGCTCTTCTTCCCCCAAAAAACGACCGTAACGGCAAAAATAAAGTTTGAAACCAGAATTACAGTCAGCAGAATTTCGATAATTGGCATATTCTCTCTCTCTCACATATCGGTTTGAGAACTCTCCTGTTAAATTGATAGCTTCTCTCTTCGTGTAAGTCATAAAAATGTGTCGATAAGATGATGTGTTTAGCTGATCAACCTACAACCAGACCAACGTGTTACCGTGAGACGTGAACTGTCAGGAATTTCGCTGCAAATGTGGCACTTACCTGTTGCACCAAACTCCCTTCGCTGTAGCGACGGTAGGTCTTCTTGCGGTGTACGCACAAACTGGACCACTTGGATTAAAAATTCGGTTATTGCAGTGCGCTACGCCCTTTGAAGTTATCCAAGAGCGATGCCTCCAGAGACGTTAGCACTCTTGCTTTCGAACATCGACAATAGCTTTTATGCACAATAATTGGAGAGGTGCCGTGTGTGCATGAAACAGCAATTCGTCATTATTTTGTTAGTGGGCGTGCAAAACGAAACACAGCTTTCTGCTTCAGGGTTGGCCCTATCGAAACAGAGAAAGATACGCTGTGCTGGGATAAGGTAAGGTAGGATAAGATAAGATAAGATAAGGTAAAGCGAAGTTGAGTAAGGAGCGCGTCATGAAAAAGTCGCATGAGTTAAAAATCCCGCTTGTCAGGAGAAAAATACAACTAGCGATGAGTAAGTTGTCGGAAACACTCGGCCATGATCGATTTGAACCTAACGTTTTTGAGATTGAGCAGGTTTCCGTAACGATTCCTGATCTCGATCCGGTGTTTGACGGCTACTGCCTCGTAAGTGTTGCGGACATTCACTTAGGCCAGTGGCTCACCGTGAAACGATTGGAAGGTGTTGTCGGTCTAATTAACCAGCAGCACCCAGATCTTATCGCTATTACGGGCGACTTTTTCTCGTATGAGGTGAATCGCTTCGCTGGAGATATGATCGCGTCATTGAGCAAATTACGCCCTCACGATGCGAGCGTCGCGGTACTCGGCAATCACGATCATTTGGTTGGAGCAGAACAAGTTCGTAACATATTGCGACAAAGCAACGTTGTCGATCTGAGCAACGATGTATACACCGTAACAAGAGGGGGGGCGACGTTACACATTGCTGGAGTCGACAGCGTCATGCTTGGCAAACATCGCTTAGATCTCGTACTGGAAAAGCTTCCGCCATCTGGACCTGCAATCTTGCTAGCCCACGAGCCTGATTTCGCTGATATCAGCGCCACGACTAGACGATTTAGCCTACAAATATCTGGGCATTCGCACGGTGGTCAGTTTGTGATACCTGGTATGGGGGCCATTATTCGTGGATCTCACTGCATAAAGTACCCACTGGGCCAGTATCAAGTCGGTGACATGGTACACTATACGAACCGTGGTCTCGGAACGAACGTGTTCTGGGTACGCATTAATTGCCCACCGGAGATTACGATTTTTACTTTGAAAACTGCAGGGACATCATGATGAAAGACCGCACACGGCGGCACTGGTATTATTCTTTCAGACGTTGATTGTTTGGACTGGTGAAGCATTTGGCCTAATACTCTTAGTGGATTTCATCCCGGGGCTGAGTGTTAACAGTTTTGAAACTGTGTTAGCCGCTGTGGTGGTGTTTGGACTTCTCAATGCCATTTTTTGGCCAGTTTTATCCCGACTCACATCTCCATTTCTCGTCTATACCGTTGGCATCGGTACGTTATTATTAAACGGGCCGGTGATCTGGTTGACCAGTCAATTCGTTGAAGGGATTGCCGTAGAAGGCTGGGCGGCGCTGGTACTAACCCCGATTGGGTTAGCGGCGATAAGCACGTTTCTATCCACCGTACTCACGATAGATGATGACGCCCCGTATTATCTTGAGATTGCGGAAAAATGCCAAGAAAATCAAACAAAGTGTGCGAAAAGATAAACCCGGCGTGATATTTGTTGTTCTCCTATTGTGCCGGTTGTTACAACGGGGGCCCGGGCGAAAAAGAGTAAGGATGGTTACTCACACGCATAGAATGTGTTAACAATCGAATTGCGTGTTGTAACCAGAACCTCTTAGTTTTATCGTCCTCGATTTAGCTATGTCTACGTGTGGTCGGACACCTGTTTGATTCAGTCGCGACGGATCTAAAGGCAGAACTAAATGCCAGCGTTAGATTGCTGTTATGCCACCCATCGTCCGAGTATACCTGATACAATTGCCTCTATGCCTAGTATGACAAAGCTTATAGCCAGTAGAAGCACGAGCGTTCCTAACGCGACTCCGGGGTAGAACAGAACGATAAACGCAAGTATGATCGCTATGACGCCAAGTACGATACTTGCCGCTTTGCCTGCGCCTGAACCGCCCGACCCTCCTGTCGCAAGAGCTTCCATTCCTGAAAGCAGCAAACCGAAACCCAGGAAGAAGATAAGCGTTAGAGCACCCGCGGCTGGGTAAGCGACTACGTAAATCGCTAGTATGATTGCTAGAATTCCTATAATAAGGCTCAACACCCGCATTCCGCCAGAAACGCCGGAAGCGAAAGCACCCACAATTCTTGTAATTCCGAGCACAAAGAGCCCGATACCAAGTACGAAGACGAGCGTCAAAATTGCAACGCCGGGATATGCCAGAACGTATCCCGCGAGTATAAGGACGATTAAGCCTAAAATAATCTCAAGGATACGCAACCAAGCTTTCTGTTTTTCACCTGTAGCTGCACTCAAGTTAGTTCACCTCCTATGTTTTGTATTCATATAATTTAAATAGTTGATTTTATTTAATCTATAGTTTATATTGGTTCCTTTTTTGTTGAGCACACATGAAAAAACTCTCGGTGAGTCAAGTCCGATGGATTAAGCAGCAAGCTTTTGTCTGCATCAAACAGTTGAATGGCGTCCTTTCATTCTTCAGACGCTCTATGATAAATGTCAGTTACTGTGATATATTGAAACCAAATCATTCTGTATACCGTAATCAGGCAGCATGCGTGCGATAACGCGTCTATAATTTTAACGCTCGTATTAGAACAGGAACTAAGGTAAAAAAGATTGGAGACGGCCACTCACACGCGCAGACTGTGTGCGCGATTATGCGTGTGAGGTAGCCAGAATCTCTTGGTTTACTGTTCTCAACTTGTCGTGCATTTTTTGTACTCTGCAGGATTACTGCAGTGTAATTGATCACTGCACTGAATCACTATGCTCTTATTCCTATCCATCGTCCGAGTATACCTGATACAATTGCCTCTATGCCTAGCACGATTAAGCCCACAGCCAGTAGAAGTGCAATCGTTCCTAATGCGAGTCCGGGCCAGAACAGAACAATGAACCCTAGTATGATCGCGATCACGCCAAGTGCTATGCTTGCCCCTTGACCTGCACCTTGAGCTTGCGTCCCTCCAACTGAAAGGGATTCAATGCCAATGAGGAGCAACCCAAAGCCTAGGAAGAAGCTAAGTGTCAGAGCACCCGCGGCTGGGTAAGCGACTACGTAAATCCCTAGTATGATTGCTAGAATTCCTATAATAAGGCTCAACACCCGCATTCCGCCAGAAACGCCTGAAGCGAAAGCACCAAAAATTCTTGTAATTCCGAGCACAAAGAGCCCGATACCAAGTACGAAGACGAGCGTCAAAATTGCAACGCCGGGATATGCCAGAACGTATCCCCCGAGTATGAGGACGATTAAGCCTAAAATAATCTCAAGGATACGCAACCAAGCTTTCTGTTTTTCACCTGTAGCTGCACTCAAGTTAGTTCACCTCCTTTTAACTTGTATAGGTAGTATGTAACACATACAAGTTTATTTCTTGATACATATAACTATGGATGAGCGTTAGGAAAAAGCTGAGAACTACGGGCCTCTTTATAGTTTATATCCTCATAGAGCTGCGTTTGAGTCAACCAATGGTTGCGATAATGTTCTGTTTGGTAATATGAACTTCGAGATTGTACGACACCAACAGTGCCCGGGGTAGTGCGCAGAAACGAAACTTTGTCTTTCGTCATGAACTTAGACAAGCGATATTAGAGACTCTACGAATGCAATATGTACACGTGAACGTGTCATGATGGAAAAGGCGTGACTCAATTCGTAACAATGTTTGATGGCGAAATTTCAGCAACGCTGCAAAGGGTTGATAGTATCGCACCTTAAGAGCTTTCCATCGTTGGGCCCCACAGCGCGAATATACTAGCTGCCCCTGTCAGTTCTAAACTCGTCATAAGCTGCGTCAAGCACTTCGCGGATGCGCTTCCCCATCTCGACGTAGTCGGCGTCCTTCAGATTGGCTAAAGAGACTCGCACCGACCATGTCGGCGCGTCGAAGCCGCCACCAGGCAACACAACGATCGACTTTTGCTCGGCCAGCGCAAAGACGAACGAAAGTGGTGTATAGGTCTCTTCGAGATGTTTGGCAAACTCATTGCCGTAGTGCTGCCGCGCCACGCTCAGGACATCGACGGTTGCATAATAGTTGGTCGCAGCGGGGTCGTACTCAATAGGTAGACCGAGAGACTGGTAAAGATCGTGCAAGCGGGCATTGAGGGCTTCCTTGGTGCCGTTAATATACGAGATGCTCGCGTCTAGCATGAAGAACAACGCAAACAGTGCCATTTGCGTTTGCTGAGGCAGAGACAGGCCGGCTGTATGTTTCAGTGCAACGGAGCGGCTGTCGGCGACCATGCGGTCGATGAACGTCATGCTGGTGGGGTCGACACTGATGCTCGCATACCGTGCGATTAAAGCTTTCTTGTCGCTTTCTGGAAGCGCGGCGATCATCTTGTCGAGCACGTTGTCTTCGTGGAGTGCGACAACGGCTACTCGCCACCCAGTGCAGCCGAAATGCTTAGAAAAGGAGTAGACACAAAGGGTGTTCGACGGTATAATGGACATCAGAGAGTGAAAGCCATCCACGAAGGTGCCGTATACATCGTCAGTCAGGATAATCAAATCGGGGCGGTTATTCTTGACAATGGCAGCGATGCGGTCAAGGGTGCTCTGCCGGATCTCCTTCGAGCTGGGGTTGCCAGGGTTAACTACAAAGAAAGCCTTAATCGACGGATTCTTGAGTTTGTCGATCTCCGAATCAGGGTACTGCCAGTCATCTTCCGGGTCAGCTTTGATCTCGACGGTCACCAATCCGAAGTCATTAATGTGCGGAATCTCGAGGTAGGGAGCGAAGATCGGCGAACCCAACGCGATCTTATCACCCTTGTGGAGCAGCTTGTTTTCAATAAGGGAATCAAAGCAATAACGCATTCCCGCAGTGCCGCCTTCAGTGGCGAAGAGGTCGTATATACCAGGTGGGATTTGGCCGCTACACAACGCCTTTATGAGAAAGTTGCGCACAACCTGCTCAACGTGCATGAGCATTCGTTCGGGAGTCGGGTAATAATCTCCGATCGCCCCGCTCACCAGTTCGAGCACCCAGGAATCCGGATCAAAGCCAAGGGTCTCAATCCCATAGGCGACGGCGTCGTGCAAGAAGGTGATGCCCGGTGCGTCGGCATGGCGATGGACGTACTCTTCAAACCGCTGGGCGATGCTAGCCTTGCTCGCATGTGTGCCGGCATGTGGGAAGTCAAACCGGCGCTTTGACTCCTCGACGGCGAACTGGCCAAGCGTGAAGAATGCCTGGCGTGGCGTTGCGCAGATCCAGTTGGGATTACCGCGACCGGCATTCAACACCGTCTCGTCGGTGTGCTTGCTGGCAAGTTCGATGAGTTTATTCTTAACCTCGAAAGGGCTAAGTTGCTCATATTCTTTCAACGACTTAATAGTCATATTCATCCTCTCAAGCTCGTTTAACAGACTAGGAATATAGGTAGATTCTCATTTATGGAAGCTGAGATCAAGTAAGTTTATTATATCTCATGTGCAGCACAGAAATTGGAGACGCATCGATTTGTATGGTACGTCTGGTACCATGACGAGCGGAGGGTACTGCAGCTATCGCACTACAGCTATCACCCTACGCCCCTTGACGCATTAACAAGTGCCGGATAGGCATCAAACGAGTAATTAAACGGGACATCTGCTGAAATGAAGAGGACGCGTGTGGAGGCGACTCCGTTGACCTGCATGGGTACTTGTTGTTTAAACAGTATCATAAGTGGGATGTCAAACGCTGACCTATAGTAAACTTTTGAAACGAAGGAGAAGTTTGCACTTCCTAGTGGGGGAACATATGCCCCTTCAGAAGTGCCGTTACTCAGATTCTCCCCGTTAAGTAGTAGATTGTAATGTATACTGGTAATGTTCGCCCCAACTATATTTGGATTGTATATCCTCACTGAGTATTTAAGCGTGAAACTAGAATTTGTGAAGTCCTCTACCGATTGGATTGTTACTTTTTCAACGTGCGGGGGCTGAAAACTTAAAATGAGAACTGCGGTTCCCGCGCCGAGAATAATAAGGACTACTATAAGCGCGACAATCTTTTTCATACTATATCTTCCATGGGATTGTAATGACCTGCTTGAGTTAGCCCCCTGTTATTATAGTGCACTTATATATGTACCTGACGGACACAGCGAAGCAATTTAGACTAACAATGTATCAAAAGGGTAGTAAGCGATTATATAGAAGCTGTACGGAAGCTAGGGCCTCGTAACGCGTTGCGTTACTCGCTGTAATTATGATTATACGCCCTTTTATGCATCACACGAGGCAAACGTTGACAACCCCTCCCTCACCACTATGATGGCAGCGTCGCAAAGCTTAGCCAGAACGTTGCAGTCGTTCTTACCATCTCCACAAATTCATCAAATTCAATAGGTTTTATTAAATAGCAGTTTGCACAGTGTTCGTACGCCTTCATAACGCTCGTATCGAGATCAGAGGTGGTGAGTATGATGACCGGGATCATTCTCAGTGAATCATCTGACTTAATTGCTGCAAGCACTTCATGACCATCCTTTTTCGGTAAATTCAAGTCGAGGAGGATTAGGTTGGGTCGTCGGATGTCAACACATCCGTTCTTACGATAGAGGAAGTCTATCGCTCTCTCCCCATCGGTGACTACGCTGAGGTTATGGTCGATTGGCACATCTGTGAACCCCTTTTTTATCATATGGATGTCTACGGGGTTATCTTCAATTATGAGGACTTCAATCGGTTTGCCGTCTCTCGTTGTGATATTTATTGCCCCTTACGTGCTTGTAATGCATACTACGATACGATGTACGTTCAAACAAAGTAGAATTTATTGTTATAAAGCTTTCAATAACAGAAAAAAAACGTTACACTTTACGGGCGTCTCGTAGCCCCTACTTTGTAAATTGCGCAGTGGTTAGTTAGCTAAGCTTTTTAAAATAGTGCTCAAAATCGCGTGTCAGTCCCAAATTCGATGCTTTCAAACTGTTCAATAACTGCATAACGACGTTATACTTCTACAAGATTTCAAAAGAACGTTGCCCACCTGAATACATCGACGCACGTCCAGTTCTCCTTGCAAGTAGTTGAATCCATAGCTCCAAAGCCACTCGCAGTAATCCACAACAGTACTCCTCCCCGCGAGCGAAGGCACAAAGTGATTGTGCTGAGCGTGTGCCAAGAAAATCGTATCCTCTGGAGTGTTGCGTGCAGTTCACGCGCCCAATACAATTTCTTAGTATCGTATAATCGCTTGCTCAACGTGAACTCTCTTACTACCAGAAGCGTCCCGAAAGTATCAACATGACCGCAGCAATGAGTGCGAAAGTCTTGCACATCCGTCGTTGTCCTTTAGCCTGCGAATAAGGAAGTCGGCTACCTAGGTACCTTCAATGTATCCAAGAGATGTTACTGCTTCCTAGCGAATGCGTGCATTATCTTCAAAGCATGAATAAGGAAATGTACCTTCAGGCATCTTTTACCTTTCCGAGTGATACTGCTGCTACAGTCGAATTTTAGGGTCTTCATCCGACAACGCTTGAACGACTCATGTTACTGTCCTTTTATTTTTGATTGTTTTCTATTCTAATGTATGTTATGTCTTGTTTGGTGTTCAGAATGCCACTCCCTTATACAATATTATCTTACACAGCACATAAATTCTTAAAATCGTACAGAAATTGTTAGCCGCAAACAGCAATAAAGGATAAGCACGCACCCAACTGTCATCATTTTAAGCTGTAAGCACGAAAACAGACGCATTTCATAAATTCTATTAACTATGAGATCGACTATTGTGCGGAGGTGAAATAATGACAGTCAAACAAGAGATGCTATCGGCAATGACATCACTAATCATTGTTGCGTTTGGATTGGTAGCAGCGCTGGCGTGGAATTCGGCGATACAAGCAATTGTAAAGACAATTTTAGGCACATCAGACAGTGTTCCAGGTTTGCTTACTTACGCAATTATAGTAACAATTTTAGCTGTAATAGCGACTGTATTAATAACACGAGCTGCTGCAAAGGCGGGTGCAGAAATTAAGGAAAAGCCGATTGGATAACCATCGTGTCCTTCCCTTTTTCCTATCAATTCCAAGCCAGGCAATTTTCTAACTAGTCCATCAATAGCACGTTACAAGCATTTCACGACCAAATGTTACATTAATTTCAGTCGTCTATTTGTTGAATTTAGAAAGCATGCCTGAGGGAGGATAGAAGAACTTTCGATAATCCACACGAGGTACATCTGAGCTCGGTCTCTCTGGTTAGATCAAGGTCTCGGACTGCTTCTATAGCAAATTAATCAATTTATCTATCCATCTACCATCGCAATCGAGCGTTCATGTTCAGTGCTATTTCTGTACTGTTCTTTAGAGACATCTGAAGAGGTCATCCTTGTACGAATGCTGCACTTGATAACGTTGCTGCCGTGATGATCTTAGACACCGGTTAAACGGGGTGCTTGATACTTACGCTTTTTACAGAGTCTTTTTTGCCCCACTTTGATCCAGCTTTTTGCGTTCAGCCCTTCCTCTCGCCGCAGGTGCGAGAGGAGAGAGGAGGGGGGTGTGCTGTTTCATTAAAGTGCTTCCATCAGCGCCGTATGTATCATCTAGAACCATACAAACGAGGAATAAAATTATAGTGCTCCATTCCTTCTATAACCCCTGCTGCATAATTCAGCTTCGCCCAGTACACGTCAGGCGGAAGCTTCTCAACTTTAAGTTCTGACTTGTGGTTTGCAACGACGACACTCATGAATCCCATCGACAATAACTCTCTATCATTCCCACTGTCACCGGCGGCTAAGACATGCTTTTTATCAATACCAAGCTTCTTTCTCACGTAATCCACAGCCTTTCCCTTGCCTGCACGTGCTGGTATGACATCGAGGTCTACCGAGCTCGAATAACAGACAACATGCGCAATTCCAATGTCATCGAGGGTTTTATGAATCTGGGGAATTACAGTCTCGGCACCACGGAACAGATGATAACTTTGTTTAAACTGAAACTGCCGTGACTGCTCAAACAGATTGGGAATAGACTTTAGCGCGCGCCCAACGTCAAGCCTGTCCCATTTGTAGTTTATGTGCTCGGCCCACGCATCATCCCGTTGGTAATCAGGTCTCGTGTAGATATCCGTTCCAATATTGCATATCATGTATTCAGGCTCAAGCAAATTCTCATCATACATTATTTCGAACATCTGCACTTTGCTGCGCCCGGTGACATATGCAAGTCGTATGCTCTGCTGGTGACTCAGCACAATTTCAGCAATCTGCCTGTACGACTTTCGGTCGCCAGTGATCGTGTTATCTACATCTGTGGATAAGAGCTTCAACATATTGTACCCGATTACTCGATCCGTTCGTGCGTAAGCGGTGTTCCATCGCAAGGGCAGTAATTGTAGTGCATTTCGTTAGTATACCAGTCACACGAAGTGCAGCGCTTCACCTCTCTTACTCCACCCTTGCCCCTGAACAGGAATGGAAGTATAGGGAGAAACAAGAACAAGAAATATATTCTAAATACGAGTACTGCAACGATGGTTACCACTACCGACCCGATCAACGCGCCGAGCAACAGGCCCCTTCCAGATCTCATCGTCTCATGCCACCCTAAGCCCTAATGTGTCAAATGCATTTTGGAGGAGTAAGATCCAAGGACTTTGAGCATCTGAACATGAGGTCGTAACTCTTCTAGTGCTTCTTTGATGTCCTTATCTTGGAAATGTCCTTCCATATCGATGTAAAAGAGGTAATCTCCAAGAGCTTTCTTGGTGGGGCGAGACTCAATTTTTGTGAGGTTTATTTGCCGTATCGCAAATTCAGAGAGTGCTCCATAGAGCGTTCCAGGCCTATTGCTCATGAGTTTTATTGTTACCGATGTTTTATACTTCCGCGTTCTATCCCTCGTTGTGCCATTTTGAGCGATTACAATAAATCTCGTGAAGTTATCTTTAAAATCCTGTATGTCCTCCCTAAGGATCTGCAACCCATAGTGGTGTGCGGCGTTATGCGAGGTTATTGCAGCAGCTCGCCTGTCATGAAGACGCTATCCGAGCCGCGTTTGACGTGCTGCTGACCGCTATCACGTCTTTCCCGAAGGTGCGCAAGAATTTGCTGCATTGGGCAATTGCCTGCCAGTGGGAATAAATAACTTCGATATCTGCCCCCTCTTGCGCGGCTAAACTGTGGTGTATCGGCAATACGATTTCTTTTACGATCTGAACATTTAAGTTAAGAAGCAAGTCTAACGTTGCGCCGACAGATCCTTCTATAGAGTTCTCAAGCGGCATGACGCCACAGTCTATTTCGCCGTTGATAATATCGTCAGCTTCGTCTTCAATGGTGCTATAGTAACGAATCTGATCCTCAGCGTAGCCGAGGTGCAGTGCAGCTGCTTCGGTGTAGCTACCTTCAGGTCCAAGGACACCTACTTTCATCTTTTGTCATTCTAGCAATCCATCACTCAAACTATTAAGAGTTACCTGAGACTAGTCGTGAAGACGTACAATCACCTATAGTAACGAACGCGTGGTTTCTTTTACAAAGGGCATCCTCGAAAGGTATAAGGTGGAAAAATTTATAAGGGATACTGTGTTACTGTGTAACACTATAACATAGCTAGTTGTCTATAACGGAGAGTGACCTCAATGCAAATAGGGAAAATGGTAAGGCTTGAAAGAATAACAAACCGTGACAGTGGAAATATCGTGATCATACCAATGGATCACGGAATATCGATAGGGCCGGTGAAAGGGCTCGTGAACCTCGCTTCCATGGTTAACAAGGTCGCCGCTGGTGGCGCAAACGCCGTTCTAATGCAGAAGGGAATGGTTCCACACGGACATCGTGGATACGGAAGGGACATAGGGTTGATCATCCACATGAGCGCATCGACATCGCTCGGCCCTGACCCCAATGACAAAGTCCTTGTCTGCTCTGTTGAAGAAGCGCTAAAAGTCGGAGCTGATTCTGTCAGCGTGCACATAAACGTGGGATCCGAAACGGAAGCCAACCAGCTTCAAAAGCTCGGCAACGTCGCCGAGAGGTGCACCTACTGGGGAATGCCGCTGCTCGCAATGATGTACCCAAGGGGTGCTAAAGTGGAAGATCAATACGGCGCAGAGGTAGTGGCGCACGCTGCGCGGGTGGGAGCAGAACTCGGCGCTGACATGATAAAGACGAACTACACGGGCAACCCTGATACCTTTAAGACGGTCGTGGAGAGCTGTCCCGTTCCAGTAATCATAGCGGGAGGTCCGAAGGTAGATACCGATGAGGAGCTCCTGACTATGGTCTCAGATGCCATATCTGTTGGAGGAAAGGGGGTTGCGATAGGAAGGAACGTCTTCCAACACGACAGCCCGACTAAAATCGTCCGCGCTATTGCGGCGATTGTCCACGAAAAGGCCAGCGTCAGCGAAGCGCTCACAGAGCTAAAAGGCTAAAAGCGTTGCGTTAAAGATATACAGAATGGACTGTATGGAGGAGTTATGAAGAGTGTCTGGGTGAAGGCGGATGACGGACCATGGGAAGACAGAAAGCATAAGATTACGTTTGCGCTTGAATCGGGCGTTGATTATATTCTCGTAAATGAAGCAGACGTTGAACGGGTTAAAGAGCTTGGCGGCATAAAGATCGCAGCCTTCTATGAGGATGGCGCGAGTAACGCTGATGTTCTCGTCGTTGGCAAGGGCGGTGCAGGAGATGGCACAGAACCCATCGAGAAGGAGTATATCGGTTCTAACGATTATAATACGCTGCTCACAACAAACAGAGAGTCCGCAGCGTACGTCGTAATTTCCGATCCAGAGCACGAGCAGTTTGCTAAAGACATTGCGATCGCTTGCGCGCACCTCATTGTAATAGGGACTGACTGGAAAGTCATTCCGCTCGAAAACCTCATAGCAGAGCTTACGGGGAACGTTGATATCATAGCCGGCGTCACCACCTTCGATGAAGCGAAGACCGCCCTTGAAACGTTGGAGCATGGAGCTGACGGCGTGCTGTTGGATACTGAAGACCTCTCCGAGATCTCAAAAACCGTAGAATTTACGAGAAAGGTTGAACATGCACTAAAGCTCGTCCCCGCTGAGGTTACGACGGTTAAGCCTGTCGGAATGGGCGACAGGGTTTGCATAGACACGTGCTCGCTCATGTTCAGAGGAGAAGGGATGCTTATTGGATCTGCGGCAAACGGGCTGTTTTTAGTCCACGCTGAGGTTGAAGAGAGCCCGTACGTGGCTCCGCGACCCTTCAGAGTAAATGCAGGACCTGTACATGAATACATACTCGTTGACGACAAAACGCGATATCTCTCCGAGCTGACGTCTGGCGATGACGTGATGATTGTAAAGAGCAATGGGGAAGTAAGAAAGGCCGTTATAGGTCGAGTGAAAATTGAGCGTCGACCCCTGATGCTCGTAGAGGCAGAGGTCGATGGCTTGATAATAAAGACGTTACTCCAGAATGCAGAGACAATAAAGCTGATAAAAGAAGACGGCACCACTCTTTCCGTCACAAAGCTCAAACCAGGGGACAAAGTGTTGGTCTATCATAAAGAGGGAGGAAGACATTTCGGGATAGGCGTCGAGGAGACGCTCATAGAGAGGTGACACATGATCAAGTTGGATGATGTAGTCATAGGGGGCGATGAAGGTCCTAAGATCGTCGGAGTCATATTCGAACCAGGACACGCACAGCGGGCAATTAGTGACGGGGCAGACATCCTTGAGTTCAGAGCTGATCTCGCCCATGATGTCGAGGGGGTGCTCGATGACATAGACAAGGTCGATGTCCCGATTATCTTGACCGACAGGAGAGTCGAGGAGGGGGGAAATGCGCCGATGAATCGCCCAGAGCACATTTTTCCACTCTTACAGTACGCCGCGATAATCGACATCGAGCTTATGGCTCCCGATAGAGATGTATTGATGGCCGAAGTCTCGACGAAAGGACTTCCGACTCTCATTTCCTATCACGACCTCGATGGAACCCCTCCGGAAGCGACAATGCTCGAGAGAATGAGGACGGCAAATAGAACGGGGGACATGGTAAAGCTTGCCGTTACGATAGAGCACTTGAAGGATATTCCAAGGCTACTCGCGGTGAGCCTTGCGGCACAAGAGGAGGGAATGACGTTTTGCGTAGTGCCTATGGGCAAGCTCGGGTCGCATCTTAGGCCGCTCATGGGAACCTACGGGTCTTCCCTGCTCTACGGATATGTCGGAAAGCCGATATCTCCCGGAATGTTAAGCGTTGCAAAGATGAAGCATGCGTTCGACGAGATCCACACATGGCGCTAACTCAAGTTTACGGAATTATAGGAAGTCCCATAGGGCACACGCTCTCTCCTGTAATGCACAACACCGCCTTCAAAGAGCTAGGACTTAACTGCGTCTATCACGCCTTCAATGTGGAGAAACAAAACGCAGAAAGAGCAATAAAAGGAGCACTTGCACTCGGATTCGGTGGGTTAAACGTAACGATACCGCTAAAGGAACTGGCCCTCCACTATGTAAATCCCGATACTTGGTCGAGGCGCATAGGCGCGATTAACACGATAGATAGCAAAGGAAATGGATATAACACGGACGGAGTGGGCACCGTGAGAGCGTTAAAGGAAGCGGGAGTGAGGGTCAGGGATTCGAGCGTACTTATGATCGGTGCAGGAGGCGCTGCAAAGTCGATAGCCGCACAGCTGTTAACCGAAGGCGCACGAGTGCTTGTAGCAAACAGAACGAAGAGCCGCGCGGTAATTCTCGCTGAAAAAATGGTAACCGAGAATATCAGCTGTGGCTGTGGTGATATTGAGCCGCTCGGCCTCGATGAGGTTAACAGTGTCATCGGTGAGGCACAAGTGCTCATAAATACGACGTCCGTCGGCATGCACGGAGTCGCTGAGGGGCAGACTCTCGTGCGAGCAGAACAGATGCACAAAGGGCTTGTGGTCTTTGACATAGTTTATAACCCCCTTGAAACGGAGTTGTTAAAGGAGGCTCGTAAAGCGGGATGCATGACTATTGAGGGCGTTAAAATGCTCGTCTACCAAGGGGCTGCGTCGTTCAAGATATGGACTGGTTTTGACGCGCCCATAAGGTCGATGGAGTCAGCAGCCAGGGCAGTTCTACGCGGATAAACACAAAGGCGACGGATTTTAACGTTATACTGAAGTGATAGGCACTCTGAGGTTATAATGGCGCTAAAGGCAGTAATAGTGGGCGGAAGCGGGGAGATGGGAAGCTGGTTCAGCACGTTCTTCACAGAGCGGGGGATAACGGTCACTATCTCGGGGCGTCTCTCTCCGGTAACTTACTCAGAATACGACATCGTGATGATATCAGTTCCCATAGACGTTACGTGTGATGTGATATCAGACGTTGCCCCGCAGCTCAAGCCAGGTTCTCTGCTCTTTGATGTAACATCAATTAAAATAAAACCTACACAGGCGATGCTGAAATTCGCCCCGAAAGACGTCGAACTTGTAGGAGTACATCCCTTGTTCGGACCGAGCATGCCGAATATGGAGGGGCAAACGATAATAATGACGCCGGTAAGGGGTCAGAAATGGTTCGATTTTCTGATGGAACAATTCAGAGAAGCAGGAGCGCATGTAGAGATATTGACCCCAGAGGAGCACGACAAAGTGATGTCGATTATACAAGGGCTAACGCACTTTGCATACATTGCGACGGGAGTTACACTTGATTCCCTTCGCTTTGGTATTAAGAGCTCTCGAAAATATATGAGCCCGGTTTATGAAATTTTAATCGACTTTGTAGGTCGGATACTTGGCCAAAACCCACGTCTCTACGCCTCGATACAGATGAACACTGACCGGTCGGTGCACGACGAGTTTCTTAGACAATGTAATGAACTCGTTGAAATCATCAAGGAAAATGACACCGAAGCATTTGTTGCGAAAATGAAGCACGCAGCGAAGCACTTTGGTGATGCCGAACCAGCGTTAAAGCGCTCGAACAAACTCATAATGAGTCACATAAAAGAGCTTGAAGATCTTAAAGAAGCGATAGGTTGTCTTCGAGGGGTACGGCACGTCTACACCGGGGCAGTTCACATGGGCATCATAAAGAGCGTCTCATCTCGAGAAGTCATAGTGGAGGAGGGGAGACAGGAGGTAGTATTGAAGACAGAAAATATCCAACTCATGTCCGATGAGGAGTTACGAGCGTATCGACTCTCACTTGGTCAAGTCTATCGAGACTTTTCCGTCATCCTTCCTCGGGGCGCTGATCCAAAAATTGTGGCAGACTTGATAACGCACTTGCAAAATGTCACCAAATCTGAGGTAATCGACGTGTATAAGGAATTGCGCAGCGTCACCTTTCGGGTATTCACCTTCACAGATGGCGACGCACAGAGTTTACAATTTAGGGTAGAGTCACTCTTGACGGGGATAGGAGGTATCATACGGTGAAAGGGAAGGACGAAATAGCCAACTCCCATGCGTATCAAGCTTTCCAACATATTTGGCATTGGCGGGAAGGGTATAACAAAAAGTCCGTCAAATTAAATGTACCTTCATCTTCTATCCTTAGCCCTTTTTCCACCATTCTCTTTGACGATACCAGAAAGTCTGTTGCGTACGCTAATCTGCATGTACAACACCGTTTATGGACCAGTCTTTGAGTTTTTAATCCTTTCTCTATTCAAGAGCTGAACCGGGCTGCTACGGACATTGCATGCTGCCCTCTTTCAAAACCAGTTATTGCCAGAATTGCCACAGCGATCATGGTTCAACGACCGCTGTGAAGTAATGCTGGCAACGTTTAAAGCGGAGAAGAGCTAATGGACATATACAGTGCAAGCCTCAATTTAATTCTCGTTCACCTATACGACAGTTTCCGCTATTACTGTACCCTCACTCTTCCTCTTTGTCCACAGCTTTCTCAGCGTTCAACCTATGGGAGATAAGGCTACGGGTGCTGTTTTTAAACCCAAAGCCCGTACATATTATTCACAATCAACTATAAAAGCGTTATTACTAATTAGTCATAACGATTAAATACAATTACGTCCTAAACTGTTTGGTGTAAGCAAGGCGAAAAACCATTGCTTATTTCACCAGCTTCGCAACGTGGAAGCAAAAGCCATTGCAAGCTTAAGAGCAGTTGGTCGCTCTGTAGCCACGCGGGGGTCGATGTTGGCCCCCTTTGCAAACCATAGGTAAAGGAGGTGCAACATGAAGAATAAGACGTTTGTTCCGGTTTTATTGTGCGCTGTTGTGAGTGCACTCATCATCACGTGTGGCTGTACTGCCCCTACGCAAACCGCTCAAGGCAAGCAATTGACGGTGTTCGCTGCAGCGTCACTGACTGATGCATTTACCGAGCTTGGTCAGAACTATCATGTGAATCATTCGGATATCAATGTCTCCTTCAACTTTGACGGCAGTCAGGTACTCCAAACTCAAATTGAAAACGGTGCGTATGCAGATGTGTTTGCTTCTGCGAGCAGTACACAAATGAACGCATTGAAGAACGAAGGGTACATGAATAATTCAACAGTGAATGTATTTGCACAAAACAAGCTAGAGGTAATTATCCCCAAGGACAATCCTGGAAATATTACAAACATGTCAGATCTTGCCAAACCCGGAATAAAGATTGTGATAGGAGTGCAGGCCGTTCCAGTAGGGAATTACACACTGCAAGTGCTTGCTAAAATGGCCAATGATACGGCATACGGTCCCGACTTTAGAAACAAAGTACTGTCAAATGTGGTATCACAAGAGCCGAATGTTAATAATATTGTGACGAAGGTGGCGCTTGGGGAAGCTGACGCAGGGTTTGTTTATCAGTCTGATGTTCCCCTAAAACAAAAGGCTCAGGTGGACAGGATCATTATTCCGGATAAGTACAACGTAATAGCACAATATCCTATTGGTGCGTTGAAACAGTCAAAAGACCCGACATTAGCACAGGATTTCATTAACTATGTGTACTCTCCGGCAGGACAAGCAATCTTGCAGAAGTACGGATTTGTTGTTCCACAAGGACCGACATCGCAGCATGCCGACCATGGCGGGTGTGACGTCATTGAGGATAACAGCACTGGAGTAGTACGACAAATAGCGTATGCAATTGCCGATGCTTGGATGGCATGTCTGATTGATGCGCCATCCCGGCACAAAGCCAGCGAGTGCTTGCAGTTTAACGCGCGGTAGTGCTATCGACTGATGTTTTATAGCCCTCTGCCAAAAAAACTTTCTTATCGATGCCGATGCGTGAAAATCGCTCTCATGTCCTCTTTGTGTTGGTGCTTTTTTTTTCTATTCCCGTCTCAAAATGCACCTTTTGTACGATGTGCTGACACGCGGGCATCACTGACTACTTGGAGAATGTGCAGGTAGATCAGCCGTTGGCAGCTGCTCAAGCATATAACTCTCGGGCTTATCTCATCATGTGGGTCTTGTGACGAACTGGAGCCACAATGAGTGAACCTCTCAGCATTAAATTCTTAGATATAGAAATTCAAAATCAAATGACAAACATCACTAGGGCAGACGATGTGAAGCATCTCATTGATGTATACGACGTCCTCCTAGTGTTATCCCCGGTTTTTCTAATCCTATTTTTGAATCATAACTGATGTTGACTTCACCAGTGCGGTAACGTCATCGCCCACTTTCAAGGCCAGATCTTCAACAGCATCTTTTGTGATGGCTGCTACGATTTTATTATTGCCCGCCTGTAAGACGATCTCTGCCATTATAGCGCCCAATTTTACCTCTTTTATTGTAGCGGGAATCTTATTGCGAACACTAATCTTCATATACAATCACCTTGTTATGGTTCATACTTCAGTTCGATATTTAATCGTTTCTCCCGATTTAAGCGGTGAAATCGCTGCCACCGATGTTATATGCGACCTATTTTCTGAAGCCAGTGACAGCTAAAACCGTCGCAGATTAAGCGCAGTGACCACCATGGAACAATGCTGGTAACGTCTGAAGCAGGGAAGAGCCAGTCGACATATACATCCAAACCCTCTCGGCATTCAAATTTGCGGGAGATAAAGAAGATGGGTGCTATTTTCATACCCAAAACCTGAGAAAACGATATCCGAGCTTGGCTGCATGAGCGTTCTACTATATAAAATAGCGTTATTACTGAGTAATAATAACGCTTTAATAATGCTAAGTCCTACCATCATCGGGGGTGAGCGAGGTAAAAAACTGTTGCTTATTTCACCAGTTTCGCAACTTGGAAATGTTCGTGGCAGTATCTCTTACAGATACATCTCAGAAATTACGCGCAACTATCAGGCTCAGAATACGGACGTTAACATCACTTTCAGCTTCGATGATACCCGGATACTGCATAGCTAATCGAAAATGTGGCTTATGCCGGAGTGTTTGCCCTGCAACCACTTAGGAGATGAATGCATTGGAGAACGAAGAATTAGAACGATTATTGTGACGGATCATAGATTCCGCTGAAATGTATATCATTGCAGTGGAAAACAT
Source organism: Methanobacteriota archaeon (assembly GCA_963704625.1). Classification (GTDB taxonomy): domain Archaea; phylum Halobacteriota; class Bog-38; order Methanoflorentales; family Methanoflorentaceae; genus DASPRZ01. Next base: position 1,338,334 of record OY969924.1, on the reverse strand, counting down.
CGCTTTATTTAAAAAGTTTTATGAAGTAGAGGTTCGATAGGAAAATGACGTTCCATTGGAAATGCAGGCGCATACTGAGAGAGAATGCGCTGGAATTACCCACTACGAACGTCAACGCACATGAACGGTTATCAATTGATGGAAGATGGACTTCTAAAGGGTTAACTGTTAAAAAGACAGTTAAGCAAGAAGTTAAGGTAACAGTTTAGCCGCTCAATTGTAAAAAGGCAACTTTAGTAGAGGTAAAATGGCGCTTTAACCGCGTTAGAGTTACGAACTCTTAAGCGACAAGGCGCCTTTATCTTCCAGCCCGTCTCCTCTCCTCGATGTTGAAAGTGCTGCCAGCATGGCATCATAAGAAAACGACGGTATTGGCGTAATGTCACCTCAACTCTACAAGTCCCTCGTCAAAAGTTTCAACAGTGTCTTCAATAGCTGAAGACCGTAACTCTTGTACGCCCCTGTCATAGCAGGCAGGCACGGCTAACTTCACGGATGTGTCCTACCACTTTTCACTCCAGAACATTTACAAACCCTAGCGAGAGCCTTACCATGCTGAATTGTTATATCATCACCTTTACTTTGAGCCTTATACTTGTCTTTTTACCTACCCATAATCTAAAAAATGTCAACTTAACTGCCCTCATGGAGAAAAAATACCGCCATGATGCCGGTTCGTTTTACTTGTTTAAATTTCTTTTAATTCAATTTCTAAAAAATAGGCCAATTCCTTAATATCACCACGCGAGCACTTGTGTTAATAGTTTTTTGGGAAGGATACTGATTGGAGGCACAAGAATATAAGTCGTTGTACGATTAGTAATGATATGATGGAGCGGGTCTTAATAACTGGCGCAACGGGATTTCTTGGCTCCCATCTGACAGAACATTTCGTCGGAAGTGGGGTAGAGGTAAAAGCCGTGGTGCGCAGTGATTTGAACAACATCTCCCACCTCAAAGGGCAAATTGAAGTGATAAAAGGGGATATCGTTCGCGACCCAATTCCAATTCGCGACACTTCGACTGTTTTTCACTTAGCTGCTATCTCTCATGTAGGACGTTCGATTGAAAATCCCAGACGCACTTTTGAGACAAATACCATGGGAACATTCAATGTGCTCGAATCCGTCAGAAGATCTGATTCCGTTGAAAAATTCGTCTTTGTCGGTACGGCCCACGTCTACGGCATTCCACAGTATCTGCCTATAGATGAGGAGCATCCAACGTATTCAAGGGAGCCTTACTCGGCGAGCAAGCTCGCAGCTGAAGGGTTCACGTTAGCGTACAGCAAATCTTATGGCATACCAGTGTCCATTGCGAGGCTATTCAACGTCTTTGGCCCCCGACAAACTCAGGATTTTGTAGTACCGGCTATCATTGAGCAAATGCTCGAAAAGGACATTATATCACTTGGAAACCTCAAACCTACCCGTGACTTTACGTACGTGGATGATGTCATTACTGGCTTGCTCCTTATAGCACAGCAAGGTGATGGGATTTACAACGTAGGATCTGGCAGAGAGGTACGTATCGAATCCCTTGTACAGTCGATAGCAAAGATCCTAGGTAAGAGAGTCGATGTTGCAGTCAAGGAGGTGCGAAAGCGCTCCAAGGGGGTCGAGATAGAGAGAATGTGGGCGGACATCTCTCGCTTGAAGTCTCTTGGCTGGCAGCCTGAAATTGAGTTTACAGAGGGACTGAAAAAAACGGTGGAATGGTACAAGAACAATTAGTATCTACGTATGTTGTCAACAGCCATACCGCATTGGATGGAGCTTTTAAGCAGCCGCGCAAAAAAGGGGGAACGTCATTAGCGTTCGAGCAGCGGTATATTCCTTCATTCCTACGCACGTGCGTGTCTCATGATCTCCTCGTCTTCCTATCGAGGGGCAACCCCACTGCAAGGAAGTGAAGCTTACGTGAAAACTTCTCAGTGTCATAGACTCTCCGTGCGTCAATTAGTACAGGCTCAGACATATTTTTGATGAAGTCCTCTGGTTCAAGGCATTTAAACTGTTCCCACTCAGTTACGAGTATGCAACAGTGTGCCCCTTGCAAGCACTCCGCTATCGAACTTGCACATGTCAAATCTTCAAAATTTGGCCTCTCTATGTGCGTTACAGCAGGATCAAATGCGTACACTACTGCACCTTTGTCCATAAGCCTTCTTGCAATTTTTAAGGATGGGGCCTCCCGTATGTCGTCCGTATCAGGCTTAAATGAAAGGCCGAGGAGCGCGACTTTCTTTCCCTTGACTCTCCCGAGTGTCGATATGGCGAGATCAGCTACATGCAGTGGCTGTGCCTCATTCACGTCGAGCACAGAACTTAGTAGTGGCGTTTCACAGCCAACTGCTTTTGCAACACTGACCAAAGCTTTTACGTCCTTTGGAAGACATGACCCTCCGAACCCTGCGCCAGCATTGAGAAATTTGGGATTTATTCTACCGTCGAGCCCTACACCAGCCATCACGTGATTGACGTCAACATCGTCCAGTTTCTCGCATACGTTGGCGAGTTCATTTGCGAAAGAAATCTTCGTCGCGAGAAAAGCGTTGCTTGCATACTTAACCATCTCAGCCGACGCGAGGTTCATCCTCACGATCGGCACGTTGTTATCGTAAAATTCTTGAAAAAGACCGTACAGCGCGTCCCCGGAAGTCTCATCGTGTTCGCCGATGATTACTCTATCGGGATTGAAGGTGTCGTAAATCGATGAACCTTGCCTCAGAAATTCGGGAGTCATGCACAATGCAAAATCTCGCCCGGCTGATTTCCCCGATGCTGCTTCCAGCATCGGTTTTACCACTCCGTTGGTTGTACCCGGGGTGACCGTGCTCTTTATTGCCACGAGATGGTACTCATCCTTTTTCCTAAGCGCACGTCCTATTTCCGCACATGCTTTTCGCACAAACGTAAGATCTATGCTCCCATCAGCGAGTTCGGGCGTGCCTACCGTAACAAAAGTTACATCAGTATTTAAAATCGCTTCCTCACGCCCGTATACCGCTTTTAAATTTCCCGATTCGATGCCACTCGTGAGCAGTTCAGTAAGCATAGGCTCATAAAAAGGAGGAACCTTGTCATTTATTAGACGGATCTTATCAGCATCATACGTTGACGCTATTACGTTGTACCCACGGGATGCGAAACAAACTGCTGTGCTCAGCCCTACATAACCTGCGCCAACGACGGAAATTGCCAGCATCAAATCAATTTTTAGTGTAATTTTATTTAAATCTTGACAATGTTTGGCCAGCATCCTATCCTGAGATACGCATGCGACGTCATCTTCCTGTACTGAATTGCTGTAACTTTGAACTACAGCTTAAAGCGTGTTCTTGGTAGCACAGAGTCTCACGGTACTTAAAACCTCCATAACTGTCGCATATGCTCATAAAACAAAGAGATACGTGCGTTCCAGGCAGCACTCATAACTGTAAGGCAAGTCACGAAACAGAATTTTTTGATCTTGAAATTCTTGCAGTTTTTCCTTATTCTGACTGCAATTATCTGACTTGCAATCACCTAGAGAAGTAAGTGCTGATGCTAAGACACCTCTGCGCAATACTCCCAGTCGTATGCTAATTGTCGTATCTATTAACGCGTTGTGGTATACGCCAAGATGCGTGTCGCTACTCTAATTCAAAATCAAAATAAAGCAATCTATGGAGATGCTTCACTTTAGCAGTATAATTCGCGTTTAAGTGGACAGTTACTAAAAAGGTCCACTCGTCGTTTGGTTGAAGTCTCCGTTATACAGTAAGACCAGCCTTCAAGAGACGGCTACGGCCTTGTTATGCACTCCATTTCATAAGAAGCACACACTATCTTAGGGAGCTTTCCCCACGTAGCAAGCACACCGTTGCTAATTACAAGTGCCCCGCGTACACCTTTAATATCCTTAATCGAGTTAAACCCCTCATAAACGTCAAAACTAGCATTTCCCAACGCCGAAGCAGCAGCGTCCGCAAGGCACGCAGTTTCAGCTATGACGCAAGCTGCGTCTGCATTTCCGAAACTTATGGACGGGCCAACCGTCGCCGAAGACGTGCATATGCCGCTGAACGCAACTGGTTCTACACAAAACCCTATGTCTTTAAAAGAGGGGCCCCCTGCGTATATCCCGACCGTGACATCCCTGTCACTTGATAATGCAATGTCACCCCCGTTATCGACGATTGCATAGCGCGCTCCGGCACCCACCATCGCCTCAACGGCAAGATCAGCAATCACACCTGCAACTGCAGCCATAGGGCCCACTCCAGCTGCATTCGACGCCGCTATCATCCTCCGGACAATATCCGGTGGCCCCCCCAAATAGTCATCAAACGGTTCAAGTGCGAATCTAAAAAACGGGTTAAGCAGTATGAAATGCTCAAGTTTGCGCCGGTGGTGCTGTATTGCGCCTTTTGCGACCGCTATGTGTAAGGGGTCATCGGCGGCAATCGTGACGACCGTTTGCTTTAGCTGGAACTTCTCCTTCATACCTCCGCAACTTTCAGAGCTCCCTGCGGGCACATCGTGAGGCATGTGCGGCACAGAATGCATCGTTTGAGGTCAATTGAGATGGTGCGGTCATCGTTGAGTTTGAAGACCTCTACCGGGCATACCGAAACGCATGCTCCGCATTGGACACATTCTGCTTCGTCGAAGAGCAGAGGAGTGTCCAACTCGCAAACTTCGACCCCCCGCCGCCTGAACCCATCGGCGACTTTTTCTTTCTTATCATCAGGGACATCTATCACAATTTCAGCAATTGCTGGATCGACAAATGCCCGGTCTATGTTGATGAGCACGCCGGTTTCGAGCACTACTTCCGCTAGCAGTGGATTTTGCATAATCTTTTGTGGAAACTTCAGTATGATCTTCAATGTCGTCACCTTCACCTGCAAGCTAGAAGCTTACTTAAGTCTTCACTCGTAACGATACCTATCACTTTATTCGAATCATCGACTACGGGCAATGCAGATATGTTATGGCGTTCCAGTCTCCTCGCAGCTAAATCGATTGGCTCATCAGGCGATGCTGTTATCACCCGTTTGGTCATTATGTCGTTGAGCCCGTCACCTTTGCTGCGCGCTACTGCTTTAGAGATGTCGTAAGCCGTGACAATTCCGATGAGTTTCTCATCATCTGAGACGACAGGTAAGTGGTTTACCTGTTTTTCAACTATTATCTTTGCCGCTTGCTGAATGCTGAGAGCTTCTTTTATGATTATTCCTGGTGTCATGACATCCCGCGCGAGCGGGACTTTAGCGATTTGCCTCATGGGCTTGGGTGTTACGTTTAGAGGAATTCGCATTACCGGAGCGGTGAGCTGGAACGTACCGTTTTTAATCCTCTGAGCGAGTTCATCGGCTATCTCTCTCGCTTTAAAGTAGCTTGACATAGATGATGTCCTCACTTCCTTGCCATTAATCTCAATTGCCCCGGATTTCAACTCTTCGTACGATACTTTTCGTATCACGGGCCTTGATCTCCGTGCAACCCCATAGTCAAGAACGTCCGTCATTATTTCACCGTCGCTTATGGCAGTCTTTTCGGCAAGCCCTTTGTTTAATATTGGTATTGGTATTCCTATCCCTACGTACAACGACGTCCCGTACTTGTGGAAAGTTGCGGCTCTGAGATATTCAGTGCTCATCGCCTTCAGGTCTCCACGTACCATCAGCGTCCCGGAGCTGTTTACCGGATCGTGCTGTGTGCCGTTGCCTATTATGTACCCTTCAGCCCCACAGAGAAATATTCTCGTTCCCAAGCCGATCGTCTCATAATCAGGATCGTTGTAAATTGGCGAAAGAGTTCCCGAAGCTGAATACGTAGTGTTTCCGAACTTCGGAAGCAGGGTCCCCATATAGGTGTACATTGCCCGGTCGGAGGAGTTCGTAGCAGCGGCGTATTTTTGGTACGCGTTGCGCGGATTGAGCATAATGGCCTCATTGAGATCGTTGATGGTAATCGAGGTTTCAATGCTCCTTCTCGGATAACAGTCAGTAGCAAAACCTATTGCTTTGAGTTCAACCTCATTTCCAGCAACGAGATCTTCTATGACGTGCGCTCCACCGTACTCAAGCCCTCTTGTTTCTGAGAGCTGCGTAGCGCCGATGTACGCATCGACTGCCGCGACTCCGGCATAGGCTTCAACATCGTTTAGCCAGGCCTTACTCATCTTTATAGGGGGGTCAGAATGACCGAAGTTCATCCAAGCTCCGGAAGAGCACATAGCACCGAAAGTTCCAGTGGTTACCACGTCGACCTCTTTTGCCGCTGCTTCTAATCCGAGTTCTGCCACGACATGAGGCATCTCGTCGGCGGTGATAACGTGGACGCTTCCATCACTGATCTTTTTGTTAATCTCTTTTAGAGTTTTCACCAATTGCAGACCCCCGTAATAAGCTTCGTTATAGCGCGTAGTCGGGTAGTAACAGGTGATTAGTAAAATAATCTCCCCATTATAAATATTGTTGCAATCAAATTATTTATGGTTGTAGGCTTGTGGCACGTCAGAGAAAGTGTTTGAGAAGAGAGTACGACCCCTTAAACAAGAGATTAAATACCTCAACGCCCTTTTGGATGTAAGAGTTTGCGCTCAGCTGATTCGCTGGCATCGTCTTGCCAAGGGCTGTTAGAACCTTCGTATCATTGACTTTCCGCAGCTTCTGAACTTGCTCTCTTTTTATTTTTATCCGCTTCCTATTTCGGTACAACCACTTGAGAACCTTGAGTTTACTAGACATGTAAGACCTGCCCCATATGAACGTATAGCCAATTATCATAAGCTCTGTAAGGAGGAGCGCAGGCAGTAAAACTACAATAGTTCGTGTGCTGTAGTTTTTAAGAAGCAGAAGATAGCGATTACGCTCGAGCCGGTAGAACTTTTCGTTGCTTCCTATGTTGAGCCTGTACTTATGGTAGACAACTGATGTCGGCACATACAAGATGTCGTAGCCCGCAAGTCGCGCCCGCAAAGAGAGGTCGGCGTCTTCCATATGCATGAAGAAGTCTGGATCAAACGCACCGATCTCCTTTAAGACGTCTCTTCTTGCAGCAAAGGCACAGCCATTTACTCCTGGAACCGACATTTGAGAGCTGCTATCATCATCGCGCTCGAACAGCCCATTGTTGAACGATGGACCCGTGTAGTGAATGACTATCCCTCGAGCGTTAATGGTATCGCGATCATGGTATATCTTGAGTTTCGACGTCACAAAACATACATCATCTCGGGATTGTAGCGTTTTTACGAGTTCTTTAATCCAATCAGGCTCCACGATCGTGTCGTTGTTTAAAATAGCCACGTAATCGCCGTCGGTATGTTCTATTCCAATATTATTCCCGCGAGCGTAACCAAGGTTCTCCTTAAAGGGAAGCAGTATGACGTCGGGGTACTTACTCTGTATGTAATTCACGCTAAGGTCAGATGAAGCGCTATCGACGACTATTACGTCATAGTGTGGATACGTCTGATTCAAAACGGTCGAGAGGCATTCATCTATATGCTCGACTCCATTGTAGTTCAGGATAACTACACTTACCTTTTTTGCTGCTGCGGTATCTTCTGAGTCCAATAATATCACCTTTCAATAGCGGTACAACAGATGAACTAAAATTGTAGTTTAATACAAAATTCAATCTTACTAATAATTTTCCAATAACTATAGGCATTAAGCGCTCCAATTACGAATGCACATCACAAAATGTACCACATTTCAATATAGTTCTGTTATGTACCTGCACGAGGTTTTTAGCGCTGAGACGCTCAAGCGCCTCCCAAACTTTTGATACTCTCAACGTCGCCAGAAGGCATGGTAACTTTTATCACAACTGAAGCATTTTATTCGAAGAGATGATCTCTATTGCAGTGCCAGCCTGCAACGAAGGCGGATCTATAGGCCAACTGCTTGAAGAATTAAGCAAGTTTAACGATATTCAGATAATTATAGCCGAAGATGCCTCGACTGATGGAACTCGAGAGGTCGCACAGGAATTCGCCTCAGAGCATAAGATAGTTAAACTTACAAGCAGCACCGTCAGGAGAGGTAAGGGTGCCGCCATAAAAAGAGCGTTGAAGCTGGCTGACGGAGAGGTACTTGGATTTATCGACGCCGACATGTCGATTCATCCAAGAGACTTTATGAGGCTAGCTTCGGCTATTGATGGTGGAGCAGATATCGCTATAGCCTCACGGAGGCTATCGCAGTCTGTCATAACGTATAAACAACCGATCATGAGGGAATTATTTGGAGCAACATACATCGCACTTGCGAAACTCCTCTTGAAAATAAACGTATCGGACTTTCAGTGTGGCTGCAAGGCATTTCGGCGCGAATTGTGGGAGAATCTCGACATACATTGCGACAGGTTTGCGTTTGATACAGAGTTAATTGCGAAGGCGCATAGCAGGGGGTTTAAAATAGTTGAGGTGCCCATAACTTGGAGCAATAAGACTAACAGCAAGGTACACGCCTTGAGCGATTCGATAGATATGTTTAAATCCCTCCTTGAGATACGAAGAGAGGTAAGGGATCTGACGAATAAGAGGTCCGATTTTTGAATAGAAGGTACTTTGCGACGATCGCAGCGATAACAGTAGCAATAACGGCAGTAAGGGTTGCATACTCACTTTTGTTGTGGAGGTATACTGCGGATTCCGATATGTGGATGCTACTTGCAGACAGCAATCAATACCTGATTTCTGGACATTATACCCCTCAGTACCCGCAATCGATATACTACGGCATGTATTCGGTCGGTATGCACGCCCTCGTATCTACGCTTTCTGCACTTACTGGAATTAACCTCTTTACATTCGCTCAGTATCCGCTACAGATCATCACTCCTGTTTTGATGGCTGCGACGATATATATTATAGCCTCCAACTCGGGCGAACATAAGCACTGGTGTATTCCACTCATGATCCTCTATGTTGGGACGTTTAACGGCCTTACACATCAGCAGTCCCGGATGATCGAGGAGTGCGTTGGTTACATATTGTTCTTTGGAGCGCTTTTACTCTTCTACTTGTACTATAACGGGCGTGTATCAAAGACCTATACGTTTTGGATGCTGACAGCACTCATGCTGGCGACCGTGTTCACGCATCAGCTTAGTTTTATAGCGATGTCGATAGTTGCCATGCCATTTGTTGTGAGGGAGCTTAGATTTGCTGCGCTCGCGTACATTCCGCTCGTTTTTCTCCCATGGTACATCTTCTATAGCGTCGTAAACGGGTACGTGGGTGCATTTGCGAGCGTTTACCCGTTTGCCATCATTGGCCTTGTTGCGCTTTATGCTGCGTTCATGCTAGTTGATCACCTCAATATTCCAGTCATTATCGCTCGAATACGGGCGTTTGCAAAGAGTGGTTACAAAATTGACAATCAGTCGCAGACGTTGAGTTCCAAAATAAATCATACGAGAGCAGGGTATGTCCTCTTATCTACGTTCTTGCTGGGGCTTCTTGTTATTGGATATTCATTTTTAGCAAGATTCCAGTCAGGGTATGTCCCGTATCTTCTACCAATTGCTCCTCTTGTGGCATATGCTGCCACACAGTCATTGAAACGTAACGGTCTTAATAAGCGCAGTGATGACAAAGCTTTTTATAGATATTTGTTCGTCACTTTGATCTTTCTATCAATCGCTATGGTCATAGGCTTCATTTTACAGTTTGAAGTTGGCTCTGCAAGTGAGGTGGTTTCAGGCGGCAACCGCTCGGTTGATTCGCTTGGTGGGATAGATGTGGGAGGGCGCCTTCTGAACTGGGTTGCCGTGATTTATGGTATAATAGCAACAATAGGATTAATTCAGGCCGTGCGGGATACACGTAACACAAAATTTTCAAAGCTCGTACGCGGGGTCATCCCCATTCTGATCGCTGTAAGTCTGATAAACGTTGCTGTGCTGGCGCTCAACTTTGACAAAAGCTTCAACGTGATCGGGCCCGTGGACGATAGAGCACGAGCGGGTATGTCGTGGACAGTTGGCAAGGATCCAGGCGCTATAACTCTCGCAGACAGTAAAAATTCACCGCCCTACAGATACTACACAGGGGAGCTCGTCGCAAGTGACTGGGGGGGCAAAAATGGCTCGATGCTTGAAGGCATGAACTTCAAAAAGCTTAGGACGTGGCAGGGATACAACACTAAGGGCATAGACTATCTATTCATCACAAACTCACCCGACAAGTTCTTTGACGGAAAGGCCAACGTGGATGAGGAGAGTTGGAACAGAGACATTGGGAGCCTAAACAACATTGACCGAATAGATAAGGTATACACGAACGGCTTTGTACACTACTATAAAGTGGATAAGGATCACGTTCCGGAATTTATTGGTTTGTACCGCAGCATCCCACCACCGCAGCCGGCAGGAACTGACGTAACGTGGACTGTAGTCGCATACGACCAAAATGGAGGTCAGCTGAAGTACAGGTTCTTCCAGACAGGTCCTTCGACGAGTTACAACTCTACTATCGTTCAGGATTGGTCAACAAACAACACGTGGATATGGCACACGACAGCCAGTGATAAAGGGTATAACCAAATAGCCGTGCATATAATAAATGACTATGACATTCGCCTCTCAGCCGACAACTCGTATGATTATATGGCGGGTCAAAGATATGTTATAACTTAACGCTGTTCGATTAACACTCATAAGGCAGCACACTACTTATTCATATGAACCTTGTATTCCCAATGGCATCGGTAATCGTCGTGAACTACAACGGGCGAGAATTTTTAGAGGACTGCTTTAGATCTCTTGGCAACCTTGACTACCCGGCATATGAGGTCATCATGGTAGATAACGCCTCAACAGATGGGTCCATTGAGTATATTAGAGAACGATTCCCGTGGGTAAGGGTCGTGGAACTTGACGAAAACAAAGGCTTTGCAGAAGGCAGTAATTTGGGGGTCACACACGCAAAGGGGGAGCTCGTCGCATTCTTAAATAATGACGTAGAAGTCGATGTGAGGTGGCTCATAGAGCTTGTAAAGGTAGCTTTAAGTGATGAAAAGATTGCATCGTGCGGAAGCAAACTGCTTTTCCATGAGCGAAGAGACATGATAAATCACGCGGGAGCTATGCTGGATTATAGCGGAGGGGGCTATGATAAAGGGTTCGGTGAATTTGATGGCGAAAAATTTAACAAGATCGGCATTACTGGCTGCACAAGCGGCGGCGCGATGCTCGTCAGAAAAGATGTATTCTGCAAGCTGGGTGGTTTTGATCCCGACTACTTTGCGTACTTTGAAGACGTCGATCTTGGATTGCGAGCGTGGGAGTTTGGTTATAAAATGATGTACGTCCCTTCATCCATAGCATACCACAAATTCGGCGGCTCTTTTGGAAAGAAGACATCGAGTACTCGGATTTACTACTGTCAGAAGAACCGACTCGCGAATGTGATAAAACATTTCGAGGCAAAAACCATCATAAAGGCCATGGTGGTATCTTTTGCGTACGATACATATAGAATACTACAGTTCATCCGCCACAAGAAGTATGAAAGTGCTAGAGCGATAATCAAAGGAAGTGAGACTTTCTTAAAGGGTCTAAATACAAGTATCAAAAAGAGATCTTACATTCAAAAGAACAGGATATTGTCTGACTCGCAAATCAAACAGCTTGGCATCATAGCATCACTTCGCGATATGATAAATGAGCAGATGAGGCTTGAAAAACTAAAAATTTTCGATTCAAGAACGATGAATGTGCCACGATGAATATGCCGAAGTAACAATTTTGCGTTTGTAAATTTGTGTATTTATAAATCTATGAGGCTCATTTACAAGGCTAATTTGCACCGCCGTCACATCGCCGTCATTAACTTTAAGTAAATAGTTATGTTAGCCACGACGCTGCTTTGTGGTCTCTGAAGTCAAATGAATGAACTTGCTATATTGGAGCGGCACCTCTAACCCATCGGTGTTATACCCCTCAGTTGGGTAGGGCTAATGCACCTGCAAGATCTGTCGTAATTTTTAACGTATGAATGCGCTCTGGGAGCTAATTCAGGTCAATTTGTTACCGCAGCAATAATGTTGATGATGGACGCAATAAAATACGTGCAACAAATGGCAGTTTAATAATTCGTCGAAAAGCGTGCGTTGCTCCAAATTCCAGTGGAATTGACCGCTCCAATAGAAATAAACCGCTGCAATACTTTTATATAGCGTCAAGAGAATTAGTCTTTTTAGTACCAGTTAAAACTGGCAAAGGGAGTGATACGTGAAGGAATGGTGATGTAGTGAGAGAACGGAAGAGGAGAACGCGCGTTATGTGCCTTTTAGCGACTGCAGTGTTTTATCTTCTGCAGCAGCGCCAGTTGTCTGCGAAGGTTCAGGATCTGTTTTAAAAATCACTCAAGTGCAGCATGACACCCCCCCCATTAAAGGGATGGCGCCAAGCTTCGCACCACCTCACAAGGATGTTATTACGATATCCGGTGTTACTAATCCAAAGGCTGAAGTCAACGCATATAAATTGTGGTATGGAACTACAACGTCGTCTCGCACGGCAGCTGATTCTAATGGTCATTTTGAGATAGCTACAGAACTTGAAGTAGGACCGGGACTTGCTGAAGATGTTAAGAACGGACTAGTCGCGATAAAGTTGCGGTCAGGAAACGCTGAAACTGAAGTTAATCTCATAGAAAAAGGCATTGCCACAAAACAGACAGCTTATGCCAGTGCGCGGTCAAATTCGTGGGGTAAGACGTATGCGAGTGACCTAATGAAGAAAGCATTTCCGCATAACTTTGTAGCACAACACAATGACTGGCTTTGGTACACATGTGGGTCAGAATCGCAACTTGCTGACAATCTAGCAAAATTTGACATTGTCACCCTTCATTATGTAGATACCCCCGAGCACATCGCCGCGATAAAGGCGCGAAACCCAAACGTGAAGGTATTTGCGTACTTTAACCCGCTACTTGTCTATAAGTCTCAAAGTCCAACAAGCGAATGGCAGCAGGCTGTAAAGAATCACCCTGAATGGTGGCTTAACGGTCTGACGGACTACGGAAACACAGAGCAAGTTATGGACATCACAAAGCTGGGCTGGAATGATCGATGCGTTGTCGTATGCAGAGAAGCACTTGCAAAGGGGTTCGACGGCCTCTATGTAGATAACGGAATACAATATCCAAGGGATTCAAATCCTGCGTATGGATACACGTCATCTGATAGTAAATGGCTCACGGCTATGAACTATCTACTTAAAAGAATACACTTCGATGGATTTCCAGTGTTTTACAATGGGCAGAGCCCAATGATGAAGGGAGAGCTCTCAAATTATATGGAACGAACTGATGGCTGGATGGATGAAGGGTACATTTCCTATAAGGGTTGGCAGCCCAGTGCTATAGATATGCCATATTACGCAAGTCAACGAGGTAAGTTCACGATGTTCTATGCTGTTGGCGGGGACAGATATTTCTACTTCCTCTCATCGCTTTTGTCTGACGGATACTTTTACTATGGCCCCACAAGCACTCAATGGTTTCCCGACTATAGGATAAAACTCGGCAGGGCGGCAGGTAGCGCTTATTATAAAGATGGAATTTGGCAACGTGATTTTGAATACGGTAAAGTGCTTGTAAACCCAAGTAGCGAGCACGTAGATGTACATGCTCAAGGTTACAGCAGCGGGGCTTCAGTAACTCAAATGGTAAGGCCGCATTCCGGAGTGATACTGACCGGAACCTGAGCACTAAAAGTATCTATCGCAGCTGTAGGGCTATATCGGAACGATCATATCTCTTCTACTGAGAGGTGAAAATACAAGAAATATAGAAAATTGATTTTTTAGTCTCGGACGTAGCACAGGACAAGATGGGCAACATAGCACGGAGAATTTGCAGTTACCACTCGACATTTGTACAATGAGGCAGTATACAGCTATACCCCAGCCCGACGAATTGAAAGTCGTATACGCCAAAATCATGGACACTAGTAAAGGGAATGTGGGATACACAAACGTTTACGGTTATCGAGCAGGAACTACTTGATTTATGGCACGCTTAATGTGGCAAACGTTTGACGAGTCGCGTTAAACAGCTTCACCTGTTCTTTTAGCCAATACAAAGCTGCAAAAAACGTGACTAATCTAATTTGAAGTGCACCTAAGATTCCCCACTCATTGCGAGGCACCACCTTTGCTTTTTTTTAAAAAAAGGCGTTTCAGTAACCTATAAGCCCTTTTGAATTCAATGCACTTTAACTGTGACATATTTGTATGAATCTTGAATTTCCAACGGTATCAGTGATTGTCTTGAACTACAATGGGCGGGAGTTTCTAGAGGACTGCTTTAGATCTCTAGGCAACCTTGACTACCTGGCATATGAGGTCATCATGGTAGATAATGCCTCAACAGATGGGTCCGTTGAGTATGTAAGAGAGCACTTCCCGTGGGTAAGGGTCGTGGGACTTGAGTCTAACTATGGGTTTTCCCGAGGTAACGATGTAGGTGTCGAATACGCTTGTGGTAAATATGTAGCATTTTTAAATAATGATGTTGAAGTGGAACCTGCATGGCTTTCTGAACTCGTAGAAGGTATTGAGGAGGACGAGAAAGTAGCTTCTTGTGGAAGTAAAATGCTCTTTTACGAGAGCAGGAACTACGTGAATCACGCGGGTGGAGCGGTCACGATAACGGGTGCGGGATACGACATTGGTTTTATGATGGAAGAGAAAGAGGACTACAACCAACCGAAGTTTGTTGGTTGCACAAGCGGCGGCGCGATGCTCGTCAGAAAAGATGTATTCTGCAAGCTGGGTGGTTTTGATCCCGACTACTTTGCGTACTTCGAGGATGTCGATTTTTGCTTAAGAGCGTGGATTGCTGGGTACAAGATAAAATACATGCCAACTTCGGTGGTGTACCATAAGTTTGGTGGCTCATTTGGGACGGATAGTTCGCCATTTAAGATGTTCCTATATCAGCGAAACAGGCTCTATAACATCGCAAAAAATTTCGAGCCGAAAAATTTTTTGCTAGCTACAATGACGTCCATGGCTTATGACGTTTACAAAATTTCCCAGTTTCTAATATATGGAAAGTTCACCATGGCGGTATCAATTATTCATGGTAATTTATCATTTATCAGCAACTTGAGGCGAGTTATGAAGAAGAGAAGAGTCGTACAAGATGCTCGTAAGGTTAGCGACCGTGAACTCTTTGAAATCGGCGTGGTCCTAGGTATAAGGGAGAGTCTAAAGGAGCTTAAGTCACGTAGGAAGTTTAAAGGTAGGCATAACAGTGCTTAAAGGCGTAGACATTGCTATAATTCATCCGCATTTCGACGTTGTAAGTGGGGCTGAAAAACTTGTGCTCAATGATATAGCGCATTTTGCAGAGAACAACGGCGTAACTGTTTATACCTCAGGTTATGACCAGTCGATCCCTAAGCTGTTCGGCATAGCAATGAATGACGTTACAATAGTCGATAAGTGGCTCCCGCATCAATCCGGGCGTCAGACTAAGTTCAACTTCTTCGTTGATTTCTTTTATTATGCTTATTGTTCGAATAAAAATCTGGTTACGGGCAAACATGATGTCTCACTGGCGTACAGTGTCCCTTCTCACTACGCAAAAAAGGACGAAATAGCGCATTTCTGGTATTGTCAGGAGCCGATAAGAAGCTTGTATGATACCTTCGGCGAAACGCCTGCGATGAAGAATGTGCTTCTGAAGCACTTCATACCCCACTTGCGGAGTTTTATGGTAAAAATTGACAAGGAGCGAGCAACAAGATGCAAATACATTTTTACAAATAGCAATTACACATCTAACTATGTGAAGGAAGTTTATACGCTCCCATCAAGCGTGATATACCCCGGTATCGACTTAGGGAGTTACTATTGCGCTGACCCAGAAGGCGATATTGTCCTCACAGTTGCGAGACTTATCCCGGAGAAGCGCATCGATGTTCTGATTGAGGCGATGTCACTCGTTAACGCGACATATCCAACTGTCGTGCTCAGAGTAGTCGGAAGCGGCCCTGAAAAGTCAAAACTTATTCGCCTGTCAAACGATCTTGGCGTCAACGTAGAATTTATTGAGAGGGTTGATGATGCCTCCCTCAGAAAATTCTATGCGAGTTGCTTCGCAGTCGCCTATGTACCACGGCGAGAGCCATTTGGATACGTGCCAATTGAAGCTATGGCAAGCAGAAAACCAGTCATAGGTATAAACGAGGGGGGCATTGGTGAGACCATTGTTCACGGAAAAACAGGCATACTGACTGATGGGAGCGCCAATCAAGTTGCATCAGCCGTGATAGAGCTTCTAAATGATCGCACTTTGGCAGCAAAAATGGGTAGGGAAGGGCTAAAACGGTCAAGGATATTCTCCAACGTAGAACGCTTTAAACGGTTCGACCAGCTGCTTGCAAGCTGTCTAAATGCTTGAAATTTGAGATTGGCTTGTTAGGTAGAGGTAACTCTTGCTGTTATCATACACCTTGTCGAATGTCTCCTGTTTGGAGAAGTCAGCTTTTAAAGGCTTGTAGAGGTTATCAAATCCATAAAAGCCAACCCTGTAGTTATTCTCTGATACGATCACACCCAGTGGTTCGTCTTTGAAATAACCGACGTTCATGCAATAGTTTAGTAGCGTCGCTGCATCAGGATTCTTTGAATAGAGCACATCTGAGAGGACTTTTGTGTCTCTCTGCCCCTCCAAAAAGACGTATGCAATATTCTCGCCACTCAGCATCATGTAACGCCCCGCGCTTCTTAAGTCTCCAAAGAGTTGCAGATGATCTTTATTCGCAAACTCGAGGGCGTATTTTGTGTTTGAGTCATAGACGATAGCATATGAATTGTAGTCAGCCATAGCGTGAACGTTGGCAAACGTCGCTACAAAAAGTATCGCCACACCGAGCGCAACTGCAGACTTCACACTGATCAATCGTTCAAGTCTCCAACGTGCGATGAATGTGACAGTAATGACTATCAAATAGAGCAGTAAAATGAATGACCATTCGAGGGCTCGGCTAACCCCGATTGTAGTCCCTAAGGTGAGGGAGATAAGTGCTGTCCCGCAGATAAGTGACGATGTGAGAGCTATCGACAGAAGCTTGTATCTCACGTGGACATGCTTCGACGACAAAACAAGGTAGAGGAGAAGGGCTATAAGTCCTAGCTGAGCTATTATAGATGCCCGGCGGGTTACGTTTTCAATTAAACCGGTCTGGTATAAATAGGGGGTGAAAATAGATGCTTTGCTCAGACCAAAGACTGACGCTGTTATTGCGATAACCCTCTTATTCAACGCAACAATGACGGACACTATTATAAACGTCAGAATAGCAACCGAAATTCGAATGTTAATGTTATACCTTCGTAATTTGCCTCTTCTCAGTAGTAAATAACCCAACACAACAGCAACAACAGTCAAAAACATGACGAGGAGCCATGCATTCAGTATGGGCGAAAAGTAAAGAAGTATGAGGAAAAAGAGCTGATTGTTTATAAACAGCATGAACGTAACTGCCCAGCATATGATGAGTACCGTCTCCTTGTACATCACCGGCAGACGGGGTTTATCGGTCGCATGCGCGTATGTATTGTAGGCTATCGATACGAAGAGATAATTAGCGAGCAGCAATATCTCCATTAGGACGCCTGTGTGATACATTGTGATGAAAAACACAATAGCTGCAAGCATGACCATTTTATATTTATATGGCATCTTTTTCTGGTAGTCAGCCAGTAACGCAAGTGTCAGTATCCAGAGTGCCCATCCGAAGAAGGCGTTTCCGGTAAATCGCTGTGTGAGATAGTAAACTGGAATGCTACGGGCAAAAACCGCCGCGAAAATGACGATGAGCAGTCCGTCAAGGTATTCGGGGTTTACGCTGTTAACCCTCCTCACTGCAAAGTAGAAGATAAGAACAGTCGGGATTAAGAGGAGAGTCTGAAGGGGGAAAAAGTTCGTAAAGTTCTCCTGCGCGTTACTGACGCCGAGAACAGTCAAAAGCATCTTATTGAACGTGACTAGCCCTACATCCATCGTTAAATAGGTCGCGAAGTCTTGAAGTTTTGTGGGCTGCCTTGCACTTCCATTGTCATACTGTTCTCCAAAAGTGTAAACACCACTCGTATAGTTGTGGTGTTGATTGTCTGCATATGAGTACAACACTAAAGCAAGTATTGCAAATAAAAGCACAGCAAGCCTGAGCTCAGCGTGACGAGTAGTTTTAGTGGGCATCTCATCTCACAATTAATTGTACCGTAATATAAAACACTAGCTATGGCATCTCGAGCCTCACGGAACGTTAGAGAAAGTGTGATTTGCAAGTGAACACCCACGTTGACGTCTCACGCATTCTTCGCGCTATGATAAAATGGAGTTCTCCTCCTGACAGCTCTTCTCTCGGAGTTCTGTATCACCTGTTAAAAAACACACTTTCAATTATTTGCTTTCTTTTTGTACTCATCGACTCTATTGTATTCTCTTTAGCTGTCTCGATGCCACCATAGAGTACCCTCGCTAATAGCTGTGTGTTCGTAAAAAGGCTCTCTATCGCAAAGGCAAAGCTCTCGGGATCCCCTGCAGTGCAAAGCAATCCATTGTCCCCATCTGAGATAATGTCCGTAAATGAGTCTATTTTAGAGCCGACAACAGCAACTCCACTCGCCATCGCATCAAAAATGATTCTAGGCTGCTCACCGCTTACATTTGGAACGATAATAACATCATACTGTCTTAAAATACGATAAAAGGCATCATAGCGGAGCAGATCTTTGAAGCTAACAACATCAGACAAATCGTTTAAACTGACGAAGTCTTCTAGTTCCTTTAGCAGAGCACCTCGTCCATATATATCGAGCGTCACCGGAACGTCTCTCTGTTTTAAAACTTTAACTGTCTTAACGGCGATGAGCGGCCCTTTTATGTGAATAAGACGCCCAGCAAAAATTATCTTGCAATGCCCCCCCTCTCCAGCATTTTTTAATTTTTCTTCGATTTGCTTCGGTGCAAGTATGTCACTCTCTCTCACCCATGATGCGTGAATCTTTTTTACGTTCCCACACTTTTCATAGTTTTTGTAGAGAGCGGCTCCGATTACAAACGTCAAAGGGGCGGTAGCTATGCAAAATTTAATGATGAAGTCGTATAGAGGTCGGATCATGATGTAAGCTACTTTTTTACGCGTATCCTTCTCCGATTTGATGGTGAGGGCAACATTTGTAACATAATCCTCATCTAGTACAAAAATTCTTTTTTTGCGCCTTCGCAGCAAGCAGAGAATGTTCGCAGTAATGCCTATTGGCAGGTAAACTGCACCCACCGAGTGTACGAGATCCTCCTTCCTAATATTTCTAGAGAGTGCATATAGTATTCTAGGCAACTTTATCAGAAATTGGAATCGGTTTGTAAAATTTGGCAATGGATAAAACGTGATGGAAGAATTCTTCGGGAATATGTAAGGAAATATAGTTGGTTCGAATGTTACGCTCAACGGAGCAAAAACGCACACATTGCTAAAAGCTGCAAGCTCCGCTGCCAAATACCAGCCCCACAACTCGTCAACTGCATAACACTGATCCGGCGTTAATGCAAAGGGGAGGGGAGTTACAATCACGTATCTCATCCTAGTCACCGACGGCAGAAACTACTGAAAGTTTGCTACTAAATTTGCATTCAACTACTTTCCCTGAACTCGCGCGGTTCTATCTTACGAGCGTTTTGTGGTGTCCGCGCATTTTAAACGCTGTTAAACTAATTATGAGGTAAAAACTCGTCGCTTATTTTTCCTCGTAAGGTGCCAAGATAATCCACTGAAGAACGGTCGTATCAACTCCTGTCTTCCTCGCAGAACGCAATATCCGAAAAACAGCACGCTTTCGTACATGAAATACACAACAAATATGAACTTCTGCACGTCTGAGGCATATTTCTTCTCGAATATTATGCGATTTCGAAGTGAATAATAAAAGGACAATGGACTTACGTATCCGAAAGTAGCTGAAACCTTATGCCAGATCTTCGAACTCGGAACATACACTATAGCAAACCCCGCCTTTGATGCCCTTATGCAAAAATCCACATCGTCAAGATATATGAAATACTGCTGATCAAATGCGCCAATGATATCTATAAGGGATTTTCTGACCAGCATAACGCAACCTGTTACGAAATCCACGTTGCGTACCCTGTCATACTGTCCGTTATCCTCTTCGAAGACGCCAAACTCCCTCATTACCCCTTTAGCTAGATTGATCTTCCCCCCTGTCGAACACAGCTCATGTCTTTTATAATAATTGTACACCTTGGGCCCCGCAATGCCAACGCTCGGATCTGTTTCAGCGACTTTGACGAGCTCAGTTAAGAACTCATCATCAACGGTCACATCGTTGTTCATAAAGAGGAGGTACTCACCTGACGCGATTGCAAGTCCAGAATTACACCCCCCTCCAAAGCCTAAGTTCTTCTCGTTCTCAACGATTGTTACCTCAAACTTGCTTCTTGTTGCGTCAACTGAGTCATCAGTCGAAGCGTTGTCCACTACTATAACCTCTAGATTTGGGTAATTCACCTCTTTAAGACTCTCTAAACACTCGATAAGATCCTCTCTGCCGTTCCAGTTAAGAACGATCGCTGACACTAGGGGAGTGCTCATCGACACAACATAAATGCTAAAGTATTAAATACTTATTACAAAAAGTATCGTTAACGAACGTGAAGCGTGTTAATGTATCAGAGTGACGCAATGGACATCGGACTTGTCATTCCCAGTAGCTACTTGCATACTTGTGGTGGTTCAGAGGTCAGTGAAAAACTGCTTGCTGAGAGCCTTGTGAGAAGGGGGCATAACGTCACCGTATATGCCTTTGATGGAGACGCCTATTCAGAGATGAGACTAAACGGCGTGGACATAAAGGTCTTCAAGAAATTACATGAAGGGGCACCCCGCCTCTTGTCACTGAACGTGAGCACTTACATGCATTTACGACATTTGGTGGGATCCCATGACGTCATTCACGTCTACAGGGGATGGCAACTCCTTGCAGCAGAAGCCCTTAATGTTCCGACTGTCGCTACCCTCAACAGTTACCAATTAATTTGTCCCATTGAAAC
Organism: Methanobacteriota archaeon; assembly: GCA_963704625.1. Classification (GTDB taxonomy): domain Archaea; phylum Halobacteriota; class Bog-38; order Methanoflorentales; family Methanoflorentaceae; genus DASPRZ01. The sequence continues at coordinate 1,317,235 of OY969924.1, read as the reverse complement.
CCTATTGAGCCCCTCTGGCAGATGCAACGGCCTCATAGCAGGTACGTGCGTGCGGTGCATATATTCACATTTTGGATTTTCGAGTTTAGATAGCATCTTAAAAACTTCTTTTTACTTCAGAAATGTTCTCTACGGCTATCTTTCATTGAAGGCTAATGGGCGCGTTGATAAGTACATAGCTCTCTCAGAGGTGTTAAAGCAAAAGTTTGTCAAGAAGGGCATCGCTGACGACAAAATAGTCGTCATACCCAACATGGTTGACCCTCGCTTTATTAATTCTAATTCCACGAAATCCAAGGGAATTCTCACGATACTATATGTAGGGCAGCTTTACGAAGCGAAAGGGGTCGACGTGCTGTTAAACGCGGTACATCTTTTGCGTAAGAGAGAAGTGAAGCTAAAAATCGTTGGCCACGGCCGCAAAGAGAGTGAATTGAAGGAGCTTGCGCGAAATCTTGGAGTGAGCGAAAAAGTCGAATTCTTGGGAAAAATTGAAAATAAGGATTTACCTGAGATATATAGAAGTGCAGACCTCTTCGTGCATCCTGGAATCTGGGAGGAGCCGTTCGGGAGATCGGTCCTCGAGGCTATGGCATCAGGGTTGCCAGTAATAACGTCAGATGTTGGGGCCCCACCTGAGTTAGTACATGGCTGCGGGCTTACCTTCACTGCAGGCGATGCGGAAGAACTTGCCTCCGTGATAAGTATCCTTCTGGATGATGTTGAGCTCCGAAAAGAGTTAGGAGTAAAAGCACGGAACAAAGCGATCAAGGAGCACGATGCTGATTTAATAGCGGAAAGGATTGAAAAAGTGTACTTAGAGGCGCTGACGTGATCTTAACGCGAGAGCGCACTGTCGAAGTTTAGTGCCATCATACTGAAAGAGGCAATACAAACAAGCTTTTGACCTCTCATATGTGCTGGGCAAACTACAGAGTATAACAAGAAGATGGGTCTTATTGTATCGTATATATCTAACAAGTCAAAACGGGCGGAGAGGTATGCCCCCCATTTTACGCTGTAAGGCAACACGTTTGATTACTATACTTCGTGCTGAAGCGAATCATATTTAGTTGGGTGGATAAGTCACTTCGCTCCAGTTTATCTTTGCAAATGGCGTGATGCGATGCACCATTGAGTGTGAGCGGTCAATTATATGTACTACCTCCCATCCTCGCACGGTGAGATAATCGGAGATAATCCGACGGTGGCATCTGGTATATAGTAGCTCGGCACACATATATGTCGTCCGTCTCTTCTTTGCTAACATCTCTAGTTTGGACAGCGCTTCAGAGAACTCATCGCTTAATGCATAGTCAGCGTAGTTTCTGAATCCCTCCACCTTCCATCCGGTATTAGACGACTGTTCGAGAGATCTGTGTCGAAAACCACCAAGCCCTTTGCCCATCCATTCGTATTCAATACCTGATCGAGGCAATACCACGTCGAGAACCTCCTTATTAAAATGAGGGTTGGCACGTGAACTCGGTAGACTACGCACGTCCGACACGGCTTCGATGTCATAGGCCAATAACACTTCTAAAAGCTGTTGTAGCGTGCGGTTGGAATGGCCGATAGAAAAAATCTTCGATTGGATATTTTTCTGCAAAACAATAGATCCCTTCAGATATCAGATTATAACTTGATCCTATTAGCTGTATTCGTGCTGTTTTAAAGTTTGCGAACTTGAGCTTTGTTATGGATATGAGTGTTAATGGGTTAACTGGCTTTTTGCTTCGAAAAATTGCCGTTAAATTTGTGCGCAGTTATAGCAATATTTTTACCAGTCTATTGCAAGTTATAAACGAAATGAATATAGGCTACGTCGTAACCTCATTTCCAACACTTTCTGAGAGCTTTGTGTTAAATGAGGTCTCAGAGTTAATGAGAAGGGGGATAAACGTTCATGTTTTCTCGCTGTCCGAACCGGAGCGGAACAAATCGAACAGCGATGTTTTAAATTCTGAACTATTTCAAAACAGAGTTCATACTTTTAAAGGCTCATTGATGATGAAGGGTTTGAGCTTGCTACGTTCTGATATATACATCAGAGCCAAATATTTTGTAAATCTAATAAGAAAGCAGGGCCTACAGCTCGACCTAATCCACGCACAATTTGCTGCAGATCAATCCTATGTGGCATCGAAAATAGCTGGAGCATTAACCCTTCCTCATTCAATTACAGCACACGCTAGCGATGTGTACAGTTCCAAATACAGAGACAAATCAAGAAGACAGATGCTAAAGGCAGACGCGGTTGTAACCATCTCCAACTACAATGCAGAGTATATCAGAAGTCTCAACATCAGTCCAGAGAAGGTTCATGTGATACGGGCGGGAGTTGATATGAAAAAGTTCAGCCAACGGCCTAAAAATTCCATCAAACAACGTGCACTACTAAGCATTGGCAGATTGGTTGAAAAGAAAGGGCTTATATTCTCAATAAAAGCGGTAAAAAACCTACAGGAAAAATGCCCCGAACTTATGTATAGAATTGTGGGATCAGGACCTCTCGAGCAAACATTAAAAGACGCCGCTCATGGGCTAAATGTTCAATTTTTTAAGGGAGTCTCGGATGATGAGATCATCCAACTGCTTAATGAGTGCACTGCCTTCGTCCTTCCCTGTATAATAGCTCAAGATGGAGACCGTGATGGGATCCCTGTGGCACTCATGGAAGCTATGGCGTGCGAGGTACCTGTCATATCGACGTACGTATCTGGCATACCAGAACTCATTGAATCTGGAAAAGAGGGTATACTTGTTGAACAGAGAAATGTGTGTGAGCTTGAAAGAGCAGTAGAATTTGTGCTTCAGAATCAGAACACTACTGATATGGGGGTGAATGCGCGAAAAAAGGTAGAAAGATGTTACGATATTGAGAAAAACATACCGAAATTAATCGAAGTATTTGAGAGCCTCATTTAACGTCGGAGAAGAATAATCAGAAATGACGTTTATTTTTCATAAAGTTAGTTTGCATGCTGTTATGTGCTATCGTGAGATAGCTAATTTACTCTTTTAAACAGGAGTACCTGTATATCGCTAGCATAGAATCTGCTGTGATAAATTTTGTAGTATGACAAATTGTATGATTCGCTAAATGTCTGTTTGGTCTGTTCATCATTCATTGACGGGTCTATATTACTTCCGACCAATACGATCCAAACCCTATCGTGACCATTTGTATGTGCTAACAATTGTCCTTTATGTGCGTTTATATCTGCCAAAACAGAGCCCGGCAGGATTTGCTTAACGACATCAGTACGTTTTACGTAATAATCGAGAGGAACAATCTCTTGGTAGTGAGTCGGATTAAACAATAATATTAGGTCTCCACTTTTGGCATTGTTGTTAATATAGCTCAGTGACTCTCTGAATTGCGGTTTGTATACAGTGCCGTAATAATTCGCCGCATAAACTAAAGAAACTATAATGATTACACTAATGACAGCACGTTTAATGCGCTGAGAGTGAAGATTACTCATGCCTTTAGCAACGAGGATATAAAGAGCCAAAGAAGCGGCAATTGCGAACCTGGGATAGTAGATTGGAGTGAAAAAATTTGAGATAATAAGCGGTAAAATAATCGGGGTCAATAGCCATGTCAATAAGAAAAAAGCAGGATTCAAATTTGATATGCGCACGTGCCACCGGTAATTTTCAATTGGTTTAACTGAATTCTTCCGATCAATACGGCCTAGGCTTTTTTCATACGTTATTATTGAAAACAATGATAATATCAAGAAAATCGCGAACAGGAGAGGTATGTCGGATGAGAAAAATAAAAGAGAAGAACTTATCGCGTCTATAGAAAGTGCTTCTGCCGGAATGTGCTGAAGACTTTGCTGAATCCTAAACGCTTGATTTATTAGATTTGGCACCCACAATGCATAGACGCTTAGTAATGTACCTTGAAGTACGATCCATATCTTAAACTTGAGTGTGGGGCGCCCTTTTACTGCGATAAGCTGTGCAAGAAAGTAGATGTTTTGGGGTATTATAATGAATAATCCAAATACATGGCTGTATATCAGGAGGGCGCTTGACAGGACATATCCAAGTGAGGCTTTGAGGCTATACTGTTCAAGAAGCCTCAGGAAGAAGTACATAGAGAGCAGAGCCAGTAGACACATAAGCGTATACATTCTGACCTCTTGGGAAAAAGCGATATGGACCGGGGATATCGCTAATAATAAGGCGCTTAGAAGTCCCACTTCTTTATTAAAAATCTGTGAGCCTACTACATAGATCATAAATACGGAGCATAAACCAAAAACCGTCGACAACAATCTTGTGGAAAGCTCAGTGTCGCCGAACACCGTGATAAAGTAATGTAAAATGAGATAGTATAGGGGCGGATGAACGTCTATAGAAGTGAGATTAACAATATCAAATACACTATGTCTAGCCAACCAAATGGAGTACCACTCATCAGACCAGAGACTCTCAGTACCTAAGTGATATAATCTCAAAAAAAGTCCTAGTAAAAAAGCAATTACCAGTACCAATTCAATTCTCGTAAACTTCGTATCCGTAATCCAATTGAGATTCAATGAAATAACCTAGCAAATTTCCTAACAATATCTGGAGTTCTTAGAGCTATTAACTTGTTGCTTTTCAACATTGATTTTATTAGTTCTACTGACGACGTAACAGCGCAGTTGCAAATTTTCACCATCGGAATATTGTTATAGCCCATTCCTCGTAAAATTGATCGGCCACAATCTCCGTGCAAAGTTGAGACAAATGGGATAGAGTCGACTTGTAGCACAGCTAATACCAAAAATGTACTGTGTATCGATCAAACGTATGCCCAAAGCACAAAGAGACTATGGCACATGGCGAGATACATATAAGACAAAATGTGAGGAAGCTGCGTTCGACAACAGGGCGGTTAGCGCATTTCGAAAGGCATTAAGGCATGAAAAACTAAAGCTCGAAGCGAGTGACTACGTGATGAAGATCAGGAGAGGACACGTACTGTGAAAGTCTTAGTGACCGGTGGGTGTGGGTTTTTAGGCTCTCATGTATGTGAACACTTCAAAAAAATGGGTGAGGAAGTTGTATCTTTCGACAATCTCACTAAATATGAGCTATTGCGCACGGGGTACGACGCGGAAGGCGCAAGACTACATAATTGGAACGCGTTGAAAGAAATGGGCGTCTCTCTCATACATGGAGACATCCGAGATATTGAACAGTTACAGGGTGTCGTTAGAGACTGCGATTATGTCGCTCACGCGGCAGCTCAGCCTGCGATGACGATCTCGGTCGAACATCCTGAACTCGACTTTACTTCTAACGTAGTGGGGACGTTTAACGTACTTGAGACTACGAGACGATACGACGTCCCGGTCGTTAACTGCTCGACGATTCACGTGTATGGAAACCAAATAAACGAGACGATAAAAGAGGAAGAACGACGGTTTATTAGAGAGCCACCGACTATCGATGAGACGTATCCTACAATGCAAGGCAATATCACACCGCTCCATGCCTCAAAGCGATCTGCAGAGCTGTATGTGCAGTCGTACATAGACACTTATGGCCTTGAGGCGGCTACCTTTCGCCTAACGGGAATGTATGGTCCGAGGCAATTTGGCGGCGAGGATCATGGCTGGGTGGCTAATTTTGTGATACGCACAATCCTTAGGTTGCCAATGAAGGTGTTTGGCACTGATAAGCAGGTGAGAGATATTTTGTACGTGTCCGATGCCGGCGCCGCCTTTGAATCGTTTTATAGGCAGCGAGTACCCTAGTATCTATAACATCGGTGGAGGGGTGCATAACATAGTGTCTATAGCAGAGTGCTTGGAGCTCATACAGAAAACTACCGGTATCGAGCAAACTATTAGCTATGAAGATGCGAGAGTCGGGGACTTATGGTACTTTGTAAGCGATATTACAAAAGCCAGAAAAAATTTGAAGTGGGAGCCACGTATATCCAACGAAGAGGGCTTAAAAATGATGGTAGAGTGGGTACGGGCCAACACTGATTTATTTAGAGGGAAAAACGAATGAAGGCAGTGATCTTGGCCGGAGGAAGGGGAAAAAGGCTCAAGGAGACGACGAACTCGTCTAACAAATGTATGCTCGAGGTCGACAACAAGCCAGTCCTAGAATACAACCTTGATCGGGCTTTGGAGATGGACATAGACGAAATTGTGATGGTGGTGGGATACCGGGCAGAGGACATAATTAACAGATACGGAACGAGCCGAAACGGCGTAAGAATACGTTACGTGATTCAGTGGGAACAAAAAGGATTAGTTCATGCCATCGAATGCAGTAAAGACGCGATAGAGAGAGATGATTTTTTCCTGCTATTGGGGGATGAGGTGTTGATAAACAGCAGGCATAAAGAGATGATAAGAGAGTTCATCGACAGCGGACTTTTTACGGCGTGCGGCGTATGTGTTCAGCAAGATAAAAGCAAGATCGGCAGGACGTATGCTGTGCTTGCAAACGATGAGGACAGGGTATTTAGACTCATAGAAAAACCAAAAAAGCTCTTCAATAGTTTGCAAGGAACCGGGAATTGCATCTTTAAAAACGAAATACTTCGGTACATAGAAAGAACGCCAATCCACCCAGAAAGGGGCGAAAAAGAGCTTCCTGACTTGATTCAGTGTGCTGTGGATGATGGACAATTAGTGAAGATATTTCACATATGCGATGCGTATACCAATGTAAACTCAATAGAAGATTTAAAGGAAGCAGAGCAAATTTTAAAAGCGTAACTTGATTTTTAGCACTCTGATATTTTAGTATGCTCTTGGGCGCATTTATCCGATAGAAAATAAACATCTGAATTAGTAAGAGGAACGGAGCGAATTTTTTACTGGCCACTTACCACATTATGGATGCCAAATTCATCTCCAGCGGGTCTGACTAATTTTTTGAGTCATATAATGCTTTTATACATATTGATATCAAGACCGTAAAAAGCGATAATGAAGACTTTATAGGGAAAATCGCTTTTGAAAAGAATCAAACGAGTTACAATTCATCCCGAATTGACAGTGAACCCAACATTCCACAGTACTATATCTTAGACAACAATATTGAAAAACCATGTTTGACGTATATGTTGCAAATTGTCTATGAAGCAGAAACTTACGATATTATTGCCATCCAATTAATTTCAGTTCCAAACGGGCAATTGTATAGGATCTATGGAGACGCCATCGTTGGTAAAGGGAAAGATGGTAAAAACGTGGTCTATGCGCTACGTGTATAAAAGTAACCATACATTCGACACATTAGATGAAAAACCAACAAGAGTTAAATTTATTTATTTTAAAAAGCCCTTGGGAAAGTGCTTAATCCAAAATAAAAGCGATATCACCGTGTGCGACGATATAACTTAGACGTAGTCACTCAGCAATTGATCCTTTCGTCCGAACCTTTTATTCATGATTTTTACGTAGTCCCCATTAATATCTATCAAAATCGACTTTCGTTTTAATTCCATAGCAACCTTGCCTGTTGTCCCACTCCCTGCAAAATGGTCTAACACAACCCCGCCTTTAGGACAAGCAGCTCTTATTATTCGTCTGACGAGTTCTTCCGGAAAAATGGCAAAGTGTGCCTCAGAGAGTCTACCTGTTTTTATCGACCACATATCACCGGGATTTTTTCCTTTAGGGTGCTTTTTGACCGCCTGCGAGACATAGTGGGTCTCCGTCATCTGTTTGTCGTAGCGATCATCAAAACCGAATATTTCTTTGAGTTTTATCCAGTCCTCTGGTGAAGGTAATGACCTCCCACCCCTATCAAGTCTGAACCAATGGCCTGCGGTGTAGCTATAACCAAACAACTCATCTATCTCTTCGACGCTAATGCCTTTCTTTTTTCGCCATTCCCTTAAGTACGATATTATTTCAATCTCTTGGTCTTTTGTTGGCTTAAACCTCCTTTGTTTTGAGTACGTATAACCGAAAAGTGAAGAGCGCGCGCCGGGGGACGCCCCCCGATTTGTTTCATGCCCTCTATATTTTCCTTCGTATTTCTTGTTGTAACCGTTGAGTATACGTTTGACACTGTTTTCGTACTCCTCTTCGCTCGCAGTTACTGGCAATCCTAAAGGAACGTCCGAGTTTTTCGTTTTATGTTCGACCCGCACTGCATCTAAATTAAAATAATAGTCTGGAGCGAGGTAATTTCCCGTGTCCTTTACAAAAAAGAATACTGGTTCCCACGTATTCGAAAACCGATCCTGTAACGGTGAAGGCATGTGATTAGGTTTATACCACACAATTTGATTTCTCAAAACCCAGCTTTTTTTTTGCATTTCGATGGTGAGCCGTGCTGGAATCATTAGAAGCTGCTTTTTCTTACTATCGTATTTATCGCCTATGTTCAGGAAAAATGAACCTGTATCTTTTAATACTCTTTTTAACTCATTTGAGACCGCGACTAGTTTTTCTATGTACTCACCAGAGGTCTCTTCTCTACCAATTTGATTCTCTTCTTGATAATCTCTTTGTTGCCAGTAGGGGGGGGATGTAATTATTAGGTCTATGCAAGTATCAGGCAAATATTGGAGCTTATCAAATACGTCGCCCTTCAAAATTAGAGGGGATATTTCCCTATTAACCAGGTACTCTTCAATCTCCTTTTTCATTATCTGAGGATTCTTACTTTCAACTATGCTCACTTCAGACATTAATATACCTGCGTAATACTGCGCTTATCTCTTGTATTAGTTTTTTATTTGCTATTACGAAGGATATAGTCGTCATATCACCTCTCTGTAGCTTCTATCTATAGACTTGCATGATGACCGTAAGCTATATTATGCTAAGCATACTAAGCATACTAATTGTCAGGTGCAATCAGCAAATGCACCGAACGGAGGTGAAACACATGCATGAACAAAAAGAAGAGGGTAAAAAACCCGAGATGATGATGTTGTGGGAAAAGCTCGGCGACAGTGAGAAGAAGGGTACTCATGATGCGGAAGCTTGAGGGCAAGATCATGAAGAAAGAGCACATGATCAAACAGCTGCAGTACAAAGTCGAGACCCTGAAGACGATCAAGTCTTGGCTAGAAAAATAGAGAATATGTGAGGGGCTCTTGCCTCTTTTCATCTTATCTATACTGATTGCATGCAAGGATGCAAGGTGAGGTGCGTGGATCAGGAACGCGAGAAAGAGAACGCAGAAGAAAAAGCGGCACACCCTCCAGCACTCGTCAAAGGGTACATGCGCCTGATGGCACGTCTTACTACGTGGTCATCCCCAAAGAGATACGGACGATCCTCAACCTCAAGGGGGGCGGTACTTCATCATGAAAGCAGTGCCAGAGAAAGGGATGGTGAAGCTGAAGATGGTGTACTTCGCTGACGAAGAAGGGCGGGCCGTAATGACAGGCGTGCGGTACTGGGTTTGATGGGTGGCGCTGCTGCATATGAAGTACATAAGAACACGCGCGTAGAACAACCGCGACCCAGCAGCTCGTACGCGTTTAGACGTGCGCACAAAAAAGAGATAACAAAAAATGGTAGTATTGCTGCTGTTATTGGCGACTGTAGCGGTGGTGTCACTTGGCTTCGTAGGGTGTGCAATGTTCCCGTTGATATCGCCACTGATAAGCGTACTGACCTTGCTCTGACAGGGAAGGACAGTGGAGTAGGTGAGTAAGCCTCCGAGATTTTTAGTTAATTAATATACAAAGGTGCATGTGACTGCTGTGATGTAAAGTAAATGTGGCGCGGATGGCGCACACATCTCTTCACGCACGCAATGTCATGAGTGATTTAGCAATAGGAGTAGTAGGCATGAACCAAGATAAAGTAAAGGTTAAGTTAGGCGTTTAGCAATAGGAGTAGTAGGCATGAACCAAGATAAAGTAAAGGTTAAGTTAGGCGGCATATCGGCGTCGATGCTGGGTTGTTTATGGGGCCGGGCACAATTGAGCAGGGAATATAGCTCACTATTTTATGATGCGAAAGCAATTGAACTCGTTGAACGAATTGACTATGACTTCTCAGCAAGTGATATGCCGTTCGAAGATATAATGTTTAATATCTCTCGTAAAATCAATCTGCCAGAATTCGGTCTGTTTACGCTAAGAGCAAAACAGTTCGACGATACGGCAAAAGCGTACATTGCGGAGCACCCCTATGCATCCGTTATCAATATCGCAGCAGGGCTTGACACGACGTTTTACCGCGTTGATAACGGAACCATTCACTGGTATGACCTCGACCTCCCCGCTGTCATTGACATCCGGAAACAGCTACTTCCAGAACCTGACAGGGTAACGTACATCGCGAAATCCCTCCTTGATCCGAGCTGGTGTAAGGACATCAAACATACCGAAGACGGGGTATTCATGATAGCCGGTGGGGTGTTACATTTCCTTGAGGAGGCGCAGGTTAAGCAGTTCTTTTCGATGCTCGCAGACAACTTCCCTGACGGTGAAATTGTATTTAATGCCATGTCAAGATTAGATGGTGGTTTTAGAGAATGGATTGACATGTTTCCACCAGAGCAACGGGATGCGATGAGAGCAGCGCTGGTTGATGCGTTGAAGGACTGGTGGGAAAAGGCGCCGCAGGACCAGAAGGACAAGGTAACTGACATGATAGCCACGCTCAAAAACCCAACAAAGCCGAAGGGTGAAGGGTGGGCTGACCTTAAAGCGTGGTGGGGCCAGCTCAGTGATAAGGAAAAAGAGGAGGCAGTGCGCGACCTTATGACATCCTTCCGTGGGGGAGTTGGTATGTGGACGATAGGAGATGCGAATGAATTTACGAAGTGGGATAGCCGCATCACCGTGCTAGATCAGTTCCCGATGTTCAAAAACATTCCACGAGACTCATTGAGCACAGAGATGCGAAGAGCAATGGACTACAGTGATGAAAGTGGAAGAGCAAGTATTTTTCACTTGCGAGTATAACAGCGATGAAATTCCTACGGCGATGTGTCCAAATGTCTAAATGTGTAAATCTACAGTACCGAACTAATCAAAACCAAGCAAAGGAGGAGACCCTTATGGGATTTATGACAATGTTACTCACTAATCCCTTCATCTACTCTTGGATTGTAGAAAGGATTATCAATGAAGTTAAAAATCTCTCGATGAGATTAAAAAAATTGGGATCTATACGTCCATTAAACCGAGTGGCAAAGACTCAGCTAAAAGGAACTGTAATCGAGCGAGACCACTCCACAAAAACACGCAAAACGTCGCGAACCTCAAAGAGAGTGTAACTTCAACAACTTCAAGCGCCGTGGCAGACGTGTGAAAAACAGTAGGGTACGGTAGGTATCTGGAAGCTTACGTTAAGTTACAAATGTGCATTTCGCCGGTGTAATATAAGATGGATCTGGCGCGGATGGGCGCACATCCCTCGCGCTCGCAATGTTACTCACGAGCAATTAAACAATAGAGGAGTAAACATGCAGCAGGACAAAGTAAAGGTAAAACTAAGCGGCGTATCGGAAACGCTGTTGGGGTGTTTATGGGGTCGGGCACGATTGAGCAAGAAATACGACTCACTATTTTATGACGCGAAAGCCGTTGAACTGGTTGAAAAAATTGACTATGACTTCTCAGCACGTGATACGCCGTTCGAAGAAATTTTGTTTAATACCCCTTTTAAAGACAATCTATCATTATTCAGTCTATGGTCACTAAGAGCAAAGCAGTTCGACGACAAAATACGAGCATATATTACCGAACATCCTCGTGCCTCGGTTATCAGTCTAGCCGCCGGGCTTGATACGACCTTTTACCGTGTCGATAATGGGACCATCCGTTGGTATGATCTCGACCTTCCCGCTGTCATCGACATCAGAAGACAGTTGCTTCCCGAACCAGATAGGGTAACGTACATCACACAATCACTTTTCGATCCGAGCTGGTGCAAAGATGTTAAGCATACCGAAGATGGCGTATTCATGATCGCTGGCGGCGTGTTGCCTTTCTTTGAGGAAGCGCAGGTAAAACAGTTTTTCTCGTTGTTGGCGGATAATTTCCCGGGTGGTGAAATTATATTTGATGCCCCATCAAGATTGGATAACGACTTTGGAGCATTGATTGACATGTTTCCACCGGAACAACGGGACGCGATGAGAGCAGCGCTGATGGAGGCGTTAAAGGACTGGTGGGAAAAGGCTCCCCAGAACCAGAAAGGTAAGTTAATAGTCGCGCTCAAAAACCCAACAAAGCCGAAGGGTGAAGGGTGGGCTGACCTTAAAGCGTGGTGGGGCCAGCTCAGTGATAAGGAAAAGGAGGAGGCATGGCGCGATTTCAGAGCATTCTCTGAAAGGAATTTTGAGCAGGTATCTTGGGGTAGATGGACGTTAGAAGATGCGAATGAAATTACGAAATGGGATAAACGCATTACCGTGATAGATCAGTTCCCGTTGTACCGAAACATCTCACAACACCCATCATTGAGCGCAGATATCCGACAATTCATGGATTACAATGATGAAAGTGGAGGGTCAAATATCATTCACTTGCGAGTATAACAGCGATGAAATTCCTACGGCGATGTGTCCAAATGTGTAAATCTACAGTACCGAACTAATCAAAACCAAGCAGAGGAGGAGATTTATTGCCCCGGGATTTATGGCAATGCTATTCGCTAACCCCTTCATCTACTCTTGGATTGTAGAAAGGATTACCGATAAAGTTAAAAATCTCTCGATGAGATTAAAAAAATTGGGATCTATACGCCCATTAAACCGAGTGGCAAAGACTCAGTCGGAGAGCCGTAGTCGAGAGCGAGACTTCTCCACAAAGACACGCAAAACGCCGAGAACTTCAAAGAAAGTGTAACTTCAACAACTTCAAGCTCCGTGGCAGACGCATGAAAAAGAGCGCACCCTGCTAAACCCGTGGTGGATAATAAAAAAACTATTAGGAATGGTTAAGAATAACATAACTCCGACGTTTGGTTGCCGGAGGTTGCATTCTGAGTGGTCTGGGTCGTGCATCCAGCGCTGGAAATCACTACAATTGCGATAGCAATGATGCAAAGCATCCAGTATGGTTTCATGGGTGTTAGAACTTTATCCACATTCAAAAAGCTTATCCCGTAAAACTGCAGAATCATCTCAGAATCCGAATATAATCACAATTTTACGTTATTTTTTATACAATTAAACAATTGGAGCACAACCAACCGCCTAATCTTCGAAGTGATCGAAAGGTATTATTAGGTTAACAACCCGAAAAGTAGCTGAAATTAAACAATAAATCCAGTTAACATATACATATATCAACTAAATGATATGCGAGATTGACGGCCTGAAAATCTATTATGAAACTTATGGCAATGGAATACCTGTACTTATGATCCACGGTAGCGGTGTTGATCATAACATCATGACCGGCTGCATGGAACCAATCTTCAAAGGGCGACCAGGCTGGAAACGTATTTACCTCGATCTGCCTGGCATGGGCCGCACAAGGGCTAGTGACCGATTAAAAAATTCAGACGACATGCTTGGGACGGTAATCCGGTTCTGCGAAGAGGTTATTCCTGATCGCAATTTTTCAATGGTAGGTGAATCCTATGGCGGATACATTGCCCGAGGACTTGTCCACGATGTGCCTGAGCACCTGGATGGAGTTCTACTCATCTGTCCTGCTATCATTGCCGACCGGGAGAAGCGTGATTTACCGCAACGTCGGGTATTCATTAGAGATGTTCAACTTTTAGCTAGCATTGAACCTAGCGAAAGAAAAATGTTTGAATACTTTATCGTAGTGCAAGATAAAAGACGATGGGAGAGGTTCCAGCTGGAAATACTTCCAGGGATTAAAACAAAAGATACCGCCTTTATTGAACGGCTTAAAAAAGACGGATACAACTTTTCTTTTGACGTAGACAAACTTGAACGTCCGTTCGACAAACCATCATTAATGCTTGCAGGACGTCAAGATACTTCCGTCGGGTATGCTGATTTATTAAAGATCATTGAGAATTATCCCCGCGGAACATTCACAATACTGGATAGGGCCGGACATGGCCTCCAAGTCGAACAGGAAGTGGCGTTCAACTGCATGGTCAATGAATGGCTCGACCGGGTAATGGAATATCAAAAAATGGGAAATCATCTTGCAAATCCAAACAAATAGCCCTTTTTTTAAAGTAGCAGTACCTTTTTTAAAGTAATTGGAAGAAATCGTTGAGTCGCAGTATCCCTCGTGTCACACGAGTTCTACTACTCAAAAGCTCTTGAAAGAATTTTGTCACCGGGACGTCTTCGATTTGTAGTTGTTGCTCCAACTTCAACCGCCATTACTTACTTCATTCCAGCGTGACTCTTGAATCGACAAGCAGGGGTGAAGGCCCGAGCTATACGCCGGGCGCCGGTGTTTTTGTTCCCGTTGACTTTGTATCTGCCTTGTTTGTTGCGCGTGTCCTTCCCTCATGCGCGTCTCACTTGGGCAGTAAGACGGAATCGATGATATGAAGCACACCAGTAGTGCACTCGAGATTGGCCTCTTTTATCGCCGCATCGTTTACTTTTATTCCGTGTTGCAGCCAGTGCTGCTCGTGAATCTCGAGAATCCCACCTTGGACAGTTTTTACCCTTTTAGCCGATTTCAAATCAGCGGTCATATACTTACCATTAACCACGTGGTAGGTGAGGATTGCAGTCAACTTCTCCTTGTCTTTGAGTAGGCTGTCTGCTGTGCCAGTCGTGAGCTTGTTAAACGCTTCATTGTCTGGTGCAAAGACCGTAAGTGGACTTTGTCCCTTCAGCGTTTCAGAAAGATGTGCAGTTTCTACCTCGTTAGCGAGCATGGACAACTCATCAAGTTGCGCGACCAATGTCGCAATATCTATATTAAACTTCACTTTAACCACCTAAATATTGAAAGCAAGAAACGGCATAACTGTTGTAATTACTAATAGTTTAAGTTATCTCCCCAAAAAATTTGTTTTTTTGTTTATTGCCACGCTTTTTCCCGTCGCGAACTAAATTGCAATTCTACAATTAACAAGCTCAAAACTTAATCTTTGACGAGGTGATAATTTATGATAACAACCTTGAATGGCATAAAGCATATGTTGCCCAACTCTGTCTGTTGGATCGTGACCCATACAGTTATGCTAATGCATATTAAAACAAAAAAGCCTTGCGCGATATAAAAGTAAATGCAATCCACCCAAGTTTAACTACGCTTGCTCGTGAGAAATACCCATATAAAAAGCAGAGCAATTAACGCATCCAGCTTCAGTAGTACGGCCGCATACCATATGTAAAATAATTTAGTGAGAAGCCACGGATTTCGTGGGTCATAAAATCGGACTCCAAGATCGTAGGCGATTATGAGGGTTGCCGAGAATATGACGAGTAGTACAAGCAAAATGGATATGAAATCCGATGGCCAGCCCTGAAAATATGAGTAGATGCTAAATAAAAAGAGCGCGGAACCAAGCAGAAAGGTGCCATCTTTAACCGCATATGCTCTTTTCAATCCAAGCGTTACGGCAAGCGTGCGATTTTTTGATTCAAGGTCATTATAGTAGTCTATTATCGTATGGTACGTTTCGCGTCCAATGTAGACGAAAAATGTACCTAGCAAAAGCCCAACTATGACAGCATTAAATACGTTGAACTCTGTTGCGAGCACGAGGGGCCCCCCAACCCAGATGATGAATGATGCCACGATTGGGCCGATTAATGACTCTTTAAATCTCAAACCGAGTCCGCTGTACGCAAGCCCAAAGAAGTAGTATACGAAAAAGACGGCCCATGCAGCCCGTGAAGTGTACTGCAGCAAAAACGAGACGATTGAAGCTGCAAAAAAGACGATGAAGACAACCTGCGCCTGGCGCAAAGTGATGTCCCCCGCGACGATAGGATTCTTAGCCGACGGGTCATTTAGGTCAACGATGTTATTGTAGATGAAGCCAACGGCATTTGTTAAGACAAACGGCGCCATGAGAAACAGGGCAAGCGGTGATGTGACGTAGCCGATGGTAATTAAGTACGCGTAGAAGGGAAAGAACACGACGAGAAGCTCAGTGTAGGGAAAGTGCCGCATGAGCTTAAGCACGCCCCTGATGGATGTCCGTATGGAAGCGGATCTCTTTGCCTCAACATTTTCATCGGCCGGTAACATTGTCGGCCTCCTTTTCGTATTTCAACACAAAGTATGCGAGAAGACCTATAATCACGGATGGAACCATCCCCGCGGTTCCTATCAATATCAAATCAACATGGTTATACACAAGTGCAAGCGCCCCATACCGAATAAGCGCCCAAACCAAAAATACGAATAGCGGCATAATATCCAACGCGCTTACTGTTCGTCCTCTTAATAGTTGTGACGTGAGAGAGGGGTCAAATTTCCTACGTTTAATTCCCCTGAGTTCATAAGAGCGGAAAAGAAACATTATCAAAAAAATCGTCAAGAACCAGCTAACGGACGTGAAAACAGGAATGCCGAAATATTTGCCTACGACTCCACCGGTATAGTAAAACGCCCTTTCTTGGATGGCAATCGGATCTGTCAACATGTTTACGTTCATCACTATTATGCTGTCTATCACTGCGAGAAAGGGTATCAGGCCGTATGTTAATGTACGACTGACGTCGGTTTTGTACCCCCGGAAGATTAAGTTGGTTATACAGTAGGCTAAATATATGGAGATTGCCCAAGAGAAGAGCCCTTCGAGTGGGACGCCCAGCACCTTGTAAGAGGGGAGACCAAGTATCTTGTAGGGGACGTCAGCAAAAACGTAGTGGCCATAAAACCACCCGTGTGAAGTGGCACCATACTCCCCGATCAATGCAGCTATCACGCACAATCCAATAAAAAAAAGTCCATTTTTAACTCCAATTGTCTTTATAGAGTGAAACAAAACAAAACCAAATACGAGGTACTTAAAGAGGTAGCCAAACTCTTTCTGATATGGTACTATTACACTTAGAATTACAGCTGCCTGGCTTAATAGAAGAAGAATAAACGATATGGTAATAAGAACTGTTAGATAGTCGATATTTTTATTTTTAAGGGCTTTGATTATCTTAGCCTCTTTAAAGTCCGTAACGTTACCTATCCTCATCTAGTACCCTCTGTTTGTATAAGGTTGATATCCTTTGTGATATCAAGACTGATGGAGGTAGACTCTGGTGTAGATCTCTTTAATTGGTAAGAAAGTGTAGCGATAGCGATAAAAGGGAACATAACAGAGATCCCGATTATCGCGTATTCGATGTGTCCCATTACATAGGATAAAATTCCATATTTGACGATTCCAAATATTGCGTACGCTATTACCGGCGCGAAGAAGATAAAGTCAATTTTTTGAGCCGTATTAAACGGTTTACGAAGAGAGTAGCTTCTAAAGATAAGCGTTGTAGCAAAAGCCACAAAAAACCAACCGATAAAATTGGATATTGGCACCCCAAAATATGCGCCGCCGTCTTGCCAAACCCATCCACCGGATCTCACGTATACTGGATCGAGTATCATATCAAGGTTCATAGCCAAAAAACCGTCAAGCGTAGACAGGAGAAGCACGTATATAAATGAGCCGACACGCGTTACTTTTTTTAATGCTAAAAGATTTTTTGCCGGATCTATGATGTTTGTAATGCTGTAAGCAAGATAAATGACTGCAATCCACGTGATTAAGACGCTAAACGGAACCAGTCCAAACACTTTGTCGGAGGCGGTATAATAATATCGTTGACCATATATCCACCCGTAAGTGGTGCCGAGCAGTTCTGAAAGAGCGCCGGCAGCAAATGCGAGTCCAAGAAAAATGGGGGCTCTGAATTTCAGACTTCTAAGTGCGTGAAAAACCACGAAAAGGACGAGGATATATCCGAATTGTCTGGCAAATGTTATTTGATGTGGAAGATATGCAGGTACAATGCCTGCAATTTCACTAAGAGCCAATATTGTGAGGGTTACTATAACTAAGACATTTACAGCTGTTATCGCCTTCGCTATCTAAATCACCTCACAGCATACTTTGGTCGAATTAACTCTGTTCTTCAGTGTGCATAACGTTGCACATGTATTATCGTATTAAAGTATTTCGAAGCCCGAATTAAATTTAGCGAATCTTGAAAGAAATGAGAGCCATCTCACAACAAATTGTACAGTTTGAAGGTTTGCCTGTTAGCGAAAGTAGGAGAATTGCACGACAAAAAGCTTACTCTTAGCTTCACTAAAGCTTTTTTGTATTAAAACCGTTAGGGTACGTAGGCGTAGGGGAAAGATCCATAGACAAGCATAACTTTGCAGTTTCTTTACGTTCGGAGTGATCTTTTGGAAAACGCGCAGTCTATAGCGTGTTCTCACTGATGGTATCTGATGCACTAATACTAGCACAACGCGGCTGTGAGGCATAATACTTTTATGAGTACTATCCCCAAAATATTCGGACTTTATGTGATTATTACGTCTGTTATTATAATAGTCAACGTGTTAATGATCTGTTACTTAAAAAAACGTGAGGGTATGAATAATCTTCTCTCCTCATTTTGAGGCTACTTGGATTGCATTTACAACTACGCGCAGAGACGATAAATTATCTCATCCGTTAACGTAAGATTGATTTGTTTTTCTATCCGATCCCGTAAGCGACGGTGGGGGAGGAGAACACCATGTCCCCGGTCGTGTAGCTCCACACCTTCGCCCCGGTATTCGCATTGAGAGCGTAGACGTTATGATCCCAGCACCCGACGTAGACAATTCCGTTGGTGACGGTGGGGGAGGAGAACACAGCGCCTCCGGTCGTGTAATTCCACACCTTCATCCCGGTATTCGCATTGAGGGCATAGACGTTGTGATCATCGCTTCCAACGTAGACGACTCCGTTGGCGACGGTGGGGGAGGAGAACACATCGTCTCCGGTCGCATAGTTCCACACCAGCTTCCCAGTATTCGCATTGAGGGCATAGACGTTGCGGTCACCACTCCCAACATAGACGATTCCGTTGGCGACGGTGGGGGAGGAGTACACAACGTTTCCGGCCGTGAAATTCCATATCTTCGTCCCGGTATTCGCATTGAGAGCGTAGACGTTATGATCTGCGCTCCCTATGTAAACGATTCCGTTGGCGACTGTGGGAGAGGAGTACACAGCGTCTCCGGTCGTGTAGTTCCACACCCTCGATCCGGTATTCGCATTGAGGGCATAGACGTTGCGATCATAGCTTCCAACGTAGACGATTCCGTTGGCGACGGCAGGGGAGGACCACACAACGTTTCCGGTCGTGTAGTTCCACACCTTCTCCCCCGTCGCCGCATTGAGGGCATAGACGTTATCATCCCAGCTTCCAACGTAAACGATTCCGTTGGCGACGGTGGGGGAGGACTCCACAAAGGCTCCGGTCGTGTAATTCCATATCTTCGTCCCGGTATTCGCATTGAGAGCGTAGACGTTATGATCATCACTCCCTACGTAGACAATTCCGTTGGCGACGGTGGGGGAGAGTACCACATCCCCGGTTTCGTAGCTCCACACCTTCGCCCCAGTTCTCGCACTGAGAGCGTAGACGTTATGATCTGCGCTCCCTATGTAAACGATTCCGTTGGCGACGGCAGGGGAGGAGTGCACAGGGCTTCCGGCCGTGAAATTCCATATCTTCGTCCCGGTATTCGCATTGAGGGCATAGACGTTGCGATCCCAGCTCCCAACATAGACGATTCCGTTGGCGACGGCAGGGGAGGACTCTACATCGCCCCCTGTCGCGTAATTCCATATCTTCGTCCCGGTATTCGCATTGAGGGCATAGACGTTATGATCCCAGCTCCCAACATAGACGATTCCGTTGGCGACGGTGGGAGGGGAATACACCCAGTTTCCGGTTGTATAGCTCCACACCAGCTTCCCGTTCATCGCATTGAGGGCATAGACGTTGTGATCATCACTCCCAACGTAGACGATTCCGTTGGTGACGGCAGGGGAGGACTCTACAACGTCTCCGGTTGTATAGCTCCACACCAGCTTCCCGTTCATCGCATTAAGGGCATAGACGTTGTGATCCCAGCTCCCTACGTAAACGATTCCGTTGGCGACGGTGGGAGAGGAGATCACATCGCCCCCGGCCTTGTAGTTCCACACTTTCGTCCCGGTATTCGCACTGAGAGCATAGACGTTATGATCATCACTCCCTACATAGACGACTCCGTTGGCGACGGCAGGGGAGGACTCCACAAAAGCTCCGGTCGTGTAGTTCCACACCTTCGTCCCGGTATTCGCATTGAGGGCATAGACGTTCTTGTCGTTGCTCCCCACATAGACGATTCCGTTGAGGGTGGCGGGGGAGGAAGACACAAGGTCTCCGGTCTTGTAATTCCACACCTTCGTCCCGGTATTCGCATTGAGGGCATAGACGTTATGATCATAGCTCCCTACGTAAACGATTCCGTTGGCGACGGTGGGAGAGGAGGTCACAAAGCCTCCGGTCGTGTAGTTCCACACCTTCGTCCCGGTATTCGCATTGAGGGCATAGACGTTGTGGTCCCAGCTCCCTATGTAGACGATCCCGTTGAGGGTGGCGGGGGAGGTCAAAATGCCTTCGGGCACATAGTTCCAATTCGATATGCCGTTTGAAGTGCTGCCCCTCGCCATCGGTATGTGGTCGCCGGTGTGCCGGGCGTTGTTGTGGAACGTGGTCGAATAGTTACCCGTCGATGCTACAGCACCATTCGGCACGCAGAACATCAGTATCGCTACGATCGATAAACATATCAGTCCCTTTTTCATGTTCAAAAGGATCATCTTTCACCCTTACTTTTTAATACCCACGTTTATTACCTCACGACGCGACTAGTCAACAAGCGTAGTTAGTGATAGCATTTGTCTCTTCACGGAAATTCACCATCCTGTTGATTGCCCATGATGTATCGAAGCCCGTCAACCGAGTCAATAGTATTTAAGAGCGTAATCTCATTTCTTTCGAACTCTATCCGATCCCGCTGACAACGGTGGGGGAGGAATTCACAAAGCCTCCGGCCTTGTAGTTCCACACTTTCGTCCCGGTATTCGCATTGAGAGCATAGACGTTATGATCCAAGCTCCCTATGTAGACGATTCCGTTGGTGACGGTAGGGGAGGATATCACCCAGCCTCCGGTCGTGTAGTTCCACACTTTCGTCCCGGTATTCGCATTGAGGGCATAAACGTTATGATCCCAGCTCCCTATGTAGACGATTCCGTTGGCGACGGTGGGGGAGGAGTCCACCATGTCTCCGGTCGTGTAATTCCACACCTTCGTCCCTGTATTCGCATTGAGGGCATAGACGTTGCTGTCATAGCCCCCTATGTAGACAATTCCGTTGGTGACTGCGGGGGAGGAGGTCACCATGTCTCCGGTCGTGTAGTTCCACACTTTCGTCCCGGTATTCGCATTGAGAGCATAAACGTTATGATCATCGCCCCCCACGTAGACGATTCCGTTGGTGACGGTGGCGGAGGAGTCCACAAAGCCTCCGGTCGTGTAGTTCCATACTTTCGTCCCGGTATTCGCATTGAGAGCATAGACGTTATGATCCCAGCTCCCTATGTAGACGATCCCGTTGGTGACGGTGGCGGAAGAATGCACCATGTCTCCGGTCGTGTAGTTCCACACTTTCGTCCCGGTATTCGCATTGAGAGCATAGACGTTATGATCTGCGCTCCCTATGTAAACGATTCCGTTGGCGACGGTAGGGGGGGAATACACAAGGTCTCCGGTCGTGTAATTCCATATCTTCGTCCCGGTATTCGCATTGAGGGCATAGACGTTGTGATCATCGCTTCCAACGTAGACGATTCCGTTGGCGACGGTAGGGGAGGACTCCACCCAGGCTCCGGTCGTGTAGTTCCATTCTTTCGTTCCTGTATTTGCGTCAAGAGCGTAGACGTTATGATCCCAGCTCCCTATGTAGACGATCCCGTTGAGGGTGGCGGGGGAGGTCAAAATGCCTTCGGGCACATAGTTCCAATTCGATATGCCGTTTGAAGTGCTGCCCCTCGCCATCGGTATGTGGTCGCCGGTGTGCCGGGCGTTGTTGTGGAACGTGGTCGAATAGTTACCCGTCGATGCTACAGCACCATTCGGCACGCAGAACATCAGTATCGCTACGATCGATAAACATATCAGTCCCTTTTTCATGTTCAAAAGGATCATCTTTCACCCTTACTTTTTAATACCCACGTTTATTACCTCACGACGCGACTAGTCAACAAGCGTAGTTAGTGATAGCATTTGTCTCTTCACGGAAATTCACCATCCTGTTGATTGCCCATGATGTATCGAAGCCCGTCAACCGAGTCAATAGTATTTAAGAGCGTAATCTCATTTCTTTCGAACTCTATCCGATCCCGCTGACAACGGTGGGGGAGGAATTCACAAAGCCTCCGGCCTTGTAGTTCCACACTTTCGTCCCGGTATTCGCATTGAGAGCATAGACGTTATGATCCAAGCTCCCTATGTAGACGATTCCGTTGACAACGGTGGGGGAGGAGTCCACCCAGCTCCCGGTCGTGTAGTTCCACACTTTCGTCCCGGTATTCGCACTGAGAGCATAAACGTTATGATCCCAGCTCCCTATGTAGACGATTCCGTTGGCGACGGTGGGGGAGGAGCGCACCCAGTCTCCGGTCGTGTAGTTCCACACCTTCGTCCCCGTATTCGCATTGAGAGCGTAGACGTTGCCGTCATCACTCCCTATGTAGACGATTCCGTTGGCGACGGTGGGGGAAGACCACACAAGGTCTCCGGTCGTGTAGTTCCACACCAGCTTCCCGGTATTCGCATTGAGAGCGTAGACGTTATGATCATCACTCCCAACATAGACGATTCCGTTGGCGACGGTGGGGGAGGAGTCCACAAAGTCTCCGGTCGTGTAGTTCCACACTTTCGTTCCTGTATTTGCGTCAAGAGCATAGACGTTATGATCCCAGCTCCCTATGTAGACGATTCCGTTGGTGACGGCAGGGGAGGAATGCACCATGTCTCCGGTCGTGTAATTCCACACCTTCGTCCCCGTATTCGCATTGAGAGCGTAGACGTTGTGATCAACGCTCCCTATGTAGACGATTCCGTTGGTGACGGTGGGGAAGGAATACACAAGGTTTCCGGTTGTATAGCTCCACACCTTCGTCCCGGTATTCGCACTGAGAGCATAGACGTTATGATCATCACTCCCTACATAGACGATCCCGTTGGTGACGGTAGGGGAGGACTCCACAAAAGCTCCGGTCGTGTAGTTCCACACCTTCGTCCCGGTATTCGCACTGAGAGCATAGACGTTATGATCCCAGCTCCCTATGTAGACGATCCCGTTGGTGACGGTGGCAGTGGGGGGCGCAATACCTTTGGTCGCGTATTTCCAATGCAATAAGCCGTTTGAAGTGCTGCCCCTCGTCATCGGTATGTGGTCGCCGGTGTGCCGGGCGTTGTTGTGAAACGTGGCCGAATAGTTACCCGTCGATGCTGCAGCAACGTTTAACGTGCAAAACACGACTATCGCTACAATCGGTAAACATATCAGTGCCTTTTTCATGTTCAAATTGATCACCCTTCGATCGTAATCTTTGATATCCACATCCATTATCTCACGATACGACTCGATACGACTCGTCAACAGACAGGCGTAGTTAGTGATAGCATTTGTCTCTTCACGGAAACTCACCGTACTGTTGATGGCACGCGTTGTATTTTGAACCGACCACCAACCGAGTCAATATTATTTGAGAGCATAATCCTCATTTCTTTCAAACTCTATCCTATTCCGTTGGCGACAGCAGGGGCGGAGGCCACCATGTCTCCGGTCGTGTAACTCCACATCTTCACCCCGGTATTCGCATTGAGAGCATAGACGTTATGATCACCACTCCCTATGTAGACGATTCCGTTGGTGACGGCAGGGGAGGAGTCCACAGGGCCTCCGGTCGTGTAGTTCCACATCTTCACCCCGGTATTCGCATTGAGGGCATAGACGTTATGATCATCGTTCCCCACGTAGACGATTCCGTTGGCGACGGCAGGAGAAGACCATACATCGCTCTTGGTGGTGTAATTCCACACCTTCACCCCGGTATTCGCATTGAGAGCGTAAATGTTGTGATCATCGCTCCCCACATAGACGATTCCGTTGGAGACTGCAGGGGAGGATATCACAAAGCCTCCGGTCGTGTAGTTCCACATCTTCGTCCCGGTATTCGCATTGAGAGCGTAGACGTTGTGATCAACGCTCCCTATGTAGACGATTCCGTTGGCGACGGTAGGGGAGGAGGTCACCATACCTCCGGTTGTATAGTTCCACACCAGCTTCCCTGTATTCGCATTGAGAGCGTAGACGTTGTAGTCATAGCTCCCCACGTAGACGATTCCGTTGGCGACGGTGGGGGAGGAATACACAAGGTCTCCGGTCGCGTAGCTCCATATCTTCGTCCCGGTATTCGCATTGAGGGCATAGACATTATCATCGCGGCTTCCAACATAGACAACTCCGTTGGCGACAGTGGGAGAGGAGTGCACAACGTTTCCGGTCGCGTAGCTCCACACCAGCTCCCCGGTATTCGCATTGAGAGCGTAGACGTTGTGGTCTTCGCTTCCAACGTAGACGATACTGTTGGCGACCGCTGGGGAGGAGGTCACCATGCCTCCGGTCGTGTAGTTCCACATCTTCGTCCCGGTATTCGCACTGAGAGCGTAGACGTTGTGATCTTTGCTCCCAACGTAAACGATTCCGTTGGGAACGGCGGACGACGCCAAATTGCCTTCGGTCACAGGGTACCAATGCAATATTCCGTTTGAAGTGCTACCCCTCGCCATCGGCATGTGGCCGCCGGTGTGCCGAACGTTGTTATGAAACGCGGCCGAATAGTTGCCCGTCGATGCGGTGGCAACGTTTAACGTGCAAAACATGACTATTGCTACAATCGGTAAACATATCAGTGCCTTTTTCATGTTCAAATTGATCACCCTTCGATCGTAATCTTTGATATCCACATCCATTATCTCACGATACGACTCGATACAACTCGTCAACAGGCAGGCGTAGTTAGTGAAAGTATCTGTCTCTTCACGGAAATTCACCGTCCTGTTGATGACATTCGTTTTATTGAAGCCCGTCAACTGTCAGTTTTTAAACATGTAGCAATGTGTGCAGCGATAATAAAATTAACCTTCGTTTGCGCTAAACTACCGGTATTATCATTTATAATTTTGAGATTTAGTCCCAGCTAAGGGCTTCTTTTTTCAAACCACTACAAAAAAGTACTATCATGTATAAAGTGGGCTTGGGGGCGTATCTAAACTTTCTCTCCGTCGCGGCACGTGCTGCACGATTTATCGTAATGTGGTGGGAGAATACTATTGGTAAAAAATTACCACTCTACACTACCCTATCAACCTAACACTAGTCCATGCAACAAAACATTACTTTTGTTGTTCTAAACAAACCTAGTAGGTCATAGGTTAGATAAAAGTTTGGATGAGACGGGGTATCTGAGTACAGTTTTATAGCAGAAGCATATTTAGAGAACTTACAAAGGTGCAATATAAAGTTATTTAGATGTAACACAGCAATTGCAATAACATCCAAAGGTAGAAGATGCTCAGAGAGAGAATAAAGTCGTTCTTATCAATCGATCGGGTCATATTGCTTAGTTTGATATTTCTACAACTGCTACTGACCTTAAACCACATCACCTCTCCTTTTCTGGACTATCATGCGTGGAGGCAAGCAGATACAGCGGCTATAGCGAGGAATTTTTATCACAATGGATTCAACATTTTGTATCCACAGATTGACTGGGGAGGGGCCGGACCGGGATACGTTGAAACAGAATTCCAGCTAGTACCTTTTTTGACGGCGGTGTTATACCAGCTGTTCGGCGTGCATGATTACGTAGCAAGGCTTGTTGCGATCTCGTTTTCAATACTGTCCATATACTTGATTTACAAATTATCGTACAAGGTACTTCACCAGAAATGTTGCGATATTCAGCGCGCTGTTTTTCATCATCTCCCCTCTAAATGTATACACAAGTAGATCGTTCCAGCCAGAGTCTGCAATGGTCTTTTTCTCTCTCGGCTCTCTCTACTTTTTTGATGCATGGATAGAAAAGGAGAGGTGGGGAGCGTTTGCGCTTGCAAGTTTTTGCACGACGGCAGCGTTTTTGGTAAAGATCCCTACAATATTCTTAGGCGTGCCTCTGTTATGGCTAGTGTACACAAAGTATAGATGGCACTTATTTAAGGAGTGGAAACTCTACTTATTTGCTGCATTAGCGCTAATTCCCCCGATCTTGTGGTACTATCATGCTCACCTGCTGTTTTTACATTATGGTAACACTTTTGGCATTTGGACCCTCACTGACACAGAAGGGTGGAATGCTAAGTGGGGAAGCCTGGAAATTTGGTTCAGTTCAGCCTTCTATAACAACTATTTGCTGAGGCTGAGCGGAATAGTACTTACTCCCATTGGCTTTACGTTGTTTATTCTTGGGGTATTCCAAAAGGTGAAATCGAGGAGAGAGTATGTATTCCATTTTTGGCTTTTGTCTATCCTTATCTATTTTATTGTGCTCGCGCGAGGCAACTGGATACATGATTACTATCAACTTCCGTTGGTGCCGGTCGCTGCTATTTTCATGGGAAAAGCGTTAGCAATGCTGCTCGGTGTAAAACAAGAGAAAAAAATTGGAGTGTTTGCGCTTCTTGCGGTAACCTTATTAATGTCCGTTAGCATCTTTTTGCCGCCGTTATACAAAATCGACGACGCGCAGCATGAAGCAGGACCTGCAATCGATAAACTCACTCCAAAAGGTGCATTGATAATTGCGGGCGACGGATATGCCCCAACCTTATTATATTATGCCAATCGAAAGGGGTGGCTAATAGCGCCTGAGGAGTGGACACCTCATAAAATAGAAACACTAAAAGAACAAGGTGCCAACTACTTCGTGACAAGTCGGGTGGCGTACTTGAAGAATGATGTCAAAAATAAACAGTTTTATGATTACATGTCAGAAAAATTCCCAGTGGTTGAAGGCACTAACTATATCATATTCAATTTGACAAACAGTAATAAATAAGTTAAGTCGATTCAAGAGGCAGCTCGGAGAATTTGGTAAAACTGGGAACGCGATGTTGAAGACTAAACGTACGCAAAAGGAGAGCCGGATCAATTTATGAGGGTCCTGATCACAGGCGGAAGTGGCTTACTGGGGAGAGCATTAATTAGCGCCTCAATTAATATGGGCATAGATAGCATGCCAGCGTATCACAGCAACCCTATTGGACGGACAAGCGTAAAGATAGACATAATGGATTTATATGGAGTAGAACGGGCTTTACGCGAGATTGAACCCGACTGTGTGATACATGCTGCTGCGTTGACTAACGTGGATTTATGTGAAAATGACCCAGCACGTGCATGGGCGATTAATGCTGACGCTACTAAAAATATCGCTGAAGCGTGTAACGATGAGGGGGCAAAGGTTATTTATCTCTCAACAGATTACGTTTTTGATGGTCAAAATGGACCGTACTCCGAAGAGGCCGCCCCACATCCGATAAACGTATACGGTGAATCGAAGCTTGCTGGAGAGAAGTTTACAATGGAGTACCCGGGAAACGTCGTGGCGCGGGTATGCGTCCTCTATGGTGCAGGCAGGCCTAATTTTGTCACGTGGGTGATTGATTCTTTGAGAAAGAACGTCCTTATAACCGTTGTAACTGACCAGTACAACACCCCCACATATACAGGAAACTGTGCACAAGCGCTCTTAACAATGTGCAAACTCGATCTACGCGGTATATACCACGTATCTGGCAGGGAGAGGATGAACAGGTACGACTTTGCCCACACGATAGCAGAAGTATTCGGGCTAAATGAAAACCTTATTAAATCTGCGACGAGCAACATCTTACATCAGAGGGCTAAACGACCGAGGGATTCATCTCTCAACGTCGAAAAAGCTGAAAAAGCCCTCCGAATGCGCCTTGCAAACGTGCGAGAAGGTCTCATGATGATGAAGGGGGGACTACAATGAAGGGGCTTCTGCTCTCTGGCGGAAGCGGAACGCGATTGAGGCCATTAACGCACAGCGGTCCAAAACAACTAATACCCGTGGCAAATAAGTCTGTACTCCTCTACGCTCTTGAGGACCTCAGGGATGCGGGAATTATCGAAATAGCAGTCATACTGGGGTCAAACGGTAGAGAGCAGGTTGTGGAAAAACTCGGTGATGGCTCCCAGTATGGCGTCAACATAACGTACATCGATCAAGGTGATCCACTGGGCATCGCTCACGCTGTTGCGTGTGCTGAAGAGTTCATGGCAGGGGATCCATTCGTCGTCTACCTTGGCGACAACATACTAAAGCAGGGAATAAAGCGCTTTGTTGACAATTACGATGAAGGTAATTGCGATGCCGTCATAGCGCTCCAAAGGGTCCCCGACCCGCAACGATTTGGGGTGGCTGAACTTAATGGCAAGGGACGAGTAGTACGACTCGTAGAAAAACCGACAGTGCCTAAGAGCGATCTCGCACTTGTCGGAGTCTATTTATTGACCGATTCTATCTTCGATATGATCAGGCAGATAACACCATCATGGAGAAATGAACTTGAGATAACGGACGCTCTTCAAAAGCTGATCGATAGCGACTTCGTCGTTGATTGCCACGTAGTCGAGGGGTGGTGGAAAGATACCGGAAGGCCTGAAGACATCCTCGAAGTTAATAGGCTTATTCTTGACGAGCTTAAGCCAGACCTAAAAGGAGAGATAGAAGAGGGCGCGATAGTAAAGGGGCGAGTATCAATCGGAAAGGGCACGATAATAAAAAGGGGAGGAGTCGTATGCGGTCCGACGATAATTGGAGAGAACTGTACAATAGGTCCAGCAACATATGTTGGGCCGTACACCTCTATTGGCGACAACACGTGCATAACCGGAGCCCATATAGAAGACTCTATTATAATCGGCGATAGCACTATAACGTGCAGTAAGCAGATCGTTGAGAGCTTGATCGGGGATAAGACGCGAATTAGGTCGATGGATCATAAGCTGCCCAGAGGACATAGGTTAATTGTCGGTTCAAGCTCCTCGATCGACCTTTAACTAAAACTGCAAGAGTATTTGAGTCCCTGTTAGTAAGGCCAATAGCCTTTCAGTATTCAAATCAGTCACGGGCAGAGGGCGACAAATCAATGTCTGAATGGGTGGGCACGTCTCTTCTTTTGTTGTTAGTTTAGTTTCGCTCCATTGTTAAACGTTTTCTGTCCTTTAGTTCTTGCTTCTTGCCCTCGTTCCAGCTCGACACGGCGCTCATATATCCGGTGACTCGTGCTATGTGCTCGACGTTCGGTGAACCACAGTTCGTACAGATATCGTGGAGTCCCCCCTCAACGTGTGAGTCGTCGAGGCAGAGCGTCAGATCGCGTCCTGGCGCAAAGTATCCAATTTGTGTATTCTTAGCAATCTTCATGCAAAGCTCTTTCAACCCTTCCGGATCGGGCTTTGACTCCCCTAAAAAGATGTGCGTTAAATCACCGCCGTCGAGGCAGTGGTAGAATACCTGTTCATAGCGAAGCCTGTCAAAAAGGTTCACATCGGAATCCACGGGGAGATGCGTGCCGTTTGAATAGTATATCGGTAAATCCCTCGATTTTGTTTTTTTATAGACCTTAATTGCTTCTGCCACATTACCCTCTACAACGCGACGGCACTCATCTGAGAACTCTGTGTTAAGAAGATCCGCTACCGCAAGCCTTTGGGCGCACGACTCAGCGGGCGTCCTCGCGAGAGCGATTTTTATTCCATGTTCACTTCCGACCTGTTTGCAGTACGCCTGAAGCTCAGTCATAGACCGTATGGCAAGTTCCCACGCCCTCGAATCCTCGTGAATGGAATGGCCCGTATGGTACCTCACAGCATTGTTTACCCCAACAACTCCAATAGTGTAGACGAGGCTTTCAAAGTCGTAGAGCTGCGGACCCATTTCGCCCGTATTTGGGTCAAGCGGACGCTGCTGAAGAAACGGTAATCTATTACCCTCGATTAGTGGTTCCATCCATTTGCGTTTTATCTTGAAGAATTCGACTGCTAAATCCACTAAATTTTTGAGATTATCTATAAAGACGTTGTCGTCGTGATTAGCCTTGTACGCTGCTCGTGGAACGTTCAGCGTGACGACATGCCACGACCCCATTGAAAAATGCGCGCCATCTCTGAAATAAAGCTTATCTTCAAAGTTTGCATCTTCTTCTCTCTCGACTTTGAACATATAGGCACAGCATTGGTAGCACGAAACGCCCTTTCCAGCTCCTCGGTATTCCGGTATCATGTTGTCAAAATACGTCGAACCAAATTCGGCAGAAAGCTTGAAAGCAGCATCATAGTTGTCTTCAAGAGTAGGTATTTCGGGATGTCCGTAGAACTCATCCTCCTCTCTTGGCACCATAAAGGAAGGCTCAAGGGCTACCTCCGGTTTTGGGAAGTTAAATGGCTTGTGCCAGTTATCGCCCTGTGTCATTACCTCCATTACCGCCTTAAATGCGAGTCGCACCTCTCGCTCGAACTCGCCGTAGGTTCTAAGTGGAGCACCTTCGCTATTCCAAACCTTACCCCTTACAACGATGGGCATATCCTTCCACAGCTCTGGCACTCCGGGAGTGAGTTGCAAACTACTGAACACCATCTGACCTCCGCGAGCAATGAACACTTGGGTGAGCTCGTAGATGGTCTCTTGCATGAGCTGTTTGATTTTAACGTATTCGAGCCCTTCAAGATATGGAGCTAAAAATGTCAGAAAATTGTAAAATCCTTGACCTCCTGCACAGTTAGTCTGCCCAGCTGCTAACGCTTTAACGGCGTGCAGGATTGCAACTTCCGGACTCTTTGCGGGCCCTGCGACAGAAGCGTGCGCGCCAGTTCCGTCGGGCATTAATCCGTAGTACAAAAAGTATCGTAAATCATAATCGGCACAAAATGGTCTAACATTTGCATATTCCATATCATGTATATGGTAGTCGCCCGACCGGTGGGCGTCTGCAATAGGCTGCGGGAGCATGAGCAGGACTTGTTGCTTGCTAAGCTTATCGTGTTTCTTTTTTGCTGAGGTCTCTGGATTTGCGGTGAGATTTGAATTCTCTTTTGCTTCAAAACCCTCGCCATGGTCAATTAAATAGGCGTCATAGAGCGATGTCCCTACTCTTGAACACACTCGAGCCCATCCACTGTAGCCCTCCTCAAGCAAAACGACGTTGACGAATTCCCTGATGAGTGGACCGCTAAGCTCATGCACGTCCATTTTCTTTATTTTCTTTTCGACGATTTCAGCGATGCGCTGCGCCTCGGCCCTCTTTATCGGGCGCATCCCATAAAAAGTGTGTGCCAAGGGAGTTTCGCGCAATAGCTGTTTTATTATTGCCTCGCGGTTCCAGGGTAATATAAAGCCGTCGCTTGTGCGAACAAGCGGCATGTCCTCGACTTCTTCGCCGAGAAGAGTCGTCTGCAGGGTGCGAGGCTTCAACACCTGCGCTAGTGATGTCTTCTTCCAAGAGCTATTCCTCCTTTTTGCGGATATGGCCATCGCACTCACCTTATCAATAATATATAGTATACTTACAATGTATAGATTACAAGCGAAATGGTTAAACGGATCCACGAAGATCCGAGCATCAACTATTAAGTCAATGACGATTCGGTTTTCCAACTAGTATCTGATAAAACTAGATTAAAAGTCCTTTGGTTGAAAAAAGAAACTAATGTTTGAGAATTGGAAATTAGTCAAATGTGAGCACAAGCGAATGATTAGCCACACGTAGCTTTAAATCGGATGTAAGAGAGCAAGACCGCGTTCCACTCGCATCTTCTTCACGAATCAGCATCGAGTAGGTTGATGCACGCAGTTCTCGTCCTTTTTTGTTTAAGCCAGTGCAACGTCCACCGAACTCAGCTGTCAGATCCACTGAGTTTAACCAAATAAGCATACACTCACTCATTTCGATACATGTACGGGCGAACTCTATCCTTTTGTTAAACGAAGCGTCGATATCAGAACACGCATCATTATGGCGACGCGTAATAAGACAGAGATTGAATTAACAATCTCAGTATAATTGTACGCTTTAAAATATCGACCTCCTTCAATTGGCTAATTAACTTTTAACAATACTCATAATAAAGTCGATTTTAACCTCTCCACCTTCGAACAGTTGATCGTATGTCAAGAATCTGTCATCAACTTGAAGTACTGGCGCTGTCGTGGTGAATATCCCATTCATTAGAAGGGTTGTTCGCGACTTCGGTGAGTCTAAATCACATTCATCAAACGATAAGTTATTTTTCATTAGAAACTGTCGCAACACATGGCAATTCGGGCAGACCGGCAAAGTGTAAATGATTACGTTTTTTTGTTGTTCTCCTTCCATCAAACCACCCACTTCAGACTGTAAAGAGTGAGGCATAAGTTCACATACTCAAGCAGAAGCAACCGCTATTTACGTGCATTTATACGTGGTCCGCATGCATGCGACATTGTCCATCGATGAACTGCCTTAATAATGCGAGGTGTAACTACGCAAGTATCGCTTCTCTGACTGTTTCTGACGTTGTCTTACCCACGAATATCTCGGTTAGAAATAGAGCAAAGTCGATAGCAGTACCGGGTCCCTGGCTCGTTATGATAGTTCCATCCCTCGTTACTCTCTCATTTGTATACTTTGCCCCAATGACATCAATTCCTGGATAGTGCGTCGCAGTTATTCCCTCCATAATTCCAGCTTTCCCGAGAACCGATGGCGCAGCACATATAGCCGCCACGTATTTTCCCGCTTTGTAGGCATCTTTCACGAGCTTCAATACCCTCTCATCGCCTGCAAGGTTCATATATCCAGGATTCCCTCCCGGGAGCACTACAGCGTCGTAATCTGTAATATCATCAATCAAGATATCAGGAATGACCTTAACGCCTCTTGAGCTCGCAACCGGTGGCTCAGTTGTCCCGGCTAAATATACCTCTACCTCGGCTCTTCTGAGGATATCGACTATAGCCATAGTTTCTATTTCTTCAAATCCTGGAGCTAGAGGGACAATTACTTTCATGTAAGTACAATGCTTCGAATAGAGCTAAAACATTTTCGATAGCTAAGGTAAGGATGTTCCTAACACAAATTTGTGAGTCTTAATGTAACGAAGTTAGCCAAAGGGAGACAATAGTTGACTTACTAATAAATCTCCATGCTGTAGCTCTTAACTACAGAACTCTGTCTCCGTTCTAGAAACTTGAGTGTACTTTAAATGCAAGCATAGGGTAAATGAGACGATGGCTACATGATAGCTTCAAGGAATGCACATAACGCTTGAAAAAATATTTCATAGAAATGCGGCATGGACAACACACAGTGACTAATATCTCATTAATGAGAATTCATGTAAACCTATAACAATTCATGTAAACCTATAACATAACTGCTAAGTGCACGCGTGATAAATATGGCCCAATTGTAAGCTCATTGCTTCGAAAAACGTATGTTTTCTTGTAATTGTACTTGGGCCTGCGACAGGGGATGAATAACATGGTGATTGATGTAAAGACTCTGGCGATGGCGAATCTCGCTGTCCAAATATTGCTTATAATAACCGTATTCGGTGCGGTATATCTGGCACGAAATAAAAAGCTCGTCAAGCATTGCACTATTATACGAATAGCAGTTCCGTTGCAGATCATAGCTATACTCTTAGTAATGCTTCCCTCGATGCTGGGCCTCATTGAAAATGTGCCACCGCTCCCATTTTTCTATCCCGAAATGCTCATACATCATTCTCTCGGACTCGCGGTCGTCGGGTTATGGGTCTATATAAATCTAGACATTGAGAGAAGAGTGAAAATGCCGCTTAATCGGGCGGCAGTGATGTGGTTGGCGCTCGGAGTATGGATAGCAAGCATCGTTCTTGGTCTGAGCATCTACTACACATTGTACACATGAGAAGATGTCTATAAACGTGGTAACTCAAAATTTGAGACTTTTGAGGTTTCCATCTGCTGGAATAACCGACTGCCAAGAACATTTAGCCATAACTAATTACTTACAAGAGGTGCACAAAGCTTAGCTCGACTTTTGATCGCTGAGCTGAGGTTAGATCTGTAGTCAAATAGCCACTAACGGTTTCCTACGCTCTTTTAATTACAATAAAGATGCTATGCCGCAGTAGCTTCTTCTGGCCATATATTTTTTCAAGAATTCTGTTCTCCATCGTTACCACTGCGAATCCTGTAGCTTCAAGTAACGTAGAGAGTTCGGCGCTTGAAAAATGGTGGTTGGGTATCCCACCCCGCACGAATGTACCAGGTTCTACCTCCTCTCTGCAGTTGCACCTCATGTCCATGTCACCGATGACCTCAAGAAATGCTAAGCCCTGTGGCTTCAAGACCCTGAAAAGCTCTCTTAAAGCAACTTCTCGCTCATAGCAAGAAAGATGTTGGAGCACCCCAAAGCACGTGATGGCATCGAAGCTGGAGCCGGCAAACGGAAGACTTCTAAGGTCTGCCTCAGCGAGCTGGTAAGAGCTGCAGAGAGTTCTGAGGGCTACACATGATATGTCAATTCCAAGAACATCAAAACCCGCCCTCTCGAGCGGCACGAGATATCTGCCTGTCCCGCAACCAACATCGAGGATAGATGCCCCTTGTCGCATGCTTTCCGTAACAGGAGTGATATCGTAGGGTCCCCGCCAATAAGAGGATCTCATAGCGTATTGCTCATTCCACGTTATTACCATGTGCCGGTTATAGTGCAAAAAAAATTCATTGATCACGGTGCTCTCTGACCTCCTCTCTTCCACTGGAACTTTTTTCGGCCACCCGAATAACCAAAAATATGGTTTCTTTTCAGTTTTTACGCTCATAATCAAGATTTGGACTAAAATTATATAAATGTTAAACAATTACCACTGTAAGATGATTAAAGTTATGGCCATCGGCGGCTCGGATTCCGGTGGAGGGGCAGGAATCCAGGCAGACATAAAGACGTTTGCTGCCCTTAGAGTCTACGGTACTTCAGTGATTACATCAATTACAGCTCAAAACACGCTTGGCGTGTTTAACACCTATGACCTCCCTCCCGATATAGTGGTTGATCAGATGGAGACGGTAATAACTGACATCAAAGTTCAGTATGCGAAAACAGGTATGCTTTCAAACGCTGATATAACGAATGCTGTAGCCGATATTATGCAGAATCACAGGATACCACTTGTCGTTGATCCGGTTATGGCCGCTGAATCCGGAGGTTCACTTGTGAAGGGGTCGCTGAGAACAGTTGTTGAAAGGCTGCTGCCGATTGCAACAACGGTTACGCCAAATATAAAAGAAGCCGAAGTCTTGTCTGGGACTGCCATAAACCATCTCGACGATATGAAGCGAGCTGCCTACGAAATATGCGCTCTTGGCCCTAAATCTGTTATCGTGACAGGGGGGCACCTTGCTGGATCTGATGTACTGTATAATGGTGAATTTGAGATACTGAAAGGGAGCGTTATTGAAGGTGGCACGCACGGCGCTGGCTGCACCTTTTCAGCTGCAGTTACTGCATTTCTCGCTAAAGGGTACAACATCAATCAGAGCGCATCAATGGCGAAGGCGTTTGTCACTGACGCTATTGCTAATAGCGTTAAAGTGGGAAGTGGCGTCGGGTCTGTGGATCAGGCTGCGACGACGTTTGAGAAATCTGAACGCTACCTCACCATCCGTTGCGTGCAACGAGCCCTCTATGCGCTCAGGAATATGAGTCCTCAACTCATACCTGAAGTCGGAAGTAACATAGTTATGGCGACTTCAAACGCCAAAAGCAGGGCAGATGTAGCCGGTGTTAGCGGAAGGATCGTACGAGTCGGAAAAAGGGCATTACCAGTTGGGTGCATAGAGTTCGGGGCGAGTGATCATGTAGCTAGAATCGTGCTCACTGCTATGAAATATGACGCCAATTTGAAGAGCGCCATGAACATACGGTACTCGAGTGACACAATTAAAGCGTGCGAAGACCTCGGCATGACAATCGCCGCGTTCAACAGAGCTGATGAGCCGGAAGAAGTGAGCACAATGGAGTGGGGGGTAGCTCAGGCGATGGAGTCCTCCATAGCAAAGGATAAAAAGGTGCCGATGGTAATATACGACCGTGGCGGTCTCGGAAAGGAGGCTATGGTCCGTGTGCTCGGATCGTTAGCAACGGACGTCGCTGATAACGTCATAAGGATCTCATCAATGGTGGAGAACGAACAGCCTACCGAATATTTCAAGGCAAAGGGACAGTTCCTATAAACGATAAAGGGGGTGGCAGAATAGGGAGTATCAGACCTACATATATAAAGAGCATCTCAGCGGAGCTCCTCAGAGGATATCGAGATGTATTCGGATCCGATTATGAACAGAACAAGATATTGGTGACTGAATATACCAATATCGAGAGTAAAAACGTTAGAAATAGGGTTGCTGGGTACATCACTCACAAGATTAACATCGGCAACAGGAGAAAAGCATGATATTTGAAGGCGTATATCCTGCCCTGATTACGCCCTTTACGAAGGATAAGAAGCTTGATATTGAAGGGTTAAAGTCAAATATAGAGCATTTGATGGCCGGAGGCGTGGCGGGTTTCGTGCCCTGTGGCAGCACCGGTGAATCGGCCACGCTGTCATTTGATGAACATAAGGCGACTGTAGATGCTGCAGTTGACGTATCGAACGTGCCAATTATAGCAGGTACCGGTTCAAATAATACCACAGAGGCAATAGATCTAACGAAGCATGCTCAAGATGCGGGAGCAGATGCAGCGCTTCTTATTGTTCCTTATTATAACAAACCCATGAAAAATGGGCTCATCAAGCACTTCAGCGCCATAGCAGACGCCACTGAATTTCCGCTAATACTGTATAACATTCCAGGGCGCACTGGGATTAATATGGATCCGGAGACCATTAGCACGTTGGCCCACGAATATAGCAATATTACAGGGATCAAAGAGGCAAGTGCTAACTTCAGTCAGATTTCGGATGTTATAGAGCTAACGCAGGGTCTTGGTTTTTACGTGCTCTCTGGAGATGATGGCCTAACGCTTCCTATGATGAGTCTGGGAGCCACAGGTGTGATATCAGTAGCGGCCAACATATTGCCGAAGAAAATGGCAAAGCTTGTCAGGCTCTGCCTTGACGGGAATTACGCCGAGGCGAGAAAAATTCACTTTGAGCTTTCACCGTTATTCAGGGCGTTATTTATTGAAACAAACCCGATACCGATAAAGAAGGCATGTGATCTGATGGGGCTTGCCGGTGGGCCGCTGCGGTTGCCGCTTACCGATATGCAGGATTCAAATGTTGCAAAGCTTAAGTCGATCCTTTCAACGTATACCGATGCGTAGAGGTCTTAATCCCAAAGTGGTTTCCATTAGGTGTTACATTCATGAACGATAGCACAAAAATTAGAGTGGCAGTGACAGGTGCTTGCGGTAGAATGGGCTCGTTAATTGTAGAAAACGTCAATAAGGCGCCTGATATGGAGCTCGTAGCAGCATTTGATAGGATCATCTGCAACGATGCAATTACTGATACTTCAAAGCTCTCGGAGACTCTGCACAGAGTGAAACCTGAAGTAGTGATCGATTTTACGGAAGCATCCTCCTCAACTGAAATCATCAAAACAGCCGCGGCAGCAGGGGTGCGGCTTGTTGTCGGCACTACAGGTCATTCCGCTGATCAGCGCGAGGAGATACGAAAGGCTATTGATGGGAAGGTTGCAGCTTTAGTATCGCCCAACTTTTCAATTGGTGTGAACGTTTTTTGGAGACTCGTAAAAGAGGCGTCTGAACACTTGCCGAGTTCAGCCTACCCCGCGGAGGTCATTGAAGCCCATCACAAACATAAGACAGATGCGCCGAGCGGCACGGCCATAAAAGCAATGGACGTGATTAAAGAGGTAGGAGGAGAGCGGATGATAGGCTCGTATTCAATTCGGTCTGGAGATATCGTTGGCGAACACACTGTGCTATTCATTGGTGATGGTGAGCGACTTGAGATAACGCATAGAGCTCACAGCAGACAGGCGTTCGCAAGTGGAGCGATGATGGCCACGCGCTTTATCGTGGCTAAACCGCCGGGTATGTACTCTATGGATGACTTGATGGCTGAAATGAAAAGCTAACACAAGGCAGTAGCTGTTGCACGCCTAAAACGCCGTCTAATACACAAGATCCAACAATTAGACGTGCACACTAAATTTCGTGGTATGAATGAATTAACCGGAGAATTTTCGAGCCCTATATAAACTCGTTATCGATAGTTTGAGGAATACGGTTGAAGTATGACGTAATAAGTGACGTATTAGTCATAGATGGACGCTTTGAAGTACTCAGCACAGGGGTGGGCGGCGGTAGAAGGCGCGTGAAACATATATTGAATATTCGGGTCCCTCACAATTTTTCCCATGCCGATCCCGAAGGTTACATAAACGGCGTTGCTCGTTCTTTGCATCTCGATAGTGACTACGTTGCATTGTTGACAGCTGTTGCGATGAAAAATGTTCAGACTGTAGAGCAGGATTATATAACTATTTTTGCAACAGCAGGGATCACACACCCCCGCTCCATTGGTACGATAAATCTGATCATTGTATCGTCACGGGAGCTATGTGAAGGTGCAATGGCAAACACCATTATCACGGCTACTGAA
This sequence comes from Methanobacteriota archaeon, assembly GCA_963704625.1. Classification (GTDB taxonomy): domain Archaea; phylum Halobacteriota; class Bog-38; order Methanoflorentales; family Methanoflorentaceae; genus DASPRZ01. The sequence goes on along the minus strand of OY969924.1, from coordinate 1,278,570 downwards.
GCTAAGACAAGCGCTTTATTTGATTTGGGCTTCACGTTCACAGGTACCACGACCGATGCTGTTGTGGTGGCATTTGAGCGAGAATCAGTTGGAGAGACAGTCACATATGGTGGACCCTCTACTGAATTTGGAAGAAAAGTCACGCAGATGGTTCGGCTTGGAGTTAAAAATGGCCTAATTGCTCAGCACGGGGATAATATTAAAGAGCTGGCGAAATACACGTGCTGAATAAATATCTATCATTTTGAACCATGACAGTTTATGTCTTCACTGTAGGGCGTGGGGCGTAACCACTGGCAGGCTTAGTTTTAAGTGTTGTTATTGTGAAACTACGACGTTAGATACTCCTTATGGTTCCCCCCACCACCAATAGCAAGAATTAAATGACAACACCGCCACACCACTCACGATGACCATGCTCACCGGAATTACCATAACCCCCCTCACCACGCGCGCCGATGAACGCGGCTTCTTCACCGAGATCGTACGGCAAGACTGGCTCCCCGACGACATTCAGCAGTCCAATTTCTCCGTCACCTACCCAAGAACAATACGGGCGTGGCACCGGCACATACGGGGGCAGACGGACTACTTCATCGTGCTGGCAGGAGCACTACAGCTCTGCGCCTACGACGATCGATCGGACGAGCTCACCGAGATCATATCAACGGGAGACATCCTACAGATAGTCCGGGTGCCCGGCCACTACTGGCACGGCTTTAAAGTGGTGGGAGACGAACGGGCCCACCTCATCTATTTTACCACTGCCCTCTACGACTATGCAGATCCGGATGAAGAGCGGATGCCATGGGATGATCCCGGCGTGACCCCCTCGTCAATAAACGGGAGAACTGATGACCCTCGGTGTAACCTGCCGTGGGACTGGTGGCATCGCCCGTTTAAGTAGGGGCATGCTTGTGCCAATTGCCACCATTCGATTTCTTAAAATAGCAGTATCTACCTCATATGCAAGATCGACAAAAAAGCCCCGGGAGGGATTTGAACCCTCGACCTATTGATAACCTGCCGCGTAAAATGATCATTACGTAATCACTCTACGTACCTATTATCGTAGACAACAGATACAAGTCAATCGCTCTTCCAAGCTGAGCCACCGAGGCGACGCATACTAGTGATTTCATATATATGTCAGCTACTTATACTTTTTTTGTGGCATCTCACTGCTCCATTGCACGCTGCGCATGTTAGACCCTCATCATCCATCTTCAGTCTGGCACTTTGCATCTACAAGTGCCATTATCCCAGGAAGTGTCTCACCCGCTAAAAAATCTATGCACGCGCCTCCGCCTGTCGAAATGTGCGTTATGTGCTTATCAATGCCAATTCTCCGTGCTGCCGCAGCAATATGGCCCCCACCTAAGATCGAGAGCTTCGACTGTGCTGCCGCCTTTAAGGTCTCGTCGGTGCCAAGCGCAAATGCCTTTTGTTCAAATACGCCCGCCGGGCCATTTATCACGACAGTTCCCGCAGATTTAAGTTCACGTGAGTACGCCACGATAGTCTCTATTCCGATATCATAAATAAGGCACTCTGTCGGTAGGTCTTCAAGATGCGCATCGAGGCGGTTCCCGTTGTTATTCAGCGCTACGTCGATTGGCATCATGATCTTCCCGTCATACATGTCGAGGAGCTTTTTACATACTTCAACGTAGCCCTCATAGCCTAATGATTTAATATAATCGAGGCTCGGACGGCCAATATCGACGCCTGAAGCTGCCAAAAAAGCGTTTGCAACAACCCCTGTCACGAGCACCTTATCCGCGCTGCCCTGTGAAAGGACGTGCTCAATGACCTTAATGCTGTCATCAGCCTTTGTCCCCCCGAGCATGAATACTCTCGGTCTTTGTGAAGTCGTAAGGGCTTTGGTGAGCATATCTACCTCTTTTTCCATCAGCTTTCCCGCACCTGACGTTAAAACGAGGGGGAAGGCTACTATCGATGTTTGAGCTCTGTGTGCCGTACCGAAAGCGTCGTTAAGGTAAAGGTCAGTCACCAGGGACAATTTTTTCACGAGGTGTGTTTTGGCAAGGTCATCAGCTGGAGCTTTAAGCAGCTCTTCAGAGCTAAACCTCAAGTTCTCAAGCAAAACAACCTCACCATTGTCCATTTCCCTTATTGTCTGCAGTGCGTGTGAGCCACAGATGTCATCGACGTACATTACGCTCTTTCCTATGAGCGATGAGAGCTTCTTTGCGTGATTTTCCATTGTGGTGAAGTCTTTCTTGCCAGGACGGGACTGATGAGCAATTAGGACTGCCTTAGCATCGTCTAACGCTCTAATGGTCGGTATATGGCTCCTGAACCGTATGTCGTCAAGAATCTCACCATCTGGACCTATCGGAGAGTTCAAATCGACGCGAACCAAGACGACCTTGTTATGGGTATCGAGGTCGTCTATGGTAAAAAATGGAGGCATATTCCATGGGTATGTTAAAATGTGTGATATATAGATATCTAAATCCTCTTTCAATCGAAAACAGATGAGCTTCGTCGTCGTTTTTCTATAAAGACGGGAGGTGAAGGGGTGCTTTTCGATGTTTTAAATGATGTATCAAATTCTTACAAACGTTGTATACCCAAAACCAGTTTAATTTTATCCCAGTTGCTACCTATATTCTAAATACCGAAAATCTACAATTCTATGAAGTCACAAAGAAACAAAACGTGAGTTTAGGGCATCATCTCTAGGGGCAGCGTAATAGCTATCGCTCTTATAATAGTCCTTAGATCAGCGTACTCTTTTCTTTGTCAAACGCCAACGCCGTATAATCCCGCCATCGCCTATGGTTTTTCCGCAACAGACAGCGCATCCCGAATAGCTTCGAGTTCATGATAGACGATCTTAAGATAGTCGTAGGTAGCAGTAAAGGCCATATCCAAAAAGTCTGCCTTTGTGTTATCTCGTTCTATAAAGTGATCAATCGCTTCTATAATAGTGAAAGCGCTCATACACAAGCCAACGCATTTTTCGGCATCAGTTTTACTTACTGTCATAGTCATTCACTCGAGTCTTAACACCTGACATAGTGGTGTAATAGCTGTTTAGGTGACAAGTATTATATAGACTGTTTTTTTATTTTGGTTAATGATGGTGACACCAGCTCAAGGGTTGATGTGCATGTGAACTGGTAAAGGATGAGGGAAAAGATAACGAGGAAATTATTCCTTCGCAACTATTGGAGAATGCGGAGATAAAAGAATTCTGCAGGTTTGCATGAATATTTGTGTTATCTGGAAGATAACTCCGACATATAACAAGATGTGAATTCGTGATCTGATGCATTTTGATGTTTTGAATTAAGTGAAGGGGCACCGATGAACAAGAAGCTTTTCGCAATGATACTGGTCACTGTACTGTTGCTCCTCACGGTCTGGACGCCGCTAAAAACAGCTGCGGTGGATGTTGAGTCTTTTACCCCGACACAAATGCCACCACAACTTGAGTATCGCGTAGGGTTGTCACCCAAGCAACTTTGGGACGGTACTATTGAATATTTCAAAGAAAAAGGCTTTACCACAGTAGTTCTAATCGTTGCTGACACGGACCCTTATGAAAAAGAGCTACAAAAAATTAAGCAGATGGGCATGTACCCCATCTTAGATCTGGAATATATTATCTGGAATGAGGGCAAACAAAAGTCGACATCCATTCATAATTTCACTGCGGCGCTCGCCATGTGGAAACAGGCCGGATGGACCCACGTCGCCACGGAAGGGGGACGAAATGATGACCTCGACGTTTTAAAGGACTACTTTACGAAGTTTACGTTTTTCAATTGCGATAGGTGTGGCATTTATAAAGGGTTCAATAAAAACCGTTACACAACCGAGATGTCGTGGGAGATGTTCTTCAGATCACAAATTGGAAACATAAAGCGCGGAGCAGTTGATTCGTACAACCTTGGGAAAGGGCAAGGAATACTCGCCGGAGTATGGGAAGCGAATAATGACTGCCGTAATTATGAAACGTATAAAAGCCTCCTAGATTGGAGCTACAGTAAAAATGTTGGATTTACCCACTTCCACGTATTTTTCGGTTTGGGGTCTACGCTCGCCGACTATAAGCGACTCGGATTTGAAACAATTATCTCAGAACTACAGCGGCACTACCCGCCAAAACCGGCGCCGTCACAGCCACCCTCCCTCTTCATAACCTCTGTTAAGGAGGTGCCCACGTATCCAAATTGTCTCGTATGGGATGTCACCAATACGGGCACTGACGATGTCTTAGTGGCTCCGTATGCCACATTATACAACGAGACTACTGCTCTGCCCGGATATGTGTGGGGAGAGACAATTGCCGGTCAAAACGTGAGCACCACTGGAGTTGAATCAGCTATCAATCAAACTGGCGGGCTCGGCTGGGCACACGTTGGAGCAAATAGTAGCGTGACGATTGTATCTCCAGCTAACGTTTCAGCTGATACAAAATGGGTAGTGTATAATGCATATACAGATTCCGGCACGTCCATCCAAGGAAGGTTATACAGTAGCTCACCGTACACAACAGTTGGATGCGCAAAATTGGAAGCAAATCTTTTCGAGTCGATAGTTGACAGCATTACAAATATAATATCTCCACTGGCACTCGCTCTCATTTTTGCAGCCATTGTACTGATGGTGTTACTGTCGCTCCGTAAAGAGATACGTTAGAGCTTGCTTTGCTGTCATCTTCAACGCTCACGCATAACTGTTGCACTGATAGATCTTCATATGATAAGCATGCAATGTGCATTTGAACCCGTCTCTCTCACACCTCCTGTTTCCAAAAAAGCAATCAAAATCTTGGAATCCGTGGATAGAGTGCCTCTACAATGTTTACACCAGATCGGAAGCGATACCATTGTTACGGCCTCAACTTGTGAAAAGTTAACTTCAATCACGTTGAGGTTGCGTTGCGAAAGATCTTAACTACATTAGCAAAGAATTACTTCTTACAGAGTTCACATTCGAAACGGAAAGCAGCGGTTCTATTACGGTGGGGATGATGAGTCGTATATTTCCAATGTAGGGAACTCGAAACTTTGCTTTTCCCACTATCCATTCCGGTTTTACAGGAAGGACGATTGGTGCTCCGCCGAAAAGCATAGGCTGATCATAATCAAGATTGTGGTCGCCCTTTGTGATGTATCCAGATTGCGTCGCCTTCTGACCGTTAGGAAGAGAGTCTCCAACATTTACCCAGTACATTGCCCGGTGTATGATTGGCGTTCTGTTGTTATCACCATCCGGCTTGTAGACAATAACATCTCCGTAATTACCAAATGTGGTATGATTCATGGATTTTCCTTCTTGGTAGGTCACGATATCCGTTGACTTTTGGATGAACACAATGTCCCCGATATTGATATTAGGCTCCATACTTCCAGATTCGACAGCGACAAATGGCGTAAACGTTCCTGAATAACTATAGACTATTGAAGCTAGTACTCCGACAATGATGAGGACAAACAAGATGTCGCGGGCAAGACCTACCCAGTAATTGTCACTTTTGAAAAAGTTGTAGATACGTCCTTTAGTCGAGTTTGGCATTTGAGTACCTCGTGAACAGCCTGAATACACACAGATTCGTTATAAATATATGTTAAGACGATATATGACTTAACGTAGTCTTCATATATATTATTCGTATAACAAGATTGCTTACGAGGGGGCGCGTAAGCGATTGAACTACCAGTAATTACTTCGCGTAATCTACTAAAAAAAGATTATACGAAAAGTTATAGTACGAAGCACAGCCAGTGTCCACACGTATGCGGCCACTGTATATGTTTTCGGGTCGTATCCCTCTATGATTAGGACCGATATAATCCAGAAATTCAACAATGCCGGTACCGGGTTTTTAGTCGACCCGAATGCTATCGCAATGATTCAAGCGTACGACATTCCGTACCACTTGATAGATGAAATCCTGAAAGTCCTAGACGATTCCATAGTCGTCGTCGAGCCCTCGCATGTAACCAAGGCGGAAGAGTCACTTAAAGCGAGGGAGCACAAAGTAATAGATTCGAAGCTTTGGAGCTTAGATCCGGGCGATGGAATAGTCGCGGACGCTAAACCCGAGCGTACTGACACGACACAACCCCCCGGCATAGCAGGATTTTCGCGGCCCATTCCTTATCCGATAACGGTACTCGAAGATATAACAGAGAACTCAACATGCGTCGGAACCTACGAGGAATTCGTGAGATATTTCAGGAACAGATATGATAGACTAAGCGAAATTATCAAAAAGAGGCTCCCAGCGAGGCCGATAGAAAGCCTCACATACCGCACTAAAAAGCGTGGAAGTTGGCTTGGCGAGGATTTTGCAAAAGGTGAAAAGCTATCGATTATAGGGCTTGTGAGCGACATACGGGATACAGTAAACGGCCATCGTATCATTACGCTTGAGGATCCCTCTGGCTATTTTAATGCAATCGCATTGAAGGGCAAGGACGCATACGAATCTGCCACTCACGTGATTTACGATGAAGTTATCGGTGTGACGGGATCAGTGTCATCGGACGGCAATGTGCTTTTCATTGACAACATAACTTGGCCTGACGTACCACCTCGAAACGAACCCCGACGGGCAGAGGATGAGGTATGTGCAGTCCTTATGTCGGACGTGCACGTCGGCAGCAAGACCTTTTTGACGGATGCCTGGCAGCGTTTTGCAGAGTGGATATCTTATGGTGAAGACGAGAAGGCGCGTCAAGTTGCGTATATACTCGTAGCGGGAGACCTCGTCGACGGAATAGGGGTCTTCCCAAATCAAGAGGATGAACTTGTAATAGACGACATCAACGATCAATACGACGAGGCAGCTGCACTTTTTGACATGCTTCCGTCTGAATTATCGATAATCATAGCTCCGGGAAACCACGACGCCGTCAGGCAGGCAGAACCGCAACCCGCGATTTTACGCGATTACGTAAAGAGTTTCGGTGCGAATGTCAAATTTGTGGGAAACCCAGCACTAATTGAAATTCATGGGGTGAAGGCACTCTTGTATCACGGAAAATCATTAGATGATATCATAGCCACCATCCCTGGCACGTCTTATAGTGAGCCGGACAAGGCAATGACAGAAATGCTGAAACGACGGCATCTTTCGCCTACGTATGGAAATAGAGTTTCAATTGCACCTGAAAATATCGATCACTTCGTAATAGAGACGATTCCGGATATCCTCCACAGTGGACACGTCCACACCATTGGGGCGTCGAAGTATATGGGCGTCACGGTCGTGAATTCAGGCGCGTGGCAGGGGCAGACAAAATTCCAGAAGTCGCAGAATATAAACCCCCGGCCGGGAATCGTGCCTGTCTGCAACCTTAAGACTATGGATGTATCGTTCATAAATTTCGCTGAAGCACACCAATCATGTTAAAAAGAACCGCTCGTTTAACGTTTAGTGTAAAATACTATCTACAACAGCTATAAAAAAGACGAGATCCGCTGATTGGCGTAACATATATAACATATAACTAAAAATGCTCTCTCGTATTTACTTACGTGAATTGAAATAGATGGGGTCAAAATGATCAAAAAACTCATACCAGTTCTTATTACTGCAGTGATGGTGCTATCAACTGTCACAGTTCTCGCAGCTCCAACAAAGGCACAAATTTTTGGCGATAAGTCCGCCCCGTACGGGTCGATTCAGGCGGCAATCGACACGGCGGAGCCAGGAAAAACGATCACAATCGGCGATGGGCAAACAGTAGAGAACGTTGTAGTAAACAAAGCGCTCACGATCACGTCGGCACACGGCCCCGCAAAGAGCACAATATACGCGAGTGATCCGTCATACCCGGTCTTTACCGTTACCGCACCTAACGTTAAAATTAATGGTTTCACCATAGAAAATGGCGCTAACCGTGGGTCGGCCGGAGTATTTTTAAATAACGTCATCAATTGCGAAGTTTCGGGTAACGTTTTTGACCACGACTGGTACGGCGTGCATCTTGCCTCGTCGCACTGCGCGGTAACTGGCAACTATGCGACGAAGAATGGCTATGCCATCTACCTTAGTGCGGCTGATAGTAACATGATTAGCTCCAATTCGATTTCAGGCAACGGCTATGGTGTCTATGTGGACACCGGCAACGGGAACACGATCACACATAACGTTGCAAACAACAACGTTGGCAGCGCTCTATACCCCATCTATGAAACGAAAGGCGACGGCATCTGGATGATAAACGCGAACTCCAACACCATACAGTCCAATACGCTGAACGCCAATGACGCGATAGGAATGACGTTGTACAAATCCTCAAACAATGTGGTGAGCAACAATAGAATGGAGTCTAATGTGTGGTGGGGAATACGGATTCGTGAATCGTCCGGCAATGTCGTATCGCACAACACCATCGCTTCGAATGGAATATTTAACCTCAACTTAATCGAAGCCTACAACAACCAGATATATCTCAACAACTTCATCAATCAAAATAACAACTTTGGAGGGACAAACAGTTTCTCGACGCCTGAAAAAATGCCGTATGTGTACAACGGGAAGCACTTTGTTAACTACCTCGGCAACTACTGGAGTGGCTATTCGGGAACTGATGCGAATCAAGATGGAATTGGGGACACGGCTTACCTTTACGACAATTATCCGCTAATGACGTTAGCAGAGAACTATCGTAATGCACCGACGTCCCCGGCCGTATCCATAACCAAAGCCCAGTTGGTGCCAGGTGATCCAACGCGCTTTGAATGGGTCATCGCCAATACAGGCGGGTCAGATGCCGGGGTGGCGCCTATTGCGATGCTCTACAAGCAGGCTAATACCACGTCTGGATACGAGGCAGTGGGCAACGTCACAGGCCTTTACGTATCCGACGGAGCAACTGTTACAAATATAATCCCATACCAAGGGTACGGCTGGGCAAAAGTTCCAGCAAATGGCGTTATCACGATTTACTCAGCGGCGGAAGTCCCACTTGATGCAAAATGGGCAGTGTACAACATAGCAGTATACGATAACAATGGCGGCATCTATTGGTATTTTCCAAACTGGGATAAACACTCTGTACTAAGATGAAGATATTGTTATCCTCTTTCACCTTGTTTTTTTTCTAAATTAGTCTTTTTAAAGGATACAGTTTTTAACAAGAGGAGAAATTGACTAAGTTTTTTTCATCTCAATGGATGCAGCAAGTGTTTCAAGATTGAAACTCACAGATAGCGATCTACATACGTCTGTCTTTATCATTTAACATTTAGTTTAGTTAACTATTTTAAGAAGCTCGGTATTTTAGTTGATGAAACGTCAAGTCCCACATTGACTAAATGAGCGCAGTAGATAAATGTAGACGCTCTCTTACCCAATTAAGATAGCTCGTGTAGTAGCTACACGTGAACGTGACGAAAATGATGGCAATTACCGCTCTTACGCTCCCGGATGCCTGGTATAAGACAGTAAGACATATAATGGAATACGGAGACGTCGTGAATACCGAATATGGAATCAAAGCGCGTCAGATTTTGCTTGGAGCAATACAGATTGACAGCCCGAAAGAGGGGTGGCATAAAGGCGACGCGTTTTGTACAAAGGCAAGAATTGAGGAGTACAAAAAGCAATTCGACAGGGCGTACCTGCACCAGCACGCCTTTGAGTATACCTATCTCGAGAGACTCGTCGAAGGCCACGGTATTGATCAGCTCGAGTGGATGCGGGAGCAATTAGCCGCAAAAAGAACGGACTCAAAGCGCATTCAAGCGATAACGTGGATCCCTAAAATTGACTGTTTTAAGGAGGAGAATCAGCCGTGTTTTCAACGAATGTGGGTGTATGCCCACCCCAATAACAGGCTTGATGTCCATATAATGTATCGAAGTTGGGATATATTCCAGGCGTATGAGGCAAATATTAACGCATTTTTGTCGCTCATCAAAAAAGAGCTCCTCGCGCCGACTGGTCTTAAGATGGGCGTGCTCTGCACGGCAGGAAATTCGATGCACATTTACGAGTACAATTGGGAAGAGGCGCAACGAGTGATAGACAAGTACAAGAAGTGACAAATCTGTTTCTTGATGGTCTGTATTCAGCGACTGTAAACAGTGAGCGAAAGACAGGGCAGCGTCTTTAGGGCTGAGCGGGGGCTCTTCGTTTCTGTACTCGCGCGGCTATAGATGACTGTGTGATAATTGCAGTCAGGATAAGAAAATACTGCAATTATAATTGTAAGTGGGCAGTCGTTTATGCGCCTTATTGATTGAAATTTTATTATAAAAATTAAATTATTTAAATAAGAGGGAACTTTCTTTTTAATTCTATTGCCAAGACGCCGCAAGAAATGATAAAATGATATTTTACAAATATAGAGCTGACATCAAAAAGCGCGGAAGGGCGACATAGCCGAAAAAACAAAATTACCTCACAAGAAGATATACAAGCTCGTAGGATATGTTTGAGCAGGTAATTTTGCCACTGTCGCGCGTCAGGGCGCAGGTGTGACGATCATTTGATAGAGCTATATTTGATATGTCGGATCTGCCCGTAACTCAATGAGCTCTAGCCCAGCGGTGTCTTCTGGCTGCTCGTGAGGAGGGGCTTGGGAATATTAGGTTAGGTAACGTCCACCTGGTCGTCTAGCATTGATGTGAATGTGAAAAATGACGGAGAAGCTCCCCCGATTGTACAAGTTCACTCTTGTTTTAACAGATGGTGTACTCAAATGCTTTCTACACGATGAAGGAAACCACGGACTATTTGCATATATTGTTCAGGTCTCTCAATATGATGTTCGTGTGAAGCACCCTCGAAAACAATGATCTCTGATCCGGGAAGCATAGTGTGATAATAGGTCGTCGTATCAGGTGTAGCCTCATCGTACCGTCCACACGTAAAGAGGGTGGGAGTCGATATCTCTTTTAGTCTAGCGGTCCGATCGTAATCTTTGAGCAATCCAGTGACGGTAAATTCACTCGGCCCCCACATATACTCATACACAGCGTGACCCAGTTTCTCAAAGGTTCTCGTCAGGCACTCAGGCCAGGGATCTAAGCGACACACGTGCCGTTTATAGTCACTGCGATCATGGCTTCTTGATACTCAGATGAACTGAAATCTCCGGACGCCTCACTGTCCTGAATAACTCGCCGAATGCCCTCAGGGAACCCCAAGAGATACGCCTTTTGATCAGCACTCCAACGAGCAGCGCTCAAACACGGCCCGGAAAGTATCAAGCTTGTGACTCCGTGAGGCTCTTTCATGAGCATATAGTCAACCCCGAGCATAGTACCCCACGACTGTCCAAGTATATGTACCTCGTGTAACTGAAGAGCCTCTCTGACCTGTTCCAGTTCTTCTACAAAGCGTTCAATGGTCCAGAGAGATCTATCGTCAGGTCTATCTGAGTTGCCGCCGCCGAGTTGGTCGTAAAAAATAACAGGCCGTTCCTCACTGAGAGGTTCGAGTGGTTCAAGATAGTCGTGTGAGGCCCCAGGTCCTCCGTGCAGAAGCAAAAGCGGGATTTTTTTCCTATTTGCACCCACAACTCTGTACCATACGTTCCCACCAGGTACCGAGACATAGCCCTCTCGTAGTGCGCTGGTGCTTTTAGTTTCACGTAGCCTGCCGTTATTACCGGTATAATTGACCGTTGTAAAGGTAATGACGGCTAAAAGCAGAAGATATACAGTAAATCCACTATTAATAAAACTCACTCCCTTTTGACGTTTAAAGTCTTGGTTACGGATCAGTTAACGTTTAGTCAGCCATTACATAGTCTTTTTTATGGTTAATTCTTATTTCCGTGGGTGATGTTTTGCTGTTGGCATTGTGTATCGAAAAGGTTGACTAAAAAAATAGCTTTTAGCCCAGTCTCTATTTATTCTTGCGTGGTTTATTTCAGATAGCTGCTTACACCAAAAAGAGAGCGAGAATAAAGAGAACGCACGTGAAAAAGTCACTTTAAAAGCGGCATCCGGGATTAGGAGCACAATCATCGTTAATTAGAAAGGTTAATAAATATATCATACCACTCTTAGAAGAGTTGTTTAATGAGGTAATTCCATCAATCTTTGGAATAATCCATTAAAACGAAGCAAAATTATATAGGGGAAATTTGTCAATCGATACCAAAGAGAGCGTCTCATGAAAAGTAAAATTGTTCTCGTGACCGGTTCGAGTGTCGGCATTGGTAGGGAGACTGCACATCAGTTTGCCCAAGAAAACGCGACTGTTGTTGTGACCTACTATAAGGAAAAAGAAGAGGCAGAAAAAACTTACAAAACGTGTTTAGAGCTTGGCGCAGCCGATGCGTCACTCGTTACATTAGACCTGATGGATGACAACAGTATTTTCCACGCAGTGGATGAAGTAGTGAAGGAACACAAGAAGATCGATATCTTGGTGAACAACGCAGGAACTCTGTCGTGGACGCCATTACAAAATCAGAGTTTTAGGGATATTGCCACACAAGTGCGGACAAACTTAGAAGGCCTTATAAAAATGACGAGAGCGTGCCTGCCCCATGTCAAAAATACAATAATTAACATCGGGAGCATTGCGGGTACAGTCGGCATGGAGGAATTAACCGTCTTGTGTGCTACGAAGTTTGGGGTGAGGGGCTTTACACAAGCTTTAGCAAAGGAAGTGCCGCACATCAACGTGTACACCGTAAATCCAGATTTTATCGCGACGAGAATGACCAATTTCCAGGGGAGACCTCCTGAGGAAGTCGCTCGGGTTGTCGTGAACGTCGCAAAAGGTATATATGAGCTGCCCTCCGGGAGCGACATCGATGTGTGGAATGTGGCAGTGTAACAGGTATCTGCGACGCCTAACGTGGAGTTATACAGGTCTAGGTGCATTGAAAGACCGTAAGGTCGCGGATGCGACACTAATGGACTCTATCAGCTGAACGGCTCGCCGAATGGAAGGAAGTGAACATATCACCTTTGCAAAGCAATGACCACCTATGTGAGATAAGAATTACTTGGTTTGTAACAAAAGTGTACTAAACAAGTGAGAACGTAAAATTATGCTTATTCACGCGTTTGCAGCTTTAGAATCTGAGGGGCCCTTAAAGCCTTATGAGTATGAACCCCAAGAATTAGGCGTCCACGATGTAGAGATCAAGATCAGCCACAGTGGTATTTGCCACAGTGATGTGCATTTAATAAACAATGATTGGGGAGTTACGTCATACCCATTAGTGCCTAGACATGAAATTGTAGGAACTGTCACGTCAATTGGTACGGCAGTTGGGAAGATAATACGCGGCCAACGGGTAGGAGTCGGGTGGCAGTCGAGCAGCTGTTTGGCGTGCGAGTGGTGCTTGAACGGATACGAAAACCTCTGTAAAGAAAAGCAATTAACCTGCATAGGTAAGCACGGTGGTTTTGCTGATTTCATCCGTACAGACAGCCGATTTGTATTTCCCATCCCCGAGCTACTCGATTCTGCACACGCTGCCCCCTTGCTCTGCGCAGGCGTTGCCGTTTATTCGCCTATGAAGATTTACGGTGTGCAGCCCCATCAGAGAGTAGGTGTGGCAGGAATTGGCGGTTTGGGGCATATGGCTGTACAGTTTGCGCACGCTATGGGTTGCGAAGTAACCGCGCTCTCTACCACTCCAGATAAAGAGGACGATGCTCGACGTTTTGGCGCGGATCATTTTATTAATAGCAACGATGGGGGGCAGATGCGAACAGCGGTCGGCTCATTGGATTTCATATTATTTACTGCAACTACAACACTAAATTGGACGTCCTACCTTAATTTATTGAGGCCAAATGGCCGGCTCAATTTTGTCGGCAGGCTGACCTTCGCCGGTAGTTCAGCAGGTACGTTAGACATTCCGGTAGCAATGCTTGTCGCAGGCCAAAAAGCTGTGAGCGGAAGTGTCATTGGAGGTCGAGCAATGATGCGCGAAATGCTGTCCTTTGCGGCACGTCATGACATTAAAGCACAAGTCGAAGAGGTCCCTATGGCAGACATCAACAGCGCGTTAGAGAAGGTTCGACACAAACAGGCGCGCTACAGAATGGTGCTAAAAAATTGAGGGCATCAAACTCGAATGCTACGCAAGAATATTCACGGTTCAAAGATGATGAGTTGAGAGACGTGTATGACAGGATCGAGTTTTTAGCATCAAAATTGCTGGGCATAATGATAACATCATCATTTGTTATCTTGTGGGCAATTACCGCAGGATGCACGCAGTTTATTGGGTATAAAAAGAAGAAAGTTATGGGAGGACAAGGACTATGGACATGCACGAAAGATCTGTAGATCGTACACATAATAAATTTCCGTCCGATATCAATATGCTCCGCATTCTGTGGTGCGACAATGCGAATATAATACGGGCAAAAGCTGTGCACATAAACGCTTTAAACACGCACGCATCAGACTTTTACGTCGGCATTTCGGAAGCTATGCAAGCGCTCCCGGTCATGTACGATGCTCCGGTGAGGGAGACGGGCTTAAGTCCCGTCGGAGAAGTGCATCTAACTGCTGATCTTGCAAGTTTTACGCCCTTGCCGTACGCTCCATGCCATGGCAGAGCGATGGGCGACATGCTTAAAAATGGCAAACCATGGGCGTACTGCCCCCGGAGCTTCCTAAAAAAGATGGATGCCGAAGCGCACGACATGAATGTAGAGGTCAAAGGCGCCTTTGAAAACGAGTTTTATCTATTGAGAGCGGAGGACGGGAAATTTGAACCCGTCGACGCTACTCCATTTGCATCGACGTATGCTATGGATCTCAACCGAGAGATTATAGATGATATCATCAGAGCGCTCTTAGCACAGGGGATAACAGTAGAGCAGTACTATCCTGAATCGGGTCCGGGTCAGCAAGAAATCACGATAAGGTATTCTTCGGCTCTCCAAGCGTGTGATCACCAGATAGTCTTTAGAGAGACAGTGCGGGCGATCGCACGGAAGCACGGTCTAATGGCCTCGTTTCTTCCTAAAATATTTCCCGATAAAACGGGTAACGGCTGTCACCTGCACGTGAGCCTATGGCATGATGATACAAATATCCTCTCAGATCCAAACAACACATACGGGCTTTCAGATACTGCGCTCCAGTTTATAGCGGGAATTCTGAGTCATCTTCCGGCTCTTATGGCACTAACTACACCCACCCCCAATTCATACCGGAGAATTCAGCCTAACAGCTGGAGCGGGGCGTTTCAATGCTGGGGGTTTGATAATAAAGAAGCTGCCATTCGAGTGATCACCGATCGCGATCATGAAATCAGACACTTTGAATTGAAGGTCATCGACGCATCTTCGAATCCTTATCTGGCGCTCGGGGCGGTAATTGCAGCCGGACTCGACGGAATACGAGAGCAACTTCAACTGGGTAAACCAGTGCAACAAGATCCTGGGTATCTATCGGAAGGTGAACATAACGAGTACAACATTGGGCCCCTCCCGTCGAGTTTGGGTGACGCGCTGATTCACCTTAAAAATGATGCGGTCGTTATGCATGCACTGGGAAATGAACTTGCGAGGGCATATATCGGAGTTAAGAACGCTGAGTGGGACGCCTTAAAAAACCTGACACTTGATGAAGAGGTCCAGCTCCTGCTTGAGAAATACTAATTGTAAAAGCATGTACATAACAAGAAAAGAAAAACAGGCTCTGAATCCTCAAAATAGTGAGTCTTTGTGGTGTCTCGTCTCGCTTCAAAGCGCTAAATGTTAGTTCCATTCCATTCCATTCGTATACTCCGACACAACATGGTGTGAAGGTTGTTCGTTGTCTTTGTGCTAGCGCCTCTAAATCTCGTCAACATCGCCACCGCTATCATACAAAATGATATACATTCATATCAACGGAGGGGCGTATTCATCAGATAGCAAATGAAACAGGGTAACAACAAACACATTCTAAAGCTCAGCGACACAGCAGCCCTCGTGATGTCATGGTCGATGCCGCTCTACAAGCAAGGACATGCTCGGAGCTATGTCGACCGTCTCGACCTATCAGCAGGGGATGCACTTTTGATGAGCTGCAATGAAGTCTGCTCGTGGTACGATGAGGTCATTTTAGACAGAAAACACTTCATGAGGTGTCTTGTTGAAAACGTGCTGCGGTCATCTAACGAAGGACCGTGGCAAATCGTGATACCTGCAGCTGGCGTGTCTCCCCTCTCTCTTGAATTGCTTACAGGAAACGCCTCGTGCATAGCCCGCATCTTTGAGGTTGATATATCGGACATGGAAGCAAAGAATGCGGTCTACCGCAGCATTGTGCCTGCTCTTTACTCTAAAGTAAGACACATAACAGGAGACATTATTGCGCCCAACTTTATTCAGGCGCTTAAAAGTGCCGGTCATCGCAGTGAGCTGCCTACAATCGTTCTATTGGAAGGCATCAGTTATTATATCTCGCGAGAAGACCTCAGCCGCCTCATCGGCACGTTTCGCTCTGAGCAACAGAAAAATAAAATCATTATAGAGTATCTGCTTCCGTGTTCTTCGATCAGTGAGGAACGGCAGAATATCCCTCAGGGGGTGTTCGGAACGATCAAAGACCATGCTGGGTTACAGCACATAAGATGTTACACAGCGGATGACATAGAGGCACTCTTAAAGGGCGTTGGAGGCACTATCCTTGTCCACTACTCACAAGGGGACATGGAACGGGCGCGAACGGGAACACAAATCCGATTTCATCGCATACGGGACGGGTGGATAGGCTGTTCTTTGGCTTCGCTATAACTTCGCTCGTTTAATTAGGAGCTGGCGAGACCGCGATGTCCCGCCACAACGCACAACATACCGGCGATTATAGCCCGGTGGCGGGGAGCAGCACACTGAATGCCAACTGAAGTGGAGCTGCGTGACTGAAGGCGGGGTGAGCGTCGTCACGCGGTATCTTCACACCCCTGTCGAGGTACTTGATTTGAACGACCTCGATAAAGCGGCGGAGCTGATCGCGAGAATGCTTGAGACCGTAGGAGAGTATTTTTAAGGCAGCCGAACAAGAAAATAGTACTATAGTCATGTTCAATAGTAACCTTAAATTTTCTAAGTAGTCGTTAATGTGCCTCATGATCAATCAAAATATCAATCGTTTTTCACAACCTTAAGATTTAGTTTATTTGCCCCACAACGACGCACAACTCGCTTGAGTTTCAATCCTTGTGTTCTGATCGATGGTGCTCCTATTAGGGTATTTCATCGTGGATTTTGCTTTCACTTCGCTCAATCATCTTTGTGATGATGAAAGAATAAAGCAACATGCCGAAGGTAATGGCAAAAACCATTGGAACAATAATTGCCTGAACAATCATCACTGCCTGTGTATAGGGCTGTGTTAGTATGAGTATAAGAACCATGTCGAACGATTCCATCGCTGCGGCAAAAATAACGGCAATAGAGATATGGACAAACTTCCCTTTGGAAAAGTAGTAAATAACCCCTGCAAATACCCCTGATAAGATGGTCGCCAGCGCACAAGGAACGGCGGTAGGCCCCCCCAGATAGAATCGATGTATGCCGCCAATCAACCCCACACCAACCCCTACAAGAGGCCCAAAGGTCAATCCAGAGATCATCGGGCTAAAATCACGAATATTTGCGATCGCCCCCTCCACTCGTACTCCTGCATACGAACTGAGAACGGAAAGGATGCCAAAAGCGAGCATCAACCCGATCTGATGAAGTGGGCCGATTCTTTTGGTTATGACTTCATTCAATAATTTTTTCTTTATAATCAAATAGGAAACAGCAATGATGATACATACCTCAACGAAAAGGAGAACGCTCGTAATGAGGAGTAAAGAATAATCCATTTAGTCACCTTCTCATCTCATAGAAGATTGCAGTGCACTTTTTAAGTTCCACTGTTATAGAGAGAACCAGCGTCAGAACTGAATGCTCCCGCACTATTATGGATAATACATCGTTTGGATATGATATATAAATTCGACTCTCTTTTGCTTAAATATCTCTAATTTTTGTTCTTAATCCTTCAATCCTAGAGGGTTATCCAAGTGTGGACTGTGGAAGTGGTTTGCTTGACTTGCTAAAACTCTATTTTTATTATACCCCTCTCGCAAATCCTGGTCATTGAACTGTAAATAGACTTGCGTCGTGTTGAGGTTGCTGTGTCCCAACAGCTGTTGCACACGCCGCAGATCAAGTCCGGACCTGACAAGGTGGATGGCAAACGAATGCCTGAACGTATGGGGATGAATGTCAACGCCAATCAACTTCCATATTTCTTCACTATAGTGTGCACTTGACACCGTTTAATGCTAAAGATGTGCCGATCCTCAGGGATATTTTGCGTAGAAATGTATTCGGAAAGCAGTTCAAGGGTTTCATCATCCAATCTTTCTCTTTCTCTTTCTCACCTTTGCGATGTTAATGATTTGGATTGATTCAACATCAGACATGATAATATTGAACAAGCAGCGTGGTGTTCTCGATTACTGCCGTTGTACTTTAACACTTCGACTTTGGGGACGTTGAGCCGCAAACAGTAGATTACCGCGCCATTTTCTTTTTTATGTCTGCAAAAATGCTGTCACATGCGGCCAATATTATGTGTCATATAGAGCTTTTAACCACGTAAATAGCATATTGTC
This sequence comes from Methanobacteriota archaeon, assembly GCA_963704625.1. GTDB lineage: Archaea > Halobacteriota > Bog-38 > Methanoflorentales > Methanoflorentaceae > DASPRZ01. Next base: position 1,259,992 of record OY969924.1, on the reverse strand, counting down.
AGGCTTTCAACGGATAACCCTTATCACTCTAAAACAGTGAGAAATTACTATGGCAGAAGACGAATGTAAAGTTCCAAATAAAAGCGTAGAGTTTACAGAAAAGACTGCCAAAGTAACAAAGAAGCGTCAGGAGGACGTTGAGAAGTCGAAAGGCAAAGGGATCGATGTGCCAACAGATGAAGTGGAGGATCTTCTCGATTACCCCGAATGACACGTAAGGAGTCACAACAACAGCACAGATATCTCACTCAGTATTGTGAAGGATGCGCTCTCGGAACTTCAGAGCATAAGAGATGAGAGGGATGGGTCAGTACATCATGTGAAGGAGTTTACTCGCCCAAGCTCCGTCCATCACAGCACCCGATTCCAGGTTAAAAATTATAGGGATTGCAGTACGTCTCTGAGACTCCGGGCGAAATGAAGGCAAACGCCGGTCTACACCCTTATCAGCACGAGAGGTGAAAGAGGTAGCATGGCCTACGTTTACGTAAGCGCTCACTCGTGCCATACTTCATCTTCAGCTCTATCGTTCAGCCAGCGCGAGTATGCCTCCGAGGATCCCGAGAATCGCTCCGATGAGAAGCCTATGCCTCGGCCAGTAGGATCCGCGCACGTATTAAGGGATGGAGGCACGCCATACAAATGCTTCTATTCGTACTAAGAGCTCTGTGCACGCATACGAGAGGGGTCTAAGCGCGCAGTCACTCAGAAGCTCCGTGAATGCAGAAGTACCCCTTGCTGAGATCATACTCTGCCCACAGTGGACAGTCTGCGCAGTTGCATCCCTTCATTTCGGGGACCTTCTCGCTCTTCCCCATGGCGCAGAAAAATCCGCCTATCAAACTATTCTGAGTGAAGGTGGGGCAGCTGCCACAGATGCATTTCTCCATGTTTTCGTTCGTGTTAGGAACTTTCATTTCGTTGTCACCTCCTGTGGTGCTATTTGATGTCAAGGTCATGCAATCAGGTTGAAGTCTGTTTCCCTTTTTTTCTTTGGTGACGGTGGCATCTGTTTCCATCTTTACCGTGCCACACTTAAGAAAAATTATCTTTCATTAACTGCTTGTTTTGGCAGCTGCAACCTGATCGACATGCTTTTTTTAGCCGGTTGGATATCTTTCGTTTCACGTCACGATAATAGAAGGCAGCTGATTGTACACGTTTCGCAGGCCCCTCATTGTTAATTATCAAGAGGGGAAGCAAAACCGCTATATATGGCCAATCAACGCTGTTATACGTTTCCTGAAGACGTCATGACTCATTTATTATGTGATTCAGCAACCTTCGCTCTGCTCTCCTCAACTGTACATCCAATGTGGAATGTGCAAGGTCGAATGCCCCAACAACTGTTGCACCCGCCGCAAGTCAAGCCCCGACCTCACGAGGTGAATCGCAAAGCTGTGCCGGAATGTGTGGGGATGAATGTCAACGTTGATCATCCTGCCGTACTTCTTGATAGTGGTGTGCACTTGACATCCTTCTATTTGTTTCAGTCGAATACTGATCCTCCGGTGTCGTAGTTCCACACTTTTGCCCCTGTCGTCGCGTTGAGGGCGTAGATCACTCCACTACCGCTCCCCACGTAGACGATTCCGTTGCCGATGGCAGTGGTGGTGTACACTATGTCGCCGATCGTGTAGTTCCACACTTTTGCACCGGTCGTCGCGTTGAGGGCGTAGACGTTGTAGTCATAGCTCCCCACGTAGACGATTCCGTTGGCGATGCCGGGGGCGGACCATACAACACCTTTGGTCGTGTAGTTCCACACCTTTGCCCCGGTTACCGCGTTGAGGGCGTAGACGTTGTGGTCATCGCATCCTACGTAGACGATTCCGTTGGAGACGGTAGGGGAGGTCACAGGGTTTCCGGTGTCGTAGTTCCACACCTTTACACCGGTTACCGCGTTGAGGGCGTAGACGTTGTGGTCATCGCATCCTACGTAGACGATTCCGTTGGAGATGGCAGGACGGCGGAGTACAGGACCTAAAGTCGTGTAGTTCCACACTTTCGCTCCAGTCGCCGCATTGAGGGCATAAACGTTGTGGTCATAGCTCCCGACATAGACGATTCCGTTGGCGACTATAGGGGAATAAAACACAAAACTTCCGGTGTCGTAGTTCCACACCTTTGCCCCAGTCGTCGCATTGAGGGCATAAACGTTGTGGTCATAGCTCCCGACATAGACGATTCCGTTGGCGATGGCAGGCCAGGAATAAGACACAACACCTTTGGTCGTGTAGTTCCACACCTTTACACCGGTTACCGCGTTGAGGGCGTAGACGTTGTGGTCATCGCTTCCTACGTAGACGATTCCGTTGGAGACGATAGGAGAGGAGTACACATGGCTCCCGGTTGTGTAGTTCCACACCTTTGCCCCGGTTACCGCGTTGAGGGCGTAGACGTTGTGGTCATAGCTCCCGACGTAAACGATTCCGTTGGAGATGGTGGGGGAGGAGTACACAGCACCTTTAGTCTCATAGCTCCACTTCAGTTGGCCGTTCGGTGTGCCGCTCCCCGCCACCGGGCTGTAATCGCCGGTGCGCTGTGCGTTATAGCGGAACATAGCAGTCTCGCCCGCTCCTGCGGCAAGAACTGTTGCCGGCACGGCGCAGATGACGGTTACGAGAAGGAAGACTACGATAAGTAAAAGCGGTTTATATGCGTACATGCTGTTAAATTTCGAAATGAGCGCTCAGTAGGCGCGGTTCTACAAACTAACACGTCAGCTGCTGAAACTTTTGCATTTGCCATTTTTTGTCCCTGTATAAACAAGGGTTACATGTGCTTACGTAAATTGTTATTTTATTTGTATATACTTCTTGGTTAATAAAGAAACACCTTGTGTCCTATCTTTACTTAAGTGGATATTTTTGACAATTGGGCTACTTAGAGACTGCCATTAAAAAGGTGGTGCAAAAAAAGCGTAGCGATCGATAAATACATAAGAATGCGCTTAGCATCAAATTCAATTCTATTATACGTCACCAACAGATCCGCGGTTTTAAATCTTAGATAGGTCGAAGTCGTGTTGAGGTTGCTATGCCCCAACAACTGTTGCACCCGCCGGAGGTCAAGGCCGGACCTCACGAGGTGAATCGCAAAGCTGTGCCGGAACGTGTGGGGATGAATGTCGACATTGATCAGAATCGAATAGAGTAAAACTACGTAAGAATAAATACACCGCACACGCGATTTTTTATACAGCCCGAAACTGTGATACCGCGAAAACTCAAATGGTGAAAACGAGAGGGACGTTGTGATATCACAAAACAGAAGAGCGCAGCACCTCTTAAGACTGAGTTAAACTATTGCACGATTCTACTTTGGCGTGCTACTGACACAAGCTTAATACTGATTAGCGGCGAAACCAAAAGCACTCGTGATCCAGATGATCCTGCTACAAAGGGAAGGATATGCCCTACAAAAACAGGGAAAACTTTGTAATAGGAGCGTGCACTGTGTTGAGTAGATGGGAGCGATGATGTAGGGAAGATCATGAATCACAACGATCATGAAGGACACGACGGTCATGATGAAACGCACGCTCCTGTATCTCGTGACGCTGCAGAACAAGAACACGTCCATGAGCATCCCGCACATCCCCCCGCTGAACGGAGGGGGGCGCCCCGCCATCTCGGCCACAGCGTCGCCGACTTCAGGAAGCGCTTCTGGGTGTCTCTTATCGTCACTATCCCAATCCTCCTCCTCTCCCCGTCGATTCAAGAGTTCGCCGGCATTAGCGGAGCTCTCAGATTTCCGGGTGATCAGTACCTGCTCTTTGTGTTAGCCTCTTTCGTGTATTTCTACGGCGGATATCCGTTTCTGAAGGGCATCGTCAATGAGCTGAGGGCGCGGCTCCCGGGCATGATGACGCTCATCGCTGTCGCCATCACGAGTGCGTACCTCTACAGCAGTGCCGTGGTGTTCGGGTTACACGGCGGCGTCCTCTTCTGGGAGCTTGCGACGCTGATCGACATCATGCTCTTGGGTCACTGGATCGAGATGCGCTCAATTATGGGAGCATCGCGGGCGCTCGAGGATCTTGCACGTTTGATGCCGTCAGATGCCCACAAGCTCATGCCTGATGGAAGCGTGCAGGATGTCCCCTTGGACACGCTGGTGGTAGGAGACCGTGTCCTCGTAAAACCGGGAGAGAAGGTCCCGGCTGACGGCGAGGTCGTCGAAGGGGAGACCTCGGTAAATGAATCGATGCTCACTGGAGAATCAACCCCGGTCTCGAAAAAGCCAGGCACAATGGTCATCGGCGGCGCTATCAATGGTGAGGGTTCCGTGACGATAGCGATAAAGAAGACGGGCAAGGACTCATTCCTCTCGCAGGTGATCGAACTCGTCAAGGCGGCGCAGGAGAGTAAGTCACGGACGCAGGATTTGGCAGACCGAGCGGCGCTTGCGCTCGTCATCATCGCCCTTACAGCAGGAGGCATTACGTTTTTTATATGGCAAGTGCTCATCAATCGAAGCGTCGACTTCGGCCTTGAGCGGGCAGTGACAGTGATGGTCATCGCGTGCCCTCACGCCCTTGGTCTTGCCATCCCGTTGGTCGTTGCCGTTTCGACCGCGCTTGGGGCGCAAAAGGGCCTGCTGATACGGAACCGTGCCGCCTTCGAGCGTGCGAGGAATATCCAGGCGATCATCTTTGACAAGACGGGCACCCTTACCGAGGGGCGGTTTGGCGTGACTGACGTCATTACTTTTACCGACGATCCAACACTGGATACGCAAACTCTCTTGAACTATGCCGCGGCCATCGAGGGCCGCTCTGAACATCCCATTGCACAGGCAGTGGCGGCATCAGCCAGCACGCCGCTTCACGTTGAGGCGTTTAAGGCACTTCCAGGGAAAGGAGTTGAGGGGAGAGTAAACGGCAAAGAGGTGCGGGTGGTAAGCCCCGGGTACCTGAAAGAGAAGAACCTTGGCGTTGCTGATGAACGCGTTGAACAATTCTATTCTCAGGGAAAAACGGTGGTGTTCGTGATGGTTAATGGCGCGGTAGCGGGAGCAATTGCCCTTGCTGATATCATAAGGCCTGAGTCGAAACAGGCGATTGCCGCCCTCAAGGAGATGAGCATTCACACTTTGATGCTCACCGGCGATAACCGCCAAGTGGCACGGTGGGTGGCAGAGGAAATCGGGCTTGATGAATACTTTGCGGAAGTGCTCCCGCAGGAAAAAGTGGCGAAGGTCAAAGAGGTCCAATCAAGAGGCCTCGTTGTCGCCATGACGGGTGATGGGGTGAACGATGCACCGGCATTGGCACAGGCGGACGTCGGGATTGCCATTGGTGCGGGTACGGACGTTGCGATAGAGACGGGGGATATCATCCTCGTGAGGAGCAACCCCCTCGATGCGGTGGCGATTGTGGGGCTTTCCCGCGCGACGTACAGGAAGATGGTGCAGAATCTCTCGTGGGCGACTGGTTACAACACGGTCGCCATCCCGCTAGCGGCCGGGATCCTTTATCCCTATGGCATCTTGTTGACCCCCGCAGCGGGTGCAATATTGATGTCTGTCAGTACGGTGATCGTGGCGATCAATTCACGTTTTTTGAAGCTTTCGAAATAGCTGGCGCACAAGAAAGTTGCCTAAAAATCAAAAACTTCGTTCTTACCGGTATCGTGGGTTGGCTCCTATTTTTCGAACTATTTTTCAACTAGAGCAAATATTCCACCGAGTATGCCAAGAATTGCCCCGACTAAAAATCCCCCCAAGCTCAGCAAGCTTATCAAAGAGAACGTCAAAATTAATGCTCCCCACGTCGTTCGTCCTTCGGGCTTATTTTTAACGGAGAATGCTCCGTAGATAACAATAATTCCCGATGCGATGCCAATTACTGAAACGGCAATTACTAAAACGCCACTTAACACTCCCGCCGTCCCAAATCCGTCCATCATGTCGGACATATAACCCATCATCGACCCCATGAATCCCATGCCAAAAGCACCGAGTATTCCAAGGCCAAGTATAACGAAACTCCCGATGAGGATCAGCACGCCACCAATAAGTGACAATAGAAACGCTCCATTTGTTTCTTCAGCCATAGTTATCTACCATGCACCTCTGATAGTTACATGTAGATATGCTCTTCTCCCGCGTTTTTATGTTATTTTTCACTTTTGCGCAACGTATAAAAGGTTCATCGGAAGCTGCTAGTGAGAGAGAGAGCGAAAAGACGTAGTGAACAGCGCTCGATGGTTGACCTGTCGTCATTTCCCTCAGGAGCACGTACAGAGAACTGCCACGCTAACCCACAGTATTTTATTTCGCGCAGCCCTTCTTATTGACCCCCTTCGAAATCCTTCCGAGTCCAGCCAATATCGGGACTTCCACGATTATCTGGATCCCTGCCGTTTTAAGCACTTCCGTAAGGCCAGACTCTACAAATTCCGGAAAGTACTTCGTCTCACCTAACCTGGCAATGCGAAGAAACAAAGAGCGCGGGAGGCCCCCACAGGCACAGCGTAGTCAACGATGACGATGATACCGTTCGCCTTTGTCACCCTTGCCATCTCTTTTAACACGCTCTCTCTGATGGATCTCGGCATGTCGTGGAGGGCGAAGGAGATGCAGGAAACGTCAAAATGATCGTCCTCGTAGGGCATATGCGCCGCGTCCCCCACGTCAAAGGTCACCTTCGCGTACTTGCTATGCTTATGCGCGACGCGCAGCATGTCCTCAGAGAGGTCAATTCCCACCACATCGTACCCTCTTTGCGCAAACGCAAACGCCTGCTCTCCTGTTCCAGTCGCCACGTCGAGTATTCTCGAGCCAGGCTTTGCATTGGTCACCTCTACTACCGTATGTCGGACTCCGGCAACAAGTCTGTCAAAAATCCAATAAACGGGAGCTAACCTGCTAAACCATTGTTTTGCATAGGAGGAGTAGTCATCGTCCATTGTCATGAGGTAATGTACAAATGGAGACGACCGGTGCCGGTGACACTACTTTATATGGTCGCATCATCGCATTGTCCTCGTGGTCGATTATGTGACAGTGCCACTCGTAGCCCGGGCCTGCGGTGGCATCAAACGGGTAACTCCCACTCCCGTCCATGGGCGCAAAGCGCACTCTGATGGTGGTGACCTCACCCGGGTTCATTTTGATGGCGTCTTTCCATCCCTGTTCATACGGAGGGGCACCCTCAGCGCTGCCAGTCAGGTAGGCAGCAGGATCCACTGGTAGTGTTGGATGGTTGAGTGGGGGTTCACCGTTTTTCATCTCCCAGCTTTCTGAGTAGGCAGTGACGTTCAAAGCTTGTCGGCTCACGAGCTGGAACTGAGCGAGGTGCAGGTGAATCGGGTGCGTGTCCTCTGTCAGGTTGATAATGACCCAGTCCTCGGTCGTTCCCAGTTGAGGCTGCTCAGAGAGCGGTGCAGACGCATTCTGTCCGTCGAGGAGGACCTGAAGAGGGCCATTCGGACCCTCTACCTCCACCAATGTCAGAACTCTCGTTTTCGTGGAAGTGGGCAGGCTAGGGAATGAACCGGCAAGAGTCGGATTAAGTGTCGGTGGCAGCGTCACAGGTGCGTGTCCGAGATTGTCCGTCACGGTAAATTGCATGATCTGCCCCGTCGTCAGGGGGTTTGCTGGATCGCCGTTGGGAAACGGGGCATTAGCCGAGTTCTTCAAGATGATCTTCGTTCCCGGAGCGACGTTCGAGAAGTCAACAAGGATATCTGCCCGCTCACCCGGCGCGATAGTGAGTTGCGTCAGGGTCACCGGCGCCTTTACGTAGCCGCCTTCGATTCCTATCAGTGTAAACGGCATCCCATTCGAAAAACTGAGCGTGTAAAAGCGGGCGTTCGATCCATCGAGGAGTCTGACGCGGTAGAGCCCTTTATCCACATTCATGTTGGGCCAGACCTTCCCGTTCACCATGATGGCGTTGCCGAAGAACTCGGGCCGCCAGTAGGGATGAACAGTCGGGTTTTGCCCATCGCTCGGGAAGAAGAGCGACCCATTGGTATAGAAGTTCCGATCCTGAATCGCAAGTGGCATTTCATACTTGCCGCTCGGCAGCAGTGGTGCAATGGGATCTGCAGCATCTCGCAGCAGATAGAAGCCCGCAAGCCCCGCCATCACGTTGAGGCGGGTGATTCCCTCAGTGTGATCGTGGTACCAGAGAGTGGTGGCTGGCTGGGCGTTGGGGTAGTGGAAGACCGCTGCGTTAGGATCGGTAGCTGTGTAGGTGCTGTAAGAGGGGCCGTGTTTCCCATTCCATGTCCACCATGCATCGGCATTCCCATCAGAGGTTGACTGAGCCTCACTGCCGTGCAGATGGGGAACAATTGGGACCTGTGACTGCGCGCCAGGGTATCCAGGCGGGAACGGAGGAGCGGTGACCGGATCCATCGGCATTGGCATGTTGTTAGGGTCTGCCCAGTGTAGGGTCGGATCTACTGCAAACAAGTGAGGGGTTTCAATATCATTTACCCATTTCACATTAATGGGGGTGCCTCTCGTTGCTTCGAAGGTGGGGCCGGGCGCGGCTCGGACGAATCCCAGCAGTGCGCCGGTTATAGCGTCTTTGGCCAACCCTCCATAGCCCCATACATGTGTCTTCGGTAATGATGGAGGCAGAATTTGCTGATCGAAAGCAGTTGCCGTAACGCAGTACTCATTTCCTGCAGTTGGCACATACACCGGCGGTGGTCCGGTAAGTTGATTCACATACTTTGGAATTGTCGTTGGATCGAGAAGAGCTCCGGATTGCGCTGCACTCGCAGGCGATGCTACGATGTGTGAGTCATCTTTAGCAACGTGCGCACCGCTGACCGCACATGCTGATAGTAGGACTATAGCTACGAGTAATAGAGGTATAACTTCCTTTTTCATGACAATCATTTTCCTGTGGAGGGATATACACTTGTGTTAAGGAGGTAAGGTGGGGTGTGAGCGTCCACATTCGTAATAACGGTGTGTAAATGAAGACGCTAAAAGGAACCCAGAGGGACAAACGGGGAGGTACACTCCACTCTTTTACGTGCGATCAGCTTACCTTCCCTGTCGCTTCTTCACGTTCTTCTATCCATCATGGGGCCTCCACCATACGGCATACCATACGGCGTACCACCCATGTGCTCATTCATCTCTTGCTGCATGTGTTCCCGCATGTCAGGTGATATATTGTAACCCATATACGGGCCCATGCAACAGTACCACATCTCTCCCCACATATGCGACCACATGCTCTGTTGCAAGGGCCTCTGCGGACTCGTAGAATGGCCCGTCATCGTCATCACATAGTACGGCATCAGCGGAGAGGTGCCGTACGATACTCCCGCGCCCATAGAAGACGCAGAGTTGAAGCCTGACCACGCCGTGCTGTTCTGCTGCGTCATCGTGTACCCCTGGGCCACATACCCGTTGACTACCTCTTGGTACCGCACCTGTGTATCCTGCGGGGTGTTCATCACCTCGTAAGCCACGTTATAGGTGCCGTTAGAATCGCTCACGACGCCGCTGTACGGTACAGCCCCGTTTTGCATGGTGGCCTGACGCGAAAAGGGCGTTACTATGGTAAAGCCCCTGTTTTGCATGGTGGCCGTGAGATACTGGCCTACGTTTGTTGCTCCCGTAGTTGCAGTGGTCTGTTGCGTGCCCTGCGTTGTCGTTGGACTGGTAGTGTTATTCGTCGTGGTGGTCGTACATCCTGCGATAAGGACAGCAGCCACCATCAGAAATACTGCCGCTCCTGCTAACAATAGTCTCTTCATCGAACTCATCTCCATTACGTGTAGTCATTCTACATTTTTAAACAAGTAGAAATACGACATGGAAATAAAAACGATATCCCTCTTTTTTAATATTTTTTGCCTAATATTTTGCGATTTATGTTAGATAACAAACGATTAACAGGAACCTGCGTAAAATGCCTTCCTTTAGCCTCCCGAAGCAGCCTGCGATCAATTTTATAGAGGATACTATTCATCATTTTTATGTGCTTGCGTGTGTCACTCCAAAATATTGTTGCTAAGAGGCACACATCAAAACGCCACGTGATTGTACACGTCTCGTAAATCTGCATCTTTGAACAGCACGCGCAAGAATATGACGCGTGGTTTGAGGTCAACTCCTATGCCTACGAGTCAGAAGTGTTGGCACTACGAAGTCTCCTCCCACGTAGCGGCACAGGTCTGGAGGTGGGCGTCGGCACAGGGCGCTTTGCACTCCCGCTTGGCATCACAGTCGGGGTGGAACCAGCACATGCGATGGCATCGATCGCACGGAAACGGAGCATAGAAGTCTACGAGGCGAGAGCAGAAGAGTTCCCATTCGACAATGAGTCGTTCGATTTTGTCGTGATGGTGACGACGATATGCTTTCTCCCCCGCCCCATACAAGCACTTCTGGAAGTGAGAAGAGTCCTTAAACCCAGAGGATGTATCATAATGGGGATAATTGATAAGGACAGCCATCTCGGCGAGGCCTATGAAGCGAAAAAGAGTGAGAGCACGTTTTATCGATACGCCCACTTTTACTCCGTCACGCAGGTGATAGAATGGCTAAGAGAGTTGGGATACGACATCATCAGAACGTGTCAAACTATTTTCAAGAATCCCGAGGAGATCGCTTCCCTTGAACCGGTAAAAGAGGGGTATGGGGAAGGGGGATTTGTGGCAATTTTAGCGCAGAAGGAGGTTAAATCATGAAGATCGGCATAGTCATCTATTCAAATGATCCAGAAACGGTGTGGAATGCCTTCCGGTTCGGTAACTACGCCTTGAAAGAGGGTGAAACGGTGCAAGTGTTTCTCATTGGGAAAGGAGTAGAGAGCGAATCCCTTGATACCGGAGCATTCAAGATCACGGAGCAGATGCGCTCGTTCGTTGAGGACGGTGGCGCGATAGCTGCATGCCAGAGCTGCCTCAAGATTCACCAATTGGGAGGCTCGGAATTGTGCCCCATATCAACGATGGCAGATTTGTATGCGCTCGTAAAGGAGAGCGACAAAATCATTACCTTTTAACTCTCAGTTTCCAGAAGACGCTGATTGATGGAAGTCAATATAAATAAAGCATCAACTGTTGATGTTGGTAGAACATGACATGACTGATTCCACTTTACAGAGCCTTAATCACTTTAAAGACGCCTATCAGAGAAGAATCGGTCAGTTACTAGCACGTAGAAAAGATGGGAAAAAAATAGTGGGCACCTTCTGTCTTTTCGTTCCTGATGAGATCATTTATGCTGCTGGGGCCGACCGGGTGATTTTATGTGGCGGCAGAAATGCAACGGTTTCACTCGCTGAGGAGTATCTGCCAAGAACTATCTGTCCGCTGATTAAATCGTCCTTCGGTTCTGTCGTGAGCATGGAGTGTTGTGAGGTGGTAGAAGCATGTCCACATTTTGACCTCGTTGACATGGTGGTAGCGGAGGCTACGTGTGATGGCAAGAAGAAGATGTATGAACTCTTGAACCAGTACATTCCCACGTACGTCATAGACCTTCCACAGAAACCGGAGGACCCTGAAGCGTTACGCTATTATCGTGGGGAGCTGGAGAAGTTTAAAGCGGCAATGGAACGGCTTACCGGCAGCACGGTCACCGATGAAACGCTACGAAGGGAAATTAGATCGGCTAACGAGACGAGGAGATTGCTCCATAGGCTCTACGATTTGAGGAGACGGGATCCGCCGCCGGTAATGGGCGTGGACGTCTTGAAGGTGCTCCAAAAACAGTATTTCTTATCACCAGAAGACTTCAGAACATCTCTTCGTGAGCTGTGCGATGAAGCGGAGCAGCTACCAACGGAGGGCCGGCATACACCGAGGATCATGATTTCAGGGTGCCCGATGGCAGGGGGAACACCAAGGTTCCCAATATCATCGAGGAGAGGGGCGGCATCATCGTTGTCGAGGAGAGCTGTACTGGCACAAGGTCATTCTGGGATCTTGTCGATGAGGATCAGAACAAAGACCCGTTGACGGCAATTGCCGAGCGATACCTAAAGATTCCATGCTCCTGCATGACGCCGAATGAGAGACGGATCGAACATATACGTGAACTGGTAGAGACTTTCAAGGTTGATGGTGTGGTGTATTACACCCTACAGTCGTGTCACGGGTATAACATCGAGAAATTCAAGGTTCAGCAGGCTTTAAAGAGGGCACACGTCCCAATGCTGGCGATAGAAACGGATTACAGTGATTCGGACGTCGGGCAGATCGAGGTGAGGGTGGACGCGTTCATGGAGATGATTGCATCATCACCGTAGGAATTGATGCTGGCGCTGCGACAACAAAGGCAGTCATCTTACGAGACAACGCGATTGTTGGGTATACGATAGGGTCTTCTGGGTTTGATTTTTTACACGCCGCCGAGACTATCTATAGAAATGTTCTAGAAGATGCCGAGATACAGGAAAAGGACGTCGAACGGATTGTTGCGACAGGGTATGGCAGAAAGAGCATTCAATTTGCTGATACAGCTGTGAGCGAGATCACCGCCCACGCCAAAGGCGTACAGTATCTCTTTCCAGAAGTCATGGGAATCATCGACATAGGCGGACAGGATAGCAAGGTGATAGCGGTGGATAATGGCAGAGTGGTTGATTTTCTAATGAACGATAAATGTGCAGCAGGCACTGGCAAATTCTTGGAGTACACAGCAAAGGCATTGGAGGTGCCCATAGAGGCGTTAGGCAACCTTGCCCTTGCATCAAGAACCCCCGCCAGTATTAGCAGCATGTGCACGGTGTTCGCGGAATCCGAAGTGATATCGTTACGGGCGAGAGGGGTCACAAAGGAGAACATAGCGGCTGGTCTCGTAGAGAGCATAGCACAACGGGTTTCGGTCATGGCCAAACAGGTTGGCTTGAAGGGGGATATCGCCTTCGTTGGCGGCGTGGCAAAAAACGCTGGCATGAAAGCGGCGTTGGAAAGAGAGCTGGGCGTAACGCTCTTCGTGCCCTTCGAGCCGCAAATAACGAGAGCGCTCGGGGGATCGCTATACCGTCAGACATAATGCTTTGTTGGCAGCGAAGATTTTCTACACCTACTCCAATCCCCACGAAAGCTGCGAGGGCGTAGGCCTGAGGTGCTCCAGAGGTACATAGAATGAAAATTAAAACACTACGGTATCGTACGCCGCCCTAACATCCTTATCATCAAATTGTAAATAAACCTGGGTGGTCGCAATGCTTCGATGCCCAAGGAGGAGCTGCACCCGGCGAATATCAACACCATTTCTAACAAGATTAATGGCGAACGAGTGGCGCAACGTATGGGGGTGGATATCTACGCCTATCCTCTTTCCATATTTCTTAATAATCGCGTGACTTGCCACCGTTTGATACTAAAGATGGGTCGATCCACGGGGCTATCTGATGTAAAAATGTACTCGGAAAGCATCTTCAACGATACCAGCGCCATTTTGCTATAGCGTGGCCTCAGTGGTCTTCTTTTTCTTGCGATGCACTACTATACGGTGTAACAGCTTAAGTAATGCAATGGCGTTTGGCAATATGCGTAACATCACGCTATTAAGCTAACTTTTGGCGAACTCTTCTACGCGCTTGCAGTCTATGCCCAGAACGTACTCAGTGCCGCGCGGCGTTAGACGTATGGGCCCCACCGGGTCATCTGTATCGTTGTGCCCGCGAGTTTCAACATAGCCTTTGCCTTCAAGATACCGAGCGGTATCCGTAATTTCATCATCATTAAAGCCCCAACTCCTCGCAAGTGCACGGAACCCCATTACCCAGTCAAGACTGCCCGCAGTGTGTTCAAACAGCTTGCATATGAGCAACACTCGTGTGATTCTTGGATCCATTGTAATTTCCCCCACGTTGTGATGGCGTTTAAAATGAAATAAGTAGTGCAATGTTAGTTTTGAACGCTAAAAAATATTGTTAATTCTTTCTTATTTTCCAAAGTAAGGTGCTTCTCTGCCTTGTGAGACGATAGTTTGTGTAGTCAACAAAAGGATTAAATCCTCGTTCACATGGCGGATTATCTTCTTAAAAGTCAACTTTATTTGTATACGTCTCTTCCATGCAGATGAAAACTATGGCTCACACCTGTGCGACGGTACCTATAACGTGTTCTGTTAGAGAAGCGGAAATCTCACTGCAACGCAAAAGAATGCGCAAAAATTTAGTAATATACCGCTTTATCGACCAGTTACTTTTTTCACGACAGATGCAGAGATGGTGGTCGTAGCAACTGTTGCCCATGTCGCATTTCCATGTACACCTCGGGTTTGGGAGAAAGGGGTTGCGCTGAAAACTGCTGCAAAGCAACACGCAGTAAATGTATCGATGATGCATAGAAGTGCTCACACCATTATACTCTTAACTTGACATTCTCGAAAGGGGGGGTTCATCCGATGAAAGTCAATTTCAGGGATAAGACCGTTGGCGGATTTAACTATGAATTTGTCAGAGGTATCAGCACGCAACATATCGGAGCTGCCGAGTTTGGCGAATGCATGGAGACCATAGACCGGGTAAAAGATGGCAATTTCGATAGCTGGATCAGCGAATGGACCGTCACAGCTGACCGCGTTGCCAACTATGCAATAAAAGCACGTCAATTAGGTGATAGAACCAGTGCCCGTACCGCTTGCCTGAAGGCCAGTAACTATTATCGCATGGCTGTTTTCTATGCATCTCCTACTGATCCGCGACATACGGAACTCTGGAAGCGGAGCAAAGACTGTTTTCACTGCATGATCCAATTGATGGACAACCCCATAGAAAGCCTGGACATCGATTTTGAAGGTGCAAAGCTGCCAGCATATTTCGTTTCCGGAGGCGAAGGGAAGCGCCCCACACTCATTGCTCTCGGAGGCTTCGATTCCACCATGGAAGAAGTGTACTGTTGGATCGGTACAGCTGCTGCAGATTACGGATGGCACTGCCTCATCTTTGAAGGCCCTGGTCAATGGAGTGCGCTCAAGCTGAACCCTGACCTCAGATTCAGGCCAGACTACGAGAAACCTGTAAAAGCGGTGGTTGACTATGTGCTCTCGCGCCCGGATGTCGATGGGGAGAAACTCGCATTAATAGGGTACTCAATGGGCGGCTATCTAGCACCACGGGCGGCGGCATTCGAGCCGAGGATCAAAGCCTGTATTCCCAATACCCTTGTCGTAGATGCCGGTGAGGCTGTCAAAGAAGCCTTTTCCAAACTGGGTCATGTTTCAGACCGCATCCTTGATGGCTGGTACTCACTGATCAGTAGAAGGAGCACCTATGCCCGCTGGTATTTGCAGCATGCACAATGGACACTGGGTATCAGGTATCCACACGAGTACTTTGAAGCCTGGAAACCCTACACACTGAAAGGTTTGGAAGATCACTTTCACTCTCCGATGCTGTTCCTCTTCAGTGAAGATGATATCATTGATTTAGCAGCTCCGAGTCCCAAGATTGTGCAAGAGATCTTACAATTCATCGTCTCTCTCAAGTGTGACCGAACGGTCCACCTCTTCACCAGAACTGAAGGCGCCTCACTCCACTGTCAGATGGATGGCCTCAGTTATGCCCATGCGGTCATCTTCCAATGGCTTAATCAGACCCTCTGTGGGAGAGAGTTGAGCGTTCAGTCAAATACAGCAACTCGCAAAGCCTTTGTCGAAATTTTCAAGAAGCACGGGGGAGAAATAGGCGCAGAAAAAGCTCAAAAAATACTTGATTGTGCTCAACTCATCTGACGAATCAACTGCTTCAGGACAACCCTTGAATCGGTTTGACATAATTGAGCAATTATTAAAACCGTTTCAATCGTAATGAGGCTGGAGTACAGATATTATATGATATGATATGATACAATCCCTTTATTACCTTAGGGTCGCAGAGGTGATGGCACGTTAGAAAGTGTTGAAGGAGATAAACCATGATAATCAATTACGACGTACTTGAATATCTGCCCCTTAACACAATCATCTTGTCTCTTATCATCTTACTCGTTGCTTATATAGTCACTCGCACCGTTCGCCGCTTTCTCGTACAATACTTCCGCGTGGTGGCACAAAAAGTCCGGGTGAGCGAGACCAAATACGCCACGCTCATCCGCCTTGTTAACATCATCATCTGGCTCATCGCCTTCATGATCCTTATTGGCACAGTTCCTTATTTCAACGCGATCTGGATCACGGTCTTTGCGAGCGCTGGTATTATCGGCATCGTGGTCGGCATAGCAGCCCAACCCACGCTCGGCAACCTCATCGCGGGAGTCGTCATCGCAGTGACCGAGCCGTTTAGCATCGGTGACGTGATAACGGTCAACGATTTTACAGGAAGGCTCATTGAAATTAATTTTAGGGACTGCCAGCTTGAAAGCGACAACGGGGACATCATTATCGTGCCGAATTCGGTGATGGCAGCCTCGATCATTAGAAAGCATGCTGGTGAAGAAAGAGGAGAGGAGAGGAGATGAAACATTGAGCATGCTCAACTGTTTTCGATGCGTGATCCCTCGTTGTCGAAACCGAGGTAAAAGGATGCCATAATAGGGAACGATCTGGGAAAACAGGAAACACCGCTTCTTGTGAAAAAGCTTTTAAATGCCACGAATCGCACGATGAACGTTTCTTGCCTCTCTGTCATACACTGAGGTTCCGTCAAGTGCCCCCCATGTATTGCGTTTTTGGCAATTAAAAAATGAAAGGGACAAAGAAAATGAGAGCGAAAACGCAAATAAGCGACGTAGACGTAGAAACCCCTGATATAGCTTCTAAAAACTCTATAAGCAGCCATAGATAATAAAAACCGATCCGTTCAGTAAAGGTGCAATACCAATAAATAACCTCAAAATGAATTTTTATCCCTTTATCTTTCGTGATTTTATTTTATATTTCTGTTTTTATATTTTATAGTCAATTTTTACGCATCGTCGTCGCTATTTGTACATTGACAAAGCGACACCTGGTAACGATGAATCACCATTCAGTCCGGGTAGGCGAACTAGAATTATGCATAACCTTTCGCTGCCTAAATATCTGTAGCTATTACTATCGCAAAACCAGTGCGGAATAAAGGACAATCAGCACCTATGAGCGAAAACGCACGCTTTCGAGATAATTTCAAGAACAGCGGAAAATAGATAGAACTAAAAGTAATATGTAAATTCAGTTTTATTATACATTTCCAACAAATTGGCATCTCTAAATCTTAAATAGGTCGAAGTCATGTTGAGGTTGCTGTGCCCCCCAGTAATAGCTGCAATCTCCTGAGATCATGGTTCTGTCGTACCTAGTTGATGGCAAAACTGTGGCGCAACGTGTGGGGGTGAACTTCCTACCCGATCGTCCGGCCATACCGATGTTTGACATAAAAGAAAATGAAGGGAAAAAATGACAATGAAAATAGATGATGATTGGGACGTAGAAGTCAAGCGCATGCTCAAACATTAGAAGAACGCGAAGCGTGAAGTGCGTTATCACGCGGGGATTGTGGTCCTTGTCCACGAGGCGGTGGTGACGGGGTTATATCACCGGCGGTGGACCGGACTCCCAATGAAACGACCGTCGTGGCTCAGCATGAGGTCAAGGTAGTCCAAGGTCGCGCCGCGGATCCCCGACCATCTTCTTCGGATCTACAATCCTGTCAAAATCCTCTGCGCTGATGAATCCTCCTTTCACCGCAGCATCCCGCAGTGTCGAATTCTCATCCAGTGCCCGGTGGGCAATCGCGGAAGCCTTGTCGTAACCTATGACAGGGCTCAGTGCAGTCACAAGCATGAGGGACTCGCCCACAAACTTGTCGATACGGCTCCGGTCTAGCATGATTCCCTTGATCCCATACTCACGGAACTTGACGCACGCATCACCGAGAATGCGCGCAGAGTGCAAGACATTCTTTATGATTATCGGTCGCATAGCGTTAAGCTCGAAGTTTCCCTGCGACCCGGCGAATGCGACGGCGTTGTCCTCCCCAATCACTTGGATGCACACCATCACCATGGCTTCCTCCTGAGTCGGATTGACTTTCCCTGGCATGATTGAGCTGCCCGGCTCGTTGCTCGGCAGGATGATCTCATGGAGACCCGACCTCGGTCCAGAACCAAGCCACCGCAGGTCATTGGCGATCTTCATCAGCGCGACTGCTAACGCACGCGAGGCCGCGCTTGAGGCTACCATCGCATCCAGGGAGCCCTGAACTGCGAATTTGTTTGTGGCTGTGACGAACGGATGACCGGTGAGCTTGGCGATCTCGCCTGCAACCTTTTTGCCGAAGTCGGGTGGAGCGTTGATGCCAGTTCCAACCGCGGTGCCTCCGATGGCCAATCGGTACAACCCCTGGAGGGATTGCCGGACAATCGCCAACGCGTCATCGAGCTGCGTGGCGTAGCCGGACCACTCTTGGCCCACGGTAAGTGGTGTCGCGTCCTGAAGATGCGTGCGACCGATCTTGACGATGTCCACCCATTCCCGTGCTTTCGCCCATATGGTCTCTTTAAGGGCGGCAACTGCGGGAATGAGACGGCTGCTGAATTCGAGCACAGTTGCGATGTGCATGGCCGTGGGAAAGGTGTCGTTGGACGACTGACTCATGTTGACATCATCATTCGGATGGACTGGGTTCTTGCTGCCGAGGCTTCCACCAACGAGTTGGATGGCGCGATTGCTGATGACTTCGTTCACGTTCATGTTCGACTGAGTGCCTGAGCCCGTCTGCCAAACATAGAGCGGGAATTCGCTGTCGAGTTTACCTGTGATCACTTCGTCCGCAACCCTCGCTATCAATTCAGCTTTCCATCGCGGCATGTGTCCGGCGGCTGCATTGGCCAGAGCAGCTGCCTTTTTCACGTAACCATAGGCGTGATAAACCTCCTTCGGCATGTGGTCGTCGCCGATGGAGAAGTGAATCAGAGACCGCTGGGTTTGAGCCCCCCAGTAATGGTCGGCGGGAACCTCAACTTCCCCCAGAGAGTCGCTTTCTTTTCGTTTGCCCGTCGCTCCCGTGCCAACAGGTAGATCGGGGATCGGAGACCCCTGTTCGACATTTTTTCGCTGTGTATCCACGTTAATCGGCACCTTTTCCCCTCCTATAGCTGGCTAATTGCCGTATTGGGGTTTGTAGAGCATCGCTCGGAGCCACGCGTTGACATCCTTTGGCTGATCGACTCGCGCTAGATTCCGCTCGAAAACGAGAGTGGCAATTCGTACGGCGGTGCACACTTCGGCCTCCAGGATGTTGCTTTGAGGGGGGAACAGCAGGCCCTTCTTGCGCTGTTCATCGGTCACTTGGTCTGCCGTCGCCTTCGCGGCCTCGATGAACATTTCGTCGGTGACGCGCTTTGTTCGCGTGGCATAGACTGCAAGGCCGATCGCTGGATATATGTAGAAGTTGTTCGCCTGCCCGGGCAGAAAAATGTCACCATTGTAATGTACCGGAGGGAATTGGACGCCGGCTGCATAAACAGTTCTGCCACGGGACCATCTGTATGCCTCTTCGGCCGTACACTCTGCCCGTTCAGTTGGATTCGACAAGGCGAAGATGATAGGCCGGTGATTTATCTCGGACATGGCCTCAACGACGGCTTGATTGAACGCTTTACCGACGGTGCTCACGCCAATCAGAATAGTGGGTCTGATTGAATTGATTGCCACGACAAGATCATGAGTTGGAGTGTGTGCATGCGCGTACGCCTTCTTCTCGGGTATCAGGTCTTGGCGCGTATTCTCGAGCAGGCCGTTGCTATCGAACAGCCATATGCGGCTGCGGGCTTGCTCTTCGGATAGTCCCTCAAGCTTCATTGCTGAGACAATCATGTCGGCGATGCCGATGCCAGCCGAACCTGCCCCGAGAAAGAGCACACGCGGATCCTTGAGGTTCTGGTTGGTAATACGCATGGCATTTACTAATCCTGCAACGGTTACGCCACCTGTGCCCTGGATGTCATCGTTGAAGCAGCAGACTCTGTCGCGATAGCGAGCTAGGTAGTGAAAGGCATCGGTTCCCCTCCAGTCCTCAAAATGGATGCAGCAGTCTGTGAAGTGCTCCTGGACAGCCTCGACAAACTCATCCACGAAAGGGTCGATCTCTTCGAGTGCAGGCCGCGTTTGGCGCAGCCCGAGATAGAGCGGATCGTTGAGCAATTCGCGATTGTTCGTTCCAAAGTCAAGCAGGTACTGGAAGGAGTCCTTTTGGGGGCACGCCTGCACAAGCAGTGTACAGCTGCAGCTTGCCGATCGGGATGCCCATGCCGTTGGCGCCAAGATCCCCAAGACCGAGGATGCGACCGCCAGAGGTTGCGCATATGACGCGCACATCCTTCTCAGGCCAATTGGCAAGGATCTGATGGATCTTCCCCTTATGTTCCATTGAAATGTACATTCCACGAGGTCGACGGTAGATGTGGCTGAACTTCAGGCAAGCCTCGCCGACGGTCGGATCGTAAATTATAGGCAAGAAGTATGCGGGATCAGACATCGCAACGTGGTAGAAGAGAGTCTCGTTTAAGTCGAGGAGCTGAATTAGGTAGATGTAACGCTCGAGGTCGGTAGTCTTCTGCCCTAGTTGCTGGAACACACGCTGGTGTTGCTGATCGATTGTCTCGACTGAAGGGGGCAGGAGGCCTTCGAGACCGAACGCAGCACGTTCGGCGGCGGTGAAGGCTGTGCCTTTGTTTAGCGCGGATGCCTCGAGCAGTGCCCGGCCGCGCAATCCAGAAGCGAGTGCAGAATCCTCTTCAGATGCACTATTCTTGTCCTTACCTTCGTGAGGGTTTGGCGAAAAGTTCATCATTTTATTCACATATGTTCGGTTATGGGAGGATTCAACTTAACCCCTCCACGCGTTATGCACGGCAAAGGTTTTTGTACTCACTTTAGCGAGTAAGCGTTGTAAGGTGGATAGGATGGATGTTTGAGGGAAAGATGATTATTGGCTCTGCGCTCTCACATGAGAACGCTGTCATTCACGCCGCGTTCTTTAGTGCTGCGCGTATTTATAACAGCCATAATGCGATTATAAAGGTGAGCTCCACCAAATTTGAATGATTGCGGAGTGATGCATAGCTGCGGCATTCCTAAATACCTTCAGCACGCAGGCGATAAAGGTTTCCTTCAGCGAAGCGTATCTACAACCACTTGTTGGCTACACCGCGTAAATGCGATTTATCAAACCGTCGCGCCTCGCGGGTAGCGCAATGAGAGAATTAGAATAAAGTGAAAACTATGTCATCAATAACTCAAATCAAAAATACAACCAAAGAACTATCACAACGTGAAATAATAGATCAAGCAGATGATGCACCAGAAGTTGAAGCGTGGCAGCAACTGCCCGAGGAATCGGGTAAAATATACCACGCGTTCTGCTTGTATTTGCACGCCGGGACGTGTCGCTCGTTAAGAAACGTAACGAGTGCTCTCGGCAAGGATAAAGGGTATGTGAAACAGCTCGAGAAATGGAGCAGCACGTATAATTGGAATGCCCGAGCAGACGCGTGGGATGTCCACGTTGAAAAGCTCATTGAACGGCAGTATATAGAGAGCGTGCTTGCAATGACGGATCGACACATCCAGCAAGCTCACGATATTCAGGAAAAAGCATATGAGCAGCTGATGTCTTTGGACCTAACTGCGTTGAAGCCTTCAGAACTTATACGGCTGTATGATATCACGGTTAAAGTTGAGAGGGAGAGTTGTAAGTTGAAATCAGAATTCGTACATAACAAGAAAGACGCCTATGACCGATTAAAAAATATGGCGGAAAGCTTCGATTAAATTAATCGAAACAAAGGAGAAGAGGAGCTACAAAAGAACTGTGAACTATTTTACTAGATTATAAGAGACTTTACTGGCTCCACAAGATGAACAGGTAACCGCTCTTTTTTACGTTAATGGGTGAGAAAGAAAGCCAGTTTATTCAGGGGGTTCACGGCCGTTATGTCGGGTGCCTTCGTGCTGCATATCCGGAAGGGTGCATAATGGCTGTAGGTCTGTAACTTCATCAAGAAGAGATTCAGGTTTACGAGAGGGGGTGAATTGATCGCCTTCTCTCCTAACATTTGACAGGATGTGACGTGCCTTTTGGGGGGCTTGGGTACGCTTAACGTATTGAAAAATACTCAATCCTGATTAAATCAATGAACGTGTATGCAGTTTATTTACAGTATATGCTACAATTTCAAAGAATAAAAAGGACTCAGCGTGGCAGGAGAAGAGAGGGTGGAAGATCTTTATTTTTCGCAATAAGACAATAGTTACAATTGCAACTGTTATATAAGAAAATGAAACTTTTGTTGCGATGCCACGGCAAGAAATCGTTTCTTGGGGCGCTTTCAAGACAGATGCCATTGTATCCTTCATTATTTTGGCGTCGGGCGCGACGTGATCGATATCCGCTTTACGTTACCTGCCATACAACATACAAAGACGTTGTGCCAAGATTGTTAAACTATAACAGAAGTTGAACAACCAACGTACTTGTAATCAAATCGACGTCAACTCGTCGAACCTTGCGAATAGCTCTCCAAATTCTTTGCTTGACTGCTGGAAGAACGTAGAGAGTGGTATTTCAACCGGGCACGCGTCTTCACACTGTCCGCAATTCACACAATCATTTGCCATGTGAGCGGTCGCGTAAATTGGAGCTTCGGCGAAGGAGGCAGTTCTCCGGATTCGAACCGGTGACCTTCGCCGTGTAAAGGCTCGTAATAACTTGAATTCATCCGAAGCCCCTTGTGTATTAGCTCTAAGTTATTGCGTATTCGGTCTCGCATGTCCGACCATGACCCGCATAATCTCTCGCATGCAGGTCTTGGAGAACTCCAGTTATCATTCACAGAAGATGAATTGTCCAGTTACATCAATGCAAGAACAATAGGCTCTCTAACAAAACGATATACTGGAGTGAAAACGCAGCAGAAACCTTCTGGAATATCATACTAGTACTGTTAGCTAGAAGCACTAGGAATGTTATGCCAGTCTATTTTAAATAAATATCAAAGCGAGGATTCTAAAAGCAAGATGCTTGCCTTCGCTAAAGCGCTCAAATACCTTACCAAGACCTGGCTGGACACTCGCTATCTTGATTCAGAAACGAACTCGTCCAATTGCCGAGTCACTCATATTATCCATAAACGTCCAGAACCACGCCTCGCCCTTCTGCACACGGAGTATGGCAGTGTTTTCAATAAAGGGTTGCAAGAACGGTCGCTCCGCAAGCAGTCGCTGCTTAAGATTCTCGTCATCAAGGAACTCGACCGTACCTGACGCCCGCATCACCTTTCCCATGTCCATCGGTGCCCGTTGTCCGGGTGGGCTTTCTGGTGGAACGTAGAAACACAACTCGACTTTCGGGTTTACCGTAAGTTGCTGGTATGTGTTGCCCGTCTTCGGGGTGCCGAAGTAAAAGCCATCTTTATCGGCGAACCACATGCCAAACATCCGCACTCGCGGCTGGTCGCCGTCGACCGTTGCGATAGAACAGATGGGGTGCTCGTTTGCAAACCGTATGCACTCTTCGAAGTTCATAATAGTACCTCCTTGATTAGTGAGGGCTCTTCAGTTAATAAGCTACTGCTCGCAGCCGCACGCACCTTAGACGGCTACTGAGCAGTATCAAACGGCTACGCGCATGATAAGGCGGCAGTAATATTTGTGCTGTAACTCCCGGAAATGTAGCGTCGACTGCATAGTAGAAAAACCGAAAAACGATGGGCTCGACCGGATTCGAACCGATGACCTTCACCACGTAAAGGCGCATAATAGTTTGAACTCATTAGGCTCTTAAGTGCTGGCTCTCAGTCATTATGCATTCAGTCTCGTATACAGAGTCACAAGCTGCAATCGTACTAAAATCATCCACGAACCTTATCTTAGGTCAATCGAGCAAGATCTCCTCAATCGTGCGTCGCTTTCTCGGTGCAGGAGCTTCATCAGGGTATCCAACTGGCAGCAGAGCAACGACCGAAATGCTGTCCTCCCAGCCAAAAATATCTTTAACCATTTGCTCGTCGAGCGCCCTCACCCAGCAACTCCCCAAGCCAAAATCCAAGGCCCGCAGCACGATATGTTCAATAGCAATCCCGACGTTTAGTGCGATGCGAGGGATCACGTCTTCTACCTCCATTGTTCTCAGCTCTTCGACTCTCTTACGAATGCGCCGCACTATGCTCGTTTCAACCGCGCCGGCCTTTCCAAGATCTTGGATTCCAGACACCGTGCCCGCAAAATAGCCCTGTATGTCCGCGCAGCACACCAAAACCACCGGAGCCTGTGCAATAAAGGATTGACTATACGCCGCTTCTGCTAATTTTAATTTTGTCGCTTCGTCAGTAACGATCTTAAACCGCCATGGCTGCGCATTGCTGCCTGACGGCGCCAGTCGAGCGGCGTCGATAAGCGCCCGTAAATACTCGTCCGGAACAGCATCGGCTTTGAACTTTCGTATGCTTCGCCTTTGCTCAATGGCTTCTTTCGTGGTTAACATTAACATATGGTTCCCGATTAGTGCTTCTCGTACTTATGCACTCTTTTTTGCGGTGTCAGGACTGTCTCGAGGGGGTACACGAGCGCTTGAAACGGGATGTGCCCTCTTCGACCAGCTGGGGCTCACTGGTGGTGAATGGGTGTTAGACTATGAGTCCGGTTCAGGCCGGATTGCGCGGCACATCGCAAAGCGCTTGCTCACGAGAAGCGGACATCTGCATCCCATCCATTACACGGTACCCCATATCTGTGCAATTTCAATCGAGAGGCGTTTGGATCTGTTCTTTTTCCATGATATCTCGCGGATATCACCATCACCATCGATAATTTACAAAACAGCATAATTTACAATGATTGAATAAAAAACCATCAAAAAACACAGGGAACTTTTTTCTCTCCCTCATCTTATGTTTACCTATTTAAATTGGGCCTTCGGCGTACGATGAGTTCTGCGAGGATATATCGTCTGAAGAGATGAATGCGATGAATAAGAAAGTAATCTCATTATTATTAGCGTCACTCTTTGTGCTTACCGCCTTTGGAGGGCTCGTATCGGTTGCTGGAGACAGTGGGCCACAAATATCATCACACCCCACGTCGCTTGCTGAAGGCGGTGGATCAGGCCGTACATCGGGCGGCAGTGCGCCATTTAATGAATTCGGTCAGAATAGCTACTACTATAAATCAATCAGTAAAGCTGCGAACGATCCACAGGCAGGCGGAAGCGGTGTACTAACCCCGCGTGGTTCGCAATCTCATCGATATGATCTTATAGTTCCTGTCAAATGCCCGTTCGGCTTTTTGGAGACCCTCACTAGTCCTAATCCCGGACGTATTGTAAATAAGCATGTGAGTCTATTTGTATTGGATCCCATCTCCCGTCAGTGGGAAGAAATTGGGGAGGGTATAAGTGACGCAAATGGCGAATGCCCGTTTCATAACTTAAGGGAGAATGCGCCCGGAACCTACTATTATCGTGCTAACATCGAGTGGGACCCCGGTTCGTGGGACCCCAGTCCGGTAAATAAAATTCTTGTAACATACCCCGTTATCCTCGTCCATGGCTGGCAAGGATCCGAAGCTGACTGGACTGACATGGAAAAAACGTTGGATGATGCTGGCTTTGCCAAAAACCGAGATTATTTCGTATTCACGTATAATGGCTATGATGACCCTCGGAACGCTACCGATAAGTTCCAAACGTTCATCGGACAGACAAAAGATACCTTATATAATTTCAATAAGTTTGATGGCAAGGAATACGCGCGTGACGACATCAAGTTCACCATCGTATGCCACTCAATGGGTGCATTGGTAACTCGCTACTACATGGAGCTGGAGGGAGGAGCTAAAAACGTCGTGCAGTGGATTGGGATAGGCCCTACAAACCATGGTTCCGCCTTAGCAAATAAAATTCCAGACTCGGTGTTGTCTCTTTTTAGTTCACAGCTCGGCACACCAGCGGTTCTGCAACTAAGGACGGACAGCGACACCGTTAAAACCTTGGAGGCCCGCCACCTCGCCCCGGGCGTCACTTATAGGGTCATCGTAGGAGACAACGAAAATAATCGTTTTGGGTTTGGATCTGACATTGCTAGTTCTAACGAAGTGAACTATTTAGGATTACCCGTAGAGATCTATTATATCTTAGTTAAGGGCCAGACGTGGGCGAGCCTGCCAGGTTGCACGTGCAAACCATTGCCTAAGTGGGAGGAGCCTCGGGGATGCTATCTTACCCTCCGTGGCGATGGAGTGGTGGCGAATGTGCAGAGTTGGATTGACAGTGCTGACTTCCGATCTTACACAGGTCTTGACCATATCGGGTTACTCCGGGATAGAAATGTGACTAATTACGTGCTCGCTTGCATTGAGAACCCTAATACAGTGGGGCACAAAGTCGGTTTAGATGAATTTTTATACCCAAACGATCCCAATGCTCCCCCCAAGTTATTTTTATCCTCGGCGATGGGCTACATCAAAACCTCGTCGGACATAAGCTAAAACATCTCTTCAGACAGCAACTGAACCTTTTTCCATCAGCACATATTTACAAGTCTTTGGAGATCCTTAAAATTTAATGTCCCTGCTTTTTTAAATACGATACTTCTCTTTCAGCAGTCGCGTTGACATTTCTGTTCTCAAGCGCTCACTGCCGTTCTGCCCTGCCGCACATTTGAGCGTAAGTTATATTATGCTAAACATACTAAACATACTAAAGTGAAGTGCAATCACTGAATGCACCAAAAGGAGTTGAAACACAATGACAATGCATGAACAAAAAGAAGAAGGTAAGAAGTCCGAGATGATGATGATGCTGTGGGACAAGCTTGGCGACAGCGAGAAGAAAGCGCTCATGCTGCGGAAGCTTGAGGGCAAGATCATGAAGAAAGAAAGCAAGATTAAATTGCTGCAGTACAAAGTGGAGACGCTGAAGACCATAAAGTCAATGATAGAAAAGATGTGATGGGATCCTGTCCCTTCCCATCTTATTATTTATCACTTATATAGGATACAAACGGTGAGCTACGTGGATCAGGATCGGGAGAAAGAGAGCATAAAAGAAAAAGAAAAAGAAAAAGAAAAAGCGATGCCCCCTCCGGTGCTCGTCAAGGGGTACATGCGCCTGATGGCACCTCGTATTACGTGGTCATCCCCAAAGAGATAAGGACGACTCTCAACCTCAAAGGGGGAGAGTATTTTATAATGAAGGTGGTGCCAGAGAGAAGGGGGCTGAAGCTGAAGGTGGTGGAACTCGCTGATGAAGAGGGAGAGATGCTGTAGTTACGTTACGTTCATTTCACCACTGATAAACATCCCGGTCTTGCCCCGGCCGGGAGGGATAGCGAATAGATTTCCGAGATTTTAAGTTAAGTTATAAAAGTGCACAAGACTGGTGTGATGTCTCACGGATGTAGCGCAAGTGGCACGCGCATCTCTTCCACATGATGTAACGAGTAGTTAAACAATAGGAGTAGTAAAACATGAAGCAGGATAAAGTAAAGGTTCAGTTAAGCGGCATATCGGCATCGATGCTGGGTTGTTTATGGGGCCGGGCACAATTGAGCAAGGAGTACAGCTCACTATTTTATGACGCTAAAGCTGTTGAACTCGCGGAAAAAATTGACTACGATTTCTCAACGAGTGATACGCCGTTCAGAGGTATAATGTTTAATATCTCTCGTAAAGTCAATCTACCACCATTTGAATCACCTGTACTAAGGGCAAAGCAGTTCGACGACAAAATACGGGCATATATTGCAGAGCATCCTCGTGCTTCGGTTATCAGCCTAGCCGCCGGGCTTGACACGACGTTTTACCGCGTTGATAACGGACTGATTCACTGGTACGACCTCGACCTCCCTGCTGTCATCGCTCTCAGAAAACAGTTGCTCTCGGAACCTGACAGGGTTACGTACATCGCAAAATCACTCTTCGACCTGAGTTGGTGTGATGACATCGAACATACCGAAGACGGAGTATTCATAATGGCTGGTGGGGTGTTGCCCTTCTTTGAGGAATCGGAGATAAAACAGTTCTTCTCGATGCTGGCGGATAATTTCCCTGACGGTGAAATTGTGTTTGATATTCCATCTAGATTAGAAAATAACTTTGGGGCATGGATTGACATGGCCACGCAGGAACAACGTGACGCGATGCGAGCAGCGTGGTCTGAAGCCTTGAAGGACTGGTGGGAGAAGGCGCCACAGGACCAGAGAGATGAAGTGTACGATATAATAACCACACTCAAGACCTCCATCAAGCCGAAAGGTAAAGAGTGGGCAGATATCGAAGCGTGGTGGGATCAGCTCAGCGATAAGGAAGAGGAAGAGGCAGTGCGCGACTTCATGGAGTCCTCTCGCAGGGGTTTTATTAAATGGGCGCTAGAAGATGCGAATGAAATTACAAAATGGGATAACCGCATCACCGTGCTAGATCAGTTCCCGTTGTACCGAAACATCCCACGAGACTCATTGAGCGCAGATGCCCGAAGATTAATGGACTACAGTGATGAAAGTGGAAGATTTAATATTATTCACTTGCAAGTGTAACAGCAATGAAATTCCTACGGCGATATGTTGCACAATGTCCGAGTAATTAAGCAATAAGAGTAAGCATGCAAGAGGGTAAAGTAAAGATCGAGTTAAGCGGCGTATCGGAAACGCTGTTGGGCCCATTATGGGCTCGGGCCAAAATAAGTAGAGATCATAGCTCACTATTTTATGACGCTAAGGCTGTTGAACTCGTCGAAAAAATCGACTATGATTTTTCAACATTTGACTTGATTCCTTTTGAGGATTATCTGCCACTACTATTTGTTGCGCGAGCAAAGCAATTTGATGATAAGATAAAAGCGTACGTCAAAGAGCATCCTCACGCATCAGTGGTGAATATCGGCGCCGGGCTTGACGCGACGTTTTGCCGGATTGATAACGGATTAATCCACTGGTATGACCTCGACCTTCCCGCTGTCATCGACATCAGAAGACAGCTGCTCCCGGAACCTGACAGAACAACGTGCATCGCAAAATCCTTCCTCGATCCAAGCTGGTGCGAGGACATCAAGCATACCGAAGAAGGCGTATTCATGATCGCTGGCGGGTTATTGCGTTACTTTGAGGAGGCACAAGTAAAACAGTTCTTTTCGATGCTGGCAGATAATTTCCCAGGTGGTGAAATTATATTTAATGCCTCATCACGAGTGGATAACCACTTCGGAGCGTGGATTGAGCAGCTGCCGCCGGATCAACAGAAAGAGTTGGGAGCAGCGCTGATGGAGACGTTGAAAGGCTGGTGGGATACGGCGCCACAGGATCAGAAGGATAAACTGATGTCAATGCTCAAGATCCCGGCTAGAACGCACAGCACAGAGTGGACCGACGTCGAAACGTTGTGGAACCAGCACAGCGCTAAGGGGATGAGAGAGGAAATGCGCGGCTTCATGAAATCCTCTCACTGGGGAATGGGATTGGGTAAATGGGCATTAAAAGATGTGAACGAAATTACAAGATGGGACGACCGCATTACCGTGATGGACCAATCCCCGTTGTTCAAAGATATTCCGCGAGACCCCTCGTGGGGCATAGCTATCCGACAATTCATTGATTTCAGTGATAAAAATAGAACGTCAAACATTTTTCACTTGCGAGTCTAAAAGCAATGAAATTCCTACGGCGACCTATTTGAATGTGTAAATGTGGTACTGAACTAGTCAAAACCACGTAAATGAGGAGGCCGTTATGGGATTTATTACAATGCCACTCATTAAATCATTCCTTTACTCTTGGATTATAGAGAGGGCTATTGATGAAGTTAAAATATATCGATGAGATTAAAAAAGTGGGATCTATGCGCCCATTAAACAGAGTGGTTTTGTAAAGACCCAGCTAGGAAACCGCAGTCGAGAGCGAGACTTCTCCACAAAGACACGCAAAACGCCGAGAACTTCAAGGAGAGTGTAACTTCAATAACTTCAAGCGCCGTAGCAGACGTGTGAAAAAGAGCGCACCCATAAAACCAAGGTGGATAATGAAAACTATCAGATGAAATACGATCAACTACCAAAGAAGTGTATATAAATGCGCAGTAAAATAGCCGATGCCATAAAGTTGAAAAATGCGCCTGTCGCCATTCTTTTGACCGATCGCAAGCCTGAAAAGGCGTTGCAGTTCAGGGAAGGAGAACAGGAAAGAGGTTCGGAGAGAAGAGAGAATTGCATTATTCCTATGTTCGCAGCCGCCACAAAAGGCCGCACTGCTGTGTTAGAAAAAGACACCGTTCGATGCCCTGGCGGACAAGTCGGGCTGTGCTTTGGTACGTACCAGTTGGGTTACATAGAGTACTTCCTCTCAACCGGAAAGGAAGGAGAATTTGAAGGCGAATATCGAAAGAAAACCCCTGAGTTGGTGCGGGAGTTTATTAGGAACATTCCTGATATCTCGGTGCCGACGCGCTACGTGGTGATGAAGCCGTTTGGGGAGGTCACCGATGAAGAGATAGATGAAGTAGCAATCGTCGTCTTCATGGTGAACCCGGACCAGCTTTCGGCCCTCGCGACCTTAGCGAACTTCGACCGTCCCACCAACGATAATGTTATCACCCTATTTGGATCAGGTTGTGGAAGCATCGTGCACCAGGTGCTCGAGCAGGCACGATCTGAACGGCCAAAGGCCGTCATTGGCCTCACTGACCTTACCGCCCGCAAGTACATCGACAAGGATGTGCTGTCATTCAGCGTGCCTTTCAAGAGGTTCCTCGAGATGGAGGCCAACGTTGATGAGAGCTTCCTTACTAGAGGAAAGGATTGGTTGGAAATTGCGAAACGGCTCTGAGCGTTTCTCTACTTTATGCTGGGGCGCAGCAGCAATTGTAACCTTCTAAGGTCTTGGTTTTGTCGCACCCAGTTGATGGCAAAGCTATGGCGTAGGGTATAGGGATGTATTTCCTTTCCAATCGTCCGGCCGTACCGACGAACGATGTTATACACCAGCTGGCGGGTTAACGTGAATATGGGTTCGTTCTCTCCCGTGTTATGCTCATAGGCATACTCCACACGACGCCCCCTTGCAACGTTCCTGAATTCAAGTAAACCCTGTGCGTCTTATCCCCTTTCGCCTTCAGGATGTTTATAGCTTGGTTGTGCGCTTCTATGTCCTGTAATCGGATGTGCAGGAGTTCACTGCCATCCCTCTTCCGGACATGCATGACAAGCGTAAGCTATATTATGCTAAACATACTAAGCATACTAAAGTGAAATGCAATTACTGAACGCACCGAAAAGAGTTGAAACATTGCAATTACGCAATAGGAGTAGTAAGACATGAACCAAGGTAAAGTAAAAGTTCAGTTAAGCGGCGTATCGGCGTCGATGCTGCGTTGTCTATGGGCCCGGGCACAGTTGAGTAAGAAATATGGTTCACTATTCAATGACCCTAAAGCTGTTGAACTCGTCGAAAAAATTGACTATGATTTTTCTACAAGTGATGTTCCGTTCGAAGGCATAATGTTTAATATCTCTCGTAAAGGCAATCTGCCAGAATTCGGTCTATTTACACTAAGGGCAAAACAATTCGACGACAAAATAAAGTCGTTTATTACCGAGCACCCTCGCGCTTCGGTTATAAATCTAGCTGCCGGGCTTGACGCGACGTTTTACCGGGTCGATAACGGATTAATCCACTGGTATGACCTCGACCTTCCTGCGGTCATTGACATCAGAAAGCAATTGCTCCCGGAACCTGACCGGGTAACGTACATCGCAAAATCACTCCTCGATCCGAGCTGGTGCAAGGACATCAAACATACCGAAGACGGGGTATTCATGGTGGCTGGTGGGGTATTTATGTGGTTTGAGGAGACACAAGTAAAACAGTTCTTTTCGATGCTCGCGGATAATTTCCCTAGCGGTGAAATTGTGTTCAATGCTCTATCAAAATTGGATGACGGCTTCGGAGCATGGATTGACATGTTTCCACCAGAGCAGCGGGGCGCGGTGAGAGCAGCGTGGATGGAGGCATTGAAGGACTGGTGGGGGAAGGCGTCACAGGATCAGAAAGATAAGCTGAATGATATGATAGCCGCGCTCAAGATCCCGACAAAGCCAAACGGTAAGGAGTTGTTTGATTTCGAAGCGTGGTGGGATCAGCTCAGCGACAAGGAACAGGAATGGGTAGTGCGCGACTTCATGACATCCTACCGCGAGGGTTGGAGGTGGACGTTAGAAGATGCGAATGAAATTACGAAATGGGACAGCCGCATCACTGTGATAGATCAGTTCCCGATGTACCGAAACATTCCACGAGACTCATTGAGCACAGATACCCGAAGATTAATGGACTACAGTGATGAGAGAGGAGGATCGAATATTATTCACTTGCGAGTTTGATGCCAAAGAAACGTGCGATCGGATCAGGTAATAACATCAATACGTGGTTGTATGGACAAGAGCGGAGGTGCCACCTCGACGCTTAGTAGTCCACCAACGCCAACATCTACACCTACCTACTCCAACCCCCACGAAAGCTGCAGGGAG
Source organism: Methanobacteriota archaeon (assembly GCA_963704625.1). Classification (GTDB taxonomy): domain Archaea; phylum Halobacteriota; class Bog-38; order Methanoflorentales; family Methanoflorentaceae; genus DASPRZ01. The sequence continues at coordinate 1,227,561 of OY969924.1, read as the reverse complement.
TTAAGCCTGAGGTGTTCCAGAGGTACATAGATAAAATTTAAACGCCACGGTATCGTACGCCGCCCTAACATCCGTATCATCAAATTGTAAATAAGTCTGAGTGGTCGCGATGCTTCGATGCCCCCGTAGGAGCTGCACCCGACGAATATAAGTGGGAAATATCAGGATTACCCCAGGGTAATCAAACATGGTAACGAAGCACCACCACGCGCTTCAACGTCACTGACCCTTTAATCACATATTTTTTCCTCAACTCTCAAGCTCAGGTTGGGAAACAAAAACGGCGCACATACGTGAAACTAGTTTTAAACTAGTTCCAGACTCATAGATTATAAACTAGCTCTCAAATGAGTAAATTGTGGTTATACATAACGACACCAAACTTGGGATAGAAAGAAAGTTCAAAAAAATAGCTGCCTTGTTTCAAAGCTTGTTAACGGAAGCAGTCGTGCCTCTTGGCCTTACACTAATTGTAACTTTCCCGTTGATAGCTCCGCTGGTGTCAGCACTTACCTTGGCTAGCTAGAGCACGGTACCAAGCGTTGTGTCAACTGCATAATGATAAGGGATATAACCTTACCTAACCTTACCTTGTTCGAAGTTAGGGTCTTATTGGTATGGAAGCACACCATTTACTTGATCTGCTTGAGAAACTCAAGCCACCTCTTCTGAGCGTCAACCTTTTCACTAACGGCGATATGAGAGTAGTCGTGTAACATTCCACTCTTTTCAATATCCCTTAATTCTACCGCTGCCCGAATAAGCCCACACGCTTCAACATACAGCTTGCATGCTTCATCTTCGGTAATGTCGGCACTTTTGATCTCAGACTCCTCTTTACGGATTTTCTTTTCGATCTTGTAGTGGAGCAGATCCACTGCAGCAAACTCTTCCGGGGTTAGCGGGCCTTTAGTGGTTATGAGCCTCCACATGAACTCATGCAGAGGGATGATTTCGCCATCAAGCTCGACCTTCTCTGGAATTTCACAGCCGATAAAGGTACACATCCGAGTGAGTTTAAAGATAAGCTTTTCGCGTTCTTCTTTTGTCAGTTTCCCGTCTCCAGAAAGGTGTACCCCCCATACTTCATCTGACATGGCTTCTTCTTCACATCCTTTTAACCGTTAACTCCTTTTTTCCCTGCTCTGTAAGGAGTCTTGGATCTACAGTCTCTGTTGAGGAGGGCTTGATGTAGTTGATTATCGGCAATACCCCCCACACCTGCCTGTTCACAAATACTATGTCCTCCTAGCGATTTCCAACCAATTTTTGCCCTTCTTTAGAGAGCTCGAGTCCACTCCACATTACTCCTCTTCTCAAGGAAGCGATTGTACAGCACGCTGAACGATACGCGTCCTTTTTCAGATACTTCCCGGCGTGATGTTAGTCAACGCAATGCCCGCCGTTAGCTGTTCTATTTACACCTGCTCGAGCTTATGCAACACGATCTCTGACATCCCGACCCGAAGAACGTCTGGACATTATCGTTCGTCAGTTGCATCAGCAAGTGTGTCGTTTATCATTGTGATGATTATGTCTGGCACGAGGCCGTTGTTTTTATTCATTTCCGCCACTGTTTCAAGTGAGACCCATTTAGCCCCAGTCACGCCATTTCCGGCGACAGGAAATCCACTTACGTATTTCGCTTCATAACAAATGAGTACCACCTGCTTATCCCACTGAGTATTTGGATCATAAGAAACATACGCCTTAACCTGGCGGATTATATCAACTTTAACACTTGTCTCTTCACAACACTCTCTCGCAGCACACTCATCAAGTGTCTCGCCCATTTCAAGCTTTCCGCCGGGCAGCACCCATTTTCCCGCCCAATATCCGCTTTGTTGCTCTACCATAAGCACGAGATTGTTTCTAATGGTGCATGCCACACAGCCGGTCATATATTTACCCTTCATCACTATAAATGAAGAGCTTTTGGCTTATCAAATTACTTCTTGTGCGATGCGCAAAGTTGTCAGTGATAGGACAAAAATTGGGGGACTCTATCAAGAAAGATGCACAAGTTTGGCACCATTAAACTGACCAATTGATGAGTAACAATTTCATCTAAAATGATATGGGATTTTGAAAATAACAAGGGGTAGATTTATATGGAAATTGTTATTTATCGCTAGTAAATGATGAAAGTTGAAGAAATTGAGGTTGATGAAGCTGTTAGAAATTTTATAACAGACAGGGGAGGGGATTATCGAGTTACAACTACTTGTTCCGGAGCCATCATTTTACCAACTTCAATAAGCCCTCCTAAAGAAACTGACATCATAATAAAAATTGGTCAAAGTACTCTCTATGTGTCAGTATATCAAGCACGCTGGATAAAGCGCATAGATAAGCGAATGCTGTACTATGTGAGGTTCTGAGATTTAAATAACAAACTGAGCACTATTTTCATGTCAACGACTGCAGTTGTTTGGTGATTTCCTTATGCGCTCGTGTTATCAACTTATGATTAAAGCGCCATACTTTCACCCATCTGTATCGCGCGCCGCATCTCCTCTTTCAACGCAGGTGGCAACCCTTTTATGTCAACGTCAAGGAATCCTCGAACAATTGCAGCCGTCGCCTCGCCTTCACTCAGTCCTCTCGTCATAAGGTATGCTATTTCTTCTTCTGCAATTTTTCCAACTGCTGCTTCATGAGACATCTCAACGCCGGGTACTGCCCCATCAAGCTCAGGTATAGCGTAGACTCTTCCGTGCTCTCCGAGGATGAGCCCCCGACATTCGAGATGTCCTTTAACATCGGGACTTAACCCTGTTATATTTCCTCTTGAGATTACTTCGCCACCATTTGTGATGACTCTTGATATCACATCTGATTTGCACTCTTTTGCATTCAGTATGACCCTTGAGCCCACATCCATGTGAGAACCTTCAGTTGCATAGAGTAGAGAAGAAGATAATGCCGTAGCGTTCTCGCCTATGCACTTAAACGTAGGGTACATCTGTAAGCTCTTGACTGGCTTCATGCATACATAGTTACTGATGAACGTGGCATCCTCTTCGATTATTGCGCCGCTCCTTGGTCTTACTTCCACGTGTGGTCCCCAGTTGTGTATCATAGTAAATGAAAGCTTTGCGCCTTTTTTCACATAGAACTCAGACACACCTATGTGTATGCCATGCGTGACATCATCTGAAGTCCTACAACCAGATATTATGTGTAGCTCTGAATCCTCTTCGGCTATTATTATGTTATGAACGTTCTGTGAGAGGCTCTCGCGCGCAATAAACATGCAGGCTTGTATTGGCATAATGACCTTTGCGCCTGATTTTACCCTTATGAAATACCCATTGCTCAACTCGAGTGCTGCCTTTGCCGTGTATTTATCGGCGTCCACAGCGACGGCCTTCCACCAGTAATCCTTAAGCCAATCATACTTGCTCAGCGCCTCGGTTGTGCTGAGTACCTCCACGTTTTCAGAAGTAGCCTTTGAATAAACTACGCTTGTGTCAAGTTGAAAGTATGACCCCGCCCGCTCCGTCTCGGCTGCGTCGACCCCCACGCTCAAGGACATTCGCTGATAGTCGGGTGAGAGCATCTTAAGTTCTTGAACCTTCTTATGCTCTGGCGCTTTTGAAGTGTACACTTTAAGCTCGATGTCAGGGCCGTAAGTAGCTTTCTTTTCGGCTGCTCGCTTAGCTTTTTCCTTTACCCCTTCTACCTCGGACATTTGACACACTCCTCGTATCCAAGCTCACATATGTCGTGCAGAAGCTCCCCTGGATTTCCTGAACAGGCGATTTGTCCATTTACAAGAACGTGCGCCCTGTCCGCTTTCATGAAGTTCAGAATATAACCTGCATGCGTTATGATTAGTCCTGCCTTGCGTCTCTCCTTTGAGCGCTTATCCCTGTGAAGAAGTCTGTTTATCCCGTCTCCCACGAGTTCAATGTTCTCAAGGTCGACACCTGAATCTGGTTCATCGAGGAGGGCTAAGTCTGGGTCCTGCGCGAGTAATTGTAGAATTTCGGTGCGCTTTACCTCACCACCAGAAAATCCAAGGTTTATATCACGGTCTAAGAACTCTTTTGTGATGTTCATTGTCGCTGCGAGGGCATCAATATCGACCTTCTTTCCATGATGGGTTACCGCGGTTTCAATTACGTCTCTCAACTTCACGCCGTGAATTGCAGGCGGATGTTGGAATGATATGCCAATTCCGAGCTTAGCCCGTTCGTTAATAGGCATTTCCGTGATATCTTTTCCCTTAAAAAGTATGCGCCCTTTCGTTACTTTATATCTTGGGTAGCCCATTATGGTAAGCAGCAGTGAGGTCTTCCCGGAGCCATTTTGTCCAAAAAGAACATGGCTCTCACCCTCATTAATAGTGAGGTCTACCCCTTTTAATATTGGCTTGCCCTCGACTTCCACATGGAGGTCTTGAATGTCCAGCATTTTAACACTTCCCCTATCTTTTCTTTATTATGAGCCGTCTGTCCTCGTGTCGTACTCCTCGTTGAGAGCGTCTTTGAATATCTCACCGCTTTTTATGACCACATTGGGCCAGACTGACACCCCTGAATGCACCGTTACAAAGTCTCCTATTACCGCCCGCGGGCCAATCACGGTATTACTCTCAAGAGCACAATGATTTCCGATTGAGACGTTTACATCGATCACGGATCCAGAAACGGATGTATGAGGACCGATACGGACGCCATCGTATAAAATAGCTGATAGCAGGGACGTATCGTTATCAATTACGCAGTTAGATCCGATGGTAGTATACGGGCTTATCAGCACGTTGTCTCCTATTTCAGTGTTATTTCCTATAACAACAGGACCTACTATCGCAGAATTTGAGCCAACGACAACGTCAGTTCCGATGACCACAGGGCCGTATAAGCGTGCATCTTTGATATAAAAGTGCCCCGTTATTTCAGTGCTCCTCAAGTTGTCTAACATCCAACGCGACGCCTGTCTATACGCGGCAGCGTTTCCTATGTCGTTCCAGTGGCCGCGCGCCATCCACGCCGATATGCTCTCGCCGGAACTTAAGAGAGCTGGGAAAAGGTCTTTTGCGAAGTCAAATCTCTTTTTGGGGATCCAATCCAAGATTCCGGGGTCGCACATGTAGATTCCCGTGCTTGTGAGGTTGCTGAATATCTCCCCGCGGCTAGGTTTCTCTTTAAACCTGTGAACCTTATTGTTCACATCTATATCAAGTATGCCGTACTCTCTCGGGTCATCGAGCGACATCGCTCCAACCGATATCAAGCTGTCGTTCTTTCTGTGAAATTGATAAAACTCGCGAAGGTTGAAGTCGAGCACGTGATCCCCACCGACAACAAGAAATGGTCCTTCCCTCAACAGCTCTTCCGCGTTCTTAACGCTGCCTGCAGTTCCAAGCTTTTCCTTCTCATATACGTAATTAATTTCGATGCCGAACTTCCGTCCGTCTCCCAGATAGTCACGAATGCTTTCACCCAGATACCCAATCGTGATAATTATGTCGTTAAAGGCGCTTGATGAGAGATGCTCAACGAGATGTCCGACAGCCGGTTTGTTGAGAAGCGGAACGTTTGGCTTTGGACGTTCAAACGTCAGTGGCCTGAGCCTTGTCCCCGCGCCGCCGCACATTATGCATGCTTTCATTGAAAACCCTGCTATCTTAATCGTACTTGGATGTAATTTTTACTCCTTCATAAGCTTAAAGCATTGCTTCGGCGGTCGCCATTTGATCACTTTTCTTGCCCGACAAATGTCGCTTAAATGAGGGAGAAGAGTACGTGAGAGGAGGAGATACCACTTTTTAGAGACTACGAGGATATTACTGAGTATTTCAACTATCCTTGAACTATGAGGGCCGGCTTTCAAATAAATCCAGGTAGTTAAAAGAGCCAAAGGGGGAACCGCCAACTGAAAATTAAAAACGCTGGAGAATTTGCGCCAACTTGAAGTTCCTGCGAGAGCAGATCGTCGATTGCGTATCTGAACAACACGCCCCTCTAGACCTGCCACTGTTCCTACGGAAAACATTGAGAGAGGAGTCTTTCTTTGAAGATTGTAACTCATTGATTATCGAATACGCAATTTTCTGAATCAGCAAGCTGAGTCATATCTTCCATTGAGTCCGTGTAGAATTCAACGTTATTTACGAAGTCTTGAAGTTTTTCGAACGGAACGATGAAACATCCCTCTTGAAACACAAGTGAGTCGTCTATCCAGCTTACCAAGACCGGTATAACAGAACACTTAAATGCATTCTCAAACGCTCGACAGCGATTAAAATGTTTTTTTGCTTCCGATTTGAGGGATGACGCCCTATAACGACTCTTGCCATATCGCTTTGCGTCGATTAAAATGCAGAGGTCAAACTTGTGGGCGATGACGTCGACTTCGTGTTTCTTCCCGTCAGACTTGAACACCCTCCTAAACTCAATGCGATATCCAGCAGAATCAAGCGCATCTCTTACCCTCTCCTCAAATTCTTGCCATGTAAATTCGCTCTCCGCTCCGGAATCCACATCGTGTGCGAAAATTAACACACCCCCTACGATTTTAATCGCCCTGTCCGCCTCCTTCGTCGTCCTCTTCTCCTTCCTCGATCTCTCTGGCTGCGTCCCTCAAGTTCTTAGCCATCTCATTCTTAAGTACCTTTACCTCTCGCTCCACATCGACGAGGGGCTGGTTTAACTCCTCTTTTGAAGTAGCTTTTATCTTTGTCACAGGCTTCGTGGCTTCTCTTTCTTCTTCTCCCTGATCCTTCATCTCTGGTTGAAGCAACTTCTCTACGGCCATCTTTAAAATCTGTTTCGCGAAGGGGACTACGTTATCAATCCTCTCAGACGACCTCTGTTCCTCTTTGAGGAGCCGATAGAGGAGGAGCAATCTAAGTTCTTTTACCTCATTTTTAAGCTCTTTAATCTCCGTCCCAAGCTCTCGAATTTCTTCGCTATCTGGCATGGGTAATCACTTATAGGATTCAACAATAATCTTTAAAACATCCTCTGAGTCATACCTCGGTCGTATCTCACGCGTTCTGCCACGCGTCCCCTTACCGGTAAAATCAGCGTTTATAAGGCGAATCGAATCAAGCTTTGAAATTATGTCGTAAAACCTCGTATAGCCGAGGTGCATCTCCTCGTTGAACTTCTCATAGAGATCTCCGGCTTTTATTTTTTCATCCCCTGTGGCAATAAGCTTGAGGAGGGCTTTTTCATCTGTTCGTAATGATGCAATCGAGTAGTTGAGGTGTACAAGACGAGACGTTTCAAACGAGGTCTTCACATCATCAAGAGTTACGTACTTCCTCGCATCCATCTCCGCCCTAAGTCCGGCCTTTCTGAGAAGATCTATGCCGACTCTCAGATCGCCTGACTCTTCCACCAAGTCCACGACCTTCTCTAAAACTTCGGACGGGACGACGTCTGGATAGAATCCGTACTTCACCCTGTTGCCCAAGATGTCTTTCACCTCTTCAGGCGTGTACAGAGGGAAATAGATCTCCTCCGGAAGAAAAACGGACATTACCCTTGGGTCTAACGCCTTTGATATCTCAACCGACAGATCGCTTGAGATCGCGATGACGCCAATCTTAGCCTCCGCTGACACCTCATGAGCCCTCAGAAGTGCATAGAGCACCTCATTTATCGTGTTTTCATAAAACAAGTAGTTGATGTCGTCGAGTGCTACGACAAGCACCTTTTCCTCATCGATCAGATGTTTTGTGATCTTCTTGAACACTCGTTTGAACGACACGCCCGAATCTGGAGGAGTGTAGTTGAAGAGTCTCCTGTAGATCTCTGAAAATATTGCAAAGCGGGTGGAGTCAATCTGGCAGTTTACATATACGGGCACAACAGTGCTCGTGTGCTTTTCGACTTCATTAAACACCTTTAGCACTGCCGTAGTCTTTCCGGTGCCGTGAGGTCCCGAGCATAAACAGTTTATAGCTCTTGCACCTCGTAACGTTGGACGTATTGCAATCTTAAGCGACCTCATCTGACTGTCTCGATGCGAGAAGTGCTCTGGGACGTAATCGAACTCAAAATACCGCTCATCTCGAAAGAGCGTTTGATCCCATTGTAATATGTCCTTTGATTGCATCTTTCCGGGCACACGCATCGCAAAAATGGTCGATTTGCATGTTATATAATTGTATTCATTACTTAAAGCTTAAATAAGAGCGCCCTGAAATTATTTAAAAAAAAACTTAGTTCTATTAGTTTATTATTCGTATAAAGATTCGCGTGCTTGAGGCATTCTTATTCTTGGGATGCAAGCGTCGGAGTTTATTTAATACAACTTATTGAGGCCTCCTGAACATTTTAAAATTCTGCTGTAGTTTTTGAATCGGTCTAAATAAAGCAAATAGATATAAGATGTAATTTAAGAGGCAACGTGTTTGTAACAAGTTGGCATCTTTGTCTTCAACAAATTCAGGAGTTTAAACTCAATAGCGTCTCTTCATCAATAATAAACCAATTCTATTCATGCTCGGGGGCGTAATAGGAAGGGCACAAAAAATTATTCAAAATTACTTTCACACCGCTCTTAGAATACCTTTTTTATGCTCTTCGTTTTGCTACACTACTATGACTAAAGATACGATTAGTGCAACATTCATTGAACTCGTAAGACGAGCCGATTATTATGCAAGTATGGAGGGATTTCGCTCCTATGAGGACGGGTACAGGTTAGCGTTGGAACGAGAAGACGACCTGTCGGCTTCTCTTTGACACCTCCTTCATCTTCTTACCCGTACACTTTCTTCTTTCTTGCCGCAAAATTCACTCCTTAGATGCCCACTTTGTACGAGGTTTGGCATATTTCCAGAGTGCTCTTCTGCTGGTTAACCAAAGCATTCAACTGGTAGTTTCTCTCCCCCGCTTCTGAAACCCATTTTATGAATCGTAATAATCTTCCGGCCTTGATAGAGATTTATGACATTGTGTCATTTGAAGCGATCTTCATTATTACGCTCAAAAATAATAGTAATGATAGTCTTTAATACGAAAGGCCCACCAGCATGACATTATTAATGATCAGTGCTGAAGTACAGGAACGATTATAGAGATATACAGTTGATGTTTTATCGATCCAACTTTATAGTGATCATTAAACTTGTTGCTGCAGAGGCAATTGAAAGTCGTAGAGATGATCATACGATAGCTTAAAGCCAATGATTTGCGTTTTCCCTTTGATGATTGAATCTTTGATGGCTTCAATATTCGAGCAGTTTACCATTGTAGCAGCGTTTCCGATTTCAGAAGCAGAGTGTGCGTCACTCGCCCCAACTACAGGCTTGTGATACCTCTCGGCTAGTTTTTGAGCCAACATATTATGTGACTCATAGGTCTTTGCGTTGAACCCCTCGATGACATCGACGCTTTTTATGAGGTTACTCGGCAACAGGTTTTTCCCCTCTCTGTAAGGATGCGCCCACAAGACGATTCCACCCTGTTCCTTTATCTCTTTGATGACTTCTTTTGCCCTTCTTGATTGTATCTCTTTAGTTAAAAACAGCCCTATTATGTCTCCTTTATCTGTTTCAATTTCTGATCCAACTATGACTAGGAAGCTTGGGTCGTTATTAATTTTCAACGTTTCAAGCCCACCGCGAATTGTATTATGGTCGGTTACAGCAACTCCTTGTAATCCCCTTTCCTTAGCCACTTTAAGGATAGTTTTGGGTTCTACAGTCGAATCAGGAGAGTATTTTGAGTGGATATGTAAATCAACAATCAAGTTTTTCTCCTTCAGGAATGTCATCTCCTCTCCTTGATAAATTGTAAAGTTGGATCTCATCTCATTGAAAGCCATTTCTGTTGGTTCGTCAAACGTAATATCATCGATCAGATCCACATTCCTGGTAATATTTATCAGTTTGCTATATACACATACACTTTCGAAATGAGAAGATATACCTAACGTATATACTTTATATATTTTTTTAACTCTCTAGAAAGATGTTAGACATGCGTGATAATTTTTTGTTGACGGATAACCACAAAATTTGCTTAATCGATTGTCTACGCCTTGACGGTTCAACTGAAAGCGCAATGAACTAGGATATTATGAGTGTTATCTACCCTACTATTTGAGCCGCGGATTTGATACAGTCGTGTGCTATATGTAGCGTCCAATTTTTTAGCCGCGGAGCTTAAAGAAGCGTTGATCTTTCTCGATTGTATAACCAACAGTGATGCTCCGCGTGAAAAAGACTGGGTATTTCAATCACTTCAGCACTAGCTTGAACGGTCAAATTGAAGGAGCATATGCGTCAAAATTAAGATCCCGCTGATAAGGATGCTCGATAGATGAAAATGTGCTGATAGCATAGGTGGTGAGATGCATATTCATTCTCCTGTTTTTCAATTCTCTTCTTCCATTTTAGTTTTTTACTCCCTCCTGTCGTGCAATCCACTTCTCTGGATGGCTTACCTCATAGAGGTCCGGCACTTCTACCGGCGAGCGCCATACCCTATTTAAAAATTCTATTCCTCGGCGTTCTGATACCTGTCTCACAAACCACTCCCCTATCCGATATTGCTCCATTTTTATGCTCAGTCCGGTAACCTCCTCGAAAAGCTTTTCCCTGCCGCTCTTCCGCCTCCTTCGCGCCTCGAACTCGTGTTTCATATAATCGTACGTGCTGAGCGTGCCTTTGCCAATTTCATTCATGACATAATCAGAATATCCTTCCACCACGGTCATAATGGCTTGAAGCCGGTTTATTAGTGCAATCTGTTCACGCGACAGTGCCATCCCTAATATCGAAAACTGCTGCCCTTCGATGAGGTCATGAGCAGCTATCTCGACCGTCGACATCATTTCCTCTAGTCCAAACCTCTTGCCTGTCGCCTCGAAATAATCTTTCACCAGCTGATTCATGTAGCCTTTGAGCCAGCTTGCTGATTCGAACACAACTGCGTGCGTCGCCTCATGAATTGCAATCCACTTTCTGAATTCAAGTGGTTTTAGTGAAAGTTGACGCTCAACGATCTCGATGTTTGGCTCAACAAAGTATATCTGCCCACTTACTATCTCACGCCCGAATAGACTTGGATCATATTGGCCGAGCACCCTTTTTGCGAGATACCCTAAGAAAAGCCCAAGACCTACCGTCGATATCACTTGACTTGACTTGCTGAGCCCCCTCCCGATAATTGAACTCCCCTTTTGCTCCGAGGCTATCTTTTCAAGCGGCGCGAACTGCTCTGAGAACGCTTTGACGTTTACCTCTATCCAGTCGTACCTGTCAAAGACCTTTATGTTCTTAATTGGCCCAAATTGAAGCCCTGTAAGCTCAGCTATTTCGGGGATGGACTCATCTGTAAATTCTGCATACATCGACGAGAGCCCGCGCTTCTCATCTTCGGGCCAAAACTTCGCGTCGCTGACGTTGGCAGCATTGAGCACGACTTGCCGCCAGTCGACTATCTGCTCACTCGGGCGCAGAAGCTGGAGTCCGGCATTTAAAATTAACTTCGGAATGTTGACCATTTTCACCCATCTTAGTGTTGATTTCGCTTTGTAAATTAAATATATAATCAATAAATTTTTATTAAGACGCTATTATAATTTATCAGATATATAGTATACTACTTATCTTGCATCTTTCTTTATACGAAGCATTTCGCATTCAGTGATGGTCACATAAAGTCGCTTAACCCCATCTGTTTTGACTTGTCGCTCTCAAAAAGTGAATTCACAGACATTTCAAGAAGCTTTAGGCGCTGCTTTGTGTATTTTGAAACTCCAAACTCTTCAGCGACTTTGATTGACCTTTCCATGTACTTCGTTACTGCTCCTTCGTGGACGGTGAGTAGCATCTTGCCGCCGCATTTTGGACAGTTTCCGCTTATGGGCGGTCTGCGTATCTTGAAATTGCACTTTACACACCTCACCTTTTGCCTTGAAAACGCCCGCATGTTGCCTATCAGATCCGGTAGGAAATGAGTGTTTATGACGCGTTCTGCCACATCTCTCTCGTCAACCGCCCGAATAATTCTCGCAAGTTCAAGCTGCGTCTCCATTTTGTCCATCATCGATTCAAGTACCTTATAGGCGCTGTTTAGGGGGCCACGCGAAATTGAAGAAGTATCGTGGGTGAAACCAAAATCCCTGTACTCATTTTCCGTTCCAATCCGAGATTCTACAGTCGCAATGTTTAGCCGCTTCGGTTCTTCGTATTTCAATGTCGCTTCGTAGAATTCGAGCGGGTAATTATTCACGATATCAAGGTTGTGAACTTCTTCGTCTATCTCTTTCGGGTCAATTCTTGTGGTCAAGACGAGAGGTGCGTCCATTTTGCCACCGCGTCTGTCAGGGAGGTAAGACTGTGAAAAATTTAGAAGCCCGTCTAAAAGCAGCATAAATGAGTCCTCATCGCCATCGCAGTTTCGCCTCTTTGCCGCATGGAAAAACGGATGAGCGAAACTCGCTGAGGCGCTAGTAAACCCTATAACCCTCGCCAGAACTCCAGCGCTAGTATGAGGAGCAAGCCCTATTATGAGCTCCCCGACTAAATCCTCTTTTGTCCCTGCGTTATAATACGACTCTACCTTGTAGTACCTGATAAGAAGATCATCTATGAATTTTGAGACCTGTAGGAGCCACTCACCGCAGTCATAGGAAAGAATGACATCTTGGGGTTCAAGTTCAATCACCTCTTCTTCATCTTTAGCTTTATACCCAAGTTCCCTGAGTTTCTCGACGCTAGTTGAAATCTCCCTCGGTATAAAATGTGTAGTCGGGAGATCCGTCAGGTCATATCTGCACGAACCATCCTTAAATACGTTTATTTCGTGCTTCGCCCTTAAAATTCCCTTTTCAATGGGCTCTGGAGTTTTGTTCTTCGACGTTAGCCCTAAAACTCCCTTGAAAGATTTAAATCCACCATGTTCTTCGAGCCTCGCCAAAGCCTGCTGGTAAAGGCTCCTGAGATCTATCGACTGAAGCTTATAGCTGACACCCTGCCTTCTGCATTTAGGGCAACTCTTTTTATCTGAGATATTTCTGTCGCATGTCGGACAGACGTTGATGACTTGCGTGAATTCCCCGCATTCGCATCTTGTCTTATATGTGGTCGTACGACAACTCGGACAGATGCGAACCCCTAGGTTTACGTCAACAATGCCGAGATATTGAACGTCTATTTCGAGTCCGTTTTCCACAGCAGCTTTTGATGATCCTGTAGCTTTTCTGAATGACCTGTCACGTCCTCCTGCAATTCCAATAGGGAAAAGTACGTGGGGGGCGGGCTTCATCTCCCGGGCGCTCGACTTTTCTGGCCTTCCCATCCTTCCACCGATTCTCGAGGGAGCGCGCTCCCTTATCTCAATGCCGCTAAGAAGTTTAACGGCACCAATAGTCGACTTTATCCTCGGAGACCTCAGAGAGAACCACGTCTTGTCGAGAGTGTCGTCAAGCCCAAGGCAAGTCAACAGCGCGGACGCATCATGAATAATAATATTCTTGCCGTCAAACTCATGCAAAACGAGGAGATGTTCGAGAATTTCTTTAGCCTCTCGGTCATTCGGTATGAGGAGATCAACTTTTTTATCTCTCTGTTGTTGATCGTCATCGTTAAGGTCATTGCCAATTGGTCTAGCATGTCCGTTTTCACTTACAAAACGAGCAAGTTTCTCAAATTCTTCAAGCGTGATGTCATGCCAAAGGTACGTAAATTTTGGATGAAGCGGGACTTTATACTCAGTTGATATGCGAAGCGCCTCAGAGGAACTTAGATCTTCAGGGTTAACTTCAGGAGTGGAGACCCCCATTTTATTCGCTGCTTCGCTGAGTTCCTGCAGCCACCATTCATGCACGTAGGATGAGGGGATGAGCTGGTGGTTATTCTCCAAAAAATCACCATAATTTATCAATATCTCGCCGAGGTCGATTATTTCTTCGAGTTGAAGCTTGTATTTGTTAGCATCTTCGAGTTTATCAATCCTTATAACACTGCCATCTTGGAGTCTGACCGTAGGCCCTTCTATCGAGTCCACAGGTGATATACCAGCAGCTTTACCTGGCCTTTCTGTTTTCATCTGCGTGCCAGGCGCAAGGAACTCGCCTAGTATTACCATAGTGGCGGGATTGATACCTGCAGAGGCTAGTCCTGTGTTGCGGGCCCTCCCATATCTGAGCCTGAAACCGCCCCTTCGTGAGGGGTGGGAGAACACAGGTCTACCGGCTATGATATCCTTCATATACTTCCAGTTTGGCTTTATCCCGTTGTCGGAGCTTACATCATCGTAACCGAATGGTTTTGGAGTGTGGGTTATCTCGTCAAGCCATTCCCAACCGTCAAGCCCAAGCTGTGATACGTACTTTTTCACCTTTGGCGCCTTTTGTGCTAATCCTTCGGCTAGGACAAGTGCCATCCCACCCCTTACTGCGTTTGTTCCGACCCTCTCGAGGTTTCTGTAACCAGAGACCTCCTCTTCTTCGGTGCCCTCTCCGTCGATGCAGATTGGACAGTTTCTCACGATCGTCCGGATCTCATCATCTGATGGGGTATACTGGAGGTTTACGAGCCTTTTGTAAAGTGGTACCTCCTCAACGTATCTCTCTATCTCTTCATTTCTTGCGATGTAGCGATCGATGCCTACCGCTCGCCTGACATAATCTGCAACTAAAACAGAAAGAGCTTGAGCGGTACCGCCCGCACTCCTAATAGGCCCTGCGTAGAAAATCTTCAGATAATCTGTCTTATCATCGTTTTTTCCGAGCTCCACCCTTGCAATCCCTTCGATAGGCGCTGCGACCACGCCTTCCGTTAACATCGCAACGGCCGTTCTAACAGCCCTTTCTACAGCCTCAGATTTGCTCTCATACTCTCCGAACTTTCCTTCTGCGAAGTCAATGCCTATCGCAAGAGCGGCCTCTTCACGAGACATTGCTTCTTCAAGTTCCCTAATCCTCCGGGCAAGCCCTGCGATACCCATGAGGTTTTCTACCCGCTCAGCAAGGTCACGCGCAGGAAGAATTTCTGGATACGGCGCTGGATCTTCGCCTCGCTTCCGAGCCTCGGAAGCAACTTTAAAGCAGCTGTTGAGCTCAGATTCAAGCCTACCGAAGTACTCATTGATGTTGTTGGTCATCTGACTCATCTTTCGACGTATTCAAATCGCTGAAATTTGTTGCAAAAATACCTGCCGATTTGGAGTGGGTTTATTATTAGGGTGTTGGCTCTAAAACTATATAATAAAAACGCTCGGTATAACGCTTAATCATAAAATGAATCTAACATTTTTAATATCCTATAAACAGTAGAATTAAACCTAAATACTTTCAGTTATAACTATTGTTGATTAAAATGCCCTCAATAAACATATTCAAACTTGGAAACACCTTCGTCTTTAAGCAATTTTTTGATGATAGAGCCTTATTTGCGCAGCTGGGTAGTTATTACAACAACGCCAAATACCGCTTTGAGATACCCCCCGATGACCTTAAAAATGTTCAAGATATGCTACAAGCGGCAGGATACGACGTTGAGGTTGTCGAGAGTCTGAGGGATTTCTTGGTGAGTATTGGCAAGTTCCAGAAGCACAAACAAATTCTCAAAAACAGTGTAGAAGTTGAAGAAGTTGATGAAGAAAAAGTATTTTTGATGAAGGACAAAGAATCGGTGGAAATGGCTTTATCTCAAGGTGCTACGAAATATGAGGGGGAGCTTTTTTCCTGATCGGCAGAGCCTAAAATTTATTATACGTAGAGTTGTCGTCAGTGAGCTAATTACCACGATTAAGTAAAATTAAGGTACTCCATTTCCCCATCACCGTAATCTTTATTCTCTAATTTTCCTTATCGGCTACAGTAGCGTTTATTGCAGGGCTCCATTTTTCAAAGCAGAACACGTTGACATGCACGCCAGTTTTTAAGCTTGTTGAAGGATATTAGTATATAGCAGTTTTCCATCACTGCGTCGCGCAGAACGGCCAACATTATTTGATCGATGGTATTTCGATCGAATTACTTGCAGTTGAGAGAGTCTATACCTTACTTGGCCGAATTAAATTCAATAAAATTATATATGCATAACCTGTTTTTCAATTTAACGTCAAAGCATTAATGACTAGACTTTGTCGCTACTTACAAACATGGTGACAAAATATATTGATAGTTCTAATATGTCGGGGCATGGTGAACTTATATGAAGACTGAGAGTAAACGAAGCCGATCAAATGCCAACCCATTGACGATATGCATGGTCACACCATTTCCACCAAGGCACGATGGCATTGCAACATATTCATCTGAGTTGATAAGCGCAATAGAGAACTATGGCCATACTGTTCACATCATCAGCCATCCAGATGCTGACGTGGGGGGGCACGAGCATCAGAAAGACGTGTACGGACTCATGGATATCCAGAAGGAAGGGTGGGAGCGGAGTGTATTTAACAAGATAAAGGAGTTGCAGCCTGACGTCGTCCACATACAGCACGAATATGGCCTCTACGCATATGAGGGCGATTATGGAATACCCGTGCTCGACCTTTTATTTTTATTATATGTTTCTAGGATCCCATCGGTCATCACCTACCACTCGGTCTACAGCACGCTGAGTCGCGAGGAGGCGGCTTTTACAGGCCTCAGCCTCTTTGTCGCCAGTGCAGGGATAGTCCATGAGGAATTCCAGAAGATCTTCTTGCCCGCAAATCTAGGCTGGATTCCCAATAATGTCTATGTCATACCCCACGGAGCGAAGACTACCGTCACTGAAGCAGTCCCAACTGTGCTTGAATCCAAGAAGTTGTACGGGCTTCAAGGGGAAAAAGTTGTGCTCTGTATAGGCTGGTGGGAGCCGAATAAACGGTTTGAGGATGTGGTGAAAATCTGGCCAGAGGTTGTTAAGGAGGTTAAAAATGCAACCCTTGTCATTGCAGGAGATGCCAGACCCGGATCACCAAGTGGGATATTTTACAAACCGAAACTTATGAAAGCAATCGGGGCGTCTCCGGTGAAGGATAAGATCAAGGTTGTCATAGGTGCATTTACCCCGAAGGAATACGATACCATACTCAATTTGGCCGATGTCGTCGTCCTCCCCTATGATAAGGCGTCTCAAAGCGGTAATCTTGCCCACGCATTTGCCCTTGGGAAACCGGCAGTCGTCACTGCCGTTGAAGGTCTAAAGGCAGAGGTCGAGGTAAGTGGGGCCGGCGTTGACGTCCCGCTTGGGTCTCTGCAGGATTTGAAGGCGGCCCTCGTGTCGGTCTTAAAGGACAATAAGTTAAGAAAGTTATTTTCAAAGCGAGCATGTGAATATGTCCATAAAAAAATAGGCTGGTCGCACGTTGCGCAGAAACATATCCTACTTTACAAAACAATCATGGAGAAAGAGCGGATGAAAGTCACTCCTGTCGCAGGACCTGATACGATCCGCGGCTAATGTTTATGTGCGATATTGAGTGAGCCGAAACTTTTGAATTATGTCTTCGAACGCTCAATGTTTAAAAACGCAGCTTAGTTTTTAAGTGTGCATGTAATGTGAGATTAATTTATAGTTCTATAAAAAATATTTATATGAATAAATAATTATTTTACATACTAAATTATTGTAAATTATAGTTACTTCATCTCTAAAATTACAGTAATGATATAAGTCATACTAGTGCTCAAAAGCTAGGATTAAGAACGTAACCTTCTCATTGCATACGTTTCGGAAGATAGCGTTAAGTACTATTAAACGAAAGCTTAGTTGCTCTCCAAAGCCGTAGGTTCGAGAATGGTTTATTAAGCAACCCGTGTACGGCACCACATAGCAGTGCACGAAAGATTTATAACGTTTAATCATGTATTAACGAAGAAGTTTTATCAATCAAAAAATTTAAATATGGTGATCAGAAGTCGCATGCCGATAACTCTCGACGATATAACAATCTCCAGTTTTTTAAATCTGTTTAACCAGATCATAGAACAAAAGGAAAAGGTGGGTTTGAAACCCATTCAGAATAACCCTCCAGACCTGCTGGAAAGAGCCCGATTATATGGGACGCAGTTTAAAAACGGCTCGTGGAATTGGGCGTCTAACATATGGAGCAGGAGTGCGAGCGGAAGTGTAGTGGTTGACAGGGAAGAAGATCTGAAAATTGAACACAAACAGTTGATGCTAAGGGTGCTTGAACACATCCTCAACCAGCCCATGATTCAAGTTGATGCTAAGCTTGGACACAATGGCTCAAAGGGTGAAATGAGGTGCCGACTCTTCTGCGATGCCCAGTTCCCAGATGTGGCATACCGATGGTGGGCGGTGAACTTTCCCGGCGATCCAAATTCCGAGCCACAAGCGATTCTGTTTATGATTCCCCACTATCTCGAGAACCCGAACGTCCCTGGCAAAAAGGAGATGTTGAAGGTCATAAGGTTTCCATTCCACAATTATACGATAGTGACGGCATCGTCATACATGGGAGAGGCAAAGAAAGGCTTCCTTTCGCACTGGATTTACGAGATATATAGGAGGGGCGGCACCGGTGAACACGCGTCGCTTAAGGAATACACTATTAAGCAGGTTGACGGAACGAGCAAACGGCTGGTGAAGTCCGTCTGGGGGTTAACGGGCAGCGGAAAGTCGACTCACGGTCACTATATCTACGACAAGACCATAGCCCAGATATATATCGACAAGTTTGGGGTAAACCCCCTTGACTTCATTTCAGATCAAGTGATACGAAACGATGATGTTGTCGCGGTATTCGAAGATTGCGTAGTAAGCCCTGAGAGGGGGTGTTGGACTAAGACAGAGGACGTTGACGTTACCCAGCACGCCATTTACAAAGCGGGCACATCTCCCAATGCACTGCATGAAAATACCGAATGGGATGAACACGGAGACGTAAGTTTCCGTGGAGAGATACTCCAATATCACGGAAAATTGAATCAGAATGCACGGAGCATTATTTTTCTCGAGGACACCGGCTACTCCGATGGAAAGGTCGACTCGTCGGGGCCTTTAAACTTCGCAATTTTCATCAGTCCTGGCTATGTTTCGGACTATGCGTGGGTGAAACTCAACGACCCAGCATTTGCGGCAAAGGTGCTAGCAGACGGGAGGACAATTGGACACCCCGCTCAAGGAAGGGAGGGTATAGGCGGCGAGAAATATGAGTCGAGGTACTGCCTGCCATTTACCATGGGCGTTGGCAATGCGGAGCACGTCCACCGATTCTACAAATTCATGAAGGACAGGCAGCACACCGATAACCCCATTGAGTGCTACCTGATCAATACTACAGGGAGAGTTGGCGCGAAGTACGTATGGGTTGATTCTGAACTCGATGGCGAACAGGTATGGCTTGCAAAGGTCCTCTTCGAAGAGATAGACGGCAAGAAGAAACCAGTGGGCGGCACGGGGCCGACAATTGAAGAAACTCAGCTCTTCTTAATCCAAGCGCCACGGGGTGCCGTCGACTATGAGCCACACCCATTTTGGGGAGAGAAGGTTCTTGTGCCCACCAAAGTTGAGGGACTACCGGATCAGCGGTTAAAAGAGCTGAATCCGTTTACGTACCGATCGGCGGAAGAGATGGAGGCGCTGCTGAGACAGCAGATAATGCTTAGCAAGTACTACCTCAAAACTCAATGTGCCGGACTTCGTAAATCCATTTTACGTGCGATGGATTTCTAGAGTTGATGAACTCTGTGGACTCCCACGGATTCTAATTAAAAGGAGATACTTTAATCATCCATCACCTCGAAGTGCGCACGTATAGATCGTCCAGGTTGATACTAGTCGTTTGACAAGGTAACGTTGCAGCCAAGGTGGAGCAGGCATAGTTTAGATTCGTATATTGTGTTAGCTAGAACTTTGGAACCCGCGAAGTTTATACTGTCAGGCAATTTGACCTGAAATTAAAGGGACTATTTAGTGTTTTTAGTGGCACTACTTTAGCAACTAGTTATTGCTCTAGCTCTTTGAAGCGTTGCCCGCACTATAGAGCGGCATCCAAAAAACAAAGATAAAACTTTAATTTATTGATTCATTTGTTTTTAAAATCTTGACTGATGCTTTATTTAAAGCCATTCTTAGTGGAATATAGCACGAAAACTAACATTTCATAAACAATAAATAGAGGGTTTGTAGTTTAAGCTACGTTAATAATAAATTGGATGTATGATGATGAAATGCGCAATGACCCCAGTATCAAAAAATAGATACATAAAAATGGATTATGCGACGTTTTTGGCCCATTTTGGAAGCATCGTAACCGATATGAGGGATAGATGGGAGTTTTTCTACCCCATAGAATATGCCACATTTACCATTTGTGAAGACGGGAAAATTTTTGCTGGCAGTAAATATATCGCCGAAATGCCGGAAGATTTTGATTTTGAGATATTGTGGAGGAATACAAAAGCTTTTGAGATATTGTGGAGGAATACAAAAGCAACGGTGCGAAGTGATGCACTAATTTGAATCTTGGTATATCAGTCGAGACTCAATCAACAACTACAATTACGATGGGCAGTACGTTATTGGCACCTGGAATAATTGCAGCTAGGAAAAGAAAAAACTACAAATATGATTGTAACTAATGAGCGTTTAAGATTGATTATTTTTATTTAAATTTTATAAAATATATTAAATAAATAACTGTTGCGATTTTTATTTTAAAATAATGTAATAATTGACTTTTTAAATGTTATTCTCCGTCACAACATTTACGTTACTCTGCAAAGAGAGTAAAAAAGAGGGGCGTTATAAAATGCCCAAGACTGCGGTATTAACTTACGAAAAATTTGTGAAATCACAGGGTACGTCAATGGGGCAACTTTGCTGTTGTTGCGTGTAGACTTGCCGGAGTCAGCAAGAGGACTTACCATCACTGGTTAAAACTTGGAAGAGAGCCAAGCACCAGCATTTATTCTGACTTATGCGATGCCATTGAGACAGCAAAGGCTGAACGGGAAGCTATCCCAGTCGATGTATTAGTTAAAAGTGAAAACGTGAATGCGAGCAAATAGATGTTCAAACGAACAGTGCCAGAACGGTGGGACAAAAAAAGTGCCGTAAACATAAGCAGAGCGTTACTCAAAAATCAGCGGCGCAGAGCAGCGCACGATACCAGAACCTGTACGAGGCAGGATGGTGTGACCTTCTGAAGGATATAAGCAGTACGTGCTCGCATTGGAGCGGGGACACACGAACGAGCTAATGAGCTGTGCAATGCATATCTGGAATACACCGTGAGCTTAATAGATCCTGAATTTAGCATATTTAATGCACGCACCAAATATCCAACCTCTTTAACAGACAATGAGCAGTGTGCTTTACTAAAATACACGACATTGTACTTACTTTTGGCTCCTATCATTTGTTATAGATCATATCATAAGCAGCTACTATCACGGATACTTTGAGGAGCGTAAAGACATAGTCGGTGCGAAGTCATTAACAGAAAGTCACTAACAGATGATGACGATGAGACTGGAGACAATGACAATCTTGACTACCTTGAGTCTAAGGAGTTAGACGCGCTCTATGAGCTGCGGGAAGCGCTTGCCCGCAAATACTACACTGAGGCGCTAGAGCTGAGTGCATGCATGATCTTATGCATATCGTTCAGTACCTGTCCAAATAGTACTTTTTTGTTGAAGTTAGGTTAGTGAGGAAGTAAACACTCCAATCTTAAGATAAATTACATTAGAAAAGAATCTTCATTTAAATATATGAACATTACAATAAAAGTATTGGAGTAACTTTATTATCTCTCTTTCAGCTAGGTATGCCTTATATCTTAGAATGAAATTAGAAGTATTTTGTTCTAATAAGCAAAGCAAGCAAAGAATGTGGAGATTTAAAATAATACTATAAAATCTGAGTTGCCTCTTAATATAGCTCAGTCGTCTCGTATGTGAACTGGGGTGTGTAACATCAAATCTGACTTAAGATTTGTACATCTAAGTGATACCCATCTAGGGTACCGTCAATATGGTCTCAGCGAAAGGCTAAAGGATTGGAGCCGAGCCACTAGAGAGATTATAAACTATGCAATTAGACACGGAGTAGACTTCGTTGTTCACAGCGGAGATCTGTTTAACTCAAATAAGGTAGATCACACTTCGCTTATTCATGCTATCAAACTATTAGGATCGTTAAAAGATGCAAACATTCCATTATTTGTAATTGACGGAAATCATGATAGACGAAAAGGCGCACAGAAGCATGGTCCAAATAACGTTCTTGATCAGTTAGGATTATGCCGCTATTTAACCCCAGAAGACGGAAGGCTTGACAATGCTGTTGCAACCATAGGAGAAGTAAATATCATAGGTCTTGGATATCAAGGGACTTACTTAAAATCTCGACTTGAAGATTTTTATCAGCAGATACCTGATGGAATTAACATAATCTTGCTGCACGCTGGAGTTGAACAATATTCGGACGAGGCGCAACCAGATATTACTCCTGCAAAGCTAAATTTACTTCGCCCTAAGACGGCCTATCTTGCTCTTGGGCACAACCATAACGAATTTAAGATTGGTGACTGGGTCTACAATCCTGGTAGTCCAGAATATTATCGATTCTCTGATTATGATACCAAAAGATATTTTTACGATGTAACGTTAAAAAATGGAACTCCCACTGTGGCTGCAATGGAAGTTAAAAATGTGCGCCACATGGAAAGTTTTACGATCGAGCATCCAAATGATGACTATGTTTTACTTCAACGGGTGAAAGAGGAATTAGACCAAGCAGAAAAGAACAAAACTCTAGTGAATTCCCTTTTGAGGATCATATTAAATGGGAAAATAGACAAGAGCTCGAACATAGCTGAGTTGAGGGCTTTCGTAGAAGATCGATATTCACCACTTTATTGCGCAATTGTCGATGGTACGACAATTAGAAGTGATTTGCTCATTGATGACCCTGGAACGATGGAAGAGTTAGAGTTACGGATATTTGAGCAGAACTTCTCGCATTATAAGGAGCAGGCTTCAGACATCGCAGCTTTTGCAAGAGGCACAATGAAGGAGATAATTGACGCACAGCCTAAAAGTGCAGAAGATGCGGAGCCCATCGCTCAGCGCGTATCTAACTTCAGGAAGGACACCATATGAAGTTAGAGAGCATCCGTCTGAGAAACATTAGGGCGTTTGAGGACTCAGGAGACATAAAGTTCGGGGATGGCACAATATCGATATATGGAGAGAATGGTGCGGGAAAGAGCACCATTGTCAACTGCATAGGTAGAGCCGTATTTGGCTGGGATATAGCGGGCAAAAAACGTGAAGTTGTCACTTACGGCGATTCAAAACATAAGCAAGGTGAGACCGAATATCTCTTGAGGAGGAGGACTCAAGATGGCTCAATTGACGTCACATTTTCACATAAGGGTCATTGTTATCACGTGGTAAACAGTCTATCTCGCACCTCTCAAAGCTGGGCGCTGTGCATCGACGGCGCGAATACAAAAATGCATGGAAAAGATGAGATACACGAACGCATATGGGATGAGCTTTGCACACCCGAAAGTTATGGAAACTCACTTGATCATTTATTCGGTGATGTAATCTGCGTGCCACAAGGTCAAGTAGTAAATGAGTTTGAATTTAGCCCGCAAAATAGAAAAGATCATTTTGATAAAATTCTCGGCCTATATACTTACAGACAGGCTTTTGAAGACTCTAAGCACGTGAAGAACAACTTCAAGAATAAAATTGATAAAGAAAGATCGGGCGTACTGCTTGCCAGAAACGATATTGATAATTTAAGTGGGCTTGTTGTAAAACTCAGAAAAGATGAAGTAAATCTTGCTGCATTAAGAGCATTGATTCTTGAGGCTAATAGTGATATAGAAAGGCTTTTGGACTTAAAGAAGCCTTTTGAGGAGCTTTATAATAATATTGAGACCCTTACTTATGAAGTGAAGTTGCAGAAGTCAAAAATTGAAAGCGCCAAAGATATGCTTGAAACCTTGCAGGCTGAGGTCGAACAGTGCAAGGAAGCTAAAGAAATTGTCGAAAAATTCAAACCATCCTACTTGAGATACAATGAGATTTCACAGCACATTGAAATCGTACGGTCGCTTTTACGGGAGATCGCAAAAGAGAAGGAGGCGCTATCAGATCTACGTATAAAATTCGACAATCTCGAGCACCAGAGAGAGAGCAAACTTGAAAAACTCGATGCATATGATGCTAATTCTGAGAGATTGGTAGAGCTAGCGCCTTATTTTGACAAATATTCGAAGTACGAAAAACTTCTTGCACCTTTGCAAATTGATCAGCAAAAGTATGAATTAGCCCTAGGACGTGTGCTCGAGAATGAAGATCTAGTGGCTTCGAAAAAGTCAAAGATAAGAGAGCTTACTGCTGAGCTTAAAGAGTATGATGTCTTACGAGCTGAAGCTGAACCTTTGGAAGACCTACAAAAAAGCTTTGATCTTCTTACTAAGAAAATTGGGGAACTTAACGGCCGTAAAAAGCAAATTGAAAAAGACCTAAAGGATTTATTGGGCGGTGTATGTCCATTCACAAATAACGCATGTGAATCAATCGCAGAGCTCGGATACAAACAAGAAGAGGAGTTGAGTCAAATTACTGCAGATCTCGAGCATCTTGAACTCGACAAAGCGAGTCTCTCAGATATAATTGCAAGGGCTAATGAATCAAACAAGAAACTTCACGCGCTTGAAGGAATAAAGCGGGAGCTTGAATTAATCTATGAGGATATTAACAGACTTGAATCCGACATCGAAGAGAGTAAAAAGGCTGCCCACTCAATAGGCGACAAATCAGCAGAAATTGCGGAAGCAAATGCATCTCTTGAAAAGTTAAAACCGAGGTTTGAGGAATATAATTCGTTGAAGTTCGAAGTTGAAAATGTTGATCGAGCTTTGGTTGCGAGAGAGCTTGAAGATATAGACATCAAAAGAGCATCGTTGAGATTGGAAATAGAAGCTGCTTATGATAAAATAGCCGATTTAGTCGAAAGAGGCGGAAACGAAGATACTGAACAAAGTCTTGATCAGGAACTTAAGGAAATTATGCCTGATTACGATGCCTACACGACGTCTCTTAAAACGTCAGAGCGATTTGAAAGTGCAGTTCAAAGATGTGAGAGCTATAAGGCTTCTCTTGAATCACTTGAAGACGTCTACGAAAGAACGAATCAAGAACTTAAAGCCAAAGAGAGCTCATACAACCGCGATGAGCATTTAAGAATTGACGATGAATATGATCGGAAACGTAGTAAGCTCGGCGAAATGAAAGGAAAAGAATCGCAGTTAATACAAGAAATTGATATAGGGAAAGAATACGAGAGAACCCTTGAACAAAAGAAAGAAGAACTCATGGAGCTAGAAGTTGAACTCAATGAGATAATTGCCGATAACAGCTTTTTCGATGAAATTAGGGAAAGTTTTAAAAAATTGAGTGAAATGCGCTCTGCCTTCACCGGAAAAGTCAGCCAGCATGCAGCACGGCACTGGAGGCAGATGGTTGAGGACGGCTCAGAACTCCATTGGCAAGAAGATTATCTTATTTTCAAAACAGTTGGGGACGATGTTATATCGCTTTACGAGATGAGCGGGGGAGAGAAGACCTCCGCATGTCTTGCTGTCCGGCTCGCCCTTCAAGAGGTATTGGGAGGACTTGGATTGTTCATTTTAGATGAGCCCACAATACACCTTGATGAGGACAGATGTGATAACCTTGCAAGACAGATCGGTTCAATTACTGGGCTTAATCAGATTATCGTTATAAGTCACGATGAGACTTTTGGCGCCTATACAAAGCAGCAGATAAATATAAAAAAGGGTGAAAACGGCGATGGAAGTATTGTAGAGTGGTGATCCGTGTGAGAAGATTACATTCCTGAAGCTACGATATATTTACACGACGGGGGTTTCAATTCAAGTTGAGTAAAAGATCTTACGAACTCTTAGGAAATTAGGCTCCTCTTGTGCGTTTGCATTTTTAGAGCATGCACGGTTTCACTTAACCCCACAGTGGCATTCCAATATCTCTTCAAATCTTTCGTTTACCACATCCCAGTTTACGATGCTCCAGAACGCGTCTACAAATTTGGGTCTTTCGTTTTTATAGTCAAGATAATATGCGTGCTCCCAGACGTCGAGCACCATTGCTATACTAAAGTTAGGGTACACGTTGACGTTGTGTTTCTCTATCTGCATTATCACCGGTCTGTTGGTGAGTTTGCAGTGCGCTAACGCTGCCCATCCGGAACCCTCAGCGCTTACAGCAGCTTGAGTGAACTCCTTTTTGAATCGTTCAAAACTGCCAAACTCGCTAGTAATGGCATCGCCCAACTTTCCACCTGGCTTGCCACCCCCCTTGCCTGCCGGCGCTAAATTGAGCCAGAATTTTGAGTGCAGCAGATGCCCCCCTATGTTGAATGACAGCTCTTTTAACGCGGCTTTCATGTCCACATCGGCGTTCTCTTTTCGTGCTTTGTCGAGTTTCTCATATATCGCATTTGCACCATTGACGTACGCTTGATGATGCTTGTCGTGGTGCAGCATCAATTGCGTTTCAGATATGTAGGGCTCTAAATCCTTATATCCATACGGTAGAGCGGGTAACACATAAAATTTCCCTGCTTCCATTTTCATCCTCTCTTAAGCTCTTTTTATAGGTGTTCAACTTATTTGAGAGAAAATATATACCTTTAATCCTCATTTTACGAGGCACACAGCAGAAACGCCTACTTTTCAGCGTGGTCGCAATGAGGGCGTTAATGGGTAGAAGGGTATCATGCACTCAAAAGTCAACGTATGTGCGCTCCAATTCGAACGCTGGCACCTTCAAAAAGAACGTGAAAAAAAGGCATCGGATATCTTAAGGGCCCTCACAGCCTTGACTTCGCCTTGACATTCTTGTCTTTTATGCCTGCGCTCCAGTCCATGCGCCGCTTCTTTGCTCAGCTAGGATGGGATTCACTTCGAGTCGGTCTTAACGATCTTAACCATCAGACATTGATGTGCTTTCGTCTCGCCCTGCATTCGGACGCAGATCGCAAGAGGCTATGTATGAAGCCCTCAATATGTAATCGAGTTGATAATTTGGAGAACAACACACGCGGACACGCCGACAAGTGCCCCGCATCGGATAAAGAGCTAAAAACATACATATACGAGCTTATTCTCGCAATCGAAGCCTACGATACGCCACGCGTTGAAGAACTCTTGCGGTGGGACGTGCCACCAAAGTGGCATGATTTAGCAAAGAGCATAGCGGGGCCGTATCTTGACGGGATGCCCTTAAATGACCCACTTTACCGTCTGTGCCTCGACGCCAGTAAAGAGCTAGCACAATCGGAAGGCGACGAGTGACAATAAATCGCAGACTAACAAACAGCGAAATTGCAGTGCGAGTGACTTTTTTGAAAACTAATGCGCATACGTAGGTCCTCGCATAATAATCTTGAGTTATTTTAACGCGGAAGCTCGCTATGAGAAAGGATTAGACTTGCTATCGAAGTTGACTCCCGTCCAATACTCTATATACTTAAGTGCGCCCCGTGCCTCGTATCAATCAGCACATGCGAGGCGAGGATGACCTCTTTACCATCTGCAATCATGCTACGTTATGCGTGCAAAGGAATTTTGTTATGCGTGAACTTGCTTTCTCGAGTACACAGCGAAGGATCTCACTCTGCTGCCGCCGTCCTTTTTGGAGTAGGAGGCGACGCACCTCAGCGGCTCGAATGTCGCTGGCTGCGCTCCTCATCTACTAAATCCTGATAACGACGAACCTTGCTAGCAAGGAGCATTTATTGGTAGATGAAAACGAACGGTCGCTTCGTCGTACTTCAAGTAGTCTGTACGCGTTGCCAAGTAGATCGATATGCATGTGCTAGTCTCGTCGCGTCAAGCAAGTAGTTTATCGATTGCTACAACAGCCCCGCAGAATTAACTTGCGCGCTGCTCGTTTTTGGTTGTTCTGTTCTTTTGAAACTAAATGCCTATGCAGGCCGGCACGACGTCGCACGAATAACAAGCGCGGGCGCAAGGCTATTTGTTTCGCACTGCGAAAAGTCTGAAGAATGTTTTCGAGCTATCTTGGCGCTAACAGCCAAAGATGCGATGCGTGAGTGCCGTCTTGCTACTTTTGGCTCTTCTCACGTTCTTAAGCATACTATCGTGAAAAATCAGTCTTTCCTATGATCGGACTTTAACATTTTTTCTATGCAGCAGCATTGTTTCCAGCTAGTAGAGCCTGTATGACGGGCGATCGACGTGGATGCACGATTACGCAACCATAGCAACTATATCATATAAACACCATAGACACAAGCTATCGCTCTACAACGTCAACTGCGTAGCCTCTCATCACTCACTTTCGAGCACCGATCGTCACGAGGGTTTCATTTACGGCTCATAAGCAACTAAGCCCAGACACTTGGTGAGTCTCGTGTGGATTATCAATACCCACGGCGCCTCAGCGTTTTCTGCTCCTCTATCTCTCGCATGGCTCGTGCTGACCGCTCGATTAGTGTGTCCGTAGTATCGAACCTCTCATACAGATCAGCATAAAATTCGAGGTGGGCTCGAATCTCTTCCTTCAGTTGTGCTCTCTCTTGTGCGTCAATATCGTCAAAAAAACTCAAGGTCACAATAGAGGCTTTTTAGCGCATTCCAAGCCCTCCATGCGCTCCCCTCTATTTGATCCAGGCGTTATCATGGCCTGCTCACCTTCTCCTTCGTGAAAGTCTCTCTTTTTGTCAGCCATTTCTCCGGCGATCTTAAAGCGGTGATAATAGTAATACGGCAATATTGTGATTTTATCCGTATTTCTGCCGTTCCCGTAGAGCTGGGGGCTGCCCGCGATCGAGGGATCGCACATATCTGTAAACAATCTGGGCAAATATTTGCTAGGCGTCGACTAGACTAGCACCAGCTGTAACAGATAATTGAGAGGGCGACGCGGTGGTTGGGTTCTTCATTGGGTCAAGAGTGTGAGAACCAACTCAACCGAAAAATGTTCGCGGCCACCCTCTCAAATTACAGAGATGGTTCGTCGAAAGTCTTCCTTATACACTCGGTCGATTGTAGCAAGCACTTCTAATCGCATATATCTTCGACGGTGGCTTGCGCCGTCCTGTTCTGTCGTGCGCCGTGCGCATGCACGCCAAGTTCATTGGCAATGGGTCCTAACTCTCGTGCCTTTTTGACGATCTTATTCATCGTTTCCTGGAACTTGATCCCTTCTGATGCGGAAATTTGAGCCCAGTACAGCCGCTCGGGATTGATCCCGATTGCAGGCAAATATGCTTTGAGCAAGGTCATGCGCGCATTGCAAGCGTAGTTGCCCTTCAGGTAGTGGCAGTCGCCAAAGTGGCAGCCGAGCATCATCACTATATCAGCACCAGAGAGGAACCCTTTGATTATGAACGCCGGGTTCATTCTTCCTGAGCACATCACACGTATGACGCGCGCGTTCGGCGCGTACTGCATTCGCGCGGTACCCGCTCCATCCGCGCCGGCGTAGGAGCACCAGTTGCAGCAGAAAGTTAAGATACGGGGTTCCCATTTCTGTTCGGTCGACTGTGTAACTTCCAGTTGGCTCATTCTTACACCTCCAGCCAATCATCTCTATAAGCTAGAGGTATAGGGTCGTCCATTGACCGTCCCGGCACGTAGCCTGTAGTCTTCTGAAGCTCCGTTTGTACCATGTGAGTGATGGTAGAAATGGGGATTTCCGCGGGACAACCGTCCTCACACTGACCACAGTCCACACACGATGGCGCTATGTGCAGCAATCGCGTGAGGTGAAACATCGGCTCGGGAGGTAGGACGTTCTTCTTCACGACGAAATCTTTTTTCGTAAAACACTCCTCGCAATAGCATATCGGACAATTAATAATGCAGTTACGACAGAGTATACACTTGTCAAATTGTTCAAAGAGCTTTTCGAACTTGTTATCGCCATCGAATTTTGCAAATTGCGCGGCCATGGATTTACGTACCATCTTCACCATGATTCCATCTAACTTCTCACGCAGTGCGATTCCTTCAGGTGGTGCATTGGTCAGAGTAATGGCTCCGGCTGCCTTTGCCGTATCAATCAACTTTTGGCCCTTATCCGTGAGCACCTCGACGAAGGTTGCCTCTCCTGCGTCAGGGCCTATGACGCCCCAGTTGCCGCATGCCATATCGGCCATCCGCGGGATGAAAAATTCGCATCGCTGGCAGTTCTTGCGCCTGCCGTAGCCCTCCTCCTCCAGAGAATCTATAGAGACTTCTTTGTGTTGGCCATCTTTGGTCAGCACGATGAGCTTCCCCTTAGCGATCTCCTCTTTTACTACATCATCGGGATCAATCTCATAGAATTGTCGAATCATCTCCCGTGCTGGTACGGGCGGCATCGTCCCTCCACAATTCACGCCGACCATATAGACGTTGTCTAGATTAATCTGGTTACGCTTGGCCATCTCAATAATAGCGCGGGCATCGCACGGCTTGCAGGTGACGGCGATGCGCGTATCGCGAGCGCCACCGAGGTAATTCTTAATCGCCTTTGCGCTGAGAGTCGGCGCGCAATGTAATGAGCCTGCAGCTTCTGCTATCTCTTCCTTAGTCGTCGCAAAAAAGGGAATGCCGTCGTAGATGCTTTCGCCCTGCTTGACGATCAATGCTCCGTCGACTAAGTTCTGTTCGAGCGCAGATATGAGTGTTGCGGTAATTAATCCACCACACTCTCCGCGTTCTTGTGTTAATTGATCCGTTGCTCTTCCATAATACATTTGAATCGCCTGGACTTTGTAGATAATTAATAATGTTAATCTTAGTATTAGCTACTTACTTCAGCGTCGCGGTAACGGCGCCGCCACACTCACCTTTCTGCTGAATGGCGCTGTCGGCCGCATGCGCGTAAAACATGTCACCTACTTTACCATTGTCAGCACGTCCTTCCTACGCTCGCTCAAGAGCCGCTGCGCAGACCTTCAGCTCTGGCATCTTAGCAGCCGGATCGAGAGCGGGATTCGTCAGCATGTTTGCTGCCGCTTCCTTGAAGTGGAACGGCACAAAGAGTATCCCTTTTGGAATATCTTGCGTGACGTTGGCAACCGTTTCGATCTCACCGCGGCGCGTTCGCACTTTCACCATGCCTCCATTAGCTACGCCAAGTTCAGCTGCGTCTTCTGGGCTGATCTCAACGTAACCAGTCGGGACTTCAGCGTTGAGCGTCGGTGACCGTCTCGTCATAGTTCCGGTGTGGAAATGGAACAATATCTGCCCGGTAGTGAGGACGAACGGATAGTCCTGGTCAGGCACTTCTGCAGGTGGCTTATATTCCACTCCGACGAAGGTTCCTAGTCCGTCAGGCGCTGAAAACTTCTGTGTGTGGAGAATCGGCGTTCCGGGATGCTCTTCGGTCGGGCACGGCCAATGTAGTGCTTCTGGCTTTTCCAACCGTGCGTAGGTCATTCCTGCGTACTGCGGTGTCACCTGTCTGACTTCTTCGAATATCTGTTCGGCGCTCTCGTAGTTGAAACCAGGGATCTCTAACTTGTCTGCAAGGGCCATGGTTATCTCCCAGTCAGCCTTTGCTTCACCTGGCGGCTCAATTGCTTTTCTAACGCGTTGGACGCGTCTTTCAGTGTTCGTAAACGTGCCGTCTTTTTCAGCCCAACACGCGCTCGGTAGTACGACGTCTGCGAGTTCAGCGGTCTCTGTCAGGAAGATATCCTGGACTACGAGGAAATCGAGCTTCTTAAGACATTCAGCGACGTGGGTGATGTCAGGGTCTGACAACATCGGATTCTCTCCGACGATGTACATGTTCTTGATCTCATCGCCGGCGGCTCCCAGCATCTCAGTGACGGTCAGACCGCCCGCAGCTGGCAAACCTTCGACTCCCCAGAATTCTTCCATTTTTTGGCGTGCTGCATCAACGGCCACTGACTGGTATCCAGAGTATACGACAGGCAGCGCTCCCATGTCGCATGCTCCTTGCTCATTGTTGTGCCCTCTTAGTGGATTAACTCCCGTGCCAGGCCTGCCGATGTTGCCCGTCAGCATCGCAATGTTTGAAGTCGATAGTACGTTGTCTGTGCCCGTGGTATGCTGCGTGATTCCTGTTGAGTAAATCAAAGCCGTAGCATTTGCGCTTGCATAGGCCATGGCCACTTCCTTAACGAGTTCGGGGGGCACAGTTGTTATCTCTTCAACGTCTGCGTATTTTTTGACGACCTCCTTGAGCTCATCAAATCCCTTCGTTCGCTCAGCGATGAATTCTTTGTCTTCCTTTCCTTCCTCAAGGATCCAATACATCATCGAATTCAGAAGCGCGACGTCAGTGCCGGGTTTGAAGGGCACGTAGATGTCCGCTAGTTTTGCGGTCGTTGAATATCTTGGGTCCGCGACGATTATCTTCGCTCCCTTTTCTTTCGCTCGGATGATACTTCTACCGATGAGTGAGTGCTGCTCCATGGTATTCGAACCGATGACGAATATGCAGTCAGATTGTGCAATGTCAGCAATGGAGTTTGTCATCGCACCGGAGCCGAACGAGCGCGCGAGTCCGGATATCGTGGGACCGTGGCACAGACGCGCACAGTTATCAAGGTAGTTGGTGTGAAAGCCCACTCTCGCCAGCTTGTTCATCAAGTAGTTCTCTTCATTTGTTATCCTCGCAGAAGCTAGAAACGCCACAGAATTGGGCCCGTACGTTTCCTGCGTTGCCTTGAGTTTCGAAGCAACTAGGGTAAGGGCTTCATCCCACGTAGACTCGACGAACTTGCCATCCTTTTTGATCAAGGGTACAGTGAGTCGTTCTTCGCTGTGGACGAATTCGTGGCACGCGAGTCCCTTTGGACAGAGTTTGCCCTCGTTAACGGGGTGTCGTCTCCAGTCTGCAACCCCTATAAGCTTTCCGTCTTGAACAACGAGGTTTAATCCGCAACCGCAGCCGCAGTAGGGGCAAGTGGTCGGTACGTAGTTGAAATTCATATTCTCTCCCATGTCCTATTTTATTTTTTCTCTGATATATAATTAACAAATTTCCCCTATAAAAGCGTTATTATCACTCAGTAATATCGACCAATAACGTTACGTTTAAAAATTTTACACAAATGATGAGGGGAAACAGAAGGGGTACACTTAAAAAAATTTAAAGAAGTTAAAAAAGATAAAAAAATATTAAATAGCCGTGTCTGTTAGCTATTGTGATGATCGATGTTGCTCTTATTTGGGATCGGCCCATTTTGTTTGAGAAGCTTTTTCTAGAGTACGGAGTCACGTGTGAGCGGGTCTCTCCAATGGCTGTCGGCACCCCGTATTCGCCCAAGTATAAAGTCGCGATTATTCCCGTAGGATTTGGGAACCCCGCTTACTCATCAGTGGCAAAAGTCATCAGGAGCCTTCGAACCGCGCTTAAAAATTTTGTAACAGATGGCGGGATCGTTATAATTTTTAGCCCCTTTATGGATAACTACAACTTTAAATGGCTTGACCTTCCGTATGATTTTAAGATGATCCTACAAGATGATCCGATGAAGATCGAACAGGTCAAGGAGCACGCTGCTGCTCACATTGTTGATATACTGGAAGCAAGAACGGATGGATATTTCGTCGGCGTTGCTGAGAGAGACGTCATTCTAAAATCCAAGGACGGGCCCGTATTAATCTTGATTCCGATGGGTGATGGCTCCATCATCCTGACGACGATTCACGAGCTCCCTTCAAGAAGGTTCATCATGTGGACGCTTGAGACTTCTAAGGTGGGGTAACCCATCAGGCGACAGTGCGTGGGGGGGGGCAGAGCCGGAGCTACAACAAGCACACCCCATCATAAGCATAAAAATGATATATTGATGGCAAACAATCGTGTATTTTGCTAGACGCTTATATTGAAAGTTTCCAAAGGACACCTGTCGCATCATCAAAAGAGAGTCGGAAAAACCCTATTGTGTCGTCAAAATCCAATAATTTAAACAATGATGATTCATCGTGATAGCTTCCAGCTTAAAATGAGAGAGATGAGTCGGGGTCACTATCGTAAAAGTTAAAATTATATTAAAAGTGATGGAAAGACAACATATCCGTTATACACTGTTTATAGCGCAACCGTATAGCAGTAAGTAGTTATCTCCATCTCTAAACTTTTGATCCTTTAAACCTCACCTTAAGTCAAAATTATACTACTTCACCAAATGCAAAGTTGCGCTTAACAGCCTTAATTTCAACCTTAAGCTCATCGTTAATCTGCGTTCCTGGAACAAAGATTACAAAACCGTTTATGCGAGCAATGCCGTCACCCTGTTTTGCAATATCTTCGATCTTGACATCATACTGCTTTCCGACTTCAACAGGGGCGCTACGTGGCTCCCTTCTATCGAACTGGTTATATCCGCCGCCGCCGTAACTGCTTCTGGAGTTCTTCTTGTACACCATTTTCACCCCCTTATATTTTTTAGTTTACATGTACGATAGGTTGTATATATTTAGTTTTTTTCATTAAAATGGGAACACTTACCATGCCATCGCGAATTTTTTTATGATGCGAGACCACTAAATCGTGTATAACCCACCCCACTACATAAAAAGGTTTCAATCCATCGGCTCTCGGTTAGTAGCGCCGACTTACCGCAACGTCGCGTATTTATCCCAGTCTGGATACAACCAGCCATGAAACGCTCCTTCATAGTAGAGCTGTACGTTGTACACTGTCCACTTCGTACCTTCGGGGACTGTGGGATCTGAATAGACGTGGTACGTATGCCCTGCGAGAGCGTTAAACCACTCGTATCCATTGTAGTGATGGACAGCTGTCCAGCTTCCGGCGGTGTCATCATATACATAGCGGGCAACAGCGTCGCCATCTCTAGCGTATCCGGGTGCGGTGGCAGTTTGCCTGTAGAAAATCGCATACGGAGCAACCCATGCATCAGTGGTGCCGGTGTTGGCGATATCCCATTCAAAGTATTGTGGGCGGTTGGGCGCCAATCGGAGAGCGGTTATGGAGAGAGATGGCGCAGTTGGTACGATTCCGGATATCGTCTTACTGGCGTTGATTCTTCCCCCTGTCAAGATTTTTCCACTTAATGACCTCTCGACATCAACGTTGTTCAAAATTGCATCTTTTATTTTGATGGGGGAATAACTAAAGTTCATGGCCTTAACCAGCCCGGCAAGCCCGGAGACATAGGGGGTAGCCATAGAAGTTCCATCCAAGAAGATGTAGTTCTGTTGCTCGCTCGATGGGTCGAATGCCGCGATGTTTACATTGTCGATGTAAACACTGCTAGCACCCGCGCTACCGTCTGTTGTCAACCTAAATCGGATGTTTAGATATGGTGAGTTATCATAATTCGCAAGGCTACAATCTATGACTGTCCACCCGTTTGAGTCACCCGAATAGGCGGTGATGGTATCCCAGGTGATACCGTCTCTTGATGCTTCGATATAAAACCGATCATGGTCCGCCGTGGTGTTCAGCCTCGCATAAAATACTAGCGTAGTTCCGCATTTACTTGTCAGGTCAAGGGGATTTTTGAGCGTTATCGACGCGTTGATTTTGTTCCCACCGGAGCTATTGACCATTGCGCTGGACGGAGGGCTGGCATAATGGGCCTTCGTGATGCCCCACGGTGGTTGTACATTCCACGCAGTAAAGTTGTTGAAGAGGTCATGGAACAATCGGGTCCACGGCGGATTAGTACTATAGATATGTGTGCCGGGAGCTGCAACCTGCACCGAATTTGAACCATAGTTTGAAAATGACGCGAGGGAATCATTCTGGTCAGTCGCTGCAACTGCGACGATGTTGCTGCTTTTATAGGATGCAGGATATGTGGGCGTCTTGTCATTATCCGTACCTCCATTCCCGGCTGCGCAGATACAAACAGCATGGGAGTTATCTATGGCATCTTTCTCCGCTTGAGAGTACCCAGAACTGCCATAAGACATGTTTAGTATGTGGGTGCCATGTGAACTTGCATAGGAAATAGCTAATATCTCATTACTAACTGTGCCGCCAGAGGGCCCTAAAAACCTCAAGGGCATAATCTTCGCCTTCCACATAACCCCCGTGACTCCAATGCCATTATTTCCCGCTGCTGCTATGATCCCGGCTACGTGAGTCCCGTGCCCGCTCCTATCCATGGGATTGGTATTATTCATGATAAAGTCATATCCTTTCATAATATTCGGGGCAAGATCTGGCTCGTTGTAGTCGACGCCTGTGTCTAGAACCGCGATGACGACATCACGGGATCCCGTTACCCTGTCCCACGCCTCGGGCGCTTTGATATCAGCACCTGGCGTGCCTCTTTTTCCAAGAATCACTTGACCGGTGTTATGGAGACCCCATAAGGTGCTAAAATACGGGTCATTAGGAATCACATCTGTGTGCCTTATATAGTTGGGCTCAGCGTAGAGGACAGCCGGATTCTGCCCGTATTTTGCAACAGCATCAGGCACTGTGACGCCTTCGGGAAGTTCAACCAGTTGGAGACCGGGCACCCCTTTAAACTCTCTTGATACTGTGGCACCTATTTTAGAATGAGTGGCTGCGGCGACGGCTGGCATCACTACATCATCTTTACGCGCTTCAGGCTTGAACCGAACGAGGACCTCACCCTGTACATACTCAGTAGAGGGGGGGTGCGCATGCCCAACCAAGTCGGATCGCAGCGGGGATCCTGCAGTCGTTATCGTAACAATAAATAGCGGTAGTAACGTCATTACTACAACACACAGAGAGATAACTTCCTTTTTCATCAATGTCATCGTTCCCGCTGATACGACGCGCATCAATTCGGCTGCGGAAAAGGCCCCGCGCAGTCAACCATCAACTTGCGGACTATGTATTAATGAGATCAAAGATAAGAACTTTCTGCTCATTTTTTTACATTTTCTATCAATATAGGATCAAATATCCAGCTCACCCTACGGTTTGGTGAATAGTACTGGTGTTTTTGGTGTTTAAATGGGAGCACGTCAAACCCTAAGCTAATCGCTCGAGGCAAACATAAGCAGTATTACCTTGAACTTTACTACGTTACGTCATGACGAGGGGTACTGCCACTCATAGCTAGACATGGCTAACAGATCCTCCTAGGTGGGGCGCATGGCACGAGAACAATTGCCCTGTTGAAGTTCCCGAACCATAGCTAACATTTTTTCGAGAGATAGAACAATTGCCCCACATAGAACACAACTGATAAACATGTCATTTAAATGTCAAGAGGAGTCTAGTGCTTCATTACTTCTCCTAACGATTCGTTTAAATGGTATACGGAAGGAAGGCATTAAACGACGTACTGCAACTTTCGCAGAACTTCTCTTTGGGGCACGCCATAATCCCACAATCCTACGATTTTTGCAGAGTCTGCCATGGAGATGTCATGGCAAAATAGCACTCGAGGCGCATGCACTTTATGCGAAGATGTGCTGTGGTCTCCATTTGAAGAAAACGCTCCATTAGAAGCAACTAAGAGCGAATCGTAACGTTATTAAGACCCCTGTGCTTTTTAAGGGGGTGATGATGTTTGCATGAAAAGCAATGCATGTGGAGGTTGAAAAGTAAAGAAGCAGAACAAAACAGCAGGTCATATTGGTAAATTATCACTCGGTACTATTGGTATACTAGCAAATCTGGTATACCAAGTGGCAGTCATCACATCACCGGCAGCATTCGTTACATCGATGAACTTATGATGGGTAAGAGCCGGGGGGAGCGATCCAAGGCATTATTAAATTTTCAGTAAAGGTCAGGTTCGCGACAGTTTTGTATATTTGCATGAAGAGGCTTCACCTACTTTACTAACCGCCCCGGTGATTGCAATATGTTGATTTGTTCGCTTCGACGTCCTGCCAAAAAAGATTCCAATTCCACTTCGTGATGTGATCACAGCACCGGCGATTAGCGTTTCTCATGCTACAAAGCAGGCGTACTGTCAATAAAAATGAAGGAATTCATCGTTAACGGCGTAGGCAAGCACACTTTGTGTGCGACTCAATCGGTGAGAGAGTGTGGGACAAAACGGGGAACGGTAACAAAACAATATGTGATTAAATGATAAAAAGACTAACTTATGGAAACGTATGTAATACATTTGACGAATTTGTGAAAAGCGTACACGATGACATTAACAAGGATTGCATAACGTGGGCAAAAGACAATCTGCTCACCTCGTCGTTGTTGTGCGACACGGTTATGGGAGAATACGAACTCGACATCGAATCTGTTTTGATTGAGCTTTTTACTGACTACCTAGCGACTCGGCAGATAACGTGGGATAGAGGTATCGTGGATTTGATCATTCAAGCTGCGTTTAAAAATTCACACTATGACATAAAGGTAACCATTTTAGATGCGGTTAAGAGGGTCAAACAAAATTATGGGGGACACAAATCGTACAGCGAGTCTGAGAGTGAAGCGTGAAATTCTGCCCTTAGGAGGTTTAATAGAAGGAAGGTTCTAACTCAGATAACAGACGCGGAGAGCCTGACTACAAGAAGCAAATACAAACAAGACATACTTGAAGATGTTATCACACACAGACTCATTTTACGGCGATCCGCAAAAGCTCATATGAAGGATGAGTTTAGTCAAGTAAAGGTTGTATCATTACAAATCGAAAAAAGTTAGCAGATTCGAATAACTCTTATTATACCGAGATGCTTGTTCCAAAAAACACAAAAACACAAAAACGTGATCCGTGGTTCTTTAGCAGTAGTGCTGACACCAGATGAAACAATCACAAAGAGGCTAGCACTAGAAACTAACCATTATATAGGCCCAGGTGAGGCCGTGTACTGCGCCCCAATACTAATCTTACCTTAATTACATCGATTAAAAAATTGCGTCACGAAAAATGAGTAAAACATTATTAAGGCTTTGATGAGGGAGGCAACAAATATACAGCCAAAATTTTATCAAGAATTGGGGGGCGCCTGTGAATGTTCTATCTGTCGCCGCTGCTGCCACCTTCGCTAATAAGGAACGTAAGGCTGCTAGAACAAGCACATATTACATCAATTATAACAGTTGACCCCCGCTTTGAGTATAAGTTGTTTCAATGATGAATCGAACCTTCGGAGATGCTTGCTACATCCACAAAGAAACGGTACGATACGTGTAGTTGAAGTTGTAACCTTACTTGCACTTCTTTAGGATGTG
This sequence comes from Methanobacteriota archaeon, assembly GCA_963704625.1. Taxonomy (GTDB): domain Archaea; phylum Halobacteriota; class Bog-38; order Methanoflorentales; family Methanoflorentaceae; genus DASPRZ01. The sequence continues at coordinate 1,188,483 of OY969924.1, read as the reverse complement.
ATATAATGGAAGCAAGCATCGACTATAAAATATGGCCACTCCTGTATTATAGTACTATACGAGTCAAATCTACCTACGAGGGCAATGCGATGAGAAAACATCTAATTGGATTGATGGCAATGATGATACTAATAACTACAGTGCTTGTAGCGGGGTGCACGTCACCCATGTCAAACCAAACGTCGAACCAATCAACCACCACTACAACGAAGGTGGCTACCTCAACGACAGCCGCTGGTGCCGCTGCGACCACGGCACAACTCCCAAACCCTGCTGCAGTTTTTTGCAGAAGCCACGGGGGAGAGTCGAGGATTGTGAAGAACCCAGATGGGAGCGAGAGCGGTATCTGCATCTTTTGCAATGGAACCGTCTGTGATGAGTGGAAGTACTTTAGGGGAGAATGCCCTTAACTCATAACTACCGAGTGGCCGTTCATCAATCCTGAGGGGCGGACCTTCGATAATCTCAATGTTATGTGAACTGGCGCAGCATGTATCTCGTTCGCCGTACCAATTTCTACTTTATTATTCTCCATGATAGCGATATCGATTACTAGCGCTTGAAAGTAAAGAAAGAGGGTGCAGGCAACCTCTAACCATTTTGTCGATTTGTGTGTTGCTTCAATCTTATAACTGATAACGAATACTGCAAAACAAGCACCACTAGGCATACATTTTGTAAAGAATTACGAGAAGTTGATCGGTGTCAGCATTCTTCCCCACTCCAGTACAGCTTTGCAACCTATATGGTAAAGAGTGGTGTTTACTTGTAAGGGTGTAGCTGTTATTCGGCCATTGTAACCTCAACACTACCTAGTACAGTTGCAGTTCAAAGATGATTAGTTGGAGAGGTCTGTAACGAAAATAGGATTCTAGGAAATAGAATTTTAAGGCAGCCCATAGCCTATTAAAGACATATATCAGATTAGTATAATATAGAACAAATAATGCAACATATTTTGTTGTTTCAACGATCAAGGCGACATAAATGATGAAGCAGTTTTTGACCATACTGGCAGCTGCTGTTGTGCTAGCATCAGTGTTTGTAGCTGGTTGTATGGAAAACGTTACAAATACCACAAGCAATACTACGAATACTACAATTCCATCACCCAAAACGTCAACAGTTACAACAATATCAAAGATAACGGCTACGGAGCCGAAACTACAATCGCCACCAACACCTACCTCTGCGCCATCTCTCTCCATAACCGCTCTTCGATTGGCGCCCAACCGCCCGCAATACTTTGAATGGGATATCGCCAACACCGGCACTGCTGATGCATGGGTTGCTCCGTATGCGATTTTCTACAGGCAAACTGCCACCGCACCCGGACACGCAAGGGAGGGCGACGCTGTTGCGCGCTATGCACATGATGACACCGCCGGAAGCTGGGCAACCGACTATCACAGCGGTGGATATGACTGGTTCAATGCCCTACCAGCGCATACGTACCACTTCTACTCAAGTCCCGTGGTCCGTGAAGATACGAAGTGGGCGGTGTACAACGCGCGATTGTATTACAATGGAGCCTTTCACGGTTGGTTCTATTCGAGCTGGCCCTATGCGACGCTACGGTGAAGGGGTCTGCATTGCCCCTTCCTCTTTTCACTTATTCAACGTTGAAAGTCGTAAGGCCGCGTCCTTGTTGCCTCGTCCTTGTTGCCTTTTTTATAAATTATCCCATTATACGCACACGGTGATAAATTGCAGCTCCATCGTATAATGCCACTCATTAGTGGTGCCAACAGGGTTGCTTTCTTCAGACCGGAACCGCGCTGAAAGTTGTTAGCCGGTACGAACGTAGAATGTACCCTCAAAATGCGATGGGGCGTACGTGTTACCTCCCAGGTAATCCACTACCAAAGTATGTGCTCCATTTGAAAGCTTCGCTGTATCTTGAGCGGAGAGCACCAAGAAGTCAGAAGCAAAACAGCTGGCATCTGATCCGCTTCTTTGCCATGAACCACCTGCCGGCGCGCCGTCAATATAAAAGTTTATATACTGCCCACATAGGATCCTGCCGGGTGTCTCTGGGAGAGTAAAAATACTAAATCCGAACGTGTACGGTTGGCCGCGAATAATGCCGGAACTCATTGCTATGCTCACATATTTGTCTCCTTCTATTTTTGTAGCTATTTGTTGCTGTGGCGGCGTCGGTGTTGGGGTAGTTGGAACCGTAACGGTGACGACGGACGAAGTTGACGTGGATGTGCCTATTGGCTGAGTCGATTTGCTTGCGTTGGAGGGACTTGGACTTGTCGTGTTGGACACATTGGATGTACAGCCCGCTGTGAGTACGGAAAATATCATTAGACCTAACATTAGTCCAATTGCAATTTGTCTCTTCATTGTGGTACCCTCTCTACAGGGATTTAATGTGCAAAATATTGCACTTCCCGTAATAAATATATGGGTGAGACATGACAAGTGACGTGAGGCTACCCCTACCGATAACAGGGTCACTAGGCTTGGGCGAAATAACTAAGTTTATTTGAATTGTGCATTTTTATGCGCTAAAGGAACCGCATGTGTCATAACAGATACTATCGTCCATTTTACTATGGTTATGACTGGTCGCAGAGGATCCCTCACGCCTGTACTATGCTCTTTAATAGCAGTATAGGTTGGAACGATAATTCGAGTTCTGCTGAAGCTTTCTGAAAGAAAGTGAATCGTCCGTCGTCACCAGCTCAGTTGATGCATGCATACACTAATAGCACAGAAAGAGCAGATACACAGACTCAAAATAATTCGATCGCTCGAGCCCTCACGCAGCTAAGGCTGTCGGTGCGAATCCGGTCGAGTCCATTATTTTCATCGATTTATCGTTGCCAGCACCGTCGTTCCTTCGGTGACTATGATAGAGGAAGTAAAGAACGTTCAAAGGAAATGTGGATTGACGTTGATGTGACGCTTCGCTAAGCATATGCGACTTTCCAACCTATATATAGGTCAATGTAAACATGCACTACGGTGAATAAATGGGGAGAGTCACTCAATATAGCGCAATAAACCTCATTTCTCAAGCTCATGTCGATCCTAGAAAATGGAGCCGAATGCCATCTGATGTAGAGGTAGCTAAGACTATTAAAGCAATAGAAAAGCGTGGAGTAAAAGTAATTCAAGCAGAAAGTGGCCAACATGCACTGGAAACACTAAAAACCATCATTCCGCCCGGTGCCATAGTGATGAGTGGTTCATCTACCACCCTAATTGAGATTGGATATGAAGATTTTATTAAAAAGGGGCAGTCAAAATGGAACAATCTCCATGACACTATCCTCAGCGAGAATAATGATGAAAAGAGGCTTGAACTTAGACGAAAATCGGTGACGGCTGATTATTTTATCTCAGGGGCAAATGCAATAGCACAATCAGGTGAAATTGTCGCGTGTGATAAATCGGGGAGCCGTGTCGGTGCCTGGCCATTTGCTGCAGGCCACTTGATTCTAGTATGTGGAATTAATAAAATCGCCTCCACGCTTGAAGATGCTTTGCAGCGGGTCTGGGAGTATGCCTATCCATTAGAAGATGCCCGAGCGAAGAAAGTATACGGAACTCCGAGTCAGATAGGAAAATGCGTAATCCTTGCAAACGAGGAAATTGAAGGGAGGGTAACCTTGGTTCTTATTAGTGAGTCATTAGGGTACTGAGAAGGTAGATAATGCCATAAGCTCAGATTTTGAAAAGGTATTGTGGAGAGAAACTCTAATTCACTAAGTCAACAGATGGATAAAAAATTAATTGCCCCTTGTGGGATGAATTGCGGAGTCTGCAGGGAGTATTTGGCATATTCAAGAAAGATTCCTAAACTAAGAGGGGAAGTCATTCATTGTAGCGGATGCCGCGAGCGCAATAAGCAGTGTGCTTATCTAAAAGGACACTGCGTACTACTAAGAGAGCATAAACTCGACTACTGTTTCGAGTGCAAAGAGTTTCCATGCAAGAGATTAAAAAAGCTAGATGAACGATATAGAAAAAAGCTGTGGGGTGTGAGTTTTACTCAAAATCTTATGGAGATTAAGGATAAAGGCATTGACGAGTTCCTTAGACACCAGGAAGAAGAGCACCGCTGCCCAAAATGTGGCGGCGTAATTAGCGTTCACGATAGAAAGTGCTATGATTGTATGTCAGCTATGTAAAATTCTGTTGTGACAGAGAACCATTTAGGTAATGGCAACGAACAGATCATCGGCTCTGATGTAAGCAAAAAATGAGCCTTTACACAGGGAGGGTTGCCGGTGCGAACCCGGCCGAAACCACCTTTTTGGAGATTGTCGCCTTTATCGTCATCATTTTGTAAAAAAGGCCTTTTATTGCAATTGATTTTGATTCAACAGCTTAAAGATAAAAGTCAGTTTCTGCTCAAACTTAGTTTTGTAACTTCCCCCCGCTGTTCCTCCCACGGAATGATTAAAAAAACTACGTGACTTTTGTGCTTTACTGTATTTGAAATAGAGTTAATCATCGATACAGTATGACAGTGGTAAGGATAGAACAAACCTGATAAGGTAGTATCGGACATGGATCTCTTATTTGTTATTATCCGTATTTCATCCATAAATTATCGATTATTATCAGCATACTTCTAAACCAAATAATAACATTTAAGAAGGACATAGCTAACACATAACTTGATACATCATGCAGATTAGCTTTAATCTTAGCGATGACCTGCTAGGTAAAATAGACGATGCCAGCACGAGGGAGAGCCTGAGCAGATCCCGCTTTATCGTAAAGTGTATAAATGCATATTTAACCTCAGGTGAGAACTACGATAAAAAGCAACAATTGCAAAGCGAGATCATAGGGGCGGTAGTCAATGAAAGTAAGATGATAGCGGTAGGAGATAGCGACAAACGATCTCAAGGGGAATATGAACATTTAAAAGCAAATAATGGCGGCAAAGAGGCACTAATAAACGGATTTTTCTCACTTAAAGAGGTGATGAGTGCCAAAGATCAAATGATATCGGGTAAAGAAATTATTATAAATGAGCTAAAGATCCAAAATGAGTTTTTACGAGGCGAATATAAAAAATTGACTGATAGGCTTAATCGATTGCCATCATCTGAGTGTTAGCTTTATTTGTTGCCCCGAAAAAGATGCTAGCTCATGCATGCCTTTATGACTGGCAAACGGGTAGCAGTCACGAGAATTATCAGTTAGCGCTCGCCAACGACGCGAGAGCGAAAAAGAGATTCTGATAAATGCATTGCCATGATGTAACAACTTAGCTTTATTCATGTAATAATTCTACTATGATACTTTATCATGAGGGGGCTATGTGTTATTATCCGTATTTTATCTACAAGTTATCAGTTATTATCAGCTAATTTCTATTTCAATTAGAATTAATTTCTATTTCAATTAGAATTTTATCTACAAGTTATCAGTTATTATCAGCTAATTTCTATTTCAATTAGAATTTTATCTACAAGTTATCAGTTATTATCAGCTAATTTCTATTTCAATTTCAGACTGTTCTCTTAGTGCACCATAGCAGAGAATTGAATTTATTCTAACTGCATAGGGCACAATACACTATAATAACAGTCATTTGTACGGTTCGACAACGCGCGAACGTGTGCTGTCCTCAACTTTCAGACATAGACTCCCAAATAATATTTATAAAAGCAGGTTTATTAAATTAAAGTAGAATTTAACAAACTAATCATTTTTTGAGCATAAAATAACCAACTGAGCGGTGATAAGTTGCTTCCGCCTATAACTTTAAAACATATTCAAACGCTTACTGACGATACGGGAATACTACAACACGCCAAGTACACAGTACCTAATAGGTTTGAGGGTTACTGTACTGATGACAACGTAAGAGCCCTTATCGTGGCTGCAAAACACTACAATATATTCGGCGACGCATTGAGCCTCGAGCTTGTGAAAACGTACATGGCCTACACATTTTATTCACAAAATGAGGATGGTACGATGCACAACTTCATGGACTATCAGCGAAATTTTCTCGACACTATAAGCGCTGACGATGTCCTCGGGAGGACGCTTTGGGCGTGTGGTTACATAATAAGCTCTAATAGTATCCCTTTCGGCATAAGAGAGGTCGCACGAATAGTATTTAACAATGGGCTGAAACACGCAGATAAATTCCTAGCCGCAAGGCCCATAGCCTATAGCTTGCTCGGTCTTTACTATTGCATCGACGACTTGAGTTATGCTCGTGATGAGATCGAAAGGCTTGCAAATAAGATGTTGAATCGATATCGAAATTCGAAAGGTCCCGATTGGGAGTGGTTTGAAGATTTCATGTCCTATGCGAATGCCCGGTTACCTCAAGCCATGTTCCTCGCCTACGATGCTCTAAAAATGCCAGAATACCTCGAGTGCGCAGAAAGCTCTCTCCAATTCTTGTGGGATGAGGTTAAAACTGCTAAAGGAGTGATATGTATTATAGGGAATGACAACTGGTACATAAGAGGCAGACATAGGGCACTCTGGGACCAGCAGGCAATTGATGGTGGTGCACTTGTCGAAGCCTTCGTAGATGCATACCGCATTACCAATAAACCTAAATATCATCAAAATGCTCTTACGAGCTTTGAGTGGTTCCTCGGAAACAACTTGTTGAAGTCCCCAGTATATGACCCAACTACAGGGGGTTGTTTCGATGGTCTGTCACTCGAAGAAGGTGTAAATCAAAATCAAGGAGCAGAGTCGACAATCGCGCACCTTTTGGCTCGTCTTGCACTTGAAGAGGTCAGAAGACCATTTCAATTAAATTCTTAACAGCTCTTACGATCATTTCGATGTTAGTCGCCGGCTTAACGAAAAATAATAAAAAAAGCTTAGATATATACTTAAAAATACACAATTTATATCTAAAATAGAGAGTTTATAAGTTAATGCAATTAGTGCTGCAGTTCATTACAAAGGTTCACTTGAATGAAAAACAATGCCGCATTTGTAAAGCTTGAAGAGCATACCAAATCAGCGATGAAAATTATAGCTTCAAACGTGAAAACTGTAGCTGATGAGCTTGACTATTCTGAGATAGAAGCATTTATTAACGATATTCTAAACGTACAGAAGAACTGCAAGCGCGTATTCATATTGGGTGCGGGGCGATCGGGACTCGTTGCTAAAGGGTTTGCTATGCGACTGATGCATTTGGGATTCAATGTTTATGTTGTTGGAGAGACCGTGACCCCCGCTGTCAAATCAGAAGACCTCGTTATCGCTATTTCTGGTTCTGGTGAGACCAAGTCAATTAACGAGATGTGCGTGCTGGCGAAGGCAAAAGGGACGAAAATCGCGATCGTTACTTCAAATAGGGAGTCCACTCTCGGGCAGATTTCAGACACCATTGTGGTGATTAAAGGTAGGACCAAGACAAGCGATATGGACTTCATGGAAAGACAGGTAGTCGGCTCACACATTTCATTCACCCCTCTTGGCACAATGTTTGAAATAGCCACCATGGTCTTCCTTGACGGGGTTATAGCAGAGATCATGGCAATTACGGAAAAGAGCGAGGAGGAAATGATGGGGAGGCATGCAACCCTCGAATAAATCGCACAAAAATTTAAGAGACATTTGGCCCGTCCCTCAGTGACGAACGCGCTGGAAGGTGCTACCCAACACCCACCATCACGGCTTGCTTTTCTCTACGACGTGTTTTAGGATGTGATGAAGCTCAGGTAGTATGAGCCTTTCCATTGCAAGTTTAACAGCTTCGGGAGAGCCAGGAAGACAAAACACAACAGTCCTTTCTATGATGCCGCCTATTGCCCTTGTAAGCATGGCTGCAGATCCCACCTGTTCGTAGCTCATTACCCTAAATAGTTCCCCAAACCCTGGCATTTCCTTCTGAATTAAACTTTGAACTGCTTCAATAGTTATGTCCCTTGGAGCAAGCCCTGTACCCCCCGTTGCTATGATGACATCGACACGATTTGTAAGGCGATGCATATAACGCCTAATTTGAGGTATCTCATCGGAGAGTAAATAATAAAATCTCAGCGTATGACCAGCATCTTGAAGCAGCTCGATAATCATTCGCCCAGAGTCATCCTGTGCTGCCTCGGGCGTTTTGACATTGCCAAATTTTTCAAATCTCGATGTACTAATTGAGATCACAGCACAATCATAACTTGTCGTTTCATCTGCCCTGTGTGAGTGCCTTAGCTCTCCCGATTCCATAGCAGTTGATTACATTTTCATTTATATAGCGTTTTTCAACACCATGCAGACCATAATTTAAACAGTAATTAAAGCAATTGTGGTAAATATAATAATCATATCAAATAACCTTTCTATTATGCAGATAATGGCCATTGATGTAGGAACAGGAACTCAAGACATACTTCTTTACGACTCAGATATTAACATGGAAAACAACGTAAAGATGGTACTCCCGTCGCCGACGGTAACGGTAGCAAATAAAATTAGACGTGGAACCTATCAAGGCCGGAGCCTTTTCTTGACCGGTGAAACTATGGGAGGAGGCCCGAGTAGCTCAGCTATAAGAGACCATCTCACTGCAAAACTTCCGGTTTACGCAACGCCACTTGCTGCAAAGACCCTTAATGACGATCTCGATAAGGTAGCATCGTGGGGAGTACAAATAGTGTCAGAAAAGACAACCATAGAGAACGCGATAGAAGTTGAAATGAAAGATGTCGATGTCCCAGCACTCAGATCATCGCTTACGCAGTTTGGGGTTGAGGTTCCTGATGCGTTTGCAGTAGCATGTCAAGATCATGGTGAGAGTTATGAGAGCAACAGAATTTTCCGCTTTCAGCACTTTAAAGAAACTATTGAACGCGGCGGTGACTTGAGGTTCTTTAGCTATTTAAATGGTGATATTCCTAATTATTTAACGAGGCTGAAGGCAGTATATAGAACCTTAAAGCACGAAAGTGCAAATGATATCCTTTTAATGGATACTGGACCTGCTGCTATTTTTGGCGCCTTATGTGATGAAATAGTTAAAAAAAGATTATATATGCCTGTTATCTTAGTGAACGTAGGAAATGGGCATACCTTGTCAGCCATGCTTCATGAGGAACGGATAGTTGGCATGTTCGAGCACCACACATCAGCAATGTACCCTGACAAGCTCGATTACTATATTTCCCTGTTTGGATCTGGCGAGCTAACCAACGAACATGTCTTCAATGATGGAGGACACGGTTGTTATATAAACAAAAGTGGATTTGAAGATTTATATCGCGCCTATAAAGAAAAAGGATTTTTTGTATCAGTCACAGGGCCAAAAAGGAACATGATGAAAGAATCGATTCACAACCCATATTTTGCCGTTCCGTATGGAGATATGATGTTAACGGGTTGTTTTGGGCTCATTAAAGCATTTTATGAATGGGCATAGCTATGGATGAAACTTGTATACCCCCACCCGCCTATTTCGAATGAATAAGATTTAAAACTGTTACTATTGCGCTATATTTATAAAAAGTTTTATATAATATTAACTTCATAAAACAACACTACTCTATTTTCCAACCATAATATAAAATATATCATCATCCATTTTTCAACTTTGCAGTAGAAATAATGGGGGCTGTATAAAGGCATTCCAGTGGAAATTATGGTATTGTCAATCCAAGAAATCGAAACGCCTATCAAGTATCTGTGATTCAGGCTTCTGCTTGGCAATAAACTCGAAATACTCTTAAATTGTTTAAAAAACTGCAAATTCTAGTTTTTTAGATTTTTCGTATCTCGCGGATGCAGGCATATATAAAGTCGATATCATACAATGAAGTATCCTCCATTGGAAATTATACTGGATTCCAGTGGAAATTATGGTAAAACTCCAATAGAAATATACCTTTTAAAACCATAAGGTTTATTTACTTATGTTTCCACTATAAGGTTAGTCATTTTAAAGGCACAAAACATTCAGTAACATATTTTCATTGAAACTCAGTAGTTTCAGTTTCAAAGCCTGAAATTTATGACTAATGAAGGCATTGTTGGAGGTCAAAAGTTGAAAGGACTTTTTGACAACTTATTAGAAAACAAACCTATATTCAAGGACAAGGAGGTGTTAAGGCCATCATACACGCCGGACTACTTACCGCATAGGCGCGATCAGCTTAATGCTGTAGCTGTAATTTTGGTTACAGCTCTTAGAGGAGAGACTCCTTCTAATATTTTCATTTATGGCAAGACGGGCACGGGCAAAACCGCTTGCACTAATTATGTCGGAAGGGAGTTAGAGGGCGCGGGCGTCGCGAGAAAGGTACCATGTAAGATTATATACATAAATTGCGAGGTTATTGACACCCAGTATAGGGTTCTTGCGTATCTTGCACGTCAGTTTAGTAAAGACGTGCCCATGACTGGTTGGCCTACAGATCAGGTTTACGCTGAGTTTATCGAGGCTTTAGGTTTACAAGGCGGTTGTGTCATCATCATACTTGATGAAGTTGACAGACTTGTTCGGAAAAGTGGGGACGATGCGCTTTACAATCTATCGAGGATAAATCTCGAGCTTAAAGATACTAGAGTAAGCATAATAGGAATATCTAACGATTTGAAGTTTACAGAGTACCTCGACCCACGGGTAAGAAGCTCACTTGCCGAAGAGGAGATCATATTTCCACCATATGACGCTAATCAGCTGCGTGACATCCTAGAGGAACGTGCACGTCTGGCATTTAAGGAAAAATCATTGGGCGATGAGGTTATTCCACTCTGTGCCGCCTTGGCCGCTCAGGAGCACGGAGATGCTAGACGTGCACTCGATTTATTGAGGGTTTCAGGAGAGATTGCAGAGAGATTAAATGCAGATAGGGTCAGGGAAGAACATGTAAGAACAGCTCAGATGAAGATAGAGCTCAATCGCGTCGTCGAGGTCGTAAGAACGCTTCCCACCCAGTCAAAGCTTGTGCTCTACAGCATAATACAACTCCACCAAAATGGGCAGAAGAGTGCGACGACTGGAGAAGTAAACAGGGTTTATGAGGACATCTGTAAGCAGATAGACATAGATATCCTCACAAAAAGGCGAATAACGGATCTCATAATGGAGCTCGACTTGCTTGGGATAATAAACACACAGGTTGTTAGCAAAGGTAGGTACGGCAGAACGAAAGAAATATATTTATCTGTACCGATTAATGAAACTTTCAATGTTTTGCTAGAGGACTACAGGTTTGAGCCTTTAAGTGAGGTCAAAATTTCACGAAGGCACTCGAGAGAGAGCCTATTCTGATTTTTTTGAAATTTTGGTGCCCTATCCTATCCTCAAATGTGAGTGCGGGCTATATACTATTAAACCATCGTCTATTCACTTGAATTTACAACGTATAAGTAGGTACCGTATGACCATAACTTTTTTAAGTCGTATGACCATAACTTTTTTAAGTTTTAAGCTGGTTATGTGAGTAGTAGCGTGACTGCGTTTCTTTGACGACTGGGAGCTAGTATGTCAGTTGCTCTCTAAAATTGTTAATTAAAGAAGTGGTTTAAGTGGAGGATTTAAACAAGGAGAATAAATTTTTTCAAGACATTTACGATGATGATAAGATGGTGTGGTTGGGTCAGAACACCAATCACTTCCCTACTTATGAGGCGATTAAGAGCGCCATGATCCAGTCAATAATGAATGAGGATTATCATAAGTACCCCCCTCCCTACGGTTTGGAAGAGCTTCGAGCCCTCATACTTCAGGATTTGAATTTAAACTCGAACCTCACAGTTCATATAACAGAGGGAGGCACGGAGTCACTCTATCAGGTCACCCGCGCTCTCCTGAAACCCGGCGATATTATGATCTCGAGCGACCCAGGGTATTATGTTATCCATAGGTTCGCGGAGCTAAGTGGAGCCAAAGTCCTCGATTTACCCATTTACTCCGAGGATAATGATTACAAATTGACGCCCGAAATGGTAAATGAGGCCATAGATAAGCGAGCGAAAATGTTGACGCTCGTAGATCCTTTAAATCCTCTCGGGGTTAGTTATACCCCAAAAGAAGTAAAAGCCTTTTGTGAGATAGCCCAGGATGCTGGGATCTATGTGCTAAATGATGTGACGTACAGAGATTTGGCCAAGTCGCACGTGCTTGCAGCAGATTTTTATTCTGAAGGCACTATCACGATTTACAGTTTCTCTAAGAATTGCGGGCTTGCTGGTCTGAGACTCGGGGCCCATATTGCGACAGATACCCTCTTGGCTTGTATGTCTGAGTACAAGATCAATGACCTCGGCACCTCAATTATAGCGCAGGTTGCTGGAGTCGCGGCTTTAAAAAATAAGGCAGATTGGCTGCCGAAAGTTGTAGCGATTACAACGGAGAATCAACTGCTGATAAAAAACGCGGTAGATAAAATAGAAGGGGCATTCCTTCCAGTTTACCCGTCGCATGGAAGTATGATGGTCATTGATATCTCGGAAACAGGAAGTACACCTGAAACCATCGCTGATGAAATGCTAAGACGTGGCTTCTTCATAAGGGCCGCAAGTTACACCACTCGTAGATTTACAGACAGATACGTTCGTGTAAGTTTCTCGGTGCCTACGGTGCAGGTGGAGAACTTTACAGCAGAGTTGTTGAAACTATTTTAAAAGAAAAATGAAGCGCCGCTTACGTCGTGGAGTTCTCATAGCAATTGAGGGGATTGATAGTATCGGGAAGACCACGCAATCGATAAGGTTAGTCGAAAGGTTGAATGCCCTCGGGTTTGAAGCGGTGCGATTTTTTGAGCCGACTGATGAAACTAATGAGGGGACCGTCGTACGTGAAAGTTTTTCGCGAGGGGGTCCCGTCTCCAACCATGAGTTATTGGCTCTCTTCATCACAGACCGGCGTTATGACGTCGAAACTCATATAGCTCCAGCGTTGTCCGACAGGAAAATCGTCGTGATGGATAGGTACTTCTTATCAACTGCAGCCTACCAATCTGATAACATACCTTGGCAAGAGATACTTGAGATGAACCGTGAGTTTGCCCCTGAGCCAGACATTATCATTATTGTAGATTGGCCCCCAGAGATGGCTATGGAACTCCTTGCTAAAAGGGGATTAGCTCCAACCAACGTTGAAAATGAGAGCCGCCTCCTTCAAGTAAGGAAACGTTACCTTGAGATGGCAAGTGCAGATTCTGGAAATTACATGGTGATAGAAGAAATAGCCGATGTGGAGGACGTGGCGGACGAGATACTCGACGCCCTGCTTTCCTACATCTACAACAACGATCTAGTAGAATATTATGTTCAATAAGGCTATTTACCAGAGTAGTCGTCTATAGCGCCCCATTCGGAAGGCAGAATAAGCAATGTGGTGACGTTTAACTGATCATTGCAGTGAGGAAGTCCCACTCAGTTATTATACCTATAAGTGACTCATCACTTATTACGGGTAGAACGCCAGTGTCGCGCGCGATCATTAAATCTGCAGCTGTACCAAGATCGGTGTCGGGATGAATGGTGACTGGGGCGTCCTTTATGAGCTTTTTGATCGGGACGCCGAGTGCCTCATGCATGTTGCCGGTTACGATCTTTTCGAAAGCCTCGCCGCTCCCAAGGTAATTAACTATATCAGTTGCCGTTACTATCCCCAACATCACATCTTCGTGGACTATTGGAAGCCTTCTGAAGTCATTTGTGATCATTATTTTCGCAGCGGCTTCTACCGTTGCATCAGGACTGATAGTCAGAACGCTCCGGTTCATATAGCCTGATACCGTTTTACCTGTTATTACGCCAGCAATGAGGCTAACGAAATCGCGCACTGAAACTATGCCCACGACTTTATCATCTACGCTGAGAATTGGAAATCCACTCAGTCCTTCATCTATCATCTTTTTTAGTGCGCTTTCTATAGTATCGTAGTCTTTGAGGGTAACGACCTCCTCTTCCATTATCGAGCTTATCTCCTCGTTTATAGCGGACAATAAGTTCCCCTTATGTTTATTTTCTATTATTTGGGCTTTATCTCCTCCTCCGAGAAAGTTCATCACATCCGTTACCGTTACTATCCCGACGAGTCTGTTGGTACCAGGATTGCTGACGGGCAAGCGTCTAAAATTATAGTGCCTCATCGTTTTGACTGCACCCATGATCGTCATAGTAGGAGGGATCATTATCACGTCCCTCTTTGCGACCATCATGATGTCGCCTTCGTGTTCAGACAATTTGCTCTTAAAGCCAAGGCTTCCGCGGTCTAGTTTACCGCCTAATTCGCCATGTTCCCTTTTTTGACGCTTGTTCTCCCTTAACATCCTCTCACCGTTTTAGTTCCAGTTAAATTAAATGATCACCTTTACGAGGTCTTGCCTATCGACTATCCCGATAAGCTTACGATCCTCGACTACCGGGAGTCTTCCTATTCCGTATTGTCTCATAAGATTTGCGGCTTCCCAGATCGTGCTATCAGATACAACTGTCATGACTGGAGTCTTCATGACCTTTTCCACGTTTGGTGGATATATATCGCGCCCTGATCGCTCATCCTCGCGCTCGAGTCTTACATATCCCGCACTGAGAAGATCCTTAAGGGTAATTATGCCGACTAGTCGTTTTCTCTTTATGATCGGATAACCAGAAATCCCGTATTGCGTCATGTTAAGCCAAACTTTTGAAACCGGATCGTCGGCGTTGCAGGTGCGGACCGCCCTCGTCATGATATCACCTACAATGGCCTTTTCCATTTTAAAGTTCAAGTTGTTGAACAATTTGTTGAACAATTTTTCGGAATCAATTACGCCTATAATTGTACTATCTTCATGTGATCTGGCTACTGGGATGTCGAAGCCTGTGCTTCCAAATATTCTTGCGGCATCCATTATGTCAGCGTCAGGTGAGACGATTCCGGTCTGCTGAATAAACCCGCTGACTGTCACATCCGATTTCGTCGATGTGACTTTGAGAATATCCGTAAGAGTAACCATGCCTTTTATCCTATTCTGCGCGTCAACAACGGGCAGGCTCCTATGTCCCTCACGCATAATTTGACGCACATGTGTGACGTAGGCGTCTTCCTTTACGGTTACAGGCATCGACATTAAATCAAGAATCATCTGCTATCCTCCTTGCAGGATTCGCACATTAAGCTCCCATTCGTGTTTTCCAGTATATCGGAAAGTTGCCCACATATCTCGCAAACACCCGACGATGCGTTGCTTCGGCATCTCGGGCATTTAAGAACATCATCTTCCTGTTCGAGATCCTTTGAAAACTCCCCACATTCCTCGCACTCCCCTTCAGCGATAACTGTATCTCTGCGATCGAGTACGATATCTCTGTTCATTTGTATTAAATTCTCTAGTATATGACCCATCTCAGAAGAGACGTGAATGACATCGGTATCCGTTAGTATTCCGACGAGGGCATCCCCTTCAACCACGGGCAGTCTCCGTATCCTCCTCTGAGCCATTTTAAGCACTGCGTCGTTCACATCGTCGCTGCTCTTTATTGTGAGAAGAGGCTTTGACATGAGCTGTTCGAGTTTTATCGAGCTCGGTCTTAAATTTTTAAAAATTACTTTTGCGACCATGTCGCTCTCTGTGACTATGCCCACAGGCTTACCGTTTTCTACGATTATGACACTTCCCACTCTGTATTCGACCATCTTCTTACCGGCTTGAGCAGCTGTCATTTCGGGACTCGCGGTCACTACATTTCGCGTCATAACGTCCCTTACCGGTAATTTCGTTTCCATACCACTCTCTCCTCTACTCTGCTATATCTATATCCTATAGTACCATCTTTGCTTTAATATTTTCTTTACAATTATCGGTAAAACGCTTTGAGTATTTGTAATTAAGGTTAGTTGATACTCAACGCTACTTGCAATGAGAATCAGCGTGTTTCCAGCAATCAGATTGTGCTGCTCTGATAAAATAATTTCTGGTAACAAGAGTATGAATCATTTTCTATCAATAGTGCAGCTAGATCAAAATCCACACATTTAAAAAGGATAAGCGTTGCTCATGAATATGCTTGAGCTTTGTGAGTAACTCAAGTTAAGCCGCAACTAGGAAAGTTAACACGAACGACGAGAGTGTATTATGGGAGTATTTGACAGCATCAAGAGGAACTTCTCGGTATGGCTTCGTAAAGTCTTCAAGAAACGTATAGCGCGCATAGGGATCTACGGTCCACCCAACGCGGGGAAGACAACGCTTGCAAATAGGATTGTTCGAGAGTGGTCAGGCGATACTATGGGATCGACGAGTGAAATCCCCCACGAGACTAGGCGAGCTAAAAGGAGAGAAGGTCTTACTATAAGCTCGAATGGATCATCCGTGACCCTCGATATAGTCGATACACCTGGTCTTGCGACAAAGATTGACTTCCACGACTTTATGTCATTTGGTCTTGAAGAAGAAGAGGCTAAACGGCGGGCAAAAGAGGCAACAGAAGGAGTTATCGATGCTATAAAATGGCTTGAAGATCTCGATGGCATCCTCCTCGTTATGGACGCTACAGAAGATCCATTCACTCAAGTGAACGTTACAGTGGTGGGCAACATGGAAGCAAGAAGATTGCCCCTTATGATAGTGGCGAACAAGATAGACCTCCCTGACTCGGCCCCTGCCAGAATCCACTCTGCGTTCCCGCAGCATCCGATGGTTTCGATATCTGCCCTTGAAGGCTTTAACATTGACAAACTTTACAACGCTATAGCTGAGAACTTCGGAGGTTAACAATGACAGGAGTTCAAATTGATCTTATATCCAGTGATAGACTCTCATCCATGACTCCCATGGAGAAAGTGAGGCTTATACTCGATGAGGTAAAGAAGGGCAAGATCGTGGTGCTCGAATCTGGTCTCGAACCTACAGAGGAGACAAAGCTTATAGAAATCACGATGTTGGAAGTAACTCCGGAGGGATTTATAGGGATCGAGATGGAGAGTTACCCTCAAAAGCACCGGAAAAACATATTTGAAAAAATCTTTGGAAAAAATCCACGCGCGCGTCTGACGGTCATAGGACCTGCAAACCAGCTGAAGACATTACATAAAGATAAAGATCTGATTAGTGCACTTGTATCAGCTCGCGAAGCGTGAATTAGAATTATATACCAGCGTATTAATATAAGCGACAAATAATAGACCACCACAGTAAGTTGGGACTACTATGCCTCATAAATGTACCAAGTGCGAACATCTGTTCGAAGATGGATCCGCCGTAATACTGCGTGGATGTCCACATTGTGGGGGAAATAAGTTCTTCTATGTAAAGGGAGAGACAGCTGAGAATATTCACGCGTCAAAACTGGATGAGCAGATCATATCATCATTATCGAATGAGCAGATACGGGTAAAGCCTCAGCACGAATGGAAGGATGATCCTACAAAGGTTGAGAGCATAAAGATAGTTGGTCCCGGATCGTATGAACTCAACATACCGGCGCTCATCGAGAGAAAGGAAATAGTGATGGCGCTGAAGGAAGAGGGCAGGTACGTCATACATATGCCGTCTGCTTTTAATAAGAAGAATATCAAGTTTAAACCTGAACGAGAAGAAAAATAATATTATTGCCTATTTTTAGCACTTCTAGAGATTCTCTACAGATTCATCAATCAGCATGCGTACTCCCATGGGTTACCACTGGACATAATTGCTCTAGGGTGAGAAAAACGCTGCAAAAATGATTTCAACTGGATCCTCTCTGCATGTAACATATATTTAATTTGATAATTTTTGTATTAACAAGACTGGTTTAAACTTAACTGGAATGAAGAGGCAACTGTGACTATTATATAGTAAAGGTTGAGCACGATATGGTATGAAGCCAGATCGCGCCTTGTACGATGCTCTACGCGCAGAGTTGAGTACCGGGTACCGCAGACAGATTACCTGCTATTAAGCTGATTATATATTTGTTGGACTCCTCACCACCAAAACGGGCACCTTCGCCTCACGGATTACCTTATCAGCGACGCTCCCGATAAGCAACCGGTCCAATCCCCTCCGCCCATGCGTTCCGATAACTATCAGGTCAATTGTGTTGTTTTCTGCATACGTATTCAGTTCACTCGAAGGATGCCCCTCAAGCACGGCAGTCGTAACGGCCATTTTATTGACGCCGTGCGAAATAACTGCCTTTCTTGCGTTCTCAGCAATTGCCTTTCCCTCGTCTAGTAGCACGTCATACATGTTTTCCCACGTTGAATCGATGGGAACAGAAGCAAACCCCGCAATGTCGAGAACATAGACGATGTGCACGGTTGCGTTTGTAAGTCGTGCGAGATAGGCACAGTGCTCGTAGACTGTTTCCATGAGCTCTGAGCCATCAGTTCCAATTAAAATATGTTTATACTCCATAGTGACTCCTCAGCAGCGTTAGGCTAGGGCGAGTTCGCCCCCCTCTGCCTTATGGATCGAACTTCGTACATCATCGATATATTTAGAGCATACTTCTTTGTAACAGCGGAACGCACCGCCACCGCTCCCCGCACCTCCCCGCTATTACTGTCGCTCGCAGTAAAGGTAATCTCCTGAATCTGGTCGTCGCCCTCGCCAGACCGCTCAGCCTTCAGTTGGGTTATATCCGCATCGACTGCCGTTACCGTGACAGCATCCGCATCACGCTCTGTTAAACCGTTCTTTACCAAAAGCTCGATGCTGTAGTCACGGAGCTTGTCCGGCGTGAATCGTATGAAATGCCCCCCATCTGCACTCCGAACCGCCACCGCTCCCCGCACCTCCCCGCTATTACTGTCGCTCGCAGTAAAGGTAATCTCCTGAATCTGGTCGTCGCCCTCGCCAGACCGCTCAGCCTTCAGTTGGGTGACGTGTCCATTAGCGGAGAGTATCGTGACATCATTCGCACCACGTGTTCTGTCTCCACCCCTTACCATAAACTCTATGCCATAGCGATGCGCCTTGGCTGGAGGGGGAGAGGGCAGCTGGTCCACCAGATCTTCCTCCGATACGGAAGGAGAATTGTTTACGTCTGATGCTGTTGCGGCGGTGCTGGCTGTAACCCGGTTTGGTGTTGCGTCGGCGTCTGATCGCTGGTTCGGGATGTGCGTGTCTGGGTGCGCCACTTCAGGGCCTGCTTGTTTGATAAATAGTGTCAGCACTATCCCGACGAGCGAGATACCTAGCGCCGTGAGGAAGATGTAATTGAACGCGGTCTGGTTGGGAAGGAGTGGGCCTGTGATTCAGCCCGCGCGGCGTTGGAATCATGATGGGTGATCTGTACCGCGTAAGATAGACACCCGCGATGGTGGGGCCGACAACGCCGCCAATCGTCCGGAAGATGGTATTCATAGCAGTTGCGATGCCTGTCTGTGCCTGCGACACAGACTGTATGATGATGTTGATCATCGAGACCATCATAAGTCCCATACCCACTGCCATCACTAATAGCCCGAGAACAATTTCGAGCTTTGTCGAGTTAAATGCGTAGAAGTAGGCAAAACTCACCGCCAGAACTACGACGCCAAGCACAAGCGGTAGCTTTGCGCCCCGTTTGTTCACGACTATCCCAGCTATCGGACCCACTACGAGGAGCAATATCGCACCGGGCACTTGTAAGAGTCCCGCCTCGAAGATGCTGGCGCTAAACCCTACTGGAGCGGGGCTCCTCACGAGGTACGTGATAGACTGGAACATCATGAACATCGTTAAACCGACAATTAAGGCTGTCATGTTGGTAAAGAAGACGTTCCTCTTGCTCAACACCGCGAGGTTTATCATCGGGTCCTTTACTCGCATCTCTATGGCGACAAAGAGCACGATGAAGATGAGCGCTACCCCTAGGAGGCCAAGCGTATTTTGAGACATCCAACCCCATCGTTCTCCTTCAGTCATCGCCACGAGGAAGGACAAGATCGCTACTGAGAATGCCGTCGCTCCTACAATATCCACCTTCGACGGCGTGAGGATCGGAGATTCTTTGAGCTTATACGCCGCCAACAGGGTGACCACCACGGCGACTGGAATTATTGAGTGGTAGGTCATTCTCCAGCCAAAATTGTCAGTGATCCAGGCACCGAGCACCAATCCGACTGCCGTTCCTACACCGAACATCGCGCTCACAATACCCGTTGACATAGCAACTTTCTCTGGGGGAAGTTCGTCTCTAATAATGGCGTATGCGAGCGGGAACATCGCCATTCCCAGTCCCTGAAGCGCTCGAAAGCCCAACAACGACTGTAAATTCCATGCGAAGCCATTGGCGGTGACACCAAATGTGTACAAGGTCATACATACAAGAAGGAACTTCTTTTTCCCGAACGCGTCACCGAGCTTTCCAAAGATGGGGGTTGCGATAGTGCCCACGACCAAGTAGATCGTGAGTACCCACGCGATCCACGTTTCAGTGGTGTTAAATTCTGATTGTAACGTAGGCAGTGCGGGGATGAGCATCGACTCGGTGAACATCACCATAACTGCGATAAAACCTAGAATTATGATGATGAAGCTAGTACCGTTTTGGGTGATTTTTGCAAAATTACTGTTGTTGTTCATGCTGATATTCCGTCTAGATAATCGATGCCATTAGTCCATAAGGTTGAGGACATGTATAAGGATGAGCGACGTGCGATATTACTCTATAGTTTTTAGCCCAATATCTATATATAAACTTCAAGTAACCCAAAATTTCTGTACAGCCTAAGTTTCTGTTCATGTCCAATCACATATCAACCAATGATCAATTTAATATATCACTATAAATTATATCACTATAAATTATACCAGTAATTGATATATATATATATAAAGATGTTGCTAGGTATACTGTATGACTCAAAACTCTGAACTGAAGCCCGTTCCATCTGAGCTCAGGATGTTATTGTACTCTTTTTTCGTGCTGTACTCACTCTTGGCCGAGGGGCCTCTAAGTGGGTACGAAATTGCTCAGCTCATTAAAGAGAGAAGCTACGGATACTTTAAGGCGACGTTCGGTAACGTCTATCCCAATCTTCATGAGCTCAAAGAGAGAGGAGATGTGATTGCGAGTGAACCGACAGGAGGGCGTGAAAAAGTCATCTACACGATCACTGATCAGGGCAAGCGAGTGCTCAGGGCTCAAGCACTTGAACAACGAAAGAAGGTAGAACAGATCTTAAAATTGATAGACGAGGTTATCGTCCTCACCGACGCTGATTAAGTGGAGGGTATATGAAGGCATTCATCACGCTCCACACCGTCGCATATTTCGATGCATACAGTTGCGTTGCTGCGAACAATTGTCCATCCTTCGAGATTTACTTCAGTCTAAATGGCTCGAATCGCTCGCAACTGTCTATACACCCCTTGTTAGTGGGGTGGATTCGATCTTCAGACCGTTGTCCAGCTGCTGGAGACAGAGAGGCGTAGAGGCATTTGCAGGTGATGCATTTTGACACTCGTAAGCTCATACATGTAAGTAATTGCGGGGGATTTACTGCATTACATATATGTACGCCGTGCGGAAATATTCCTGGCGAAGGAATTGCATTGCTCCCTACGAAGGAGCTTCTATCGTCCTTGTGCCCGCTCGTGAGGTTAGCTAACTGTATCAAATATTTCTCTCAGTGGGATCGGTAAGGAATTGAATGACTTTTAATGCTGAATGATGCAAATCAAGCTGGATGACACAAAAAACTATGGTGTTAAAGCTGTAAGACGCTGCAAAGGTAGGTATTTAATTGAGAGCTATCTCGGTAAGATACTCTACATGAGAGAATTGTGTAAAATCTGAAACGGTTTGGTAAATAGTCGGAAAATTTAGGGCACGATTTTTCCACGGGGGTTTCCCGTCACATTACATACAATGGGTGGTGGCTGCCGAACGTGTAGGCACTAAGGTGAGGCAATGTGTTAATAGATGACATAAAATCCATCATAGAGTGCGCTTTATCGACTTGTTCATTCATATTTTTAGTTAAGTTGCCACTTGCGTTTGACCTTTGTGATTGTAAATTATAAATCATCTTCTGTTCCTCAAGTGCACTATTAGCCACGTGAGCTTGCGGGTTATCATATTTTTCATCCATCCAACAATCTCACTGCAACATCATGCTTCAAGCAAGATGCGTTGAAATATGCTCAAGAGCCTGTACAGGATCTCCCGATTCAAGGGAACCCCCTGTCGTGGGATGTTGCTATGGAACCTTAAATTTTCGGGAAAAATTATTTAATGATTTGAATTGAACTCTCTTGTGGTGATATGCATTGGCGGAAGAAGAGCGAATATTGGTCACACCTTCTGGTTGTGTCTATCATGATCGAGAGAAATACACGATTGAAGTGGAACTTCCGGGTGTAGGCAAAAAGGATATAAAATTTGAAGCTTCAGAGACAGGCTTTTGCCTCAGGGCCCCTAGGGGCGACATAGAGTATGTTGGCTGCTGGAACCTCGCGCATATCATTGACCCAGAGAAGGCTGATGCCACATTCAAAAATGGGCTGTTAACCGTTACAGTGCCGTTAGCAGAACGATTCGAAGGCGTAAAAGTGGCGATAAAATAGTTAAATATAACGGTTATTTAATTAACGCTTTTTTCCTCTTCTATTTATTGAGTCTTTTGATGTTATAGAAGATCGCTTTTTACTTGTCACTTCTGATGTTGATCCGACGCCACGATATAAACGGAAATATGTTCGTGATTGGCGCTGGCAGGCAGCATGTATAATCGTCACGACATAACTTAAAAAAGGCCACACCGATATGAAAGGACTTGATGAGCTCACGTTATCATTTAGAAGATACTAAACAGTGTAAATTTGCACGTTGAGGGATTTAAGCGTAAGCACCTAAACATGATGGAAATTTATAAACATATAAGCATCAGATTTGTCTAAGGTCAATTTTCGTTGGATTTTGATCAAGCCAGAAGAAGTTGTAATGAACTACATTAAGTTCTGCAATGTTGTATATTCTGGAAACGTAGTATATGCAAAGTCAAGAGGTGTGAAAGATGCATTCTAACGAGGTAAAAGATGAGAGCGAAATAGACTCCCTCATTCAGGATCTAAGACATGGGACTCCAGAAGTTAGAACGAGAGCAGCGATATCTCTTGGGGAGATAAAAGACCCGCGAGCGGTAGAGGCTCTTGTCCAAGTTTTGACGTATGCGAACCCGGACGTTCGTGAGAGAGCAGCAGAAGCTCTAGGGGAAATAGGGGACGCGAGGGCAGTGGAACCGCTAATCAACGCTTTACTGGACAAGGAGTGGTACGTTCGATTGTGCTCAGCGGAGTCCCTCGGAGAAATAGGGGATATGCGTGCACTCGGGCCCCTCATTGAAGATCTGCGGGATGAGAACAAAGCCGTTCGAGAGAAGGCAGCAAAGTCCCTTGGGGAGATATGCGGTCTTGGAGATGCGTGCACTATTAACGAGGTACAACAGCTCGTTGAACGTTTGAAGGATGAAAGTAAGGGCGTTCGGTGGAGGGCAGCAGAGGCCCTTGGAAAGATAGGAGAACCAGCAGTAGATTCCCTCATTCAGGCATTGAAGGATGAGGATCCTGACATTCGAATCAGGGCAGCGAAAACTCTTGGAGCGATAAAGGACCCGCGAGCGGTAGACCCCCTCACAGTGATATTGAAGGACAAAGATCCAGATGTGCGATATGCGGTGGATAAAGCTTTGGAGAGCATTAAAAGAAAATGATAGCTGAGGCCCCCCTCTAAAGACAATCATTAGAACAAAACACACTACAAAGGCGTCCTCGTTTGATCTCACATATATTAGCGGCTCGTTTCACAACTAAGCCCTCCACCAAGGGCAGGATAACATTGAAGGAGCAACTTATGAAAGACGAGAAGGTAATTGTAAGTCCAGACACTGAACGGAAAGGAAGAACCCCTCCGGGGCAAAGAATAACAAAGGACTGGCCCGTTCTACATTATGGAGGGGTACCTCGCATTGATCCTTCTAAATGGACCTTTGAGATTTCAGGGTTGGTCAAAAAGGAGAGAACGCTTACCTATCAAGAATTTCTGTCACTTCCACGCGTAACCGTCTATTCGGACATTCATTGCGTCACTGGATGGTCAAAACTTGATAACCTCTGGGAAGGAGTGAGTACCGAGTGCGATAAAGGACCTCACCATCGTACTTCCTGAGGCGAAATTCGCGCTAGTCCATGCAGTGGGAGGATTTACGACCAACCTCTCTCTAAGCGATTTTTTTGAATCGGATGTTTTATTTGCTGTTAAACACAATGATACAGCACTGACGCCAGAACACGGCTATCCCGTACGGCTTGTCGTTCCGAGACTGTATTTTTGGAAAAGCGCCAAGTGGGTTGTTGGTGTAGAATTTATGAAAAAAGATAGGCGAGGGTTCTGGGAATCTCACGGGTATCATAATCGTGGTGACCCATGGCTGGAAGAGAGGTATAGTGATTGACCAGAATCTCCATTTTGTATAAAAGTGTTTATTTGATTCAGGTTAACTATTCTAATTAAATAGCATTTAACAGGTCATGTACCCAATCAATATGTCGCTTGGCAGTTTGCTAATCATCGTTGAAGGATAAAGACAAGGACGTCCGCGAGAGAGTAACAGAGGCTCTCGGGAAGATGGGAGAACCAGCTGTAATCAAGTCTCTCATTCAAAATTTGAACGATGACGATCCTATTGTTCGCATGGAAGATATAAGAAGTAATTCATTATTTTATTTAGTGGGGACGATGATTAACGTAACGTACTCAGTAATAGTTGGGGTTATCTTAAAAGTTCTAATCACTACTTTTTAGACTATCTTGAATCTTATGAGCCCAGATGCTGAATTTTGACGGCACTTTTTCCAATGGTTGAGATGCTGAAGAGTTGACAGAACCGTAAAAAGTTATGTGAGTCCTTAAGTCTATGCTCTGTTTATTGTAGTTTATTGGATAGCAATTTATTCATCCCCAGTTGGTTTATTGTTTATTATTACACTAAAATCATGGTTATCTCGTAATTCTGATAAGACTTAGACCCGTTTGGAAAGTCCGGAAAAAATAAAAACCAGAATTCTCGCTCTTATGAAGGCTTGAGCTGTTCCAACTGTCTAGAATCCGACCTCATTATAGACCCTAGTACGTTAGATCCTTGCATTAGAGGCCGATTTGCATAGTGTTGAGGTCGGAGCAATCTAACAGTAACTGCCCACAATGACCTGCCTTTGCTTTCCTCCTTTAGCTTTCATGATGTTCACGAGTTGATTTCGAAGCTCCACCTCTTGGGGCCGTATGCTGAGCAATTCAGATGCACACATGTCAGCTTTCATAGCAGCCGTAAGATGAGATAGTTGTGGGATTGCAGGTTCGCGTCGCTCAAGGAGTGTGGACCCCTCTCTTGAGGCAGTCGGTGATGTGTTTCATGCCACGTCAAGGTATCAAAAGGAGAGTTATGTCAAATAACACTTGACATTTTAGCTTCCATTTGTTGGACCACACATGGTCACATGTAGTGGACACAACAGCAGCACAACTTGAACAATTTAGTGGTTGGTAAGGGACAAATTAAACGCTATGAGTATACGATATGACACACCTAAACAAGGATTGAAACTGGAGGATACATGGATTTTTTAACACTCTTTGGAGCATCTGCGGTTGGTCTCTCGCTTCTCTCTTACGCCCTAGAACATCGCGCTTCCTGGTGGGTTCTCGTCTTCGCCCTCACCAGTGCGGCTTCCTCACTCTACGGCTTTCTTGCTGGGACATGGCCATTTGGCGTTGTTGAAATCGTATGGACCCTTGTTGCTCTCCGTCGGTGGTGGTTCCGTAGGACGCGCAAGGTAGTGGGAGGCACTCACTTCTGGAGATAATTTTTTGATGCTTCCCAGCAGTACTACCATAGACTACTGGGTAAAAGGTGAATCAGTAGTCTATCTAACTGCGTTCGTCGCCTCTCAATCCCTCAAACTCGTGAACTGTCTCTCTCCCTTATACAATATGCCATGTATGTGCCGTTCGCCATATCAACACCATGAATTTCATGTTCAAACCCCGGGAAACGGCGGTCAAATTCCTGCAGCGCACAGAGATAGCGGAGAATCGGCCCATCCTGGGATCCAGTCTCTTCCCCCGACATCAGGACTGGGATTCCTGGGGGATAGGGAACAATGCCGACGGCGACGGTACGAGACCCCATCTTCCCAACAGGAACTAGTTCCACCTCGTTCTTCACCAGGTGACGGTACGCTTCCGCTCCTGACATGACAGGGCGGGGGAGAAGATCGAATGCCCGATCCATCAGTTCAGTAACGCTGGTATCCTTCATAGTGGCGTGCATCTCGTGGCACAGATCGGCGAGGCCCATGATCCCATAGCGATCCGGAGCACGTTCGATCAGATCAGGGAAGACATCCTTTAACGATGCATTTTCTTGAAATAAGCGTTTAAATTCAAACAATTCAGCTATCAGTGTGCCCCATTTCCCTTTAGTAATACCGATTGAAAAAAGGAGAAGGATAGTATAGGGCCCGGTCTTTTCAGGCAGTATCCCTTTATCTTCAAGAAACTTGCTAACTACAGCTGCCGGAATACCGGTTTTTTCGAGGCTGCTATCCTCTGCAATCCCCGGGGTGAGAAGAGTGACCTTGATGGGATCAAGCATGCAATAGCCATCGTGTAAATGCTTGAATCCATGCCATTTCTCACCTGGGTGAAGCATCCAGCATCGGGGATCTGCACGGAGGGTGGCATCGGGTACATCGGTAAAGATCAGGCGTTGACCGGTCTCAGAGTCGAGGACGACATCTGGCTGCCACACGTCAAACCACCAGTCTCCGCTATTGTTCTCAAGAAGTTTCCTGCGGATATGAGACATCATCTTTCTGAAGGCTATCGCTTCATCGATGGCCTCACTCGTGAGCGCCAGTCCTGAGGTTCCGCTCATCATCTTCGCCGAGACGTCGTTTGATGCGATGATGGTGTACAGTGGCGACGTAGTAGTATGCATCATGAAGCTCTCGTTGAATCTATCGTGCTCAACCGGGGCACGACCCTGCCGGACATGGATAAGGGATGTCTGGGAGAGAGCTGCCAGCAACTTGTGTGTGGACTGCGTGGCAAAAACGGTGGGGCCGTCTCTCGGCCCTTCATGCATGCCGTACCGCTCTCGGTAAAGAGGGTTAAACCGTGCATAAGCATACCAGGCCTCATCATAGTGTATCCGGTCAACACTCTTGCCTAGGAGCGACCCTACGTTGATCACATTGTAACAGAGCCCGTCATAGGTCGAATTGGTGATAACGGCAAGGCACGGCCGGGCATCGCCGCGGTCTGAAAGCAGGGAATTATCTGCAATTTTCTCCCGGATGGTTTCGGGTCTCATCTCCGGGGCAGGGATGGGGCCGATAATACCGTACCTGTTTCTGGTCGGGATGAGGTATACGGGGATGGTTGCTGTCATGATTAGAGCATGCTCGATGGATTTGTGACAATTGCGGTCTACTAGGACAATTTCGTCCCTGACAACAGTGCCAAAGAAAACGATTTTATTGGACGTGGATGTCCCGTTGGTGACGAAATAAGTAAGATCAGCTCCGAAGATCTTGGCTGCCTGGCGCTCAGCCTCGCCAATGACACCTGAATGGGCAAGAAGGGATCCTAGGGCCTCAACCGAGACGGAGAGGTCTGAGCGGAAGAGTTCCTCCCCGAAGAACCGGTAAAACTGGCCTCCCACAGGTGATTTGAGAAATGCCGTCCCTCCTGCATGGCCAGGAGTATGCCAAGAATATTCATGAACTTGGGAAAATTTAATCAGCTCTCCAAAAAAGGGGGGAAAAAGACTCTTCCTGTATGTCTTGGCTTCGGCTTCGACCCTTCCGCTGATGAAGTCATGGGTATCCTCCAGAGCCCAGATATATTCGTTGATCTCCTGGATATCATCTAGTGGTATTGAGGACAGAGTCGCGCGCTCGGTGATCAGAAAAACCGGAACATCTTCATTCCTTAAACGTAGCTGTGGGATGAGTCGGGGGGTGACCTTCCTTTCCTCCTCCATCTGCACGAGATCCCCGTTGATAATGATACAGTCAAGGGATGGATCGGCAATGAATACCGATATCCCCTCATCGCTACTACGTGCTTTAATGACATCCATACCCCGGCTCTCCAAGCTTGAGACGATGGCCCTAATGTTGCTGCCCCGTGCAGTGTCGGCTGAAAGTTCGTGATCGATGACCAGGACACGCAATGTGGGCTCCTCTATCTGACCCATGTCAAGTACCTCCTCTGTTGGGCCAATGTTCATCCTCTTACATATATATACACACTGATGGATACCGCAACTATCACTGCTGATCGAATGTTATGGGGTCTCTCACGTGGACTGTTTAAAGGAGGCATTCTTCTGATCGATTAACCCCAAAAGGTTTTGGTAATTTAGGCTGCAAATGCAACAACTATCGATGAATGGGGCCTAGTTGACTGCAAAAATTGCTCTACACTAACCATAGTTTTTACGTGATGGAAAGAGGTAGACGATTAAGTCCGTGCGATGTACAGCTTTAACACGATAAGGGGCTCTTAACCTATTATCTCTAAATTTTCTGGGTGTTAACGTTAAAAGTTGAACATAACAATCGGCACCTTCTTTGGCGGCAGACGCACGTGCTGAATATCAAGAGAATATTACGCAAGCATTACAACAAGCCCTAAGAAAGTGAAGTAGAACACTCCGTTGAAAAGAAGCGAGAGTGCGCTCAACCTATTTTTCATAGCCTGAATGTAGAGCACCATGCCAGCAACAAGGGTAAGTGATACGTTTATGGCCTCAAATCGCCCGAGAGTCCACGGCGTGAAAGCAATGCCAAATGCCACAGGGATACAGCTTTGAAAGACCATGGCGCCGGTGATGTTCCCGAGTGCGAGGGTATCCTTGCCCTGTCGCACCCACAAGACACTATTGAGCTTCTCGGGGAGCTCTGTGGCAACAGGAGCGACGATCAGCGAGAGGAGGATCGCATCGAGGTGTAACGACTCAGCCAGGCTTACGATTTGAGCAACAAACAGTTGCGCTCCTGCTATAATCAACACGAGTGACAGCACCACCTGTATAACGGTGTGGGACACGGAGGGGTCTTCTCTCACCGTGCCTTTCCTCAGCTTTGCAGAGAGTACGTGTAATGTCAGCGGGTCAAGAACTGCTTTGCAGCATGAATCTTGACCTTTGAAGATGCTCACAAGGTACACAAGATAGATAACAATGAAAAGAGGCGCAAGCACAGGTTTTATGGTATCACTTGGTATAAACGATACCATCACTGCAGTGAAATACGTAATGATAAAGAAGCGTAAATCTCTCTTTTTTGTCGAACCGCGTACATTTAACGCAGCTCCCTGCCCCCGACGGTTTCGAAAAACGAAGATAGAAACCCCTGTGACAAACATCGCGAGGGTGCCGAGCATAAATGGCGCGCCGAGTATCGCACCTATCCCAACGTCGTGCCCTCTCTCACCTCCTACGAAGAAAATCGCTAAGATAGGAATGAGCGTCTCTGGGAGTGCCGTACCCACGGCGGCCAGCACGCACCCGACGACGCTTTCAGAGAGTCTGAGCTTGCGTCCGAGCCATTCAACCCCATTCGTAAAGAGGGTACTGCCTGCATAGATTAGCACAAAGCTGAGGAGGAACAGTCCGACGTCCATGTCTGCCCTCCATGTGGTAAACCACTAGTTAAATAGCTTACACGTCCCCGAAGCGCTGGTACTTAACCGTGCACTCAGAGGCAGAGGCAGAAGCGCATAATTAACGCTCCTAAACGCTATTTAGCCAAAGATGCCCGCAAAATGTGTATTTCATGCGCGCGCGAAACAGTTTGCACCAAACTCTACGATATTGTACACGTCTCGCAGGCCTCCATCCTTATATTGTAGGTGCCGAGGTAGTCCAATCATGCTTTTATAACTACTGTATGGGCTACAATGTCTCCTAAGTGTTGTCTTTTATCAGATGACAAGATCAGTATCGCCCCAATCAAGTAGAAAAAATGCCATCGATAATACGCAAAATTGTGCGTACTGCTGCATCCGTAGTAATGGGCGATCCATCTTCTTTTGCCACCCTGATTTTCACCGCCATCTTTCCGACGGTCTGGCTGTGCGTCCCTTCGAGCAAGGTGAAATACGAGGAGGTGAAGACCAGAAAAAAAAACAGGAATGCTACCCCCGATGTACCCAGATCAGTACGCCAAAGATACCCACCGCTACACTAAATACAATGCCCAAAATGATCGAATCAATGAGTATAGCAACGAATCTAATAGGTACGCTTTCATCGGGGGCTGCGGCGCTGAAGCATATGGGGGTGGAGCTTGCTAACTGGGATAGCCTGGCGGTTGTCCTTGTGGCGCATCGTGTTGCAATGGAGGCAGTGATACCCCTTCACGTGATGAAGGTTGTGCCTCCTGGCCTCTGGGCGATGCCCCGCACCTCTCACAGAACTGTGCACTAGGTGACTCCGGGGGTTTGCATCGTTTGCATATTTCTTCAATTGCCTTTTCTACCATGAGGTTCACCTTTTTCATGGAGGGCATCTTTATTTAAAACGTAGAATGCAAGATACCTCAGATTACAAAACATATTTTGTATGATAAAGGTTGTGACCTCATCGAGTACCACGTTCTCCGGCACGGTACAGGATAAAGTACAGGTATCCCATAATCAGGCTCTCTCCAACGCCACAACGCCGACATCATAAATAAGCGAGGACAAGGACGTTGTACATTTTGGCAGCCAGACCCAGAAATGTCAATACCTGACCTGACGAGGTTAATGGGGTTGTCGTGTACTTATCTCAAGGGTTGTATGGCTCGAATCCTTTACATTTCCTGATATTCCACTTTCGCCGTGCGTCGACCGTATCGCCAAGGCCACGGCCAGCAGGATCCGGACACGTATCAAAAAAATGGAGGCACGCCATACAAATGGAGAGGTTTATCTCACTCATGACATCAGTTCAGGGCGAAGACTACTAGTACGTTATCCAAATGCGCAGCATGAAAGTGTTCTGAGCGCCTATCTGAGAGAGTAAGTGAGCGTGTAACCTTCAGTGTAAATCTGTTCAATGCTGCCCATGATCTCTCATCGCGCCACGTTCTTTTTTAGATGCAATAATGCTGCAACGATTAACATGGTTAGTGGCATGGTAAGGCAGGCAGTTATATGCGGGCACAGAGAAGGCGAAAAAATTACGCGTCACACTTTTCGTTGAAGTTCAACCACAGTTCGTTCGAATTACAACCTCAAATCGTACTCTGAGCGACAGCACTCGACCGTGATGAGTCA
Source organism: Methanobacteriota archaeon (assembly GCA_963704625.1). Taxonomy (GTDB): domain Archaea; phylum Halobacteriota; class Bog-38; order Methanoflorentales; family Methanoflorentaceae; genus DASPRZ01. The sequence continues at coordinate 1,157,301 of OY969924.1, read as the reverse complement.
AACTTCTGATGTTTACTAAGGAATCTTTTTGCTTTAATTGAATACGCAACTATGCAAAGATCCACGAGCGGCAGTCCAACATCACCATGCTATAGTAAGATGACCGCCGTACGGTGTCCTCTCGCCACTGTCCCCCGCTGAGTAGGGACTATGGCAGTATTCCACCTCTTGCTAATCTCCCGAAGCGATAGTCCTTCACGTCCATTGCCGAATTACTGTTAATACAATACAAATAAATGATAGGTACTCCCAAAGTAAAGAGGTGAAAAAATGGTAGACTTGGCAGACTTGGGAAACCTAGCGTTGCTAAGTCGCAGTTACTTTGAGGAGCTGATTCTTGGTTACGTGGCGTGGAATATTTTGAAGCTCCTGCCCCACGATCTTGCGGACATGATTATGAAACTTATATGATGTAATCTTCTCATCGATACGCGGCTAAAAGACGATTTTATCGTAAATTTCCTTTAGGTCATCATCGCAAACTGCAAGTATACATGAGGGGTGTTCAAGTTCGAGCGTCTAAACAACAATTCCACTTGCGACGCTGTAGATCCGTCAGTTACTAACACTGACATACAGAGTAATCGACTTATTAAACAGTATAGTAAAGTATATCGAAAAAATAGTCAGTAAGAGATAGTAGAAATACTATACAGTTATACTACAGTAATGCGTCGTAGGGTAAGGCTACGGTAAAATAGTGCATCAGGGGATATGTCGAAATTGAATAGCGTTATATCAATGTGCTCCTTAAATCCGTTAAAATTCAAACATTTGTACTCTTTTTTCATTCGGTCTAACGATATGCTCTTCTGCTGTTTTTTAGGTCTTTATTCTTGAACAAGAAGCAGCAAACGGAACTTCCGAATTCAAATACCCAGCAAATTACATATTACAAATGCTCATGTCAGACTGGAAAATAGAACTACGTTATAATCGAACCCTTCGTGAAATTGATTTGTTAAAACAATACTACTAACTCTTCTTGCTTGTTCTAAAAAGGATCTCTTGCACTAGTCTTTTTCAATCTTCTAAGAGGGTTTTAGACAAACAAACTTTGAAAGAGAGTTAGAGAGAATCAATAACACCAAAATAATTAATAGTTGTACCTATTTATCAATTACATCTGCGTGCGCAATACTCTGAAATGTAGCGAGCGCGTTAGGGGGCCAATAAATGAAGAGGGAAGTACTTTCGATATTGTTGGTGGTGCCACTGATTCTCTCACTAGTTGGGGTTTGTGAAGCCACAGCAGCACCGTCTGTGACCATCACCACCGTTCGTTCAGTGCCTCTGCACTCGACCTATCTTGAATGGGGCATCACCAACACGGGCAATGGCAATGGCTGGATAGCGCCTCATGCAGCACTCTATAAACAGTCATCCACGCCGCCTTACTATGCCGTGGATGGCACCGCTATCGCTATCTATGCGTGGGACATCACCAACGTGAGTTTCGCGCCAGTTTATTCCTACGGTGGTCTTGGCTGGCTTCGCCTCCAGCCATGGCATACTTATCGGGTCTTCTCCGGACCAGTCACCCCGCCTGATGCGAAGTGGGTCGTATACAACGCCCAAATGTCACTACGATGGGGCAATTCGTGGTGCGTTATATTCGAGCCCCCTATCTGCAACGATAAACATCACCATGCCCATCGAACATATCGTTGTCTTGTACGAAGAGAATCGTGCCTTCGACCATTACTTTGGGGCATATCCAGGAGCAAACGGTCTCAGCGGGAATGAAACGCTCCCCATCGCTCCAGGCTCAACTGTAACAGTGCGTCCGTTTCACCTCAATTCAACGGCGACGCTCGAAGGCAGTAATTCTGCAAGTACTGCCCGAAAAGCGTTTAATGGCGGGAAGATGGACGGCTTTGCGTATGCCGAAAAAACTCTTATAACCATGGGCCACTACGGCTACAGCGATATCCCGAACTATTGGAACTATGCATCCAAGTTTGTCCTCATGGACAACTTTTTCAGTTCTGAGATGGGCCCCAGTCTCCCCAACCATCTCTACCTGATCGCTGGACAGTCTGGTAACCTGACGGAAAATGCAAGGAACGTCTCTTTTGACTTCCCAACGATCATGGACGAACTTGACGCTCATGGCGTATCGTGGAGGTATTACTATAACGATGAGAATGGTTACAAGACCCCAGGTATGTGGAGCCCCCTGCCAGCGTTTAAGTCGTTCAGGGACAACCAGTCACGGCTTAACAATCTTGCACCAAACGATGAGTTTGTAGCTGACGTGGCCAATGGCACTCTCGCTAACGTGACGTGGGTCATGCCCAGAGAATTTGAGAGCGAACACCCGCCCGCCGATATTAGAGTCGGAGAGCACTACGTGACGTCGACGATTAACGCAATAATGCAAAGCAAGTACTGGAATTCGACGGCGATTTTCCTAACATGGGATGATTATGGCGGATGGTACGATCATGTCCCGCCTCCGCAGATCGACTCCTTCGGCCTTGGGTTTAGGGTTCCCTGTTTGGTTATCTCTCCCTATGCTAAAGAGGGGTTCATAGATCACACGCAGGCTGACTTCACGTCAATCCTCAAATTCATCGAAACTGCTCATTCTCTCTCACCCATTACAAAAAGAGATGCAGCGAACAGCGATATGATAGGGGCATTTGACTTCTCTCAGCCTCCAAGAGAGAATTATATCATCTCCGGTCCGTACATCCATAACCATTACCCCTCCTTCTTCTATATGGGTACTCACTAACGCTAAGTACCACTTTAGACACCCTGTGGAGAGACTTTATCGGCACGAAAATGCCGCTTGCAGAAACAAAGACAACAATAGGCTAAATATATTGCATAGTTGCCTGCGCCACAGCCCAAATCGATAGTTTTGCATGGGTTAATGCGTCCGGTCTCTACTAATTCAACTAACGCTTTCGGCGGAGTCTCAACGTTCCTAGGAATCTCTTCGAGAGGTACGTCTTCGTAGATTAATTAAATGCATTACTAGTACCACTATTACGTGTTAGTTAAAATTTCATCGAAGAATAACTAGCCCCCAGTAGGTGACCCTAAGCCAGACCATCTATTGATCTCGGAACACACGGTAGCCTCCTGACTAGTACTCAGAGTACCATTAGAGAAGGAAAAAGAGATAACGACGAAAGAAGAGGTATACTCTATGAACGTCATAGATGCCCTCAATTCCCGTTCTACGATTCGAGCGTTTAACCCCGACCCTGTGGGGAGAGAGACAATTCTTAAGATTTTGGAAGCGGCAACCCGTGCCCCGTCGTGGGCTAATACCCAACCGTGGGAACTCTTCGTTGCAGGCGGTGAGGCTCTTGAGAGACTTCGTGAGGTCTATAGTGTTCGTTTCCAGCAAGGAGAGCCGCGGAATCCTGATATCCCAGGACCGACAACGTGGCCTCCTGCAATTCAAGAGCGCATGCGCGCATTGATGTCCGTGCTCGCTCGCTCTATAGCAACAGAGAGAAGTCCTGATGATGTGATGCGGCAAAAGTTCTTTGCTGATAATTACCGTTTTTTTGGGGCGCCGGCGGTGGTGTTTCTCTGTATGGATCGCTCTCTCACGCCGTGGTCAATGTTTGACATGGGATCGCTGGCTCAGTGCATCATGCTCGCCGCACAACAATATGGAGTTGACTCAGCAATAGCATTCATGTTCGCCTCGTACCCTGATCTTATTCGCGCAGAATTGGACATCCCGGATGACCTAGCCATACTTATCGGCATAGCACTAGGGTACGCGGATGCAGATCACCTGCAGGATCGTCACCGAAGCTCGCGACGCCCCCTCAAGGATGTGGTGCGTTGTAAGGGCATTTAGCCCGTCGATATCCCTTTAGTATGATGTAAAAGACGAGTAGCGCGGGTTTGAGCGGAAGCGTTCTCAGTAACAATGATTGAGGCCCTATTAGCGTCGATCTAAGACTTATCCTGATTATTGTTTGCTCGATACCAAGGATTACTCCAACGAGCAGTCTGACCATTATGTGAGGACTCTCAGAGTACCTACTTATCGCAACCTTCCCCCGTTGTTGGGGGACGCGTAGACCTCGATCGGAGGACAAGCCTCCATAATGCAGGCTTTGCAGCATTCACCCTCAATCGCTCTTAGCAGGGCCATCGCTATTTCACCGCTGGGGCACGGTGGTTTTGCCGGAGGGTTCAAGGCATAGGCGCGCACCCCTCTTTGCGAAAGGTTCAGTCATTGTGACTTATACACCCGCAAAGAAGGGTGGGCTTAGGCGCTGCTTGGGCGTCAACCAGATCGCCGCTGTTGCGGCTTCTTTCTCGGCCTAGTAGTGGCACAGCCTCTCATCTCGCTCTCATATCCATCTCTAATCTATCGAAAGGACGACATAAGACGAGGTGCGCCTTACACAGGTATACCTCAGGCAGCGTCGTTGTCATAGGTAGTGTAGAAGTGGCACCAACTACTAGGTTGATGTTTTTTCCTTACAATGTGTTGCCAAACGTTCAGGCACGAAAGATGGAATAGAGATTACCCCGATGGTTATGCTCTCTGATGGCCGTAGGCACTTGTGCCTACAAATATCGCGCGGTAGTATAATCTCTAACTATATGCACTCTTACGATGAATCGCTATCGACAGGGCGTTGACCAACGCATGCACTAATAGATGGATTTAAAACCTCGCCGCGCCTCCTCGATCTCATACGCCCTCGCGACTCTCTTGTAGTCCTCTGGAGAGATCCATTCCACCTATCTCACATTCCCTTGTCGTTTAAGTATGCATATAGAATGCCAGTCCATTTAATTAATGCATCGTGAATACCATGTAGTCACTTTTACAGCGCCGCGCCGTAGGGGATTGCAACTCCTCTTCTATGCATGCATGAGGTCATCAATATGTGATGTGATGCGCGCTCTCATTCGTTCACTTCTTGCGATGAGCTTTTCCCGTTGCAATGAGCACTGCTACTGCTATTCCGATTAGTACATACCACACTTCAAATCCTGGACTCTTCTGCATAGTTGTACTGTTTTGACCCAGATTCTCTGACTGAGAAGGTGAAGGGGTCAGCACCACTGTTATCTTTCCATACTGTTCAACCGGCTTTATAAGTGGGTGCTGATCACCGAGAGTGGTGACACTATCACCGATGCCGTAGCCATTGGTGTCAGTGCCAGCATAATCCGAATAGTAGTTGCCCATATACCCCGTTCGCGTGCTGCCGTTGTAGCTGTACACCAGTTTTTCTGTTGAATTGAGGACCGTGCCCGGGACGTAGCTGAGGTCGCTCGGCTCTTGCATGAAATTGTTGAGGTAGATCATGTTCCCTGTTGCATCGCCGATGTAGATGCCCCGCTCCACGTTTGCCCGTATGGTGTTAAAAACAAGCGTATTGAAGGATGATTGGCGAAGGCGGACGCCGAACTGGTCATTAGCGGCTATGACGTTGCCGACGATCGTGTTATTAGATGACTCGTATAATGAGATGCCAAACGCGTGATTGTTGCTCAGATCATTGTTGGAGATGGTATTGGATGCGGAGGTATCCATGAATATCCCATCACCCAAAGCTGACCCGTTGGGCATCCCCCTCTCGTACATGGCAACGTTGTTGGAAATCGTATTATTTGATGAGTAATCGAGATAGACGCCATATCCATTGTTTGTAAGATTGTTGTTGCTTACTTCGTTATCGGTAGAAGATTGAAGGTATACCCCTCGAATGTTCGCATAAATGATGTTGTTGGTGATCACGCACCGGGAGGCGTGGTCGATGCCTACTCCAGAGCTGCCATGGAGTCCTACGATCGTAAAACCGCTTATCCGCACGTCAGCTCCGGTAAGTGAGAAGACGTTGTCGTTCGCTACCGCCGCTTGGACGATGGTCGATGCAGCACCGTCTGAGGATCTTATCGTGAGTAGTTTATTCACAAAAACGTTCTCAACATACGTTCCTGGCGCAACAATGACGGCGTCCCCAGGAGTGGCAGCGTTTACTGCGTCTTGAATAGTCTTATAGCCGTCTGCACGCCCAACATGGAGTTCTGCCGCGCTCGTGGGGATTATGAGAGCTGTTATGAGCAAAATAAAAAGCACACTTGTAATCACTGTCAATAGGGATCTCTGTTTAACTTTTTGCATGCTTAATGAGTAATCTCTCCTTTATTTCCGCTAATATAGTAAATCCTAGCTTGATAAGTCTATCGGACAGATATAGGGCGTAAAACAGGAGTTAGAAGCTCATAGCGGACTGATACATACCGATGAAGTACGTAACCGAACCAACCGAAATCAAGCTGCTGCGATTATGTATCCAAAATGCCCTTGAAGAGGTTCAATCGTGGCCGTCGCACTGGATACTAATTGTGCTAATCTGTATCAAAATCAAAGATCACAAAGATCGGTCCCCCTCTTCAATGGGCAGAATGAGAAAAGAAAAAGGTAAGATATGAGTAAGTTCTTGTTGTTTGTCTGAAACAACGGAATAGCAGCACCTGTGGGGCAAACTCCTACGTCGACTAAAAAAATGGAGAGCGCATCAACATTTTTGTATCATCCTCGGGTGGGTATACTAAAAAACAGATAAAGGTGCTGAACAACACCGTGGAGGGTTGTATTACGAACACTGTGTTAAAAAAGCTGAATTACAAGGGACAAGATCCCATACTCATAATTGACCCTCCAGATCAGTTTCAACCTGTTATAAATGGGTTAACAGCAGAGATCCACACTCAGATTCGGAGAAAATATGACTTCATTCTCTTTTTTGTAAGAAGTTTAGCCGATGCATATAATCAAGTTGAAGCTATCGTAAACGCCCTAGAGGAGGATGGGCATCTCTGGTTATGTTATCCAAAAGGGACGTCGAAGAAATATGAAGCTAACATTAATAGAACCAGAGCATGGGACGTGTTGAGTCCCTACGACTTTGAGGCGGTCTCTCAAATTGCGATTGACGACGACTGGTCCGCGTTACGATTCAAACATGTTGATACGATTAAAACGATGAGACGAAAAACTGCCGCAACGCCGCGAGGAAAAGACAGAATTAAAAAATGAGACCTCTCAGGGGTAATACGCCCGTGCGGCCTTGAATATGTGTCAATCTACGTCATCTGCTGGTAGTTGAAATCTTCTTCACAATCACTTTTTGTATCTTAACGCTGGCGATTTTGAAGCGATAGAAAACTCAAGCCTCCGCAATTGCCTTGATGTATAGTTAAGTAAAATTGATTGGGTTTTATTAACAGTTCTTAAGAAAGTGAGACTCCAAGCACAAACAATTTGCTGTTACGCAGCATTAAGTACTCGCGCATACCACTCTATTCTGATGAATGGGGTGTGGTAGGAGTTTGGAAAAAGAGCTCAGCACTATTTACCATCCTTTACGCACCCCTTCCTTCACGCATCTTTTCCTTCCTTAGTGATTTGTTCCTTCCTTAGTGATTTGTTGTTTTTAGCTCTGCTGTACTCAAACGGCGATATACGCATCAGAATGCGGCGCTTTGAGACTACAAGAAGTAACATCGAAGGGTAGGCACGGCACGTGACCTCCTGAGTTACGAGTGAAAAAGAACGCTCGGGGATCGGGTGTAGTTCACCATGGCGGACTTTTGGTGTGTATGGTTGGCAATAATCAACCACATTCATGTAACTGCTTACAACCACCAAACTACCTCAATCACTGCATCCCCAGCAAAAGTGCATTGATGCCACCGCAGGCGGTAGATCCATTAAGGTGCAGAAAGCACAAGGGAGAAACTCCCCCCACTCGGAAGCGCATTCTTTAAGAAATTCGGAGTAAGTGCGCCTACCATGTGAACGTGCCCGCGATTATTAGCGATGCCATTCTTGATAAAGATAGCACCGGCGCCACCAGTCTGAGTGAAGACCAAGTTGTATGTCTTACATGGCTGTAGTCCATGGCAGTTGCAGACAAATTTTGCACCTTGGGTGTTACTTAAAACATCGCTATGTATCCTGATTTTTCCGCACTTTACACCATTCGGATCGGTAACATTAAACCGAACAACGGATGGCTTACACATACACGGCTTACACATACACGTCTTTCCTTCTGTAGGTGCGGCTGATACTGCAGCAGTAGTTGCGACGATGCCTACCAGTAACAGGCACAAGGTAAGCGCTGCCAGCATTTTCTTCATCGTTTTTTCACCTCCTTTTATTGAGCAGCTCTGCTCACGATTTTTTAAACACATTCATGTGCGTATTCCCTTAAATATTGCGGTCGTGCTACTAACCACTGATGATACAACATAAGCTCAAAAATCGTAGTTTTTATCGAACGAATAACTGGAAGCAGATATTCTTCTCGACAACCGGACAACGTAGAGAAGCCCGTTTAAAACGTGATAAAAACCACTTTTAGCATCTCGTCTCTCTAATCTGCCAAAAAGGATCTAGAGGTACTCTAAATCGAGTTTACGCTTTTTAAATTCCCGCTTAGTAAAAAGTAATATATACGCTTCTATCTTAACGGCGTTGGAGATTCGCTCTACCACGCCGAGGCACTCATCTTTTGAGTGTCCATGGATCATGGTATAGATATTGTAGTTCCACTCAGGATGGCGCACCCGCTCATAGCAATGGCTTACCTCGTTTACGTCACTTATTACCTTTTCGAATTCATCAATACGCTCCTCGGGTATATTCCATGCAACGAGCACGTTCGACGAGTAGCCCACCTGTCCGTGTCTTACTACCGCACCATACCGCCTAATGAACCCATCAGCAATTAACGAACGTATGACCTCTAACAGCTCATCTTCCGTTATGCCGAGTTCTTGTGCAAGTGTGAGAAACGGCCTCCTCTCTATCGCTAAACTGTGGTGCAAATAGCGTATTATTCGATTGTCCGCCGCTCGATAATCGCTCTTCTCGTGCACGTCTTATACCTTGAAATTAGTTTTCATCTTGAGAACCCGTTTTACCGGGACTACGAGGGAATGCAGTGGGTGTATCTTCTCTTTTATTTCTTCAAGTGTCGAGGCAAGTCCTTCTTCTGACGTTGCCGCAAGGGTAAACCAGATATTGTAATCGCCTTCCCGCTCATAATTGTGCGTTACACCCACATACGAGTTGATGATCTGGGCGGCTCCATCGACGCTATCTTCCGGAACTTTTAAGGCAACAAGCGTGCTTGTCAGCCCGATCATTTTTGAATTGAAGATGAGGCCGATCTCTCGTATCACGCCATTGGTTTTTAACTTTCGAATTCTGGAGAGAATTTCAGCTTCAGGAGTGTTGAGCCTCTTCGCAAGCTCTTTATACGGTTCTTTTGCGAGCGGGAATTCGTGCTGCAGCAGATTTATCAGTTGTGCGTCAATCGCATCAAAGGCTCTCAATTTCACCACCACAATATGGATCATCACCGAGGTAATCACCGCTCATTGCGTGCGCCCGTGCACGGCAGCCCCGACAGGTGCCTGAATAGGAACACGTCTTGCACATTCCGGTAAATACTCTGATCTCACGCAGTGAAGCTAAAATAGGAGAGGTCTCCCATATCTCAGAAAAGTCCGCATGCCGTACGTTGCCCGCCTGCAGCGGAAGATACCCACATGGCTGGACTGTGCCGCTGCTTGATATGAAGACGTAACTTAGACCAGCAAGGCATCCCTTACGCCGTTCCGTGAGCCTGTACCTGCGGGGCGCACGTGGGCCTAATCGGAATCGTCCCCCTCTTGTCACGTTCATCAAGCCATTTAAGTGCCTTATAGTAGTCAGATTTTGAGACAAGATCTGCTACATGACCCCTTCCAGTGGGCACAAGGGCAAAGACATGCCACGCGGATGCGCCGGATTCACGCACCATTTCATAGATACGCGGGAGCGACCGCGCATTAGCATTAGTGATGGTCGTATTGATCTGAAAGCGGATGCCCGCCTCCTTTAATGCTTTAGCCCCGCTACGTGCACCATTGTACGCCCCGCTAACACCCCGCAAGGAGTCGTGGGATTGAGCATCTGCACCGTCAATGCTGATCGAAGCTGTCGCGAGTCCTATGTCTCTCAGCCATTTTGCCCCCCCTTCGTTGACTAAAGTCCCGTTTGTTGCAAGTGCGGTTCTCACCCCAGAAGTTGCGGCGTACTCTATCAAGAAGCCGATATCCTTTCGTAAAAGCGGCTCACCACCAGTAAAAATGAGAAGTGGGTTAAACGTTGAAAGTTCGTCAACAAGTGCGCGCGCTTCTTCAGTGGTAAGCTCCCCCCTGCCGCCTTGTTCGCTTTTCTCGCCAGCCCCCGCATCTGCCTTGCAGTGGCTGCATGCAAGGTTACAGTCTTTTGTGACTTCCCATGCTACAACCGCGGGCATCTTCACGTGCTGTCACCTCGTATGGTCGCATCACTCAGGTAACAGCTTGGGTCTGCCCCCCAGAGGTCGCCTTGAGTGAGTGCCCTAACCCTGCAGCCACCGCATACCTCTACGTACCTACACGTACTGCATCGTCCTGAAAGGTGCGACTTTTTATCGCGCAACATTAATAGGAGCTCATTCTGACTGTTCCATATGTTGCTCAAGCTGTTATGTCGTACGTTGCCCACCACCTCTCCTTCCCAGAACTGACAAGGCCTCACGTTTCCATATGGATCGATGTTGACGATCTTCTGTCCCGCAGAGCACCCCCCGTGGGATGTAAGGAGGGACATCAAAGCGCTCTTATCGGAATTTTCGATCGAATTCAGTATGTAAATGCCATCTGCGTGATTATCGGTGGTAAGTACCTCAATCCCATGGTTTGCAAGCTCGTTGGTTCTTTGAATGAGGTAGTCCATCATCTCAACTCTCATATCATTCGTAATATCCATCTCGGCATTCGCCCTCCCAGCGTACACGAGATGATACAGGCAAAAGCGGGGGATCTGGTATCTGATAAGAAGATTAGTAACTGCGGGTAGATCGGAGACGTTGTACCGGTTGACTGTGAACCGTATACCGGTTTTTATGCCAGCATCCCGTGCGTTCTGCATCCCCACAAGTGCCGCCCTGAAAGCACCTCTTTTGTTTCTAAACCTATCATGCGTAGCTTCCGTCCCATCTATACTGACGCCGACGTAGGAAACACCCGCTTCTGCGATCTTTCGAGCGTAATCTTTTGTGATAAGAGTTCCGTTGGTAGAGAGGCCAACTCTCAATCCTCTAGAGACAGCATATGCGCAGAGCTCAACTGTGTCACCCCGTGCGAGTGGCTCACCCCCAGAAAAAAGCATGACAGGAGGGCTTAAGGTTGCTGCGTCATCTATGAGCTTTTGCGCCTCATTGGTGCTCAGCTCATCGGAAGCAGCCATATCCCCCGCATCAATATAACAGTGTGAGCACGACAGGTTGCACTTTTTCGTAACGTTCCATACAATGACTGGTCCGTACTCACTGGCATAATGAAGGTGTCGACTTGTATTAGCTGGACGTGACGGGTCCACAGCAGCGGTTCTGAGTATCAGGTTCGTACATCCTATCATCAATTTAGATGTATATATTGTATAGTATATATTTTGAATTCACAAGGCGCCATGTTGCGAGGAGTCTTCTGCCTGAAGACGTAGTTGGAGAACAGCTCTAACGTCTCGCATCTACAAAGACCCCCACTGATTGTTTCTCATCGCCTCTGTGAGGTTCATGATTTGGTTATGAGATTATGTGTCAAATGATTTTATGTTGGGCAGTTAGAACACACATACCCCAGTCCTTCATAATAGCCGTATGATGAAATATCGCGGGCGCTACAGAACCGAGCATACCTAAAAGGACGTGAACCTCCCCTTTTTCAAAGTAGTCGTCCTTCCCGTACTCACACCACGACACGTTGCAAAAGGACTCAATATCATAATGTACGTTATTTTGACTCCTTTGCGACGTGCAGAAATAGATACAAAAGAGGAGTATCTATGGTTTTACTTCCACACCCCCTTTTTATCTGATACGTTCTATCCTCACTTCCTTCATTTTCAAAAACGACGGCCATTTTAGAGAGGCGGGCGAGCTTTGCAGACTCGGTAAAGAAGTAGATTGCTGCACGAGATCGCATCGCGGCGGGCGCTCTCTCGGAATAGTGACCCCCACCCCCCTATACGTCGCAGTCGCCCCATCTGCGGTCATAATTACCGCGCGTTCTTCTCCACACATCGCCCCGTCAGTTTGTGGCGCGAGCCAATACGTTACCGTGACCCTACAATCTATACCAAGAATTGTGCCCCCCCTCCTGACCTATAAATTCGAGCATACCGCCCTCTTTAAGCACCCTCGTCCTAATTATTTTCCCCTATGTCTCGTGTATCAGTTCACCTAGTATAGTGGTTACCTCATGGACGCTGGAGGGTTACATGCTCACATCTCTATGGAGAAGTTTGGGGTGTTTTTTTTGACTATTGTGGTGAGTTATCGCGTTATTTACTACAATAATCACTCGCATGAATAAGACACGTCATATCCCTCGATTTCATTGATCCCATTCGAGGATAGCGCAAGTTTTAGGGAATTTCCGAGACATGCTACTACGAAATGACTCGATGTCTGCGAAAGATAGCTTATCTGCCTCACCATACTACGTAAAAATTCTCTTGACGTCAAACCTGTAAAGTGAAAAGACGTCAAACCTGTAAGTGAAAAATGTTGGACATTTTATGTTTATCCACAAAGTCCATCCATCTCTTGGTTCTTCCCCCCCACGCAGGGTTCCTCGGAATATCTCGGAAATAAGGAAATTGCTCTATCACTTTAATGCGTGGGTCCCATTTTGTAATTTTATTCGCATTTTTTAACGTCCATTTAACACGAGCCCCTTTTATTCCCGCTCCTCGTAGACTCCCTCGTAGACTCCATTTACCAAGGAGCGCGCTCAATTCTGGTATGGCATCAAATACAATTTCCCCGCCAGGAAAATTATCTGCTAGCAATGAAAAAAACTGTTTTACTTGAGGTTCATCAAACCAAATTAGCACCCCACCAGCTATCGTGAATACCCCGTCTTCAGTATGTTTAACGTCCTTGCACCAACTCGGATCGAGGAGGGATTTTGCAATGTATGTTGTCCGATCAGGTTCCGGGAGTAATTGTCTTCGTATGGCAATGACATCGGGGAGGTCGAGGTCGTACCAGTGAATCAATCCGTTATCGACGCGGTAAAATGTTGTGTCAAGCCCGGCACCGATATTCACAACGGATGCAATGGGGTACTCTGCAATGTACGCTTGTATTTTATCGTCGAATTGTTTTGATCGTACTGCATATAGCAGAGTGTTCTCAAAACGAAGAGCCTTATCAAGAGTTGAAAAATCAAGATCAATTTTTTCAACGATTTCAATCGCTTTAGTGTCGTTCAGCAATGGAGCATGTTCCCTACTTAATTTCGCCCGACTCCATAAAGGAATCAATAAAGTCTTCTCAACGGCATCTAAATTAATCTTTATCTTATCTTGTATCATACTATTACACGCAGATGGTCTAAGTTGAACCGCAAAGCCCATTTGATATAATGCTATATTCCAATTAATATACTATTATTTACACTCCACTGCAACCATAATAAGGGTACTATTAGGTAAGTCGGCAGATGCATCATTGAGCCCAAGCATGACTATACACGCCAAACGCTCCGCTCTTGAGGTGCACAATCCCAAGCCTTGCTGAAAACACTCCCACATCGAGCATCGGCCCGAAGCAAAAAAACTTCGGTGTGCAAGCACGAAGGTTATCAACGATATCGAATGTCCCAGTATCAGTTTCACTCGTCTCAGGTCACAAGTTACTGTGGACAATGTGGATAGCAAAACTGTGCCAGAATAAGTTCGGAGTAATATCAGGGGCACAGCTTCCCGTACTTCTTGGCAATGGTGTGCACCTGACAGCGTTTGACGTTAAAGACTGACCGATCGTGGTATTTTCTGTAGATTTAGGCAAGAGATATTGGGGTGTCTTTGCACTGGTGACATAGAAGCACCGCACCTCCGTCACCTTACGGTTCTCGTGGGGGCAGTCATGGTAGTGGCAACATAAGCACTTGGTCTGGAAGTAGCGTAGACATGGGGGGCCAAGGAGGTGTCGGCACTGGGTAGGGAGATACTGTCGGTGCCGGTGTTGGCGTTGGTGTAACTGGTGGATTTGACACTGGTATTTCGGGAGCATAAAGTACGTTGACGCATGGCTGTGGGCACTCGCACGTCGAAGCGGGAGATGGCGCAACTGTAGTTTCGGGTTTTTGAGTTGGCGTTGGTGGGGGGTCAGCGATGGAGTAATCGCAATATTAGCCGACCCAGCCTCCTCTATCTGGGGAGACAGTTTGAGTGGCGGTGCCATCGCCCGTCCATCGATATGACTTGCACTGTTTGAGTGTGAGTATGAGCTTGCCATCGTCCCGATAATAAGAAGGAAGAGGATGAGCAAAGTCCCGCCTGCTAACATTTTTTTCCCAGTTAGTGTAACTTGAAATAGCCACCCAAAGGTCCTCTTCCGTGGTGCCGTCGACGGTCGTTCAGAGTGCTGTGACGGTAGCTGCGATGCACTCGTTAACGACTTCCAGCACTCTTCACAATATTTTGCATCTTGGGGGAGGGATGCTCCACAAAATCTACAGGTTTTTTCATCAGCCATGGAGGGTTGCCTTAATGTTTGATATGTGTGATATAAAGTTCTGGACATAAATCTTGTGAATTGCCTCTCTGTAGCGATAGTAGCGATCGCGTTAACCTACAGCTTATCTATCGGCAGTGGAAGGTAATGCGTACGCTGTCATGAAGCGTGATTAGTAGCGTTGTTAAGGGTCTGCTTAATAATAACAAGCTGAAATTGCAACGACATTTAGAGAGAAAGACCCGCTCATCTGTTAACCGCTGACAAGGTAAATGGTGCTTGTTGTATGCTTACTTTGGGGGTTGCGTGGTTTGAATTCTTCGCACTTCCTGACATTCCACTTGCGCCGCGCATCGATTGAATCATCACGGCCATGGCCATCAGGATTCGAGCATGTACCAATGAAATGGAAGTACGCTATACGATTGGAGAGGTTTGTATGGCTCGTGCATGGTATGAGCTCAGTGCGAAGACCACTGGTGCGTTATCTGTGTGATAGCGTGAAAGTGTTTGTTAAGGTCTAACTGAGAGCGTAACGTCGGAGTATACATGACTGTTACACAGGTATGATGTGGCTTATATCTCCTCCGCGAATGAGGGTAACTTTATGCGTCCGTATCAGCTCCATTTCCTTGATTTCAGCAAAATCAGCTAATACTACGTTCAAATCTTCATCCCACCCTTTAAGCGTGCCCGTGTAGTCTCCCGCGTTTGTTTTAATCACGACTTTTTGATTTACCAAATCGTTAAGGAAGACAAACGGGAGTATTTCGCTCTTGTTAAACAATTTATTTGTATCGTTATTGGTCATTATAACCACACTTCACTTTTTCTTTTCTTTTCTACGTTTGCGATGTTAATGATTTGGGTGGATTCAGCATCAGGCATGATAATGTTGAATGGTGTGGGGGCATTCTTCATAAATGCTGGTGTGCCTCAACATTTTGATTATAGGGCCATTGAGCTATGAGTAGTATAGGGAAGTTTCAGGAACGGGCGTGTAATGATGCTGAAAAACTCTGCCTCATTTGTAGCAGATTTATAAGACTCTACCGCAGTTTTTCCAGCAAATTCTTTTATTTCTATCGTGCCCATTGTGATGTGCCCATTGTGATGTGCTAGCACAACATCCAAAAGGGCGGCTTGAATGACCAAACCGGAGGTGAGGAGAACGAGCCAAGAGGAAGGGACACGTGGCGAACAATGTGAGGAGGAATGCCCAGAACACGGTGAGGAACAGTGCATCTTAGAACGAGGGCACGCCGGCGAGCACAAGTGCGTCTCTAAAGAACACGGAGCGCATGCATTTTAATGGTTACATCAAATGCATAATGTAGACAAGAGGAGCATCAGCCAGATTATTACAAAAAGTTGTACGCTGCAAATTCAATATTCCATATTCTAATGTAGCTGGAAGCTCATTTCCTACTATCATCAGGTAATTACTCTCACCCTGCTTTTGGCTAAGTATTATTCTGTCTCCTCTCTTGACATCTTACGTGAGGTGCTATAACTCATGGCGCTTGAAGACCTTGTCGAAGTAGATTCCCTCATTTTCGACCTCGCTGATCGCGACTACATAACCTCAGCCAATGCCTATGAAAAATTAAAACGGAAGTGTTCAGATAACTGGGAGGTTTTTACGTACCTCCAAGAGCGAGTTCACGATGGCGGCGTACCTGAATGGGTGAGGAACGATATCTATGATATTATATATGTGATACGCGCGCAAGTGTACCTTCGCTAATCTCTTAGGTGTTTGGCCAGGGTACACTCTTTAACAAATAGAATCATCGGCACGGTGATCGGTTTCGTGCTGCGGTACCAAGGCTCTCTAAAGGTGTCGTCGATCAGCTTTGCTATTTTTACGTGCTTCATCGATAAAGGGTTTTAGAAAGTAGGGTGAAAAATCATAAATAGTCAGGTCACTCGGGGGTAAGCTGAAACAGGGGGATATCTGTGCGTCAATTCATGATTGCTACAGTGAATAATGACATAACCAGTAATAGAAGCAAACGTCGATGGAAAAATCTGCCGTGGGCATTCATCTATTTCAATCGCATCGTCTTTTGAGGTGACGAAGTTCGTACCCGCTCGCGATTGCTCCATATATTTAAAGATACATTAATAGAGACATTAAAAGATTGAATCATATCAGTAAGTCGCGTATCGTGAAATCAAGAGGAAAACACACTCACTTAGCTGTATCCAATGCTATGGGTGTAAATGTCAACAAAGGAGCAGTGGTATAAAAAAGAAAAAAGCTGGAGTTTCAAGTTGTACCGCAATAAAGATGACCGATTCAATAAGGATTTGGTATATAAAGTCCTTATCGCTAATGTTTTTTCGTTGCAAAGCTTTTTCACCTGTGTAGGTAATGTCTCAGATGTCTAGTACGTTACTGTTCAGCTAGAACGTCAATGCTCTGTAATGCATGTATGGTACCGTTTAGCTTTGTGGGAGATCTCATCTCCATCTCCCACTGGTACCAAACACTCATGATGCGTGTACGAAACGTCGTCAGCGAACCTAATATATCTATATTCTGTACTATCAGACGTCTATCGTCCGAAGGCCTCTACCGCTTTGTTTCAGAGCACAACTTCTCACAATCTTGATTTATCATTGCTCTGGCAGATGATGCTCTGCACGCTCCTGAGAGGCGTTGGGCTTGAAACCCCCGTAACTGTTTCTGTTTTTGTTGCTTCCATTCCAGTTCGCACTGATGTTTTTTATTTTTTAAATATTATATTCATTAATTTATATAATTGAATAAATGTAATTTAAGGCGAAATCAATCATCACCTATCACATGAGGAATGAACTTAAATCTTCGTTTCATGGATCGTACTTACAAATTTTACTGTCAACAAAAGTGACGTCTGAGCTATGGCCCACTTATAAAGTAAAAAAAGTGGCGCACAGCGCCGACTGGTTATCGGTTCAATAGGTAGACCGCCGTATTAAGGGCGGTCGCAATGCTCACCCACAAGATGTAGGGTACCATCAGGAACGCGGCCCCCTTGCTCACCTTATAAAACTGGAAGATAGTGGCCGCGATCAATACCCATAGCGGGATAATCGTGAGCACGCCGTACAACGTATTCTCCAGACCGAAGAAGGCGAAGCTCCAGAATACGTTGACAGCAAGCTGTACCGCGAAGAGGGCGATGCCGATGTCCCGTGTTCTGCTTCTAGGGGATCTCCACACTAAGAACAGCGCTAGGCCCATTAAAATGTATAACAGTGTCCAGACGGGTCCAAATAGCCAGTCCGGGGGGGTGAACCAGGGCTTGTTCAACGTGGCATACCACGTCGAAATAGCAGGCGTGGTTACCACCGCCCCCACTCCGCCCGCCAGCAAAGGCACACCAACGGATACAATCAGTTTTATGACATCCTTGGATTTCATGTGGTTTACATATAATCGCTTATTATATAGGTCTTATTTTCTGCAATCACGACCAACATAGCACGCTGGCCAGATTTTTCTATGGTGATAACATCAGTATTATAGAACTCAACACCGTAGACTCTCCCCTACCTTTCACCTACCTCGACAAGTCCGGAGAGCCCTAACTTGTGAGAAAGTACCTCCTTCCTCGTACGGTAATGCTTTGGTATAGGCTATCACAAATGTATCGATGACGTTGGAGCCAGCTGGTTCACGTGCCGCCCAGTTAGTTGGTCTCGAGCTATAAGTGTGTGTATGGCATAGTATAGGCTGGTACGTCCCTTCACACTCATATCATAACGTCAGGAGCAGTAAGCATGCAACAGGATAAAGTAAAGATTAGTTTAAGCGGCGTATCGGAAACGCTGTTAGGCCCGTTATGGAATCGGGCAAAGTTAAGCAGAGAGCGTAATTCAGTGCTTAATGACACAAAAGCTATTGAGCTCGTTGAAAAAATTGACTATGATTTCTCAACGATTGATACGAACATCCCTCCTGAAGTCACCCTGCTCTTTGTGGCAAGAGCAAAGCATTTCGACGATAAAATAAAAGCGTACATTGCAGAACACCCCCGCGCATCAGTCGTTAATATCGGCGCCGGGCTTGACACAACATTTTACCGCGTCGATAACGGAACCATACACTGGTACGACCTTGACCTTCCCAACGTGATCGAACTTAGAAAACAGCTAATCCCTGAAACTGACAGAACAACGTGCATCGCAAAATCCTTCCTCGATCCAAGCTGGTGCGAGGACATCAAGTACACCGAAGACGGAGCATTCATGGTAGTCGGTGGGGTATTACTTTACTTTGAGGAGGCGCAAGTAAAACAGTTTTTCTCGCTGTTAGCAGATAATCTTCCGGATGGTGAAATTGTATTTGATGCCCCATCAAGAAAAATACGTAGGACTGGGCTTATTGCACCCTTCAAGTGGACATTAAGAGATGCGAATAAAATTACAAAATGGGACACACGCATCACTGTGATAGACCAATTCCCATTGTTCAAAAACATTCCACGAGACCCCGCATGGAGCACAGATATGCGACGATTCATGGACATAAGCGAGAGATGTAGGCTGACGAATATTTTTCACTTGAGAGTTTAGTATTAAGGTAGTCTTCATGGTGATGTCCCGACCGTGCATCGAGCTGGCTTGTTGTCAGTGAGTGCGTGATGAAATGAGGTGATAGTGATCGATCGCCGCAACCCTAGAAATCGTCAGACATCCGCGTAGAGGGCTTCAAATCAATGAAAGACTTCAAGGGATGGCTGGAGAAGACGGAGGCACAGATAGAAATTGCGTGGGTTATTCCGTATACGCCACCGTGGCTGACTGAATGCTATACTGTAACATACGAACTCCTTGCATAAATCACAATTATCGTTCACTTACGCGTGCCCCCTCCCTGGGAATTCAACCACGTACGTACTGCCCACTTTTTTTTCAGCACTCCGCGACTCACGGGAGCGCCGAAACCATCTCCAATATCTGATCTCTCTTCTGGTGAGGAATGCGCCGGGTTATAAAATTAAGAAATGGCAGCGCATCCTGTAACTCTGCAGCCGAAAAAAACGTGCACGCGGCGTGTACCACCACAGACGCATCAACGCTGAGGCTCAGGTGGCAGACAGCACTCATCAGATCATAGCTCATCGCACGTTCCACAGCACCGGCGAGGTACAGATAATCGACCAGGCACACATCACGCCCAGCGGTCACCAAAAAATTATCACGCCGTATATCCCCGTGAACGAGGCGATGCACCCGCAACTGCTTGACTATCTCGAACACCTTACCGATGTCCCGTTCTTTCAGATTAACTCTCTGAAGCGACACTCCCTCAACGAACTCCATAATCAATACCGCACCGGCGGTCAACTGGTACACGCCACGTGGTGCCGGAACAAAGATGTTCGCATCTCTCGATTTTTCTAGAAAGTCCTCCTCGCGCCGCAAGATGTCATACGCAGTGTCACTCTCCTCATAAGAGAGGTCAAGGATAGCATGCCGCGTAAAGCGGGCGTTCTTCTCCGTTATTATTTCCCTGTGGATACGAACCCCCTCATCAGTCACTACTTTTGCAAGAAGCACGCGATCCGTGCCACCTGCCCGCCCTGCCATCTTAAGCGGTATGGAAACCCAGTGCGCTCCGGCTGAGAAGGGAACCACCTGTACCGTGTCGAAGTGGAAATCTGTTTTCAGAAGAGTCTCAATCTCTTTGCTGCACGCATCGACGGTCATGCTGAGTTGCGAGGCAGTTGACGGCTCTCGCATTCCTGTGCCCAAAGGAATCATCCATGGTCAGACGTAGTATAGACTCCCTGAGCGATAAATATTGCTGCAAATGAGAAATGAGATGGACAGGGGTATCTATCGTTCAATGGCATGTGATAAAATACCGGCCGTGCAACATGCGCTGAAAGGAGTGCATGCAGCGCTCCCAAGCATCTTCTTTTCACTGTCTTCGAGCCTCTTCTGTAGCATCATCTCGAACTCTTTCTCCATTCCCATTTTTTCGCCGTGTTCATCGACTCATCCTTCAAATTCGTGGCCTTTTTCGCATATTATGTTTCAGCTCCCTGTTTCGGCTTCCATTCAGCGCATTTAATGACTATATCGAACCCGACACTCTCACTGCACGTGACTCTCCTGATAAAGCTTTGGTATATAGTGTCTGTAGTGCTACTTTTTTCGTTGCTAACCCTAAGCCTTTTATGACGTGTAGGTAATGTCTCAAATGCGTAGTACGTCAATGTCTCTAAGATACGTGCTTAGTACTGTTTGGCTTTGCAGTAGGCCTCTTTTCTTCACTTGGTACCAAGCACTCGTCTACAGGACCGGACTCAATGAATGGCGAACGTGTTAAGCACAGCAATTCAACGACAGGAAAAGAGTACACAATCAGCAGCATCAAAAAAGATACTTACATAGAAGCTAGTTGTTTTACGCCCTCTAGGCCTTAAACCACCTATAAATCTACGCCATACGGGTCCGACTTCTGAGGAAGAGATGAGATATGAGGGGTCGCGTAGATTTGCATATATTCTCCATATTTCTGGGTATTCTACGTGCTAAAGGGTAAAATATCCTTACCTACCTTAGAATGTATTGAGGTGAGTGAAAGAATGAGAAGAGATGCAACGGAACGTTTCAAAGTCCACCGTAAACGAGGTAAGGGTGATCGAGATACTGACGATGAAGCGAAATATGCTAAGTGGATAGTACTGCCTAACGAGTCCTATAAGTGGGATTTTATCCTCTAAGATGCTGCTCACTCGACCACGGCACGGTGATACGAAAACGATGTCTAACAAACAAGACCACGGTAAAGAGCGTTATCCTGAAGAGTGTAATACCGGCATAGACGTGGATGCAGAAGAAGACGGCAAGTGTGCAACGGACTACCTCTGCATCCACAGGCCGAAACGGTGTCTAATTGATTAGCCTAAGGCTCCATAATGCGAGAGTCTGAGGGCGGGTGAACATAACATGAAAAAGAATCAAGAGCGTTTCATTTACTTAGATGAATACGACTTCCCTGATGAAGATAACTGGATGGGTACCGACGTTGTTACGACGTACAAGAAACGAAACAAACGCAACAAGTACTCGATTAAGTAATCAACAAGCACATACCGTGAGATTCAATGTATCTTCCACCTCCTTCAAGGCCATTACTGCACTGCGAGACTGCTCCACGACACTCAACCTGGGCCTAGGATGTCCTAGAAATAGATGACCTATCAGACAGAGCAACATCATGGAACGCACAGATGCGAAGAAAAAGGTGCCATTCATCTGCACCCATAATGCAGCCGGGTCACAAATGGCAGAGAGGTTTCTCCGGGCGTTATATAGTAACTGCTACGAAGCATACAGTGCAGGCACTGAACCCACCTGATTACATCCGTGTGCTGTCAAAGTGATGCGAGAGATGCACATTGACATTTCGACGCCGTTATACCTCATACCAAAAGGAAACCCTTTATGCATATACTTTACATATTTTGCGTGCTTTGTTGCAGAAAAGCTCACTGCAATTGCAGGAACGTGTGATCAACTAAGAACATTACCACAAATTAATGCCTAGCGCGATAACGTGTGCACTCGTCAGGAGAGACACGATAAGAGTGCGGTGCGTGCACGGGTACTACAAGTATTGTATTATTTAAATGGCTAAAATTACGCGAGTACTAATCACCTTTTCTGGTGTTGACGGCTCCGGGAAAACGACACTGAGTAAGGCGCTTGTTAAGAGATTAGCTCACGAGAACGTCAACGCTGAATATTTGTGGTGGTTTTCTGCCGAAAACTCATTTTTTGGGAAAATAGTGGGATTTGTGGTACATAAACTCGTTAAGCCTCCAGAAAATAACAATGTGACCGTCTCAACAATCGGTCGAGCACAACTAGTGTATCAGTTTCTTGTTCTCACGGATTATCTGCTGCACATCTGGTTCTTGTTAGCATTGAGGAAAAACATTGTGTGTGACAGATACGTCTATGATATAGTCGCTTTTTTTGTCATGGAATTGCACTATTCTGAAACCAAAGCCAGAAAATTAATAAAATTGCTCAGGAACGTGGCGCCTCAACCGCGCGTTGCTTTTCTTGTCGACGTCCCGGCTGAGATAGCAATTCAAAGAAAGCAAGATATACCATCTATCGAGCAACATGAAAAACTCAGACGTTTGTATTTTGATCTTGTCAAGGGAGATTATAAGATAGCAATTTTGGATGGATCGAAAGAGCTCGATGAGTTAAATGATATAGTATGGGCTCAAGTTCACCACCATCCGGAGAATAAATCATAATTTGCTATAATAAACATGTATCTGTTATTAACTGCTGTCAAGCTCCATAAAGAGCGATAGGGGTCTTTCATACGCGTGAAGTTTAAGTGAATTTTTATACTACGTGCTCTATGTGGATGTGATGAGCGGTGTAGTGGAAACAATATCTACCTTCACAATTTACATCATCCAACACCTTGGCTACTATGGGGTATTTATCGGGATGACGCTCGAAAGCGTGGGCATCCCGCTCCCTAGCGAAGTAATTATGCCCTTTGCCGGCTACGTTGCGTGGACAGGGCAATTAACCCTTGTGGGAGCTACATTAGCCGGCACACTCGGCTGTCTCGCAGGATCGCTCATTGCCTACGCAGTGGGGTTGTATGGGGGCAGACCGCTGCTTGAGCACTATGGAAAGTATCTCCTTATGCGGAAGAAAGACATAGACAGAGCGCACGAATGGTTTGAACGACATGGGGAACTTGCAGTATTTGCCAGCAGAATGCTGCCCGTTGTACGCGCATTCATATCATACCCCGCAGGAATTGCTAAAATGGACATAAAGAAGTTCTCCGTATATTCTTTTCTTGGATCGCTTGTGTGGTGTTTTGCCCTCGCATATGTCGGCTTTATTTTGGGGCGGAACTGGGGTGCTGTTGAAGGAACATTTGGATATCTCGATGTTGGTGTGGCGCTCGTGGCTATAGGGGTGCTCGCGTATGCGATTTATCATCGGAAGAAGATCATGTCACATTTACGATCGTAGCCGAACGTGTGTCCTCGAAAGAATAACAACATGTAAAGTGGAATAATTCAAACCGAGCATATATCCTTACACACGGGACCAGTGGGGTTGAATGGGCGCACTATTGTATCCCCTTCCTGAGTATATGTATGGTATGTATGCATGCATATACATGCGGTATTGAGGACATTTTTGGCTGGCCACCACCTCTTGTTGTTGAGGTTGTTACGATCAAGTAGCAGCTGCACCCTCCTGAGATCCATACTCCTCCTCACTAAGTTAGTGGCAAAACTATTCCGAATGATCCGAATGGTGTCAGATTGAATCAACGCCTCTCCGTCCGTACTTCTTAACGATGATTTGACCTGCCGGCGTTTGATGCCAAAGACGAGCCAATCCTCTAAGCATCATGCTCAGCGATATCATTAGAGGGCACATTGAACGTTTTAGCGCACAATAAAGCCCAAGCTGATTAGCTTTGATACGACCACAGCGAGTCCCTTTTTGACGGCACCTGCCCTCGGGTCGTAATAATAGTAGGTTCTCTTCTCTAACCAGCCGTGGTTCTTCCAATAACGGTAATCGCAGGACTCGGGGTTCGCTTTGGAGTAGGCCGCTTTATGGAGCAGGAATTGGGCCATATCGATTACGCCAGGTACCGGAGGACTAGTGTCCAGAGAATCATAAAACTTCTTTGCCGCAGCATCGGCCTTTTTGGTTAGGGCCTTCTTCCGCGTTTCCCCCTCTTCGGACAAGTGTCGTTCAGGATACGTGCCTCCGCACGCCACTCCAAGCTTGGAGACGGTCTTGAACCCCATAAAGCTCAGCGACATCGAGAGGAGCAAGAGCACGAACCACGCTCCCGCAGCTCCCGTTGTCGCAATGGCGAGTACGTTTTTGAAGAAACGCGGACGGTGGCACGCATAGGCGAAGCGGTCAATGAAGTTCTTTATGAGCCAGGAAACATTTCCCACATAGACGGGGGTGGCGACGATAACGCCATCGGCGCTTTGTATCTTGTCTGCAATAATGGCTCTATCGTCCTGTGCCGGACAGCGGTCTTCACCAACCTCAAAGCATACTCGGCACCCGCGGCATGTTCCAAGGTTTATATCCGTCAGGAAGAGGTAGTCGAACTCAACGTCTCCGAGGGTTTTCATACGCGCTTCAACCAGTTTCGTGAGTTTGTAGGTATTGCCCTGCTCCTCGGGCTGCCCATGATAGCCAGCACTTTGACCATAACGACACCTGCATAAGATTACTTACTCGCTGATGATGTCGAGTTTTTATTATATTTATACGTGGGCGGTGCTCTATAGGACGAGGGTGCCGTGGAACGCGAGTTTTTGGACGTGTTTTTTTTACAAAATGGTGTAATCGGGAAGCGGCAATGAACCTCGACGCTCGCATGCACCTCCCACACATTTTGATCTTTGAATCGCAGACACACATGAGCGATACTCATTTGAATGTCGAAAAGGCGCTGTCTATAAATAGTCAGGGCAACATCACCTATTGAAATAAACGTGGCCACTGAGGGCCGGGTGAGTAGTAATGAGAGTGAATAATCGTTCTCTCCTTGGGGCTCTTCTCTTTGTAGGTGCAGCGCAGTTCATTCTCGTGATGACCGTCGCCGAAGCGCTTTATCCTGGGTACAATATGGCGACTAACTACATAAGCGACTTAGGCGTGGGGTCGACAGCGCTTTTGTTCAATACGTCTGCAGTGTTGTTCGGAGTGATGGCACTCCTCGGCGCAGCGTTCGGCAGGCGTTCCCTTGGCTCCCCCCTCATGCTAACTCTCGCGCTCACCGGCGCAGGTGCCGTGGGGGTGGGTCTATTCCCTGAGACCACCGGCGCGCCCCACCAAATCTGCGCACTCATCGCGTTTTTCTTCGGCGCAGTGTCCGCGATCATCTCTTATAGAATTACGCGCAGGCCACTGTCGTACTTTTCCGTTGTGCTCGGCGTTATTGCGTTGGCAGCCCTTGTCCTCTACTTCTCGCATTACGATCTGGGCATAGGCCGCGGTGGAATGGAGCGCATGATCGCGTATCCGAGCTTAGTGTGGGTGCTCGGGTTCGGAGGCTTCATGATGGGCCCGACGTGAAAATTACGTAGTTGTTTATCGCTAAACTTGTGTGGTGTTAAGGGTGCTTTGACCGAGCAGCAGCTCCCTTTAGAGATTCACTTTATTTTATTCCGCACCAAGTGGATGACAAACTGTGCCCGAAGTATCGGGCAAAAAACTCAAAAGCAAAAAAATTGACGTGGCAGGAAGACAGGCGAGCACTGTACTCCCCTACCACCACAGCAACAGCACGACTTATCCACGAGGGAAAGCCCTCTATGGTACGTATAACACGACCGAGAATTCTCCAGGGCGCTTGAGCAAGTCCATCTTACTCTGATCGAGAGTGCCCCTGAGGTGCACAGTCCCGCCAGGATTTGCAATGCCAGACGTGATAAACGCACTTCCCATGAGACCGGTCACGTGATAGACCAGCTTCCACTCTTTACCAGGCGTAAGGCCATAGCAGCTGCAGATGAATTTACCAGAGGCCATGTTGATCATAATCTTACCGCATATCTTACCATCTGGGCCGAGGACATTATAGCAACAGCAACAGTTGCATGACTTCCCCGCGGTGGGAGTTCCCACTGCGCCTGCAGCAGCGGTGCCGATGGTGCCTATTAATAGCAGACACATGGAGACTGCTAGTATCGCTCGTTTCATTTATATCTCACTTCCATTTGGATCGTAGCGAGCTATAAGGCGGCATGTTGTATAAAACCACTCCCTCGGCGAGGTATCGCCACCGTCAGTGGTTACTGTAAATTGTGGACTTAAAAAAGGATAGTGCTTGAACGCAGCGGAGAAGTGACACAACTCATTTGGTAGAATAATTACGTTCACCCTTATGGTAAACGTTTGTGAAGCAAATCAACCTTATAAGAATTACTTGGCAGCAATAGATAATAAAAGACGGAAAAAAGCAAAGTCCCTTGCTTAACAAGAACAAAAGAAAGGGAGAAGGCGAAAGGTGATACGTGAACTCCTATCAATTTCATAATTTGATCTGTATCGGGACAAGCCAAAGGTGCGGAAAAATCAGAAAAGCGTAACCGCCAGGATTGTAACAAAGGCGACATCGAGCACATCTTGTCAATCATAAGACAGAGCGACTCAGAAGGTCAAGCTGCCAGTGATCTACTACCTCTGCAAATGCCGATTGGGGAGCTGACGTGCACGCATCCTTTTAGTTGCTGAGCTTCACGGTCATGCTCATCAAGCCAAACGTTGTCTCGAATGAGGCACCTTCAGGAGACGCGGCGCATGTTGCCGTACACCCCAAAAAATCCAAAAATATAATGCAAATAAGCTCTTTTACCTTTTTCAACGACACACGCGTATGCACAAAGAAATGGTTGAGCCAACGGACGAGACTAAATCACTTATCGAGCTTGAGGCACGGGATAAACGTCGTCTGGAAACTTTTATTGACGGCGTCTTTGCTATAGCGATAACGCTCTTGGGATTAGGTTTTGTAGTCCCCCTCTTGCAACATTCGAGTGGCGCTCTCTTAGTTTTTTATGTGAGCTTATGGCCCAAATTCATCGGATATTTTCTGGCCTTTTTCCTGTTAGCCGCCTTGCTCAACAACAATTGGCGACAGTTTCAGAATATTGTCTTTGCTGACTGGCCACTTTTTTATATCAACGTGTTATTCTTGGCGTTTATCGTACTCGTTCCCTTTGCAACAACGGTATTGACTGAGTACCCAGACATCACCGCGGGGGTGTTGTTCTTCCATTGCGTTATGCTCGCTGCGGGGCTCGCGCTGTATGAAAACTGGTCGTATGTGAAAAGACATCCGTATCTTCTCAAAAAGGGCGTAACCACGAAGACGCTCAGAGTCATACCTTACGTCAATGCAAGCTTACCTATCGCGTCAGCAGTTGCAATAGGACTGGCTTTTGTCGCGCCTCTGTTAAGTACGCTGGCATACGCGCTGATCATTCCAATCATGATAATGGCCCGCCTCGGAGTCCCTCGTCACAAGTCAGTTCACAACCCTTAATACGACGTGATCCTGCTTCCTCTAGAATCTGTATGTGATGTTTGATGAAATGTGAAGCGTCGGCACGCGCTGTTTGGTAGAAGATAGCGGTGGTTTATAAGCATCCAGCTTTTGAGCGGTGGGTGAGAGGACAAAAAATTCCACTCTCCCGAGTAAAAAGGCATCTCGTATTAGGAGACCTTCAGACGTTTGCAGAACAATATGGGGGCATCATTCAGTGGGATCAATCAAACTGGGCATATATTCTCACGCACGGATATTGAAAACATTTTTATAAGAGTCATCCTGTGTACGCCTGAGCAGCATGGACCTCATCCAAGTTCTTCAATCAATAACACTCGGTATCATCCAAGGAGTCACGGAATGGCTCCCGATTAGCAGCAAAGCGATGACGTCAGTGGTAATGATAACCTTTTTTAATACTAATATGGACTTGTCTGAGGCGGTATACTATGCAATTTGGTTGCATATCGGGTCGTTGCTCGCAGTAATATTGTTTTACAGACATGAAGTCACAAAAATATTACAGAACTTGCCGACTTATGTGCACAACGTGCGCAACCCGAAAGGGTATAACAAGCTTACGACATTCTTAATTGTCGCGACATTTTTTACCGCGCTTATCGGCGCCCCTTTGATGCTCTTTGGTTTAACAAAACTACAATTCACCGGGAGCTACGCCACTGCATTTATCGGCGCTCTGCTCATTGTGACGGGTCTGCTCCAACTGTACGCGCGGCGAAGAGCTGGCAGGAAAAATACCTCGCTCTCCGTTACGGATGCTACTATTGTGGGACTCCTGCAAGGGCTGGCAACGCTTCCCGGATTCAGTCGGTCGGGACTCACTATATCAGGGCTGCTCTTACGTCGTTATGCCGGAAAAGATGCGCTAAATTTAAGCTTTTTAATGTACATTCCAGCCGTGCTGGGGGCAGAAATAGGGCTGAGCTTAATAAAACACGGGGCCTACTTTAACTATTACTCCCTCATCGCGATTGTCTTTGCGTTCATCTTTTCGTTATACACCATTAGCACCCTTCTGAAAGTGGCAGAACGAATAAATTTCGGCTATTTTTGTATTTTTATCGGGTGTTTGTCGTTCGTTCCATTGCTCATTACGTTGGCAGTGTGATGTGGAACAAAAATCAGTGACAAAAAATTTCTAATGTGATGGGGTAAACGTTGTTTCACGATAAGCTGATTGATGAGTTCGACGAATTAGTGAAAATACCGTATTTCGACTAAGCTAAGCCGTTCGAGTTTTATGAAGCGATACATTTTAAGAGGAAGACTAAATTCCTCCCACAGAATACAATAACGTCATAATTTATCCACAGCAAAAATCGTTGAGTCATTGTAGTGGGCGGAGCGGATAATGATCGGATAACGGACGTAGAGAAAATGATCAGAGACAATTGTCAAAACGTAAGCACATAGTTAACTACCAAGCTCATCCCAATAAACCCGATTAGAGTGATGACAGCGTACGCCCTGTCAGTTTTAAATGGATTTGTCTTCGTGAATCCTAAAAATGAGTTTGCATTTAACAAGTGGAAAATCGCCCCCACTACAAGAAGAGGTGCGACGAATTTAGCCGGCATGATGAGGGCCGTTACTACTGCATAGAAGATGTACTCAAATGCAAAAGCTGCTTTGGGGTACGTCCACAACCCAAAGCCAACCTTTTTGTCCCGTCGAAGCCCTGCTATGGGAAGGTCGTTAAGGTGTACAACAGTGTCTAAAAACCAATGAGATGCCGAGGCAGCAACAAACAAGATTCCTGCTAACGGTGTGATCGTCAGTGCCAGCACCACGCCGGGTATGCAAGCGATTATCGATGTGAGCCCTAATGAATGTGAAAACGGGTAGCGTGTGAACTTAATATGCTTCTGTAGTGGGGAGTTTGGGTTTATTACTGCTTGTTCGACGCCGATGAGAATGAGAATAGGCCACAGAATATCGGGGAACCCAACGCCTATTAAAAGTACGAGCGGGGGTACATGGGGAAATAGGCGAATGAGCACGTACGCAACGGCAAAGTGTCCAATAAACAAAAGGGCCTCACCTCATCAGTTTTACGTTTAGCGAGACCCTTGTTTCACGGAATATTAACCTTTTTCCCTCCATTGCGGGTAGTTTCAGAGTTTTTTTTGCCTAACTTCCCTTGGGATTAAACCCTTAAGTGAACTATTTTGAAAATTTTATGTGCATCATTACCATTCATGCGCCTTTTAATTTCTTCGCCCCATGCAGGCTCTCGTGGAATATTTTTGAAATATGGAACCTGGTCTATGACTGTAATGCGTTTATCCCATGTTGTCATTTCGTTGACATCTTTTAACACCCATTTGATAACAGCGTTTTCCACCCAAGTGCCGCGTAACGTCCTGTTGGCAAAGGAAACTCCTAATTTTGAATGGGCGTTAAATACAATTTCACTGCCGGGAAGATTATCTGCTAACGACGAAAAGAACTGTTTTATGTGCGATTCTTCAAAGTAAAATAACACCCCAGCAGCCATCAGAAATACTCCATCTCTTGTATTCTCGATGTCCGTATACCAACTCAAATCGAAGAGGGATTTTGCGATGTATGTTATTCTGTTAGTTTCGGGAATCAACTGTTTTCTGAGATCGATGACGTTCGGGAGGTCGAGGTCGTACCAGTGAATCAGTCCGTTATCGACGCGGTAAAACGTCGTGTCAAGCCCGGCGCCGATGTTCACGACAGACGCACGAGGATGTTCTCTAATATATGCTCTTATCTTATCGTCAAATTGCTTTGCTCTTGCTACAAAAAATAGATTACTCTCAAAAGGATTTTTATCGAGCGTTGAAAAATCATAATCGATTTGCTCAACGAGTTCAATCGCTTTCGTGTCGTTAAGCACTGAATTATGTTCTCTACTTAATTTTGCCCGAATCCATAAAGGAATCAATAATGTCTCTTCTATGTTGCTTAAACTGATCTTCATTTTATTTTTAGATTCCATCATGCCTACCTTATGACGTTAAGAATCCCCTTAATTAGCCCGTCGTATTCTCTCCAGCATACTGCTGCCATACACGTTTTTATCCCACTTCCTTCTATCACCAGCCCCTCAGTAGATCGTTCGATTATCTCTGGAAGGGGTGGACGTAGTGAATACACAGTGTAGCCTAACCTGACTATATGCAGCGCTGCCCCCTCTGTCTGCAATTCCATTTATATAGCCAACGGGCATATGTACGTTCCACTCAAAATGGTTAATGTAATATAAATGAGACCATGACCGATCACCCCTCAAACCCGAAACACGCCCCTCACATCGAGGACACCACAGCAGCGCTCCTACACGCTCTCCCCGACCCGGCGCTGCTCATCGCTTCCGACGGCACTATCCTCGCGATCAACGACGCTGGCGCGACGGGAAAAACCATATGGATTAAGAGGGTTGCAGGGCTTGTGCGTATCGTGGTGGGAATTTACCTCATTAACCTGCGGTATGCCCCTTTGGGCACTTTCTTTTAGTCTCTCCTTTGCAGCACATCTATTTTAAGCTCGTTGTTACGACCCCCTTTTCTATAATTAAAGGCCTTATAGTGCCTTAAAAGGAAACTAAAATTCGATTTTATCATAGACTTCTCTCACTTATCAGCCTGAAGTGCAAGTACACCTGCGTGTAGCGTACGTCAAAACGCCATATGATTGTACACGTCTTGCACGTCCTCGTCTTTAAACTGCGAGTATGTCTGCGTCGTGTTGAGGTTGCTACGACCCAATAGTAACTGCACTCTCCGCACGTCCACACCTGACCGAACCAATCCGAAAATTAGGTGCCCATAAGAGGATCAAAACATTTATTTAAGAACAAGATATTAAAATACGATACATCGGTGATGGGGTTCACCTAATCTGATTGCGTAACAGCTGATGACTCCTACGAAAATCATAAAAAATGTAGGAGGAAGTCATTATGTATGCCGACGCAACCCCATTGCTCGTGGGTATCATCATTTTACTAGCAAGTTTAATTTCGTTACGATTAGGCCTCTCTGTGGCCATAATTGAGATCGTTTTAGGAGCTCTTTTTGGAAATCTGGGCGTCATCCATGCTCAGGATTGGATGATCTACCTAGCAGGTTTCGGTGGCATTCTCTTAACGTTTCTGGCAGGAACTGAAATCGATAGCGATTTAATGAGAGAGAAGTTTAAAGAGAGCTTCTCAATCGGTTTCTTCTCATTCTTAGCGCCATTTATCGGATCGTTTCTGTACGCCTATTTTGGTGCAGGATGGGGCATGCAAGCGTCGTTAATTGCAGGCACAGCCCTCTCAACGACGTCACTCGCCGTAGTCTATTCTGTTCTCGTGGAGACCAACTTATCAAAAACAGACATCGGCAAGCTGATCATGGCGGCTACGTTTATCACTGACATAGCAACGGCGATTGCCCTCAGCGTGTTATTTATCAAGCCGACCATCTACACGGGGATATTCATCGCAGTCTCTCTCGCGGTGATAGTGCTCGCGGCGAAATTCTCCCACATCGTCTTTAACCATCCGAACGTGAAGGGCAAAGTCATTGAACCTGAAATAAAGTACCTCTTCCTGTTTCTCCTTGTGTTCATGTATTTTGCAAACGTCGGGGGAGGACAAGCGGTGTTACCTGCCTTCGTATTGGGGCTGGTAATGTCAAAGCACTTTGTTGAGAGGTCAGAAACAAAAGAGGTGCGGAACAGGCTAAGGACCGTTGCCTACGCGATTATCACACCGCTATTTTTCATCGTCGGGGGATTGAACCTATCACTCCCCTTTATTCTCTCTTCAATCGGGCTTTTTGCCATCTTTTTTACCATCAAACTGTCAACTAAGTTTGTCGGTGTGTATTTCCTGGCAGAAAAATACCTCCCCCACGGAAGCGTATATACCACCTTGCTCATGAGCACCGGGCTTACCTTCGGGACGATAGCAAGTGTCTTCGGGTTAACGTCAGGCTACATAACTCAGGTGCAGTATTCGGTACTTGTCGGCGTCGTGGTGGCAACCGCGGTAATTCCAACATTTATCGCTCAAAAGTGGTTCATGCCCGTTCATTCTGAAGATTTATTGGATTTAAATGGTGGTGAATAAAGGTATGGTCTTACGACTGAATGCTGCTGATCCCGTATACGTGTTGTGCCACCCTATGTGCAGCATATTTTTTCTCATCAAGGAATATGATCGCTGATAACCGATTGCTGACATTCGATGTTCGGGAGTTAGTGGACTACGTCCACAGCACGAGGAGTGATGACGGGGGCTACTGCTTCTACCGGCTGAAAGAGTCCAACGCCTCCGATACCTTTTATGCCGTACACATCTTGAAGAGCCTCAGGTATGCTGTGCCCGGACCTGAAACGACGGCGGAATTTTTTCAACACTACCAAGACAACGACGGATCGTTTCAAAGCATCTATATGGCATCCTACGTCTTACAGGGGCTTGCACTGCTTGGAGCTCAGCCGGTATTCGATCCCCGTGGCTTTATCGTACGTCACCTGAAAGGCACGCTCGGTATAACAAAACAGCCCTCTTACGAGCTCAGTGACTCTCTCCTTGAGCCTATCGGCACTGCGGTTACACTCCTCGAAAGCACTAACGTAGAGATCCCGACGCAACTCACCCACGAGATCTACGAAGCAGTGCATCCCTACAAACAAACCGATGGCGGCTTTGGCGCCGCTCGCTCAAACGTCTACGCTACGCACTACGCGGTGCGGGCAGTCACGACCAATCCTCTCGCCTCCGACCTCTTCAAGGGCGTTTCGACGTGGATACGGCGGTGTGAGTGGCCGACAGGGGGCTTCTCAAAGACGCCCGATAACACCCCCAACTACCTCGATGAGGTCTATCAGGCACTTTACCTAATGAGGACGACCAATGAGCGGCCAACGTATATTCATGAAACGGCGAGGTTTATCGGACAGCTGCAAAACGCAAACGGGGGATTCAGGCGAGCTTATGACTCTGGGATCTCGAGCCTTGAGAATTCATACTACGCGGTAAAAGCGCTTGAGGAGTTGACGCACTGGCTGGTGGGAGGCGTCACGAAATGAAGGAGTATCAGAAAATCAGCATCGGGGCATCGATGAAAGCGGCGCTTCAGCACCTCGACCATATTGAAGATGTCCTCACCCGACCATCGAGTTTCTATGAAGTCCTCGATGACATGCCAGCAGCCGAACGCGAGGAGATTTTGAACGGGGTGCAGCGCCTCCGGGAGGTCATAGCAGCTGCGTTTACGTGGTTTGACTTTCCGTTAACAGAAACCTCCCGCAAGCAGGTGGCATATTTTAACGCAGCACTCGTGTCCATCGCGTTTTACGATTTGGACCCTAAAACGTTCCAGAGAAGGAGCGGAGAACTCCCGAGGGAGGAGGCAGAGGTACTCCAGACGTACTGCGATGAGGTGCTGAAGCTGCTCGAGCGCTTGATGCGCAGCGTGCAGTGATTGAAGTTATTGACGGCAACCCGCTCCTAAGCTACACGCACCAAAATACAACGTGATGGTACACGTCTCGTAGGTCCTCGCTGTCACGTCCATTCATCTCTAAGGCTCTCAACTAGCTGGAGTCGTAGAGATCGAAGTGCTCACAACGTCGCACGTCCATCTTGTCGAACATGCTGAGCTCTTGCCCCCCCGTTCGGGTCCGGACACGGTTCGAAGAGCTTCACGCACCACTTGCAAATGGCTTTCCGATGCCCTTACCCTTGTTGGTCCACGTCATACATGCTTTATGCTCAGACAGGCGAGCATAAGAGCGTTATTGAAGAGCACGCGCAAGTGTTCGAGAGTTAGAGCAAGTTACGTATCCGGGGCAGAGTTAAGGTTCAGTTTTAGAGGTTCATCGTCCAATAAACAGATGCTGTCTCCATTCCTTCGCGTTGTGATGTTAAAGCCAATGCGAACAAGAATTAACTGCTATATAATCAGTAAGCTGAGGCAATACCGACTAATTAATAATAAGGGAATAATCTCACCCAATAACAAGCAGTAGAAATTTTGGCTTACCTAAATTATGTTTATATATATTAGGATGGCCTAAATAGCTGAACAATTTCAACCTCATGCAGCAGATCGTCTTCGACTAGCTAGATAAGGTATTATGACAAGGCGAATTGGAAACCATGCAACAAGAAAAAATAAAGGTTAATTTAAGCGGCGTGTCGCAAACGCTGTTAGGCCCGTTATGGAGTCGGGCCAAAATAAGTAGAGATCATAATTCATTATTTTATGACGCTAAAGCTGTTGAACTCATTGGAAAAATTGACTATGATTTTTCAACACGTGATAAGGTGATTCCAGGGTATCTATCGTCACTATTTGTGGCACGAGCAAAGCAATTTGACGATAAGATAAGAGCATATATTAGAGAACACCCCCGCACATCAGTCGTTAATATCGGCGCCGGGCTTGACACGACGTTTTACCGCGTTGATAACGGACTGATTCACTGGTACGACCTCGACCTCCCTGCTGTCATCGCTCTCAGAAAACAGTTGCTCTCGGAACCTGACAGGGTTACGTACATCGCAAAATCCTTCCTCGATCAGAGCTGGTGCAAGGACATTAACACTGAAAACGGCGTATTTATGATCGCTGGTGGGCTATTACGCTATTTTGAGGAATCGCAGGTAAGACAGTTCTTTTCGTCGTTAGCAGATAATCTTCCCGGCAGTGAAATTGTGTTTGACGTCGAATCAAAATTGGATAACGACTTCGGAGCATGGATTGAGCAGCTGCCGCCGGCGCAGAGAGAAGAATTGAGAACAACGTGGGCGGAGATGTTAAAGGGCTGGTGGGATAAGGCACCACAGGACCAGAAGGATAAGCTGAATGATATGATAACCACACTCAAGCTCCCAATCAAGTCGAAAGGTAAGGAGTTGTTTGATTTCGAAGCGTGGTGGAATCAGCTCAGCGCTAAGGAAACAGAAGAAGTATGGCGCGACTTCAGAGCCTTTTCAAACTGGCGTTTAGCTAAATGGGCGTTAGAAGATGCGAACGAAATCACAAAGTGGGACAGCCGCATTATCGTGGTAGGTCAATTCCCGTTGTACAGAAACATCCCACGGGATCCGTCATTGAGCATAGAGATCCGACAATTCATGGACTATAGTGATAAAAGTGAAAGAGTAAATATTCTTCACCTACGAGTTTGATGTCACGGGGGTCCCGAACCAAGAGCAAAGGGACAACTTTTTAAAGTCTTACCTCACGCATGCCATGAAAAGCGGAATAAAATACCGCAGTGTTGGTGAGGCATGGTCTTTGGTAAGGAGGTGAAGGACCTTAGGCCGTGCCTCGACACACTGTGAGGGTAGCTGCACTACTGTGCAGTGCAACAGTCCTCCATTAATTAGTATGTGAGGTTGCTTTATCTATTTTTGTCTGCCAATAAATTATCTCGCTGTCCTCTTCTGCAAAATGGGATTTGTCGCAGCGCCCGAGCCAAATGACAAGGCAAGTCCGGTAACCGACGGTGCATGGCACATTCGTGCACAATTATCGATGTTATTCGTCTTGAATCCAACTCTGGCTAATTTGCTCGTGAAGTACGCTTCTTCATTTGATATCCTACACGAGACCTGACAAGCCACCGAATTTGAACAGTACGTTTCGCGTGTCGCTTCGAGTTTTGAAGCAACGAGATCTAAGGCTTCTTCCCACAGCATTTCAACAAATTTTCCGTCCTTTTTAATTAAGTGTTTTGTAAGTCTGTCGGCACTGCGCACGAATTGGTCGCATGCAAAGCCCCTTAGGACAAAGTTTACCCTTGTTGACAGGATGCCTCTTCCACGGTTCAATTCCAATGAGTTGTCCATCCTTGACGACCAAGTTAAGCCCACAGCCAACGCCACAGTAGGAACACATCGTCGGGACATGCTTAGGTTCCATTTTATTCTCACTAATTTTACGTATATCCTTCTTTCAAGTCCCTTTAGTTTCGAATATCTCAATTTTAGAGCAACATCCATTAAAACAAGGATTGAAACATGTATTGGACGAGTTCAGCGTTTTACAGCAAAGCGAATTTTAGAGCAACATCCATTAAAACAAGGATTGAAACTTTGAACGGTGAAGATATATCGCAAAAGCCCCTTTATTTTAGAGCAACATCCATTAAAACAAGGATTGAAACTGAAGTCCAAGATGTGTTTGATATAAAATTTGCAACAATTGGCTATCAGCATAAGGGTATGATAAACCGATTGAGCATTGGGTATTACAATAAGGATGAGGGGATTGAATGAAACGGTACAATATTAGAATAATCGTGGATGATGTGCTTAAGCTATGGGGTGCAATTGCACTTGTACTAATTTTGTTAAAAATATATGGGGTGATTTGATCGTGGCAGATCCATATGAGACTGAAAGGGACAAACATCAGATAAAATTGATGGAATTATTTTAGAGCAACATCCATTAAAACAAGGATTGAAACGCGGTATATTGGGATCAGGTAAAAACAAAGGCGGATTTTAGAGCAACATCCATTAAAACAAGGATTGAAACTAATAAATAGCACCAGCACCGCCAGAAACCATGTTCACGTTTTGCCGGCTCTCGCTGTTAAGTACCGAAGGAATGAAGCAGGAAAAGACGCTACATACTGCCTCAAACGTGAAGTTATAGAAGTCTAAAAAGCAAGTAAAAAGCGTATATGCTTGAATGCTAGCTCTCATTGTGCTCTTTTAACAGCACGTCAAGACCCATTGTATATGATTCGATTCTCTCTCGATAGTCATCGAGCACGTTTGGGGGGGTTGGTTTCAGCCTTCTTGTATCGTCTCGAAATTCTTAGATACCTGTGGCCTTCCCACCTCTATTACTTCAAAGAAATATACGATGAACGCTGAAATGAAACCTATCGCCATTACCATTGAGTAGGTATTCTGTTGTCCTAAGAGCATAAAGAGTGCTCCATCTCCTACCGCTCCCACTATGAACGCAAGCGCCAGAAGGGATAACGTGGAAAGAAAGGCGTTGTTGAGCTTGATACTAGACGCGAGTATCGCCAATGCAACTATGACGATCATGATACCGGTGGCGATGTGCGCGAGAACTTCGACTCCACCAGTGTACCCAAAGAAACTGAATGCTGTTTGTTGAGGAATAGCGACAAATAAGTTAATTTCCACCCCTATCAAGTACTCAATAAATAGCAATATAACCGCAACAGCAATCAATTTCCTGACAGTTCCGTAATCCATCGAAAATAGTTAGCTT
The DNA here is from genome assembly GCA_963704625.1 of Methanobacteriota archaeon. Taxonomy (GTDB): domain Archaea; phylum Halobacteriota; class Bog-38; order Methanoflorentales; family Methanoflorentaceae; genus DASPRZ01. Next base: position 1,119,401 of record OY969924.1, on the reverse strand, counting down.
TATACATAAATAAATTCTCCGTGAACAAGCGGGGATTTGCGGGAAAATGTTAAGAAACGGCACCCGTTTAATATCACTCTATCAATTTTGTGCTCCCTTCTTGATTGTGCATAAATCATTCTTAGGAAAAAAACAACGTAATTTTAGCCTCTCGCAAATCATGGTCCCTAAACTGCCGGTAGACTTGTGTCGTGTTGAGGTTGCTATGACCTAACAGCAGCTGCACCCTGCGGATGTCGACGCCGATCATCTTTCCGTACTTCTTTACTATGACATGTTCCTGACATTGTTTAATGCCGAAAATTGGTTGGTCTCCTAGGATATCGGGTGTGGAAATGTGCTCGGAGAGCATTTCGAGAGTTCATCGTCCAATAATACTCGCCGCTGCTTTCCTCTTTAGTCTTAGTGATATTGATGAATTGATCCCGAAATTCAATGTCTGAAGTTTCATGTTTAGGAACTCGCTCGCTTTGTCATGGGCATCACCTTGCAATATCCTGTGTGAGGATTCTTCGTAATTCTTCAGAACATCCTCGTACTTCCTCGCCTTTCGCGCGCTCGATCTCCGGTCATCCACGACACCCCCAAGATGAAGCATTCTAGGACATTCTTGCTTCGCAGCTGCACGTAACTGATCGGCCGGCCCTTTTTCCAAGAAGTCATGATGTCTTTCATGGCGGCACAATTATGTAAAAGATAAGAAATGTATGGTAACCGTTACGATTTTGACGCGCTGCGAAATCTTACCACAATTCGACAATTATAGTCGCCGCGTGCCTATGCATTCGTAGCAACCTAGAAGACTGGAAAAAGGATAGTATAAACAAATATAAAGGAAACAGATGCTTCATATCCAATTTCTCTTTTTGTGGTAGTGTTTATAATACGACCGTATCTGGTCCGACTGTGAGGTAACTAAACAAATTAAACAAAGCAGTAAGAGAAGGAGAAAAGAAGAGCGATACAGTGGCAGTACACATGTTCATTAATTGCAACTTTAGAAATCCAATCCTTGTTTTAGTGGATGTTTGCTCTGTAACATAACGCGGGCTCAAGTTACTGCCGCTCTCCAATTGTAACGAGTAGCCATCGTCCCATCCGCTTTCTTTGGGCTTGCATTTTCAATCCAGCTTGGGCAAATACATCTCTCACTCGAGCTGGGTCGTTTGGTTGAAAATGACGGATGACTTTCGACAATCCCATGGGCAGCCAAAAGTCAGTCAAGAAGAGACGCCCCTTGGGACGCAAAACACGCGTGATCTCGCGTACGCCCTGTACGCGGTCGACCCAGTGATGATAAGACATAGTGCTAAAAGCGAGGTCTACTGAGGCGTCTGGCAGAGGTAGTGATTCCGCCATACCTACATAGAAGGTAGCACTGGGCATCAGGGAACGAGCCTTCTCCACCATACCTTCTGCGGGGTCAACGCCTATCAGTCGCGCATCAGGCCAACGTTCTCTAGCTTTGCGCAGCAGCCGCCCGGTCCCGCAACCGACATCCAAGATGTTTTCTGGATGAGCTTGACTTTCAACCAGGTCCAGCACAGCGTTATGCACTCGGTCAAAGAAAAACCACTGCATCCATGAATCCTCGTACGTAATTGACCTGCGGTTGAACTCTTGGACATCGCTGTTTTCTTGTTTTGCGACCATAGTCTATTCTCCCTGAATAGTTGGCTGTATATGATTTTTTACTTTATCTTGTTGCATACTAACCGCGCCTTACATAATATGTTTCTAACAAATTGAGATATATCTTTAGATATAACATATAATATAACTATATATAAACATTCCCTTCCGTTACACTACAAACAGGAAGGATACGTCATCCCATGCTCGCATATGCATAATTATTGCTTAGAGTGACTATTAAGTATGTTACTACGGCGAACGAGAGATTATAGTCTCCCTCTCACTTCCCGACGATTAATACTCTCGCTGCCCCCCATTTTAAAATTCAACTGTATTAAACACGTCTCGCCGGCCCTCGTTGTCATTCATCTCTAAGGTTTTCGGCTAGCTAGAGTCGTATAGCTCGAAGTTCTCGCGGTGCCACAGTCCAGCTTGTCGAACATGCCGAGCTCCTTGCTGCTCCCGTCTGGGTCGAGGCGCGACCAAAGATTTGACAAGAAATAGGGGGTACTCACTCATCACGAATTTTGACCTCAAGGAATTTATCGTAGCTCGACTCGGCGCGGTATCGTTAAAGGTTACGTTAGTTTTACCAACCTCGATGACCACAACCTTAGTGCAACATCTTCCTGTTCTAACCAGGAAAAAGATAGTGATATCTCTCTTTACGGTGGTATACCTAACAGTGCAGGATCAGTGATTTGTCTGATAGACAGCAATAGTGTAGTAATGATGCCGGAGGAGAGCGCAAACGGCATTGGCTGAGCGCGGGAGAGGTGATTTTACGGTTACCAAGTCTGAAATATATGTGGACTATGAATATGGCGACCTAAAAGAGGTCATCGTCGGTGTGCCGTTGATGATTTACCCTGATCTGGAAGTGGCTGACTGGGCACAGCAGGCCCTCAAGGTGCTGCCAGAGAGTGAACGAAAGAAAGTCATCGAAAGATCGGGCAAAACCTCCATGGAAATCGGCAAATACGATGCCATGGAGGAGGAGAATCAGGAACTCATCGCCATTTTTCAGAAACATGGCATTAAAGTGTGGCGGCCAGAGGTTCTTTCCAGAGAGCGGCTAGTGATCAACTTGGGAGAAGACACCCTCCGATACTGCGGTGTCGCATTCCAGTACTCTCGCGACCCAATGGCAGTCATCGGCGACAACGTGATTGAGCTGACCCTCGCCTCCCTGAACCGCATCGCTGATATGCTGGCTTATCGCCAATTGTTCATGGATCGAGTGATGGGGTCAAACGCCAAGTGGTTCGCCATGCCCAAGGTGGACTACAGCACGATGTTCGAGGGCGGCAGGTATGACAAGAATACGTTCCCGATGTTGGAGGGCGGAGACATTCACGTGCTTGGCAAGAAAATTTTAGTGGGCAACTCCATGAACGTCACTGTAGGCTCAAACGAGCTGGGCTATATGTGGCTTAAGTCCATCTTAGAGCCGCAAGGGTATGGTGTAGAGCGGGTGCCGATCAAAGAGGAGTTCTTGCATCTGGACGTAGTCCTGTCGGTGGTGCGGCCCGGCCTGGCCATAGTATGTCACGATGCATTTGTCAACGGCATACCGTCATATTTTGATGGCTGGAAGCTTATTGAAGTCTCCAAGGACGATGCACAGCGGATGGCAACCAATGGCATGCCCATCGACCCCAACCACTACATCATGAGCTACAACGAGCGATATGATGGCAAGCGAATCAAGAAGGAACTGGAAGCGGAAGGCATCACGGTCTACCGCATATTTTTTGGCAACCATAACGAAGATGGGGGCTCCATCCGGTGCTCGACACATCCCCTATTGAGAAGGCTCAGTGGGTAAACCGGAAAAAATCGTTAGCCTGCATAAGAAACGGTTATTTCAAATACAAATTTGAGAACAGCATCCACTAAAACAAGGGTTGAAACAATGATTGGTTTATTTTGTAAAATTAAGTGGATGTTACAAGCTACTATATCAAATGCTAGATGAGTTCTATATCGCACCCGCATCCATCATCAAGATTGTATCTTCGTTGTCACTGGTTAAATTCGTCCTTCCAGATCGTGGAGTTAACCTTCGTTTCCCGACCCCCCTTGAAGCGGAAGTCACACTTATCTCCGCCTTCAGCCAAGGTTTTCGTTCTATGAAGTCCTTGTTTTCCAACCTCACTCATAGGGACGTCCATTGCACATAGATAGGGCACAAAATCTACCATATCGTGTTCTTGGTAGAATCTTAATATACCGCGTTCAAGCATATCTGTGCCACTATCAAAGTCCTTTCCGTTTCCCTCCAGGAACTCATATACCCAATCTCTAGGGTACAAGCGCTTTTGAGATGTAGGTGCCCATCTTCTCACCTTCTCTCCAAGTGATACCTCTTCACGCGCGCTGCATTGGCACCATTGTCGGAACGGGGCATATCTTCCAATGCTTTATACCGAGTTCTAATAATTTTCCCAAAAATTTTTAGAGATAAAATTCCGCTTTCGTTTTTTCCTATCCCTTTTCGTTGCAGTACTTTATAAAGAGCTAAAAATTTAGCAGATGCCACTAAATTCACTGTGAACGGATTATCATCACCACCTATGTAAGGTATATGAGGGATTAGTGTCTCAAATTCCTGATGTACTTCTGGTATAAGTTCGTCAGCCACTTTCTGACCATATGCAGAGATCATCGTGTCTTTTCCAATCGTTAAGATCTGATCCAACTCTCCGAAAAGTTTAGCTTTATTGGAACTATAGTAATTTTTTCGTTCTTGATCATCCATGGTCCTAACTCCACGAGGCTGAAAATTTATGATCTTGAAATAATATATAAAACAAGGGGCAAATACTTTTGATTTTGAGTATCTATCGACCAGGACTTCAACACCCCATGATAAAGCATTCTTCGTTGTCCTACAACTGCAATTTCGACATACATGAGGACAGTAAAGGTTTAAAACAACGTTAAAAACTGACATCGAATCTCTCCTCTCAGTCCTCGAATCTAAAATCGAAGATTTAAAAACACTCATTTTAAAAAATAGTAATACATCCGGCGTGCAATCAAGAAAAGAAGTCGAAATTAAAGTGCTCGAGTTGGGATTTGAACCCGAGTCGGAGCCTCGACAGTTTGGAATTTGAAGCTCAAAATGACATTTTTTCATTCAATGCTCCTAACTTCGCGTCGGGCAAAATTAACAAAAAAACAGCTGATGAGCAAGCACGTATCTATGCTAACATCCGAGCTGATACTAACTTCACTACTCTACAGCTGCCCTACCAAAAAGCGGAGCTTATAAGTTATGTCAAGTGGCGAAAGACCGGGTTATCGATGATGTCAACTTAAGCCCCCTTCAGATTATATAACGCCACAAATGCCTCACACCACGATGCTGCCGTCTCCACGCATGCATTGTGCGGCCACCGCTTATAGAACCACTTCACGTGTTGCTTGAAGATGCTAAACCACTGCTCAACCGCATTCCGCTTCCCGAACGTCACCCGCTCCCATGGCACCCCCATCCTGCTGAGCGCCCACGAATACCACGGCCCTCCGTCCACCAGCACTGTCGGCGCGTTCGTGCACGTCTGTAACGCGCGTCGTATGAAGCGGGATGCATCGTGACCATCCCGTGTCGGCGTGAGTTCTGTCCCGAGCAGCTCCCCGTTCTCTGTGTCGATCGCCGTTTACAAGAACTAAAAAATGTCAGTATTAAAACAATTATGTGCACCGGTGACAATAGACTGACCGCGGCAACGATAGCAGCGGAATCATGTGTTGATGAATATGTGCCTGAAAGCAAACCCGAAGACAAGATCCAGATAGTTGCATCAGAGCAAGCTGCCTGGAAGCTTGTAGCGATGACGGGGGACGGAACGAACGACGCACCTGCTTTGGCGCAAGCTGATGTTGGGCTTGCCATGAATAGTGGCACGCAGGCGGCTAAAGAAGCGGCGAATATGGTCGACCTTGCTAGCGATCCCACGAAGTTGATTGCTGTTGTATCGATAGGAAAACAGCTCCTTATGACGCGGGGAGCAATCACAACCTTTAGCATCGTAAACGACGTTGCAAAGTATTTCGCTATTATTCCCGCAATATTTGCAGCCACGATCCCTGGAGTAAATAAGCTTAACATTATGTCACTTGCATCATCTAATAGTGCAATACTCTCGGCCGTTATTTTCAATGCCCTTATCATTCCGGCGCTCATTCCCCTCGCCATGAAGGGCGTAACGTATAAACCAAGAGATGCGTCTGCTATATTGCGTAGAAACATAGCTATTTACGGAATTGAAGGACTAATTGTACCGTTTGTAGGAATAGACATTATCATAAACGCGCTGCACCTCGCATAGGAGCTATAACTTATTCTTTCTAACGCACCTATCATGTTGAGCATTTACTGCGGCGATTTTTAGAGTCTAAAGAGCCTCGACAGTTCTTTAGATAGCAGATTACTATCTAAATAGAAAGAACGTTCGAGTATCGATGTGATCCACCCACAGTGGCTTATCCTCATCGCGGCGAGAAGTCAGCAGTGTTCTCTATTATAAATGTGAGAGTCATCTCTCAAGATTTCCACAGCACCGCTATCAAGATGGTAGCGGGCTCCCACGATCTTTAGCTTGCCCTCCTTAACAGCCTCAGACAGTATGGGTTTAGTAGCTTCTAGCTGTGCGACAACATCGTGCGTGTTGATATCTATCGCGTTGTTCAAAAGGTCACCCTTCATCCCCTTTGCCTTATTGACTGCTGGTTTTATGGCTTCCACGAGGTAGTTGATATGCCCCGGGGCTTCGCCTGTTACTGCCGCCTTGACTGCGCCGCAGTTGTCGTGGCCCAGTACAACTATCAGCGGAATATTTAGGTGCTCTACGGCATACTCTATGGTTCCCAAGGTGGCATTATCCATGACCTCGCCGGCAGTCCTGATCACGAAGATGTCCCCTATTCCCTGATCGAATAAGATTTCTGGAGGAACCCTGGAATCTGAACAGCTCACTACGACTGCAAAGGGGTGCGGGTGCTGAGCAGATACCACCTCTGCACGGCGCTCGGCAGACTGGTTCGGATGACAGACCTTACCAGAGACAAACCTATCATTCCCTTCCATCAACTTCTTCATAGACTGATCAGCGGTCATTCCAGTACCGCTGCTATTTCCGCTAGAAACATTTACATCGATAGCATACACTCCGGAAACAAAGAAAATCAAAGTCAGTACCAGTGCTAGCACAAATCCTTTTGAAGACAAGTTTAGGCCCTCCTATTAAGGCCTATTTTGACTCCTAAATTTATTAATTTATCCATATCGAATTTAACCTAGCACAAATATTGTCTACTATGAAACAGATATTTGGGTCTAAAATATCTGTTTCAGTCATCGAATCTGGAATATTCATATCCAATCATCGGGCTTCCGAGGAAATTTAAAAGAATCGCTGGTAAAATTGTAAGCATTTATCAAACTGAACACGATAGTGAGCTGGCATTTTTAGTCGTGGTAGACAAATCAAAGAGCCCTGAGATGGAGATTAATAGCATCGACGCGCTAATCAGCAGTTGAAACTAAAATCGATAAACTACAAGGCTTCCTAATCAAAATGAATACGCTTCATACTACAAATCACCAAAAGAAATTAAAAGTAAAGCGCCCGAGTCGGGATTTGAACCCGAGTCGGAGCCTCGACAGGGCTACATGTTGATTTCCTGTTTAGGTAGGCATATTTATCATTAGACGATTTCTATTGCTATGAAGGTGATGATACCGTGGTAACCGATGAAGAACTGATGAAAGAGGCACAAAAACGGGCAGAGGCAAAAGTCGGGTTCCACTCTCATTTTGCTATCTATATTGTGGTCAATCTATTTTTAGTCGGCGTCTGGTGGTTTACAGGAGATGGGTTTCCGTGGTTTGTTTTCGTATTGCTTGCGTGGGGGATCGGTCTAGTCGGCCACGGAATTGGCAGTTTGGAGGAACGGGCATTACCGCTAAAATGGTCGAACAGGAGTACCAGAAACTTAAACAAAGAGGAAAAGAATAGATTTGCATTCGATATTGGCATAACCTAAGAGAAGCAGCTGCACTCGACGGATATCTACGTCGGACCTGACAAGGTGAATCGCAAAGCAGTGCCGAAACGTGTGGGGTGGATGTCAACGCCGACCATCTTCCGTCCTTCTTGACGAGGATGTGAATTTGACACCGTTTTGCTACGAAAGATGGGCGGCTCTTTAGAGCTCGGTTTCTTTATAACGAGTTTAGCGAACGTTGCTCTGCAACATGATAGATTTTGGACCATTTTACCGCTGAAAAAGGGCTTAAAGGATTTAAAAAGGGAGCACATACTTCCACAACTACACACACGTTCAAAGGAGATTTAAATGGTAAATTTTGATATAGCGTACCTCTATATCCCCATCAGCATCATCGTTGCCATTGTGTACCTTCTCATTGATAAAGAACCTCGGACGAGGCACCGCGTGATAGGGGTGTTTCTGCTGTCCTTCTTGGTGATAAGCATCGGTATCTCTTCTCTCATCGGCTTCGTTGGACACATCTTTTTTGCCGATCAAATCGCTGCGGATATCGGATGGGCTGCAGGAAGTCCATTCCAGCGAGAAGTCGGCTTTGCTAACCTGGCCATCGGGATTCTGGGCATCACCTGCATCTGGCTCAGAGGCAACTATTGGATCGCGACAGTGATAGCGACAACAATATTTCTGTGGGGGGCAGCCTATGGGCATATTATGGATATCATTGTACACGGCAATTATGCCCCTGGCAACGCTGGCGGTGTTCTCTACGACGATATTCTTGTGCCACTTATTACGATCGTCTTGTTGGCTGCCTACGTGCGGACAGCGAAGATGGTCGAAAAGGGCATGTGACATTTTGTTTGCTCACGCGGATCCCGCTGCGCCACAGAACCCGGAGCATGAGGTAGTCGCTCACTGAGCACTCTTTGGCGGCATCGAGCATGGCGTTTACCCACTCCCGCTCGAGGTAGTTGTCGATATGCTTTATTACCCAGGGCTTCTTTGTTGAGACTCGTGGTGGAGCGAAAAAATCTCTTAAACGAGAGGCTATTCTTGTCAATAGGCTTTACCCTCCTACTGACTTCTCGTCATTCAACGTTATTATACGCTCTCGAAAGCCATCATCTTGAAATCATTTACATGGCCAAGCACATCCGTGAGATCGCTCTGAACAGTGTTAAAGTTTTATAGCTGCTATTATCTATTAGATGTTAAAGGCTAACAGCCCACGTTACAGAGTAGTAGCTCATGATCAGCATAAAAATTGAATGCGGACAATTTGGCGTCTACTTTGCAGTCTATTCGACCAATTCGATCGAACTCATCGAATCTTGCCTCGGAATTAGGACACCTGCATAATGTGCGCGATATGAGCAACGATTTGCCCGGGGAGAGCCTTAACGGCAGAGGAGGAAACATGAGGGACGAGTACGATGTCATAGTGGTAGGGGCAGGACCAGGAGGGTCTATTGCGGCACGGACTGCTGCTGAAGAGTGCGATGTACTGTTGCTAGAAAAGCGGCAGGAAATCGGTTCACCCGTGCGATGCGCAGAATGCGTTGAGAAACGGACCCTGTCAATGTATATACAGCCTGACAAAAAGTGGATTGCAACTGAGATCAACGGAGTCCGGTTTATCGCGCCTGATGGCACGACGCTTACCGTAGCAGCAGAGGCTCTAGGAATTGAGGGGGGGCTCGGATACGTTTTGGAACGCAAAATCTTCGATAGGGAGCTGGCGAAGGACGCGGCGCGGGCAGGAGCGCACGTCATGGTGCGCACCCGTGCAACAGGGCTCATCGTTGAAAATGGCACCGTAAAGGGCGTTAAGCTCAACCGGCTCGGTGAGGACTTTGAGGTCCGCTCAAAGGTGGTTATCGGCGCAGACGGAGTGGAATCACAGGTCGGACGGTGGGGGGGGATCAACACCACCCTCAAGCTCAAGGACATCGGGAGCTGCGTTCAGTACCTTATGACCGACGTTGATGTGAGAGAAGATTTTCTGGATGTTTATCCAGGATCCTGTGCTCCTGGTGGCTACGTGTGGATGTTTCCTAAAGGCGACAAGAAAGCAAATATCGGGCTTGGCGTGCCCGCGAGCAAATTAGGTGGAAAAAGGCCCATTGACTATCTTAACGAGTTTGTGTCAAAGAACTTTCCTGAGGGGCAACCACTTGAACTTGTGATGGGGGCCGTCCCGGTAGGTGAAGAAGTCAAAACTCCGACAAGAAACGGGCTCATGCTGGTAGGTGACGCTGCACACCACGCTGTGTTAGGCGGTGGGATTATGAATGCGTTGGAAGGAGGAAAGATAGCGGGTGATGTTGCTCGTAAAGCCGTACGTCAAGACGACTCTTCTCTTAACGTGCTCAAGGAATATGAAACGAGATGGCATAACACACTTTTTGGCAAAAACGCAAAGCATTTCAACAAAGTCAAGGAGTTTGCCGTAGATCTATCTGACGACGAGTTTAATAAGTTTTTACGGGCAGTGAAAGGCATTAACCTCCAGACGATGAGCGATATAGAGATTGGAAGGCGCTTACTTACGGCAAATCCAAAGCTTCTGTTCGTTATGCGCCATCTGTCATCGATAAGAAAGGCGGTTTTATCGGAGATGGGGGGTCCTCAGCAACATTCTTGATTGATTCAACGATAATGTAAGCCGGAATGAAGGCGCTGTTACGGCTTTGAATTGGACAAAAAGATGCGGGCGTTACAGGGCGGGCAAAAGACGTAGTAAGCCTCTTGCAAAACAGCGATTTATAAAATACAAACATTTTTAGTGATGATCAGTAAAAGGACTTACCATTAGAGGCCGAGGCATCTAATTTTCCGACCTAAACCAATTCAAATAGTGAGAGCTCTAGCTAACGTTAGTACACCGAATTAAGATAAAGCAACTTCAAAAAAGAATTAAGAATTAAGAACTATCATTTAGTGCGGAACGTGCCCTTGCTTACAGGTGCACCTCAGAACTCCATAGAAGCACTCATCAAAGAACTCGACGCCGCGAAACCGAAGACATGCTCATACTTAAACTCTTGCAAGAACGCGATGTCGAGGAGTCGCTTCCCAAGGAGCTGGACGAAAACGACGTGAATAAAATCATGCTGGAAAATGATGATTACATGGAGTCTCTTATAAAAGAGCCAAACGAAAGCTCGGACTTGGAATTAGTTAAGAAACTCTTATCCGAATCTGAAGAAGAGCTTCGATGAGATAGCAGGTGGCGTGCGGACATTTGATTATGCTATTCTATTTTATACCTAGACTTGAAAACGTGACAAGTGATAACAATAGAAATTAAGGTGATGTAATGAACGTATATAATGCTGTGGAGGACGCGTACCTCACATTGAACGGACAATATATTGCCAATTTGAGCGATGCGCGGATGATAGTTCGCGAAGAAGTCAAAGTAGAAAATATGTACTCTATCGGAAAAAGCGAACGGATTGGAATAAAAAAACACGTGCGGAATTCTATTACGGGGCAATTCACATTCGATAAAGTTTCCTCTCTTGTGTATCAGTCTGAACTCAAGCGCATGAAAAACCCAAATGTTATCGCCAAGTTCGAAATTACCGGATTATTTCAAGAGCGTTTCACCAACGCCAAACAAAATATAACGCTTAAGGACGTCATGGTTAACGATATGTCGTTTTTAGAAGTCGGCAAACATTTGCAACCTGGAGTTGCATTGACCTTTAAAGCGAGTCGCATTGAAGCATATGAATAACAATCGAACAAATAACTGTGTTGCACTTAATTTTGTTTATGAATACGTGCCGTCATATAAACATCCTCGTGCAAACATTAACCGAATGTGTTCTACAAGGATATCGTATAATTATCGAATATCGCTGTCATAAAAATAACTTTTTAGAGGTGAACTGGAAGATAGGGACGGAGGCGATTACTATAAGCAAAATATTAGACAATTTATACGAAATAAAAACTAGGGTAGTGAGCATGTTTCTGTACAAAACAGACGATTCCTTAATTTGTTTTGACACCGGCTTTAATGAAGGCAGCATAAAAAAAGAGTTTGATAGACTAGGTTTTGACCCGGGAGATGTGAAATATGTATTTTTAACACATAGCGATTCCGATCACACCGGCGGACTTAATCTGTTTAAAAATGCCGAAATATACTTGTCGACCGATGAAGAGCAGATGATCCACAAGAAAACACCGAGATTTTTTGGGTTTAGCTATAATAGACCGATCAACAAAGCGTATGCTACGCTCAAAGGTGGGGACGTTATTCAAGCGGGAGAGACGAAAGTAACTGCGATAGCAACCCCGGGGCATACTCCGGGTTCAATGTCATATCTGGTGAATGACTCTATTCTGGTTGTCGGAGATGCGCTGACTTTAAGAAAAGGTAAGGCTCGTCGGCTCACCAGACTTCAGCTAAGAAGTCTAGCTAGCATGGATCTAACGATACAACAAGAATCAATAAAAAAATTAGCAAAACTGAGGAACATCTCTGTGATGCTGACCGGACACTCGGGGTTCACGACCAATTTTGAACATGCAATGGGCAACTACGTATAAACCAAATACCTTCAGAATATCTTCTTTTGTGCAAAACTATTATCGTTTGTTATATCCGACAATTCATGGATTACAGTGATAGAATTGGAAGCTTAATATTATTCACTTGCGAGTTTGACGCCAAGACAAGGAGACTTGTGATCGGGCAATGAAACCAATAAGCGGTCGGTATGGACAGAAACAGGAGTTGGTACCTCGGCGCTTAGTAGTCCACCAACGCCGACATCTACACCTACCTACCTACTCCAACCCCCACGAAAGCTGCGAGGAAGTATGACTGAGGTGCTCCAAGGGTACATAGATAAAAAAATAGAACACTACGGTATCGTACGCCGCTCTCATATCCTTTAGTTTAATGTTTCGATTCGATACGTTACGACATAAACCTTCTTAATACCTAGAAATAATAGTGACGCTTTCTTTTTTGTAGCAACATTTAAAACAGTGATACTGTTTCCTGCCTTCTTAAGCCACTCGTTAAGGGCATGCTCTGACTTAAATCTGGCAACTTTGGTGGTACTGACCAATTTCTTATCCACCTCCTCATTTTTTAAGATAGCACGCTCCACAAGCGAATAGTCATTAATGAATAATGTTTTTTTGTAACGTAAACGTAGCAACACAGTTAGTCAACGCGTAAAACTGGTTGTCAAAATTCGCGTTAACATAATACATTAATAGCCGTGCACCGCGCAGTGCCGCTTTAAAACAATACTCTCTCATACACCTCTCGTAAATCTGCAAAAGCGTTACGTTATTAACCAAAAAGTATACAGCTAACAATTTACATAAGCAACTATCGTTTATGCAGGAGAGGAGAACGCGTGGCAAATGCACAAGTGTCGGCAGCTGACGTGTTATTTTATAGAAACGCACCTACTGAGCGCTCATTTCGAAATTGAATTATCGGGCTCATAGCGCTGCCGGGAGCGGGAATTGACATCGTAAGTTTGCCACTGGCAATAGGTACGGCAGCGCTAGCGGGCGCAAGATTTGATGACCTTCGGCTTCTGCCCTTGCTTGTCATAGTGTTTCTCGCGGCTGGAGTCGCGAATATGGTAAACGACATCGTCGATGCAGAGAGGGACAAAGCGAAGTGGCCACTGCGGCCGCTAGCGACTGGGTTGCTCTCGAGATCTGAGGCCGTACTCTATACCGCGATTTTGTCTGCAATAGGGATTGTGATGGCGATAGTGGTCTTTAACTGACTTTTCTTGGCACTGGGACTATTAGTGCTTGCGGGGAACTACGCTTACTCACATAATATGCGCGACAACATCGGCTATCTTACCGTAATGTTGCCCCTGGCGTTAGCTCCTGTAGCAATATGGAGTGCCTTTTCCCCCGAGACTGTCTTAACTCCGCTCCCGTGGCTCTTAGCTATTTTTTTGGCAGTATACGCGCCGGTGCCATCAATGATGCAGGAAGCACTAGACCCACAGGTTCCCACCCTCTTCATCCGACTCCGCCCCACTACCGAGAGGGCGCTCTACGTAGCGTTTGTCATCGCCTTGTTTGTTTTCGGCATAGCGATCTTATTGTACGCACAGTTATCGTGGCTCTTCGTGGTGGTACTAGCCGTGCTTACGGCGTGGCTCTTAATTCAGGCAAGAAATTTGGGGGACAATAGGTCTCGTGAAAAGCTGGAAACCGGGTTTGATTACAATGGCGAGCGTTTCCCTCTATTGGTTAAGCTTAGCAGTCTTTGCCTGGACCAGGTAAGGGCGTAACGTCTGAATAACATACCCCCTTTTAAATCTGACAAGCGACTAGACTCACATTGTTTTTATAATACCCTCTCTCCTCTTCGTAAAGTTCGCCCCATGACAGAACAGTGATTGTTGTTCACGTCTCTCTTTTTCTTATCCACTATCTTTTCTTAATTCCATGTTTCGCCTTGTGCAAACAAAATAACAGCAAGTTTAATGCTTTAAACAGATAATTTAACGTCTTTCAAAAAATGAGAAAGGTGCTAAAATGAACAAATGTATCGCGCTTTTATTTGTATCTATTATTGTGTTAGCTCCGGTGTTTGTATCGGGATGCATGTCGCAACGTAATCAAAATGCGACTAATACCACGACAAATCAAACTGCGACTAGCACCACGGCGACTTCGAATCAAACGCTCAAAATTATGGTAGAAAAACTACATGATATAATCGCCGAGAACTCAACAGCAATAAAGGCGTGGAAAATAACGTGGGCAGATGCTAATACAGTAAGAATTGACTACGCTACAGACCGCTACAATGCATCTGAAAATAGTACAGTGCACACAAACGGCGATTATACAATAAAACAATTTGACACTGTCAACGATGCTGCTAACTATCTAAGTAGCCAAGTTAGTGGTTATAAATTAGATTTAACCGTGCCTCCAAATGATTCTGCATATATTAGAGCAATTGGGCATGAACCGTCGACATATGAACGTTGGACGAAGATTAATGAATTACGTAGCGACCATTATGATGTAAATGCCATCGTTCAGTCAGACAATTTTATAATAAGTTTAAATGAGGTAGCATATCGATACGCTGGCAGAATAACGTAAACACAAGTTGCGACTGTGTTTAAAAAATTGACAATCCAAGTAGCCTAAAAATGAGGGAAACGGCATGCGTCGAAGGGTAAACTACATGCGTAACTCGGGAAGGGTAAGACATGAAACATGTTCGGACGCATAGGCCGTCCTGAGCTATTTTAGAATTCGACTTTATTATACTTTTTACAAGCTTTATGCATCGTTGCAGCTATGGTACAGCCGTCAAGCCGTTCGGCAAGCTGCACAAGGCCTATCTTCTTTGGTACATCGTAGTAGCCAGGAGTATATGCCGTGACGAGGGGCCTCCGTTGCTTTTCAGTCAGACGGCTAACTGGCGAGTGAGGCGGGAATTCTGCATCCATATGTGAGACCACCCTGTAGCTGACACCCGCAGCCTCAAGTAGCTTGATAAACCTCCTCACCTGCTTGGTACTTCTGAGAAACGTTATCTTTAATACCTACTCAACCCGCGTAGCATCACAAGACGCCGCGCGTCCGTGCGAGAGTCGAGTCAGAACGCTATCATCGGTGGTCAACGGGAGCTGACTTTCTCCGTAGCTTTATGACCAGCCCTCCAATGGCGACAATCCAAAAGAGCTCGGCAAGACGTGGACTATAGGGCGCAATGATTATTGAGAACAGGAATACGCTCGGAGTGACGAGCCTCTCAACGGTGACTGAGCGCACCGCGCTAGCTGACATCGATGGATCGATGAGATGGTGATTGTGGGACGCGTACAACCATATGAGGGTGAGTGAGAATCCGATGCCCGCGATGATGGCCGCATAGAAGACGACCGCAAGCCAGGAATTGGTGGAGCCGCCCAGTATCACGGTGGAAAAGGGGATAAAAACGACAAACATTAAAAAGATGAAGTTCAGCCACACGAGCACGCGAGAGTATCGTCTGATTTCGTTAAATACCTCGTGGTAATCGATCCAGACCGCGCCTATGACCACAAAGCTGAGAACAAATGTCCCGAACTGCGGCAATGATTTTATAAGCAACGTCTCGACTTGTGCCTCTCCGAGCGGGAAGTGGAGGGCAGCAAGGGGCTGTAAAAAAGTGAACACGAGCAGCGTCATCGCCACGCCGATTAGCCCTTGGCTGAAGGCGAAAAGGGATGCGAAACTTCCGCGCGGCGTGGCAGAATCGGTATCGGTATGCATGCTGTCGCTTTTGAGTGGTGCGGTATAAAAGCTTTATGAGAGTGAGCATGCACTGTGAATACCGATACAAATAGAATAGAGAGATTAAAAAGTTTCTGGATAAACCGGTTTTCCATTTTTTTTGTGATGAAGTAATCCGGTGTTTCAAGAGGGGTATTATTCTGCCAAGCTGGTTAATCTGTCGGTCTCCGTTTTCTGGTGCATCTACTGTATCTTCTGAAGGATGTATGCCATTACAAAGAGGAGGAGTCCGTTGATGACGAGAATTCCTGCTATTACCAGACCTGAGACGAGACTTGGTGCGAGCATGGATATACCAAAGGCAATTGCTACGATATTGAGTACCGTCTGAGTAACCAGGAGTTTTCTGATAATGGGGGGAACAGTAACCGGTTCGGCCGGAGGGTTTCTGATATCATGCAGTGTCGGGAGAAACCGCTTTGTTATGAGTAGAACTCCTCCGATGATGTTCAGAAGTCCGATGAGTATCCGGATCACACCGGTCAAAATTCCCGGAACGATACATGAGACAATTCCCATTCCGGCAAACACAATTCCGATTATTATCAGTAACCACGAGCGTTTATACTGGCCTATCGGGGTCTCTCCTAAGGCCAGCATCTGAATGGACACGATTACCAGCAGCAGACCAAGCTGACCGTCCGGGGAAAACGGGAGTATGCCCAGGTTTACCGGAAAAAGCAGGAATCCAAGGAGTGTTATGAGAACTCCAACCAAGATGATTATTGCAATTGAGAGGGGGAGGGAGGCGTCCCTGAAAAATCTGAAACCGTCTCTTGAATGGGGGTCGTCCGAGGTCATTTACTCACGTGCAGGATTTTTTGTTTCTTCAGGAGGATACAATCTGGTAACCTTCTGAATACACCACGCGAGATAGAAAAAACTGATGCCATAGATTAGGAGAAGCAATGCTGTCTGTGGGTCGGTCGTGATACCGGGGAGGAGCGTGACAATGCCTAATAGTACTGACATCATATACACGAGGCCACAGGCAATGGTCAGTTGCTGTAATATTCCGGAAATCTTCATCCACTTTTTTGCCTTTTCTTCGGAGATGAACAATTGCAGAAGAAGAGCGATCCCTCCGACAAAAAGGATTATTCCAACAAGTATACGAGTTGGTGCTGTCAGATATCCGGGAATGAAACAGGCGAACATCCCAAGAATTGCCGTGCATATTCCAATTATCACCACCATCCATGAACGACGGAGATCACCAAACGGGGTCTTTCCCATCGTGATAATCTGAAAAGAGACAATTACCAGAAAAAGTCCGTACGTGCTGTCCGGGGTATATGGCAGATCTCCTGTATGAATTCCGAACAGAAGCAGGCTAAAGAGGAGCATGAATACTCCGAGGACGAGTAAGATGACAACCTCAAGGGAAAGGTCAGCATCCTCTCTCATTTTTACATAGGTTTTTTGTTTCTGCTGACCCTGTACCAGATGTATATTCTCGTTATTCATGATGAGAAACCGGCATGACTCTTGTGATCAGCAATTCCTGAATGGGAGATCTAAAGCTAAATGGGTGATATTGTATGATATCAGAAATAACTACCGCCCTTTTCAAATGCTGCCCTGCGGTCACGTGCCATCTTTAACAAGGCCTCTTCTATTTCCTTGTCTCCGAGGACGTATCCTTTCCATTGATCGGTATACGGATCTTCAGGTACGATGATAACCCCCTTATGTTCTGCAACCCGGTCCAGAATGAGGGACGCTGCTTTGTCAGCAGGATATGCATCATCGGGGATTCTCAGTTCACCGTGGGCCTTGCCATCAATTCCTTTGTTAAAGATTGGTGTTGCAATATTGGCAGGACAGATAACTGAAAAATGGAGCCCTTTTTCCGCATACTCATATCTCAGGCATTCGGTAAGGCCGGTGACACCGTATTTTGTAAGAGAATAGAGTGCCTGAAACGGAGGAGGAACAAGGCCTGCAATCGATCCGGTGTTCACAATATGGCCAAATCCCTGTTTCAGCATGATCGGTACAGTGGCATGAACACCGTAAATGACACTCCAAAGATTGACATCAATGATGGTTTTCCAGTCCTCAAGGGTGGCTCTCTCAAACTGCATAGTGCCACCGACTCCTGCATTGTTGAATAATATATCTAGTCTGCCGGCCTGTGCTGCTGTATCTTCAATAGCCTTTTGCACCTGTTCCTGTTTCGTCACATCCACGATGAGTGTGTGTATCTGATCCTTGTATGCAGAGAGTTGTCCGGCAGCTTCTGCAATCTTCTCCGGATTGCGTCCTGCCATGTAGACAATTGCTCCTCTGTTTAAAAGTTCTTCACTCACTGCATACCCGATGCCGGAGTTCGCTCCGGTCACTAAGCAACTCTTCCCCTTGAAATAATCATCTGTTCCCATATGTTCCTCATCCTTTTCTCTCATTAATTCGGTCGTTCCCCACTCGTGTCCACAAAAGTTCTCGCTTTCCACGCGCAGTTTTCTACGCTTGTGAGAGCGCCGCATCGGCAACAAAATTTTAGATCACGAACAAATGCGCGTATTTGTCATAAACCTTTCTCGATTTTGCTGCACTAGTTTTATGCATAAAGTTGGCTCGGACGCATAGATCTTACTGAGCTATCTTAAAATTCGACCTTGTTGTACCCCTCTCGTAAGTCCTCATCTTTAAATTGTAAATAAACCTGTGTGGTATTCAGTGAGCAGATCTAAGAAAGAATAATCGAAGGAGGTAACCTTCGTGGCTCGTGCTACCTCCCCCGCATTTAAGCTTCTCACATACTTTCAGGTTGACCGTGCAATCGTTTGCTGATCGAAGTTAGTTCGACATTTGATGTGAGGCGCGCCACAACATTCTGACGCCGAATACTACAATCCAAATGGACAGCGCTAAAAATGTGATGATGACTGCAACACTCCTTAAATAGCTGATTAAGGAAAGACCGGCAAGTGTGATGATGCCCAAGACAATCGAGAGCCCCGCGATTGAAAGCCCTCCCAACTGTTTACGAGATTCATCAATTAGTGCACCCCCAATGAGGAGTGCAGCTGTAGAGATCAGTAGGGCAGAAGCAAAGGTCACCGCAAGGTGTATGACGCCCATCGGCTCGGGAAATATGCCTGATGCGGAGAGCGCACCTGACCCCAGTACCCCGAATACCGCCCCCAAACGGTAAGAAGGCACGCCGTCGTCATTGAAAAGACCTATTGAAAAGACGATGGCGAGAATTCCGGCGATTATGAGTCCGGATCGAGAGAGGATTTCGGTTGTAGGCGAACTAACTAAGGGTCTGGAGACGTTCAAAAAACTCGCATAGCCCATGCCGGTAAGATCGCTCAGCCAGTTTTGTGTCAAGTCAAAATTTCCTGGTGAGTAGAGAATGGCAAGCGATATGAGACTCCACGCAACGATTGGAGTTAATATGCCACACACTCCAGCGAGCATTAACAACTTCTTTTTGGAATGAGGCGGTTTTATTTTCGTAGATGTCATATAAATTCACCTCCTTGCATTATTTTAAAGTTAGTAAGTAGTGTTCGCATTATTATTAAGAGTTGTGTGACAAATGATCGTCGTCACGGTCGTAAGAAGTGAAGCAAAATGCAGTATTACAAATCAAATTCGTGTCACAACGTGCATGTGCGTTCAAAGTTGAAGATACGATTTGATGGCACGTTACGAACTAAGAAGGCATAACTCAGAAATTGACAGTTCTATCTGGATGTTATAATGATGAAAAGGGGACGTAAGGCATGAAACATGCTCGGACGCATAAATCTTACTGAGCTATTTCAAATTTGACTAAATACTACATTATACACATCTCGCAGGTCCTCGTTGTTGCATTCATTTCGAAAGGCCACGCAAACCTCAACGCCACTCAGCCTACTTACAGTTCAAAGATGCCAAGTGGACTTGCGAGCAGTGTATGAGAAGGTAACGTGGTAGATTTAAAAGGGTATTTTATTTTGTTTGGACAGTAATGCCCTTACTTGATCCATGCAAAGACTGCTAGAAGTAACCAATAAATGGAAAAGCTCGCCCCTTCAAGCTTAAACATTGTTTGCAGCTTTTCACGAGACCTATTGTCCCCCAAATTTCTTGCCTGAGTTAAAGTAACCGCCATACGTACTGCCGATACCACCACGAAGAGCCACGATAACTGTGCGTACAAGAAGATCGCTACACCAACGAAAAACACGGCGATGGCAAATACTACGTAGAGCGCCCTCTCCGTCGTGGGACGGGGCCGGATGAAGAGGGCGGGAATGGTTGGGTCTAATCCTTCCTGCGGGATTTGTATTATCGGTGTCCATGCTACCATAAAAAGAGCTAACAGCCACGGGAGCGGGGTTAAGACGGTCTCGGGGGAGAAGCCACTCCACATTGCCACAGGAACAAACCCCCAAGGCAAGAATAGCATAAGATACCCGATGTTGTCCCGCAGATAACGTGAGTAAACGAGGTTGCCCGCAAGCACTAACAGCCCCAGTGCTAAGATTAACCGGTTAAAGAATACTATCGCTATCACAATTCCTATTACGGCCCAAATCGCCGTGCAGAGTAAGGCCTCAGATTTCGAGATCAACCCAGTAGCTAACGGCTTCAGTGGCCACTTCTTTTTGTCCCTTTCTGCATCGATGATGTTATTTGTCATCATTGCGACGCCCATCGCGAGAAACGTTACGACAAGCAAGAGCGGAAGCCGAGGGTCAGTAAGTTTCGCTCCCGCTAGCGCCGCTGTGCCTAGCGTAATTGGCATAACTAAGATATTAATTCCTATCTCCTGCATCGCAATGAGCCCGACAATTTTATTTCGAAATGAACGCTCAGTAGGCGCGGCTCTACCAAAGAACACGTCAGATGCTGACACTTTTGCATTTGCCATACGTTTTGTCCCCTGTATTAAACGAGAGTTACATGTGCTTACGTAAATTGTTATTTGTATACTTCTTGGTTAATAAGGAAACGCTTTTATCTTACTTAAGTGGATATTTTGACAACTGGGCCGTGTATAGACGGTCATTAAAAAAGGTGATGCGAAAAAGCCTGATCGATCGATAGATACATAAGAACGTGCTTAGCATCAAAATTTTTCATTTGAGTATTACTACGGGTGGAGAGAATAACTATGCCCGTCTATTCAAACTGTAGCGCCTTCATATATTGTGGCTTTAAATTCTGTAAAACTTTATAAGAAACTAAAATGTAACTCTTTCTTAATGGCATCGAGTCGCCCAACTGACGTAGTGATTGACCATCCACTCGAAGGATACAATGACAATCTTGAACTATGCCTTAATCAGATTGGCAAAATATTTGATATACCACGCATCATTAATGAGCCACGGGGAAAGCAGCAAATCATCAACTACTACGCTAATGGCAAATTTTTTGATAGATTCGGACAATCAGCCGGGAAGTATTTTTTTCACCACGGGATTAGTTACGATGGGAAGCATAAAAAGGAAGATTTTGAAGAGCAAGCAAGAATAGTCGAGAGATACATCCATGACAGTGACTCCAAAAAGGTGCTGGAACTTGGATGTGGGCTGGGTGCTAATATATCATTTCTTGCGCGCCGTAACCCTTGCGTTATGTTCGACGGAGTTGACTTATCACTCAAGCCGTTAAAACGCTTTACAAAGATCCCAAACGCACACTTTCAGCTCGGCGACTACCACGATTTAAACGCTCTTGAGGACAATGCCTATGACATCGCCTTTATTATAGAGGCGCTGTGCTACTCAATCAACAAATTGCAAGTCCTCTGCGAAGTAAAAAAGAAATTAAAAAGGAATGGGCTTTTTATCATCATAGATGTGTATCAACGAGATCGTGGTGCCCCGTTGAGTCCGTCTGAAGAGACTATGTTGAAACTTATAGAAATGAGTTGGTCGCTTGATAAGTTCGAGTGCGTTAAAGACGTCGAGAGCTACATGCAAGAGGACTATTCAATAGCTATAGCAAAAGATTTCACGCGTTACATCCTTCCATCTGCGATCAGAGTTGCACGTTACAACCGTTATTATTTCGCTCATCCGGTGTATGCAAGAGCTATCAATAAACTCCTTTCGTTTGATGTTGCAAAAAGTTTCATAGAATCATACCTTGTACCAATAAGTCTAAGAAGGCAGATCGCGTGTTATTATATTCACGTGTTGAAAAATGATAAATGAAAAATGATAATATGCCGCGGTGTATGGGGTGCACAGCAAAGCCGACCATTTGACCGTATTCTTGACGAGATGTCACACGTGCCTCGCTGTAAGCGGGAATAGGTAGTTCTCATCCCCCGAGTTTCGTGTCAGAAACGTACCTCGAGAGCATCCCTATGGTATCCGAATCAGTAAGATCCACCACTTCTTGCCCCCTTTTGCCTTGAGGATGTTCACGACACAGTTGTTCCATTCAACGTCTCTGACTCGAATATTCACGAGTTCACTAACGCGCATCCCCGACCACCACAGCGTTTTAGTATGAGGCAATCGCGATGACTGCACACCTTGGCGGCTGCGAGCATCGTTTCAACATTTCGAACAATACTTAACCCCTTTCCGCTCTCGCTCGGATAGAGGTACGGATAGAAGAGCCTAACGCACCACTTGCAAATCTCCTTCCGATGCCGTTGTCAAACACATCCCCTTAGAAATTTCATCGCTGTTATACTCGTAAGTGAATAATATTAGATCCTCCACTTTCATCACTGTAGTCCATTAATCTTCGGGCATCTGCGCTCAATGAGTCTCGTGGGATGTTTCGGTAAAGCGGGAACTGATCTAGCACGGCGATGCGGCTGTCCCACTCTGTAAATTCATTTACATCTTCTAACGCCCACATACCAACCCCCCCACGGAAGGCTGTCATAAGGTCGCGCACTGCCTCCTCCTTTTCCTTATCGCTGAGCTGGTTCCACCACGCTTCGAGATCAGACCACTCCTTACCTTTCGGCTTTGTCGGGGTCTTGAGCGTGGCTATCATGTCATTCAGCTTATCTTTCTGGTCCTGTGGCGCCTTCTCCCACCAGTCCTTCAACGCCTCCGCCCATGCTGCTCTCATCGCGCCCCGTTGCTCTGGTGGAAACATGTCGATCCATGTTCTAAAACCACCATCTAATCTTGACATGGCATCAAATACAATTTCACCGTCAGGGAAATTGTCTGCTAACATCAAAAAGAACTGCTCTACCTCTGACTTGTTAAACCACCCTAACACCCCGCCGGCTATCATGAATACCCCGTCTTCGGTATGTTTGATGTCCTTACACCAGCTCGGATCGAGGAGGGATTTCGCGATGTACGTTACCCTGTCAGGTTCTGGGAGTAGCTGTTTTCGGATGTCAATGACAGCGGGGAGGTCGAGGTCATACCAGTGAATGGTTCCGTTATCGACGCGGTAAAACGTCGTGTCAAGCCCTGCCGCGATATTGATAACGGATGCATAGGCGTGCTCTGCAATGTACGCTTTTACCTTATCGTCGAACTGTTTTGCTCTTATCGTAAATAGACCAAACTCTGGCAGATTGACTTTACGAGAGATATTAAACATTATATCTTCGAACGGCATGTCACTTGCTGAGAAGTCATAGTCAATTCGTTCAACGAGTTCAACGGCTTTGGCGTCATAAAATAGTGAGCTATATTCCTTGCTCAACTGTGCCCGGCCCCATAAACAACCCAACATCGACGCCGATATGCCGCCTAACTTAACCTTCACTTTATCTTGGTTCATGTCTACTACTCCTATTGCGTAATTGCATGTTTCAACTCCTTTCGGTGCGTTTGCTAATTGCACCTTGACATTTGGTATGCTTAGTATGTTTAGCATAATATAGCTTATGCTCATCATACATGCCGATAAGTAGAAGCTGCGGTGGCAAGCAGAGCATTTAAAATGATATCAATGTCGGGGATCTGGCCCAGATATGGGGCTTATTTAGGACTATGGCAACGGCGAATGTCGAATTGTTGAATGCGATGTGCTAGAGTTTTTGCTATATTGCTGCGTCGCGTCTATAATGCACTGCAGGCGCGAGTGGGACTGTAGGTATGAGTACGTAAGCTGTAGTCCACTGTTGCTGCCGCAGTGAATCTTCTATTGTTGCATCCGCAGTTGTCTGAACTATGTTATGGACTAATTGCGCATCCCATTTATTACCGCCAGTGGTGGTAGCCTCCCCAGCCAGGGTATCCTCCCCAGTTACCGTAGCCAGGGTATCCTCCCCAGTTACCGTAGCCAGGGTATCCTCCCCAGTTACCGTAGCCAGGGTATCCTCCCCAGTTACCGTAGCCTCCCCAGTAACCGTAGCCTCTGTACTGTGCGGTTGCTGTAGTAGGCTGCTGCGCATTGACCACTCCGGCGAATAACATCGCCGCAGTGAGCGCAAAAATGGCAGTTGCTGCTATCATGGTTCTTCTTTTCATGCTCTTCTCACCTCCCGCATTGCTATGTTACGTTAGTAGGAATATGGAAAAGTCCAAGATGTTAACATTTCGGCACATTTAATGATCAAAAGAGCCCCATCTCCACACTCTAAATGGAAAATTCGCCGCATTATCATTAAAAAATCGGGAGTACTTTAACATTAAGTGGATTCAGCTGCCTGCTTACTTTCTATTTTATACTCACAAACCTCCCCGCCGACACTCTAAACCTAGGACGTACCCCCAAACGTGGTGATGAGATCTTGCTTCGTCGTTACGCATACCGACACCGGTAGGTGATATGTAAAGTCAACTCCTCAGCCCCCCATCTTTTTTACAATCGTATGAGTTTGACCTTTTTTTCGAGGTGCTGATACTTCTTAATCTGAATGTTTCATAGCCCACGGAAGCCATAGTAGAATCAATAGTATTCCAGCGACGACGAGAGACACCAAGAAAATCGCTATATTTTGGAGAATGCTAAAACTCATGGCATAGTAAAATAACCATAATGCCAAAAATAATAGCCAGCCGAACGCTACACCGATAGAGGCATATATCCTCTTTGGGTCAGGTTGTTCTTTATCCATACATGAATACCTCTGTCATTTTTTAAGCAATGAATAACTGTATAGAATTGTCTCCCATTATTATTCTTTCGAGAAATTCTCCGGTCGCCACTGCATGGGCAATGGTGTAGCAAGATCAAGAGAGAATTTTCAGTAAATATGATAAAGTGATGGATTATGAGGGCACTATTATCCAAGCGCATAAGTTATTGGATAACGTCCAGCATATTGCAACAGATTATGCCGTAAAACCGACACTCCATAATGGGCTTGGTCGGATTCAAACCGGTGGCCTTCGCCGTGTAAACTCTCCGTTTAACGCTTTAACTGAGCCTTTTCTACAATCTGAGATCTATAATGGCATTTTGTCAAGTCCAACATATACTAACTTACAAAAATTCCAAAATACAGCTAACAAAGGCCTTGCAGAGCTTGAATTACCATTTACAAAAGACGAGTTACGAAGTTTTACTAATGCTCGGAAACTCGGGCGTACCAAAAAATCGGAAGACTGGATCGAGCGGGCGTCACGCTCGTTTTGGAATTTTACACATGGCACTGTTAAAAAGAAATCCTTGGATGAATTACTTACCATTACGCTGGAAAACTATCAATCTGAATCTGCCAGAGGCAAAACGCTCACATTCGCTAAAAGTTTTCTCAAGTATCTCACCAAAACAAAATTGGACTCCCGATATTATGCCTTTGAAATATTTCTTGAGAGGCCGAAAAATCTCAAAGTACGGAAAAACGTGACGACCCGCATCATTACAAAAGAAGATATTGAAAATATTCTAGCTTACATTCGAACAGCACATAATGAAGCCCGGATTAGTCAGTTGAGAGCACAACACTACGTCGCCTTCATTCTGTTTGGAGCCTATACGGGGCAACGAAGTATGGCAACAATGATGAAGCTGACAGTTGGGCAAGTTAGACAAGCCTTGCAGCTAGAGAAGCCGGTAGTCCACGTACAAGTATCACAAGATAAGATCCGAATGGAGCACTACGTGCCGCTCCATCCAGAAGTGGTTAGAGTTCTGCAACCACTTGTTGACGACAGAGCAGATGATGAATTACTGTTTCAGTATCATAGTATATTGATGTGGTTGAAGCGCGAAAAAATTCCACTGACGCGGATTTCAGGCCACTTCGTGTTGGGAGACCTCCGCAAGTTCGCTGAGCAATACGGTGATATCATCCAGTGAGATCAGTCAAATCGCGCATATATTCTTACCCACGGGGTATCGGGCGTTGAGTGGGCGCATTATAAACACCCGCTACCTGAGTACGTCTATGACGTCTACATGAAGTACTGGAACGATGTCCGCTTTGTTCGATAATACTTACAGCGCATCCTTCAAATATGCTGAGGCCCTTCCTTTAACAGCTCTTCTATCCGCTGCGCTGCCGGGATTGATTGCTTCCACAACAATTCGAAGGTGTAGGTGAGGTACTCAGCATAGATAGCGTCATCTGTCCAGAGAGCGGTTACCGGTTCATTAAGCGAGACGCGTTTCAAATCGGCATTAATCGCGCTCATACCAATTTTTCCATCAAAAACACAGAACATTATCCCCGTGTACTTGTCAAAATGACGTACTTCCATTCCAGTATCTAAGTGCTGTTGGATTAACTCAATATACGGATAGGTGATATCAGTTATGAACCGTATCGTACCTCCACGGTCTATAAACTTTTTGTCGTCCTCAACAACATAAAAAGATGAAACAACCGTCAGTATCGGGGGGATAACTGCGACCCATTCCTTCTCAGTTGAGTTCAAGGTGGTTATCGCCGTAGTCACTGCATCTTCCACGCATTTGAGAATCTTAAACGTGGAGAACTCATCGGACGGCCTAAACTGCTGTTGCTTTGACAGCTCCTTAAGCTCTTCCACGCGATCTCCAAAGCCTTATTGTTCTGTGGATCTGCGCCGTCGACACGGCGCGACATAGATGTAAGGTCGATACCCCCGTGAGAGTATCGTTTGACTAGGATGTAGTCGTTGCCTTTACTGTTGGTTTGACTGTTGGCTTCACCGTGGGCGTCACCTTAGGCCCAGTGTTGCAGTCGGCTTGACGGTTGGCGTCGTGGCTGTCCACGCCAGCTTATCAGTGTTCCAGCTTCCACCTTTGCTAAAATCAACGATTGAATTGTATTGCCGGTACACAAAGAAGCCGCCGTTGAGCCAGCTGGTCTTGACTGATGCGCTGACGCCACAGCCTGAAGCGGTGTTCCCTAGGTTCGCAGGACCTTTGGCGTCGTTGTACCATGATCCGGTACCTTTAAGAGCACCGCCGGTCTCGTCCCAGTGCCTTTGTCGCACTGGCGCGTTTCCGTCCTCACCGATCCAGATCGTCGGATATTGTTCGTTGCCTGGGCCTGCACGCGAGTCCCACGCAATTTGAACGTAATAATTATGGCCCGCGCGAAGAACGGTATCAGTTGGTATATACCACCGCGCGCCGCTGCCGCCGGTCGTAGCACGGTAGATGGTAAGGTGGCCCTCATTAGGGCCACAGTAGGTGTCGATTTCAATCATAAAAGCGCCATACGCTTTGTCCCAAATTTTTTGGAAGCGCTGGCCTGTCATTCCGGCGTAATGAAACCCTATCTCCCACGACGCTGTGTTCTGGTTATTTGTTGCACTGCCGGCCGGGATGGAGATAAAATCACATTGCCCCATATGACCCCAATATGGGTGTCCATTTGATTGAGTTCGAATTAAGCCAGGGGTGCTGACGTACGCGTTGTAGCTGGCTCCTGCAGCTCCGTGGTTGACCCACGTTGATCCCGCTTGGGGAACGTAATGTATGATGGGGGTTGGCTGTGCGGCAGCTGGTGTGATTACCAACCCTGCAACAAGCGACGAGGCCGCCAACAAAAGAAGCACTCTAAGGGCTTCTCTTTTTGCATATTTCAACTAAACACCTCGGTCTGGTAGTTCAGTGTACCTAAACACCACGACGAAGAACTATTTAAAAATTCCTGTTGGTTATTTTTATAAAAAGCTAGATAATTATTTGTTAGCTTATTTTTTAATTTAAAGCGATAAAAAAAAGAAACGCCCACTTGAAGGCATAAAAAAGTTTGGTTACAAAAAAGATAAAAGAAAAATGGAAGGCCTGTGCATTGGAGTGCATTATGCCAGGCCGTCTTGAGCGCTGTATTCCGTTCTGTTCTATCACCTCCCTAATTTCTCTTTTAGTACGTGCTGCATCTAGGCTGCGTGGATCTGGCTTTTCATTCATTGAATTCATAGAAACTTCACGCATACATGACCGAATTGTCTTGTAAAAGACTATTGTTACGGGCGTTTAGGCCGCACCGCAAGCCTACGTCGAAGATATTGAGCACCGAGGCTACAGATGAACCATCTGGGGCAAGTGGTGCGAGAAACTCCAACAACAGCAAATCTATGGTGGTGGTAATGAGCATAGAAAAGATCTTAATATTGGCTATTTTTATAGATGGTTACGAATGAATAATTATCCAAATGGCTACCAAGTTTTATGCTTTAATCATAATTTTGCCAAAGCGCATTCACCAGAAAACTGGAACGAATCCTACACATACTTACCCGCTGCTAAAAAACAATAATGAATAAAACACAACATAACTAAATCCCTATTAACTAATGACTAACAAAAGCGAGGTTACAAACAACGGGATTCTACTTTAAAGTACTGGTGATAGTTTTCCTGTCGACGTCACTATTTTGCTCTCTTATTAGTTACACGAAGTGCTGGTGAGAGAACAAGAACATCAAATTATGATGATTTCAGAGCAACATCCCTAAAAACTATGATTGAAACTATAACTCGATTATTTTGTAAAATTGAGAGTGTTAAGCATGCATATCACATCAAATGTTTAGGGGATTAATATCACACTTTTAGGACTTTAGGCAATAATTGCTTTTTAATATAACTATCTTTAACGTTCAAATTTACGAGGAGTGGATCTTAATTAATTGAAAAATATAAGTCTTACGGGCAATCTCCCTGATGTCTCTCTCAACGATAATAGGATTGGACGATAGGGATTTAACATTATAATCATTATATTGAAAATTAGGGAAATTTATTTTGCGACTTCATCCTATACAGTAAAAAAATATTGAAGGCGTATATGTGAAATGACCAAAGTAATTCCTGAACAAATTAAAGATGATCTAATTAAAGATTTGGCTAATTCTTCTGAGGGTGATTTTTACGAATTAGGAATCTACATGAAGCTAGTAGGTTTTCTTTATTCTATTTTATTAGCCGATACTGAAATCGCTTTAAAACTGCGGACAAAAAAATATTACTTGGTAAGGAAATGGGTGGTATTCTTGGCGCCGAACTATTAGATGTCTTTCGAGAACTAAAAAAAGAACAAAAGACAACATTCAAAGATTTTATCCTGAAATTCAACGAAAAAATTGACAGAATTGTACAAGATCCTGCTGCTAAATATTCTTTGATATTTCCACTCAATTTCAATTATGTGAAAAGAATCAGCTCAGAAATCAAAGGTAATAGATTTGAAATTATTTCTTTTAAAGAATTATCTTCAAAGCATTTCAATATAGATAAAATGATCCAAGCTGAGGAGAATCAACTTAAAAAGACAGATTTGAAACAATTAAAAGAAGTATTTAATGAAAACTTTTCATTTTTCGTTATCTATGATGTTTATGCGAGGAGTCTTGCATATGCTGACGAATATTCTACTGACACGTTGTTGTCTCTCTTGGGAATGTTAAGTCTTGCTAAACACTACAAAGTTGAGCCAACTACATTCATAGGAATTCCTACGAAAATCTCGAAGCTACAATTGACCTGCGTTTTATTTTTTGAAAATTATCAATATAAGACGATAGGATATTTTCAGCGACAATTACCAGAACTTGAAAAAATTGAAGAGCCCGAGCTAAACGAGCTTTACAATGGACTAAAACTATTAAAAAAAATAAAAGCTCCTGACATAGCTGATATTTTATATAATGCCCTAAAATCATACTATGAAGCATCTACCGAAGATGATGTAGCCCACGCTTTTTTTAAGTATTGGATTAGCATCGAATTCTGTTTGTTAAAATCAGAAGAAATTCCTGAAACACAAATTGTTAAAAGACTTAAAAATTTGAATTGGAAGGACAAATATACAATACACAGACTAGAAATCGCATACAAAAAAAGAAACAATTTTGTCCATCAACTAAAGACGGATATCACGCAATCTGACCGAAACTTTGTGAAAGACATTTCAGAAGAACTTATTTCTTTTTTATTGTCTAAATATAACCTCTTCGCTGATAAAAAAGAGTTAAACTTATTTTATGACTTCATGTCAGAGGATGAAAAATCATTAAAGAAAAATAAGAAAATGATCAATTTAGTCCAGAAATTAAAAAGATCAGCTTAAATTAATTGACACCTAATCGAAACAAAACTTGGTGGGTTTATGCATTATGTAGGAAAGTCGAAAATTGGTAAGAAACGTTCAAAGCCGACTATTATCTATCCTATAGTCCGTCTCCCGCAACAATACGATGAAATCATAGGTACACCTGTCTAAATTTATGAGACAGAGCATCAGGGATGTACCACATTCGTTATTGTTTTAGATAAGGAAGAAAGAAACCGATTTGAAAGTGAAGTTGTGCAACCAGATTTAAAAGTTGGACAACCCAAGACTAAACCCAACATCGAATCTCGCCTCTCAGCCCTCGAATCAAAAATAGACAAACTAATTGAGCTCAATTTTCAAAATAACGAGCCAACGAATAATAAGTCACCAAAAGAAGATGGGCTTGGTCGGATTCAAACCGGTGACCTTCGCCGTGTAAAGGCGATGCCATTATTAGCTCCGGTTAGGAGCTTCAAATCGAAGCCCCAAAAGATGATGCCCGTATAGAGTTATGCGACTAATGCAACACCGGTATTATCTCGGGGATGTCAAACTTGTTATTGCGTGCGCAATCTGCGACCCTATCTGCATAAACGTCTCTTCCGTCCCTTCTTTAAGTGGACCTTCCCGTCCTACAACGATGGCAGAAGCACGCGGCGTGACTATCTTCATTCCGAGCTTTTTCAACTTTTTCTCTATGCGTTTGCCGGCACTGCCCGCAAATCGGTGCTCCACCTTCGTATCAAAGGCAAACCCCGCCTTCCCGCTCACGTGTGCTTTGTCTAAGCGGTCCAGGAACATGGCCATCAGCTCTGACGTTTTTTGCCGATGCGTAGGCCCTCCGATTAACAGCGCATCGTACTCTGATAACCTATCGATTGCTACGCGGACAACGTTAACGCTCTCAACTTCAATCCCTTGTGCAACCAGTCCCTGCACTAACGCATTCGCAACCTTCCCAGTGTTGCCAAATTTTGTGTCGTAGATAACAAGTGCTTTGACCATTGTTCACGGTGTACGCATCAGGACGTTCCAGATACAACGCACACGTCTAATGCGGAATAATTATGCGACAGGGGTCTTAAGCTTTTACCCCTTGTTTATCAGGCACGTTTGTCGTTATGAAACACATCCCGCGTTACACATTGTTGAAGGTGCACATCGGAGCGACGTGATCGATATTTTACTTTACCTGCCGAATGATACGCAAAAGACACTGTGCCAGAAATTGTTTAAACTATAACAGAAGTTAAACAACCAACGTACTTTTAATCAAATCGACGTCAACTCGTCGAACCTTGCGAATAGCTCCCCAAATTCTTTGCTTGACTGCTGGAAGAACGTAGAGAGTGGTATTTCAACCGGGCACGCGTCTTCACACTGTCCGCAATTCACACAATCA
Organism: Methanobacteriota archaeon; assembly: GCA_963704625.1. Taxonomy (GTDB): domain Archaea; phylum Halobacteriota; class Bog-38; order Methanoflorentales; family Methanoflorentaceae; genus DASPRZ01. The sequence continues at coordinate 1,087,665 of OY969924.1, read as the reverse complement.
TTTGCCATGTGAGCGGCTCTCGTAAATTGGAGCTTCGGCGAAGGAGGCAGCTCTCTGGATTCGAACCAGAGCGGCTCTTTGCTCTCAAGCTTGCACTCATCGCACACACATACCGGGCACGCGTTCACACAGCCAAGGCACTTAATGCACTTTGCAAACTGTTTGAGCCAGAACTCGTTCTTCGCTTCAGGTGTCAGGAAATCGTGAGCCTGCCACTGTGCGCCTAGCTTGAGCATTGCCTGCTCCGTTTTTTCGCGAAGCCCAATGCCCTGTGAGCTTGGATCCTTTGCTATTAATGTACCATCTCGTATCGCACCTTCCAGGAGCTGCGCACCAGCCTTTGTGCAGACCTCTACAAAGGTGGCCTTTCTCACATCTGGACCTACAACGCCCCAACTTCCAAATGCAAGATCCGCCATCCGCGGGATCTTAACTTCACAGCGGCGGCAATTGCTGCGGCGCCCGTATCCCTGTTCTTCGAGATCATCGATCTTCAGCCCTTTGGCTTGATGATCGTTAGTCTCGAGAATGAGGTTGCCCTTCGCGATTTCCTCTTTCATAACGTCCATCGGATTTATCCCATAGAACCTTGTTATCATCTCTTGCGCCTGAACAGGCGGGAAGGTTCCACCGCAGTTAAGGCCGATAAGGACGAGGTTCTCCTTGCTTATGACTCCTTTTTCACCGAGTTTTTGTATGGCCCAACAATCACAGCCAACTCCGACGACCGCCACTTTCATATCCTTAGCACCGCTGAGGTATTTAAACAGGACAGTCGACTGCATTATCGGCGCGCAGTGAAGAGAGCCAGAAAGTTCTGTGATCTTCGACGGATCTGTAATAAGCGCAGGAACGCCGTCGTAGAGGTCAGTCCCCCGGCGCATCGCGAGGGCTGCGTCGACGATCTTCTTCTCTAACAGATACTTCAGAATTGCAGTCACCGCACCGCCGCACTCGCCTTTGGCTCGGAGGTCACTATCTGCTGCCTGAACGTAAAACATGTCTCCAACGTTAACCAGTTTCACTCACCTCACCTCACCTCACCTCACCTCATGTACCGGTTCTACCGCTACCGCACAGAACTTTAGTTCTGGCATCTTCGAAAGCGGATCTCGCGCCGTATTCGTTAACCTATTAGCTGGACATTCCTTGAAGTGGAACGGCATGCTCACCACTCCCTTTGGAATATCATTGGTAACTAATGCTATCGTCTCAACTTCCCCGCGTCGACTTTTCACCCTTACCGAATCGCCCTTCTGTATCCCGAGGGCAGCTGCATCGTCTGGATTAATCTCGACGTATCCTGTCGGAACCTCAGCGTTGAGCGTTGGAGATCGCCTTGTCATTGTTCCCGTATGGTAATGGAACAAGATACGTCCGGTCATCAGGACGAACGGATACTCCTCGTCGGGAAGCTCTGCTGGAGGCACGTAGTCTATCGGGAAAAACGTTCCGAGACCATCTGGCGAACTAAACGTGCCCACGTGTAAAATTGGCGTTCCGGGGTGTCCCTCTGTTGGACACGGCCACACAAGACCTTCCGGTTTTTCCAGTCTCACATAAGTGATACCGCCGTACTGAGGTGTGATTCCGGCCATATCGTTAAACACGTCCTCGACGCTCGTGAAATCGAACCCTGGCACGCCAAGCGTATGCGCCAAAGCCGTTATAATTTCCCAATCTGCCCTCGCCTCTCCTGGCGGGTCAACTGCTTTTCGTATCCGTTGAACGCGCCGTTCAGCATTGGTAAACGTGCCATCTTTTTCCGCCCAGCATGCCGCCGGCAGCACGACATCGGCAAGTTCAGCAGTCTCAGTAAGGAATATGTCCTGTACAACGAGGAAGTCGAGCCTTTGGAGCGATGTACGAACATGATTGATATCAGGGAACGACAACATCGGATTTTCCCCGAGAATGAACATGCTCTTTATCTCGTCACCAGCGGCATCGATGTGCTCCGTAAGCGTTAAGCCGGGTGTTGATGGCAACCCCTCAACTCCCCACGCTTTTTCCATCTTACGGCGGTTCTCTTCGACATCTACCGTCTGATAGCCTGAATAGACACTTGGATATGCCCCCATGTCACACGCGCCCTGCACGTTATTCTGGCCTCTCAGTGGGTTTACGCCAACGCCTGGCCTGCCAACATTGCCGGTGAGCAGTGCAAGGTTTCCCAGTGACCGTACGTTGTCCGTCCCGGTCCTGCTCTCAGTCACGCCTAAACAGTACACAATAGCCGCATTGTTCGCTTCTGCGTATAACAGCGCAACTTTTTTCACTAACTCCGTTGACACCCCCGTTATATCCCCCGCATCGGCGTACTTTGTAACCGTTGTTTTCAGTTCCTGAAAGCCCTTCGTCCGTGTTTCAATGAATTCCTTATCCTCCTTGCCCTCTTTTATGATATGATACATCATTGAATTCACAAGGGGGATAATCGCCGAGGGATAAAAGCGCACGTAGATGTCTGCTTGCTTTGCCGTCATTGTGTACCGTGGGTCCGCGACGATCACTGTCGCGCCTCGTTCCTTTGCTATAATAAGTCTTCTGCCGGCTAGGGGATGAGCTTCCATGGCATTTGATCCGATCACAAAAATACAGTCTGCGTTCACGCAATCTGCCAAGGGATTTGTCGCAGCGCCCGAGCCAAATGACAAGGTAAGTCCGGTAACCGACGGCCCATGGCACACTCGTGCGCAATTATCGATGTTATTCGTCTTGAACCCAACTCTGGCTAATTTGCTCATAAGGTACGCTTCTTCATTTGATACCCTGCACGACACCTGAAAGGCAACTGAATTTGAACCGTACGTTTCGTGTGTCGCTTTGAGTTTTGAAGCAACAAGACCTAAGGCCTCTTCCCACGTCACTTCAACGAATTTTCCGTCCTTTTTGATTAAGGGTGTTTTAAGCCTGTCTGCACTGTGCACGAATTGGTCGCATGCTAGACCCTTGGGACAGAGTTTACCTTCGTTGACAGGATGCCTCTTCCACGGTTCAACTCCCACGAGTCGCCCATCCTTTACGACCAGGTTAAGCCCACACCCAACGCCGCAGTAGGGGCATATCGTCGGGACATACATGAGTTCCATTTTATTCATCCTTACTCCGTTGTATAGAAAACACTTTTGTTGCTCTCCGTACGTTCCCAGTCCCACCGAAACGAGGGTCCTCCTCAGGGAATACCGAAGGGCCTCTCATTCATTTTCGAGGTGTTCCTGAAATGGAACGCGTCGGTTCCAGTAATGTGCCAAGTGAATGGCCTAAGTACCGGACAAGGGTCGTCATTCGGATTCACGATGCCGTTTATGAACGTGAGCAATCCGCCTTTTATCTGGGCTTTTACAAAGCTCTCGATTTCGCTGCGTACCCGTGCAGCTATTGTAGTGAGTGCATTGCGCGACAGTCGGCTGGCGTTGTTGATCTCTCACTTAAGAGGGTGTGTCGCCATTCGGAGAAAGTGCGGACTTCAATGGAGGCCGTCGGTATTGATGTATTTTCAACCGTAAAGAAGCTAAATTTACCAATCGAAGTCATCCCGTGCGAAAATAACGTTCACGGGCTGATCGTGCACACACACCTTAACTCATACGGACTGTTCCTTATTGACTAGCGATGCTCCTGCCAGCATCGAAAACGTATAGGGCAGGCGTATTAAGGCGTGTTATAGGGTAGCAGTACCCTGCCTTGGCGTGGTGCACCGAGATTATGCTGTGATGGACTTCTAACAGGGCACCGTCATGGGCATCACCAACAGAACTACCTAACTGTTGACGTGCGGGTTCATCAAAAGATAGCAAGGCAAGACTCGCGCTGCACACCGACGTAATCGTTGTGGTTTATCCTTATGTGACTATCTAGCACATTTCCAGAAGAAGAAAGACAATGCGTGCCCCTCCTCATGCTGTGTCTTACCACTTAAACCCAATGAGATTCCAGTAGTTGAGCCAGGCGATGAAGGCGAGGGCGGCGCCGGTGACGATCATATAGTGGATTCTGCCGAAGGTGTTCCAGTAGCGCCGGGTCCAGATGAGGGCGGTGAGGAGGATGCCGCCGAGGGTGAGGGCGATGGCGATAATAGGGAGGGTGAGCCAGGCGATGATGGGTGGGGGGATGGTGAGGCTGGTGAGTAATGCTCGCATCCCCTCATCGCCAAGGACGAGCGCCACGATGTAGGGGAGGAGGAAGACGAGCCAGTAGAGGATCGCAGCGATGCCCATGACCCAGTGGGCAAGGGAGGGCAGGCGGGTGCGTGTGGGGGCCGGTGTTTGAGTGGGGGTTGTGCCATGCCGCCAGCGGGCGTGCAGGGTGCTGAGAGGCCAGAGGGCGACCGAGGCAAAGACCGCCAAGCAGAGGTAGCCGAGGTTCGTGACGCCGGCGGGGGTGGCGTACCAGGGGAGGCGTTCGTAGTATTGCGGGATAGCATCGCCGTGGTAGTAGGTGCCATTGCTGCCGATGGTAAAGATAAAATGAGAGATTCCTGCAATCGTTGTATTCCCGTCCGGTCTCGCAAACACAAGAGGGGCGACCTCCACGAGGTTTAACGGTGAACCCCGCCGGATAAGCGTGCCATTCGGATATCCGACCACGTCAACGGTCTGTGGCATAGAGAGCGCGATGAGGTACTTAAAGACGGTGGTATATACACTCCGCGTATTCTGATAGGTGCCCGAGAGGCTCGGCGCGTCATTAGAGTTCGCGGGCTGTGGTGGGGTGGGAGTGTAGGGATAGTAGTGGTCGAGGAACTTTTGCACGAGGTCGATTCCTGCCAGACCTCCTGGAGGACTGTTATAGGAGACGAAGAGGCCGACGTTCCGCTCAGGCCAGAGGATGCACTGGGTGTAGAAATAGTACGTACCACCCGTATGGCTGATGCTACTCTCGTTATTCTGGGTACCGATAAGGAACCCGAGCCCGAACTTGGTATAGGGATCGGGGGTGAAGTGGGCGCGGTGCATGTCCTGGGCGGTCGAGGTGTTGAGGATGCGGGTGTCGTTGTACGTGCCGTTGTTAAGATGTGCGATCATGAACTTCGCCATATCAGGGGCAGTACTGCGGATGGCGCCAGCAGAGGGGAGCTGAACGACCATGTCGTGCTTTTGCTCGAATACACCATTATTATAGGCATACGCCTTGGCGACATTTGGTGCGAGCTGCGGCGGTGCTGGCTGCTCGATCGTCGTGTTGTTCATGCCAAGCGGTGAGAAGAGCTTCTCTTTGACGTATTGATTAAAGGGCATACCCGAGACCTCCTCGACAATGTAGCCGGCGAGTGCCGCCCCCCAGTTAGAGTACGACCACACCTGCCCGGGAGGCCATACGCGCGCAGGGATGGTCTGGGCGAGGACCGTGCCGGGGGGCTGGAGATCCTTGGGGTCGGAAACTGCAAGTCCCACCGGCTGCTCCTCAAACCCGGCGGTATGGGTCATCAGATTCTCCACGGTGATTGGCTGTGGGTACGTCGCCGGGATCTTGAAGTCCTTGAGGTAGGTGTTGGCGTCGGCATGAAGGTCGATCTTACCCTGTTCGACGAGCTGCATGACCGCGGTCCACGTGAAGAGCTTGGTCACTGAGCCCATCGCGAACATCGAGACGTTGGCATCGACGGGCGTCTTGTTCTCCATGCCGGCGTAGCCGTACCCCTTCGTGTAGAAGAGCTTGCCGTCCTTCACCACCGCGACCGTGGCGCCGGCGATGTGGTCGTTTGTTAGCTGGTCAGTGATCGTCGTGTTGAGGAAGGAGGCGAGTTCAGCGGGATCGATGGGGCCGCGGGTCATGTTGTTGGGTGCGGGAGCGGGGGAGGGAGGTTGCTGTGCTTTAGCGGTACACAGACACGGCGTGAGTCCTGCGACGAGAAGGAGGAGGACGAGCATCAGGGTGATAATGGGCGATCGAGGAGTCGGCATACATACCTCTCTATAATGCTTCACGCGGCGGGCAGCCACCATAGCAGGAGCTCGTCCGTGCGCACCTAGTCGCGAGTAAAGCTGAGGTTATGGACGATAAGCCTTACGAAGTGGTGCTCCAGTGCTATGCTTTTAATAGTCAATTTGTTGAATGAAGTTACATTTATGCCAAGCCCCCCCTCAAAAAATGATAAACGTTAAAAAAACGCTGCTATATTTGAATGGGTAGTATGAAAGCACTACTGCTACGAGTAGGAATTGACAAAGGGTGTGGTGGAGCGTTGGCCCCCATCTTTGCAGACGGATCGTTCGAATATATTCCCATTCCTGAACGACGTGATTCAAGTGAAACGCGAACATTTGAAAATACGGTGGGGATACACGCCCAACCTCTTTTTACCTATAACCTGCCGAAAAAGCTTGAAAATGCAAAGATGCACGTCGATCCCGAATTTGAGACATTTACCTATGGTGATCCATCCATCAAAAGAACCTATCTGTTAAAATTAGAACCCGGCGACCTTCTGGTCTTTTATGCGGGACTACAACCGTGGGATTATGGTGGTGAGAATGGCCTCTACATCATCGGCTATTTCATTGTACAGAAGATTATCGATTTGCGTGGATTATCAGAAGACGAACGAGAGTACATTAGGAAACGCTATCCCAATAATGCCCATGTGAAACGACAGCACGACGATGCGGTGATCGTCATCGGCGATCCCACCAAAAGCAGGCGATTGGACAAGGCAGTCCGTATCAGTGTGAAACGACCCGATCGCCGGGGGAGACCTATGCACGCGGTTTCAGAGGAGATTGCGCGCACATTGGGGATATCGGGATTTATCCAACAAAGTGTGCCACCGAGGATAATTAAGGCCGAGTATATAGGCAACCTCATGAAACTTCTTGATGTACCCTTTGTTTAATAACAATCGCACCCTCATCTTCATGAAGTCAATGAGCGTGTTATCGAGATCGAAAATAATTGCTTGTATCACACACATATAGTTGCATGGAATTCATTTTATTGAACTGGGGATGTTTAACGCTCTTAAGCTATAATTACTCCCTCGAGTCTCAGTCTGTAGCCGCTCTCTGAATTACCCTGGTCTCGTGGAAAAAATAACGTATAATTTCGAATATTTTTGGATTTTTGAGATGATTCTGCGGTTTAAGGAGAAAGCTTTTTGAATAAATACAAAGCTCTAACACCCATGAAATCATACTGGATGCTTTGTATCATTGTCATCGCAATTGTAGTGATTTCCAGCGCTGGATGCACGACCCAGACGACTCAAAATGCAACCTCCGCCAACCAGACGATCGGAGGAATCACGCTCCCCACCACAACATGACCCCCGACACCAGCAGAGGCGCAGCAAATCGCTGCAGCGGCGTACGTCTTTGGCTACCCCATGGTACTCATAGATATCACAAAAGATCTAGCGACCGCTTTGCCGGCTCCGGTTCCCGATGGGCATGCGCCTATCAACCAGTTCGGCAACGTGGCCACTTCACCAGACGCGTCGTTTACAGCCGTGGTGAGCCCGAACGTTGATACGCTCTATTCAGCCGCCTGGCTCAGTCTGTCCAAGGAGCCGATAGTGCTGAGCGTGCCCAATATGAACGGTCGGTACTACCTGATGCCGATACTTGACGCTTGGACGAACGTCTTTGCATCACCAGGGAAGCGCACCACCGGAACCGGCGCAGGCGACTTCGCCATCGTCGGCCCAGGGTGGAATGGCACGCTCCCCGCTGGACTGACAAAGATCACATCGCCGTCCGAAACGGCCTGGATCATCGGGCGCACCCAGGTTAACGGTCCGGCCGATGCCCCTGCGGTAAATCCCCTCCAGGCTCGGTACAAGCTGACGCCACTGAGCGCCTGGGGCACGGCCTACACGCCGCCCACTAACGTGCCGGTGAACCCCAACGTGGATACAAAGACGCCCCCCGTCGACCAGGTAGCGAACATGACCCCCGCTACGTACTACGGCACGATGGCAACGCTCATGGTGGCCAACCCCCCGAGCACTGCTGACAAGCCGGTAGTTGATCAGATAGCCCGGATCGGCATCGTGGCTGGCAAACCGTTCGACTTGAACGGCGTAAACACCACGATACAGAACTCGGTCGCGCAGGGCGCTAAGGACGGACTCGCGCAGGTCAACGCGGCGGGTCAGAACCTTCCAGGCTCCGTCGCCATACATGGCTGGACCTTTAGCTATCATCTCGGCAATTATGGGACGAACTACACGCTTCGTGCTGGCACTGCGTGGGTGCTACTCGGAGCGAATCTCCCAGAGGACGCCTTGTACTCGTTCTCACGCCTTGATGCCAATGGTAACGCGTACTCCGGCGCAAATAACTACGTCATGCACTTCGACAAGAATAGCACCCCACCCACCAACGCGTTCTGGTCGCTCACGATGTACAACAACCGGCAGTTCTTCGTGGCAAACCCGATTAACCGATATGCAATCTCACCCCACCTTGGCCCCCTGAAGTATAACGCAGACGGATCACTCGACATCTATATCCAAAACGCATCGCCTGGCCCAGACAAGGAGTCCAACTGGCTGCCCGCGCCGTCGGGTGGGTTCAACATCGTGCTACGGGTTTACTGGCCGCAGGAATCATTACTTAATGGCTCATGGGTACCGCCGGGTGTCCAGCAGGTGGGTAACTAAACCAAAATTGGCATTACGCGAGTGGTTGAGGGCAGGGTTCTAGTGAACGGTAAACGCACAACTGAACTATCGGTCAGCCCACACAACCCCTCGTTAGCTCCTCAGCTAAATAGGCTATTGACGCGTCTGCCTATCAAGCTGTGCCGAGAACACGGCGTATCAGGCGTTGAATGGGCACATTACAAACATCCATTACCTGAATACGTTTATGACGCCTACATGAAGTACTGGAGCGATGTCTGCTTTGTTCGATAACACTTACGTCTATCTCTTAAACCTGCGGAGGCCCCTCTTTCAACAGCTCCTCTATCCGCTGTGCTGCTGGGACTGCTTGTTCACACACTAGCTCGAAGGTGGACATGGGGTACTCGGCATAGGTGGAGTCGTCGCTCCAGAGTGCTACAAGAGGTGTATCGATCGAAAGGCTCTCGACATCGATGCTCATCGAACTGATGCTCTCCCGTCTGTCCCCCACCAGCATAAATATGCCTTGGTACTGAGAGACGTGGCGCACGTCTACACCAATATCCAGACCCTTTCGCATCTCTTCGATATACGGATATGAGAAGTCAGCAATACCCCGCACGTGCCCTCCTCTCTGTATAAGCATTGTGGTTTTCTTGCCTATGCTGAATTGGGATCCAAGGACTAATAGGGAAGGAGGGGAGATATAGACGACTTCGTTGTTCGTAGACTCTATAATATTCGAACAGATCGCGAGGGCGTCCGTAATGCTTGTTATAATTGTTCCGTCAGCCATTGCTAGTAACGTAGCCAGTGCGGTTTATAAAGCTATGTGACAACAAGTCCACGCGACAATTTTGCACGAGGTATGTAAATGTCAGCTTTAGCATTGCACACAGCGCAGATGACACTCGTGACGTCTGTTACACGTGCGAGGACCCTTGTTGTAACAGCGCTTCTATCCGCTGCGCCGCTGGGATTGACTTTTCCCAAAACAGTTCGAAGGTGGAGACGAGATACTTAGCGAAGGTTGGGTCATCTGTCCAGAGCATGCTAACAGGCGAATTAGGCGAGAGACCCGCTGCTTCTCTAATCGCACTTGCGCAAATCTTCCTATCAAATACGCCGAAAATTATTCCCCGGTAATGATCGAAGTGACGAACGTCTTCACCCATATCTAAGAGTTCTTGCACCGCTTCAATCCCCGAGTACTGGATATCAATTATACCCCTTATCTTCCCTCCACGATCTATAAGTTTTTTAGCGGCATCGTTTACGCCAAATAGGCGCTTTTTAAGCGCAGTCTCGAGAGCGATGTCGAGTTCTACGGCCGCATAGACTGTCGGCGTCTCGAGTGAGGGGTTCACCATGCCCTTATCCATGAGGCCGGTGAGCGTGCGGTAGACGTCTTCCCGGTATGTCTTGAGCGATTTTGCAAGCAGGGATGGGGGTTTTGGCCCGTATTTGAGCAGATGGAGGTAGAGCTGCGCCTCTTTTTCGCTGAGACCAAAGCTAATGAGGCGGGTGATGAACTCGCTGTCGTCAGCCATACGACTCATCATAATGTACGTGTGCTCAGTAGTAGATATAGATTCACCTTGCACTAAGAGTGTAAAACCCTCTATCAAACCGCCTCTATGTGGGCGTATATCCAACAACGTATCAGGAGTTGAGTGGGCACACTATCGACATCCGCTTCCTGAGTATGTGTATGATGCGTACATGCTGTCTTGGAGGGAAACTGAATTCAAGGACCTAACAGATTCATGGAGGGTAGTAATTAGATCCGACACGGGCAGTTACAGACAAGATAGCTTCTAATTATCGAGTTTCCACGAGCGAGAAGTTGAGGTGTCTTTTCCCTCGCTTTCATTTCGAGTTTGCGACAAGTGGGTTAAGATCTGAATAGCAGTCCTGTTCGTTGCCTTGATTGCCTTAGTCATTTGATGTATCAGCGTATGCTTTGGAGAGTTGCTGAGTCGTGTTATAAAACAAGCACAGAAAAGTGAGATGAGAAAGCTTTATGCGTTTTAATACTAATGCTACTAGGCGAAGGGACAGCGTTTCAGAACGAGTCTCGAAACACCTTCAACAATTAGACGGTGTCATCTCAAATAGATAGTTGATCGCCTCAAGATCGGTGCAAGCGTTCCCTATACACGAATAACAGGGATCTCTAAATGAAAGGCCAAGATGCAAAAAGTGATGAAAGACCGTTTAGTAAGCTCAGATGGTCGCTAATAGGACTTTTCGCTGTTGTTAGCGTTTTTTTGTACTGTCTACAAATCCAATTGTGCTTGCACTTCTTCCCATTATATATGCTTCTCTACTATTCGTTATCGCGGGCCTTTACAGTATAGAACGTTATAGCTTCAAAAATACGGCGATTTTCTTTCTGATCACGTGGATTGTGAGTCTTTCTTTTGAAGCTTTAAGCATACGGACAGGGTTTCCCTTTGGATTATATCACTATAATTTACCATCACCAATCGTACTATTTCAGGTGCCTTTGATCGTTATAGTCGCCTACTTTGGCGCCGGGTACATATCTTGGATGTTATCACACGTGCTCACCGGACAATACAGCAAAAAACTCGAAGGGAAACAAATCTTTATCGTACCTTTTGTTGCCGCATTTATCATGGTTATGTGGGATCTCATTATGGATCCTGTGGCATCAACTGTACTATCACAGTGGGTCTGGCAAAGTCCCGGGGCTTATTTCGGGGTTCCTATCACGGACTTTTTCGGATGGTTTGTGACTGTTTTTATCTTTTACCAAATATTCGCCCTATACCTCTCTAAATATGATCGGATTCAACTTCAAAAAGTGAAAACCCTTACCAGTAAGCCGTTCTGGATTGAAGCATCGGTGGTGTATGGCCTGATCGGTTTGTATCCTATACTCGTCTCCGTCACTATTCACAACGATAACACGGTATCTATGTCGTTAGTTACCGTTTTCACCGTGATATTTGTCGCTCTCATTTCGTTTATCACGATTATGAATAATGACGATCTAAGCTAATAGAAACCACTTTTTCCGTTCTTATCACCCTCCGCTTCCTGAGTACGTGTATGATGTGTATATGCGGTATTGGAAATATATCTTCCTCGTCCCAGGATGTGCTTGAGCAGTTTTAACGCTCAGAAATAAGTTATATGATTCAGCAATCGATTAATGCTTTGGCAATCACTCATTTAAGTTCTATCACCTTTTCAACTCCAGTAACCGAAACGTTGCACGGCGAGTTCATCCCTCGTTGGAATAATTTACCTTCTTTGCTGAATTGAGCAATATAAATTAGGATCTCTACGAGGAGAAATTTTTGATCTCAGAAAGGTGTTCTTGATAATGTTCACGCTCCAATTCGGCTCGGCTCTGTTGAATCCTGGTTTTTTAAGGTGTTGAAAATGAGGTTGTTGAATCGGTTGGAAAAAATTGAAGCGATTGGAAAAAAGTAATATTCAGACAACGCCACAGTAGGGGCATATCGTCAGGATATACTTGAGTTCCATCTCATTCATCCATACTCCGTTGTATCGCAATCTCGTTTAATGTCCAATCAAGGGCGTCCTCCAATGCTTCGAGGTCTCCCCATATCCTCATCATCTGCATGACGGCCTTGTACCTGGAAACACGCCTCCATGTGAAGACGTATCTCGTGCTTGAGCTTGATAAGCCGCTCTATCACATCCGGTGCTTCACACAACCCTTTTATCCACGAGGCCTTTATGTCCTCGAATGTTTTCCTGTCGCGTTCGAGGATGAGGGTATACCGCTCTGCAACGTCATCCGATCTCATTGTCCTGTATTTTCCCGGTCCCTTTCTCAGCCGCGCGCGGCGCTCCTTTTCCTCCTTCTCATCTATCATGGCCTGCCTGCCCTGCGTAGCTCCGCATCCGTATCCGCACGGGTTTGGGATGGTCGCTGAAGGGAAGGGCTGCCCGAACCATCCCCCCCGCGCTTTTCCTCTTGTCGTTGCATTGGTGTGCGTGGATGCGATCCCTCGTCTGTTTCAATCCTTGTTGTAATGGATGGCGTTCTCAATTTCTGTCTGCGTAGTTCAGGCAAAGATGACGCTTGACGTGTTCATGCTGTTATTTCTACTTCATAACCGAATGCCGTTTATACTTTCGCCCATAATTAGCAAGCATCAGTTATGATGTGCGGTGTAGTTCCGCGAAGATATCATCATTCTCATCATCAGTGGTGTTGTTTATGATGACCGCGGCAATCATCCTGGCAGCCGGAAAGTCCGAAAGGATGGGACAAAATAAGCTTCTGCTACGCCTGAATGATACTACCGTGATAAACAACATTTTGGACGCAGTCGCCGCTGCCAACATAGATGAAACGGTAGTGGTGCTGGGATATAAGCCTGAACAAATAATCGAGGCCATACAGCCAAGGCGAGAAGCAGTGAAGACCGTGATAAACGAGGACTTTGAGCACGGAATGATTTCGTCTTTTCAAAAAGGGCTGCAACTGCTGCCCTCTGTTGACGCTGCATTTTTAATTCTTGGAGACGAGCCGATTCTCGATAATAACTTTTTGAACGCCATGATCCAACACATGGAGAACAACCAAGGCAAAGCACTACTTGTGAGTCCCATACATAAAGGGAAGAGAGGTCACCCGTTGCTCGTTCATAGGCAACTCTTCAGCGAAATATTGGGTTTGGAAAAAACCGAAACGATGCGGGACGTTGTCCATAGGCATGCTGACAGGTTGCTCACCATCGCGGCACCGGAGTGGACCATTATGGACATAGATACGCCAGAGGACTACGCCCGCATCCACAGTCTCATGAACGGTGGCAGCCACGGTCGTTGAGCGGCATAACTGCTTTAGTGTACCGTGCGCTGCTCGCGCTCCGTTCTTTTGCACCGTATAATCTCAGCGAGGATGCTTATGCCGATTTCTTCAGGCGTCTCAGCCCCTATGGCCAAGCCTATCGGTGCGTGCAATACCTTCAGGTGTGCCTCGCTGATCCCCTCCGTTCGAAGCCTCTCCACAAATGTTGCAGCTTTTGCCTTGCTGCTAAGTAGTCCAAGGTAGGCGGGTTTCTTTTCAATCATGCTCTTTAATGCGACATACTCGCGTTCGTGGTCTCCGTACGCAACGACGACGAAGTCATTGGAGCCGAGAGCAAGCTCGCTCACTACTTTGACAACGTCGCCGGTAACGATCCGTTCAGCCATCGGGAACCGTTCTTTGTTCGCGAGCGTGCAGTCGTCATCGATGACGGTCATTCGGAATCCCACAATGTCGGCGAGTCGTGCGAGGGACAACGCTACGTGGCCCGCACCGATGAGTATGAGCCGTGAATCCGGTTCCAAGGTGTCAATAAACACGCTCACCTCACCTCCGCACATCAGACCCGTTTCAACCATTCCTGCTTTCTTCTCTCCTGTCGTGTTGAACGTGACCGTTCTCGATGTACGCTCTTCCAAGGCGTCCATACACGCCGTGATCAAAGCGCGTTCAATGGCGCCTCCTCCTATCGTTCCGTACGTCTCCCCGTCTTCGCTGACGATCATTTTCGTACCAGCTTCTCTCGGTCCTGAACCCTTTTTCTCGATAACAGTGCACAAGGCAAGCCGCCTTCCCTTCTCCAATAGACGCCTCGCTTCGTTCAGAAGTTCCAGATCTGAGGTCATTGTGGTCACCTAACCTACCTATGTACTCTACTCCTCGTCAAACGCGCGTGCAGAGGAAGGGTACCGTGGGTGACGCCATATCAGTAGTCACGGAACGAGTACGCAACGTTAGCAGCCGTAGGTCACTCAGTCCTGACCCCATCGTATCCACATCTCCTTTTTGCTCTAATTACATTAGGTGTCCGAATCCTCGATAAGTTCTTCAGGTCTGACGGGTGTATGCCGTATCCGTTTACCAGATACCTTCTCGATGGCTCTTACGACGGCGATCGGCACACCTATTGTTGGCGCCTCGCCAAGACCCTTGGCCCGGTGTACGAACGAGGAAGGCTGCTCAACCATCGTGATGAAGAATTCCGGGGTGTTCTCGGCTATAGGCACGCCTGCGTCGAAGAGGTCTTTTGTCAGCAGCCTGCCCTCCGAATCGTGCACAACACTCTCGTACAGCGCCTGGCCGATGCCTTGCATCGATCCGCCAATTATCTGGCCCTCTACCACGGTGGGGCTGAGCGCCCTGCCGACGTCATAACACGCGGCGCACTCTTTTACCCTGACCATGCCGTAGTTGTCGATACCAATTGTTGCGAGATTTGCCCCAAAGGAGTTTAATTGTCGTGTATGCCTATCAAAGACCTCTGCGTCATAATTGTCTTCTAGCAGCCCTTCTGCTGTATAGCCTCCATTCCTGCTTTCTACTAGCGACTTTAATTTTCGTGCCGCAGCGATAACGGCCGCCCCGCCGACAATAGCGCTCCTACTTCCCCACGTGCCCACGCCGTCCTTAAGAGCGGCAGTGTCTCCATTGTTCAATGTTATCAGATTCTCAGGGATACCGAGTTCTTCACTCAGCAGTCTCTTGACAAAGGCAAAGTGCTCCTGACCGTGTTGGTTTCCCCCGAGCCACACATCTACTGTGCCGCTGTGCACACGTATTCGAGCCGACTCCCCTGGACTAACCGCTGGCACCAGAACGAAAAAGCCAAGCCCTGCTGTGTCGCGTTTTGATTTCTCTCGGTACTGCAGCTCGACGACAGCTCGCTCGAAGAATGGACGTGAGGCGTCAATCTCGAGACCGAGCGGGGAGGTGAAGCGCTGTGTGGTGGTGTTGATGAGGCGCACTTCATCGGCTTCTTTTCCAAGCGTATCGGAAAGCAAGTCCATCATCCGCTCCATGAAGAATGCAGCCTCCGGTCTTCCCGCACCTCGGTAGGGGCCTTGCGGGGGCTTGTTCGTCATCACGGATGTTGCGAGTACACGTGCCTTTTCTATGCCATACGGCCCTGTCAGCTGCATGGCAACGAAAAAAGGTGAAGACGTGCCGGAACTTCCACCAAAAGCGCCGGCATCAGTGGTCACCTCACCTCGCAGCGCCACGACTTTGCCGTCTGTGCCTGCGAAGAGCTTCATATTGCCGCGCACACCTCTACCTGGTTGACTTGCGGCGAGGTGCTCGCTACGGCTCTCAATCCACTTCACGGGCCTCCTGTACTTCAGCGCTGCGTAGACCGCCATGACGTATTCAGGATAGAGAGCACTTTTTACCCCGAACGCACCCCCTGTATCTGCCTGGATAACCCTAACCTTGGAGCTGTCCAGCCCGAGGGTGCTGCACAGCCCGTCCTTCATGCTAAACACCGCTTGGGTAGAGATGTACACTGTGACGGTAGAGCCGTCATAGTCTGCGATGATTCCTCGAGGTTCAAGGGGGTTGCTCACGATCCTTTCTATCATAAACTCGTCTTCCAGCACAATCGGAGACGCGGGATCGTCAAAATCGACACCCATCCACGACTGCTTTATGATGTTTGATGTGGTACCGGCGTGGATAGGGTCACCTTCTCCTGAAAGAGCGTCTTCTATCGTTAGGATAGGTTTCAGTTTATCGTATTCAACATCTATTTCATCGAGCTTATCTTCAGCGGCATACCGGTCATCCGCGAACACCGCAGCAACTGGCTGACCTACGTAATTCACGGTGTCCTGTGCAAAAACAGGATGCAACATGGCGAGATTAACGTCTCTGCGACCGCCCTCTCCGAATCCACCTATGGGCGCCTTCAGGTCGTCCCTGTTCATACCGCCGTTAACAGAGAGTACCTTCGCCTTAGCATAGGGGCTCCTCGCTACCGCCATGTGGAGCATATGTGGCAGAGTGATATCACCCACATATTTCCCGGCCCCCCTGACGAATGATTCAGGTTCTCCCATCGTATCACTCCCTCTCTTCCTTCATGAGCTCCTTGGCGTATCTGATAGACGCTAAAATGTCGCGGTACCCTGTGCACCTGCATAAATTTCCCGAGAGGCGTTTCTTTATCTCCTCCTCACTCCAGTCTTGGTTTTGGTTTTGATTTTGGTTTAGAAGCCAGTAGGACATCACTATCATTCCTGGCGTGCAGAAACCGCATTGCAGCCCGTGCTTCTCCAAAAAAGCCCTCTGCACAGGGTGCAGCGTGCCGTCTTTTGTTAAACCCTCAATAGTGAGTATGTCTTTGCCATCTGCCTGGACTGCCAGCATGGTGCACGATTTGATTGCTTTGCCATCAACCACCACGGCGCATGCGCCGCAGTTCGTCGTATCGCAACCAATGTGGGTTCCGGTAAGTCCAAGCTCTTCCCTGAGCACGCTGACAAGGAGCCTTCTTGGCTCCACATCGAGCTCGACATCTTTTCCGTTCACCCTAAACTTTGTCCTCATGATTTCCATCTCCACCCCTGGCTGCTCTGTCGTAAGCTGCGCGTACCGCTTCCTTCACGAGCTTGTTCAATACTGTGCGCCGGTAATCCTCCGATGCATTGGAGTCGGTAGACGGCCGCGACGCCTCTACAGCCAACCGAGCCACGTTATCCAACACCGACGCCGTCGGCACTCTTCCCAGAAGCTTTTGTTCGGCTTTCTCAGCCCGCAGAGCCGTAGCGCCCACAGCAGTCATTGCTATCCGACACCCAGTAATGATGTCATCATCCGACGCTGAAAGGCACGCTGCCACGCCGGCAATAGAAAAACCTCCCGAGCCTTTCCTCACTTTGCGATACGTGCTCCCAAACCTGCCCATCTGCAACGGTATCTCGATTCCGATAAGGATCTCTTCAGGCTTCAGTGCGGTTTTAAACGAGTCTATAAAGAACGAATCAGCACTGATCTTTCTCGTTCTCCCTGTGCTCGTCGCAACCATCGACGCATTTAGAGCAAGCATTACTGCTGGCAGATCGTTCGCTGGGTGTGCATGGCACAAATTGCCACCGATTGTGCCCATATTCCTGACCAAAGGATCGGCAATTTGTTCCGCAGCTTCACTCAAGATGGGCACTGAAGATACGATTGCCCTGTCGTTTTCTAAGGCCGCGGTCGTTGTCAATGCGCCGATCTTAAGTAAAGGTCCATCCTTACGTATGTAGCCAAGCTCTTTGATACCGGTCATATCCACCACGCCTTTTAGAGAGAACAACCGTAATTTCAGAGCGGGTATCAGGCTCTGCCCTCCTGCTAGTATTTTCACCTCCGCGGCACCGCCATAAAGCTCTAAAGCTTCGCCGAGGTTTTTTGGTGAAAAGTAATCAAAAGGTCTGGGGAACATAGTAGGAATAATGCTTTCAAGTTATAAACATCTGCGCCCATACCCACGAAGAAATGAATAACAACCGCGAATGCCGAGCGTGTGCAGATGATGCACCTAACTGATCCGTGGCGCTCAAGCTGAAAGATCATTAGCGGAATTTTCTGAGTTTTTTACCCTGAATTGCCGTATTTCCGTCAAAGTGAGGTAAAAAGCACCGCTAGGGGCGAGACAGTGAAATCACGGTAAGTCGACGGCAAACGAATTAAAAAGCCAACATGTTTATTGTGTTTCAGCACATCGTTATGTGTTTATTCCGATCAAGACAGCAAAAGGAGAAAAGAGAACATGAAAATATCAAAAGTCCGTCGTAATTTGTACCGATCAGCACGGTTACTCGGAGATTTAAACGCGATTCAAAAGGGTACTGTTGGTAAGCGGATTGTGAGAAGAACAGCCGGGCGGTATGTGAGTCGGATGCTGTGGCGAGGGCTGAAATAATGTAATTAAAAACTTTACCTTATTGTATACGTCGTGCAGTCCCTCGTTTTGAACCGTTCCGTTAAATTTAAAGTATCAAGCTTTAATGAACATATAGAGATGTTACAATGAGAAGAAGTGAACTAATCGCTGTTGGGATAGTTGTCATCTTATTTGCTGTTGGCATCTACATGTATCCTCAGCTTCCAGACACCATAGCCTCTCACTGGAATGCCCAAGGCCAAGTGGATGGGTATATGTCGAAATTTTGGGGCCTGTTCTTGTTGCCTATACTCTCGGTTGGACTTGTGTTATTGTTCGTTGCTATCCCGAGAATAGATCCATTGAAGGCCAATATTGAGAAATTCAGAACGTTCTACGATAGGTTCGTCGTACTATTTGTGGTATTTTTCTTTTACTTCTACCTTCTCACCATTCTCTGGAATATGGGCGTGCAGTACAATTTTAACCAAGTTTTAGCGCCCGCGTTCGGAGGGCTCTTTTACTACATTGGGGTCATGATAGAACACGCGAAACGGAACTGGTTTGTGGGAATTAGAACGCCGTGGACGCTGAGCAGTGAGAACGTATGGGATAAAACCCATGCAATTGGCGCAAAACTGTTCAAGATTGTGGGTGTAGTAGCACTCCTTGGAGTTCTCTTTCCAAACTATACACTATTTTTCGTTCTTGTCCCAGTGCTCGTTGTTGCTGGCTATTTGATCGTGTATTCGTACGTTGCCTACCAAAGGGAGATGGGCTTAGGATATCGGTCAGGCGAGGACATCAACTTAAGACAATTATAAATAAAAGTGAGTGAGTCTCTGGACGAATTTCGACAAAGAGGGACAAGCTTCAGTCAGTTGTATGAATGTGAATCGAATGCTGTGGCGGGGGTTTACGTAGATACTCCAAAATTCAATTTCTTGCAGACCTTTCGCAGATCTTGGCTGTATCTATTGCGGCTTCGAAGTCGCAAAACGCATTTTTTCATTTTTGCACATGAGCTTAACTGCAGCACGTCCGGTAACAGCCGCCGCAGGCAGTCCGCCTCCGAATGAGACCCAATGGCCAGCCATATAAAAGTGAGAGAGTCCGGGCAGCGTCAGTGGCATCCGAAGCGACATGGCCTTTTTAGTAAAAAGCCACCCCTCATACGAGCCTCTCCAATTACCGGTATACCGAACAAAAGTGAGCGGGGTGGCAACATCAACCACCTCAACTTTGCTTTTGATATCGGGATACAACTCTGACATGGCGTTAATTACTGCTTCTTCAATCCTCTTTTTTTCGGCGAAGTACTTCTCCTTTTTATCCTCTAATTGTGCCCAATAGTCGTAGTTGGTTGGTATCATAAGGGTAAATACCGTTTTACCTTCCGGGGCTAGGGTTTTATCCATACCGAAATTCCGTAACCAGAGGCGTTGTATCTCCTCTCCGCCAATTTCGATCGGTGTTTTAAGTGAAAACCAAAGCCAATGAGGTTCATGCGAGTAGTCGCCGTTGATGCCGAGCGAAACGAAGACAAGGGGGAGGAAACGGCTCTAAGGTTTCGTAAAAGCCTTTTATTTTGTCGTTAATATACTTTCCATCCAGCCATTTGAAGATAGTCGCGTGACCGTCAGCAGTGATAGCACGATATCGCCTCTCTTTTCCGTTCCATCAGCAAGCCTGATGCCAACAGCCGCATCGTTTTCAACGAGTATCTTCTCGACGTGTGATCCGTACGAGATGTTCCCTCCAAGTTCGAGGTACCTCTCTTCTATTGACTGTGCGAGAGGTCGTGAACCCCCGACAGGATAGCTGGCGTTGCCACTCCCCATCCATGCTAACGTCCAGAGCAGAAAAATAGCGGATTGATCGTGCCAGTCAAAAGCACATCTAAACAAATTGCTCAAAACTGGATTGTTGAACTGCGCTGCAAGTTCAGAAACAGGCAGGGAGTATTTTTTAAACATCCGGAGCATCGGAAGCATCGTAATAAGGGCGCGAATGTCATAGTCGATGGGCATATCCATGTTCATGAGCTTTTTGATGTCTCTAGTGATGGCGTTTATCAGCTTCTCATCTTCCTTTGAAAAGCTGAGCATATGTTCTCGTAATGCATCAGGATCTGTATAACTAATGAACCTGTTACCACGTTCATCAAGATCGCGCTTAAAGTATGTGTAGTTGATAAACTGTTTATCCTGGACTACACCAAGTTCTTCCCACATCGCGTACATCTTTGATCTGGAAGAACTTCCCACGAGCCAGTGAATGCAGAGATCAAACGTGAATCCTTTTCTCTGCCACGCGGTACATAAGCCTCCGGCGATGTTGTGCATCTCATAAATTTCAGAATTGAAGCCATTCATTTGGGCATAGCAGCCGGCTGATAAGCCAGCGATGCCGCCGCCGATAATGATAAGAGATTTTGACATCTACTTTACTCCACTCCACTCCACTCCACTCCTCAACCCATAGAGCTCTTAGTTTAGTCTGGGAATATTGTACGTGGCGCAATAAATCTTTCTCTATAAAGGGTCATTTATGGCGGAGTCGCTACACGTTTATAGCTTAAAAGACAGAAGCGTGAGCGTGAAGTAACGACGCACGTGAGCATCGTTACTGAAAACAAGCACAAAATCTAAATCCTTCAGGTCTCCTTAATCAGATGAAAAAAGAGAGACATGATTGGGCCGAAGGATGTTCGCTAGCCACAAAGTCCAGAAATTACTTGAGGGGTAATAAATGGATCGCCAATACAGCGTGAAATGTACACAATGCGGATATGCATTTAGCGTCAACGAAGGGAATAAATTCTTTTTTCATCTCCTGCATTGTGATTCCTGTGGAGAAGAGCGCCTAGTGGGATTTGATGAAATCGGAGAAGCGCATCTAAGGTATCTTAAGGGGCTTCCCGGACCGTACTGTGTCGCATCAAGTGAATGTGATACATCTGTACGAGATAGCTATCCTGGTGAACCGCTCTCAGAAGGGGAGTATCATTCAATAGTAGAACAAATCGCAGGAGCGTGCAGCTGTGGAGGGTCGTTTAGATTCGATGCACCACCGAGATGTCCAAAATGTGAATCATCTGAATTAGAGTACGATCCGGGAGGGCCGTCGCTATACTATGATTAATAAGCTTAAAAGTACAGCGTGAACTCACGAACGGGCTAACCCCACTATAACTCCCCGTTACACGTGGGGCTGCACAATCCTCGCAGCCCGCATTGCCATCACCTATCTACGACCTACTGATCTTTTGCAAAAGTTCCGTACCGATGAGGACAGCATGAATTTCTTCAAGGAACCCGATAGAGATAGGCATCGGCCATATCAGCCCGATTGGCATGGCTATTAACACGGCGCCAACCATTGCACCCATGACCGCGATCAGGATTGCCCTCCTGTTCACTTTTCCGACAACCTTCTCAACGAACTTCATTTTCAACCGCCTCACTTGTCTGTTGTACAGCAGTCGTCAGGAGAGGTTTTAAGTCTGAGTGACAACGCTGATGCGTCTGATTCTAAGACAACATGTTGGTGCCACACATTGGAACACAATTTTGTACACTAAAAAAAACAGGCCCCAAAAGTAGAACATGCATTGTTGAAAACACGTAGCGGCGTTAGTTATGGCATGACATTTCTTCTAGATCAGGTAGCAGTTCAAAAGGGCGTGACAGAGAGGTTGAAGAAAATTGTCAACCCATCGCCGTATCCTCATTGCTGAGTCATAGTACATGCTTATAAACAAACACCAAAACCTTTCTTTTGTTTATTCAGGACAAAGTTCCAACATATTAAGCCATTTACTAATAAGCCACTTCTGACGAAATATGGCTAAATTTGAAGTAATCACTTGATGTCACATGGTTAGAATTTATTTATAAAAAAGCGAAAAAATAAAAGCATTTTACAAAAGTGCGGAATAGATGATGAAAATTTATGAACTATTTGGTAACATCTTCTAATTGGATTAGTCAAATCAGGTCACATTCTCACTCATGCGCAGTGCAAGATTCGAGTGGGCGCACTATCTGCATCTGCTTCCGGAATATGTGTATGATGTGTCTATGCGGTATTGGAAATACATTCGGCTTACCTCTTATTGTGTACCTGAAAAATCATCACACATTCAAAACAAGTCAAATGAAGATAGTCTCTCTTTCTAACTCTTTTGTATGCTCTGTAACGCCTGCATCTTTCTATCCATTTTAAAGCCGTAACAGCGTCTTCATTCCAGCTTACACTCTCGCTAGACCAGTTGAGAATGTTATTGAGGAGGCCTTCTTTCGGACATAACAAACTCCCTTAGATATGATAAATGGGGGGCAAGGAACAGAAGTTTCGGATTTGCCATAAGTAAGCGCCTTATGATCCTTATGATCTCTATACCGCTCGCCTGGGGTTTAATATCTTTAAATGTCCGCAAAAGCTTGTTCCACTCGTCGTCAGATAGATCTGATAAGAACTCCCTTGCTTTGTATGCATGCTTTAGGTTTTTACCATATGATCTATGCAATCTCGTTTCATATTCCTTGAGAACGTTACGAGAGGAATCATCTTGACGTACGGCTTTACGAGCAACATCACCTGCTATCTTTCCTCCTTCTAACGCATTCATAATCCCACCACCTAGCATATTGTGGTGTGCAGCGTCACCTACCAGCATCAACCCATGTCCTATCGAAGATTTGAGCTCATCACTAGACGGGAAGGCCCCCATCACCAGTTCAACTGGTTGCCCCTCAGGAAAATTCTTCGATACAAACTCGTTAAGATAGTCAATGGGCCTCTTCCGGTTTAATTTACTCGCAAGCACGCCAAGCCCGATATTTGCTTTCTTGTCGCCTTTAGGAAACATCCACGCGTAGACACCTGGCGCTCTTGCGCCAAAGTAAAAATCAACAAAATCTTCTGTCACATCAACGTCGGCCATAAGGTACTGAACGCAGCTCCCGATGTCCTTGAGCTTGAGGGTGGTGTTGATCCCGCCCCACCGTCCGACCTGTGATTCCACCCCGTCTGCGCCGATAACCACCTTTGAGCGGACCTCAAAGTCCTCGCCGAGCCGGTTGAGCTTAACGCCTTGTACCACACCATCTTTCATAATGAGCCCTGTTGCACGGGTGCGCACCATGACGTGTGCTCCTGCCCGAGCCGCGTCCTTCGCCAGCTCCCTATCGAAGATTTTGCGTTCCAAAACATATCCGAAATCCCCCTCAATTCCCAGCACCGCTTGTGATCTTTCAAGCGTCGTGCCATCAGGCGCGATAAACCGGACTCCATTGATCTTAGTTGCAATCCACTTTTTGTCAGGTTGTATATATGGCGACAGGCTCCATTCCTCTATGAACTCGGCGCATCGCACCGGCGACCCGATCTCCTGACGCTTCTCGATCAATAACACGTCGCACTCTTCAGCAGCAGTCCGTGCCGCGATGGAACCTCCTGGTCCCGCCCCGACCACAATGACATCATACTCGTCCCTCATGGTTCTCCCTCTGCCGTTAGGGCTCCTACCGGACAGACCGTTATGCACGTCGCACACGATGTGCACGTGTCGCCTATTCTGAGGCAGGATTCGATGAGCTCTATCGAATTGGTCGGACAGACCGCGACGCAGGCGCCACAGTGCCCACATTTTTCTATGTTTACAACAATCATCTGTGTCTTCCCATAAATGGCGTTAGTATCTATATACACAAATATAAAAAATGTAATATAAAAAATGTCCGGAGTGCTTATTAACCACACGGCCACAACAAGAAGTGGTCAGAAGTAGACGCGAAGGTAAATGAGAGCTACAGCACTGGCCTCTTAAATACCTACATACCGTTCAACGCATCTCTCACTACGCGTGCTCAATGGAGGAATGTACGGTTTTTCGCGCGTAGAAATTTCAAGCACGCTCAAAACGCCCTACCTAATTGGTATGCTCTCTCCATCTCTTCTGTATTCTTTCCAACTTCTCCTTTCTCGTATGCCCTAGCCAAAATGCATCCTTCAAGCGCCATGCCAAGGTACTCAAAGGACATGCGAAACATCTCCGTCACAGGACCGCAACAGCTAGGGCCTTCCTCCGAGGGGATTACGATCACTCCCTTTTTTCCTTTTAATTTTCCGTTTGCAATATAAGGGCGCAGTCTATCTATAAGCAGCTTCATTTTACCACTGGGGCCATACCAATAGACAGGGGTTCCGAAGACTATCACGTCCGCATTTTCCAGCTTTGGATAAATATGGGACATCTCATCGCGGAGAGAACACTCATGCAATCTCTTTTTGCATTTCCGACAGTCGAGACACGGCTCTATCTCGTATTCATACAGATAAAGCTTCTCAACGCTAGTACCCTTCGACTCTGAACCTCTAAGAATCTGGTCAACCAAAAGATCTGTGTTCCCTCCTTTCCGGGGGCTACCAACCAACGCCAAGATCTTCACACGTACCTCCCGTCGACGTTATGCATAAGCCGTTCGCGATGCCTTATCCCACCCTATCTTACCTTACCTTACCTTACCTTACCTTCCTTACAACACGCTATGTTTGATACCTCACGATAGTTTAACAGTATAAGCTCCCTTTCAATCCCTTCCGCGAGGTCACTCACTAACATTACATTTGGCCAAATAAAAGGAATGATCCAAATTATATATGCCGAGAATCATGCGACGATCGGTAATCGCCACGGCGAGTTTTGTGTAATAACATTCGTCTAGCTTTGCTCATAAATCCGCTTAGGGCATGCGTGTCAAGAGCTGCTTAACTGCAAATCCGCTTGGAACGGCACCGTGAAGTAAAATGTCGACCCCTTCCCCAGTGCAGACTCCACCCAGATCTCTCCACCGTGCCGCTCCACAATCTTCTTACAGAGCGCTAAGCCCAAACCCGTCCCCGGATACTGCTCGGTCGTATGCAACCGCTGGAAGATCGCAAAGACCTTATCGGCGTACTGCATGTCCATGCCGATGCCGTTGTCTTTTATGGAAAACTGCCACCTATTCCGCTTCGCATCACGCTTCAATCCAATCTGCACTTCGGGCGGTTGTTCACTTCGAAACTTTATCGCGTTCGCAATCAGGTTCTGGAAGAGTTGGACGAGCTGCGTCCTGTCGCCCATCACTATTGGCATGGTACCCTCAGGCAGCGTGATCTTCACCCCACTCTCTTCGATAGTGGTCTTGAGGTCGTCGAGGACCTGCATGAGGACGCCTTCACAGTGTACGGGGGCGAAGCTCTCTCCCCGACTTGTAACGCGGGAGTACGCAAGCAGGTCCTTGATCAGCTGTTGCATGTGCTTTGTCCCGTCGACGGCATAGCCCATGAACGTGTCTGCTTCGGCACCGAACTTCCCCTTGTACCAGCTCTGGAGGAGTCCTATCGAACTCGTCACCGTCCGGAGCGGTTCCTGCAGGTCGTGGGAGGCAATGTAGGCGAACTGCTCGAGTTCTGTGTTGGAGCGACGCAGTTCTTGAGTGAGTTCCTCGAGTTCTTCAGTACTTGTTCGGAGTTCCCCCTCAGTCACCTTGTGCTCCTCAATCTCCACCTGTAATTCTCGGGTGCGCTCCTGCACTTTCTGTTCCAGTTCGTCATGTGCTCGTTTGAGCGCTTCCTCAGCCCGCTTCCGCTCGGTGATATCCCTCGCAGCTGCAAAAACTCCTTGAATCTCATCCAGTTCATTCGTGAATAGTGTCGCATTATACAACACATCTGTAATTCTGCCTGATTTGTGCCGAATAGCAAGCGGATAGTCTCTGACAAAGCCGTCAGTGAAGACCTTCCTGTAGCCTGTCTTCGCTCCAGCTGGATTAGTGAAGTAGTTGCTGAAGTCGCTGCCAATCAGTTCTTCACGGGAAAAGCCAGTCACATCCTCAGTAGCCTTGTTGACATCGGTGATTTTGCCCTCAGCACTAATGGTGACCAGTGGGTCGAGGCTCGCCTCAATTAAACTCCTTGAATATAACGAGGCCGCACGCACCTTCTCTTCCGCCTGTTTCCGTTCAGTAACGTCTCTCGCTGCAGCAAAAACGCCCTGAATCTCGCCAGCTTCATTCGTGAATAGTGTCGCATTGTATAGGACATCGGTGATTCTGCCTGACGTATGACTGATAGTGAGAGGATAGTCCCTTACAGAGCCTTCGGTGAAAACCTTCTGATAACCCTTGCTTGCTTTTTCGGGCTCTGTGAAGTAGTTGCTGAAGTCGCTGCCAATCAGTTCTTCACGGGAAAAGCCAGTCACATCCTCAGTAGCCTTGTTGACATCGGTGATTTTGCCCTCAGCACTAATGGTGACCAGTGGGTCGAGGCTCGCCTCAATTAAACTCCTTGAATATAACGAGGCCGCACGCACCTTCTCTTCCGCCTGTTTCCGCTCGGTGATATCGTTGTTGATCTCAAATATCATCGACGGCCTTCCTTCGCTATCGCGGTAGAGCGTCCAATGGCTCTCTACAACGATACGTGCATTATCGCGTGTCGTATGAATGAGCCCCCCCTCCCATGCTCCGTCTCGATGAAATGTATTCATCGTATCATCTAAGGATACTGGATACCCGGTCTGCAGGAACTTGTGTACATTCTGCCCAATTGCTTCTTCTCGAATCCATCCATAGAGCCGTTCGGCACCTTTGTTCCAATACGTGATGGTATCATCGAGGTCGACAATCATGATGACTTCGGTGGCGAGGTCGAGCATCTCGCCACGTTGCATGAGCTCTTCTTCCCGTTCCATAAATTCTATCGCAAAGGCGATATCATCTGACAGCCGTTCTAGCAACTGAATTTCCTCATCATCGAAGAAAAGTTGCTCATCCGCGTAGAGCATCAAGGCCCCTATAATGCGTGTCCCTATTTTCAACGGAAACGCAGCGCTAGAGCGGTAGCCACGTTTTAAAGCCTCGGCGCGCCAGATTTGCAATCGCGGGTCATGCTCAAAATCGTTGCAAATGACATATCTTCCCTCGCGAAGTGCGGTTCCTGTCGGACCGCGACCCTCCGGGACGTCTTTGACGGAAATAGTAATGGAATCGAGGTACCCCTCTTCGAATCCCCAGTAAGCAACCGGCTTTACCAAATGGGTATCAGGCTCTGCCTTGCCAACCCACGCCATCCGAAACAACCCGTCCTCGACAGCAATGTGACACGCCTCTTCGTACAGTTTCTTTGGTTCACGGACGCGCCACATCGCCTCATTGATCTTGCTCAATACGGTGTAGAGTCGGTTGAGGCGGGCAATCTTTGCTTCTGCTTGCTTGCGCGCAGTGACATCATAATTAATCTCAAATGTTGCCAGTGGCACTCCCGATGTGTCATAGTATACCGTTTGGGAACTCGCCACGATAATGGGACTGCCGTCACGTTTCCGATGCGTGAGCTCACCGACCCATCCCCCATCACGGTATAATGCTTGCGTGGTCACGTCAAGCGGCTCAGGGGACATTGTCTGAAACAGCTCGTGTGTAACCTTGCCGAGCACCTCCTCCTCTTTCCACCCATAGAGGCGCTCTGCTCCTCGGTTCCAGTAGGTGATGCAGTCATTCACGTCACGAATGATGATGGCATCGTTGGCGAGATCGAGCATTGTCGTGCGCTGCAGCAGCGTTTTTTCTACCCGCTCCCGCTCCTCGATCTCCGCAAGTAACGCTTCGTTGGTTACCAGCAATTCTTGCGTCCGTTCAACAACCCGCCGTTCCAATTCATCGCGTGCCTGTTGAAGCTCTTCTGTAGTTACCTTCAACTCCTCTTCTGCGACTTTCCGCTCCTCGATCTCATCCTGTAATTCTTCGTGAGCTTGCTTCAGCGCCTCCTCAGCGCGTATCAGTTCAGTAATATCGTTGCCGACGGCTAAAATACCGGTGAGTGCGTCCTCAGTATAGATCGCCTGATTCGTCCAACTCACCCACACCCGTCGTCCGTTCTTCGTGATGTTCTCGTTCACGTTCTCTTGGTGCTTCGCGGGGTGAGCGATGAAGTCGTCGACTAATGCCCGCATGTCCCGGCCGCCTGTCTCGGTTTTTGGCATAATTGTGCCAACCACATGGCGACCGATGAGCTCCTCTTCTGAATATCCAAAGAACCGCTGGCCGAACTCGTTGATGAAGGTGATGATGCCATCGGTATCCATTTTTAAGATGATGCTGTTGGATCTCTCGACGAGTTCGCGGTACTTCTCTTCACTCTTTGCCACAGCCTCCTCTGCCCGCTTCCGCTCTGTGACATCTCGCCCATACACGTTGACATACCCAGCATCGGTGACAGATATTACAAAAAACTCGAAGATGCGTGAATTTACCTCAACCTCGATTGTTTTATGCACCTGGCTCGACAATGCTTCAATCGTTGCGTCACGCAAGGGTTGCGGGGCAGTGCCCCCCGCGGTACTGTCCCAATCATCCAGCAACTTCTGTCCCGGCTTGTTTGTGTATAGGATCTCCCCTTTTGCATTCAGCCGCATCACCGGGTTAGGGTTCTCTTCGGGGAACTTCGCGGAGCGCTCAGCATTTTCTTCTGCCCGTTTCCGCTCGGTGATATTCCGGAACGTGGAGACAATCGATTCCACCTCGCCACGTGTGTTGAAAATAGGGGCGTGGATGCACTCGTAGAACAACGTCTCACCGTCAGCACCGTCCCACTGCAGCTCTTCTGTCTGGGGGCGCCCTGTCGCAAACACCATATCAGCGAGCGCTATTACGCGCCGCATCGGTTCCAGGGGGAGGCCCAGTTCTTTCCATGTCTTACCGACGATGTCCTTAGGCGCCATCCCGAATGCCCGAGCTCCTGGCAGGTTCACGTAGGTGTACCGCATGTCCTTGCCGAACACGTAGATGCGGTCATCAGATGAAGAAAGAATGCCGTTGAAGGTGCGCGCCTGCTCCTTCACCTGCTTTAATAAGCGCTGCCGTTCCTCTTTCACGCGTCGGTATTCTGTGATGTCACGGGTTACCACCACGAGGCGCGTGACCTTCGTTCCTCCGTCGTCGAAGATCGGATAAATCGAATGGTCGATGCGCGTTCCCTCGCGCACCCCTTCGGTGCGGAGGGGCTTTCCTGATCTGATTACCTCGTCGATGCGGCGCTTCTGCTCGGAGACGATATCAGGAGGGGAGGCATCGTAGAGGGATGTTCCGGTGAGGTCGGCCGTAGTAGTTTTAAGATTTTTGGCAGCAGCTTCGTTAACGGCACAGATGATGCCGTCGGTATCGATCAGAATCGCTGCGTCAGGGAGGGCATGCATGAAGGCCCACGTGGCATCATCGCACGGGGGTGGTGTAGCGTTAGTTCGTTTCTGTGAAGGCATCGTTGAACTATCCGTCGTGTATCAGCTTTAGGGGTATGCAGATACGATAAGGCACATTAAGGCAAGACAGTCCAGCTAATCTGTGTCGTATCTTGTATCGAATCACTGGCTGTATATAAGTAAGAAATGTGTAACCAGTTTATATATAACCATTAGCCTTGGAAGAAGCAGCCGTTTCGTCAACCGCTAGGGCGATTTCGGTATTTCTTGCATGGGACACAATCATACAAAACAACTTTTCCTCTATACTAAGTGAGAAGTGAACTTATAACTTTTATATAAACAATGGCAGCAGGTTCGCATCCACTGGGGTTAAGGAAGCTACCAACCTATCACACCTTAGAGTCCCTCAAAGCCGACGGGTAGACGGACGCGATTGCCGCCGCTCCCCCGCATTCGTAACACAAACAAAGCGATTCAATATTTAACGCATCAAAAACGCCACGCGATTGTACACATCCCTCGTCCTCATTACTGAACTGCAAGTACACGGGGGTCATGTTGAGGTTACATGACCAAGAAGCAGCTACTCACTGCAGCCCTTTTAAAACTACTTAGAGACAGCTATATACTATTACGGCTCTTGGAGCTCAGTCGCGAAGCGCTTCACCTTCTCCACGTACTCCCCGCTTTTCACATCCTTCTCCAAGACATCAAGCATTCCTACCGCCGTTTTCCCACAGAACGATTCCATGCTTTTTAGGGTTTTCTCACTACCTCGGCCACCATATGTACAAAAGAAGGCGACGCTTTTAAACTTGCTTTTATTCTTCGCAAGATATGTCCGCACTGGGGGGGACATTTTGCTACCCCATACGGGGGTACCAACGACAACTATATCATACGACGAGACATCCTTTGAGGTTTGACCGATTCTCGCGTGCACGTTCAACATTGCCTGCATTACCAGCCGACCCATACCTTTCCCCTCTGTATCGGCGATGATGGGGTCAACGTCGGCATTGAGAGCGTCAACAATCGCTTCCGCGACCGCTTTCGTGCTTCCCGTTCGTGAGTAATAAGCGACAAGTGATTTCATCGCTTTAGGTTATACCGCATTACTTAATAACATGTACCCTCAGCGTAAGGGAATTTCTTAATGTAAGCGATAAGATACATTATGGTAACACTAGGGCACTGCGGATCGGCGTGTGACCGGCTGCGGCTTGTTGCTCTGCTCCTCATCTTTCATTTCATTTTATTTTATTTTCTTTTATTTTCACACTTACCGTTTCATTACCGGAAACTGTACCTCGGTGAGTAATTCACTTTCTGGAACGTCCATTGGGTTATTCAGATAGAGTTCTATAGGCGCTCCAGCAATCTCATAGCCATTTTTCATCAAATGTTCCATCACCGCTGCATATACCGATCCCAGCTCTCTATACGGTCCTTTGTGGATGGTTGAGAGAACGTGTTGCGCTGGGAACGTTTTAATCTTTATATCGCCTTCGTCGCGGGCTTCTCCTACAAATGGGATTCCCACCTCATATTTCAATTCTCCTCGCTGCATCTCTTCCGGACTGCTGTAATATACAGAGAACGGCGGCCCTGCCATCTGAAGGTTGTTTTTTACCTCCCATTCGAATATTTGCCTGAGCAGTGCCCCCATATCTTCCCCTACTGACGTGACGGGAATTGCATGGAATATGCATGCTGCTTGCTTTTCTTCAACCGTTTTTAGCTCTATTTTTTCCATAACGTTCACTCTTGTAGTTTAGTTTAGTTTATTCACCCCACTTAATCTTCTTATAATTTTAATGTCGTATTGATTGCCGATAGAGGGGAAGTCACCTCGACGGGAAATGTGTGGGCATCGACCCTCAGATAGAACCTCGGAAGAAACGTCGCCTTCGATGTTGTTAACGATTTCCTACACGTCGTGGCTCGAGTCTGGGGCAAAAGTTGGTGACGTTTTGCTGTTATGTTTAATTTTCAGTTTATTCTGATTTATCAGAAAATTATAAATACTCGCGTGACTAAGTCTTCTTTGATCTTTATGGAGGAGGTCACGAAAACTATGGGTGACACAGATGAATCTGGGGCATGCTGTCCCCCCGCTAATGTAACGCTCAGCTGCTGCAAAGTCGAAGCCATCATCAGCATTGATGAACGAGGGCAGATGGTACTCCCGAAAGAGTTACGGGAGCGGGCGCACATCGGAACCGGGGAAAAGCTAGCAGTGGTAAGTTGGGAAAAGGACGGGAACATCTCGTGCATCTCTCTCATTAAAGCTGAGGACCTTACCGAGATGGTGAAGAACGTGCTGGGACCTGTAATGAAAGAAATACTGTAGCATGGATGATGAAATGAACATAAAACGACACGGATACGGAGGAAATGCGATATGAATAGTGAAGAAATAAAACGCGTGGTAAGAGAGGGCTATGCCAAGGTTGCAAAAGAGGAAAAAGTGTTTTCTGTTCCTCTCACCTCGTGCTGCGGGGGTGCATCACTTGCTGGGGAGATTAGCAAGAAGATCGGCTATACCGAGCAAGACCTTGTCACAGTGCCTGAAGGGGCAAATCTCGGTCTTGGCTGTGGAAATCCCGTTGCGCTTGCTTCGTTGCACGAAGGAGATATCGTGCTTGACCTGGGCTCAGGGGCTGGATTCGACTGTTTCCTTGCTGCGCAGCGCGTTGGCGCGAGTGGACGAGTTATTGGCATTGACATGACGCCTGAGATGATCGCAAAAGCTCGAGAGAACGCACAAAAAAGTAATTACAACAACGTTGAGTTCAGGCTAGGAGAAATAGAGCACCTTCCCGTTGCTGATAACTCCGTTGACGTTACCATCTCAAACTGCGTGATTAATTTGGTGCCAGATAAACGAACGGCCTTTGCGGAGATATTCAGAGTGCTCAAACCGGGAGGAAGGCTCATGATCTCGGATATTGTGTTGCTGAAGGAGCTTCCGGACTTCATAAAGAACTCAGCTGCGGCATATGTCGGCTGTATTTCAGGAGCACTCATGAAGGACGAGTACCTCAAGACCATACGAGAGACGGGGTTCGAAGCGGTGCAGATCGTCGAGGAGACCTTCTTCCCTATAGAGTGCATGGCGAATGATGCGACAGCGCAAGCGATTGTTAAGGACGCAGGTCTGTCTCAAGAACGAATAACAGAGGTTGAACATTCCGTAGCGAGCATTAAAGTGCGTGGGATTAAACGATAACTCACACGGAAAACACGGGTGCATCATCTGTAGCTGAAAAACCTAGAGCGCGACTATCCCTCTTAAACGAGCTCCTCATGCTTTGGATCTTTCTCGCAATGCTCATAGGGGTAGGTGTTGGCTACCTCTTTCCAGGCATCGCAGGCGTGCTGAACCAGTTCCAAGTGGGGACTACCGGATTATTTACACGGTTGGCGACGTGTTACGACAAGTACTCGTCTATTACAAACGCCGTCGGGACGAGTACACCTAGAAACATCTATGAGATAAGATGGTTCTTCCTTCCAAAACTCGGAGTTATAGGCCATTTTGTACATTGCAATAAAATCGCTATTTTTAAGTAAGGTCGTTAAAAGTTACTGCACAATTGTGAATAAAAAGAAAAGAAGACTGGGAAATTGCATCCCCGTTGAAACTTTTGCGTGGTATATGCATGACTAACAATGAACGCGTATGTGAAAACTGTGGGACTCCACTACCCCACGGGACCACATTCTGCACCAAGTGCGGCACCAGAGTGGAAAATCAAAATACTTGTAAAAGTTGTGGCGCACCGCAATCTCCAGATGCAAAGTTTTGTACAAACTGTGGAGTGGCTCAGAATGGTATGAGCGGTGCTCCAGAGACTATGCCAGGAGTGTCCCCTAGCCCCTCTCACAGCGGCCAAATGTCTGGAGGCAGTCCTGAGAAATTAAAACAGCTCTTTGCATTTGAGCAACCAGCACGTCGAATAGAACTTCTGGTAAGGATTTTTTATTCAATTGCTGTTTGGATACTACTATGGGCGTATGGAATTATTGCCAGAATCTGTTTATTCATTCAGTGGTTTGTGATATTAATTCTCGGGCGTCGAAACGATGGCCTGAGTGATTTCATCAAGGGGTTTCTGGAATATTACGTACATGTAATGAGCTATATCTACTGGATGACTGACGAGAGGCCTGGAGTAGTCCCCAAAAAAGTAGAGATATACGAGAAGAGATTGGAGCCTTAGTATCTCTAGCATACCGTTGTCATTCAGCTTTCGCCAATATCATTATAAACAAGCTAGAAGTCGTATAGCTCGAAGTTCTCACAACGCCTTCTTGTTCGTTCACATCCCTTGTACGGCCTTGTCTGGAAGCGGTAACAGTGGCAGCTAAAAACACCGTAAGGTAAAAGAACGTTCCTTTCACTACTACTATGAGGATGATGTCATGGTTAAATTATTAGTGGTCTACTATTCGCGCACGGGACATACCAAAATGATGGCGGAAATAGTGGCAGATGCGGCGATAAAAGAAGGTGCCGAGGTCGGGCTCAAAGAGGTGTCAGACGCGTCTAACGATGATCTCGTATGGGCTGACGGCATCGTGATCGGCTCACCTGTATATTTTGGTCTGCCGGCAGCTGAGATTAAGAAATTCATTGATGATTCGATTAGTGTCAGGAGGCAGCTCGAAAACAAGGTTGGGGCTGCTTTTGCCAGCTCAGGGCACCCTGCAGGAGGTAAGGAAACTACCATTATGGCACTTTTGCAAGCCCTTTTAGTGCACGGCATGGTCGTTTGCGGAGATCCGATTTCCTCTGGCGGTCATTATGGTGCAGCTGCGACCGGTGATCCTGATGAGCGGTCCACTAAGGAGTGTACGGATTTGGCGAAAAAAGTAGTTATGCTCGCATCAAAGTTAGTAAAACAGTAGCGGACGATCTTGACGCCCAGTTCGGTCGAGGCATGAACGGTTCGAAGAGCTTCACGCACCACTTGCAAATCTCCTTCTGATGCTGTTGGTGGTCACACTATACATGTTCTCGGCTCAGACAGGTGAGCACAAGAGTGTTATCGGAAAGCGCCGTGCAAGTGCTTTGTGTTACGTCTAATTGTCAGAAATTTCTTAAGAAACTGCCTCTTATTGGCCGTTAGCAGATAGAAGTGAAAAATCAAATATTTTTCACTTGCGAGTTTGACACCAAGACAAGAAGACTTGTGATCAGATCGGGTAATACTTGAAAGTGCATTTGTGTACCTTACTATTGACGTCGGACGCGCTATACACTTTCCATTTAGGCGTTATTTTTGTTCCATAAACGCATAGTTTGCAAGGTGTGGTGCAAATTTCGGCATGAATTTCAATGGTTCGTAGATCAAGAATCGTAAAGAACGGCTCAAAAAGGTCTCGCAACTCGCCTTCAGACGAAAAATACAACACCGTACCCAAGCGTGTCTCTCGATATTTTCCTGATCCACCAAATTGGGGATCGTCCTCGCTAAAGCAGACCGACAGATACTTCCCGCGTGGATTCAGCAGCCTGTGCACGTTTTCGACGTAGCGTTTCCTTTGCTCCGGGAAAATGACATGCAGCACCTCCCAATCATAGGCAAAGTCGAACGTGTCGGTAACTTCGTGCAGATCGCCGAGGATATCAGCAACAAGAAACGTGCACATGACGCCTTTCTGCTGTGCATTTTGTTTGGCAATGTGCACCGCAGTAGGAGAGCTGTCCACCCCCGTTACATCAAAGCCCCCCGTCGCAAGGTATATCGCGTAGTTGCCCGCCCCACAGCCTAGGTCGATCGTTTTGCACGGGCTGACTCGTCCGCTCTCTACTAAATCAACCAGCGCTTGGGGAGGGGCCTCAACGTTCCAGGGAATCTCCTCAAGCGGCACATCTCGGTAGATTTTATCGATATCAATCTGCTTCATAGCAGCATTGTATTCTATGGGGCCCCGTTTATAAAGGTGGGCAAACACGCCCCTGTAGCACAGCAAAAGGAAGTCATGACATGACGGGGTTCACCATGAGAAAATAAGTGGACGGCACCAGTTGTTCAGGAACGTTCTCTGCAAACGGTCACGCTGGTTTTTTTTTTAATACTGGGCTATAATTGTAACATTTTCTGTGCTTTCAAGACCCTATTATTTAAGATTCAATTAATTGTACACATTCACACTCAATGACCTCGATACACAAGTTAAATCCAGCCCCTTTCCACCCACCATTCGTACGCGTGCGCTAGTAGCTCCTTGTTCGCCTCAATGAATTGTCTAATGCGTTCTCTGTGCTCTGCGAGCATTTGCTCCTGATCCGGGTACCGGCGTCGTGTCCGGATCGCGTCCGCGAGCGTCTGCCCGAGCGTAACTGCGTCCTCAATTGCCGCAGCAAGCGCCGCGGGATTCACGTCTAAGGTCACCCCTACCTCACCCACCGTGACGGCACCCAACTCGTTTAGGACGCGATTCATGTAGCGGAGCACGTCTTTTTCACCAGAGCTTCCGGCAGTGGCGACGGCACACCCGTACTTGCCCGTAAGTATCTGACAGTAGACCGCATCCGCCATCCGGTCGATCACCGCCTTAAGCTGCGCGGTGACGCCATACATGTACACCGGCGACCCGAGGACGATGCCGTCGGCACGCGCCATTGTATCTAACAAGTCAGGGAGGTCATCCTCGCGCACGCACTTTCCTTCAGCGTAGCACACCTGACATCCGAGACAGTAGCGTATGTCCAATGCACAGATATCCACCAGTTCGGTTTCCGCCCCGTACTGTTGTGCGCCGTCAAGCACCGCCTCGACTAATTTCAGCGTCCGGCTGTGCTTTCTCCGGGGACTGCTGTTTATTCCAAGTATTTTCATCAAGTAACCTCGAATGTATGCCGGATATTCGCAGGATGGACCTATTTATGCTCTCTCTCAGGACTTAAGACTGTCGCAGAAGCGCTCTATCCTGGGTAGAGTGGGTGGACAATAAACTACAAAAGCGACTTAGCCGTGGGATCGACGGCGCCTTCGTTCAACGTGTCCGTAGTAGTATACGGGGTGACAGCAGCATTTATCGGCGTTGTATGTGGCAGGCGTACCCTTGGCGCCCTCCTCATGCTCACGCTAGCGCTCAGCGGCGCGCATAGCACGGGGGTGGGCCTGTTTCCTGAGATTGCTTTCATCTCCCCACTCCATCTTTGCGTTCATCGGATTTTTCCCAGGCGTGACGACAGTGATTATCTCTTACAGAATCGTATCGTGCACAGGCGCCCTTCCCTTTTTAGCGGTGCTTGGCGTCATCGAGCTCACTACCATCGTCGTGATACTCTCACCAATCATTCTTGGTCATTTCCGGGTATAGGTCAAGGTGGATAGAACGAATGGTCGCGTATCCGGGCTTAGTATTGGTGCTAGGGTTCGGAAGTGCTATGATCGGTTCGAAGTGACGAAATACCTATTTGTTTGTAGATTTAGACTATCACCTTTGTTATGGTGGATGATGTTCTAAAACTCCTTGTCTATTTTTTCTTGTTTTTGCATTATGATGCATTCTGCTCTCTCACAAGCTGACTAACATTGCCGCACACACACCACATCAAGATTCCATTCGATTGTATACCTCTCTCAAATCTTGATCTTAAACTACAAGTACGCCTATGCAATGTTGAGGCTGTAGTAGTCAAACGATAGCTGCCTCCTCCTCGCGAAGTGCATTCGCATTCATCTTGTTAAATCGCGTAATAAACCAGGGAATAAGCGCTACACCCATAACAAGTAATAGCGCGCTTAAATACAACCCATCAATTTCTATGATGCCTGAGCCTCTTTGACCAAACGCGGTAGGCAGGGTGACGTCCCACATACCGTGGAGCAGCATACAGGGAAGGATACTCTCGGTCAAATAGTAGCAATACGAAAAGGCAAACGCAAACGTAACCACGAACCCGGCGTCTAGCACCGTCAATGTCGGAGGGTTGATTCCCGCGATCGCCGCCAGTTGGTAATATATCGGTATATGAAAGAGCCCCCACACAATTCCCACCATCGTAGTAGCGGCAACCTTCCCTTGCTTCTGCGTGAGGGCGGGGAGGAGGTATCCTCGCCACCCGTACTCTTCACCAAAGGAGAGGAGAAAGGTAACGGCAACGAGAACAAGGAAGAGAAGAAATGAAGTGACATTGAGCTTATTTGACAGGCCTTCAGCACTGATATGCCCCACACCCGTGATGAGTGTGATCACTGCAGCAGCAACGATGAACAACAGCGGATATGCCACGGCAAACACCACTGATCTACCGGTTATCCGGTGGGTGAGCGGTTTCAGTTGTGCTCTCGCCGGTTTACGTTGTATGACGTTAAAGGCAAAAGCGACAATCGCAGGAAAAAATGCGATGAGTAGAACTGACTGTGCAACCGCAGTGCCAGAAAAACCGAAGATTTCAACGGCCCACGCGATCGCTAGAGTAGCAGCGATGTACCCGATAATGTATTTGGCCCCCACCACGTCGTCATGTGATAGGCAACCTTCGGTGCTGTTAAGACGCTCGTTTCCCATGCTATGTATAGTAGGTTGTTCTGTACGTGTTGTTTTTTATTTAATCGTTCCCGTTTTAGCTGAAGTCCATGTATCGAAAGAGCCGATGCACTGCTTCCAAAGCTGTTTGCACGTTTTAATCTTTGTTTCACAATGCCTGCACAAAAAGAGTGTAGCCCTTTTGTCCCCTATTGTTTTCGACGGTAGAAAAAGAACAATGGTACACGGACGTGGTCTGTGCCCAACAGAATAAACAAATGAAGCCTATGTCATAAAGATAGTTCAATGTCAGCCACATCGAGCAAAGGACATGGCTCGTGCTTCCCACAGTTGCAGGTTTCATATTATTGTATGCTGCCGCTCGTAGTGTTCGAGATCGTCCGTTGTCAATTAAAATTTAAGTCTTCTTGAGACAATCGTATATTTGCCACCAAACGAAGTCCGGAAAAAGAAACGAAGAGTGATGCATTGGACACCTTGACAGTATTTAGAGTAGTTCTGCCTGCTATTGGAATAGTGATTTTCGTTTTAGTAGCAACGCTGACGAGAGCGCCACGGTATGTTACGTTTTCAGCACTCGAGGTATGCTGGGTTGCAGGACTGATCAGTTTGGTGGCCGATGCAGTAGCCAATGTACTCCATTTCTGGCATTATACTCTCAACCCCCTCTATTACGGGCTGCCAATTGATTTTTATGTTACCGTCAGCCTGGTATACGGGGGCGCTGTTTCACTGATCTACTGGCGGATCAGCCACTCGAAATACAAGACATTCGCTCTCTACTTCGTTATCGCTCTGCCATTTTATGGACTAGTGCGCGACTTTTTCGCAATGCGTGTATCGGGCAGTACATTTCTGGTCTGGGATCATCCCCTATGGTGGATTGCTGATTTTATTGCATGGGCCGCAGGGCTGTGGACGACCATTCTCGTATTTCATTTAAAAATACGCCGCGCAGAATGAGGGGCACACCGAAGGATCTCCAACGGTAAACCTATACGTCGTTTCCGAATTAACAATAATAAAGAGAGGCAAAAGCGCTGTTTACCTTGTATATCCAGTAACAAAACTATCGCTTTGTGCGCAACCGCCGTTAATCCTTACGCGATGTACGATCGTGATAACAGTTAACCGATTGCCCCTCATTTTATCCACTTCTTTTGGATTACCGATTTTCCTCGTTCGTACGCAATAAGGGGGATCAGTATACCCTCCGCGAAAATGACCGCATAAGCGCCGATAACGTTGTAGAGGGCAAGAAACACGGAGAAATACACGCCCGCGTAGAGCGGCACAATTCCCTATGGTATAAACTTGTGACTCCGAGATACTTCTATCCAAAATTAAAAAAATTTGAGCACGTTAACTGATATGCAGGGTACTCTAAAATTTCTAGACTATTACGTTTAAAAATTTAAGTGTTTATTTCTCTCCTTTCACTTCCTTCCCTTTGTAGTACTCTTCTTTCTTCTTCTCCTCTTCTTCTGCCATACCGAGTCCCTCCTAACGTTAAAACTATGGCGGTATACTATAAATAAACTTTACACGTTTTTCATTGTTGTAACCAGAATAAAGTATTCTTTGATTTGTTAAGCGCGATTACCCTCTAGTGCAGAAAACCAAATTATTGACGCTGGAAAGATGAAGGCTCAATCTTCTTTTCGAGTGAACGTCATTTCGCTTCATGCAGCGTAATGTAGTGTAGTGTGCTATTTTCGTGTACAGTGCTGTACCACTACTTGTCGAGCAATGTGTGATATCGGTTACACTAACAAAACTACTGGGATGTTAAGTCGTACGTGTCTCGATCTTCTCTCGCAAGCGCCGACCAAATGCTACTACTTCACTTTTATTACGGCTGTCGAGTATTTCGTACCTCTTTCCAAGTCGACTAAAGAAATCTTCAATCGTTTGCCTGTCATATTCAGTGAGTTGCTTCACGTCGAAATAGCCTCCGAAGACTCCAAAATCAACTATTGCTTCAGGACAATGTTCTTTCAGTATCTCTTCGTACTTTTCACGTTTCTGCGCCAGAAGTTTATCGTAGACGATAAACAGCGCCACTTTCTTTTCTTTCAGCTCATCACACTTATCCTTCAAGAAAGTCGAAACGCTTTTTAATGGTTCGTCAGTGTATATCGGTGAGCCTATCACAATAAGGTCATAGTCGCAACTTTCTATCTCGCTCACGTTTTTGATGTCACAATCAACGCCAATGCCTTCGGCTACCCATTGCGCAATGGTTTTTGTGGTTCCATATTTAGTATCATAAGCGATGAGAACTCTCATAAACAACCCCTGCTTTATCTACTCGATGCATAATAAAGATAGCGTTCGCTTATTGGTACGCTGCAAAACTCATTTGACTGTCTATATATAAATCAGAGCAAGACTGCTGGTCTTCAGATCTCTTTACCATCGTGAACTGAAATTAACATTATACTCGATTCTCGAAAGGAAAGACCCAAGCACAGACTCGCGTGATTGCTGAATTGGTGCGATACGTCTCCCCTATACCCGTGTTCAAAGCGGTAATCGTCATCCCTTCTTTGCTGGAGCTGATTCTCTTTGTGGTTCCACCTATCGACAACCTCCCGAATCACGTTGATCAGATGACTATGCTGCGAGGTATAGGGATGCACAGCATGCCCCACTATCCGACGGTAATTCTGAGAGGCGCCATACATACCTCGTTGTAGGGAGGGACAAAGGATGCCCAAGCCGATTATCTAGCAGACCATCTCCCGCTTCAGAGCATCTCCCACATCAGCCACAGTGCATTCCCCTTTTTATCCACTACCATAAACGATCATTTATGATAAAAACAGTGGAAGGACCCAGTAAAAGTAATGCCTGGAGCACCTCTGAAGACGCAGCCGTGATGGTAACCTACGCAGGCCCCTCATACGATGTCTCGAGTTGCATCATCAACCGCTGCGCTAACTCACGAGATTTGTGCTCACTAAATACGGTTTGGAGTGTGCTGGCCAATTTGGTAAGAGCGACTGTCGCATTAGCGGTGTCTACCCCAAGCTCAACGCTCTGAAGGACACCTAAAATAGGGTAT
The DNA here is from genome assembly GCA_963704625.1 of Methanobacteriota archaeon. GTDB lineage: Archaea > Halobacteriota > Bog-38 > Methanoflorentales > Methanoflorentaceae > DASPRZ01. The sequence continues at coordinate 1,046,587 of OY969924.1, read as the reverse complement.
ACCAACGCGTAGATTAAACATTCTTTTAGGTCGCATTCAAATGTACGCCTTCCCTCGCCCTGCAGTCCGTCGTATTGTGTGAGACAAAATTTGCACCCCACCCCCGTCATCACCGCCCCCGTTCTTTGGGCCTCAATCTCATTAAGCCTGACTTTGGTGATGATGTCTTCCAGCGGCAGCTCATTTACTTCGGCGGTTATGAGATCAAACACAGTTCTTTCTAAGTCAGCCATTTTTTCCTCTATACTAAGTGGGCGTATGCCTTTTATATAAACAATGGCAGCAGGCTCGTGTCTGCCGGAGTTAAGGTAGCTTCCAACCCATCACACCTTAGAGCCCCTCAACAGCCTGCGGGTAGACGGACGCGATTGCCGCCACTTCCCCCGTGCCTTTGTAAAATAAACAGAGCGTATACTTTTCTAGGAAGTTACAACGTCCACCATTCTCAGCAATAATAACTTTCAGGGGTTCCAGAGGGAGGTTCTGGATACGTGCTCGGTCTGATGTCTTACATTTGGCTTCTCGCCTTATTGTTAGAATGCTGCTTTCATACTTTCATGCAAAGAGCGTCACATAACGAGACTACCAGACCTCATAGTGAATGCATGAAGGATTGAATCGATCAACTGGAGCTGGAGTCTCTGCAGGGTGCCCTACGGGGACTACACATAGGGGGATGACGTTCACTGGCAGATTGAGCAGGTTCTTTATGCCCTCTACTCGATCTTCGAAGGGGTAAACCGCTGTCCATGCCGCCCCCAACCCTCGTGCGGTGGCGGCAAGCAACATGTTTTCCGTAGCGGCAGAGCAATCTTGCACCCACAATCCGGGAAACTTCTCGAGATCCTTGTCTGCACAGACCGCAATTGCCACCGGCGCATCTTTTACCATTGGAGCAGTGGGGCTTATTTGCGGGATTGCAGCAAGTGTCTCCCGGTCTTTAACGACCACGAAATGCCACGGCTGCTCATTTACTGCAGACGGCGCGTGCATAGCCGCGTTGAGCAGTGCTTCTATATCCTCATCAGAGACAGGCTCTGTAGTGTATTTGCGTATGCTCCTCCTTGATACTATGGCCTTTGTAACATCCATTGTCATCTTATCACTCCCTAATTATTATAGCTACTAATGGTTGAAATACATCTTCCAACATGCTATTAATTACTAACCTAGATAATCCATTCTCCCTTCGCCCATGTTTTCGCTCATCTCCTCTTGCACGTTATCACCTTTGAAATGCAGACAAAATTCGTGATCTCAATCCTGTATGGCTCGCCCAAGTTGAACTTGTTTTAAATCAGTTTCTTGGCTAAATATGGAAAAAAGATTAGCTTTATCTCCTCATGTGTTGATATTTTACATGAAGGCTACGTAAGAAAAGCACCTCTTTAATGTCCGAGACAGCCAAGTTAGGAAAGGAGAACAAAGGACGTGGAGACGAGAACGTAGCGAGGGCAAACACATGCACCACATACATGCACCGGGTCCGGAACCGAAACTAATGGCCGTTCCAACGGTCTTTATCGGCGATTCGTTGCACTTTGAAACAGAATATTTGATTGTCCGATTGACCGATAAATTTCGTGTGGTCGAGAAGAGAGAACAGCTGATTCGCAATGTGATACAGTGTATTGACAGCACGGTCAAAGATGATGCTGAAATGGGGCTGCTGCGACAAGAGTGCGCGCTCTATCAAATACAAGTTAATCCAGACAAAGTGAAGGCAACCGCTCAATTACGTGAACAACTCACGGAACTTGGCGAACAGCACAAGACGCTTGAAGCTGTGGTGTCGGCGGTCAAAGAGGCTTCTTACTCTCCGCGCTTTTTCACCCCCGAAGAGTTCAAGTCATTTCCGGTGGATTCAATACGGGTCGTCTTGGCCTCACTAAACGGCAGAACCATCCGGTTTGAGAACTTGGGCGGCGATCATCAAATCGAACCCATCGAGACATCGGATCCTCGCGTTGTCGTTGCACTCATTCGTCATCAAATGGGCCATCCTGTGGCCATTCTTTGAGTGGCCTCTTTATGTTCACTCATACATTGACACATCTTTAGCGTGGAGAATTCTTCATTACAGAGTAGAGAACGTAGCAACAAAAGCAGAATCATCAGAAGATCGGCGAGTTTGAGATTGTTCCGCGGGCTTTCAATTTTATTTTGTAAGATGCTTCATATGTCAAAATTGGCGGCGGGCCTCTCTCTTCGTCTTCTCCGTCACACCTCAAATTAATTGTGATACAAGTTACTTATGATACAAAATACAAAACAACAGGTACGACCTAAGAAATTATCACCGCTTGACTGATAACACCGTGCTTGTCTTGATGACGGCGTATGCGTTAAGGGAACATGCGACGCCTGGCAGCGATTATAAAACCGGTTATAAGTGGATGAAACGCGGCGCATGAGATCATCAAGGGGGGCCTGAGGCAGCCACGTCTGCCGTAAAGTGTAATAACTTAAACCACGGAGAAAGGATGAACGAAGAAGGTATATGTCATGAATGTTATAGATGCGCTAAATTCCCGTGCTACTATCCGTGCTTTTAAACCTGATGCTGTGAGTAAGGAAACGATTCTCGAGATTTTGGAAGCGGCAACTCGTGCCCCCTCATCAGGCAACACCCAGCCGTGGGAACTCTTTGTTGCCAGCGGGGAGGTGCTAGACCGGCTTCGTCACGCTTATGTAGCAAATTTTAAGACAGGTGTACCTAGTAACCCAGACCTCCCAGCACCGCAGAAATGGCCTCTCGCCCTACAAGAGCGTATGGAGGAATCGAGGGCAGCACGCTTTAAATCCATGGGCATAGAACCTGGCGATAAAGCCGCACGACAAGCTATTTTTGAGCAAGGCCATCAGTTCTTCGGGGCCCCAACCGTTGTGTACTTCTGTATGGATCGCACCCTCACGCCGTGGTCAGTACTTGATATCGGAATGCTTGCTCAGAGCATTATGTTGGCAGCACAACACTATGGCGTGGACTCGGCTCCGGCTTTTCTTTTCATATCGTACCCTGACCTCATTCGTGCAGAACTGGAAATTCCAGAAGACTTATCAATAATAATAGGGGTGGCACTTGGGTATCGTGATACACAACATCCGCAGAATCAGTACCGAAGCCACAGACGGTCTATCCAAGAAGTTGTTCGTTTTAAGGGCCTAGTCTAAATCTAAGGATACGTGTGACGAGTTCGACAAGTCGATACGATTAATCGTTGACTCCCCCCAAAAAACGTTACAGAAATCTCGTTAGCGCTTCTCGTATCATCTCTTTTGGCGGCCACTCAGATACCTGCTCGTGGTACAGGTACATCCTGCAGTGGCCATGATACTCTGTACGTTGTTCAATACCCTGCTCTACATCTTCTCCATTAATTCTGATCGTGGGTGACCCAAGAAACTTCAACCGTTCTGCCGCCTCAACGTTCGCAATCGGGATCATATTGATATCTGCCTCGATATGCTCCTCTGAAAGCACCTCTTTCAGAATGATCAGAGCATCGGAACAATGCGGACAATCGTCAGTATACAAGAAGTCGATAGTCAACATAGTACGGTACTATACCGAAAAAACGGACATAAAGCTTTCTGACCGATTCATCGACGCGAGAGAGGTGCATGATAAATCGAGTTTTAGTTTGTTTATTCTGCCGTAACTCCTCTTTTGCCGTCTTCTACAGATACTCTCCGGTCTGCTGTGCCTCCTTCACAGAGGTCTCTTAGTCGTAGTGCTGGGCACAAAGCACGGCACTCCATCGCGCCGTGAGGCTTGTCCGACTGTAGACTTCCGACAGCTTTTTTTTGTCACTCCATGAAACTCTGCCATGCGGGGTGCATTAAAAATTAGGGTGTATCCCTCTCCTTTTACCTGTTTTCCCTTGTAGTAGTACTCTTTTTTCTTTTTTTCCTCCCCTTCTCTCCCCTTTCACTTCCTTCCCTTTTTAAATAAACAGAGTGAATTCAATATTCCAACGTATCAAAAACACCACGCGATTGTACACGTCTCACAGGCCCGCATCTCTGAACTGGATAGGTGTGTTGTGTCGAGATTGCTGTGGCTGAGGATCAGTGGCAGTTATACAACTGGCTCCACCTCAATATACGACATGGTCACAACAAACGAGTGCCGGAAGGTGCGTGGCGACTTAAAGAAAGTACATCAATAATTGACATATATCTCTGCAATTGGCACAAAAGTTGTAAAGGATTATCGGTTCCGCCGAAATGCATAAATAGAAAAGTGACTGTAGTGGGAACTATCACTATATTAGTAATGATTAATCATTACTAATATAGTGTTGAACAGTGATAAGGGAAGAAGGTGCCACATTTTGGAGACACAAAAGGAAGCAGAAGTCACATCGGTGTTAATGCACGAAGAGCGCATTTTCTATCCCAGTGCGGACATTGTGGAAGCTGCAATTGTCAAAGACTGGGAAGCTGAATTAAAAGCTGGCGAAGATATAGAAAAGTACTGGGGCGACAAAGCTAAACATTTTGAGTGGTTTGCTCGGTGGAAAAAAACGCTCGATGATAGCAATAGGCCATTTTACCAATGGTTTGTTAATGGGAAAACCAACATTGCTTATAACGCGTTGGATCGACATGCCAAGACTGGCAGACGAAATAAAGTGGCGGTACTCTATGTTAATGAGCGAGGTGATGAAAAGAAGGTCACCTATTACGAGCTCTATAGTGAAGTCAACAGGATGGCAAATGCGTTAAAAAAGCTCGGGGTGGAAAAAAGAGACCGAGTTGCCTTGTACCTGCCCCCCTGTGTTGAATCTGTCGTATCAATGCTCGCATGCGCCAAAATTGGAGCCGTGCACAACATCGTGTATGCAGGATTCAGCGTCCACGCTCTGAGAGAACGGATCAACGATGCAGAAGCCAAGATTTTGATTACAGCTGACGGTACATTCAGACGAGGGCAGATCATTGACTTGAAGAAGGTGTCGGATGAAGCTCTCTTACAATGTCCCACTGTAGAAACGACTGTTGTGGTCAAGCACGCCGGAAATCCCATAACGATGTCAGATCTGAGCGGCAAGGAGATATTCTACCATTCGCTCGTGGCAGGGGAACCCGCGGAGTGCGCGCCCGAGGTAATGGATGCCGAAGATACGCTCTACATCCTCTACACTTCGGGAAGCACTGGAAAGCCAAAAGGGGTCGTCCATACTACGGGTGGCTACATGGTGGGAACTGCCACGACACTGCAAACGGTCTTTGACATACACGAGGATGATTTATGGTGGTGCACTGCGGACATCGGGTGGGTCACCGGCCATAGCTATGTCGTCTACGGGCCTTTGCTCATTGGCACCACGACACTTGTCTATGAGGGCGCGCCAGACTATCCCACCCCTGACGCATTTTGGAGCATAATTGAGAAGTATGGAGTCACGAAATTCTACACGGCTCCCACAGCGATACGCCACCTGATGAGATTTGGAGATAAATGGCCAAAAATCCACGACTTACGCTCACTAAGGATATTGGGCACGGTCGGGGAACCGATTAACCCCGAAGCGTGGATGTGGTACTATACACATGTTGGGAATAAGAGATGTCCTATAATCGATACGTGGTGGCAAACTGAAACGGGAACCTTCTTGATATCGCCACTCCCGGTATCCCCGCTTAAGCCCGGATCTGCGACAAAACCGTTGCCCGGCATAAAAGCCGACGTCGTCGACAAAGATGGAAAGCCGGTACCGTCGGGAAAAGGAGGCTTCTTAACAATAAAGACTCCGTGGCCGGCGATGTTACGAACGCTGTATAAAGACCCTGAACGATACATAGCGACATACTGGAAGGTGATTCCAGGCGGTGTCTATTGTTCCGGAGATATTGCACGAAAAGACGAAGATGGATACTTCTGGATCCAGGGACGAGCAGATGACGTTATAAAGATCGCTGGGCACAGGATAGGACCAAGTGAGGTAGAGTCGGCATTTGTCAGCCACGCGGCAGTTTCAGAAGCAGCTGTAATAGGAAAGCCCGATCCCGTAAGAGGAGAGGTTATTAAAGCGTTCCTCATCCTAAAGGAGGGGTATCGGGGAGACGCCCAATCAGTGGACGAGTTAAAGAAACACGTGAGACATGAGTTAGGTCCAGCGGCGGTTGTTGGAGAAATAGTGTTTGTGGAGACATTGCCTAAGACGAGAAGTGGGAAGATAATGAGAAGGGTGCTGAAGGCGCGAGAACTCGGCATAGATGAAGGGGATGTGACCACGCTCGTGGAATAAGGGGAAATTTATTCTAGTGTGCTTGCAGCTCATACCGCGGATATTGTGCAGGATCCGAACGATCGCATCGAGAAGCAGACGAGACAGCAATACAAAACAAAACACAGATTAAAGGCAGCGAAAATAGTGGAACTATTAAGTAATGAGCGTTTTTGCCATCGAATACCACTCGAACTACGCGTATTTGTTTTACGATTTCGCACGCCTTACGAAAACGATTGATGAAGACGAGCTTGCACAGATAGACGATACCGCTCGAAAATACGTCAAAATGAGCTATGACGCTGGCGGCGAACGGTCACGATACACACGAAGCCGTACGTCTGGCCACATCGTCGTGCACCGCGTGTATCTGCCAGCACTACTCGACGAGCTTGTACCAGTTTTCAAGAAGATTGAGTCAGCCAAGAAGTGAATGAATGCTGCATGAAGATTCGTAGTGTTCAATCATCGTAGCCCGCATTGTTACGCAGCTCTCCTGCCGCTGTTCGGCAAATAACGATGTGAAGCGCTGTACTTATCGCTATAGGCAGTGGTTGATAATAGAGCGCTCAAAATCAAAAAGGATGTTCGTCACATCATGTTTATTGCGTTATTGCCGAGCGGTGTTTTGATCAACACGCACGCGATGCAACCAACACAACCCACAACAACGATGGCCGCTTTTCGGTAGCCGAAAGGTAATCTCCAGAAAGACCTGAAAGAGCATCCGAGGGGCGGTTTCAGCGCGACACCACCATACCACGCACCGCACCCTGAAAAAAGCATGATAACGCGGAAAAACGTTAACGTTTCGAAACGTGAAAGCACTCCTTGACCCTAAAGGAAGGGAGGTGAGAAGGATGAATAAAGAATACTCTAAGACTGTCGACGTGGAGATGGTTGAGAAGGCAGGGATTGACGTCAGCCATCTGATCGCTAAACTGAAAAAGGCCGCCGCTGCGGAGTTTACGACGTACTACTACTATACACTCCTGAGAATGCACTGTTCGGGGCTTGAGGGTGCGCAGGTGAAAGAAATAGCAGAAGACGCGAGGCTCGAGGACCGACTCCACTTCGAGACGCTCGCCCCCCGGATTTACGAGCTCGGAGGCGAACTGTACAAAGACTTGAGGGAACTCCATGACGATGCTGCGTGTTCTGCAGCATATCTGCCGGGTGATCCGAGCGACATAAGGGACGTTCTGAAGGTACTGCTCGACGCTGAGCGGTGTGCTGTGAAGATTTATACGGACATTTGCAACATAACATTTGGCAAAGATCATAGAACGTACGACCTGTCGCTCGCAATCCTCCACGAGGAAATAGAACACGAGGCGTGGTTCCAAGAACTGCTTGAAGGACGGCCTTCGGGACATTTCAGAAGGAGAAGACCAGGAGAAGGGCCATACACCCAGAAATTCCGACATATCGAGTGAAGTGAAAAAGCCTAAAAAAACTGTAAACGCACCGCATTAGGTCGCGTGCTGCAACGCCGCCGTTCAACAGATAGTCATCTCTGAAGACATGACGGCGTGCCTTTTACTTTGCATAGATCATATCTTACTCTATAATTTAGGATACATTTATATCTAAGAGTAGGAACACGCGTAATCATCGACATCACAAAAGGCCCACCACAGTAGATCTGAATGATGGACTTCATATACGTCTGCAGCGGGGAATACAGAACGATTGTAACCCGTGCGGGATCTTCCCTGTGGGGAGAGGACAGCAAGAAGTTGAACGACATCGTTATCATCGATGATGCCTTGGAAATCATATTGGCCATAGCCTGGAAGAAGTGGGTTCCGAGGATGTTCGGGTAGCCTTGGTGCATGTGGGTGCAGTTGCCCCTTGGGACGGGGGTCTACGCCTGGGTATCGAAGCGCGGACCTATGCCATTGGTGACGTGGTGACGCAGGATTTCCTCGCTCGTCCAGCAGCACCTGATTCCGTGAGCGGATCGACTTCTCCCTCGGGACCGTTGGGAGAACATGTATGAGAACGTATCCTCCACTGCCACCACCTTCAGAATCGCCTGCGGAAGTGGGCGCGCCCCCTGAGCGTATCTCCGAGGAAGCCGGGACGCGGGCCGCCGCTCGTGCGGCACTCGAGGGTCGCAAGAAAGGACTGTTCGCCGTGCTCCCTTTCCTAGGACCCGCCTTTATCGCCTGCGTGGCCTATATTGATCCCGGCAATTTTGCCACCAACATTCAAAGTGGCAGTGCATATGGCTACACCCTGCTCTGGGTGGTTGTTCTTGCTAACCTGATGGCGATGTTGCTGCAAACCATGTCGGCGAAACTCGGATTGGCAACGGGGCACAATCTGGCGGAGATGTGCCACCTCCAGTTCCGCAAACCAGTCGCCTATGCCATGTGGATCGTCTCCGAAATTGCGGCAATGGCCACCGACCTCGCCGAGATTCTCGGCGCAAGCATTGCCCTCTACTTATTGTTTGGCATTCCCCTGCTGTACGCCGCGCTCATTGCAGGTGTCGTCACATATCTGATCTTGCTGCTGGAGCGCCGCGGGTTCCGTCCCTTGGAGGCGATCATCACCGCCCTCGTCGGGGTGGTTGCCGCCTGTTACCTGATCGAGACGTTCTTCTCCCGTCCTGATTGGGGCCGGGTTGTGTTTCACGCCGTTGTTCCCATGGTCGGCGATGCGCAGAGCGTCTTCCTAGCGGTGGGGATCATTGGGGCAACGGTGATGCCTCATGTTATCTATCTGCACTCCTCGTTGACCCAACAACGGATTATCCCGCGCAGTGAAAAAGAAGCTCGGCGTATCTTCCGATGGAGCATTCCGGACGTGGTGCTGGCGATGGGCCTGGCGGGGCTCGTCAACATGGCGATGCTCTACATGGCGGCAGCAACCTTTCATGCCCATGGACATAGTGACGTGGTCGATCTCAACGCGGCGTATCAGACGCTCACGCCGTTACTTGGAGGAGCAGCCAGTCTCGTCTTCGCAATCTCGTTGCTGGCTGCTGGTCTCTCCAGTTCTGTGGTCGGAACGATGGCCGGGCAGGTCATCATGCAAGGCTTTGTGGGCTTCACCATTCCTATCTGGGTGCGGCGTCTGGTGACGCTGATCCCTGCCATCCTGGTCGTCGTGGTGGGCTTCAATCCCACGCAGTCCCTGGTCATCAGCCAGGTGGTGCTCAGCTTCGTGCTCCCGCTCCCGGTAATCACGCTGGTGCTGTTCACGCGGCGTCGCGATATTATGGGTACCCTGGTAAATAAGCCGATCACTACCTGGGCGGCAATCGTCTGTAGCGTTGTCATTCTCAGTTTGAATATCTGGCTGCTGTACTCGACCTTTGTCCCGCTCTTTGGCTGGTGGCTGCCCCGCTATTTACATTAAAATTCCATTTTATCATACATTTCTCAAAATCCGCATCCTTGAACTGCAAATAGACGGTCGTTTACCGCAACGGCTTATACGGCCAGTTATTATATATCGAGGCACGATGAGCGCCGTAATACCACGCTTGTGCGTTGTAGACTGCCCACTTTGCTCGCGGAGGAACGACCGGTCCCGAGAAGAACCAATAAGTGTGTCCCGGTTTAACTTCTGCCCAACCATACCCGTATGAAATTGACGTCCTGCCGAAGGACCCCGTCGTCAAATCATACACATAATAGGCTTTCGGCATTCCGAGATATGCGTACCCCGGCCGGGTAGCCGTTTGGGCAAATAGCCCTGCAACTGGTGCAACCGCACCATACCCTGAACCTGTGTACGTTATTTCCCACATCAAGTACTTTGGTCCAGAGGGTACAAGTTCGACCTTCCTGACAGATATCACGGACGTTGAACCCTGGGCTGATACTGCAGGGTAGAATCTCTGTAATTGTGCGACAATAGTTTCAAACCCTAGCCTCTTGTAGTCATTGAGCGTTGGACCGACATCAAACCACACGCAGAAATGAGTGAACCCCACGTTTGCCCCGTAACTCCAGTCGAGGAGCCCCTTGTAGGTTTCAAATCTGCAGCACTTGTTATTTTGTTCCCACACTCCCGCGAGTATACCTTGCCCTTTTCCGAGAGGGTACGACTCACGTGCCCCCTGCTGTATGTAGGGTACCTCTTCTTCGTAAAAAGTTTCCCACGACACGCTCGTGGTGATGGATTGTACGTGGAAATTGCCCCAAATTCCGCATCGGTCGCAGTTGAAAAAGGTAAATTTGGTAAAATAGTTCTTTAAGCAGTCGAGGTCTCCTTCTCTCCCTCCTTCTGAGGCCACATGTGTCCATCCAGCCTTTTTCCACATAGCGAATGCGTAGTGGAAATTGTGGATAGGTACTGTCGTCTTTCCCTGCCAAATAATGTGCTCTATATCGAGGATGGGGTACATCCCCAGCTGCTTTATCTTTTGCAACTCCCTCTCATACGAAACGCCGTTAGTGGCAATGAGAACGACCGTCGTGAACCCCCTGTTCCTAAAGTATTCAATTGTGCCGTCCCAGATTTGTCCCGTTGAGAGCCCTACCCAATACTCAATTGGTCGTTGATCCTCGTCCGCTGCGTCCGTTCTTTCCGTAATGCTAACCGCGGGAGCTATCACTATGGTTACGAAGAGTGCTGCGAGCAGTCTCCTGCGTATGTTCATTTTCATTCCCACTCCCATTCCTGTCCCTACTGATGTCCTCCGTTGAGCACAGTTCGATGGTCATCATTTGCCCGCCACCGTTATGAAGTGTTCCGTCACCTCTGCTGTATTTACACCAGAAACGTGTTTCGAGCACTTGAACCTAGGCACTGCCCAGATGCTTTAAATAATCTCTGCTCTCTGTTGATATGAGAAAATTTATGATAGGAGCGTGTTTTTCTTAAACGGGGGCTCTTCTAACCATAAAAACGAAAAACAAGCGGAAACACAAGAGTAGGCGCACGTCTGTGACTGCCGAAAGGACGCAGCCCCACTTCTTCTCTACATTCCCTCGTCTTTAAGGATGGATCTGTGTCCCAGCTTGTCTGGCTATGTCGGCTGGAGAACCGCTCCCTCCGTGTGGAGCCATGCCGAGCAGAGTACTCTTGCTGACCAGAAGAACAGACTTCTGAACCGTACCGTTTGCGGCGTGCACTTTCTGCATCATGGTAGCAACGCTTTTCCCTGCATCGAAACCTCCAACACCAATAATCACCGCGTTAATTCCGTGCAGGTCCCCCACCCTGTCGACGTAGCGAACGATGGCTGTCCCTGGACTGTCCCTGTAAATCGGAAAGCCCAAGACCAAGAGGCTGTATTTCGAGAGATCAGACGGCGCCTGCGAACTCGCGGTGGTAATCTCCACTCTCCAACCGCTCGCCGCAAGCCCGTTCGCGAACGCATACGAGGCGTTCTTCGGGAAAGAAGTCAGTCCAGCCTGGTACACCACCAGCGCCGTCTTGCTTCCACCGGGATTCACAACCTCGATCCCGCTCACAACATCCTTGTTCACCGCCGAACCGACGTACGTGCCAAAAATCGCTAAAACCACCACAACTGCAAGAAATAAGACTAACAGGACGAACAAAGCCTGTTTCCATCTCTTCTGCGGCCAAAGCTTCATGATGTAAACAACCGCAAACCCGTTTCTATTTTTTCATTCATAAAACTTGCGGGTCGCATCTCGTGCTCCTTTTTTAATGTGAGGCGTAAATATCTTATTTCGAATTGTTTAGCATATTACTTGGGTTAAAGCATTTAGGCGCAGATGCAGGCTACTGCTCTCCCCTTAATCGGGATCTTCCACTTTTGCTGATCATCATTTCTAAAAATATCATCGTCGCTTCTCGAGCTTAGGTTCTTTCACTCCCCAGCCATATCGGCAGCACTTCCGCTCTAGGCTAGGAACGTTAGGAGAGACCAACCAGATACGTCCATAACGCCCCCTTTGCACCTTTTTGGCACTTATGAGACCGAGCACATCTAGCTCCACAATAAAGTGAGATATCCTAACCTTGCTTAACCATGAATCCCGTGTTCTCACATAATTTTTGTATTTTTTGGGCTGCGCGCTACTTAACCAAGAACAATGCCCTGACGGTCTTTCGTTTGCGCAATTAAAAGACAGGACAGAAAAGTACAGAAAGCGGCAGTAGCATCGTCCCTAGCGGTGGGAGTAGGGTAATTAACAGTCCAAGTATGTTACACAGTATCGATATTTTTAACACCTCTTTTAATTGACGAGATGACTGCTGATAAAAATTCGCTATAATGCTGCAACTATGCTTTGCACCCTATTCTTCATATACCTACACTCGAACTCTAATTTTGCGAGGGAGAGAACTTTTCATATCTTTAAGATAGTTCGGTATTCATCTCTTCTCTAACGATGTTACCGCTTGCCGCCGCAGCTTCTACTTATCGGCATGTATGATAAGCGTAAGCTATATTATGCTAAACATACTAAGCATACCAAATGTCACGGTGCGATCAGCACATGCACCGAAAGGAGGTGAAAAGAAATGTTGTTAACATTAGCGTTACTAGGCATTTGGATCGGAGCAGTTGGTCTCTTGACTGCTTGCGCCTTCCCGTTGGTATCGCCGTTGATCCTCGCGGTTACTCTACTCTAGCGTAATAGCGTAGTGACATAAAAGTTTCGCACACGACCCGACATAATAATAGTTTTGACTTATTCGGATAAAATTGTGCAACTTTGAGCGGCTGCCGACAAATTAAATACTTATTTTTATTTTATTTTATTTTCAATGAGCACTTGCCGCATTTTATGACTATTTCTCAGTTTCCACAAAAATATTCCACTGGAAGAATATCATCCTTTTGTTAAATTGTGAAGAATATCACCGACTATATGGAAAAAGAACAGGTGCAAACGCTTCTCGATTATGCACAGGCCTGCAGTTCCTGGGACTACCTCATGCTGCGGATCCTCTGGCGAACCGGCATGCGCATTAGTGAGCTCTTGTCTATAAGGCCGCAGGACTTAGAAGCACACAACCAAGTGGTCAACATCACAAAGGCGAAAGGGAATAAACAGCCCCGCGTCATGCTGGATACAGAGACGTTTGCCATGCTCTCCACCTACATTTCTAATACAAATATCCCTGTATCGAGACCTGTTTTTGCCTTTTCGAGCGTATGGGCATGGAAGCTTGTTAAGAAGTATGCGCGTATGGCTGGCCTTTCTGATACGATACACCCGCACACGTTGCGCCATAGTTACGCCGTCCGCATGGTAAGAAGCGGTACAGACATGCGAAGTGTGCAACTATTACTAGGCCATAGCAATCTTAACACGACGCAAGTTTACTTACAGTTCAAAGACGAAGATTTATGAGCCACATATAACGCAGTTGAATTTTAAATAAATTGCAATTGTAGTTTTTGCCATCTCAATAAGGTAGAAAAGACATTCAGATTTAAAAAATAAGGCTGATTTTAAGAGATTCAAAAAGCTACATATAAATACGTAATGTGATTGGTTGTTTTTAGTGCAGTGCAGAAACGTCATAACTCAATAGACCACCGATTTGTTAATGGCTTAAAATGACGAGTTAGATCAACAATAACAAATTAGATTAACAATAACAAATCTGCGTAAACTTTATTTCTAATCCATTATTGCTTCATCTAAAATGATTTCGTACTAATAATGAAGAGAGGAAGAGGTTACAACGATGTCCCAAGTATCAGTTGGAGAGATGTTATTTGGTTGGGGTGCACCCTACCGAAGTCTCACTGAGAAATAGAATTATCGGGTTTATAGAGCTACAACGGCCAGTGCTAAATGTAATTTACAGTTTCCCACTTGTAATTTCTACAGCGGCTCTGGCGGCGCACGACTTGATGACCCTCGGCTCCCAATCGGGATTATAATGGTGTATCTTCTCATGGCAGCGAATCTCGTAATAAATGACTTAGTTGACGCTGAGCGGGATAAGCGGAAGTGACCGCTGAGGCCATTGGCAACGGGGTTGATCTCAAAGACTGAGGCGACGCTCTATATTTTCATAATGGCCGGACTATCATTCGCGATGCACTTGTGCTCTTCAATTGGCTCAGTGCGGCACTAATTGTGTTGGTTTCTATAACTGCATATGTTTATGTGCGTTATACGCGTGACCGCATTGGTTACCTCTCCGTGGTTGTTCCTGCAGGGTTAATTCCTTTAGCAGTGTGGCTGCAATCTCCCCAGCGACTATCTTAACTCCTGTACCATGGCTGCTGGTTGCTCTTAGGGTGTTCTATGACGTAGGGATAAACACCGCTAATGAAGCGACTGATAAAGTGCCTGTCAAACCGCTCTTCGTCCAGTTCACGCCCTTCACGAGAAGGTGGACTACGGTGCAGCTGTCATCGTCTCGTTGTTCATAGGCATACTGCTCATCATTTACGCACAGTTGTCGTGGCTCTATTTGATGACTGTGGCAACAACGTCAAGCGCGCTACTGCGGTAAAAAGTTTGGGGAGCCAACGGTCTCAGGAAGCGGTGGGAAAAAACATTATGATCTTTACACTTAGCTTGGCCGTCTCTCTGTTAGGCTTGGCAGTCTTTGCCGGATCAAGTAGGTCTTGCTCATCCGTTTAGGTGACGAAATCATCTATTCATCATTTCATAGGTTAAAATTGAGATTTGGATCGATGCATCGCGGAGTCTCCCACACAGACACTAAACGATGCTCGGTACACGATAGCGGAGCCAAACGGAATGTCAGACCCAACGGCGAATGTCGAATTGTCGATTGCGATGTGCTAGGGTAAAATCGAAGCCACTTTTCTATCCGTAACTCCATACTATCATGCATCAGCAATGTAAAGAAGCACTAGCTAGATAGCTTCCGAGCATGTCAGCCTACCCCCCGAGTTTACATATGTTTACCCTTCACCTGTTTTTTTTATTTTGAGGCTACTTGTATTATTAGATTAACAATAACAAATCTGCGTAAACTTTATTTCTAATGAACTTTATCTCTTGCCTTAAAATCACAGGTGGCAAATATGAACATTAAAAAGGCACTGATATGCTTATCGATTGCAGCAGTAGTGACTCTCTGCGTGCCGAATGTCGTTGCAGCATCGGCAAACAAACAGACGACCAATGTCCATAGCAGCTATGCAATGAGTGTACCAGACAAGGAACAACCAAGACTCGCCATTATGCTCAGCGATAACGTAACATCCGTCAACAAACCGGTTGACGTCATCGGACTCCTCGCAACGGTCACGCAAAGCACGCCACACCCTATCGAAGGCGCGACAGTAACCATTCAACAGTTGAATGATAACGGAACCGCATGGAATACTCTCGGCACTCTCCAAACTTCTTCTACAGGCAAGGATGCAGGGTATTTCGCCGGGAGTGTAACTCCCAAAAGCAAAGGGTATAACATCCTCAGGGCAACCTATGATGGCGATAGCGATTACGCACCTGCAGTGAGTAACGTGGTAGCGTTAATAGTGAATTAGCATAATAACCGTCAAGTAAACCGTATTTATACTTGAATATAACGAGAAACGTTCACTTTTGAGATTTTTCTGCTTAATTTTTCCAAATCCTTCAGCGCGACTTTTTAATGTCAGACTCACTCATAGCAAAAAATTCTGGCTCAGGTTTACGTGCTGGGAGCAAAAAACAAAA
Source organism: Methanobacteriota archaeon (assembly GCA_963704625.1). GTDB lineage: Archaea > Halobacteriota > Bog-38 > Methanoflorentales > Methanoflorentaceae > DASPRZ01. The sequence goes on along the minus strand of OY969924.1, from coordinate 1,030,752 downwards.
AAGTCAACCTTAATAGGTTTGTATCAGCATGGTTACCGAGAGACAATGAACAACCATCCTGATTATACAGCTTCAGGGCAGTTCGAAATCGTCATGCCGGAGCCTTTTGATTTCTCGCTCACTGTTGCCAAGCCGGCAGGCTGGCACTGGTCAACTCCTCGGGAAGTCTTCGAAACCGACACGCTCTGGAGCGGCACCTACGTGGATGGCAAGCCTATAGGGCTGAAGATGTCAGCGGCCGGCAAAAAGGTTACTGTGACCGTCTACGTCAGATCGCAGCTGACAGAAGATGAAAAGAATATACTGCTAACAGACATAAAGCTCGGGCTTGGAGAAGACGAAGACCTTGACGCTTTTTACACCTTCGCCCGCGGTGACGATGTGCTCTCAGCAGTGGTGAAAGACCTCTACGGCATGAGGGTGGGACGGCTGGATAACCTCTTTGGTCGGGTCATACTGGCGATAACCCTCCAGATGGCGCCTCTAAAGCGCAGCGAAAGCATGATGGCAAAACTGCTGGAGGAATATGGAACAAGGATTACCTTCGATGGCAAAGAGGTAGTGCTCTGGCCCAGACCTTCTGACATCGCCAGACTGGAACCGGCCGAGCTGAGGAAAAAAGCAAACCTTGGCTACCGCGCGGAGCGACTTGTCAAGTCTGCCCGCTATCTGGTCGACCATCCGATGTCGTTAAGAGTCCTGCACAGTACGCCCGAGGCTGAAGCCATAAAAAATGTGATGGCAATCCCTGGCATCGGCAGGTACTCGGCGGGGTTGATCATCGGTCGAAGCTCGGTCCCTGTAGATGTCTGGAGTGTCGTCATCATGAGTGAGCTTTTGCTCGGACGAGCGCCGGAAAATCCCAGGCAGGAAATCAATGAAGTGACAAGAGCGGTGAATGAGCGTTGGGGCAAGTGGTCATGGATGGCGTTCGTGTACATTTTGAACGACCTGCCGAAGCTGGCGAGGATGTACAAGCTATCACGACTAACCTGAAGTGGGGGTTTCCCGACTTAGCGTACAATTAAGCTAGACAGGGGCGAACCGCCAGGGTGGCCGTTTACTCCTCATTAAATCAGAGATACTTTGAAATACATAGCGTGTAGAGGAAGAGAAGAGATAAATCTAAAAAAGCCGGGGGAGAGCAGATGACTTCCATAACTACGTATGGCCTCATCACTGCGGCGACTATCTTCAATGGCGTTCTTGCCGGGGGCAACATTGACCGGGGCCTGGTCCAGATGCCGGCCTGGCGTAAGGTTGGGGCACGGGCTTGGGCAGAGTACAGCCGACACGCAGATTTGGAAAATGGATTCTACCTGTATCCAACAGAGGCAATTGGCGGTGCTCTTTTTACCATTGCCGCGGCGGTTTCTTTTCGGTTCGACATTACTGCACCAGCACCGGCAGCCCTACCCGTCTATTTGTCTGTAGCATTGGTGCTGGGGGGTTTGCTGGCCACAGTTAAGGCCGCACCGCTTATGATGAGTTTAAGGCGAATCGGTGACGACACATCGGCTCTGCAGAAGGCCTTTGACGGTTTCAGGCGGTGGGGAAATGTGAGAGGAGCTTTCCAAATTCTGGCCTTTTTGGCGAATGTGTGGGCGCTCGTGGCTGTTCTTATCTATACTCACTGAGAGATACATACGTTCGATCCGACGTTTCAAGCTCATTCAATCACTCACTGTGCTAATTTCACAATTACGTAGCTTCCTGCCCGGCTTGAGCCACACGGACTTCATGGTTTCTTCCGGTACCTCCATATCTTCAACGATAGGTCGGTCATCAGGTTCGTCAAGCCCTCCTCGCCCCGTAACGCCATGGGAAAGATCGTGCTATAAAGGATGATGCCCCTCACCACGACCCCCCAGTCGGTCAGGAGTTCCAGAGAGTTTTTATCGCCTATATCGACGCCATCGAAACGGCCGAATAAATCGGAGATGGCGCTGTAGTCCTTAATGTCGACCTTTCTGATTTCATCTGCGATTTCGTCGTCGAGCAGTGCTGCCATTAGAATATTTCAGAGCAACATCCAGTAAAACAAGGATTGAGACTCTTTTTGCAAATCCTTCACATAAGTTCCCGCATCAGCCTTACCGAGGAATATTCATGAGAATAAGGATTGAAACTAGAATTCATTAAGGCAAACCACAACCAAAGTGGCCTGATCCAGAACTTCTATTTGCGCAAAGTTGCGCGCATCGGATAGATTTCCAATCTTTGAAGCCCAGATTCGACCGCAGGATCTTTTGCAGCGAGAGTATGAGCTTGATCTTCATTCTCAACTTCGATAATTCCCAGCCCGTAGACGCCTTTGGGATCAAGCACCGGCCCGAAGACGATGGCGATACTCTTATCAGCTTTGTCTGTCCAGTAGGCAGCGTGCTGCGTCATAATATCTCTCTCTTCTTCCGTCATATCCTCAGCAAAAGTTGACCTGGGCGGAATGAGCTTAAAAACGAAGTATCTCTTCTTTGATGTATCACGAAGTATCTCTTCTTTGATGTATCGTCAGTGTTATTGTCTTGCACGATTATTTCTCCTCGTATAATTGCTTTATAAGGTTTTTGTTAATAAATTTCCAGCTATAAATCTTGTCGAAACACGCATTGATCTCTTCTATCGTGCTGACACCTATCCCTTTCTTGTCACTGTTACCCAAGCACCGCTAACAAACATATCACTCAACGAGTGATGTGAGCGAAGCACTGGGCAAAGGGTGCAGTTATGAAGAGCAGCGGAAACATGGAATAGCAAGTATCACCAGTCGGAACGAGTAAGTGCACTAAATCTGGCGTTAGGGCTTGCCAAAGGCGTAGATGCTGTGATCCCCGCTCCCCACATAGACGATTCCGTTAGCGACGGCAGGAGAGGCCAAAAAGTCTCCGGTCAGATAGCTCCACACCTTCGCCCCGGTTCCAGCATCGAGAGCGTAGATGTTGTGGTCATTGCACCCCACATAGACGATTCCGTTGGCGATGACAGGGGAAGAGTCAGCACAGCCCCATGTCGAGTAGCTCCACATCAATCCTCCTGTTTCCGCGTTGAGGGCGTAAACGTTTTTGTCTTTACTCCCCACATAGACGATTCCGTTAGCGACGGCAGGAGAGGAATCTACATAGCCCCCGGTCTGATAGCTCCACACCTTCGCCCCGGTCCCCGCGTTAAGAGCGTAAACATTACCGTCATCACTCCCCACATAGACGATTCCGTTGGCGACAGCAGGAGAGGAATCCACATGACCATGGGTCGCATAGCTCCACACGAGCTTCCCCGTCCTCGCATTAAGGGCGTAAACATTACCGTCCCAGCTTCCGATATAGACAATTCCGTTAGCGACGGCAGGAGAGGACCACACAGCGTCCCTAGCCGCGTAGCTCCACACCTTCATCCCGGTCCCCGCATTGAGGGCGTAAACATTACCGTCATCCCCCCCCACATAGACGGTTCTGTTGGCGACGGTGGGAGAAGAAAGCACAGCAGCGCAGGTCGTATAGTTCCACACCTTCGCCCCGGTCCCCGCGTTAAGAGCGTAAACATTACCGTCATCGCTCCCCACATAGACGATTCCGTTAGCGACGGCAGGAGAGGATTCCACAGGGCTCCCAGTCGCATAGCTCCACACGAGCTTCCCGGTTTCCGCATTGAGAGCGTAGACGTTGCGGTCCCAGCTCCCCACATAGACGATTCCGTTAGCGACAGTGGGAGAAGAGTCCACCATGCCTTCAGTCGGGTAGTTCCAATTTAAGTGGCCGTCCGACGCGCGGCCTCCCGCCACTAGGCTGTAGTCACCGGTATGTTGTGCGTTGTAGCGGAACATGGCGGTCTCGCCCGCGCCCGCTGCAAGAGCGGTTGCCGGCACGGCGCCCAGAACGGCAACAAGAAGTATGGTTGCGATGAGTGAAAGAGGTGCATGTGCATGCATGTTGATAACCTCATAGTAGTTCTCAAGAACACATACTACTACACGCATGGAATATATAGGTACCGCTATTTGCTACAAATATGAAGGTTCTACCTCCTTCTTTTTTATGTGGAGTTATGTCAGCTTCTGCGGCTTCTCAGTAGCACATCTTCACCCTATCTATCCATTCATTCTTCCATCGACCTGCTGCCGACGTCTGACATAAGCTTCATAATGGTAGCACCAACAAGGCCGTCGAGGTCGCAAGTGCGTTAGACCGCGTTACGACTTGTCAAGGGCGTAGATGCTGTGATTCCAGTTCCCTACGTAGACAACACCGTAGTAAACGGCAGGAGAGGAGTAAGACACGATGCCTCCGGTCATGTAGCTCCACACCAGCCTCCCAGTCGCCGCATTGAGGGCGTAGACGTTGTAGTCATTGCTCCCCACATAGACGACTCCGTTGGCGATGGTGGGATAGCCGTTGGTTATGGCAGGGGAGGAGTCTACACCGCCCCCGGTCGCATAGCTCCACACCTTCGCCCCGGTCTTCGCATTAAGGGCGTAGACGTTGTGGTCATGACTCCCTATGTAGACGATTCCGTTGGCGACAGCAGGAGAAGAAATTACACGGTCTCCGGTCACATGCCTCCACACCAGCCCTCCAGCCCCCGCATTGAGGGCGTAAACATTACCGTCATCGCTCCCCACATAGACGACTCCGTTGGCGACAGCAGGAGAGGATTCTACGCTATTTTCGGTCATGTAGCTCCACACCAGCCTCCCAGTCGCCGCATTGAGAGCATAGACGTTCTTATCGTTACTCCCCACGTAGACGATCCCGTTGGCGACAGCAGGGGAAGACCACACAGCGTTTCTGGTCGCATAGCTCCACACCAGCCTCCCAGTTTCCGCATTAAGGGCGTAGACGTTGTGGTCCCAGCCCCCCACGTAGACGATCCCGTTGGCGACGGCAGGGGAAGACCACACACCGCCTCCGGTCGCATAGCTCCACACCTTCGCCCCGGTTTCCGCATTGAGAGCATAGACGTTCTTATCGTTGCTTCCCACAAAGACGACTCCGTTAGTGACGGTAGGGGAAGAGAATATGCGGTCTCCGGTCGCATAGCTCCACACCTTCGCTCCGGTTTCCGCATCGAGGGCGTAGATGTTGTGGTCATGGCTTCCCACATAGACGACTCCGTTAGCGACGGCAGGAGAGGATTCCACGGTGCCTCCGGTCATGTAGTTCCAATTTAAGCGGTCGTCCGACGCGCGGCCTCCCGCCACTAGGCTGTAGTCACCGGTATGTTGTGCGTTGTAGCGGAACATGGCGGTCTCGCCCGCGCCCGCTGCAAGAGCGGTTGCCGGCACGGCGCCCAGAACGGCAACAAGAAGTATGGTTGCGATGAGTGAAAGAGGTGCATGTGCATGCATGTTGATAACCTCATAGTAGTTCTCAAGAACACATACTACTACACGCATGGAATATATAAGTAACCTTAAATTGTCTCAGTTTACATCTTGCACAGGCACACATCTTCTAATAGAAAAAGATTTATTATTAACAATAGTTCGTCGTTTTCAGAACTCACCGCAGTTTTAAACGACGATAGAGAATTGTATTTCAGTGCTTCAAATTCTATTTTTATACATCTCTAACATTCTGCATCCTGGATCTTAAATAAGTCTACGTCGTGTTGAGGTGCTGTGCCCTAGTAAGAGCTGCGGTCTCCTAATAGCTGACCTTCGCCGACTGGGTAAATGGCATAACTTTGCAAGGAGTGGACGGATGAACATCCACACCGAAAAATCTCCCCGTAATGCCTCATGTAAACTGAAGTGACTTAATAGTAGTTGCACGTGGAGTAAAAATATTTTTAATTATAATTAAATTGTTAATTTTAAAAATTTTTGCTAATTAATGCGCATAATTTTATGATGGTGAAGCGCTTATAGTCCGTCATGGGCCGCAGTAAAGAAGACAGCCCTAAGGAAGGGGCAAATAGCGACTTTGAATACCTTGCATTTGAGCTGGGAGAGTTCTATTTGCAGAGCTTAAAAAAGGAGTGCATTGACAAGAACATCACGCTGAACCAAATGGTTGTGAATCTCATAGGGGATGCAGTTAAAAGCTGGCCTGACAATCCCCGCGAGGAGCAGAAATTCCCATATAAACGAGTGACCGCTAAAGTCCCTAAGTGGATCTATGGCAAGCTCGCCGCCCGGAAGGAAGAGACGAATATTCCGATAAAGGGGTTAGTTCTGCTCATCGTAGGGTTGCATTACCTCGACTTTGAAGCGATGCGGGAGATTGTATTGGGCGACACGCTGCCCGCTTTGCCCCATATACATAATTTAACCCTTAAAAACAACAGCGAATAACAGGCATGCATGTTTGATGTCTGTGCACCAAATCGGATCGAGGATGGATTTCGCGACGATCGTTACCCTGTCAGGCTCCGGGAGCAACTGCTTTCTGACTTCAATGACAGGGGGAAGGTCGAGGTCATACCAGTAAATTAGTCCGTTATCGACCCGGTAAAAAGTCGCGTCAAACCCGGTAGATACATCAGCGCTGCTGCAAAAGTTGGTCAACGTACATCTCTCAAGGTACTCAGTTATGGTGCGCATTCCCCGCCGCTGTGGGTAATAAAAGAGTAATGTTAGGTGCTATCACCAGCACTTTTTTCCCTCAAGGAATTCATCGACGCCCTGCTTTTTAAGCTTGTGGAGGTTCTTTAGATGGGCGTCTCCGTGGGTGGGCATTAAGAAGTTCAGTTTTGTGCACGTTTCGAACTCATCGTCCTCCCAACAACCATCGATGCCGTTCTTTTCACGACAGTTCCGTATTTTGCACTGCGGCGGGCCGCCCTTGTTTCGGCATGCTCGTTTTCATCGCAGCTTCACCACGGCCCCCAACGTTTCGTAGCACTGGGGGTAATTGGCAAACGGCTTAAAGTACTTCGACAGCCCCTTGGCAACCCGATCAAAGTGGTACTCTCGTAACTTTTTCCGCAAATCCCGTGCCAAATCTGCTATCTCTCCGTTATAGTTGGGACAATTCCCACAGTAGAGCCCGCAGCAGGCGGTAAGTCGCCTGTCGCATTCATATCCATTCATGGTACTACCGTCAGTATCCACCTCTCTTTGGACGTTAAACGTGACTTTATTCTTCTCATGCATTTCATACCCTATCGCCACACTCAACCAAAGAGTGCCAGTCGATTTGATTTGCAATCGCCATGGTTGCTGCCGTATTCGCCATTTAACTCGCGGCAAACATGTGCTGCCGTCATTGAGCCACTACTTGAAGTGTTATTTTTAAGCGACTGTTTTGGTCTCGACGAGATGAGAAAATCACGTTGCCTAGTGCACAAAAATGGAGTTGCATGATATTGCATGGTTTTATGCTACAGACAAAACGTAGTTTCATGATCAACATGAAATCAAATTAAAAACATTGATAAACAGAGATTCTCATGCTTATCCATTATGCCTCAAGTGTGTGCACTACTTGATAATGATACCTACGAGTTGCTCGCTGACGAAGCGAAGAAACGCGACGTCAAGAGGGGGCGGGCGCTTGCCCTCATTACAAAAGAGTACTTTGCTCCAGACTCGCGTGAGCATGAGCATGGAGATGCGCGACTGTTGGACGACTATAATGAACTTCAGCAGAATATGCTACGTAAGGAAAAGGATCTCTCGAAATTACAAAATAACCTGGCGCTCAAAGAGGAGATAATCAAACTGAGAGATATGCAGATTGATGAGCTCCAGACGAACTTGAACTATCTCCGGCATGAAAATTCCGTGTTGGTGGCGCGGATTCCGCTTGCCGTGCCTCGTGCGAAACCACTACTTACGAGGATACGGGAGAGATTGAGACGACCGTCTCTGGTAAGCGGGTGAAGGGTGAGAAGAAGGAGGTAACAATGAAAATCTCGAAAGTCCGCCGTAACCTTTATCGGTCCGCTCGTCTCCTTGGAGATTTAAACGCGGTTCAAAAGGGCACAGTTGGTAAGCGGATCGTGAGAAGGACAGCCGGGCGGTATGTAAGCCGGATGCTATGGCGAGGGTTTAAGTAGCTTTATAAAACGCGTTGGCAAACGTTTGGAAGCGCCAATCGACGAGATCTTAAAAGTAACCATCAAACGCTCCACGGAAAAGGAGGTGCTCCTTGCAGGACATCACAATATCGCGCGCTTACCCATCACGCCGATAAAGAGTGGATACACTGTCACAAAGAGAAGAAGAAAGAAGAAAGTATCGAAGTCGTGATATCTGTGCATGAATGAGTGGCAACAGAAAAAATGAAACCGACGTTAACGATCATCACGCTCATCGCTTTAAGTGCACTCATTATATCCATCGCAGGGTGCACATCGCCGGCGCAGAATCAAACCGTCACACGGGCCGCATCTGTATCTGTTTCCACGATCGAGACGCCGACTTTAACTAGGACTCCTCCTAGTGGGATACATCCCTCGATATCTAACCTCACCATGACCGCCATCGACGTGGGCCAAGGCGACTCTATCCTCCTAACCTTCCCACATAACGAATCGCTGCTGGTGGACGGCGGCCAACAAGTCGAGGGCCCGACCGTCGTTGCCTATCTCCACTCCGTCGGCATCAGCCATCTCAACGGCGTCATCGCTACACATCCTGACGCCGACCACATCGGCGGGCTCATCGACGTGCTGCAGTCCATGAGCGTCGACAAGGTGTACGACTTAGGCATTCCAAAATCAACCGCAACGTACGAGAAGCTCCTGCGGATAATCAAGGATAAAAACATCCCTTATGCGACACCGCGGGCGGGCGATACCATCAATCTCGACGCGGACACGACCGTTTTAGTCCTTAACCCGTCGCTGCCGTTTTTCCCGATAGCGACCGGCGATAATGACGATAGCATCGTCATTAAAATTACGTATCAGCACATCAGCTACCTCCTGACGGGCGACGCGGAATCATCAGCAGAGGCGCGGATGGTTTCGACGTTTAACTGCAGCGCATACGTATTGAAGGTGGGGCACCACGGGAGCAAATACTCTTCGAGCGTTACGTTTCTTAACGCGGTCAAGCCGCACATCGCTGTGATATCAGTCGGGGCGCATAATCGGTTTCATCATCCGGCAAATGAGACGTTGGCGCGGCTCGCGGCAGTGAGAGCGACGCTCTACAGGACGGACCTGCAAGGCACGATTGTTGTGACGACGAACGGGCAGAAGGTGGATGTGGGAACAGCGCGGTAGTGAATTCTGTAAGAAGATTATCGTAACTGGAGAGAAGCATCGCCCGTAGTGCCTTGGTTGGGCGCGATGTCATAAGACGCCAAACAAGGAGCCAAGATGGGCACAGTTATCACTCACGTCAATCCTAATCACGTCGCTTTCAATACCGAAAAACGATCCTAATAGCACGTATAGGAAAATAGGGGCCATTTTTTGCCCTTCATGTTATTTAGTAATAGAATTACTCTTGTCGTTTACGTGTCCAATATACCTATATGACCTCATTTAATGCGTTACATGTTAATTGTCCCAAATGCGACACGAAGAAAGTGCGGTTATCTCTCAGCAGCCCCTTTAATGCAGTAGTCATAGTCGTTGAGATCGTACTCTGCCCATACCGGGCAGCCAGGGCAGATACATTGCATACTCTTTGCAGCTTTTTCGCTCTTTCCTCGTGAGCAGAAGAGTCCACCGGTAAGCTGATTTATATCGTACGTTGGGCAGCCACCATTATAGCATATGCACCTATGGTAATTTTCATCTGTATCTGGGATTTTCAATTACCTCGCCTCTTTTGTTGGACAGTTATTTATGTTATTATTAAACGTGTTAAGACACAAGTATGAATATAATACCCTTATTTAATAGGATATCTTTTATATGTGGCATCACTTCGACGTATGGAGATGACACATACATACATACGTAACATAAATGGATTGCGACGGGTGATTTGTGAATTTTTTGAACGTAAAGACTGAAGTACTGGCCTCTCTCCCACATGTGCCATCTTCTGCCCTGCTGCTCGTTCAGTGATAGTTTTAGGTCATTTGCACTTACTCTGGGGGATTTTGCGAGGAGCACCGAACAATCGGCGAGTGGTGTGAAGCTGAATCATCACGTTAACTCCAATTTGTTAAGGTTCATCAGGGGCTATTCTTTAACGAGTGGCGAAGTTTGTCCCCAATAGCCTGAGAATATGAACTCCTCTAAGGGCTTACGATTGCGAGTTTTCAACTCCTCTTCGCGGAATTGCTCTGGTAAGCTCTCAGGATCGCCTAAATAGCCGACGGCGATCGTTGTCACTGGTTCATATCCTGCAGGAATAGCGAACTCCTCGCGCGCTCGTTCCACATTGAATCCTGCCATCTGGTGTGCGAACAGGCCCAGTGCAGTCGCTTGCAGCACCAGATTTTCAGCAGCTAGTCCGACGTCATGGAAGGCGTACCGGTTGGGCTCCCCATCATGAGTGGAGAGTTTCGTCACCGTGAGCAGTAACACTGGGGCAGTATGGGCCCACTGCTTATTCCTTTCTACCATGACGCCGAGTAGGCGGTCATAGTCTCGCGTGTTCTCCTTGGTAGCAACGATAAAGTGCCACGGCTGTTCGTTGAACGCAGATGGGGCCCACCGCGCTGCTTCAAAGAGGCTGCATAGCTTCTCAGGTTCGACCCTACGTTCTGAGAACGCACGGGGGCTCCAACGCTGCTTCAGTAAATCGTGAATTGGAAATTTGACGTTCGCAAGTTTATTCATGATCAACATACATACCTCCTTAATGGATAGGAGCAAGAAACCAATGAAGTGCGTTATATAACCACTCTGAAGATAAGACGCGCTTCATCACGCCACCTCGGGCACGTTCGCGATCACATCGCCATCGTTAATAATGCTGTAGCTTCGTCAGTGCGATTAGGGTGACTTCTCGAACGAACGGATCACTGTCGTGCATTGCGTTCTCAAGCGGATCGATAGCCCGTGTATCGCCAACGGCGCCAAGCGCTTCAGCCGCCCGTTTTCTGACCACAGGATGGTCATCGCGTAAGGCTGCAATAAGAGGGGCAATAGCTTTACGATCGCCAATCTTTCCAAGCGCCCACGCTGCGCGTTTGCGCACTTCCCAGTCATCATCGTGGAGGGCGTCACTGAGCAAGCCGACAGCACCTGTATGTCCGATCTTCCCGAGCGCGATGATCGCAGCGTAGCGCACGAGGGGCTCTGCTTCCCGTGACGCCTCGATGAGCGGTTCGACTGCACGGGCATCACCAAGGGTGCCGAGCGTCTCAGTGACTTTTTGTCGCACCTCTAGATCTTTGTCACGCAGTGCTTCAATCAGCGCTTCGGCAGCTGATGCGTCTCCAATAGTGCCCAACGCAGACGCAGCCGCCCATCGAACATCTGAATCCTCGTCCTTTAGGGCATCGATGAGGGGGAGAACAGCTGACGTGCTCATTCGCTCAAGAAACTTGACGGCCATCATACGAACGCACGGATCATCATCGTGCAACGCCTCGTCTATTGTGTCTGCGCCGACGAATATGTTATTGGCAAGCTCCATCGGTTCCGGCTCCTCGTCATTCTGTTCTGTTCTATATCGCCACATTGTATCAATTGGTCTTAAACCCTCTGCCGTGCCTGCCGACCGCTGCCCCCGACCGTTATAAGTTGGCAAGATCGGGTGACACACTATCCGTCTGCTATGGCAACGTCTTACGGAAGAGCTCCCTCAAAAGCGTCAGGGCCAGACAACTACTGCTCACTATAGCATGCAAAAACGAAAGCGCCATGATCGAGTTATCGTGATTCCTGAGCTTGACTCTCTTCTTTTTTCCCTTCCCCGTTCTCTTCATCAGATTCAAAACCCAAAGTTATCACCTTAACTTGGTATCCTCCTTGCCGTACTACATTGGGTGGTCACGGGCTGATAGCGGGGGCTTTATCACCATGACACATACCTTCGCCCGGTGCATGACCTCTGATACCGTACTGCCGAGCAATAATTGTACTGGCGAAAACCCCTTTTTATCACCGAGCATCACCATGTCGTATCGCTCTTCATTTATTTCATCCAAGATCTCTTCCACGACATGTCCTTCTCGTACTTTTCCTCTTACAGTAAACCCGTCGTTTTTCATGTAATCACACACGGGAGAAAGAAAGAGCTTTTTCGCGGCCTCTTTTTCTGAGCCAATTTCTCCAAAGAGTTCCTCGATTTTTTCTAAGTCCTCCTTAAAAATGTTCTTATAACTGTAGTAGATCCCGTGTTCGGAAAGAACATACAGTACTGTATACGCATTGTCCTTACGTAGTGCGCCTATTACACATTTAATCCCCTCGTTTGAAGTAATCGATCCATCTGTGCAGATGAGAATTTTCATGGCGCATCTCTATCAATAAAAGCCAATCAAGTATTTGATATACAGCATCACGTTACATAATACTAACGCCAGCACTGTGGGGGGAATTGCTATTTTCATCCACCGTATCCATCCGATGAGCACTCCGTGCTTTTCCAATGAACTATACGCAAGGACATTTGACGAGGCTCCGATAGGCGTGGCATTGCCCCCGATATTAGTCCCCAATGAAACCGTCCACACCAGTAGCGAGGTCGTCAGGGATAACGGGACAAGTGACAGATCTTTTATCACATAGCTCATGGTGAGTGCAAAGGGGACGTTATCCACGAGGGCGCTTATCGCTCCTGATCCATACAGCACAAGCGATAATAAGAAGACAGCATTCCCCGCTGCGAGGTGCACTAGTCCGTTGGCAAATAGTGTGACAACTCCCGTTTTTACTAACCCCCCAACTAAAATAAAGAGGCCGATAAAAAAGAGCAAGACATCGTAATCCACCCTCCTGATGACGTCGGCACTATCAGCTCCTCCGACAAGCAATAACGCAAATGCGGGGATTAATGCTGCGAGCGCGACCGTTAAAGGGATATGGTAGGTACCCTCGAGATATCCTTGTGTAACTAAAAGCAAAATAGCAAAGAATAACGCCCCGAGGCCCAGTTTGAGCATCCTCCCGTTAATAATCGCATCGTCTGGCGATATCTTAGCAATAGTTTCCAGCTCTATTGGAGCGCGTGCGGGCAGTGATTTCTTATTAAACGCGTATAACAGGCCTATGGAAGAGAGCGAGGCGAGCAACGTAATTGGGCCGTTATTCGCAACAAATTGATTAAAGCCGAATCCGAGTTGCGTTCCCAATATCACGTTTGGAGGATTTCCGATGAGCGAGGATGCCCCTCCAGTGTTGGCAAGGATTACCTCAGCTACCGTAATGGGGACGGGATCTATCTTTAATAATTTTGATATTCCGATTGTCAGCGTTGCTAAGAAGAGCATCACGGTGATGCTATTAATAAAAAAGGCTAATACTCCAGCCATAAGGGGGAATACGATGAAAATCGTTCGTGGTCTATACTTCAACTTTTTTGCGAGGACAAATGCGAGATACGAAAAAAATCCTGCGTCAGACAAGACCACCACGATGATGAACATCCCAAAAAGAAGCCCAATAGTTTCCCAATTCACATAATTAATGGCATCACTTAAAGATAAAACACCAGTTGTGAGGAGTATAAGGCTTCCAACGATCACAATGAGCGTTCTGTCTATCTTTTCTGTCGCTAATAGTGCGTATGTGATGAGGAATACGACCAGCGCGATGAGAAGCGATATATCCATGCTCTGGTAACACTTGGCACATCTATTCAATAAACTTTTCTTTCACTGCGCCTGCACCTGTAAGGGGCAGTACGAGTTGTTTTGTGTGCAAAAATGAGAGGTTATAAGGTCAAACCATAGTCGTTGGGGCTGATGTTCCGCCTTGGCAGACTATTTTAAAATGCAATCTGGCTGTATGCCTCTCGCAGGTTCTCACCGTTATACCGCAAGCATGTCTACGTCTTGTTGAGTGTGCTATGACCCAAGCGCAGCTGCACCCTCCGAAGATCAACTCCGAGCAGACCAAGTGGACAGCAAGGCTATGTACAAAATAGGAAGACGGACATCGAGATCAAGCATCCGACAAAACTTCTCCGCAATCGTAGTACCCTAGCATCATTTAGTGTCTGTGTGGGTAGATCCTCCACGATGTATCGATCCAAATCACAATTTTAACCCATGAAATGATAAATAGGTGATTTCGTCACCTAAACGGATGAGCTAGGCCCCTCACTTGATCCAGGCAAAGACTGCCAAGCCTAACAGAGAGACGGCCATGCTAAGTATGGAAATCTTAAATGCTGTTTTCGATACTTCCCGAGACCGTTGGCTCCCCAAACTTTTTGCCGCGGCAAGCGCGCATGCCGTTATTACCGCTAGTACTATCAAATAGAGCCACGACAACTGTGCGTAAAAGACGATCAGTACACCTATGAAAAACGAGATGATGATGGATGCAACGTAGACCACCATCTCCGTGAAGGGTTTGAACTGGACGAAGAGCGGTTTAACAGGCACTTTATCAGTCGCTTCATTAGCGGTGTTTATCGCCATTACGTAGGCTACGCAAAACGCAGCCAGCAGCCATGGTACAGGAGTTAAGATGGTCCCCCGGGAGACGGCAGCCCAAACTGCTAAAGGAACTAACGAAAAGGGCACGAGCACTGTCAAGTAGCCAACGGCATCACGCGTATAACGTCCATAAATATATGCAAGTGCAACAACCAAAAGCGTTATTGCTGCACTGAGCCAATTGAAGACCACAAGTGCTATGGTGAACGCTATTCCGGCCAGTATAATAGAATAGAGTGCCCCCTCTGATTTTGAGATGAACCCCGTTGCCAATGGCCGCAGCGGCCACTTCCGCTTATCCCGCTCCGCGTCAAAGACGTCATTTATTACGTGATCTGATGATACAAGAAGCCACACCATTATAAGCCCGAATGGGAACCGAGGGTCATCAAATCGTGCACCCGCCAGAGCCGCTGCAGCCATTGCAAGTGGGAAAAACCCTAGTACAATCGTTGCTGGCCGCTGCAGGGCTATAAGCGCAATAATTCTATTTTTCAGTGAGACTTCGGTAGGTGCAGCCCAACCAAATAACACATCCCCAACTGATACTTGGGACACCGTTATAACCTCTTCCTCTCTTTCTCTTCATTAGTACGAAATCATGCTCAATCTTGTGAGTATTTGTTCTATTTTTATGAGCATTCATCTTATTTCTTATACTGTATATATCTCTTGCCACCACACCATTGCCCTTGCCTGATGGTTCCAGGCTCTCCAAGTAGGTCGGCAATCGCACCGTCACCTCGTTCTCTCAGAAGCCGTGACCGGCATCCGCGTCGACGTGTACGCCAAATTTCAGTTCACAGCCATCGGTGAGATAGTGGAACGCACACCAGCACACGAGTTCATTTTTGATTTGCCACTTAACCATACCTATATAAAATATAGGATAAGGGCTTTAATCACTGGAGCTCGCGAAGATGAAATAAAAGCGTTATCGGACGACGGCCGACTGTTGGGTATAACATATTGAATCCCTATCACGTGTTTCTTTGTTTTTAAGAAAAATGTATCTGCGAAAGTCGTCGGCGACAATTGTAGTTGGCTCTGTGCTACTATCTCTCATGTACCTGCGCGTCTACTTCTTGCCATATCTTATTGTGGCTGCGATGGTTGAAAAGCGCTTAGGACATTTTTTATATCTATACGTATAGAGCTACTGCTAACGATATTTAGGAGGACAGATGGTTGTTGTAAACATAGAAAAATGTGGACACTGTGGCGCCTGCGTCGCGGTCTGTCCGACCAACTCGATCGAGCTCATCGAATCCTGCCTCAGAATAGGCGACACGTGCACATCGTGTGCGACGTGCATAACGGTCTGTCCGGTAGGAGCCTTAACCGCAGAGGGAGAACCATGAGGGACGAGTACGATGTCATTGTGGTCGGGGCGGGACCAGGAGGTTCCATCGCGGCACGGACTGCTGCTGAAGGATGCGACGTGCTGTTAATCGAGAAGCGACAGGAGATCGGGGCCCCGGTGCGATGCGCCGAGTTCGTTCCCAAAGACCAATTGCTGAAGGCGTCCAAATATATCGAGACTGACAAGAAGTGGATTGCAAGCGAGATCAATGGAATCAGACTTAATGCCCCGGATGGCACGACATTTGAAGCATCAGGAGAGGCGCTGGGAATTGAGGGGGTGCTCGGATACGTTTTGGAACGCAAAATCTTCGATAGGGAGCTGGCGAAGGACGCGGCACGAGCCGGCGTGGACATCATGGTGCGAACGCGTGCAACCGGACTCATCGTGGAAGATGGCACGGTAAAGGGCGTTAAACTCAACCGGCTCGGTGAGGACTTTGAGGTCCGCTCAAAGGTGGTCATCGGCGCAGACGGCGTCGAGTCACAGGTCGGCAGATGGGGCGGCATAAACACCACCCTCAAGCCTAAGAACATCGCCTGCTGCGTTCAGTACCTTATGACCGACGTTGATATGATAGAAGATTTTCTGGATGTTTATGCAGGCTCACAGGCTCCCGGTGGCTACGCGTGGATATTCCCAAAAGGCGATAAGACAGCAAATGTAGGGCTTGGCGTGCTTGGGAGCAAATTATCTGCTAAACGACCAATCGACTACCTCAATGAGTTTGTATCGAAGAACTTTCCTGAGGGGCAACCAGTGGAACTGGTGATAGGAGGTGTCCCCCTAAGTGATGCGCTTAAGACCATAGTGAGCAACGGATTGATGCTCATCGGCGATGCGGCGCGTCACACTGAGCCAATTACTGGTGGGGGGATTCTAACCGCCATCGGGGGAGGCACGATAGCGGGAGAAGTCGCTCAGAAAGCCGTGCACCAAAACGATTCATCGGTTAGGGTGCTTCGTGAATATGAAACGAGGTGGCACGACCCATTTGGTAAAATACATAAAGGTATGTATAAAATAAAAGAATTTGTAATAGATCTATCTGACGACGAGTTCAACAAGCTTGTACGGGTATTTAAAGATATTAAACCGCAGATGAGCGCTATTGAGATCGCAAGGCGTTTACTTGCAGCGAACCCGAAGCTTCTGTTCCTTATGCCCCATCTATCAGTTATAAGAAAGTATGTTTTATTCGAGAGGGAGCATCCTCAGTAACATTCTTGATCGGTCTAATGACAGTGTAAGCTGGAATGAAGGTGCTGTTACGGCTTTAAGTTGGATAGAGAGGTGCAGGCGTTACCAGTGGGAAAAACACTATTACGATCACTGCTAGCCGGTGTAGAACCAAAAGAGCAATATTCTATTTCTCAATGAGACTTCCGTAGGTGCAGCGAAATCAAATAATACATCTCCGACTGATACTTGGGACACCGTTATAACCTCTTCCTCTCTTCAATAAGTAGTACGAAATCGTGCTCAATCTTGCGAGTGTCCATCTCATCTCTTGCAGTCCATATATTACGTTCGACCATACCACCATTCTTACCTAGTGGTTCCAGGCTCTCCAAGTAGGTCAGCAATCGCACCATCACCTCGTTCTCTCAGAAGCCGTGACCGGCATGCGCGTCGACGTGTACGCCGAACTTCAGTTCACAGCCATCGGTGAGATAGGGAACGCACACCAGTACCGAGCTCCTTTTTAGCTTACCACTTAACCATACTTATATAAAATATGGGATAATCGTAAATACATACAGTGATAATTCAGAGTCGTTGTTCTGATAGCGATTCTCGCTTCAAGTTGGAGGACAAATGGACGAACGTGCAGAAAATGTCTTTTCAGATGTTTTTTTAACCAAGATCGATAACTACCGTGGTACAGTCAACAGTGCTATTTCAAAGGAGTTGCATCAGTATAAAGACTCTCCTTTATTTAAGCCGTTTACGCATGCGTTAAAAAGGGGCAAACGCCTGCGGCCGATACTTCTGCTCCTTGCATTTGAAAGTGCAGGCGGACAGGGGAAGGATCCGCTTCCCGCAGCGGCTGCGATAGAACTTATGCATATGCAATCCCTCATACATGATGACATCATCGACGGGGATTTGCTCAGAAGGGGGTCAAAATCGTTTCACGCCGCATATAATCATGAATTGGCTCTCTTAAGTACAGATTTTGTTTTTTCGATCATTCTCAACATAGTCGCGCAGTACGAAGATCATCGCGTCGCACAGGCATTGGCACAGACAGCATCCCTGATGTGTGAAGGGGAGCTAGAGGAACTTGTCGTGCGCGAACAAAATCGGCCGGAAAGCGAAGCTGAGTACCTCAACATAATAGCGAAGAAGACTGCATCTCTTTATGAAGCGTCGACAACGCTCGGGGCGGTAATCGCCGGAGCTCGCGAAGATGAAATAAAAGCGTTATCCGACTACGGGAGACTGTTTGGCATGGCGTTCCAAATCTGGGATGACCTGGCGGATCAGAAGCAAGATACGGAGGCGGATACTGCGAGTTTCATAGGTACGAATGGGGAGAGAGAGAAGCATCTTCAGGAGATATCCGCGGGATACCTCCTTGAGGCAAAGCAGGGGATTCAGAAATTGAAGGCAGGCGACGCTAAGAGCCTTCTCGTCGCGCTGGCTGATTTCATCGGAAAGCAGTCGGTTAAGAGTATTTAGAAGACTATCTGGACGTTATGCATTTTCAATCAAGAGAGCGTCAGCTATGCGTAACCAATAAATGGCAGGGGCAATCGTCATTACGCATATACGTGCTTTTTAGCTTCCTTACGAAGTGACAAGCCACCATACGTGTACATCGGCGATGCATCAGTGCGCGTCTCCGAAAATGGTAGTGCCCTGTCTACAGTAACGGAAACGGCACCGCCTTACAGTACGCCGAGAAGACTCACAAATCTTCCAGCGCCTGCACGTACAAGGGGCAGTACCCGCTGTTTTGTGTACAAAAATGCGAATTATTGGGTCCAACCATCGCCGTTGGGTCTGACATTCTGCTCGGCTCCGCGATCGTAGTACCCTGGCATCATTTAGTGTCTGTGTGGGCAGATCCTCCACGATGTATCGATCCAAATCACAATTTTAATCCATGAAATGATAAATAGGTGATTTCGTCACCTAAACGGATGAACTAGCCCCCTCATTTAATCCAGGCAAAGACTGCCAAGCTTAACAGAGAGACGGCATTGCTAAGTGTAAAGATCTTAAATGATTTTTCACCACTTCCGGAGACCGTTGGCTCCACAAATATTTTGCCGCGGTAAGCGCGCATGCCGTTACTGCCACCAGTACCACCAAATAGAGCCACGACATCTGTGCGTAAAAGACGATCAGTATACCTATGAATAACGCGATGATGACACCTGCAACGTAGAGCACCATCTCCGTGAAGGGCCTGAGCTGGACGAAGAGCGCTTTGACAGGTACTTTATCAGTCGCTTCATTGGCGACGTTTACCGCTATCGAGTAGGCTACCATAAGAGCAACTAGCAGCCATGGTACCGGAGTTAAGATGGTCTCTGGGGAGATTGCAGCCCAAACTGCTAAGGGAATTAACGCTACAGGAACGATCACTTGTGAGGTAACCGATGCCGTCACGCGTATACCGCGCATAAATATATCCAAGTATAAAAATGAAAAACGTTATTGCCGCACTGAGCAAATTGAAGACCACAAGTGCTATCGCGAACGCTAGTCCGGCCAGTATGAAAATATAAAGCGTTGCCTCAGTCTTTGAGATCAACCCCGTTGCCAATGGTCGCAGCGGCCACTTCCGCTTATCCCGCTCCGCGTCAGCGACGCTATTTACTACGTGATTCGATGCCACGAGAAGCCACACCATTATGATCCCGAGCGGGAACCGAGGGTCATCAAGTCGCACACCTGCCAGAGCCGCTGTAGCAATTACAATTGGGAGGGGTATTATTGCAATTATCGCTAGCCGCTGCAGGGCTATAAACCCGATAATTCTATTTCTCAATGAGACTTCCGTAGGTGCAGCGAAATCAAATAATATATCTCCGACTGATACTTGGGACACCGTTATAACCTCTTCCTCTCTTCATTAGTGCGAAATCATGCTCAATTTTTTTAGGTGTTTATTTTGTTTCAGTAGTCTATATATCCATATCCATTATACTATCACACCTGATGGGACTAAGCTCTCCAAACTGGTCGGCAATCGCACCGTCACTTTATTCTCTCAGAAGCTATGGACAGCAAGCGTGTCGACGTGTACGCCAAATTTCAGTTCACAGCCATACGCGAGATAGTGGAACGCACACCCACACAAGTTCCGCGATGGCGCGGACGTGCACGTCGTCATCTCCGAACGCCGTGATGTTCACGCATATCTCTTCTTCTCTGTGTAAGTGACCTTCAGCCTTCATTCAAATTCAATACAGCCTGTTATTGCTATAGCTACGCAAAAATTTTTGTTGTACATATACAAAGACAAAGAAACACACATAGACCGGCTTTTATATTTGCATGACAAAAACACAGCATCGTCTCTCGTCGCTCTTGATGCTCGTGCATAATAGATAGCAGGGGGGCTCCCGGATAGAAATTGACCCTTTATCTTTGCTGATTTTTTCCTCGTTGTGTTAATTATTGCGCTGTCTCAAACTACAAACTGAAGAAATCTGAAATCTAATCAAAATCGCGACCGTTATCGCACAACACAGATGTTTGGGTGCAATTCTACCCCTCATTGAGACTATAGTCGATGACGTTTGTCCATCGTACCTCCTGCCCCTATTTCTCGAACAGCCAGTCGTTATACGTAGACTTGAGCAACGGTGTGGCGACGGTGATAAAACAAACTTCCTTTAACCTGGCTGCCACTAAGAACATTCATACCTCCTGTGGACATGCCATGTCTAATTCAAAAAATGTTTCTTTATTAAATCAGCAAGGTAGAATTCTCGCTTTTACCTTCACCATATAAGAACTGTTGTGCTAAAAATGAGTTCATCGCTACTAAATACACGCTTCATACTTCTATTGGGCTACTGGAATGAGTGGGGAGTTATGGAGTGAAAGAACGCTAACCATTCTAACAAGATACGAATAGATGCGGCGACGCCAAGGCAGAAAGGAAAAAGAAAAAGTGCTCCAATCCGTGTTCAATTAAATAAAAAGGTATGAAATGAATTACTTGTCGTTTTTCAGCACGTGAATATAATAGCAAAAAATCTGTCTTCTTATGCTTGTTGGTAGAAGGTAAACGACCATGATATTTTTTACAAATTCATATGGCCAAAGTTTCTTGACAACTCTTCCAAACATAGGATGAGAGAAAACATCACGACTCTTACGTTCATGGTTAACCATAGATGGAAGGACATACTGCGTGACATCTGTTGCTGAAGCTATTGAATATTCCTCTCGCATATAGCTCTCAACGTCTTTGATACATTCAAGCTTGTGAATCACAAAGCCCTTCCAAATAAGCTCCCACATCAAAGATTCAGACGGACTCAGTGGGGCTGCACGATCTTTTCGATATCCATCTATAACGATAAAAAGGCCGTCTCTTTTTAATTTTTTCTTTACTTCACGAAGGACTTGTAATTTATTAGTCGAATAGCACAACGCCTCTATAATAAAGGCGATGTCATATGTATCGTCCTCAAGGGCGCTTAAATCGTGGTAGTCGCCGAGTTGAAAGTGTGCGTTTGGTATCTTTGCATAGCGTTTCAAAGGCTTGTGTGATAAGTCAATTCCCTCAAACGTAACGTCAGGGTTCCGGCGCGCAAGAAATGCGGTATTAGTACCCATCCCATATGCAAGTTCCAGCACGTTTTTGGCGCCAGTATCGCGGATGTACCTCTCAACAATTTTTGCTTGCTCTTTAAAATTCTCCCTTTTATGTTTCCCATCGTAACTAATCCCGAAATGAAGATATCCTTCCCAGCTATGAATAATTCTGTACAGAGTTTTGGTCTTCTCAAAATAGTTAACTATATGCGGCTTCTCCTGTGACTCGTTGATGATGCTTGGTATATCAAGTAGTCGGCCAATTTGTTTAAGGTATAGTTCAAGATCGTCATCGTATTCTGCGACTCGATCTTCGATTACCGCGTCAGTTGAGCTGCTCGTTGCCATTAACAACAGTTATATTTTAGTTTCTTATAAAGTTTTGCAGGATGTGCACAATCGAACCTGTCTCTTAATTTGCTTTTTATCTGAATATCTTCTGACGTGAGCTTTGCCCTGAACGTAAAAGCGCACTTGATATCACAGGAACTAGAATTATAGATGCAGTAAGTGCCGGGTGCTGTTATTTCACTTTTTGAACGCCCGGGTTTCTTAAAATGGGCAATGCCAGAGAGAATACCATGCAACCCCAGACTGTGACCATCATTTCGTTTCGTTTTCCCTTTTTAGTGGCTGTCATTAATAAATGAGTTTAGTGTCCTTCCGATACGCATAACACGATCGTCTATCTTTCAAAATAACAGATGACGTATAGTGAGGAGAAGCTTCGGATCCTTTTTAAGTAGGCGCATGGTGACCCCCCTAATGCTTAGCTCCTCAGGCATCATGCCTTGGAATACCCGTGACATCCTGTTTAGTTCATCATCCGATAGCTTCACCATAAATTCCTTCATCTTATACATACCCCAATGTATCCTACCAAATGAGTTGTGCCACCTCGTTTCGTATTCACGAAGCACCCTAACCGATGAATCGTTTTGGTGCACGGCTTTCTGAGCGACTTCTCCCGCTATCGTACCATCTCTGATAGCGCTTGGAATCCCCGAGCCGGTAATTGGCTCAGTATGACGTGCCGCATCGCCGATGAGCATCAATCCGTTGCTCACTAAGGTCTTAAGCCCATCACTTAAGGGGGCACCTCCCATCACCAGTTCCACTGGTTGCCCACCAGGACACTTTTTCGCTACAAACTCATTGAGGTAGTCGATTGGTCGTTTAGCAGCTAATTTGCTCCCAATCACGCCAAGCCCTACATTTGCAGCTCTCCCGCCTTTCGGAAATATCCATGCATAGCCACCGGGAATCTCTGAGCCTATGTAGAAATCCCACAAGTTCTTCGTAATATCGACATTTTCCAAGTAGTATTGGGCACAGCTCCCGATATCTTTGAGCTTGAGGGTGGTGTTTATACCGCCCCACCGTCCGACCTGTGACTCGACGCCGTCTGCGCCGATGACCACCTTTGAGCGGACCTCAAAGTCCTCACCAAGCCGGTTGAGTTTAACGCCCTTTACCGTGCCATCTTCCACGATGAGTCCGGTTGCACGCGTTCGCACCATGATGTCCACGCCGGCTCGTGCCGCGTCCATCGCAAGCTGTCGATCGAAGATTTTTCGATCTAATGTATAACCAATGGGGCCTTCTGTTCCAGTAAGCTGTCCAAACATCTCCTGTGTTATTTCAAACATCGTGCCATCAGGAGCATTAATTCGGATTCCATTGATCTCGCTTGCAATCCATTTTTTATTAAGCTGGATATATTTGGATGCCTTCAGCAATTGGTCTTTGGGAGCCCCCTCCCCACACCGCACCGGCGCCCCGATCTCCTGCCTCTTCTCAATTAATAACACATCGCAGTCTGCTGCAGCAGTCCGTGCCGCGATGGAACCTCCTGGCCCCCCTCCTACTACGATGACATCGTACTCTTCCCTCATGTTCTCTTCCCTGTTGTTAAAGCTCTTACCGGACAGACTGCAACGCAGGCGTCACGGTGTCCGCATTTGTCGATCTTTATGTCGATCATGAGCTATCATCTATGAAGTGGGTTGCGAGCATTAACATCTAATACATAATAGCATCGATAAAGCTTTAACGCTGTTTAAAGCGATCCCACAGATGTGCTTGGCCATTTTAAATGATTTCAAGAAATGCAATTGTTGCATTGTATACAGTAAGACCTCTATTTGATCCATAGAACGATTGCCATGGTTGACCAATAAATAGCGACGTACATCGCCAAGGTCATAAATGTTTTTTTCGCTGTCTCTTGAGTGCGCCCCTCCCCTGTCATATGTTTAGCCTGCGTTAACGCCCATGCCGTAATTGCCGTAAGGATGAGCAAAAATGCCAGCAAATTTGGCCACGGTAACGGCAACGGCAACGGTGCATGGAAGAAAATTATCGCACCGAAGAACATCGCTCCGACAATGGATATGACATAGAGCACCATATCCGTGGAAGGTTTGAAGCGGATGAACAATGATTTAATTGTTGGATCAAAGGATTCGTTAACGAAATTGAGTGCCGCATTCTGGCACACTGCGAGAGCGTATAAGAGCCAGGGTATCGGAGTTAAGATAGCAGTAGGGAAAATAGCCGTCCACAATACGACAGGGACTAACCCTCCGAACAACGCTCCAGTCAGATGTCCAATCCTGTCTCGCGCGGTACTGCGCATAGAAGTATACTAACGCACCCCCCAAAAGCCCCAGTGTTGCGAAGAGCCAGTTAAAGAGTACTCCCGCCATCAAGACCGCTATTGCCGCTATTATGATAATGTATAGTGCCGCGACGAATTTCGGAATTAACCCACTCGACAGTGGCCTCTGCGGCCATTTCCATTTATCCCTATCCATGTCAACGATATCGTTTATGACGTTCACAGCAAAGGAACCTAGCAACGCTATAATAATGACCAGCAGAAGTCGAGGGTCGCCAAACTGTATGCCTGCCAAAGCCATGGTGCCAAGAGTAATTGGTAAAAATAATATAGTCGGCGCTACGTGCTGTAAGGAAATAAATCCTATAACCTTGTTTCTGAATGAAACTTCGGTAGGTGCCGCTTGACCAAATAGCACGTCAGCCACTGATGCCATAGATCTGCTTCATAATCTTCGGCTTGTTGCAATAAAGCCGTGTTATGCCGCCTCCCTAATTGATGTAAATCTAGGTTAAGTTGATATTTATAATTATTCACGTATAATGAGCTATATTCGGCGAGATCCGGTAAATGCAACCTATTTTGTGCAGCAGATGTTACTGCAAATCAGCGATATCGCGAGCTAAATCCACATCTCTCCAATGCCGCATATACACTACATCATACACCGCAGCAGCGGATGACGATCATGAGCCCATTCAACTCTAAGATCCCATGAGATAGGATATACGAGTGATTTGTCACTCTCATTGTATGATGTCGCCACACTGTTCTGCCACTGTTCTGCAAATGTGCAAATGTCTCGTCATAAGAAGCGTCGTAGTATCTGTAAAAGCGGAATTTTCTACTTTTTCCTCCACCTTATAAAAACTGTCGTGTTAAAACGTGGGCCCATCACTGCCAAACACCATGGTATGTACTCTTACGGAGCCTCTGGAATACAGAATGAGCCGCTCTATCCACTCTACAAGATACGAGAAAAGAGTGGCGACGCCGAAGCAGAAAGGAAAAAGAAAAAGCCCCTCAACCCGTGTCACAATTAAAAAAGGTGTGAAGATGAAATCACTTATCGTTTTTTAGCACGTGAACATAATAGCACCCAATCTGCCTTCTTATACTTGTTGGCACGAGGTATATGACTATGTAATTTTTTGCAACATCATATGGGAGAATTTTATTGACGATTCTTGCAAATATAGGATGAGCGAAATAGCCACGACTCTTACGTTCAAGGTTGATCGTAGATGGAAGAATATTCTCCGTGAAATCTTTTGCTACAACTATTGAATATTCCTCTCGCATGTAGCTCTCAACGTCTCCAACATACTCAAACTTTTCAAGCGCGACACCTTTTTCAATAAGTCTTATCATAATATCTTCAGACTGACTCAGTGGCGTGGCACGATCTCTTCGATATGCATCTATAATGACAAAAAGCCCATCTCTCTTTAATTTCTTCTTTACTTCACGAAAGACTTGCAATTTATTAGTCGAATAGCACAACGCCTCTATAATAAAGATGAGGTCATATGCATCGTCCTCAAGGGCGCTTAAATCGTGGTAATCACCAAATTGAAAGCGTACGTTTGGTATCTTTTCATAGCGTTTCAAAGGCTTGAGCGATAGATCAATTCCTTCAAACGTAACGTCAGGGTTCCGCCGCGCGAGAGACGCGATATTAACACCACTCCCGTATGCAAGTTCTAGCACGTTTTTGGCGTCACTATCGCGGATGTACCTCTCAACAATTCTTTCTTGCTCTTTAAAATCTTTCCTCTTGTGTTTCCCATCGTAACTAATCCCGAAGTGCTTATATCCTTCCCAGCTATGAGCAAGCCGGTACATTATTTTGGTCTTCTCAAAATAGTTAACTATGTGCGGCTTCTCCTGCGGCTCATTAATGATGCTTGGTATATCAAATAGTCGGCCAACCCGTTTAAGGTATAGTTCAAGATCGTCATCGTATTCTGCCACTCGATGTTCGATTACCGTGTCAGTTGAGCTGCTCGTTGCCATTAACAACAGTTATATTTTAGTTTCTTATAAAGTTTTGCAGGATGTGCACGATCGAACCTGTCTTTTAATTTGCTTTTTATGTGAATATCTTGATATCTTGTAGCCTCAACTTCACACTCAATGTAAAAGAAATGCATTTGGTTTAAACAAGAAAGAAAAGATGTTCATACAGAAGGGTGGGTACATAAGGGGCGTTTCTGATATTTCATTCCATATATTGACGCAGTACGCGAGCATATGGACGTTGGTAAAGATGTGCGTCACTACGATCAGTACGAGGGTATAATTTTTCTAGTCGGAGACAAGATCGAAAGCATCAGTTCGATTGTCTTTGATGTCGAGAGTCTTTCGATTAACGGTTCTGCTATGGCGTTCCGGACCGACGACCCCGCCTATGCTGAGCATCTCATCTCGACCTTCGAACTGTGGAAACAGGCAGCTCCGCAGCACAGCGCATGGAAGAGCTGTTAAAAGAAGGGCCCCTCGTACGCCTGAAGGATGACCCGCTGCGTCCGCTACGTTGACCAAGATACCACAGGTTTGTTTCATCACCATCTCAGAGTTGTTGTCATAAATCTGACACGAAAACATAGCACTGTCGCACAAACTTGTTGTCACTCAAGCTTATAAACTCTGTCAACTACTCTCCAGTAATGATGGCTAATGGAACAATTATAACGAGCGTTAAGGATGCTATAGCTATAGGTTCAGAGATTGTAGAATCTGCAGAGAACGAGGTAATATGGCTTGCCCCTCGCCCCACGCTGGTCTATGCCTCTCAATTTGGCATAACCGAGAAATTCAAGACGCTCATACAGAAGGGAGGGCATGTGCGGGGCATTGTTGATTTCTCATACCTCTATATCGACACAGTACGTGAGCTCTTGGACATTGGTCAAAGTGTGCGCCACTCCGAAAAGTACCAGGGAGTATTTATGGTGGTGGGGGACAAGAGGAAGAGCATCAGTTCGATTAGCGTCGACGGCGAGAGTCTCTCGATTGATGACCCCGTTGTGGCGCTTTGGAGCGAAGATCCTACCTATGCTGAATTCCTTATGTCTACCTTTGAACTGTTGTGGGAGCAGGCAATCCCTGCAGCACAGCGGATAGAAGAGCTGTTGAAGGAAGTACCTCCACACGTGTAACAGATAATTGTCGTGCCCGGAGAGAACCTGTTTGAGTTCATGCTTAGAATATCTTTTACTTCTGAAAATGATAATTATAATTAATATTCCACTGACATCCTTTGCACCATCCTCTATTTGAGTCGAAAACGATCTCTCATCGACTTCAATGAAGATGCGCATTCAAATTGGTAGGAGCAACTGGGATCCTTCCAGTACAGCATATACACCTTATGTACATATCAGGAAGATGCCGATAGTGTGCCCATTAATCGTCTGATACTCGTGCCATTTTAGAAATTGGTCAGATTAAATTGTCCTTATCGAGTTATGTTGCCTAATATCCGAGCAATATATTATCTTTTAATTCTATGATTGGGAGAAGGGTGTAAACGCTTCTGAGTGGGGGCAATCATCATGGACCAAACTCTAATAGACGTTTTCATAGTACTGTTCTCTCTCATCTTTAATTTCACTATACTAATTATGTTTGTTTTACGGGGCCAAGAGCGCACACGTACAGAGGCGAAGTTAAGCCCTGTAACTAATGCGCTACTGATTCCATTTTCCTTGCTCTGGGCGTTAAATGTACTAAATGGGAGCGATGCCGGTCGCATCATTACTAGCTTTCCCATTATTATCTTCTTGGCATTTGACCTCTGGTATCGAACCATAAAGAGAGAAAAGCCGTATCATCACCCTGACCGTTGGCCCCTTAGTCTTTACGCCTACCTCATATTATACGAACTGAGTGGCATTATGTTGAGTGGCTATGCTTTCATAGTGTCACGACTCGATGGTTATGTGGTCTTAGCTAGCTATATCGGTAGCATAGCGGCGTATGGGTACTACCAATACAAATATAACACGCATAAAAAAGCGTCTTAAGCTTTGATTTTTATTTTATTTGTATTTTCTTTGCACCGGATAGTTTGGTTGCAACGATGTCCTACGATAGGGGTTAGATGCAACGCCCAGCAGCTATATCGTGAGCCGGATCCATATCCTTCCAATACCGCGTTTACGCATCATGCACATACTCAGGTAATGGATGTCTGTAATGTGACCACCCAACTATAGATACACCGTGCGTCAAGATATATGCTCGATTAGATTGGCCCCACTGGACGGTATCACCGTATTGTTCCGCAAATTTCCGAAGGTCTTCTATACAAATTGACTCGCCATGCGTGCAATCGGAATTGTTTGACGCCTTACCAATTCAAGAAGCTATTGTATGAAAATTCTTTCTACACGCGCTGCTCCTCTGAGGTCGCTATTCTCCGCGAAATGAAGGCAAGCTGTGTAAGTTACTCATCTAAGAAGAAGGGCAAAGGGGGATAGGACTTGGCTTGGCGATGGAGAAGCGAAGTCGATGCGCACGACGGGACGATCGAGGTCGGAAGTGAGATGGATTATGTGTGAAAACCTTGATGTATGCTGCTGATACGTTTGTTATCTGTACGGCCGATATCTTAGAACCATGGAAATGATTACATGGCCAAAGGACGCCATTCGTTAACTGTTATCCGCTAATTAACGGTCACAGTTACCGCATCGCTCGCTGCGTGCACGTATTGACTGTCACCATCGAAGGCGACCCTGAAGTAATAAGTGCCTGCAGAGTGCACCGTAAAATTATGGTGGAAGATACCATGCTCATCGGTTGTGTATGTACTTCCAAAGGTAACCCATTTGCCTAGGTCTGGATTCCACTGTTGGTCATGTATCAGCGCGCCACCAATACCTTCTTTGCAGATGACACAGATTAAAGTTCCTGAGGCAGGCACCTCTCCGTTGACCTTTGCAGTTGTAGGGGCAGTAAGGGTGAGCTCGGTTCTCATCTGGTCTGCTGTGATAGATGGTATCGTAACGGCAATGGTATCAGTTGAGGTAGTAGCTACAGGAGCTGTCTTAGATGCGTTGCTCATCGTGGTATTATTTTGCGTGGTTGATATGGTACATCCCGCTATAAGCACTATTGCCAGCAACATAACAGTCACCATTGTGGCTAAAAAAGGTCGTCTCAGATTTTTTACCTCCTGCTAAATAAACAGACACGTGTAATGCGTACTGAAATAATAAATATGTTGTTAGCTTCTGTAAATCTGAACATTACGTGTCTACCACTTATGGGTAAAAACAAAATTCTGAGCCTGATGGTCGTGCCCCCATGTCTGGAAATGCGTCTGTCTAGAAGGAATTAACTTATACCCCTTTTTATCATTCATATATCCGATGATAGTAGTAATTTCAATCGGCGGGTCCGTAATAGCGCCGACGCTTGACGCTAAAAAGTTCATCGCGTATGCCGAAGTAATAAAGGAGATAGCAAAGAGCAACACCGTACTTATCGTAACGGGAGGAGGGAAAGCCGCGCGCGATTACATAGAGGTCGCCCGCTCAATGGGGGCAAATGAGGCGGTCTGCGACCTCATTGGAATATCGCTCTCACGCCTCAATGCTAGGCTCCTGATCTCCGCGCTCTCGAGCGTGGCCTTCCAGGACATACCACACGACTATATGGAAGCAGAGAACGCCATGTCTTCCCACAAGGTGGTGGTTATGGGTGGTGTAACTCCTGGACAGACCACTGACGCCGTTTCTGCGATCCTCGCCGAATATGTCCAAGCGGCCCTCCTTATAACGGCGACATCGGTTGATGGAGTCTACACAGCGGATCCACACCTTGATAAAGAGGCAAAGAAGCTCGATGAAGTAACGCCGGATGAGCTTGTAAAAATTGTTATGTCGGCCGAGATGAAAGCCGGATTCAAGTTAGTAGTCGATCCCCTAGCTGCAAAGATAATTGAGCGCTCTCAAATTGAAACAGTCATAGTTGATGGTCAAAATCCAAGGATCTTACTTGATGTGCTAAGCGGTAAAAAGGTGGGCACGAGAATAATTCACAAGTCTTAATGCAATCCGTAGAGCTCAGAGTTAATTCTCGGGATCAATGCCATTATTACACAGAGCTCCGTAAAATGAGTTCGGTCGATTAAGCCCTTCGATAGATACCCTATTGCGCCCATTTTCCTGCCAATTCTCTCTATTCCAGATAGCTCTTCCATAATACTGCCTACTTCTTTCCCCCTTTCTACACCCTCAAGTACTACCTTTGGGTAGCTGAATCCAGGGGAGGCTCCAATAGTATAAACGCTGCCATCAAAGATCGAGCAAATCTGAACGTCAAGTAACACACCACAAAAATCAAAAAGGCCAGATTCTATTCCCACGCCGAAATCTGCGTCTTTTAATAACGCAAATGCTCGTTCACCCCTATGTCTGGCTCCGGTTATTACTTCGTGTCCGAAAGGTTGTTCGGGCACAGCGGACTCAACATTTGTCATTAACACGTCGACCATGTCGTACACCTGTGCGAAGATATTTTTCACCGCTCGCATCTTCACCGGGTTTTTTGTCCCAACCGACACCCTCATAGAGATACCCCATGCTCATCTATCTCCCCCCTGCATATCCGGGCGGATGAGATCGGCTTTCCATCTTGTGCCAGCACAAAATCGACGACAATTATCGTGATGGGGGAGAGACCATGTGTTTTCCGAATTTCATTAATTCGTTTAGCGGTGTTGAGAGTCTCTGGCGAGACCACTATGTAATCAAATTGCTCGCGTATTGATGGTCCGTAAGAGTCCTCAAGCTTCATGATCATTGGCTCAACTCCAATCTCATCTCGCACAAATGTTGTGATGGCCCGCCTACGCGCTTCGTAATTGTGTATGAAGTGGCCTTTCTCCCTCGCCATCTCGTCCGAGGTTAGTCCTATGACCACATCACCAAGGTTGTAGGCCTTTTTGATCAGCGCCTTATGGCCATCGTGGAGTATGTCAAAGGTGCCACCAAGAGCAACTTTAGCCATATCTTTTATTAAATAAAGTTTATTAGATTCATATTCAATAGTTCGATAGCAGTTTTACTAGTTAAAGTTAATAGAACATTAGATCGAGTATGAACCGCAAGTTTGAAGGCGTCTACATAGCACCCACCGCAACTGTAATCGGCGATGTTGAGATCGCTCCCGATTCGAGTGTATGGTTTGGTGCGGTGATTAGAGGTGACGTGGCGTCAATTAAAATAGGTCGACGGACAAGCGTGCAAGACGATGCAGTAATACATGTAAGCGAGGGTGTTGGTACGGTGGTAGGTGATGATGTGACAATAGGGCACAGCGCGGTTATTCACGGCAGCAATATAGGGGATACCATCCTTATTGGCATCGGCGCCATCGTGCTCGATAATGCGACGGTGGGGGTGGGCTCTATCATCGGCGCAGGGGCGGTTGTGACTGAGGAGGCGGTGGTACCCCCACGAAGCCTTGTACTCGGTGTGCCCGGCAGGGTCGTAAGAGAAGTAACATCAGAGCAGATTGAATGGATAAAGAACAATGCAGAGCAGTACGTGCAGTTGGCCCGGCGTTACATGACGTTAGACGCGGTCGATCGCTCCACTCTTTGATCGTTACCGATCACTCGCGTTAGCACATGAGGAGTTTAACTTTTAACTTAACTGCGCACGCTGATTCCGCGGTCTTTTAGGTATCTCTTCACACTTTCTATTGATATCTCCCTGAAGTGAAAGATGCTTGCAGCAAGACATGCATCAGCTTTGCCCTCTGCAAATCCCTCGTATATATGTTCGAGCGTTCCTGCGCCTCCAGATGCGATCACCGGTAGGTCAGTCGCTTCTGATATTGCTCTCGTTATTGGAATATCATATCCGTCTTTAGTACCGTCCCTGTTCATGCTGGTAAGAAGGATCTCCCCGGCTCCCCGCTTTTCACTTTGGATCGCCCACTCGATGGCATCGATTCCTATCGGAGTCCTCCCTCCATAGATTACGACTTCATACCATGCAGGAGTCCCATCTTCGAGGGTGACTATGTGTTTTCCACCTGCCAGATTTGTATTGCGTCTGCAATCTATGGCAAGGACTATACACTGCGATCCTACTGCCTCTGCTGCGTCAGTAATAAACTCAGGGTTTTTCGTCGGTGCTGTATTGATCGCTATTTTGTCTGCCCCAGATCTCAACGTTTGTATAATATCGTCAAGCGTCCGTATCCCGCCGCCCACGCAGAATGGGATAAATACCTGATCTGCAGTGGCCTTTACTATATCAAGCATTGTCTGCCGTCTCTCGTGAGAGGCGGTGATATCCAAAAAGACCAGTTCGTCAGCTCCTTCTTGGTCATACCGCTTTGCGAGCTCCACAGGATCTCCCGCCCTCCTTAGGGAGACGAATTCGATGCCTTTTACCACGAGGGCTTGTTTATCTGTACCGTACTGCACGTCTAGACAGGGAATAATTCGTTTTGTAAGCATTAATTGAATTTAAGACCTTTGTATATTTAAATCACGTTAGCTGTTTATTTATTCTAACACCCTTAATTGCTACCGTTTATGAGTATGCCATCTTATGCACATAATCGCATCTTCGTTTGTGTTGTTTTGTTTTGGTAGCATCGCGAATAATGGGTAACATCACCGGTAAATTGCTTGAGTGACGCGTCAGACTGAAAGTCATATATTCCAGTATCATTTGCAATCGTCATAAAATGTGGATTATGAAACAGCTCTCAGTAAGAGTTACGTATGAAAGTTGAACGAATAGAAGGCCTTTGAGCAACTGATTTGGATGCTGAAAACAGCGGTTTTTAAGGTTTGTCAAGGCGCCCCCAAACTAGTGGCCCTAAGTTGTTCCCTTTAATGGGAGAGATGAGTTGCGATTGGTTATCAACATTTGTTGCGATTTACTATTTGACAGGAAGGGTACGTTGCAATCCTGCAGCGTGCATAGAATATGTCTGCTCATTGACTGGATGTATAATCGGAGTCTTGCCCCTATTTCTTTTTATGATCGCATTTCGTAAAGTGTTAATATATAGCCCCCTCTTATTTTATGGGAAACAATCTGATGTACTTCAGTGAACTTGTAGAAGTTTTTGATGAATTGAGCTCGCACGCGTCGAGGCTGAAAAAGACAGAAATCGTTGCTGAATTCTTGAAGCGGGTTCCAGACGAAGAGATGGAGATAGTGTGCACGTTCTTAACGGGCAGGATCTTTCCTCCGTGGGATACGCGTGAAACCGGCATGGCTGGGCAGTCAATCATCAAGGTGATATCGAACATCACCGGTAAAACTTCCGGGGAAGTCGTCGCAAGCTATCGAGATTCTGGACACCTCGGTATCACTGCAATGAAGTTGTTTGAGAGAAAAGCAGTGATGAGCTTCGCAGAGCTCGGGGATGTAACGCTGTCTGAGCTTTACAATACGTTCACCGAAATGGCTGCTGCAAAGGGGTCAGGATCGTCACAGAAGAAGCAGAGACTCCTTTCAAACGTGTTAAGCAGGGCGACCCCTAGGGAGGCGTGTTATATAGTAAGCCTCGTAATCAGAACCCTCCTTACCGGATCAAAAGAAGGCGTTACAGAAGATGCGATATCTAAGGCATTTAACGTGCCGTCAGAGGCCGTGCGGAGGGCATGGATGCTTACCAATGATATCGGACTAGTCGCTAAAATTGCAAAAACAAAAGGCATTGAGGGATTAATGGGGCTCAACATCGCACCTATGCGACCAGTACGGCCTATGCTTGCACAGACCGTCTCGGATTTTAACGAGGCTCTGGAGGCAATGGGGGGAAAAGCGGCATTTGAGGTCAAATATGATGGCGCACGACTTCAAGTCCATAAGGTAGGCGACAACATCAAGCTTTTCTCAAGAAGGATGGAAGATTTAACCTCCGCTCTGCCTGACGTGGTTGAGGAAGTGAGAGAGAGCGTTAAAGCGGACTCAGTCATCCTCGACTGCGAGGCAATAGCGGTAGATAAGAAAACTGGGAAAGTTGTGCCATTTCAAAACGTCTTGAATAGACTTCGACGGAAGTACAAGGTTAAAGAACTCAGTGCAGAGATTCCGATGCAGTTGAGACCATTCGACATGCTATACCTGAACGGAGAGAGCCTCGTTGACACACCGTTTCGTCTGAGACGTGAAACCCTCGAGAAAACCGTGATCCCTCTCGACGATAGGTGCAGGTTGTCTGACTTCAGAATACTTGACAACGTAGATGCGATTGCCACATTCTTCGATGAATCCATAAACGCGGGGCATGAGGGTTTGATGGCGAAAGAGCTTGACGCTGACTATAGCCCAGGGATACGCGGAAAGAAGATGGTTAAGATAAAGGAGGCCCTTGAGACCCTCGACCTCATCGTGATATCAGCCGAGTACGGCCACGGCAGGAAGGCGGGCTGGATCACATCATATGAACTTGCAGCGCGAGACGAGGACACAGATCAGTGGGTTCCCATAGGGAAGGTCGCAAGCGGGGTCTCAGATGAGCAAATAAAGCTGCTCACTGAGGAGATTAAACCGATGATAATTGGTGAACGGGGGCGCGTAGTAGATGTTGAACCGCAGATAGTCCTCGAAGTTAAGTTTAATGAAATTCAAAAAAGCCCGAATTATGCCTCGGGATACGCCTTGAGATTCCCTCGCATCGTGCGAATAAGGGACGATAAGGGACCTGACGACGTTGACTCTCTCGAACGGGTTGAGTCAATCTACCGTTTGCAATTTAAAGTTAGAACAGCCAAAGGTCACCCCTAAAACAGCATAACTCTAAGATAAGTGATTTTTAAGAACGCCGCGTCACAAATGAACACATCTATCAGATTTCGTTGCTGCGTCTCAAAATATGGGCTAACCACGCACATAATTTATTACCTAATGTCGAAATAACAGCGTTGATATCCATCCAACAGGAAATGTTACCATCTGCGCAGCCTTTTTAAGCCCATGTCCACAATCGTTAAGACAAATGAGGTGGGTTCCCTGCGAGAAAGTAACCTCTTTAACAAAATCCTCAAAAGGGAACTTTCAATGACAGAAAACACCCTGTTGACGGCGTAAAAGCCTAGTAGACCAAGCCATACGAATAAAAGCGCAAAGGCGCTCAGCGGGAATGACACCGCCCTGTCAACCAGTATTGAACAAAATACGGCAATTAATAATATGAGCGCCGCACTCGACCAGTCGCTCAGTCGTCGCTTTGAACGTTTTGAATGTCTCGAAACGAAGTTCTCGATGAGATCCTCCTTGTATTCTGGACTCTCATCTGCTGCCATAATGATTGCTTCAAGATCATCATCGTACACGTAACTGGCTGGCATAAGCGAAAGATCCTTTGCGTACTATATAAACGTTCGTTCATAGCCAAAAATAAAAGTGGAAGGCTCAGCTGCTTCTATTTACCTCATGCACGATTACCAGAAGTGCTACAACGTCCCTCACCACATGACGGTTCAATAAATGTCACCGCAGCGTCATAGCCTCCACGCGCAGTGTATACGCGAGTGCTTGCCATCTGTCGTATCGCTTGAATCTATTAAACAGCACTTTTCTGCCGGCGTAATCCATAAAAGGTTATGCCTCTGTGAGCCTCTTATACGCCAAGTCAGCTATACACTGATCCGGACCAAGCGGCTGTGCGTATATTATCTCAACATTCCAGTCACCGAGTCTAAACATGGTTCGATTCTCCCCATCTTTAAGGCCCAATTGTTCTGGAATATCGTTCAACGTGTGAACGCCATGCGCCAAAAACAGCGGCAGCACATACACCCTATCGACAGCCGTGTCTCTGAAGCTTACAAGCCCCTCTTCAACCGTCGGCGTATCCATATTAAGGTACGCGGTCCTCACCACCACACCGTCTATTTTCTTAGCGAGCATGTCAGCCGTTGCCTCGATTATGTCTTTGTTGTACGTCAGCTTGCTTCCGTGACCTAAAACAAGTACTCCAAAGTTACCGTGCATTACGTTCCTCCGTTTTGTATACATCACCAATAATCCGATAATATATAAGTTTCATATTGATGTCATCTTTTTTAATATTTTTTATGTAAATGCCCTCTTTTTTATATTTTCTCGTTTTTCACACTGTTTAATCGACGCTGTTTAAAATCTAAAAGAGATCCTAGCAGGTTTCCACTCCTCAATCTAAGTTTATTAGAAACCATTACGTACTTAGACATTTCAAGAACAATTTCTGTTAAAGGCTCTTGGAAGTTATCTATTTTACAATGCACGGTAATCACACATTATGATGGCCAAGAGAACATCATTTGGCAATATTTGAGCACCATTGACAACCTTTTTTAATTCACCCTGTGTCAAATGGTCTATAAAACTGATAAGTGGCACTGTTGAATGATTGTCACTTGTTGAAAAAAGTCTGACGAGTGTTGAAAAAGTCGGGTGGTTTTAGTATAGGAGTATTCAGCCAAACTGGTGCTATCGAAACATTTTTTAACACCAAAAGTAATACTATTGTTAAAATATTTATTACATATTATATGGGGAATTCGATGGATCAGGAATTGTTGCGTACATGTGTGTCCCTGCCAGACAATCTTCTGGATCAGTTTGATGAGATTATAAAAAAGCGAGGGTATTCGTCGCGCTCCGAGGGTATACGGGATGCCATAAGGAATTATATTATTAATTATAAGTGGATGAATGAGATCGAAGGGGAACGCATAGGAACCATCTCGCTTATTTACGAGCATGGCCAGCGAGGGCTGGTCAATAACCTGACCAAGATGCAGCACGTCTATACGAGCCTGATAAAGTCATCCGTCCACATCCACCTTGACCACGATAATTGCTTGGAGCTTATTATGCTGCGGGGGGAGGGCAAGGACATCAAAGAGGTCGCGGAGAAGATGATGGCGCTTAAGGGCGTCAAATATGTAAAGCTTAACACGATATCGCCTAACACAAAATTGTAGGTAAACCCGTGATACCCGAGTGGATGAAAGAGGGCGAAACATGCTCATATCAGGGCGCCGCTAGTGTTGCCAAAAAGAAGAGCTTTGTACAGAAGACGCTTTATGCTGCTCTCGATTTTTTCCAGGAGAGCCTGATCTCCGAGGGCTTTGCAAAGCGTAATGGTTTATTACAACGCCTCGATCCTCGTGTAAAG
Source organism: Methanobacteriota archaeon (assembly GCA_963704625.1). Classification (GTDB taxonomy): domain Archaea; phylum Halobacteriota; class Bog-38; order Methanoflorentales; family Methanoflorentaceae; genus DASPRZ01. The sequence goes on along the minus strand of OY969924.1, from coordinate 993,380 downwards.
TTAATTTCTGCCCTCGTGCTCATTGTCGCCGTGAGCCTGTCCAGGGATGTCCGGGTACTATTCATTGTGTATTTATTAACCTTGCTACTCGCGTATCTCAGCAGGATAGAAATATTATTCTTTATTAAACGCGTATGGGTGTTCATCCCTATTTTTGCGGGCATCATCGTACTGCCCATGCTCTTCAATGTTTTTCTGCCAGGCGACAGGTTGGTCACACTTGTTACCCTAGGTAAAGGCACACATCTGGGACCGATCTTGCTGCCTAGTACTATCTACATCACCAGGCAGGGCACGATCTACGTTATCACGTTCATGCTGCGAGTGGCTACGTGCGTATCAGTCGCAGTATTATTGTTTCTCACAACTCAGCGTGATTTGCTCTTCAAATCGCTACGATCACTTCACGTTCCGAAGGTATATATCCTGACGCTCAACATGTGTTACAGGTATATCTTCTTGCTCCTGGATATGATGACGGACTTTTTTAAGGCTAGAAAGAGCAGGCAGATTAGGAATTTGCCTTTACGGGAAGAGCAAAGGTGGGTAGGGGGCCGTGTTGGTTATATACTCGTAAAATCGTTGGACATGAGCAATAGGGTACAAGAAGCCATGATCTCCCGGGGATTTGATGGCGACGTGAAACTTTTGCACGTTTATGCGATGCACAGGAGGGATTACGTGGCGATCACAATCGCACTGACGTTCAGCTCGATCCTGGCACTTATCTCCCAGAATATCATTAGAATTTAACGTTCATCTAGAAGGTCATATTATGCAGGCAATATTCGATTTACAAAATGTATCTTATACATATTTGGAAAAGTTCGAGGCGTTGAAGGACGTGAGCTTAACGATGACCGCAGGAGAGCAGATTGCGATCATCGGATCTAATGGCAGCGGAAAATCCACGCTTCTCTCTATATTGAATGCGCTAATATACCCGATGTCTGGTGAATTTTATGCGTTCGGTAACCCGGTGAAGGAAGAAGGCTTCAACTCGCTCGAAGACAATGAATTCGCTCGCTACTTCCGAACAAAGGTAGGCTTTGTATTCCAGGACCCAGATGTCCAGCTATTCTCCTCCACGGTCTTCGACGAGATCGCTTTTGGCCCACTTCAGCTAGGATTTCCGCAAGAAGAAGTCATAAAGCGAACGGAAGAGGTTATATCGATGATGGGGCTCTCCAATTTAAGGGACCGAGCACCTCACACGCTGAGCGGCGGCGAGAGAAAGAAGGTATGTATTGGTTCGGTACTCTCCATTAATCCCGACGTGTTATTGTTAGATGAGCCTACCGGGGGTTTAGATCCACGCAGCCAATTGTGGGTAATTGAGCTGCTACAGGATCTGGCTATAGCGGGTAAAACGATCATCACGGCTACCCATGATCTGGATATCATAGAACAGATAAGTACGAGGGCTATTGTGTTTGGCGAGGACCACACTGTTAAAGCGGATTCTGATAGCACTGTGGTGATGAACGATCTTGAATTATTGATGTCCGCAAACCTGATTCACGAGCATATGCACTGGCACGGCAAGCTAATGCACGAGCATCTGCATTCGCACATTGGAGAAGACCATCACGAGCACTGAACCGCATCACTTATTCGTTTCGCACTGACGTTCGGGCTCTTCTTATGTCCGCTCCTTCCTGATCAGGACCGAAGTGTTATTCACCTTACCTGTAGGCAGTACCCTTTCAAGCTCTTGAAACCCTACCAGATCCTCTTTGATCACCGGAGCATAAAGGATGGCTCTCATGCCGCTGTACGTCCTGTAGAGGATTTTTGTCTCAGGGGGGACTAGGCGTCGGATGTTCCTGAATATCCTCTTCTTGGGCTCAGCAAGGGCCGCTACCATCACGACATCGTAAAATAAATGCGACAATGTGGTCTCATTCCCACAAACGACTTCGATTTCTGAGCTAAAACCCAGCTTGTCAATTACCCGCTTGGATATCTCCGCCATCTCAGGCACTATTTCGACGCTGATCCCTTTCACACCATAAAATGCGTTCAACAGCATCAGTGTCAATGGAAGTGACCCTCCACCAATAAATACAACCCTCTCCCCGGTTGAGATGCCGGCAAGCTCCTCCTCATTGCGGACAAGGATCACATATCGGTCAAAGAAGTGGAAAGATTCTAACTTCGCCCAGGGCTCTTCGGCCGCCAATATATCAAGAGCATTATGCACCTCTAGATTTGTCCCAACCTCAGCATAGAACTTTCTAATGATCCTCAGGGCTGCGTTCATTCTTTCGTTGTCAAGAATATGCCTGGCCTCGTCAAAGTCTATCGTCCTATCGTGGGCTATTACCTCTATGGCATCAAGCAGGGGTATAATCTCGTCCAGAGGCCTGCTTTTGACATCGGTGCAATTATACTCGTTTAACGCGTCGGCTATTGCTGAAATCTTCTCCCAATACTTATAACAACTCATGTAGACCTCTTTTAAAGTTGCGCCTTACTGTCTACCTGTCCAGATTCACTCAATCTGGTTTGTGATGCTTCAGATATCTAAATTAATTAATAGCAATTAAAAACGTCTGTGCCACGATCTGTATTGTTTTGCGACGCACATCTGTGACCATATAGCCTTTTTGCCAAGATATCACCCATTTCTTGATATCACTGTCACATCAACATGTTGTATTCCTCTCATCATATACGCTATATAAAGAGGTAGAAATAATGAATAGTCGCAAGTCTACTCATTATTTTCGGCAGTATTTTTCGTTAAAGCTTTTCCAATTAGGAATAGCGCGCCCCCGCCGACAACCGCTCCTATGATTGCCGATAGGTAGTATCCCAGACTGGCACCAATGAATCCCTCCGGTAAGCCCGGCAAGCTATAATCCGGTAATGGGGGGTTCCATAGATTGGACAGACTCATAAGACCAGGGGGGACGTAGCCCACCAGTTTCTGTAGCTCATCTGCGCTCCATTCGCCGAATGCAGTGCCGCTTGCAAGCAAGCCGATGGGCACCAATATAATTAGTACCACGAACACTATTAACAACCTTTTTAGAACCCTATCCATGGATCTCACCTCGTGTCAAGCTACCGCCGTTGTCTTAACGCCCTCTCTTTTTTCTACCGTTCCTTTGTAGTTGAATATGACTGTTGGATCATTCCGTGCTATATATGCAAAGGCCAATGCCGTAACGACCGCTTCAACAATGCTGAAGAAAAACGCGTGCCCAAACAGCATTGCCGGAACAGTTATGCTAAGCCCATAAGGCATGTATAGTGGCATGCCATCAGCAGTGTGCTCGAGTATGGGCTGGATACCCATCTCAAAGCCAGCGACGCCAGCGGCGGCTGTCAAGCCCAGCCATCCGCCAACCCCTGCACCAATGGCTCTTCGATTTGAGGTAATCTCCGTTTTTCCGCTGATCAATCGGTAGCTGTAGTATGCAACAAAGGGTATGACGACGGCCATGTTGAAACAATTCGCACCAAGAGCCGTAATACCTCCATCACCGAAAAGTAAGGCTTGTATGAGGAGGGCCACGGACGTCGTAACGACCGCAGCCCAGGGCCCTAATATAATTGCTACCAACGCGCTGCCTACTGCATGCCCGGTGCTTCCCCCTGGTATGGGTACGTTGAACATCATAATGACGAAAGAGAAAGCAGCTGCGAGCGCCAGATATGGCACCTGTTTGGATTTGAGGGATTTACGCAGCCAAGTTCCTGCATAAAGCCAAATTGGAATCATGATAATATACATTGGTATGTACGTTAATGGTCCTAAATATCCATCTGGTATGTGCATAATATCGCCAAAAAAGAAATAAGCGTCACAGTTATAAAAAACTATCTAATAGTAATACTAATAGCACACTCATCTGTATAATAGTAATAACTTGTTGATGCACATTAATCTGGAAATTGATGATATCCTTTCATTCGCCCCTATGTCAAACAGACGGCTATTCTTTATCTTCTGTTTGTATACACTCCGTTCCATATGTGTTAAATGCGAGATACGTGCAATCTCACGTAGAAATCTCGCCATGCTTTCTATGAGTCGAGTGATTCTGCGGCTTGTTTAGCAAAGTCCTGATGAGGGATAAGACTGATATTTAGTTACGACGTACACCTAATATTGGATTATGAAGTGTTAGATATGCATTTAAACTATCTCAACGAGCTTAAAGCGTGCACATTATGTGAGTGGAGGTGTAACGTCGATAGGCTTAGTGGTGAGAGAGGAGTCTGTCGCGTTGGAATTCCTGAGATCGCGTACACTAGCCTTGCGTACGTTTTAAAGAGTTATTCGATCACTTTTCTTGGGTGTTGTTTTCGGTGCATCTATTGTAATGCCTACCGCATTTCGCAGTACCCTGATGCGGGATGGATATACAGGGGATATTCAGAGCCCGAAGATGTAGTTAATGAACTTCACATAGCGTTAGGCACTCCTCTGGCCCAGAAGATAGGGATGCACAGACTCAGCTTCACCGGTGGGGAGCCGTCTTTACACACTCCCTATATAGAGGCTGTAGTTGACAGAGCGAGAGAGGTAGTTCCGGGTATTGAAGTTGGTATCGCCACAAATGGCTTTTCGACACACCGTACCCTGAAACGGCTAATGACCCTCGCATCATATTTTAACTTTGAAATAAAGGCGTTCGATGGCACTGTACACGAGGCGTTGACTGGTGCACCCGTGGAACCTGTATTGCGAAACGCAGAATTTGTCGCTACAAAGAACCCGGAAAAAATACGGGTGTTTCGAACGGTAGTTGTACCCGGCATTACTGATGCCCAGGTTCCGAAGATTGCTGAATTCATCAAAGATATCGATCCTGTAATACCGTATCGACTCATTGGATTTCGACCAAGTTTTATCTTATATTATCACCCGGGCCCTTCAAAGCGCATGATGCAGCGACTGGTAAAGACGTGCAGGGATATAGGGTTAAAAAACGTCGATTTTTCCGGATATTATCCCACAAATGCACCGGTAAAGGCTGACGATGCGGGAGCTGATGCCGCACAAGTTGCCGCCAAATATCTCCAATTGGCAGGCTGTCCAACCAATCCAAGAAATTGTGGCCTGTGCACGCTTAAAGATAGATGCAAAGCAACGCTTATGGAACCGTGGCTTGTAAAATAATTTGAATTCGTCCGTGGAAAACTGAATCGCCTAAAATAGCTTTTCCATTTAGAACGTGACACATCAACGCACTGTCAGTTATGTATCACCGCGTCTGTCTTCTCTTTTATGGCCCTGATTGCTATCAGATCATCATTCCATGCCCCCAAATAGACTACTTTCACGTGCTCAGCGATTCACGTAATTGATACCGCACTAGTGTCTCCTATAGCTACATAGGCAGTTGCAGGACGTGTTCAAGGAGGGGCTACGTGGACAATATCCGTTGAAGCAGTGTGTCACATCGTACCTTTTGACTAACCGAACCTATAATCAAGGGGCATTCCCCCGATTTTTTAGTTTTAACATACCAACAGGAGAACAATTTCTCAACTATGATAAAGAGAGAGCGTCACATTTACCTTATTCACAAGTTTAACATCCCCTTATTCTATGCTGTTTAAACCCCTTATTAATATCAGAGAAAGCGCGAGCGAGTAACAACAGCATTACTAGGAACTTGCGCGTTTGGCAAAAGCGGACCTTACGTTACCCAATAACGCATAACAACGTCAAACCGACGTTGTGATAGAATATCTTAGCCTCGTTTAATATTTTAATTGCATGCTTACAATCACAAAAAGGTGCCGAATAATAGGGCTACAGGAACTAGAAAAAAGGACGTTGTAAGAATTTTGTACTGCTTTTTCACAGTTCTAACGTCTGTTTTCCTGAACAAGGATAGTGACGTATAAAACATAATACAATCCAACAGAACTATTAGAATGAAATATGCGACGCTAACTGCCCCGACGATATACGGGAGCGGTGATGCCATGGCAGCAAACAAGTAGAGAGGTGCACCAACCGTTATCGAAAAGGGTATACCACGCTTTTGCGGGTAGAGTGGAATATCCTCTTCTTATATCACCTTCTGACCCTACTACATCTTTAAGCACATTTACACCTACGTCGATAAATACTATAAAAAGGACAAAAGAGAGTGAAAGGACGCTCACTGTTTGATGTACTACCGCTTCACTAAAAAAGGTACCGTCATTCCTGTCAAAATGCCTATAATTATATTGCTCAAAAACCTTAAAATTCTTTTAAAAAGCCCTGAATACAATATTAAAAACATCGAAGCTAATGCAGCAATGTCGAAAGCAAGGGGGTTTATGGCAAGGGCGAGCGCTAATCCGGCAACAAACATCAGCACGGAAAGCTGAATAACGCGTAAATTAGATATCTGGTTCGAAGGAATAGGCCTTTCCGGATGCACAATTGCATCCGACTCGCTATCAAAATAATCGTTAATGGCGAAACCACCTAAGCTATTAATATCACTGTAAGAAAGCCTAACCCGACTAAGCCTAGGTTATATAAGCCTTTTTGGAACGTTATCATAAATATTACGCTTGAGCCAGCCACCATAGGCAAATAGGAAAGTCTGAGAAGTTTGACAAAAATAAGTATTTTTTGCAAATGCATAACTTAAAATTATAAGATAGGAATTTATCTTTCTCTAAACTATCTGTATAGTATTTCTCCGAATTGCGATTTTTTAAACTTAAATTAAGTGAAGTAGTTTATAGTATTCATAAGATTGAAGGAGAACAACCCCCTCGACTTATACTATCACGGCACGCCTGATGGAAGCACATATGAAGGGATACTGGGAAGCAACTGAAGGATGCCATCCACCCTAATTCCACATAGGCATGCGAAATTATTGTCTCTCTAGGTACATCATGTAACTATCAAAACTTTTCCTTATACCAATATATCAAATAGTTTTTAAAATAAAATAAAAAAGCAAATATATTTTTTTAACTTAAGAGTCATCCTCATTAGTGTACCATTAAAGTTACGCCAACTGCGGACAGCAAGGTTAATATCGCGGCAGGTCCAGCAAAACAAACAGCGCAGATAAATGCAATACTATCGCCTATCACATTTAATAGAATGAATGGACCTCCGCCTGCTGCTAAGAGACCAAGTATTGCCGCACCGAGAGTAATTAAGTCCACTGACATTTTTTTCACCTCCAGTATTTTGTAATTTTGCCTAAATATCTCTCCTAAATTTGCTGTTTATTCATATCGATGATGACAAGCACCTCCATCGTCCTTTTCGTTGAGTGGGCTAAAATGGGTATAATATACCCCAACCCAGATGGGGGCCATTACGCCGTCATTTATGTTTACTTCAAACCCCACTTATTATTTATTACATATATTAAGATAAATAACACTAAATATATTATAATTTTAGTAATTGTAACATTTGATATGTTATATAACTTCCGTTAATGTTACAAAGCGCAAAGAAGAATCATCTATTATCATACTGCTTTTCGTTTTTCAATAAGACGATCCATCCACAACTTCTTTCCTATTTGTGGTGTGCTCGTAAGCAGCTTCGTTTCTTGTTGACGTGTACGATCGTCTGGCAGATGGGAACTTCCCATCAGTAACTCGTCGTGAATAAACCGTTCGCACAGTTCAACCCGTTTAGTCCAAGCAAATATATGGGCCCATAAGCCCAACTGTTCCACGGACAGAGGCCATTTATTAATCGTCCATTTATCAATCATTGCAGCGAGTTTGTTCAGCGAACGTTGACGACCCATGTTTAGAAACAGGCAAAAGGCTCTATAGGCGTCATCCCCTTCGCTTGGCAGCTGGTACCACGTTTTTCTGTCGCTTTTAAACAGCCTGTACTTCGCGTTGCATGCAGCAGTCGCGCAATCAAACACAGACGGGAATCAGTAATACTGATTCCTGCAGAAAAGATACAAGTGTCAAGGGCAGCAAATAAAATAACCGCCACAAATTCACATGTAATGGAATCTTTAGTAGAGGTGTAAAGGAGGATGCGATATGTGTGTGCAAAACGATTGGGATAAGGCAATAGAGTTTCACGGGCATTCCTGTGTGGGATTGGCTCTCGGTTACCGCGCCGGCAAAGCGGCTCTGCGGCACTTGGGCTCGAAAAAGTCGCCTGACGAGGAACTGGTCGCCATTGTCGAGACCGACAACTGCGCCGTGGATGCTCTGCAGGTGCTGACAGGGTGCACAATGGGCAAGGGCAACATCGTTTTCTGCGACTATGGGAAAAACGCCTTCACCATTGGTAGGAGAGATACTGGCGAGGCAGTGCGCGTCGTAGCTCGAGGCTTGGACGATGTGCTAGGTGAGGGCTACCAGCAGCTGCGAGGTAGGGCCATGAGTTGTACAGCCAGTGAATCAGAAGTGCAGCGCTTCCAAGAAATACAAGTCGAAGCGCCACAGCGCATCTTGGATGCTGATGAAGACCTTCTGTTCAAGATTGAACGGGTGCAGCTCGATTTCCCAGTTCGGGCCCGCATTTTCTCTTCGGTTGCCTGCAGCAGCTGCGGCGAGCACGTGATGGAGCCGCGCGCCCGCCTGCGTAATGGCAAAATTGTGTGTGTACCGTGCAGCGAGGTTGTACGCCCCTGCTGAAACCGGGCGGGGCAGGAGTGATTTCCGTAAATTTTAGTGCTAAGGCATGCAGGGCCGCGATCACTCTCTTCCACCAAAGATCAGTGCCAATTTCAGCTCTAAGCTTCTTTCACGTTCTGGTTAGCTCATTCCGAACAATATCCCTCACCCGTTCAACAGGCAAACGTGCCTCACCTGCTTGTAGCCCTGTGAAAAATCGGCATTATAACGCCTCAACAAATATTCTTAGGCTAGGTCTACCGTCTCTATACATCAAATCAAAATTCGTAGAGGCCCATAAACTTTCTCGGTTGAAGCAGTCACAACACCCCTTTTGTGCTGCGGATGCCTTGTTTTGGCTGAAGTGCGTCCTGCAGTGCCACTCCGAGCGCTTTGAAAATCGCCTCTATGGTATGGTGGTCGTTTGTGCCATAGGCATTCACGTGCATCGTTATCATCGCGTTAGAGGCGAGTGACTCGAGAAAGTGCTTCACGAGACTCGCATCCATACCGCCAACACTGGAAGTCACTGTCGCGTTAAATACGACATAACTCCGCCCTGATATGTCAAGCGCTACCGTTGCGAGTGAATCGTCCATGGGAATCGACGCATTTCCGAACCTCTTTATCCCACCTTTATTCCCGAGCGAGTCTTTTATGGCCATCCCAAGCGTGATGCCGACGTCTTCAACGGTGTGATGGATATTTCCATCACCCTGGACAAGTAGCCGTATCCCAATATCACCATGCTTTGACAGTGCTTCCAGCATGTGATCAAAAAAAGGTACTCCTGTATCAATGGAAATCTCGGAGCCCTCATCCAGATTCAGATGAAGTTCAATTCTCGTCTCCTTTGTGGTTCTCGTGACGTCAGCCGTTCGCATTTCAACCAACCCTTACATGCCGCTAACTATCTTAAAAGCATCTATAAGGTTGAACTTATCGGTATAGATCGCAGAGCCGACTACAACCCCGGCAGCTCCTGTTTCCACAACCGCTTTAATGTCCTTGAGGGAGCCAATACCACCTGACGCTATTACTGGTATGTCGATGCGTTCTACGACACTTCTGATGATACTCGCTCTCGCACCGCTCATCCTGCCCTCCACATCGACATCGGTAAAGAGCAGAGAACCTGCACCGAGTTCTTGGAACATGAGGCCCATATCCTCTGGCCGTAAGCCCACGCTTTTAGTCCACCCCTCAATGAGAACCTCGTTCTTTTTTGAGTCTATAGACACCATAATAGATTCGCGCCCGAATTCATTTGTGAGGCTGTAGACGATCGTCGGGTCTCGCACCGCGGCCGTGCCTAATATTACCCTGTCCGCTCCAATTTTAAGTAAGTCGTTTACGTCATCGTGCGACCGCACGCCACCGCCAACTTGAACAAATGCATCAAGCTTCGCAATTTTATACACGATCTTGAGGTTCCTCGCCTTTCCAAACGCGCCGTCAAGGTCGATGATGTGGAGCACATCAGCTCCTTCATCAATCCAATGCTGTGCCACCGCTACCGGATCATCGAGCGATATGAGAACGTTATCAGGCACCCCACCGATAAGCTGGACGCACTTTCCGTCTTTAATGTCGACTGCAGGAATCACCTTAAAGTCCACGTTATCAACCTCGTGCTTGACATTATTATGATGTATTATTGCCGCTTTTTCATATCATTGATGGTATAACTGCTTTTCCCGGGACTACCGCGCTGCAGATGCATAGTGATTTCATAGAAGCGGCGAGAAGGCTTTATTCGAAGTTCGAAGGCCATCAATTGTACCAGTTGAGACTCTCTTTGATATAGTCGATAAGCGAGATGAAGAAACTCTTTACCTCCTCACTCATGGTGGTTTCCAGGATCAGATGGTTCGCCATGTCGGCGTGCGTCCTCGAGTGATTCTTAGCCGCTTCGAGTGCTCCACAATCAGTGATAATCTTTCGTATAGCCATCAGACTGCCTGGAGAGCCATTATGAGCTACGCGCTCAAACGTCTCTAACTGAGCCCGATCGGCCATTTTGTAGGTGTAGACAATGTGGAGCGGTTTCTTGTGCTTGTACAGATCCTCGCCGGGTCTTCTGCCATACTGCTCTTCCACTGCGAACGTATCGATGATATCATCTTGAATATCAAAGCAGTAGCCTATATGGAGGGCCGCCTCCTCTAACAACTGGACGTCTCGCTCCGACGCCTCTGCCAACACAGCCCCAATGCCTAGCGAGGCGTTAAAGAGTGATGCCGCCCGCTTTGAGGCCATGATATACCATTCATGTACGTCCGGAATTTTGTACTCAAAAAGAAGGTCGAGAAGTTGACTGTCATTCACCGCTTGGAACGCATTGTTGAGCATCGTTAATACTTTAGCTATTTTATTCGTCTCGAAGTCAGTCCTCATTATTGCTTTTAAGGCGAGGGTATACAGGATGTTGCCCGCAAAGACCGCTACCCCAGCGCCACAGTGGTCATCGTACTGAGAGGTACATCGTGTGAATGGTGCTGGCTCCACGCCGTAACTCGTCGTGGTCAACGAGATCGTCGTGTACTAGTATAGCGTGACGGTAGAGTTCCACACCCGTACAGACGTCGAGGATCCGATCATTGACATCGTTCGTAAATCCTTTATACGCAAGAAGAGTGCTGCAAGATGCCAGTCTCTTCCCCCCTCTGAGTGCATAGTCTGTGATGTCCTTGTACACTCTCCCGATAAAATCATGATAAGTGCGGGCGCCCATGCGCTCCTTCTTGAGGAAGTGGGATAGCCGCTGCTCTATCATCATACCGTACTCATCTAACGTGCTCTCCCAGTGCGACATATTTTCACCTCTCCTTGTCCGCCATGTTTTTCACCGAAGCCATAGATACATGGCTATCTTGGGTTTCAATCCTTTGGTCGTGGTTGTAACATGGTTACGGATGGCCATAAGTGCAGTCAGAACGAGAAAAAACTGCAATTATGATTGAACTCTCATCGAAATTTTAACACTCATCACTTTATACAACTTTTTTTGGTTTATGTGTCTTAACTAATTACAGTTGATCTTAATAATGGATAATGAAAATAATGAGGACGTAGTAATTCATGTTAAAGCAGGTACGGCTAGGGCTATAGGACGCGTCCGACCATTCAGTGGCGCGCTAAGTTATCGGAGAAATATATCTGTTCAGCTGCTCTTTTTGCCCGAAATGCTTTCGGGATTGAAAAGACTCACAATAAAAATGATAGATTTCTTACATAACGATTTTTATTTCAACGCGCTTTCGCAGTTTGTCCTCTTCCGATAGTTGGGCCTGCAGCTGGCCGATAGATTCTTCAAAATAACGAGCTATCAAATAATAAATCACCGAAAGAAGATGGGCTCGACCGGATTCGAACCGGTGACCTTCGCCGTGTAAAGGCGATGTCACTATTAGTTTAGTTAGGAATTTTTTGATGCTATGTGCTCGTAAAAGATGATGTCCGTATGGTGTTACGTGGCTAATGCAATAGCGGTATTAACTCGAGGACGTCAAACTTGTTATTACGGGTGCAATATGCTCTCCTATCTGCCTAAACGCCTCTTCAGTCCCTTCTTTAAGCGGCCCTTCTCACCCATAACAATGGCAGACGCGTGCGGTCTGACTACCTTCATTCTGAGCTTCTTCAACTTTCTTCCTATGCGTTTACCGGCACTGCCTACAAATCGGTGCTCTAACTTCGTATCGAAGGCAAACCCCGCTTTCCCTCTCACGAGTGCTTTGTCTAGGCAGTCTAGGAACATGACTATCTACTCCAACTTTTTTTGCCGGTGCGCGTGCCCTCCTTTGTATGTTGTTCCACGCCGGTTTTGATGCTATCTTCCGCACGTTATTACGCCACGATGTTAGTGGCACTAACTCTACCGTTGGTTTTAGTTTCTTAACAATTTGTTTCGCCCTAACATTACTCAATTTACAAGCTTACATTTTTGTTATCTCTTGTTTCTTTTGTCTTGCAAATTGTGGTCAAATCTGAGTAAATTTAAGATCATCATTCATTAAAACAATGATTGAAACTATGACTTAAATTATTTGTAAAATTAAGCGTATTACACATGTATACCGCACCAGATGATTAATGGATTTTATATCACATCACCAAATCCTTCAGCGCATCTAACAACACCTTTCGCTCAACTGATCCCGTCGGCGAGATATAAAAGTCTATTACCTCTTCTTTCAAAATATGCGCTCACGTAAAGTCTTCTTTAGCTGTGGTGTAGGATTCATGTTCTATACACTGTTTCAGCCTACCACCCCTAGAAGCCCTCCCCGACGATCCTTCAAGCGGCACTAGTCTGCAGCGCTGGCTAACTCCGCAAGGCGCTCATTGGCGTTGTCCGTGTAGACGCCTCCGTGATAGCAGATCACCGTTTCGATGTCGTATTGCGTAAGTTTTTTCAGCGATTTCAAAGCAGTGTCCATATCGTATGTTGCCTGTGGGTTCGGTCCACGCAACTCGCCGTCTACGACGACTAACGCATCGCCGGTGATTAGGATCTTGCTCTGATTGAGGTACAGGCAGATATGGCCGGGGGTGTGACCTGGGGTGAAGATCACCGTGATTCCTCCACAATATGGCAAAACTTCCTCATCCGCAACCGCCGTATCGACGCTCGCTTTGGGTGGGTTTGCAAACAGCGCTTCCATCCGCTGGCGTTGTTCCTCAGGCAGAGACACCAACATCTTCGACAGACGCTCCTGATTCATCTTAATCAACGGCTTGCGGCCTTCTATGTACGGCCTCTCCTCCTCATGGGACAGCACTTCGACTTTATGAGAAGACTCCCGGACAATATCCGGCAGGCTTCCGATATGGTCGATGTCCTGATGGGTGATGATAACCTTGTCCAGCCTGTCGAACGGGACACCTGCACTGCCCATTGCTTCACGGATCTGTTGCAGTTGACCGGGGAAGCCCGCATCCACCAGTACCACCGTATTGCCATCCCAGATGAGTGTCGGATGAATGATGCTTCGTCCCACGAAACTCTGCATCGGTAATTCCAGCACTTCCACGCCATCGGCTAATCTCATCACGCTCCAAGGCTCATACGATACGAGCCTTGGTTCACCTCCTATAGTTTAGTCTTTACAAAAATGGTAAAGCTGTTAAATAATGCTTCCTATGGTTGCGATTTTGACGTTACTAAAAAATGCTGTTACCTCATTTAACAATAATGAAGGTTCATTGAATCCTATTATGTGACGTCACGAACAAAAATGACCATGTTTGATGTAGTGGAACACGCGATGATATCGAATCTTTTATTATAAGACCAAATCTTTCAGCGCATCCAACAGCACCTTTCGCTTCACCGACCCCGTTGGCGATATATAGAAGTCAACGTCCCGGGCTCTTCCTCGCCCTTTGCGTTCAACCTCTACAAAACCATAGAACTCTAATTCAGCGACCAGTTCAGATAGCGTTTTATGTGATACCTGTTCACGGCCTGTCAGCCGCATAAGATTATTGAATTCACGATACACCTCTTTAGGCGACTGCTTTCCGTCATTGCTATAAATACACTGCAATAATACCTGCTGATATGGGGAACTGAAAAAATCTTTTTCCTAATTAGTGCTAGTTCCCTAAAATTATATAATTTAATCAATTAAATTAAATAAATATTATTTTATATTACTTTTAAAATAATATTTAAAACAAGGATATACCGATAGCATCATCATCGTAATCACTATAAAAAACGTCGTCGATAAAATTTTACTACTAACTAACCTTTTCCTTGCAAAATACTATTTTGTTACGTAAGTTTTAAGCCGTTTACCCTTGAGGTAGCCAACGACTACGCTTAACTTGTTAAGTCTCTGCTAGTAAGAGAGTTTTAACAAAACGCTCAACAGACAGTATTATATTTCCGGTCACAGGGTTAGACAATTCCAAACAATATTGTGAACAAAACAAGTTTCACAGACTCAACATAATTTTTTGACAAATCGTAAGAAAGCTTTAAAGCAATAGACGTTCCTCACTATCTAGAGCCTTGTTGAATAATCATCATACAGAAAAAGTATGAGTTCCGCAGACAGCAGGCGTTTCATAGGCTGAATCTACAGCGCCGCGAGTTGAGAATAATTTACATAATAAAACGTACTTTTTGTCCAATTTCGGTCTAGTTTTGGTCTATTTTTAGATGAGTCCTTTCTGCTCGTCCGATAAACACCATCACGAGAGGCCGAGTACCCTTATATCATCTGGATTTTTTTCTTGTGTAATTTCCTTTTCAGACTTGAAATCTAACGGTCGCAGTTCTGCCTGCAATTGCTTCAAACAGTTGAAGTACATCGTCAACAGCCTGTCTGTCGGAATTTCAGACAGGTCTCTGGATTCCAGTTCGCTCTTGATCTTATTGAGACTCTCGCCCAGAAACTCCAGCCTTTTCTGCGTCGTGAGGGAGTACTTCTCACGCAATGCTTCCACTTCAATGGACTCGAGGTTCTCAATCTCTCCCTTAAGTTCCCTCGACCAATTGATGAGCGTCTGTTTGCTCACTTTGAGCTCTTGGGCTATACTGCTGAAGCTCTTTCCTTTTGCGCGGAGCACCATAAAGTGCTCTTTCGTTTCTTGGTCTTTCATACTTTCACCATTATGCAGTTCTGCAGTGGTTCACATAATAAGTTCGGTTGCGCAGCGAAAGTAAAATTGTGAAGTATCGCACGCTTTACGAGGGCATATCAGTATAAATTATGATTGAACTCTCTAACTTTATAAAAAACGTCTAATCCAAAAAAATAATTAAGTTATACCCCTCTCCTATACCAAAACCCAAAAACAACTGCTCTAGCGCAACTTAAACTCGATACGAGAAGTTTGAATATTTCATCTGTATGCCTTTTATACGATATTTCAGCAATTCTATTACGGTAAAAAAATGAATACGAAACGGGATCGTGAGAGATTTATGTGCAAGCTCTGCGACTACGTAAACGCGGACACAAACAAGCAAACATCTGATATTCGCCCGATTGCTGAAGGGTGGGGCATTAGTAAAGAAGAAGTTGATCATTTCATTGCATATTACAAAGAGAAAAACTACATTAGAACGGCCGGTTTTGGCGATTTTCACTACAGGTTAAGCATTACTGCCGACGGCATTGATTACGTTATAAGTGTAGACTGTTCCGCAGTGAAACCATAGGCGCGAGAGCTCCTTTACAGCATGTGTTGTGCTCATTTCCATTTATTCAATATGTTTGTCAATGATCTCTGTTTCTAATAAAGCCGAAAGCGCGGCATCAATAATCCCGCTCACATCCCACCGTTCGTGTGTTGCTTCTATCATACGTTGTTGAACAAGCTGCAATTTACCAAAAACTGTGTCGTTTATTTCAATTGTTTTCACTTTTGCTCGCTCTTTTGTGCTTCTTCTTCAAACGATCTCGTCAGCTTTTTTGCATGATTCCAAATCTGTATTATCTCTTTTAGTTCTTGGTCGAACTCATCGAGCCCATTCCGAAGCCTATGAATCCTGTTCCGCAGATCTCTCAAGACAGTTTCCAAATCAGGTTCGTTATCACTCATCGCTTACTCCTTCTTTTTTAGTGTAGTTTCAATCTTAGTTGTAATGGATGGTGCCCTGCAACAGTTTTTGACCGTGCTTACTCTCTCTTTTGTGCTTCTTCTTCAAGCTCTTTTATATCTGCTTCTTCAGATTCTTCTTCTGTTTGAAGGTTTTTTGTCAGAGTTTTCTTCTCCGTCACTGGAATAATGAAGTTCACGCTAAATTATACCTAGTGACCTGACTAATCTACTTTTTTACCCTACTTTTGCCCTATTCAGCATTCATGCTGCCAGAGTGTGCTCACCGCGTGAGATCACTTCATGCTCCGGGCGTTGTGGCAGATAAGGTGCTGCGTGTGTGAATATAGTTTTTACAAAATGCTAGAGTTACGTAGAAAATTTACCAATAGCGCTAGAACACACACAGCAGCTAATCCCAGCACGGGAAGTATCCATAGTGACACACGAACATTTGAAATGATTGAGTATACCCACAGCAACCCAGCAACGGTAAGCATCGCTATAACTAAAAAAGCAAAAAACCACACTGCCAGTGCTGCAAGTTTTTCTAATGAGCTCATAGTTTCACTCAATGTAGTTTCATGTAACGTTGTATCGTTTGTAGATTAAATGAAATAGATACTTATAGTTATATGGCGTTTAATTGCGCCGCCATCTGCATTATTAAAAAGCCAAGAAAGACTATGGGCTTGTAATACATCATCTGTCATCCGAAACATGATGATGAGTATGCCGGCGAGAATTCCTCCGATTATGAGTCCAGATCGAGAGAGGATCTCGGTTGTAGGTGAACTGACTAACGGCCTGGAGACTTCAATTTCGCTTGCGATTTTGACGATATTTGCAAAAACCATTAGCACAAGTAGACTAAAGAGTCTTATCCACAGAACGAAATACATCTTTGAACAGAAATGAGTGTGAACGACATGACAACCAAACAAGTTATTATGCAATCGCATCGCGTGACGACAGAAGGCGATGAACTTTACTATGAAGTGCGTGGTCAGGGACAGCCGCTGCTGATGATCCCGGGTGGTACCGGGGATGGGGAATATTATGCAGCCGTCGCAGATATTCTGTCTGATGAATACAAAGTCATTACCTACGACCGCCGTGCCAATGCCCGTAGTACGATAAACAATCCGCAAAATTTCGAGATCAGCCAGCAGAGTCGTGACGCGGTGGCCGTGCTGCGCGCGGCCGGCGAGCAATCCGCATTCGTTTTTGGCAACAGCAGCGGCGCGGTCATTGCGCTTGACATGGCGAAGACCCAACCTCAGGCGGTGCGGGCGGTAGTGGCGCATGAACCGCCGATTGCTCGTGTGCATCCGAAGGCCAGGAAATGGCAACGTTTCTTTGCAGGCGTCTATTGGATGGCTTTCTGGTTTGGCGGGCCGCTGGCCATGCTCTGGTTTGATCTTAGCCTTATTCTTCCTGGGCTTCCCATCCGACAGCTGATCAAGGCTCAAACCACAGCCAAGTATGTAAAAAGCCATCGGGAACAGAGTAGCGAACGCCGCATCAGCTCGAAGGATGCCAGCGATTTCTTGGCGAAACAGGAGTTGCTGCCTGTCACCAACTATCTGCCGGATGTCGCGATGATCAAGAAAAACGGGGTCAGGGTGTTCATGGCTGCTGGAAAAATGTCTCTGGAGAGAAAGAGGTTTTACGCAGAGACGGCTCAAATTCTGGCTGAGAACCTCGGCTGTGAGATGGTTACTTTCCCCGGCCATCATGTTTCTTTTCTGTATACGCCTGATGAATTTGCCGCCACGCTGCGCAGTGTCTTACACAAAGCGGAAGGAGTAAACCAATGAAGCGAAAAGTCAGCCTATTTTGGCGAAGGTATTGTTTATGATACGTTTCATTTAATCATTAAACTGGGAATTGATTATGAGTAACGTGGAAATTTATTATTTTTCCGGAACTGGTAATTCGTTACACGTGGCAAAAGAATTACAAAAACGAATCCCAGAAACAAATCTCATCCCTATTTTAAGCCTTTTAAACAAAGACGTTATAGAAACCAATGGAGAAACGGTTGGGTTTGTTTTCCCTATCCGTGGTATGACAATTCCCATTCCTGTAAAAAAATTCCTTAAAAAACTCAATCTACAATCAGCTAACTATATATTTGCAATAGCGACACGAGGCGGCACCAAATGTTTTGCATTTAGCAAAATAGACGATCTATTGAAGAAAAAAGGTAAAAGTTTAGATTCATATTTTATTCTAAATGTGGCCAGCAACGATCCGAAATTTAAAGATTGGCTTCCGGCAACAGCGGAAGAAATAGCAGAGCTGGAATCTGAAGTTCAGGAGGGACTTGACTCGATTCAGAAAGTCATCATAAATAAAGAAAAATATCGGGTCAACGACGCTGGGTATATTTATCCGTCTAATTACTTGCTAGAGCGTCTCGTTCTTTTAGGAATGACCTTTGCTGAATTCGATGGCGCAAAGAACTATTTTTATTCTGATTCAAAATGTGTAGGGTGTGGTATATGTGAAAAGGTTTGTTTATCCAAAAAGATAAAAATGACTGATAAAAAGCCGGTGTGGCAGAAAAATGTCAAATGCTATATGTGCTACGCTTGTCTTAATTATTGTCCTGAACAATCGGTGCAAATCAAATCCAAATGGTGGATGAAATCATACACTGATGAAAATGAACGGTATCCTCATCCTTATGCGACAGCAGGTGATATTGCCGGAGAAAAAGAACACAAAGCAGAAAAATAGTCTACCTGCCGCCGTGGGCTTTCATCGTATTTAATAAGCGCCGATTTGAGCTCAATTTGTGGTGATGCTTTCAATCGATGTAGCGTAATGAGCGCAAAGTGCGCAAAAAAGGGTTCAATAAACTATGAATTACCAATGGGATGCGGCCGACTATGAAAAGCACTCGTCTCCCCAGCATCAGTGGGCTCGAGATGTCCTTCGAATAATTGACTTTGCGGGGGATGAACGCGTGTTGGACATCGGGTGTGGTGACGGAAAAGTGACGGCAGAGCTTGCAGCACTCGTGCCGCAGGGTTCGGTGCTTGGCATCGACTCCTCTGATGCGATGATTCAGTTCGCCCACCGACGGTTCTCCCCGTCACGTTTCTCCAATCTGCAGTTTCGCTTGCAGGATGCAACTTGCCTCGCGTACAATCATGAGTTCGACCTCATCGTGTCGTTTGCAAGCCTCCATTGGGTGAGGGATCACATCGCTGTTCTTAACGGAATTAAAAGAGGTCTCAGACTCCACGGGAGGACAGTGCTCCAGTTCGGGGGACAAGGTAACGCTGCATCACTCTTCCGCGTAACGAACGAGATCATTACACACGAAAGATGGAGGAGCTATTTCGTCGGGTTCACCGAATCGTGGGCCTTCTACAGCGTTGAGGAGTATGTGTCATTCCTTGAATACGTTGGTCTCTCAGCGCGGCGCATTGAGTTAGTTCCAAAGGACATGGTACATCAGGGGAAGGAAGAACTCAAGGGCTGGTTGCGCACCGTCTTCCTTCCCTACACGGAGCGCCTTCCGGAAGCGCTCCGCGAAGACCTCATTGAAGAGATCGCAGTTACGTACATTGGGCGGCATCCGCCTGATAAAGAAGGACGGGTCCACGTGCAAATGATACGCCTCGAAGTGGAAGCGACGCTTTGACAAGCCTGTGCCCATTGTTCGCGCGGTCGGGATCCAAAACAGATGGGAGCTTTGGCATAACGAGGTGTGGGACAGTTATCGATAAAAAGACCCCACTAGAGGGACTAGCGGTAAATATTGTACAAAAGAAATAAGAAAAAAATTTAAATTTAAATCTGGAAAATCTTTTATTTTTTAAATCACGGTCTCTGCGCCGTCTATTATGAGCAAAATTAATGCTTTAAAACAATTACTGTCTGAGTTTGTCAAACAAAGATTATTTTTGACGAGATAGGACACTATGCCAGAGACCACTAGCGTAAGTCGACAGGATGTTTAGGCGTTAACAAATGTAAACGGTAATCTTCCTGGTGCGGCCTTCGGTGGCACCGCTTGAAACGTCACCCCTGCATCTGCCAAAGTCGTTCGAAATCTATGTCATCTAAAAACATTACGTCACGCCGAAATATCACCGCACCATTGTCCAAAATGGTTACGGAGTGCTTAAAAGCTTCTTCATCCGGCAAACAGTATTTATTGAACATTACAGCACGAATGTCGTAGGCTAAGTCGGGATCAACTTCAGTCAGTTGTTTCAATTGCAGCGTTATGTATCGACCTTTACGTGGCATTTTTATCTTTACTTAACTGTATTTCTTATAAAATATTGCCTCTCATATTTAGACTTAAAAAACGCTTGCGATTTTGACGCTCTATAGAATTTTGTCCTATTCCGACAGTTAGACCTGTAGCTGGCCGATGGATCCAGTCGGCGATATATAGAGGTCAACGCCTCGACCTCTCCCTCGTCCTTTCTGTTCTACTTCAACGAATCCGTAAAGTTTTTATTCAGCGACTAATTCTGACAACGTTTTGTGTGATACCTGTTCACGGCCAGTCAGCCGCATAAGATTATTGAACTTACGATGCACCTCTGTAGGCGATTGCCGCTCACCTTTGCTGTATACACATTCAAGCAACACCTTTTAATGTGGAGATAACCTCACGACTTCCCGTCTAATTAATGATACTTCTGCCAATCGTTCCGTCGGAAAAATACCTGATTACAATGCAATACTCGTGGTGCCCACAATGCCACTACCGTGAAAAATATGCAAATAGATGAGCGAGTATCATTCTAGTCTCTCTCTCTACAATCACATATCTTTGGTCTCTACTATTATTTCTTTCAGGTATTGATTTTTCTTAGTCTGCATGTTTCATAGCCCATGGAACCCAAAGTAGAATAAAAAGTATGCCAGCAACGACGAGAGATACCAAGAAAATCGCTATATTTTGGAGAATGCTATAACTCATGGCATAATAAAATAACCATAATGCCAAAAACAACAGCCATCCGAAAATCACAACGATTGAGGCAAAAAACATCTTTAGGCCTGTTTGTTGCTTACTCATCATATATGACCACCCCCGTTCTTTTTCAAACAATGAATAAGTGTATACGATTGCTTCTCATTATTATTGTTTCTCATTATTATTTTACAGTGTATTCTCCCGTTGCTACTGTAAGGCCAATGGTGTAGCAAGATTAAGAGACACATATCAAAAAATTTACTATAAAACAGCTGTCATCTCTTTAGTCTCTGGAAAAAGACAGCGTATTCACTAGAAGACATTTGTCTCTATTGGGAAATTAAAAATGAGAGCGATTATCTTCCATACCCGTAACTGATTGGCGTTATAGGGAAGAACTATAAGGTATTCTATCTTAGTCAATCCCCATCATCAACGTACCGGATCTATCCCGTTTTCTGCACGACTCCAAGACCCGTGCGCTGTACAGTCACCTGAGGGGAACCGTGGTAGTTAACCGATCCGGTACCGCTTATGTTGACGGTGAGAGTGTTCAATGCGGTTACTTCAGCTGAGCCGACGCCCGTAATGGAGACCGTTGTTGTATCGGTTTGCAATTCGTAACTGCGCAGGCTTCCTACGCCAGTTAGCGTCGCAGCATGGGTTGTCGCGTTACCGCGCAAAAGCACTGTGCCCACGCCGGACACTTGCGTTGTAAGCTGGGTAACGTTAACGGCGATATCAATACGTCCAGCACCTTGCAGCGTCAGGTTGAGTGCCTTTGCGTTCAGAGGGGAGCTGCTTAGAACGGTTCCTCAGCGCTGAGGACTGGGCAAAGCTAAAATCACGAGTCGGGGTTATGTAAATAAGTAACGGCTTTCTAAGCAGGCGGACGCATCCTTATAAACTAGCCTTCTGTTGATTTAAGGAAGAATTAGCTAAAACACCTGAAGGGAGATACCGGAGAAACAAGGTCACGATGTGAGGAATTTACAGATAGACTGCATGGGAATCGGACTTTGGAAGAATAATTCAATATCTGTGCTGAAAAACTCAGAGTTCTATCGCAGTGTTTGTTAGCCGCATCGTTATATTCTTAAAAATTTGCCTCTTTGTGCATTATACTAAATAATGCCCTTCTGAAGCGCCTTGAATATCGCGAAAGTTCGTCGTAGGCTGCGCAAAACTCGTCATCTGATACGTCATGCAACGAGTGACGAACTTTTTTTCTAATTTGTACACGGGTGTAAAATCTTTTATCGCCAAGAAGTGTGAAGAGCATCTCCATGATATGCACCTCAACAGGTCCAATAATAGCCCGGTTTGGCGATTTTCTTCGGCCACCTACTATTCCAGTCATAGCTCCTCCTCTGGTGGGCACGTTCTTACAGTATGGTCACCGCGAACTGTAAACCGCCGCGGAAAACCCGCTTCAACACAAGTTGAAGCGAATGGTATCATGTCCAATTCTCTTTCTTCATACGTTACCATGTTTCACCTTTATATTAGAGCGAATTGTGTTAACTAATAGTGGCGATTTTGAATTGAATATATGCGTATGCGAATTAACCATTTTAGGGCTCTATCTTTCTGCAACCGCATTAAACTATGCTACGCACCTTGCTTTAGTATTGAATCTTGATACACAAGCGCGTGCTTCTTCGCTATGTTTTCCCACACGATATGATTTGCCACATATTCTTGTGCCCGTTCCGTGTACGTCTTGAACATCGCGTCGCTAGTAAGGAGCATGGTGATCGATTTCCGCAATTGGTCGAGGTCACCGGCGGGTACAGCAATTCCGGCTCCACTCGCTTCAATTTCTGCTTTTAACCCTTCCAGCGAAGTTACTATAGCCGGTTTATGCAGGGCAAACGCGTGGGCCAAGTTGCCGCTCTGGGATGCGTGTTTATACGGCAATATGACGAAATCGGCCGCAGATACGATGCTATCATAGGTATCAGGATCAAATGCACCGATGATGGTCTTTATGTTATCCCGTGCTGGCGACTCGTCGATTGCGTTCAATAGCGCGTCCTTGTATTCGGTCAGAACTGGTGAGGCACCTGGCCTCACATCACCTGCAATCACGAGGATGACATCATTACCCGCCTCTTTTACGACGTCAGGCCATATTTTAATGACGCCTTCAAAGTTCTTATTCGGGTCAAACCAACCTATGCAGAGGGCGACCTTTTTACCCGAAAGACCGAATCGCTCTTTCGCGTTGGTTATCGGGACGACTTTTTTTGCACCGTGGGGGATGACGTTGACGTTTGCGGGCACCCAATTCAGATTGTATGGCAAAAAGAGCTTTTGCACCTCGGCGTGAACTATGGCAGAATTAACTAACCGTAAGCTAATGTCAGTGAAAAGGGCCTCAGATCGCCCTAGTGAGGTATAAATGCTATGGTACGTCATCACAGAAGGGATTCTGTCGAGGTTTAGTCGATACAACAGTGGCAATATATTCCCACTATAATCTCCGTTTGTCATATAAAGCCCGTACTCGTGCTGAATGTGAACCACGTCCGGCTTGAGCTGTTTTATAGTATCATATACTTTTGCGTCCCACCCTGGATTGTTAAGGTCAATGACAGGATAGACGTTCGCTTCAGTATGCCCTCCACACTCCTCATCCGTATGACAGATTATACTCACGGTATGTCCTTCACTTCTCAGAGCTGATACAAGCTCAGAACTGTACGTAGCTATCCCGCACATCCGCGGCGACCAGCTTGTTAGCATGACAATATCTATGATAATCCCTCCCTCGCTGTATTAAAAAGTGGCAAATACACAACTATACGAACTGTCTTGCTGTTCGCAGCGCCTTTCCTAAAAATTCTTGACGGTTTCCTAGTTTGTTGTCAATATACTGTTCACATAGTTCAGCCCTTCTGGCCCAGTCAAACGTAGCTGCCCAAGCACTCAACTGCTCCATAAATAGCGGTCTCTCGCCCATTACTTGTGCTGTTGCGTTCAACGAGCGTTTACTTCCTATATTGAGGTACAGGCAAAAGCCGCCATATGCTTCACTGCTCTCCCCAGGCAGTTCGTGCCACGGCTTTCTTTCGTTTCCATCCATTTTTCCCATTCTACATGATTTCATCGGTGTAATCTCCTGGCTTCTTCTCGTAGCCATAATGACAATTAAGATCGTTCAATTTCCACTATAGGGCACTCGCAGCAGCGATATGCCGACACAAAAAAAACATAACCGTAGTGTCACATTCGGCTTTGCAATAAGGTTGAAGGTTAGACCCCACCCGTCTAACTTTGAAAATACCTCTTCCTGTCAGTGTTGACCACTGCATAAATCCCACTGCACTTTGTTATATATATATATACAACGATAGTATATAGCACTTCTTGTATATGTATAACAAAAAATTTTTGTATACCGATAACGATAGTTACTCCATTGAATGAATGCTGAAGGCCACCTATAACGAACAGGGGAGATCTATGAGAGTGTTATGGCGTTGAAAGATGATGAGGCACACGTAAGTGCCATAGCTGAGCTCGCGTACGGGTGTGCATTCCACTATCTCGCCTATGGCTGTGAAAGAAAGTTTGGCATACATATAGACACCCACGCTGGTCTTCCACGGCTTCTGCGGGAGCGAAGCGACGATGCAATTGCCGATGTGTTTGGGGGGCTTGGGACCATCAGGCAAGGGCGGTGGTATGGTGGGAAGGGGAATGGAGAGACCATTTCGCTGGTTCTCGAAATACTTGACACGATCGTACGGTGGAGCAAACGACGATGAACGGTACTGTGTTATCCGCAGCGCTTGACCTCGCGCAAAAGCTCAAGGCGATTCCAACACTGGAGGCTATCATACTCTTTGGCTCTGCCGCTACAGGGGAGATACACAAGAAGAGCGACGTTGACCTCTTCCTGTTGTTCAACGCCGACCATAATCCGGAAGCAGGAGAGGAGGGCAAGGTCGTCCATAGGGCTGCGGGGGAAATAGAGCACAGCTACAAGCTTGAGAATCCCTTTTCGTTCGTCTTCGTCAACCGCGGGGAAGCGGTCAACTCGGAGTTCCTGTGGGAAGTTGCTAAAGACGGCATCATGCTCTACTGCAGGCCGGAGAAGGTGCTGGGGACGAAGGAGTATCTGAAGCCCGCCGTGTTCATCTCCTATACGTTCGGCGGGATTCTTCAGAAGGATAAGATGTACGTGGGGAGAAAGCTCTACGGCTATAAGGCGAGGCTGACGTACAAGGGGAAGGAATACGTGATAGAAAGAGAGGGGTTAATAACACAGTACGGAAAGCGGCTTGGACGAGGGACATTCATCATTGATGCGCGAAAAAGTGATGACGTGATACGGTTATTCAACGAAAAAAGTGTGACCTACACCATTACGAAGGTATGGGTCTGATTGTCTCCAGAAGTTACAAACTTTAGCAGCTGCACGTATCGCATCGACCTGCGCCTTCTCTGAGTAATCGGTGATGCCTTTCATAGTGCGACGATCATACAAAATGCCCCCTTTGTATGATAACGGTCGATATTTTGGCCTACTTTATTGGATAGGATGTAGTCGCACGTTGGACAAAACAATAGCACAACTGGGATGATTTAGTGGTCGGTTAAGGATAATTTAAACGTTGAGATTATACGATACACTATGATGTAAGCCTGTTATACAGCGATAGGACATATGGAATATAAAATAGGGGAATACTACTAAGAGTGTTAAACTCAATCTTACCGTACCTCTCTCACACTACTACTTCTACAACTGCAAGCCCACTTAGATAATTTAAAAGCTGCTATTGTAACCCTCAACACTCGGCAAAGTTATTTAAGGATTTGAATTGAACACTCATGCGGTGATACTCATTGGCTAAAAAAGAAAGGATCCCGGTCCTACCGGAAGCATCTATTTGGCACGACCGAGAAAACTATATGATTGAAATAGGACTTCCCGGTGTTGACAAGAAGGATATAGAATTTGAAGCCTCGGAAACGGGCTTTTGTCTCAGGGCTCCCAGAGATGACACCGAATATGTCGGCTGCTGGTTCCTCACCCACACCATCGATCCGAACAAGGCGGAGGCCACGTTCACAAATGGACTGCTGAAGGTTACAATACCGTTAGTGGAACTATTCGAAGGCGTCAAAGTATCGATAAAATAACTAGATGTAATAGCTAGCTTATTTGAAATTTGAACTTAGTTTACTGATCATCACCCGCGTAATTGCCGCTTTAGATCTTCAAGTTGCTTGCTTTGTTCTTCTTCTATTCGTCGTTCTTGTACCACTTCTCGAGCGCGGGTTTCTAAAATCTCGCGATATCTTTTATTTGCATCTGCAACATGAGCATCAAGAATCTCTCGGCAGATGCCTTCTTTAATAGCTTTTGCGTCTTGCTTGCATTCAAATATGATTTGCTTTCCATGTATCCGTGTGTTCGTCTTCGGTAAGGTTGTGGTCCACTTAATTGGCATCATATTTATAGTATTCAAAAATATAAGCTCCCCCTCATGCGGGGGTGCGGCAGAGAGGAGGTAAGGAACAAATACAGTGCCCTCCTCCGGTTGGACGATCCCATCTACGTAAATATCCTCAATATAAATATCCTCAAATGTCGTTATATACGCTCCTTTGTTCGTTTGTGAGATAGTTTGGCTTGAAGTTTTTCGTCAGTGGGCAACGTAATAGTATGCTGTAGTAATTTCTCAACTTCTTCAGGTGTCCATGCAATCATATTGTCTGTCTCCGTCTTGTCGTCTGCTATACTATGTTATGTTGTGGACGGTACGGTGCAAAATATCGTCAACATTTTTTTATCGTGACCTTTTTTTTGCCAGGGCCTGCTTTTTTAGTTATTAGCTTCTTCTTCAAGCTCTTTTATATCTGCTTCTTCAGATTCTTCTTCTGTTTGAAGGTTTTTTGTCAGAGTTTTCTTCTTCATCAGGTGATCTTGTTGTTGGTCATTATTCTGGGGATGAACCATACAGTCAATCACCTCTTTTTTCATATATCAGTAGAGTAACATTCGCCACTATTGTAAATATCCTTTCGGGGCGATAACCCCTCACTACTTTTTGACCTTGAAAAAATAGAAAAAAATACCCCCCACTTCTGTGGTAATAAAATCGAAAAATGGTATAATCCAAAAAAATAATTAAGTTATACCCCTCTCCTATACCAAAACCCAAAAACAACTGCTCTAGCGCAACTTAAACTCGATACGAGAAGTTTGAATATTTCATCTGTATGCCTTTTATACGATATTTCAGCAATTCTATTACGGTAAAAAAATGAATACGAAACGGGATCGTGAGAGATTTATGTGCAAGCTCTGCGACTACGTAAACGCGGACACAAACAAGCAAACATCTGATATTCGCCCGATTGCTGAAGGGTGGGGCATTAGTAAAGAAGAAGTTGATCATTTCATTGCATATTACAAAGAGAAAAACTACATTAGAACGGCCGGTTTTGGCGATTTTCACTACAGGTTAAGCATTACTGCCGACGGCATTGATTACGTTATAAGTGTAGACTGTTCCGCAGTGAAACCATAGGCGCGAGAGCTCCTTTACAGCATGTGTTGTGCTCATTTCCATTTATTCAATATGTTTGTCAATGATCTCTGTTTCTAATAAAGCCGAAAGTGCGGCATCAATAATCCCGCTCACATCCCACCGTTCGTGTGTTGCTTCTATCATACGTTGTTGAACAAGCTGCAATTTACCAAAAACTGTGTCGTTTATTTCAATTGTTTTCACTTTTGCTCGCTCTTTTGTGCTTCTTCTTCAAACGATCTCGTCAGCTTTTTTGCATGATTCCAAATCTGTATTATCTCTTTTAGTTCTTGGTCGAACTCATCGAGCCCATTCCGAAGCCTATGAATCCTGTTCCGCAGATCTCTCAAGACAGTTTCCAAATCAGGTTCGTTATCACTCATCGCTTACTCCTTCTTTTTTAGTGTAGTTTCAATCTTAGTTGTAATGGATGGTGCCCTGCAACAGTTTTTGACCGTGCTTACTCTCTCTTTTGTGCTTCTTCTTCAAGCTCTTTTATATCTGCTTCTTCAGATTCTTCTTCTGTTTGAAGGTTTTTTGTCAGAGTTTTCTTCTTCATCAGGTGATTTTGTTGTTGGTGATGTTGTTGGTCATTATTCTGGGGATGAGCCATACAGTCAATCACCTCTTTTTTCATATATCAGTAGAGTAACATTCGCCTCTATTGTAAATATCTTTTCGGGGCGATAACCCCTCACTACTTTTTGACCTTGAAAAAATAGAAAAGACACCAACCGTTTATCGGCGTAGGGTGTTTCGCCGGGGGGTTCTTTGGTGCTAAGATAGCAACAAGTGTACTAAATACTATGTTAGAAAAGGTATTTGGAGTGGCGTTACTGCTTATTGCATCGAGAATCCTCTTTGTAAATAAAAACAGTTCAATTTGGACAGCTTCGCACATTCGGATTGCCAGTCTCTAATGTCTAAATGCCGCTCTACGTCAAGTAATGATGTAGCCATTAAAACGCCACATGATTGTACACGTCGCAGGTTCTTATCTTCGAACTGTAAGTACATCTGCGTCGCGTTGACGTTGCTGTGTCCCAGTAACAGCTACACCTGTCGTACGTCACCCCGCTGCGGCCCATTTAGATGGCAAAGTTATGCCGTAACGTGTGCGGGTGGATGTCCACGCCGACGACCTCTCCATAGCGTCGCACAATGCGATGCACCCAGTTGCGTTGGATATCAAGATGGCCCCATCCTCGGGGATTTTCCTATTGAAAATATACTCGGAGAGCAACTCCAAAGTCTCCATTCCAACATGACCCGACGCTGCTTGCCCCTCTTGACCTTAACGATGTTCACGATTTGATTATGAAATTCAATATCCTCGGGTTTGACATTCAACAGCTCACCCACCTGAACCCCTGAGCGCCACAACATCCGGATGATGAGGCGATCCATAAGATTGCACGCTTTCGCAGCTGCACGTATCGTATCGACCTGCGCTTTCTCCAGGTAGTCGGCGATGTCCTTCATAGTGGTACGATCATAAAAGGGGCAAACGTGGACATTATTATACCTCAAACGTTCATTTAAGACAAATAGCGATGATAATCCCGAAGCATTAACACAAGTCAGAAGTCGCGCTTAGTTGCACCTGACAGGTGCGCCTGTTGGGAATTTTTAGCCTTTGAATTGAATCTTTGATGTGGCGTTGAAAAGCTATTATAGGGTTGGTAAAGTAGTTACCTATAAGGGAGTTCTACGATGAAAAGAGATGAAGATGACTTACTTAAGGATCTCGTAGCGGAACTACCGCCCCATCTTGCAGACGTGTATGAAAGCGTCCGAGACCTCGTAGCTGCACATTTGCGTGACATCGCCGACAGACGAACGCATCATTTTGTAACCCGTTTGTTCTGGACTGCGCTCATTGTCGATATAGCGCAGTCCAATGATAAAGAGCGCCCGACTCTTACCGATGAGGATATGACCCTGCTAGAGGACATAGCAATGGAACTTGAAGATGGGGGCGTTCGAGAGTGGTTAGCAGGGCTCTGTACGATGCTCCGTATGGATAAAATCGTTCGTTTCACAGAGAGGTGGCCAGAACTACCTGCTGAAGACGATGAAAAAGCTATGACGGTGTTCCTTGCAGACATATATCAAGAAGTGGTGCCCTATGTAGGCGGTGTTAGGATAGATGAATTAGTTAAGTGTTTACCTATAAAGAGAGATGACTAAGACTCTCTACCTGGGGCTACCTTAACATAGGTGTAGCTTTTTAGTGGTATTATTGCAGTCATGCCTACGGCCTCTTTGAAGGCGAATCTTTATCGACGTGCATTCAAAACACATCCTTTTACTAATGTTAATTTGACAACTGAGAATTTCTACAGCGGTATGTTTACAAGAGTTCTCGTAGTGCCTCCTTGTTCAAAAGCTATGAATAATTCATCAATTGGTTGATACCCCCCAGTTCTATTTTTGCTATGTGAAGGAGCCTTCGGCCGTTGAGAACGAGGTGTGCGAGTAAAGCTTGTTTTCAAATACGCTTGTTTCATAAAGAGGCTTTAAAAATGAAAACAAATACGTTGAGCACTTCTCTAATGCCACTGAGCTCAACGAGCGTCCTATAAACGTATCGTTCTTCACCCGGAACGACGTTGACCATCGTGACTCCTACAACCACTGTTATCACCTATCTGTAAATGTACTAGCCTATTTAGAGACAACTATGTCTTGAGCATCAAAATTGAAGTGAAAAATTAGTTTCGTTTGTTTCAAATTACATGTAGAATAGAGTGTAGCACAGCTGCGTTACCCTACATAGCGTGAAATCTCGTTTAAAATCGCGTTGAACTAAAAGGGATAAGTGCTGAGCGCTTCACTTTTTCTTTATTGCGGCGATGAACTCGTCTACCGGCGTGGCAGGCATACTCATGATCTGAACTGTCCCGCGAGAACCCAGCTCCACCGAAGCCCGACCGATCGCCTCGTTGTCCGGAGCCTCCACCACATTAACGAAGTCGTAGGGCCCTAGCACCGCATATTGAGAGAGCAGTTTTATGCCAAAGGCCTCAATCTCTTTATCGACCTCCAGAATTCGTTCAGGTTTTTCCTTAATGGTCCTCCTCCCCTCAGCCGTGAGAGTGGAAAGAAGGACGTATATGGGCATACATGCACCTCCTACTATAATTCTGTGTTCATGCCATTTCTGTCTTTCGCCGCGAGGAGTTGATCAGCTGGCATTTGTCGAGATAATCGGTGATGTGTGTCATATTTTTAAGGACTTTTGAGCAATGAAGGTTGAGCAATGACGAAGGCTGTATAAAAAATAGTTTGATTTTATTGTAGTTATAGCAGTATTTTTAACACAGTTAGGATGTTTTTAGCCTCTTATGGGGATTATCACCGCTTCGCTCACTCACCTAACCCTTATTCCAAGCTGGTAGCTGCGCAATAATCGGAGGGATCGGTAAATGTTGATTGCGCCGGGGTATACTGATATGTGCCAGTGATACAGCCACCGGCACATAAGCCAACTAATGTACCAGCTATGCTCCGAAAATTTGGCTATGAGCTTTTAACTTAGACTTTAGTTCAGGTCCAGCGCCAGAAACACCGTTGGATGCTCTTAGAGGCGTGTCGATCCATATGCAGACAAGAGCAAAAATACGTCATTTACGATAACACTCTAGCTTATGGGGCATACCGCTTATACCTTATTGATATCGCAAAATGTGTAAAGCCGACATAACAAACGCCACTTCGTAAAAATACAAAGTTGGTATGATGAGCGGCTAAACGTGGCTTATGATAAGTTGCGAAATTGTAGCATTATGAAGCCTGTGAATTCGAGTAAATCTGAATGGAAGGGCATAATTAGATCAGACGTGTAATGGGTTAAGTGGTGCAAACTTGTGAGAAATTTGAGAAAATGGTTGACCATCTCACTAATGTTGAGCGTCATATCTATCATAGCCTTAATAGCGTTTACAATCAGCACTAATACAGTTAACAGTTTAATCCACATAAATCCCATATTTCTCTTCGCAGCAATTGCCTTCCAGCTTCTATCGTGGTTAGTATGGGGAGCAAGGGTGAAGACAATGTCAGAGGCAATTGGTGGGGAAATTTCACTTAAAAACTCCGTCGCAATCGTTCTCTCAAGTCTTTTTGCAGCGTCAATTACTCCCGCACATGCGGGAAGTGAAGTTGTGAGAGTTCAGCTTTTACGACGCTTTAGGTTATCAATAGGTGACGCTTTAGCCGTGGTCCTCGGAGAGGACATGCTCGATGCACTTTTCTTGGGTATAGCTGCACCTATAGGCTTCATCCTGTTTCAAAATCAAATGAAAAGTAACCTCGGGTTAACCGCGCTCTTTGCTTCTGCAGCAATCCTGCTTTTCACAATATTTTTCGCAACTCTCTACGCAATAGCAAAGCCAAAAAAGGTGAAGTCATTAGTTACAAAATTTCGATGGCTGTTCATAAAGTTTCGTGGCCATAAAAAAGCCGATGAAATGATGACTAGGATACTTCGTGAGATTGACGTCTTCCACGACAGTTTAACAATATATCTAAAGGAGGGGAGGAGGGCACTTGGCAAGGGGTTTGTATACACAATAGCGTTCTGGACGTTTCAGTTTTCAATAGCATCCCTTATACTCGTGGGTCTGGGATCCCAACCTTGGATACTGCCATCATTTTCGGCGCAGACGGTGTTAACATTGATTGTGATACTTCCCCTCACTCCCGGCAACAGCGGCGTAGCTGAAATAAGCACCGCTTCAATTTATTCCGCTTTTATCAGCACCTCGATACTGGGCGTGTTTATCATAGCGTGGAGGTCTGTAACGTATTACCTGAATATTTTAGTTGGCGGGCTTGTAAGCTTAAAAATCTTGAAGGGCACGGAGGTATTAGAAGGGACAGTTGAAGAGGTCATTGAGGAATTAGAGTGAAGCGGTTATACTCAAATATTAGTCGTTTTTTCGCTCTAGACGGTAAACTTCTAGCACCTTTGAGAAGAGAAAATCCTATCAGCAAGGTGGTGCTTAAGTGAACGGCAAGGCATATAAGGTTATCCGAGCGGACGCACAATTACGATCCTTGAGAGCGCCTAGGAATCAGCTAACTGCGTTAATTCGCCTAAACCACTTTTACTCATAGCAATAAATGATAATATATATATATTCTATAAATCTGTTCAAAAAGCCATTCGGAAAAAGCACTACGTTGACGTAAGCGGTTGAAAATTCAGTTAATCTATTACGTCACCGCACATTCGGATTGCCAGTCTCTAATGTCTAAATGCCGCTCTACATCAAGTAATGATGTAGCCATTAAAACGCCACGTGATTTGTACACGTCCCACAGGTCCTCATCTTTGAACTACAAGTATATCTGCGTCGCGTTGAGGTTGCTATGTCCCAGTAACAGCTGTACATGTCGTAAGTCATCCCGCTGCGGCTCATTTAGATGGCAAAGTTATGCCGTAACGTGTGCGGGTGGATGTCAAACCCACCATGAACCTACTTCTTTGCGATGGTGTGGACACGGTGGCTTGATGCGCATGGCTTAGAGCAGCGCACGCCACAAACCGTGTGAATTTTATACGAAGATCTGTGTTGCTCTTATTAGAGTGATATGCTACCATGAGCAAAGCGGAAGAAATGGAAACAAATAGAATATGCCTCCTTTGTGCGTTATACAAGACAGCAGGCGGCAAGGCGCGCGTGCCGTGTGACTACGTTTCGATTGCAAAAATGCTGGAATTTGATGACACTACCCTCGAGAGCGTTTTGCACTATTGGGATCGACGGGGGTTTATCATACGGACAATTGACTGCGTGTGGCTCACGATACAAGGCACTGACTATGCGGAGACGGTATGTAAAGAATCATAATAAACAGCGTCTTCTTTGTCCGCCTCTTGATCTCTCCCACCTCTACATCTATTCTTTCCCCCTTTAACTGCGTTATTACGGTAGACAGTATAGAAGAGGCGTGAAGTAAAACGTTGACCTCTCCGAGTTCCGACTCTCGCATGATGCGCTCCTGCTTAGACAAAAACTCTTGTGCTGTGTCCGCAAAGAGCAGTACTTCAACACTTTCTCGTACGGCTGATACTTTTTTAAGAATTGCCCCCCTTGGATTCTGGTCTTCATAGCTGCTTTTGAATTCCATTCTACTTGACAAACTTGTCACTATAATCACCTCACGCAATTCACTCGATGTATCGCACTGCTTCAGCAGGGGGTATCCCAGAAGAATTTCTCGCTGGTGCCATTGTCCATACTATCGCAGCCAGGCAGACCACCAAAAAGCAGCAATTAACTGAACAATAAGAACTGTGACGGGAATTTTCAGGTTTGAGTGTCGCTCAGATGAATGGCATATTTTATTATAAGTCTCGTTTCCAATCCTAACCGACCATATCTGTCTCCTCAATCTCATTTTATATTACTTACTTAACAGCAAAATCGCACAACGCAATATATCCGCTAAACACGATAGAATAGACAATAACAACTTTTTTTATAGATAAGTGGTAAATAGCATCAGAATGACAAATAAAATATATAGGGAATATTACTGCCTTGCAGTGTGTTATTAACTTTAAGGGAAGGGTTTTGGATGCTGATAATATGGCAGCAATAAGTCGAAATAAGCACTTTGGAGACGATGAGAAAGCCTCAGATAATTTGGCACCGTTATTTTCAACCCTTAACATAGCAACTTTAGTATTGGGAAACAGATTAATTAGACAAATCTTTAAAGGGCGTTATACCAAGGATAGCAATATTATTTATGATGCCCTGGAGCATTACAGCAGTGGGAACGATATTAGTTATAGCAAAAAGCTGAAGTTTCTGCCCTTCTACACCTTTATAGAACTTGGCAGAATATTGTTTAACGTCGATAAATCAGTGATGAAGGACTATTTTGGCCAGCAAGTCAACCGCAGGGGACTGTCAAACATCGTTAAAAGTGTCGCTGAGTATGGGGTAACAAAGCCGCAGAAATTACACGCCCCTTTTTTAGCTGTCTGGAATTTTACAAACGCGTGCAATTTACGATGCAAACATTGCTATCAAAGTGCTGGTAAGCTCTCTCCGGATGAATTAACGCTCGAAGAGAAGCTGGAGGTCGTTGACCAGTTGGCTGAAAATGATGTCGTGGCCATTGCTTTCTCAGGTGGTGAGGCCATATTGCACTACGATTTTTGGGAGGTAGCCCAGCATGCCTCTGACAAGGGCCTTTACCTTTCATTAGCAACAAATGGAACACTCTTAACGACAGATGTAGTGAAACGGTTAAAGAGCGTTGGCGTTGAATACTTCGAGATAAGCCTTGACTCGATCACTCCAACGAAACATGATGAATTTAGAGGTGTTAACGGAGCGTGGGATCGTACAATTGCTGGCATAAAAAACGTCGTTGCTGAAGATGGGTACTCTTGCATTGCCACAACATTAACCAATGAGAATTACACTGAATTAGATGACTTGATCGCTTTGAGTAAAAATTTAGGGGTGAATAGAAGCCTGATTTTTAACTTCATACCGGTCGGAAGGGGCACTGAAATCATCAATATGGATCTTTCACCAGAACAACGAGAAATGGCAATGCAAAAGATGTACGAGTACTTCACCAGGAGGACGGAGGGATTTGAGGTTCTTACTACTGCGCCCCAGTTCTCGCGGGTCTGCCTGATGAACTCGAAGGGTGGAGCCATGTCGCTTGCGCATGTTGGAGCAGCTGGTTTTAGCGATAAGGTGGGGGCACTCGCAGAGTTTATAGGTGGTTGCGGTGCTGGGAGACTGTACTGCGCAATTCAGCCCAACGGAATAGTGACCCCCTGTGTCTTTATGCCGATAGAAGTAGGAGATCTGAGAACCGAATCATTCATCGACATCTGGCAAAATTCTGGAGTTATGCAGTCTTTAAGAGAAAGGCGTGATCTAAAAGGACGGTGTGGCGCCTGTAGTTATAGGAATATCTGTGGAGGATGCAGAGCGCGGGCGTATGCCTATTTCAACGACATAAAAGCTCCAGATATCGGTTGCATCAATAATTGTCAGCTCTACTATGATACTTTAAAAACAACAGGCAAGGAAATAAGCTGCCAAGCGTATTAAGAGGGAACTTCTGGGAGGGGAGCAAGCGTAGCCCTTACCCGCCCTTATACATCAACACAGATGTTACTTTAGGCTGGGCGAACGCTCGCCCCTATAGGACTTACATAGAGTGCTGTATTTTAGAGGCAATTGGGCCCCATAATATGGTGATCGTAGATGCGCAAAATTGGGAACATCAATAACTGTAAAATTTTGGAATGAATGAGGCGAGGATCGTGTTGGAACTGAGAAAACAGCGCCAACATACCACTTTGCTATTGAATTAACTAATTTAACTAAGCGCTCTAATAAAAAACAGCAGTAGTTCTAAGCCAACCGCAGGCTACATTTTTAGATTATGATCGTCTTGTGAGATGTTGAGCAAATACCTGCAGTCTGTTCTTCCCGTGGTCATCAATGGCGGAAACTTAATCGGTACTCGATTTATATCGTTTGGCACAAATTGCACGCTATTCGTAGATGTTGACATAGAGTTTGATACCTAAGTCATGAGGCAAACCTTTTTAATGCATTTGGTAGCACTCAGAAGAGTAGAGGAAACAAACATGAAAGTCGTAGGTTTTAACGGTAGTGCGCGTAAAGACGGTAATACTGCCACTCTCATTAAGTACGCATTTCACGAACTCGAAAAAGAAAGGATTGAAACCGAGCTGGTCCAACTTGCAGGCAGTAAGATTCAGGGCTGCATCGCCTGCTACAAGTGTTTCGAGAACAGGGATAAGCGTTGCGCGGTGGATAACGACGTGGTTAACGAATGCATCGAAAAGATGAGAGAAGCTGACGGGATCATCCTAGGCTCGCCTACCTATTTCGCTGACATCACCACGGACATGAAGGCACTAATTGAGCGGGCAGGCTTTGTAGCTAAGGCTAACGAGGATATGTTAAGGCGCAAGGTCGGTGCGGCTGTGGTGGCGGTGCGCCGAGGGGGGGCAATACATACCTTCGACTCTCTCAACCATTTCTTCTTCATTAGCCAGATGATCGTCCCAGGCTCTACATACTGGAATATTGGTATTGGACGGGATGTCGGCGAGGTGGAAAAGGATGAAGAAGGCGTGGAGACCATGAAGAATCTCGGCCAAAACATGGCGTGGCTTCTGAAAAAAATTCGCGAGTGAATTACTTTTTCTCTCTCGGTCAACGCACCTGCAATGTTGTAAAAGCAACACATATATCGGGCTAACGGGTAATATGAGACACAGGAGCCTCTAGTCGTAAAAACTTGCCTTCAGCGCGACTACGTTAAAAGAAGAATCAAAACAGTAGCGGTAGAGGTAAGAATATTAACGGGCATTAACAGGAGAGGGAGAAACAAGAACATCTTCTCTCACCTCCTTTTTGTTGAATAAAGACCCAATTCATTTTGCGCGTAGGTATATCAAACTATTCGATTTTTTTCTCTTCGACTTTCTTTTGCAAAATAGTGCAATAAACACGGCCTGAATGATATTTATGATTATTAAAAAATCAAAGTAAAGAGAGAGGATATAAACCAATGATTATTAAAGAGGGCGTAAAAATGTTGTTGTTGGTGATGCTGGTAAAGATTGCTCCACGCTATCAATTTGCAGCGGTGAGAGTGCTCGCATCAGTATATTTGTTGCATCCGGCGAAAAATGAATGGTATAAATTCCAGAGGCCCCCCGTTACACTCACGCGTTAGGCCCATCTTGTGGGTAGAGAGCTCTGTAAATACTCTTACTCCTATTTAGTTAGAGCCTCTTCTTCGTTCTCTCCCTCTCAGCAGCCCCCACGAAGAGCCCCTCTCTCGTCTAGTCGTGCCTGTTAGCAACCTGTCTGTCTTGAAAATCCAAACCGCTACTGCTATCATTGCTGCTGCAAATAGCGCGGTATAGATAATGCCACCTATTACAAGCGCATAATCACCCAACATAAGGGCCTTTGGGGCCATCATCGGATGTGAAAATGGTATGGCAAATATAGCGATTTTTAACGCAACGGGGAGGGTGTCAAAGTCTGCGAACACTGTCACGAACATAGGAACAAGAGCAAGACCCGTTATAGGAAATGTTAGGGTCTGGGCGTTTTTGTAATCTTTTGCAAATAGTCCGAGGACCATCGCCAGTGCAAGCCCTCCTAGAAGGGCCAAGAATAACGAGATCCCTATCAATACATAATCGAAGGTGTTTAACGTCATTCCGAGATCAGCTACCGTGCCCCCCTGTCTCGTTAACGCACTCAAGTAAAAGACGAGTCCTATCATATAAATTGCTGCTAGCAGCAGCCCTACCGTGGCACTCCCGACGAGTTTGCCCAGTACCATATAGGTCCTTTTTACAGGCAGGGTGAGTAGCGTCTCTAAAGTTTTGTTCTCCTTCTCTAACCCCATCGAGGATATAACAATACTCCCCGACATTATGATAAGCAGCACTATAACTATTGGAACGAATATCGATTGTGAAATGAGCGCGCTCACTATCGCATTTGGTGGTATCCCTTGTAGTTCTCTTCCTTTAAAGATGGTAGTCTCATTTTTTTTGGTCGGATTGAAAATAAGCGTTGCATTCAATGAGCGATCCCGTTCGATTAATTTTTTTGATAGCTCATTGTTGATAGATTGTATAAGTCCATCGATAGCGCTTGTTTGTACAGCGTTGTAAGGCCCTGCCCCTTTCATTATCCAATAAACTTGAATCTCTCCAGAGTGATTCGAATCTATATTTTTACTGAAGTTCTCAGGAATGATCAGCAATGCGGCGCCATTCTTTTCTGCTACGTTTTTCAAACCCTCTTGAACGTCTCCGCCGTTGTAGACTACTCGGGTGTTTGCATCAAGAATTGACGTGGCTACATCAGAAAGGTTGCCCGAATCTCTGTTGATTACTCCAATGACTGGCTTTTGCTTTACCTGCTCCCCAATGTTGCCTATTGCGCTTCCCATAACTCCAAACATTATCGCAATAATTACTATCGAAATGAGAGTAGAGCGAGTGAGCAACTCCTTTATTTCCTTTTTTATGAGGCTGCCAATCATGTAATTGCCTCCGCGAACACCTCTTCAATGTTCTTGGCGCCATATTTCTCTTTGAGTTCTGTAGGAGTTCCGCGTTCGATGATGCGCCCATCATTTATCAAAGCGATGCGGTTACATAGAAACTCCACCTCGAGCATGTTATGAGATGACAACAAAACTGCCATCCCTCCAGCAACCGAGCTGTTTATTATTTTCCGCACCTCTTGAGCATTTATCACGTCTAAGCCAGAGGTGGCCTCATCCAATATCGCGAGTTTTGGAGCGACCATTAATGCCCTAGCAACCAGTAAACGCCGTGTCATCCCCTTGCTGTAGGTATCGACTTTATCATCTAGCCTCTCCCCCAACTTGGCAAATTCGACTCCTTTCTGGATCATTTTCTTTGCAGTCTCTCCGCCTCCATAAAAGCTGGCGATAAATTCTAAGTAATTTCTGCCGCTGAGATTTTTATAGGCACCGGCATCCTCTGGCAAATAACTTATGATCTTCCTCACTTCCTCGGCTTCTCTTGAGATCTCATGACCAAAGACCTTGATAGAACCTGAGGTAACTCGAAGCAATGTGGCAACAACTCGCAGCGTAGTGGTCTTTCCTGCTCCATTAGGGCCTATAAGTCCAAATATCTCCCCTTGGGTTACTTCGAAAGAGATCCCCTTCACTGCCTGAAAACTTCCGTAGTTTTTAACGAAGTCTTTAACCTCTAGGGCATTCATTTTATGTTCTCTCCCACATGAACCTGAACGTTCCTCGGATGTACACCGTATCTACCGCCATTCCAATTGCTCTCCTTCATCCGCGTGCATCTAACTAACTTTCGTGTCTTATAACTCTTGTGACGGTTATCCACTAGAAGAGTCCATAATTGTTTGCTTTCTGTGCTTTCCACGGAAAAAAAGTTTATTTCTGTGCACCTCCTTTACATCTGAGAATGATAAAATGAACTCACGCAAAAGGATGCTCATATTGCTGATTACCCTTACGATTATAGCGTCAACGTGTGCAGCGGGGTGCATGACTTCTCATAAAAATGAAACAAATGCGACTACAAAAGCGGCAAATAAGACTGTATCGGCGAATGCTACAAAGAGGACAACGACAGGGCCAATGAGGGCACCTGCAACACCGACACCGATG
The DNA here is from genome assembly GCA_963704625.1 of Methanobacteriota archaeon. Classification (GTDB taxonomy): domain Archaea; phylum Halobacteriota; class Bog-38; order Methanoflorentales; family Methanoflorentaceae; genus DASPRZ01. The sequence goes on along the minus strand of OY969924.1, from coordinate 953,522 downwards.
TTAGCCCAAAAATCCACAACGGCAGCGGTTGCTATTCAAAATTTCGCCTTTAATCCTTCCGCCATAACCGTGGTGAGAGGAACAACTGTAATATGGACGAACCAGCAGCCTGGTGTCCCACATACCGTAATCTCAGATACGAAGGCTTTTAGCTCAGGGACTTTAAACACCGGAGTCTCGTTCAGATTCCAGTTTAATACTCCGGGGACGTTTAGTTATCACTGCAGTATACACCCATCTATGCACGGCACAGTAACTGTTACATAGTGACATGCTCAGATTATAAATAGCCTGGATCTTCAATGGATCGGCAGATCTTTTATTTAGTTTGACCCCTTCCTTTGACTCCTAATGTCTGTGTTCTCCATCAAATTTACTAAGAGCATCTGGGTTAGTATAATACTCGTTGTAAGATTCTGCCCGGATCCCGAGAGAGCATGTATAGCTCCTTTATGAAAATTAAATTACAGCAAAAAATTGTAGAAAGTGGTGGGGATTATTCCTAGTATGACTAGGAACAGAATAATGATTAAAAAGAAATCCAGATTAAAATGAAAAACAGTAACCTAAAAAACTGCTTTCCGAATTTTTTGATCAAGCCTACCACCATTCACCATTCTTTGGCCCCACTGCGGGAAGTCTCACAACAGTTTACCCCAATGGATGTGGTTGGTTCTTCGTTATCAGGGTGTGTGCACCAGCTTTCTCAGAATCGAATGTCTCACTTACGTAACGTAGTTTTGCGCACGACACGCAAATTCACTACAACAAACCCTTACATGGTTTGTCGTATTCTGACTCTCGTGTGTGTAAAGCTGTGTGCATTCCCTGTCACAGATACAGTTATCGTTGACGATTTTGATCTGGCCTGTGTAGGCTAACCGTTTTGAGCCGATTCTCATTGATTCGATAGTGGTCAATAAGAAATGCATAAAACCGTCGATTCCTGACGGTCAGTTTATTTCTTTTGGGATTTTAAGCTTTGGGGATTTTAAGCACAAATTTTAAAGTGGAATTTAACCTATTTCTTAATACTAGTCAATCCACATCATTAACTGAAGAAGGCACTACGATGTTGAATCCAAAATTAAACGATGGACCAAAGGAAGTAGCCCTGATGTCGAACTTGCAACAGATTGTTATATTGCACATCTACCAGACACCGGGCGACGGGTTACGCTTGTGGCAGATTCAAAATAGAGTTGGTACGGAACCAAAGGATGCAATAAAATCAGCTCTTATGGAACTTGTTGAGGCGGGATATATCGATATAATCTCGACTGGTGGCGGACCGAAATATTGCAGAAGACATTCAAAAATGTATCTTTTGAGTGCTTTGTCTTCGATCATGGGGGCTTAAAGTACAATTTCGTTACCACGGCTGTGCAAGTAATGTAGTTTGATCTCTGAACCCTTACGATTAAGGTAACATAGGGACTTGCAGATTCCCGTATAAATATTCAGGATGGGCTTAGGTATGGGTAATTGCAAATAGGCAAACCTCGCGTCGGATACTTCTTTTAAAACAAAGGAGAGAGAAGCCAATTTTATAAATTGCATAAAGCTTCCGCAAAATGTTGGTTGTGACTATTTTGTGGTCAAACATCGCTGCTTTGCGAGAAGTTTCGTTTTAGATTAATCTTATCGGTAGTCGCGTGGGTAAAAGCTGCTCATTGCAATAGCATTCTAACGTGTCGTCAAACCTCATTTTTGTAGCACATACTATCTTTTTCATCCCTACCATTTCTGCAGTATGCATCCCACTAGCACTTCCTTTACCTTATTTATCTGTGGCACTAGGATGTTGTTTCACGTCTTCAAGTGGAACAAAGCAACGAGTGTCTGGTACTACGATAAAGTGCTTCTACTCATGCTTTGCTTTCTGTTGCCGTTCTCTGCAGTGCGTTTAATATTAATTTTCGAAGCAGAAAAGCAATGATCTGAACTCCAAGGTCAAAACTGCTTCAAATGCAGGGTATCCGGTGCTACTACGATATCGTGTTATGGCATATGGATCGAGTCATCCCTCACCATCAATACTTCAGCTCGTCGCCATCCGAGAAAAAAGCACATAAAGCCCATAGTGGATTAATTAAAAAAATAGGGAGTATTGAAAACTGAGCCTCTCATCCGCTTGTCCCACTCAACGGCATCCCCATGCAACATTATAATAATCTAAAGGAATTTACCTCCATCCTAGTACTGCGGGTAGAGCTACTCCGAGCGGGCCGGTATTTAGAGAGACAACAGTACTTAACCAGTCTGAAGGCCCCATTAAATATGGAAGTATTCCGCTTAAAAGTGGCATTAAGAACTCGAACATCTTTTTCACCTCCCCTTCAATTTATCCTGTTCTGATCTAATTTGATCACTAATAAAGGTTTCTTTTCTATTTTTGATGTTATGTGATCACTAATAAAGGTTTTCCTTTCTTACCGCGGATAAGTATAAAAAATAAGATAAGAGGGAAAAGAAAAAGCTAAGCGATAGATCGATTATGTTGCTAAGTAAAGTGTGGAATGCGTCACATGAGATGTTACTGTGATATCTACGTAAATATGGCGATTTGTGATGAGTTATCATTCTTAAAACACATGAACAGTAATGCGTTCAGGAATGATGTAGAGCTGTTTGTATGAGCACTCCCAATTACGCGTGCTCGATATTAGTCTGTAACCCCTACAATTGCAAGCTTATGCCCCTACAAGTTTCACAGGAATATTAAAAAACAAAAAGAGGTTAACGTTTTCCCTTTACCTAACTTGAAATATTCTTCCAGCTGAACATTGCTAGCATGAGACTCGCTATTGGCATGAGCTTCAGTGTCGCATCGAGAATTGGCACTAAACCGCCCACTTTGTGCACAAGGGTTCCTGTGTTCCTATGCTAAAAATAATGGAGTGACTTGTTAACTCGTAATAGAATCAATCATATCGTCTCTACTGACTCGACATTCATCATCCCTAGCAATTTCTCAAGCAACAGTATGGTTCCTTTCTTATCCAACGGTTCGTTTTCATTTCCGCATTTAGGAGAGAAGATACAAGCGGGGCACCCACTTTCGCAGTTACAGTCCCTCACAAGCTCGAGGGTCATCTTAATAATGTTTTCAATTAATTCAAACGCTTTTTCAGTCAGTCCGATCCCTCCCTCAAAACCGTCATAGATAAAGACCGTTGGATTTGCGGTGTCGGGATGATATGGTGTAGACACGCCCCCTATGTCCCATCGGTCGCACATAACGTAAAAAGGCATTATCCCAATCATTGCATGTTCGACACCGTGCAATCCGCCTGCGAAGTCCACATGCGCCTCTTTTGTTGCTGTCCGCACATCATCTGGCACAGTGAACCACAATCCTGCTGTTTTAAAGTGTAGTGGCGGCAAGTGAAGGGTCTCAATTCCCATAACGCGGTCATAACGTAGTATCTTGTACCCAACGTAGCGCTCGGTGACTTTAACATCCCCGAACGAAACCACAAACTCTCCTATTTTCTTCTGTTCTATCTCCTGCAAAATTTCTATATCCACCGTCTTCAGTGGTTCAGTGTGAAAATCGACTTCTCTCTTCTTGACCTGAACGGTGCAACTGTTCAGGTCGAAGTCCTCTACAATATATGTCTCTCCCTGATGTAGTAAGACTGCACCGTTATGGGCCTCTCGATATGCCTGTATTCTGTCAATAGTCTCCATTAGTTTTCCATTACAAATGACTTTAAACGTATCTGAGCTCAACGCATTTAAGCGAACGAATTCTGTAGCTCTCCCTTTTCCCGAGTACACCCATCCTCTTAAAGTGTTTTGCACCAAACCTTGCCTCTCCAGCTCTCTCAAACCTCCTTCACAGGTATCGCCAAAAAATGACTCTCCATCAGCTACTGTGATGGGCGCTTCCGCTGCGGCACACATGAGATGCCCTAAAACGATGTAGTAATTCGACAGGTCAATTATTGCGTGTTCATGAGATTTACCAAAAAATATCTCTGGATGCTTCATAAAATATTGATCTAATGGGTTCTGGAAGGCAACAAGTGTCGTAATAGATTCCTCTATGCCTCTCCCTGCTCTTCCTGCTTGCTGCCACGTCGAGATAATTGTTCCTGGATATCCAGAAATTATCACGCTATCTAGTGAACCAATGTCTATTCCTAGCTCTAAAGCATTGGTTGATGTTACCCCCAACAGCGTCCCATTCTTGAGATTGTTCTCTATTTCTCTCCGCTCTGCAGGGAGATATCCCGCTCTATATGCTGTAATTTTGTCCACGAGGTACGGCTCAGCTTCTTTAACCTCCATTTTTGACCATAAAGCAATTAGCTCTGCCATTTTTCTTGAGACTGTGAAACACAGCGTTTGGAGGTGACTCCTCACAAAAAACAGGAGCAAACTTTTCGTCTCTTGGTGGGTAGAGTACTCACCACTGTTACTCCCGTCGAAATAGGGATTGTAGAAGATAAAGTATTTCTTTCCTTTTGGTGATCCATCCTGAGCGATGAGGTCGAAGCTGCATCCAACCAACTTCTCACCGAGTTCAATGGGATTCGCGAGCGTGGCCGTCGACAAGATGAACTGAGGGTCAGAACCATACAGGTTACATAATCTTCGCAATCTTCGAAATAAAAATGCGACGTTTGACCCAAAAACACCTCGATAGATATGCCCTTCGTCAATGACTACGAACTTCAAATTGCTTAAGAACTTTTGCCATTTGTAATGCCAAGGCAAGACATGATGAAGTTCATATGGATTGCTTATTACTATCCTTGCCGTCTCCCTAATCTTGGGTCGTTTACTCGTAGGGGTATCGCCGTCGTACACATCCGGATGAACTAGAGTCCCACTTAGTCGTTCAAACTCTTTAATTACTTTTAATTGATCGTTGGAGAGCGCTTTTGTAGGATAGAGGTAAAGGGCTGTAGCACATTCATCTTGGAGCAACGTTTCAAAAATTGGAACGTTGAACGCCAGCGTCTTTCCTGATGCTGTTGGCGTTGTGATTACCACATTCTTGCCGGACCGCAACGCATTGAGTGCATCACATTGATGTTGATAAAGGGTAATTCGCTTTTTCGCTAGGTACCGCTGAAGGTTTATTGGTAACTCTTTTTTGATCTCTCCGTACGTAGGTTCTCTTGCTGGTAACACCTCGATATGCTCTATCCTGTCCTTGTATCGGGGTCCACCCTCTAGCGCTCCAATTACACGTTCTACCGTTATCCCCATCCCTCACACAGTTTTGAGAAGAGAGACGTAAGAGCGATCAAATCCTGTCTATTATGGTCAACTACAGAAACGACAGGTCCTATATTTTTGGTCCTAAGGTAGGTCTCATAGAATTCTGGCACTAGTGCACTCGGTATATCATCTTTTCGTATTCCAATGAACTGTCGCTCTAATGTGGTCAATTTAAAATTGTGCATGGTTCTTTTCCATGCGCGCCTCGAAAAATAGAGCACATCAAAATGCGGTCTTTCCAGATCTCCTCTTATTCTGTAATACGCTAGTCTCTCTTTAATATACGGTATATCAAAAGTTCGCCCGTTGAATGTTATGAATGCACTACTATCCCTCAAATGGGAGAGTAGTGCAGTTAACGCAGCGGGCTCTTCTTGTACACTTCGCAACAAATATTGATGTACTATTAGATTCTCATCAGCAAAATGCGCTACGCCAAACAGTATAATCGGTCTACTGAAAAGACCTAAAGTCTCGATATCTATGAATAGAAAGTCCTCTCTGTTGTGAAGACCTGAAGCGCTAAAAACGAGTGGATGCGATTTTGGGAACCACTTACAAATCCAATTAGTGATGCGGCGCGTATCGCAGTGGTTAAGGAGTTCTAAAAACTTCGTCGCTTCACGACCGAAGCGTGGGTGCTCTACAAGATCTTCAATTGTCTTATAACCGTGATCTTTTAGGGCACGTTCAGTTGTCTCTCCGATTCCATACATCAATTTAAGACTCGCCAATATCCTCTCTCGTGCCGCATCATGTCTTACTGTTTTTAGGCTCATCCTGTGTCGGCTTTTTATCTGATAACAAGTGCCACTCTTTGTGATTGTTTCCTCACCACGAAGAGCTTCTTCTAATGTCTTTCCTTCATATTGCTTCAACAGTTTTAGTTTCAATTGTTGAGCTGCTTGGTAATCTTGATCGCTTACACTAAAAAAAGTCGGTGCAAACCCTCGAAAGCCGTCCCTCTCAGGTATGGTAATTTCATATTCTTTAGTGCCATCGACGTTTTCCCGCAATCTTTCGCCTATTTTCGTAAGCGTTGCTTTAGAGTCCATTTCATCACTTAACATAGCGTCCGTCACTTAAATATCGCGTAGGCGTAATGGCCTAAGCCATTATCTTAGTAATACGTTGAAACGATTGTTTGCCCCTCATGAGTTCTCACATAGGACATCTGATATTCCACGTTGTACTTTCTTGATTATCGCTTAAAACTATTAAATTGTTTACTCTAATTAATTCAACCGACTTGCATCTAGGAGTAGCTACGTTTAGAGAGTACATTACTTTCGACTTGGTATTGCCGAAATAACAAATGCATAAGTTCCCATCAATGGTTTACGTGAAAAAATTGCTGCTGGTTGGTGATACTATGGTCAATCTCGGCACCCCGCTATGTGCAATCTGTAAGCATTACAACAGTGATCTAAAGTGTCTCGCCTTCCCTGACGGGATCCCGTGGGACATTTTGGTGGAACAACACAATCATCGAAAACCATACATCGGCGACTGCGGGGTACAGTTTGAGCCCAATGACAGTCCGTAGACATTTTTGAGCCGACTTAAAACACGGTAGTAGAATCGTCGTTCCAGCATGAAAAATAGGCTATTGTGTTTGGCCATCTATTTATGGCTCATCTGTCATCGTTACTCCTCATTATAAGAGAAGCAGTGCAGTAGCTACAAGTTATTCTATCTGATAATAACGTCTTATGGTTCGAGTGCGTGCAATAACATTATAATAACGATATGCGATGTGCTCGTTTGATGTGGCATCACTCTGCGGTACACTTCTGACTCAGAGCAAAACGACTAGCCTAATAGTCGAGTTTTTAACGAGTCGATGAATTGCTTAGGGCTCACAAAGAAAATCTTTCCTTGGATCTCGAGATTTTCGCAGAGTCGCATTGACAGGTAGCCAATTTGTTGGTATAGCGCTACAACAACTACTTCATCTAACGCTGAAAGGTTAAAACACCCCTTTAAGAGACAGGACGAAGATCATCAGGTCAGCCGTGACTCGTATCTTCGCCGTACATCACAATGTCATCGGTTTGAACAACATAACTGTTGGTGACGGGTTGACCTAATTGCACTTGAGAGGTTTTTATGCAATACGCGTACGTCAATGGTCTATGACCAGTCGCCCCATTGTAGGGATCAGTATCTTGTGGTGTGGTGGAGATTAAATTAAATCCATTAGTTTTGCCCTTTACGAATTTAGACGCATCATCAACGGTGCTAAAACGTTTTAACGTAAAGTTACTGAAGACTATCGTAGTATCGTTGGATTTGTCCCCAGACACCTCATTCACCTTTACGGTGCTGGCATCTGTCCAGTTTTCGTTCCACGATTGCAGTGATCCCGTTGTTGCTGCAGGAACGTCACGTATTTTTACTAGCATCAATCTCAACACGTGGTCTTGTTCTGCTCCAGAACTGGCTTGCTGACTTTGATTTGTCTCATTTTTGTTGTTTGATGACATGCACCCCGCTGTAAGGACGGAAGACGCTATAAAAGCAGCAGTCAATAACAACAACAATTGTCTTTGTGTACTCATTTTTTACCAACGCTTGACATGTAACAGGCGTATAAATAAGCTTCTCACATGACTGTATTACCTACTTCGTCGGAAACATAATGGTAACCCATTAAAGTCGTCGAGGAGTTTCTACAGCTTGTTATGATGTTCGGAGCTAGCAGGGTCAGTCCAGTCCATGGCCGATATACCTAAGGAGCGGCGACAGAACATATCCTTCTCACTAGTTTAGTGGTTGTGTGATTGTAACTTTCGTATGCGAACTGCGCTCGAATCGCGTTCAACAAAAAGTGCTGGTTATTAAACTTTTTACTTTTTCTTTGTTACAGCTATGAATTCATCTACTGGTGTGGCGGGCATACTTATTATCTGGACAGTCCCTCGAGATCCTAGCTCTACCGAAGCCCGGCCAATCGCCTCATTGTCTGGCGCTTCCACCACATTAACGAAGTCGTAGGGCCCCAACACTGCATATTGACTAAGAACTTTCACGCCAAATGCTTCAATCTCTTTATCAACTTCAAGAATTCGTTCAGGTCTATCTTTAACGGTCTTTCTTCCCTCGGCTGTAAGGGTTGAAAGAAGGATGTATAGGGGCATACACGTACCTCCGACAATAATTCTGTGTTTATATCACTTCTGCCTTTCGCTAGACCTAGTTCTCCTGCCGCCAAGTTTAATAGTTCTTTTAATGCACTATTAACAATAGTTATTATCGCCTACAAAATTGTTAGACGCTCACCTGGGTTACGTTAAACTATACAAATGTAAGGCAGAACATTGTGGCACATCTCGCGGCTCTAAAAAACATCCAAGATAGATGGTGCGAAATGTGCAGTCAACAGCGAAGAACTAACAGAAAATATCTACTAGAATTTATATAAATAGCATACTAAGATTGCTAAGACTGCATCAACCCCACATTTCTCATATCTCCACAGAGCCAACTTAAGCGCATGTTTGGCCCACACATCTTCTCTCTCTATGGAACCAACATTACCACATCAACAGCCTTAGCCACCTTAGTAGAGGTGTAGTAATGAACGATACTACTGTAGTAGTAGGTTATATTAAAACGTTTGCAAAAAAAATTGTATGTTATTAACTCCGTTTTAAAAATTCCGCAATAAGACGCTGAGCTTTATGAATATTCCCAATACAAACGAGACTCCTCGGCATTTTTTACGTTGCCGAATCCCCTACAATTTTGGTCGTTCTTGATTCCAAGTGCCTCTCCAGAACATCATCTGTCCTCATATCATTCGCGTTGATTGGTCGTTATTTCAATTTGCAGGTGTGACATTAGTTAGCATATCGATTATTTGGGCATGAAATGTTCGGTCAGCTGCACATATAAATGCAATTCCGGTGGCTGCAACGTCTGCCTCAATGGTATCACCATTCCCATCAGTGATAATCGCGTTGCTCTCGCGTACAATCAGTTGGGCAGCTGCAATGTCATAGCCGCTCACGAGCCCTCTCGTATCTATTACTGCATCTATTTTCCCTGCTGCTACCAAACACATGTCAAGGGCTACACTTCCCCACGTTCTTACTATGCACTTCTTCTCGAGTTCTATCAAGCCCCGTGGGACAGTCGGAACCCCATAAGAATAAACAGATATTATCGGCTTATACCTCTGAATCTTCTTTGTTTCGAGTTTTTTTCCGTTAAAATACGCTCCCTTCCCCCCCTCAGCTGCGTAGACGTTCTTGAAGTTAGTTACTATAACGCCTATCTCAATATCGCTGAGAGTTACGTCCTTATTTTTTTGCGCATACGCGAGCGAAGAACAAAAGTAGGGAAGATCAATCGAGGCGTTCGTGGAGCCATCGATGGGGTCGAAGATCAAAGTACACTCGGGGTGCTTACCGATTACCCTATCACCATACTCCTCAGAGATGACTCTTGCGTTTATTCCTCTATCACGCAGCTCATGCTCAAGCGTCTCCTCTGCTACGACATCAAATCTTCGTGTAACGTCACTTTTCTTAACGTGGATAATGGTGGCGAAATCATCCGATGCCTTTATAAAATCAAGTACGGAATCCATCGCTGCATTTGCGATACGGGTGACCTCATCAATTTCCATTGAAAAGCTCTCCTATGCGCTTTACAATACTCTCTGCGGCCTCTTGCGGGTCAATTTTTTCACTATCTATTACGACTTCTGGGTTATTCGGCTCTTCGTAGGGGACGTTTATTCCAGGAACGGTGGTACTCTTCGCCCCCGCACTTTTATAAATCCCTTTTGGAGAGTAATTAGTTACCCGTGTTGATTCTCTCTCAATGCAAATTTCAAGCGTACACTTCACATAAATCTCAGCAAAGTTCGGTATCAGCTGTCGGGCGAGGTCCCGGTAACGTTTGCGGTTAGCTGTTGCATCTACTATTACGTTTATGCCGCACTCTGTGAGTACTTTTGCCATGTACGCAAGCGATGCGTAGACGATATCCCGCTCTTCCTCAGTGTACTTTGGCTGTGGGGTGACTATCTTGCGCACCTCGTCAAGCTGTAGTATTTTTAACCTCTCACCACTGAGAAGGTGTTGCACCTCTCTTGCAATCGTCGTCTTGCCACTTCCAGGCAGCCCTGTTATCCATATAGCCCACGCCATGGCATTCATTATCCCTTTAGCAGTGAGTTCACTTCTTTATAGTCAAACATTTCAATTTCAAGTACATTCTGGACGAAATTAAAGAGCTTAACTCTCACCTCTGAATCAAGGTGCGGGTACCACAAAGGGCTGGCAACGACGAGGCCCCGAAATGCATAGAAAGGCTGAACCACCTCGAGTAGCTCTTCATCTCCTGTCTTGTCGAGATAATTTCTTATGAACGTGCTAAACAGCGTTTTAAACTCCTTTGATAATTTGCCATATTTTTGAACTGAATAGAATAGATAATTGATGCTCATGGCCGTAACGTCGTCAGCTGCCTCTCCGCACTCCCCCCGGCTCCTATCAAGCACAGTAAAATCAAGTCCATCTTTGAACATCACGTTCCATGGGTGATAGTCTCCGTGCACGACACAGAGCCTATAGCACCGATCCTTGAGGTTATACCGCCAGTCTACACATCGTTTTTCAAGCTTCAAAAACGCATCAGTTGAAAAAAATTCGAAGTCAGACGGATAACTATCAATCAAGCCCATGATGAGTTCTCCATGGCCAATGAGGTCTCTTATGCGTCGGGTGTATAGAACGGGATTGTTCCACCTGACCTCGTGGATCTCCGCCAGGAAGTCGGAAAGGGCCTCAGCGCGAGCGACGTCGAGATTGTCCAATACACCTGTGTTTTTGATTCTGTCTAGGTCTTTAAAGTATTCCGCTCCGTCTACCTTGTCCATGAGGATGAAGTACTCTTCTGCATCGCCTGCAGAGCGCATCGCCCCTTCGGTCGTAAAATACCCGACATCGAGGGATCTTACGTGCCTCGGGAGCTTTCCGAAAGTCGAATGCTGCCAGATCAATATCTGTGCCCTATCTGAAAAGTGGTCGTGGCCGAACCCCGCCTCTGGACGCATCGATGACAGGACGACGGATTTGCAATCGTCGTTGATCATGACGTCAATTTGGTATGGCTTTCCGTAGCCGAAGCCTTTAAGCTCTTCATCTGCGGGCATAAGGCCCAACTCTTTTATCCTTTTCACCTCTGCGCTATGCCCAAATACTTCTTTTATATAATCTTCAATAACCGTCATAGTGTTTTAAATCGCAAAATAGAGTACGTTGTTTTGATTCTTTGTCTCATTAACGCAAATAATCAATCTGCCGTCTAAGTGCCCAAGGTCCAAGAGCTCAAATATTTCCTCTGTTCGTCTGTGAGCTTTTCAATTCCGATCCCGAGTGCCTCCAATTTAAGTTCCGCGACCCGTCGATCTATCTCTACGGGAACACCATACACCTTGCTCTCAAGATTTTTATGCTCAACAAGGTACCTCACACATAAGGCCTGATTTGCAAAACTCATGTCCATTACCTCGGGAGGGTGACCAAATGCTGCTGACAGGTTTATGAGTCTCCCCTCTGCGAGGACATATATCCTCCTCCCATCGGTCATGAGGTACTCGTCAACGTTCTCCTTCACATTGGATCTACTAGCCATCGTATTGAGTGCGTCGAGGTCAAGCTCTACGTTGAAGTGGCCTGAATTACACACTATGGCTTGATCCTTCATAATAGCGAAATGCTCTTTGCGGATTACCGATATGTCTCCAGTTACTGTGATGAAGAGGTCCCCAACTCTTGCGGCATCAATCATTGGCATAACCCTAAAGCCATCCATCGCAGCTTCAAGAGCCTTTCTCGGCTCAACTTCGACGACGACTACATTTGCACCCAGCCCCCTGGCTCTTGCGGCTACACCTCTGCCACACCACCCATAGCCTGCTATGACGACAGTCTTTCCGGCAAATAAGAAGTTTGTAGCGTTCATAATACCATGGAGTGTACTCTGACCAGTTCCATAGCGATTATCGAACATCATTTTGGTCTCTGCATCGTTTACTGCTATTACGGGGTACTTTAGTCCCCCTTCTGCTGCCAAGGCCCGTAAGCGTATGACTCCAGTGGTAGTCTCCTCACACCCCCCTATGATGTCATCCAGATATTCCGTGTGCTTCTCATGGATTGTGGCAATTACGTCGGCTCCGTCATCGAGGGTAATATGTGGTTTGATTTTCAACGCTTCCTCTATGCATTCGTAGTACTGCTGTTCGTTTTCCCCTCTCAGCGCACATACGCTAATTCCTTCTGACACAAGCGCTGCAGCTACGTCATCCTGCGTGCTAAGCGGATTCGACCCCGTAACTGAGATGTTAGCCCCTCCGGCCTTTAAAGCGTGAATAAGATTTGCAGTTTCAACCGTAACGTGCAAACAAGCTGTAATATTAACTTCGCGAAGCGGCTTTTCGCGCTCGAATTCTTCCTTTATTTTCTCAAGTACAGGCATATGTCTTCGAGCCCACTCAATACGCTTTTTTCCCTCGCCAGCCAGATTTATATCTTTTATGATATTCCTCATTGAGAGTCCTCTCGTTTCTGTTTATACTCACTTAATAAAAGTTACCACACATTTTATAATGGATACAATAGATACACCCATTGCTTATAAGTTCGTCGAACAAATCAAGTAAAAATGAACAATTCGTGGTTACAATGAGTAGAGAAAGCATTTTATTTACCTCGGAGTCAGTAACTGAAGGGCACCCCGACAAACTCTGTGATCGGATTTCGGATGCCGTCCTAGATTCAATCATTGTGAACGATCGAAAGGCGAGGGTGGCGTGTGAAACTGCCGTAACTACAGGGTTAGTAGCGGTAATCGGAGAGATCACGACCTTGTGTTATGTTGACATACCTACAGTTGTGCGGGACGCGATACGCGAAACAGGATATACTGGCGCAAAGTTTGGCTTTGATGCCGATACGTGTGGGATAATTGTATCGATCAAGGAGCAGTCACCGGATATTGCTCGAGGGGTTGTTAAATCGTGTGACTGTGACACTTCTTTAGAAGATGAGGCGAGCTTATACAGCGATATCCACGGGGCAGGGGATCAGGGCATGGTCTTTGGGTACGCGTGCAATGAAACGCCCGAACTCATGCCGATGCCGATCTCGTTGGCACATCGGCTTGCATGGAGGCTTGCGCAGGTTCGGAAAACGGGCGACATTCCCTATCTTGGTCCCGATGGAAAGACGCAAGTTACCGTGGAATATGTCGATGGCAAGCCGCTTAGAGTCGATACCGTCATTGTTTCATCGCAGCACTTACCTGGTTTTGAAGATACCATTGAGCACGATTTAAGAGAACAGGTAATCAAGGAGGTAATCCCCGCGCACATGATGGACGACACTACGAAAATTTATGTAAACCCAACAGGTCGTTTCGTTATCGGCGGACCGCAGGGCGATGCGGGCATGACGGGGCGCAAAGTTATCGTCGACACGTACGGTGGAATTGCGCGCCATGGAGGGGGCTGTTTCTCCGGAAAGGATCCTACAAAAGTCGACCGGTCAGCGGCGTATGCCGCGCGGTACATCGCAAAAAATATCGTTGCAGCTGGACTTGCCGACACGTGCGAGCTGCAAGTGTCATATGCAATAGGCGTCCCGGAACCAGTGTCAATGTGTATCGACACGAGGGGGACTGCTAAGCTACCTGAGGAAGCAATTTTGAAAATTGTGAAGGAGCATTGCGAGCTTACCCCTAAATGGATCATTCAAAAGCTTGACTTGCGCCGTCCAATTTACAAACAGACAGCTGCATATGGCCACTTCGGTAGACGAGACATTGACCTGCCGTGGGAGCGCACCGATCTTGCAGAACTTCTTAGAAGTGAGGTCGCCGCTCTTGAAGCAATGAAAAAGACGGCTGCACTAGTAGGCTAGCTGTTGATCAAGTTAATCTCATTAAACACGAACTCTTAGTTGAAGTCGTACTGTAAACGTGTCTTGTTCAAACGTGGAGCGGTCTATTGAAGATTGGGATTCTAGGAACAATCTCGTGGCGTACCCCCCCCCGACATTATGGGCCGTGGGAGACTGTCGTCTACAATCTGACTGAAGGACTTGTGGATAGAGGCTATGACGTAACACTTTTCGCAACGGGTGACTCCATAACGAGAGCAAAACTCGAATGGGTATGCCCACACGGGTTCTACGAAGATGAGTCACTTGATGCCGGCGTCTACCAATGGCTTCACATCTCCACCGCACTTGAGAAGGCACATGAGTTTGATATTGTCCATAGTCACTACGATTTTTACCCCCTCACGTTCACACGGTTCATAAAAACCCCACTGTTAACCACGATTCACGGGTTCTCATCTCACAAAATACTCCCGGTGTATAATAAGTACTGGGATAACTACTATGTCTCCATAAGTGATGCTGATAGGGCGGAGGGCTTGAATTATCTCGCTACCGTATATAACGGGGTAGATGTTAACGCGTTCGATTTTAACGACGAAGCGGGGGAGTATCTTCTATTCTTCGGACGTATTTCACATGATAAAGGCACCCATAGAGCTATCAAAGTGGCAAAACGAACTGGTATGACGCTTAAGATCGCAGGATTAGTGGCAGGTGAGCACCGAAAGTATTTTGATGACTTCATCGTGCCTCAAATAGACGGAGAGCAGATACAATATCTTGGAATGGTGGATGAAAAGACGAGGAATGACCTATTCAGAAATGCCTATGCTAACTTACACCTGGTATCTTTTGCAGAACCATTTGGTCTTACCATAGTTGAGTCTCTTGCTTGTGGCACGCCGGTAATCGCCATAAACAAAGGAAGCGTACCTGAGATCATAACTGAGGGTAAGACCGGATTTATCGTAAATAGCCTAGATGAAGCGGTCGAGAGGGTTGATGAAGTTAGCACCATCGACAGGAATGACTGCCGGAATCGGGCCGAGTTTTTTAGCATTGGTAATATGGTAGATGGCTACATTAAGGTTTACGACAGGATAATGGAGCTCGAGACTTATCGTTAGGGACTTTCAGATGATCTCCGAAACCTTAAAAAAATTATACAGATTCGTACTTCCTGATAATACGTCCTCTCTGATCTTTTATGCATCGCTCGCACTATTTATCGCAATTTGGAATATCAACATATTTATAAACGATGAAGTTACGCTTGCAGGACAACTTTTTAACCTCGTACATGGTTCACTTTCTATGGCTGTAATGCCCGATAAAATTTATGAGGGCTTGGGCTTTGGGACTTCTGCGCCGATTCTCGGTTTTACGTTAGACGGAAAAGTGTACGCTTTTTACACCCATGCAGTGCCGGTGTTTGCGACCCCCTTTTATTGTCTCCTTTATGTGGCTAACATCACGATTGGAATACGACTCTTCTTCATAACTATCGAGTCATTTTCGATATTTATGATCGCATTGCTCCTAGGAAAGCGCTGTGGCAGGGCTCGGTTGGGGGCTTATGTCGGAATTTTCACTGCTCTGGTCTTGTTTAGTGTAAATGCGTACATTGGGGGCACGATGGCGCCGCTTGTGTTCGAACAGTGGGGGGCGCTTATGGCCATACAGTTGCTTAATATTGTGGCTACAGCGCTGATAATGGTCATCTCGTACAGGATTTTTAATCGCTACTTCCACAGTACACGCTTAGGCGAATTCGGCGCGATATACTTGCTCATCGCTACCCCACTCACTTTCTGGGCCGTAGCATCAAAGGATCATGCGATATCTGTCTTTTTAATCGTGGCAAGTATTGGAAGCTTCTATAAGTATCTGTTAGACGGTAAAGCGGTAAATCGGTACATATCGTATGCGCTCGTGGGTCTCACAGTATGGGTACGGATTTTTGACGCCCTCCCTCTTTTTGCAGCAATTTTTCTAACTGATGTGGTGACATCGAGAGGAAGGATGAAGAGCTCACTAACAGCATTTGCAACGGTCATATTTTCACTCATACCGTATCTTATCAACAACTACCTGTTATTCGGAAACCCACTGTTATCTCCGGTTTATCTTAGTGCGCATCAAGAGCTTGCGAGCGAATCTTCTTCCGTAATAACCTCTGGCAGCAGCTCCGGCATTCCCGGACTTCTGCTGAAGATTCCGTCTCTCTTTTTGAACACATGGAAGCCTGAATTTCTTCCTTATATTCCTCAAAACCTCTACAATGCATTGTTCTATGTAAATATGCCTGTAACGCTCTCGCTCTTTCAAATATGCCCCCTCCTCATACTGCCAGTCTTTGCAGGTGTGCCGTACTTAGCGAGAGCGGTCGGCAAACTGAGATCGGGATTACCGCCCCTTAATATTAGTAGAGATTTCGCTCTAAATCTCGTATTTGCTATCTATATTGGAGCGCATCTTTTAGTCTATGCACCGTTTGGGGATCAGGGGTTCGGGCTTGATATGAGATACTATCTCCCTCTTTATGTGCCACTCCTGTTCTTTTCGCTGGTTGTGATCAAGGACGTGGTCGAACGTGGAAGAGTTATCACAAGGTCGTATGTCTTCTCTTGGGCAGTCTTAATTTTTGTTGCAACGTATATCGTTTATGCTCCGTTGAACTTGGGTAGCATTGTAAATGGAATTGGCTTTTCGCTCAATCGAACAATTGGGACAGCTACCTTGCTAAGTATGGCCCTGTTTATACCTTACTTAGTAGGTTTCAAGGGTAACATAAAGTGTCTTTCCGCCCTAGTGGGATTTGCGGCATTTGTATCGTCCTGTTGGCTTTTTGTCGCTGTTTTAATATGGCAAAAGACCCCATTAGGTGTTCCGCGTCCCGGTATGATGCTTCCTTTGATGGATGTCGTAAATAAGGCGGTGATTAGTCTAGCTGTTTCGATCAGATGAGTCAAGTCGAGTACATTGGCTAACTATCGTCTGCGTCTTTCTGGCCTTGTTGGAGCTCTTGTGTTGCGCCTACCGCGACGTTTTCTTACGGCTTCGCCATCTACATACTCGTACAAGTCGAGGAACTTATCAAGCTTTTCGAGGAAGCTTTCTGGAGGATTAAAGTTCGAATTCCTGTTGCCTCTTCTTGTATCCATCTGTCGCTCGCGCACATCCGCACTCCGACGCACATCCGCACTCCGACGCACATCCGCACTCCGACGCACATCCGCACTCCGACGCACATCCGCACTCCGACGCACATCTGCACTCCGACGCACATCCGCACTCCGACGCACATCCGCACTCCAGTATCCGGCTTCGTGCGCCCATCGGGAGGCCGTACGTGTCAGTCCTAAGAGGAAGTAGAAGGCAAACAGCACAAATGCACTCAGCATAAATATTCCAGGTGTACTTGCTCCGAAGACCAAGAATAATACACTCAATGATGCTATCGGATATGCCGTAAGGATCAGTGTGTGTGTTATTTTTCTGTTTAAGTTCAGAGCAAAGTATATCACAATGGTGGGGACGAGGAAAATGCTGAAATACGAAAAAGACCTTAAAAACAGGGCAAGTTTGTAGGATGCGTAGAATGCTGATTCAGGAGTAAGGGAGCTGTATATTGACAGCACAAGAACGCTGAAGACGAGGTACATCAAAGCCGGTAAGCTCAGCACATCTGTTAATCCAAAACCGTAGACGCCTCGAGCTTCGTAACTCGTGTCGTTTATCGTTTTTCCGTATGGTTCTTGCATCTGCTTACTTACGTCATGGTATGTATGGCTATATTTAAATTATTTTATTCTTAGGGCTAACGATCAGCTATAATTCCTGTGAAAATAGTGATAGTTATAAATGGACATTCTGTACAATTTTTAACCGCTAAATGCTGTTGTATAAATAATTTATGCAAATTAGGGCATTAACTCTGATATGGATCTGATCTCTTTTTGTTCAAGATACAATTCTTTCCATCTACGGCTAATATGTATCATTTAATGAGTGAGTTTTCCTATTGTAGAAGGATAACGTCTGCGTCGAATGAAACTTCAACATACACTGGCAATTTTTGCCACTTGGAAATCAAATCACTTAATTTATATAGTGTACCGTATTGAATATTAACGATAGCAAAAATAAGACCGCATAAAGGTGCCCATAAAGGTAAGTTTATATGTAAGCTCTCTGCAGCCGTTATTAATACGGTAAGAGATTGTTAAGGGGAACTCCGATCTCACAGATAGTTCGTTTTATGAATATAGTGGCTATATAACGATATGAGACAAAGAGGGAAGAATAATTGATGCCGAAGGGTGGAGAGATATTCAGAGAGTTGGCTGAACTGCTACCTCTTTCCGTTATCGAAATTGATGGAAAAGGCGATCTTATGTTCGCCAACCATGATGCATTCAACTCTTTTGGGTATGCACAAGATGATTTGAGTGAAGGATTGAGCATTTTCCAAATGGTAGCTCCTGAAGACCGAGAAAAGGTTGAGGAGAATGTGCAGAGGATTTTGAGCGGAAAAGAGACACTTGGGAACGAATACACAGCGCAGAGAAAAGACGGGAGTACATTTCCAGTCATCATACTTGCAAGCCCCATTGTTTCTGAAAGTGGCCCTATGGGTGTGAGGGGAATTGTTATAAACATCACCGAGCGCAAACGTGCAGAGGATACTTTGAGATGGATGGCATCTGAGGTTGAGCAGCAAGCAAGGGCGCTAGATGAAATACTGTCGGCATCTCCTGACCATATCTACATGTTTAACAGGACAGGAAAAATTACCTATGCAAGTAGAGCGGCCGCACGGGCACTGGGGATCGGCCAAGCCGACATGGTTGGCAAGACGTGGCGAGAGCTGGGTTTCCCACCTGATACTGAGGAGAAATTTGAAGCCCAGTTGGAACAGGTGTTTATCACAGGCCAGCAGGTTGTAGACGAAACGAGGTTTCCTGTAGTTGATGGGGTCAGGTATTACGAATACATCTTGACTCCAATTCGTGGAGCAGACTATGACATTGAGGCAGTAGTGTTTACCTCCAGAGATATCACAAAACGCAAACATATGGAGGACGCTCTTCGTAAAGCTCAAGAAGGGTTGGAATGGCGAGTCGATGAACGGACCGAAGAGCTAAAAAACGCAAATGAGGCATTGCAGATTGAGATCACTGAACGTCAAAAAGCTGAGGTGGCATTACGAAAGCATGCAGAGATGCTCGACCTCGCTAATGATACTATCATGATCCGCGACCTTAACGACACAATAACCTATTGGAACTACGGCGCGGAGCAGCTCTATGGGTGGAGGAAAGAGGAGATACAAGGACAGTATGTCGATGAGGTTTTACAAACGATATATCCAAACCTCATTGAAGAGATTAAAGACACATTATTGCGTGATGGGTATTGGGAAGGTGAACTTACTCATGCCAAACGTGATGGCACGAGAATCACGGTAGCAAGTCGCTGGACGCTGCAGAGAGATGAAGAGGGCACCCCCATAGCAATTCTTGAGATTAACAATGATATCACTGAGCGCAAGCAAGCAGAAGCAAAGATCACTCGTCTCAATCGACTCTACACCGTATTGAGCAAGACCAATGAGGCGATGTGGCGCGTCCGTGAACCAAAGAAACTGTACGAAGAGGCGTGTCACATTGCTGTCGAGGACGGGTTGTTTCGGATGGCGTGGATTGGCAAGGCAGAGCCTGATACCCATTTGGTAAAGCCGGTTGCTTACTGGGGATTCGAAGAGGGGTACCTCGATTCCATTACTATTTCCGTCGAAGACGTCCCAGAGGGTCGCGGTCCGACAGGAACCGCACTTCGTGAGGGGAGATATGTCATTTGCAATGATTTTGAGCATGACCCGCGATTGCAAATCTGGCGCGCCGAGGCTTTAAAACGTGGCTACCGCTCTTGTGCTGCGTTTCCGTTGAAAATAGGGACGCGCACTATAGGGGCCTTAACTCTCTACGCGGATGAGCAACATTTCTTCGATGACGAGGAAATTCAGTTGATAAAACGGCTGGCAGATGATATTGCCTTTGCGATAGAATTTATGGAGCGTGAGAAGCAGCGCAAAAGAGCAGAAAATAATCTGCGAAAAAGTGAACAGCGGTTCCGTTCGATTTTCAATAATGTAGTTTTACCCGTAGCCCTTTTTGATTTAGATGGCTGTATCCTAATGGCGAATAACGCCATTTGCCGTTTCCTCGGATACCCCCTCGAAGAACTGGTGGGAGTCCATTTTTCAAAGTTTACCCATCTTGAAGATCTGGACCTTGACATGAACTTGTATAAAGACCTGATGAAAGGTGAGACTGACAGTTATTTGGGAGACAACTATCAAATAGATAAGAGGTATGTGCGAAAAGACGGAAAAATCGTTTGGGGGCGTCAGAGTATAACATTAGTCAGGGACAATCGGGGCCACCCACAATACACGGTCATTGTTTGCGAAGACATAACCAAGGAGAAGCGCGCAGAAGAGAGCAAGAGAATCCACCAAAAAGTGAGCGCTCATTAACTGAATTAACACAATAAAACGTATACAACCTTTCTATCCTTGCTTAAGGGCTGTTTTGGGGGAAAAGCGGTCACAGTAAAATAGAAAGGACTGGCAACTCATTTTTCGATCTTACAGCAGACGGACGATGGAGCCGAAATTGGTATCCAGTCGTATCATTAATATCGCAAGTTTACATATCATTTTGGCAATAGTTCATCGAGCATAAGGTATCTCATATATGTTCGAGGTGCTATTGGTAAAAAGACCGTAACATAAATGGAAAGCAACTTGTTGTAGAACTGACAGCAGTCTCGCTGGTCGCTACAATTTTGTGGGGGCATCACATGCAAAAAAGTATACGGATACCGTTTGCGACTGTGTAACGCAATCGTATTCACACACAAATTCAGTTATTTGGGTAGTAAGGACATAACACTAACGCCTTTTAGAAGTCTATCAACAAATATTAGAGGAGACGCATATACCGAGTAATAAGGGGGCGAACAATAACGAACTTCACTTACCCATCGACATACATTATGGAACCGTTACTGCGGCAGACAGTTACAGTTTAATACTACTTCAGGTAGGCAAGCCACCTACTGATATAAAAAAGTTTCAATACGGATCAAAAGTGATATCGAAAGTCTGGGTTCCACCGTAGTTGTGGCGAACATCGGCGGAGGACAGCCATAACGTAACAGATAGTGCCGCTTAGGCGGTATTTAATCTTTGAGTCGCAAACACGATAAGGAGTACAAAGCTAGCCGTCCACCAAGGTGAGACATTAACTGACTTTGATACAGGAGTTACTGGGCATATGACACACATTATTGAAAAAGATGAGAATTGGAGAGCTGCAGGATAATTTTTTAAACAATGGCGCGTAAAAAACACGTGCTAAGAGTAGACTTCAGAGGGAATGCGTGATGATTCAAGCTATAGATTTATCCGCGGTTTAGAGGTCGTAGCAGCTTCACCGCTTTAGAATCGACGGTGGATGTTGGTGATGCTCATGTCTGAATTCTACAGCGGGGCAAATGCAACGATCGAATTTGAAATGTGAATCATCTCAAAAAGCTACAAGCTTGTTTTTGATTGTAAAACTATAAAAGTAAAGGCACCTAAAAGATTAAAAGCCTAAAAACAAGAAGCATTTGTTTAAGTGATTTGAGCGCACTAAACTCAAATCGGCATAAGGACTCGTCAAAATGAAACTGGAGATAAAGGAGAATATACCAATTTTAGTTACCTGTGGTCTGCCTTACGCGAACGGGGCGTGTCACATAGGACACCTTAGGACATATATCCCTGCAGATATTTATGTGAGGTGTCTTAGGAAGCTTGGGTACAACGTGTTGTTTGTCTGTGGCTCCGATACCCATGGCACGCCTATCGTAATTAATGCCGAGGAGGCCGGCACGACGCCTGAAAAATTTGCCGAGCGCTATCATGAGTACCTGGGGAGAGACATTCAAAAAGCTCGGAGTGGAATTCAGCCACTATGGGAACACAGATTCGCAAACCAACCACGCTAGGACGCAAGAGATAGTGCGGACTCTTATGGAGAGGGGCTACATCTATTCGAAGATAATCCAGCTTGCATATTGCCCAGAATGCGATCGGTTTCTCCCCGACAGGTATGTGGAAGGCGTCTGCCTGTTTTGCGGCATGCCTGCGCGGGGCGATGAGTGCGACCAAGGATGTGGACGACATCTTGAGCCCGGCGAAGTCTTGAACCCAAAATGTAAGGTTTGCAACTCTGAAGCGCTGTACAAGCCTGAAAAGCACTACTTCTTCAAACTCTCTGAATTCAAGGACTTTTTACTCGACTATCTGGAAACCCTCGGTGGGACCTCAAACGCTCGAAATTATGCGAGAGAGTGGGTTCTTCACGAACTCAACGATTGGTGCATCACAAGAAACCTTAACTGGGGGGTGAAATTTCCAGGGACGGACCTCGTAGTGTACGTGTGGGTCGACGCTCCGATTGGTTACATCTCCTTCACTGAGGAGGCCACCGATGAGTGGGAGGATTACTGGAGGGGCAACTCTCGGATCACTCATTTCATCGGAGGAGATATTATATACCACCACTGCGTTTTTTGGCCAGCGATACTCAAAGGTGCAAGTTATACCTTGCCCTCAGCGGTTGTAGCGTCTGGCATGGTAAAAGTCGATAACAAGACATTTTCGAAGAGTCGCGGATATGTTGTATGGATAGATGAGGATTATCTCAAAAAGGGGTTTCACCCCGATCAGCTGAGGTACTACCTCGCAGGCTATACCTCTCACACGAAGGAGCTGAACTTCTCGTGGAAGGTCTTCGGCGAAAAGGTAAACAGCGAACTCGTTGGCTCACTTGGGAACTTCATATACCGAACGCTACTCTTCGCTCAGAAGAACTTCGGCCAAATTCCCGACGGAGAGCTTGAAGAAGAAGTTCTTGAAAGGATAATCGAGACGAAGGAAAAGATAATAAATGCACTTGAGGATTTTGAATTCAAGAAAATTGTTGACTCGATTATGGCGCTTTCTGATTTTGGGAATACGTACTTCCAGTCGCATGAGATCTGGAAACTCATAAAGGTCGATAGAAACGCCTGTGCTAACGTGTTGAAGAACAGCCTTCAGATAATAAAAGCCCTCTCCATATTTTTTGAGCCGGTTATGCCCTCTACGATGCAACGAGTGCAGGCACAACTTGATCTGACGTCTACATATTTTGACGATGCAACGGTGGAAATAGCTCCCATTAAGCTGTCTAAGCCGAAAATGCCGTTTACGAAGATACAAGATGAGCAAATTGCCGAGATGGCTGACCTGTTAAAGGAACGAATGTCGCTTGCAGAAGGTCACCAAACAGGAGAACAGAGGATGGAGACTATCACTATTGACGAATTTAAGAAGATGGACATGCGTATCGCTAAGGTAATCTGTGCCGAGAGAGTGAACAAATCTGATAAGCTCTTAAAAGTAACAGTCGATATTAGCGGTGAGACGAGACAAGTCGTTGCTGGAATTGCGACGCAGTACGATCCCGAAGAGCTTGTAGGAAAGGAAGTCGTATTACTCGCAAACATGGCGCCAATAAAACTCATGGGAATTGAGTCTCGTGGCATGATACTTGCTGCTGACAACGACGGGAAACCGATACTTCTTGAGCCATCAAGGGAAGTGCCGGTGGGCACGAAGGTGAAATGAGGCAACAAGGGTGACCAAGCTTGAATCAAGATGAACCAAAGAAGGAACGGATAGTCATAACTGTAACGGGGTCGGACCATCCGGGGATCATAGCTGCTGTTACGGGCTTGCTTGCAAGCTTCAACTCGAATATTGAAGATTTGAGCCAAACGGTCGTTGTGGGGTTATTTACAATGATTATGATTGTGAGCATCGGTGATGCCAACTTTGATGAGCTTAAAAAAGGCCTTGAAAATGCAGGAGAACGTCAAGGGGTAAGAGTTACTGTTCAGCACGAGGATATCTTCAGGTATATGCATCGGATCTAATGACCTTGTTTTAAAGTGATGCGTTATGGGTTTTGTGTTATTTGCTAAGTTGCGCGTTACCCACTAGATGACATCCTTATAAAATCGCTCCAGCGTTCCAGATGTCGCACCAGCTCAAGGTTGTATGTGCAGCATGACCTTTTATATAAATTGTGAAGAGCTGGCCCCGGAGATGCAACGATACTACTTTTTCACAACGTTTGTTGCAAGACATCGTTTTTTGATTACTCTTAAAAAATAACTATCATTTTTGACTTAGCGTAATCTCAGATTCTTTAGCCGAGAGGACGCTCAGCTATTGGCTGTTGAGTATCGGGTAGGGAAATTCAATCCGAACTCCTGCGTCTACTTCGGTTTTTCGTGAATAAATTCTCCATTTGCTATCTGCAGCTTTAAAGAGATCTTCAAAACCGCTCGCCGACTCGGATGGTCCTAAAAATAGAAGACCACCAGGGTTCAAGCTGTAATAGAATATCGGCAAGAGTTTTTTTTGCAATTCTGGAGTGAAATAAATGAGTAGATTTCTACAGCACAATATGTCAAGCTTGGTGAATGGTGGATCCATTATGATATTCTGCGGAGCAAAAACGATAAGATCTCTAATTTCTTTTTTGACACGGTATTTGTCGTCTTCTTTAAAAAAACGAGTGAGTCGATCACTACTGACGTCTAACGCGATATTGGCTGGGTATGTTCCCCGTCTCGCGACGTCGATCGCATCGGAATCGATATCAGTTGCAAATATCTGGACGGTAATGTTGCTTTTCTGCTTGGTCGCATGTAAGCACTCTTTCAGGACGATCGCCAAAGAATAAGCTTCTTCTCCAGTAGAGCATCCTGGGGCCCAGACTCGTATCATTGACCTCCTCTCCTTGTTACTCAGGAGCTTTGACATTATTTCCTGTTTTAATGACTCCCACGCTTTGCGATCTCTGAAAAAGTTGGTAACACCAATTAGCAGATCTTTGAAGAGGAGCATGATCTCCTGTTCGTTCTTTTTAAGATATCGGACATACTCATTAATAGAGTCGATATGATGGACTCCCATTCGTCGTTCAATACGACGATAGACCATACTCTTTTTATAAAGACTAAAGTCTTGTCCGGTTCGTTCACGGACTAATGTCAATATCTTCTCCAATGCTGGGGGTTCTTTGGCCGGTTTATGGGGTCGTTCAGAAGGGATCGTTACCACGCCCTGTACGTACGCAATAGATTTTCAGGCAACTCGTCCGTTGGCGCAATATAGTCTACAACACCAGTAGAAATTGCGCTTTGCGGCATTTCGCTGAATTTGGCAGATGTGATATCTTGCACCATCGTTTTAATATATTGTCTGCAAATTTATGCGTGCTCCAAAATGCCACATTTTTCAAGTACCCGTCATTCAGCTGCACAGCTATAATATTTATCAAAATTAATGGGTATCAATAACGTTCTTTTCATTTGTGATAAGCACCCGTTTATTTTGCGAAGTAACATTATCGAACGCGACTGGTCATCCTATTTTCTTAAGACGACTATCCTTCTTGTTAGGCTCTTATGTACATATTGTGTATGGCTCTCCTCAATCAAGAACCCCGCATCTACAACATCAGCGTCGATAGGATCGTCGGATATTATCACTGCTCGCCGACCTCTTTTTAGCACCCGGAATATCTCATTTATCGCCTTAGATCTGAGTTGAGAATGAGAGTGGGCCTTAATACGAACTGAACGCCCATAGGGAAGATCAGTTACAACTGAATCCATGCATTCATCAGTCAAGCCTAAATGTTGTGCATCCTGAATAAGCAAGGTGTTATCAATGCCATAATAGTCCATATTCATTTGTGTTCCATATACCATCATGCTCTGGGCGTCTGATCCGAGCACTTTTACTCCGACAAGCCCTGCTTCTATCAATATCCCACCGGTCCCGCAAAACGGGTCAAGTAACAACTCTCCGGTTTTAACACCCGTCAAATTAATCGCAGTACGTGCAGTTCGCGGGAGCAATACCCCTGGGTAAAAAAATGGTTTGAGATGAGGTCTCCGCTGCTCGAAGCTGCCCCCCTCTATCGAATTAAGGAGAGTACCAAAAACACACACGTCATTGGTAAGGATTGCCCGTACGGTTACCTCAGGGTGCTTTAAGTTAGCCTCACAGCCCCGTTCAAACAGGGCTTCTCCTATTGTGCGTTCGACGTCAGTGCTCTTAAGACGTGATTTTATCCGCTTTGCCCTTACGCTCATCGTGGCTTTGTGGAAGTCCATGTGTAAAGCGGCGTTGTAGATTGAATTTAAATTCTGCTCGCACGTAGCAGCGACCTCGATTATTGAGTGGGTCATAGCAAGACGTTTTCCAAGCTCTGCGTCGTAGCAATTCACGTCAAGTATGAGCACTCTTTCCGCTTCGTACACTAATTTATCGCCGAAAAGCGAGATTACCTCGGATTTTGGGAGCGTTTGATGCTCTCCAGATAGTTCAAATGCTAGTTTCATTTTATTTGGAATAATCTATTAAGAACAGTCAACTACGTAGGTGAGATCCTCTTTGATCTTAGATTCTCTTAGGAACGACTGCTTTGTGGATGTAGCTCCAAATTTGTTCTCATGAATATTGTTTATGCGGCTTTAAAGCAGTGGTCTCTCTTCAATTTTACCATGTGGCAGATCAGTGAACAGATCTTTGCCCACGTGCCGTCATATTATTAAAATGCTTCGGGACAAATAAATCTGATGTGTGACGTGCAACCAAAACTTTTCCGGTAGTTGTTTCATCTTAGATATCCACTTAGATGATGCGTCAGCGTTATCGCCACTCCTAAACATTGTCGCATCCTATTCAATTCTCTTACCTGAACAAGTGTGTTAAGCGTATCAATCAAGATATTATCGATTTTCCTTAGCTTGTGACTTTATACTGGTTTATTTACTGAAATTTCAGTGAAATTTATTTAGGTTGTCTGTTTTGAAGCACACTTTCGGGTACGACAAAAAACCAGAGGGTTATTTATATCTCGTTTTTCTGTGCTTCTCATTGTATTTTTTATCTCCTAGCTTAATCTTTTCCACTTCTTCATCATCTCGCGGGAGTTTTAAAACAAACGCACCGTAACAGGGTTTGACATACGTCAACATGATATAGTCATTTCCAACTCCTATTGGTATAGGAGGCACGCCAATTAAACGCCTGTCGAAGACCTTAAAAGCAGGCTCTACGTAATACACTACTTCAGAATTTTTAAGTATGAAATCGGAGCTCTCTTTAAAACGGGCATTCTTTAGCACAATTTCGTATTTCATCTTTTCAATACACTTGCCCATCTGGCCACCTCGTCTATCCTCTTTTTAAGCTCCATCGGGTTATGTACGGCCTTCGCCCATAAGACTACACAATTGTCTAGGGCCTCTTTAACCTCATTACTCAATTCTTCAGCCTCTCTCCCAAACACTATAGCCACAGGAGCCCCATTTGATAACGCAGCTACTGTCGCGAGGTATTGAAGTCCAGAATCCTTGTGTATAAATCCAAAAGAGACGTCAACATCAAATTTGCCCTCACCCATCTGATCTACACATCTCTCTATTTCTATATAAGAATCAATGTACGCTTTTTTCGGGTCTGCCACCCTCATTAAATTTATAGCGCTCGGAGTTCCCGCAGTGACGACTTCAAACCCTTCATCCTTTAATTTATTCGCGATGTATAATGCAATTCCAGTTTGTACCTGGTACTTCAGGGCAGCCTAGTAAAAGTAAAGCTCTCATTTATATCATGATAATAATCAACTTTCTTTCGGTTAAACTTACCTCAAAGATAAATTTTATCACCTAGCGAGCATTTGGATAGCACAATATTCTTCAAAGCAAGAGTTAAAGCTTTGCTTTGTAACGAATTACTCTCAGTATAACAAGAGCAACCCATACGAATTTATGTTGGGGTGAGCTATTCTCCCGTAAACGTTCTCCTCGCACGGAATTACGTCAATCGGCAAGTTGATCTTTCTCACCGTGGCAAATACATCTATTCCGACAGCTTCCATCGAGGTCCTCACCTTTTCAGCGTGTCTGCAGTCTCTTTTTAACGAGAGATCCACAACGCCTTTCGACTGCTCAGCTATACACTCCTCGCAGTAAATGCATGGGTACGCCGCAAAGGCTAACGATTTGTAGTAGCCCCGGTAGAATGCATGCTGTTCAAGTTCATACATCGTGTCGCCGATCCACTGTATCAACCCTTTTAAAAACGGGTGCCAATCTTCTGGAATACTCTGAGGGTCGATATCTTTAATTCCCGGTATTCCCTTGAAGCGAACAATATAGCCTTTTCTATATTCTTTTAACAGTTCCCTCGTCTCAGATGGGCCTGGGACATACGGGGGGCAGCCGAGGTGCTTTGCAAAGCCCTTGCATCCAAACCTACATTTCCACCTGACCCAATTGCTCACCACTATTTCACGTGGGTCAATTTCGTAAATTTCAGCATTGTTTTTCTTGGCAAGTTCTTTAAGCTCATTTTCTAACGTGTCGTCGTCAATTTCCATTTCAACCCCCGATGTTAAATATTGGGTAATGCTTAATGCTTTTTAAGGATCGTTAAGCTGTTTATTTTTAGTCTTTTGTTCTGATCATTTGATAATTCAAACAATTATTCACTATTATTTTTATATATGCTAATAAATAATTATATTCCTACTAAAACTACATGAATACTGAACTCAGCTATTAAACGATTCACGAATTAAAAGAGGTATTCCACCCGAGGTTAATCAAAAAAGAATTGCAGTATATCACTCGATCTTACGATCATCGGCATGGGATCCAAGCGTCAGACTATCACCTGTTAACAGAAGTTTCAAGAAGCATGCCAAAAAGGGCGTCTGTTGTATCATTTGTTTTTAAACTTATATCACTTTCAAAATCTACGTTACTCTTCAGAGCATCAAGCCATTGACTACCTGTCGATTTAAGTCCCATATTAACCGCATAATCGATTATAGACGGGATCAGTTCAAGCGTTTTTTGAACATTTTGAACGATGGAGTGATCTCTTGCCATTTTGTTCCGGTCGCACTTCATTTTTAACTCTTTCTGCATGTTCACAATAAATCTTATTTTCTCCTTGAGCTCATCCGTTCTCATTTTTGCGATATCAGCCTTGATAGCGTCTAGGGCTGCTATCGCCCCGTCAACATTCGAGATGATGCGGATAAGCCCGTCCGAAATTGTGTTTAAGTTATGGAGCGTACTCTCTTTTACGAGATTGTACTCAGAATTTATCCTCAAAAGCTCTAACACCGCATCTAGCTGTCCAACGCCTGCATAAATGTCCCGTGGCCTCCATATTGCTACCACCGGAAATGACATACCGAGACCGTCAGCGACTTTTTCTGCAGCTTCCAGGTACTCAACTCCGCCTGCTCCTCCGACGTACAATGATACGCCGATCCCGCTGAATGCAATCAGCATGGGCTCTGCCCTTAGCGAAATGTTGGGCAACATCTGTTTTAACGCGGTCCTTATTTCACCTTGAAATTCATACGTTGCGCCGCAGCTTCGACACTTTGCTACGATCGTCTGTTCAGGCAGCTTGTTGACTTCAACGTCGGCTTTTCCGTGGCATTTGCAGTGGTACCAAATGGGCGAATTTACTTTATTCTTCTTCCCATATGATTCAGTCATAAGCTTTGAGTATAATTCAAGGTCTTCGAGCATGGTAGATACCTCATCGAAAAGAACTTGCTGGCATTCAGAAAACCTTGCAAATGCAGTATCATAGCCAAAATCCTTTATAATATTTGCTAAAAAGAACGCGTTGAAGTCCGCCATATTCGTGCTTCTTTCATAAGAATTATCAATAATATTAAAGACTGAATTAAGATCTAATGCGATTTCTGGAACTTGTAATCCCAAAGAACTACAATGGTACATGACCGAGTTCTTTGAGTCGATCGCCCAACGTCGGATCTCTGTCTTTATTTTTTCAATCTCATCTTCACCGGGCTTAGGAACTGAAAACATGGTCTTATGTTTGTAATCTTTAGATACGTTCAGATTTAGATCAAGTACCCCTCCTTTACTCTTAACACTTGGGAGTTGAGCTGATTTAAACCATCTCTCATCTGCGAAGTCCTGGTCAGCAAAACAGAACAACTCCGTGACTGGACAATTGACGCTGTTTCGTAGGCTCTCAGCCACAGCATGAACCAAGGTAGCTTTCCTCACCACTCCACTATAAGCGAAAAGATTTGGCTGGTGCGCGCTCATTAATATAATTCCACCATGGTTAATATCCACGGGGATCTCAGATTCCTTGTGAAACTTTTTTACGTAATGTACGAACCTCTCACGCGTATCGAGCATTTTAGAATTTGGAAGTACTGCCCCCTCTTTTACAGTTCTTGTAAGTTCTTCTAAGTTTTTACATTGCCCTCTTTTCATACGTACCTCAAGTCCGCCAAGAGTTTGGACGTTACAGCAACTTCCAAGAACCGTTCCCCACTGCCATTGGACACTAAGACCATCCCGTATTTAACGATAACTGCAGTGACCCTCTTATAGGAGATTTACAGGATCTTGTCATCGAACAGATTTCAAAGACGCTTTATGCAATCAAACCTATTCTGTTTAACAACCTGCGACATCTCATAGGTCCCTATGAGGTATAAGGTCACAGCCGGTACAGGGCGCACACATTGTCTGCGCTATGTCGCATCTCAAGCCATACCTATCAAGTATCTCGCGCTCTTTTTCAGCCAATCGTAGGAGTCGTTCTGCGTTAGGTCTCTTAATGTTGACATGAGCTCTCAACGGATGCTCAACAACAGCTCTAAGTATGGGAATCACTCCAATTTTTGCAAGCTCTTCCATGCCGTTGATTATGGTATCGTCACTCTCTCCGAGACCTATGATGATGTTCGAAAACACTTTGTTTCTGCCGAATACCCGTACCGCATCTTCAAGTGCACTAATGACAAAATCAAGGGAAAGTCCCGGACACATTGTCTTGAAGAGATCGCGGTCCATTGTCTCAACGTTGTACTTGATCTCGTCGGCGCCGGCATCCTTTAATACCCTGTTAGAGTCGGGAGTGGGATACACCGACACCCCAATCGGGAGGTTGTATTTTTTTAGCCTCTTGACAATGCCTGCAATCCTCTCTACTTCGTCCCGTGGCGACTTCTCTACTCCCGATGTAAGTGCGATGGCGTTAAGTTGATCTGCAAGTTCAGGATTTGCAAGTACGTCAGTAATTTTTTTTTCGACGTTCTCAGGGAGCTTTACGCGCCCGCCGAGGAGCGGCACGGGGCAGTACTGACAGTCAAATATGCACACCTCGCTGACTGTTATATACGCTTGCTTTGGACAGTGAGCAAGGGCATCCTCTAGATGTCCTCTAACAACTTCTTTCCCATTTTCCCTAATTACAACCTCATTACCGTCAAGTGAAGCTTTAAACTTAGAATTATGTTTTATACCTAGCCTTACACGGTGCCCGTTGAACTTCAAAAAGAACGATGTTAACCCCGCACCGGGGCCTGAAGCAGGGGTTGTGATTCGACCCAACAATTTTTCATCGATGTCAACCCCCCCCGCAGCGATGAGAAGAGCTTTAATCTCTGCTTTTTTGCCCATCATGGACCTCCATCTAAGCTCTTTTTATGTAAAACAATTTTAATAGTTAATTTATGCCTTGTGGTTAATTTAAGCTTTGTCAACTAGACAACTTTTGCCGGGACGGTAGCATGTGACAAAGAAGTGCAAGAATATTTAAGACTTAGGAAAAGTGGAAAAAATTAAGATCTGAGCTGCACGACAGCTCTTACTCGTTGAACTACAATTGTTCCTCAAGCATTTGCCGTCTTTAAAGCAATCATCTTTGCAGATTGCTCTTGCATATACTCATACGTTTCATTTATATTTCAGCAGCAAGTAAGGTTGGGACAGCAACTCTAATCCACTTTAGTTAGTGGATTAGTAGTGTTCGTTGCCTGTGCGATTACTACACTGCAAGCAGTCGTAGCCAGCAAGACCGCTAGAAGTATCGTGACACTCTTTTTCAAATATTGGCGTTCTTGTACGTTTGTTTGTATCATATAACCCTGTTTCACGGTATCGCATAACGTAAGTTTGCTACAAAAATTGTTAGTATCTGTACTCTTATATTATAAA
Organism: Methanobacteriota archaeon; assembly: GCA_963704625.1. Classification (GTDB taxonomy): domain Archaea; phylum Halobacteriota; class Bog-38; order Methanoflorentales; family Methanoflorentaceae; genus DASPRZ01. The sequence continues at coordinate 921,177 of OY969924.1, read as the reverse complement.
ATTGAAATAAAATATTTCGGAGTTAAAATGTCAACGCGCTTAGCTGAAGCCCAAATTACCCAAGGAAAAGTTGGTAATTTTTTGAATGATTTTATGGATTACATTATGAATGACGTCATAATTATCGGCGGTGGCCCGTCTGGGCTCACAACAGCCATAGATTTGGCATCAAAAGGGTTTAAAACCCTTATAGTAGAATCTAATAACTATCTTGGAGGAGGTTTTGGATTGGATGATATCTGATGAATAAAATCACAGTACGATCAGCGGGCCAAAAAATATTGGACGAAATTGACGTGACCGATCACGATGAAGTTGTGTCGCGCTCGCTTGAAAAGAGAGCACTTATCGAAACAAAAGGTTTAGAGCCATGAACATTGATGAGTCGGAGAGAGCTTTAGTTGAAATGACTGGTGAAATTTTTCCTGGGTTGATATTAACAGGCATGTCAGTCGCAACAGCTTACGGATTGCTTAGGATGGGACCAACATTTTGTGGTATGTTGTACTCAGGCAAAAAGGCAGCGCAAGTATCCACAGACTCACTTTCCAAGTCAACGCGACGAATGACACTAGAGTCAACTTCCACGATGTAATGCTAGAAGATCTCTGTAATTCTATAAAATCACATGAGAGCGCGCTCGTTGCGCTTTCTGGAGGGGTTGATAGCTCCGTTGTTGCCGCGATAGCAGAGCGGGCGTTAGGTGATAACGCGGTAGCGGTGACCGTTGACAACGGCCTGCTCGGAATCGGCGACCTTGAAAGGGCATCCAACGTTGCAGCTGAGGTCGGCATCCGCCACCTACTCATAAATGCGAGCCCTCTCTCGCTGCCTGAGGTGAAACGAAACGATCCTGAGCGGTGCTATCACTGCAAAAAATTCATTTTTAGAAGATTAAAGAGCATCGCTGATGAGTTGCGCCTGAGGGTCGTACTGGACGGCACGAACGCGTCAGATCTCAAAGAGTACAGACCGGGCATCAAAGCACTTCAAGAGCTCGGAACAGTGTCACCGTTAGTACATCTCACCAAGAAGGAGATCCGGGAGCTTGCACGGGAGCTCGGATTGCAGGTCGCCAACACCCCCTCTGCGGCATGCCTCCTTACGCGGTTTCCCTATCACACGGACATTACGCACGAAATGCTTGAGAGGGTTAGGCAGGCGGAGGCAATCTTTAAAAGTTTTAGTTTTGCGCAGGTGAGGATACGGGATCACGGCGGCATCGCTCGGATTGAGGTTGAAAAAGAAGACCATGCACGGGTGTTAGAACAGGCAGAGTCATTATCAGAGATACTGCGAACACTCGGCTTTACCTATGTCACACTTGACCTCCAAGGGTTCCAATCGGGAAGCATGGATAGAGGAAAACATAGATAGAGACGTGATATATGGCCCGCCGCTAACGCTTCAGTAAGGGGCATATCGCCCATGAATTTAGAATCTCTCTATTTGCAGAGGCTGCCCTTCAAGGCCTGCGAACGTCTATATGACGTAATATTTCTCTCACATTGCTTCATTCAGAGGTTCGACAGCTCTGGCTTCTCCTATCTCGTTCCTATCTCGTCAAGACCTCTGCAACCTGCGACGAAAGACTTTTGCACTCTTCAGGTTTTTCAGGTTCTTCTGGTTCTTCTCCCCAAAAGCAACTGGTTATTATCCGGCGATCAATCTTTATCTGAAACAGTCTATCGGACTTAATTCTGCTGTTATTCAAGCGATGCCACATTGTTCAATTGTGTGGTTGCAACAAAAGTAGCCCTAACAGCACTTACCGGGACGCCTCTTGAATGCCGGACTCATAGTGCGGGGGTGCGGGATGCACCTCGTTGATAAGCGATGCGTCGAATATGTCGGTCTCACTCACTCGCCTCGAGATATATCCGAGTGTGTGAAGCGGACGTACAAATTTCATGGTTGATCGAATATATTCTGGCGGCAAGGAGGCGCAGTACTTTGGAGATATTTGGTATGTTTCCATTACAAACTCTTCATCCACAATCCCTGTAGTTTTCGCAACGATACGGGCGCACATGAGGGAATTCTTCCTAATCATCTCACACGCCTCCTCGTGAGCCATGAGAAATCTCCTGAGAAGTTTTTCATAGCGGAGTAGATCTCTCATAGCTACAATGCCATAGCTTGGGTTGTGGGGCCACAACTTGGGCGGTGGTACTACAATCTTTGTGCCATAGTATCTTCGTGCCGCTACCGCAAGAGCCGGTGTGCCCACAGCAGCTGCTATCTCCTCTTCTGTCAGGGCATCGGGAAGGAAATCTGCCCAAGCATAGTTTTTCACGCGAACGGCCGTGACTCCATGTTCTGTCAACAATTCATTGACAATGACATCATGAATCGAGCCCCGTGGCGGACATCCTATTTGTTTATCTGTAAATTGGGCTAAGAATTCTGTCATGCCGGCGCATTGATCGAGAGCTTGTATACCCTCTCCTGCAATCATCACAGTGCCCTCTGTGTGCCCCCCAGCGATACATACGAGCATGGCACCTTTATCAATGCCAATCATAGCCGATGGAAGACCGATATAACCGAGATCAATCTGTCCCTCGCGCATGGCGTTTACAATATCTGGACCCGACGGGAAAAGCGTCCATGTGGCTTCGATACCCATATCCTTCAGGAGAGTCGTGCCCATCAGGATGAACGAAGTATGGTACACAGTAGATAGATGGCCGATCCTGATCAAACGGCGATCATTTTTCATTGTCGCGCCCCTCGCAAGTTAGCTTCGTCACATACCGGCGTATCACGTGCACGCGTTCGAGGGTCTTGCAGAGGTTATTCACCATAAACCCACTCTTGACATGAGGCAACGGTTTTTGCCGGGATATTGCATGATCAATCTCTCATACAGCAATTGTGAACATGGTGCGTCAGAAACGTGAGGGGATTCATGTGAGATTGGAAGACATCCGGATTTTATTATCGTGATAGTTTTATTCTTCAACGAGGTGTTTCCATGAAAGGTTTTTTCCCATCGATCGAGACGCATGAGATTAGTAGAACTCAATTGAAAGCTATCTCCTCTCGTATCATCTTGAGTACTTCATTTCTCAATTGAGTAAAATCATGATCTGTTCGATCTCTCGGCCGTGGCAATTCATTTTTTAATATCTCTCTTACGTTTCTATTTTGAGCTGACATTAGAATGATCTTATCCGCAAGGAAAACCGCTTCATCGACGCTATGTGTTACGAATAAAATCATTTTGTGCTCGGCATGCCAGATTCGCAAGAACTCTTCCTGCATCTGATTTCGTGTCTGAGCGTCAAGCGCACCGAAGGGCTCATCAGCAAGAATTATAGTGGGATCGTTTGCAAGCGCCCTGGCAATCCCAACTCTCTGTTTCATTCCACCGGATAGCTCATTTGGGTAACTATTTTTGAACTGGGTAAGCCCCACCAAATTGAGGTACTTCTCAGCTATCTCTCCCCTCTCACTTTTTTTCAAGCCTTTAAGTTCTAGTCCAAACTCTATGTTACCCGTAACTGTTCTCCAGGGGAAGAGGGCATATTCTTGAAATATCATTCCTCTGTCGCTTCCAGGGCCTGTAACAACCTTGCCATCCATTTTGATAATCCCACTTGTGGGCTGCTCAAGGCCAGCAACAAGCCTTAGGAGGGTCGTCTTTCCACAGCCCGAAGGTCCTAAAATACAAACGAACTCGCCTGCATTGACCGTAAAGCTGACCCCACTTAGGGCGGTAAAACCGTTGTAAGTTTTGCTCACGTTTTCCAAGCAGAAATACCCGCTATTTAAGTCCATTTTAACAGCCTCCTCTGCAAATACAGGATTCCCTCGCTCATAATGAAGCCAACGATTCCTATCATTATAATTCCTGAGATTATCTCGGGCAGCCTGCCACCGACCTCGTACATCGACATGATAAAATACCCCAAGCCGGTACCGCTTCCTCCCACGAGTTCTGCGGCTACTATTGATGCCCATCCGACGCCAAGGCCTATCCTCATGCCAGTGATCATCGAAGGAACTATTGCTGGGGCAACAACCTTAGTTAAAATTTGCCTCTCATTTGCGCCTAGAGCCTTCGCAACATCGATGAGAATAGGATCCACAGATTTCACTCCAGTAACTATATTTAAAACGGTGGGGAAAAATACGCCAAGAGCTACGATGAATATTTGGGCAAGCAACACGGTGTTACCATATGCACTAAATAATACGTATGTAAGCGGTATCCATGCGAGTGGGGGGATCGGTCTAAATATCTCGATTAAGGTGCTTGCAAAATAATCAAAGCGCCGGTACCACCCAACGGCTATCCCAATCGGGATCCCGATAATAAACGCTATTAAGGCACTTTCAAGAACGCGAGTTAGACTCGCGAGAGCGTGTTCTTGTAGTGTTTTTCCGAGGACGCTCTCACCCTCAAAAATGAGCCTTACAAATGTCTGAAAAGTTTCGACAGGGGTAGGGATCAACACCAGCTTAAAAAATGCTACCACTTGCCATAAAGCGAGAAAACAAATAATGGCGGCGATACTAAAAATCGCTCGCGTACATCTATCTTCCAATTTGAGACTCCCTTCAGAGTTTACGTTAATCGATTTATTATTGCATATTCGTTGTATCTATTTTACCTGAACCCTTAAATCATTCTGCTTTGCAGCCATTCTCAGGAGGATATCCTGAATCGTTCCACGGCCAGGTATTGCGACATTTTTTCCACCTAAATCCTTCAACGATCTGATGGCATCGTCGTTTTTTATCACGACAGCAGAGCCATCAACATGAACGCCGGCAATTATGGTAATGTTCACATCGTCGTTTATCCTCTTCAATATGGCAGGTGCTAGTCCGAATGACCCTACATCAATCTCGCCCGTCTTAAACCCCTCCATTAACGCTACGCCATTTGCATACTGTTTTACCACTACATTAAGTCCGACATCTTTGTAATATCCTTCTTTCTGTGCTACATAATCAGCAATGTCGTGACTGTTTGCCGGGAGGGCGCCAAACTTAATTGTTGCGTTGGTACTCATTGGCTTCCAGTTCGGATCTTTCGTAAGGTTATCTTTTACTTCTTTCACGTAGTCTTGAACGACAAAACTGTCAAAGAACTGATCCTCATTTGAGTATCCGATGTCTGTCACCTTTTTATTCAAGTATGACGTATTTTTCAGCTCGTTATAATAGCCCCTTATTGAACTTACGTTCGTTTCATATGTGTAGCGGATATTTTTCAGTGATTCATTTGCGGCTGGAGTACTTACCCCGGCATGCTCTGCAATATATTGCACAGTTTTATCGTGATTTTTCGGATCGTTTACAAAATCTGTTCCCTTGACGTGGGCCCACACCAATCCGAGAGTGGCATTTCTGTCAAGCTTCTGCAATGAGTTTGTTGAAGCAGCGAGTATGCAACATGGATGGTCCGGCCATATCTCTTTTGAGTACGCGAGTATCTTCCCCGTTCCGCTTAGTACGGCGCTTGAACTGACAGGCTCCCACACGATGAAACCATCAATATTTCCTGTCTTCAGTTGTTGACTCATGTCGCCAACTTTGAGTGATGTCTCGTAAACCGTACTCTTACTTTGTCCGCTTTGTGTTACACATCCTGCAGCAAAAACTGTGCCTATTAAAGATAGTACTATTAAAACGCCCAACGCTCGTTTCATGTGGTGTAAACCATCCCTGTGTATGTTATAGTATGACAACTGTCATCCAAAAATTGTTATATAAATTTTCTTACATCCGTAGAATTGTTTAACCTAAAGTAACTAATATGGGGGTGATTTTTGTTAATTTGTCATAACATGTCAAAAGCCTTACGTGAAAGATCTCTTCTTTTTTTGGATCCACACTGTTTAGTAAAAGGTACCATGTTGGTCACTCCTCAGCAATCATACGAACCGTGGTAAATACAGGTCCTCTAAGGTCAATTTTCTTATTTTGACTGGTGATGTAGCGCTTTGCGATAGGATCGATTCTGATGTTGATATCATTTGGGGATCGAGATATCCTTACCCTGACTTCAAGTTCCTTCTTGCCTTCTTTTAACGCCCTTTCAATTTCATATGCTGCTTCTGCAGCAAAAGCAGCAATGTAAGTAATACCGGTGGAAATGCCAGAGGAGCTTGTCGCGCCAATGACGTTGCCATCAGTGACGAAAATCTCATTCAAAAAAGCGGGACCGCAAAGTTTTGTGTTCTCTTCGGGTTCAATAACTGAAACTCTTACGAACTCACCAAATATTTCGCCTTCCCAAGCGACGAACTCAACTGGGCTCGGATCTTTGCCATGGACCATGCAGATATTCACTATCGCATTTTGTAATTCATTTCCCTGGTCCGTGTGCGGCTTTAACCTCATTGAAATAAGATTGCGGATCTCTTCATCATTTAGCGTAAATTTTTCATAAAATTGCGGATAGACGAGTTCTCTTATATCTCCATAGTCGTAAACGATCATAGCTATCCTTTCAACGCCTGGTCCGCAGTTTAATACTGGAACTTCTATGCCGTAGTTTGCGAGTGCCACGGGACTGTACAGCCCAAAGTCAGATACCTCAAGCCATCCATCATCCTCACTTGTTCCTAGGTCGAAGTCAGGATGATACGCGTACGCTTCATAATGCTTGCCCGGAGCATAGTATGTATCTGTTCCCGTTACGATTCTCTCAAATTTAAACTCCTCGAACCCAAACGGATTTAATAGTTCCTTTGTAATCCACTTCCCAACGTCGATGGACACATCTTCATCCATCACGACACAGGACGCAGAGTTATGAACTTTAAGGTGCGTGGCATCCTCGCGCTGCTCTCTCCGAAAACGAAGACCAATTGAAAAGAGCTTTACAGGGAGTGATCGGTAATGTTGCATGGCGCTCAGCGTGTCAAACCACGCAGACGTCATATGCGAGCGGAGCGTGAGATTCGAGGGCAATGGCTTGAGCTTCTTGAATTCTGGAAGTATTTTTTCAAACACCTCAATTGCACGTGCATCGTCAATTCGCAGAACCCTTGCGATTTCCCGTACAAGCTCATCAGCCTCAACCTCACCTGTTTTCAGCTTATGGAGAGTTTCTTGCAACTCAAGTACTCTATCTTCAGGCAGTTCGATTCCAAGAGACCGTATTTTGGCTTGCTTCTGAGCACTCAGCCCCACGTCCGGTCGTGGGAGTGCGGCAAGGTAGTAGCACCTATCGAGGATGGCATACCCTGTTGGCCCCCATTGCTTCATCACATCTTCTGCGGGAAAGATCGTCTCATTTATGACTTCATCAAATCCCATTTCAAATAGCCGTTCTCTTAATTTCTCGATCAGGTCGTTCACCTTATGACGTGTGCCGCGCATCCCTTTTGGGATGACCCTCGACATGTTGTACGCACTCCCGTCATTCAGCAATTCTCCGCCATATTTCCATGCACTCTCAAAGTCTTGCTGCTCTTTGATTTTCAATAATTCGTCTATAGGTATTCTCTTCAAAACAGACGCCTCCGCCCCGAATACAAAAATGATCAAAATAGAATGATGTTGAATTAATACGACTACAACACAATTATTACAACACAATCGTTAGGGGTTTACCTCTCTACCGCTCTCGTACTTACGGTTTTCTATGTAAATCTGTGTCAACTTATATGAAATTATTCGTAAATTTTGATGTCTGATAAATCGCGCTATTTATTTTAGAACGTTCCGAGTGATAATAATAAAGCCAGCACCCTGAGTCGAACCGGGATATGCCGCTCTGCCGGTAGCTTCGTAACCATTCCGCCACGCTGGCATTTTCTTATACCGTAGCACGTTTATATCTTATATCGTATTAATTAATGGTTTGTAAATGAACAAATTATACCAAAATAATATGTTAATATGCCTATTCCATCTGATTTCGTCGCAGTATATTAAATTTTAATTAAAATTAATAGACAGAGCGATACGTTTGAATGGCTTAAAATTTGTAAATACAATCAATCTCCGTTTTTTCCCGTTTCGTCGTTGGCACGTCAACTTCTGCAAATGAAGTGCCATATGTTGCATCACATACTTTAGGTCCCAATGAACCTCGAATACACAGATTTAGCTATGTCTATATCACGCGTGCCCTTTATTATTGCGCGGCCATCCCGGAATAGTGTGATCTCATAACCCGTCTCACTATCTTTAAAAATTAGCACATATTCATTGCATTTGACTTTTCCTATCTTATCAAGCCTATATGTCATCTGCTCGAGTTTGATATCGCTCTCTCTACGAGGGACGATCTGTATGGCATCGCGCCCGCATAAAGCGGTTATCAAGTCCTCCTTCGTAGCCTCAAGGAATTCGAACTCGAATTTCGAACAGCATTTACAAAAGGGATTTTTTGGAACTGTTATCTTCTGTTGCTCCTGACTCCAAGCATCGTAGACGATCAGATTTGTACAAATATCAGCCTTTCTTTCGAGTACTATTTTTATAGCTTCCGTCGCAGCGATCGCGGCCATAATAGATGGGACAGTATTTAGCACCCCTGCTACATCACAAGTCTGTAGCGCACCGGATGGAGGTACGTTTGGCAGGAAGCACCTAAAACAGGGAGTTGTGCCGGGTATTATCGCCATTGCCATACCGTACGTTCCCACTGCCCCGCAATAGATCCACGGGATATCATGTTTTACACAAACGTCATTTATCAAAAATCGTGTTTCCATATTATCTGTTCCGTCCAATACCAAATCTGAACCACTCAGCAGATCCTCAGCATTCGTGGAGTTGAGGTCTTTTACTATGGGCTTTAAATGTACCTCCGAATTTATTGCTTTCAATTTTTTAACAACAACTAGAGCTTTTGGCATCTGTAGATCATCTTCATCAAATATAATCTGCCTCTGGAGATTAGTTAATTCAACGAAGTCCCTATCTATGATGTTAAAATTACCAATGCCTGCTCTTACCAGTAGGTTTGATATATTAGTTCCAGTGGCGCCACATCCTACTACAGATATCTTGCTAGAGCTCAGTCTTAGTTGTCCTTCGATGCCAATCTCAGGGAGTATAACCTGTCTCGTGTACCTGAGGAGTTTGTCTTCAGAATTCAACGGCATAAATTTGCACTAATAGTGATATATTATAGGCGCTTTGCCTAACTTTTACCCGAATTGAAAGGTTTAAGTTAGGTATAAGCTAGGAGCTACACTTTGGTGATATTGAGGTTGCTATGACCCGACAATCGTTGCAACAAGTTGTAGGTTCAGCCATTTCTGATGAGATGTAAATAGAATTATTTAGCTTATTGGTTCCGTCCTATTTCTAAGGATGGTATGCCGCCGCTTTACTATAATTTCAAGCGATCGTAAAGTATGAATGAAATATGTGAAGCAGCACTACATAAAGCAATGCATAATGGCAGTAGTTAAGAAAGGGGCTATATTTGTAACGATCAGTGGATATTTGTATTCTCTCGTGTTATAGTTTATTATGTTAAAGTACTGTAGTTAAAAGAGAGCGAATTAAAAGAAAATTTGTTGTGTTCAGCTCCTTCTAACGAGGACAGACCGTTGTCTGCAACTGCGTGGGGGTTGGAATTTGATCGAGTCCTTCCTGTTGCATTTGACTACCAATGCTGGTTCCAACTCTCACGCATTTACGATTACGTCTTGTGTACTACATTAGTTGTTCGCGGTCTAAACTCTCAACATATTCAACTCCATATGGGGTAATTTTCATCGCTGTTACTGGGTGGTCTTTTGTGCCTCTTACGTCGACGCACCCTTTGTCTTTGAAGTAATAAGCGAATCTAACGAGTTCGTCATCGCTGTATCCTAAATCGTTGGCAAGCGAATTAATGTCCGGTACCCACTTATCCGGAATCCTATGTGCATAGTTGTAAACTTTGCAAAGAAATGCATCTCGTCGTTCTTTTTCAGTTTCGTTCAAAATTATCACCTTCAGTTATGTAGTGCACTTATTCTATATCGTCAGTATCGCTTCAAAAAGCTTTATCTTATCCGCTCATCATGCGTGCTATGAATGGATACCACAATCTCGAACCACCCAGCATACTTAGGTAACCATTTAGAGACAACCTCCACGAAATATTGAAATAGAAGAGGTTTACAATATACGTAAAGTGTAAAAGATGGTTAAGCTCGAGCGTATTAGCCTTCGAAATGAAGGGTTAAAGAAGTTTTTCAGCTCTAACGAGGTCAGGATACTTGACTTGCTCTGGAAGGGGCAAACGCTAACCTCAGCACAGATACAGTTAGAATGTGAGGATCTTTCCCTCGCCTGCGTTGCTGGTACCCTGGATAGACTGGTGAAGAGTGGATTCGTGGAAAGAAAAGTCGACGAAGGCGAAACAAGAGTGCGATATATCTACTCCCCGACGTGCACCAAAGATGAGCTCGGTATGAGAATATCAGAGCACGTAGTTGACTGCCTCATTGACACGTTCGGCACTGCTGTCGTTAGTAACATTGGCAAAACTCGAGGGAAACGCAGTTGAATTCGTTGGATTGCTTCTTGGGATGTCTCACCCAGCCTGGCATACTACTGCCTTTTTCTATCGTCGTAGCATCATCGCTCTCTCTCCTCGCCCTTTTCTTCAAATTGAGGAGATATGAGCTCCTCCTCGGGGGTCAGATTATAGTTACAGTCTCGATATTGTTTGGACTCGTCTCTATGAATTGCCCCATGTATCAATGGATATGGGTTTATTCTGGGGTTGTCTCTTCAGGCGTGCTTGTGCTTATGCTGGTAAGATACTGGATAGCGAGGCAGGCTCGTAAGAATACAGTGCCTCTCTCCTCTTTCGTCTTGCCGTTGGAAAAAGAATTTGAGATCCCGGTACGAGTAATTGATACTCAGAAGATACGGGCATTCGCCCACGGGAAGGTTGCGTACCTCTCCGTAGGACTTCTGGAACATCTCAATAGGGACGAAGTAAGAGCTGTAGTGGCACATGAAGTTTACCATATAAAGCACAGCCCAGACAAGTTAATCTCTTCATTATTGGCGCTGAGTTCCTTGACCTTTAAGCCATACAATGACGAGCATCTGGCTGATAAGTACGCAGCGGAGGTCGTAGGAAAAGATAATCTAGCGAAGGCTCTTAAAAAACTTGAGACAGCAAGCAGCATGCAGCGGAATAACGATATTTTTAGAAGCAGTTGATACGTAATTTCATGCTCTCGATTGAGATTTGTAACAGTCCATCAACATATGTCCGACTGTGCCCGCGCTTAAACTGTTGCTACATAGATGCTAAACGATTCACACTTCACGCATCCAATGCTACACATGACGAATGAACTACGAGGTCTGTGATTGTGATTGTATGCCTATACTAAGTATCATTTCGTGCAGAATGCTCGAGGACGAGCTTACACATGTGCTTGCAGAAGATAGGGAACTGAAGCACTTGATAGTGATTGATACCCCGGAAAGTCAAGGGCTCGCACGAAAGCTACGAGCGCAAAATCGCCCATTTCTGATTGCAGACCTTGCTCAAGTCCCACAGCTAGTGAAAAAGAAACAGGGAAATGGAACCCATTCATGGCCGGACACGATGGTGAGGATGAGGCGTTTGGTGGATACACTTCGTCGAAGAGTAACCCATGGGAGTTCTGATGATCTTGTAGTAATTGCATGCGTTCTCAGATTAGGCCTACACGTTGATAGTGCGCTGCTCAAGAACGAGGTATACAAAGCTATCGACTACATGTCCCGCTTCTCGGATGGGATCTTCATGCTTTATGGTGTGTGTGATGCTCTGAGGACCCTTGAAGGTGATTTTAACGACTATGAATCCTCACTCTACTTCTTGACTGACGAGAACTCAACGAGAATAGAGGACTGTGTCACATTGGCGCTTGGAGGAAATCGACCCTACGCGCATTTTTTAAACAATGAGCAAGACATTGTGATATTTCTGACACCGATGTGGGCAGCTAGTTGGCGGCATTTAAGCAGCGACCACAAACTACTGAAACATGTGCGGTTTAGGAAAGTTGCCAAAGTAAACACGGGACTCTCATATGAGCCTGATTTTGATGCAAATGTAGATGAATTTGCGCAGCTATATAAACTGAAAATAATTCAATTGAAAGGATGCACGGACATTATAAAGCGGTGCTATCACGAGGCAAAAAGGGGCATATGTGAGGGCGCGTCATTCGAAAACGGTCATACGACGTTCCAACAGGAGCACAAGACAACAAGGGATCAGTTGAGGTAGATTTTCGCGCGTTTACGATGTTGCAAAGTCGCAATTATCCCCCTCGCGCACATCTACTCCTGTTATAGTTTAGGATAATGAATAGCGAACGGTCTATGGTAAGATCAAATTTTTCTTAGTGTGGCTTTATATCCACTTTTTTCGACACGTCACTCAGCGGTACCAAACGTTGCATCAATCCATGCCTTCAATTGGTCTCGGACTGTTCTAAACTGTGAGCACACATCAGTCTCAGTTGCTGCTTCCTTTACTTGAGCAGGATCATCAAAGGCGTGGTGGAGGTATTTATCCCCTCCTAGGAAAATGGGACACGCGTCTTGCGCACCTGCACACAAGGTGACCACATAATCGAATTGCTGCCCGTCGAATTCTTCCAAGCTCTTCGAATGATAGGTCGAGATGTCAACGCCTGCTTCCTGCATTACTATAATAGTACACGGATGTACCCGTGTGGGTTCGGTGCCTGCACTATATGCCTCATAGCGACTATTATATATGTCTCGCATAAACCCCTCTGCCATTTGAGAACGTGCTGCGTTATGGGTACAAATAAACAGCACCTTCTTCTTCGCATCTGCGCTTTCCAAGCGTACAATCCCCCATTATCAGTAACCGTCCCTGCTAGAGGGATTCTCGGTTAAATGTTGCCGCATTCTTGTAATGCAAGTTTATACTCCGCTTATAGCGTATAAACATTTGACCATGTTGTCCATAAAAAACAATGATATATAAAGTATGCAGAACTGCACGACAGAGAGGGGCAACGTGGAATATATTGATGCACCAGCAAGCTTTACTCCTTGTAAAGCCACAGCTCAACCCCGAGCACTTTTATGCTTACAATGGAATCTTCAACCTCTTGTATGATTTCAGATGGCAGTCTCGCGTTCTCGATGATCACCTGCGCTGTTGCATCATTCGCCATGCACTGAAGTGGGAATGAGTTTTCAGCGAGGATGCCCACCTCTTCAAATCCTGCCTCCTGTATAACGGCGAGGCAGTTCGCTTTCACGGGTGCACCTGCAATTCAAGGATCAGGAATTGCGACGAGCGTATTATAAAATCGAGTTTTGAGTTTTTTAAAATAACACTTGAGGCATAACTAACGTTTATTACATACCACGTAATAACTTGTAGGGCAGGAGATAGTGGGGGCGTGAAGGAAGAGATGACGCGGGGAGTTGGCGCTGAGCTCCACAACGTGAGGCGATTGCTGCAAGAGAGCAATAACATCGCTGAAAGAATTGCTGCGCTATCGAAGGAGCGTAGGAACTTGAACCCCCTCCCTGGTTCGCTGCGGAAACGTCGCATGCGTTGTGGGAAGCAGAGCTGCCGCTGCAGAGCGGGCTATTTGCACGGGCCTTACTACTATTTTGAACCTTCGAGGCAGCACGGGAAATGGCGCTACGTCTCCAAAGTGCGGCTTGCGGAGGTGAAGCAGGGCATTTCCGATTGGAAGAAGCAACAGGCCATTGACAAGGCGATGCAAACGCTCGCAGAGCAGCTTGAAACGGTGCTCAAGGAGATACAGTGGGAGATAGCTTTGCTTATGCTCGATCGGTAACATCGAGGACTCTTATGCGCGATTGGTCGAGGCTTTAACGGGGTGACGTAACGTGCCGACCCTCGTTAACTGTCTCACCCTTACTCTATAATTTATCGATGAATTTATATCTAAGAGTAGGAACATGCCTAATCATCGATGGCGCATATTCACTTACCAGACGGGACCTTTTCGCTGCAGTGGGTGATCGTGTGGTGGGCGCTCGCGCTCGCGCTTCTTGCGATAGCCCTCGTAGCGTCCCGCAGGCAGATCATCACCGTGCAGCGGCTCTCTGTTGCAGGGCTGTTGACGGCAGCATCGTTTGCGATATTTCAGGTGGAGCTTCCGTTCGCCGGTGGAGTGCACATGAACTTCACTCCCCTCATCGGCATCCTCGCAGGCCCGGCTCTCGGGTCACTGATTGTGTTTATCGTCAACATCCTGAGCGCCACCATCGGCCATGGCGGATGGGGGATGATCGGGGCAAACACCCTCGTCAACGCCAGCGAGGTCATCAGCGCGTATTACCTCTTCACTTTTGCAACCCGTCGATTTGAGCTCTTCACCCGAGGGGCTGTAGCTGCGTTCGGCGGGTTGCTCGTCGGCAACGTGCTATCAGGTACTCATCATCATGATCTCAGGAATACAAGGAAGTACACTGAGGGGAACTGAGCTATTCATGTACCTGCTCCAAATCCCCATATTGAACCTATTCATCGCCGCTATCGAAGCGATTGTAACGGGATTTGTCGTGGAATACTTGGGCAAGGTACGGAAGGACCTAATCGGTGAGTGACATAAATGAAGTGGCAATATATGGTCCTGGCAGCACTTCTCATCGGAGCCGTTGCATTCTCTCTGTGGATGGCCACCCGCATCGGCATGAACGACATTGAGCATCGCCTGACCAACACCTCTGAGGGAGAGCAAGAACAAGGGGGCTTCCATGTTGAGGAGGGCGTGAATATCCCCATGTATCTGGGGATTGTTGGCGCATTGGTCGCCATTGGAGTTGGTATATATGTCTACAAATCACGGCGGCAATGACTGCCGTACCACTTCGCAGTTTAAAAAAAGACACCTTGGTCACTTTACAAGAGGGGGAGTTTCAGCTATTTCGAGACTAAGGGGGGAGAACACCTTACATTGGGCCTAACATATATTTGATTCGGGTTGCGAATTTAAACGTAATCGTTGCTGTGGAGGAAGAGTAGTGATGGGATTTATGGTTTTGTATTTAGCTAAGACTTGGTTCTATTGGCGAATAAATAAAGACTGAGTATATCACACTTATAGTTGTTCTTACAATCCTCGTCGCTATTACTTTGGGCGTGGGCGTCAACTCGGACAACCACATCCAGATTGAGCAGAGAGTTGCTGTTGAGAACTCTGGTCAAAGCAGAACCTAAGGGGGAAGAATTATCCAAGTAACCAAGTTCCAATGAATTTATGGTTACCGCTAGTTCATCCATGCTATATACAGCATCGTATTAGTACATTTTGAGAGGCGCAAAATGGCACGGCTTGGCTTTGAACGCCACATTCCAGATTTGGGATTGGTAACCTCATATGCTGAATTTAGAGATAGCGCTGTTCATCGAATTAGTCCGTGGCTCAAGTTTGCCGTACTACCGCTGTTAGTTCTTGACGTGACGGTTATAAACGATGTCAGAATTCTCGCCCTAATTTTTATGACCGCCTTATTATTGTACGCAGTTTCTCGACTTCCACTTCTGACTCTCTTGTACTGGTATACTTTACCAGTTTTTTTCGTTGTGAGTATTGCATTTCTCTTGATATGGACTGTGCCCGGTGTGCCGTTGTTTAGTATCGGCCCGCTTAAACTGACAATACAGGGAGGCATCTTGTTACTTACGTTAGTGTTAAAATCGTTAGCTGTAGTCACATATTCTTTTATCGTCATAATGACTACAAAATATAATCATCAGTCTTACATCGTTTCGAAGGTTTTGCCGTATCCGCTCGATCAAATTATTCTGCTTGCGTATCGATTCACCTTTTTAACGTTAGATGGGCTTGAAGACACTATCATAGCAATGCGATCAAGAGGTGGTTTTAACATATCAGGTGTACAAAAAAACGGCAGATTCTACGGGTCTGTTTTTGCGTTGGCATTTATTCGATCATTTGATCGTGCAGATAGGGTTTCCAAAGCAATGGAGTCGCGAGGGTACAAAGGGAGACTGATGTCGATACACCGGCCTCCGAACCCATCACCAGTGGGATACATCAGCTTATTAGTATTACTAGGATTGTCAGTCTATGAGTTAGTTACTTCAAGTGGAATGTTACATAGCTGAACTAGAAAAGACGGATTTCGATGTTCTCGAGATATGTTTCTGCAAAAACTCGGAGGATAAACACTGTTCATTCCCCCCGCAACAAGGCACGTGCGGCGTTTAGTGAAAAAACGGTCGAGTCGCAGGGGGTCATTCTAAGACATCGGTGCTGGTGGCGGCGTTTGTCCCTTGTGGCTGGGTCTATACGGTGCCCACCGGAGCGCAGACCCACGCTATTAGTGACATGGTGAAGCCGGTTATCCTTGTTCGTTCAGCAACACTTAATCCTATGAGCAGATCGGCTCCTCCCTCGAACCGTAGGAAACCATGTATTAGAACATATCCTCCACTGCCACCAGCTTCAGAATCACCCGAAGGTGTGGGCGTAGCCCTTAAGCATATCTCCGAGGGGGCAGGGACTACGCTGCCGCTCGCACAGCTCTCGAGGGCACAAAAGGTACTCCTCTCATTGCTCCCACTCCCGGATCTCAAATAGTGAGGATACTAAACGTGATGTCATTCTAGCGCGTGTTGAATTCGATCTGGTGAGGTGCCACATATATGGACATCGCGAACTTTACATTAACCGTAAAGTGTATATTCGTTCAGGAACTTTACAATAGCTGTAAAGTAATTAGTCTCTCGGAGAGACCTACATACAACAAGTTTCAGGAGGTGACTAAGTGAAAAACAGTGTAAAGATACTAGTAGTAACATTTCTCGTTGTAAGTGTATTTGGCATGGCAGTAGCACAGGCGGCGAGCCCGGCTGTCCCCTCAACGAGCGTTGATAGGAGCTGTTGCCCCGGCAGCTGTTGCCCAGTAACGGCAACGAGCGCTGCTGCGGGTACATGAAATGTGGGAGTTGTGCAACGGGTATTGCCCACTAGGTCTACAGAACACGTAGATCCATGTGTTTTACATCGTAACTCCCCTCTTTTTTCTTTTTTTATGCGTGTGAGGAAGATTATGAGTAATCACACACATTGAGGCCCTAGTTCAGTAATAAACGTGGTGCCAACGTTTAATAGTTTGAAAACTGTCGATGCTATTGCTTCATTTCACCGTAAACCGCTTCAGCCGCAATGAATTGGCGACAACTGAGACAGAACTGAGTGCCATTGCTCCCGCTGCAAATTCGGGCCGGAGCAACCCTAGTGCTGCAACAGGAATTCCCACGGCGTTATAGATAAGAGCCCACCCGAAATTTTGTCGAATAGTATTCATCGTCTTTTTTGAGAGCTTTATGCTTGCAACGACGCCCCGCAAATCGTCTTTTATAAGCGTAATGTCAGATGCTTCTATCGCGATATCCGTACCAGTTCCCATGCTAATTCCTATATCCGCCTCGGCTAATGCTGCCGCGTCGTTGATGCCGTCGCCCACCATTGCTACTGCATGCCCCCCTTCTTTGAAGAGAGCGATTTCAGCTGATTTGCCCGGTGGAAGGACGTTAGAACGCACCTTGTTAATTCCTATTTGTCGTGCAATCGCAAGGGCAGCAGTGCGGTTATCTCCTGTTAACATCGCCGTATTAATTCCCATGCCCTGCAATGCAGCGATCACTCCCGCTGCTTCCTCTCGCACCGTGTCAGCAAGGGCGATGGCCCCTTCCAGTTTGTTATTCACCGCCAGCAGCATGACGGTTTTCCCATCAGCTTCCAGTTCTCGAACCTTCGATTCGAGGGTAACGTCCACCCCATGAGCGATCATGAGTTCTCTGTTACCAAGGAGCACCTGCGCGCTATCGAGTGAGGCTATAATTCCCAGCCCCACCACCGCTTTAAACTCTCGGGGTTCACTGAGTTGCAGTCCCCGTTCATACGCATGGTGAACCACTGCCAAAGCAAGGGGGTGTTCAGATCCCCGCTCTGCACTTGCTGCAAGGTGAAGGATGTCCGCTTCTGACAGAGACGCGTTCCCAACGACATCAGTCACCACTAATTCGCCCTTCGTAAGAGTTCCCGTCTTATCAAACACGATAGTGTCAATGTGTTCAGCGCTCTCAAGGTACTCACCACCTCTTATGAGAAGGCCGTTTTCTGCGCCTAGACCAGTCCCGACCATGACAGCGGTCGGCGTTGCGAGTCCCAAGGCGCACGGACATGCGATGACCAACACGGCGACCGTTCGTAAAAGGATAAGATTGAACGGAAGGCCTATGATGCTCCATAATGTAAAGGTGAGCAATGCAGCCGCTATCACGCCAGGGACAAAGTAATTTGAGGCTTTATCAGCGAATCGTTGAATAGGCGCTTTCGACGTTTGCGCCATGTCGACCAGTTGAATGATCTGCGCTAGCGCCGTTCCTGCTCCCACTTTCGTTGCTTTAACCTTCAACAACCCCTCCCGATTGATTGTCGCCCCGATCACTTCGTCTCCCGGTCGTTTATCGACTGGAATAGGTTCGCCGGTGAGCATAGCCTCATCGACCGCAGATTGCCCTTCAACAATGACTCCATCAACAGGTATCTTCTCCCCTGGCCTTATGAGGACGATATCCCCAACTTGGACATCATCCGCGGGTGTTTGTACCTCTTCTCCTTTCCGTACTACCGTTGCAAATTCCGCTTTTAACTTCAGGAGCTTTCGTATCGCCTCAGAGGTTCCTCCCTTCGCCCGTGCTTCGAGGTAACGACCGAGGAGCACAAACGCAAAGATGAAGACAGATGTGTCGTAATACGTGTTGCCAGGAACAACAAAGGTTGCTGCAACACTGTATGCATAAGAGGCCAGTGTTCCCATAGAAATCAGAACGTCCATGTTTGCTCCTCTGTGCACAATTGAAATAATTGCCCTTCTGTAAAAGCCATAACCAATAATGATCATCACAGGAGTGGTCACCGCGAACTGGAACACACTGTCCATGAAGATCATCGGGATAATCGGAAGATATGCTGAAAGCATCCCAATTAACAGAGGAATTCCAAAAATAACTGTGAAAATGAGCTTATTCCGGTATCCCTTGATCTCACGTTCCCTAAATACCCTTTCCCGGTCGACTCTCACCGCTTCGGCTTCGATGGGCGGAACTTCGATCACATCGTAACCAGTGTTTCGAATGGTTTGTATAATCGTATCAACAGTCACTACAGACGGGTCGTAGTCGATAACTGCCTTGGCGGTCACCGGGTTAATGCTCACATCGATGACGCCGGGCACTTCTTTAAGGGCATTTTCGATTGCAGTAATACACGCGACGCACATGATGCCCGCGATGTCAAGTTCAGTCCTCTCTATGTCGACATTATACCCCACGTCTCGTATCGCCTGCACGAGTTGCTTCGGGGCTATTTTACCCGGATCATACGTCACAGTGGCCTGCGCTAACGCGAAGTTGACCGTCGCATGTATCACGCCCTCTTGGCCTGAGACTTGTCTCTCAATAGTGAGTGCGCACATCGTGCAGGTCATGCCAAGGACTTTAAATGTGATGGTGGTTTCTGCCATTCGAGAGCCTCATAGAGCGTTTATTCATAATAAATTATGACAGATAGCAATTTATAGGCATCGTCCTTAGCGTTTATTGCCGCAGTTATCACGGCAAGATGGTGGTGCCGTTCACCTGTAGCCAGCGCTCCTGTTACACTTGCCAGAATGCCGCTACTTTATCGGCGTTTATGTAATCTCTTCTATTGTCGTGCTCAAGAATTATCACACCATCTGCGCTTCCAACCACTTTCCCTTTGAGAGTTTCATTTGGCCTCCCCCCGAAGTATACCTCTATCTCTTTGCCGTAGAAGTGCTCAGAAACAGTTTTATCCAGCACAGTGTATCACCTCCTCATGAAATTGCTAATAACTCTTTTTAATCGCACATTTGTTAATAGTTTTCCTGCACAATTGAAAAACTGCCAGCTGAGGAGTCTAGAAGATAGGCAACAAAAAGTACATGTGTTAACTCTAAGACATCACTCTGATAAAGTTTCACATCGCAAGGGGCGCGTTACGTTTTAAATACGGACAAAACGATAGAGGTGGAAATCAATATGCTCCGAGCAGCCAATTGGGTGTATAGATGTAAACGAAGTGAAGTTGAAAGAGGTACTGAAAAATGACTAAGAAGATAAGCGTGGAGGACCGTCAATTAAGAGTGTGGCAACTGGATGGGGAGCTTGAAACCATTCGGGATCGGATACGCCAATACGGACTTGAGGAAATTTTTGAAACGAAATCCGAAGCTGAGGACAATGACGAACCTGTAGATAAAATCGTCGTCGCGCTCGATGCATTGAGAACCTGCTTACTCCAGTTTAGAACTAGGTTATCGCAACTACAAAAGGAGGCAGAAGCAGGACTCTCTTAGGTTTGGACTCATGCGTTCTGGTTATACTTTATGCAGACTCGCCAATTCAAAGGCAGCAGGTGAATTTTTTTACTCGAGTTTGTCCCGATAGCGTTATGTCGAGAGCTTTAAAAACCGTGAATTGATCGCTACGATTATCGTACTTACGGACATCAAGATTGCACCCGCGGCGGGGTCAACAGGACTCCATAGGGGTAGAGGATCCCGGCCGCTAACGGAATGGCGAAGGTGTTATACCCCGTCGCCCACGTGAGGTTCTGCACCATCTTCCTGTACGTCACACGGGAAAGCCCTACGATTGACACCGCATCGAGGGGATTACTCCTCACGAGGATGATGTCTCCCGTTTCTACTGCAACATCTGTGCCCGCACCTATTGCAATCCCGACGTCCGCCTGTGCTAAAGCAGGCGCATCGTTTACTCCATCGCCCGTCATGGCGACAACGAGGCCTCTTGATTGGACCTCTTTGACCTTCGCCACTTTTTCTTGCGGGAGCACTTCTGCGAAGTATTCATCTAGCCCTACTTCCTCAGCCACCCATCGCGCCACTTGGCGGTTATCGCCGGTGAGCATCATAGTGCGAATGCCCATCTCCTTAAGGGCGGCAATCGCCTGTTTCGATTCAGGCCTGATGATATCGGCAAGAGCGATTGCCCCCACGACTGCTCCCTCAACCATGACGAATACCACGGTTTTCCCTTGTGCATTAAACTGCTCAATCCGTTCATCGGTAATGACAAGGTGCTGCTCTTTCAGGTATCCGGGACTCACGACCAGCACCTCTTTGCCGTTCACCACTCCCCCCCCCCTTTTCCTGGAAGTGCCTTAAACGCCTCTACGTGAAACGATGTGCGAGCTGATCCCACAATTCCCTGTGCAATAGGGTGTTCGGAGCGCCCCTCAAGCGCTGCTGCATTGTTTAAGAGGGTCTGGGTATTTAGTGCCGGATCATCGGTAAAGGCGATGACATCAGTCACGCCAAACCTGCCCTCTGTAAGCGTGCCTGTCTTGTCAAAGATGATGGCCTTGATATTCCTCGCACGCTCAAATGCAGCGCGGTTTCGTATCAACAGGCCTTTTTGCGCCCCGATCGCCGTCGAAACGGCTACGACTAACGGGATGGCGAGGCCAAGGGCGTGCGGACACGCGATAACCATTACCGTCACTGCCCGCTCAAGGCCGAAGTCGACACCTCGGTTGATGAAGACTTGCCATATAGAAAACGTAATGCCTCCTGCTGCAAGAGCGATGATGACGAGCGCCAGCGCCGCTCGGTCTGCCAAGTCCTGCGTCCGTGACTTACTCTCCTGCGCCGCCTTGACGAGTTCAATCACCTGAGAAAGGAATGAGTCCTTACCCGTCTTTCTAATCGCTATCGTCACTGATCCCTCACCGTTGATCGCACCGCCGATGACCATTGTGCCGGGCTTTTTAAATACTGGTTTTGATTCTCCAGTGAGCATCGATTCATTTACCGAGGTCTCCCCTTCGACGACCTCGCCGTCAGCCGGGACCTTCTCTCCCGGTTTTACGAGGACACGGTCTCCTACCACCAGCGTGTCCAAGGGGACATCCTGCACGCTTCCATCAGGCATGAGCTTGTGGGCATCTGACGGCATCAAACGTGCAAGATCCTCGAGCGCCCGCGATGCTCCCATAATTGAGCGCATCTCGATCCAGTGACCCAAGAGCATGATATCAATTAGTGTTGCAAGTTCCCAGAAGAGAACGCCGCCGCGTAACCCAAACACCACGGCGCTGCTGTAGAGGTACGCACTCGTGATTGCTACTGCAATAAGCGTCATCATGCCTGGGAGCCGCGCTCTCAGCTCATTCACGATGCCTTTTAGGAACGGAGACCCGCCATAGAAATACACGAAAGAAGCTAACACGAAGAGGAGGTACTGATCCCCTGGAAAGCTGATCGCTCTTCGAAGGCCAATGAACTCCTGAATTGACGGGGAGAGAATGAGGATAGGTATCGTAACCACGAGGGATACCCAGAACCGCTTTCTGAAATCGGCGACACTGTGGCCGAGATGTCGGGGCACCCCTCGTTTTTCAGCAGGAGGGTGAGCAGGATGGGCATGGGCTGCATGTTCAGCGGCATCATGTGTTTTACTATCCTCTTCATGGCTTCCATGATCAGCGTGATTCATGTTCACCCCTCCTATCCACGTTCTCACTACTAAACCAGTACACGCACGCCCTTATTACAAAATTTTTCCCGTTTTTATGGAGTACTTGTCTTCAATGTGTGGTCAGATGATCCTCGTGATACGTTATAGGTCGTCAACCAGCTTGTATTAAACCGCAGTCATTTGTAAAATAGGTGTGATACGAAACGCATTAAATCAGTTCTGTGGATTGTTAGATCACCTCATGAGTGGCACGTCACGGCTACCCTCCTCGTTAAAGCATCTGCAGCTCTCCTTCTGCCGCTTCCCGAACAAACTTATTGTCATCCTTCAGCACCCTTTCGAGGACAGGTATCGCTCGAGCGTCACCGATTCTCCCAAGGGCGAGCGCTGCCTCATCCCGGACATTTGACGTGACGTCCTGCAACACCTCTACAAGGGGTTCAACTGCCTTCGGGTCTCCTATCTTTCCCAAGGCAGTGACCACTTCTCTTGGCACAGCACACCGTTCTTCCCTGAGAATCTGGATGAGTGATGCAACTGCCCGTGCGTCTCCTATCTCCCCAAGGGCATACGCAACGGCCCATTCAACACGCCGATCCTCATCATTCAAAACCTGAACAAGTGGATCTACTGCTCGAGCGTCTCGTATCCTTCCAAGTGCTACTGCTGCTCGCTCTCGAACGCTCCACCTCTTATCTTTTAACGCTTGAATAAGGGCATCCATGGCGGACTCTCCAAGCTTTACGAGCGATTCAAGTGCTCCTTTTTGCGTTAACGGCTCCTCTTTTTCCCTAGCGCTTCAATTAAGCCGTATACATCCCGTTCATCTTCACTTGATTTCATCGTTTACACCACCTTGCTGTACATGCTGCAACGAATTGATAAAAGAAAGCACCCCTCCCTCTTCATTCTTAGCACCGTGACGTGCTAATTAAAAACCATTAGTAGGCATCTTTCTGGTGGCTGTGATCATAGGGGCCTGCACCTGCAGTCGGTGGTACCTTGGACCGACTGATATTCTTGCAGGGACAATCATCTCAAGGACAGATATTTGCCAAAGCACAAGTTGGTTAGAAGATAGACATGCGGAAGCTCTGGGAAGACCGCGTTACGTATACGCGGATATTAGTGCGGGCAATTGTCACAATACAATACATCGTTTGTCAATGCATCATCGTTATATTGAAAAATATAATAACATCTTTTATAATGATAAATTTGCTTCAACTTATTGTTTCATTAGCTGAGCTTTGACGTAGCTCTTGATAAACGTAGCCTCGGTGTGTTATGTAACACTCGGAACGGGCATTCAAAGAACAATTTGCCTATCCAAAGCTGGATCCAGATATTTTGATAACCCCCACAATGAACGGACTGCACAGTCTCTAATATTTAATCTTTTTCGTCTCTAACTCTGATGAGAGGCAGGAAATAATCTAGTATAATGGTAAATTATATTCAATCAGCTACCTAAATGGGATTATGATGCACATGTGTCCATCATTTAGATTCACCGAAACATTCTAAAACCCATTGGTAATTTTTGTCTGGATCGATGCGTTCCCATTTGATTGTATCTATTGCGTCCCTGCTCAATTCTTCGATGTTTATTCGAGATTCAGCTTTTAGCACAGATGTTATATCTGCATTTGTTACTCGGATGCTTGGGGGCCGCTTTACAAGATGTTTGTCCTCCGGCAGTTGATAGTTTATATGTACCGATGGATCGTGCAATACGCATGATCTCGGTTTTGTCCATGCCAATAAGCGGTCTGAATACGGGAACCTCAGCTGCACCATTTATTGCAAGCAGATTCGGTGTTGTTTGACTTGCCACTTGTCCAATACTCTCCCCTGTAACAATCCCATGTGCCCCCTCTTTTCGCGCAAGTCCCGTCGCTACTCGATACATCATGCGTTTGCACAACAAGCATGTCAGCCTTCGATCTGATTGCATAGCGCTCTGTAGAGTTTTTTCATGCATAATGCACGCCGTGTGTAGTGGCCTTCCTGCCCATACTGCAAGAGCTTTGATGCAATCAACTGCTCTTTTCCTGTTTGTATCTCCCATGTACAACCCGCAATCGTAGAACAGTGGAATTATTTCGCAACCTCGCTTCATCATCATCCACGAAGCAACTGGAGAATCTATGCCGCCTGAAATCATGGCAACTATTTTGCCCTGTGTCCCTAGGGGCATGCCCCCGACCCCGCGAATAACTTCAGTATATAAATACGATTTTAGATCTCGTATCTCAATAAATAGCTTGATATCTGGATTGGTCAAATCGACAGATGCCTTTGTTACATCGGCTATTGCATTTCCTATGGTAACGCCAACATCCCGACTTGAATATTCATGTTTCCCTGTTCTTCGGACTCGTAGTGCAAATGAGTTCGCTTTAGAAATAAGAGGAGCAATGATCTTTACAGCAAGCGACTCAATGTCTCCAAGATCGGCACTTGTCGTATCCGCAGGGCTTGTTGAAACAACTCCAAATACTTTCGCTGCGACATGTGCAGCTGGTACATCATTAGTAATTATAAAAATTCTTCCGAAATCCCTTTTTATTGCTTCAAAGGATACCTCGGCAAACTCCAACATAGATTTCAAATTTTTAACAAGTGTTTGCTCGTATTTTCCCCTAACCTCATCGCTTTTAATCCCGATTTCTCCGTATCTTACCAAAACCGAGTCCATATGTTTAACCTCTGTCGTTCATTATCGTACTTTTAACGTTTTATCTCTGCCTGCGTTCAACGATCTATATAGGGGGCTAGAGGTAGGGAATTTTTCGCTTTAATACATATTATTAACATGCATTCGGGCAAATTATGCCAAAATGAAATGATTTAATGACGCATTGCTTTTCATTATTAGGTTTAGTTTAATTAGATTAATATGAGAATCTAAACTACCACGGACACGATCTACCAAATTAGAACAGTTCATTAATAAATAAATATAAAAAAGTATTTGATTCTCTCACTTATAGAACGTATCCAAAGTGGAATAAATCGATTTACAACTCATTCATCACGAGCACCGTGAAATTAGGCACCCATCATGCAACAGAATGACTTCGTATGCTGTCTCATCGTTTTAAGGTTACATACGATCTCTCCAAGGACCAGGACTGTATCAGATCGACAAATGTTACTACTACATGAAGGGTCTCAAGAGGACTAAGGTGCGCCTGAATTTGTATAGGCATTCATAGTCGAGGGACTATTATGCTACTTGAAATTAACATCAGCAGAACGAAGATGCTTAATATGATATAGAGCCTATCTCGTTCTCCCACAAACTAACCAAAACTGTCGGCTGCCAAGTTACGGGAGAAATTATGAGTACGATAATTCCAAAGTTCATAATTGCGAGAGGATGGTACACTCGCAACTTACCTGCAAAGTGAGACGGAGACGATTGATAGTTGTCATCGATGGTGCAGCCGTTTGCCTATCCTATACATAATAGCACTGGTACGACGTTGAATTTATAAGAGCCAGCCCCCGGAGTCGGACCGGGATAAGCCGCTCTGCAGGCGGCTGCGTAGCCATTCCGCCAGACTGGCATTGTAAACACTTTCGACGCTATGATAATTGTACGTAGCGCATAATAACACCTTTTATTGCGGCAAAATTTGGCCGTACTCGCCGCATTGTCCATTCACGCCGCCCATAAAGTCGCAATGACTCCGATCACGTCTTTTTGCGTACTCTAAACGCGCAGGCATTTTGGGATGTGAGTTGGTGGTAAAATACAGTGCTCAGAGAGGAGTTACCCTATTCGTTCCCCATGTGAGTAGACCGAGAATTGCCTATCACCTGCAAAACAAACTAATGTGACGCCAGTTTGAAGTGCAGATTCTATTCCGGTGTTTATTGGCGCAGCTTTAGATACAATTAATGGTATGCCAGCACGGGCTGCTTTCAGAACCATACCTGCCGGCTGTCTGCCTGAGGATAATAAAAACACACGAGAGAAGTCATTTCCTGCAAAAGCACCTATCACTTTATCAACCGCACTGTGTCTTCCAACATCGACTGCTTGAGCTAGTAAGTCTCCATCCCTGCTGAAGAGTGCTGCAGTATGAACACCGTGGGTTTTCTGTCGTGTATACGTATCTAGGAACTGCAAACTGTCTTTTATTACCTGTTTACTAAAACGTGCATCAGAAACAACTCTTATGTCCTCGTTAGTCCACCACTTGATGCCGATGCAACCTGAGGATCTAATTTCGTGCCAAAGCTCTACTTGATCAAAAGAAGAGACTTTTGAGTACGCCTCCATTTTATTTTCATCGACTATCACCTGTTGTATTTCATCGAAGCCTGTAACCACTCCTTCAGATATCAAGTAGCCGATGCAAAGCTCTCTAAACATGTCTGGGGACGCGACGAGCGTAGCAATCCGCATGTCATTTACAAACAAGGTTATGGTATCTTCTACAGCAACATCGTCATAATCTGAATACTCGGCGCCATCATACCGTATGTTCGTCCTTGAGAAAGCTTTGATACAGTCCATGCTCAGCTATTGGTTTATAATCTAAAATACATTTGCTAGCTGCTAATCTTATTATTAAATAATCTTTAGTAAGAACTACTTCAGATGTATTATTTGCCTATTAATTCCAACATAAACTGTGAACTATCAAGTATGTCTCTTAAGAGGGGTTCTAACACTCCCATGACAGCACCCAAGGCAATGAAATAGCTGTTAATGAGATAGTACTCCCTTTACTTGACGCGCTCTTGAAAAAGACCGATAGTATTCCACTTACGTGGATTTTAAAATGGCTGACCGAGATCGGGACGGAAATCGAGATCACCGCCCCTAGGGGATCGTCTCCCATATCCCGGGTTTAGGCGGTAGGAGATCCAGGGTCGTGGCACCCTCTGCTCACTCTCTGCACTCACTAATATGCTCCTGTGGGGTGATGCGCAGAAGATTCTGAAGCCCTCATCAGTAAAACGATGGGGGCAATGAGAATAGATTATTTATCGGGATGCGAAATCTTTTCAGACCAAAGTCGTTCACTACCAGAAGGTGGCGCTGGCGGCCTGTCCGCTATCTGGAGTCCGTGGCGCGATTGCATTGCCTTATCAAATGATGCGATGTGACATCCCGATTGATCCCTCCCTCCACTCATCCTTCAAACGGTAAATTGGATAGGCTGACGTGCTTCTTTCTCTCACCACGTTACCTGAATCGCTTCTTCGATTGGCATTGCAGGTGCGATGTGGGCAACGCCGAAGGTGCTGAACGGCCCAGTAATCTTAAGCAATGTCTCTTCATCAGGTGCGTCGAAGATTGCTACAGACATATGCCTCCCGATGAGAACATAACGGCCTATCACCTTCACCTCTTTAGGATACTTGAAGTGCTTCCACAATTCGCGCACCCTATTGGTATGATCGGGATCGAATTTGAACCATAAAACGAACAACATTTTCTCTCACTTTCCAGTGCTTAGTTAGTTTAGTTACACTTTGCTCAGGCGCTTCTGCTCTTGATTTCCGGCGAGAAAACCTTGATGTTAAGATGTTATCTATTACGCACACTAGGCCTTCTCGGTGTAGAACATTGGAAGAAAAATGGTAGTCTTCAGCAATAACGCTTTCACCCCTTTTTTGAGTTCTGGCTTTATCAGCATGGTACGTGCCGTCGTTACGACGTGGTTAAATGCGGGCCGAGCGTTTTTCTTAGGTTCGTTTCTAATACTCCTTTGTTCTTCTACTGCGCACTCGTGGCTCTTTTGCTGCTATGTCACACAGACAAGTAATCTAAAAAAATGAAGTTGCTAGTAGATTTACCGATTCCACTAACATGTCGACCTCCTCAATTGTATTATACGGTCCAAACGATGCCCTCACCGTCCCTTGCACATCTATGAACTGTAGTGCGGGCATAGCACAGTGATACCCACTTCTCGTGCATATTTTGCTTGTTTCATCGAGGATCATGCTGACGTCATGCGGGTTTAATTCCCTGACGTTAAACGAGACTACCCCGGCCCTATCATGCGGACCGTAAACCTCAACCCCCTGTATGTCTGATAATTCCTTTGCGGCAAGTCTAGAGAGCATGTTCACGTGATTGTGTATGTTCTTGAGACCGAGATCTTGAACGTACTCCACTGACCGTCCTAGCCCAATAACTCCTGGGATATTGGGGGTTCCTGCCTCGAAACGTGCAGGTGGTTCAAGGAGTTCATATTCACAGCCTCTTACTGCTTCAACAGCCCCTCCCCCAAGTACTGATGGAGTTAGAATCTCTGGATTGTCTGCAATAAGTATCCCCGTTCCTTGTGGTCCAAGAAGTCCCTTATGTCCTGGCATAGCGAGAAAATCGCATCCGATCTCATGAAAAGAGAGCTCTGAGTGCCCTGCAGACTGTGCGGCGTCAATGAGTACTTTAACGCCGTTTTTGTGCCCTATTTTCACTATCTTCTTAATGTCTTGCACAGATCCAAAAACGTTTGAGATATGAGAAATCGCTATGAGTTTGGTGCTCTCTGTAATCACATCTTCGATGCTTTTGGGGTCAATAATCCCCTCACGATCAGACTCAATCAGGTCAAGTTCAACGCCGCATTTTCTCAGTGCGACCCAGGGGAGGTAGTTCGAATGGTGCTCGATAATGGATGTTATAATTCTGTCTCCAGAGACCCACTCCAGACCGTTTGCCACTATATTTATGCCTTCGGTGGTATTTTTGGTAAAGATCACTTTATCAGCTTTAGCACTAAAAAAACTCGCGACTATCTCGCGAGCCATTTCGAATCGTTCTGTTGTTTTCCGCGCAAGCCTGTGTGCCCCCCTCCCATAGTTACCCGCATACGTAAAAAAGAATTCATTCATAGCTTCTACAGATTGCCTCGGCGTCTGACTTGTTGCTGCATTATCGAGGTAGATTACCTCGTTGAGAACCGGGAAGTCTCTCCTGACGGAATAAATATCATACATATGTGTATCGTGTAACAGTTATCTCTAGAGTCAAAGTTCGGATCGGATTGTAATTACTCCATTGCTCAGGTAATATCGAGCTAAATCGATCCGTCTCTTTAAACAGTCCAGATGCACAAAGGTAATCTCGCTAGACTTTTATAAGTATCTGTTCTCTAGCACAGTAATTATTTTCGGACACAGTAGGTCTCTACTACATCTGAATACCACATGAGGTAAAAATATCCTATCTGAAAAGCAGTTTTTTACTTAAAGAATGAGTACTACCTTTAAGTTTATGGCACGATAAGGTTACAGGAGCATAGAACCACACGAAGCTATTGAAATAACTATGGCCGAGAAAAAGTATAGTGCAAAAGCTGTGAGACCCTGCAAGGGCGGGGGCATCCTCGTAGAGGGGGACTTTGGTCGACCATTCTCTATGCAGGTGCTATGTGAAATGTTGAAAGAAATGGGAAGATGCTCCGAGAAATTGGGAGTTGCGCGGATTTTTTACGAAGAATGCGGGATCACCTTGTACAAAAGCGGTAGGGTTGACGTTCACCGTGTAGACTCCGAAGAGAGGGCGATCAAACTTCTCGATGATGTGAAAGACTTCATCGAGAAGGCGTTCATCGATAATTCGTGAAACACTATGTAGCTTCCTTCGTTTTTTCCTTCACTTTGGCCTTATAATCCTCAATTGCTGCATGCAACGCATCTGCAGCCAAATTCGAGCAGTGCATTTTCACTGGTGGTAACCCCTCAAGGCTCTCAGCCACATCATTCCTCGTGATCTTCAGCGCTTCTTCTATCGTCTTTCCCTTCGCAAGATCAGTAACCATGCTACTCGTAGCAATTGCTGCACCACAGCCAAATGTCTTGAATTTAATGTCAACGATGACATCATTTTCGACTTTTATCATTATTTGCATCAAATCCCCGCACACGGGATTTCCCACGGTCCCAACCCCGCTCGGGTTTTCTATTTCCCCCATGTTACTGGGGATCCATAAAGTGCAACATCACTTTGTCGCTATACATTGTTCCTCCTGTCACTCATTCAGGTTTTCCGTAACCCGCGTCGTCACATTCACATTTATAAAGCGGTGACATAAGCCTTAGCCTATGCACAACGTCGGGGAGTACTTCTAGGACGTAATTTACGTCATCCTCTGTATTATCTCTTCCAAGCGTTAGTCTCAAGGAACCATGTGCTTCTACAGGATCCAATCCGATTGCGAGGAGAACGTGTGAGGGTTCAAGCTTCTTTGAGGAGCACGCAGATCCAGTCGAGGCTGCAATGCCTTTTGCACTGAGGCTCAAGACCAACGACTCGCCTTCGATAAAGCTGATGCTAAAATTGGCATTATTAGGGAGTCGTCTCTCTCTGCCACCATTCAATCGCACATGCTCCATACCGTTTAGCACGGCATCTATCAGTCTATCTCTCAGTTTTTTGATCCGTTCATTGTCCGAGAAGTCTTCTATTATTAGTTTTATCGCTTCTGTAAAGCCTACGATACCCGAAACGTTTTCAGTCCCACTCCGTAACCCCTTTTCGTGCCCACCGCCGAACAGTAACGGTCGTAGTCTGGTTCCTTTGCGCACGTAGAGGCATCCAACGCCCTTTGGCCCATAGATTTTGTGTGATGATATCGAGAGCATGTCTACGGCCAGTTCATCCACATCCACCGGGATTTTCCCGACACTTTGCACCGCATCAGTGTGCAAGCAAACGTCGTGTGCGTTTGCTATCTCTCCTATCTCTGAAATCGGCTGAATCGACCCTATTTCATTATTTGCATGCATAATCGAAATCAGCACGGTGCTATCTTTTATCGCAGCTTCAACATCAGCCGGATTGACAATGCCGTTGTGATTAACGGGGACGTACGTAACGTCATGTCCCTCTTGCTCAATGCTCTTGCACGTCTCTAGGATTGCGGGGTGCTCTATCGCCGAGGTAATAATATGCCCCCCTTTTTTTAACAAGCCCCGTAACGCCATATTGTCGGATTCAGTTCCTCCCGACGTAAAAATTATCTCGGCAGCGTGAGCCCCAATTGCGCGCGCAACAGTTTCCCTTGCCTCTTCAACGGCACGCCTCGCTTCAAGCCCATAGGCGTGTAGGCTCGAGGGGTTTCCAAACTTCTCACAAAAATAAGGCATCATCGCGTCGAGAACTTCACGGCGCATGGGAGTTGTAGCAGAATGATCGAAGTAAATCATGTCATCATCTCACACATCATCTACTATCTCATGTAACTGTATCTAACATTATCTTTAACGAGTTAAAGTTACCTACAAGGACTGTAGGCTTCTTTACAACCCCGATAAATCGTGTAGCTTTATAGGATTTGTACAGTATGGACAGAGGAAGTCACATTCTGCCTTTCCGTACGGACAAATAATCTTTGATAGTACCGCCATCGGATGACCTTTACTCTTTAAGTCAAACTCTTTGTTCCAGCCAAAGGGCGCCCGTTTAACCACAAACCCTGCATCCCGTAAGGAATTCTCGAGCGAATTTAAAATCAACAAGGCAACATCAGGGGAACCGAGGGTGCTAGTTAAATGGGCAAACGGAAATATCATAATTTTGTTCTCCTTAAGCTTGCCCATAACATCAATTATACTCCTCTTGGCAGCTTCAACAATGCCTTCTGGGTTTATCTCATCGAGCTTCTCGACGCATGAAAAAACCACGACACATTCTTCCATTTTATCATTTTTTGATTCAATTTCTTCAGCCATTTTGGTCTTTTTAGTGACTGTATAGCTAATACTGTCTGCATGAATTAAAAGAAGTCTAATATCGCTCCCTCCGCTGCGCCACCTAATAGTACTTATTTTAAATGCGCTGGAATGAAATAAATGTTCGAACTATTTTTATTTAAATAGTTAGCCTTCTATACAATTAGTTTTGGCTTACGGACAAAATATGTCCACTTGTAAATATTAAATACGCTATATACCGATATTACTTATACTAATATTATAAACACAATTGATCTGTGATATTGACTATAAAGAAAGCTTCTTGACTCACCACCTAAGTATCATTGAGGCATAAATATGAATGAACGGATTAATGACCTATTTGAAGCTTTATTCGCATTGACTGATTTAAGAATAATGTTTAGGGAAACAGCACCAATGCACGCATTTAGTGAAGAGCAGAAGGCTAACGCGAGAGACGCTGTTAACCGCGCAAAAGACGCACTAGACAGGCTCGAGGGGGCGCTCTAACGGTGAAAATAGCAACGAGCATTCCTGTTCGTGAAGTTGAGGAGAGCTATATAAATATACAACCCATTCAGGCAGCAGGGCGTTTGACCGCGGAGGCTATGAAGGCGTTAATTGCATACGGCGATGGATATTCTACGTGCGACCAGTGCAGAAAACCGTTTAGGCTTGATAAAATAACAAAACCCCCTATAGCGGAATTTCACGATGATTTGGCAAAATTTGTCAATATGGATCATGTGCGGGTTACGCCTGGTGCAAGAAGAGCGTTTCAAGCTGTCTCTCTCGCACTTGCTGAAAAAGGAGATCCGATAATAGTCTCAGCCCTCGCACACTATACCGAATTTTTGGCCGCTGAGAGCGCCAAAGCGATAGTGAGGGAAGTCCCACTAAATGATCAAAACGTAGTGACAGGCGATGCATTAGCCCAAAAAATTGAAGACGTGACTAAAGAGTTCGGCAAGCCCCCTGTTCTTGTTATGCTCGATCACATTGACTACTCATTTGCAAATGAACACGACATTAAAGGCGCTGCCAAGGCTGCGCATCAATATGACATCCCTATTTTATATAATGGGGCGTATACCGTGGGCGTAATGCCAGTCGATGGAAAGGCATTAGGCGTTGATTTCGTCGTAGGCTCGGGGCATAAGTCAATGGCATCTCCAGCTCCAAGTGGAGTTCTAGCTGCGCGGGACGAGTACGCTGACAAAGTGCTTCGTACAACGCAGATGTTGGGCGATGTGACTGGCAGAAAATTTGGTATAAAAGAAGTGGAAATGCTTGGCTGCACGCTTATGGGCGGCAACATACTGGGCATGATGGCATCATTTCCTACCATCAAAATACGAGTTAACGAGTGGGAAGAATACGTAAAAAAATCAAATTACATCATAGATTCAATCTTGAGTATAAAAGGAAATAAATGTATGAGTGAGTACCCCCGCAAGCATACACTTACAAAGGTAGACACCACCGATAGCTTTGATGTCGTAGCACGGACGCACAAAAGGCGGGGATACTATTTCAGCGATGAACTGAAAGGACGGGGGATTGTAGGCGAATTTGCGGGAGCAACCCGCACATGGAAGTTGAATACCTACGGTTTAAGCTGGGATCAGACGAAATATGTAGCAGATGCATTTAAGGATATTGCGAGTAAATATGGACTATTGTAAGATATGAAGACAAATGACATACAGTCAAATATGAGGCCTCGATGTGAAATTATCGTGCAATATATCCTTCCGGCAATAAGGGCTGAGATGGCTATAGAGATGCAAAAACAGGGGATAAGTCAAACTAATATAGCAAAAGTACTCGGAGTAACTCCTGCAGCGGTAAATCAGTATCTAAAGAGCAAGAGAGGAGCAACCGAACAGGATAATGAAATTTTGAAGGTCATTGACGAATTCATTGACGAATATAAAACTACCCCCGATGCGCTTGGTGAACATTTGTGCGAAGTTTGTAATAGAATAAAACTATTATTAGATAAGCGTAAGAATACAGAATCAGAGCACGACTTTTACTGCTACAACTTTTACTGCTCCTAAAAGAGAAGAATCGTCTAGCAGAAATAATAGACTCTAACTTCTCTCACAAAATATTGCACTCTCACGTTGCATTGAAATAATGTACGCAAAAGTGCAAAGCGAAGGTCTTTAGGCATAAATTTCTAGCAAGCCTAACTACTTTGTATAGTTTCGAAGTGTTAAAACAGGTATGCAATTTAGCAGTGCAGCGACGCGGGGCGGTGCATCTTCTTCTTTTGAGCTGACTAAGAGAGACTCTGCAACTTCCCTGCCAAGAGCGATTTGCGTATCCTTCATCTCAATGATAATCGGGCCCTTCGAGATCTTTCGCAGCACTTTCATTTTAAAGTCAGGTATAAGCCCGAGTGAGCACAACCTGTTGAAAGTTTATAGTATATTCTCCTCTATCCGCATCAGACAGATTTAGTACCGCACCTGTCTCTTTACAGTTCTTTCCATCGAGTGTCGCACTGCTGCTAGGGCATAGCGGTAGATGCTTAGACTGCGTGACTATCATGATAATCTCTATATCCAAACTAATGTCTTTGATTCTACAAGGTTGCTTGTGCGGTTCCGTGTTGTCTATGCCGTGCCGTTGACTAACAAGCTTCAATCAGCCGAAATTTCGTTTTTACTCTTTTGATGCAACATTCAGTTCGGCAGTAAGTAGTATGAGTTGCCACGTATAAGACGTGTAAATAGCAGTCTGTTTTAGCTCAGTCAGTGATTCAAGCATTTTCGTCCTCTTGCATCTTTACTTGAGGACAATGCGCTAGATCTTGCACTGTAGCAACCCCTCTCGATCGGCATATTAGCTTAAATTTTAATGAAGTATACAAGCTATTGGCAAAGAGGCAGACCTTACACAGAAAGGTAGCGCTCTTGAGACTATCCAGCTAGTCTATAGAGACCTTTTCTGGCGTCTTTTACATAAAAAATCTTAATTACAATTCCCTCAGCCTTTAGCCTGTTAATAGCGTACCTGGCAGTTCTATATGGCAAGTACGTCTCTTCTTCGATCTCGTTCAAGGTCATGGTGCCATTTTTTTCAAGAGTTTTAAATACAAGCTTCACACTAGGGGGAAGCTCTCTTACTCTATCGAAAATGTTCAAATCATTATGATTTGTATCGATAAGACTACTCATTTGCATCACCTTGTTTATTAACGGCGTTAATGATATAAAAAATTAACGGCGTTAATTATGCAACTCTAAACTATCGTACTTTTAAATCTCAAGCATTTTATTAAGAACCCGCTTTGCCCGCATTCTCACGTCTTCAGCAACCGTTATCTTATACTCCATATTTTCAAGTGCTTCAACAACTTTCCGAAGGGTCGTAAGTTTCATGTTTGGACATACTGCGTGCTCTGAGGGCGAATAAAACTCCTTATCCGGGTTTTCTTTTTGCAGCCTGTAAAGCAGACCAACTTCCGTTCCTATGAGCATCCTCTTTGCGTTACTAATTGTCGCGTGTCTTAGCATTCCCCCGGTGCCATACACGTAATCAGCAACCTCAATGACCTCCGGTCGGCACTCAGGGTGCACCACCACCTCGATGTCCGGCATCTCATGCTTTCGCATGAGAATGTCGCCAAGGGTGATGTTCTCGTGCGTAGGGCAGAAACCATTCCACGCTATGATCTTCTTTTCGGTCTTGGACTGCACGAAGTGCGCGAGGTTTCTGTCTGGCACAAATATGACTTGGTCAGTATCAACTGAGTGTATAACATTTATTGCGTTTGCAGACGTGCAACAAATATCGCTTTCAGCCTTGACGTCAGCCGACGTATTTACGTAGCACACTACTGTTGCCTTGGGATGTTCTCTCCTCAGCGCTCTGACATCCGCAGTTGTGATCATATGTGACATTGGGCACGTAGCATTCTTCACTGGTAAAAGCACGGTCTTCTCTGGAGACAAAATGTACGCGCTCTCCGCCATAAAGTCAACGCCGCAAAATACGATTACGTCACAATCTATCTGAGAGGCAATTCGAGAGAGTTCAAACGAATCCCCGACATAATCAGCTGCTTCCTGTACTTCCCCTATCTGGTAATTGTGGGCGAGTATTATGGCGTTTCGTTCGTTCTTTAACTCTTGTAAACGGTTGCCCATGTTTTCACTTGCCAAGTGGTTTGCAGACGCCAACCTCTCCCTTTATGATGCGGCAAATTTCGCAGATTTTTTCATTAATGTCAACATCCTTGTTGTCAATGATATTTCGCGATAGAGCTTTGATTGAACCTTGGACTTCATCGCTAATTGGGATAGCGCTCCCTCGTTTGCTATTCACATAGTAGCTCACTGCTGATTGTGTTATCCCCAGACATTCTGAGATCTCCTTTTGGGGGAGACCTAGCTTCACGAGTTCTTTTGCAATTTCAGCACGAATTTTTGGAAGGACATACCAGACGGCTATCTCGCATGGCGACTTTTGTGCTTTCATCGCCTATAACTGTATGGTCGGAGTTATATAACAATTGTTATAATATTAGGAGCAGTTTCTGTCACTTCCAAAAGATTTAATAGCGATATTTTAAGTATAACAATTGTTATATTTGAATTGTAAACTGAAACAGGTGAAATCATGCCAGGGCAAGGAACGAAAGCTCTACACGGGGGACAAGTACCAGACCCCTCAACAA
The DNA here is from genome assembly GCA_963704625.1 of Methanobacteriota archaeon. Taxonomy (GTDB): domain Archaea; phylum Halobacteriota; class Bog-38; order Methanoflorentales; family Methanoflorentaceae; genus DASPRZ01. Next base: position 884,296 of record OY969924.1, on the reverse strand, counting down.
AGGCACGAGCGGTACCGATATACCAAACGACTTCGTTTGTATTTGACGGTCCTGAACATGCTGCCAATTTATTCGGTCTAAGAGAACTCGGAAACATTTACTCGAGGATCATGAACCCGACGTGTGATGTTCTCGAGCAGAGGGTAGCGCAGCTGGAGGGGGGCAAAGCAAGTCTCGCGGTTGCAAGCGGTCAATCAGCTACCACATTGTCACTCCTGAACATCGCAAAGCCAGGCGACGAGATCGTATCTTCATCGCTCCTTTACGGTGGAACATATACATTATTCTCGGCAACCCTTGCGAAAATGGGCATTAAGGTACATCTGGTAGATTCACGGGATCCGGAGAACTTTAACAATTATGTCAATGATAGGACGAAGGCATTTTTTGGGGAGACGATTGGCAATCCAAGTTTAGATGTACTTGACATTGAAAATATAGCTAAAATAGCACACGATAATGGCGTGCCACTAATAGTTGACAATACCGCTGCATCTCCTATATTATGCCGGCCGATCGAGCACGGGGCAGACATTGTCATGCACAGCCTCACCAAGTTTCTAGGAGGGCATGGGACCTCAATTGGGGGCATAATTGTAGATGGAGGGACTTTCGATTGGACGAACGGCAAATTCCCCGATTTCACGGACCCCGATCCAACTTACAACGGCATTAAGTATGCGGAGGCGTTCGGGGGTCTCGCATATATCACCAAAGCGAGGGTTCACCTGCTTAGAGATATCGGTCCAGCGCTTAGTCCGTTTAATGCCTTCCTCATTCTGCAAGGGGTTGAAACACTCCATTTGCGGATGGAGAGGCACTCTAGTAACGCACTTAAAGTGGCAAAGTTTTTACAGGAGCACGAGAAGGTCTCATGGGTAAGCTATCCAAAACTGGAGAGTCATCCATCCTATGAGCTATCCAAGAAATACTTGCCAAAAGGGACAAGCGCCTTAGTGGGCTTTGGCGTGAAAGGCGGATATGACGCGGGAGTAAAAGTCATTGAAAGTGTAAGGCTTTTCAGCCACCTCGCTAACATTGGGGATGCGAAGTCGTTAATTATACATCCAGCGAGTACCACTCACCAACAGTTGAGCGGTGAGCAGCTGATGACAGCTGGGGTAACGGATGATTTCATACGGTTATCAATTGGGATAGAAGATGTTGAGGATATCATAGAGGACTTGGATCAAGCGTTATCATGCGTGTAACAGAACGTGTTGCGAGCACCGAATACTACACATTCGAAGAACTTGAGTTGGACTGTAAGCGAACGCTATCACCGGTAACAATTGCATATGAGACGTACGGGCAGTTAAATTCCGCAAATGATAATGCCGTACTCGTGCAGCATGCCCTTTCAGGTGACGCCCATGCGGCATTTATAAACGAACGAGGAGAGAAAGGCTGGTGGTATGACTTCATAGGCCCGGGTAAAGCAATTGACACCGACGAATATTTTGTGATTTGCTCTAACTTCATAGGTGGCTGCAGGGGGTCAACGGGTCCAAGCAGCATTGATCCTGAAACAGGAAAGCCGTACGGCCTTCGTTTTCCCGTCATCACTACCGGTGATATGGTTCGAGCTCAAAAGCACCTCACAGACCATCTTGGTATTGAGCGGCTACTAAGCGTCATTGGTGGATCAATTGGAGGTATGCAAGCTCTACAGTGGGCGGTCGACTATCCTGAGAGTGTAACCTCCGCGATAATCATTGCTTCCACGAACAGGCTTTCAGCTCAGGGCATTGCGTTTAATGTGGTTGGACGGCAGGCGATTATGTCGGATCCTTGTTGGTTTGGTGGAGATTATTACGACAGTGCACTTCCCAGCAATGGTCTATCATTGGCGCGAATGATAGGACATATTACTTATTTAAGTGAGGAGAAAATGCACGAAAAGTTTGGCCGCGAGCTGAAAGGAGTAAATAGCTATAATTATGGCTTCTCAGAAGAATTTCAAGTTGAAAGCTACCTCCATTATAAAGGCAACCACTTTGTTGCACGTTTTGACGCAAACTCGTACCTTTATATCACAAAAGCGATGGACTACTTCGACATTTCTGATTTTTCAGCTGTAAAGTCAAAAATGCTTGTTATATCATTTTCATCCGACTGGTTGTTCCCTCCCGCGCAATCAAAAGCAATTGTAAGGGCGCTAAGGAGAAGGGGTGTTGACGTATCATATTGCGAAGTTCAATCATCACACGGTCACGATGCGTTTTTACTCGAGGTGCCCCCGCTGACAGAACTAATCTCTAGCTTTTTAAATAACGTTTTCAATGGAAGTTGAGCTATGCAGAGATTTGATCACGAAATCATCATAAGTGTCATAGAAAAAGGATCACGAGTACTCGATTTGGGCTGCGGAAATGGAGAACTCCTGAGTAAGCTAAAACAGAGGCGCAACATCGATGCACGGGGGGTAGAGCTCGACGATCGTTGCGTAACTGAATGCATACACAAAGGTCTTACGGTATTCCAAGGTGACATAGATGAGGGGCTCGGGGGTTATGATGATAAGTCCTTTGATTACGTGGTGCTAAACCAGACCATTCAAGTTGTACATAAACCAACACTTGTCATAGAAGAGATGCTACGCGTTGGAAAGAGGGCAATTGTGAGTTTTCCTAACTTTGGGTATTTCCGCATACGATGGTATTTGCTCACAAAGGGACGGATGCCAAAGGTTGATTTTTTGCCCTGCGATTGGTATAACACACCCAACATTCATCTGCTCACCATTAATGATTTTATGACATTTTGCGACATGATGAACATAAAGATAGAGCAATTTATCGGTTTAAAAAGCAATTCCACAGGCAAAACATCAAAGCATTTTCAAAATCTATTATCTCAAATAGGTATATTCGTAATTAAATCCCATGAATGACTTTACTTTTTTAGTTTTCTTTGCCTAGTGGCTTCGAAGTAGATGTAGCTCATGGAAGTTGTGGGCCTTTGGCAGATTACGCCCCCCAAGAGAGCCTCTTTTGTGTGACTTGTAACGATCATCAGACAGGAATGTATTAAATAAAATATTTTCAAACGGAACCCTTGCGCACATTAAAAAATCGTAATTAATATTTTGACGAGTTCAATAGCTTTGGCACCATTAATTAGTGAACTATGCCCCTCCGTAATGTTGCTCGGCCTATAATAGAAACAATAGCGTTTTTTCATGCACCGTTTAAAATCAATCTTCATTTTGTTCTGTCGGATGCCTGTCACTCCTGACTTTATGATTGAGCTTTTTATGGAAGCGACATCTTATACCACGCCACCCAACACGTATAGCGTAAAATCGTCACATTTTCAACATTTCAATAGATATATAGCATCTATCTGCAGTAGAATCATCTTGCTATCTCCTCAGTTTTTTTAGTTTTGTTCAAAATTTTTCTGTGACAAAGCTTTTTATGATTTACGTGTAAGTTAATACATAGTGTTCAAACGCTGTGAACATGCATCGACCCGGTGAAACGCCTGTGATATAGGTATTTCGCATCGTGCACTATACCCGGTGCAGCGTATGTTAGGAAAAAAAGATCTACGTTCATGTTTGAACTGACATAGTAAAAGAGGAAGAGGAGGTGAAAGGAAATGTTGTTAACATTAGCGTTACTAGGCATTTGGCTCGGATCAGTTGTTCTCTTGACTGCTTTAGCTTTCCCGTTGATATCGCCGTTGATCCTCGCGATTGGTCTGCTTTAGAGTAAAAAAAGAGATTATCATTAATTTTATTGGGGTACAGTGGAATACTGCAGTACCTGAGAGCATGGTAGCCGGGTTGCACGAATAAAGTGGTCTCTAGAAATTAAACGCTAAAATTTGTATAGCTGTTTAAAAATCGTAGCGGATTTCACTGTTACCCCGTTAATCTCCTTTAATTTTCAAGATAGCTTTCATTTTGTGCTTGTTTTCAATATAAGAGTGGGCATTTTCTATAAGCTTCCCTTTGCGTAAGAACATGATGACCTCTATGCGCTTCTTTTTAATGACTGTAACAACTGTGATAATGCCGTGATTGAATTTCGAAACTACATTAAAAGTGAGTGATGAATACTTACGTAGTCAGATACGAAAAGTCGCACAGTCTACATTTGCGTATCTTAGGAGACAAAAATGCAGGGTAATCACGAGAGAGTTATCTGGCTAAAACCGGGGAAATGTTCAATTTTATCTTACGACGTTGAAAGCAGACCATATAATGAGCACATCTCAGTTTTCAATGAGATCCGCAAATACATGGTTACTCGTGTTATCGGAAATCTCATTATCTTGCACTATACTAATAGCCTTTGTGAAAGCACCGTCTTCTCCCTATTGCCCACAATGTGGAACTTGGAATCCCCCCAGTGCTCAATTTTGTATGCGCTGTGAAACGCCATTGGACAATCCGTCTGCAGATCAACGACAACCATGGATTAACCGCTCCTCGGGCTCACCGTACCAGGGAGTAGCGGTTCGGTTTGTGGCGTTGTTCATTGATACTCTCATCATCACTCTCGTCAGCTTTTCTCCTGTGTTTACAGGTGCGGTTCCCCTCATATTCAGTGCGACGGCTAGTGAACTCTCACTACCCCTCGTATTTTGGGTGCTGCTTGTGCTCAACGTGGTCGTTACGTTCGCGTACTTCACGCTGCTCGAGGGGCGATATGGCCAAACTATTGGCAAAAAAGCCGTACACATAAAAGTTGTCCGAACAGGCAACTGGCGTGGAGAGGGTGAAGGGGCACCTATCAGCTACCCACAAGCTGCACAGCGAACCATCCTCCGCCTCCTCGATGGACAGTTGTGCTACCTCGTTGGAGCACTGCTCATCTGGTCGCCGGGCAAAAAACAGCGTCTTGGTGATATAGTCGCGCATACTGTCGTCGTACGCGAATGATGTAGCCACCTCTTGGGGTTCACAATGTCCGTTGGCGTAGCGATTTTTCGGGGTGAACGTGTTGCAAATCTTCGTTCAGGAACAAGGTCATGCAAAAGGGCACGTGAGGGAGGCCACAGAACAGGAGAGACTATCATGATATTAGATGATGTGTGGAGTGCTAAAAGATTGAAGGAAATGTCATTGGTTAGACGGGAAGTCACCAAAATTATCTCCACCTTCAAAAGGTGCCGCTCGAAGGTACGTTGAGCAAGGCGAGAGGCAACAGCGAGAAGCAACATAGTCAGAAGTGTATCGTGAGTTCAGTAATCTTATGCAGTTGATTGGCCGTGATGTATCGCACAAGACATTATCGTATCTCGTAGCGGAATTGGAGTTCCTTGGATTCATCGACGGAGTAGAATGGAAAGGACAAGGGGAGACAGAGTTCGACTTCTACATGTCTGCTTCCAATTTCATGCTTGTATATCCTCGATTGTTGAAGGGTTATGAAGCGTTACCCAATTTTACAATTGGTTGATTTTTCGCCTTTTTGCCTACCTTAGTTCATAAGTTTCTATTCCATCAAAATCGTAATCGTTATTTAACAAAGAGCACTTCATAGTATGCTATAAAAGGGGCGACACCACTGGTCATGTTCAGTAGCGATTAGCTCATGAAACTACTTCACTCCTCTTAAAAACGCCACCATCAACCCGTTGAAGAAAGTTGCATTATCCTGATTTGCGCCGTGTCCCGCATCTGGTATGACCACGTATATGCTCTGCGGGTCGTGCTGTGCCCATTCATGCATTGCCTTCTTTATATTCCCCGTATTGTCATACGCTCCGTGCACTAAGAGCAGTGGACAAGTAACGTGATAGTCGGGCTCATAGTGGATGCAGGAAGCGAGCCCCTTCCATATGGTGGCGAACTCATCCTTTGACAACCGGTCGAATGCTTCCGTGAGGTAGCGTCTCGTATCAGCTTTGATAGCAGAAGCTGCAACCATAGCCTTTTTAAGGTTGTTGTAGGGCCAGAGCGTCAGCGCTATCGGGGATATTCGGACCGATAGCGACTCAACTACCGATAGTTTCGAAGTAATGCAGGTGCCGTCGATGATCACCATGGCCTTTACCCTATCAGGATGCTGGAAAGCCAATTCTTGGATGACGTACGTGCCAGCAGATTGACCGATGAATATAGCTCCCTTCCTGTCCATGCGCTCAAGTATGCTTAGCGCATCATCAGCAGCATCTTTCACGCTGAACGGCCCTGCAAGCGGTTTGGACTCACCGTGGCCCCGCATGTCCCAGCGGACGATCTGGTACTCTTCGATAACATCACGCAGCTGTGGATCGAATTGTACGTGATCGACGTATGCACCGTGTGCAAAAAAGAGCAGCGGCTTTTCGGGATTGCCAGACACCCAATAGTGAACAGTGCAACCGGGTCTCTCGATGGTATACTCGCTCTCTTTATAGGACATGGCAATAGCTCCTCCTCACGTTCACGTAACAGATGGTATACAAAGTGTATTCAATGAGCTTACTTGCGCTGAACTCTATCAGATTTATGTTGGATCTTATCTAGTTCGATTGCCATCTCGTCACTTAGATATTTCTTGACAGGCGAACATTTCAGTTGGATTACCAATTTCGATTTACCGCCCAATGCGTGTTGTCACTATTTACAAGGGACATTTCAAGCTCTTCGAATATCACCGCGTGCGTGGATCATCCCGCCCTTTGGCGATGGATGGCAGCATCATCAGTTTTAAGAACGTACGTGTGTTCTGTCGCATTCAGACAAGCTCACGAAACGCAGGGTTTAGATATAAACTTAGGACTAAAAACTGCCACCTCCTCTTTCTGTAGATCGTGGGTTGGCCTCTCCTAGATCAATCACAACGATGTTGGCAATACTTGCTTTTATGCTAGTATCGAAAGTGGCAGTACGAAGCGTCTCATTGAAGGCAACAGAGGTATCGGCAACGCGCTAGAAAATATCCAGTGGTGGATGGCAAAGGCAATAGGGTTACCTTCGGTCGCCCCACAGCCTTTATAGCGGCCATGTCATCGCGCGTAGAGAGAGCCTCACTCTGTGGCGGATCTCTTCATCGGACCCCTACGATGGCGACAGTCAATACCCATCTGGAAGTAGTGAGGCAAAGATAGAGTTAGCGAGTGAGGACTTTACGAAGGGATGAAAACTTGCGTGCTTGGATACTGAAGTACTAACCAAGTTGCAACGACGGAGATGCTTTAGTAAACTTTATAACCTCTCTTTGACTACCATTGTCAAAAGATTGGTTCTCTTTTATTCAAAATAGTTGGAATGATCTTCAGTATGTAGGGATTCTTGAGAGCCGAGTTAGATGAAAACTGCAAAAATTCTTTCCAGAAATACATAACTCCCATGAAATTCTTAGACTTAAATTCTGCGTCGCCTATCCGAAGATATGTCGGGAAAAGGTATTTACGTTTAATATTGAGCTTCATCCCCGACAGATATGTTCCCAAATTTATTCCAATTTATGGCAAACTGATGTCCTTGATATATACCGGCGATCAAGTTATTTGTCCCTGTTGTAACGGACATTTCCGCGATTTTATGTCCATAACTAAAGGTCAATGGGATCAATGTCCGAAATGCCTGTCTTTTGAACGGAATCGGTTACTATCACTGTATCTTAAAAATAGAACAAATATTTTTTCGGACAAGCTTAAGGTTTTGCATATTGCGCCAGAATATTCTCTTTATAAAACTCTTAGATCTAGCTCTAACCTTGAATACATAAGTGCGGATTTAGACTCATCATTGGCAATGGTTAAAATGGATATAACGAGCATTCAATTTGAAGACAATACGTTTGATGTAGTCTTATGCTCACATGTTCTAGAGCATGTCTTAGACGATCAAAAAGCGATGAGGGAACTATTTAGGGTTCTGAAGCCGGGCGGGTGGGCGATATTACAGTCACCTCTTGACCCTACCCGTGATAAAACATTTGAAGATTTTAACATAGTGTCACCCGATGATAGAGAGAAGGCATTTGGGCAGTCCGACCATGTGAGAATCTATGGTCGTGACTATAAGGATAGACTTGAGGCTGCAGGATTTACCGTAAAAATCGATGACTATGTAACGGGTCTAGGAATTGATACGGTCAAAAAATATGGCTTACACGAAAATGAAGACATATATTTTTGCACTAAGGAAGAGCAAAAAGTTGTTTGATTTTCGAAGTGCCACTCACTAAGTTAAGGTCAGATCTTATACTAATAGTATCCTAGATACCTCTGCAGAAACACGCCTAAGATTGGCGAAGACGATCACATAAGGCAATGTGCACTCTGCGTAACGAGCCTGCCGGCAATCGTTTAAATGTTTATACTGGAGCATAAGCCTATTCTTTAGCCTATCTTTCACAGAATTTGATCTTACCTTTTCAACAAAGGTAGTTGTCCCAACCAATTAACACTTCTAAAATTTTTCGATTTATGGATACGTTCATGAACAACCTTTTTTAGACCCAGGCCATGTTGTTGCATCATTGAAAGTCATTATTCCGCCATTGATTACTCTGGGGAACCATAGCTCGAAGTCTCTTTTTACAAAGGTGTGTTGGTGATTTCCATCTATAAATACGAACTTAACGGGGGAATTAAAATCCTTTGCTGCTTCTTCTAAAGCATTAGTAACAGGAATTACCATGTCATCAACCCCGATTTTCTTCATATAGTCTTTAAATCCTCTTTGAGTGCGTGCCATGTGGATCAATTGGTAAACCCTAACTCTCTCCTTTTTTGATCTTTTGTCTAGATATATCGTCGATTTTCCTTTGTACGAACCAATTCTACAATCACACCGTTTCCTGAACAGTTCTTTGCAAGAGTACAACGTAACTTGTCTTTCTATTAAGTAGTCAACCTTCAACTTTATCAGTTAATTTTTTAAGCTCATCAACTTCTGTACTCACAACATCCAAATGAATCGCTATGTAACAAATAATTGCTGAATCCAGTCTTTAATTTTAATTTTAATTTTTTTATGTGGGTTACACACTGCGAATACAGAGACGGGTTGGTCACATACACACCCATGATTCTCCGTTGCTCATTTATCCTTCATGGAAATAGCCAGTCTTTCAAAACTTCATTAATCGCTCTATTTTAGCTGTTCCGTGCACTGCGTTAAACATCGGATCTTACAGCTGGCTTCCACTCTGGCTTCCTCGACGTTAAATGCTGTGCAAGGGCGACGAATCCACAAATAGTCATAAGGCAGCTATACCCGATACCACCAACGAGTAGCTTAACGAATTCGAGCGGACCATCACTTAACTTCAGTACCTTGTCTAGGCGGAAGAGAACAACTGGACTTAAAAGGAATTGAGAGGTTGAAAATATTATAATAAAGAGCCAGGACATTTTTCTCATAAATGGTATCGGTGCTTTAACCATCGGTATAAAGTATCTGCTGAAGCTTTCCACCATCCCTCTAGACCATCTCACTCTCTGATGGTAGAGGTCCTTGAGGGTAGTGGGGGCCTGTTCACCCATAGTAGTTTTGACAAGAACTGCGACCTCCCCCTTGACGTACATCCGCACGAGCATGTCAAAGATCTCATCCGTCACCTCTTCATCGAATTTTTCACCGTCGAAAAACGATCCCCTCACTACCATTGGTCCCATAAACGCCAAAAAATTATGCGATCGGGAAAGAAATTGATTTGCCTCACAGAGAAAATTAGACTCAAGTGACGCACTTTTCGTCAAAACGTTGCTCATATTGTTTATAACCCGGCACCCTTGGGAAAGAACCGCGGAATCGTCTTCCTCAAGCGCGACGATGCATTTAGCAATATAATCACTAGCGGGTCTACTGTCAACGTCAAAAATAGCCACATAGTCTGCGTTCTCACTCATGCGTAGAAAGTCATTGAGCCCACCCGCCTTACGACCCTTGGGGGACGACCCTTGGGGGCTCTCAGCAGTATTCTAAAATTATCCGGCAATGATCAGTGTAAATTCCGCTTGTCGCCCGGAAGACTCTCGATAACGTAGCATATCTCCAGTGTGAAATTATTGCACTCTAGCTCTTTCAAGCACTCAATTGACTTTGTAATTACTGAATCAGGCTCAAAGTGTGCTATTGGAACGACAGCGTTAATGCGCATACGATAACATATTGTCAATGCTAATAAATAGTTAACGTATTTTTGTACATAAAAATGAAGTCCCACCTTCTTCAGTTAATCTAATAGGTTTTGTATCGTTAATTAAAAATTGCATATTTTGCCAGAAGATACGTTGGAACTGCAATTAATCTTATGATTTCTCTCATTATCGCATATTTATTTCTATTATAGTTTTTTTAATATCATTTTAATGTATCTGTATCTTTCTACAAACCCCCACATCATTTGTTTTTCCTAGTTTAATAAAATTCTGAAATGTTATTTGCTAATATTTTAACTTTAGAGAAGGATTTTACCTTAAGGAATTTTTATATAAGTCTTATTAGTTTTAAAAATACAGTATTAAATATACAAGATATTAAATTAAATATTAATCATGAATAAATATTTACTCTCAATTTTACTATTGATTGGAGTAAGCAGACCGGCGAGTTGGAGTACACTTCCTGCATTTTTTTTAATGGGATTTATATCTTCAGGCAGCACAACAATAACTCCTTTATTAATTTTACAAATTTTGCTGTTATCATTTCCAGCTTGTATTTTTTATTACGGTATTAATGATATCTATGATTATGAGTCGGACAAGATAAATCCTAGAAAAGGATTCATAGAAGGAGTTAAATTAGAACCACAATATCATCCTTATATCAAAAATGTTGCATTTTTTGTTGGTTCGCTTTTGTTTTTAACATCTTTTTTAACTTTAAATATTACTAATATTTTGGGAATGGTGCTGCTAGTGTTTCTCGGTTATTTTTATTCCGCCCCACCTTTACGATTTAAAGAAAAACCACCCCTAGATTCTTTCGTTAATGGAATAGGATATTTTTTTATACCCTTTCTTATCGGATTTAGTTTTAGCAGTTCTATTTCTTTTAATGCTGGGAAAGACGTTTTATTGATAGGCGTTTGTCTAATAACTGTTTTTGTGATGGGATTTCATTCTTACAGTACAATTGTAGACTATAGTATTGATAAAAAAGTTGGTGATAAAACCTTTGCCACTGTTTTTAGTAAAAGAGGTGCATCATTTTTTGCCTTGCTTGCGTCTATTTTGGCTTTATTTTTTGCCAACTCTTCAATATTATTTAAACCAGTTACTTATTATTATTTTGGCTTTTGTAGTCTACTGTTTTTTATTACATTCGTGTTTCCTTCTGAGAAGATGGCGAGAGTGTTTTTTGGATTGCTTTGTTTCGGGTTTTTTCTTTGGCCAATAATCTGGTTGTTAACTTGAGCCCTCCTTTAGTCGCGCAAAGTAACAAATACCTAGCACCTCGACATCGAGGTCTCCGCGCGCACAGTGTATGACCGCTGCCGGTTGAACAGTTTTTGTGATATTTCAATATGATACTTATTTCGTATAATAATAAATGCAGAACTTAATGCCACGTTGAAGGTGAGAGTCATACCAGAATGAGGCACTGCGAAAAAGGTGATTTAGACGATAAAGACAACGTCGGTCGTGAATCGTCAGATATTTTAGAAGGCTAAAAACGTAAAAGTACCTCCCTTAGCCATCAACCTCTTCTTTGTCGCAAGGTCGACTTTGGCTTGCGACGCCCCTCGTGACCGATGAAAGATCTGCTTTGGATTTCTTTAACCGATATGAAAGAGTGGCAATAGCCATAAAGGGGAACATAACAGAGATCCCGATTATCGCATACTCAACATGCCCAATTATATGGGACACAATTCCGTATTTAACGATTCCCATAATTGCATACGCTATTACAGGAGCCAAGTAGTAGAGGTCAACCTCTATCTTATATGGTCTGTTAAGAGAGTAAATTCGAAATATGAATGTTGCAGTAAATGCCACAAAAAACCAACCTATGAAGTTGGATATCGGTACGCCAAAATATGCGCCGCCCTCTGGCCAAACCCACGCTCCGAATCCCACATATATCGGATCTAGTATCAAATCAAGGTTCATAGCCAAAAAACCATCGAGAGTTGATAAAAGAAGCACGTACGCAAAAGAGCGAATATTTAATGTTTTTTTTAAAGAAAAGAAGTTCGCCGGATCTATGATATTCGTTATGCTGTAGGCAAGCATGATTATTATTGTCCACAACAACAAGATGCTAAATGGAACCCGCCCAAACACTCTGTAACCTAGAAATGAAGCGGTATAATAATATCGCTGACCATATATCCACCCATAAGTGGTGCCGAGCAGTTCTGAAAGAGCACCGGCAGCGAATGCGATCCCGAGAAGAATGAAGACCCTGAATTTCAAAACTGTGGATGCATAAAATATAGTAAAAATGAGTAGCATAAGGAGTATATATCCAAATTGCTCAGCAAATGTTATTTGATGCTGGAAATGCGTAGGCAAAAACGCTGCAATTTCGCTGAGGGTCAATAATATGAGGGCTAGAGCAGTTAAGCCATTCACGACCGACGTTGTCTTTATCGTCTAAATCACCTTTTTCGCAGTGCCTCATTCTGGTGTGATATTATTTAAGCTGTGCCTCGGAATGCTGTTCAGTGACATTTATGCTGCGCTGTTGTCACAAATGACGCGTCATTGCCTTCTTTATTGTGATATCTTCTGAAGGGGGGTTCCGATAACTTTATAAATTCGTTGACTCAATTACCCTAGGGGCACTTTCATCCCATTCCAATAATTTGATAGAGTTTTATTATCAGGATTTTATAGATTCATGGCAAGTAACCAACACAATGACAACCTTCCCGTTTTAAAGCAGTAGAAGCACAGCGTGATGACATGGTATCGATAGCGCGAAAAAATTTATTCCAGGATAAAAGACGTTTTTTGATTACCATAAGCGGTATAGGTGCATCGTTAATACTGGTTTTCATAACTATGGGCGTATTTATCGGGTCTGTTGATAATAGCGTCGTCATCATAGACCACACCCATGCAGACATATGGGTGACACAAAAAGGAGTCAGCGATCTTCTCGGTGTTGCATCTGTCCTCCCAGGAAATACGCTTCAGCCGTTGGACAAAATAGACGGGGTACAGAATTATAGTAAGTTGATTATTTCCCCCCACACAATTGATGTCTATGGATCACAATTGAAAGTAATGGTTTATGGTTATAATCTCAGCAGCGGAGTAGGTGGTCCTTGGAGTATGGCCTCTGGTAATATCGATGATTTACGGCAGAATGGTACGATCATAGTCGATCAATCAATTGAGGCAAAGTTCGGTAAACAATTAACTGGGGATTCGATATCAGTAGGTGGCATTCCCCAGAAAGTCGTGGGTGTCAGCAGGGACTCGAAATGGTTCACATTTCCCTTAGTCTTTACTTCATATGAAAACTCTCAGAAATTATATGGAGCTACTACTGGAGATACGGCAAATGGAGCTACTACTGGAGATACGGCAAATTATGCCTTAGTTAACGTCAAGCCAAATTATGATCCTCTTAAAGTATCTAAAGAGATCTCCACAATTAACGGCGCTGATGCTTTTATAACGTCAAAAATTCGAGATAACACGAGACATTGGCTAATTTTTGACAGTGGGGCCGGTATGGGTCTCGCAGTAGGTGCAGGAGTAGGATGGGTTGTGGCTGCAATAATAGTCACCCTCACGATTTATACGGTCACTATCGAGCGCATACCTGAATTTGGAACACTGAAGGCGATAGGAGCATCAAAGAAGGACATATATAAAATTTTATTAGAGCAAGTATTTGTGAGCGTTACATTGGGGTACACAATAGGGGTCATTTGCTCATTTATAGCCGTAGCAGCCATAGTGAAGAGTACGCTCTTGCCTATTAACATTGGCTTAGATATCCTTATCCTAGCATTCTTCTTAACCTTGATATTGTCTATACTAGGTTCACTTGTATCAGCAAGAAAGGTGAATAAAGTGGACCCTGCGATAGTCTTTAGAGCATGAGGGTGGTTTGTGGATGACCGAGGTCGTTATCGATGTAAAAAATGTACGAAAAGAGTTCAGTACAAAGCATCTTACAGTTGTTGCAATTGACGACGTATCTTTCGAAGTGGAGAAGGGAGAAGTAGTGCTCATTTTAGGCCCTAGCGGGAGCGGAAAGACCACTCTGCTTTCGATGATCGGGTGCATAATGACGCCTACAAGTGGTGAAATACGTGTCGATGGGAAGAAGACCACGGGCATGTCCGAACAAGACCTTGTTATGATGAGGAGAGGGCATATTGGTTTTGTATTTCAAAGCTTCAATCTTTTAAGAGACTTAACCGTTCAAGAAAATGTTGAGATAGCACTTAATCTGAACGGTATAAAAGGGAAAGAGGCTAGGGAAAGGGCGCGAGATGTTCTCACTGACTTGGGCATGCAAGAGCGGCTCACCTTTTTACCGGCAGATTTAAGTGGCGGAGAGAAGCAGCGGGTGTCCATTGCAAGAGCTATGGTCAATAGTCCAAAAATATTATTGGCGGATGAGCCAACAGGAAATTTAGACTCGAAGACAGGCCAGATAGTAGGCAACCTCCTCAAAACTCAAGCGAAAGAGCATGGGGCATCCACGGTTGTTGTAACACACGATAATCGAATAGAAAGTATAGCTGACAAGATTTTATTTTTAGAAGATGGGATGTTAAAGATGGAACGGCGCGTCTCTTCTTGATCGTGTTTAATGTATGGAAACGTTGTAGCCACTCCTCTCTACTTTTTAAAACCCCAAATGCCCTCTTTAGTTTTTTTAAACCTACTCTGAAATATAAAATCCTCTTAAGCTACCCCGAGCGATAGAAATAAACAATTAACATAAATGTAATCCTGATTTACCCTCGTTCATTAGTAAGTAAAAGATATTTAGGTTAAGAACATTTACGAAAGCAGAAAAGGCATGAGTGATAAAACGGGCAAATACGCACAAAGGATAGCAGTACTACCCCCCTATTTGTTCGCCAGAATAGATGCATTAAAGGCGGATAAGCAGGCACAAGGGGTGGATCTCATCGACTTGGGGGTTGGCGACCCCGATCAGCCGACGCCAAGTCACATCGTCGAATCTCTTGGTCGTGCAGCACACAAGAGCGCGAATCACCGCTACCCCTCCTATGAAGGTCTCCTATCGTACCGAGAGGCAGTTAGCGAGTGGTACAGCAAGAAAGGCGTACAACTCGACCCTGTAAGCGAGGTCTTAGCGCTCATCGGCTCTAAGGAGGGCGTTGCACACGTCCCGCTTGCATTTATCAACCCGGGCGAAAAGGCCCTCGTGCCGGACCCGGCATATCCCGTGTATAAAATCGGCACCATTTTAGCCGACGGTGAGCCCATCGCCTTGCCGCTTACCGCTGATAATGGGTTCTTGCCGGATCTTGAGCGAGCTCCGACCGACGCTAAGATGATGTTCATCAACTACCCCAACAATCCCACAGCCGCTGTCGCGGATGCGCAGTTTTATAGAGAGGTAGTTGACTTCGCCGCAGACAATGAGATCATTGTCTGCCATGATGCAGCATACTCAGAGATGACCTTTGATGGGTACGTGGCTCCCTCTTTTCTTTCTATTCCTGGCGCGATGGACGTTGGAATCGAGTTCCACAGCCTGTCAAAGACGTATAACATGACGGGGTGGAGAATTGGTTTCGCCGCGGGGAACGCTGACATACTTAGCGGCCTCGGGAAGGTCAAGACAAATGTTGATTCGGGGGCATTCCAAGCAATACAGGAAGCGGGTATTACAGCTTTAACGGGGCCGCAGGAATGCGTGGATGACATGAGAGCATTGTATGCCGAGAGACGTGACGCCCTCGTGAATGGTCTTGAGGGGATTGGGTGGCAAGTAGAAACGCCGAAGGCGACGTTTTACGTATGGGCGCACATCCCGGATGGAACACCTTCCATCGATTTCTCTCTGAATCTCCTCGAAGTTGGAATCGTTGGGACTCCCGGCATAGGATTTGGTGACTATGGGGAGGGGTACATTCGTTTTGCGCTTACTGTGCCTGTAAGCAGAATTGAGGAGGCCGTATCAAGGCTCGAAAAGGTGGCATAAGTTGTGGATTTTGGTACAAGGAAACATCTCGGCGTAGAAGGGAGTAATCTTTCAATAGGCGGGGCTGATGCAATTGCACTTGCTAGGAGGTATGGCACGCCCCTTTACGCAATCGACGAGGGGAGGATACGGGACAACTTCAGAAGGTTTGTAGCGGCGTTTCCAGAGGCTGACGTGTACTACGCCGCGAAGGCAAACGGCAGTTTAGCGGTATTGCGGATTTTAGCCCAAGAGGGCGCTGGGGCCGATGTATTTTCTGACGGCGAGCTCTACCTCGCGCTGCTTGCAGGCATACAGCCAGAGCGGATACTCTTTAACGGTAATTCAAAGACTGACCATGAACTTGAAATGGCTTGTGCGTCTGGCGTGAAAGTCTCAATTGACTCCACTGATGAACTCAGGACGCTCTCAGAGATCGCATCGAACAGAGGCACAGAAGTAGGTATCGCGTTTAGAGTCAACCCTGACGTCTCTCCGGTCACACACCCCAAGATCGCGACTGGGCTTGCCAAGTCGAAGTTTGGGATCCCCTCCAATGCGGTGATTTCGTGTTATCAAGAGGCATTGTCGCTGGAGGGCGTGCGGCCGATGGGCATCCATTGCCATATCGGTTCGCAGATAGTGGAGCTCAGCCCCTTCTCTGAGATGATGACCAAAATGATGGACCTCGTCGAAGCGCTGAAAAATGAACTCGACCTTGATCTCGATTTTGTTGATATCGGAAGTGGACTAGGGATTCCATACACAGGGACTGCTCCAACCCCTGAAGACCTTGCTAATACCGTACTCCCGATATTTCATCAACGCTCAAAAGAGCTCGAGATAAGATCAAAATTGATCCTCGAGCCTGGAAGGTATATAGTAGGAGATGCAGCCATCCTGCTCTGTGGGGTAAATACTGTAAAGGAGGCTCACTACAACTTTGTGGGGGTTGACGCAGGATTTAATCTGCTCATTCGGCCGGCGATGTACGATTCGTATCACGAGGTGCTCATTGCAAATAAACTTGACAGGGAGCCCGAAACGACCTATACGATTGCTGGACCAATATGTGAGAGTGGGGACATATTAGCAAGGAATAGGAATCTCCCAAAAGTAGAAAAAGGAGATGTTATCGCCATCCTTGATGCAGGTGCCTATGGATTTGCCATGAGCTCTCAGTACAACGGTCGTGTTCGTGCTTCAGAGGTGTTAGTGGGGGCTGGTACCACAAATTTGATAAGGAGGCGCGAATCTTACAGTGACCTTCTAAACGGGCAAACGTTACCTTCGAGGCTTTTGTGAGAGTTGAGGCTGGGCTAGTTGTGTTGCGTCGAGTCGAGGGATTATGACAGACGTGCGTTTCGTCAAGATGCAGGGCAATGGCAACGACTTTATCATAATCGATGAATTTAAAAAGATCATGGTAAAGGAGAGGCTCAATTTTGCCATTCAGGCATGTGATAGGCGCTTTGGCATAGGGGCCGATGGCGTCCTCTTCCTGTCGAAGTCGAGTGTTGCTGATATAAAAATGGAACTCTTTCAGCCGGATGGATCCGAAGCTGAGATGTGTGGAAACGGGATTCGGTGCCTTGTGACCTACGCTATCAACTCTGGGTACATACCGCGAGGTAAAGTCACTGTCGAGACAAAAACCGGAGTGTTGGAAGTTAGGGCAAAGAAGGGGTCAGTGGTTGTGGATATGGGTGTACCGAAGTTTGCACGTTGCGACATACCAGCTAAAGGAGCAGAGGGCCATTTCATCGAGAGTATGTGTGGTCACGTCGTATCGGCTGTCAACACAGGAGTTCCGCATGCTGTGATATTTGTCGACGATCTTGATATCGATATACTTGACGTGGCGCCTAAAATTAGATTTGACCCGATATTTCCTCATGGGGCAAATGTAGACTTCGTCAAGGTCGATGGAAATACCCTTCTTGTGCGCACGTATGAGCGAGGCGTTGAATTTGAAACGCTTAGCTGTGGCACTGGTGCTGTTGCTTCAGCAGTAGTGGCAAACCAGATGGGCCTTGTCGGATCTGTAGTGAACGTGAAGACTCGGGGCGGTGCGTTAAAAATTACCCTGAAGGATGGGCGCGTTTTTATGGAAGGCCCTGCCGAGACGGTCTTCAAGGGGATTTATCAAATATCAGCTCACTAGTGGTGGGACTTTGGGGTACACAATTGATTTACAGTACATCCGGTTGACTGGCAACAAAGCAATAACCAACTTTGTTAATGAAATCGATGTCTCTGGGAGTTTCAACTAACGCTTAAAGTAGATTGTTCATTTAATAACTGATGGTGCTGCTCTGTATAGCTAAGTATAAGAGTGAAATGAAGCTATGCGTCTACCAGGCCCCCCGGTACGATTCTAAACTCCGTAGCTGCACCTTCGGGAAGCGATGGATGCCTCTTCAATACGGCGCGTCGTAAATCAGGCCTGATCTTTATGAATTGCACTATGACGGCAGATAGCTGCTCGAGGATGTGACCACCTATCGGCAAAACTTCGTTGGTCTCGGCATTCGCATAGATCTGGTTTGTCATCAAAACTGCAAGGTTGTACTTTTTTGCCAAGCCGAGAAGGAACAGTATCTGATTTACCAGTTTACGTCTCAGAAAGATTTCGTGACTTTTTGCCTGTTCGAGTCGGTAAAATACGGTTGCTGAGTCGAACACGATAAGCCCGATGTCTTCACTAACTATCTTCTTGATATCTCTCAACGCGTCAGTTTGGTGCTCAAAGCTTGTTACTTCAAAGACTATCATCTTCCTTGCTAAAACCTGCGCATCCTCACCTGCAATCTGGGCAAATCTCTCGCTTGGAAATTTCTGTGTATCAATAAAAATAACCCGCTTCCCGGCTCTTAACACGTTTACGGCAAGCTGAAGGCATAGACCCGTCTTTCCGCCCGCGGGTTCACCGTAGACTTGCGTTATTACCCCTGTCTCGAAGCCGCCACCAATGAGATTGTCTACGTTATGGCAACTGCAAAGATAAATTGTCAAGAGCCAGCTCCTCCATAATTGGATGTGTTTTCATAGATGGACCTCGTTCGCTGCGGCGACAGAGGAAACACGCAACTTACTATATGGATAGATAGAATTATTAAACTTTAAACTTATAGTGTAAATTGGAGGATCAAAGGATCTACATCGCTTTAGTAACCAAGGATTTCTCCTTATACCAAGACCTCACAAAAGAGCTTCGCGAGAGGAGGCTTGCATTTGTAACGCTTTCTCCGGAGGAGATAATCCCACCAGATGTCGGCGTCGTTATTACTTCAAGCCTCGAGGTTGCAAGCATACAGTTTCCCAAGATCGTGATAGCGTCTGATATCGAGGCAACAGTCAATGAAGCCCTCAGGCTTTTAAATGGTAAGGAGAGGTATGAGCGAGTCGTAGTCGGCATTGATCCGGGGCAAGAACCAGGAATTGCTGTTGTCGTCGATGGGGTAGTTGCAGCAGTCTATCGCGTACCAATGGCTCAAGTGACGGACGTCGTACAAAAGATTAAACAGGATTATCCTGACGTTTTAGTCAAGATCGGCAATGGCGCACGGCTCATCCGTACCCAGATCGTTAACAACTTCGTGGCTCAAGGAGCACTCGTGGAACTCGTCGATGAGAGCGGCACCTCACCACACCTCGGAAGGGGCACCGCTGGGACCGTCATATCGGACATCGTTGCTGCGATAAATATCGCGCTCATTGAGGGCACGAGGGTAGGTCATCAGGAGATTCTCCCTTCAAAAGGTGAGATACGAATGATTCAAGAGCGTAGCAGAGAGCTGTCCAAGGGCAGAACTACGATCCCGCGGAGGCTTGCTGAACAGGTTGCAAAGGGAGAGATGACAATAGAAGAGGCCCTATTCGAACACACAGGTGAAAACGGTGAAGGGGGCAAAAACGATATTTAACGCTTTAACAACCTACTCCAACCTTCCTGTTCCGCCATACCGATGACTCGCCTTACTGGAATGTTGAGCTTTTTGGCTATCGTCTTCGCCTCTTCAAATTCCGCCGATACATTAAGGACTTTGCCGCTTTTATCGGTTGCAACTTTAACGTTGAGGGCATAAGTCTCACCACCGATCGATATCTCAACCTGTTCGAAGTGCCTAAGTGCTATGAGTCGATGGCGTGTAGGAATAATCCTAACCCCGAGTGTGCCTGTTTCTTCTATTAGTCGCCTGGCAAGAGCATAAGAGTCCGAGGGTCTTACTATAACTTGGACAAGGTGACCACTTCTCCCTTTTTTACCGGTCGTTGGTATTACGGATACATCTTTTGCCCCGGCCTGAAGTAGTTCATCTATCAAGTTCCCGAGGACTTCGCCGGTTACGTCATCCACGTTCGTTTCAAGAACCTCCACTTCGTCTGGCAGCAATGCGTCGTCCGGTTCCCCTAGAGACGCACGAAGGACATTCGGATGTGCGTAGTCACGTAAACCCGCACCGTAGCCCACTTTCTCCGCTTTTATCTGCGGAAGGAAGTTATCAGAAAAGTGTGCAAAATGCGATAGAATAGCAGCTCCGGTCGGAGTCAGCAGCTCACCTTCCACTGGCCCCCCCTTGTAGACGAGGTGAAACCGCGATAAGATTTCGCTCGTCGCAGGAGTCGGAACGGGGAATTTGCCATGCTGTGTCTGCACGATTCCCCCCCCTACACATATGGGAGTTACATGGATGCGATCCGGGTTTAACAGGGCCATTCCTGTACAGGCACCTACTACATCCGCAAGTGCATCTGCAGCCCCTACTTCGTGAAACGTCAGGTCCTCAAGTGGGGTGTTGTGAACTTCTGATTCAGCGCACGCGATGATATCGAATATAGCTCGGACGTTTAGTAACGTACTTGCATTGATACCGCTTGAGTTTATAACATCCAAAAGCTCGGCATATCGGATATGTCTCGCATTTGCATTTGAAACAACTTTAACCCACGTTGCGCGTATTCCTGACTTTTTAACTGGGAGAATCTCTACGCTCACGTCAGCTACTGATTCCATGTTCTCACGAACGGCACCGGCATCTGCACCGAGATCGATGAGACAACCAGTTATCATGTCTCCGGATGCGCCGGAAAATGGTTCGAATGTGAGCATCTTCATAACATCAAATCGATGCGTTTAGGTTTACGCAGTTACTATATATACCAGTCATCATATACTTTAGGTCGCTGTAGTATGTCGGAAGATGTTCAGTTAAAGGTTGCAAAGGCATATCCAAATGACTCAGGAAGAGGCATTGCGAGGATCGATCCAGATACGCTGCTTAAGCTTCACCTCTCTCCAGGGGATATCATCGAGATAGCCGGGAAGGAAGTTACTGCCGCTAAGGTTTGGCGTGCTGACAGACAGGACTGGCACGAGGGCACGATCCGCATCGATGGATTTACGCGCCAAAATGCCGGAGTGGGCATAGGTGAGCGCGTTACGGTGCGAAAGGCGAGGGTTAATGAAGCGATGAAGGTAGTTCTCGCCCCCCCGGAAGGCGTTTTGTACCAGCTATTTGGGGAGATGAGTGAAAGCATCAAACGTCAGTTGCTTAAAAGGCCAGTAGTCCAAGGCGATATCGTTCCAATAGCAAGCGCTGCATCGCATCCCTTAATGAGAGTACCAGGGCAAGCCATGCCGCTTTTCGTCGTGAGTACGGTCCCGCAGGAAGTCGTGCTGATAACCGAACGCACGCTGCTCGATATCAGAGATAAGCCCGTAAAGGGTTTTGAATCGGTCAAAGGTACGGGAATAACATATGAGGACATCGGCGGTTTAAACGATGAAATACAGCGCATACGTGAGATGATAGAGCTTCCAATGAAACACCCAGAAGTCTTCCAAACGCTGGGGATAACACCTCCAAGTGGCGTTCTTCTCCATGGCCCCCCCGGGACGGGTAAGACGCTTATCGCGAAGGCTGTCGCAAACGAATCTGGTGCATCGTTCTATTCTATTGCTGGACCTGAGATTATGAGCAAGTACTATGGTGAAAGCGAGCAACGTCTTCGCGAGATTTTCGACGAGGCAAGAGAGCACACTCCGTCAATTGTGTTCATAGATGAGCTTGATTCGATAGCGCCAAGAAGGGAGGACGTGACCGGCGAGGTCGAGCGAAGAGTTGTTGCGCAGCTTTTAACCATTATGGACGGACTCGAAGAGCGCGGGCAGATAATCGTAGTTGGGGCTACGAACAGAGTTGAGGCAATTGATCCCGCTTTACGACGGCCAGGAAGGTTTGATAGGGAGATTGAGATAGGCGTCCCAGATTATGCTGGCAGGAGAGAGATATTAGAGATACATACCCGGGACATGCCGCTTTCTGAGGAAGTTAGCATCGAAGAGCTTGCGAGCATCACCCACGGCTTTGTAGGGGCCGATGTGCTCTCTCTCACAAAAGAGGCGGCGATGAGGGTGCTAAGGCGGTACATGCCCGAGATTGACCTTGAAAAGGAGATTCCTGGGGTCCTCCTCAACACCATGAGAATAACAGCGGAGGACTTTAAAGATGCTCTTAGAGAGATCCAACCGAGCGCGCTACGGGAGATAATGGTTGAAATTCCGGACACCAGGTGGGAGGACGTTGGGGGCCTTGACGAGGCACGACAGGAGATAATAGAAGCGATAGAGTGGCCGATTAAAAAACCGGAATCGTTCAGCCGTATGGGGATTAGACCCCCCAGAGGGATACTCTTATTTGGTCCTCCGGGTACGGGCAAGACACTGATCGTGAAGGCTGTAGCTAATGAGACCGAGGCTAACTTCATAACCGTGCGAGGCCCGGAAATGATAAGTAAATGGGTCGGCGAATCAGAGCGGGCTATACGGAACACATTTAAAAAAGCGCGACAAGTCGCCCCTGTTGTGGTTTTCATCGATGAAATTGACGCCATTGCTCCGATGAGAGGTATAGAGGATACGTCGAGAGTCTCGGAGAGAGTCGTCAATACGCTTCTCACTGAACTCGACGGTCTCCAAGATCTCGAGGGCATCGTTGTGATAGCTGCGACAAACAGGCCTGATATGATAGACCCCGCGCTCTTGAGGTCAGGACGATTTGATAGGATGGTCTTGATCGGGGCCCCTAGCAGGCCCGGGAGAGTCGAGATATATAATGTGCATACGAGGACGATGCCCCTCGCCGATGACGTTGATATTGAGGAACTTGCTGACTTGACCGATTGGTACGTTGGCAGTGACATCGAGTCGCTTTGCAGGGAGGCTGCCGTATTCGCTTTAAGGGAGGATTTCGAGTCGGGCTTCGTTGAGATGAGGCATTTCAGAGAGGCGCTCAAGAAGGTGCGTCCGACTATGGACGAGCGCATCATGGACTACTACGAGCGCATAAAACAGAAGTTTGTAGGCGGCGTGCCTGTTGAATCTACAACGCATCTGAGCTACCGATGAACGAAGGGAGAACATAAGAAACCCTTTTTATATGAGAACTGCATAGCACTTCACAATATGAGAAAGGAAATATTTGCAAAAAATTTGTCAAATAAACAAGTCATGGGCAGCGATGGGACAGATCTCGGTGCACTTTATGATCTGGTCATTGATGTCAACACGGGCGATATACTCGATCTTATGGTTAAGCCCGATCCCGATCTCAACGTTCAGGAGTTCAAGATAGAGAACGATTTTTTATTGCTGCCCTTCGACTCAGTCCGGGCAATAAAGGATTATATCGTAGTCGACAGGAAGATGGCAAGGCAGCCGCAGTGAGTAAAGCAATTTAGAACGATAGTTGAACTGGCAGCTGCACCCAATTCTAGCCGCTGCTCGTACTGATATGTTGTGGTGCAACTAGTTGTGCACCAATAAATCACCACTGCGCACTGACAAACATCCTTACTTACACGCGATTTCACGCTCCGGTAGCACGAAAGTTTCTGCGCTTCCGAGGGGGGGAAAAAGTGGACAGTTTGTTTCCGCGCTTAAATGCCTCTACGGCTACGCAGTTACTATCTTTTGCACGTTCCTAAGTATTTTCATATCCTTAATAGGGCATAGAGCACATCAACAACACGTTGAGAAGGAATGAGCCGACATGATGCTTGCAGATGTGAATCCGTACAATCTCTGGCGTAATCCCTTCATCAGACGTTTCACGAAGCGTAGCAATGCCGCTACGAGCAATGCAGACAAGACGTGTGCCCATAGAGGGAGGGTTATGTAAAAAATACGCAGTAATTCTTTTCGTGCTGCTGGCTCAAGTCGAAAAACACGTTTAGTAAGAATTCGTGACGCAACAGCACAGTGGTCGTCTCATTTCAGCGCGTGATCAAAAAGCAGCTGCAAGCCTATGACGAGGGCTGCCGCCTCCGGAATAGCAGTTTTAGGGAGTTTCATAAAGCCTCATCCTCTTTAAGTGAGGGATGTCTGTTAAAATGGCTACGCCGTTCTCGTGGTAATCCTCATTTTCGGCCCCACAAAGTTCTTATTTTATAAGCATAATGTATAGGTCAGTTCCTGACTTGTGATGAAGAGGAGTATGCTAGGGCTGATTGTATGAAAAAGCGAATCTTAGTCACTCTAATAGCTCTCTTGATGTTAGCGTCTGTAATTGCAGCCGGCTGCACCGTTAATATCACGAATACACCAAGTCCAACTCTTCGCTCCCCTCTGTCTTCGACCTCCACTGCCTCGTCTGTTACGAATCGTCCAGGTACGGTGCATCTGCTCGCCGTGCGGCAGGTTGATTTCAGCCAGTATAAAGGGGTCGTTACTGACGTCATCGTAACGATGGCGCCTGGTACCGGACAGGTCTTTGTAAATACTGTGCCGCTCACAGGTTATGATTTCCAAGAGACGGCGAGAACTGCAGTCAATGTAGCAGCAGCAAGGGCGCATATCAATCCCAATAAATACGATTTTGGCTTCACCATACGAGGGCCGATGGAACTTCAGGTTGTCGATGGGCCGAGCGCAGGGCTCCCCATGACAGTGGCGGCCTATTCAGCTATGATCAATAAACCGGCGAATCTAAACGTCTACAGCACCGGCGAGATATCCCCTGATGGCTCAGTCGGAGCGGTGGGAGCTGTCTACGAGAAATCACTCGCTGCCGCGCAAAACGGAGCAAAGGTCATACTTCTTCCCAAAAGTGAGACGACAGTGCAGATTACGTCAGATGGACTCGTGACTAATAGCAGAACGGTAAGCGTCCAAGACGAATTGGGGAAACTGTACAATGTTACGGTAGTCGGCGTCACGAATGTCGATGAAGCCTTGCCATATTACTTCAGCTAAGTCAAAGTGGGGTCAACCACATTTATTTACAGCAGAATTTGGATCGTCAAACTTCTAAACGACAAAAAGTTAATGCCATTCGTGTCTTTTGTCGCGAATTTTTACGGCAACATATTTGTATTTTGAGATGGTAGAAACATTACACTAAGTGGGGGAGATAATGAAGGTCAACGATTTGATGAGTGCGCCAGTGTATGTCGCGTCGCCGGAAGACACAGTAGGACATGTAAAAAACTTGATGCTCAAGCACAAGATCAGCAGAGTGATGATTGTCTACGAAGGAGCCCCGATTGGGATTATAGCGAAGTATGACCTCGCTCAGATGGTGGAAACCTCAGAGGCAGAGTGGCGGAGGAGGAACCAGGAGCGAACAATGGCCAAGAGCATCATGTCTGAAAATCTCGTGACCATCACCCCTGACGCATCGATGCGACAGGCAGCCCAAGAGATGACCTCGATTGGAGTCGGCTCTCTCCCGGTAGTGAAAGACGGTGAACTCCTCGGAATTCTCAGTGAGACTGACATCGTTTCTCATTTTGCGCAAACTAACTCAAAGATGAAGGTTGAGACCCTCATGACGGACAGGTTCCTCACCTGTCACCGCCACCATTCAATAAATCATGTATTTCGGGCGATGGACGAGAGCGGAGTCTACCGCACCATAGTGCAGGAGGGGAATGGTGTGCCTGTTGGCATCATAACACACACCAATCTGTCGTTTGCCGAGGAGCCCTTTGTGGACTCGAAGGACATAGTGATGGTAAGGAAGGCAGAACGTGCCGGAGAACAGACGAATCGGTACGTAAAGAAGGTGCTGCAGGTTGCGGAGGATATCATGACAGAACCTCTCATCACGATTAGTCGCGATGCCACTGTCGTCGAGGCTGCTCGGCTTATGGTTGATAAGCGGATAGACTGCCTTCCAATAGTCGAGGACGGGGTGCTCGCCGGGATTGTATCGAAATCCGACATAGTGAAGATCGTAGCTGGGACGGAGTAGCTACAACGTCGAAAAAGGAGGGATGGGTTGGTATGGAACATAAAGAGGCTGAATTCGTTAGGGCATCAGATATACTGTCACAACCGTATACTATAGAAAAGTCGGATCGAATCTCACACGCTCTTGAGGTCATGGAAAAAAACAACGTGAATCACCTTCTCGTTACGAATGAAGGTGAGCTAGAGGGCCTCCTCACAAAACAGGGAATTGCGCGCACCGTAGGCGAGCGAGCGAGCGATTATATGGTAAAGCCCTCCTCCTCGTTGCACGTGGCGAAGGCGATGGATGAGAACCTCATCACGATAAGCGGAGAGACACCCATTGGTGAAGTATGCAGACTGATGAGTGATGCAGAGGTAGAGGTACTAGCAGTCGTGAACGGACAGCTGACTGGCTGGATAACTTTTGACGAGGTTGTGAAAACATACAAGCCATCTGGCTACGCCGGAACGATAATGGAGGCGCCGATAACGTGCTCTCCGTATGATAGGGTAGTCCACGTACGGCGACGGATGATAGATGAAAATGCGTGGTGGATGATGGCGGTTGACGACGACAAGCTCGCAGGGGTCGTCACAGAAAGCGATATTGCGAAGGCGTTGAGCAAGTTCCGGGACTTCGTCAAGGAGAAGTATCAGGATGCGCGGGTGAGGAAGATAATCGTTGATGACGTAATGACAGCCGATGTGATATCGGTGTGGACAAATACACCGTGCGAGGAAGTGGCTGCAATCATGCTTGAAAAAGATGTGGAAGGCGTCCCGGTACTTGACCTGAACGACACCCTCGTCGGAATGATAACGAAGAACACGATCTTAAAGAACTTGTGAGCTACCCTGCAACGCAGGCAGAACTTCCTTTTTTATTCCGACGCTTGTTGGCGGCTCTGCAGGCTCATGGGGCAGTTCTTGCCCCTGTAGATGATGATGCGATTTGTTAGAGGGCGAACCTTCTTTTATTTCTATTGTTCCCAGAGCATCGTTGTATGTAGATCACTAGGCGACCTTTAGTCCCTCTAAAACAACGTTATGCTCTTTATAGTACGCGTTTTTTAATAAAAAGGTTATATTATTGAACAAAAACACCATTGGCTAATTACAAGAATGTTATTAGTTAGTTTTAGCTGGCACATGGAAAACTGACGCACTAAACTCAGGTGTTTATATTGATACAAAACAGGATGTTAGAGACAGAGCAAGACGACTTGATGAACGGCTAGCTCATTACATCCCCCCCAGAGACGTTTGGAACCCCGCCGACGAATCCCTTTATAAACCAGTTGACTTGTACCAGGTACGCCCGGATGAGGCACACGACATGCAACTGAACGCACGATTGAAACCAAACCATCTTCGACCTCTCGCGTCTTTTCCAGTGGGCTAAAATTATATACTAAAATATGAATAAATATTCGGTGGTGAGTGCATTTCTAATCAAAAATCCGTTGCTCTGATTTTAACATCAGTTCTGCTTGTTGCGACGCTTGGCGCTGTAACAGTTACAAATCTAATGCCCGTCAGAGGCAACAAGACCGTAGATGCAAGCGAGGTAACGCTAAGCGACGTGAAGCGAGTGCCGGGGCATCCGGAATGCGTGCAGTGGAAGGTGACAAATAACGTTAATGGCACCGATGTCTGGATTGCCCCTGTTGCATCATTCTATGCACAAACTCCCACACCACCGTATTACGCCAAAGACGGCGTCGCTGTCGGCTCCTACGAAAGCAATGCGACGGGCGTGCAAGTGACACCTCAGCACGCTGGATATGGCTGGGTAAACGTGCCTGCCAATACCTCGGTGACGGTCTACTCAGAGGCAGTCGTCCCGTCAGAGGCAAAATGGGTGCTGTACAACGCCCAACTCTACTACAACGGAACCTTCCACGGCTGGCTCTATTCAAGCTGGGACAAATACGCTGCGGTGGGTGAGAACAGCGATAAGCCCAAAAAGTACGTCATCTTTCGGGATGATGATGCCGCGCCGCGGTACGGGCTGGCTACCCTGAAGGCAGTCAACCAGGTGCACATTGACAAGAACGTCCCGGTTACGCTCGGCATCGTCCCTCACCCCGCCACTGGCATGTCAGGCAACGAACTTCTTGGTGATGCGGGGTTTCTCAATTACTTGAAGTCGATTTCAACGAACAAACTCTTTGAGTTCGCGCAACACGGCTATACCCACAAGGATGTGACGGGATCCATATTCAAGAGCGAATTCTATGGATTGCCCTATGCCAGCCAATATGAGATCATCAAGCGGGGGCAGTCTGACTTCCAAAGTGCCCTTAACGTAACGCCGACCACGTTCATCCCCCCCTTCGACCGCAGTGATGATAACACGCTTCTCGCTACCAAGGCGCTTGGATTCACTGAATACAGCACCGGTTGGACCGACTTTAGCATTACCCACGGATATATTATCCACGGATATCGAAATGGAATGCGGATCGATGTGGAGTCGATTTTCCTCGGCGATGTGGAAACGTTGCAATCACTGAAGGTCAAGACAGACTGGTTGCTCAATAATGTGCATACCAGTGATCCGATTATAGTGTTCTACCACTACTGGTGGTTTGGCGGGCCAAATGGGACGATAAGCAATTTCAAACTAAAGCTGTTGAGTGACTATATGGACTATTTGAAAAACAGAGGGGATGTTACTTTCACGAACCTCAATCGTTCGTATGAGGTAGGTGGGTGAACTTCCTTAAATCGATTATTCCTACTCTTTTAAGGAACAGAGGTGACGGCAACGCATGTCCACCTATATCATATTTGGCACCTACACCCAAGAGGTAATGCCGAGGATCAAAGAGGCGCCCCAGGAGCTGGAGATGATGCGCCGCATATTTCGGTCGGATGGGGTAGAGTTCAAGGAGTTCTACTATACCTTCGACAAGTACGACTTCGTGTTAATTGCCGAGACCTGCACCGAAGAGGCGATGGCGAGAGTGCGGCTCATTAGCCAGAGCTCAGGAGCGGTAAGGTTGGAAGCGGTGGTGGCAATTCCGGAAGCTCAATGGGCTAAGATAGTCAAGAGCCTTCCATTACCTCTTCGCTGCTTGCTGAGCAACCCTAGAGCCCCTAGAAGTCCCACATGTCATCAAGAGTTCTTTATGAGCTTCCGTGAGGAGGGTCATCAAAAAGGGGATCATAAAAACGCCACGTGATTATATGTACTTTTTAAGATAGGTGATAAGCATCGTTACTTCTGGTATGGCGATAGCGCACGTCAATTTGACATATCTGGCGACGCGGAATGTCACTTAGGCGTGATATGGCTAATGTCTCCCCCACGAATGAGTATGGTCTTATGCGTCCGAATCAACTCCATCTCCTTGATCTCAGCAGCGTCATCGAGCACTATATTCAAATTCTCATCCCATCCTTTGAGCGTGCCCACGTAATCCCCCGCCCTCGTTTTGATCACGATTTTTTGATTGACTAGATCGTTAAGGAACGCAAACGGGAGTGGTTCGCTCTTGTTAAACAATTTTTCTCTACTATTATCGCCCATTCTCAATCATAACTCCACTTTTTCGTCTTCTCCCCCCACGTGTGTGATGTTGAGGCTGTTGTGGCTTAACAACAATTGCACCTCATTCGAGAACAGGATTGCAGTACTCTTCCCTATGCCAGAACCCACCCCCGTGATAATTGCGACCTTGTTCGCAGTCGCCCTTACCGAAGATGGTCATGTTGCATTGAAATAATCCAGATGGGTATGGGTGATGATTATTCCAATTATTGGCTTGTGAATTTTCTGAACCTCCTCTTTCAACTTATTTGCTTCAGATATCAAAAACTGGGTGTTAATTACTAGTATCCGTTTTTGGTCTCAATCCAGTAGGAATTTACGAGGAATCCTAGGGGTGAGGATGTGTACTTGTGAATTTCAGATGTCATGGGGCAGTCATGTGCGCTTACTGTATATACGCATTTCATTCAATATTCAGGCATTTTATAATGATCAACTTTATTATATGCGATTTCGTAAAGTGAGGTCTTTAGTTGTATCAGGAACTTACCTGACTACACTTCCTCGCATATACTCTTAGCATAATCAATTCCAAAGGTGTGAGTCTTACATCGTGAATGTCGATGCCTCGAAACTCTATCATTCCGTCGGATAAGAAATCATTTAGGATTTCATCGAGTGCATTCTCATCGAAGCCCAATTTTTCTGCAATTTGGCGAGGGTCGGCAAATCCGTATACATTACCATCTGTAGAATGATATAATTCGCAAATGAATTGTTCTTTTTTCATTTTCATCTCTGGTGCATTGCATGTCAAAATTTTGCCTCGTTTCCTTCACCGCATAGAGTGGTGGAGATGTGTGACTATATTTTCATGAGGCATTAAACGACTTTTTAACTATTGCAAGCGAGATTTTCCGTCAAATAGGAGAGCTTGATAGTTAACATCGATGATACGGATCCCTACGAAGGGATAAGGATGACGGATAAACGCAATGGCCCCACAACCGAGCGATGGGATCATAACCAATTACGAAACTAAGATAAGCGATTATGATAGGGGTATCACGCAACTCAAACGCGAGATAGAATTAAAGGATCAACTCATCACACAATTACAGAACGAGAACGGATGGTTAAAGAGCGAGTATTCAAAAGTCAACGATGCGCTCAACCGGTTCTTATTACCACCAGCAAAGACATCATTTTGGGATCGCTTCATTTGAAAAAAAGAAGTCTCCCCCGTAGGAGAGTCCAGAGCAGCCGCGTAGTCACGGTCGATAAATGTCAGTACTGCATCTCCGTCACGCCTCGCAGTTGAATTGCTGGCGCCGAGATCTCAGATAGTGTTTATTAAGCAGGTGATGTTCAGGTAATTCCATTTGAAAACGGCTCTTTCGATACTGCAGTCAGCCTGGTGCCTTCCATGTCGTTGATGGCATCATATCAATGCGTAATAAAATTGAATGCGTCTTTGTTCCAATAAGATGTTTATGTTGACAGATGTCAGACGTTCATAGCTGATTACATCCTGCAGATGGCCAGGACTGCATGTATCTACGACGAATTACAAATATTATGACAGATTTGGTTTAACAACGATTGGCAGACGTTAGTATGATGTGTTGAGGTGTTACATACGTGGTATATTCCATATAAAGCTAAAAAGGCAGTCTTTATGCCATTTTATTCTGGATTGTAGGATTTGTCTGGGGAAGTATCGTCTTCATAGTGCCTTCATTAAAAAATTTGTCCTCAGTTCCCTATCTCTCAAAATATCCCGCAATCAGTTTTCCACTGTTGACTGCGTACATTATCTTGCTATTCGTGCTTGCGCCCCGATATTTGAAAACGACCGAACGTAAGAAAGTGGAGGGGCTGAAGTTTGGGGCAACTCTCTCTCTGATTAACTTCCGTTTAGATTTTTTATCTATTACGCGTTGTTAAACGGAGCGGACTACTTCACCTACTTTTCAGTTTGGTTAACGTACATCTTGTTCATAGTCCTCCCACAAGTTGTTGCTGATGATTCGAAAATATAAATCTCATAGAGTAAAAGAGGTTGAAAGAGCGCACTATCAGCATCAGCTTCACGAATAAGGATACCTGCATGAAGCATAATAATCTGCCGTTCAGAATATAGCGGACATTTACAGGAGAGGGGTACTTGCGCACGTGGCAATAATATTTGCTTTGATTGCATCTTTCTTATCATCAACGCCACTTCAGTCTAATTCTCATCTCCTTCAGTGTCACAGAAGAATGAGGGCTACAATGCTCTGAGTGAGGGGGATTGAAATTCCCATATCGGCATATCCTGAAAGAGAAAGGGCAAAGTGCGGCATAGCCACCGGGTTACATGCGTTAGCAGTGATACTTGATCCGTTTCCAGAAGAACTCCTCACGAACCAGCTCTGCAGTACCGAGCATTCTTCGTATCAATATCTCGATTCGGAATTGCAACCCACATAACGGGTACATAGCGTGTCATCCATTTAATAAACTCCAAGACTCAAAGTTCGGCACCAACAATCGTATGCGTTGCAGTAACCCCGCGTATGTCTCTTACGGCATCAACGGTAGGGCTAAGGAGTGCGAGTTGCTCCACTTCAATAATGACCAGAAAGTCATATTCTCCAAATACGTGGAGTACTTCTTTAACTCCGCTTAGCTCGACGAGCGTTCTGTAAACGTATCGTTCTTCGCCTGGAACGACATTTACCATTGTGACTCCTACAACCACTTAATCACCGACCCAGTACATCAGGTACTTAGACATTGGAATGGTACAACATCTTTAAAGCTGATCTGCGTTGAAGGGTAGAAACGCCTTGAAAGGGCAGTATAGCCGTTGTTCTTTCATGAACTGCCGCGCGTAGTTGTTTGTAGCGGCCAAGGAGCATCCCTCCTCCTCTTTTTCAATTTCTCCTGTGAAATCGGATTCCCCGCACTCTTTGGAATGTACACACCATCTGGTGCACGAATTAAGGTCGTTAATGACAGTAAACCGGCATTCGCTGCATTGCACGTCAACGTCGGAGGAAAAAATTTCCAGTTCGTTGCCACACTTGGGACACTTTTTAACAGCGAGCGTTGGCGTTCGCAAGTGGACAATTCCAGCGCACTCTTCAGGCAATGATCCTTCATCTCGAAACGTATGTTGTTTTGCCTTGCATCTCTTTCGTTTTGTGTGAGTGGTAATAGTGCTCTCATCCGTTGCAGTTTTTGCCGCCATGTTATGTTCTTCCCTCGCTTGTATAGCCATCTTGTAGGGGTTGTACCTTTTCTCAGTATGCGCTTTGAAGATCTCTACTTCTATCATCCTCTTATCGCTTTTTATAAATTTATAATGATTAATCGTTACTAATATAGTAGTACTCTAAAAACAACCGCCTTTCTACATATACATTTCGGTTGAACTCATGATTCAATTATTATTTCAATTAAGGGAGTGTAGCGCTAAGGGAGGTATACATCAGCAACTGATATGGTGCTTCTCAAGTGAACTCTTTTACACATGGGCTGTTAAAACAAACCCTGTCGTACCCCTCTCGCAAATCAATCTTGTTGAATTGCATTTTGAGTTTCTTATCTGTCTAGTCAACTTGCATATTCTTACCATTCAAGCTAAAACTAGTAATCTGAACTAGCTAAACGAGAAGCCCTTTTACGCATAATTTGAAGAAAGTGTTGATCATTTCGTTTTTCTTATCCAAAAACTATGTGGTGGAGTGGAGTTTTTATTCAGATTAGAATAAGAGCTGAATGCCTCTTTCAGCTTATTAGGGTGTTTTAAGTGCATATAACTACTGCCCCATAGTATTTCATAACTATCATTGAATGCCAAAAATGCTTGAAGCAAATATTGTTCATCCCAGAAAAATAGCCTATTATGAAGCCACGATTTTGGATATTCTGATGGCAAAAAAATATCGTGCACGTGGATTAGCACCCCTCTGTTAAGTCTCGGCAATATCTCAAGATACTCGTAGTGCACATCGCCTCCTATTTTCAGTACGTGGCTGGAGTCAATAAAAAGGATATCGTTCTCTTTTAACTGATTAAATTTTGTGATAGGAACATCTTGGACTTCTTGCGTAATTAATTCGGATAAGCCCGGAAAACCCTTTTCTAGAATCTTATTTGGATATGGCTCAATTGCTACTAATGCACAGTTATGATTTTCATCTTCTTGTTCATTCTTTCCGATAGCTTGGGCCGATAAGTAGGTAGAGTAGCCCGAGCCAATTTCAAATATCTTTCTAGGCTTAAAATGACGGATCATGCAATACAATATTTCACCGTCTACACCTTCGAAGTAATCATTATGCAAGTAGTATTGAAAAGGTTCTACGGCCTCGTCTTTGGGGAACCTGTCATACTCATTTTTGAACTTGAGAAAAAGAGATAGAAGCTCTAATTGCCTTCTCTCATTGACGTCAATACCAATAAGTTCCGACGGATTTGACCATAAAGTATCTCTTAATTTCCTTGTATCTGGGATAGGAAAATAGAAATGATTAGGCGTAATGTGAAATCCTAATTTTTCACTAAAAGGGAAAAGAATTCGAGAAATTATAGCAGTTATAAGAAAACGACGGTTCATCCCTCTTAACTCTCCCCGCCTTCCCGCACGCCTTATCAGCTTGAGAATTTCTAAATCATGAGAAAATTTCTGTTGCAACGACATGTCTTATCTCCGCAACTAATATTGAGTATAGCGTTACTTCTATTAATCATGCTTGGACTTTTTAACTCAATCCTCTTTTAATTAGTAGTCTTCAAACTTATTAAGATTGATGCTGATATATTTTGTTTCACAATAGATAACGTTCTCTCACTCACATCGATGAGATACTTTAATTTTTAACAAATCATCGTCCATCAACGCAATATCAGGAATTGATCACCAAGTGTCTATCTTTCGGACCAGCAGTTTTGAGTTGTTTGATAAGGTGGCAGCCTCTCAGCTTTTTTTATACAACCGACTGTTTCAGATAGTTCTTCTGGGTCTGTAACAAAAAACGAGAGGCTGCTCCGGCTTCGGCGCATCTTTGGGCAATAGCGCTTCCTATGCCAGAAGCGGCACTCGTAACTAAGACTTTTTTGCCCCTGAAAGAAATTGATTCATCCTCTCAGGCTCACTAAAATAACTCAACTCTATGGGCAAACTCTATGAGCATTTCAACACTCGCAACAGCTGACGCCCTTACTTGATCCAGCTAAAGAATGTTATGTTTAATGCAAAAATGGCAACTTGCGCTGCCCAAGTCATGTACGCTTTTTTCGCCATTTCTGGAGACCTTTGCGCTCCAAAACATTTCGCCGCCGTGAGAGCCCACACAGTAAGTGCTATCAGTACAAGCATATACATCCAGGACAATTTTGCATAAAAGAAGATCGCTGTACCTGCGGAAAAACAAATGAGAACGCATGTGACATAGAGTCCCATTTCCACGAAGGGTCTGGGTTGGACGACGAAGGCTTTAACTTCTGGGAAAAAGGACTCATTCGTGAAGTTTAACGCTGCCCCTGCGGCTGCCAAAATAGCGACTAAGAGCCATAGTATCGGGGTTAACACAGTTCCGGGGGAAATGGCAGCCCATATTGCCACAGGAATGAACACTTCGGGCAACAGCACTGTTAAGTGACCAATTTTATCTCGCGCATAACGCGAGTAGACGTAACTTAAGACAAGGACCAAAAGCCACAGAGCTGCGCAGAACCAGTTATAGACAAAGCCTGCTAGCAGGAGAGCTATCCCAGCTATCGTAATAACGTAAAACGTTGCCGTTGATCTTGAGATCAAACCACTTGCTAACGGTCGCAGCGGCCACTTCCGTCTGTCCCTCTCTGAATCAGCGATATCATTTATTACGTTCCCAGCCATGAACGCAAGCCATACCACGATAAACAAGATGGGAAGTCGAGAGTCACTGAAATTTCCACCCGCTAAAGCCGCTATCACTACTACAGCCGGAAAAGCCAATATATTCAGCGCTACCCTATTTAGGGTCACGAACCCAATAATTTTATTTCGGAATGAGCGCTCAGTAGGCGCGGCGTGGCCAAATAATACATCGGTCGCTGATACCATGAAATCCTCTGTTCGTGAAATCCTCTGTTCTAGTATCTGCATTGCCCATCCATATAAATAATTTCTCATTTGTATACATAACTAGACTCGCTCTCTTTAATTGTCTTGGGAAATCTGAACAGTCTTAACGTAATTTAATGCTAGTGAAGTGACGTAGTCAGAATAATGGATCACTAAAAATTTGTCGCGCTATTGAGTAGATCGCCCGCTTATCAGCTTGTGTTAAGCGCTCCCGAATTTTCTTAAATCTATGTCGTGAAAGCGTTTAATTGCGAGCTAATTCGAATGGACCTAGTATGATATCCGTCGTTTAACGTGGTAAGTAGGGCAACCGGACTAAAGTTAATTATTTATTGAATAAAGATAACACTGTGTATAATGCTCGTTTGCGCTGTCGTCCCAGTATCACAATTCGAGCCAGAGTCGATCATTACAAAATCAATCGAGTGCCTGAAAGAATTAGAGTGCGATAATTTTGACTTCGAGATAAACTACCTCATCGAAACTTTTCCGGACGACACACGGACGTTATCTTGGACTTTGCCCGATAATTTTAAAATACTGCTGAGAACCCCGAGGGGTCATAAGGCAGGTGCGATAAATGACTTTCTGAGCGTCGTAAAAAACGCGGATTATATAGCAGTTTTTGACGTTGACAGTAGACCTGCGAAGGATTATGTCGTCAAATGCGTTGCTGCGCTTGAGGAAAACGATTCTGCAGTTCTTTCAACTGGGTGCTTGGTTATAAACAATACAAACAGTATTTTGACGAAAATTGTATCAATTGAGTATGCTCTGATATGCGACAGTCATCTACTGTCTTGGTCCGAGGGTTTCTTTCCAGTAGGCTCAGCAGTGGTGATAAAAGTATCGCTTTTAGAAGGTGAAAAACTTAACGAGGAGTCGTGGGGTGAAGACTTTGATTTGATGACGCGACTGTACCTCAAACGTAGGGTCTCCGTTCATGCCAAAACAGTTTCTGAAACACAAACCCCCGATACCCTCAAGGACCTCTACAATCAAAGGGTGAGATGGCATAGAGGGATGGTGCAAAGCTTCAGTACGTACCTAATACCGATGGTTAAAGCACCAATACCATTCTCAAGGAAAATATTGTGGTCGTCCACGATAATGGCTGCATTCTGCTGGTTTCTTTTTAGCCCTTATGCCATATCATTGTTCTTGGTAAATCGGCACAATATACGAAAGCTGAGCGACAGCCCCTTAGACACCATGAAAATATTGCTCGGTAGTATAGGGTTTACATTGTTTCGGACAGCTTGTGGATTCGTCGCCCTTGCACAGCATTTAACGTCGAGGAAGCCAGAGTGGAAGTCCTCTATGAGATCCGACATTTAATGCTGAAGTTGGGCAATCTGCGAGGGTTTAGGGGGTAGTTCCATCAATCTTGACGTAAACAGATGGATTCAGAAGGCGTAGTGCCTTCTTGTTCATGCTTACGGGACCGGTTCGCCACACAGTTCACACGAATAAATAATCTCGGGAGTTGTGGGTCCGAGCTGCCTCGAGCGCTCTGTCAGCGCCGCTCTTCGATACATTCCCACAAGTTTCGGTTACCGCGTTAAACGTCTGATCTTACAGCTGGCTTCCACTCTGGCTTCCTCGACGTTAAATGCTGTGCAAGGGCGACGAATCCACAAATAGTCATAAGGCAGCTATACCCGATACCACCAACGAGTAGCTTAACGAATTCGAGCGGACCATCACTTAACTTCAGTACCTTGTCTAGGCGGAAGAGAACAACTGGACTTAAAAGGAATTGAGAGGTTGAAAATATTATAATAAAGAGCCAGGACATTTTTCTCATAAATGGTATCGGTGCTTTAACCATCGGTATAAAGTATCTGCTGAAGCTTTCCACCATCCCTCTAGACCATCTCACTCTCTGATGGTAGAGGTCCTTGAGGGTAGTGGGGGCCTGTTCACCCATAGTAGTTTTGACAAGAACTGCGACCTCCCCCTTGACGTACATCCGCACGAGCATGTCAAAGATCTCATCCGTCACCTCTTCATCGAATTTTTCACCGTCGAAAAACGATCCCCTCACTACCATTGGTCCCATAAACGCCAAAAAATTATGCGATCGGGAAAGAAATTGATTTGCCTCACAGATAAAATTAGACTCAAGTGACGCATTTTTCGTCAAAACGTTGCTCATATTGTTTATAAACCGGCACCCTTGGGAAAGAACCGCGGAATCGTCTTCCTCAAGCGCAGCAACGCATTTGACGACATAATCACTAGCGGGTCTACTGTCAACGTCAAAAACTGCCACGTAATCCGCGTTCTTTACCACGCTCAGAAAGTCATTTATCGCACCTGCCTTATGACCCCTCGGGGTTCTCAGCAGTATTTTGAAGTTATCCGGTAACTCCCAGTGTAAATTCCGCTTGTCGCCCGGAAAACTGTCTATAACGTAGTACACCTCGAATGTGAAGTTATCACACTCTAATTCCTTCAAGCACTCGATTGATTTTGTAATTACTGAATCAGGCTCGAATTGTGATACTGGGACGGTAGCGTAAACGCGCATAGGAATAACATATCGTCAATACTGATAAATAGGTAACGTATTTTTGTATTTCTTATTTATATGCATACCTAAACTTACTCTCTTTAATTTTTCTTTCGAAATCTGAACGGTCTTAAAGTATTTTAATACTGGTGAAGTGTCGTATCAGGTATAATGGATCACTAAAGATTTGCCGCGCTATTGAGTGGATCGCCCGCTTATCAGCTTGTGTTAAGCGCTCGGGAGATTCTCTCAAATCTAGGTCATTAATAGCATTGATGCATCCAAACGCCTCACACCACGACACTACTGTCTCAACTCGTGCATTGTGCGGCCGCTGCCGGTATTTTGTGGCGCTCGTACTGTTTGGGCGTATACAGGCCAACGAACCATTGCAACCGCGAAAAAATTGACAATAGGACAATTTAGGCAGGCATTATGTATGGAGAAACCTGCGCTGGAAGTGTTGCCAGAAGCTTTATAAGTTTGTTCCGAGTATTGCTGGGTACAGGATTACTCCTCTTAATTCGTCAAATAATTGGAAAGATCCTGTATTACAGGGTTTCTACAGGGCCTAACTTTTGACATCAAATAAATAATCAACGTTTTACAAAAGTGAGATATTAAGTATGAAAAACTTCCTAAAGAAAATGTCTCAGATACCGCATTTTTTCAACAACATGAAGAGTGTGGTCGGTAGGTTTCCAACGTACTATGAGGATGGCTTAATTACATGGCAATATAGTGATTTCATGAAAGACGAATGGTTTATGGCTTGTTACGATTCAGCAGTTAATGCCGGCCTTGCTGTTTCTGATAAAATACTCTGGGGAGTTGCTGTTTCTGATAAAATACACTGGAGAGTGCACACACTTTGCTGGGCAGCGCTTAGAGGAAAAGAATTAGAAGGGGACTTTATCGAATGCGGCGTAAACAAGGGTTTCTGTTCAAAAATAATTATGGATTACGTTGGGTTCAAACAGTTACCGAAAACCTTCTTTTTAATGGATACCTATGAGGGGTTATCGGCAGAATATGGCACTGAAAATGAACTAAAGTTTAACAAACTAAGAGGATATGAACCTTGTTATGAAGAGGTAAAAAATACATTCAAGGATTATGCTAATGTGAAAATAATAAGAGGAGCGATACCAGATACGTTGCAAGAAGTTACTTCTGAAAGAATAGCATATCTATCTGTAGATATGAATTGTGTAATACCTGAGATTGCTGCCGCGGAATATTTCTGGGACAAACTGGTACCTGGGGCGGCAATAGTTCTTGATGACTATGGATGGCATGGCCATGAAGAACAAAAATATGCATTTAATGAACTTGCAAAAAGAAAAGGCGTCCCAATATTATGTTTGCCGACTGGTCAAGGTTTAATTATAAAGCAGTGACCCTCTATTCTTTAAAGTGTTGTTATTGCGAATAAAATAAAAGATTAATAAAACAGGGACAAAATGGAAAATAGGGGCCAAATGGGATAAATGCGTGAATATAGAGATTAAAATGAGACGACTATGGGACAAACGCTCATAAATGTCGATAGCAATCAGCGGAATAATTTAAACTTGATCTCTTTAGCTGTCGTGGGAAACCTGGGAATCATCATTGATGGTCCTAAAATGGTGGTGGCTAAAACTAACACTCTCTGCACTCATGTGCTTTCAATCCTGTGACACTATACAACAGATCTAAACTATAGCTGGGTTCCGCAGATGTTTGGATTACAAAGACTATATGATGTAGATGCTAGCTCATGGCCATAATAACGTATACATTTATCAGGTGAAAATTAGATATATTAATTTCAGCTGCGGGAAATCAATTTCAACTACAGAGGTGCTAAATATGAAAGTTGTAATCCTTTGTGGCGGGCTTGGCACCCGTCTAAGAGAAGAGACAGAATTTCGGCCAAAACCAATGACACACATTGGCAATCATCCAATATTATGGCACATTATGAAGATCTATGCCTATCAAGGATTTAATGATTTTATTCTTTGTCTTGGATACAAGGGAGAAGTCATAAAGGATTACTTTTACCATTACGAAATAATGAACAACGATGTGACATTGGAACTTGGGAGCCCAGAAAAAGTTCGTATTCATCAAAGCCACGATGAAAAAGGTTGGAAAGTTACCCTTGCAAATACAGGGGGGAGAGCGCTTAAAGGGGCACGCCTTAAGAAGGTGGAAAGATACATCAATGATGATGAATTTATGATGACGTATGGTGATGGGGTGGCCGATGTAGATATTCATAGCCTTTTAGCTTTTCATCATAACCACGGGAAATTGGCAACTGTAACAGGGGTCAATCCTGTTTCGCGCTTTGGCGAGTTGAAAATTGATGGCGACCGCGTGGAGGACTTCTTTGAAAAGCCAGATGATAGTTCTGGATTAATTAATGGGGGCTTTTTTGTCTTAAATAAAGGCATCTTTGACTATCTTTCCTGTGAAGACGACTGTGATCTTGAGATAGGCTGTCTTGAAAGGGTTGCAAGTGAAGGACAACTTATGGTGTATAAACACACCGGATTTTGGGCTTGCATGGATACCGTGAGAGAGGTGGATTATTTGAACAAACTGTTTAACGACGGTAACGCACTCTGGAAAATATGGTAAATGGAGAGATATTCAATGATACCTATAGAGGGAAAACGGTTTTAGTCACAGGCGATACCGGCTTTAAAGGGTCCTGGCTGGTGATATGGCTCTTACATCTTGGTGCAAATGTCATAGGTTATGCGCTCCTGCCAAAAACTGAAAGAGACAATTATGCAATTTGTGGATTAAATAAAAAAATAACCCATATTCAAGGAGATATAAGAGATATTGAAAACCTCTCCGAGGTTTTATCAAAACACAAGCCAGATATAGTATTTCATCTTGCTGCTCAGGCGTTGGTCTTGGACTCATACAAGGAGCCTCTTTACACCTATAGCACTAATATAATGGGAACAGCAAATTTGTTTGAGGCTATTCGACAGACTTCATCTGTCAAAGTGGCGATAAATGTGACCAGCGACAAATGCTATGAGAATAGAGAGTGGATATATGGTTATCGAGAAATAGACCCTTTGGGAGGAAATGATCCATATAGCGCATCCAAAGCAGCGTCTGAAATTATTACTCACTCATACATACATTCTTTTTTCAATCGAGATGATCGCGCTAGCATTGCTTCTGCAAGAGCGGGGAATGTAATTGGCGGCGGTGACTGGGCAGACAATCGGATCTTTCCTGACTGCATGCGAGCACTATTGAATAATGACGCTATTATTATAAGAAATGCTAAAGCGGTGAGACCGTGGCAGCATGTGTTGGAGCCTCTAAGCGGGTACCTTACACTCGGTTCACTCTTGTATACGGACGGAAAAGCGTATTCTGGTGCTTGGAATTTTGGACCTCTATCCAAGAACATGGTCTCAGTTAAACAACTTGTAGAAGAGACGATTAAACAATGGGGTGATGGCAAATATATCATCGCCCGTGAACCAGATAATCGCTTGGAGGCGAATATCTTGCATCTTGATATATCAAAGGCTGTTAATAAGCTGGGGTGGCGTCCTGTTTTGGACTTCAAACAAACAATACAATTTGCAATTGATGAGTACAGAATTGATGATAAATCCACCGAAGATGTGTTCAATCAAAGAGTTAATCATATTGAAAAATATGTTGAGTTGAGAGCGGGTCTTGAGGGTGAGGCTAATGTTTAAATGTAAAATATGCGACAATCAATTGGCTCAGCCTTTTTTATCACTTGGCAATTCGCCACTTTCTAATGCTTATGATGGATATACTACCACTGATCTTTTGCGTTTAGGTTTATGGAACTTGAGTAGTGCGTACCTCAATTGAAATGAGTCGTTACCTCAATACGCGTTATTGTGGCACGATCGTCTAACCCCTAAATCTGACCGATTGATATAATTTCATCATCGTTGAGTACGCTTTCCATAATTTTGGAAATAGTATTGTTAGTTGTGCGTGCGCTAGGATTGGGTTAACAAATTCCGGTGTATACGCATTATGATCCCAATATGCTATACCAGATTTAAGACAGTCTTCGCATATTGCTTGATGTGTTTTTTTATCGTGAATATCTTTTGAAGATAGATCAAATATTGATCCAAGAGAGTAAGATCGACTATCTTTTGGTACCGCACAACATGTAAGGACATTATTTAGTTCATCAATTACTAATTTATCAAATTGCGGGCATGTATAATCCAAAGGACATTTTTTAATTAAATCATCAACATAATATAACAATAATTGTTCAGATGCTTTTTTAAGAGTGTTTTTGTCCATAGTCCCTTTTAAGAAAGAATCGGCTAAATTAAAATCATTAAAATATCCGGCATAGGCAAAACAATTTACTTTTTTCTTGGCAAAGAAGTTAATTGCCAATGGCAATTCCTCAATATTAAATTGGTATAAGTGATATGAAATGGAAACTCTGGATGGACCGTAATAATTTATATATTTTTCAACATTGTCGAGCACTTTCTGGAAATCGAATCCATGTATTTTATCGTATGATCTTTGGCTGAATCCCGACATTGAAATTCTTAAACGCGGCACAGTACTTAACAAGGATCTATTTATT
Organism: Methanobacteriota archaeon; assembly: GCA_963704625.1. Taxonomy (GTDB): domain Archaea; phylum Halobacteriota; class Bog-38; order Methanoflorentales; family Methanoflorentaceae; genus DASPRZ01. The sequence goes on along the minus strand of OY969924.1, from coordinate 841,282 downwards.
TCAACATATTTGGAAGCATTAGTACTTATTGAACAATGCAGATTATGTTTAGCAATTATCCCAATAATTTTTTCTATTTCGGGGTTTAATGTGGGTTCTCCCCAGTTAAATAAATTGATTACAGTATTTTTATTAACCAGTTCTAAATAGAATAGTCGCTCAATCAACCTTTGAAAGGTCTCACTTTTCATCAATCCCGATTTATACGCACTTAAGGATTTATTTCCTGTGCAACACCATGGACATCTTGCATTGCATACGCCAGATATTTCGATAAAGACTTCTTTATACAAATTGATCACCACAAAATCTTGTCTTTCACTTCAATAATGGTACCACAATTCCGGGTATTTGAATTTTTAAATTTCCTTTTGTGTATTGTCTGTCCAAGTATCTATGACATGACAAGAATATATATTTTTTAGCACACATATGCAACTCCAGAATCATAAAGGACTATCACAAAATCGATGTAATACATCCGAGCTTGGAGAAAATTTTTAGGTATTATACATATTGAAATTACATTTTGACCATCCTTATAATTAATTGGATTTATTTGATGCGAGCAGAAAATGAATCCCCCAATTCATCGAATAAATTAATATTTGGGCATGAATTTTGAATTTTTTTTATGTACATTATACGTAATTTTGGCTCTGTAGAAACCCTTCAAAACCGCGACAACCACCACCTTAACGGTAAAGATGTTATAACACACATTCTTCAGCTTGCTCGCCTTGTTCCGCAGCCCGTCGCTCCTGCTGTGGTTCACATCACCAAACACCCGCTTCTCCACCGAGAACACCGTTTCCACACGCGCATTATGCAGCCACCGCCGGTAGAACCGCTTCAACCGCTGTTTGAAGACGCTAAACCACTGCTCGATTATGTTCCGCGCTCCGAACGTGACCCGCTCCCGCGGCACTCCCATCCGGTGCAACGCCCAAGCGTACCACGGCCCACCATCCACCAACACCACTGGGGGGTGTTTGCAAGTCCTCAGCACGCGTTTCGCGAAGCGAAACGCGTCACGGCCGTCTCTTGTCGGCGTGAGCTGTATCCCCAACATTTCCCTGTTGTCCGTGTCAACAGCTGTCCGCATGTAGTACCACCGCCTCCCCACCTTGACCGTCGTCTCGTCGATCGCGATCGCACGACGATGCCGCTTGAGCAGTGCACGGTGCAACGCCTCGCCATATGGGTACTTCCGTGCCGCCTCAGCGAGGCGTTGTCAACAAAACAGAGTACTCCTGCAGCCCGTCTGCACGACAGCCCGAGGTACAGCAGGGTGATCCCTAACGATCTCACCCACAATGGCTTCCGGTCTCGAACAAAAACCTTTTTAGTCTCAAGTAGTTCTGTCAATCGTGTGAGCTTGTCTCTCTTCATCGAAGTTCATCTAGAGGCATGCTCACATTTACAATTGTCTTAAGTTGACATCCTCTGAAAGTGTGAAATACAAGTTATTTGCAAAAGAGTTTGAATTGCGACAAAAGCGAATTCGAGAATATGCTCATTCTCTTGAGACCTAATTGCCTTTTGTTGATTTAACGACAAAGACTTATTGCAACTAATTGGCTTAGCTTTTAACAAATAACTTAAAAAATAGATATGTATGACTTAATATTTACTAAATAGTTAGAGGGGATCATTCCAAGTCACATATTTATTAGCCGAATGATGTTGCAAAGTGTAAGTTAAAGGAAAAATCAAAATTAATTTTTTACAGTAATAAAATATATTAGCTTACGAAAATATCCAATACACTTATTTTTTTGTCAATAAATGCTTATTTATATTTCATTTGAATTTCATTCGCAATACCACCTGCATGTACTATACATTTATTAGGTTAAATGCACTTAATAAATTGGGTTGGCGTCTCGTTTTGGACTACAAACAATACAATTTGTAGTCGACAGTAGAGAGTTGATGATTAGCCCGCAGAAGATGTTTTCACGCAAAGAGTCGATCATACTGAAACATGTGTTAAAAAAGAGGGGCTTTGAGGATGAGCAAAATATTTAAATGCAGAATATGCGACAATCAATTGGCTGAACCTTTTTTATCACTTGGCAATTCGCCACTTTCCAATGGCTACCTTTCTGACGCTGATTTGCACCGAATGGAGCCCTACTACCCTTTAGATGTATATGTTTGTGATAAATGTCATCTGGTTCAACTGGAGGAATTTGAACCTGCTGAAAACATTTTCTCATCAAACTATGCCTATTTTTCATCGTATTCCGAGAGTTGGCTCCAACACTGCAAAGAATATACTCAAATGATGATTACTCGTTTCGGTTTTAACGAGAGCTCTTTTGTAGTAGAAATTGCGAGTAATGACGGGTACTTGCTGCAGTACTTCAAGCAACATCGAATTCCGATTCTCGGAATAGAACCGGCGACAAATGCAGCTGAAGTGGCTATAAAGAAAGGTATCCCCACTGATATTACGTTCTTCAATTCATCTTATGCGAAAAAAATGTTAGAGAACGATAAACAGGCAGATTTAATTATTGGCAATAATGTTCTGGCTCATAATCCTAACCTTCACGACTTCGTAGCCGGATTAAAAATCGCATTAAAGTTTGATGGCATAATTACAATGGAGTTCCCCCATCTCCTTAAGATAATTGAAGAGAATCAATTTGATACTATTTATCAAGAACACTTTTCGTATTTTTCATTTTACTCTGTAAAGAAACTATTCGCCCACCATAATTTAGAGCTTTTTGATGTGGAAGAAATTCCTACCCATGGGGGCTCATTGCGGATCTACGTGAAACACAAAGAAGATCAAGAGAAAAAGGTTTCAATTCGCGTAACAGATTTATTGAAAAAAGAGGAAGCCGCAGGTTTACTCAACTTAAGCACATATTATAATTTTGGGGAGAAGGTAAAGTCAACTAAGAGGCAGTTGCTTCAGTTTTTAATTAAAGAAAAAAACGCGCAAAAGAGAATTGTCGGCTACGGGGCCCCAGCAAAAGGTAATACACTCCTCAATTATTGTGGAATCAGAACTGATTTTCTTGACTACACGGTAGATCGCAACCCAGAAAAACAAAATAAATTCTTGCCGGGAACGCATATTCCTGTCAAACATCCAGATGTAATCAAAGAAGATAAACCAGATTATGTTTTAATTCTCCCTTGGAACATCAAAAAAGAGATTATGGAACAGATGAATTACATAAAAGATTGGGGTGGGAAGTTTGTAATCCCTATCCCTGCGGTTACAGTGCTAAATGATTTTTAAAGAAACCGGATTAAAAGACGCATATATCATTGAACTTGAAAAACTGGAAGACGAGCGAGGCTTTTTTGCTCGAAGTTTTTGTCAAAGAGAATTTCAAGAACACGGACTAAACACACGTATAGCCCAGTGCAACGTTTCTTACAACAAGAAGAAGGGGACACTTCGCGGGATGCATTACCAAGCTAAACCTTTTGAGGAGGACAAACTCGTAAGTTGTATAAGGGGGACAATATATGATGTGATTATCGACCTGCGCCCCAATTCGACTACTTATGGGAACTGGTTCGCTTCGGAACTACGTGCTGATAGCTACAAAATTATTTACATTCCTAAAGGTTTCGCACACGGCTTTCAGACTGTAGACGACGATACGATCGTATATTACCAGATGTCAGAATTTTATGTACCTGAATACGCACAAGGGGTGCGATGGGACGACCCCGCCTTTGGCATAAAATGGCCCTATGCAACACCCGCTATTGTTTCAGAGAAGGACAGCTCATACGAGGACTTTAAAATATGAAACGTGTCGTGATCACTGGTGCAAGAGGATTTATTGGACAGCAAGCATTACAATACTTGGATAGAGAGGACTTCGAAATCCACTGCGTAACGAGGGACAAAGGTGGTGAAAGCAATCATCAAGATGTTATTTGGCATATAACTGACCTTTTGAATGCAACGGAATCTTATGATTTATTCAGCTCTGTAAGACCGTCACATCTTCTGCATTTTGCGTGGTACACGGAGCCGGACAAGTATTGGACTTCCGAGAGAAATCTTGACTGGATAAATGCTAGCCTGCTTATGTTAAAACATTTTATAAAATTCAAAGGAGAAAGAGTGATATTTGCCGGGACCTGTGCTGAGTATGATTTGAGCTACGGATTTTGTTCTGAAAACGTTACACCAGAAAGACCTCAAACATTATATGGAGTGAGCAAGAATAGTTTAAGACAGGTTTCGGAGTCATTTTGCACGCAAAACGACGTAAGTTTTTCCTGGGGAAGGATATTCTTTTTGTACGGACCAAATGAACATCCGTCGCGCCTTGTTCCCTCAGTGATAACATCGCTTCTTAAGGATGAGCAAGCAAAAGTCACACACGGAAGACAGATAAGGGATTTCCTATACTCTGAAGACGTCGCATCAGCTATGGTGGCACTATTAGACAGCGACGTTGCGGGAACGGTGAACATTGGATCGGGCGTGCCAGTATCTATCAGAGATGTTGTAAATAAAATTAGTTCAAAAATCGGGAAGTCAGAGCTTATAAAGTACGGTATCATTCGAATACCGAAGGATGACCCGCCTTTAATTGTTGCTGATGTTCGTAGACTCAACGAAGAGGTCGGCTGGAAGCAAAAGTACAGTTTGGATACTGGATTAGATAAGACTATAGAATGGTGGAAAAAGAAATTGGCATAGAGATGAACCGCTGTCCTATTTGTAAGTCTTATAATTTGAAAATTTTTTTGACTCGTATGAACATGCCAGTTCATCAAAATTTTATCTGTTACGATAAAAAGTCAGCCGTTGAATTAACGCGGGGAAACCTAATAATGACAACTTGTAAAAACTGCGGTTTTGTCTTTAACAAAGCTTCTGATAAATCATTGTTAAGTTACGGTGAAAACTACGATAATACTCAAACACACTCACCTTTCTTTCAAAAATATATCTCAGAATTAATATCCCATCTATTAGGTGATAAAGCGGTTGAAAACTGTAATATTGTTGAAATAGGATGCGGTAAAGGGTTTTTTATTAGAAGGCTCGTAGCAGAAGGAAGCGGCAATACAGGTATCGGGTTTGATCCCAGCTATTTGGGACCTTTAGAAGATTTGAACGGAAAGTTGCGATTTAAAAAACAGCTTTACGGCCCAGATTACATGGATATTGAACCAGATGTAGTTATCTGTAGACATGTTATTGAACACATTCCAGATCCACTTAATATGACTACTGCAATTCATAGTGCTTTGTCAAAGTCGCCCAAAGCGCAAATATTTTTTGAAACACCCTGTGTGGAGTGGATATTAAAAAACAACGTACTGTGGGATTTCTTCTACGAACATTGTTCATTATTTACAAAATCATCACTAAAAACAGTTTTTGAACTATCTGGGTTCGAAGTAAAAAATGTACATCACACCTTTGGTGGGCAGTACCTTTGGTTGGAAGCAACACCTTCTAAAAAATTTGATACTGTATTCTATAATCCAGGTAATGTTGTAAATCTAGCTGAGAGTTTTGGCAAAAAAGAGAAAGAATTAAAAGAATTTTGGATTGAAAAACTTGATGCTTTAAAAAAAGACGGGAAGGTAGCAGTCTGGGGTGCAGGAGCAAAAGGAGTCACTCTTCTCAATTTAGCTGATCCGCAGGCAGAGAGAATCGATTATGTAATCGATATGAATCCGAGAAAACAAGGGAAATATGCACCAGGAACTGGACATGAAATCATCAGTATCAAGCAAATTAAGTCAAAAGGGATAAAAAGTATCATAGTAATGAATCCAAACTACGTTGAAGAAAACAAAGCCATCATTAAGAATTTAAACTTAAGAATAAACTGGATTTAAGAAGATGTTATGAAAATCACAATCGATACAGAAGCAAAACTAATTACCGTAGGGCAGCAACGTGAAACCAAGATTATGCCATTGTATTCAAGAGATGCATTTGAATTAATCTCGGATCAATGGATTAAAATTGGCTGGAATGAAAAATATTCATATACCTTCACGTGGATGGGACGTCCTATAATACAATTACCAGAAGATGTCATCCGCACTCAGGAAGCAATTTACAAGGTAAAGCCTGACGTAGTAGTAGAAACAGGTATTGCCCACGGAGGTTCTTTGATCTTTTATGCTAGTCTTTGCCGAGCGATGGGAAAAGGAAGAGTAATAGGAGTTGACATCGAAATTCGATCAAGTGCTCGGAAAGAGCTAGAATCTCACGAATTATTTCCGTATATCACATTGATTGAAGGTAGTTCAATAGATCCTATAATTATAAGGGAAGCTAAAGGACTCATTAAACCGAAAGAAACCGCATTCGTTGTATTAGACTCTAACCACACAAAACAACATGTATTGCAAGAGCTTGAAGCCTATCATGATGTGGTAACTCAAGGTTCATATATCGTCGCCACTGACGGAATAATAAAAGATCTATATGATGTGCCCCTAGGAAAACACGAATGGATGTATGATAATCCATATGAAGCAGTTAAAGAATTTGCAACCAGGCATCAGGAATTTCAGATAGAGACGCCACCATGGCCTTTTAATGAGAGTGAGCTCCGTAAGAGCAGTACATATTGGCCTGGAGCATGGCTGAGGAAGAAATATTAGCTTCTTGTGTCGCAAATTAAACGAAATACGCTAGAAAATTTTTTAATTAATTAAAAATTAAACAGCCGCGATCTACACGAAAAATTATCCGTACTACATATACGACGATATTATTCAACATATCGAGGATGAGTTAACAGTTCTGTAAGGGAGATTCCGTTGGTTTTTGAAATGTATTCAACCAAATGGCGTCATTGATATTAGATGCGGTACTGGGACATGATGATCAGTGTTTAAAGGAAATGGTATCGGAGATATTTGGAAATGAATGGTAATACGTTGATAGAGATTTGTTCAATACCACCGGATAGATTTATTGCATTTGATTTATGCAAAATGCAAAGTCTTTAATTTCGATAAGGAATTTGATTTAGTAATATCGTTAGAAGTTGCAGAACATATAGACCAAAACCGTGTAAAGAATTTATTTGTACACTAGTCAATTTCGGAGATGTAATAATTCTTTCTGCTGAAATTCCTTGTCAAGGTGAAAAACCGTGAAAATGAACAATGGCCAAAATATTAGGTTAGATTACTTGGTACTAAAGGCCACGTCGTTATTGACTGCTTGAGAAGGCAAATATAGCAAATGATAAAACCTGGGCGTTGCACGCGCCAATTTTTTTTCTTTGTTAAAAAAGTTAAATTGAAAAATTACCCTTTATTAAAGGATGAATGGGATAATACCAGTATTACGCAAATTAGTTTTCATCCCTTCTTATATCTATCAAAATGCCCTGCCTACCAATTAAAGACGATATCGTAAACTTACAGAATGAAACACTTATAAATTATAAATTATACTGTTGATGACTGCTTAATAATCGTTAAACCTTAATAATAGTGCAAAAATGGCAACAGTGAGGGGCCCGAGGAGATTCTAACGCCCGACCTCGTATGTGAAGACGAAGCTTGAGGTAATTGAGTGTTTTTTGGGGGAAAAGGTGAGATAATTACTGTGCTGCATCGAACTCAACTTTTTGCTAAGAAGAGATGGGGAGACGAAATGTATCAGATGTAGAATCAATTACAGCACCCTCACTTGAGAGATGTACGGAGGCTCGAGAACGTTGAGAGGCGGTACCTTCGAAGTCCACATTCGAATCTCTCGCTGTGTGCTCGAATTAGAGGGGGCAATCCTGAGAATGAGTTGAGGAGGGCGCTGGACAAGGTCCGTATCATACACCCTCTTGTCGGTGTGAAGGTCGTTTTCGATGAGGATGGAAGTGCTTGGTTTTCGACGGACGATGTCCTAGGATCCATGCTTCGTGTCGTACGAGGGAATCGGATTCCCAGTGGTTCAGTGAGGTTCAATATGAAAGCACTGTCCCCTTTGATCCGTCGGCTGGTCCCCTGATCCGTTTCGTGCTTGTCTATTCACTAGAAGTGTCTGATCTTTTCGTCTTCGCCAAGCACGAGATCTGTGACGGGAGGGCGCGTGCCTTTTTAATACGTGACATTCTCAAGCACATCGCCGATCCGCTGCCGGAGGCGAAGACGGTCGTCCCACCTCTTTATATTGGTTGTTTCCCAAAATCGTTCAAGAAGGTCATCATCCAAAATATATTAAAGCCGTTCATCATTCGTGTAATAAATGGTGGAGTAAAAGTCGCTGGCTCTTCGACCAGGAAGACTACCTCAATATCCATAAGCCGGTCTGGGATCGATATGTGTATAGGATTGTGCTGCTCCAGCTGGAAAAGGACGAGACAGAACGCCTCATCGAAGCCTGTCGGGACCACGGGATAACCGTTGGCTCAGCGACGATGACAGCATACATTGCGGCACTCCGTGACGTCTGTGGTGGGTTCAAAGAGCGCCAAAAGTACGTCGGGATGGCATATGACCTTAGGGATCGTCTAGATAAGCCTGTGGGCGATGCATTTTGCCTTTTCGTCGCCAGCTTTCAATTCAAATTCGATTACGACCCTAAGAAGCCCTTCTGGGAGAACGCTCGGACGTTCCACCGGAAAGTGCGGAAAAAGCTGGATGCAAGAGATGTATTTGGGCTTGTGCCGGAATTGATAGGTTCGATCCAACGCTCATAGCCGAAGCGGGTAACTTTGTTTTACACGCGAAAGACGTGCCTGAGGGGTTTAGTCGCTACGATAAATTGTCTGCTTTTGCCCGGGATAAGTACAATATCGCCTTTCAATTGTTTAAACTGATTAACTCGGCTTTTGCCGGGACGTGGGCATCAAACCTCGGCAGATTGAATTTTCCCGAGACGGATGGCAGCCTCAGGCTTGAACGGATGTTCTTCGCGCTACAAAGTGCGTCGTTGCTAAGTGGCGTCAGTGTGGGCGGTAGGACGACATTCGCACTAAATTATATGGAGGATAGTTTGGGGGGGTGGGGGTACAAACAGCAACGCAAATAGAGGTGCGTAATCGAGTGCTCGAATATCTGGGATTTCCAGAAAAAACCAACAATTCGGCATTGTAATTAAATTTTAGGTATTTTTACCTTAAGAATTTTTTGAGGCAAATAGCCAAGCAGTTTTACAGACGCTGATCGCACACAGAATGGAGAGCACCAGCATCATCGTATCGTCTTGTGTCTGCTTTATTGTATAACGTAAGCGGGGGTTAAGTTGACATTATCGATCCCGTTATCATAAGGTTTTTTTAAGCTATAATTAAGTATGTTTTATATGCGCACTCGAGGCCTTTAAATTATATCAAAGGAAATGATGATACCGTTATATAGGGAAATATGGTTAATAAACTGAGGTTTTTGTGTCACTAATTAAGCGGAATGTCATCGAGCGAAATATTATCGCGAATTTTGCTGGGAGAGGCTGGACAGCGCTAATGGCATTGTTATTTTTTCCTATTTATATCAAGTTTTTAGGCATAGAAGCTTTCGGCTTAGTCGGCTTTTTCATAACCTTGCAAACTTTGTTTTTAGTCTTGGTTACTGGGTTAGGCATAACTGTGAACAGAGAGTTGGCGAGATTATCTACCCAACCAGGGACGGATCAAAAAAAACGTGACCTAGTCCGGACATTGGAAGTGGTCTATTGGGCCCTAGCAGGTGCTACGGTATGTATAGTAATTTTTCTCTCACCCATCATTTCCAACAATTGGATAATGACGCAGCATTTGCCCGCTAGTTCTGTACAGCAAGCTGTGATGATGATGGGCTTCGTAATTGCGTTTGATCTTCCTTTATCATTGTATTACGGAGGGTTAATCGGCCTACAGAAACAAGTGCTATATAATGGCGTAGACGTAGTTTCCGCTACATTTCGCGGCATTGGGGCTGTTGTGATCCTCTGGATAGTTTCGTCTACTGTACAAGCGTTTTTTGAGTGGCAAATAGTAATAAGCATCGCTCAAACCTTTCTTGCTGCGCTTGTGTTATGGCGGAATTTGCCTCGGACCGGTTCGCCAGCTAGACTACAAAATAGTTACTTCAATAAAATTTGGCGTTTTACTGCGGGGGTCACCGGGATTAGTATTCTGGGAGGAGTGCTTTGGCAAATGGATAAAGTAATTCTGAGCAAAATGTTAACATTGGGGCCGTTTGGCTACTACGTTTTAGCATCTGGATTTGCTTCCGTAGTGTTGCTGGCAGCGACTCCATTTTTTCAAGCGATATTTCCACGATTATCGCAACTCGTAATGGACGATGATAAAACAGGTTTGAAAAATCTGTATCACGAGAGTTGCCAGTTTGTATCAGTGATCGTATTGCCAACAGCAGTAATTAGCGCGCTCTTTGCACCTGAAATATTGCAGATGTGGACTGGAAATCACTTAATTACAAGTGAGACCCACCTGATAGCAAGTGTATTGATAGTTGGAGCCGCTCTTAATGCCCTCACGAACATGCCATACGCTCTGCAATTGGCAAATGGCTGGACAAAGTTAGCATTTTATCAAAACTTAGTGTCGATAATGGTCTTTGTACCGGGTATAATCTTGTTAACTGAACGCTATGGTGGGGTTGGAGCTGCTATAATGTGGGTCTTGCTCAACAGCGGCTATGTTTTCATTATTGTACAATTGATGCATCGCCGCTTACTCAGAGGGGAACAAAGGCAATGGTATCTCGTCGACGTAGGTCTGCCGTTTATCGGAGCGTTCACCATCCCTTGTTTGGGACGCTTATGGTTTCCTCAATACACTTCAACTTTAATTGTATTGACTGACTTGTTCATAATTTCATTTATGACAGTCGCGATTACCACCTTAATAACACCACACCCCCGCAGTTGGGTTATACACAATTTAAAATCTCTAAAAAGAGTGTTTATAGATAAGTCACGAGCGGATTGATCCCATGCAGAAAAATAAAGAAGAATAAAAAATAGAGCCGTGTTACAATTACGTGTGGCCTTTATCGGAACACACCAAATGTTTAATCTCTGGTGCACATTATACACTTAATGTTGTAGTCTCTAAGTAGTAGTAGTAAACGAAAATTACATAAAACGTTGTATCAATACTATGAGTAGCCCTGCTTGAAAAGATTAATTATGCAAACTGCTAAACCACAGATTACCGTCATTATTCCGACTTATAAGCGGCCACAACTGTTAAAACGAGCAGTTCGAAGTGTACTGAACCAGACATACCAGAATTTTCAAATATGCATTTATGACAATGCTTCTGAAGATGAAACGGAATCCATTATTCGAGAGCTTGCTCGAGAGGACGAGCGTGTTATATATCATTGCCATGCAAAAAACATTGGACCATATGCCAACTTTAATTATGGATTAAGGCACGTCGATACTCCATTTTTTTCATTTCTCAGTGATGATGATTTTCTCCTGCCAGAGTTCTTTGAGACGATGATGCAAAATTTTATAAAATATCCGGATGCAGCGTTTTCCACAGGCTTAACAGTTCATTCTGATGGTAAACGCATATATTGGCCTGCGCTGCTCCACTGGAAGAGGGAGGGGTATTACCCACCTTATGAAGGCTTATATTGGAACATTAAGTATTTTTTGACGTGGACAGGGATAATCTTCAGTAGAAAAGTACTCGACTCTATAGGGCCGCTAGATGAAGACATGGGGCCAATTGTAGATCTTGATTTTATTATACGTATTGTAGCACATTATCCAATTGTCGTCTCAAAAAAACCAAGTGCTGTTTTTTGTATGCACGCTTCTCGTATTTCAACTTCTTTGGAGGGTCATGATGAGTGGTATCGCGGATGGCTAAAAATGACAAAAAAAATTACAGAAGATGAGACAAAAAAAATTACAGAAGATGAGACAATTCCGATAGAAGACAGAAAAAGATCTGTAGAATTACTAAAAAAGGTATATTGCAATATACTTTTTAATTTGGCAATTACCTCCATCTACCACAACAATTTTGATCTTGCAGCTAAAGTCGTGAATGTTCTCAACAAACTTGATCCTTTACTCTCCGTCTGGATACGGTATCCACTGAATTTTGATCGTGCATATAAAGTCGTGAACGTTCTCAACAAACTTGATCCCGTGAAAGCGACAATTCTTGCAACGTCATTAAGGTTGTTTAAATATTTCCCCCCTCTTCGCCATCTTTTTACGTATTATTGGTTAATTGGTTTACACGTAGCACAGACATTGGAGAACAAGTCATTTGCAAAAGAAATGTCATTGTTACAAGAGCGAATTCGAGAATATGCTCATTCTCTTGAGACCGAAGTGCCTCTTTAGTTGATTTAAAACAAGTTACTTGTTGTAACTACTTGGCTTAGCTTTTAACAAATTAGTAAACGAAAATTACATAAAAGGTTGTATCAATACTATAAGCAGCCCTGCCTGAAAAGATTAATTATGCAAACTGCTAAACCACAGATTACCGTCATTATACCGACTTATAAGCGGCCACAACTGTTAAAACGAGCAGTTCGAAGTGTACTGAACCAGACATACCCGAATTTTCAAATATGCATTTATGACAATGCTTCTGAAGATGAAACGGAATCCATTGTTCGAGAGCTTGCTCGAGAGGACGAGCGTGTTATATATCATTGCCATGCAAAAAACATTGGACCATATGCCAACTATAATTATGGATTAAGGCACGTCGATACTCCATTTTTTTCATTTCTCAGTGATGATGATTTTCTCCTGCCAGAGTTCTTTGAGACGATGATGCAAAATTTTATGAAATATCCGGATGCAGCGTTTTCCACAGGCTTAACAGTTCATTCTGATGGTAAACGCATATATTGGCCTAAGCTGCTCCATTGGAAGAGGGAGGGGTATTACCCCCCTCATGAAGCTTTATATTGGAACCTTAAGCATTGGTTGACGTGGACAGGGATAATCTTCAGTAGAAAAGTACTCGACTCTATAGGGCTACTAGATGAAGACATGGGGCCACTTGCAGATTATGATTTTATTATACGTATTGCAGCACATCATCCAATTGTCGTCTCAAAAAAACCAAGTGCTGTTTGTTGTTTTCATGCTTCTAATATTTCATTTTCTTTAGAGCATTTAGAGCATCGTGATGAGTTGTATCGCGGATGGTTAAAAAAGACAAAAAAAATTATAGAAGATGGGACAAAAAACATTGGAGAAGATGAGACAATTCCGATAGAAGACAGAAAAAGATCTGTAGAATTACTAAAAAAATTATATTGCAATTTACTTTTTTATTTGGCAATTACCTCCATTAACAACAACGATTTTGATTGTGCATATAAAGTCGTGAACGTTCTCAATAAACTTGATCCCGTGAAAGCGACAATTCTTGCAACGTCATTAAGGTTGTTTAAATATTTCCCCCCCCTTCGCCATCTTTTTACGTATTATTGGCCAATTGGTTTACACGTAGCACAGACATTGGAGAACAAGTCATTTGCAAAAGAAATGTCATTGTTACAAGAGCGAATTCGAGAATATGCTCATTCTCTTGAGACCGAAGTGCCTCTTTAGTTGATTTAAAACAAGTTACTTGTTGTAACTAATTGGCTTAGCTTTTTACAAATACTTACTTTTTTGCATAGCTATCCATTTACTGCTCACTTTCTTCGGCCTTGACCCTTTTTTCAGAATCTCAAGCTTTATGTATCAGTGTGACCTCAAGTTATTGCATGCACGTTTACGCTACCGTTCCAGTAGCACAATTCGAGCCTGATTCAGTAATTACAAAGTCAATTGAGTGCTTGAAAGAGCTAGAGTGCGATAATTTCACCCTCGAGATAAACTACCTCATCGAGACTTTTCCGGGCGACACACGGACGCTATCTTGGGTGTTACCCGATAATTTTAATATAATGCTGAGAACCCCGAGGGGTCATAAGGCGGGTGCACTAAATGACTTTCTCAGCGTGGTAAAGAACGCGGATTACGTGGCAGTTTTTGACGTTGACAGTAGCCCTGCTTGAAAAGATTAATTATGCAAACTGCTAAACCACAGATTACCGTCATTATTCCGACTTATAAGCGGCCACAACTGTTAAAACGAGCAGTTCGAAGTGTACTGAACCAGACATACCCGAATTTTCAAATATGCATTTATGACGATGCTTCTGAAGATGAAACGGAATCCATTATTCGAGAGCTTGCTCGAGAGGACGAGCGTGTTATATATCATTGCCATGCAAAAAACATTGGACCATATGCCAACTTTAATTATGGATTAAGGCATGTCGATACTCCATTTTTTTCAATTCTCAGTGATGATGATTTTCTCCTGCCAGAGTTCTTTGAGACGATGATGCAAAATTTTATAAAATATCCGGATGCAGCGTTTTCCGCAGGCTTAACAGTCCAGTTTGATGGTAAACGCATATATTGGCCTGATCTGCTCCATTGGAAGAGGGAGGGGTATTACCCCCCTCATGAAGGTGTCTATTGGAACCTTAAGCACTGTGTGGCGTGGCAAGGGATACTCTTCAGTAGAAAAGTACTCGCCCTTGTAGAGTTGTTAGATATAGAGATGGGGCCATTTGTAGATTATGAATTTGTTTTACGTATTGTAGCACATTATCCAATCATCGTCTCAAAAAAACCAAGTGCTGTTTTTTGTTGGCATGACGCCGGTAATATTTCATCTTCTTTGGAATATAATGATGAATTGTATCAATCATGGTTAAAACTGGTAAAAAATTTCACAGAAGATGAGACAATTCAGACAAGAGACAAAAAAAGAGCTATTGAATTATTAAAAAAATATTCTTCTGAATATTTTTATATGACGGCAATTACTTCCATAAAAAACAACCGTATTGATCGTGCCTATAAAGTCGTGAATGTTCTCAACAAACTTGATCCCGTGAAAGCGACAATTCTTGCAACGTCATTAAGGTTGTTTAAATATTTCCCCCCCCTTCGCCATCTTTTTACGTATTATTGGCCAATTTTTATATATGCATGGGAGAAAATGGAGAACATGTTATTTGCAAAAGAAATGTCATTGTTGCAAAAGCGAATTCGAGAATACGCTCATTCTCTGGAGACCTAATTGCCTTTTTAGTTGATTTAACAACAAGCTACTTGTTGTAACTAATTAGCCTAATTTTAGTAAGTACGTTAAAATAGATATTTATGATTTTATTTTTACTAAATAGTTAGAGGGGATCATTCCAAGTCACATATTTATTAGCCGAATGTAGCTGTAAAATTTAATTTAAAAGAAAAAAATCAAATCAATTTTTGTCATAATATTGTACTATTTCAACAACTGTGATATATAATTGTAATTTTTCAGCGCAAATGAAACACTCTTTATTCATGCCTTCCGCCAGGTAGGATATTCGACAAATTCCCCTCCTAATTCTTTTCCTCTAAGCACTGCTAAGTAAAATGTGTACACTCTGACCACCGCCCCCCTGACCTTGAGCTTCGTCTCATCGATCGCTATCGCCCGCCGGCACCGCCGTGGTGGGGCACCGAGCAGCGCCTGAGCCCGATGGTACCACTGCCGAGCAGCTTCTTGTGAGGCCTCATCGAAGAACGAGAGCACTTCTGCCGTCTGCCTACATGACAAGCCGGGGTACAGCAGTGCGATCCCCAGGAATCGGAGCCAGTTCGGCTTCCGTTCCCGAATAAAAACCTTTTTGCTCTCAAGCGGTGCTGTTAATTGTGTGAGCATGTCGTACTTCATCACTTTTACCCAAAGGCATGCTCACATTGATCATGGTCTTAAGTTGACATCCTCAAAAAATGTATTCTCCCGCATTAGTTGGCTTCCCAGTTTAGATGAAGTACAAAGTAATGTGTTACGTTTGGGCTATGATGCACAGAAATTCACTTCATAAAGGGCAAAGTTGAGGATACGCTGCCCGAGAGCGCTCCGGAGGCGATTGCCCTTTTACCTTGATACTGACCGTTACGGATCTACGCTTCATGAACGCAAACACCTTTTTCCAAGGGTATCGAGAGGGGGGTTTAATAGTCGATGATTACGGAGCTTGGCAAGGAGCAAAAAATCTGTCGATGAGTATTTCTCTGTATATGGAATACGAATTTTGCTGAATCGAATAGATTTTACCGGAAGGATAGCAATAAAGCAACGAGTCTATTTTAAACGGCCCGTTCATTCTACTCCAGCAAATCAGAAAATGTTGGGCTTAGCAGTCTATGAAATTGCAACAGACTGTTTGTGCCTCACTCTCAACTGTGTGCACCTTACCCTCTGTTCATGAAAGAGCACCCCTTATAACTACTGTTTCTCTACTAGACAATCTACCGCCTATGTCGCTGAAGGGCAACCTGTTATCGTGAGATCTATGTGGATAGCGTGAACGCCCCCCTGCTATATTATGGCACTGGGCATAAGCCACATAAAATGACAAGGGTCACTTCTCTCTCCAGTCCGTGACAAGTGATCCGATAGCAAATAGCACAATTCCTGTCACGAGCACTATGGATGTGTTGTAGAGTGCGCTTGCTGCATCGCCAAATATCATAGCGTCTCGCAAGCCATTATTCAAGTATGTGAGAGGAAGCGCTCTTGCAATTGGCTGGAGATACGCGGGCATGCTCTCTATCGGGACAAAGGTGCCAGCGAGGAAGAACATAGGGAACGTGACCGCGTTTGCCGCAGCATTAGCGGCATCTTCGTCGCGGACGAACCGTGAAATGATCATCCCAATTCCGGTGAACGCCATTGTACCGACAAATATCAATATGATGCTGTAGACATCAGGGAGCACCTTGACGTTAAAGGCAAGTATCGCCACGATAATGATGAGTGCGGTCGATATAAACGCACGCACCGCTTGAGACAAAATTTTCGAGGCAATCCATTCCGTCTTCGTAAGCGGCGTAGTGGCGAGTTTTCGTAAGATGCCATTCGTACGGTAACGTGTATTAATTGCAACTGTGTTGAAGACACCCGACGCCAAGACGGTCAATCCGATAACTCCAGGAACAAAAAAATCTATATATCTGAATTGTGTCGAGATCACCTCTTGGCTCTTCAACCCCACCACTTGCCCGGCGCCGGTAAGCCGTGCATTAAAGCTACTTATAATATTGTTTAGCACTCCTGTGACGAGAGGAGCCGATCTTTGGGACTGATCAACTTTTAGAACGAGATAGGCAGTTGACTGGTTTGCTAGTGACGAGGGGCTCTGAGAGGGCTGTGTCGCCATAGTTTGCTGGTCTACCGATACGACAGTTTCCGAGGGCACGTTCGTCGCGTTAAACGCGCTTGGCTGTACGCGGGGTACTGCGAGTGTGCTATCATGTGCCAAATTTTGCCGCACCGTATCGCCAAATCCGTGAGGGATCACCAATATACCAGTGAGGTGGTTTGATTTAATGTACGCGTCTGGATCTTTGCTTGTGCCTATCATATGGACGTTAAATGCTTCGGTTGCGTTTATCGTCTTGACGAATGTTGCAGAGAGGGGCGAACCGTCGTTATCTTGGATGTAGAGATCAGATTTGAAAACCCCGCCCCCAAATATTGCACCAAAACATAACATCAAGATGATGGGGAAGACGAGCGAAAAGAACAACGTGCCGGGCTCCCTCACAAAGATCTTCAGGCTGCTGATAAAGTCCACGTAGATTGGAGATCTCTTCACGCGTCGTCCTCCTGCTGCCCTACAGTGAGGGTGGAGGTGGGGGAGATACCTCGGATTGTAGATCGTTTCCCCCAAATGTCATCATACAACATGTTCATGTAATCCTGCACCACGCTCGATTTAGCTCGTGTTTTTTGTAGGGGGAGTCATCCGATTTCTGTCTTCAACTTCGGGATATACCAGCGCTTGCTGTAGCACCCTTCTTACCCTCTGCACATGGGCACTTCGCGAGCCATAGCCACCGATCAAATTACGCGGAGAACTCACTACCATAACAGTGCCATTCAATATTATTTATCGATGGTGGATAACTTCTAGTCCGCACGCAGGTAACGAGCGTGCCGGCACTTCGCACGATTCGGTACATGACATCGGATTTAAGTGCGCTTGGGGGCCCGTACCTCAGGTAGTCGATTCCCCACAAAGAAGGATTTTATGTCTGCTATTTGCCATGTCTCTGATTCATATACGTCTTCATTCATATGTGGCTTCGTTCTAATTCAGAACGAAATGCTTCTTTGTGATAGGGTAACCATATGCCTGCGCCATCGAAAGCCGTATGAAGTGGCAGCGATCATTCGGGCTCAGTGATAATTCATCCTATAAGAAACGGAGATGTTGCGCCGGAGCCCTCAATTGGGTAACTCCTCAGCTGTGCGCATGAGGATGTGCACGTAATTTAGCGCAGTATAAATGTCGCTAAACGGCGTCCCTGGATATCGCCTTAAATAATTCAACACGGCATCAACGAGTTCTTTTGCAAGTTGGGCATCTCTGCGCTCCATGGTGGGGGCTGACAATTGTCTTACGCGGTGCTGTCGAATCATCACAACAGCATCTTTCGCTCTCGGTTTTAGTGCACACACCTCTCGGGCAACAGCCCTTATCAAACTGGGATCTTGTAATCGGCCTAATTCGGCGAGTATTGTTTTACGGTACGCGTGTGGATTTTTGTGTGAACGAACATCGTCATCATAGAGCCATTTGAATTCAAAACCGGCTGATTGAGGATCAATACATTCATCTTCTTCATCGACAATCAATGCAGAAAGAGCTTGAAAACGATAATGTTCATTTAAATGCCCTCGCCGCGTTTTTACGGAGTCAGAGTACACGTTACGGTTTGTACAAGTGCTCTTCCATAAAATCAGAAATGACCTTCGGTCTACCGCGCTTGCGCTTCTCGAAACGATGCGCTTGTACAGTTTCAGAAGATTCTCCTAAAATAAGGTCGCGTGGCATTGTCCCGCCCCATCTTCAATTTTTCGCATCGTGTTTAGCATACGTTAATAGTTTTTTTTTGACCATCGTTATGATCCCAATCATCATGCAATTTTGTGAGCGTTTTTATCCTTGAACTTAACGCATGACTTGACAAAATTAGCTGGCAGATTCGGATATGATAGGGGGTGGAGGTGTGAGTACGATGCAAGGGTGTTTCTGATCTTTATCCCATCATATCCGTTAGAGATCCCCTTTCCCCTTTCTAATTTAAGGGCAAAGGTTAGATCCTCATTCACCTCTTTTACCTCTGAGTAGTGGAATTCGTGTCCTCGGAATTCAGTACCTTTTGGTCCTATAATCGTATCACTAATAATCCTCCCGACCGTATATCCAATAGTCCTCCTGTAAGTCACATCTGCAAGAGCTGGTACGATGCCGACCATGTTAAAGATTTTACTGTTATACGCCAAAGATTCGGTAAGGTACATCAAGCCGCCGCATTCGGCATAGATGGGCATACCCGCCTCTGATGCCTCTCTCATAGATACCCGCATACTTTTGTTACTTTCAAGCTCACTGGCAAAGAGTTCGGGGTATCCCCCGCCAATGTATATGCCATCAACGTCTGGAAGTTTGTCATCTCTCAACGGGCTGAAATATGAGATGTGTGCACCATTTAAACGAAGCAGGTCGAACATATCGCTATAATAGAAGTTGAATGCCTCATCATACGCTATTCCTATTGTGACGCTGTTCTGGTTATTCTGCCCCCTCCTGAATAACCGAGGGCTACTACTATCTAAGGGCTCCGAACTCTTTGCGATCTCAACTACTCTGTCAATATCAATAGAAGACCGTATCGTATCTTCGATCGTGCTAAGCTGTTGTTGAAAGCCTTCCTGCCGTTTAATCCCTTCGATTGCGGGAACAAGTCCGAGGTGCCGCATTGTCATGTTTAGGGAGTCGCTTCTTGGAATTTGTCCTATGACCTCAACTCCAGTATAATGTTGAATGGCTTCTGCTGCCTTCCTGCCGTGTACGGGACTTCCAATTTTATTCAAAATAACGCCCTGTATATCCACTTCTGGATCAAACGCCTTATATCCCATGACCACGGCTGCCGTGCTCCTTGTTATGCTCCGTGCATCTATCAGCAATATGACGGGGGTTTTGAGAATCTTGGCGATTTGAGCAGTGCTCCCAACATCGCTCAAACTGTCAAAACCCTCGTATAGTCCTCTGACTCCTTCTATGATCGCTATATCTGAGCCATTCGCGGCGTGTAAAAACGTCTCTCGCACAGCCCGTTCATCCATTAAAAACCCATCGAGGTTGCGTGAAGATCGACCGGCAACTGCCGCATGGTAACTCGGGTCTATATAATCAAGTCCGACCTTAAAGGGCTGAACCTTAAATCCCGATTGGCTAAAAACTGACATAAGTCCGACTGCTACAGTCGTTTTGCCTGCCGAACTTCTGTCAGCAGAAAGGAGCAGCCGTGGGATATTCACCTTAACCCGTCCCATTATTTATTCATACCGAAGGAGTATTGCCCGTAACTCCTCATCATCAAGAGGCTCTGGTATTTTACTTTCCCAGTTGCCCATTATGTCGTTTGCCAATTCTCTATAGATCTCAGCGATCTTCGAACGGGGGCAGCCTTCAATTACAGATAACCCCGCACGTTCGCAATCTTGAACGATCTTAACCTTTGGAATAAACGCAATTAGTTTGCTGCCAAGACCTTCTGCGAACCGCCGAGTGATTGCTTCTTCGTTTGTCGCCTCCCGCGAGTTGCAGATCACTCCGCCGAGCGGGGCTCCAAGTTTATTCAAGCCTTTACATATGTTGTTAGCAGCATAAAGGGGCATATATTCCCCAGAAGTTAAAATGTACGCTTCGTCAACGAGTCCCTTTCTGATGGGGACGGCAAAACCTCCGCACACGATATCTCCAGGGACGTCGTAAATTACAAGGTCACTAGTGTTCATTGCATCCGTTACTTTTCTCAGCACTTGGATCGCCACGATAATGCCTCGTCCAGCACATCCTATGCCCGGCTCCGGACCGCCAACTTCAACGCATTTCACTCCTGCATAGCCCTCAAATACCACATCCTCTTCTTTAATATCCTTTCCTAGCCTCATAAGATCAAGGATAGTTGGCATCCTTTGTCCGCGCAACAGCGTTATCGAGGTATCACTTTTGGGATCGCAGCCGATCAACATCACTTTACTACCTCTCTCAGCGCACGCTGCTGCCACATTTGACGCCGTGCTCGATTTTCCGATCCCCCCCTTACCGTAAATGCCGATATGCTTTTTGTTACCACTCTGCATTCTCAACCTTTTAATCCGTTAGGCTCCTCTGTTCAATGCTCGGAGTGTATTACCGAGCTCTGAGGGCACGATATGCTCTACTCCAAGCGTCTTCGGATGAAGATCTATTTCGACCACTACAAAATCGTGTCCAAGCTCCTTTAAGGGCAGTACCTGTCTCGGCCCATTAGTGACTGAAAATATCTTCATGCCCCTCTAAGCTTTTCATTGGAACGGCATGTGGGACCCCTAAGAGCACCACAAAATCGTAATCGCTGTAATACTCACGTATCAACTTTCCGGCGACCTGCCCCGTTATGGGGTACTCATCAAGTCCTCCCGTTAGGTGATCTATTCGTATTCCGCTTTTTTCGAGGTCATGCAGGATGTTTCGCGCATGGTTTCTTAACCTCGGTAAACCCACTCCGACGTCGAGATTTGCCATGGTAATGGGATGTCCCACACCCATATCTTGTGAAATCTCAACTAACGCTGCCACGACATCGGCAAATTGATAAGCCGTCTCTTTTTTCGCATTTAAAACAATAATGCCACGCTTCCCCTCATTTATAAGAGTTATAAGCTCCGTGGCGACCGAATATTTTATATCTCCTCTCGATGGTGCTATATACTCCCGGCTTGCTACCCCTGCGAATTTTTCTAGCTCTGTTGCCTCGAGTAACAGCCTCTTCTGCCGAGCGCATTCGGCAGCATCGAGCACACCCGCTTCGACGGCGGCTTCAAGTGTGACGATCGCACCGTAAGTATTATCGTGGTGACCGGCGTGAATTTCAACTTCTATTACTGGGCAGTGAGGTCTTACTTCCTCTACAGCTTGATGTATGTCCTCCCCGATTATCATGCTGGCACAAGTTCCTACTACCCCCATAAGCTTTGGACGAAAAAGTTCTATTGATCGCATCATCACATTTTTTAGCGCCTCACGCCCACCGAACACAAAATTTGTCTCGTCCATTGCTGTAGTGACAACCCTAATGCCATCCTCCTCAAGCAGCCTGCTGTGCTTAAAACAACAGCCTGGTGGACCGTGTATGATGACGACGTCAGTTTCAAGATCCCGTAAAGTGTAAAGGGCCGCTACTATAGAGCTCGGGCGAGGGTGCATGATGCTCTCACCGCTATTGTCATCATTTACGTCGCTATGCGTGGACAACTTGCTACCTCCACTTTTTGACACATGATATTATTATATCTCCTTCCTTCGTTAAATCAAGAGCTTTTGATAACGCAGTTTCTAAACTGGCTGACTGCATAACTCGGCTCCTTTTGGAGTGCATTCTTTCTCCTACAAGTATCACGCCATCTAAGGTACTATCCAAAGAAATGAATGCAACTTCTTCTGGATTCATTCCTTCACATACATTATGGGCTTCTTCTCCGATAATAAGTACAGCCTTGTTCCCCCGTTTTTTGAATTCCAACCCGTATGTTATCGCATGTCTTGCTAAGGCTGGTGTGAGACCAGAATTCGAATTATCAATTAGTAGTCTATTTTTCACTCTAACAAGCGACATTCGCCCTTCGATGCCCTTAAATGTAGTTAATGTGGATGCGATCTTCTTTGGATCGCTGTTTGCAGAAAGTGCAGCGGTAATGAAGCATAGAATTGAATTAGAGTATGAATCTAGATCGTAATATTCCGTGGCGGTAAATGCTATTTCGCCTGATATAAAAGTGTCATCGATTGTCATGAGCTGATCATACACGGCTCTCATTGTCCCATTCTTGCTCTCTCCATCGTCATAAGATACATTCGAGCCCCGCTTACCGAAAGAGTTACAATGAACGCTTAGTAATTCTGTATCTCCCTCATTTAACCCGGCAACGATAAGTGATCCCTTCTTTGCATTTGAGACCATCTGTAACTTTGCTTCTGTAGATGATCTACTATTTGACGCGATTCTGTATTCGGGCAAAAGTGAGGTGATAACCCCGATATCCGCCACTCCCGTACCTCCCAGGGAAACTTCAAAAATTAAGACGTCAAGGTTTACCAGACGTTCGTCAATGATGTCAATCGCTGTCAACATACTTGCGGGAGTTATGCTTAATTTCTCTTGTACGATACAGTTGCCTCTATCGTAGATCTCAAGCCCCGTGCTGCTTAATACAAGAAGTCGTTTATCGGAATACAACTCAGCTAAAAGTGAAGACACGGTGGTCTTGCCCCTCACCCCTGTGATTTCAAATACGAGTTTGCCACTTAAAGCGTTAGATTCCCGCAAGATGTCGCCGACGACTTTGTGGTGTGTCATCACCGGGATCTTTAGAAACTTTGCTCTTTCTATCAAAGGGGTTGCTGCGTGAATTGGAGCGACAACAATATCAAATTGGTCAATAAAGTCAAGAGAGGGGGTCTCCCGATAGATATCAATCGCCACGGCACCTGCATCCATCTCACGTAATTTACGACAAATCGCTTTCCCACCGTGAATCGTGTCTAATACGGCGACATTTTTACCGGTGTAGTCCATAGCGTGTTATGCCTCTGTTAGCCTTTTGTACGCCAAGTCAGCTATGCACTGATCTGGACCGAGTGGTTGGGCATATATTATCTCAATATTCCAGTCACCGAGTGCATATAAAGTGCGATTTTCTCCCTCTTTAAGGCCCAATAGTTCTGGAATGTCCTTTAATGTGTGAACGCCATGGGCTAAGAACAGGGGCAGTACATACACTCTATCGACAGTCGTGTCTTTGAAGCTCGTAAGCCCCTCTTCAACCGTTGGCGTGTCCATATTAAGGTAAGCGGTTTTCACTACCGCACCATCTAACTTTTTAGCGAGCATGGCGGCTGTTGCTTCAATTATTTCTTTGTTGTGCGTAAGCGTGCTTCCATGACCTAAAACAAGTACTCCAAAGTTACCGTGCATTAAGTTCCTCCCTATTTTAAACGTCACCAATAACCCGATAATATATAAATTTCATCTTGATACTGTCCATCAGTCACATCCACATTTCAGTTATCCGTGTATGTTGAATAATGTGTTCACTTCATTGAAAAGGCGTCATCCAACGCACAACGATTATGTCGAAGTCATCAAAGCGCGCGATTCTCGCGAGGGTTCGGTTTTCCTGCTAACAGTGCATTACCTCCTACCTCAAACCTTAGAGTGGTGTGTGCGTGAGCGCAGTGGCGTTGATGTAATCATCGTTCGTGGAATTTTTCACTGTGACGCCGCTTTCAATGCTTTATCAACTGCTGCAACTAAATCCGCATAAGTTGCCTTTGGTGGCATGATATCGACATGTATCTCATAACGCTCTAGTGTTTCTGTGGTTGGTTTTCCAATTGAAGCGACTAAACATCTTCTTAACGAGTCTAAGAGCGGTCGCTCAACTCCTAATGCCACAGAGCATTCAAAAAAGCTCTTGACGGTTACGCTACTGGTAAAAAGCACGGCAGAAACGTCTCCCTTGATAATGGCATCTATGAAATGCTTTTGCCTTTCGCCACATAACTTAACTAAACTGTATAATATAACTTCGTGTACGTTTGCCCCACTCATGTGGAGACCCTGACGTAATAGCTCACTCCCGTGGGCACTTCGAAGCATCCAGACATTCTTGTTAAGTGCCCCTTTCATTAGTGTTAATACGCCTGAAGAACTATAGTCGTCGGGAATTAGATCAACTTTTATCCCTTTTTTCACTAGGGCTTTTTTTGTTGTGGGGCCAATTGCAACGACCTGTGCATGCCCAAGTAGATCTGCTGATAACCCCAATTCAACGCAGCGATCGACTCCGTTTACACTTGTTATTATTATATAATCAACGCTGTCAGCCTTAAGATCCCGCATAAAATTGTCCCAGTTCGGATCATCGACTGGGGCAATGCTCACCAGAGGGGCCGTTATGGTATCATATCCATAAGACACCGCTATTTTTGTAGACTCCTCCAGTTGGTGTTCTGGCCGTATGAGAGCAATTTTCGCCATTTCTTTATGGTGATGTTGTTTGTGCATCAGCCTTGACCCTTACGTTAACCACATCGCCTACAACAATCACGGCTGGTGCTTTTATCCCTTCTTTCTCAGCCTTCTCTACGATACTACCAAGGGTGCCAATGATGACCTTCTGCTGCGGCATTGTCCCCTTCTCTATTATTGCAACGGGGGTTTCCAGCGGCTTGCCAAATTTAACCAAGGTTTTAATATTTCGTCTGAAGTTGGATACGCCCATGAGAATAACAAGCGTGCCGTTCAGATTGGCAAGCACATCCCATTGTATGGCATTACCTCCAGACTCGTGGCCTGTTATGATCGTTAGGCTCGATGCATAATCTCTGTGAGTGACAGGTATTCCAGCATATGCTGGCACAGCAACAGCAGAAGAAACACCCGGGATGACTTCAACGTTTACTCCACGCGCAGACAACTCCTGTGCCTCCTCACCACCTCTTCCGAAAACATAAGGATCTCCGCCTTTTAACCTCACCACAACCTTTCCCTTTTTCGCATTGTCAATCATGAGTTCGTTAATCTTGTTTTGTGGGACTTTGTGATAGTCGGATTCCTTTCCTACATCCACGAGTTCAGCACTTTTCGGGAATATTGATGAGATTTGCTTATCAACTAGTCGATCATAGAGGATCACGTCGGCCTCCTTGATTATTCTTTCAGCCTTTTTGGTAATTAGTTCCGGGTCACCAGGGCCAGCTCCTACTAGATACACCGTGCCCTTACGTTCTTTTCTTTGATCCATGGCCATCCCCATTGACGCGACTTATTTCAACAACTCAGCGATTAACTGAGCACCCCCGCTTTCCTGAAGCTTCTTTCCAAACTTTTCTGCATACTGCATGTAGTCATTTTTGGGTATAACTTCCTTTAATCCTACAGCCTTGTCTCCGCCTTGAGAGAGCACTTCAGCAGCTACTCTGACCTCGTTATTGTCTAACTGTGCAAAAACTCCCAACGGAACAATGCATCCTCCGCCAAGAACTTCCATAATTATTCTTTCAACCGTTCCCTCAATCATCGTGGCATCATGATTTAACCCCCGCAGGACAGTGCACGCGTCAGTGTCCTTTCGGGATACCACGGCTATTATCCCTTGATTTGGTGAAGGAATAAACGGGAGTCTCTTCTTACTCACTTCGACTTCAAGCCTCTCAAGTCCGGCCTCTGCGAGAATTATTCCGTCTGTACTCCCCTTTTCTAAGTTTCTTCAGTCGAGTATCGACGTTTCCTCGGATATCCGTGGCGCGATACTGGGGGTAATATCTCGCCAATTGCGCCCTTCTTCGGAGGCTTGACGTACCAATGATGGCCCCGTCGTGCAGCTGAATTTCTGAAACTAAGACATCATACGGCGATGCACGAGGCAAAACAGCTGCTATTTCCAGTTCTGGAGGTCTTATTGTCGGAATGTCCTTCATGCTGTGAACTGCTATATCGGCGTCGCCTTTGAGCATAAGCTCATCGATCTCTCTTACGAAGGCACCAATTCCTGCATCTCTAAAGGGCCTATCAATAAATGAATCCCCACTTGTCCTTATTATTTTAAGCGTGCTTTCAATTCCCAATTCGAAGAGGGCTCTTTGCACAATTTCCGACTGTGCATATGCTAATTTGCTGCCTCGTGTACCGATGCTCAGTGTTAGTGTCACGTTTTCGAAAACCCTGTTATGCTTAGATATTTAGTACCCTTCAGGTAACTCTGCTATGCTGAAAAGCTTCCTCAAAGCATTTCCGTATGCTTCAATGGTCCACTCTAAATCCTCATTTGAGTGTGCAAGTGAGATAAAATTCGTCTCATATTGGGATGGTGGTAAGAATATCCAATGTCCAAGCATCAAATTAGTAAATGTCTTGTAAAGCTCGGCGTTGCAGTTAAGCGCATCTTGGTAATTCCTCACAGGCCTATCGGTGAAGAATACCTGAAACATCGATCCGATCCCTTGCACCGTGTAAGCTATTTTTAATTCCTGTATTAGATCAGAGAGCATCCTGCGCATCAGATCGCCAAGTCCATTGACTCGCTTGTAACCTTCCTCATCAAGGATGTTCAACGTTGCGAGGCCAGCGGCGAGCGATACGGGGTGTCCGTTGAATGTGCCGGCGTTAAAAACCTCGCCGGATGGTGCTACAATATCCATAATCTCACGCCTGCCGCCAAAGACTCCTAGGGGGAAGCCGCCACCAACAATTTTACCAAGCGTGGTAAGGTCTGCGGTGACGGAATAGTAACATTGCGCACCGCCTATGCAGAGTCTGAATCCCGTGATGACCTCGTCAAAGACAAGGAGGACGTCGTTCTCCTGAGTGATTTTTCTCACTTCGCGTAGGTAACCATCTTCGGGCAGAACGGGACCAATATTTCCCATAACGGGCTCCATGATGAGGCACGCGATGTCATCATCTTTCTCTAGTGCAGTAGTGAGCGCGTCTAGGTTGTTGAAGGGGATCTGAAGGGTATTTCGGACAACTTCGTCAGGCACGCCGAGGGAACTTGGCAGAGAGACGGCGTGAGAGCCTGCTTTTAGAAGGACGGCATCATGTGCTCCGTGGTATCCTCCCTCGATCATTACAATTTTCTTCTTTCTTGAAAACCCCCGGGCGACTCGTATCGCGGCCATTGTCGCTTCAGTTCCTGTCGAGACGAACCGCAGCATCTGCATAGAAGGGAAGTCATCTTGTATGCGCCGTGCAATCTCTAGTTCCAGTTTGACAGGAGTCCCATAATCCCATCCGCGCTGAAGCTGCTCTCTCACTGCTTCGCACACAGCTGGATGTGCGTGTCCGAGCATGAGTGGACCATACCCCATGCAGTAGTCAATGTAGTAGTTGCCGTCAACATCCCAAATTCTCGAGTCACTGGCCTTCTCGGTATAAAACGGATATGGTTTTATCGCCCTCACAGGGCTTGAGACCCCCCCGGGTAGTAACTGTAGAGCCTCTTCAAATAGCTTTTTTGACGTTTCGGTATACATACACTCTCATCTCAAATATATGGCAAAATCTCATCTCAAATATATGGCAACTTAGCTGATATATCCTTTGCAAAATAAGTGATGACCATGTCCGCTCCTGCTCGCTTGATTGAGAGGAGAGTCTCGTAAATTACATTGTCTTCAAGATATCGCAAATTGATAGCTGATTTAAGCATGACGTACTCGCCGCTCACGTTGTATGCTGCTACGGGGACTTCAAATGACGTTTTTATCCGATAAATAATATCAAGGTACGACAATGCGGGCTTTACCATAACTATATCCGCCCCCTCCTCGACATCCAGGGCAACTTCCCGCATTGCTTCATCCGAGTTTGCAGGGTCCATCTGGTGCGTTGATCGGTCGCCAAGTTTATACGTTGATTGAACTGCTTCTCTAAAAGGACCATAGAACTTTGAATTATATTTTGCCGAGTAGGACATAATCGGGACTTGAGTGAAGCTATTCTCATCGAGCGTCGTCCTGATGGCTCCCACCATATTATCTATCATCCCAGAGGGGGCAACGATATCTACGCCGGCTTTGGCATATGACAACGCAATATTCTGCAACATCTTTAGAGTCGGATCGGCTAGTATGTGACCTTCATCATCAACTAGGCCGCAGTGTCCATGGGAGGTGTACTCACATAGGCAGACATCGGCAATGACTATGAGGCGCGGTATCTGTCGCTTTATCTCTCGTATCGAGTCTTGTACGATGCCGGTTAACGCGGAATTTCCTGTTTCATCCTTATGTGACGGAACCCCAAAAAGTATGATAGCCGGAACCCCTAAATCTGATACTTCAGCAGCCTCAGAGACCGCAGTTTCGATCGTGTGCCTGAATAGCCCGGGTAACGAAGCAATTTCAGCGGGACCCTTAATCGTATCATCGACAATGATGGGATAAATGAGGTCGTCGTTCTCCAGTCGCGTCTCGCGGATCATCTCGGCGACGCCATGCCTCCTGAGCCTCATAGGCCGCTTTGTCACTCAATCACCTTGAAGTTTGAACAATTTTGAAGCTGAAAATAACAGATCATCATCGTCTTTTACTGCCGCTTCTTTTATTGATTCAGTAATCTCAAAGAGCATTTTTTTAATAATTGAATTCGTGAGATCATGTAACACTTCATCATACTTCACTTCATTATCTCCATGGTTGATTCTGTTCAGCGCTTTTTCTAATTCTTGACGCCTGATCGTTTCAGCATTTTTGTAGAGCGTCGAAATAAGTCGGTTTACACGTTGTTTCTTATATTCTTCCTGTAATAACTCGAGTTCCTCATTTATGATTGCGAGTACTTTCCCTATTTCAGATTTTCGCCGTTTTAGATTTTGTTCACTAATCCGCCTCAAATCATCGATGTTATGCAACTCTACGTTCGGAATACGGCTTACTGATTCCTCCACATCTCTTGGATTTGCTATATCGACTATCAAAAGCCTTTTATCCTGTCGCTCTACCGTAGCGCTCTTCACCTGATCATAGGTGAGCACGTAATGAGGGGCTGCTGTGGCGCTTATCACCACGTCGGCCTTTCCCAAGTACTCGCTTATTTCATCGAACTTTACCGCTTGACCATTGAGCTGTTTTGCCAGTGTTTGAGCTCGCCTAAACGTTCTATTCGACACAAAGATAGCCTTTAACTTTCTTTCTGCAAGTGCCATAGCCACGAGGGTGCCCAATTCGCCAGCACCGATTGTAAGGATGGACTTACCTTCAAGCGTTCCAAGGATATCCTCCGCCAAATCGACTGCTGCCGATCCAATTGAGACTGACCCGCGGTTTATTTGGGTCTCATTTCTCACCCGCTTTCCTACATTAATTGCCTTTGATATGGCTGTGTTAAGAACACTTCCCACTGAGCCAGCTTTTCTGCCTATGTCAAGGGCCTCTTTTAACTGCCCTAGAATCTGATCCTCACCTACGATCATAGATTCAAGTCCGGACGCTAGTCTTAACAGATGTTTTAGCGAATCATGAAACTCGTAATGCCCAATCAAGTCTTTCCGGACATCGGGGAATGTGCAGTCTATCAACGTTTTACAATCAAAACCAGGTTCTACTGCACAGTAGATTTCAATTCTATTGCAGGTTTGCAACATGACACATTCACTGATGCCATTGAGCGCATGAATTGATTTTAGGGTGTTGTGTACGTCATGTATCCTGGCGCACTCTAGATCATTCAGACCTGCCCATTTATGGGTTACAAGTATGCTTGATATGTGGTGCATCCAATCGACTCTTTCATTCCTTTTACGGGTTTTTTATTCTGACTGTTATCGCGGACATATCTTTGATACTTCTGTCTCCATCCCTGTGAGATCAATGCAGTGCCGACACCTCTTCGTCACTGATGATCTGGCGGTATTCGCTTGTACTTTCATTGCCAATTTTTGATCTTCTCAACTTGGATCGCATCTCATCTTTAGCATAACATAGGGGCGATGTCGTCCATCATCTTTTCAATCCGCAATCTTAAAAATCTTGCTGAAGCGGGGCTTTTTCCCATGGTTGAAATGCCTATTGTTATATTATCTTTGACGATGATAGAGGGGGTGATTACCTCTCCGATAAGATCAACTTGATTAACAAGCATGTGTCTTGTTTTTGCATAGTCTGTTATATATGCATTCAATTTGCGGTTATTCGTAGCCGGGATAACAAGAAACGCGTCTTTGCAATGTCTCCCAATATCTGCCAAATCATCTTCAATTGTGGCTATTAGTCCCCTACTAGCCATCTTCTTTAATTCTGGGGTGAAACTCTTGCTGACCACTTTTGTCTTCGAGTAATTACAAAAAACTTTTGCCTTTCGTTCACCGACTTGGCCGCCGCCAAATATAACAACTTCTTTGTTACACAAATCAATGAAAAGTGGCATGTGTGTCATGCGTTTATCATGTTGGGGACACCTTTACTTATAGGTGTTGTGGAGAAAACGCAAGTACATAGCAATCAATTGAATGACGTCTTTATCTGCGATTTTAATATAGAATACGTAACAGATGCTATCTGAGTAACGATTTATCTAAAAAAGTTGAGTACGTTAAGTGAGATATCCACAAGCAAGTAAAAGCTTTTTTAGGAATAAAAGAGCCTAAAAATTAATGTTTCACTTTAATTGGAAAATTAGAAAAATAGAACAAACGCTCCTACTCTTAGTAACTTAGCGCTCATCGATTGCCTTCGGAGTATCGCGTAGCGATTCTGAAGGAGTATTACTGTTCTATGCGAAGAGTCTAATATGTGTGGTAGGCAGTATCACTGAACAAAACATCCCGAAAACTGACATATGGATCGGAACGGCGCTTCTGTATCCCTTCTACGCGAATCTAAACTAAATGGGCCAGGTTCGCAGTTAACTTCTTCGTGTGGAGGTTTTTCGCCTGCGCAAACATTATCACAAAGTGAGCTGTTAGAGTGGTGGCTGTAGAAGATGATATGATATCTTCAACTGGTATCCAATTCACTCTTCGGCCCGAGTAGAAGGTTTAGTTGACACTAGGCGATGACTGTATAATACAGCAGTATTATACAACTATTATGATGAATGCCATCCCAGAAGACATCCTTGGTTTTTACGCTGACAGTATTATTACGGAATTGTACCCACCGCAAGTAGATGCCATAGAGAGGGGCCTTCTTGATGGCAAGAACATGGTCATTGCCACTCCAACAGCATCAGGTAAGACACTTTTGGCAGAGTTCGCGATGCTCAAATCTATCTGCCAAGGCGGTAAATGCCTCTACATCGTGCCGCTGAAAGCGCTTGCCTCTGAGAAGTTCGACGACTTTTCGAAGTTTTCACGGCTTGGAGTGAAAGTCGGTATTTCAACAGGCGACTATGACGTGAAGGATGAACGGCTCGGGTACAATGATATAATAATAGCAACTTCCGAAAAGGCGGATTCACTTCTGAGAAATAGGGTCGGATGGATGGAGGAGCTGACCGTCGTAGTGGCGGATGAGGTGCACCTCCTAGACTCCGCCGACCGAGGCCCAACGCTAGAAGTTACGCTCACGAAGCTGAGAGGAGTTAACCCGCGCGCACAACTTTTAGCCCTCAGTGCCACCGTCACAAATGCCGACGAGATGGCAGGGTGGCTCAACGCAGAGATGATATTAAGCGACTGGCGACCCATAAGCCTTCACGAAGGAGTATACCTCCCCGAAACAGGGAAGATCGAGTTTGTGCATAAAAATAACGGATCGATAGAATTGGTAAAAAAGGAGATCCATGCGGGCAAACTTGAACCGTCAGTCGCACTAGCACTTGATGCTCTCGAAGAGGGGGGGCAGTGCTTAATCTTCGTAAATACCAGGAGGGGTGCTGAGGGTCTTGCAAAGAAAATTGCCGCCGCCATTAAATCAAAATACAAACAAACGCTCGATGACCTCGCTGCCCAAATCCAAGATGAGACCAGCATGGCTGAAAAACTCTCATACTGCGTCAAATATGGTGTCGCCTTTCACCATGCAGGACTTTCGAGCAACCACAGGAAGACGCTTGAAGCGAGCTTCAGGGCGGGCGTGATAAAGGTTATAGTGTGCACTCCAACACTAGCTGCTGGGCTTAACCTGCCGGCGCGAAGGGTCGTCGTAAGAGATTACAAGCGCTACGATACAAACTACGGCATGGTGAATATCCCTGTGCTGGAGTACAAACAAATGGCAGGGCGCGCAGGGAGGCCAGGACTTGACCCGTATGGTGAGGCAGTCCTCATTGCAAAATCGATGTGGGAGCATGAGGGGCTCATTGAAAATTACATTCTGAACGACACCGAAGATGTTATCTCAAAGCTTGGTACGGAGAGTGCCTTGCGTACGCACGTTCTCTCTACCATTGCAAGTGGATTTGCGCCTACACGTCAAAGGCTTGAGGAGTTTTTCGATGCAACCTTTTTTGGCTATCAACGGAGGAATGAAAACAATTACTTGGGATACATAATAGATAGAGTTCTGGTATTTCTTGAAAATGAAGGGATGTTAGTGGAGGGTGGAGATCGTGTCACGGCTTCAAGTCTCGGACATCTCGTATCGAAGTTATACATTGATCCCCTCTCCGCTGCGAAGATTATCAAAGGATTAAGGATTGCCGAGAGCGTGACGCCTGTATCGCTCCTTCACCTCATATGTTCCACTCCTGACGTTAAACGGTTGTACATGAGAAATAAAGACTACGCGGTTGTAACTCAGTTTTTGAATAGGCACTTTGACGATTTCATAGGTGGCGTTCCTGACCGGTTCAGAGACGTCGATTATGACTGGTTCCTCTCTGAAGTGAAGACGGCTATGATCGTTTACGATTGGATTGAAGAGGTGAGTGAAAAAGTCATCACGGATAAATATGATATAGGGCCAGGCGATGTTCGAAATCTTCTTGATACGGTTGAGTGGGTCAGTCACGCCCTCTCTGAGCTCTCATCGCATCTGAAATTACACAACGGAAAGCAATCGCGTGAGCTCATGCAGAGGATTCGAAACGGTGTTAAGCACGAACTGCTTGACCTCACCCAACTCAGGAATATCGGGAGAATACGGGCAAGGATGCTCTATGAGGGTGGGTTTGCGAGCAGGAAGGAACTAAGGAAGGGGGACTTTGCGGCTGTTGCGGCGCTTATAGGCCCCACCGTTGCGGTAGATATATTCGAGCAGCTCGGAGTCACGGTTGAAGGGGAGCAGTTTACCGTTGATAAAAAGTCTCAACTCCCGATCAATGATGTTTGAGGGTAGTTAGAAATGGCGTACGAAATACTGGCAGGAAAAATCAAAATCGAGGATACTAAGTCCTTTTTGAGTACTGTCAACGAGATCTCAACGAACTTTGGAGTGGTAATCCAAGCCATAAACGCGGAAAAAATTGTAGGCAAAGAGCATATTGATTATGCGGTAAAAAAGGCGATTAAATCGTTTGAAAATGGGCGAAACATCGCGAAAAATCTCGGACTTGAGATTCTTTTGTACATGAGCGCCCGCAGGCACATACAGAAAGCACTCGCTATGGGTATACGAGAGGGCGCTATGGACGTCCTATTTGTCGTTACAGGGGAGGAGGTACAAGTCAAAAAGGCATTAGGAACGCTTAGCAAAATGATAGAGGTCAGACCTGAGGTGATAGAATATAATGAATCAAAGCGTTCTCATATTATGAAGGCGTTTGGTATCACCGATAAGGAGGTTGACGCTGCTGGAGGACATGAAAAAATTCCAAAGCTCGTATTAGAGAGGGTCGCACTTTTTGATGCCTTAAAATGAACCCAAATTGACGTTTACCCAGTGAAATTCAAATTTGATGCACTCTGGATTAGAAGGCTTCGGCGTGACTATGTGAATGCAAAAAAGCGGGAATTACGAGCCAAAAAGAAGTTATTAAAAAGTATGGATAACTCACTTGTTAGGACTTACTTTTTAGTTAAAATTATTTCGCATTGATCTCCACGTCTTATTAGATTTAACAGAGCTGAAATTGGCGAAAACAATAAATTTAAAAACACGTTCTGGATTACTTCCCGCCTATAACTTCTTTTAGTGAACTGCTCTGCTATATATACAAAAGAACAGATAAATTGGTAAGAAGGAGTTGAATTATATCGTATATTAACTACATCAAAGCCAAACTTCTCTGCATACCTTTTAAGGGTCATTTTAGAGAAAATAAACAGGTGGCGCGGTGTATCAAGTTGCCCCCAGAATGTTCCAAATAATTTAAACGCCATAGAATCACTTATTGGTACTCCAATAATTAAGTAACCACCGGGTTTGAGAATTCTATATAGCTCTTCCATTATTTCAGAGGGGTCATCAACATGTTCTAATACGTGATTAAGAGTTACAACGTCAAAGAAGTTACTATCATATTTTGCATCTAACAACGTTCCATTAAATATCTTTAAATTGTAATCCTCCGATAGTTTCTTGTCAAAGTTCGAGGGCTCGACTCCATAGGGGTTCATGCCAAGATATTTCGCGATTAGTAGAAAATATCCCATGGCACAACCCACATCTAAAAAATTTCCCTTCTCAACAAATTTGAGCGTCCTAAACATCGGCCTGAACGGATAGAAGGGATAACTTATAAATCGTAAAGATTTTGGAGAGAGGCCAACAGAACAATATTGATATAAACACTCCATGAGGGTACCAATTCTTCTTCATGGAAAGCTATTGATTCAGTTAATATAGCGTACTTGTCCTTGCAATAATGTTTTGAAAGCGTGCTTTTGGATGGCTGCGGCGATATAAAAATAAGGCCACAATCAGTGCATTTATATAACTCATAATAGTCTTGAATTTGAAACATTCTGTCGTAACTTGAAAATAGGGACTCATGATATGGAGAGCCACATAAATTACAGCGGCGTGACTTTAGATTAGATTCAGTGTCCATTTTTTTACGTTCTGATAGGGTTCATCTATATACGTTGTGGTCGACTGCGTATCGGTCACTCTTCCAAATAATCAATCAATCTTTTTGCAATATTTCTTCAACATTTTTATAAGCTTGATTAACTATGTCCGAAGCATCTTTCTAATGTTTTTTTGAATTGTGCGTCTACATTTTCATACGTTTGTCTCTTAATGCTTTCTAAGCACGTCTCTAACGTTCTTTCTGAGTTAAACGTAGGTATGATTATCGAAACTAAAGACTCTTCTTCCATCTAGATCTCTTCATTAAGGTGTTGCAGGATACGTATGTTTGCATAACTGCCGTTAGTGATCAACTAATATTATTAATTCATTTTGTAATAAGATTGTTTTAGAGTGACCCTAATTTAGCTAAATTTGAAAAGGCTAGGATCAGTCTCGTAATGACTTAAAAAAAGCTTTTTTAACGTGGTAAGCAGAAGGACTACGCAGTGCGGATATTGTTCTACCGTGACTTGTGCTTTGATTCGCTTACATCGCTATCTTTCTACAAATAATTTGAAATAGGGTATCTCCTATTTCCGAGGGCTGATTTAATTAACGTTTACCCAAAGGTGTAGTTCGTAACTTTTTCCAATCACATCATTTAAAATGAACTCGAGTTTTTGCCCCTTACCTTTGTTCAAAAACGGGATGTTGACAAGCTCCTCGCGATTTTCTCCTTTTTTCAACGTTATGTTGTCAGATCTATAGATCGTGCTATTGTCTAGCAGTATCGCATAGCGATACGTGTTTGCACTTGTCTCGCGATTCGTTATACCAACAATTACTTTGCCAGTATCTCCAGCTGTGACGTTTTTTGGATAGTCAAGCGTTTTTCCATTTTGATCAAGAACATAAAACTCGCTGAAGTTCTCTTGGTCTGACTTGATGCTTGAAGCGAAAATTAGTCCAATGAGCGCTACTACTGCAAATATCGCTACTACGACCATGATCCCGCGAGAGGGCTTGCTGACACTCCTTAACGTAAGCCTGTCAGACTCTGGTAGGTTTCTTAACCCGATTAATGAAATGACGACGAGCGAAGCTACAATTATGAGCATGGACATTAACACGCTCGGAAAGTTCAGCCCTATCGTTATTAACAATATTACGCCGTCAGCAATTGTGACGAGGATACTTACAACAATGCTCAGTGAAATCCTTTCTAAAGTGGTGAGGTCTCCTTTCTTTGGGAAGAGCGTAATAGTGATGAGGAGTCCCGGTATAAATAGGAGTAACGGGATTCCAATTAGGAGCCGTATAACTGTTAAAATGACTGGATCCATTAACTACCTCTAAACAAGCTCTTATATATACTGGTGATTATTACCGTTAAGAATCTACGATCATTCTTATAGACGCGCATCAAATACGGAGAGCTTAATACATAAACATATTTACGTACAAATTATAAATCAATTCCAAATGATATCCGAGAATGAATAACTTCAGTTCTCTGTCTTAGGGATATTAGAGATAGCTAGACGGAATCGAAAACGCAAATAATATCAATTGACGCTGGAATTTTATGAAAGACAAGGTCGCTGTTCTCATACCCACCCTCAATGAGGAGATGTCTGTCGGTCGGGTAATAGACAGAATTCCAGTTGAAGACCTTTCAAATAAGGGCTATGAGATGAGCATATATGTTATCGATGGCAACTCCATCGACAGGACACAGCATATAGCCGTTGAGAAAGGTGCTGAACTAATTCTGGAAAAACGGCCCGGAAAGGGAGCAGCTATGCAAACGGCATTTAAACGCATTGCTGCTGATTATTTCATCATGATAGATGGAGACAATACCTACCCCCCCGAAAAGATCGTTGATTTTTTAGATCTTTTAAAGAACTACGACATCGTCCTCGGGTCGAGGTTGAGAGGAAAAATAGAGGATGGGGCTATGCCAAAGATCAACGTCTTTGGCAACTCTGCGCTAACTCTGATTGCGCGAGCACTTTACGGAAAAAAGGTGACCGACGTGTGCACAGGATTCTGGGGATTTAGAGGTGAGGCGATAAATTCCATGGAGCTTGTGGCGCAGGGATTTGAAATTGAAGCGGACATGTTTGCAGAATGCGCGCGACACGGTTTTAGCATCGTGGAGTTACCTATCGATTACCGTAAACGAGAAGATCGCCCGAAGTTAAGTTCGATTGACGACGGGCTAAGAATAGGGCTATTTTTATTCAAGAAGCGATACCGGAACGGCAGGGGGTAAAAGCGATAAAGATCGCATACGTGATGGATGCAATCTACCCTTACAACATGGGTGGGGCAGACAAGCGCTTGTGGGAACTTGCAAGAAAGCTTGCTGAAAATGGTGAGCATGATGTCCATATTTATGGCATGAAGTGGTGGGATGGCGATGACGTAATAGTCACGGACAACGTTGTGCTCCATGGAGTGTGTGATGTCTATGAACTCTACTCGGACAGCGGGGTACGGTCGATCAAAGAGGCCATGGTGTTCTCTCTCAAGGTTCTGCCGCACCTTTTGAAAGACGAGTACGATATCATAGACTGTAATCAGTTCCCCTACTTCCCGTGCATCTCGGGCAAAATTGCCTCTATGGTAAAAAGGAAACCATTGGTAATCACGTGGCTTGAAGTCTGGGATGACTATTGGTACGATTACCTGGGAAAAACGGGCGGCACAATAGGAAAACTCGTTGAGAAATTTACGATGAGGCTCTCCGATGGGATCGTAGCGGTGTCAAATAAAACCCGAGACGACTTAATACGGTGCGGGGTGAGACCTGAGCGCGTCGAAGTCGTGCCAGTGGGCATCGACCTCGAGCGCATAATGCGCATTGCGCCATCGAATGATAAGGCTGATATACTCTTTGCCGGGCGTTTAATCTACGAAAAACGCATAGACGTGCTGATCGAGGCGATAGCGTTATTGAAGAAAGAGCTGCCAGCGGTCACTTGTAGGATCATCGGCGACGGACCGGAGCGGGAAAATCTTCAAACGCTCGTACGTAGGCTCAGCCTCAATGATAACGTAGAATTCATGGGATTTATCGATCAAGATGGGCTAATTGGCTATATGAAGTCATCCAAGGCATTTGTGCTTCCGTCCGTCCGTGAGGGCTTTGGACTAGTAATCGTCGAGGCAAACGCGTGCAAGCTACCCGTCGTCAGCATCCGGCACGACATGAGCGCAGTGAGCGAACTCATTAGGGACGGGGTAAGCGGATTTCTTGTGAATGAGCTCTCAGCCGATAAGATTGCACAAGTAGTTCTCCCATTGATCACAAACGACCTGCTAAGACAAAGGCTTGCTGAGACGGGGTATGAACTGTCAAGGAAATATGGATGGTCCGATGTCTCAAAAAGGGTTATAGATATCTATCAGGGATTGCTAAACAAATCATAGAGTTGAGATAGCGCATTTGTTGCACGGTATTGTCAACGCGTCAAGTGAGAATGAATAATCGTCGCAGTTCAAATAAAGTAACATGAAAGTCGTGATGGTCTCGCCGTATTACTATGGCGTAGGGGGCCTACAGCATTACACATATAGGATCTCGGTGGGTTTGAGTGACGCCGGAATTGATACAGCAGTTGTCACTTGTTCAAATGTTCCAGATTTATCGGATAATGTCAGGGTTTATACGCTGCCAAAGCTTCTCACTGTATCAAATACTCCTTTTAGCCTCAGGTGGTTCTGGTCGATTAAAAGGGTCATAGAAAAAGAGGACCCGGACATTGTAAATGGGCACACGCCGGTTGCATACATGGCTGACGTTGCACTGAGGGTCTGTGGCGACAGACCGTACGTCCTCACCTATCACAACGATCTTGTGGGCATCAACAGTGTGATGAGGGGGCTGGTTAGCTCATACTACAGACTTTTGGGCGACAAGACCATCGAGGGAGCCAAAAGCATAATAACTACCTCAACAGTATATGCGGAGAACTCCTCACATCTCAAAGGCCAGCTCGGCAAAATCTGCAGCATACCTCCGGGAGTGGATACACGAGTGTTTAATCCAGAGGTACATGCAGAGCACATGAAGGACAAATATGGGCTTGAAGATGACGTAATCCTATTCGTGGGTCAGCTTAGTAAGAGCCACCGGCATAAGGGGCTGTCGTTCCTTATCAACGCCATGGCGAACCTTGACATAGATGCGACATTGGTCGTGGTGGGGGATGGAAACTGGTGCAAGCGCTACAAGAAC
Source organism: Methanobacteriota archaeon (assembly GCA_963704625.1). Classification (GTDB taxonomy): domain Archaea; phylum Halobacteriota; class Bog-38; order Methanoflorentales; family Methanoflorentaceae; genus DASPRZ01. Next base: position 801,558 of record OY969924.1, on the reverse strand, counting down.
CACGCACGAAACAGAGGCGTTGACAACAAGGTCATATTTGCAGGTATCGTACCCTATGCTGAGCTTCCCCTTTACTACCGCGGAGCAAATGTAACTGTTCTCCCCACATACACACAAGCGGAAGGATTTGGAATGGCGCTTATCGAAGCAAATGCGTGCGGCAGACCAGTTATCGGTACGAACATTGGCGGCATACCGTACGTAATAGAGGATGAGTACAATGGATTGCTTGTAGATCCGAAGAATGTGCAGGCTCTTTCCAATGCGATCACACGCGTTTTGACAGATGCGCGGCTTGCAGCGCGGCTTGGTAAGAACGGTTGCAAAAGGGTTCAGAACGAATTTACCTGGGAGCGTTCGATTAAGCGCACGATACAACTTTATAAAGGCTTAATATAAATTGGAGAGATACGCTGCACAGAAAATTTCAGAATTGTTTAAAGTAAGTTGAGAAAGCAAGAGCATCAGATTGTTTGAGCTATACTGCAAGTCGGAGCTGCGTTGTGAAGGTATCAATGATATCCAACCTCTACCCGCCATACGTTTACGGCGGAGCAGAAATGTACGTTTATCAGATCTCTCGGTATCTAAGCAAAAGATACGATGTTTCCGTCATAACCACCGAACCATTTCATGGGTTGAAATCGTTTCGCGACAATATAGATACAGAAGATACGGTTACGATTCACCGGTTCTATCCGCTCAACGTCTACTCAAACTACCACTACGCAGACAGACCCACGCTCTTAAAGCCGCTCTGGCATGCTATAGATCTATGGAACCCACATACGTATCAAAAGGTCAAACACATCTTAACAGAAGAACGGCCTGATGTCGTACACATCCACAATTTCAAGGGGTTATCAGCATCAGTGTTCAGTGCTGTTAAGGAACTTGGAATTCCTACAGTTCACACAGTTCACGACTGTGATCTCCTTTGTCCGAGAACCACACTTCTCACGGGATCAAATACAACGTGTTACACCCCCCGTAAGCTGTGCGTGTTGTATCGTAAGTTCTCACAGACCATCAAACCCGATATTGTTACGGCGCCGTCTAACTTCATACTCGACCTTCTTACAAAAGAGGGAATATTCAACGATGTGGAGAAGATAAAACTCCCCCTCGGTATCGAGAAGTATCCAGTTCCTAAAATAAAAAACGACAAATTTGATATACTCTACGTGGGCAGGCTTGGAATTCATAAAGGCGTTCATGTGCTCATTGATTCATTTAAACACTTTGAGCTTGAAAGCGCGAGACTACACATAGTTGGTCACGGCGACGATATGCCCCTCTTTAAATCGATGGCTGGCGACGACAAAAGAATAAGATTCTACGGTTTTTTGCCCAAAGAACAGCTCAGGCTCCTCTATGGCACCGTTGACGTGGCAGTGGTCCCATCGATATGTTATGAGATCTTTGGGCTAATAATTCCAGAATGTTATGAGTACGGAGTCCCTGTCATAGGCAGCAGATCTGGAGCCATTCCTGAACTGATACAAGACGGATACAATGGCCTCACGTTCGAAGTAGGGGATGTGGCCGGGCTCACCTCGGCGCTACGAAATCTTTCTGAGGATGAAACACTCCTCGAAACCCTCAGCAAAAATGCCCTTGCCTCCTCGCGGGACTACAATATGGACGTTCATATAGAACGAATAGAAAGAGTCTACGAACGTGTCGCCTCATGTGGAGGCTAATGCTTCCTCGCAGAGGGTGAAGATTCTCCGTACAACAGACTCCCACGTAAAATGCTCCATCACTCGTCGCCTCGCATACTGTCCCATTTTCTGGACGCGTCCTTTGTCCAGCAGAAGTGCAGTCAATGCCTCTGCAATTGCGTTTGAGTCTCCAGGTTTGATCAATATCCCGGAGGTTTCACCCAGAAGTTCTGGAACCGCTCCAACTGCCGTTCCAATTACTGGAGTCCCACACGCCATAGACTCAAGCGTGGGTTTGCTGAAGCCTTCAAGCGTTGATGGGACGACTGTTACCTCGGCACGCTGATAAAGCCGTATGAGATCATGAAGCGAGACTGCATCGATAATGTCGATATTATTGAGCACCCCCAGCGCCCGCGCCGCTTCCGCGATCTGCCTTTTGACGCTTTGAGATGCTTCTCCTACTATTACTAGCTTCGCTTCTATCACCTCTGTCACCGCTGGCAGGGCCTCAATTAAGTATTTAATGCCCTTTCTCGGCTCAAGTCCTCGTGCAACGCACAGAATTATGCTCTCGCGGCTCTCGCTATCGCAGCGCTCGCCAACCGGTGGACGGAAGAGCTCTACATCAACCCCGTTTGGCACTACCCTGATCTTGCCTGACTGAGCTGGATACACCCGTATCACTCTCCGCCTCGTATCCTCACTATCACATCCGATGACCGCGGCGCGCTCTAACGCCCGCCGTTCCATGGCTACGAGCAACCTATTTGATGCATTTTGCGCACTCAGCGAGTGAGGTGACCGCTCAGACGAAGGTAAGTGATGGATGATCTGTACCGAAGGCTGTCCAGGACGCGAATTCAGGCCTAGAGAGAAGTCATTGACGAGGCGCACGTCTGCTCTATGAAGGCTCCTTTGAAAAGCGGCATAATAGAAGAATGAAAGCACTCCGTGTCCTCTCAAAAAGCTTGGAATCGGCAGATACGTAACGTTTCCGTGCCCCTTCCCGAACCAATCAGCCTTGAAGATATCGGGGGGTGCGCCATACACTTCACAACTATAAACATCCAAATCACAGTAATCCACAAGCCACTTTGTCAGCTCAAGAGCGTAGATTCCGGCACCTCCGATGAGGTTGCGATCATATTCGTAGGTAAAAAATGAGAGCCTTATAGCGCCACTTCCTTACGCATAAACAGTTCATATCCGTTCATTGACATAACCTTCGTACACATCATGTTTACTTAGTACATTCTTAAATATGTTTACGCCTTCCTCTATGAACGCGCCTAGTGCAAAGAGCACACTGACGTGGACAGCCGCCGCATCGAATAGAACGAATATGTTCACAGGCCGGAGATAAAATACCGCGATGGTCATGATGACCGAGGCAAGAAGAGGGCGCGATACGATCCTGTGACTGGGAGCAGATGCAAGTACTTAGAGATGTAGTAGAATCAATTGAGGATGCTTGCCTTGAGGAACACGAGGGTCAGCGCAATCAATCAGGCCATACCCTTTCTGTAGCTCGAAAATCCCCACAAGGCAACAGTTGAGACCTTTTCGATAAGTGTTATGGATGCGTCAAATTCCATCTTCTCGTGAGTTCTAAACGTAGCTTTTATTACCGTCATCAGTCCGGTAAATATTAAAGATAGCCAGCAACATACACTGCCAACATCTCGTACATCGGAAGATTCATCAACCCTCCGGTGAGCAACAACAGTGCATATACCACCACCGATGCGACGGCTTCTCCTATCAACATGTCTCCCAAGTGCTCGGAGAGCAACTGTTTGTCTCGTGAGGTATCCCATATTATAGCTTGTTCATACCGAAATCTGAGAGCACAGAAAAAAATGCCGCAAATGAGAATGCAAAGGCGTTCTCGCCGTCGTCAACGTCTCCAAGCGTTCGGGCTATGGCCACTGCTAGCCCGAGTTGAATCGGGGCCTCATCACATCGCGAACGTCGGAGCCAACATATTTCTAAGTATGCTCCGGCTAACGCTCATGGTAGGCTATCAGATTTTGATGCACGACGGACTGTGCGGTCTGTTAAATGCGAACAATGAATGAATGTTAATGACAGTGTCCAAGACTTCTGCGCGCATATTAAGTCGCGCATTCAATATCGGCTATGAATTCGAAGAGAAGTACGTAACAAGCTCGGCCTGTAAAAACTTAATAGTGAGTATTCGATAAAGGATATATAACCAGAATTGTATAGTGAACGCTCAACCATGAATTTCCAGAGATTGCCCGAAACAGTTATCGCCTACTTAGCGTTCTTAGTACTCTGTATTCCGCTTCTCACCCAACTTGGTAGCGGCATCGGAGCATTTTGTGCTGGATTCGTACTTCTTTTTTTCCCGGGGTACTTTACCTCTCTCGTGCTTTTAAAAGGAGAAAGCACTGCAGGCCGATTTGGGACGGCTATCGGCTTTAGCATCGCAATTCTCGGGATTCTTGAGATTGCTTATACGAATCTCTCCATCTATACGAGCGCACTCGAGCATCTTGGGCGTGCTCATCGTTTGGTCAACCATTATGGTGGTAATCTCTGGAGCGAAAAAGCGGGAGAAGGCGGCAATCAATGCGTCTGGATTATTCCGCTTGGAAAACCTCGTAATAGCAGCGGTGATCCTCTTAGGAGTGGTGACGCGCCTCGCCTATCCGGCTTTTGTCGGGATGACCCCCTACTTTGACCCGCTCTCTTGGGCCACTCGCGCAACATATATAGTACACGTAGGTCACACCGGTCTCCCGCCAGTCCTTTACGGTGAAGAGTGGGTCAGAGAACGTAGTTTTGAGTTCATAATGGCCGCACTTTCAATGACTGGCAAAATATCCGTAGTCGATGTCGCGATATGGCTCGGACCTGTCGTGGGCATATTGTCTTCAATAATGCTCCTCGCAGTACTCGAGCGCCTTGGAGTTAGCCTTGCAGGAAAGGTTGTTGCACTGTTTATATTCAACTCGATGTCTCCTCTATTTGAGATCTTCTGGCGAACTGACATCTCAATGATGCAAGTGGTCGGGACATTCTTCCTGTTTTTCAGCTTGTATCTCTGTTCATCAAAGGAGGCGGCGTCATTTCTATCGGGGGTATTCATACTCGGTCTTTCCATGCAGATGCACATATTGTTCGGGCTCTACACCCTCTTCATATTTCCTCTCGTATTATTGGCTTACGTCATAAAGAGACAAAATACTGCAGTAGCCTTTACATCTATCCCACTTTACGCTTGCGGTCTTGCTCTCTTTGCATTCAAGTTCTTCGTTAGGGGTATTCCACGGGATTTCGCTCCGGCACTTGTCGCATATCCTATAACAACGCTTGCGATGCAATCCGTTATACCGACTGTTGCGCTCACGTTGAAATATCCAGATCCCATGTATATGCTGCTGTACATAACCCCGCTTATCGCTGCGCTTTCGATCACAGGTATCGCGGGCATGCTCCTGTACAAAGAGGGGCGTGAGCTGCCGCAAGTCGTCTTTATAGCGTTTATTGTCGGTATATTCGCTGCATGGATGGCTTCTACTCTCTATTTCAACTTCAATATGGACACCGCTGAGATTTTCAAGGGGCGGGGGGTTGCTTACGCACAAGCGATCTTGATACCAGCAGCTGGACTCGGGGTTACTATGATAGAAGTGGCGCTGCGGCGGAGAGGCGCACTCATATCGCCAGGCAAAATGGTTGCGGTGGTGCTTGTAGTGCTCGTAATTTTTACTAATATCGGGGGCGCAGTAGACACGAGTAAGTACGAGTCGGTGCTTGCACCCACCGACTTCGACGCGATACGGTATGTTGGACAAGTGCCAGGATCCCACATAGAGATGATGTTCGTTGCCCATGAGAACCCAAGCGATCCCTTTAAAGGCGCGAGTTCATCGCAGCGCATATACCTCCTATATTCCCAAAATCCATCGATTTATGACAACTCATTGGACCCACACAAGGAAGTGGTGTCAAACGACACATACGTATTACAGTCAGGGATTCAGCAGGGCATAGGTACGTATAAGTATGTCATCCTCTCGGCAAATCTCGGTTCAAAGGACAGTGCGACGTTAAGCGACTACCTCACTGCAAATGGGTACTTGATAACACAGAAGTTCGGGAACACGATAGTATTCAAGTCATAAGTGAGCGTATATATAAGTCGTACACCCAAAAATGAGCTTAGTGCATGTTGGCGCCCTTTCTGCCAACGCTGTCGCCGCCAACATTGTAAATTACCTTTAACGACTTTAATTGCTTTTTTAGTACTATAGTCTATATCAGACGGAGACAACTGTTGACAGCCCTGCTAAAGAGCTTGTTATACAAGGGAAGGGGTACGAAGAAGCGTTTGAAAATATTTTTCCCTTATTTTATCAGCTTAAGTTCACATGTGTATGATATCTTTCGCCCTCATGAGTTGCCAGCACAGCTCGAAGTACAAATTGCTTCAATTCAACGCACCATGCTCATCTTAGTCAGCTGGCGTATGTGCGTGCGAGTGATGGCTCTTTCGAGCTATTACTTCAATATGGCCCCGTTGCTGGCAGAAGTCACAGCAGCCGCGTACCTTTTTAGATAGCCAGAAATCTCCTTTTTAACCGGCGTCCAAACCGCTTTCCTCACGTGAAATTCGTCTTCTGAAAGATTGACTGTAAGGGTGCGGCTTCGAATATCAACGGTGATTTCGTCGCCGTCTTTTAAAAGCCCTATGGGGCCACCTTCTGCTGCTTCAGGAGAGATATGCCCTATGGCAGGTCCTCTGGTGCCACCTGAAAATCTTCCATCAGTAATTAAAGCAACATTTAGGCCCATTCCCGACATGGCCGCCGTTGGTGCCAGCATTTCAGGCATTCCCGGGCCTCCTTTCGGCCCTTCGTACCGTACGACGATGACGTCCCCTTCTCTTATGAGACCGCCTAATATTGCATCCATGGCGGCGTCTTCCGAGTTGAATACACGGGCCTTTCCAGTGTAAATCATCATCTCATCGCTTACTCCGGCGCTCTTTACCACAGCTCCATCTGGAGCGAGATTCCCATACAACACAGTGATCCCCCCCGTCTTATGAACTGGATCATCAAGCGGCCTGATGACTTCGCTGTCGTGAATCTGTGCCTCATCGGCTATCTGATAAATGCTCTTGCCTGAGTTTGTCATCTCATTATCTAGTAGATCCCTTGCGCGTTTAATGACTGCGGGTACCCCCCCAGCATCATCGAGATCGCTCATTGTATACGGACCGCTGGGAGTCATATGACAGATGTGAGGTGTCCTCTGGCTTATTTCATCAAATATCTCAAGGGAGAGACGGATGCCCAATTCGTTCGCTATCGCCGGAAGATGAAGAGTTGTGTTTGTGGACCCACCTATTAACATATCGAGCGTAATTGCATTTCTTAACGACGCTGCAGTAATAAAGTCACGTGGTTTGACATTATTCAACGTCAACTCAACTATCTTTTTACCGCTAGCTTTAGCAATTCTGCGCTTCCTAGCATCCACAGCAAGAGTGGTCGCGCAGTAGGGGAGTGAAAGTCCAAGAATTTCGGCCATGCAGGCCATTGTATTCGCGGTATAAAGGCCCTGGCAGCTCCCACAGCTAGGGCACGCCCGGTTAACGATCGTCTCTAGCTCCTTTTCCGTCATGGCCCCCGCTTGCACACATCCGACACCTTCAAAAACCGACACGAGAGTAAGCTCGTTTCCTTGGAAGTACCCGGTCTTCATTGGGCCACCCGTTACCACTATTGAAGGTAGGTTGAGTCTGAGCGCCGCCATCATCATTCCTGGAACTATTTTGTCACATGAGCCGATCATAACCAACCCATCAAATTGATGGGCCTGTGCCATGAGCTCGATTGAATCGGCAATATTTTCGCGTGAAGGGAGGGCGTACCGCATGCCGGAGTGCCCCATAGCTATGCCGTCACAGATTCCTATTGTGCCGAATTCAAATGCTATCCCTCCAGCCAAGTGTACGCCGGCCTTCACTGACTCCGAGATATCTCTCAGATGGATGTGTCCTGGAACGATCTCGTTCCAAGCATTTGCAATGCCTATGAACGGTCTCTCAAGATCATCATCAGTTAATCCCAGCGCCTTTAAAAGCGCCCTTTGTGGTGCCCTCGTTAATCCCCGTACGATTTCTTTACTCCGTAGTGGCATAAGATAACAGTCGGGCTAAAAATATAAAAACGATGTGCATGTCGTCGAGATTCGCGTCCGACAGTTTTTTATTGGTAGCTACTCACAGGTGCGGGAGAGTGTTACGTGATTGCCTCCTTTAACCATTCCGAACCATTCCGCTCCAGCGCAAAATTTGACGGTGCAGAGCTAAAGTATTTATATTCTCGCGCTACCATAAGCCGATAGGGGTTTACTAAATGGCAGCTTTAATAGACGCTGATGTTTGCGTTGGATGTGGCACCTGCGTCGAAGAGTGTCCATCAGGGGCAATTTCACTGGACGAAGTAGCAGTCGTCAGCATTGACGAGTGTGTCGATTGTGGCACCTGCGTCGACGTCTGTCCATCAAGGGCCGTAACGTTGGAATGAGGTGACTATGTCAGCTAAGATAAAAGTAGGAGTGCTTGGGGCGACGGGTGCAGTCGGGCAGCGATTCTGCCAGCTGTTAGCCCATCACCCGTGGTTTGAAATAGCAGCGGTTACAGCCTCTGAGAGGAGTGCAGGAAAGCGGTATGCTGATGCAGTAGATTGGCGCCTCGGCACGCCCATTCCCGAAGATGTTGGGAATCTCCGTGTAATTCCTACGAAATCAGAGCACATGCCAGGGGACGTAAAAATAGTCTTTTCAGCACTTCCGGCAGAAGTGGCAAAAAAGGTTGAGGCGATGTATGCGGCCGATGACTTCGCAGTCTCGAGTAACGCAGCATCCTACCGAATGTTCGATGATGTTCCGCTCGTAATTCCAGAGGTAAACAGCGAGCATCTGAAGCTCGTTAACGCACAACGGGATAATCGTGGCTGGAGCGGCTTTATCGTGACAAACCCAAACTGTTCGACTATTATGCTTGTAATGACGTTGAAGCCCCTCATCCCGCTGGGGCTCACTGACATAAAGGTGGCAACCATGCAGGCCGTGTCCGGAGCTGGATACACCGGCGTCCCCTCAATGGGGATACTTGATAATGTCGTTCCGTACATAGGCGGGGAGGAGGAAAAGATGCAAATAGAGACGCTTAAACTCCTGGGGGAGTTTGACGGGAAAAAGGTGGTAAACGCCAGCCTTACGGTGAGCGCCATATGCAATCGTGTTCCGGTCATCGACGGTCATACCGAATCAGTGTGGGTGAATGTCGACGCGACCCCTGAACGGGTGAAAGAAGCAATGGCATCTCTTCCACCGCTCAAAGGACTCCCATCTGCACCAGAACAGCCGGTCATCGTCCGAGAGGAAGACGACAGACCACAGCCCAGACTTGACCGCGACGCCTATAACGGGATGAGCGTAACGGTAGGCAGAGTTCGCAAAGACGTCGTAACAGGCATTAAATATACGCTTATGGGCCATAATACAATCCGAGGTGCTGCTGGCGCTTCTATACTCAACGCTGAAATGTTGGTCGACTTAGGACTCGTAAAGTAAACTAATAGAGCGCAGCGCTTAAAATACTCCTCATTGTCGATAGACGCATCCCGGTGAGTTTTACGGAACATTCGGTCAACATTAAATTTCCGACAACAAGGAGGCTCGCAGAATTTTTGGAAGTCCCGCATTATTACATGCTCCCGTATCTTGGCATGATGGTAAAAGGAGGTCATCGTGACCAGGGCTGAACGGGTCGGATATCCACAACGGTAAAAGGCAGTAAAATTCTGATTAAATTGATGGATAAAAAGTATAAAAAAAGAGAGTGAGTCACTATTGGGAGCTGTTATTTTCGAAGAAATAAAACGGCGTGTGGAGCACGATTGAAAGTTTTTTTTTGAAAATGGCTAAATTTATCGATTGCCCGGTCACTTAACGTAACGATTGATGTGGCTTAAATGCAGAAAAGTAACTAAGTCAGCACTTTTTGAAAAGTCTTCGCATGACGCATCGTCTTTGTCGTATAGCGCTACCGTATCAAACGTTCGTTTAGGGCACAATTTATGTAAAGATGCCTATCGTTTAGTAGTCCCGTTTCCTTTTAGCTTTATAAAGTTTAAGCAATCAAGCTAATTTATTTATATCGATTCAAGCAATTATGTAGCATATCCAGCAGGTGGTGATTTTAAGCGATGTTAACGAAAGATCGCGTAGAAGAGTTAATGCAACAGCACAACTTTATGGACAGAGGCGGTGCTAAGAAGGAATCGGTAGATATCAGGTATAGACTCTATTCAATAGGAACGCAGAGCAACCTTATACTCGAGATCGGATCCGAACGGGGTATTCGAGTCCTCCTCTCTGCGAAGATGCAGCCGCTCGTTGACAGGCTCAAAAGCGAGGGCACTATAACCGTCGACGAAGTAAATGATTTCTCTCTAAATGAAGAACCAAAAATAAAATTTGAGATCGAAAAAGGGGTGATAACGCCCTACTGGTGGAGATACAAAGTCGGGCCTTACGATGAGGACAACCTCTTGCGAGGGATTGAACTGTGCAACATGTTGATGCAGTGGGGAGAGAAGGAGATAACGGGAGGCTAACGAGTAGAGGGTCGTTCAATTTTGCGTGATAGTCTTAATATATAAACACGTGAAATACTTTTTTTGGGGCTCGTGGTCTAGGTGGTTATGACATCGCCTTTACACGGCGAAGGTCACCGGTTCGAATCCGGTCGAGCCCATCTTTTTTCGGTGATTTGGCTTCTAATAGCTCATTATTTTGAAAATTAAGTTCTACTAGTTTGTCTATTTTTGATTCGAGGGCAGATTGGCGAGATTCGATGTTGGTTTCTAAACTTTGTTTTGCAACTTTGCTATCATCTTCTCTTTCTTCGAGAAGAATTAGAAATCCAGTTCTACCTTCACAATCTGTCATAAAAATCTGAGCTGTTTCACCTATGAGGTGCTTATACTGTTGTGGTAATCGAATTAAGGGGTACGAGATGTCGGGTTTAGAATGCAATGTGCTAATTTTCGATTTTCCTATGTAGCGCATAAGCCCACCAACGATTAGATAGGTTATAAAATAATTCAATCTTTCTGAATCTTATGGCAAAGTTGGAGCGGAAGGTGCTGTTGGATGCGTCGAAGGATTTGGTAGTATGACATTTAAATTAGAATTTACAGTCTATTAGATAAATTAAAGGGGATATACTATTATTGAGCAGATAACCCTTTCTTGTGATTTCTTTTTTCTATTCTGCGAGCGTACGTTCTTAACCTCTGCTCGTGTTTTTCCCAATCAGGAAGATATGTATACATGAAGCTTTTAAACACTTTACCGTGATTCGGTACTAGCAGGTGGACTAATTCATGAACGATCACAAATTCGCCCAGTTCTTTTGGTATTTTAAGCAAATCGGTATTGAGCTTTAACCACCCTGTTTATGGTGGCGATACAGGAGACATTATTTATGGCTTAGTCATCACGCCAACGTTGAATGATCTTTTTATGCAGATTACGTAAATACAATCGGCTATAGAAGAGGAATTAGCGAGAAGTTTTTGTAAAGCTGAGTGATTATTCTAAATCCTGTTCAGAGCTTATGATACGGTACTCAGTAGCTATTAAATATAACCAAAAAAGGTAGGACTGCATTCTTGCACAGCGGCACGTTAACTATTTATTCACTTTAACAGAATGTGGTTGTATGCACGTTTACACTGTCGTTCCAGTAGCCCCATTCGAGCCTGAGTCAGTAATTACAAAATCAATCTACGTTGAAAGGGTACTTTCATTTTTCAGGTGATTTATTTCTTAACTACAAAATCCATGGCGCTCCGGATACACATATCCATATTGAGATATTTAAACTCTGAAAATCTGCCGACCAAATCGATTCCTTCATCTTTGAAGTAATTCTCTACTACCTTTTTATTTTTTCGATAACTTAAATCGTTTATAACGTACGCATACTTCAGCCTTTTTACCTTTGTAAAGCAAATTTTTGTTTTTTCGATGATTGTCAGTTTTTCCAAGTCAGTTACCACCCGCAGCACTATTTCTTTGTCTTTTAATTTCCATATGGCGTCACCGACATTACAAGTTATTTCTCCGAATATTGATGATTTACCTTCTGGTACTACACTGGGACTAAAATTTGAGGGAAAACTTATTCTGTGAGTCAAAATGTCTTTAGCTGGAACGTACAGCCACGAGTAATCGCTAACGTTTGGTACGTCTAAGCCTATCATTACTGTTATGAGGGACTTAAATTTGAGGTTTCTTGCCGCCTTTTTAACTTCACGTGAGGCGTCTACAACCTCAACTAGTTCCACGATCGGAATTGTGGATATTATGTTGTCATAAATTCTCGCTTCTGTCCCATCAGAAATAAGCCACTTCTCTCCGTTTTTGTTGACTTTTTTCACGTCGAAATTTTTTATAATATGGTCCCCTATCTCTGCCTCCAACGATTTTGTTAATGCTTGAATCCCCCCCTCCCTAGGATAATAGAAGTACAGTTGATGGATGTATCCTTCGGTTTCTATCCCCAACGATGATTTTATAACATCTTCTACCGGCGGGTTCGGGATTCTTTCCACCCACTCCAAACTAATATTTTCCAACGGGTATTTCCAAATTTTTTCGTTGTACGGGATTAAGTATTTTTCAGCTATGCCCCCGCCAAATGTGAAGTAGCACCACTCTTTAAGATTGCTAGGTTTTTTTGTTTCGCCTTTTTCCTTTTGAATGAGATTTTTTATGAAAGAAATCACGCACTCAAAATTGTCGTGTTTTGGTAAATCGGACAAGCCATTTTCAAAAGGATATTTCACGTAATGACCTTTGTAAAGGACTTTTGTGTTTCTTCTATTCTTTAGCTTATTCTCACCTAATAGTTTGAGCATGAAATCAAAAGCGTCTTTATCCTTCGAGAAAATTATGTGCGACCCGCCGTAATCAAAGGTGAACCCCTCCTCCTGCAGACTTCTCAGTAGGCCACCGCATTCTGTTTCCTTCTCCAAAATTTCGAAATTTACCCCTTTGTCGTGTAATAAATAGCCCAGCGTTAAGCCTGTTAAACCACCACCAAGGATTGCAGTTATCATAGTCTCATCATCGGCGCGTTAAGAACAATTCCGCATTATTAACTCTTTTAAATGGAGTGTTAGCGAGGGCGAAGACTATTGTAAAAGACGCATATTTATTCAATAGTATGCCGTCTAATTTTAAAATACTGTGAATCGACCTAGAGTTAAAGCTCATTATTTTAACCATTCCTATTAACCAGGTCTATTGAAACTAGACAATAGCAAAGCAGGAACATTACCCGGCGGAAGTTCGACCTGTTGTATTGATGAAACAGTATAGAGAATAGCTAATTGGTATAAAAAATTTTGTAGTGGCATAAAGGGGAAGACTCGCATAATGATAGGGAAAGAGGTCTGGAATTTCATTTCTGGAATGTAATTACTTTAAATGAGAGGTCCAGTTAGAACTACGTAAATGTTGAAACAGTGAACGCATTACATTTAACCACCCTGTTTATGGTGGCGATACAGGAGACATTATTTATGGCTTAGTCATCACGCCAACGTTGAATGATCTTTTTATGCAGATTACGTAAATACAATCGGCTATAGAAGAGGAATTAGCGAGAAGTTTTTGTAAAGCTGAGTGATTATTCTAAATCCTGTTCAGAGCTTATGATACGGTACTCAGTAGCTATTAAATATAACCAAAAAAGGTAGGACTGCATTCTTGCACAGCGGCACGTTAACTATTTATTCACTTTAACAGAATGTGGTTGTATGCACGTTTACACTGTCGTTCCAGTAGCCCCATTCGAGCCTGAGTCAGTAATTACAAAATCAATCGAGTGTTTGAGAGAATTAGAATGTGATAGTTTTAACCATAAGGTATATTACGTTATCGACACGTTTCCAGGCGACAAACGGAAGTTATGTCGGACTTTACCGGATAATTTTAAAATGATATTGAGAAATACGAATAGGGGTCGTAGGGCAGGCGCGATAAATGACATTTTAAACGAAATAGAAAACGCAGATTACATGGCACTTATTGACGTTGACTGGAGGCCTGCTAAGGATTACATAGTCAAATGTGTCGCTGCACTTGAAGAAAACGATTCTGCGTTTTCCTCAAGTGGATGTAGTTTTGTGACCAATAATAGCAATGTGTTGACGAAAATTATGTCAATTGAGAATTATTTTTTGCGCGACATGTATCGGCTTCTTTCCCGGTCAGATAGTTTTTTGACGTTTAAAGGAGGGGGCGTGGTGAGAGGACGTTTTTAGAAAACGAAAAATTCGACGAGGAGGCGTCGTGTGATGACGTTGATCTCTCTACGCGGGCGTACCTTAAGGGAGGAGTAGCAGTCCTCGCCAAAACTGCTATGGGTGAGGAACCTATTATTACGCTCAAAGATCTCTACCACCAAAGAGTGAGATGGTATAGAGCGAACGTGGAAAATCTCAGTAAATACTTCATACCGATGGTTAAAGCTCCAATACCATTTTCAAGAAAAACATCTTGGTTATCCTTCCTGATGGTTCAATTCCTTGCGTTCCTTTCAAGTCCTCTTTTCATCACATACTTTGGCAAAATAAAAAAGCTGAGTAATGGCCCCCTAGAGTTTGTTATAATATCCCTTGGTGTTGTAGGGTACGCGTGGCTTATGACAGTTTGTGGAATTGTGGCAAGTGTAAAGCATTTAACTTCGAGCACATTTGAGTGGAAGCCCAGCACGAGATCCAATGTTTAAATCGATGCATCGGAAAGCTCGTGACGGCTTGAAAAAATGATTACTCAAAAATATTGTATTCAAAGTAACCTTGTATATGTCGGTAAGCTGCGTCAGGACAATATCATTTGAACTCGTTTTGTTCGTATTGTAATAATTAGTTCCTGCAATCTAGAAGCGGACTTAAAGAGGAGTTTTGTAAATCTGAGTAATTGTAGTAAATCTTATACGGAGATTATGAATACCATACTCAGCTGATGTCAGATAAAATTCAAGACAGTCTAGTCACTCATTTGTAAAGATAGATTAATATCTATTAATATTCACAATACCGTTGTATGACCGTTTACGCCATTGTTCCAGTGGCACCCTATGAGCCTGAGTCAGTAATTACAAAATCAATCGAGTGTTTTAAAGGATTAAAGTACAATAACTTCAAACTCGAGATATGCTACGTCATCGAGACTTTTCCGGGCGATAAAAGGAAGTTACACTGGGAGTTACCGGATAATTTTAATGTAATATTGAGAAATCATAATAGAGGTCGTAGGGCGGGAGCGGTAAATGATGTCCTCAGAGAGATAAAAAACGCAGATTATGTGGCACTTTTTGACGTTGACAATAGACCTGCTGACGATTATATCATCAAATGTGTGGCGGCGCTTGAGGAAAACAATGCTGCAATTTGTTCAGGTGGGTGCCGTTTTGTGAACAATAAAAGCAATGTTTTGACGAAAGTTATATCAATTGAGTACAGTTTTTTGTGCGACATGTATCATCGTCTTTCGGGGTCAGATAGTTTTTTGACGTTTCAAGGAGCGGGAGTAGTAAAAGGATCGTTTTTAGAAAACGAAAAATTCGACGAGGAGGCGTCGTGTGATGACGTTGATCTCTCTACGCGGGCGTACCTTAAGGGAGGAGTAGCAGTCCTTGCTAAGACAACTATGGGTGAACAAGCCCCCTCTACACTCAAAGACCTCTACACTCAAAGAGTAAGATGGTACAAGGCAGATGTGGAAAATATCAATAAATACCTCATACCAATGTTTAAAGCACCGGTACCATTCACGAGAAAAATAACTTGGTTTTTAGTTATGACAGTTCCATTCCTTGGATTCCTTTTAGCCCCTATTGTTGTTTTATATCTTGGCCAAATAAAAAACCTGAGTGATGGCCCTCTACAGTTCGTTAAAATATTTTTTGGTAGTATAGGGCATACATGGCTCATGACGGTTTGCGGAATAGTAGCCATCTTAAAGCATTCAACATCGAGCAAATTTGAATGGGGGCCTAGTATAAGATCAGATGTTTAAAGCATTTCATCGTGTGCTTCATAAGAACTACCACCACTTTTTCACTTTGTTCTCTTTAGTCGCTGCAGTCAACAGCCTCATAAGGGGATTGTTCAAGTTGTGTGAACTGGTTACCCTTCCAATACCGCATATACGCATCATACACATACTCAGGCAGCGGATGCCGATAGTGCGCCCACTCAACCCCTAATACCCCGTGTGTGAGAATATATGCAGGGTTTGACTGATCCCATTGGATAACATCGCCATGCTGTTCAGCAAATTTCCGGAGGTTGCCTAACACAAAATGGCCTGAAATACGTGAAAGACGGATTTTTTGCCGTTTTCTCCACTGATTGAAATTATTATACCCAAACATAAGTTCATCGTCGTCCCTCCCATCTATCAGTGGTTGGAGAGCATCGATAACCTGTGGATGCAACGGAACGGAATGTCCATTTTAATCTTATCCTGAGAAGACTCGACGTGGAGCACAGGTTTCTGAAACTGCAATGCAGCTCTAAATTGCCCTACCGTCAGCTTTGAAGCAGTCGCCAGACTCCGCTGCCCTGTATACGCCCCGAACACTACAAATGCAGCATATTGTAACGCCCTGCTATAACAGATACTTCCATCTAGCTCTGACTTTCTGACGTAACTAAGGATAATCTCAATGTCCTCTTTTGTGATAACACGGCTTGTTATATCCTTCCGTTTCTTGAGGGCCTTCGGCATTTCCAAAAATACCTCAAAAGCGTGATACCGAGTATCTAGTTTCATTTTAGTAAGATACGTGAGGAAAGCTTTGGCGAAGGCGAGCATTTTACCCTTGGAATCTTCACTTTGATATTTATTCAAAACAGACTGACGAAGCATATCCATGTGCTTCTTCCTCACAGTGCCATTCGTGGCATTCCAGAACGTTCCTGCCGCTTTATCAATCCAATATATTGTTTTATCGGAGAGACCTAATGCTCTTGCTTTGACGTAACTCTTTAACTCATCATTTGTGAAGGGTAATTGAAGTTCTCCCAGACCTTCTTGAGAGAGATTATGCAGCTCATGGTCGGACAAGCAAGACTGAATACATAATGACTGACAGCTAATACCCTGGGGCTCAAATGAATTCAAGCCAATACGAGCCTTTACACAGCGAAGGTCACCGGTTCGAATCCGGTCGAGCCCACCGTTTTTCAGTGATTTATTATTTGATAGCTCGTTATTTTGAAAATTGAGCTCAATTAGTTTGTCAATTTTTGAATCGAGGACTTCAATTGAAGATTCGAGGGCTGAGAGGGGAGATTCGACGCTGATTTCTGTCTCGGATTGTATAAAATTATACACGGATTGTATAATATTGGATGCGGTCGGCTCTCCACTTTCAAGAAGGATGAATAGTGCCTGTTGATCTTGATGCTCTGTCTTGAATATGTGTGCCGTTTTTCCGATGAAGCCGCTGTATTGCTGCGGCAATCTAATTAATGGATAAGACGAGCGTGGGTTAGGGTTTACTTTGCCAACTTTAGACCCACCAATGTAATGCATAAGTTCACCACGATTTAAACAGGTTATAAAATAATTCAATCTTTCTACTTCTTTCCGACTGCTTCCGTTTAGTGGAAGGCGTTGTTTGATGCGCTGAAGGATTTGGTGGTGTAAGTTGAGGCGTTTGAGTCATTTGTGAGATTCATTACTTAGTAATTTCCTTTCCACAGTATGGGCAGGCATAATTTCCTCTTTCTGACGTATGTGCTGAACGTTGAAATGGAACGGAAAGGACGGTGGGGACTGCGAGTTGACTTTTACACATCACCTACCGGTGTCGGTATGCGCAACTACGAAGCTAGTATTCGAGAAGAGTTTATAGGTTATAGGTCTGGGACTAGTTGGAAACTAGTTTCACACACATCTTTCATAAGCTAGTGTCTTTGATAGTTCATTCGGCTCTGCACTATATGCGAGCTCACATACGTGACACAGCAATGCGGGAGGTGAGAAGAGCATGAAAAGAAGAACCATGATAGCAACAACTGCCATTTTTGCGCTCACTGCGGCGATGTTATTCGCCGGAGTGGTCAATGCGCAGCAGCCTACTACAGCAACCGCACAGAACACTTATGGGGTTACTCCTCAAGTGTTAGGACATAACACCGCTGCAGGGAATGACGCTTCAGCGTACGGCTACGGTCACAACTGGGGTGGCGACGGTCACAACTGGGGTGGCGACGGTCACAACTGGGGAGGCTACGGTCACAACTGGGGAGGCTACGGTCACAACTGGGGAGGCTACGGAGGCTACCAACACTGGCGACGTTAAATGGGATGCGCAATGAGTCCATAACATAGTTCAGACAACTGCTGCAGGATCAGAGAGACACACTGTGGCAGGAACAGTAGCATACATTTAAGGAGTGGTTATCCAGCTATCCCAGGATCTGACGGCCGATATGCCTTAGAACCTGAGGGAGATGCTGAATGATAGGCTATCGCGTAGAGAATCGGTTGAGATGTGTGCCATTCAATCTGACTCTGGAGCGCTATCGCTTTCAGTGGCGTGGGGATTGGCATTTGTCATCTCAACCCCCTCCTCCCTTTTTTTTACGAATGATGATAATTCAGAACTATACAATCAAAACGCCCCCAGTATGAGAAACACATGGACAGCAAGCTAAAGAAACGCGTAGCTCTGATCAGCATTATGCTCCTCGTTGGAGAACTGTCGAGGCTCCGACTCGGGTTCAAATCCCGACTCTGGCGCTTTATTTCTAGATTCTTTTGTTGATTGAAAGCCTTTTAACCCTCTATTTTTAAAATTATGTGCTATTAGTTTGTCAATTTTTGATTCTATGGCAGATTGGCGAGATTCTATGGCAGATTCCGCCTCGGGTTGTATAATATTATAGTATTGTGAGTTCAATAACCTTATGCGGTTGACTGGCCGCGAACAGGTATCACACAAAACGCTGTCTGATCTGGCCGCTGAATTAGAGCTCTATGGATCCGTTGAAGTAGAACGAAAAGTGCGAGGTAAACCTGTATCTATTGTTCAATACACGTACATTGTGATAAATCATTATGGTAGACGACAGCAAGTTCATCACCAAGCTCATTGAATTCGGCCTCAGTGAAAAAGAGGCACAGCTCTACCTCCACCTGCTCAAGTACGGGCCAAAGCCCACATCCCTGCTTGCAAAATCGCTCAAGACGTACAGAGAAGATGTTTACCGCATGCTCACGAGCCTTATTGATAAGGGCTTGGTGAGGCCCTCACTCGAGACGCCGACAGTCTATGCGGCTGTAGACCTTGATATCGCTCTCGAGACTGCGCTTAAAAAGCGCGAGAGTGAACTCCGCGAGATGGAGATGAGGAAGCAGGAGCTTCAGGAGCTGTCAAAGCAACAGCGTTTTAGGCCATCGGATGAATTTTCCACGTTTAAAATTCTCAAAAGCGTTAAGGAAATCGTAACTGTCAGCATCTCTAGCTTGACCTCAGCAGAGAAGGAGCTGCTGTTTGTCGTCCCTGCGGACATGCTAGTCATCGCCTCTTTATATGGTATAAACGAGGAAAGCAAAAAGCTTATAGAGCGCGGAGGACGTGTAAGAGGTATTTCTGATATCTCATACACGTACATCGAACCAGCGCAGGAACTCTTGAACATCGGTGAAGATATACGTCATTATGACCGGTATCGGGGACTCTTTTTCGGAGTAATAGATAGAAAGATTTGTTTTAGTTCGATTAATGCTGATATCAGCCGGATCTCACTTGATGAACCTTCAATACTGCTCTGGACTGATGACCCGATATACGCTGAGTATCTCGCTTCCACCTTTGAGATGCTGTGGGAACGGTCAATTCCTGCAGCACAGCGGATAGAAGAGTTGTTGAAAGAAGGAGGGCCTCCACAAGCCTGACGGATGGTCGTACTGTTTCATTTAGCTCCGCTGATGACGATACTGTAGCTGATTTTTTAAATGCGCCGCTAAATTTCTCGCACTGCAGCAAAACCAGATGAAAGCATTGTCGCACAAACTTGTTGTCACGCAGCTTTATAAGCCCTACTGGCTACGTTACTAGCAATGGCTGACGGAACAATTATCACAAGCGTTACCGACGCCCTCGCTATCTGTTCAAATATTATAGAATCTGCGAACAACGAAGTCGTCTATCTCTCCCCCCTCCTTGTTAGTTCTTGCCTCCGCATTCAGCCTACGCGAGAGAACCAAAATGCTTATACAGAAAGCTGGGAGCGTGCGGGGCATTGCTGATTTCTCATATCAGTATATCAAAGAGATGCGAGAGATTCTGGGTATCGGTACAGACGTGCGCCACGTCGATCAGTACCAAGGCATATTTCTGCTGGTGGGGGACAGAAAGGAGAGCATCAGTTCGATGAGCATCGATGTCGAGAGTCTTTCGATCGATACACCTCTTGTAACACTCTGGAGCGATGACCCCACCTACGCCGAGTACCTTATGTCCACCTTCGAGATAGCGTGGGAGCAGTCAGTGCCAGCAGCACAACGGATAGAAGAGCTGTTAAAAGAAGGGCCTCCGCAAGTTTAAGGATGAGTCGCAAGTGTTATTGAACAAAGCACACGCCTTTCCAGTACTTCATGCAGACGTCATAGACGTACTCAGGTAATGGATGTTCTGTAATGTACCCTTTCACTTTATCGTCGAATTGCTTTGCTCTTGTTGCGTTTAGCAAGATACCTTCAAAACGAAGAGCATCGTCAATTTTCGAAAAATCATAATCAATTTGTTCAACGAGTTCAATCGCTTTAGGATCGTTAAAGAATGAATTGTATTCTCTACTCATCTTTGCCCGAGCCCATAGCGGAATAAGTAACGTCTCTTCCAAGCCGTTTAAATCAATCTTCGATTTTGTCTCTTCCATGCGACGGTCCGCAGATTTTTCAAGCTGAATCTTAAACTTCCAGCGGAAAAAATGTTACAACCCAATCAATATATTCTAGTGATATATTTTTTTGTTTGCATTTGTTATAGTTGAGCAGAGCACGCTCTATGTCTTCTTTGATGATGATACAATTGTGATACTCTTTTGTTCCCTATAGAATGAGTGAAGAAGTGATATCGCTATCACTTGCCGCTGTTATCCTGCTCTCTATATTTGTGTTTCGGAACACCTTCACTTCATGAGGGTTTTTCATGACATAAAAATTGTTTAAAGTAGATGGCATAAGCCGAGCAGGAGCGTTGGATTCGCTTTAATTACACGCCTTAGGATCTCCATAGCGCTCATCTCTCCAATTTTTACGCCTTGAATTGACCGTACAATCTTGTTGATTTCTTCGTCAGACAGACTTAAAAAGAACTATTTGACTTTATAGCTACGATTCAACTGCTTACCAAATGAGCTATGCCACATAGTTTCATATTCCTTAAGAGCGATAAGACCAAGAGTATAGCTTACTAAGGAGCGACAGGGTTTTTTCGGAAAACAGATTTGTCTTATTCTTTATTTCGAAGGGTTGCGTTTTGAAATGTTCTACGTTTGCGTGAGCGTGCGTAAGCTTCCTCACGCCGTTATACAGCAAAATAAAAACCAGCATTCTCTCCATTTTTAGCCAATTAGATGTGATTTTTTTTAAGAGTTCTGGAATTTGGTAACAACTTGTTGTTTTTGAACCGATGCAACACCATTTAAGCTCAGCGATGTCTAAAATAACAATTGGTTTGATGTAACAAATAGGGTTACCTTTATGATCCTTGGGCGCACTACTACATGTTCACTATGACATGTTGAACAGACGCATAATAATGAAAAAGAGAGGTGAAGTAAGATGCTTTGGCCGATATTCATCCCGTTCCCCCCGTTCATTGGCATCCTGCCCTTTTTTCACTAGGTTAGAACTAACACAAAAGCAAGATCAAAGGGTAACAACCGCCTAAAAGGGGAGCATGAAAACAACGTGCGGCGAATTGTGTTACGTTAGTTGAGAAAGATGCTTCAAATATCTACCGTTCCAGAGCACAATGTAGCAAGACTCTGGGGTAAACATACTCGTTTACCATAGAAGTATCTCGTGCCATGACACAGACACTCACTCGCACCGCGAAAGTTAACGCCTTTAATTTTTACAAAATAATAGAAATTTGGCACAGTTTCAATGCAAGATCCACGGAATGAAGACTGAAACTCACTCGAATTCATTGGAAGTTTATTCTCTCTTTCACACCATCTTTCAGTTCAAAACTTAATGTTAAACGTAATGGTGCATGAATTTTACATATATCTCTCTTCGTAGCTTTAGTAACGATCTAGATCTCTAAGGTCTGGAGGTGCACTTGAAGATGCATGGCCCGAGTCGGTGATAGGCCGATGGGAGAGTGTACGAATGGATAGGGAGAAGCTGCGCTACTGAGGGGTCGTAGAGACTAACATATTCAACATAAACGAAGGGGGTATAACCTTTTTATTTACAGCAATTAGAGGTACCTTCTCCTTTCATTGGTAGACGATATGGAAATTGGGTGAAGGAAATGGCGGCGGTTTTATGCTCGATCGTATTCCATGATGGTGTCGGCCCCCGTCTTCAAATAACGCCGCTAGGCTGCATGCTCGTTGTTGCTGCCGTGCTGTCCCCCCAACCAATCGGATAAATTTTTGGGGTTATCTAAGATTCTCAGCAGCAAACGTAATGTTCTCGTGAATAACGTAAAGTAATGTGTTTAAAGTTATTAGCTAAAAACGATGGATCGAGAGTAAGGAGGTGAATTGCAGAGGCTTGCATCTGTTTCATTTTTCTAATCAACATGAGCATCAGGAAAAAGGTTTACAGCGCTATGTTCTTGGATTTGCTCATTCATTCACCCATATTTTTGTCATGTTATTCGCATGTTTAGTTTTTCCCCAGTAAAGTACGTTACTGTGCTTGTGATACCAAGCCGTCAATTACAGCATCCCCATTCTATGCTCACCAGCTAATCCTTGACGCATTATTGCTTATATAGAAAACAAACTGACTTGTTAGACATCGTAAACGTGCTTAAGCGGGACAGTGACTGGGGCATCGAGCTGGCTGTAGCCAAACATAGCTCATACTAGGGGGCCTCCTCAAAAAAGATTATAGTCTCAGCCCTCAAACTGCATATCTCGACACCACTTTAATGATAGAATGCCTGCAATGACTTAGAATTAGCGAAAATTTAAAATACTGCACAGCGTGATGAAGTAGTATCGGAGATGAGAAAAAACATGAAACGACAAACAGTAATATTAGCAACGTTCTTAATCGCCGTGTTCGCTACGGCGACAATTTTCGCTGAAGTAGCTGCCGCGCAGCAGCCTATCGCACCGACCACAAAGATCACTACAGTCATGAAGGACAACCAAAACCTACGTAGTGTTGTGGTCCGCGTCCCGCCCTATCGTCCAATCATCCGTCCACCAATCTACCCAGGACCAATCATCCGTCCACCAATCTACCCAGGACCAATCATCCGTCCACCAATCTACCCAGGACCAATCATCCGTCCACCAATCTACCCACCAATCTACTACCACCCACCAATCTACTACCACCCACCTTACATATATCGCCCAATCTACCGCTAGTAACCACTATTCCCCCCAACATAGCGATCACTATCCTCACTAAACCTAGTGATCGCTATTCACACGCCCAATCGTCCGTCCAGGACCAATCGTCCGTCCAGGACCAATCTACCCACCAATCTACCCACCAATCTACCTACCAATCTACTACCACCCACCTTACATATACCGTCCAGTCTAGCCACCATAACGGTAGCTTTAGTAACGATCTAGATCTCTAAGGTCTGGAGGTGCACTTGAAGATGTGTGGTCGGCGTCGGTGATAGCCGATGGGAGAGTGTACGAATGGATTGGAAGAAGCTGCGCTACTAAGGGGTCGTAGAGACTGACATATTTAACAATGATAGAATGCCTGCAATGACTTAGAATTAGCGAAAATATTTAAAAATAACAAAAAAATGTTGTGCAAATATTTAAAATACTGCACAGCGTGATAAAGTAGCATCGGAGGTGAGAAAAAACATGAAACGACAAACAGTAATATTAGCAACGTTCTTAATCGCCGTGTTCGCTACGGCGACAATTTTCGCTGAAGTAGCTGCCGCGCAGCAGCCTATCGCACCGACCACAAAGATCACTACAGTCACGAAAGACAACCAAAACCTACGCGGACCACCTGGCCCCGGCCCCGGCCGTCCAGGCTACCCAGGCTACGGCCCCGGCCGTCCAGGCTACCCCGGCCGTCCAGGCTACCCAGGCTACGGTCCAGGCTACCCAGGCTACCGTCCACCGTACTACCCAATCTACCCACCAATCTACCCACCAATCTACCCACCAATCTACCCACCAATCTACCCAATCTACCCACCAATCTACTTCCACCCACCTTACATATATCGCCCAATCTACCGCTAGTAACCACTATCCCCCCCAACATAGCGATCACTATCCTCACTAAACCTAGCGATCGCTATTCACACGTCCGTTCTAACTCCATCTCTGGATGCCAAACTGAGTGTAAAGGGGGATTAGGAGTGAATAGGGCGGAGCAGGTAACCATAGAGCATATAAAACGAGAACGAAAAAAGTGGTATATCATACGGGCAATTCTCATGCCCCTAAATGCGGGAATCCGCACTATATAAGGAGGTTCATGCTAAGGAGGTTCATGCATAGGATACAATAGTAGGAAGTATGATAGATAAGTGCTAATTGCTTAGCAACATTTAGGTGCTTAGCAACATTTAGGCAAATAAAAATGATGTGATGTTGATACAGCATTAATCGTAGCTAAACTAGGCGACGAGTTTGAGGGCATCATGCAACCTCTTCGTAATGTATCAACTCATTCTGAAAGGTGATATACATGAATATGAGAAAAGGAGTGATGAGTTTATCGCTCATAGCGATAGTAACGCTCTGCGCGCTCAATGTCGCCGCAGCATCCGTGAGCAAACCGGCGACCGCAGCCTATGGCAACGATATAACGAGTGCACGAGCCGCGCAGTCAACAACGCTCACACTCACCTCTCCTACAAACGTGAAGGTCAACCAAGGCTTCAACGTTTCCGGATACCTCACTACCGCAAGCGGTAGTGGCATCGCTGGCGCAGTGGTAGACGTACAGACGTATTACAACAGTACCTGGGTTGCCATGTGGAACGTTACCACAGACAGTAGTGGACATCTCAGCGACACTTGGGGGTTTTCATCTGCAGGGGCTTATAACTTCAGGCTCTCCTATAGCGGCGATAGTCAAAATGCGGCGTCTGTGAGTAATGAGGTAACGATAACAGCTTCGTAACACGCATTTCTTGCCTGTTAAAAATCGACGGTTATGGGCGGCCGTTAAACGGTTTTATTTTTTAAAAAAGCCCCCATTTATACTTTTTTTTCTTTTTAAAATCAAGCGCAATAATTGCTGTAACCATGCACATGAGTATCAACCTATGAAACTGCATATGAACCTCACAGAATTCACAGTCTCCTTCTCCAATGGTGGGCTAACTAGCTACTTGGCGTCGCGCATAAAAGAGTTTCCTTTAACTCACAGTGATGGCTACGCAAGGCTGTTGAGAGGTCAAGGAAAACTATGAATGATACAATGAGCAAGCAGCACAGAAACCTCTCTCTTGAAGGTGTTGCATAAGTAATTAAGACTGATAAACTCGGACAGAGCTTTATAGTATGCAGCTTTAGCGTCATTTAGTGTTTACACTCCGCAAAGAAATTTTCGACCATCTGCCGACTCACAATCAAACAGTTCGGAGAAGTGCTGCAATAAGAGAAGCCAGTGCTTCAGGTCAATGCTTCGCCCAAAAATATGAAAACTAAGAAACCTCGCTACCGCCCCGTTTCTACATCCACCGTCTGCTCATTCATCGTTCTGGCAATCGTGCCTTGCACGTCTGTCCTGTAGACCGTTGTATCCGCCGCCGCGACAGCGCCGACGTCTCAGGTGCTAGATGCCCGTACCGATTGCCTGCCCCGACTGATACCACAGCGATATACAGTTTGAAGGCATTAAGAAACGCGGCACTTGGTAATCGTCACTTGTTAATGGAGTGTATCTGTATTATGTATCCGCTCAAATACACAACGTTTGGACCACCGCTACCTTGGAAGATGTAAGCTATTTGGTGGGAACCTTGTTGATCAAAATGGAACGTGTCAGTAAAAGAGCCATCCGTATTAGTGGTAACCGTCCACAAGAAATTACCATTGTCGTAGTGTTTTATCTGCGCGTTTCCGATGCCGTTATCACCTCTCATGAGGAATCCACGAATGGCAAAAGTCTCTCCGAGATTTACTTGTTTAGGGATAGTCAGTGATCGTAATATGCATCAACGGATCTGGCGGATTTGGTTTTTTTGGAATATCCCACCAATTGCCCCTCACATCCGTAACGTGGACACCATGAGCCGCGGTCGTCGATGTACTCACAGGCGCTGCGGCAACACTATTGAACATGCAAATAGTCGTTATCGCTATGATCGATAGACTTATTATTCCCTTTCTCATCTTCATGTC
Source organism: Methanobacteriota archaeon (assembly GCA_963704625.1). GTDB lineage: Archaea > Halobacteriota > Bog-38 > Methanoflorentales > Methanoflorentaceae > DASPRZ01. The sequence goes on along the minus strand of OY969924.1, from coordinate 775,217 downwards.
ACACATCACTTTTTGGTTTGAGTTGCTGGCGCTGTGTTCTCATCTCGTCGGTTGGACGAAAAACAGCGCCTTCAACACCATCTTTTAAATTAATTGTAACAAACCTACGACTATTAATATAACACATCTCTCATAAAACGTTATCTGAACTGGTCGCAGAGCTGGAACTAACACTTTGTAGAGGTAGAAAGGAAAGGGAGATTTCATTGAGCCAAGATACTACTCTGATGTGCTCAGGGCGCGCCTCTTTAGAATCCATGCAGCCACGTTTGAGTCGAGATTTATAAGATATGTTAACAGTTTACCAAGATGATCGTGACCGGTAGGTTCAAGTTGATTGTGATATGATCTATGAGTGATCGGAGATCTTGATAATGAAGCACATCGACGACTACCTCGAGCTGGAGCGGATCAACGCCATGTTCGATGCCGCGAAAGCGTGATCACAGCGCTTCATAACGCGCTCACCACCTGTAGTAAAGACTTCCTAGATTCGCGTCCGTGTGCATGAGCTAGAGTTACATTCAGAGTTTCAATGATAGATTAGTAGAAGAATTAGTAGAAGGAGTCGTGATCGAAAATATCTTCAATAGTTTATTACATCTGTTTATACAACAATCAAACAATCGAACAACCATAATATATCCCGTTCTAATAGCGCTTTCATGGCAAAAAACGGGATGTTTAACTAAAACCCCCATCGAAAGCATCAATATCCGGGACTTTTTTCAACCTAGTAGGACTATACATCTAATCGTTAAGATGTTTTTTCGATCATTAGAGCGCAATTCTTTGAGATTCGTCATGTGCTAACAGCATTTTTGTGCTGTTAGTCCTGATTTAATTTGCTGTGACATCCCGAAAGCCGCTAATTCTTGTCGATTAGCTCATTAGCCCCCCATAGAGAAAATTACAGGATTCCGCCATCGCCAAGTCATCGTGTGATCCATTCCCGGCTTCGCGCCACTCGCTTGAAGGATGACTTGATGCATCTGCTACGTTGTTATGCAAATTTTCAGAGGTCTTCTCATGCGAAGAGACATGGCACCTGAGAGGGACAGATCATTCACCTTACAGATATTATATGAGAATTCTATTGATATTAAACTCTCAAGTGAAAGATATTGAACATTCTACTATTATCAATGAGATCCATCCGTCTCTCGATTTGTATTCCCCACGCAGGATCTCTTAGAATGTTCTTGAACAAGGGAATTGGTCCATCACTCTAATGCGTTCATCCCCTTTTGTTATTTTATTTGCGTCTTATAAAGCCCATTTAGCGGTAGCTTTTTTCATCCCTGTTCTAAGTAACCCCCAGTTAGAAAAGAGGAAATCAAAATTTCACTGCAAGGAAAATTATCTGCTAACAATGAGAAAAACTGTTTTACTTGCACCTCTTTAAGGTTGTTCAGCCAAATAATGAAAAGCCGTGTATCGGGTGGGTAAAGGGACGTCGTTCAATATAACAGAATAAAGCTCACTCTTAACGCTTACGTCAATTCCAAGAGCAGAGCTGGAAGCTATTTGATGCAGAATTTGTCACGTTACTCGTTTTTTCTCTCTCTCTTTAAATCCGGCAAACAATTAATACGAAGCAGAGATAAGGACTGCTATACCCATTTATCCATTGCATATTTAAAATCGGTCGTAAACCCCGTATGTGCAGTCACCATCACAGAGATATTCGTAAGTCTTGCTAATTTTTTTATTGATTCTGTCTGTGCTGTTGGATCCATGCTAAGGAGGCTCCTCAATTGAAGCCTAGAAATCGGACGTACCTTACCCCTTTTTAACGTCAGTGCATCTCCGACGACGAGAATAGAGTCATTTACCAAATATGACATGGAGCCGGGAGTATGACCTGGAGTCGATAACGCTTGTATTTTCGTATCTCCAGCTTGGATAGTATCTCCATCTTTGAGCAGTTTATATGCGCGTTTGAGTGATGCAGAATATCTAAACCCAAAAAATCTCGGTGTTGTTTTGTTTACCATCTGCTCTTCATCGGCCGATAAGTATAGTTCAGCATTTTTAAACAGATTGAGTCCGCCTGTATGATCAGGATCTGTGTGTGTTAAGAATACGTATTTCACGTTCCCGGGGTCAAAACCTAATTTATCAAGCTCTTTCTTTATGCCGCCTTCATCAAAACCGGTATCAAAACAGAGTAAGAAATCATCTGCTTTGTATAGAAACATACTGACCATTCTAGATTTTACTTCGTATAACTTGTCGAATATTTCGGTCATATCAATCGCCTCCGTTTCTATCTCCTAATGTCACCTGTTAGACTAATCGGTAGTAACTGTCGCGGTATCAAGTTACTACTGCATTGCCAGCTATGTATCCATAACTCTTCGGCGTGGGTCTCCTTTCGTTATAACGCCCACGATACGGTTGAACAGAAACAATAACAAGATTATTCAATGCCAAGTTTGTACGGTTTCTCACAAACGCCTTTGTATAATCCATTGTCACGCCGTTTGTTGACAAGACTCGTAATCCGAAAAGCATCCCACTTATCGTTGCTCTGTATAAACCTACAAAGAAGAAGGTGTAATAACCGCAGACGATTATCAGTGCCCGCATTGTGGAGATACCAGTAAACGCTCTTGCAAATACAGTGGTGCTAAATAGGCCGTACTGGAAACAGTAAAATTGCTAGTATCATACTCAATATTACAAAGATAATCGCAACAATTATTGAATGTACTACAAATGCTATGACCCTTTTTACTCATAACTTAAACTTATGAATTTAACCTCACAGCTTCAAATCTCTTTGGCATTAAATCACCAATAACAACGGGAACTTTGCACGCTTGAATGCGGGGTGTGTAGAATTGCGAACGGCAAGAAAGGAGTGTTCAAAATGGGTATCGGCGACTCTTTGGTTGGCAATAGTAAAGCAACAGGTGAATCAATGGTTAAATATTGTTTTTATCTCCCAATAACAATGTAAAGAGAACTGTTTTGAAATCCACCCCACTCATCTGGAGAACAATAAAATTACGACGATTGGGTTCAGATGCATAGTTCGGATTTTCAATGAAAAAAGGGGCAAGTTACAGGCGGCTGCACTCAGCGTAAGCGCGAATATCGTAGCAGATAGAAATAAGAATCCTCCCAGTCTAGCATATACACTTACATCATGCGCATATTCGGGCTTCGGATGCCGAAAGTGCTCTCACTCACCCCCTGACATACTTCAAAAAGAGAGAGAAAGAAGGCAAAGAGGTCCCAATCCCCTATCGTAGCGTCGAGTAATGCACCCTGTCCGTGTAGAGCCGGCCTCGTAAGGCCCCATTATAGTAGAGTTGTGCGTTGTACACTGCCCATTTTGCGTCAACAGGAACGATCGGCCCTGAGAAGACCCTATACGTATGCCTCGGTAGAGCATTGAACCAGCTGTATCCCCCATAGCGGTAGAAGGGGGTCGTGTTTCTCGTAGTGGAATCATACGCGTAGGAGAGGGCGGCGGTGCCGAGCCTAGCATAATAAGGCGCCTTATTAATCGGCTTGTAGAAAAAGGCGTCTGGCGCAACGAATACGTCTACGTCACCGATGTTGGCGATGTCCCATTCGAGATATTGTACGTGACTGGGCACCAATCGGGCGTTGGTTATGGAGAGAGATGATGTGGGGGCTGGCGTCGGAGGGATTTTAGATAGTGTTCTGCCTGCGTCAATTCTCCCCCCCATCAAGGTCTTTCCACGTAATGAGCTCCCAATATCTACGTTCTTCAAAATGGCATCCCTTATCTGGAGGTTAGTGTAGTCGGGGCGCATCGCCTTGACCAGCCCGGCAAGCCCTGAGACATAAGGGGCAGCCATGGAGGTTCCACTATCAAAGACATAATTCTGTTGCGCGCTCGATGGGTCGAATGCTCTGATCTTTACGTTATCGATGTAAACACTGTTGGGACCGACACTACCGTCAGACGTCAATCTAAATCGGATTTTAAAGTATGGTGAATTATCGTAATTTGTGAGGGCATATTCCAGCTGACGCCACCCAGTCGAGTTTCCTGACCCATAATCAATTGCATCCCAGTGTGTACCGTCTCTCGATGCTTCGACATAAAGTGTGCCATGGGCTCCTACGGTATCCATCTTTACAAAAAGGCCTAGCGTAGTCCCGCACTTACTTGTCAGGTCAAGGGGATTGCTGAGCGTTAGTGAGGCATTAACATTGCTGCCGCTTGGAGTACTGATCATTGCACTGAATGGGGGGCTGACATACTGAGCATCTGTAATGCGCCACGGTACTTGAGCGTTCCACGCATCAAAACAGTTGAAAGGATCGTAAAACATTTGAACCCATGGTAGATAAGTGCTCAAGATGTTTGTTCCGGGAGCTGCAACCTGCACCGAATTTGGACCATAATCTGAAAATGATGCGATCACATCGTTCTGGTCAGTTGCGGCAACGGCGATGATGTTGCTGCTTGGATAACTTGACGGGTAGTGGGGCACCTTATCATTATTCTGTCCCGCATTCCCTGCTGCGCAGATGAAAATAGCAGGGGAAGCATCAATTGCGTCTTTTTCAGCCTGAGAATATGACGCGCCGCCAAAGGACATGTTTATTACGTGGGCCCCGTGCGAATCCGCATAGGAAATAGCTGATATCACAACGTCAGTGGGAGCGCCATTCGGGCCAATAACACGCAAGGGCATAATCTTCGCCCTCCACATAACTCCGGTCACCCCGATGCCATTATTTCCAGCCGCTGCTACAATTCCCGCCACGTGGGTGCCGTGCCCGTCCCGATCCATGGGGTCGTTGCTATGTGTAAAAAAGTCCCATCCGTTTACGATATTGGGGGCAAGATCCGGCTCTTTGTAGTCGATTCCGGTGTCGAGGACGGCGACGATGACATCACGTGACCCTGTGGTTTTGTCCCATGCCTCGGGTGCTTTGATATCCGCTCCCGGCGTGCCAGTTACGTCACTCACCTTCTGGCCCGTGTTATGAAGGCCCCACAAGGTGGGAAAATAGGGGTCATTGGGAATTACGTCTTTGTGTCGGAGATAGTCAGGCTCGGCATAGAGGACGTTAGGGTTCTGATTGTATTGTGCAACTGCTTCGGGTGCAGTGATGCCTCCGGGGAGTTGCGCCAGTTGAAGGCCAGGCACCTCTTTAAACTCCTTTGTGACCGTAGCACCCACTTTAGCGTGGGCTGCTGCGGCAACGTCGGGCACTACCATACCATCTTTACGCGCTTCGGGCTTGAACCGAACGAGGACCTTGTCCTTTACATAGTCGGTAGGGGCGGCGTGCACACGCCCCGTAGAGGCATGTTGTGATAGCAGTCCTGCATTCGTTACGTTACCAACAAATAACAACAGCGTTAAAATCACTATTATACACAGGGATAGAGCTTCTCTTCTCACGCAACATCACGTACCTGCTGATGGGGCGCTGTGGATGTGTGAAACGCTGCCTATCAACATTCACTTTTAAAAACAAATTAGGATGCGCGGGGATGTAATAAAACTAACCGATTTGTACTTTTTGGACGCTGCCATGTAGCAAGTGGTGGCTTGAGGCACTAAAAGAGCATAGCGAATATGCTTCGAAAAGTCAGATTTTCCGTCTACGTCGTCATATGGTTAAGCCGAGAGATAATTGTTGATTTTCGTGTGTGTGATCATCTAATTAGAGCCGTAATAGGGCTCAAAACAGGAAAATGGACTTTCCTATTATCCCCAATATTATCGGATAACCTCTCTTGATACCCAATAGATGGTAGTTTACCTTTGGTAACGAAGTTCCAGAGGATGGCCAAAGTTTTATAATGGGGCCCAAACACAGACAGGGCAGTCTGGTTTTAATGTTAGTGCGCCCAGTTTCAGAGGTGGATTTTATGTTCAGAACAAACAAGGAAAACCGTCGACTACGGCTTTGCAGAATCTGTTTATTACGCCGACATGACTCTGAATATGTTGCATTTGGCCGGTCTTCTGATAACTGAAGAAATATCAAAGTTGAAAAAAACCACCTCTCTGTTAATGCTCAGTAGAGAGAATTTTTTGTATATCAGCTGGATTTCCTAGCGGGCGAATCTGAAACGTGTGCTTTCAAATTGCATCGAACAGGGTTCATCCATGATATGATGGGTTGATCGACATTCGCCAGCTCGATAAAGTTTCTGATCGCTAAGGATAGAGATTACGGAAAAAAGGTGGTGCGCTATAGAATATCGATACATAAGCGAGGGCTACCGGTTCTAAAATCTTACTATGTGTCCCCTGCTGATGATATGTTTATTTATCAAGCGATGTTGCTATACTCTTGATAAAATAACAAGCGAGATAAAAAGGAGATTTTAAAATGAGCACATGGTTTGATACTGCCCGTTTTGGTATGTTTATAAGCTGGGGACCTTCGAGCCAGAAGGGCTGGGAGCTTTCGTGGCCTCTTTTAGATGGAATTATAAACCTATACTTACCCTACTGTCAAAACCTCACTGTAGAGGAGTATTACAGCATAACACCGACCTTTAATCCAACGGACTATGATCCCAGGGAACTCGCCAGGATGGCAAAAAGAGCCGGGATGACATATGCAGTTCTCACCACGAAACACCATGACGGCTACGCTATGTTCCATACCAAGTATTCAGACTTCTCTATCGAGAATTCACCGTACCAAAAGGATATCGTACGTGAATTCGTTGAAGCTTTTCGCGCTGAGGGACTGAGGACAGGACTGTATTTCTCCCTCATCGACTGGCACCATCCCGACTATCCTGCTTTCCAAGATACTGACAGACAATACTACGCTAGCTTATCCCTTCGCCAGCCGACGAAAGAACAGTGGGATCGTTACCTCGAGTTCATGTTCAGCCAGGTCCGGGAGTTACTGACAAACTATGGAAAGATAGATGTGATATGGTTTGACGGTCAATGGGAGCGGTCACCAGATCAGCTAAAGACCAAAGAATTGCGTGATATGATAAAATCCCTTCAACCTGAAATTCTAATCGACGATCGGCTGACAGATCAGGGGGATTTTGATACCCCAGAGCAGTTCGTTCCTGCAGAGCCGCAAAAACGCATGTGGGAGACCTGTATGACCATGAACACAAGCTGGGGGTACAACCCAACAGACCCCGATTACAAGACAACCCGAGAACTAATTCACACCCTGTGTGAGGTTGCCGCGAAGGGTGGTAACTTGCTCCTCAATGTAAGTCCCATGGGAAACGGCAAGATCCCAGATGAACAAATTAAGAGACTCGAAACAATTGAAACGTGGATGGTTAGAAATAGGGAGAGCATTGTGGGTACCGTCCCAGGACTCGAACCATGGCAGTTTTATGGGCCGTCAACCCGAAAAGGGAATACGATCTATCTGCACCTACTGATGAAACCGTATGAAACTGTTTCAATCAAAGGTATTCCCGTTAACATGGTCAAATCGGTACGTGTGCTTGGTACAGGGGAAGAATTAGGGTATAAAAAACGCATCCCGGTCGTAGACATTCTTATACAAAACCCCACCCCAAAGGGCGAGTTGATAGTAAGCGTACCCGATCACGCAGTTGACCCATACGCCACTGTCATCGCGATTGACTTTGCTCAGACGTCATGAACGTCGGGAGCCCCCCGCGTCTGACTCCGATCCGGCACAATGGAACCTTCGACAAGAGTACTGCTGTGTGAAAGCTCTTTTTGGCTATAGGGGGGCCCTTAATGCGCTTAGTTTGTGCTCGTAATAAAAAACATAATCAAACATTTAAAAATGGCTTTGCTATCAATCTTAGAAAAATGCACTGTGAAGCTAAGATATGAGGTAGCCAAGGCGGGAGGAGGGATGTGCCCGAGCCACCTATCATACAAAAACTCTGTGTTCGGGGTACATACCACATGGTTACATGAGTAAATTTTACCTGCAGATTTGTTAACATCATCACCTTATCCTTGTGTACTTCCGATGATTTTTTTCTTTTTCTTCTAGTTCAGCGCATCCGCATGCGCTTTATTCGTTGAAGGTCGAGAGGCTGTAAGGAGGACTTGTCGAGGTCGAACGTCCATGTCTTCTCCGCTTCCGTGGAATGTACTTTTATCACATAAAGCTCCCAAAAAGCTATTTACGTGCATTCCGATAGCTGTCGTCGAGTTTACACGAATGTAAACCATGACTCAAGTTTAGCACAGTTGAAGTTACAGTGAACTATTAAACAGGGACTTTGAAAAACAGTTATCGCTGCACCTTCATAGGGTGAATTGGCAATACAGAAATGCGCTCCGATGCACGCGTTGCCGTTGGACGGAGCACCTGGCCAACCGCATTTGTTAAGCGCTCGGCACACTTTCTGCAGTCTGGATCGTTAAACGTATTTATGCATCCAAAGTGAAGTCCGTAATAACAACTGGTATTTTTTATTGCCATGGGTCTTCAACCTCCTCTAGTAAGCACATTACATAGTACGTTCTTAAGCCTGAGTGACGCCGGTCTCGTGTGCGAAAGTGTGACAACATATCTGTTTACAGATGTGTGACCACATTTTTGTGTCACACCAGGTGTAACCTGAAAGAAGGTACGCGGATAAATACTGTATTGTCGAGTGTAATTATCGTATAGCCACGCGACATAAGTCTAACGCAAGCCAACTCACAATTTAAAGATTGGACTTAAAGAAGCATACAGTAAAACGCATTTGATGGCGTCTTGTTGTAGCCTAGACATATGCGCACCTCGGGAATAAGCTTTTAAGAGGCGCTTAAAGAGAACGCATGAAGTCAGAAAAAAGAGTTTTAAGACGGGACAACACTCTCAAACGATTGTTTTTATAAAGCATTTAATTGTTCATTGTTCATTTGCACACAATGATTTGCAGTAGTTGTGGCAAGCAAGTAATATCTTTATCTGTTTCATCATTTCGGCGATGCATGCATCACACACGGGCATTACACCGAAATGCTGGCAGCCACCAAGCTGACAGTGCTGCAATACGGGCTCAGTCATAAATTCATTTGAACTTTGAATCCCGACATACACTGTAACCAACAGATTAAGCGCTGATTGCAGTGCATCGACGTTTAATTCGTTAACGTACCACGAACGATCGTCTTCATCATAGATGCTGCGGTAGCACTGCGACCACTCGCCATTATTGAGATTATCGTAAAGGTCTTTAAGCATGTCAACTAACGCGCCGTCTTGGAATGCGCTGAAACAGTCTTCAGCGTATGACTGTACAAGCTTATCATCGCGCTTGAGCCGTGTCAGTCGCGGGTTGCCACAACTATCGAAAATTAATTGCATATTTAACCTCTCTTGTTTATGGTCGTCCTCTTTTTATCTTTTGCGTTTTGAGTCGGTAAACTCATATCCGAAAGGTGTTCTGGAGCTTGCTTGTTTCGGACTCTCAATCGTATACACCACACAGATTCTGGGATATAAACGGTGATATTGACCAGTTCATCTAGAGGTAATAGGACGCACTGCCAGTTGCTACATCCTACCCTTCTTAACATGCAGTCGCTACAATGATCACTTCTTCAGAAGCACGCATTATCAGCGGCAAAAACAAACAATACCACAGAAGTGGAATGCTAAACTTTAATTCCATTAAACTCTATAAACGTTCAAGAGATTGACATTTCAATTCAGGCAGGCCGCAAACAGTCTTTACTTTCCAAAAAGATGCCCGCAAAGGTTTGCAGGGGTGATGAGTGTGGACATTAACAACGATATAACCATGCATAAACGAGCACTCGCAGTGTTTCTCGCAGCGCTCATGGTGGCAACGGTTTTCGGAATTATGGGCACCGCAGCAGGCACACCGCACGGCGTTGCCAACCCAGAGTACGCAAAGAGCGCTGGTGGTGCACCGTCACATGGAGCGACGGACGGCGCGATAGTACACGCCGCCGATGCCGATGGGACGAGTGCATCCGGCCGGTGCGTGCTCCGCGTTGAGAACGCCTCGATGGTCTCGCCGAGTGAGCTCGGCGTATGGGTAAGCGTTACGTATCCGGCGAGTGATCGTGCTAACGTTCTGCGGTACATCGCGTTTGCCGCTACCATAAATGGGAAGCCGGTGGAAAAAACGTTTAACGTTACCCCTTATACGACTCCCGGCGTGCGATGGGGGAAGACGTCTGGTGTGGGAAACGAGATGTTCGACGCCAAAGGCGGTCTTAAACCGACCACCCTCTTGCGGATTAACCTCACGACTGAGGGGGTGCCGCGCTTTACGGATAACGTGAAGTTTACGCTTACCGGCACGGCATTTGCGGGTGATGGGAGCCGTTCGGAGCCAAGCAGCATACCAGTCACCATCCCGCTGCCGGTGGTGATTGTTGAAGGGTTGTCGTCTCTTTATCCACCTAGGTTTCCAGACATATTTTCAGCACCAGGATACTATGTTTCTTATAAAAGTTTCACGAATTTTATGCTTAACGCTGGAGATGGAACGTTCAGGTACAACACAGAAACAAACTGGAGTTCATATACGTCTGAGTTGCAAGCACGTGGCTACAGCACTCAACGGTACGTAACGCTTTGGGATCCGCACGCAGCTTTTCCTGATCATCCAGTTATTGGCTACACAACTCCGCAATATGCTACTCCCGATACCATAAAAGCTGATATTGATACTATGGCGAGAGGGCACGTTTGGCCTTACAGCTATGCGAGTAAGTGTAACCTTGTGGGTTACAGTTTTGGAGGATTAGTCGCTCGTTATTATGCTTCAATAGCTCCTCAGAATGTGAGCACTGTGATTACTTTGGCTACGCCACATGCAGGGAATTCACAGTTTTATGAATGGATTTATAACGATATGGACTTGACTTCGTTAGCACCCGTTTATCGTTATTTCTTCCTGAACACATTAAAGAGTCCTAACAATGATTTCGTAGTGTCGAGCAGAAAAGAAGCCGAACAAATGATGGCAGTTCCGAACACTACAACACCAAGCGTTCTCTACTGGCTCGTGCCAACATATAACTGCCTTATCCCCCCAGGCTATCAACCAGTGAATCCCTACTTTAATAATACGCTTAATGCCCCACCTGCAAGCGGTGTCAAATATTACAATATCTATGTTGACGGCCAGCAGTCGTTAAAAACAGATTATCAAATATCTGTTCGTTATGTAAAAGATAAAAACTGGTACGCCATAACTCATATTACGCAAGAGAACGGAGATGGTGTGCAGCTAGCCAAGAGTGAAGCAAGTTTTGGAGACCAATACCCCACCCAAGTAATAAATCAACCAGTATGTGTTCATTGTTTTCATTTCTTTTTATTAGACAACCTAGTGATACAAGCCACTGTATATAGAGACTTGCGGATGTAATAATCACCCCGCAAGTTTCTTATATTTGGAGGGACGAGACTCAATCCGAAAGATCGCTGACGGTGATAAAACGTGGCGCAGACATCGGCTTTAGCGACAAAATCCAAGTCACATCTAAATAAACTTTATATCGTGCCTTTCTAAGTTCTCGAGATATGCTGTGCTCTATGAAACTGTATTCTGATACACGGCCCCATCCAAACAATTATCTCACGACTAGTCAACAGGCGGGGTGATAGCATGTGTCTCTTCATGGAAATTCACCATCCTATTGATGGCGCGCGTTTTATTTTGAACCGCCCATCAACCGAGTCAATATTATTTAAGAGCATAGTTCTCATTTCTTTCGAACTCTATCCGATCCTGCTGGCGACGGTAGGGGAGGAGCGCACAGGGTTTCCGGTCGTATAGCTCCACACCAACTTCCCGGTTCTCGCATTGAGTGCGTAGACGTTGTGATCCAAGCTCCCCACATAGACGATTCCGTTGGCGACGGCGGGGGAGGAATGCACCCAGTTTCCGGTCGTATAGCTCCACACCTTCGCCCCGGTTCTCGCATTGAGTGCGTAGACGTTGTGGTCATTACTCCCCACATAGACGATTCCGTTGGCGACGGCGGGACAGGAGACCACCCAGTATCCGGTCGTGTAACTCCACACCTTCGCCCCGGTTCTCGCATTGAGTGCGTAGACGTTGTGATCCAAGCTCCCTACGTAGACGATTCCGTTGTCGACGGCAGGGTCGGTGAACACAATGCTTCCGGTCGCGTAACTCCATATCTTCGTCCCGGTATTCGCATCGAGGGCATAGACGTTACAGTCGTGACTCCCAACGTAGACGATTCCGTTGGCGACGGTGGGAGAAGACCACACAATGCTTCCGGTCGCGTAACTCCATATCTTCGTCCCGGTATTCGCATCGAGGGCATAGACGTTACAGTCGTGACTCCCAACGTAGACGATTCCGTTGGCGACGGTGGGAGAAGACCACACAATGCTTCCGGTCGTGTAGTTCCATATCTTCGTCCCGGTATTCGCATCGAGGGCATAGACGTTGTGATCCAAGCTCCCTACGTAGACGATTCCGTTGGCGACGGTGGGGGAGGAATGCACCATGTCTCCGGTCGTGTAGTTCCACACCTTCGCCCCAGTTCTCGCATTGAGGGCGTAGACGTTGTGGTCAGCACTGCCAACGTAGACGATTCCGTTGGCGACGGTGGGAGAAGACCACACAAAGTCTCCGGTCGTGTAGTTCCACACCTTCGCCCCAGTTCTCGCATTGAGTGCGTAGACGTTGTGATCACCGTCCCCTATGTAGACGATTCCGTTGGGGGTGGCGGAGGAGGAATGCAAAATGCCTTCGGTCACATAGTTCCAATTCAATGTGCCGTTTAAAGTGCTGTCCCTCGCCATCGGTATGTGGTCGCCGGTATGCCTGGCGTTGTTGTGGAACGTGGGCGGATAGTTACCCGTCGATGCTGTGGCAACATTTAAAGTGCAAAACATAACTATCGCTGCAATCGACAAACACATCAGTCTCTTTTTCATGTTCAAATGGATCACCTTTCACCGTTATTTTTTAAACACACATCCATTACCTCACGACCAATTAACAGCCTCGGGGGTTACAGTGTTTGCATGGCCTGTAACCGGCGGCGACTGCATCGCACGGCGAGTTGAAACAAACTTGTTTTCAGGTTTAATTTTATCAACGTCTGGACATCCTGGGTAATGGTAAACGTGCGTGTGTGCATTACCGATAAACTGGCAAGTTGTCGCTGTGGCAGTTGGTTTTGATACTTGCCCAGGATTCACGTGCGACGCTGCACCGACGATACTGACAGCTCCACCTACCGAAATAAGAATGAGGAGCGTCAAAAATAGTGTTAGCATTTGTCTCTTCATGGAAATTCACCATCCTGTTGATGGCCCGCGTCGTATCGAAACCCGTCAACTGTCAGTTTTTACAAAATACGTGTATACGCGTGATATGATAAAAGTAACCCTATTTTTAACGTCAAACGTGCCTTTTGGAGTCATGTGTCAAAGATGATATGCAGCATCCTCACGTACATACGAATCAAGACGCACAAAGTTTTATTTTCTATGAGAACTTCTAACTACGGGAAAATTTTCCCCAAAATAAGGGATAAAAATGAAAAAACAGCTTTTGGTTATATTCATGATTACTATTGTGTTAGCTACGGTGTTTGTCGCGGGATGCACAGGAGGTACTACAAACACAACAAGCTCCTCACCTGCAACATCAACTGCTACTACGACTTCAAAAATAACTGCAACACCGACGTTGAGCGCATCATCAAGTCCAGCGCCAAAAGCAAAGATACCGACAGAAATACATGAGAATAAATGGGTGAGCATGGCGATGGGTAACGGTATCGTGAGAGGCCAGGAGTACTCTATGGGGTGGTATATTTATGTTCCGGGGCACGTCAATGACCACCGCGTGTGCGGGCAGTGGGCGAACTTCTATATCGATAATCAACCAGCGGGCGGTGAATGGCTGAAATGGAATTATTTAGATGGTGGCGGGTTGTATTGCGTGGTGTCCGTTGGTCTTCGCCTTAATTCAGCAGATACCGCGAAACTATCGCCGGGAGTGCACACTCTAAAAGTTGATTACTTAGGAGACAACACATATGCCCCCTCTCAGTGGGTGAGTACGTTTGTGGTTCGCAATCCGTAGTGTATTACACGGCCTTGATTGACGAAGCTACTGCACACCGAAAATTCCAGAACTTAAGGAAAAATGTGTGTGGTTCTATTGGTCTGATGAACTTGGCGAATATATTGATGCTCAAGCCGTTCGAGGTGCTGTTCTCCGTCGCCGGCCTGTAATCGCCGGTATGCTGTACGCAATAACGGAATGTGGCGGCCTCGCATGCGCCCGCGGTTAGAGCAGTTGCCGGCCCGATACCAAGGATGGCAGCAAGAAGTATGGCTGTAATTTAAGACAAAGATAGATTGTCATACCACCAAATCCTTCAGCGCATCCAACAACACCCTTTCGCTCAACTGATCCCGTCAGCGATATGTAGAAGTCAACGCCCCGGCCTCTCCCTCGTCCCTTCCGTTCCACTTCAACGAAGCCGTATAGCTCTAATTCAGCGACAAGCTCTGACAATTTTATGCGATACCTGCTCACTCCTGTAAGCCACATAAGATTGTTAAATTCGCGATACACCTCTGTAGGAGATTGCCGCTCTCATTTGCTGCATGCACATTCAAGCAACACCTTTTAATGTGGAGATAACCTCACGACTTCCCGTCTGATCAATGATACCTCCGGTAATCATTCCGCACACCGAACTTCATCCTCTATGACAGCAGTTCGTCCCTCTTCCTCGCATAAATTGACCGCAGTTGAAAGCAAATATAGTGCATAACAAGCGTCACTGTTTCGCTGCGCTGCCAAGGCTGCACAAAGAGGGATGACAGAATAATCTAACGCATGGGGATAAAACGCGTGTTCACTTCGATAGTCTAAGATATCCCCTAACTGAATCGCACTATAGGGAGGAAAGGTGACATCAACATAATGGTATGAGGATTGATCTCTCGTTCTTCAGTCTCATCTCTTCTCTCCGTTCTTCCCGTTCCCACTCTTTTGTCATTGCTGCATTAATGAGATCCTCTGGCAAATCCCAGATAGATGAGATCATCCGTATCTGGGCAAAGTTGAAGAGGGTCGCCCCTCCGTCAAAATCCACGCATTTGCCTTTGAGGTCATAGAAACAAAGAGAGGTGAATAAGAGCGTCCCATCATCTAGCCAGTTGCCGAGCGTACCGCAGTACCGTTCTCCAGTGACCGTCTCAAAGGATACGGAGTGACCTCCCCAATGATCATAGAAGTGCTGACGCAAAGATTGCCCGTTCATGGATATCACCTCCCTGCATCAGCATCAACATCAGCGTCAGCCGATGTTATCAGTTGAATCGCTGTTTTAACCACAGAATCAAGCGAATTGGCGTCCATATATCAATCATTTCCAGCGAATGAGACATACTTGCTTAAGATTGATCCGTATCAGATTCTTAACATTCTGCTCCAGTTCTTCATGACTTCCGCCATTTAACGCGTCGTGGTTCTGCGTAATGATTTGAACCATGCTATCGACTTGCACGTCAAAGGGGTCGGGCCGATTTAGTCGAGGGTGTTCATATGCTGATGCTGATGCTGGTGTGTTTGCATTCGTAGCAGAACCACAGAACCAAATAGAACCATGTCTTGGTTCTATTTCATCTCTTTAATTTAGCTATCTTTTTGCTCTTTGAGTGTATCTCCTACGTTTTCATTTGAAAACAGAACCATGAACTATATTTGCGAGAATGGAAAGAAAGTGCGTCACTAACTTCAGGTGATGAACACCCCAAATCCCTATCTGACCTATGCTCCCATCTTGAACAGCCCCAATCACTATCTGACATATGTCCTGAAAGATCTGAATAGTATTTGTATCAACTGTCATACGTACCTCACACCTTCATGGATCTCAGTTAATCTGATAAGTTTTAATGGTAATTTTAAAAACACGTAACTATACGCGCGATATAATAAAAATAACCCTGTTTAGCGTCAAACTGAGTTGTTATTGTTCACGTTTTTTTTAGTTTAGACGTCAAAATAATCGTGTGCGGACTTATTTGCAAGTTCTGCAACAATTTCAATCGTGGTCACCATGTCCTTTACCAAAATCGGCATTATTAATCACCCTCCATTTCGCTCTCTCCCTCTTTTCCGATTCTATTAAGACCAAAGAGAAACATAGGTGTCTTAGACGGTAAGCACTATAAAAGGTGCATAGCATATGAGCGCTATCAGTTCAAAAATGCTTATAACAGTCATAATCGAGCTGCTGATTCTCCCTTTGGTATTTTTTCTTGCGGCAGGCACGCTCTCCTGGTTTTTACGGCTGGATCTTCTGGATTTTGCTCTACAGCTTCTCTTTTCCCATTGTTCTATGGGTGCTCAGGAACAATCTTGGACTGATAAAGGAGCGCTCGATAGGGTTCAAACCTGATGAACCCACCTGGACAAGGCGTACATGATGTTATTGGGCGCCCTCTTCAGTATCTGGTGGATCTCTATGCCACTCGACGCCGTTCGATTTCATTGGTCGCAAATGCCGACATGGCTTCACGTTGTGGGAGCGGTTGTTTTGTCGTGCTCGTTCTACCTCTGGTACCTGACTTACCGAGAGAACCCTTACCTGTGGACAGCGGTACGCATCCAAGAAGATCTTGGGCAAACGGTAGTGTCAACTGGGCCATATCGCTACGTGCGCCATCCTATGTATACCGGCGTACTCCTCTTTTCCCTAGGATCAGCCCTCTTGCTGGGATCGTGGATCGGAGTGCTTCTGGGTCTTCTCCTCGAGGGCGGATTTGCAAGGCGGGCGGTGCGGGAGGAGCGCGTGTTACGGATGGGTCTCAAAGGTTATGACGCCTATATGGCTCAGGTGAAATATCGTCTCATCCCTCATGTCTGGTAATGGGGAGTACATAAAAACCACCACAGTATTAATTCCATCCTACTTTGCCTCGTAATTATTTATTGTTGCGGTACACGACGTCGTCGGTGATGCCAGTGCTGGAAGACCTCGTGGATATGGAGTGTGATGGCATTTGCTGTCCACCACCTCCAGCAGTTGATACATGCCCCACGAAGATGGTAAGCACAAAGAGTGACGCTAATAATAATGAGATTACTTTCTTATTCATTGCGACCATCTCGCTGATAGTATACCTCCGCAGAACTCATAGCACGCCAATAACCTAATTCTTAAAAACAGGTAAAAAAGAGACGCCGGTATTAAAATGATTTCCCCCTTTTTGTTCGGTTTCAGTGGTGGACAAAAGGAGAAATCCTCGATCTTGAAGATTAATAATTCTACCCAATTATTAATTAACGGTTGCGATTTTGACGAGATTTGCCCCCGGCAGCATGCCTTACAGAGGGGGCTAACATTTGACACAATGAGGATAAAAAATCGCTATTTTACGAGCTATATTTCCCCTCCACTCGAACTGTCACAGTATCACCTAATCGAGAAGCTAATTGTAAAGCGCACATAGCCTTCTTTTCGTTGAAATTCGGACGTAAGCTACATATAAATGCGCACCTATTAGACTACACGTCGGTGCGTGCGTGTATATGAGCGTTGTCAATACAAAAATACTTATAAGGGGTATAGTCCAGGTGCTGGTTCTCTACCTGGTTCTCGGCCTGGTATTATTTCTTGCAGCCGGCACCGTGTCCTGGTTCTACGGCTGGGTCTTCCTGATTTTGTTCTACGGCTTCTCTTTTGGCATTGTTCTGTGGCTGCTCAGACACGACCCTGGATTGATAGAGGAGCGCACGGGGTTCAAATCTAATCAACCCACCTGGGACAAGGCTTACGTCATCCTGTTGGTCGTCTTCTTTGGTATCTGGTGGATCTCTATGCCACTCGACGCCGTTCGATTTCACTGGTCGCAGATGCCGGCATGGCTTCACCTCGTGGGAGCGATCGTCTTACTGTCCTCATTCTACCTCTTCTACCTGACTTTTCGGGAGAATTCTTACCTGTCTACAGTGGTACGCGTCCAAGAAGATCGAGGGCAAACGGTGGTATCGACGGGGCCGTATCGCTACGTCCGCCATCCTATGTATATCGGCATGCTCCTCTTTTGTCTAGGATCGGCCCTTCTGCTGGAATCGTGGATCGGAGTGCTCTTAGGGCTGCTTCACGAGGGCATGCTTGCGACACGGGCGCTGCGGGAGGAACGCGTGTTACAGAAAGGACTCAAAGGCTATGACGCCTATATGGTTCAGGTGAGATATCGTCTCATCCCGCATGTCTGGTAACGGGAGAGGTGTACATGTTACTCGGTGCCTTCTGCGATTCATTATGAGCTATACGTCTACTCGAACAGTTACAGTACGCTACCTACATTCTTTTGTTAATTCCTCTAGCTAAAAACCACCACAGTATTAATTCCATCCTACTTTGCCTCGTAATTATTTATTGTTGCGGTACACGACGTCGTCGGTGATGCCAGTGCTGGAAGACCCCGTGGAAGTCGATTCCCTTATCCTCGATCTTGAAGATCGTAATTATATAATTTCCGCTAATGCGTATGAAAAGTTAAAGAGGACGTGTTCGCACGACTGGGGGGCCTTTAACTATTTGCAAGAACGGATGCACGACGTAAGAATCTCTGAGCGGGCGCGGAACAAGATGCATGAGATCATCACGTCCATAAGGATGCAAGCCGAAGTGAATCAATTGCTCGGTATTTGGTGACTTTTTGCAGAACGCTTGTTATTTTGACGCGTGATAGAATTTATCACATTCGACAATAGTTACAGCTGGCTGTTAACTTTGCGGTTGATCGCCGATGGCATAGATGCTGCCGTCTATGAAGCTCCCAACATAGACCACACCGTTGGCGACTACGGGGGAGGAATTCACAAAGCCTCCGGTCTTGTAGTTCCACACCTTCGTCCCGGTATTCGCATTGAGGGCATAGACGTTGTGATCCAAGCTCCCTACGTAGACGATTCCGTTGGCGACGGTGGGGGAGGATATCACCCAGCCTCCGGTCTTGTAGTTCCACACCTTCGTCCCGGTCGCCGCATTGAGGGCATAGACGTTGCCATCCCAGCTCCCTATGTAGACGATTCCGTTGGCGACGGTGGGGGAGGACTCCACAAAGTATCCGGTCTTGTAGTTCCACACGTTCGTCCCGGTCGCCACATTGAGGGCATAGACGTTGTGATCAACGCTCCCTACGTAGACGATTCCGTTGGCGACGGTGGGGGAGGAGGTCACAAGGTCTCCGGTCGTGTAGTTCCACACCTTCGTCCCGGTATTCGCATTGAGGGCATAGACGTTGTGGTCCCAGCCCCCCACATAGACGATTCCGTTGGCGACGGTGGGGGAGGAATGCACAAGGTCTCCGGTCGTGTAATTCCACACCTTCGTCCCGGTATTCGCATTGAGGGCATAGACGTTGTGGTCCCAGCCCCCCACATAGACGATTCCGTTGGCGACGGTGGGGGAGGACTCCACAAAGTCTCCGGTCTTGTAGTTCCACACCTTCGTCCCGGTATTCGCATTGAGGGCATAGACGTTGTGATCATAACTCCCAACGTAGACTACCCCGTTGGCGACCTTGGGGGGACAGGTCACCATGTCTCCGGTCGTGTAGTTCCACACCTTCGTCCCGGTATTCGCACTGAGAGCATAGACGTTGTGATCATCACTCCCAACGTAGACGATTCCGTTGGCGACGGTGGGGGAGGACTCCACCATGTCTCCGGTCGTGTAGTTCCACACCTTCGTCCCGGTATTCGCACTGAGAGCATAGACGTTATGATCCCAGCTCCCTATGTAGACGATCCCGTTGGTGACGGTGGCAGTGGGGGGCGCAATACCTTTGGTCGCGTATTTCCAATGCAATAAGCCGTTTGAAGTGCTGCCCCTCGTCATCGGTATGTGGTCGCCGGTGTGCCGGGCGTTGTTGTGGAACGTGGTCGAATAGTTACCCGTCGATGCTGTGGCAACATTTAAAGTGCAAAACACAACTATCGCTACAATCGATAAACATATCAATCCCTTTTTCATGTTCAAATGGATCACCATTTTTTAGGATGATGGCTCGGTTTTATGTTGGTTGGACAAAAAGCCGCGTTTTCAACCTTAGTGTCAGGTGTCAGCGTGCGGATAATATAAAGATTTGCTAGCATTAAACCAATTTGTTATTTTTGGAGCATTGCGGTGCAACCATTTTTTGAGTGAAAAAAGTATGCGTCGAAGGGTAAACTACATATATATCTCGGTGGGTAAGCAATGAAAAAAAGTGCTTGGAAGTGTATCTAAACTTTCTCTCCGTGCGGCACGTGCTGCACGATTATCGTAACGTGGTGGGGGAATACTATTGGTAAAAAATTACCACTCTACACTACCCTACCAACCTAACACTAATCAATGCAACAAAACTGTAACGATAGTCCATAAGGATTTCTGCCAATAAAAGGCGAAGGTATTCGCCGCAATCTTAATCCCCTTCTTGCCCGATAGCACGAGTAGAGGTTGATTAAAGTCAATCGAGAAGAGGTAGATAGGAGCGATACGAAATGAACACCGAATCTGTAAAAGACAGTTATTATGTCTGTCCACTTTGTAAGCAGCCGTTAACTCCCACAATAGATGGGTTATTCTGCCAGCGAGACGGAGTCGAATACTCTGTTAAAAATGGAATCGTGGACTTTATCGTAGAGGACATCACGAAGAGCACAAGTCCCTTTTTGCGGTCAGTCGATAAAATCGATGAGTTCGCTAAGATCTATGAAGGCCCGTCGTGGTATGGCATCATGGATAAGATAAACGCTGAGTTGAACCTTCCATCGATTGAAGATATGGTGAAGATGATGACGGAGAGGGTGGATGCGGAGAACGGCGTAGGATTGGACGTGGCCTGCGGAACGGGATTCGTCACCAGACATTTAGCACAGAAGATGCGCCTTGTCTACGGCATCGACATATCCATGGGTATGCTGGAGGAGGCGACTAAATATGCACGGGAAAAAGAGATAGAAAACATCCGTTTTGCCCGTAGCATGGTGGAGAATCTTCCCTTCCCGAATGGCGTATTTGACGGCGTGACCTGTAGCGGCGCTCTCCACCTGTTTCAAGACACCGTAGAGGCATTGAACGAGATGGCGAGAGTTATGAAGAGAGGTGCCCGGTTGGCGGTGTTGGCAAATGCGAAGGGAGATCTCTCCGTTTTTAAGAGGCTTTTTGATCGTTCGGGAACCAGTATCCCTTTCGGTGAGGAGGAATCACTAGAGATGTTACATCTTTTCGATGCAGAGGAACTTGATAGTTACCTCTCACAGACAGGGTTCAAAGGTTTTGCGTATACTATTTACGGGCCTTTTATTCTATTCAACGCAGAGAAGGGATAGAAAAGATAAGCTGAATGATCGAGCAATCTTTTAAAGTTTTACCTTACATATGCCAAGAGAAGCAGAATAAAAAGCCACAGTGTAAGGGAGACATGGTCTTCAGTAAGGAGCTGAAGGCCCCCTCATACCGCTGCAAATTAGGGAGCCGTACCTTCACCCCCGTCATTAACGACATCAAGGTTTTCGCTCTCTTCTCCTTTTTCCCATGCTATTAAGACCAAAGAGAGACATAGGTGTCATAGACGGTAAGCAAAATAAAAGGTGCATAGCATATGAGCGCTATCAATTCAAAAATGCTTATACCGATCATAATCGAGTCTCTGGTTCTCGCTCTGGTACTTTTTCTTGCGGCAGGCACTCACTCTCATAATCTCAAACTGCTAGGGCACAATAATCTTGCAGTTATACAGGAATGCCTGCCGTTTAAGTTCTCTACTTACTGCAACAAGCATGATAGATGTAACTATATATTTTTTCAAATTTTTTAGTAGTAGGTAGAATATTTCACGCACACGAAATGAAGATACCCTGTTATAATTTACAATGTAATTTACATCATGCGAAATACGCGTCAAAACGGCGCAATATTTTATTTTCTACGAGAACTTCCAACTGTGGGAAAATTTCCCCGTAAGGAAGGATAATTTTCAATATTTTATAGCCCCAATCCTTCTAGAAACTCCATCATCAACTTGTTAAAAAACTCATAGTTATCCTGATTAGCGCAGTGTCCTGCATCAGGTATGACGACGTATTTACTCTGCTTGTCTCGCTCTGCCCATTCTTTCATGGCTTTCCGGATGTTTCCCGTTTTATCGTACTCGCCAAACGCCAGCAGTAACGGACAGTGGACATGATAACCAGGCTCATAGTGGATGCACGTGGAAAGGCCATCCCATATTTTGACAAAGTCATTCTTGGGTAGCCTATCGAACCTGTCCTTTAAATATTGCTTAGTATTATGGTTTACAGAAGATGCGTCAACCATAGCTTTTTTAAGGTTCTCATAAGGCCAGAGCCTGAACATCAGCGGTGAAATCCTGACCGCCAGTGATTCAACCATTGATAGTTTAGCCGTGATGCAGGTTCCATCGATAATAATCATGGCTTTCACCCGCTCAGGGTGCTGGAAAGCCATCTCCTGAATCACATAGGTGCCTGCTGATTGGCCCATGAATATGGCCTCCTCCTTTCCAAGACTATCTAACATGTTCACTATGTCATCTACAGCATTCTTCACGCTGAACGGTCCTTCGAGCGGCCTTGATTGGCCGTGCCCCCGTATATCCCATCGGAGGATCTGGTAATCTTCCATTAAACAGGGTATTTGCAGGTCGAATTGCACATGATCAACGGCTGCTCCATGGGTAAGAAATATCAGTTGGTTATCGGGGTTGCCAGAAAGCCAATAATGGATAATACAACCAGGCCTTTTGATGGTATTTTCGATTTCTTTGACGGACATAAAAAATCTCTTTTGATACTAGTTTGCTCTCTTCTCTCTTTATACTATCAAGTTCTTTAGCTCATCTAATGTGCAATGGAGATTGCTATTTTGACGCGCTTTTGCAGTTTGTCCTCTTCCGACAATTAGGCCTGCAGCTGGCCGGTGAATCTATGGAGATAGACACTACCGAGAAGAGATATATATGCGCAATGATAAGAAAAATAGAAGCTTTGCAGCCTTTTCTCTTTTTGTGTTAATGGTAATGATATCAGTATCTGATCCGACCGCGAGAAGTTTGATAAATTTTACAATTTAATTTACATCTCGTAAAAGCGACCGCACTTCTGCTTGCGTCGCGTCAACAGGAAGGCGAGGTAGGGTGAAAGTAGGGTGAAAGTAGGGTAAAATAAATGAAAAAAAGCAGAGCGCATAACGTATTAGCATATAAGCGTCAGTGTTATCATTTTATTATTAAATTAATTTTATATAAATAATTAGATAAAATAAATGCTGATAAAAAAACGTTGTTTTCGCGAATTATGGTGTTCCAACTACGTAGTCAGAAGGATCTCTGAGTGTTACACTTGTATATTATTTATAAAAGCCACAGTGCAATGATAGTGCAATGATACTGGTGAACCCACCAAATCTGCATGATTGCAGAGTGATATATAAGCTGTGGCGTTCCTGAACACTTTCACCGTTTTTGGACACTTTCGGCACGCAGGCGATAAAGGTTTCCGCTAGCTACGCGTATCTACAACCAAGTGTTGGCTACACCGCGCGCGTAGGTGCGATTTATCAAACCATCGTGCCTCTCGGGTAGTGTAGTGCGAGAATCAGAATCAAAATAGTGATCACAATGGCATCAATAAAACAAAGTGTAAACGAAACTGACGAACAATTGCAATGCGAAATAATTGATCAAGCAGATGACGTGCCCGAAGTTGAAGCGTGGCAGCAGCTGCCCGAAGAACCGGGCAAAGTGTATCACGCTTTCCGTTTGTATTTGCACGCCGGGGCGTATCGCTCGTTAGGAAGCGTAGCGAGTGCTCTCGGTAGGGATAAAAAGTATGTGAAACAGCTCGAGAAATGGAGCAGCACGTATAATTGGAATGCCCGAGCAAACGCGTGGGATGTCCATGTTGGAAAGCTTATTGAACGGCAGTACATAGAGAATGTGCTTACAATGACGGACCGACACGTCCAGCAGGCTCGCGATATTCAGGAAAAAGCATGTGAGCAGCTGATGTCTTTGGACCTAGCTGCATTGAAGCCTTCAGAACTTATACGGCTATATGATATCGCGGTTAAAATTGAGAGGGAAAGTTGTAAGTTGAAATCAGAATTCGTGCATGATAAGAAGGACGCCTATGATCCATCTAAACAACTACATGGATTCTATGATTAAATTAATTGGAATTGGAGTCCATCAGTAATCTGGAATGTCTCGTAGCAGTGCTCTGTGCGCACGTTTCGTGCTCATTAAAAGATGACTCGAAGACAATCCTTTGAGCTTTTATCGAGCGACTGAATCAATCATTCAGATTCTTTCTTGTCGCAGAGAGGCACATAGTCACAGAATTTACACGTCTGATAGGAGGGAGTTGATTCAAACGACTCTGCAAGGATCTTTTCAATCATTTCTTCCGCGCGCTGTTTTTGTGCGTCTATGTTTTCTTCGTTGGGATAGTAGTCCACTAATTTATTGTGCTTCACGTAAAACGCAACCCAAAAGTCATGTGGCGCACCGGCAGTGTCCTGGTGCCCTGGTGGCCGCTGGTTCCGAGCTCCTCAGCTTCGGTGGCCGCGAATGTCGTACTTGAGATGCCCGGTCAACGGGTCCTGGCCGTAGCTCTCGCAGAGCGCGATGAGCACGTCCTCGTGGGTCACGCCCACGTTCATGACCGTATCATTGCCGCCGTAGTAGATGAGGATGCTGCCATCGTCGCGGCGCACGACCCCGCAGGTGAACACGACCTGCGGCACATGGATGTAGGCGGCGTCCTCGACGCGGCAGTCAGCCCTGGACGGGAACAGGATGGGGATGCTCGACATCTTGACCCGCGCTGGGTTCGCGAGGTCGTGCAGCGCTACGCCGAGCACGTAGGGGTTGCCGTCCATGGTGGTGCGCACCCCGTGGAACACGCTGAGCCAGCCCTTGGTGGTCCTGAAGGGCGGCGCGCCAGGACCGATCTTGTCCGAGAAGGCGCTCGGGCCCGCGTCGGTCCTCATGATGGGCTCCGGCCGGATCTCCCACCGATTGGACTCGACCGAGCTCGTCCAGCCGAGCTTGATCTGCGTGTAGATGCCCCCGACGTCGCCGCCCGTGATGTCATTGGGTCGGAACAGACCCGCGTAGCGGCCGCCGATGGGCTCGGGGAAAACCACCACGTTCCGCATGTCTCGCTCGAGCACCGGGCCGTGGCGCATGAAGTGGGAGAAATCGCGGGTCGTGGCCAGCGAGACGCGCACGCGGTTCTTCACCGTCGCGTGATAGGCACTGTAGGTGATGTAGTAGGTGTCGCCGATCTGGGTGATCCGCGGATCCTCGACGCCGCCCGACTCGTTCTCGATGAGGGCCCTGGCATCGGTGCCGGGGGCGAAGGCGTCCCCCTCGGCGGCCGGCGCCATGGCCGGTCGCGGCTCGACACGCCAGCCGTCGACGCCGTTGCTGCTGCGGGCGACCCCGAGCACGCTCATGCCGCAACGAAGATGAGACCGGAACAGCATGACCGTGTCGCCACCGTGCAGCGCGATGCCGGCGTTGTGGACGGTCGTGACCTGGAGGCCCGGGTCCTGCCACACCTGGTTCACTTCCTTGGCCGTAAGCACGGGGTTATGCGGGAACCGCGCCACTGGACAGTTCAGATCGACGATCACCCGGTGGTCCTTGAGCATCACTTCCTTGCTGATCATCAGCCATCCTCCTTGCACGCCCCTCGGAGCATCACGATCACGCGGCGCAGCGATTATTAGAGTCAATTTCGTTGCATGCGATAAAAAGCTATGCTCGATGGTCGTGGCAAATCGTCGCAGCGCCTTACGCGGAGTTTTGCAGCAGCCTCGTTTCGACTTAATTCGGCGTGCGCACCTTAACTGGCTACTTTGATTCTGAATTTAATATGTTAACCAACATATCCCGCGTGCAATCAACAAAAGAAGTTCAAATTAAAGCGCCCGAGTCGGGATTTGAACCCGAGTCGGAGCCTCGACAGGGCTCCATGATAGGCCACTACACTACCCGGGCAGCTTAGGTTGAGAATCGTAGACACACATTAAAAACGGTTAAAACGCGCGTTAATCAAAACGCCTTAAGCTTCAAACATGCTCATGACTCGTATTGATATTAAAACTTTATGCCACCCTTATTCTTACTTGTTTTGAGCATTATTTGGGCTACAATTCCCCTCTGTGATCGCATACGTTACGTTAGGACGTTCAGCACACCCGTGGTACAGGGTCTCCAATGGGAGGATCTATAAATCGAGTGCCACCAATGAGCGTCTTCATGAGAACCGTATGTCCTTCTATTACTTCTCCGATTATCGCGGCGTTTTTACCGTATTTCGTCCTCTTTATCGCATCGAGTACGTCTTCCGCAACGTCCGCTTCAACGCCAATGAGAGCTTTGCCCTCGTTTGCTACCTCAAGCGGATCTATCCCGAGCATTTCAGCGGCGGCCTTAACCGATTGGTTCATGGGCAGTTGCTCTTCCACGATGACAATTTTTACGCCGCTCTTTTGGGCCATCTCATTTAACGCGCTTGCAACCCCTCCTCGTGTCGGGTCTTTCATGGACGTTATGTTCCCGTTTCCGCCAGCCTCGAGCGCGGCTTTAATGGTGTACCAGATGGGAGCCACGTCGGATACGAGTTCTGTTCTGAACTGGAAGTCCCCCTTTTTGGCAAGAATGGCGATGCCATGGTCGCCTATTGTTCCCGTTATGATAATCTTATTTCCTGGCTTTAGCCCGCAGTCCCGTACGGGATTTTTAGTAAATCCAATTCCCGCTGTGTTGATGATTATTTTATCCAGCGCCCCTTTCTCAACGACTTTCGTGTCGCCTGTCACTATTGCTGCCCCGACCTCTTGGGTGGCTTCATCCATCGAGTTAATGATGGTGCGCAAGTCATCTATTGGAAAACCGTCCTCCATTACGATTGCGCTCGTCAGGGCAACAGGAGCTGCGCCCATCATAGCGAGGTCGTTTACGGTTCCTGAAACGGATATCCTTCCTATATCACCGCCGGGGAAAAATATTGGTTTTACTACGTGAGTATCAGTAGTAAAGATGAGGTAATTTCCGTCGTTTAGAGGAATTGCTGCTCCGTCGTCGAGGGACTCGAGACCGATCCCGCCGGCATTCTTATTTTTAATGTTTGAGAGGACAGCGATTATGAGACTGTTCATCAGCTCGCCTCCCGCGCCATGGAGCAAGCTCACGTTTTTGTCTTTCAACGGTCGCCCGGCGATCGTGCCAGCACAGCTTATTTCAGCCCGTTTTTTTGAATCATCGCTCATCGTCTTCTAGTTCCACTTCAACGTATTTCACACAAATGCCCCTACCCTCGAGCAGTTCATACATGCCCCCGCAACTCGGACACACGTAGTCATCGTCCCCAAGCCTGCCTTCAAAGCCGCACTTGCATCTCGCTACAGCAGGAACGGTCACTACTTTGAGTTCAGCACCCGCATACGGCCCATCGTCGGCTATTATATCGAATGAGAACTTAAGCTGCTCAGGGTTGATCATTGCCAGTTGTCCGACTTCAACCGTGACGGATAGCACCTTTTTTGCCTTGTTGTCCCGCGCAGTCTGGTCGACGACTGAAAAAATGCTCGTAGCTATGCCGAACTCATGCATTTTCTTGTTCCAAGGCTTCAAGCTCCTTAAAAATCGCAAGCGTTTCTAATGCATCTTCCTTGCTTAATTTCTCAATGGCAAAGCCTACGTGAATGAGCACATAATCGCCTGGCTTAACGTCTTCTACGAGCTCTAGGTTAATTTCTTGTAGCAATCCGCCGAAGTCAACAGTTCCTGTATTCCCTTCGACAGTAACGACCTCTGCTGGAATGGCAAGACACATCTTACATATACCTTCTTAATTCGTTTAATCAGTTTGTAACAGTATAATTCAGTAAGCAAAATTTCAGTAAAATTACGGATTCACTAATAGTTATCTTATTTTATGACCATATATAGGTTACTAAGCGGCCTTATCTATCCGCAGAGTAGCCGCAGGGTGATATTTAGGCTAAAAGAGTTTTTAAATATAATTGGTTACATGGTATGTGTATAGATAGATAGATGGGTGGAGGATCATCCGCGTTTTTATCCCTTTTAGCTTTTATAATTTCACACATCTGGAGAAAAACTACATGGCAGTATCGGAATCATTGAAGCGGTACGAATTCAAGAGAGTAATTGAGGCACTCGAGGGCAAGAAGGGGCAAGCGACCGAGCTGATCACGATATATATACCACCGGACAAACAGATTTCTGACGTAGTGGCACAGTTGCGGGATGAATACGGGCAAGCATCGAATATAAAGTCAAAGAGTACAAGGACGAATGTACAAAGCGCGCTCTCATCAATTATGTCACGCCTCAAATACTACCGATTTCCCCCTGAAAATGGACTTGTGATTTTTACCGGCACAATATCGCTCGGGGGTGATAAGACTGATATGCAGACTCTCGTGGTTGAGCCCATTGAGCCAGTTAAGTCATATCAGTATCGATGCGATTCTACGTTTAACCTTGAGCCGCTCAAGGAGATGTTGAGGGAGAAGGAAGTCTTTGGCCTCGTTGTGGTCGACAGAAATGAAGCGACGGTAGGGTTGCTGAACGGCAAACACATTGAGCCGATCAAGCATTTAACGTCTGGGGTCCCTGGTAAGCATACAAAGGGGGGGCAATCACAGAGACGTTTTGAACGGCTGCGCTTAATAGCCATTCGCGAATTTTATAAGCGTATTGGTGAAGCAGCAAGCAATGAGTTTTTGCAGCACCCAGAGCTTAAAGGAGTACTTATAGGGGGCCCAAGTCCCACTAAAGAGGAGTTTGTCGCTGGTGAGTTCCTTCAGTATGCGCTTCAGCAAAAGATTCTCGGGGCGTTTGATGTATCATACACGGATGAGTATGGGCTCTCTGAGCTTGTTGAAAGTGGAGAGGAGGTTTTACAGGAACTCGACCTAATACGTGAGAAAAAAGCAGTGGGAAAGTTTTTTAAAGAACTTGTTAGCAATAGCGGGAAAGCCACGTACGGGGAACATCAAGTACGAAGGGCGTTAGAACTCGGGGCGGTTGATATGCTTCTGCTTTCAGAGGCGCTGCGCCTGAAGCGCGTGAAGTACGACTGTCCGATGTGTGGGTTCACAAATGAAGAGACCATTAGGGGGATGACGAGAGGAGGAATCTGTCCGAAGTGCGCAGCAGCGATGGAACTAGTGAGCGAAGAGGACGTAGTGGATGAGCTCATAAAAGCGGCTGAGGAAACGGGAACAACTGTCGAGTTCATCTCAACGGATTTTAATGAGGGCGAACAGCTTATGCGGGCATTTGGTGGCATAGCTGCAACGCTGAGGTTCAATGTGGGGGAGCACTAAGCTAAGCTGATAAGGGATGTTTGTTGAATTTAAAAAAATTGTCGAGTCGCTTCTACGGGAAGCGCTGAGTAAAGCCGGTTATGAAGCAGACGACCTTGGACTTGAATCTAAGGGAGATTTTGCGGATTTAGCGTCGTCGGTTTCGTTCAGGCTCTCTCCGAAGCACAGGACGTCACCGACAACCATAGCGCAAAACATAGCACGAAATATTCCCAAAAGTGAACTCATTGAGCGCGTTGAAGTTGCTGGTCCCTACATCAACTTCTTCGTCGGGGCTGCGTATCTGTGCAAGACACTTCAGACAGTGGCGGAGGAGGACCGTTCTTACGGTAACATCGGCTTACGGCAGACTGTCGTTTTAGAACATACATCGGCGAATCCAAATGGTCCCCTGCATATCGGGCACGTGAGAAATTCCATTGTTGGTGATGTCCTTGGGCGATGTCTCAAAAGGGCGGGATGCAGCGTTGAGACGCAGTACTACGTGAACGACATGGGAAGACAGATCGCCCTCGTCGTCTGGGGTTTGATGCAGTTCGAGCTTGATCAAAATAAGAAATCTGATCACGCTACCGCTGATGTCTATATACGGGCAAATGCCGAGGTTGAGCTTCACCCTACTCGACGAGTTGAGGTCAGCGAGCTTATGCAGAAGTATGAGCGCGGCGATGAGGATACCACACGTCTCTTTCAAGACGCCGTTAGGTTCTGTCTTCTGGGGATTGTTGAAACTTTAAGAAACCTAGACGTCGAACATGATACGTTTGTATGGGAAAGTGAATTTTTAGAAGATATCGGCGGGCTCATTCATGAGCTCAAACAGCGCGGCTATACAAAGGAAGACGGCTCGTTGGTTGTTGATCTGTCAGAATTCGGCATGGATAAGGAGCTCGTGATAAGGAGATCTGATGGGACATCAGTGTACCCCACCCGTGACATAGCGTACCATATATGGAAAGCTGGTCGATGCAGCTGTATGATAGATGTGCTAGGAGCTGACCATAAGTTAAACGCGATGCAAGTAGGGAAAGTGCTCGAGTTGTTCGGTGTGAGGCCACCGAAGGTAGTCATCTTTGAGTTCGTCTCCCTCCCGGAGGGCTCGATGAGCACGAGAAGGGGCCAGTTTGTCTCGGCTGATGATGTCCTCGAAGAGGTTGCCAACAAAGCATATGAGGAAGTTGATAAGAGGCGCCCTAGCTTATCAGAGGATGAAAAATGGTCGATAGCTAAAGCAGTTGCGAAGGGCGCCGTGCGCTATGACATAGCAAGCGTATCGGTCGACAAGCCCACAGTTTTTGACTGGAAGAAAGCGCTTGACTTTGAGCGGCAAGGTGCGCCGTTTATTCAGTACGCCCACGCGCGGGCCGCGAACATATTGGTCAAGGCTGACGATTTTGATGGCAACTACGATCCTGAACTGCTAACCGATGAATTTGAGATCAAGCTCATAAAGGTTATTGCAAAGTTTACGGCCACCATCGAGAATGTTGCACTGAATCTGCGCCCACATACGCTCGCAGGTTACGCGCGTGAACTGGCAGAGTCATTCAATCAGTTTTACCGGTATGTCCCAGTTCTTTCCGCGGAGCCAGGTGTAAGAGAAGCAAGGCTCGGACTTGTATACTGCGCAAAGATCACGTTAAGAAATACACTGGAATCTCTCGGCGTAGAAGCCATTGACTCGATGTGAGTTTGTCGACAGTGGTCATGATCGTATTCTTACTGATATGAGAAAAAGGAAAAAGTCTAGCGACAGCGGGAATTACCGAGATATCCTACAAAAGCAGGGATATCAGATGGTGGGGTACGGGGGCGCGGTAAAGACCTGTTTATGGCTACGGAAGTCCCTCAAAGACGAGGGCGTCTGCTATAAAGAGAAATTTTATGGTATAAAATCTCATCGTTGCATACAAATGACGCCTACGTTCGACTGTAATCAGCGATGTCTGCACTGTTGGAGACAAGTCGAGTTTAACGCGCTTGACGAGTGTACATCCTATGATGAACCGCGCGTGCTTGTGGACGGATCTGTTGCGGCTCAAAGGAGGTTACTCACAGGATATAAAGGCTTTGAAAAGATCAACCCCAATAAACTGACTGAGGCATTTGATCCGAGACACGTTGCAATTTCATTAAATGGGGAACCTACGCTGTATCCCTTCCTCAATGAGCTCATCGAGGAATTTAAGAAAGGCGGCTTGACTACGTTTGTCGTGTCGAATGGCACGCAACCTGATATCTTAGAGGCGATACACCCGACCCAACTCTATGTATCGCTTAACGCTCCCGATGAGAATCATTATTACAGGATATGTAGGCCTATTAGCGGTTCTTTTTCAAACTTCAAGAAGTCGCTCCACGTACTTTCAGAACATGAATCACGAACGGTTGTAAGAGTGACGCTAGCGAATGGGATCAATAGGTTTGACCCTAACAACTATGCAAACCTCATAGAGATGGCGGAACCTGATTATGTTGAAGTGAAATCGTATATGCATCTGGGATTTTCGAGGAAACGATTGCCGAGAAGCGCTATGGTAGAGCACGGTGATGTCGTTGCATTTGCGAGCGACCTTGCTGACGCCCTGGGATATGTGATGGCTGACGAATCCAAAATAAGCAGAGTCGTGTTGCTTTCAAAAAGCAAAGCAAGTCGAAAAATCGCCATTTAACATAATATACTTCTTGATTAGTTAGGGTTTTTATGTCCGAAATGATATTGATATATAATAATGGTTTACAAAATTAGGGCAGGAGTTGAACCGGAGATATGCTCTTTAACAAGCCCGATCCGTTAAAATTGAAGGCAGAACGAAATGTGTACGGATTGATTAACGTCTTGAAAGATAGCGATTTTCATGTCAGGGCAGTGGCGGCGCAAGCTCTAGGAGACATCAAAGATGAGATTGCATCCGAATTTTTAATCGAAGCCTTAGAGGATAGCGATTGGTCGGTCCGACGAAATGCCTCGTGGGCACTCGGTGAGATCGGCAGCAAACGGGCAATACCCCATTTAATCCATGCCCTCGGTGAGGTGTGCGGGGGAATAGAAGCCTATGCTGCCGAGGCGCTGGTCAAGATTGGACGTGCTTCAATAATGCCGCTCACAAGGGCATTAGCGAGCCAGAATTTAAGCATCCGCTACTGGTCGGCTGAAGCGCTCGGTGAGCTTGGGGATCAACGGGCGGTTGAGCCTTTAATACAAATGCTTCGTGATAATGATGTGATAATACGATGCAGCGCAATAAAGTCCCTTGGAGAAATTGGAGACATCAGGGCGTTAAAACCACTTATGGGGTCTTTAACCGATAGCAGCGATATGGTTAAGGGACTTGCTGCGCGAACCCTTGGTAAACTAAAGGACTTAGTCCCTCAAGATATGACTGAATATAAAAGAGGCAAGCTGCTTGCCGTAATTGCAGTATTTGGGCGAAAAGATGGATCTATTGATGGAATTAACGTAAACATGTCTGATGACTTTCTGAAGTGTTTACAAGCAGTAGAAGAGCAAGATGTGAATTGTAGGATCCCTTAGCCTATTTTTGTCCTTCTCGGTTTACAGAGTACTTCTCTCACCTCAAGATCATCAAACTTATCGCTTCGTGCTGGCAGTATAGTTAACGCTGTGTCCAGCCCCTTTCCGGTACCACCAAGCGAAACCACCTCTGTGCCTATTGGCGCCACTTCCTCGTGTGCCGCAATAAGTGCGAGTTCGACCGCAACCTTTGTCCCTTGGCCAAACCTTCTAAACGCATTTTTCATCTCATCCGGATATGCGTAGTCAATTTGCTTATAAAATACCAGTTTGAAGCCGCTTTGTTCTATTCTTTTTTGAGTTTCAGTTGAGAACTTTGCAGGATCGATCCCGACAAAAAATAGGGTAACTTCTGTATTTTCGAACTTGTCCATAGATTTTTCTGCTGAGATCCCTCGCACAGAGGGTACAAGCACGTATTTTATCCCAAGGTCTTCGCATCTTTTCTTAACGATACCGAGAACACTTTCTGTATTTTGTTCTCCAGGTGACTCAAAGTAGGTTATATCCATCCAAGTTTCCCTCATGCTATAATTGTTCAAGATAAATAAATGGTTCTGCTAAAACAATGGTTGTTTAAATAAATGGAATTGTTTTAGAGTTTTACGTGACAAACAAGATCTCATCATCACGTTTGGGGGACACGGCCTAGGTTCGGGGGGGCGGGCGCTGAGGTTTGTGAGTATGAAATGGAAAGTCCGCAGGCAGCTGGAAGCCACTTAATGTTAAAGTACTCCCGATTTTTTAATGATAATGCAGCGAATTTTCCATTTAGAGTGGGGAGACGAGGGCTCTTTTGATCATTAAATGCGCCGAAATGTTAACTTCTTGGACTTTTCCATATTAGTACTACATAACACACACAATGAGGATAATTTGATGACACCTGCATTTTGGGGTATCTTACTGCTATCTATCTGGGGTAGATCTATAGATCCTATGACATTTTTAGCTCCAATGGCATTAATCAAAAGTTACAGGCAAATCTTTCTTGGAATTACAGTTTTTGGAGTGTTAATCATTATGTCTGTAATACTCGATAGGATGCTTGATGAGAGACGAGCCATCGCTCTTGAAGATGATGAATCAATAACACACACCTATGATGAAGTTGTATTCAAGGTTTCTAACGCCAATAAAGAGCTAGAGTTCGATAGAAATCCATTTGGGTTGCTCTTACTCACCAATAAGAAGGTAGCATTTACGAAGATTATGGAAGAGGGACTTGCGTTTATAATTCCCCTTACTAAGATTGTAGAGATAGACAATCTCTATAATGTAAGTGCGGGCTCTCCACGTAAAACGCGGAATGTACGTGTTATCTACTTCGAGGACGAGAGCGTAAAAAACGTGACGTTTCAGTTAAAGAATGAGGCAAAAGCGTGTGAATTTGTGCAGGACCTACGAGCGTCTATTATACCTCACCCAAGTCATCCTCCGGAAAGAAAGAAAGTGGCTATTCATATCGATTAAACTCTTTGCGTGCTTTTTATGGCCCCACGTGACGTCTATTTTTTAACTGTGTACAAAGTTGAACGTATTTGGTCTCACCAACGTGACTATCAGATAATAATTTATATTTGCAATTACATTTTCTAAAACTACCAGTTCAAATTATGCAAGGGACAGTGCCTTTATGAAGTTCATATGATACGATAATCTACAAGTGCCGCTGGAATAACACAACACAAAACAAGAGGAAGTAATTCTCACGGTAAGCGTTATGACACACATGCCGCTTTTCATTGATTTGAGCAATAAGAAAGTTGTAGTCTTTGGCGGTGGACATATTGCCGAGCGAAAGGCAAAGCTTTTTTGCAATTACTCGAGGACCAAGGTCATCAGTAGGACTTTTACGCCAGAACTAAAGCGTATGGCTGGTGATGGTGAGATAGAGATTATAAAAGACGATCTCACTGATATACGGAGATACTTTCAGGGAACCTTTCTCGTTGTTCCTGCGACGAACGACCCTAAATTAAATGTACTTATCGCGGATTATGCAAAGACGAGGAAAACCCTCTTTAATCAAGTTGACGTTGTAGGTGACGTCATAGTTCCCTCTATCATCTCCAGTAATGAGATAACGCTGGGGATCACAACCTTGGGAAAGACTATCGCGTCTGCCAAATTTTTAAAAACCCGAATTGAAGAGATATTGGACGAATTTTCGTCAATGTGTAGGTTGCAAGAAGAAATAAGGTTTATGTTGAAAAGGATGATAAAAAATCAACAAGAACGTAGGCAAATGCTCTATAGAATACTCAGCGATGAAGAGGTATGGCTCGGACTTTCCCATTCCTATGATGACGGGTTAAAAGCAGCCCTTGATATCGTGAATGACAAACCTCAATAATGCTTCGAGAGGAGCTTTATGCCAAATATTTTGATCTTTGCGTTACGCAACGTCAAGCAGTCAAAACATTGAAAATGTGATTGGTACAGGCGATAAACAACGGTTAGAGTTAGTACTTGAATGGCATGTAAAGTAGATTAGGTGATCGTTTGGATGTAATGGTTGCAGAGTACGCAAGCGTAGCCGCGCCTCATTTCGCTCCTGAAGGGTATGCGATGCTCAAGGCCTTACGAGATGGCTTCAGCAGAATTGGATGCACGGTCAGGTCGCCTTCCTACAAAAAACGAACTAAAGACCATTTTTTTGATGAGGTAGGGCGCCTCTCAAAGATCTGCAAAGCAGGACTTGTCATAGCTCCTGACGACCTGCTGTATGCTCTTACAGTGATCGTAGAAAGAAATACCCTCAACCTCGGGTGTTCATCTAACGCAGTGAGAATTTGTGCAGATAAACTTGCAACGTCTGAGATACTTGCAAGAGCATCTATCAATGTTCCGGAGATAAACCCGTTAACGGGGCCCTACGTTATAAAACCGAGGTTTGGATGTGGGTCTAACGGGGTTACTATGGTCGACTCACTTGAGGGAAAGAACATTACAGATACTGCGATTGTTGAGAAGTTCATAGAGGGTGATCACATAAGTGTGAGCATAATAACCGGCAGAACAACACTTCCGCTTTCAATCAATAAGCAACTATTACACATTAACGGAGAAGTAAGCTATCTTGGAAATGTCACACCGCACGAGGTGAGTGATCCGGATTACGTCATAAGTCAGGCCGTTAAGGCGTCTCGACTACTTGGTTGCAAAGGTTATACGGGCATTGATATGGTGCTTGAAAAGGACGGACAAGCTCATATTGTTGACGTCAATGCGCGCCCGACAACCGCAATAGTGAGTATAGATAATCTGGCGGTGAACGTTTCCGAACTAATTTTCAAAGCTGGAATGGGGATTGAACTGCCGGAATCAGTTGAAATCAGAGGTAAACACATATTTTTTAAGGCGGACAGTTCCATTGATTGAAAGATAATTGTTAAAGTACTCAGTAATAGAAATGGGGGGAAGATGAGAGACGATCGCGTCATAGGTATCGATATCGGCGGAGCGAACACAAAAATTGCTTCTGCTGATGGAAACGTTGTTACGTGTTATCTCCCGCTATGGAAAGGCGCTGATCTTGAGAGCGCGCTTAAACGCGTAAAACTTGATTTCAAGCCGGATGAAGTGGGAGTCGTAATAACAGGTGAAATGGCCGATCGCTTTACTAACAAGAAAGAAGGCGTGCTGCACATAGCTTCAGTAGTCAATTCTGTATTTGACTGTGCATATTTTTTTGACGTACACGGTCGACTTTCCCATGAGATTGAAGATCCAAGGCTGCATGCCGCTTCTAACTGGGTAGCTTCCGCCGCCTTTATCGCAGGAAAGATAAGAAATTGCATATTTGTGGACATGGGAAGCACGACGTGCGATATAATTCCCATAAAAAACGGAAAGCTCAAAGCTTCACTTACAGATTTTGAGCGATTGAAGCGCGGTGAGCTCATCTACACGGGCGTATTGAGGACGAATATTGCAGCTCTGATAAAGAGGCTTAACCTAGATGGAGGTTACTGCAGGGTTTCTTCTGAGCTTTATGCCATATCGGCTGATGCTCATATGATTCTTGGAACGATAACAGAACGTGATTATACGTGTGATACCCCCGATGGAAGGCCGCGCGACATTGACTCTGCTTATGACCGCATGGCGAGAGTTGTGCTCTGTGATATCGAAGAACTCGGCAAGGACAGAGCGTATGAGATAGCGAAGCAAGCTGCGATGGCACAGATCGATGAACTTTCGGATGTGATTTTATCGCATTCTCAACATCATAATTTAGAGACCGTCTTGGCTGCGGGCGTGGGGGAGGGTATAGTCAAAAATGCCGCTGAAA
Organism: Methanobacteriota archaeon; assembly: GCA_963704625.1. Classification (GTDB taxonomy): domain Archaea; phylum Halobacteriota; class Bog-38; order Methanoflorentales; family Methanoflorentaceae; genus DASPRZ01. Next base: position 738,034 of record OY969924.1, on the reverse strand, counting down.
GATCAGGACTTAGCGTTAAATCGCTTTCTGATATGTACGGGACGAAAATCTCCGGGGTATTTCCAGCTTTTGCAGTTGCAAATTTGCTACAACGAAGGGTTAGCGGTGACACTCGTTAAAAAACGTTGGAGGAAAAAACGAAGCACAAAGTTCTTAAGATTGGGGGGAGCCTACTCGAGATCGGGCACGATCTTGTGCGTTATTTATTAACGCAAGAGCTGGACGTGTTAATCGTCCCCGGTGGGGGGCCCTTTGCAGATGTAGTAAGGCACTACTCTGGGTCATTGTCCAACGATGCGGCGCACTGGATGGCAGTCCTTGCGATGGAACAGTATGCTTTTTACCTCGGCGGCGGTACAGGATGCCGGTTAATTGATGATATTATCGATATGCCTTTGGGGGTTTCAATTCTCTTGCCTTTCAAAATAGTTTATAAAAATGATCCATTGCGGCATTCGTGGGACGTCACTTCCGACGCTATTGCTGCGTGGATCGCTGGAACTCTTGAAGCCGATCTCGTTGTAGCTAAAGACGTCGACGGTATTTATATAAACGATGAATTAGTCAGAGTAATAAGGGCAAGCGAGCTCAGTTTTGAAACATGCATCGACACGACTCTTCCCGAGGTTTTATTACAGTACAAGTCAAAATGCGTAATCATAAACGGCACTTACTTTGAGCGTGTAATTGACGCTCTTTGCGATAAAGATGTGATTGGAACGAGGGTGATCGTTTAGAATCTGTTTGCAGGTGTCCGAATACAACAGGATTACGCATTGAGCTATGCACTTACTTTTACCTGTGGAGATATCGAATGTGAATAAAACGTGCATATCGTGCGGGGCAAAGCTATCAAAGGATAGCAGCATTATATACCCGTGCCCCGTCTGCGGAGAAACGTTGGTGCGGTATAAAAAGTGCAAAAAGATGAGTAATCCTTATAGATGTGTGTGTGGATTTGAGGGACCCTAATATGGGAGAAGTGGCGGTTCAAATTAAGGTTATGCCCCAAAGCCCGGAGGCTGACCTAGAGCAACTTAAACGAAAAATTGAGCTCGCGCTTCCTAACAATGCACGGCTCTATAGTTTTGATATACAACCGATTGCCTTCGGCTTGAAGGCTCTTCTAGTGACGGTGATAGTAGGCGATGTAGAAGGCGGCACCGACTCGACAGAAGAAGCGCTCTCACGAGTCGACGGAGTTGAAAGCATTCAGGTAGTGACAGCGACGAGGATGTTATAGATACAGCGACATCCGTTTAATCAGATTTAAACTAGAGACTAGCCGCAATTATGCACCGACCGGGATTCGAACCCGGGTTGTGGGCTCTCTTCCTAAAAAGGTGGAAGGCCCAAGTCATAGCCACTAGACCATCGGTGCGTCTTTATTACCGGTAATTTACGACACTACTTATACATTCACGGTATTAATCTTTTCCATAACAAAGTTCGTTTATGTCACGGCGTGCTCGGCAGCAAAGGACGAGGACATTCATCAAAGACATTGCCTCGGAGAGGATAGAACAGCTCTTTGAGCTTGCAGAAGTTGAATTTTCGAACCATAGCGAGAGAAGCGATAGGTACGTTCAGCTTGCAAAGGAGATAGGAATGAGGTACAGAGTGCGACTTCCAAAGAGGTTTAAAGTGCGCTTTTGTAGAAAATGTGAGCGCTACCTTGTTTACGGTGTAAATGCGCGCGTTCGCGTGAACAAAAAGCGAACGGTCATTACTTGTTTGAATTGCGAAGACGTAAGGCGGTATTGAAACTACAATGGTGGTTTGCCAGGCCATGAAAGTGGACATTCACAAATTAAAAGCTCAAGCTACTGAAATTGACGCAACTATATGGGTCGGCAAAAATGGGTTAACAGATTCGGTCGTTAGAGAGCTTAAGGATCAGCTCAAATCAAAGAGGTTTGTTAAAGTGAAAATCTTAAAAAACGCCGTCGAAGGAATGCCTCGGAATAGGATTGCACGAGAACTTGAGGAACATTCCGGGGCAAAGTTACTAGAGGTAAAAGGCGGCGTTGCGGTGTACCTATCACCGTATCGGAAGAGAATTTGAGATAATCCAATCATACGCCGATGGAGAAAATGATATAAGGCAATAAGTACTATTAAAAAATGATTTGATTTAAGCTCATTAATTTGTTATTGGAGAAATGCATGACGACCCTATACGATGCACCTATTGATAAACTGATACAACTGCTCTCAAACAAACTTAAAGAAAATGAACATGTCACACCCCCTGAGTGGGCTGGATGGGTAAAGACGGGCGTGCATAAGGAGCATCCTCCTCAGGACAAGGACTGGTGGTACATTCGATGCGCGTCAATACTCAGGCGCATTGCTATCGACGGTCCAGTTGGGACACAGAGGTTGCGGACGTTTTACGGCGGCAAGACGGACAACCGCTCCGTGCCAGAAAGGTTCGTTAAAGGCAGTGGAGCTATTGTCAGAAAAGCTCTTCAGCAGCTTGAGAACGCGGGCTACGTAAAGACGACAGCGAAGGGCAGAGCGATATCTCCATCGGGACGGTCGTTTTTAGACAATACTGCTTACGAAGTAGTGAAAGGAACTTAACATTAGGAATGTGGGCCCTATGGACGATCACGAGCTTGAGGAAATAAGAAGGAAACGGCTTGAGGATCTTCAAGCACAACAGGCCAGCTCGAGTGAAGAAAGTGCAGAGATTAAAGCTCGAAGGCAGGCGATACTTAGACAGATTCTCACACCAGAAGCTCGAGAGAGACTCAACAGCATAAGGTTAACCCGTCCTGAATTCGCCGATTCAGTAGAGTCACAGCTTATTACCTTGCAACAGACCGGAAGATTACGGGCCCAGATAACGGATGAGCAGCTAAAGAAACTCCTTCAGCAGATCACCCCAAAGAGGCAGGAAATAAGAATCCGTAGGAGATGAAAGCCGGGGTTCTGTTTAGTGGCGGCAAGGACAGCACGCTAGCGGCTCTTCTTCTTAGTCCCTTTGTCGACGTTGAGCTTGTGACGGTAAATTTTGGTGTCATCCCAAATGACGCAGCTGATATGGCGAGAATATTGGGGCTCAGCTTTAAGTCTTTGGATATAGAGGCTGAAATTGCGACGAGCATTGTCGAGTCGATGGTAACTGATGGGTTTCCAAATAGTGGCATTAAAGAAATACACAGAATTGCACTTGAGCGTGCTGCAGGAATATATGCGGTTGTGGCAGACGGCACTAGACGTGACGACAGGGTTCCGATGTTGAGTGTATCGGAAGCGCGGAGTTTAGAGGATGGATTTGGCGTGAAATATGTGAGACCACTACTCGGATATGGCAGGAGCTTCATAGATGAGCTTGTCGCTGAGTATTTTGAGGTACTCTACGGCGAGTGTGTCTCCTTTGATTATGAAGTGGAGTTGCGGGAAATCATGAGGACGATATACGGTGAGGAGTCCGTTTTTGACGTCTTCCCCAAGCATCATCAGCAGTCGAAAGTAGTGGCACTGAAAATGTCAACTAGGAAATTAAACAGTTTAAGTAATTATACATTCCATAATGTAAAATAATTAAAAGGCATTAAAGGAAAGGGTGGTTGTGCATAGCACAGTCAATTGTTGAATTACTGCGACGATTGTAGACAAATGATAGTGATAAAGGGCGGAATAACATATGAGCAAAGTGACTAAGGGAAAAAAGAAGCGACTTGCTAAGGCTACAAATCAAAATAGACGTGTTCCAGCGTGGATTATTGTTAGGACAAATAGGACGGTCTTAACGCATCCTAAGCGGCGGCATTGGAGAAGAAGTAGTTTGAAGGAGTGATGTTGATGGCGAAGGAGAGCAAGGTCGAGCAGGAGCGGATTTATACAATTCCTTTACGAGCGGCGAAAAATGCGCCGAGGTGGAGGAGAAGCAAAAGAGCTATATCTGAAATTTTCGAGTATCTTTCAAGGCACCTTAAGGCGGATGTCGAAAACATCAAGCTTGACAGTTCCATCAACGAAAAGATATGGGAAAGAAGCTCAGGCAAGCCGCCAAGTAAGGTAACGATACGGGCAATGAAGTTCGAAGATGGCATCGTCGAGGCCGAACTCGTTAAGGAAAGCTGAATCGTAAGACTTCACCCATTTAGCGTATCTATCACGACGGTAAATCTTGTCAAAGGGTGTAACATGTGGTGAAACGCATCGAGATTGATGGAAGTCCAGTCATAGGCGTCTTTGCATCATGCACCGAAGATGTGGTAGTCGTCCCGCCCAATGCTACGGGTGAAAGCGTGATTAATTTGGAGCACGAGCTCGGAGTATCATCCCTAAAGATTCAAATAGGTGCAAGTTCAGTCATAGGGTCATTGCTTGCAGGAAACTCAAGCGGATTTTTAGTTACTTCAAGTGCGTCGAACGGCGAAATAAAACTTTTAAGGGAGATAAACGGCAATTTGAAAGTTCGTAAGCTTCCCGGCAAGATAAACGCAGCAGGAAATGTCATATTAGCTAACGATACCGCAGCTTTAATACACCCTCACCTCATTTCGAGGGCCGAAGAGGTTGTTGAGGAAATATTGGGAGTTGACGTGCGCAGAGGAACCATAGCGGGATTGAAAACCGTTGGCATGGTAGCGAGGGCTACGAACAAAGGCGTTTTGGTTCATCCCAAGACATCTGAAGAAGAACTCTCAGAACTTGATAGGCTGTTTAACGTGACCGTCGAGGTCGGTACGGTAAATTATGGCTCACCGTTCGTGGGCTCTTCACTTCTCGCAAATACTAAAGGGTATGTCGCAGGCCGTGACACCACGGGGATTGAGCTCGGACGCATAGAAGAGGCCCTTGGCTTTATAAAGTCATAATACATTATTTTTCTATATGATGAAATCACCTCAAATGCCTAGATATCGTCGCACACTCATTCAAAATCTGGGAAGACTCACGATTCCCGAATTGATACTTTAATAAGCTTATAAATCAAGGAGGAACGAGCACATGGAAATGAAAAAATTTAAGGTAAAAGGCACGTTCAAAGCCGGGCGCAGCTGGGAGCGCTTTTCAAAGAAGATAATGAGCAATAATGAGAAAAACGCCGCGGAGAAACTCTACTCCCTTATTGGAAGCGAGCATGGCCTGAAGAGGAACTTGATAAGAATCGAGGCCATCGAATCGCTCGAGAAGTGACCGACATGGCAAACGAGCAGGAAATTAAAGTGCTAGTTGCACAGTTACAGCAGTATGAAGCCGAGGCTCAAGCGTACGAACAACAGCTGAACGTGATCAATTTCACAATTAATGAAATAGATAACGCAATTCAATCTATTGATGCTCTCTCAAATCCGGAGGCTGGAGCGGACACGCTCATACCAATTGGCGCTAGTTCATTCGTTTATGGTACGATTCCTGAGACTAAAAGGGTAGTTGTGGGACTAGGATCAACCATAAGCGCTGAAGTAGCGGCGGGCGATGCTAAGAAGTATCTAAGTGAACGGAAGGACAAGTTGAACGACATGAGAAACCAATTCGGAGCTAAACTGAGAGATATAGGCATGCAGATATTTGCAATACAATCGAGGTTACAAGCAGTAGCAAGGTAAGAGATGTTTGAAAGTCTTACGAAGAAGTTAAAGCAATTTAGGGAGAACATAACCAGAAAGGAGACGGAACTAGAGGCTAATGAACTTGGTTCAGGAGAGGAAGGGGTGGTAACTGACACCGAGCTTCTTGAACAGGAAACGGAGCCGGAACTAGCAACTTCTGAAGCGACCCCCAAGAGTGCGAAACAAGAAAGGGGGGAAAAGGATGGTGAAAAGGCGAAGCAAGGATTATTAAAAAGAAGGTCTGTCCTCGAACGGGAAATTAAAGAGAAAGACCTCGAAGAACCGTTGTGGGACCTTGAGTTAGCGCTTCTGGAAAGCGATGTCGCCGTGTCTGTATCCGAGGAGATCGTGAGTATCGTCAAAGATGACCTAGTCGGTAAGAAGAGGCGGTGGCGGGCGGATACGGGGTCGATCGTCGAGGAAGCACTTCGAAATGGACTATTAACAGTGCTCGATGTAGACGGAGTTGATTTTGATGAGTTTGTCAGTCATTCGCTTAAACCGGTTACGATTATTTTTACGGGCATAAATGGCACGGGAAAGACGACAACTATAGCAAAAATAGCTTACAGACTTAACAATCAAGGATATTCAGTCGTACTTGCTGCAGGTGACACTTATCGGGCGGGCGCCATCGAGCAAATTGAAAGGCACGCAGAAAATCTCGGATTAAAACTCATAAAACATCAGCAGGGAGCGGATCCGGCCGCCGTTATTTATGATGCCGTCGAGTATGCGCGTGCACGGCATAGAGATATCGTGCTTGCGGATACCGCTGGAAGAATGCACACAAACGTAAACCTGATGAATCAGCTGAAGAAGATCGACCGCGTTATAAAGGCCGACATGGTCATATTTGTTGACGAAGCAATCGCAGGAAACGACGCCGTAGAACGAGCAATTCAGTTCAACAGTGCAATGCCGATTAGTGGTTCGATTCTAACGAAGGTAGATGCTGATGCTAAAGGTGGCGCTGCGATATCGATAGCTCATACTATAGGAAAGCCCATATTGTTTCTTGGCATAGGTCAGAAATACGAGGATCTCGAAAAGTTCGATCCCCAATGGCTTGTTGGTAAATTGCTTGAAGGGGGCGAAGCCTAACAATGGTGATGGATAAACTCGGCAGTTCGCTCAGAGATACGCTCAAAAAGATAGCAAGAGCGAATAGAATTGATGAAAAGACCATTAATGAGGTCGTAAAGGACATTCAGAGAGCTCTTTTAAGCGCAGATGTCAACGTAAAGCTCGTAATGCAGCTCTCAAACAGGATTAAAGAGCGCGCATCAAAGGAGGAGCTCACCGGACGTCTTGGGCCAAGAGAACACATAATTAACATCGTCTATCAGGAGCTCGTTGCGATACTCGGACAACCCGCAAACGTGCCCCTTAAAGGTCAAACCATTCTCATGGTTGGGCTCCAAGGAAGCGGTAAAACAACGACGTCCGTAAAGCTCGCGCGGTTTTTTCAGAAAAAAGGCCTGAAATCAGCGGTCATTTGCGCTGATACGTATCGGCCCGGTGCATACGACCAGCTTTTGCAGCTCTGTGACAGAATTGGCGTCGCGTTTTACGGGGAGAAGGACAACAGTGATGCCGTTGAAATTACGCGGCATGGCATCGTTGACATGAAGCGATATGACGTCATCGTGGTTGATACGGCCGGGCGCCACGCTCTCGAATCTGACCTCATAAGGGAAATGGAGCTCATAAACGAGATGGCCAAGGCGGAGCAAAGACTGTTAGTCCTTGATGCTGCCATAGGGCAACAGGCAAGCGAACAGGCTAAAGCATTCAACGAAGCAGTCGGCATAACAGGCGTTATAATTACAAAGCTTGATGGAACTGCAAAGGGCGGCGGGGCACTTTCTGCGGTGGCGGATGTTGGTACTTCAATAGCATTCATAGGTACTGGCGAAACTATTGACGACCTCGAGAAATTTGAGCCTGACCGGTTTATCTCAAGGCTGCTCGGTATGGGGGACCTCAAGTCCTTGGTTGAGATGATGGAGGAGGAGCCCCCAATTCAAGAGGAAGACGTAGAAGCGATGCTGAAAGGCAAGTTTACGTTGAAAGATATGTACAAACAAATGGAGGCGATAAACAAGATGGGCCCTATACAAAAGGTCATGCAAATGCTTCCACTTGGGTCGCTTGGAGTGGATATTCCTGATGGCGCTTTGCAATCGACGAAGGATGCCCTCACGAGGTTTAAGTACATAATGGACTCTATGACGGATAAAGAAATGGAAGACCCGCATATAATTAGAAGTTCACGAATTAGAAGGATATCACGAGGTGCTGGAGTTCCGACTGAAAGCGTAAGAGAATTGCTCAAGTATCATAAACTCATGCAACGAGCCATGAAAGGAGTACGAAACCAGAAAGAGATGCAAAAGTTCTTGCGAAAACAAGGGTTAAAGTAAAGTAAAGTACTTTATTTTTGATTTAATTCAGACACACATCACATAATTAAAATAATCGGCTTGTTTTGAATCGTAGGTATAAAGTTACAAACCTTCTAAAAGCTCGGCTTTCTTCTTTTCGTATTCCTCTCGCGTGATAAAGCCTTTCTCGCGCAAAACGTCGAGCTTTTCTATTTGCTCGATAACATCCTCTTTAATGCTAGAGCAATTGTTGTCCGCCATGCCGGTTTCCTATTAGGCGGATTACCTTTATTGATGATAAAGTTTATGTATCTTCAAGTATAATATGTACGTTTCTCATAGGAGCAAGGACAATTTAATTGCTTGATTTCACGTACTCCGGTACCGACCACTTTTTCGCTGTAATTGACTGCATCTCATGTACTTGCAGCATTTACACTGGTAAGAGTCCTTCCACGTAATGCCTAATCTATTTGTTCCCCTTCGTTAAGCCCACTTATCCATGTTGTGAAACGTACCCTTCTGAAACGCACTATTTCGTTATGTTTTGAAATTATCTATAAATAGCAAAAGCAATTCGTTGGACAATAGATATCTTTGCTATTTTAGATCTGGATATATCAATATAGATTATTTTACGTTTTATGTAGTAACAATTGCATTACAGTTTTTCTTTTAAATTGATAAAGATAGTTCTATATCAATCGGAATTTATACTATATCCTTAAAATAAAGAAAAATAGCCGCCGGAGGGATTTGAACCCTCGATTTGCTGATGTTCCTTTAAATCAAATTTAAATACGAATCAGCCGCTATGCCGAGCTAAGCCACGGCGGCTTGGTTTGTTACCTATCTACGTCAATACACTATAAGCGCTATTAAACAAATAAATTTTGTGTGAACTTCAAATTTTCATCAGTGCAACCTCTGCAGCTTTAGCTCCTGACAAAAGCATTCCACCGAATATGGGGCCCATCCGTGGACCACCAGCAACAGCGTTGGCGGCCATGCCAGCTGCGAGGAGCCCGGGAAATACCTCTCTTGTAGTCTCGAGCAATACTCTCTCTCCTTTCTCAGCCCACATTGGTCTCTCGCCGTGGACCTTCAGTGTTGCTTCGGACACCTTTCGTTCAACAATTCTGCACACTTCGGCTGCGTGTCCAGTGCAGTCGATGACAAGTTTTGACTTTATCGTGAGGGGATCGACGTGCAGGTCTGCGGCCTCAACTGCGGTCCAATTTATGACAAGCCCCTCTACTCTTTCGCCGCCTTTTGTCATTACGTCTTCTACACTCATAAGGTTGAAGATTTGCGCCCCTGAAGAGACTGCGCACGCAGTGAGTTTTGAAACTGCCTCTATTGAGCTTGCGAGATAGTAACCTGTCTCGCGCCCTTCCCAGTACCTTACCTCGAATTCATTAAGGAGCGGGAGTGCTTCTTCCTGCACCACAATTCTCGGAAACATCATACCACCACCCCACATTCCTCCCCCTACGGACAACTCCCTTTCAAACACCACTACCTTTGCTCCTCTTTCGGCAAGTCTCTTTGACGCGACTAGTCCTGAAGGCCCGGCACCAACGATGGCTACATCCACTTCGCAGTAATCAATGAACGTTTTGAGAAAATCTTCGATTATAACTCTCGAAATTTTAATGTCATCCAAAGCCATAGTTGACAATTGTTAATTACAGTATTTATTTTTTTAAGTAGCTGCAAGCCCGTGGCCATTCCCGGAACTGCGAAGATGACTACTGTATTTCCTGCGAGATGACTGTCCCATCTAAAAATGCGAGTGCTGAGTACGAACGTCTTGCCTCGACTGCCACGAGGGTGTTTCAAACTTCCACATGAAGAAAATGTCCTGAATAATAGCTGTAAGCTTAAAATCTTAATTGTATGATCATACCGTAGATTGGGGGTGCGCGTATCCAGTACGGGCATAGGTGCACCATAGAACAATGACTAAAGCGCTTGTAATCTACAATTCAAAATGTGACAACACCGATCTAGATAGTTACAAGATGGGAATGGCTGCATCGCTTTGATCAACGAAAATATGGCGCCTGCCTCAAATTCCTGCGGGCACTATCAAAATTAGCACAAAAAACAGGAAGATACGGAACAAATGGCGGAACTTCGTTACCTTTTTAAAACACTTTCACGCTGCACACTTACGTAACACATTTCACTGTCCTACACTTGACATTCATGTATGAGCTTACGAGTACCAAAATGCATCTCCTGCAAATGGTTTTACCAGCTCTGCCCACAGCCAAAAGGCCAACGTCCGGAGGATCGAATCCACCCGATCAACAAGTGGCGCATCGATAGTTGTGAGCGGTTCGAGCCGGTCCAGTTTAAATAGACCATCACGGGTTCGTCTATTTCAAAGTCCAACGAAACTGGAGCCAAACCACATTGAGCAACAAGCCATGCGGTGGATAAGTGAATGGCAGCCATCAGCTATCATGCCAAGTGGCAAGCTATGAGTTAAACGCTGCCGACAGTCTTTTCAATATATCGCTGTTTTTTCTAGGAAAAGAAGTCAAGGTATAGACATTTATCCGTATCACCGACGTTTTGCGATAACTTTAATGGAATTCACGATACTACAAAGACACGTAGGAGGAATACCGTGAACGACGTTTTTGAGAATATCTACTTAAGGAGGTCTGTAAGGGATTACAAGCTGGATGATGTGCCCGATGACATAATCAGGGAATTGATCAAAGTGGGCACGTATGCGCCGAGTGCTGGGAACAAGCAGCCATGGAGGTTCGTGGTCATCAAGAATAGAGAGATGATCGCCAGGCTTTCCGATCGGGCGAAAAAATTGTGGCTGGATAGGGTGGGTGAGAGTTCTGATCCGGAGGTTAAGATGCTGGCAAACGCCATGAAAATGCCGGAATTCAATATTTTCTACAATGCTCCAGTGCTTGTCCTCATTTTTGCGGCTCCGGGTGCCTATTCGCCGCAAGACGATTGCGCTGCGGCTGCCGAGAACATGATGCTCGCCGCCCGGTCCCTCGGCATCGGCAGCTGTTGGATAGGCTTCGGCATGCCCTTGGGTTCTGATACGGATGTGCTGCAGGAGTTAAAGGTGTCTGAAGACTACCGCTTGATGGCGCCGCTTATTTTCGGTTATCCAGTAAAGGATGTCCAGCTGGCGCCGCAGCGCAAGGAAGACGTCACACTCAACTGGATACAGTGAGTCTCACCGTCGAAAGCATAGAAACTTGTTTAAAGTCTTTAGGTATAGCAGTAGTGAGGCGCGATGGATCCACGAAGGGTACAGCTGTTGTCGGGATGCTCGAGCATTGCTATTACACAATCGTATCACTAATATAAGGACTAGGATATGAAGAGGTCTAGATATGGTCGACTTTTAGTCTGTTTTTATCATCCACCCATCATTGCGAAACATATCGTAACGAAATGAATTAGAAAATTGAACAATTGACATTCACTGGTTGTGAATGCAGACAAAAAGAAAACTCTCGGTCCAATCCAAAAAATACATACATGACTAAACGTATTAGCGCAACCACCTAAAGGACGAATAGTGATGCTACGATTAATTTCTTCGAGATTCGCGCTGATGGTCAAAAGCGGGCGGTTCGTTATGACACCAAAAGTGCCGATTCCAGAGATATAGGGGCGCGCATAATGCAGGGATACTGAAGAAAACATCTAAGCTTCTAAGGGATCATGAAGGCAGATCCGTCTACTCGGTAATCATCGTTGATATCGGTCTGGTATTGGACGCAACATGTTGTGGCGCAGCCTTACCATTCACTTGTAGATTACCCATGGTACAGAATCTAAAGAGGTAGCAGTCCGGGTCATAGGTGACATAACACTTATTGTTGAAGATGCCCTATCGATTGGTTCAGGCTTACATAGTGTGGAGCACATACCTGATTGCCCAGAAAAAAGGTAGATCCACACTTATACTGTACTTCCAAGAACGTTGGAGTTGTTTATGCCAAATTTCCTAACGCTGAAAGTCCATTCTACTCCAACATTAACATTTCAAGTGATCGACGTTTGAAACACTGACATGTCGATCGCCAAACAAGAATTAGACGGTTTCATCCGCCTACCTCATACGAACGATTGAGGGTTGTGAAAGTCACATCCCCTCTGTTTTTCAAGTAGTTGATATAATCACTTAATAGCTTTATTTTGAAATTGCTTATCGTCCCACTTGGCCCACCAAACGACCAGTAGTGGTAGAACACTATAATCGGATCACTGGTATGCGCATCATTGAGCAACCGGTCTGTCTTGTCCTTCAGTGATTGCAACGTTCCCCCATCGTCGAGGACAATCGACACCGCATCGATCCGCATTCCATTTCGATCTCCGTGGGTAATGCCAAAGTCGCTCACAGCGGTGCTGTACTCAGTGAATCCAAGCGTCTTGGTAGCAAGAAGCGTGTTATCATCACTGCGGTCGAAGGGGGGGATGAACGAGGTTGGCGTTACGTTAAAGGCATTTTGGATGTCAGACTGCCCCCGCTTGATGATCTCATATTGGCGGGCATAGGGCAACCCGTAGAATTCGCTCTTGTATATGGATCTCGTCGCATCTGTGTGGGTGTAGCCATGCTGCGCGAATTCAAAAAGTTTGTTCGTTGAAATCGACTTCAAGTAATTGAGAAACCCTGCATCACCAAGAAGTTCGTTGCCTGACATGCCAGGGTCGGGGTGAGGGATGATGCCGAGCGTAACCGGGACGTTCTTGTCAATGTGCACCTGGTTGACTGCCTTCAAAGTAGCCAGCTTGTACCACGGCTCGATGTCGTCATCCCTGAATATAACGTACTTTTTCGGCTTATCGCTCTGTTCACTCACTGCAGTACTCACCGCAGCACTTTTTTCCCAGCTTGAATAGAGCCAGCCGTGGAAGGTTCCGTTGTAGTAGAGCCAGGCATTATACAGCATCCACTGTGCATCTGACGGGACAACTGCCTCTGAGTAGGCCATCACCGAGGCATTGGAGGACACGTGCACCCAGCCATATCCGGCGTACTGAGGTGTCACTTGCACGCCTGTCGCATTGCTTTCGTAGGCGCTAACAGCGACGCCATCGTTCGCGTCGTACAGGGCTGAAAGGGGCTGCGTATAGAATGATGCAACAGGGGCAACCCAGACATCGGTGCCATTAACGTTATTTGTCACCTTCCACTGCACGCGTTCCGGATGCCCCGGCACTCGCTTCACGTCGCTTAGCGTTACCGCGCCTGCATCTACGGTCTTGTTGCCTCTGCCAGGCATTAGATTTGTAACTGTTACAGCGCCAAGCGTAGCAACAAGCAGAATTGATGTTAAAATCAGAGCAACGGATTTTTGATTAGTAATGTACTCACCACTGAATATTTATTCATATTTTAGTATATAATTTCGTCCACTGGAAAAGACGCGGGAGGTCGAAGATGGTTTGGTTTCAATCGTGCCTTCAGTTTGCTGATGACGGAGACTTAGAAGTTTTTGCGTGAAGCACGAGTTACTAAAACCGCTATGCTTGATGTACCTGTTACCCTTGTAATTGATAATCACTCTGAATTTTGACAGGCTTCTCTGCGAGTTTCCGATTGCCAAAGTGGGAATCTCTCTGTGGTATTTTTCCGAGAAAGAACATCATTTTTAAGGTTACTTTAGATTATTAGGAGTGCAACTGCATACTTAAGAAAAACAGTGCAGATAAAAGCTCTGTTTTTTTAAAAAAACTATTAGCAAAATTGAGAGATCAAAAAGAGAGGTGATGAAAAATGGTCCGCCAGACCCTGTTACTACAATTGTCTGGTCTACACTTAGATCACGAGGATTTTTTACCGCATGTAACTTCAATCAAACAAGGCAAAAAACTGCACTTATTAGACATACTATTCCTCGCTTACTTCTGTTCTGTCTCCTTACGTCCTTTTTAAACCGCTGTAAGCTATCTTATGGGATAATCAGCCCCGTCAGTCAACGTAAACCTAATGACGGCGGCCCCACAGTTTCGTTACGCGACTGAACCCATTGAGGTAATGGTGGGCGTAGAGATCACTTCGGACAACCAATCTCGTTTTAGTATCTCAAGAATATAGTTATCGATACGCACTTTGAGCGTATTCATATTGGACATACTCAACGCCGTAAAACGTAAGCTCTACGGACGAGATTCTGCCACATGATTCGTATATTTTCAGACACCCGTTTTTGTTGAAAAGCCGGGACAGGCTGATAATTTCATCATCATCATAGCCCCAATCTTTGGCAACCTCTTGAAAGTCATCCGCCATTTTATAGGGGATGCCTTGTACGTAGTCATATATGCCGCAGAGGAACTTAACACGTTGGTCGCTTGTATTCATTACTTTCACCACTTTCCCTCTGAGCACTAATATAAAAAAGATTCGCTTTTTGTTGATGACCCACACCTTTCGCTTAAGGCGGAAAGAGCGTCATGTTACGAATTTCAATCCTTATTTTGTAGATCTGTTGGTGCAACGCCTGTGACTTTGTCGTAACATTCATCCAGTATAGTAAGAAGAGCTATGAGCTTGCTAAGTTCGTACAATTGAATCCGTTTTATTCACCTTATAATACCTCGAGGATAAGCGTGAGGAAACCTCCGTTCAAATTCTTTCAGACCTTCTGCGTTAACATAAGGCAGTGCGGCGAGCAGTGCAAGATACAATCCTTGCAAATAGCCTCTGTCGTGCCCTATATCATGGAGGTAATATAGTTTTGCTGCTTTCCATAACAAAACGATGGCACTTACGCCCGGCAACCAATTGGGACATTTTCTAGATTCGCCGAATAAGAACGCATCTACTTTATCAATGATAGAATCTACATCTAAAATATCTCTGCTAGAACTATTCCACGTCTCAATATCTCTACCAAGTGTGCAACGGAATAATAATTTATGGGCAAACGCATCTTTATCGCTGGCGACAAATAGTAAGTTCATCCTTATTCTATCTCGAATAAAGATGTGAAAATCAGCCTCATTTTGTTTTGAATGAGAAGTACTTCTTTTCAGTTCAGAAACGATGTCATCAAATATCGTTTCATGAATCATCCTTTCACCCCTTGTGGTACTTTTTATTTGCCATTCGGCATCTTGAGAAGCTTTAACTGATCATAACTCCTTTAGCGCATTTCTCTCGCCAGTCTTGCTTCGATTATCTTTACTCTCCACTATGTAAGGATGAATCTTTTCATTTTATCTTGGCACAACCTTCTTTGTATCTTCACAATCTCTATACCGCATGGTCACAGTTCATGGCAGTACCGTTATATTTTGCCTCAAACAGGTTGAGAGAACTCATACTATCACGAATTATTTTAATAATGCTTTTTGAAAAAATATGTGTCGATTAACACATTATGAATAGAAAAATGCCACAAAGTTATTGGCAACGTCTCTTTCTGAGCAATAGATTCCTTTTTGTTGCGATTAATTTAGGTGGGTATAATCACTAGCTGTATGTTCAGTAGATAAATTAAAGAGACGAATCTACCTTACTTAGTTTTTTTTTACACATACAACACGACTTTCACAAAACAACAAACTCTAAGCCCTCAAAGTAGCGAAGTGGATGTCTTGTCTTATTGCGCCAAGCGTTATCTCTAGGGGGCTTATTATTACTTTTCTCCTCCCCTCTGATTTAGAGAAAGACTGTAAAGCAATCTTTCTTTTCATTGGAATTCGAGAAGAATCATAACAGCTAATGAAAAGTGAAAAGGTAACTTCAAATATCATTGAATCGCACTTAATGAAGATGGTCCCAATGAGAGCAAGTGGTGTGAACCAATGAATCTCACAGTGTGAACGCTGTTACTGCTTTAGAACGTTGTAGTTTTACGGAGCAGTCTCTCGAAATGGTGCACTATTAACGGGAAGATGAGCTATATGAAAAAAGAAATGGCAGCTCTATTGTTAGTCGTCATAATGCTCTTGTCGATGTGCGCGGTTGCCGGTGCGCACGCTTCTACTGATGACTCAAAAACGGCGCGATCACCCGTGCACGGAGGGCCATCTGGGCCTCTCTTGGATCCGAAGACCATTCCTAAGTACGTGAATCAACTTGCCGGACCACCGCCTGTGTTTGTTCCCGTTAAAGGAAACGAGTACTGCGTCACTGCAACTTCGTTCGAACAGCAAATCCTGCCTCCGCCATTACCTATGACACACGTATGGGGCTATGGAGGATTGGCCAAAGATGCAGTAACAGGAACTCTATTGGGCTTCGTCCGAAATGCGCCAGCCCCCACCTTTGAGGCCACGAGAAATATTTCCCTCTCTGTAAATTGGGTTAACGACCTAAACGATCCACACATGTTTGCAGTAGACCCAACAGTCCACTGGGCAAATCCAGATAATATGTCGATGCCGATGCCACCTTTCCAGTCGTTCCCACCTGGTTACCCTCAGGCCCAGTCACCCGTCCCACTTGTCACGCATGTGCACGGGATTGAAGTCTCACCCACCTCTGATGGTAATCCCGACGCATGGTGGACTGCTAATGGGAAACACGGTCTAGCGTACAACACAGAACAACCCACTACTCCAAACGCAGCAGTCTTCCACTACCCCAACACACAGCCGGCTGCCACCGTCTGGTACCACGACCACGCACTCGGTATGACCCGTCTCAACGTGATGTCTGGGCTCGCGGGCTTCTACCTGATACGAGATCCTGCAGATCCCATTGCTCCGCTGCTGCCGAACGGCAGCTATGAGGTGCCACTCGCAATTCAGGACAGGAATTTTTACGCCAACGGGTCGTTCTACTTCCCGAGCGATGGGCAAAATCCGAGTATCCATCCGTACTGGCAACCGGAGTTCTTCGGCAACACCATTATGGTGAACGGCAAGGTCTGGCCAAACATGAATGTGGATAAGGGACTCTATCGGTTCAGGATCATAGATGGGTCGAACGCCCGCTTCTACACGCTTAGCTTTTCGAATGGGATGCCATTTACAATAATAGGGAGCGAAGGTGGCTATCTAAAGGCGCCAGTACCCATGACCCGGCTCACCATAGCACCAGGTGAACGGCCAGACATCCTTGTTGACTTCTCAAATTTCGCTCCCGGAACGAAGATTATATTGCAAAACCTGTGTAATGCACCCTGTCCCGGCGGTAATCCGGCAGATCCTCTGACAACAGGTCAGATCATGCAATTTACTGTGACAGACAAACTTGGACACCCACCAGTAACGCTGCCAGCGACTCTTAACCCGACATTTGCGAGCTCATTTCCCAGTTTGCCCACCCCCACAAAGACGAGAATAGTCACATTGACGGAAGTCGAGGGTCCGAATGGCCCTCGTGAGGTCCTTCTAGACGGACAGGAGTGGTCTGCACCGATCTCTGAGCAGCCTCAACTGGGAACGACCGAGGACTGGGTCATCATCAACCTGACAGATGATACGCACCCGATTCATTGGCACCTCGTTGATCCCCAGCTCATGAGTCGACAGGCGTTTAACGTCACTGCCTACTCCAAAGACTGGGAGGCAAAAAATGGCGAGCCTCCGCTTAACCACCCAACCAAACCAGTGGACCCTACGGCTTATCTCACTGGCAGTCCAGTAGGGCCTGCCCCACATGAACAGGGATGGAAAGACACCATCCAGGCGAACCCACATGAGGTCACGACCGTTAGAATGCGCTTTGCGCCCATGGACGGGAGCAGAAACTACCCATTTGATGCCACCGTAGGACCAGGCTATGTGTGGCACTGTCATATAATCGACCATGAAGACAATGAGATGATGCGGCCCTTTAAAGTAGTATCACCAGGACCAGTTGTCTCCATAACAAACGTGCAGCGTGTCCCCGGATCTCCTGCGTACCTCCAGTGGACCATCACCAACACCGGCACGGACGATGCGTGGGTTGGGCCGACTGGTAAACTCTACAAGCAGAGTTCGAAGCTCCCCGGATATATGTTAGGTGGCACGGTTTCCGCGGGATGGTGGTGGGACGGCTCCCTCCACAACGCCACTCGCTACGCAGGACTCGGCTGGGGCCTCGTTAATGCAGGGAGCACGACGACATTCTACTCACCACGCATCAGCGTGCCAAGCTATCAGTGGGTCGTGTCCAATGCGTCTGTTTACAGCGTCAAAACGCGTACCTTGAGCACGGTGGGGCCAGTTACCTCAACAATATAAAAGGTTCAAATGCAGGGGCACCCCGCGTTAACTTTTTGAAGCGTGTAATATCGCACATTCAAAAGTGGCTACGGCTTTTGTGTGATTGGGGAATAAATGTATAGCACGATCTTAGAACAGATGACCTGTCTCATAATTTTTGACATAGTTGCCGGAGAAGTCGGGGACGCCTTACAAACTCCTTTTGCTCTAAAGCTACGCCCTGACCACTGCGCTACAATTGTTTACTTATCTAACCCTCCCCGCTCTAATTTTACCTACTTCCAGCCTGAATTAAACGATCCGACAAGTCGCCATCATGCACCAGCCCACGTAGCTAATTAAATTTATCCGGCTAAGCGCATTTCAAGTTTCAGTCCTCTCCACTTCTCACGCATCAAAGCCTGAACGTTCCCCTTGGATCAAGTTGGCCCAATCTAGCTTATCGTTACACCTACGCACGTCGGCTAAGTAATAAATATATAGGTCACTACGCGAATATCAACAAATAAGCAATCGAGGGCTATAAATGAAAATACTTGGAATAAATGGCAGTCCACGTGGGACGAATAGTCGAACGCTAAAGTTGGTAGAAGCTGTTCTTGACGGGGCAAGCAAGCAAGGGGCAGAGACGGAACTAGTCGATATCTGCGCATTGGACTTACAATATTGTATCGGGTGCCAAGTTTGTTATGCGGAAGGTACGTGCATCCAAGAGGACGACCTCGCAGACTTATGGGACAAAATTCTCAGTTCAGATGGTCTTGTACTCGGTTCGCCTGTGTATATTAATGGGGTGACAGCCCAGCTCAAAACGATGATCGATCGCTTGGCTGACGCCATCCACTGTCAGATGCTTTCTGGTAAATATGGATGTGTCGTTACCACTGCAGGAGGCTCGGGTGACAAAGAAGTACTTCACTATATGAACTATTTCCTGAACCAGTTAGGTGTGCTGACCGTCGGAGAAGTAGGCGCTGTCATTGGCGGCAATCCCGCGGCTCTTAATTCTGCAGTTGGCGACGCATTTACTATGGGACAGACGCTCGCGGAAGCGATAAAAACAAAGCGTCGGTACTCTGATCAGGAGAGAGTCATCTCAGAAAGAGGAGAATATTTCAGGCGGTTAATTCTGGCTAATAAGGATGCATGGGCCCATCAATACGAATATTGGATGGATAAAGGTTGGTTATAACTTGTTCATCCATAGCAAGTTGTAAGATTATCGGAACAGAGCTTCTATAAAATGCGATTTAATTCTTGCGAATGTCAGAAATAACACAGGCGTTAATGGGTGCGACTATTACTAATATATAGCAACATCAGCGCAACTCGAGTATATTTACAGTTCAAAGGTGGGGCTTAAAGATGCATTCAGTGAAGCCCTCTGCTAATCGTCGTAAACAGCAATTGGCGAGATTCGCACATATCGTTGCTAACAAATCCGTTCGGCTATCACCCTTTGTATTGTTCATTTGAAGGCAAACCTTGTCAAACAGCAGTATGATCGACCTTACGGAGGTCTTTCTACACCCCACGCCTTTTGGTGTCTCTCTCTCTCTAGTTCCACCGGGTCGTCTCCCAAAACCTGTGGAGGACGGAATGATCCTCTTACGCCCATCGACTTGTCAGTCTTTTCAATTGACTTCCACGGATCTTTTTCGATTTCCATCACCGCACGGATGCAGTCGACGTTCTCGAGGATGATGTCTGCTTCTTGGTGAACTCCTTGCATATAGAATACCTCGTTGCCAACGACATTGACGCTCTCTTCCCAGATGGGAATCTCCCACAAATCATATCTCGGTCTCCCAAGGTCTCTGCTCAGTTCGATGAGCTCTGCGGTCGAACCTAACCCATCGCTGGCTCGCACAAGCATGATGCGCCGTAGGCTATAGAATTCTTTGAGTAGATCTTCCTTGGTTACATCACGTTCCACTTCTACCATAATGTTATGTTCGTGCATGAGCGTCGTGGAAGCTAGCACTGCCATCGTTGAGATCTTCCACTCTGGTACGATCGTGTTGACGTCAGGCCCGTGGTGAGAGGGAACGGTCGGAGGATTCGGCACAATTGCATTAATCGGACCTTTTTTTATCTGAATGGGGTCAGCTGCCCTCCTCACTAGGACTACTCTAGCCTTTTTGATACCTGCGACCTTATTTACCGCGTAAAGTGTTCGGCATAATCCCGTTGTGTTGCAGGAAACAACTCTCACATATTCCTTGCCAATATTTCGTTCGTAGTTACAATATGCGTTAAACGAGGCCCCTATCGCGTTGTGCTTCTCTCCGCCTTCGAATATAGCTTTTATGCCCGCCTTTTTGTAGAGCCCCTCAAGGTTCTTTGCGCCCATTCCTTCCGGCGTCGCATCGACGATAACATCGGCTTCCTTCAACATGTCCACTGTCGTTCCGAAGACATCTAAGCCTGCGGCTTTAAAGGCGTCTAGCTTATCGGTTTCTGAAGCATACAGAGGATATCCTTTTTCAACTGCTATGAATGCCTCAAAATTCGGGCGGGTTTTTGAAACGCCGACCAATTGCATATCACCTTGCTTGGCTATTGCATCAGCTACCCGTTTGCCTATATTACCATATCCATTGACTGCTACTTTCACAACCATTGAAATTCCTCACTTCTGTTGTACGGATAACCTCTCTCTCAGGTCTCAAAAAATTTCCCCAAATAAAATTGAAGTATATGTTAAAAAAGGCCATTTTTAAACACTTTATGCCTTAATAATGGCACTAAATAACGTCGCTATTCCACTCTACCCCAACAAACCCATAGAGCTTCACTCTGCGATAGTTCCGACAGAGTTTCGTGCGATACCTGTCCACAGCTAGTCAACCGCGTAAGAGTATTGAGCTCACCGTGTGTTTCTACTAGCGATTACCTCTCGCCTTTGCCCACGAATTCCACAATACCTTTTGATGCTAGATAATCTAACCTAACGACATCGCTCTCGTACTCATGGAGTGGCATACTAAACGAGATGCATTGCTCAAATTTTGGTATACCTAAATTTTATATATTAGGGTAACCTAAATACTACACAGATCACTATGTCACAGGAATACACATTAAGCCCCTCTGAAGAAGAGTATCTCGAAGCCATTTACACGAAGCAGGAAGGCAGAGCTACCGTTGCCACAACACACGATTTAGCTGAGTGCCTAGGCGTCAAGGATGCGAGCGTCACCGAAATGCTCAAAAAACTGAGCGAAAAAGGGCTGGTACACTACACGCCCTACCACGGGGCAACCCTCACCGATGCCGGACGGGAGATTGCCACGAAAGTGAAGCGAAAGCATCGACTGCTTGAGCGCTTCTTGGTGGACATCTGCGGCGTCGACACACACGAGTCACACAAACAGGCGTGCGAAATCGAGCATGTCATCTCAGACAAGGCGATCGACACGCTCTCCGCACAGTTAGGGTACCCCGCAACGTGTCCCGGCGGGAGTGCCATACCCAAAGGCGAGTACGAGGAGGGGGAGAAAGGAAGGGAGTTTGCAAAGCTGTCTGATGTTGGGAAAGGGACGTATATGATACGGTTTTTAACCTCTCGAGAGCCCCAGACGATCAGTCGGTTGTGTTCACTCGGCCTCATTCCCGGGCTTACGGTGAAAGTGCTGCGAAAGATCTCGAAGGGCCCGATTATCATTGAGATGAAGGATACGCAAATCGCTCTTGGCAGGGATGTCGCAGAGTCACTTCTCGTAGACGCGGGAGAGAAAGAGAAAGATAAAGAGAAAGAGAAAGGAAGACGAGAAGGAACGAAAGGTGCACCGACTCACGTTACAGCAAGCTAGCCGCAGCGTCCGTGAGGCGCGAAGTGTAGACTCGTTAAAAGGGGATCTGATTGCAAATGAAGTCATGCCATACGACTAGGGAGATTAAAGTGGACAGCTCACCCACGCTTATGCCAGAGACACCTTCGTTTTTAAAAAAGCAGGACATCCCACCGAAGAATGTAGCACTGATGGGCAACCCCTCAGCGGGAAAAAGTGCGATGTTTAGCCAGATGACCGGCGTGACCGTCGTTATTTCCAACATCCCTCAGACGACCGTAATGGTGCAAAAGGGTCTGTCGCAAATTAATGGGCACAAAGTCCTGATTTATGACCTCCCAGGAGTCTATTCCATCACCGCCGTTACCGAGGATGAAGCGGCGACAAAGGAGTTCCTCATCAACACTCCCCTCGACGCTGTCATCGATATTGTGGACGCCACGCGGCTCGAGCGGAACCTGTACTTAACGCTGCAACTCCTTGAGCTGGAGTTACCGGTAGTTGTCGCGTTAAACCAGGTCGATTTGTTGAAGACGCTCGACCTCGACATCGATGTGGACATCCTCGAAAAAGAACTCGGCGTGAAAGTTGTACCGACCGTTGCAACGCAGGGGGAGGGAGTGCATGCTATCCTTGAAGCTGCATACAAGCTTGCACCAGCTGAACGGAGACCAACGTATCGGCAAATTAACTACGACGGCCATGTAGAACGTGCGTTAGAGGCGATCATCCCGCTGCTCCCCGAAGCAAACGTGCCGAAACGGGGGTTTGCAGTGCGGCTCCTCGAGGGTGACAAAGACTTTGAATCAAAAGTGGATGAGAGTACGCTCACATTTGTGAAAGAGCTGAGGGACGAGATCCAGCAGGCCCACCACAATGAGGATATTACAGTAACCATTGCACGAGGGCGGTACTCGACGGCTGACTTAATCGCCAACGCAGTACTGGTAAGGAAGGTACACAAGCCCACGTTCGCAGAGAAGTTTGGAGACATTGCAACGCGTCCACAGACGGGGTATCCGCTCCTCTTCCTGCTCATTGGGGGCATGCTTGCCCTTATCTTCTATGTCGGTGGGTATCTGAGCAACCTTATCACCACCTTCTTTGAGGACATCGTGTTCCCTCCCATCTATGGGATCCTCGACGCGCAGGTTGTTAATGTGTTCATAACATCTGCCATTAAATCCACCCTTCTCGCCGTAGCGGCGGCGGCTGATTGCCATTCCCTACATCCTCCTCTTCTTCATTTTCCTGGCGATCCTCGAAGACGTTGGCTACCTCCCGCGGGTGGCGACGCTGTTGGATAGGCAGGCACACGTCCTCGGACTGCACGGCAGGTCACTTATTCCGCTGCTGTTTGGCTATGGGTGCAGCGTGCCCGCAATTATGGCGACGAGAGCGCTTCCTACCAAAAAGGAGCGAATTATCACCACTATCCTCATCACCATGATACCTTGCTCAGCTCGATCGGCGATAATTCTCGGCGTCGCGGCGACGTATGCAGGAATTCCCTACGCGCTCGCAATCTACCTCATCTCCGTAGTGCTCGTCGTCGCGTCTGGGAGGCTGCTCAGATCTGTCGTGCCAGGGAAGACCGCGGGGTTGGTGCTTGAAATTCCGCTCATCAGGAAGCCAGCGCTGGTTCCCATTGTAAAGAAAACGTGGCTGAGGATGAAGGAGTTCCTCTACATTGCCGTTCCCCTGTTAATCGCAGGAAGCATCGTGTTCGGGTGGTTGGACCTCACCGGTCTTAGTAAGCTCATCGAAGGGCCGATGGCTCCGATTACCGTCGGCATTTTGGGGCTTCCTGCTTTTACGGGCATTTGCCTTATCTATGGTGTTCTGAGAAAGGAGATGGCGCTTGAAATGCTAGCGATTGCCTCAGGAACCTTCATATTTAGCACCGTTATGACGCCGGTTCAAATATTCGTATTCTGCCTCGTCGTTACCCTCTACATTCCATGCCTCGCCACGTTTAGCGTCGTAGTAAGGGAGCTCAATTGGCGGTGGGCTGTTGGTGGTTCAATCTTCACCGTCGTTTTGGCGCTCATCGCCGGTGGAGTTGCACACTGGGTGCTTGCGATCTCCTGAAGATTCGAACGTACGACCGTTAGAGCGAGCATACAGAAAATCACTCACCTTATCAGGTCAGGGGTAGACATCCGTGAGGTGTTGCTCCTCCTTAGTTATAGCAACTTCAATCGGATCTTATAGTTGCCTTGTTTTGCGCTCAACGTAGCAAAAATATACCTGCTACTAAGGCTATAGGAATCAGGATTTCGGACGCAGAGAACATCTTTAGTTGCTTTTTCACATTTTCAGCGCTCGGTTTCTTGAAAATGGACAATGCTACATAGAAGACCATGCAACTCATTAAGGCTATTGGAACGAGATAGGCGACGCTGACCACTCCCACGAAATACGGGAGGGGCGAAGTTATGATGGCAAAGAAGCACAAGAGTACGCCGACCTTCGCTGCAGTACGCTTACCCTGCTTTATAGCGAGGCTGGATACCCCGATCTTTATGTCTCCTTCTACTCCAGCGACGTCCTTAAACACGTTGCGACCGGTTATCAGCAAGGAAAAACCTATGGAGCAGAGTGAAATGATGCTCACCGTTCTAAGTACCGTCGCTTCACTGAAAAGAGTAATTACCGTTCCTGCTAAGAGTCCTATAACAATGTTGCTTACGAACCCTGAACGCCGTTTAAAAAATGCTGCATACAGTATTAAAAAAACAGTAGCAAATGCAGCGATGCCGAGAGCAAGGAGGTTTATCGTGGCGGCCACTCCTAATCCTGTAAGGAACAACACCACAGAAATTTGTATGGCGCCTAAAGGGGTTATCTGGTTCGAGGGAATAGGTCTGTCAGGCTTTACAATAGCATCTGATTCGCGGTCGAAGTAGTCGTTAATAGCGAACCCACCCATAGCTGTTAAAGCCACCGTAATGAAGGCTAAGCCCATTAATTCGAAGTTATATGAGCCCCTTTGGAATACCATCATCAATAGTACACAGATGATCCCCAGCAGAAGCCAATAGGGAAATCTCACCAGTCGCACGAAAGCGCTTAATGTTGTGTTAAGTTGCATAACCATCTACGCATCACTCGGCAAATAAATTTTTTTTATGCATTTGTAATATCACGTGTGCATAATTTGTAATATCACGTGTGCATATGTAGTTTAAATTAATGACTTAAATAAAATGCACAATAGAACTGCGTTTAGAGGATGTCCCGCTATGTTCTACCTTTTCTTGTGTTCTTTTCATGTTCATCTCATGAACGTTTTTACAATCCCCTTAACGTTTGGCCACAATTGAACCGCTTCACGTTCAACGTAAAAGAAATGTGCCTACTATTAATGCTACAGGAAATAGAACTAATAAAGATGTTCTGAATCTTTTCAGAAGCTTTTTCACATCTTGAGCCTCTGTTTTCTTGAAAAGGGAGAATGCTACATGGAGGATTATGCCCCCCATTAGGGCCATTGGGACAAGGTAGGCAACGGTGACCACCCCCTCCAAGTACGGAACCGTCAGACTTATAGCAGTAGCGACGAGGAACAGAGCACCAACCTTCGCTGCAGTACGCTTACCCTGCTTTATAGCAAGGCTAGACACTCCGATCGTCTTATCTCCCTCTACTCCTGCGACGTCCTTTAGCACGTTGATGCCTATTCCCACTAAAATAAAGCCCATAAAGCTGAGTGAAACGACACTCACTCTTTGAAATAATGCCGCTTCAGCAAAAATAGGTATTGTGATTCCTTCCACGAGTCCAATAGTGATGTTGCTCAAGAACCCCGAATATTTTTTGACGAAGCTTGAATACAATAATAAGAAGGAAATGTTAAATACAACAATCCCGAAAGCGAGGGGATTTATCATAAGGCCGACTCCTAATGCCGAAATGAACATTATCGCTGAAAACTGCAAGGCGCCTAGAGGGGTTATCTGGTTTGAGGGAATAGGTCTGTCAGGCTTTACAATAGCATCTGATTCGCGGTCGAAGTAGTCGTTAATAGCATAGCCACCTGCAGCTGTGAAAAAAAATGCAAGAATGGCTAGACCAATCAAACCCGGGTTATGCAAACCTACCCGGTACGCCGGGTTATGCAAAGTTACCTGAAATGTCATCATACATAATATGCTTACTAAAACCACTACAGGCCAGCCAATAGGCCTTGAAATCTTAATAAACGCTCTTAGCTTTCTATTTGCATTATTAAATACTTGATCTGACATTGTTAACATTATAACCCACGAATCTTTAGATGTCCATACACAATTATGACTCTGTACGGTATGCATCCGTATATATACACTTTATGCTATGTGAACCTTACGACATGTTATGTGAACCTTACGACACACACTCTATACTGCCTTTAGTTAGAACTTACATTTATAGTTTGAGTTATGAACAAAAGAGAGTTTTGTCCATCCCTCGCTATCTAATTGAGTAGAAATGCAGAGAAGCTTGAGGAGGGCGTCGTCCTGCGGACTATCTCTTTTGTGGACCATCTCTGTGGTAACCTCATGTAAATCTGCTTACAGTACCCATTCATCTGGGGATAAAGCCAACGGATAAACAGCCATTCCAGCTTCGATTACATCTACGAGACCCTGCGTGGGGGGCAAAAGAACCGAAATGCAGATGGATATCGTAGATAAAAACAGATTGGTTAATAGTTCCACTTACAAGTTAAATGTTAGGGTATTGCCATGTAACATGACATAAGGTCAATAATTCGACTTTATTTATAGATCCAATTTACTTCGCATTCGGAAACCCGCGAATTCATAAACAGTGTTTAACATGATGAAAAAAAATCAGTCAAACGCGCTTATATTCTCACACACGTCGTGTCAGGGGTTGGATAGGTACGCTGTCGCCATCCCCTTTCCGAGTAAGTGTATGGTATCTATAAGTGGCATTAGAAGGACGCTGAGTTGCTCTCACCGATCTGAATAGGCAACTTCACTGAAGTTGAAAGAAACATCACTTGCGATCAAATGGAGAAGGAACAAGAGATGCCAATAGAAAGATAATTATGATTGTCATTTTCAGAACATTAAAGCACCAACATTTAAGTCCTCAAGCACCAATACTTCCCCACAAGGAGAACAACGATGATCACGGTAAACATTGAAAAATGTGGACACTGTGGCGCCTGCGTCGCCGTCTGCCCGACCAACTCGATCGAACTCATCGAATCCTGCCTCAGAATAGGGGACACCTGCACCACGTGTGCGACGTGCGTCACCGTCTGCCCGGTAGGAGCCCTAACGGCAGAAGGTGAACCATGAAGGACGAGTACGATGTCGTCGTCGTCGGAGCGGGACCAGGAGGATCCATCGCCGCACGGACCGCCGCCGAAGAGTGCGATGTTTTATTAATAGAAAAGCGACAGGAGATCGGTTCACCCGTGCGCTGCGCCGAAGGCGTCAAGAAGATGGGGCTGGAGAAATTCATCCAGCCTGACGAGAAATGGATCGCAGGCGAGCCAAAATGCGCCCGAATTTACTCCCCCGATGGGACGATGGTTGAGTTATCGGAAGCGCTATCACAAGCGCTCGTAGGAAGCGAAGTAGGCTACGTCCTGGAACGCAAGCTCTTCGATCGGGAACTCGCAAAGAGCGCAGCCCGGGCAGGAGCACACGTCATGGTGCGCACCCGCGCGACAGGCCTCATTATAAAAGACGACGTGGTACAAGGCGTAAAAATCAACCGGCTTGGAGAAGACTTTGATATCCGCGCAAAGGTCGTGATCGGTGCGGATGGCGTGGAGTCAAAGGTCGGACGGTGGGCCGGGATAAACACCACCCTTAAGCTCAAGGATATCGGAAGCTGCGCTCAGTATTACATGACAAACGTCGATGCATCAGAAGACTACTGTGATTTTTATCTGGGCTCACCGGTTCAGGGAGGCTACGCATGGGTCTTCCCGAAAGGCGACAAGACGGCGAATATCGGGCTCGGCGTTGTTGCAAGCAGATTAAACGGAAAACGTTCCATAGACTACCTCGACGAGTTCGTATCGAAGAACTTTCCCGAAGGGCAACCAGTGGAACTGGTGATGGGGGCCGTCCCGTCTAGCGATGAGCTCAAATCTACGATAGCAAACGGATTGATGCTGGTAGGTGACGCCGCACACCACTGTGACCCTCTTACGGGCGGCGGAGTCATAAACGCGATGGAAGGCGGAAAGATCGCTGGCGACGTTGCGAGGAAAGCCGTGCGTGAAAACGACGCCGCAACAAAAGTCCTTACGGAATACGAAACCACGTGGCGTGCCTCATTTGGCAAAAGGTTGAAGCGTAACTACAAAGTCAAAGAGTTCTTCGTAAACCTGCCGAATGAAGAATTCAACAAGCTTGCACGGTCAATTCAAGGAGCAAAAATTGAGGAGATGACCTCTGCAGGGTTCGTAAAGCACTTAATCAAGGCGAATCCAAAGCTCCTGTTCGGCATTCGTCACCTGCTGTAGACAGTTTTTACGTCATGGGATGGGATGAGATAAGGTGAGATGAGAGCCCTACCCGAGGACGCGGATGTGCCACAACACCTCCTGCGGACGATAGTCCCAGAGGTTATGGTGATTCTGAGGTGAAGGGGTATGCCATTTTGTACTTCGCTATAACTACATTTATAGTAATTATAGTTTAAGAGCATTATACATCCCCATTTCAATAAATATGAAGTATTTAGCTTCAGCATTACCATTTTGATATTAATTGCTATCTTAAGTTTTGTTAAAAATTTTTCTGTGACAAAGCTTTTATGATTTATATGTAAGTTAATAAAGTGTTCAAACACTGTGAACATGCATCGACCCGTTGAAACGCCCATGTAGGCATTTCGCGTCGTGCACGATACGCGGTGCAGCGTATGTAGTAGCAACGGCTCAGCACCACGTTCATGTTTGAACTGACACAGAAAAAGAGGATGGGAAAGAAAATGCTGCTATTATTGTTGTTAGGAGCAGTGGCAGTCGCAGCACTTGGCCTCGTAGGCACTGCGTTCTTCCCGTTGATATCACCGTTGATTGCCGTGCTTACTTTAGCATAAAAAGAGATTGGCATTAATTCTCTTGGGGTATAGTGGAATGCTGCTGGGGGTACTGAGCATGGTGGCTAGTTGTACAGTGCTCCTAGTTGCAGATTCTTTTGCTATAACCAGCATCTCGTCAGGCTGACAATGCATTTATATCATGTGCCAGTAAAGAGCTATCCATTGTCTTTATCGCATAGTCAAATCGATGAGGATCTATTTATCGTAGCAAGTGCACTCCCAAGAAAGAAGAAATCTTTCTGCGTGGGCTATTATAAGTGAAGTGGTTGTCTACTCGTAGTTGATTAAGGATTCACCTGTTAAACCTACGGGAGAGTCCAAGTTATTAATCCAAAGCCATTAGCATTTATTAAATTACTTTATGTGATTATTATACCATGGTACTGAGATGCCATTACAGCCATTAAAAAAGATCTAACGAGCCACAAGCCGCCATATTAACCATATATTTCATCGAGGAAGATCATTCCAGGTTTTTGTGACATCTCCGAAGTCTCGTTTGAGATATTTACCTATTAAGAGTGAATCAATATCCGCCCCGATGACGTTAGCAAGAGAAAGGGCACAAAATATTACGTCAGCTGCTTCTTCACCGGCGTTATCCTTATTACGCCTTATCGCAGATGCAAGTTCTCCACACTCTTCAATGAGGACTGATAAAAGAAAAATCGCACCTGAAGATTCATCAAGTAGCCCATACCGCGACTTTAGTTCTTCTTGTATTTCTTTTAAGTCCATTTTACTAGTCGAAGCCCCGAGCTGCAAGTTTCACGTCGCCGCTGCGGACTGTCTTTCTTTTTGCATGCTGGGCGAGCTGCACTGACCTCTCAGAAAGGTCGATAGCATAGCTCTCCATTACGCTAGCAAGGGCGTCACATGCTTCTTGACTTACGCGTTCAGCACCGGCTTTTCTTATGATCCTGTCAACGGGGGCAATCGGCAATCCTGCCATTTTTTGACCTCTAACTCCAAAATAATCCTATTAAGCCTATATAAAGTTTTCTAAGTTATTGGTGTCTCGCCTTAGTACCCTCTGTTACAAAAATAGATCATTTTATGACTTTATTCAACAATCATAACCTCTTGTAGTTTAGTAGGGGATCTTAGATACAGGGGTGATCCATTTGGTGTTATTGTAGTAGTACGATAGGCACGGGCAAAAGTGATACGGGCAAAAATAATACGGAGTAAAATTAAGCCCCTTCGTAAGTAATAAAGTTGGTTAATACATCATATATACTTTATATCCGTTTGAATTAAGTTCGACGGAAAAATCCTGTCCGCGAAAGATTTTGTTATCAGCTGTCAAATCCTCAATGGTAGTGTAATCGAAGTCAACATTAACAACAAACGTCGATGCTTTATTTTCAAGATTTGCTAGGATCAGGTATTTTACATCTTCTTTATGGAATAACTTGGATTCCACGAACTGATTTTCATATTCGATGCTGTTTTTTATCATCCCTCCAGCAATCTTGTAGAACAAGTACGACTTATTGGACTGAGCCGCTCTTGGCATGAATGACAGGTAATATTCAATTGGATGCGTCACAAAGACCGTCAAACCTTTGTTATAGTGATTTTTCACAACTGCAGGTCTTTTGTTTTTGTTCCATGCTATAACTCGCTCTTCCTGCGCTTCTACGTCAATTACCTTGTCAAGCGTGGTGTGGTAATTAATTATAACGTCCTTCGATTTCAATTGAAAGTCTTCGACTTCTGAGGGAAAAGCTTGAGATACAATATCTATCCCGAAAAGATCCTCTAGCTCCGGAAAAGCTACGCCGTTATAGGAGCAATATAAACTACCGCCGTCTGAAACAAATTCTACGAGTTTCTTCCATTGCATAGACGTCAAGTATCCTTTCAAGGGCACTGCAGGCACTATGAGAAGGCCATAGTCGAATGGATCGCTCGGTTTAATGAAATCCACATCTATGTTTGCTTGTTTCGCTAAGACAAATGCGCTAAAGAGAGACCTTATGTACACATCTATCGGGGTGTAGGGTGAGTCGTAATATTTATACGGCAAAATTATCGCAGCTTTTGGTCTCTCTGGGTGTAACCCAACGTAATTTATCTGCTCAACGTTCTTTACGAATTCCTTGAAAACCAAGGCTTGGAGTTTGGGTCTCCCTTCACTGTTAGTTATTCCAAATTCGAGCTCGTGAGGCGTACTGAGATACGGTAGCCTCTCTGGAATTATAAAGTCTGCAAAACACCACGCAAGCGCCCCTATAGTGTCGTTTATAAGCATGCTATAGAGTACGGATTGATAGAACCTTGAGCTTACCTCGTCTGCTGTCATCTCTGTAGATGTCCCGAATTCTTCGAGCATAACTCTACGCTCACCAAGCCCCTGAGAGAGCTTGGAGGTAAAAGCCGGAAATAACGTACTTCTTATCGTATCGATCGGATCGATGATAAGCTTTGTATACATGAGATACGGGTGCGTGCACAGGAAATCGGCCGAGATCATATCGAGCCGTAACTTATTCTCAGTGAGGGACGTGATGTGAGTTCCAACGGTAACTAAATGCATCGGATCGAAAGTTTTTAGCTCTCGGTACAGTAAATGTGTCCATAACCAGCCCGAATGCTCACTATTGGGCATTTCCACGTTATCATGTTCGTTTGCGAGGTCCCAGCACAAAATAGTCCCATTACCGGAATACCTTTTTGCAAAATACCTCACAAGATGTATTTGTGACTTTAACATGAACGGGTCATCAAAAATGCTCTTTCCTCCCCTCCACGGTACATCCCAATTTTCGCCGCTCATATGTCCCGTAAAGAACGTAGGTATCAGTTTTAAACCGTATTTTCTTGCAATCTCGAGCATTTTGTCGAACTTTTCAACTGTCTCTCGTGAAACGGTATCGGGGGTCGGTTGAAAGTCGTTCCAAAACAAAAAAGTCCGCACAGCGTTCAAATTTAGTTCTTTTATAGCCTTAAAATCCCTTTCGATGTCAGCTTCCGACCAGTCGCTCCACATTTGACAGCCATGCTCTCGCGGGCATGTAATTTACCCCGGCTATGAAATGCTTGAAGGGGTTGGGGCAATTATTTCCCGTCATAATAGAAGAACGATTTTCACGCTAATAATTTAGATTTTGCGCTCATTTACACTGATGATGACTCACAAAGTCGCTGATTAAAGCAGAAATCACAGGAACAGCACAAATAATCTTATAAGCAAATCTCGAATGCTGCTGTTGGGTACACCAACTTGTTTTGGACCAGTATCTTGGGATCTAATTCTCCAAACACACCGATAGTTCTGCCGTTAACGGTGATGTCTGCGCGTCTCCCCACAACAAGCATGTCATCATTTGATTCTGTAATTTCAAAGGGTATATCCAACTCCCTCAGTACAGCGCTTACTGTTGCCTTTACCTCAGTGAAGTTCGCGCCGGTATGCGTCGAGGCTCCTGCAAGTATTCGCACATCTTCGGCTTCATCATCTCCGTCTTTGTCTTTGTTTTTTAGCGTGACCACGTCTCCAACTTCATAAATCTTCTGCGGGTATTCCCGATGTTGATTGAGGCTTAAAATTTCTATTAATCCTGGTATTAGCCTTTTTCTCAAGCTAATGTGTTCTTCTGAAATAGGATTTTCTATTATTATCGCATCAACTTGACTCGGCGCGAGCATGAGTGTTATAACCTCTAAATACCCTAGCCCGTTCATCACCTCTCGTGCGCGGCTTGACCTCTTTTCCTCCTCAAGTTTTTGACCGATTGTTCCTAGTTTTGGATAGGAAAACGGGATGTTATTGTAGCCATAACCGATTGCAATGTCTTCAATTATATCAACGGGATGCATTATATCGGTACGATAACAGGGCACTGCAGCAGTTATGACATCATCGTCAATTTTAGCCCCCATTCTCATCTTACTTAATGAGCGTACGATGGCGTCATTGTCTATCTGCACACCAATTCGACTTACAACATCGTTTTTGTTAACATTAAATATCATCTCAGCAGTATCGGGAGTTCTTATTACCTCATTTCCGTCTTTATACGCGACGTCGACCGTTTCGATTTTTCCTCCTCTATCATGCAGGGCTGTTACAAGAATGTTCAGGCAGTCCATAACCGCTTTTAAGTCAGAGCCAGTCACGTCAATAAGCAGATCCGTTGACTGTTCAGTTACCCTCGTGAGCTCTCCGTTTATTATCGGCGGAAATGAGAGAACTTGTCCTTTGCTGTCAAGAATTAGGGGGTGGTGATCCCTCACAATATGCGCGTACTCTCTACCCTTTGGATGAGCTTGTAATATCTCCGATGGCGTTAGTGGCTCGGTAAAGTCGAGAGGCACAAATGCAACGTCTCCGAGCGTGTATCTAAAGGGTGGCACGATCTTTGACATATCGTGAACGCCTATCGCTGCCTTCCTCCGATTTCTTCCAACGCCCCAGTGAAGATCTTCTTGTAAATCAATGAGCGACTTGATTGTTTTGTCATCAACATTGATCCCTTTTATCACCCCACAGACTATGTAGGGCCGTATGATATTAACTGATGGATCCACCTCGATTGTTATCCCGGATGGTAATGCCTCAAAAATAGGGGGGCCCAGCTCGACTTCGAGCATTCCTTTCACGGCACGGGCAGTGCCCTCAACGCTAAGTAAATCTGGTCTATTTGGGAAAAACTCGACTTCAATTTCGTCGCTTACACATTCAATGTCCGCTCCTAGCATCGGGAGCACTTCTACAATCTCCTGTGCATCACGACCTACCATTTCTTCAAGTTCATCACGGCGTAGTTTAACTACTGGCATACTTTCACCTCAAAGTATGCTGCTGGCTACCTTCCTCAGCCAGTCTATGTCACTCAGATAGAGCTCTCTGATGTCGTTAATCCCAAGCTTTAACATGGCTATCCGTTCAATGCCTATACTGAAGCCCAGCACGCTCTTCAACCCAAGCGGTTGGGTGACCTCTGGTCTAAAAACTCCTGCTCCGAAAAGCTCCATCCACCTTCCATTTACAAGTATGTCGCCTTCTAAGCTAGGTTCGGTAAAAGGGAAATAACCCGGCCTGAACCTAACCTCGTCGAATCCGAGCTTTTCAAATATGGTTTTTAATATCCCAAGCAGATCAGCAAAGCTTAGGTTTTCACCGTGTATCGTCCCTTCACACTGATGGAACTGCGGCAGATGAGTTGAATCCATGCTTTCTCGCCTGAATACCCTGTCAATGCCGAATATCATTGTGGGGGGTTCTGGATGCCTCGCGAGATATCTAAATGCCGAGCCCGTAGTATGCGTTCTTAGGACAGCTCTTTTCGATCTCTCGAAGTCGAACTCCCCTCCCCAGCCCATGGATCCAGCGCAGCCGAGAATATGGGCTTTCCCGACCCTCTTTACGAGCTCAGTAGGAAGCTCTAGAGCAGATGGTCGTGCGAGATAGAATGTGTCTTGCTCATCCCGTGCTGGGTGATCCTGCGGCATGAAAAGCACGTCGAAGTTATGGAATTCGCTTTCAACTATGGGTCCTTTGAATTCGGTAAAACCCATAGATACGAAAATCTCCCTTACTTCGTCAATAAGCCGTCGCAACGGATGAATTTTTCCTGGGTAAATCGGCGCTGTTTCTGCTCTCACGTCATAATGCTTTAGGCGCCCTTTCCACCCTCCCGTCCGTATAAGCTCAGGCGTTAGATCGGCAACATCCCGTTCAACTTCAAATTCTTCTTTAAACTCAGCTTTTTCTCCAAGGCTTGTAATAACGACGTTTCGGGACTTAATTTCCTGCGAAGTTGCTAGGTTGCGCTTGACGATAAGTTCAACTGCCTGCACTGCATCAGAAGGGGATAGCGTAAAAATATCTTCAATTCTAAAGCTCTTTTCAAACTTCACGTCGTTTAAAAGCTTCTCTTCGATTGACTCTGCCGCCATTTCAGGCGCCAAAACAGAATCGTTGTCGATCTTTGTTATAGATGCCCAGTTCCTCCGTTTCAACCATCCAATGGCGATATTCGCAGCAGGAAAAACCTTCTTAAGGTTCGAAAGTTTAGTAGGCCCATTTATCTTTAGATAATCGTAAACTTGTCGCTCAGGCAGACCCCGTTCTGCATAGTTTCTGCCCTCGTCGGTTAGCTCATACACGAAGTCCATTCGTTCTTGAACGTCGGCAAATCCCCCCTCTTTAAGGACACACGCCGACTGGAGAACGGCTTCAACTTTAAGCCCAGTTGCTCTTGAAAGTACTTCAGGAACCGCTTTTTTGTGATGCTTAAGTGCTTTTAAAATCAGCCAATCATTTCTTTCAAGATTTACCATAAATAATGTGCCTAGCTTAATATATTCACTGTTGACATTTCAACTGATAATTCATACATCATTTACAATTTGTTGTTGATATTTAGCATTAACTGTCTATTATCGAGCACTATCTACTTTTAGAGACGCTCAATTAAGGGCATTGGGTAAAAACGCGTATCTGACCAAAAAGATTCGCGGGTTCATTGATAAATGATTTTCTGTCCATAAAATAGCTTTTGTGCTACAGCGATGTTAGTCGATACTGCCTCGAGATATGCATTAGTCAGTATTTCGCATTCAGTTATAAAGGGTCCATTTCGGTCAATTTCAATACTTCGCCGCTTTGAGGGTTCCTTTTTTCACTCTGAGTCAGTTGGTGATTGGTCTCAATTTATCTAATAACTGTCCGTCGACATAGACAATAAGTTAATGCTCGCACGGCTCTTCGTTGTAACTCAGTTGTCCTGCTCTCTCCTGAGCACTGACTCTTTCCCCACATCAACAGTATTCAATTCGTGCTTTGCGAAGAATCTATATATTCTTCTTTTATTTTCCCGGTATCACCACTCGCAGTTAAAACATACGATATAAAGACGAACAGATTGATCAACTCAACTCACCCTAATAGGAGAAAAGATACTAATATGTAGCATGTAACAATTCACTAAAGAATAAAATAAACCGTGACCGAGGGGCATATTATGATGGAAAAGGAAAAAGGAATTCCGTTAATCGGCGATAAGTTTCCAGAAATGGAAGTTCAGACAACTCACGGAATGATGAAACTACCGGACGATTTTTCAGGTAAATGGTTCGTCTTATTTAGTCATCCTGCAGATTTCACACCGGTTTGTACTACAGAATTCTTTGCTTTTGCAACGCGATATGAACAGTTTAAAGAGCTTAACTGTGAGCTAATAGGGCTTTCAGTCGACCAAGTGTTCTCCCATATGAAATGGACAGAATGGATTAAAGATAAATTAGGCGTTGAAATTCCGTTCCCAATAATCGCAGACACCGGTAAAGTTGCCACAACGCTTGGAATGATTCATCCGGAAAAAGGGTCAAATACGGTTCGAGCGGTATTCGTCGTCGATGACAAGGGGTTGATCAGACTCATGATTTACTACCCACAAGAGGTCGGGAGAAACATGGACGAAGTATTGAGGACAGTAAAAGCGCTGCAAGTTTCAGATATGAATAATGTCGCAATGCCTGCAAATTGGCCAAACAACGAGTTAATAGGTGAAGAAGTAATAATACCGCCACCGAGGGATGAAAAGACAGCAAAAGAACGGGCAAAGATGTCTGGATGTTACGATTGGTGGTTCTGCCACAAGAAATTAGCATGAAGTATTAGGACTGCAATCTCGTTCTTTAAACGGTGTTCGCAAAGGTAGAAAGTATCAAAGTAAGTTGTGGAGTTTGACAACTCCATGAAAAATTCAAGCTTTTTGGCAGGAAAGTCAAACTCCAGCACTTTATGTATAAAAAGGCATACGTGCGCTTTCTGACATATCGCACCAATTATAAGGTGACATGTCAGTGCTATCAACAAATCATACGAATTCGTACTTATGGGAGCTTCTTTTTAACAACGCGCATTTCTTTTACAAGGGCAACGAGAGGAGGCAATGGCTGGATACGAAGCCCTATTAGGTGATATATGGCTGAAAACCGGTGACGCGATTATTGGCATACGGTGTAGTAATGGCTTCTTTGCCCTTCCTGCAGCACGACTCTTGGCGAAAATGAAGAGTGTACGGTATACGTCTTGATGATGAAGCTACCGAAAGGCTAAAGGACAGCGCTTTGCAGTAAGGTTTGACGAATTTAAGTTTGAAAGAGGGAGAAGATAAAGAGACTATTTTATGCGTAGCGTGCGCGACGTCATCTTCTTTGGTACCGCTCTTCACGACTTTAGACATCCGACCAAAGTGCCGAAGAACGCTAAGGTAGTAATCATTTTTCGATGGTCAGTCACAGACTATAAAATCCTCGATATGATCTTTTGCCTTCTCACGTTCCGCCTGATGGCGTTCGAGGAACATCACCACCTTGTCCGCGAGTTCTTGCTTACAGAGGCCGCAAATTCGCTCTCCTCTCAGGCACTCATCTCTAAGCTTGCGCGCACGGGTATCATCTTCTTCAAAGAGGTAGAACGAGGACCGGTACACCGCGCAGATGTCCGGCACTCCGCCGAGCAGCTTCTGCTCCTGTACTGTTGTTCGACCGCCGGTAAACGCATTGGCAATCTTCCTCCTCGCCTCTTGTGGGGTATCTGTTGTAAAGATGCTCGTTTCAGGTTTAGATGCCGACATCTTGTCGAGGCCGAGAAGGCTCGGGAAAAACCTGCTGTGGATTAAGGCTGGCTTATAGTAGCCCATTTTTGCTGCAACATCTCTGGTAACTCTGAAATGTGGGTCTTGATCGATGGCGCAAGGAATGAGGACTGGGACTTTTCGTCCCTCAATAACCGACGGGAGAAATACGGGAGCCGACTGCATGCTGGTGAAGAAGATCATCCCTATATTAGTGCTATTGTCAAATCCAAAGACCGCGCGGGCGGCTGAGAACGTCACTCTCTTTGCTACTTCGAGGGCGAGGGGGTAAAGCGTTTTTGCGTAATCGGTGTTGGTAAATATCTTCGTCTTTTTTGGGTTAACCCCTAGCGCGATTACATCTAGGGCATTATCATATGAGAAGTACCTCGTTTCCTTTAGGCTTAGCGCGTCCTTTTGTAAAAACTTTTCATCATCTGTCATCTGGAAGTAGAGGTCAACATCAAATGCATCTTGTAGATATCTCGTGAAGATCCATGGCATTAAGTGGCCGAGATGTGTGTGTCCTGACGGCCCTCTTCCTGTGTATAACACGAACTTTTCGCCCGCTACATATCTGTCCAATAGCCAGTTCAAATCCCGATGTGAGAAGAATACAGAACGCCGCAGCATTGGGTGAATCGATCCCGTGAGCCTCTCAAACCTCTTAAGTAACTGCCCATCAATTGGTTCTGTTCCAAAAAGGACCATCAGTTTGTTATAGTCAACATGCCCTTCAACTTCCCAAGGCGTTACGATAAATTCTTCTTCAGTCATCGTTATTAATCCATCTCTTTTCATGGTTTGTCTAAGCATCTCTTTTCATGGTTTGTCTAAGCATTACTGGCTGTTGCAATAACGACAGATCTGCAACGAACAGCGTCTTTCTGTACATTTTAAAGAGCTGCTGCTTTACGTTAACGTCAAGGTATCTCCATCTTATTTCGGTTTTTCCTTCCGTTGGTGTTACGACCTCCTAAGGTTTCGCCCTCCCGATATCGACATAGTGGAGTTTATTATCTTCCGAATAAGCAAATATCATGTGCTTTCTTACTCCGTGTGCAAGCCTTATGCCTCGCGAAAGTTCAGGGAGTTTAACAATGTACCCTTCCGGCAGGGAATGGACGAGGTATTTTGAGTGGGGCATGCTCTTGAGGTCTCTGACCTCGGTGTATACTCTAAAGTGACCTCCAAACTTAAAGCCGGTCTTTACGACAAGATCTCTTTCCCTGAGATCTTTATATACTTTGAATTTTACCATAAAATCGGGTTCTATTGACATCGCCCGTCGTGTAAATTGTTTCAAACTGAATGTCTTGCCTGTTGCTCCGTCTTCCACCATTAAGCCCTTAGCCATGAGGTACGCGCACTCAACAAGAGAAATTTGGAGTCTGTTGCCGTCTAAGAGCTTTCCAAAAAAGCCATTTTCGTATAATGCCGTTGATGTCTGTTCGTTCCACACTATCACCCTATCCTCGAGAAATGTAGCATCAGCGTTGGACAGATCTACGTTAAACGGCGGCATCGTCCCTTGAATAGTCGCAGATTTCACCTCGTAATACGTAAGGTCTCCCTCCTCGTCCACAATCGCGAGCATCATCTTCTTCCTGAGGTTCTGCGCGAGTCTCACCTTATCAAGTATGTCAGTAAACGGAACAGGAATCCTCTCAGACATGACATAGACGTAGGTAGACGCTGAAGTTTCACCTGGTCTTCCTCCGCGCGGATACACCCTGAAGTCCGTTATGCTCGGCTGCACATAGTAGCCTCTTTCTCTAAGGTCTCTATAAACGACGTACTTTAACTCAAAGTACGGTTGAATGACAGCTGAACGTATGAAGAACTCCTTAAAGGTAACTCCCATATCTAACTTTTCGCGCTCAATTAAAAATGCAGCTTCAACGAGCGAGAGTTCAAGTGACTCGCCTCGCGGCCTACCATAGTATCCGTAGTTGTAGAACTCCTCTATCGCTTCTTTCGGGAGCACCACTTTATCGTCACTTAGCTGGGTATTCATCTTTCGTCACGCGTCTGTTCGGTCGTCACGTGAATTTGGGACGACTATTACTTTTATCCTGTAATGCATAGCTTAAAATACTCTTTTCTAAGATAGATGTTTACGTATAGCTAGGTAAAAAGACCATGGTCTCCGTCTCAGATTCGATCGATACACGTTTTTTAAAGCTTTTTCCATTTGAGCACTTCAATCAGATGCAATCAGTGGTACTCCCCAGTCTCCTCCAGTCAGACGATCACGTGGTGGTAGCTGCTCCTACAGCTTCTGGCAAAACAGTCCTTGCAGAGCTTGCTATGGTACGAGAGCTTGTAAAGCCAAAGCAGCAAAGAGGTAAGATATTGTACCTTGCCCCGCTTAGAGCCCTGACCAACGAGAGGGAAGTAGAGTGGCAGTCATTGTTTCATCCGCTCGGATTTAAAGTTTACGTAGTATCCGGAGAACGAGAACTCGAACCGTCGAAGGTAAAAAGTGCAGATATCATCATATCGACTCCTGAGAAGTGGGATTCAGCGAGCAGAAAACACAGCACAACACATTCGTTTGTACGCGCAGTTTCGGTCATCGTCATCGATGAGGTGCATTTACTCGATTCTGATGAGAGGGGGGGCGTTCTCGAAGCACTAATTACGAGGATGAAGCGCATTACCAGTAGCAGTGTACGAATCATCGCGCTCAGCGCTACAATGCCGAACGTGGACGAGGTTGCCGCTTGGATCGGGGCTAAACGAGAGTACACCTATATATTTGATGACTCGTACCGACCTGTTCCCCTTGAGGCAAGAGTCCGGTGGTACTCCCCCGGTAAGAACAAATTTATGGACAAATATGTGCGGCTCTATCGGGCTATTGACCTGATCGAACCTCATTTAGACTACGGACAGGGTCTTATTTTTGTGGCAACACGGTCCGATACAGCTCAGGCAGCAGCAAAGGTGGTTGAGGTCTTCAAAGGAAAGAGAAAGGATTTTTCCACGCCAGAATCACTCGAGCTCTCACGTAAGCTACGGAATAAATTGTTGAGTGAAGTCGTAAGCAGTGGTGTTGGATTCCATCATGCAGGATTACACAGGGAGGATAGGGATCTTATTGAGGGGGGATTTCGAGCAGGGCACATCAAAGTGCTGGTCTCTACGTCGACGCTCGCGTGGGGAGTGAACCTGCCTGCTCGAATCGTTGTTATACGGGACGTCTCGAACGACGCCGTTGGGGAGGATCTCAGCTCACTTGACATCCTTCAGATGCTTGGAAGGGCTGGGCGCCCTCAGTATGATAACAAAGGGTTCGGCTGGATCATCGCACCGAGGGATCGGGCATCGTATTACCTTGATTTGCTGAAAACGGGCAAGCTCATACGGTCGCAGCTGGACAAGTCACTTGACGAACATCTGAATGCGGAGATCAGCATGGGGACCATAAAAAGTCGTAACGACGCGTTCACGTGGTTGAGTGGCACATTCTTTTACGTACAAAATCGCGATGCGGGTTCGGTGCTCGAGGAGTGCCTACGTTTGCTCATCGACAACGGATTTGTGATTGAATCCGATGAGGAGCTCAGCCCTACAGAAATTGGGAATCTTGCTTCTAAATATTACCTTCATCTAAGTACCGCCCTACGTTTTAGAGAGCTACGACAATCCCCCTCTGATGAAGAACTCCTTGTGGCAGTGTCGTCAGCCGATGAGTTCTCGGATGTGGTGATACGGAGGAATGAGGCATCTGCAGTAAAAAGGGCGCTTACAGGCCATAAAGGAGCAAAGTCGAAGGTTCTTGCCATCCTGAAAGCGTATATGGAAAAGGGAGAGGTTCCAGATGAACTTCGGAGCGATGCGTGGATCATCAAGCAGAACGCCATGCGATTGTTTTCAGCTCTTGAAGCGTTCCTTCTTGAATTTAATGCGCCTGAAAGCGTACAGCGGGCAAAAGTACTCGCTTTAAGGCTCGAGTATGGCGCGCCCGAAGAACTATGTCCGCTTCTGCAACTTGAGGGTATCGGCATCAAGCAGGCGACTGCGCTCTTCGCACGAGGTGTGATGACGCCGTTTGATGTAACAACTGAGCATATCTCAAAGCTCATTTCAGGGGAGAAAGTGGCGCACGCGGTTGAAAAAATCCCCATGATTTCTGTGGAGTTGGAGCTGCCAGAATCAATAGGATTTGGCGAGAACCAGATGTATTATGCCGCCATAAACAATTCGGGCGGCTGGGGCGGCATGTGTGTCACTGTTTCAGCGAACGGGTTACCAATGTTGCGGGATGTTTTCCACCTGTCAAAGCACTCGTCCAAGTCAGTTCCGGTCGGGATTTTTGGCTCTAAAAACGTACAGGTCGACTACGAGGTGAGGATCGATCATTTAAGCTGCTTAGCAAATCCGATCGTAGTGCAAAAGGTCGTCACGATCGTCGGATTGCCTGCTGACTTCACGCCTCTTAAATCGGTACGCTCTGAACCTATCAAGGAGGCTCATGTTATTGGCGCAAGTGCTGATACGATCACAATCGCACCACAAAGCAGCGTCGTATATCACGTTATCAAAGATGCTATGAAAAAAACCGTCAGTGAGGCAACTAGTGTTGGCGTGTTGCAAAAAAACAGTCTAGCGGTATCTCGAGGTAAGGCTAATGAAGAAAAGCCGACAGCCCCCTCAGCAAACGTATCGGTGGGTACATGCAAGAAGTGCGGCGAGAAGCTCTATCGACATGGGATGTCAATAAAATGTGATTGCGGCGTTGAGTATAAGCTCTCGGACGGAGCTGAGCTAATCGATGAGAAATGCAGTTGTGGCTTGCCGAAGTTTAGGCTGAAGCTCTACGACATGGGGGTCTGTATTGACAGAAAATGCGAGAACATGGATGAGATCATATCAAGGGAATTCGCGTCAAGCGGATATAAGTGTCCAAATTGCGGAAGTTCACTTACCGTTGTAAGGAGAAGAGGGATAATTGTGGGCTGTTCGAGGTACTACGATGGCTGTAAAACAGCCTTTTTGCTACCCATAAATGCGAAAATCGAGAGCACGTGCGCATGCGGACTGCCGAAGTTGAGGCTTAAAACCAAAGTTCGGTGTCTTAATACTAAATGTAGAGCATAGTCCGTCAATTTTTGTTGGTTGTAAGTCCGGTAGTGATCTAGAAGCATCGCTCACAAAGTCTAGGACTTTGCCGTTAAGGTTTGGATTTGCATGTGGCTGTTGAAATCCCTCAAGCTAATGGCAGTCAAAAAAGAAAAAACTATAGAAATAGTAGTAGCGCGCTATCAGATATTTTAATAAATATCAATATTGAACTATTTTATTAAATATAAATTATTGTAATTATGTTCCATTTTGCAAGATTTAGCTTTTCGGATTACTGTTATTGCAATATTTAGCAACAGCAGAGTGTTGCATCAGAGGTTAAGTGGATTACATGAATCTTGTTTTCACAAAGATAAAGAAACGAAAGGAGTATAGCGTTTTTGCGGTTAATCTCTTCTTTTCCCGCGATTTCGTTGGTAAACCTCTGATTGTTGAGATGTTAGTTCAATGAGGAGACTATCCCGCACTTTTTCACTGCACGTTAACTGTGCGACCTGCAATTAACAACCTGATTAACATCAGCAACCCGATACCCCTAAATAGCTAAAAACACATACCGATTAAGAATGGACGCTGCAGAATCTGAAGCTCATAAGCTTCGTGCTTCATCCGTCTCTGTTTATGTAAACGTAATGC
This sequence comes from Methanobacteriota archaeon, assembly GCA_963704625.1. GTDB lineage: Archaea > Halobacteriota > Bog-38 > Methanoflorentales > Methanoflorentaceae > DASPRZ01. The sequence continues at coordinate 694,715 of OY969924.1, read as the reverse complement.
TTCTATCGATTAAGATTGTCGTAGGAGTTTTGACGGGAAGTTTGGGGATACTTGCCGAAGTGGCACACTCCTTGCTTGATCTCGCTGCTTCCGGTTTTGCATATCTCGGTATAAAAAGTGCCAGTTTGCCGCCAGATGCGGAACACCTCTATGGACATGAAAAGTATGAATCACTCTCAAGTTTAGTCCAAACGGCACTTCTTGGAATAACGTGCATTTGGATATTCTACGAAGCTGGCGTAAGATTGATACAAGGCTTTGAGATTGCGACTGGGAATATCCTCTATTATGGGATTGCTGTCATGGCAGTCGCTATTTTTGTAGACACTATAACTTCAAGGTACTTATTTAAAAGTGCAAAAGAGCACCGGAGTACCGCTCTTGAAGCCGATGCTTATCACTTTTCCACCGATATGTACAGCTCAACTGCTGTTTTAATAGGTCTCGTCGCTTCAAGGTTCGGGTATCAGATTGTCGATCCGATAGCAGCAATTTTGGTAGCTCTTATTATGCTCTCCACATCGATTAAATTGGGAAAAAGATCCATATCAATCTTAGTTGATGGGGCACCTCCTAAGGAAATCATTGAAAAGATTAAAAGAGGTACTCGTGGAAAGTGCGGAGATCGTCAGTTATCATGATCTCCGGGCCAGGCAGGTGGGGGGTAGCATATTTGTGGATGTGAGTATTCACGTCTCTCCAGATTTAAGCCTTGATGATGCACACAAGATTGCTGATGAATTGGAGATCGAACTGAGGAATAGAATACCTAACGTTAAAGAATTTATCATTCATATTGAACCTGAAGTACGTCAGTAGTACTGGCGAGCTTATCGCACAACTGTGGTCAACCTTTACTGTACTCATGTTGCCATAGCATACAAAGTCAATTATTAGCCCCGTTAAGTCGCCACCGGATGTTTTGTAAACCAAACAAAGAAGCTGCGTATAACCGTTTCTGGTTCTTCGGCTTAACTCATTGCGACGCGCCTTCTAAATTAACATAAACTTAAATCCCTAAATTCGTTTAGACTTTGTAGAGACTCCTCTATGAGTGTCCTATGCATATTACTGTTTTATGTCTTGTTTTTGACCTTGTTAAGATAAATAGGGATATTGCAAAAAAATAGCCTTTTGTATGATTATAGATGAATTGAAAGGTATCTCTACTACCTTAAGACGTTAGGCTTCAGTCCTTCTCCGAGCACATTTACGCGCAACATCCGGAGCATAAACCTGCCTAGTCTCAAGTCAAGTGTTTAAGTCGAAGCAACTATTAGGCCTTACTAACCGTAACATCGCGCGAGTATATCTACAATTAAAGACCTGGATCTGCGAGAAATATAAAACAGGATCGAATTTTAGCATGGATCTCAATCGATCATTTTTCGACACATCACACAGCCGTGCCGAACGTGCCAATCAATGCTTTCAGTCGATTAAGATTCACACTGGCCTTAGTTAGCCTCTTCTACCTGATAATTTACTTATTAATCGTCTATCGGTTCAAAACCACACATTTCTTTCGTCGTCAAAAAAATAGAAGTGCTTGTTGCGTATGTTTCTCTTCTTGTACATTGTACCAACGTTAGTATCCATCTGATCATGTTCGTCTGGGAAGTTGTCGTTCTTTTTCATTTTATGTCCTTTATCCCTCTTTGAGACTCATGTTAGAGCCCGTCAAGCTGATTGATTATACTCGATTCGATCTGTGAATGCAAGATAGTCTGCAGAGCTTCCGTTGAACACTTACCTTCTTCTTCATCCACGTTTACGGTAGGGTAACACTCTTCAGTCTTATCGTCTAAAGAGAGGCCTGCTACAGAGGAGAGATTCCAGTAGCTAGACTCCATCACGTACCTAATGTCAATTCAATGACAGTAGCTCTGACAATAAAGAAGTGCGCAACAAAAAAATTTCGTACCTGCATACGTGTTGGATTGGTTGGTTTTGACTATGCTATATGAATTTGTACGGCTCTCTACTTGTGCGCATGGCTCAATTTCTGTTTCGCGAACTGCCATATCGGTATTTCTAGAGCTATTAATAAGCTGAGACAGATTTGACTTTACCAATGGGTTACCTGTATTATCGTACGCGCACTGCTATGTGTTTTAAAATATTATCAGCTATCAGCTAACAGATAGGGCGAGAAGAAAGGAGGTGACCCTTATGGTACTAGGTATAAATTTGGAGGCGATAAGACATTTTTGCAAAAATAATTGTCGTTCATCATCCTACACCTGTCCGAGGCAAAACTCTACGGTGGGGTTTCGGTGGCTACTACGCAAATCCCAAAGTGGGCCGTAGAAAAAAGCGCATTGAGTCGCACTTAGCACTCTTTTCAGGTTCAGTGGGTCTAACCCCTTACGCCAAAGGACGTTCATCAAATAAAAAAGGGTACTAACACTACGTGGGGGAAGACGGGTAGGAATATCGGCAAAAACATGTGATTCACCTCTTTTTTACGATTTTTTTTTTCAATTTCGTTAATACTTATATCATGCGTTTTCTTTCTTATAAACATTGTCTGTAAATAGGCGGTTGCCGCTTATAGCTCAAGATACTTAAATTAATATCCAATTGTCAAAAAAACTGCGAAATTGTGATTTTATTTGTCCGTTGAAAGGATGTAACTAGCTTCTTTTTCTAAGCAATTTGTATTACTCCAAGCTACCTAGTCTTGATCCGTTCGGCCGCAAAAGGCAACGTTAAACGTGTATGATCTTTTAACAGGATAGATTTTTTGTGTGCGGGTCTAGAATGGTCGTCACTTCTTATACGCTGTCTGGAGCCTTTACACATCTGCCTAACCCACTTCACATATAAGTCACGAACAAAGTTCACCGCTCATGCTAAGCTCTGGTGTCTAGAAGAAGATTTCACGTTTTTCTGTAGTAACGATAATAGTAATCTAGTTTGCACAGTCTTAGCGTAGCTTTTAGACCGGTTGACAATCAGGCCGCGCTAGGTTAGAGTTCTAGGGCTATTGAAGTAGAGAAGAAGGAACTTGGGAAGAGACGAAGTGTTGCTTTCTATATTTCGCCAATAGGATCGGTTGAGCCAAAAGAGGTTATTGGATGTATTGAAGAATCTAGTGGTATAGTGCCATATCACCGACTATAACTTTTGTACGATTGGGTTAGTATGAAGGGCATCAAGATCACTTCATTTTCACCTTGTGAGAATTTTTCTCCCAATTCGTAGCGCGTTGAGAATGACCGCCAGGCTAAGCCCCATATCTCCTACTGCAACGGCCAGCCACAGTGTGATAATCCCCGGAAAGGTCAGGACGGCAAATGACGCTTTAATGAGGATTGACGCCGATACATTTTGTTTCACGATGCCCATCGTCTTCTTGCTCAAATCGATGAGATAATTGATTTTCGACAAATCGTCGCGCATCAATGCGATGTCGGCAGTTTCAATTGCCACGTCTGAACCAATGGCGCCCATCGCAATGCCCACGTGCGCCTTTGCGAGCGCAGGGGCATCATTCACTCCATCACCAACCATAGCCACGTGCTCATATTTCTTCAGCAGGGCCTCGATCTGTGCCACTTTGTCTTCTGGTAACAGATTAGCGTAATACTCGTCAATTGTAAGTTTATTAGCAATTGCTCGTGCTGCCCGCTCGTTGTCCCCCGTGAGCATCACCGTTCTAATTCTCTTCTCTCTCAGTGCCTTTATTGTGCCAACAGACATGTCGCGGATCTTGTCCATCAATCCCAGCACGCCAATAATGCGTGAGTCTACACCCACGAGCACTATGGTCTTTCCTTCATTCTCTAGTCGTTCAACTTGTTCAGGCGCCGCTATGATAGTACCAGCAAAGAAACTTCGATTGCCGATAGAGTACGTCCGGCCGTCAACCGTGCCAACTAGTCCTTTCCCAGCCATCGACTTGAACTCGGAAACCTGCATCAAAGCAATGTCTCGTTCTGCCGCGCGAGCGACGATAGCATCGGCGACAGGGTGACTCGAGAGGGATTCCAACGAGGCGGCGATCTGCAACACCTCTTGTTCAGACACTCCATTCATGCTGATGATGTCCACCACTTCTGGTTTACCTTCAGTAAGGGTCCCGGTCTTGTCAAAGACCATTGCCTTTACGTTTTGCATTTCTTCTATGTTACTGCCCCCTTTGATGAGGACGCCATTTTTTGCTGCCGAGGTAAGCCCCGACACCATGGACACCGGCGTGGAGATCGCCATGGCACACGGGCAGGAGACTACAAGTAGCACGAGCCCCTTATAGAACCATTCATTGAACGGCAGTCCCAAAAGCAATGGGGGAATGACGACTACAAGCGCGGCCAGCCCTATAACAGTCGGCGTATAATACCGTGCGAACCGGTCGATAAATGCCTCGGTTGGTGACTTTTTTCTCTGTGCCTCATCCACCAACTGCACAATCTTGGACAAGATCGTTTCATCAGACCGTTTCATGGCACGCACCTCAAGGTAGCCCTCCTCGCTAATCGTTCCTGCAAAGACCTCGTCCCCGCTGGTTTTAGTGACAAGCATACTCTCGCCTGTTATAGGTGCCTGATTTACCGATGAAGTGCCTCTCACCACAACTCCATCAACGGGTATCTTATCGCCGGGCTTCACGACAACGAGTTCTCCCACCGCCACCTCATGTGCGTGAACAATTTTCTCATTTCCGTCCCTAATCACTATGGCCGTCTCCGGTGCGAGTTTAATCAGTGCCCCCACTGACTCTCGCGCCCTGTCCCCTGCATAATCTTCTAAAAACTCTGCAATGGAGAAGAGGAGTAGAATGGACGCTCCCTCCTCACCATGTCCGATTGCAAAAGCTCCGGCTGCCGCGATGATCATGAGGAAGTTCATATCGAGATGCCTTCTCGCAAGCGACTGGATCCCCTTTGTAATAATGCGATATCCTGCCACCAGCGCAGCAATTAAGTATAACCCTTGGGCAGCCATATGCTGTAGCAGCGTAAAGTCAACGTAGACCCCGAAGCCGAGCACACTGCCCGCTATAGCGATTGTGAGGACCTCTCTCTGTTTCCACAGCGGTTCCTTTTCTGCAAAGATGTCCGTCGCACATACCGAGCAGCTCCCTTCTTCTGTATGCTGATTATTGTTCTTCGGCATGTTCGACTCCCATCGCAAGTAATCGTGACACGTGTACGTCGGCAAGAGAATAGTAGACTATTTTTCCTTCCTTTCTGAATTTGACCAGATGAGCGCCCCGCAATACCCGCAACTGATGTGATATGGCAGACTGAGTCATGCCAAGCACCGCCGACAGGTCGCACACGCAAAGTTCCCGTTGAGAAAGTGCGTACAATAATTTTACTCGTGTCGGATCTCCTAGGAGTTTAAAAATCTCCGCTCCTTTGAACGCTGTTTCGTTGGGAAGCATCCTCGATTGTACGTCGCGGACCGCCTCGTCGTTTATGCATGTGATTTCACAGACATCGCTCATGTGCATATGAATATGTACTCATATAATCAGATATAAACCTTAGCGCCTATTTGTATTGGTATGATTGGAGATAACGCAAAGTACCTAAAAGGTGTGAGATTGGTTCATACCACATGACGATATCTACGTAAAAAGTACGTGTAATGTGGATTTAATGCGTAGTAAAGAAGATGGGATCGTATGGAGAACAATACTTCGTCCCGCGCAATGCAATTTCGACCGCGCAAGAGATAACTGATGTGGTTCCTGTTACCCGACAGGTTAATCTGTTGACGTTAAGCGACGTTATCGAGCAGGCTGTTGTAGCAGCCAGTGAATCATTGAACAAAGAGTTTATGGATAGGATAGAAAAGTACGCATTGACATTGCCTCGATAAAGCAGCAGAATGAAGGTGGAGACCTGAAAAAATGATATCGCTGAATTGCAGAACGAGGTTAAGACAATAAAGCTGCTGGCACTCGACTATAATGCCCAATTGAAGAAACTTAATGCATATCTGAAGGAGAACTCACAGCTTGCACCTAAGAAGACTTTACGTGAGCGCATATTTGGAAAGAAAAAGTAGCTGACTTCTTCATCTCGCCGACGGGATCAGTTGAGCGAAAGGTGTTGTTGGATGCGCTGAAGGATTTAGTGGTTTGACTTTTAAATTAGAATTTACTGTCTATTAGATAAATTGAAGAGACAAATCACCATCCATTCGTGATAAACACAAAATCGTTGCCAGTCCAAACTGCAGGAAAAACGAGACTATACTTCGAGGAGGCGTAAAGCAGGCGAATGACGTATCGTAAAGCTTACGAGAACGTCGAGCGTTTAGGCGACCAGTACGTTCACCAGTATTTAGACTGCTGGGATAAAGAAAAGCTGGATAGTAATTGGTGGGAAGCACTGAAGTTTTTCTTTCATTATTCATTTATGAGAGGTCGGCGGCTAGAGTCTAATTAAAAAATTTAATCACAATGACATTTCGAGTGGAAATAATATACAGAAGTAATATAGTCTGATCTATTCTAAATCGTAAATCTGTGTTTTTAATTTTACTGAGTTATTAATTCGAAATTTTAATCGTCAAAGCTCTTCCATCTTGATATCTCGCCACGTATGTATGAGTCAACTTGTTTGAGCCACTGCTGAGCTGATTCTGGCGTTTTGGCATCGCCTTGTAAGTCTTCGACTTCTTTGAGGCAGCCCGTTAAGTCTCTAAGTATTTCTTCGCCCCACCCACCTCTCGGCCCAACATTCAGTGTTAAGGTATTTTTGATTCCGTCGTTTTCAGGATATTGATCTATGATCCTAAAAGCGATATCCCAGAATTTTGATTTTATCTTTATACATCCAGTAAGACATTGGCAGATCAATTCTGCCTTCTCCCCACTCTCAAGTGCAACCTTAATAAGGAGTTCAGCATTCTGGTCTTGATCAATTATATCGCTAAGGCCTGACATAATTTGATAACCTGTCGGGCTGTCCTGAGCGATTTCTAGAACAAACTGTAGAGTTCCTTCGCGGTCGTATTCCCATAATACATTCCAGAACTGGCGCCCTCCCAAAATCGATGATGAGTCCCAAAATTGTCTTTTATCAGGTTGCTCCAATAGATTTTTTAGAAGTTTGTACCCGCGTGTGATATCCGCTTTAGCAAGTAGGGCAGCCAATTCATCAAAATTGTAAGATTGATTATATTGATCTGTCTCGGTAGATGGCATTGCTTCAAGGCACCTCCACGCAAGGTCTGCAAGTTCTCCTGTAATAGACCGGGTATCTCCCCAAAAGACAAGGTAATCGATTACTGCTACAGCATTCTGCAAATTAGGGCCTGCAACTAAGTTCATCAATCGAGAACACTCGACAACACTTAACTGATCTATCCATTTGTGAGAATGCATTGCCCACTTAACGAGAAGTGGGTTAGCCTTATTCTCTCTCAGAAGTCTCTCTATATGTTGATATCCGGCTGGATCATAGCCAATGCGTCCTGTTGCTGCCACAATCGCATCAGCTGTGACTGACAGCTTTTCTGTAAATTCGTTAAGTAGTTTGGTGACAAATTCCTTGTCAATTTGACTTAGACCCGCAAAGTAATTTGCAAAGGCAACTATGCCTTTCTGCTGAGCTCCCACCTGTTCCATCCTCTTAGTAAATTGATGTGTCGAATCTAACCCTCCCAACTCTCGGAAGAATGTGAACGATCGCCACCCTACTTCTTCTGAGCACAGCCACTCAATTAGATCATCTGTCAAAAGTTTCGGATTTGCAATTACCTCTTTGGCAAGAACTTGAGGCCCGGTTTCATCTTCAACCCACACACTATCTGCCAGTTTCTTAACTCTGATAGTAAAATCAACCTGATCAAGCTCATTGATTAGTTGCTTTACCTGTTCACTGCAGTTTCTGAGGACGGCTGCTGCCTTGGATTCCGTGTTCGAAGTTTCATCGCACTTCTTAATGACTTCATTGAGCATATCATAGACATGTCTCAAATCATCGTCTAAATTAAACACAGAGATGGGTTTATCAGCTTCTCTCTGTGTCATGAATTTCGATGTGTCATCTGCAACTTCGGCATCAGTAAGTTGAGGTTTATTTTGAATAGAGCGCTCTCGATCTTGACTAAAACTTGCTATGAGCTCGAAAGCAAACGCACTTGCATTCCTCATAGCAATTTCTTTAGATCCTCCCTCCTCAGCTTCTTTTTTCCCCTCACCAAAATCTGAAATTCCTCGAATAACCGCGGCATATACTTGATTATTTTGCTGCGCGCCATCTAGAAAACCAAAGCTCTCCATATCTACCGCTACGGTGTCATTGTAGTGTCTATTGATCGTTTCGCTCAGAGTAGAAGAGGTAGATGCAAGTAATCTCCCTCCAGACGCTATAACACCTACACGAACTCTTGGCATATCGCCAACAATCCCTTCTTTAATTCTTTTCTTCCACTTATCTTGGTTGATACAATAATTCGCCAAATTTACAAGAAGGCGATGACTGTAGCGTACTTCAGGCCGAGAGTAGAATTCTACGTCCTCTCTTCCGGAGTCATAATAGTATACTTTCTTGGCAACAACAACATCTCCGATTGTCAATTCTTCTTTTCTAATGCTAGCAGCAGTTCCTAGAAAAAGAATAATTTCAGGTGGAAATTTTTGGATTGCTTTATATGTCTCAAGAGCAGCATTTGGATTGTGCTCCCCTATGTGTGCTATTATTATGCCCCATGAGTGGTCATTCGTACGATATTTACCTTCTTCATAGATTGTACTATTATCAGACGGATTTAGTACAATGTTTAGTTCCTCTAAATGTTGACAAACAGCTTGGTACTCCTCTATAGTCGCTGTAAGAATAACCGCGCGATGTCGACCACTATTCATTATAATTGGTAATAATTTGTCTAGCTGAAATAATTATCGAGTATTGTAGGATTTCTGGGTCTAATTTAGGTGAAGTTTTCGTACGTCCAAGCATCTAATAATGTGTGCATGGGTAATAAAATTACTCTGATATTTCTCTGGTTCAAAGATTTGTATCTGCGAGAGATATATACTAGAGTCGAATAGCGATGACTATTACGCGGGGAGTAGCTGTCCGTTATGGAAAATGACAATGGTGGCTAAGCCTCCCTCCACATAGAAAGAGGCATAGTTGCAGCTTGACATCTACTTTCATAGCGCTGAGATGCCAGGAATTACCCTTTTTTCACTGTAGAACACCGCTATCCCAAGGGCCGATACTAAGTCGTCATGGGATCCAGTGCGAAAGGCCCCGTAGGTGTCGCGGCCTCCATCAGATATCCTAATTTCATAGTTGAGGAGCTCCTCTTTTAGTGCTTCTGCTTCTGCCGTTTTTGGGAGGTGGATCCGGCCGGTCTGCAACAATACTTGGAGCATGCTTACCATCTGATCTTTGGGGACGTAAAGGGTCATGCCCCGTTCTATCCGTGCTTCCATCCCTCCTGTAAGATAAGCTGCTTTAATTCGTGCGCTTTCAACGTTCTCTCTTAGTAGGTCGATCACGGGGGTCCCGACGCCGGTCGCATCAACTACATACATGGCCAGCGTCTTTCCGTTTGTGCGCTCCCGGATCTTCCCGTCTATGTCCTTTATTGCTTTCACAACGTCGGTGTAGGGCGCGCCTAACGGCATGCGGTTAATATGACGGGCGATGTAGTGCTTTTCCTTTTTCAGGATATGTGCTTTCCACTGTCCACATGACAGGATTGCAGTTTGCGTCTCTCTGTCGAGGTGGGCCGCTCCTATTCTCTCAAGCTCTCCAGGTATGGGCCGTTCTACAACTTCAAGGAGCACTATGGCAGACGGATCCGTCTTTTGACCTAGGTCAACGCCGCATACTAATTGCATCAGAACCAAGCCTCAACGTCCTCATTAAACGCATGCTGTATCTCTTCGGTGCTAAAAACGCACGATAAGTTCTCATTGAACGCGCAAAAGTATTCCTGGTCATACCAAAACTTTCCAAGCTCCCGTTTCTCTCGCTCTGAGAAGTCGACACTTATCCGTGGGCATTCCAATGCCGTAATTTTGATTTTGAGCCATTCTCTCCCTCCATTTTCCCATGTATTATAGAACCAACCGCGCTTTCCAAACGGTGTTGAGAGGGCGATCAGTCTGGACTCCTTAGCGACCGCCATCATTGGACGGAGAGCGTAGTAGGTCTCGTCTGGCACGCGAGCAGCTTCGTCAAGGATGATGAGGTTTACGGAACTGTAACCCCGGATATTGCTCTCCTTAGCAGGTATGCTTATAATTCGGCTTTTATTCATTAATTCTAACTTTAAAACCGTTTCTGCCGAAGCCGGTAGTGGCCTTTTGAGTTGTCTGTACAACGTGATCACCTTCTTGAAGAGCTCAGAACTCTGTCTCAACGAAGCGGAGACAAGCAGAATGAGAGAATTAGGATTGTAGAGGGCTTGATACAACCCCATCACTGCAGCCATTGAGCTTTTGCCGCTCTGTCGGCTGCAGTTAAGGATAATTCGATCTGATGTGCTACTCAACATATTTTGTTGCCACTTATCGGGTTCGAATCCCAGCTGCCGCACAAAGTCTAGTATCGATGGCGCCACGGTTTCAGTAGGAGAGGGTACCTTTAGCGCCTCCAACCGTGTAAGCTGCTTGCGGTATTTATAAGCTGATATGGTCAACGCCCCACTTGTTGAAATTGCGCCTCTTCTAGGGCGGTTATTCTCTGTTCAATAGAAGTTCGATCGATGACCTTGATCCCGACTTCGACCGCCTTTAACAAAATGCGGGCTTTTGCGTCGGGTTGTAGCAATGGGCCAGCCTCTTGTACCTCTGCAACGGCCATTTCCAAGAGAGCGCGTAAGTCTTCAATAGTCTCTATAGGCATGCCGTTTTTTTTTCTGAGCTTATTTTTTATCAAACTCCCGCGCTTCTTTTGGCGGTAAAGGCGCTGGTATTCGCGTTGTTTTTGAGGGTCTCGGTAAGGCATGTTATCTTGTTTTCATAAGTGCAGTAATTATTCTGCCACCGCCTCTTCGGTGCTTTGTGCTGGAGCTATGTTCCGCACCTCCTTGCACAATTCATCCCTGTCAGACTCCTCAATCCTTATCTCGTGAAGGGTATATTCCGGAGCTCGAGCTGCCTCTCCTGCAGCATTGATCTGGTGCCACTCAAAAACGACTTTCGCAGGCGTTTGAATAGGCCATCCACGGCCTGCCTTCTCTCTGGCAATTATCCATATCTGAACAATCGGATCGATGTAAATGGGGGACAAGTAATTCAAAAAGTTATGCAATTCTTCCATGAATTGCGCCTCACGCACTTCAAGTTGATCACGGTAAGAGATGAGAAAGTCCAAAGAGCGCTGCAGAAGGTATTTTTGAGGGATCTCAGAGGTCTCAATTGAGCGGTAGAAAGAGGTTAGAGAGTCCATGGCATTATAGAGAGGGTCCCTATTGACGTATTCGCACATGCTGCGAAACAGATCATCTAAAAAACTCTGCAACGATCCTTCTTTGATTTTTTTCTCATTCTCAAGATGTGGAGGACATGCGTAAGACTGTCGAAGATATTTCAATTTATCCTCATAGGTTCTGCTATCCCGAGCGTCAGGGGAGGGGAATTCATAAGCTTTCCCATCGAACACCATATCAATTCTAGTCTTCCTGGCTGACCCTTCGCGCGGAACGTTAAATCTAAGATCCCCAAGAGCGAACGCATAAGGATGTGCGTAAAACCGCTGCGCTAATGTTCTAGCTCGTTCAATGTGGGACTTTGAATGGACGGCATGTTCGGAGTCTAGATATCTGACAGCCCATACAGCGGCTATCTCCTGTAAGTCCTTCTCAGACCAATTGCTAGGACCTCCACGCCCTTTTTTCTCCTGTTTCGCGTATCGAGGAGGCGAGGCTATGAGGCCCTCATGAGCCCACCGACGTATAGTTCCCGGAGCGATATCGATTCCGATGCCCTGAAGCTTAGTTATCAAATTGTCGATGTCCATGATCCGATAATATATAGAAAAGCTCTGGTACTTATAACTTGTTCCTAATATAGAACAAGTTATTAAAGTATCAGCTTTAAAGACTATTCGTTTATAAACCATTATGAATTAAAACACAATTACTTTTGAGAAGCTGTCTGCCACTTCCAGAACTGCCACCACTGCTTTACCTTATTCTCCTCAGACACTGCTGTTAACAGTCTTGTGAGGGGGCCGCTACCTCTTCTCGTAACTTCGAATGTTCAAGCCTGAGGCACCCTAAATTATATTCTAACCGCTTTATGTCGTTATATTTCTTAATATAAGTTATTATCACTATCATCGATAAAGATCTTCAATAGCAATCGGTTTTTTCTAGGATCTTCTTTCTTCTCTTTCCTAAGAGGTCTCTCAGTTCTAAGACATCTTTAGCGGCCGCTAATCATTCAATATTGGATGAAACAATTTTATTTACTTAAAGAAGAACGAGAAAGACTTGGGCCTATTGTAGATATTGTGAAAGAGTGGAGTAAAATTGCGTCGCGTTTTGAAGCGCGGGTGTCAAATCACCACCAAGCCCAAGGAATGTAAAAGCCCTAGAATGAACGTAATTAGCCCTATCATAGTGGTGATGAGGGCAGGTCCCAACCGCCGATAGAGAGCTATTACGTGCACGTCGTAAGTTTTGCGTAACAATTCTTTTTTCATCTCACCCTGCGCGTCTGTTAAGCGGACGAATACGTTCACCATATGGCTTCCCGATGTAGCGAAATTGAAGTTCCAAAAGAAAAGGAGTTCTGAGGAGCTTAAAGGAAGCCGTTGTTTTGGGCTGCCAACAACTTTCATCCCTACTGCTTGTAGCTCGGCTTCGACGTAAATCGAAGGATCTGTTGATGTCGGCCACACGCTGACATACACGTTGTGCGAATCATCTTTATAGCACCGCGTGGGCATCGTGATCGTGGCAGCTTCCGACGACGTCCCGCTCGTCAAGTCGGCCATCGCCTCGTTATACTCATCTAATTTAGCGTGTAGAGAATCTGATCGCCACAGTACTGCGCAGAACAATATCGCATAGACGACCAACAACGCGCTAGTCGAGAAGACAAAATAGAAGAAAATAGGCTTAGGGATAATAGCACTCACCACATGCGGCAGACTGTATGTTTCATAGAATGGATTCCATGTGTAAGAATTCAATATGTAAGAGATGGCGGTGGTCCATGCATACAGGGCGATAATTCCAACGATTGCGATCTTCATCGTTTTATTGAGTATCGCAAGGTGCATGATTGCATAATACTTCGACCAATCCACGTGGCTTAAGCCGGTTTTGATGGACGTGCTGCTGAAAAACCTTCGGCGCGGGAACAGCCACAGAAAAAGGATCGCAGGGATGGCAATGCCAAACCAGATAGGCACATCGAATGGCCCAATAGGAGTCCGATAGTATGCGAAAACGCCAAGTCCCCCCAACAAGACACCTAGACCCAGAAAACGTATTAACGCCAGGTACCAAACGCGTTTTAGCCGCATGCGCCCTTCAGGACCAATTTCAGCCTTGATAACATTGAGCGGGGGGACAACCGTTCGACTCAGAGACGTTGGTTGACGCTTGATAGGTTCCCATGGGGCATACCATCGCTTGAAACGATCCCATAACCTTTTTAAGTCGTTGTCCACCATTGACTAGGCCTCAGCGCAATTAGGGGCTCTATGAAATGTAGCTGTCGTGTGCAAGCATTTAAGTGTTTCTTTTTGCTCTACTTGTGCCGCGGCCGACGTAGGTTGTTAACCGCGTCGCTAAGCGCGTTGCAGGTTGACTAAGATGAGCTAGGTTCAGCGTTGTCTGCGATAAGCGCCATTAGAGGACAGTGAGCCGGGTTTTGTGCAAAACCCCAGAGGTCATTTCTGTGATCCTGCACCCCGACTTTTATCTGCATACGGTTGACGGATTGTCGTTTTGTCGACTGATTTCCTCACACCGCCGCACTGCGAGGAATCCCGTTCAAAATCACAACCGTTATTGCCGATAAGAATCCTTTTGAGCAATTGAGCCTATAAAACACATTAACGACAACTTAGAAAAAGAGATAATTGATAGGATTCTCCACACCACAAACATAATTACTTTTGAGGCCTCACCGCTTGTTGCTTCCAGAACTGCCACCACTTCTTTATCTTATTCTCCCCAGTCGCTGTAGTCAGCAATCTCGTAAGCGAGGCTGCTACCTCTTCTTGTAAAAAAACAACGTTATTCAGTGAATCAGTATATACCACGATGACTAACCCCACCATGACTGACTCCACCTATAGTCCTCAGTCATAATTTTCTGTATCTTCTCCTCGCTGAGATTTTGGGTGATTAATCGAGTACGTCCGTACAGCCCTCTATATACCTCCCGTGCGAATATGAGTCCAAAAGCATATCCAGTTCTGAAAAAACTAATTCACTTGTCAGAGTTTCCCGACAGCCACAGATACGACAAAGTAGAACCACTGTGTCAAAAGAGTTCTCATACATTTAAAGCAAGTGGATATTTCACCGCATAATCATTCGTTTCCTGCAACACCCTAAGGCAAATCTCCACTCTTGACCAGGACATTCCGCCACCATACACGTACTCAACGAGTCGGCGTGGTAAGAACCAGGGCATAACTGCTCGTGCATCCCGTTTCGGAAACCGTAAAGGTGACCGTCTTCACGGATTTCAAGATAGTCAAATCGGCGTGTTAGATAGGGGATCACGATATCGTTGAGCCATTCGGTTTCTGCACTTTCTCCACTTTTATTATTGTTAATGCACCAGCGGTTGAATTCGAGGTCCTCAATTGTCCAACGGGCCGCATCCCCCATGCAATGGATAACAAAATGCTCTATTTCATGGCGTTCAATCCTCGTAGCCCGCATTGTTACAGCTTTCCTGCCACTATTAGGCAAGTAACTATGTGAAACGCTACTACTTATCGCTATTGGCAGCTGCTGATACCTTAGAACGCTTCAATACGCGAAGGGTATGAGTCTCCACGTATTCTTCACGTATTCCTTGTAGTGTTTGCCAATAGACGAGACAGGCACATCCTCTTCGCAGTTAATGCGGCACTGGTATGCAGCGACTGTTGTAAGCGTTATGATTGCTGCCGCAATCCAATTGACGGTTGCTAATCCTGCGCCCACCCACATCAACATGATCCCGAGATAACCCGGGTGACACACTTTCTTGTAGGGCCTTTCTTGAACGACGTTGTGGCTCTCCGTTATAAGTAACGTACGCGTATAAAACTTCCCAAGTGTCCGATTTGCCCACACCCGAAGCGTTATGCTGCAGAGCATGGTGATAATGACGATCCATCCGAAGTCATTAACGATGCCTATCTCAATAGTTGAATGCGTTTGCGAAGATGAAAACCACGACGTTAAATAAGAACGCCAGACCAAGGAGCCACTTACTCCCTCTGTCGAACTGACCTGTGTCAAATGTCTTAGCTTCTTGGCCCTTTCACATGCGCCTTTCCATGACGACAAAAAACACGATAAGGATGAGGTACGCACAGAGTATTGAAAACATAAAAAATACTCATCTTTACCTATTACCTTGATGAGACAACGTTCATTTATTTAACAATGATTGCCCAAAACAATATTTTCTTCTGATATTTCCAAGTAAAAATTCATTGAACGTTCATTTTTTGTTCGCGACATATACGTTATAACTTCATTAAATTCCCTTATTTCATTATTTAGCAGGACGTGGCAGCCCTATTTTTTTACTCTCATCGTAAAAATCGTGATTTTTACCACACAAAGTCTATCTTGCGTGATTGTGGCGACATGAAGCATGTTCCCGATCACTTAGGGAGCGTGCAATTTTTTTTCTATAGGGTAAAATAATTATAATTTTACAAACGGGACCTGTAAAGCTTCTTTTGCATCTCAACCACCTTTTCAAACGGCACTACAGGATGAGTTTCTACGTGAAAATTATCCAATATTGCCGTGCCAAGGAGGTCGAAAAAATCTTCTTCCTCGTCAACGTCAACAACGAAGAAGCCTCCCCGCGCGTCGACAAACGTGCCGTTTGCCACGACTTTGCCTGTACCCAGCATATACTGCAGTTGTTCACCCATTTCTTGCTGAACACGAACTATCTCTGCACTGGTAATCGTATCAAATAGACGTATCACGATCAAAAATCGCATGATCTCCACGTGCCCCATTTATTTTGTGAAACGGTGCAAGGGAAAGTGACTTAAATGTTTCCCTTTTTCAACTGAAAATTTGGGCAGAACGTTGCTAGACGGGGAAGTTGACTTAAACTTTTCGGGATTTTTTTAATCACTTTGCGATAACGTGAAAAGATAAAATCAATAAGGGCATTACGGCGTTTTTGAGACTTAATTTAGCCAAAAAACAAATATTTAGTTGCTGCAAAAAGTAGTTAAAATTAAAGCAATATAGTGCACTACGAGGAAGAGTACTACTAGACATTACTGACGTTTATTTCAAGCTATGCGGATAATGAACATTGAGTTAGGCGTCTTATTGGTTGACGCAATAACGAAAGCGTTGTGATACTCAAAAATTTACGAATACGTTAAAAGGTGTTAAAATGGCTGCAAAAGAACAATTGGACATGTTTTGTTATCAATGCTCCCAGACTGCTCATGAGACTGGGTGCACCTTGAAAGGAGTATGCGGTAAGGAAGCGACGATCGCTCGCTTGCAGGATAACCTGCTCTTTGCCGTAAAAGGGATAAGTGCTTATCTCTACCACGCGAGAGAGCTTGGCTATACAGATGATAAAGTTGATGCATTCATAGAGCGGGCATTTTTCTCAACGCTCACGAATGTCAACTTCGATCCAGCAGATGTACGTTAAGCTTGCGCTTGAGGCTGGTGAGATGAACTTAAGGACGATGGAGCTTCTCAAAAAAGCCTACATCGAACGGTACGGGGAGCCGGTGCCCACTACGGTGCAGACTGGTACGGTAAAAGGTCATGGTATTCTCATAACAGGCCATGACTACAAAGTGCTTGAGGAATTGCTCAAACAAGTTGAGGGGACAAACGTCAACGTGTACACCCACTCGGAGATGTTGCCAGCACATGGCTACCCAGGATTAAAGAAGTACAAAAACCTCGTCGGCAACTTAGGAAAGGCGTGGTATGACCAGAAACAACTCTTTCCCAAATACCCCGTGGCGATCCTCGGCACTACCAACTGTTTCCTTCCACCAAAAGAAGACATTAAAGATCGCATGTTCTCCACTGGTCCTGTTCGCCTGCCTGGTGTGCAGAATATTGAGGGGTACGATTTCACCCGCGTCATTGAGAAGGCGCAATCATTGCCAGAACTCAAGGATGAGCCAGGAGACTACGTCCTGACGACAGGGTTCTCGACTTCAGCGATTCTTTCACTGAAGGACAAAATCAAGCAACTTGTCGAGGGGGGCAAGATTCGCCGCTTCTTCCTCGTCGGAGGCTGTGATGCTCCGGTGAAAAAGGCGGAATACTACCGTGAATTTGTGCAGAAGCTCCCAAAGGATACGGTCATATTAACGCTAGCATGCGGTAAGTACCGCTTTAACGACCTTGATCTTGGCGATATCGAGGGGATTCCACGGTTGATCGACTTGGGGCAGTGCAACGATGCCATCGTCGCTTTGGAGATTGTGCAAGCGCTTGCAGACCTGTTCGGTGTTGGGGTAAATGAGCTGCCGCTGACGCTCGTCGTGAGCTGGATGGAACAGAAGGCAGTGGCCATCCTGTGGAGCTTGCTTGCTCTTGGACTCAAGGGCATCTACCTCGGACCCATCATTCCCGCGTGGGTTAATGATGATATTCTAAAGGTGCTTGTCGATAACTACGATATCAAACTTATTAGCACTCCAGACGAGGACATAAAACGCATGATGGGGGCGTGAACAGATAGGAAGCTGGCAACACGTCCGATCGTGTTATTTGAAGTTTCAAAGAATTACTGATAGTGATGAGCATGTTATGTCGAGTCGCTCATTGAAGACGTCTAAACGGTATTAAAGAGCCAAATTGACGTAAGAGGAAATTTAGATGACTCTAGAAATTGAATCATATAAGGCGAAGGCCTTAGATTTGTCGAACTTCGTCGAATATTCAGACAACTCTGTGGTGAGTAAGACTTTGGTGGACACCAAGGTAGGAACCATCACGTTGTTTTCGTTCGATATGGGGCAAGGATTAAGCGAACATACTGCACCATATGATGCAGTCGTGCAAATTATAGATGGAGAGGCTGAAATTATCATTGGAGGTAATCCCTTACACGTTGCCACTGGCCAGATGGTCATCATGCCCGCAAACGTCCCTCATGCACTGAGGGCGATACAGAAATTCAAAATGTTGCTGACGATGATCCGTGCATAGAACGTGCTGCATGAGCAGACAATCAGATGAAACAACAACAACAAAATGATTCGTACAATTATGCTGGTGACATGGAGCCTGAGGCGAATTCTTAATTGAGAAGACCCTAGATGTCGTCCCGACGCCCAAAATGTGCTCTGCACCCCCGTCACAACGATGGGGAAGACGGTCTTACTGTGCGAGAAAGAGGGGGTTGATGAGATGCAGAGGCGTATACTACCTGTGGCGTAAGCTTAGAGGATGACGAAAATAACATTGGACATGGCCACTCAGGATTGAGACAATGGTGAATTATCGAATACGAGCCCAACAAATCCAGTCGATCATGGAGCAAAAGGGCGTAGATGCAATGCTCATCGCAGGCGTTGAGAACTATTACTACATCACGGGAGACTATCGGCGACAAGCCCGGATGTTGTTCTATCGAGATGACGATCCAACGATTATAGTCTTTGGACCTGAAGTAGAGCAAGTAAAGGCGAATACCTGGGTTGAGGACGTTCGTGGGTGGAACAGCGTGCAAGAACTGATGCAGAACTTCTTCACGTCGATGAATTCTCATAATCTCACGAAAGCTACGGTTGGCTTTGACACCCATACCGCTCCCGGCTTTGAAGTGTATCGGTTCCGGAAGTTGAACCCCAACATCACTATGGTCGAAAATGATGACATCATGAGTAACCTTCGGATGATAAAGTTTGATGAAGAGATCGAGTGTATGAAGAGGGCCGCTCACGCAGCCGAAATGGGCATGAAGGCTGCGATAAAATCTTTGAGAGATGGGGTCACTGAAAATGATGTCGCTGCTGAAGCGGAATACGCGATGAGAAAGGCAGGATCCGAACGGCTCGGAGCCGTTACATTCGTGAATTCTGGGGAGAATTCACTGCATCTTCACGGGTTTGTGTCACACCGAAAGATTGCAAGCGGTGATCCAGTCGTAATTGATCTCCATCCGGTCGCTGATAAGTACGCGTGTGATATGGCGCGTACAACTGTGTGTGGAAATGCATCTGATGATGTAGCCGCAATACCGATACGTACTGAATTCATAAAGCTTGCTGCGGCATACGATGAGGCTCAGAGGGGCGCTATTGAAGAAGTAAGGGCGGGATGGAAGGTCAAAGACGTGACGCAATACATGGCTGATTCACTCCAAAAAACAGAATTTGGCAAATACGTCGTCCCAGGCTACATCCACGGCGTGGGACTTGAGTTTGAGGAATACCCACATCCGAGCCATTATCCACAACACGGAGACATTGTATTGAAGCCGAACATGACGGTGAGCATCGGCCATGCCGTGTTGGCTGTTCCTGGCGTCGGCGGATATAGAATAGAAGACGTTGTGAGGATAACCGAGGGTGGATGCGAAGTGCTCACTCTTGGGCGCGATATCCCACGCATTCCTTCCTTGAGTTAGCCGAGTAATTAAAAATAGAGGATCCAGAATTGAAAAGTAGGTAGAATTAATAGTATCGGACACATGGAAACGTAACATATTTTATGATGTTGGCTCCCCAGTAGTAACTTGATCGTTTGACTGTGAAACAGCACGTCGGGAAATGAAAAACCATGACTACTCAGTATGATTTTGAGAGTGAAGAGGTTACGTGGGAAGTAGACGGAATCACGGTCTACGGTACCCTAACACAACCGACCGACAGAGGCCTCCACCCAGGGGTCATCTTCATCGCCGGCAGCGGGCCGACCGATCGCGATTGGTGCTCGCCACTACTGCCAGGAACCAACGGCAGTGCCCAGCTCCTAGCTGAAGCTCTCACCCACAAAGGATTTATGACCTTGCGGTACGACAAACGGGCTGCGGGGCCACATGCACTGGACAACGTCCCACGACTGGTAGGCAGGATGAGCATGCAGAGTCACGTCGATGAACTGGCTGGTGCCATCGATACGTTGATCTCCCACGTCAATGTGGACTCCACCGGTGTGTTTGTGCTGACCAACAGCGAGGGTGCCCTCCATGCCTTGAACTACCAATTGCAGGCAACCAGCTGGCGATTCAAAGGCCTTGTACTCACCGGGGCACCAGGTCGCCCAGTCGGTCAAGTGGCGCGCAGCCAGTTGTTGGCTCAAGCCGCGCCTCTCCCCAACGGGGACGTCCTAATGAAACACTATGATGATTGTATCGCTGCATTCGTTGCCGACAAACCCGTCGTGCCGGATGCCGTTCTGCCCGAAGGTGTACAAACTCTCCTACGCAGCCTGACGGCCCCCGCCAATTTGCCATTCGCACGCGAATTATGGTCGCTTAACCCAGCCGATCTCATTGCTAAGGTGCCGGAACCAATCCTCGTCGTAATCGGTAAGAAGGACATCCAAGTCGACTGGAAAGCCGATGGCAGCGCGCTGGAAACTGCGACCGCCAAACACGGCAACGTCACCTTTGTTTATCCGAAAAACGCCGATCATGTACTTAAATACGAGGGAAAACCTCGAGAGAAGCTTATGGCTGTTGACGTCGCAGCACGTTACAATGCCGAGGGGCGCATTCTTGACCCAGAAGTTCTAACCACTATCTTGGACTGGCTGACTGCACAATCACAAACAATATTTTAGGCATTCAACTTGAGCACAGGTGTAACGCTTGTGAATCTCCTTACGTGCGCTAGCCTAGAAACTTCGCCAAAGGATCTATAAGATCAGAAGGGATGATATTGTAGATTTGAAGTCGGAACCCGTCGTTCATTTTCATAGACTAGTCTCACACTGGACAAAAACTGGGCGTTTTCGCGCAATTAAGCCTGAAATCTCTCTCGCAATGTTTGTATTCCGTTGGGCCTGGTCCACACCTGTTGTGATATAGATTCTGGCTTCTCTCTCGATAAACATCATTGTCTGGAGATCATTAGGCAACTCGATCACGGACAGAACATGAGGGAAAATGCAGTAAAAAGTTCTTCAGAATTCGTACTAATAAGGCGACTATATATACGATCTCTCAAAGAAAATGCAGCATAAGACAAGCGATCGAAATACTGTGGATAAAAGAGCCGTCGAGAGTGGGTACAAATTGGCAAGGCGATACAAATGGGCACCACACCAAAAAACAGTCTTCAGGAAGAGATAGAATCCAGCATCAAAGATCATGAAGTGCAAATAAGTGATATACTTGCAGAAGCACGCCAGTTCACTACAGTTGCAGGACTCACTCTCGGTTTTCTGTTGACCGTATCAATTGCATACTCACCTCAGTTTCCCGGAGTTGTCAGACACGTCCTTCTTGTTTTGGCACTGACCTGTACTGCTTCTGCGACTCTCATCTTTATCTTGCCCCCACTATACCATCACCTGCGATTTCCCATGGATAAAAAGCAGATGGTACAGTTCTACTGGCGGAGCCACAAGTTTATACTATGGGGAATTGTGCCGCTCTACGCCGGCATATATTTCTCCGTGTTTCTTGCCCTGTACAATGTCATCGGCGCATATGCTGTCATACTTGCGACAGGCATATTGATAACCCCGTTCATTATGTATGAACTGAGGAAAGTCGGCGATCCAAAAGAACTGGGGTAAGGAGATAGAACGGAGCGACAATGTGTGTACGACAGTGTGGCGAGCGATTTACATTCAATCTGAAAAGGAGGTAAAAAGATGAAAAAACACTCACAGCGCTTACCATGTGTCTGCTGCTGTTATGTACAGTCGCAACCGCTGCTACAGTTTCTGCATCTACAGAAGGGCAAGTGGGTAAGTCAAGCATTATTCAGTTTGATGTTCACGGTTCGAACGATGTATGAGGTAAAATCACTATCAATACGGACCCCGATGAATTTGTCTGTGACTGTCATGGACTGTATCCAGTCACGATTTACAAATTGGTCTTTCGCGTGTGTGACCTCATGGGGGCTCATTTTATGAAGGCTGGTATCACTAACTGTTGCGGAAAAATCTGCATAGTGGACATATTTGACTAGGACTTCTTAAACCACGTGCTCCCGTACGGTGGGGATTTCTTACTAGTGCTACTTGTAAAGGAATAGATTCCCTGCCCGTGACGGCATCAAAACGCCCACTTTCACTCGAGCTTCAATAATTGAGTTAGTCGGGCGCGTGTGGGACGGGTAAAAAAGCTTATACATCGTCATTCAGCAGAAGTTGGAGAGTTATCTAAGAGAAGTTATCGAGTGTGTGTCCGTGTCTCAGAAGAAAATGTTATTAACACTTTTTGATTATAGTATATGAAGGAGTAAAAAATGCCAACGTGCAACCAATGCAAATTTTATGAACCGATTGATGAAGCTAAAGGCAATTGCTTCGGACATGAAGTCCAAGGAGACAGAGACACGAGTATGTGTCCCACAAGGACATTTAGGCCGAAATAATCAAATTAAAACTCAGTAAGCTCTCTTAATAGTCGCTTTATCTTGATCTAGGCCATGCCACTCCACAGTGAACTTCAATGCCTGTAGAATTTGGTAAGGTGCCTTCGCACCCTCGGCCTCAATGAGTTTTAAGGCTGTAGATAGTCTATCGTCGTTCATTTTGGCGAGTTTCACAGAAATATCGCTGAGTTTTTCTTCACGGATTAATACATCGCCGATTATTCGATATCCCTTTGCGGGCCTCGTTACAAGTAGTTGCTTGATCGCTTCCGCTGAAGCATGAAATTGCTCCGCTAAATCTTGCATCTCAACGATATCCTCTTGAAGTGTTATCTCGACGTGTTCGAGTGCTGCAGATTGTCTGGCTACAAGCTCTTCGTCCATCTTTTTCAAATATTCCATTATTGGCTTGAGTGGCACCTTTTTTTCGTAGAAGATGACCTGCCCTTTGAGTTCTCTGAAAGAGGAACAACTCAGACTCTTATTAGCAGCGACAATCAAATGTTGAACTTCCAGCCGTTTCAGCTTTTGGAGCTTCTTTTTCAAGTACTCCTCTGTCCAGAACCCAACTACTTCTAGGTATACCGTCATACCGTCTTTTTCGAAGCTGAAGTCAGGGATCATAACTGCCTGTCCAGCCATGAGTGGTTCGGGCTCTCTGATAAGCCTCCATCCTGTTCTTAATGATGTGAAAGATCGCGCAAATCCAGCCTCAACGGAGCTGTCGAATACTCTTTTGACGTGCTCAGAATCCGCAGAGGGGAATAAGTCCTTGGCAGTATTGCTATCTAAATTTAGTTGAAGGAGGCGGGGTGAATGTCGTTCGCCTGCGATGATTCTAGCCTTAAGGCTCCACAGACGAGTTTCTGTTATCGGTTGGAGCAGCTTAGCCAAGGATGTACCATACTTTTCCGTCAACTTGAACAACGACATAGGGCCATCGACGCTTATGGTAAACATACCAGCACTCTTCTCAACGGAATACATCAATCCCAGATACTTGATGCGTCTGAAGATCTGTTGAAAGTTTTCACTGACCGTAACGTCCAAAGCTACTGCCTTGAAAAGCAGCGTCTGTGTTAAACTCAGGTTGTAGCGCTTTAGCAACTCTACGGGTTCGATGGGCGCGAATTCTTTCAGCACAAGAGCGTCGTCGAGGTCACTCCACAACGACTCCTCAAGCTGTTTCGGAGACACCTCTAGGGTAGAAGCCACTGTTTCAAAAATGCGCCGCTTCAATCCTTCTGTTGCGACAAGCGGATGTTTATTCGCCTCTCGAAAAACAGCTCTCCTAGCCATTCTTGGTTCTATGTAACTTTGAGCTTCAAAACTACAGTTCCTCTCGAGAAGTGCACACAATCCACGAATCAGTCTATAGTCGAAACCAAGCTCCTCAAATGGCTCAAGGCTCGCATATAATTCGCCTTTTCGTTTACCAACCTGCTCTTGAAATGTATGGATCAACTCCGTTGCTAGGGCTACATAGCTTTCATCGGGTGGCACGTACACTGGCCTGATGTTGCCGGCGCGCGACCTAGTAATCAGTAGGTTCGACGGAAGCATCGTCCCTCCGCGTCCGTTTGCGTCTCGAGCTCATCTTCATTTCAGCCGTGTTTCTTGTGACGATTTCTATGAGTTTAGCCTTCTTACCCTCGCGTTTGCGGAGGATTCTTCCGAGTCGTTGTATGAACTCCCTTGCGCTTCCTGTCCCACTCAATATTATTGCCTGAGTAGCGTCCGGGACATCTACCCCTTCATCAAGAACTTTTGATGTGACTATTAACCGATATCTGCCCTCACGAAAGTTGTCGAGTATCTCTTTCCGCTCATCTTTCGGCGTCATGTGCGTAATGTACGGGATTAAAAATCTTTGAGCGATCCGGTGGACGAGCTTGTTGTGTTGCGTAAAGATGATAGTCGGCTCCGTTGGTTGATCCAACAGGATATTCTCGAGAGCGTCGAGTTTCATCTGTGAGTTAAGGGCAATATCCATGGCCTTGTTCCTCGCAAGCAGCGCTTGCCGGGCCCCTCGATCTCTGCCACTTCTCATAATGAATTTGGTGAAATCACGAGGGGTTCGTAAGCTGATATTGCTCCTCACAAGGTAATCAGTGAAAATCTTATATAGCCTTTCATACTCTTTCTTTTCTTCCAGCGACAAGTCAACATAGAGCTTTTCAAGTTCGTATTCTGAGAGATATCGGCCAGCTAAATGTTGGACTGACAGTTCATACACCTTTCCCCCAACGAGGCGTGGAAGGTCGTTGTGTAATCCGTCTTGCCTCTCATACGTTGCTGTTAATCCCATCCTATAGGGAGAAGCGAACATCTCAGCAATGTGACGGAACCCTGCGGAAGGGAGATGGTGTACTTCGTCGAATATGATCAAGCCGAATCGGTTGCCAAGCTCTTCAGCCCGTAGGTAAGCTGAGTCATAGGTCGAAACGGTGATGGGCTGTAGTACATTTTCGCCCCCGCCATATACTCCAATTTCAGCGTTAAATTCGTCAGTCAATACTCGCTGCCACTGTTCAACTAAATCGAGTGTGGGAACGATGACTATTGTGGGCGTTTTCAGTTCAGAAATTGCAGCAACAGCGATCATTGTCTTTCCAGAGCCAGTTGGTAGGACAATAATACCTCGTTTGCCGGCGTCAAGCCAAGCCTTTAATGCGTCGTGCTGAAAGTTCTTGAGCGTCACTTTACATTGAAGGTAGGGAGTTGGAAGCAGCTCAAGCGCTTCGTCAACGTAGTTCACGTTGCTTCGCTTGAGATATTCAACGATATCACGATAGGACAAGGCCATCGCTCTGTATGCTCCAGATCTTGAATCCCAGTTTGAACTGGGAATGGCCAAATCACCCTTTATTAGAATTGTTCCTTTGTCATAGAAGATTTTCGCGTACAAGACTTTCGTTCGACCATCCTTTTATATCTCATTGGTACTTGGAATCGTCTACCCCATGACATTTGTGTGTTGTTCTACTTGAGCATCGTTTAGCATCTTAAAGCACATCTGTAGGCTGTATCAAGACATTATAAATACGTCTTGCATCCTATTTGCGTTTTCTCCTATACGAAATTCACTTGTGAGAGAGGTATTTTTGGGATTAGAAAACCTTAGAGCGTTCTAGCGATTGAGTTTATATCTCTTTTAATTATGAGGGCTCATAAAGATAAATCTGCGGGACCTAACGGCAGAGATCTAGCTCAGGCACCCATCGCGTATGATCTATGGGGATTAAAGATAAGCAACGGCCACTTGAACCAACATCACTTTATGGTATTCCACTCAATGGCCGTCAATGCCGTTGTTGTCGCCCATCAGCTCCATAACGCGGTATACTCTTAAACCGTCCATCTCACTTTTGACTGCTTTCTTTGATATCATTTTGAGTCCTCCACGTTTACCGACTTTCACGTATTTTATCCTTCCAACCCTTGCATTAATCTCGTATATTTTATTAGTCTGGAGGTTTACGGTCATATATGCCTTCTTGCTTCTAACAACGATATTTGTTGGGGCAAGATATGTCCGAATTAGCTCATCTCCGTTGACGCCTATGATCTCGCTGACAGGAGTTTGTAGACTGTTGAGATCAAAATTACTGGTGATAGGGTCGAATGGTATTGTGATTTTGTGTTTACGTTGCATGTTCTTAGGCATATTTGAACTCAGCCACTCTACGTAGACGACTCCCATTAATTGCTAGAGAAAACTTACAATTCTAACTCCCATCTTATCTCTTCATCGCCTAACTTGTATCCCAAATGGTATATTTTTGTATTATGTGTAACACGTCTGTTTACTTCGCGTACAACCATGCGTCTCATCCCTCGCACGTTGGAAAGGCCCTAGGTATAGACGGGTAACTGAATCCACATTTTTTATGACCAGGCGGCGATTCCATAGGATCGTATCATCGTAAAAGTGCGTTCAAGCAGTGCACAATATCTTGTGAGTTCATTATCTTTTCGCATTGTCTTCATTAAATATAGCTGCATCTGTTTCGTTTATTATCGGTAATTAAGCCTTCAGTCTCCAATATATCTTTGCTGTTTATCAATAAAAAGAAAAAAAATCGTTTGACAAAACCTTACAGAAATCAACGTTAAACATGAGAGTAATCACGCTAGAATTGAATGCCTATTTTTTTAAAAAAAACTCCACATATTCGCATTTCCGCGATTTTGTTTACAACTATAAAAAGAAGCAAAGTATTTTATGCGTGTCGGTGTACGCGTATGCTCGTTCAATATACTTCTACAGTTAACAAATAAATAAAAAAAGAATTGCGTATCTCTCACACGTTTTGTGAGTGAAGGTAGTGTGCGTTTTAAACTCTCACAGCTTGAACAATCAAACAGTTAAAGTATCGCCGATCCAGAAAGAAGTGTACAAGATTTTATCCATTCGCCCCTCGCCTCTCTCGTAGTACCCACTATAACGCGTTTTTCGCCAGCCTTATTGTAAACGCCCCGCACTTCTATCGTCTCGCCAACAAGAGCTTGTCCTACGTAGGTGTGGGTGTACGATAAAACTTTAGCTATCTCATCGTGCTCTACTTCATAAATTGCAGGGCTATCAAAAGCGAAGTCAACATTTGTAACCAAAGCCTTAGTTTCAACGCAGCCATCATCTACTCCCTGAGGCTCTATCTTTATCTCGCTGTAGTCTCTCACAAAAAGAAGATCAAAGTAGGTATCATCCACTACACCGCGGTTCCATTTTCGCTTCTCATGCATAACAAATTCCTCGAATGTGAGTTCTGGTCTCCTCTTTTCGTATACCCTCAACCACATATCAGCACTTATTTGAGGCAACCCCCCATTCTGTGTCGCGTCTTTTAACGCGCGCCGCGCACGTTCAAAGCTCTCTCGCCCGTAAACTACAAAGTCTACATCTGAAGTTTCTGCCTGAAGGTCGACGAGCCTTGAACCCGTGACGCCCATTTTTTTACGGTCAATTCCATAATTTTCCAACAGCTCCACTATTTTCAAGACTTTTTCGTCGTCAGTCGTTGAAATGAACTGCAGGGGGTGTTTAACTTCGGCCACATCTTCGAAGGGAACTAAATGCGAGTTATTTAGGTAGTGAGGTCTCGAATTCTTTAATAATTGGTTGGCGTCATCAAATCCAACTTTTTTAAAGCGTTTGCCGTCACTTCGAATCCTGTCACCATCTTCATCCGGCACATATCGCAAATAAGCCTGAATGTTGCTGCTGTTGTCATAGCTGATCACGGCGAAAATCCAGTTATTCTGTGTGATGATAAAATCTCTGATTCTAATGATGTCAGCCATCATGATCCTTCCGCGAATTTGGTTTGTACGTTTACACTAACTTCTAAGCATTATGACCGTTTAATACCTTGCAACAATGCCGCAAAGACGTTACAACATCTGCTGTGTCGACATCTCAACCTTCCTTTATAGGTGAATAACTAAGTAGCGGGAGAGGCAAAATTCTTGAGCGACAGAGATCTATTTACAGTGTAACTCGAGACTCATGCCTAAGAAGAATGTCAAAATATTATCCAGCAGGTGATTCACGTATTTGCAGATTAAAAAAAGATAGCGAGGTCGAGGATGGAAGTGGAGCACCTTATTCAGAATTTAAGAGATAAAGATCCAAGCGTTCGAATGAAGGCGGCAGCGGCACTTGGAAATATAAAAGACGAAAGGTCAGTAACGTCGCTCATCCGTGCGTTGAAGGACGAAAACAGATACGTTCGTAGAACTGCATCAGGCTCTCTCGGACGGGTAGGGGGTCCACAGGCAGTAGTACCGCTCAGCGAGGCTTTGAATGATAAAGACTGGTTTGTTCGATGGAATGCGGCGTTATCTCTGGGACAAATCGGCGATGTTCGGGCGTTAGTGCCCCTCACGAAAGCCCTGTGCGATCAAAATAGGTATGTCCGAAGGAACGCTGCGGAAGCGCTTGGGAACTTGCGGGATAAAAAGGCACTAGAGCCCCTGATTCAATCGTTGGAAGACCAAGATATCGACGTTCGATGGAACGCAGCAGACGCTCTTGGAAAGTTAAAAGATGTTCGGGCTGTGGAACCGCTCATTCGGGCTCTAAAGGATGAAGACGAGTTCGTTCGGGAGAGAGCTGCAGACGCCCTTGGAAAGATAGGCGATGAACGGGCAGTATGGCCTTTAAGAGAGGCAGCGAGCGACGATTTTGAAGATGTTAGGGTAACAGCAAAAGAGGCGCTAGTAAGAATCGGAAAAAGAAGATGAGGTGCGTTTCTAAAAAAGGAATCAAACAATTATACTGAAGACCCTAGGGTCTATCGAGCTCGCTCCGCCAGATCGCTCGTCGCCGAACTTAGTTTGCAGCTAATTTAATAGAGCCTTTCAACAGAAATACCCGAACATCATGCGCCTCGAAAAAACATTAATATCAGTAAAGAGTAAGAGGATTGTAAATATATAGTGCGTCAATAAGAAAAGATGCTCACGTGGGGTAATAATAATGGTCAAGGTATTTACGCTTGGTATTATCGGCACGATCCTAGGAATCCTTGCTGGCGTTTATGAACTCTTTGTCCTTCCTATCATCTATACGTCGCAACAACTTGCTGCTATGGGGTATACAATGTCATATCTTTATGGGGCCGGAATAGGTGCGTTTGTTTTTTCATTTATCGGGATGGCTGGCGCATTGGTCGGAGAACGGGGATTGCCTTCGTTCCTCCTAACATCAAAATATTTTTACTTCATACGTGAAAAGACGATTAGCGCAATGTTACTTATTGTAGGCGCAATTGGAATCTTCTTCGCAACCTCGCTTATCGGTATCCCATCTACGATTTTGTTCGTTGTCGCAGGTGTCATAATGTGGAGAAAAAAAGATGAAACAGCGATAGAACAAGAAACAAATGAAGCGGAACAAGAAACAGATGTAGTCACTTATTGAATTTCGTCGTCTTACTGCAACTACCAACAAACAAAAATTTAATTTATTGAAGAACCCTCGTGTTATAGTACTTTCTTTACTGATCGTGCGATTCCACGCTCTCGTTACAATGTTGTTGAGCTGGTAGTGTTTCGCTAAACTAGAACAGTTTGTTATGAATGTTAAACGTCTAGCTCTCGGTATGAAAACAAATAGACGCGGAAGGACTTTTAAAAACAAGTACTGAATCGGATGCGTATTTCTTTTAGAAGTTTAAATATGTGTTTCTGGCAATTACTCCTTCACGAGGGTTTAAAAGACGTGCGGAGGTTAGTTTAACGAAATTAAGCATGCAGTCCCTTATGTATTGTTTTTGTCTTCGTTCAAAATACTAAAAAAATGGTTGAGCACAGCAAGTTAGTTACCGAGTTTCTACTCTGAAGTTTGGACGACCTGCACCTCGCAGAGAAATAAGGAAGTGATATCGCGTTGCGATGGATGCTTCCACGAACTATGTAGCAAAAACGGTTGAATCTGTGCGTTTGATACTGAAGTTACTTCTCACTTAATTGAGATATATAGGCGTTTTTCATTTATATCCAGCATCGTTCCATGGATCCCATGCAAAGTTAATACAATAAGTAAGAAGATTGTAAGAGCAAATGATTTTTGGAGATAAGCTGTGAAGAATAGTAGCATCTCAACCCTAACACCGGTTCAGTAATCAACTTCAAACTTCGCTTTATTTACCGCTCAACACATGCTTAAATCCACTTCTGCTCGAGTTATATTGCGTTGATTAGAACCCTCATCTTCCTTTTCAAAAAGTATCGCTCGACGCAAAGTGACCATCGAAATGCACAATCAAAGCACGATATATCCATCTTTTGTTACTGCAATCGTTTGCTCGAAGTGCACTGCCATGCCGCCACTTGACTCAATTGATGCTGGATATTGTATGAGGGCTCCGCATTTAAAAAGCTCGTCGATTCTACCAACATTTTCTGCACGCCCACCGGGTAACCATCTCAAAGCAAACGGCAGTCGTCCATAATGCGAAACTAGGTATGACCTGAAGTTTCGTGACTCAACATCCAGATCTCCGTCAAAGCCAATTTTTACGGAATATATTTCAGCATGAGTTGTAATAATCTTTCCAGCCCCGTTAGTTAAAAACACTTCGATAGCTGCAACATCGCCAGCTTGCAATGTTAGGTCCTCCTCCCCCCCATCGAAACATATTGGAATACTCACTTTGCCGTGGAGCGCATACCGCTCAAGAGTGTGCCCTCTACAAGAACAAATTGACGTAAAACCTGTTGACTTAATCGAGTTCTCAATCTTCTCGGTTATGATGCTCGTTGCTAAACCATCTCTAATTGGTAGAATCCCTTCGTTTAACGCCTTTCGAGCCGCGCTTATCATCTTTGAGTAGTTGCTAGTTTCGATTTCACAAGTAATAGCTCGATCGACGATGTAGCCACCAACATGAGCGCCTATATCGACTTTAAGAAGGTCTCCGTTTTCCACCTGCGCCGTATCGTCTGCAGGCGGCGTATTGTAAGCTACTTCGCTATTTACAGATATGTTGGATGGAAAAGCTGGAGTCCCTCCAAGGTGTGCAATCTCACGCTCAGTCATCTCTGCAACGTCTAGAATGAAAATTCCCGCATGCAGCGAGAGCGCTGTTTTCTCAAGCACTTTACAAACAATTTGTCCAGCTTTTTTATAGTATTCCAGTTTTTTCGACGATGCGCTCATATCCTGCACCTCTCCTCACTATCATTTTGTTGACAAGGTCCACTACTGTTGACGGGCCGAAAACTGATGTCCCTCCCTCCAGTATGTAGTCAACGCTAAGCGTGACGTCTTGGGCATTCATGGGCGCCGCAAAGCTTGTAATATTTGCACTCGTTGAAGTTATAGGCGCTCCAACCTTGGTGATCAACAACCGAGCTATCTTATGGGATGGGTAACGAACACCTACAAAGTGAGAGCCTGACGTTAAAATGTCTGGAACTACTTTTCTCTTCTTTAGAATCACTGTTACGGGGCCTGGTAGCAGATCTTTTAGGATGTCAAAATCGTCAACAAAAGCTACTTCTTTGATCATTTTAAAGTTTGAGACCGCGAGCGAAATGGGCTTTGGCCCCATTCGTTTTAGAGCTATTACCTTTTTTATGGAAGGCTCTTGTAGTGCAAGTGCACCTACACCATAAACTGTTTCTGTAGGATAAGCGATGACACCGCCGGATTTTACGATATCTACTGCAATTTTAACATCTTCGGCACATCTTATGGTCAAATGTCTTGAAATCCCCCTCACCGTTCTAATTGTGTGTAGATATAGTTCACTATGCGCAAGTAGGTAAGAGCAAATTTAACTAATATACTGAAAATTAAATATGAAGACGCATGTAGCACGTCATTTAATGCTTCTTTTTGATTTCAGCAATATCTCCTAGCGTTAAGTTTCCGGGTCTTTTGTCTTTTCCGATTTGTTCTTTACTCATATCGATGAGCAGTTTTACGTTAAGAGCTTTTTCAAGCTTCTTTCGCAACTTGTCATCTGGGACAAGCTCTTTCCTTTCAACCTTTTTTATTACGAGAGCTCTCTCCATAATTTGAGATGCAAGCGCTTCCTGCGTAAGTCCTGCTTTTTGACGTCCTTCTCTTACTATTTGATCGAATTCAGGGTCAAGCTCCCCCTCTATCTGCGTGTAGATATCTCGGTAACGCGGACGAGTTTTTGCTATTACTCTCTGACTTTTCCACGTCCCTCTTGATTCAATCGCCCTTACTTCTGTACCGAGTTCTGCACATGACGGGCACGTTTCAAGCTCTGCACCCTCGATAGCCACCCTTTTTGCTTTTCCCGCAATTTCCCTGCCGCAAAGTTCGCAATGCATAACGTTCCTCGAAAAAATATTATATAGCATGCCACATTAAATATTATTCGGGATTAAATATTATTCGGGGGCTCATATAGTGGAAGACTCTATTGACGAAGGCGAAAGGAAAGATAACGACTTTTCAGAATATTTACTAGATCGCGTTCGTCAACTTGAGGAACGTAATCTTAAGCTTCGTGAAGCAAATCGTAAAATCGAAAACGAAAAGAGGTCAGCCGAAAATCAAAAGGTAAGATACGAACGAGAGGTTCGAAAGCTTAGGAGTGAATTAGAAAGATTAAAGGGCACGCCATTGCTTGTAGGCACGATCTTAGACGTGCTAGATGACAAGAGAGTAGTGATTAAGAGTTCTACGGGGCCGAAATTTGTTGTAAATGCTTCACAATTTATTGAAGAAGAGCTCATTTCAGGTGCGCGTGTGGCATTGAATCAGCAATCATTGGCGGTAGTTGGAGTACTGCCATCATCTAAGGACCCCATAGTCTACAGTATGGAAATTATTGATTCCCCGAACATTTCTTACGACGATATTGGCGGCTTAGAATCACAGATCCAAGAGATAAGGGAGACGGTAGAACTGCCACTTCTCAAGCCCGAGCTATTCGAGCGGGTAGGGATAGAACCGCCAAGAGGTGTTCTTCTCTACGGGCCGCCCGGCACAGGTAAGACCTTACTCGCAAAGGCAGTTGCCAAGCATACTGAATCAGTGTTTATACGAATTGTCGGCAGCGAACTTGTACAGAAATACATTGGGGAAGGGGCGAGACTTGTGCGCGAACTTTTTGAGATGGCGAAGGAAAAGACTCCGAGCATTATTTTCATAGATGAGCTTGATGCCATAGGAGCAAAGCGCCTTGATAGTGCAACATCAGGTGATAGGGAAGTTCAGAGGACCCTTATGCAGCTCCTCGCTGAGATGGATGGTTTCGAATCTCGAGGAGACGTGAAGATAATAGGGGCTACTAACAGGAGTGACATACTCGATCCTGCGCTCTTAAGGCCTGGGAGGTTTGATCGCCTTATTGAGATTCCACTGCCGTCATGTGAGGCGCGGGCATCTATTGTAAAGATCCACACCGCTAGTATGAACCTTGCCGATGAAATCGATGCGGAGGGGATTGCAAGACTCACAGAGGGGGCAAGCGGCGCGGATATCAAGGCTATAGCAATGGAAGCTGGGATGTTCGCAATACGATCTGACAGAGAGTCAGTAACTGCATCCGACTTCAAAGATGCCGTAAGAAAGGTGATGGGGGTGCCAAAAATCGAGTCTCATCAGCTCGGTTCGATGTTCGCTTAGATGGTCGAGCGCATTAAAATTAATTCTAAAACTTGTAAGTTATCCTCTTGTCGCTATTCTCAATAAAAACAGCGACAAGAGTATTTATGAGCTTCTTCGCTCCTTCCTTTTCTTGATTACCTCAATTTATTCTTATTAATTTAATTTTTAACATACGTTCTTGAATCTCCTTTTAGTCTTAGGTTTTACTGTTAAGTTCATGCAATGCAGCATGAAACCTTTGAAGTGCAGTAAAATTGCTTATAACCGCAAATACGACCATCATCCAGCCGAGTAACGGAAACCAGACGATTTTTGCCGGATATATTATATTCAGAACTCCAACGATAAATATAATCACAAGCCTGTCAGCTCTTCCTAGTATCCCTCCGTAATTTCTTCCAATGCCAAGTGCTTGGGCTTGGGTGCCAAGATAACTCGTCATTAGAATCCCAACTAAGGCAATGATTCCGATCTGCCAGCTGACAAAACCACCGAAAAATATACCGCCGATAATAAAGATATCAGAATATCTGTCAATAACGTGGTCTACAAGGTCCCCGCGCCGAGACGCACTGTCGGAAATTCTAGCAAGAGGCCCATCGAGCCCATCAAACAGCGCATTTGAAGCAGTAGCAATCACCGCTAAGGGCAAGAAGTTAAGATAAAATGAAAATCCTGCAATGACAGCAGAAACAAGCGAACCCCCGCTCAACTGGTTTGGACGGAATCCAAATTTGTACAGCCTTATTGCAAGAGGGTCTATAATTGGGGAGATTTTGTTCCGAAATGCGTCGAGCGTCATGTTATCAAATGTAACCAGTCCAGTCAAATTTGCCAGGTCGAAAGCTGGCGCGATCCCTGTCGCACATTATATCTATTACTGATTCTACAGTACTTTCTGACGTATGTGTCGCATCAACTTCATATACGTTGTCGAATTCCTGCATCTCAAGTGCTTCTATCAATATTGTGTCGCTAATTTCAGCCTCGTAGTTTTCGACGACTTTCGCCTCGGGATAGCCCCTCTTATAAAGTCGCTGTTTTAGCACTTTAGGGTTTGCTCTTAAAACTATTACAAGGTCTACTTGAAGGTAATGCGAAAGATGCCCTTCTATTAAGCAGTCCTCCGCAAATTTATGCTTTAAGAGCGATGAGATGTCAACTATTAGCGAGTCACGAAAATCGTCCCGCGCGAGATAGTAACGGCTCTCAATTATAACATCGTGGAGATGCACCACTCTTATCCCATATCGCTCATTCAAAATGTTGCTTACTGTAGTTTTACCTGTTCCTGGTGTCCCCGTTAATGCTATCCTCATAGAAGTGATCCATTTGACCTCTTAAGATCAAAACTTATTTATTGACTAGAAACTGACTGAGAGCATTCACAATTCTAATGTTCTGCCAAGGTTGTCCTACGGTGATTCGAACTGCGTTTTGTCCACAACCCCTAAAAGTTGAACACTCTCGCACTATTATTCCAGTTTTCAACAGGTACTCAGAAATTTCTTGTGAGGTGTACGGTGTTACGTCTACATACATAAAATTCGCTTCTGATGGATAAACCTTGAATGGTATTTTCTCAGTCAGATATTCACGCCCCTCTTCTACTACACTGAGCGTTTTTTCAATAAACTGTCCATCCGAGAGCGCCGCTACACCGGCTCGAACAGCGAGTTGGTTCACTGAAAATGCAAGTGTGAGGTTATTATACTCACTTGCAATACTTTCGTTTGCAATTGCGTACCCAAGCCTCAGACCAGCAAGCCCAAAGAGTTTTGAGAACGTCCTCAAAACTATGAGATTATCGAATTCGTTGACAAGGTTTATGTAGTTTTCAGATGCGAACTCGACATAAGCCTCGTCAAGCACAATAAAACAATCCGTTAATTGGAGTAGTTCAACTAACTCCTCTTTTCGAACGATATTCCCAGTTGGATTGTTGGGAGAACAAATAAAAACTATCCTTGTCTTTTCAGTCACAGCATCCAGAACATTTTCCGCGTTTATTGAAAAATCTGAATTCCTATTGACAAAAACGCATTTGCCATGTCCTGCTGCAACTATAACCTCATAATAGGAGTAGGTTGGGATGGGTATTACGACCGTGTTGCCCGGCTTTACGAGATGTCGTATAAGGATGTTAAGCAGATCATCCGAGCCATTTCCAACCATAATTCTACTGGCTTGGAATCCGGTATAGCTTGTAATGGCGTTTTTCAAATCAGGGTAGCCAGGCGATGGGTAAACACTGATTTCATGTACGTGTCTAATGATAGCCTCAACCGCCTTAGGACTTGCACCAAGGGGGTTTTCATTTGAACCAAGTTTGATTATGTTTTCTGGCTTTATACCATAAACTCGTGCAACCTCTTCGCTTGTTTTACCGGGAATGTAAGTTGAGGGCATCTCTGACCACCGAGACTACCACGTCTATTTGCTCTTTTTTAATGACAAGAGGCGGTACAAACCTTAAAACATTTTCGCTGGTATTATTCAACAAAACGCCTCTTTCCTGCGCATAATTCACAACCTCTAAAGCCGACGACGCTATTTCGTAACCCACCATTAGGCCCTTGCCTCTAACCTCTCTTGTACATGGTGTATCAATTTCTAGAAGCATTTTTTTCAGATATCCACCCATCTTAGCAGATCTTTCAACTAACCCTTCATCTTCAATAACGTTTATAGTTGCAAGAGCTGCAGCGCACGCTAAGGGGTTCCCGCTTTGCGTCCCTCCATGGTCACTAGGAGAAAACGCGTAGTTCTCCCTTGACATCATCGCACCTACCGGAAAGCCACCTCCCATCGCTTTTGCGAACGTCATGATATCTGGGGTGATTTTAGAATGCTGGCTTCCAAACCACTTTCCAGTTCTTCCGAACCCGGTCTGGACTTCATCTACTATCAGGAGCACCCCCTGTTCGTCACATATTTCTCTCACAAGCTTTAGATAATCGTTAGGTGGTACAATAACACCACTTTCACCTTGAATCGGCTCAACTATTACTGCAGCAGTATCTCCATCAACTGCTTCACGGATGGCGTCAGCTTCTCCATATCGAACAAATGTAACTCCTGGGATAAGAGGTTCAAACGGCGTTTTAAATCTCTCTTTCCATGTTACGCTGAGAGATCCCATTGTGCGTCCGTGGAAGGCATTCTCTGTCGATACAAATCCCTTCTTACCCGTAGTTTTTCTCGCGAGCTTTAAGGCAGCTTCGTTCGATTCTGATCCCGAGTTGGTCAGATATAGCCAATCCATTCCGGTAAGCTTCGTCATACGCTCCGATAAAATCGCTTGGATTTCCGTGTAGTAGAGGTTGGAAGTATGTATAAGAGTCTCTGCTTGTGATGTGATAGCTTGGACTATCCTCGGATGGCAGTGTCCCACGCTGTTTACTGCGATTCCAGCGGTGCAATCAATGTACTCATTACCATCAATGTCTGTAACTACCGCGCCTCTGCCACTCTCTATTACAATTGGTTGGCGTATAAAAACGGGCATGTAGTTTTGCGACTCAATCTCAATCACTCTGTCTTTAAGTGTTTCGGCCATCAGTACCTGGTACCCCTATGATCCTTACCAAAAAAGGTATTTTAAATTAATGGTGAATAATTAGCTAGGTTAGGTTCCTAGTTGGCTTATTCAATTTTAACGGAGAACGCAATGAATAGTGTTGATCATTCGAATTCAATTGTAGCAGGCGGCTTTGGCGTGATATCGTATACCACCCGTGCCACGTCAGATATTTCACTTGTTATTCTCGATGAGATCCTTCGTAGGATTTCATATGGTAGATCTATAAAATCGGCTGTCATTCCATCTCTTGATTGTACTGCTCTTACCGCGATTATCCAGCCGTGTACTCTGACATCGCCCTTCACGCCAGTCCCTTTTTCAAGGAGGGCTGCAAAGGTCTGCCAAGGTTGAAATTTCATTACTTCTTGCTCAACGATTGCATTAGCCTGTCTCACAACGTTGACCTTTTCCTTTGTAACTTCCCCGATGATCCTTACAGCAAGTCCTGGGCCAGGAAATGGCATCCTCTCACTAATCTCTTGTGGCAGTTTCAAAGCTCGTGCTATCTCCCGAACCTCATCTTTATAAAGGTACTTTAGTGGTTCTACTATCCCTTTAAAATTGATAGCAGATGGAAGTCCACCGACGTTGTGATGTGATTTAATTTGCCCTTCTGATTCAATTATATCCGGGTAAATCGTTCCTTGAACAAGATAGTTAACTTGTCTCTCATTTGCCACCTCTTCAAATATGCGTATGAAGAGCTCGCCTGTGACTTTTCTCTTCTCCTCTGGGTCAGAAATGCCTTTAAGAGCGTTAATAAATCTATCCCCAGCATCTACAGTTATAGGGTTCATGTAGCTGAAGGTTTTTTTGATGCTCTCCGTCTCTCCTTCTCTCATGAGGCCCGTATTCACATAAATCGGGTACAACCTGTCGCCTATAGCCAAATATGCAAGCGTTGCACAGACAGAGCTATCGACCCCACCCGAAAGCGCAATTATAGCCCTATCATCTCCGACTTCATTTTTTATCTGTTCAATAGCGTCTTTAATTAATTTGTCAGCTTTTACCATATTCAACATTTGCCTCTTCTTGTCTGCGATATATAGTCGTCTTTTCTGTTATCTGAGTTATTTCCTCAACGATACTGACCGTACGAATTCAAGAAAGGGGGGCGAAGGTTTTCCGGGTCTAGACCTGAATTCAGGATGGAATTGAGTCCCTAAGAAGAACTGCATTTCAGGTAATTCAGCTATCTCCATTCTAATTCCATCTTTAGCCCTTCCCGAGAAGATCATTCCGTTAGATTCTATCATCTCGATGTACTGTGGATTTACTTCAAATCGGTGTCTGTGCCTCTCAGTTATTATCTCATTTTTATATACACGATGTGCCAGCGTCTCTGGATTTATGATTATATCATAGTTACCAAGTCTCATCGTGCCTCCCAAATGATCAACATCTAGTTGTTCCGGAAGAATGTCTATCACGTGGACTCCCGTTCTATCAAGTTCTGAGCTATTCGCATCAAGACCTAAAACGTTTCTGCAAAATTCAACAACCGCAAGCTGGAACCCGAAACAAATGCCCAAATATGGGATGTTATTTTCACGTGCGTATTTTATCGCAGCGATCTTCCCCTCAGACCCTCTTGGACCGAACCCGTGGGCTACTAATATCCCATCGACATCTCCTAAGGTTTCCAACAACTGTGGATCTTCTGCGTCAACTAGTTTTATACTAACGCCACAATCAAGGTAGCTACCGGCGTGCCGTATGGCCTCCTTAATGCTGAGGTAAGCGTCTTCAAACATATATTTGCCAACGATTGCGATAGACCTCGAACTTGGGGGGTATCTCATTACATCCCAAGGAAGCACCTTTTTACTCTCAAACCCAAGCTGCTCTGTGAGATAGTCACCGAGACCCTCAAGTTCGAGTAATGATGGAACTTGATAAATATCGGGCACGTCATATGCGCTAATTACTGCATTTTTAGGCACATCACAAAACAGGGCGATTTTTGATTTTGCTTCCTTTGTTAGCGGGGACTTGCCCCTCCCAACGATTACATCCGGATCCAATCCAAGCTCTCTCAGATTTTTAACTGAGTGCTGCGTGGGTTTCGTTTTGTGGTCACCAGCGATATCTTGCGGGACAAGTGTTACGTGCACTACAACAAGATGCTCCTCCTCGCCGTGCATCTGCCGTATAGCTTCTAAAAAAGGCATGCTTTCGATATCACCAACTGTGCCGCCAACTTCAATGAGGCAAACATCTACGCTAGCTGATTCAGCCACCTCTCTAATACTGTTTTTGATTTCGTCTGTGATGTGGGGGATAATCTGGACAGTAGTCCCAAGATAATCCCCGCGTCTTTCTTTTTCTATAACTGATTTGTAAATCTTTCCAGTTGTTATGTTGTGGTCACCTGTCAATTCGATATCCAGAAATCTCTCGTAATGTCCGAGGTCTAAATCCACCTCTGCTCCATCCTTTAATACAAAAACCTCGCCGTGCTGAAATGGGTTCATAGTGCCCGCGTCTATATTTATATATGGGTCAATTTTTATTGCAGTGACCTTATATCCGCGATTAATTAGAAGTCTTCCCGAAGAAGCAGCTGTGATGCCCTTTCCAAGCCCACTCATCACACCGCCGGTGACAACAATATAACGCATTGGTTTACCAATCTCCTTTTGTCGTAATTATTTGACTAGTGAGCACTAATAGTAATTGCAGTTTATGGTAATAATAATAATTGACACACAATAATATCTCTTAATAATTCCGCGAGCCTATCAACTAAACTGTAAGAATCAAATGAATGTTTAGGTAAACTAATCTATAAGTTTTGAAGTATAATAAGCTATTATAATTACTATTAACAGTCCAAGAATGACAGCCCCATAGTTTATCTTACCGGCTGCAAATGCTATGAGCGTCAGAATCACTCCTCCTATAATGAGAACTATCGGGAGGTTTGCCATAGCGAGATTTATCATAGCTCTTATTCTCTCAAAATCAAGTTTAAGCTGGGTCACCGACACGCCTAGATTAACTGACGGCATTTTTGTTTTAGGTGACGGCATTTTTGTTTTAGGTGACGGCATTTTTGTTTTAGGTGACGGCATTCTTATTTTAAAACTCGGGACACTTCTGCTATTATAATTTAAGCGGCCTAAACTCTCATCAATTTCAATGGTGTCAGACGATTCTTCATCGTCAATTTTCCCAATTTTCAATCCAAAGCTCTCCTCTATTGAACCGTAACCGGTTGATATCGTAATTTTACCCTCATGTAATTCATTACGATTTCGGGGGTTTGAGATCTTCAGTGTAAGTATTTCCTCACTATCTATGTATGGATTATTCCTATTGAACTTAACCTTGTCTTTAATGTCTCCCGATGATGACAGGTAAATATGAAGTGGGGCCTCATAGTTTATCACTTCTATATCGAGAGTGGTTTCCTCACCCGACTTTAATGGTATTTTAATTACAGGTTCTTCTATCTCAATCGAATGTATCCCCCTCTTGTTTATGTACACTCGCTGCATGTATCTATCTCATCTCAGGCGGCAATAAATTTGGGATTCCGTCGACTATCGGGTAGTGTTCATCACAAGCTGCACAGTGAAGCGTACCCGATACAATCTCTCCATCTGCTTCCTTTTCAACTCTCGCTGTTAGTGGTCCCTTGCAGACTGGACATCGCAAAATTTTTAACAGCTCCCTTCTCATTAATTCCCCGTGCTTCAGTTGCGTTGTCTGTTATGTTCTTCTCAATTTCTCTTCTCTTAAATCAACTATTTCTGATATATCAGGACCAGTAGAAAGGAGCGTAAATGGGATCCCTATCTCCCTCTCATTTTGATCTACAAACGTCTTCACTTTTTGTGTTAGTTCCTCAAAGTCATTTACCCCTCTCACAGTAGGGTCAAGTTTATCAAGTCCTGTAACTGCAATCTGGGTTGCGCCGTTGATCATCGCTGAATACTTCGCCATCTTTTGATCCCATAGTCCTATGCGCCGTGCTCGTCCGGTTACTGTACCGAACTCTTCTATTTTAAGCCTTCTTACTTCCTCCTCGCTCATTTGGGTTTTAAATGGCCCCTCTCCAACACGCGTTGGGAATGCTTTAAAGACCACAATTGTCTCGTCGATCTTCGTTGGGCCCACTCCAATATCTGAGGCAATTTGTGAAGCCGTCGTGTCCTTTGACGTCACATACGGATAAGTCCCATAAAAAAGCGAGAGACCGTACCCTTGCGACCCCTCTAATAATACGTTGTCTCCCTTATTTATAGCTTCATTTATTTCAAGTGGAACGTCCGTCGTGTAATCCTTGAGCTCCGGCAAGTCTTTAGCTTGTCTTGTTATTCTCATTGCCCTTTCCGCAGCTGCAGGACCACAACCGGTCCCCGTTGAGCCGATTTCTTTTGACAAATGGTCGTTCTTTTTATCCATCCTTATGTGCCTGTCTTCGATTATCGCGCATCTGCTATCGACTCCAATTCTGCTTCTTACTCCGAGTAATTCTACCTCTTTAAATAAGACTTTGGGATCCACGAGAACTCCCGCTCCAATTCAGTACCCGAGCATTTTTATAAACGAAGCCGGAGGGTATCATCCTCACGCCAAACTTCTTGTTCCCAATTTCCACTGTATGGCCAGCATTCGGTCCGACCCCTCCCCGCGCGATTATTGTGGGTTTATCGGAAAAAGCAACATGCGCAACAATCTTCCCCTTCCCTTCGTCACCAAAAAATCCACCGACTATTATAGTAGAAACCATTAATCTTGCCTCAAATCATTATAGACTTCTCGTTCGTGGCAAATTACACATTTTAAGCCACGGATCGTAAGTTCGTTTAGATTTTATACTATAAATAAAATAACATGGCGTTACATGCTCATTAGGATGCTTCATGACTTAGAGTCTAAACCCTAAGGGAATAAGGCAATAAATGAACACTTTCATTCAAAATAACGAGGTGATGACATGAAAGCAGATACTCTAAGGATTGCAGAAGGCGTTTATTGGGTAGGCGTTCTAGATTGGGATATTAGGCAATATCATGGTTATACCTTAAAAGGAACAACTTACAATGCCTATTTAATTTTCGGGAAGGACAGATGTGCTTTAATAGATAACGCGTATCCGGGAACCTCTGCACAAATGTGGGCAAGAATAGAAGACGCGTTCGAAAAAGAGAGTAAAAAGATCGGAATTGACATAATCATTCAGAATCATATTGAAAAAGACCACAGCGGAGCATTGTTTGAAGTTCATAAAAAGTTTCCAGAAGCACCTATTTACTGCGCTGAGATTGCGATTGAAGGCTTAAAAAAACATTACCCCTCATTAGAAAATGCACCATTTAAAGCCGTTAAGACGGGAGATACGGTTGGTGTAGGCGGCAAGACATTTACATTTCTTCAAGCACCAATGTTGCACTGGCCTGACAGCATGTTCACTTTTTTAGCAGAAGATGGGATATTGTTCCCGAACGATGCATTTGGACAACACCTTTGTTTCACAAAAAGATATGACAGTGACATCGCCGATTACGTTTTAATGGAGGGGGCACAAAAGTTTTATGCTAACTTGATCACGCCATTATCTAAATTAGTATTAAAAAAACTTGATGAAGTGAAGAATCTTGGATTACTTGACAAGATTAGGCTGATCGCCCCATCTCATGGGCAGATTTGGACTGATCCAGCGAAGATTATAGAAGCCTATGCGAATTGGGCTGCTGGAAAGTGCAGAAATAAGGCAACAATTGTTTATGATACCATGCATTACTCAACACAAAAAATGGCCCATGAACTCGCAGAAGGACTAATGAGCGAAGATATCGACGTGGTTATGTACTTCTTACGTGAAGATGAAAGAAGTGAAATTGTTAAAGACAT
Organism: Methanobacteriota archaeon; assembly: GCA_963704625.1. Taxonomy (GTDB): domain Archaea; phylum Halobacteriota; class Bog-38; order Methanoflorentales; family Methanoflorentaceae; genus DASPRZ01. Next base: position 651,496 of record OY969924.1, on the reverse strand, counting down.
TCTTGACAGCAAAGCGGTTCTGTTTGGCATCCCAACTATACACAATGAACCCTTTCCAAGTATTGGCGACTTAATATATTACCTCAAAGGACTAAAATTTGATAGGACTGGATTTAAACGGCTAGCATTGACCTTTGGCTCGATAGGATGGACTGGCGGTGCAGTTAAAACTCTTGCAGAAGACATCAAAGCATGCGGATTTCAATTGTTAGACGGATACGAACTGCGCTATGTTCCCGTTGAGGATGAACTACGTAAATGTTATGAATTAGGCAAAAGGGTTGGATTACAGATAAAGACCATGTAATGAGCAGCGTCTTAGCTTAATCTATTTGGTTAGAACCATGACAATGGAAGGCAATTATAAAATCGAGCTTATCTGCCTGAACGCGCGTGATAAATTTTATATCAGCTTTAATGATGAGTCGGAAAAACAAAGGACTGATGTGATGAGGTAAAAAAATCCTTATTTACGGCAGGCGATTTTAATTAAGTCTTTAGCAGTCGCGATTGATCTTACATTTCACGTATACATAAAAATCAAGTTCGATTCTCCATGTCAGCAAGTTGGGTCGCCAATGTGGTCGCCATCTGTCTGTACGAGTTTATGTTAAAGTGCGGTTACTACCATTCACATGGTAGTTGCAAGGCTATGTGGAAGATATTGCTCGGTTCTGTTTGCATAGTGGCAGTACTACAGAAGAACATGTCAATTGACAAAGGATCCGTCACGGTGACGGGCGACTTCCATAATTTATGCAGCATGGGCCTGATTGCGACTTTGTGAAATTTGATTTATTCTAGGTTTGGACAAAAGGCAAAGGAGCAATTCGTCGACCTGTGGCCTATATGCAACTTATCCAAGCTGCACGTGAAGAGGTCGCGATTTACCCAGCTAACCTCTGGCACGCATGGGAGACTGTAATTCTGAATAACCCCTGTAATAAACCTACTCTATTTGAAAAACCCAGTGATATGAGTTACTAATATCACTCTAGATTATTTTAGCCGGATTTACTGATATAGTGTGTACATCTAGTACATTAAATTTTATTAATAAGATATTTAATCAATAATAACACAGTGTCGCGCAATATCGTGGCACTCATTAATGTAATGTCCGAGTGCACTTCATTGTTAGGTAAATTCAATTTCAATTTGATGTCCACATAGTAAAATAAAATCGGAGGTTAATAATGTGGCTGAATTACCTGATATTAACAATACTGCCACGTTTGTCGTGAATGATATAAATGGCGTGTGGAAATTATGGGGGATCCACCCTCGGTGGGGCCCTCAGTGGGAATGTCTCAGTGAGGTTAAAAATGGACAACTGGTGAAAATAACCGGGAGAGTGGGCGATATCTTTAAAATAAATCTGTCCGGGTTTGATTATCGTTTTGTCACTATTGATGAAAAAAACAGCCTCAGAGAGATTAACCATATCACTTTTGAAAATTTCGTCTATTCAATCTCTCGTAAATGGTATAATATATTGAACAATGCCGGCTTGTTTTCACATAGACTAGTAGAAAACGAAACCGATTAAACAGTTTGAGTGTTAACGATCAATAGCTGCATCTTAAAATTTAAGACGTGCAGAATGGACTTCCATGGGTACTGGGATGGACAGGCCCAAACTTCTGAAGAGAAGGTATTTTCATAATGTGTTGACGCACGGATTTTCAATAACACGGCTCATGAATAAAAACAAATGGTCAAATTACGAAAATAAAGCACTAGTGAGGGTTTTTAGATTGATATAAAATATGTCTTTTATTTACTACGACGAGACAGAAATGAAAACTACAGAAAAACCGAGGCTGACTATACTCATAGGGCCGCCGGGTTCCGATAAGACGACCTGGTGCAAGATGAAGGTAGGTCAGGGTTATAATAGGGTGTGGTAAATCCTGATGATATCAGAAAGAAAGTTTTCTCCAGTTACTTCGATCCAAAAAAGAGCGTGACGTTTGGCGATATATCTATAGGCAGTTACGAGGTGCACTTATAAATCGTAAAATAATTGTTCTGATGCAACTAACGTGAAGAGGGGGCACAGAAAGCGTTTAATTATACTTGGACGTGAATATAATGCTTACATCGAGGCGATTTAATTCAAGGTTCCTGTTATAGTAGCACTAACGAGGAACATGAAGAGACCGGCAAACGAACGCATCCCTCGCGGGATAATGATAAGAATGATAAGGAACTTCCAGTCTCCCGACCTTTCAGAAGGGTTAGACAGCGTCAAAGTCCTTGGTACGGGTATGACAGGATGAAAGCCAGCTACAAATCGCTTACTTGCCTGATGCCTCCTTCCTCATTAGGGCCATATCTTTAAGTAAGAATGCATCGTAATCCCGCGGTTCAATTCTAAGCGATTTTTCAAAGCAAGCTATAGCCTCGTCATAGTCACCTAGCCCGAGATAGAAGCAGCCGAGGTTATTCCACGCCATAACGTAGTTGGGGTCAATCTTTAATGCCGCTATTAGGTCGTTCATCCCCCCCTCATCAAGGCCAAGTTTAAACTCTGAGAGTGCCCGTGTGTTAAGGGCTTTTTTATTTGTAGGATCAACCATAATTATTTCATCTAAAAGCCTTTTCGCTGTTTCAAACTTTTCGAGGCTATTGAGGGAAATAGCCTTATTCAGTATGATATCAAGCGACCGGGGTCTCACTTTTAATGCTTTGTCGTAGAATTCGATAGATTTATTAAATTTATTGAGGCCAAAAAATGCAAGACCCTTATTGTGGAGGGCTCTAACATTGTTGGGGTCTAATTCAAGAGCTCTGTCATAGTGAACGATTGCATCTCTGAATTTTCCTAGTCTAAAGTTTCTATCTCCAGATTCTACTAGCTTAGATAACGTTGTACTATCTGGGTCTCTCCCTTTTTTGAGCTTATCGATTAGTCTCATATTGTGAACGCTCCCAGCAAGCTTTGTTTAGTCGCAGATTGGAGAACCTTTGTAGCTATTTTATACTTTGATACGATACTTATATATCCCATATCATAGTTAATCACATCGATTAAAAGATGAGCGCTTTTTTAAATCAGTGCTGTCTGTCGCATAGTTAATAGTCATCTTAGATCCATCATATGTCCTGCCCTACAATGCCTGAGAGCACGATAAATTAAAAAAAGGAACTAGCAAGGAGAGATAACTACGAACTTCAAATTGGTCAACGTTAAGCACCCTGAAAGATGGGTTATGCTATTTGCTATATTTGTCATTGCTCTTTATATAAGAATACAGTTGCCATATGCGAGCTCTATTCAAGGAGGACACATTGTAATATCCGATTTCGATCCGTATTATCACCTGCGAATACTAGAATATACAACAGCAAACTTTCCCCATGTCCTTGCCTTTGATCCCTATATAGATTACCCCAACGGTTTCTGGATAGGATGGCCTCCACTCTTCGATTTCCTCGCAGCAAGTTATGCCCTCGTGATGATGGCACTCTTTCGGGTTAACTATGAAGTTGGAGTTGCCACGTTCCCCGCGCTTCTGGGCGCAATTTCGATATTTCCCGTTTATCTCATTGCAAAGAAGATATTTGACTGGAAGACAGGTATAGTGGCTGCAGGTATTCTCACAGTACTTCCTGCTAACCTGTTGCGTTCTATGGTGGCGAACTTAAACCATCACATAGCTGCTGAAGTGTTCTTTCCTTCACTCATAATGTTGTTTTTAATGCTGGCATTACGGGGTACTCTTACCTTCAATTCTATTAGGCGATTGCAGTTGAGTACTGAACAAAAGAAGACCTTGATTTACTCTGTACTTGCTGGCATTTTCATTACTGCGCTTCTGCTCACGTGGCTTGGGGGGTTCCTCTTTCTTGGGATAATAGGGATCTTTGCCATAATTCAATTTATAATTTATCACATCAAAGGACAAAACTCAGAAAATCTTACCGTCGTAGGCGTAACAATGCTGTTATCGTCGCTTCTTACCTTGGCCCCAGTAAGCCTCACCACACATTTTGGAAGAGTAATAGACACTTTGCATCTCTCTCTCTTCCAACCGCTTCTAGTAGCGCTCTTTTTAGTGGCTTTTGGGATAATTGGTCTTCTTGCCGCATATATGAAGAACATGCCAAAGATCTATTATCCGATAACAATAATCGGGCTTGTTGTAATCGGGAGTCTTGGTGTTTATCTCATAAAACCAGACCTCGCGATATCCGTATTCAGTGGGTATGGATTTTTCACAAGGAGTGGCGTGCTACAGACTATAGCGGAAGCGCAGCCTTTGTTTACGGACCAAACTGGAATTCAGCTCAACACCGTTGCAAGTTATTTCCAGCTGACGTTGTTCCTCGCCTTCTTTGGACTATTCGCGTTAGCCTATAAGGTCTATAAACATCCAGATGAGCCTTCGCTTTTGTTTATCGTTTGGAGCGCATTAGCCTTTGCAATAACTATAGTTCAGACGCGTTTTACACATTTGCTTTCAGTAAATGTTGCAATTCTGTCAGGCTATGCTGTAGTATGGATGATGAATAGGTTTTGCAATGCAGCTTATCAGAAATTTACGGGTATTAAGGACCAGCATGATTTGAGACGCCTTTTCCAACGTGAGGTAAAGTACACCCAAGTTGTGGGAGTATTCTTGGTCGTACTCTTCATATTAGCCCCAACTGTAAGTGAGACTACGTTTTACGCTAAGAATGTGGGCGACATCTCAGCAGATTGGCGTGAATCCCTTCTATGGATGCGCGATAACACCCCTCAAACGTCAAATTATAATGTGACCTCCAGTCAAAAACCAGAATATGGTATTTTAAGTTGGTGGGACTATGGAAATTGGATAGTGTATATCGGGCATAGACCAGCTATTGCTAACAATTTTCAGACGGGAGTGGATGACGCAGCGTATTTCTTCACAAGACTTAATGAATCAGATACACTAAAGGTCATAGAAAATCGGAATGTAAAGTACGTTATGACAGACTATGAAATGGCAGGAGGCAAATTCGCAGCAATAGCGCTTCTTTCGGGGGAGGGTGTGGATAAGTTTTTTACTACCCAACCACGAAATTATCAAGGAAGGATGGTAGAGCAGACAGTGCCAAATGAGCTCTATCAGGAAACGGTTGTGATAAAGATGCAGTACGACGACGGAAACGGGTACAGTCATTATCGTCTTATCCACGAATCTCCAGGCACTGCTGGAACGTTGGGTGGCGCCGACGTCAAAGCAGTCAAGACTTTTGAGGTTGTGAAAGGAGCTAAGATAACGGTCAATGGCATTGGAAATGCCACGATATCGCTCAATGTCACCACTAATCAAAACCGGACGTTTGTCTACACTCAGTCAGCACCGATTAATGGGACCTTTACTTTTGTGGTGCCGTATTCAACTGACGGTATGCCATATGGGATTAAAACAGACAGCGCATATACCATATCAGTAGGTAATTTAACTAAGACGCTGCCTGTTAAAGAAAGTGATGTGATAATGGGTAACGAGTTAAGAATTGACTTCTGAAGTCTAAAGCCTTATTGCCTTTTAGTATCCGCGCATTTGCTTTGAAATGCTTTCCGCCGCCGCTTGAAACTTGTTGCGCCTTTAGAATGTTTTATCTGTTAGAACAGTAGTTTCGGAATTCAAATTAGTCTTGCGATCATCATCAATTGGTGGCGGTTCTATTAAAGGCTCAAGTTTTGATCAGTAAGCTGAAGAGCCTAGTTTGTTCCTTCTATCGTTGAGGAATTACTCTCTTGAAGCAGATTATTCTGTGAAATAATCGCGCCATCTCTCATAGTTATCAGCCTGTCAGCCGTATTTCCAACAGTACTATCGTGCGTGACGGTAACAATTGTCTGTCTCGCCTTCTTATTTAGCTCTATTAGCAATTCCATTACCTGTTGCGCGCTATCGGAATCAAGGTTGCCTGTTGGTTCATCTGCCCATACTATCGCTGGATTATTTACAAGTGCTCTCGCAATAGTCACTCGCTGTTGTTGGCCGCCTGAAAGCTCTGACGGCTTATGATTTCCCCATTCCTCAAGCCCTACTATATTGAGCAATTCTAATGCGCGTACACGCGCTTCTTTTTGATCCGATCTGGAAACTAGGAGCGGAAGTTCAATGTTCTCCAGGGCCGTCAGAACGGGAAGCAGGTTAAATGATTGAAAAATGAACCCCATTCGCCTAGCCCTATATTCAGTGCGATCATTATCAGACATGCTTTCCAGTGAGATCCCTTCTATCTTTACCGTGCCACTGGTTAGCTCATCAAGTCCAGAAAGGCAGTTGAGTAAAGTTGTCTTTCCACACCCACTTGGACCCATAATTGAGACCATCTCTCCTCTTTCGATTGTGAGGTTGATATCTTTAAGGGCGACGAGCTTGATGTCATTTATTAGATACACTTTGCAGACGTCTTGTGCTTCTATCATTAACATGTCATCGCCTTAAGATTACTGGCTTTATTTAATTAAACTAATAAAACAATTTTGCAATTAAACACAATCCTTCTTTACGATCACAAATCTCGGGATTAACACTATTTCATTGTAATGTATAACCATTGTTTCATTTTTGTTTATAATTCACTCAATCGATTGATTTAAAACAGTTTTAAAGCTCTTATTTGCTGCTAACAAAAGATAGTATTAGTATCATAGTAGATATTCGTACCTGCGACTATGCTTGCGATTACTTCGACACACTAGAAGATATAAATACAATCGGATAGTACACAGTTCTTAACAAAGATGGATATTACATGGTTATAACGATGGCGAATAGGCAAAAGAATCAAAATGTGCCGTTTAACGAGGAGCGCTGGAATAATTGGATTGAATCGGCAAAAGAGAGCGACTATAAGAATATTGAAGAGGCCCCCCCACCCGTATTTATGGACATGGGAGAAGATGTAATAATAGCCTGCTATAAGCTCATAAAGGGGTTCGAAATTGGGCGTCTTGCAAAGGAGGAAATGCTCGAAAGCCTCGCCAAAATAGAGCTCATTACGCAGAAGAAAGTCAACACAGGGGACGAAGATTTAGATGATATAATAGATCTCGTACAGAGTTCTCTTATAGGTGCTTTCGCCTCCTTTGAATGCTACGTTACGAACTCCTTTGCAGATGACGAAAAGGCCGATGATTTAATAAAAGAGGCTATGGAACAGGAGAAGAAAGGCAATTTAGACCTTGCGCTTGCAATAGTCGGCAAAATCGGGGCAAAGATCATGGCTGGAAATTCGCTCAGCGATGAGGCAGCCATCGAGCTGAATGACAGTTGTGTAGCTGAATGGCTTGACGGAGTTGAATCGATATCAGCAGTTTTGATAGGCAATGTCGAGTACGATGATGGGTCAGAATAAGATGAATAAATTGGATCTGTTTGATTAGATTATTTAAACATCTTTATTTGTACTTATAGAAGCATTGCCAGTTGCAATGAGCAACGAAGTTAAAGTACAGAGTTAAGAACTGCTTCTGTCTTGCTCGCAACGGCTTTCCACGTCCAAAATTGTTCTATGAGTGTGTAACCATTTTTCTCAGCGTCCCTAACTTCGCTTTCCGGTAAACTTAAAAGTTCAATTAATAATTCCCTCAACCCTACAAGATCTCCAACTGTGAAAAATCGTAGGATGTTTGAGTTTTGATCCACAAACCTGTGCGGCTTTATGTCACTAGCTGCAACGAGGCACCCTGAAGCCAGTCCTTCAAGAAGGGTAATACCAAATCCCTCTAGTGATGACGCCGAAACCAAGACCCTTGACCTTGACAGGAGTTCCTCTTTCTTTGATTGTGAGACAGATCCGACAAATTCTACGTTTTTACGACCGTATTTTGTCTCAAATTTTTGTTTTAGCTTACCATCTCCTACTATAACAGTCTTGAGATTGGTGCATAAAACAGCTTCACGAACATGATCAATGTTCTTATAAGGTGCATCGAGGCGGGCTATACATATCACATCGATATCTTTTTTTGCACTCTTGAAATCTTCTCGATATATGCCATTCCCAGTTACTCTTATTTTGTACCGTGGGATCCAATACTGCAGCATTTCAAAACTTGAGTCAGAAACCGTCATGACTGCAGGGCACTGTGATGCATAGTAGAGGCATGCTCTCTCTAATAAGCTCCCCTGTAACCCCTTGATGAAATTGTTCGTTTGTAAATCCTTCCAAGCTAAAATGCCGCTTATGAATGGTATAGGCTGATAAACGTCATGTATTATCGGAACAACGGCTTTTTTTACCCGTGCAAGCAACGTTGAATAAATTGGAGCAAAAGTCTGTGGAATTATTACGTCAAATTCTTCATTTAAATGCCTTATTTCCCCCGACAGTCTTATTGCAAACCTAAACCTGTCAGATCCATTGCCTGTGATCTTTTTGTTGTAAACTTTGACGATTTCAAATGGAAATCTGTCGTCAGGATAAACAGATCCAGGGATTAGTGAAGTGAGTACCGTTATTTCGTTATTGCTAGAGAGTTCGCGGCTTATCGCGTACATATGGTTTTCGCCACCTCCTTGCACTTCAAGTTCTCCCTCGGCATTACAAAAGGGGAAAAGCTCACTAATCATCAAAATTTTCAACGGCTCTACCTCTCTTGGCGGCTCTCCACCTCATTTGGCTAAACAATTAAAAGACCAATGGATATTATAATCTTTAATCTATCGGAGCTAAAAATAAAATCGTTTTTTCGTTAAACCGTTTCCGAAAGCAGTTCCTTTATCGTGGGTTGTAGGTCAATTACTGGATTAATGATTTATAAACATTAAGGATTTTATTAGATGTAATATCCCAGTCATAATCGGTCACAGAGCCTCGCGCTTTCTCGGACATATTAGTCTTATCTATTTTTAAAATAGCTGACTTTATCGCTTTAGGGTTAAGATCAACAATAAAGCCGTTTTTTCCATTCGTAACTAAATCTTTGGCTGCATTTGTTTTAGAATTCACAGTTATCACTGGTGTGCCACTTGCGAGAGATTCAAGTGCGACTATTCCGAATCCTTCCCTGCTAGACGGTAGAACCAGTGCATCCGCTGATTTCATGAGGCCGATCAACTCTTCATACGGCAATCCAGATTTAAAAGTCACATTTGTCCCGAGCTCTTTTGAAAGGCGAACCAGCCTTTCCAGCTCCGGTCCTTCTCCTATTATTCCAAGGGATTTATTTCGAGGCATTGACCTTAATAATAGATCGACATTCTTTTCTGGGATTAATCTTCCAACAAACAACAGATCATACATTTTTTTTGTAGGTTTGATTGAACTAATAAGACCTAAGTCAACGCCATTCGGGATGACGGTAACGTTTTTTACAAAATGAGTTAGGGCTTCTTTCGTGTTTTTTGAAACTGCAATTATTGTATTGGCTAGTTTCATCGTTGATTTTTCAACAACTTTACCTATTATTCCACTCCTGCCGAGATATTCGTACCAGTAGTCGCCCCAAAACTCGTGCCAAGTAATTACCAAGGAGGCGCTCTTTACCTTCGCAACAAGCCGCGCCGGAAAACAGTGTAAATAAGGAAACTGATTACAATCTATAATATCTAAGTCGTATTTGAACATCGGCCTTAGACTCGAGGCAAATTGAAATGCTTCACTAAAAGATCTTTTTCCCCCTGAATAGAGCTTTTGAGCTTTACAAATGCCGTGAATGTTAATTCCATCGACGATAATATCGTCGTGCCCCTTCCACCATTTCACGCCGAAGATATGCACTTCATTCTCTGCAACAAGTCGCTTACTCACTTCATAGATTCGTTTTTCTGCGCCACCCTTAACAAATGGGTATATAACATCCGTAACATAAGCAATTTTCATTTGGCCCGTTATGATCGTCTTAAGTTCGTTAGTATAATGTCTGCCAGCAGGCCAAAAAGCATTATTTGAAGGCCTACAACTATGAGAAGCACTGAGAGAATAGCCCCAGCAAACCTTGTTACCACTCCAGTTTTGATCCATTCGATGAGGATATCAATCCCGTAGCCGATTCCTATAAGCAAAAGTATCAATCCTATTGGCAGAAATATTACGATCGGATTGTAGTCCCTTACGAGGCGAATCATCGTGTAAATTATGTTGATAGCATCTCGATAAGGATTGAGCTTAGCCGCACCAACGCGCACTCTATATTTTATCGGAACTTCGGTTATTTCGAGCCCTTCTTTTCTCGCCTCTATTATCATCTCAGTTGCGAATGGCATCTTTTGTGATTTCATTTTTAAGTTTTCAAGCGCAGTTCTGGTTATCGCCCTCATTCCAGACTGCGAATCAGAGATGGGGGTGTGATACAGAAATCTGATCAATGAAGTCAATATCCTGTTACCAAACACGTTCCTCTTACTCATAGCTCCTTGTTCCATCGCCGCAAAACGATTTCCAATGACAAAGTCTGCTCCCTCCTTTATTGGCTCAAGGAGCTTTGGAATATCGTGTGGGTCATAGGAGTAATCCCCGTCAAGCATCACGATTACATCTGAAGTTCTTTCCACTTGCTTAAATCCCGTTATGTACGCATTTCCATACCCTTTTCCATGCTGGTGGATTATTGTCGCTCCTGACTTAGTCGCTCTTTCTGAGGTATCATCTGAGGAGTTATCGACAACTAGTACCTCCACTTCATAATCTTTCAAAACGCTAAAAACGTCTTTTACCACAACCTCAATGGCCGGCTCATTCATCGTTGGGATTACCACTGATACCTTCATCATTCAAAATCATTTTCCGTTATTGGTTGACATACGAGTATTTAAATGTGTATTTCTAGGTCTTTCTATTGATTTTAATATATACATAAGCTCGATGTATCCTATTTAAATGATCTGACGATAGGTAGCTAGAGCTGTTTTACGTTAAAACTTGTTGCGCAGATTCTATGAGATGTCGGCAGTAGCATACAGGTGCCATTTTTTTAAACGTAGTTGCTCGACCCACTCATATTAACTACGGCGATTGTATAGTAATAATTGTCGAAGTATGGCCAAAATTTATGTAGAGACGTACGGTTGTGCATTGAACCAGAGTGAAACGGAGTGTTTAAAAAACGCGCTACAAGATCATCAGTTCGTCCATAGACCCGAAAACGCTGATATTCTACTAATAAACACCTGCGTTGTTATTGAATCTACAGAAAAAAGGATGTTTAGGAGGATTAAGGCTCTCTATGAACTGTGTCAAACTGATAAAGAACTTATAGTTACAGGATGCGCCTGCAAACCACTTCACGTCACAATAAGCTCAAATTTCCCCAATGCCAGGCTGATGAAATACGATCAAGTGCCTCGATACGTTACTTCACTGTACAGGCCTGAAACAAGCGTTACTAAAGAGAACAGCGTCAAAGCTACCGTAAAAATTGCTGAAGGGTGTAAGGGATTTTGTAGCTACTGTATTGTACGATTGATTAGGGGGGGGCTGAAGAGCAGGAGTGTTGACGACATCTTGACAGATGTCGAATCAAAGGTGGAAAAAGGCGCTAAACAAATTCTTCTCACAGGCCAGGATGTTGGCGTATATGGTTTGGACAAGGGATTGAGACTGCCAGAACTTATTAATGCTGTCGCAGAGCTTGACCTAAACTTCATAGTCAGGATTGGTATGATCAGTCCATCTGCTCTTGATGATATTGTTGATGAGCTGATCGACTCGTTTAAAAAACCAAAAATCTATAAGTTTTTACATTTGCCAGTACAGTCGGGCTCCGCGAGGATTTTACATTTAATGGGCAGAAATTACAGCATTTCGCGTTTCAAAAGAAATGTAGCTAAATTTAAAGCTGAGTTCAAAGATTTAACGTTATCAACGGACTTTATAGTCGGATTTCCATATGAAACAGATCATGATTTCAAATTGACCTTAGATCTGTTAAAAAAGTTGAAACCTCTTAAAGTGAATATCACACGGTTTTCAAAAAGAGAGGGAACCGAGGCATATCATATGCCTCAAATTCCACACAGAACGGTGAAAGAGAGGTCAAGAATATTAACATTGGAACATCATAAAATAGCATATTTTGAAAATAAAAAATGGTTAGGAAGAAAACTTAACGCACTGGCAATAGAGAGAGGTAAGGGATATAGTACTGTCCTATATAACGACTTCTATAGGCCTGTTGTTGTGGAAGGAGAGTTAAAACTTGGTTGCAGATATGATGTGATAATATGTGAAATTACACCGACTTACTTAATCGGCAATCTAACAGCCAATTTTAACTCAAACTCCGATAATTGAGGCTCATTGAAAGAAAAAATGAATAATAATTTATATAATAACAAATGTTATTTACGGTATGCGTGGGCCTAGATATCGCTTTAAGCTCGATTGGCAAACCTTTGTGCTCATTTTTGTAATCTCTCTGATATTATACCTGCTGCCCTACTTAAAGGAACTTCTTATCATCACCGCTATCGCTGCAGTATTTTACCTATTTATAAAGAGCTTGTATTGAGCTACTAGTAGATCAATCGTTGGATGTTCGCGTGATGTAATTGATTCATACGGTGACAAATATCACGCGTGACATCCCCGTCCTATATAAAGCATTTATATACTGGTGTTTACACCTACTGTACGTCATTACACAACTAGACTAAACACGGGAAACGAGATACTGCTTCTCTTCGACGGAAGGTACGAAATGCGGCTATTGTTGATTCACTCAGATTTCATGGAATATGAAGTGAAGAAAGGGACTAAATATGCTGAAAAAGTTGAAGACTCCCTAAAGCGTGCAAAAATGGAAGATGTGCTCACAGCTTTTATGGCGGTCGAAAGAGGCGATGATGATGATATTGATGCTACCGTTGAGGAATCAGTCGCTTCCATAAGGGAGGTGGCTGAAAAGGTTCGGACGAAGAGGGTGATGATCTACCCGTATGCTCACTTAAGTTCGGAGTTATCTTCTCCGGAAGTAGCCATTGAGGTTATGAAAAGCGTTGAAGCCTCTCTTAATGACTACGAGGTCATAAGAGCGCCATTTGGATGGTATAAATCCTTCACGATAAAATGCAAGGGGCATCCGCTGTCTGAACTTTCAAGATCCATAAGACCGGAGGCCAAAGTAGAGAAAAAACACGTTGAGCACGAATTTTACGTCATGGGGACTGACGGTAATTTAGTGTCTGCTGCTGAATTTGTGACAAATAACCGCGATCTGGCGGACATCATAATTTATGAGTTAGGCCTCTACGTTGCGAAAGAACAAGGAATGGAGCCACCTCACATCAAGATAATGAAGGATAAAGAACTTGTAGATTATGAACCTTTATCTGATGCTGGGCATCTACGCTGGATGCCTAGGGGTAAACTCATACGTGACATCCTGATAGATTATGCTTTTTCACTCGCAGTTGATTATGGCGCTATGCCAGTTGAAACACCAGTGATGTACGATCTTGCAAATAGAGCAATTTATGAACACGCCAGCAAATTTGGTGAGAGACAATATCGATTAAAGGCCGGCACACGTGACATGATGCTTAGGTTTGCCGCTTGCTTTGGAATGTTCAGCATGATGCATGATATGCACCTGACAAAAAATGATCTTCCTCTAAAGCTCTACGAACTTTCAACTTATTCATTCAGATTTGAACAAAGGGGAGAAATTACTGGTTTAAAGCGTCAGCGGGCGTTCACGATGCCCGACATGCACACGGCGTGCAATGACGTCGAAGATGCAAAAAAGTATTTCGAGGAGCAACTTAAAATCGGCTTCCAATCCGGGTCGGACCTCGGCATAAACTATGAAGCTATATTTCGAAGCACTAAGGAATTTTATGGACAGAATGAAAGATGGGTTAAACAACTAGTTAGAGACTTTGGAAAACCTTTTATAATTGAGCTTTTATCAGGTCGCACTCATTACTGGGTATGTAAATGCGATCTTGCCGCAGTCGATACCTCTAGGAGACCTATTGAGTGCCCAACTGTGCAAATTGATGTTGAGAGCGCAACTCGATTTGACATAAAATATTATGAGATGGGGGTACAAGAAAGGCCTACAATTTTGCACACTTCACCTATTGGTGGAATAGAGAGGGTTCTGTGCTCCATTTTGGAGGCTCAAGCAAATGAAAGAATTCCTATGTTTCCTATTTGGTTGTCACCCACACAGGTGCGGGTTATCCCCGTTTCGGATAAACACCTCGCGTATTCAGAAGATATAGTAAGATCATTAAAGGGGGCCAAAATAAGAGCTGACCTTGACGACAGGGACGAATCACTTAGTAAGAAGATAGCACTTGCTGGGAAAGACTGGGTTCCCTATGTAGTAGTAGTGGGGGAGAAGGAAGAAGAGACGGGTGTCCTTTCCGTCACCATGCGGAAGCAAAGAGAGAAAAAGGAGGTGTCAGTCGAGGAGCTGATTCATGAAGTACACAAGCAAGTCGGTAGTATGCCTTGTAAACCACTTACATTACCAGAAAGGATTTCAAAACGTCCTAAATTTATATGATTGATTGGTGCGTTTTTGAGTTTGCACTCCGGTGAGCATCTCTCGTCTCTTTAGTGCTACCCCTCTAGCCTATTAAGATGCAAACATTTACTGAATATCCTCTAATATATTGTTGTTTAGAACTCATCATCTTGAGCGTAGCTTCGTCCGATCTTTAGGGCTATTTCTGCCTTTCCAAGTTCTCTGCCGAGATATCCAGCGTGGCTGAGGCTTGAAACGAGCTCAAGGTCGAATAGGGCGTCGAGTACCTCTTTCGCTGACTTTCCTTTAATTGTCATCTCCGAATCATGGACTGCCAAGATATAACCGTCTTTAATACCTATAACGAAGTTGCCATGTGGATCTGGGGTCCATTTTGCATGATCAAAACTCCTGACGTCAATTAACTTTCCTTTCGCAATGTCAAATTCGGGCCTTCTTCGTCTCTCTTTTACAACAAGTAGATCGATCCCCAAATCCTTTGGCGACCCTTTTCGATCTTTTGCGAGCAACATCATTTCAGAACTAGTTTTAAGCTCTCTAATACTGCCTCGGGCTTTATCACTGCACTCCGGCGTAAAAAGCACCGCGGCTCTGAGCTCCATTGCCATCCCAGCAAGTACAGCGTTTGCACCTATAGAATCTGCCTCTAATAATTCTGTAACGTTTCCAATTCCTACAAATAGCGGTATGTCGCCCACATCTCTTATTTTTTTATATTCCATAAGCGACGTGACGGCACCACATCCTATCGGATACAGGATTGGATCGGCCAAAATTTTCTTTATCCCGAAGCTCTGCGCAAGCTTTATGACTCCTAGAACATCTCCTTTATCGGGCAGCACAACAACAGCAATATCCTTCTGTGCGATTGTTGGACCTATTTTTTGAGCATTTTCAGCAGTTAATGATAGAATAAGGTCTGCACCCGCCTCAACGCCGACAAGTATTAGATTGGGATCTAATGTATCTAAACTGATAGGCACATCTAATGGCTTGGTTACTCCTAGAACCTCATTTATAGCTCTTTTTACATCATCTGAAGTGGCTGTTAGAGGAATTCCAACGTCGATGATATCAGCACCATTTTCAATATGGTTCTTAGCAATCTTTTTAGCGTCCACATAGGGGGCATTTAGTATCTCGCCCAATACCTTCATCCTTGAATTGCCGCCGATCTTAACGTTTCGTATCATAAAGTTACATGTGGCTTCATGCTCGAGTTCTTCGACCCGCTTTAACGCGTTTTCTCTTCTTCTCTCACATATGAGATTATCAGCTGACGCGCTTAGAGAAAGTGAAACCTCATTGATAAGACTAACCACAAGACCCAGATCATAAGCTTGTTTTGGTCCAAGTGCAATTTTTACACCGATCTCACTGGAAAGTTCTTTGTAACCTTTAACATTTGTAGCTCCAGGGATTAATATTATGTCATATCTTGCGTTAGTCTTATTAGTAAGCTCCAGATAATGCTTTTTGAGCATTGCTGGTGTCATAAAAGCTGCTACGTCGATATTTAAAACAAGGATATCTGCGGCGCTATCAACAGCATTTCGTACGATCTCTTCAGCTTTGTGTCCTGTTGCTATAAGAACTTTCAAACAGTTTTTCGCCCTGTTACAGATACTCTTAATATATAATATTACAATTGGTGTCTTGGTGAAACTTGACCTTCACGTACACAGTCGATACTCGCCGGATTCAGATAGTTCGATAGATGCAATTGTTTTGAGGGCCCATGAGGTCGGACTTGATGGCATCGCAATAACTGATCATAATACGGTTAAGGGCAGCTTGGAAGCCGAAAAAGTCGTAAAGGACCTAAATCTCGATTTAATAATAATACCTGGAATGGAGCTCTCGACAAAAGAGGGGCATTTATTAGTCTTAGGAATACGAGATGAACTCCCGTCTGGTTTAAGCATCGGTGAGGCGATTAAAATGGCAAGGGAGAAAGGAGCGACAATAATCGTACCCCATCCCTTTCAAGTTCTTAGAAATGGGGTCGGAGTTCTTAAGGGAAAGAATATTGACGCAATAGAATCGTTCAACTCAAAATTCATCTTCGGAATCTCAAACTTTGTCGCGAAAACTGTAGCAAAAAAGCGGCAAATGGGGGAAACAGGAGGGAGCGATTCACATAAAGTTGAGACCATAGGGTATGGTTACACAATAGTCGATGCAAACCCCGATGCTAGCATCCAGGACATATTAAATGCAATAAAAGACCACAGATCTCAGGCCGAGGGCGTAATGATATCACATTACTCTTCAAATATAAATTCAATTACACGCCTTTTAAAGCGCGGCAACAAAAAGAATTAAATCAAATAAGACTTTGAATCATCTATTGCGACGCAATCTGTTAGTTTAAAGATCACTAGGCTTTGATTTGAGGCTATCCCTGTAAATGTTCCGAAGTATGCTTAAGATATAGTCAGGGGTATCTAAAACGCTAATACCATCCATTTTTCTCATCTTTTTAACATTCTCCGTATCCACGTCTCGTATACAAAGCTCGACATATCCGCCCTTAATGGCGTTATACTCGCAAATGTCCCGACATAATCCACAACCTTGACATTTTAAAAAGTCAATCTGCTTTTCAATGGCTTTATTTGGACAGTTTTCAACACACTTTCCACATTGCACACAAATTTCTCTATCAATGAAGTAGGGCATCGGGCTCTTGACCTTGCCTTCGATATCGACGGGGACGACATAAACAGGAACTCCTCCCTTTATCCCGTGTGCAACTGCATTAGTCACAAGCGAATCAGCGATACCGTGAACTATTTTAGCTACCGTATTTGACGTAGCTGGGGCTATTACTAAAGCGTTATAGTTGCCTTGCGAAAACCTCCCAGTTTTTGGATAGCTCCATCCCTGTTGACTTTCAAGTATTATCTCTTCCATGTAACCACCAGGCGAGATTGCCCCCAAAAGTTTAAAGAGACCATATACTTGGGTTACTTCCTCTGCCGCCTTTGAAACAAACGTAGTTATTTTAACTCCATCACTAAATTTGGATTTAAGGTCGGTGAAAACATCAAAGCTGTCTTTTAAATAGTGCCCAGCTCCGGTAACGCCCCATGCAATTCTCATCTATCTCTCCTATGTATGCAAAAATAAAAAATAACAAGCAACCGTCTTTAGCTACCTGCCTTCTCCAAGTACTTTCTTAACGCACTCATCGCCTCTCGTTCTTCAAGCCCTCCACATTTTTTTACGAGATTTTCGTAATAATCGATGGTCTTAAGGCATTGGGTATCCCCAAAAGCCATATACCTTGTTCCGTGGACGGTAGCCTCAATAACTGCGTTAAATCCTCTACTCACAGGTCTGACGGATCTTCTTAAAACTTTCCATCTTTTGGGGATGAGGCTTATCAACGCTGTCTTTTGGTGTTTTTCTTCCACTACTGCACATTTGAACTCTAACCACGCATATGCTTCCTTCAGTATCGGCGCACCTTCATCTTCGTAAAAGTACTGCTCCTCGAGGTCATCAAATGCCGCTTTTACGTACAACAGGGGATTTGATATGAGGTTTGCCACTAACATTTCATTATTTTTAACGTTCAAGAATGTATGAGTATTTTTGTACATTTTAATAAACAAGCCGCCTCTGTTGATAACTCCCATCGGAGCGGCATTGAACCTCTCATTCTTCGTTGTAGCTATGATTTCTGATATCCCGAGAGGAAATTCGATTCCTTCCATCTAAAATCTTAGCCCTCCTAAAAGGGTTATAAACAATGATGCGATTATTAGGTCTGCAGTCGTGCCCGGATTTATTTCTTTTCCTAAAAGATACTCATCAAACTCCGCCACCCTACCTGATATTAGTACTTGTTTTGACATTGACGAGACTTCTTCTGCGAGTTCCCCCCCAAATTTTTTTTCAATGAGCGTATCTGGTATATCTCCGAGCAGTGAAAGAAACGTATAAACTATTGAATCGTTGAGACTATGTCCAGATTTAAATCTCTTCTGCAGGATCTCTGCGCCTCTAAATGTTCGTGGGAATCCTTCAGTCCATTCGCGTGCAAGTGTGTCATTTGGAGTTGAGATCTCCATAATGTTGTATAATGTCAGATTCTCTTTTTCAATCACGTCCAGTGATGCTGGATCCCGCACGTCAAGGGTCTCCGTTTCTCCGACTCTCACATTAACTCTACTAAATGCCTTGTAAAACTGCAACGCATCGAATACTGTTGTCTTCTTTACAACCTTTACAACGTTCTTTCGCAACCCCTCAATGTCAGAACTGAGGGTCGCAGCCATACACAGCGGGACGAGCATCAATATCGCTCCAAAGTGTGCATTCCCTCCCATCTGCCAAGCATCGCTCGCTTCGACCGCTTCAAGTATCGATCCGCCTATTGGGTACCCCCGTAACGACGCTGCTTTCTTGAACACAGCATATGTGCCGACTGCCGACCCTAAAAAGTGTTCATAACGTAAATTTTCAAAATCATGTTCTCTATCGACATTTCCCGGTTTTGGACCCGCTGATACCTCTAAAAGCATTGCTAATTGGGCGCATCTAGCTATAAAATCACTGTCGTACATTGGTCTCTCGGCGTTCTATAAATTCCCTCTGCTGTTCATTATCTTCTCTGCAAGCTGCTTCTTAATCTTCATGTATTCAACATCTGAAAGGTTAACATCTTGAAGAGTGCTGTCTCTCCACGGGCAAGGCCGTGTAATTTTACAGCACCAGACCATGCTGCCAAAGCAGGTGTTATCTCCCCCTCCAAGCTTGGTATCCATAAAGCTCTCTTTTATCTCGATGTACCTTTCTTTTGAGATCCCAGCTCGTTTAAGGACGTAATGTAGCGGACATTCTTTGATTGGCTGGCAGCAAAATGTGAGCCCTCTTAGGTCGCCACCAGCGCAGATGTGTTTAGGTGCATTATACCAGCCAGTTAGATCTTGGAGCTGTTCAGTACCAACTAATATATTCTCAAGAGCGCTAGCCCCTTGTAGCGCGACCCGGGCAACAGATACAAAATCTGCACCCATCGAGAGCATTTTGTGAGCGCTGTTGTAATCCACAATCGAGTTGTTCGCTATAATTTTTATGCTCGTTAAATCTCTGACCTTTTTAATGATTTTCGATTCGAAATCCATAGTATCTATGTGTATTACGTCAGCTCCAGCACGGTCTATAGCCTTCACAAGTTCAACGTCATTCACAATGCCCGCTCTGACTTTCACTGAAAGAGCGACATCTGTCTCCTTTATCTCTCGTATCCACTCAGTTAGTTTGGCAAGGTCAAGCATCATCGCCTCGCCCGCGCCGATCTTCTTCATATCAGATTGTCTGCAGTGTGCATTGAGTTCAAGCACTGCACCTTTCTCCCTAACGAGTTCAGCTATTCTCAGCACTGGTTCGAGGGAAGCTGATCTGACATTTATCCCTGCTTTTTTTCCCGACGACTTCATAACTCCTAGTTCATTTTTAATGATGGCTTCAGGATCTTCATAAGCAAATTCGTTTCTGCCCCTCTCGATAAGACTCTTTGCAGCTTCGATGGTCGCATCATCTATGTTATATCCACCGAGCATCGCTAGTCCAACGTTACAGTGAATGGCAAATGAGCTACTTGTAATCCCTGCCATCGAGGCTAGAATGATGGGGTTTGGAATTTTTACGTTGCCAATGTTAAGGTCAAACTTTATACGTCCCAACGGTAAAACCTCACAAAAGTATGCGCTATTTTGCAGCATTATAAAAATACGCTGGAGGCCTTGAACCTCTACCAATAATATATCATGCCTAATTCTATTTAATTTTGCTTTACGTTATTGTGTAAATTGAAGAAGCTAGAACACAAATACCGTTTTTGACTTCCCAACAAGAGTAACTTCAAATAAGTCTTAAAATATCCCTTGCAAGCAATTTGCTGTCTTCCAAGCCCGTCATCACCGTATTTGTTCTAATTACTTTAATTTCTCTCTTGAACTCCTTAAGGCTGATTTCGAGGTCATTTTTGTCAATTACTAAGACATCTAGAAACTCCTCATAAAACTTTGCAACACCTGCAGAAGACGTATCAAGCCCACAAGCTTCCATGAATTGCTTTGCAGGACCGCTAATTGGCTCAGAACCTATAATCGGACTTACCGCTATAACGAACTTGCGCTTGAGGAGACTCTTTACTCCTTCGACGTTGATAATAGGGCCTATGCTCGATATTGGATTAGAAGGTCCTATAATAATTGAATCTTCCAATTTCAGGGCATTTTTAACGTTGTTGTTCATTGTCCCTCTGTCGTACTTAACTTTAAAAACCTTAGAGGATCTTGCGTGCTTTATAAGATAACTCTGAATGTGCATTTCACCGACATCAGTAACGATCGTTGTCGGTACTGGGTCGTCAGTCATCGGCAAAACTTCCGCCCGGATTTTATATGACTTACAAAGTTCTTGTGTAGCCTTAGTGAGCTTCATACCTCGGGACATAAGGTATGTTCTGTAAATGTGCGTTGCTCTGTCGAGATCGCCTATTGCCAGGGGTTCATAATATCCCAATTGGATCAGCTTTTTATATGTTTGGAAGGTATCCCCCCTTACACCCCACCATTTGTCGTCTATAATTTTTGCAAATGTATACATCACGGTGTCTATGTCAGGGCATACAAGATTCCCTGATACCCACAGATCATCTCCGGTATTGACAATTACTTTGATATCTTCTTCAGCAACTTCTTCCAACATACCGGAGATCAACTTAGGCGTCCCCGTCCCGCCCGATAAAAACAGCACCATTACACCAATAAACGATAAAGCGTTATAGAATAAATCAATATCTGGTACTCGATAGTTGATGAACGTAGTAAAAGATACGGTCCATGGTTTCATCAGGCTTGACGACCTCGCAATTTCTCTTATGGACACGCGCGAGATGCAGCGGCTCAGAAGGGTAAAACAACTAGGTTTTGCTAATCTTGTGTATCCTGGGGCGAATCATACACGTTTTGAACACTCCCTTGGTGTATTACACCTGGCAGAGCTCCTTCTCAACAAGCTGAATGTGGATGTTTTAAAGGACATCAAGGATGAAATTAGGACGGCTGCATTAATACATGATGTTGGTCATATGCCCCTCTCCCACTCGATTGAATCTGTCCTCCTTGAAAAATACGGCAAAGGCCATGAATATTTTCCGATCGGTGGTGGATTACTTGAGGTAATAAGCGAGTTCGGCCTCGATAAGATGCTTATCGAACGGTTAATACGCGGCGAGACGCCGTTTAGCCAAATCATCTCAAGCGATGTCGATGTAGACAGGATGGACTACATAGTCAGAGACGAGTATTATACGGGTGTGGCCTATGGCACAGTTGATTATATGAGGCTCATTGAAGAAATGGACTTTATAAACGGTCAGCTCGTAATTAGTGAGGGTGGAATTCAAGCAGTAGAGTCGCTTCTTGTTTCGAGATTCTTAATGTTTCCAACCGTTTATTTTCATCATGTAAGTAGGATCGCTGAGGCAATGGTACGACGGGCCATAATACCGATGGCACGGAGAGGAGTAGAACTATGGAACTTTGATGATTATGAACTCTTGTCAGTAATGGTGCACGAGGGCGGTTATACACAAGAGATAGCATCAAGCCTTCTCGATCGACGCCTCTTTAAACGAGCACTGTATGTAAGCACTAAAAGTTTAAGTGTTGAAAGAATGGCGGAACTTAGCTCTGCGCAGGAAGAATTGGAGCATGAAATCGCGTGTAAAGCAGGATTAGACGAATGGCACGTCCTTCTTGATATCCCAAGTAGGCCAGAGATGGTTGAAAGAAAGGCAAAAGTATTAACAAACGGAAGTATAAAAAGCCTTGAAGAAGTTTCACGGCTTGTCGGAATACTTTATGATGCTCAATTTGATCAATTAAAACTTGGCGTTTATACGTTAGGGGAGCACAGGGAAAAAGTAGGTAAAGTGGCGAAAGAGGTGCTTGATGTCAAATAGCCAAATATCATTGAAGAAAAATACGAGCGTTGTCGAATTGATGGCCATCGCACGCCAAATTGGCAAAGACTATCTTGTAACACTTACAGGCGGTGAAAAC
The DNA here is from genome assembly GCA_963704625.1 of Methanobacteriota archaeon. Classification (GTDB taxonomy): domain Archaea; phylum Halobacteriota; class Bog-38; order Methanoflorentales; family Methanoflorentaceae; genus DASPRZ01. The sequence goes on along the minus strand of OY969924.1, from coordinate 628,981 downwards.
CATATTGGAGCTGTAGCAGCAGGGGGGTTTCAAATACGATCATTTTCTTCTGTTTTAACGATGCCAAATCACCGTGACGACATAATAGCTAAGGAGGCAGCTAATAGAATCTCACGAGAATTAAAATGCAATTGCGCGGTTGTAGTCGGGGTTCACGTTGAAAATGTTACAACGGCTGAGATAAATGAAATCGTCAGTGCTTCATTCACGCTTGTTAATGAACTAATAAAGGAGCTAAGATGAAAATCACGGTTGCAATAACAGGAGCAAGCGGGGTTCAATACGGTATTAGATTGCTCCAAGTACTTAAAAAGCTTAACGTTGAAATCCACCTCGTCATAACAACCGCAGGAAAGGAGCTAATAGATATCGAAACTAATTATTCTTCTGATGTTGTGACTTCTCTAGGAACGAGAAATTATGATGAGATGGATTTTACCGCACCAATCGCGAGCGGCTCTTATGTGACTGATGGTATGGCCATAGTTCCATGTAGCATGAAAACGCTTGGCAGTATTGCAAATGGAATTTCGGGCAGCCTCGTAACTCGTGCTGCAGAAGTCTGTTTAAAAGAGGGTAAGACGCTCATTCTTGTCCCAAGGGAGACGCCTCTAACTCCTATTCATCTACGCAATATGGTGAGAGTCTCTGAATCTGGCGCCACCGTATTGCCTGCCTGTCCCCCGTTCTATACTCGCCCCACTACGATTGAAGCGCTTATCGACATGATTGTTGCACGGATACTTGATAGACTCGAAATTAAACACTCAATTTCAAGCAGGTGGGGTGATTGAGTGAGAGAATTTATTGAACGACTCAAAGAAGAAGCGATTTTAGAAATAATAAAAGAACCCGTCTGCCCAATTTTTGAAGCCGCTCGAATCGCGCATGGCAAAGGCCCAGTCCTTTTTGAAGACATAAATGGCTCCAAGGCTGTGGTTAATCTTCTTAGCTCGAGGCAAATTCTCGCTAGGGCGCTTGGTATAGGCCAAGCAGATATGATTAAAAAGCTTATTAGTGTGGAACCTTATGGAAAGACAGAAACAATGGAGTATAGTTGGGATGTGGATGTCACCCCTGATTTAAGCAAATTACCAATTATGAAGTTCTTTGAGAGAGATGGTGGGAGCTATATTACCGCTGGTATCTTAGTAGCAAAATATGGTGACACGATGAATGCAGCAATTCACAGGATGATGGTTCTCGACAAAACCTCATTGGCAGTAAGACTTGTTCCACCTCGTCATACTTACTTAATGTATAAATCAAAGGTAAATAGAATGGAATCACTTGATGTCGCCGTTGCAATAGGGGTCCATCCTGTTACCCTGTTTGCCTCAACTACAAGAGTTCCTTGCGGACGAGAGTTCAACTACGCCGCTGCACTAAAGGGAGCAACCCAGCAATTAATACCATGTGAAAACGGTGTGTTAGTCCCACCTGCAGAGTTAGTACCTGGAAGGACAGATCAGTCCAACCAGGATGGCAGAAGAAGGACCTTTCGTTGACATCACTGGGACGTACGACCTCGTAAGGAGTGAACCCGTGCTTGAGCTTACAAGGCTAGTTTCGGTGAGAGATCCGATATACCACAGCATAATTCCGGCAAGCTCGGAGCACTCGCTTCTTATGGGCATTCCCTATGAACCCCGAATTTATAAAGCGTGTCATGAGGTCGCAAAAGTGAAAAATGTAATACTCACAGCCGGTGGCTGTCATTACCTCCACGCTGTGATAAAGATAGAGAAGCAAACAGAAGGGGATGCTAAAAACGTAATTATGGCTGCATTTGCAGCGCATACAAGCTTAAAACACGTAGTCGTTGTAGACGATGACATCGACATCTACAATCCTGCGGATGTAGAATTCGCCATAGCTACAAGGGTTAAGGGCGACAGAGATATTATGATAATACCAAATGTTAGGGGGTCTTCACTCGATCCGAGAGCTGAAACTGATGGGACCACCACGAAGGTGGGCATCGATGCGACTGCCGTTTTACGCGAACATTGGAAGTTTCAGAGGGCACAATTCTCCTGAATGTTCAAACTGTATGGTCTGCATACTCGTTAGACTCTATGGATTGAAGGGTCTGTACTTCTTTGAGTGAATTGTTATGTACGTTTTAGAACACAATATGTGAAGATCAACTTTTTAATCCTATAAACAGAGTATGTATCGTGAAGACCCAGTTAATTAGAGAAGGCTCGACTGACGTATTCGTCCCCGTTCACGATCAAACGACTTCTTTTCCCCCATCATCAGCGTTAGTATTTTATAACCCAAAGATGGAGCTCGGCAGAGATATTAATGTTGCCTGCATGATGGCCTTCACCGGCAACATAAGTAAAGCAAGAGGCTGTTCGTATCTTGATGCGATGGCAGCATCTGGGGTACGAGGGATAAGGGTCGCAAACGAGGCAAACCTCTCTGTAACGTTAAACGACTTCCATCTACTAGCTCACAAATTAATTGAACGAAATGTGCGGCATTTAGGCTTGAAGGCAGAAGTCACAAATATGGACGCGAATGTCCTGATGTCGCAAAGAGGATTCAGTATTGTCGATGTTGATCCATTTGGAACCCCTGCCCAGTTTATCGATGCAGCTTGTAGATCTGTCCGCAAGATGCTCTGTATCACGGCTACTGATACCGCACCTCTTAGTGGAGCGCATTTTAATGCTGGGATTAGAAGATACGCGGCAGTACCTGCAAACACTGAATATCACGCTGAAAATGGTATTAGAATACTTATTGGTGCTGTAGTCAGAGCTCTCAGTAAATATGATAAATTTGCTCTTCCCTTGCTCTCACATGCAACTGCCCATTACTATAGAATTTACCTAAAAATAAGAAGAAACGCTAAATTTGCCAATGAGTGCATTGACGAACTTGGTTTTATTGCTTTTTGTCCAAATTGCAGGCACAGATATCACCAAAAAGGACTTGCGCCTTCTATCAGAAATGATTGTCCCTTTTGTGGGTTTAACGTAAAACTGTCGGGGCCCCTATGGCTTGGTAAGCTACATGACAGGACTTTCTGTCAGGAGGTTCTTACTAAGCTTACTGAGGGAGATTTTCGGACCAAAAGCCAATCTGAAAGACTTCTTAGATTATGCAGAGATGAACTTGATACTGTGTCCTTCTATAACTATCATAAAATAGCTAAAGACCTTAAACTCGCCCCCATGCCGCTGAGCGAATTGATGCAAGAATTGAGACGCAATGGATACCAGGCCTCCAGGACTCACTTTTCAGGTACATCGATTAAAACAGACGCAAATATACACGTTTTGAGGGCAATACTACGTGAAACTTCGGCTGAACGTTTGTGAAAGTGCTTAAAAATCTCTAAAAAACAGCTTATAATGTTGATTACGTTGTGTAATCAGATGATTAAGTATTAGTTGTGAATTGGCCGCAACATGGGAAGGCCCCTCTTATGAGAGTTTGAGAACAGGTTTACTATATCCATAAATATTAAAATTTATTCTGTTGTTTTCCATTTCATCGTTTTTTTAATGAAGCATTAACTCAAACTTTTCACATCTGCACGGGACTGCAATACCGGAAGAACATAGGTGGGATACTCTAGGTGTATCCCTTTACCGCTCAATGTATGCCATTGTCTTCGAATCTAGAGACGCTCTCCCTAAAGTAAAGTCGTACTTCGAGTTGTTAGAGGTACGGGAACAAAGTAAAATAACGCGTAGTCCAGCAACTAACTAATAGTTTACATACCTATAGTCTTTCTTATCACTTGCGTAAATACAAGCGAGGTGAGCAGGTACCAGATAATCCACACAGGCAGGATGGAAATCGAGTGTGTATAATTGAGCGTTCCCAAGTACGGCATTGTAATTGTTCGTGATATCTCTGCGGGAAGCTGCGAGTAGTACAAGAGGTAATTTAGCCACCCGAACACAGGAAGGGAGAGTACGAGTATGTACGGCATTGGTTTCATAGACTGCATTTGGACATCCATGCTAAGCTCCATGATCTCTGCTCTCTCTTTTTCCAACTTTTTAAGCTTAGCCTTATCACCTGCAAGCTGTGCCTCACGGAAAGCCTTTTGAAATTCTCTCATCTTGGCCTGTGATTCTTTAACTACACTTTGATCCACGGATCGATTCAGAATAAGCGATGAGTAAGCTCCTGTTATGACTGACATTATCAATATCACTATAAACAGGGGGATATGCCAGCTAGTCACAATAGGGCCAAGAACTTGGTTCACTCCGTGACCCACAGGTATCCTCAAGTACGCGTACACCAGCATCATGATGAGATACATAACCAAGACTCTCGACATAGAGCCCGACATAGATTTTTTTGCCATGTTGTTTCCTTATTCCATCCCTTTAGATACGGATAATTATTCCGTTTATAATTATATAGGTTTTTGCGCGACGAGTAATTACCTGGTAATTTTGACCGAAGCCATGTCATGCCCAAATCCTTAGCGCGTCAATTTAAGAGAGCAGAAATATTATCGATAAGGTAATTGCTGCGGTCGCTCTCATTGTGTTAACAGCTGAAATATTTTTTTGACCATTTTTGGATGTAAGTCAGAAAGACGTTCTCAAAGCAGCAGAACTTCAAAATCAAAATTAAATGGGGCAGGTTGTTAGAAGAAACTCTCTATAATAGAGAGATCAATCTGCGCTATACAGCCCTTACAGATAATACGGGCTGCATAACGAATGACGAACCCATAAGTTTAGAACTGAACCCTCAGCGGGGGATTTTACCCTGTTGAGTTCAGTATTGCAACTTCAGTCGGCGTTTACCATACATTCATTTAAGTCAACAGTTTTGAGAACTTCAAGGACTGAAATGTGCAAGATAACCTTGTAATAGCGGTTATTAATCAAGATACTATTAAGCAGGCGCCTCTTGATTTTGTATTGCTGGAATGATGAATGAACGGCTATAGAATATAGGAATAGATTTGAAAAATATTTGCATTTCGAAGCTGATCTCGTTGCGCAAAACGTCTTGCTAAATTACACGTCGTTAAACTTGGGAACTCTGCCTGTGGGGACATTTAATGATATAAAAGTTTAAAATGTTTGGGACTCCAGGCAATAAAATTCTTTCTTTATAATTCCGATAGGACATAAAATAACTTAATTTGGACCCTTCTGCTATCGAGGAAGGTAATAAATTCACCGAAGCCTACGACATCTCCACAATTGGTATATCAAGGATATGAGTGAAAATTGTCAGCATCCGGTCTCTGTCTGATGTATTGAAAAGTTGAATCGCAATAAATCGAACTCAATTATATCTTATGACACTCGTTTGAATTAAGAATAACCTATTTCCTAGACAGTTATTTTCTAATTAAAGCGAACTTTTAGTCTCCTCGTACATCCTGTAAGCAGCGGCAAAGTCGAGAACTCAAGATATTCTCTTTCCAAAGGCGAACGTGGGCTTTATGTCCGTCACTTTAACCGTTACAACTTCACCTTTTTTAGTATCTGGCACGATGATGATGAAATCATTTATTTTGGCTATGCCGTCGCCCGCCTCGCCTATTGTCTCGATCTGAACCTCATAGACGGCATTTAGATTAACTGGCACTTTTAAAAACTTCTTTCCGATAATATATATCTCAGCGCTCTGCTTTCTTGAAGCTTCTGGATTAAATGCCTTCACAAAACTAAAGTTCTCTCTCACCATTTTTAAAAACTCATCGAACAAGTCTCCTTGAAAGACTTTTACGATAAGGGCCCCACCAGGTTTCAAAATCTGTTTAGCTATATTCAAGGCTGAAGTAGAGAGTTCAATTGAACGAGCGTGATCTACACTCCATACCCCACTTAGATTTGGAGCCGCATCCGAAATCACGACGTCAACTTTTCGTGCAACGTTTTGTATCTTCTCTGTTGTTCCTGGCTCGGTTATATCACCTTTTATAAGTGTTATTCCTTCTATCGGCGCTATCTGTTGTATGTCAACTCCAATAGCAGTTGCATTTAAATCTTTGATAATCTGTAGCCAGCCTCCAGGAGCCGCTCCAAGATCGACAACAACGTCGTCCTCGTGTATAACTTCAAATCGTCGTTGTATCTGTTGGAGCTTATATGATGCCCGCGATCTATACCCTTCTTTTTTAGCTTTTTTGTAGTAATGATCTTTTCTAGATTTATTTGACATTCTGATGTAACATTTTCCAATATAATTGTCATTCGATAAATATTCTTCAGAACATGTTGGATAATTATTAACTATATATAAATGGTAAACCTTAGGATAGTTCAAGCAAAATCAACACCGTAAGCACACATATGACTAACATTTGGGTTGAACTGGATGGATGGAAGGCAAGGCTAAGGTTTTCGGCGTGTCATTTTATCCCTGATCATCCTAAGTGCGGGAAACTGCATGGACACACGTATGCTGTAAGTATCAAGATCCTTGGTTCAAAAAATGGAGATTTCATTGTTGATTTTGAGGATTTAAAAAAAGTTGTTTCTGATGTATGTAATCAACTTGATCATGTCGTTTTGATAGCAACTGACGACGATGAGGTTGACGTAAAGATAGATGCGTCAGGCTCGGAAGGGCTTGAAGTAATTGTCGGAAAGCGGGCTAAGAGGTACGTATTTCCGAGAGAAGACGTAGTCTTGCTTCCGGTAAAATCAATAAGTGCAGAAGACCTTTGCAGTTACCTAACAGATAAAATATGCGAACAGTTAGATACCAGCGACTTCAGCGAGGTCAAAGTACGCCTTGATGAAGGATTAGGACAAGGTGCAGGATGTGTGAAGCGTTTTCTCTGACGTTGCTGATTAATTTATAAAGAACTGCGTAAGCCACCATTCCTGATGAGGTGAATAAACTCGATTATGACGGTCTGCTATATGCTTGCTTAAAGCCCAGGCGAGCTTGATTTATAAATGCAATTCTGCATTTTTAACATTTTTAAGGGCATCAAATATTAAATAGATTGACTTGAGATAGCTGTTTTTGTTATTAACGGCTTCATACTCTATCGAGTCTTAGAGCTTCTATCAACGATATGATGCCATAGAGCCTCGGCTATTTGGCTAACCGCATGGAAGTAGGAGAAGCGCAGTCGTAAAACGCTTTACTAAATTTGTACTAGCGGAGCGGTAATTAAGTTTATGTCATTAATTGACTGAAAACTCAATGTTTTTTTTGTGATGCTTAAAACCACTCGAAGGCAAGCAGTATCCGATCGAGTTAGCAAACTCGACGATTTTTTAGATATGGGCCCAATTTAGTAACTGATAATACCTCCTGGACAACCTATGGTTTCTTTATGTATCTTCTAAAGTAGGTCAGTGTAACTACATGTTGAAGTGCGTTCACAGAGCTGAAATAGAGAATTTGTTTTATAGTTGTGCGCGGGATTGAGAATGCTACAATGGCATTCAAATAGGAATATAATAATAATATTATTGCACAAACTACACGGCATTATATGTTAAAATAATTATGTCAACAAACAGGGCATGACTGTCTCAATCTTGAGGAGTCGGTAATTTCGTTGAACTGTTGACGAAGTGAGAAGTGTTGATTCGCATAGTCAACGAGCTCAGTTTGGAATGATTGGTGTTTGATAAGTGGCTAAAAAAGGTCACCTAAATAGACTCTCTCCTATATTACTGAGATGGCAACAAAAAAAGTCACACAAATAATTAGGCCGCGTGGAACACGAGACTTTAAGCCTGAGGAGATGCGAAAGCGTCGCTTTGTTGAGTTGCAGCTCAGACAGATTGCTGAGCTTTGGGGATATAGAGAAATTGCAACGCCTGCATTCGAGCCTCTCGAGTTGTTCACCGTAAAGTCGGGTGAGGCAATAGTAGAGGAGCTCTACAGTTTCAAAGACAAAGCTGGACGTTCATTGGCATTACGTCCTGAGCTGACGGCTCCGGTCGCTCGTATGTATGTCAATGAGCTCCAATCTTGTCCAAAACCACTCAAGTTTTACTACTTCGGCGATTGCTTCAGGTATGAACGGCCGCAGTCAGGTAGATATCGACAGTTCTGGCAGTTCGGCGTTGAGCTCATAGGCAGCACGCGACCCGAGGCCGATGCAGAGGTAATTGCACTTTCTCAAGCGATGCTCAAGTGCGTTGGGCTTGGGGTCGATATACACATCGGGTACCTTGACGTGCTACGCGCTGCCTTTTGTGAACTCGATGACGAAACGTGCGCTCTTGCTATGCGCTTAATAGACAAAGGTGACTTTGAGGGTTTAAAGGGCATTCCCAATGGTAATGTGGCGATCAAAATCATTGAGGGAACTGACCCCCTCAGTGAAGCTGAGATGGTAGCGGATATTAGCTATCTATTAACGGTGCTTGAGCTACTTGATGGCCTTGGCATAACCTATACTGTTGACTTCGGTATCGCACGAGGGCTTGAGTACTACACCGGCATAGTATTCGAGGCCTATGTAGAAGGTCTTGGGGCTCAGAATCAGATCTTAGGAGGCGGTTCATACCGGCTGGCGCATCTTTTTGGCGGGGAAGATGTGCCTGCTATGGGATTTGGAATCGGATTTGATAGGGTGATAGCTGCAGTCGATGTGGAGATAAAAGAGCCCGTGCGAGTGATGGTGATCTCAACAGATGACACGCGTCGAGAGGCATTAAAGGTTGTCAGCAGAATTCGATCTTGCATCTCTGCAGATATAGATCTCATGGGACGGAAGATGGCGGCGCAGCTGTCATCTGCTAATGCTCAGGGCTTTGACTATGCGATCTTCGTAGGACACAGAGAAATCATGTCGGGAAATCTGACGCTAAGGGATCTCAAGACGGGTGAACAGGATTCTTTGACTGTGGATAAGATAGTGGAACGATTGGCTAGGGTAAAGCAAGATTCACTATTTCTCGGGGTGGTACAGCAAAGGTAATAGGCACTTGAATATTAGTGATGCCAAGCATCGTTTCAAAAAGCTCTTACGACAGCATTCTGAATTAACAGTCTACAATACATTGAACAGCTTGTGCTCGGCATTGGGCCTCTTTCAAACAATTAAATGAGGCAGCAGAGCTTACTCAAGATTTGCGGGCCAAAGTTAGCACAATTTACCGCAGTTATGCTACCTTATGAGTATCACTTTATATCTGAGCTTCCACACAAAAATTCAATAGTAACTTGTTATCTGAACCGATAAAGTTGAAATGATGTTATATTATGCCGTAATGAGCAATTAACTTGGGAAATGGTTGATTATTGGTTAGTGAAGGCGAAAGATCTTTACTGCTGATGATTTGAGACTAAAGAAAGAGCATTCGAAACACAGCTTAATATGCTGCGATAATTATAGTATAAATATAGTAGAATTTGTAAATATACCCAAGGTATCGGCAACCTCACAAAATAACCTATATAAGCTCTTGAAGGAGTCTTTGAAGAGAAAAAGAACTCATCATAGAGAGTAGTAGTCCCGCCCTTACGCTGGGAGTATCATAAGGAATGAGTTATATGAATAAAATTCAGATGGCGCTTTGGAAGCTCGTACATCCCGTGACCATCATCACTGCCAATCACGAGGGCAAGTTGAGCGGTTTTATAGGGACGTGGGTGACGCAAGTCTCCTTCTCGCCGCCTCTTGTCATGGCTGCCATAAACTCACGTCACTACACTTATGAACTTGTGAAAGCAAGCGGCGCTTTCGCGGTTAACGTTCTTAAATCTGATCAGGCCATCCTCGTAGATTCATTTGGTAAAAGGTCCGGCAAGACAGTAGACAAGTTCGAGAATATTGAATATAAGCTCGGAATAACCAGCTCGCCGATACTCAATGATTGTGTGGCGTACTTCGACTGTCAGATCGTGTGGGAAAAGGAAGCCGGTGACCATCACATAGTGATTGGATCGATTGTAGATGCGAATATTAAGTCTGGAGGAGAGACTCTCATAGAGTCTCCTTCGATGTATAAAACGCATAGTTAACTCTATAATCTTTTACGCCTGTAGTTCTGGTACACATGTTAGAGCTTGACTTCAAGAGTGGTCTAATTCCAGTAGCCACACAAGATTACGTTACCGGCGAGGTGTTGATGATAGCCTTTATGAACGAAGAGGCCTTTAAGGCGACGCTTCAGACGCGATGTGTTCACTATTGGAGCCGCACTAATAAGAGAGTATGGAAAAAGGGGGAAGTTTCAGGGCATTTCCAATTTGTGAGGGATATTTTAGTTGATTGCGATGAGGATGCTCTTGTCATCAAGGTCGAACAGATTGTAGCGGCATGCCATACCGGTTTTAAGTCTTGCTTTTTCAGAAAAATTGACGGTGAGTTCATTGGGACGAAGGCGTTTAACCCTGACGACGTCTACAAATGATAGCAAAATGTGAAGGATGGAGGAATTAAGAATATTGTACCTAGCAGAAATTTGAGAACATTAACGAAGCATTTATAACCCGTTTTTATAAGAATTTTATGATGTTTGTCCTAAACAGGTGTTGTTGCAGCGAAAATTTATGGAGTAAGCATGAAGTACGTTCCGGATACGAGCGTTATAATTGACGGAAGGATTACAAAACTCATCGAAGAAGGTGAGCTTAAAGGAGCAACTGTAATCATCCCAGAAGCCGCCATCTCAGAGCTCGAGGCGCAAGCAAACCACGGTCGTGAGATTGGGTTTAGGGGATTAAATGAGCTTAAGGCTCTCGATGAAAAGCGTAGAGCAGGGGAGATAAGTCTCATCTATGCAGGTAAGCGGCCCACTCTTGAGCAGGTGAGGCTTGCTGGTGTCGGCGAAATCGATGCAATGATAAGGACGATTGCTGTCGACAACGAAGCGACATTTATCACAAGTGATGTCGTGCAGTCTGAGGTTGCTCGAGCGAAAGGCATTGATGTAATGTACCTCAGGCCTGAAAAGGAAGAAGTAACCCCCCTCTTGCTCGATGGGTTCTTTACACCCGACACGATGTCCGTACACCTTAAGGAGAACGTGCCGCCAATGGCGAAGCGTGGATCAATTGAAGCGCTTCATCTCGTCAAGATTCGCGACACACCCATGAGCGAAAAAGAGATGCGCGATATAGCCACTGAGATTATTGAGAGGGCGAAATCGCGAATTGATGGATTTATTGAACTGGAACGGCGCGGAGCTACCGTTGTTCAACTCGGGCCTCTTCGGGTGGCTATCGCCCGCCCGCCGTTTTCTGATGGAATCGAAATAACTGTAGTTCGGCCCATCGCAACTGCAAGGCTTGATGAGTACAGATTCGCAGAAGAATTAAAGAGCCGTTTGGTCGACCCCTCGAGAGGAATAATGATTGCAGGACCCCCTGGATCTGGAAAATCGACGCTTGCGCAAGGTATTGCAGAATTTTTGCTCAGTTGTGGCTACATAGTAAAGACTATGGAAAGTCCAAGGGATCTACAAGTCCCCGATGAGATCACTCAGTATACAGCCCTCGAAGGTGACATGGCGAAAACGTCCGATATATTGCTTCTAGTGAGGCCCGATTACACGATATACGACGAAGTGCGAAAGACTCATGACTTTGAGATATTTGCCGACATGCGGCTTGCTGGAGTCGGCATGGTGGGCGTTGTTCACACCTCTCGCGCTATTGATGCGCTACAGCGACTCATTGGTCGTGTTGAGTTTGGAATAATACCGCAAATTGTGGATACTGTCATCTTCATCAAAAAGGGACAGATTGAAACAGTCTACAATGTCAACTTTGTGGTTAAGGTGCCTGCGGGTATGACTGAAGCTGATCTCGCTCGGCCAGTTATCGAAGTGAGTAACTTCGAAACTGAAAAACTTGAGTACGAGATTTACCTCTTCAGCAGGCAAATAGTGGTCATGCCGGTGAGAAAAGCTGAAAAGCCTGAAACAAAGCACGTATGGAAGTTTGCAGCAAAGGAGATTGAGCGGGAAGTCGGCAAGTATGCAAAGGACGTGCTTCGCGTGGAGATGCTCTCCGACAATAGAGCTAAGGTTTACGTGAGTGACAGGGATATCTCACATGTTATCGGTAAAGGCGGTAGAACGATTGAGAAGATTGAAGAGGCACTTGGCATTGACCTTGATATCGAGCCGATAGCTGCAAAGCCAAGGAAGGAGCACGGGGTGGAAACTCCGAAACTTACAGCTTCCATATCAGAGGTCGAGTTTACTGATAAGCACGTGGTGATTACTTCCAATGCTTCGGCCGGCGATATTGTAGATGTATTGATAGACAATGATTATTTGTTTACAGCTACGATGGGGCGGGGCGGAGAAATTAAAGTTACTAAAGGGACCAACATCGCCAACCGAATTATTAATGCGATAGATTTAGGTGAGCGAATAATGATACGGAAAACTTGATCAGTGGACCAATCGAGAGCCGAGCAATGTACAGAGATCCGAGAATAAATAATTAAACGTGTAAGAAATTCGATCTAAGCGGATTTTCGTGATCCCATCTAAGCTCTTTAATTATATCTAAGTGGTTTTTCAGATATACTATATACACTAATGATTTTCCGTAGGCTGTGTTACTCATCAACGCATGTAATGTAATGATGAGAGCGTATTTGAAGTCACACTCTAGCGAAACTCCTGTAGGAGAAAGCATCCGATAGCGTAAGGGATATGATCTCAAGCAACGTACATAGGTGTCAAACGTTAGAGATACTAAAACATAATGCATTTAATATTTGGCTGAAGACAGTCGTGTACGAAGGTGCAATAGCGGTATTTGAAAAGTCGTATACTTGTCATTGATTTTTAGGTTGTTGGTCGCCGCATCCCCTTGTTACACGGGAGATAAACGGTATATAACGTGCTCCCTGCATAGCATATGACTTGTCGAGACTTCGCGTGACACCGAAAGCGAAATCCTTACTGACTTTGGGCGCAGACGTAGGATTGAGATGCCTAAGCGTGCACGAAAAACAATGTGACTACACCGCTCCGTAAGCTTGTAAGCATAGGCTAGTTATCATTAAGTAATATGAAGTGTCTATCGGTGTGTCCCAACACCATAAGTAGGGGTAATGTTTGAAAATTATGTAGTTAGCTTGATAAGTATGTTTGTGATAAATATATTTTAGTGCGGAAGAAGAAACGTAACTGCACGATTCTCGGAGGAACATGTCGCAGGAGGAAGTTACAGGAAAAGGTTTTATAGTCGACAATCTGAATTTTGCGAAGTCAAAGCCTGCCATTTTTTATCTGGCTATATTTGCAGGAATACCGCTTATCGCTACCATCATATTTCTCCTAGTGATCCAGAGCTTTGATCCTACTGCAGCGGGCATAATAATTATATTTACGCTCATCATCGTTTCAATGTACATCTTTGTACCCAGAGAACGACCTGAACAGAAAAGAGGTTTGAGGGTTAAGAAGGAAAAAGTACCGCCAAAGCTCCCAGAGCCAGCAACTCAAGCTCTCGAGAATATTACTGGGGGGGAACCTAAGCAAAAACCGAAAGCAAGGTCACGCCTCGCCGAGTTTGAAGCAGGTGAGCAAAAAGAGTCCTTTGTTGAGGTGGTCAAAAAGACTACCCAGCATCCTTCAGCCCAAGCTCAGGTGAGGAGGAAAACGAAGAGTAAGAGTGGCAAAAAAAAGGCCAAGAAAAAGAGGGAGTAGCTCTCGCCATGCGCATAAGGTGAAGCAGGTTTTTTTATCGCCTCTTTTTATATCAGCTGTAAATTATAACTTAGATAACGTGTAAAGCGCATAGTTTGATATCGCCAGATTACAGTGAAACTTATTCGCACAACGTGCTGCTTTGAAGAGTGCAAGTTAGCGCTATCGACTAATTCTCTGTGAGGACGACCATAAAGTACTGAGGGCTAGGCGATCGATTAAACCCGTCCCTTCGACTTGGCGTGGCCGACCAAGAGAAAGCCTCCTATACAAAGAGGTTGGAAGCTGCATTATCGAGAGATAATCGTGGGCCTATACATGTAGCAAGGGTAATGCTGCCCTTACTTAGCCAGTCTTCTTGCATGTCAAGGTTAGTCTGATGTCTCTTGATTCCAAGCGCCCGGGTTTAAGCCCTTGTGAGATTTTGAAGCATATTTTCATGAGCCTTATTGCGTGGGCATATAAGCAAATTTTACATCTTACGTTGTAGTAACAGCTACGATTAGGCTGTTAACGGTGTCGCGTGCATGTGAGATGGAAAACTCTGATAGAAATCAGATTGCGACTAAAAGTGTAAAAAATGAATGGAAATTGTAAGTAAAATATTAGCTTATGGGGATTGACCCTACGGTATGCATCGGGTTTGCTGAAGCCGCTATAGTGGCAGTCTCTCGCACACCACTAACGGGTTGAATTATTTCCCCACCCCCGTTTTCACGTTGAATTTATTGTAATGAACGCAGGACAAAAAGTAGGCTCTTATAGTCTCCGCGTCATTCAGTTGGCTGGTTCAAATTGAATGCCGTGATCGCCGCGATAGGGCTTGTGGTGGTCAAACTTACAGAGAAGTATTTCGTCAGGTATACCCTCTGGGAAGGCATCACACAGTAAGCCTGCATCTTCGGTACATCCTCTTATATGCTTACAGTTTACGCAAATTGGTATAGATGTCGCTGGTTTCGTCATACTGCTCACTTCTAGTTTAAACGGTATAATAATTTTATCACTTTGTTTAGAACTAACTTGGAGACTGCTGATAATCGTGCCTTTGATGGATAAACGGAGCTGGAATCAACAACTGACTCGTGAGAAGGTTAGATTACATAATATTTTGATCCTTGCCATTTAAGTTAGTTTTTGTTCCTAAAGGACCGCATATTCACATCGCTGTTTTTTGTTGACTGACGTTTTTTCATTTTAAATTATAAACATTTATACGTCACTTGGCAAAACTTACAGTTCGTTCAAGTTGCGATGTCATGTGACTCTCGTCGATGTGTAGTCCCTGAGAAATTTTTGCTCAAATTAATACCAATTACGCTTCAATAGATTCAAATTTCAAGTTGTTAGGAGCCCTCACGTCTCTTATCTCCATTAGAGTTCTAAGCATTTCTGCTGTAGAAAATAGCCACTCATTGAACCTTTTGTTTGAATTAATAGTACGTTCGTCCTTAATTCAGCTAGGAGACTTGAGTAAAGATGCGCACATTAGAAAAAATAGGAGAGCAAGAAGTACGGTTACTCTTAAAATTTGAGAGGGGGCCAAAATGACCAGAAGGAATGTGGTTAAGAGTCGTAGGAATCTATTAAGTAGCGAGACTGTTTATACCAGCAATTACTGGAACACTTTTCATACTTTCTATCTACTTTACTTCTTTTTCATTAAAATAAAGACGATACACAAATGGAAGGTCACATATAAAATAAGATGCTATTCCTGATACGTAATGGAGTGAAATAAATGAAGGTGCCAAATACTGAAGAGAATTTGTCGAAGTGCGTATGTGGGGGGTGCCCGACCTTCCACTTTAATCTCTTGGAGGGGGGCTTTTTCTGCGCTTTGTCGTCTTTCTCCAAGGCATCAGATAGGAAAGGATGCAATTGTCCAGCGTGTCCAGCGTTCACTAAATATAGCCTTGAGAGAGGATATTTTTGTATTTGGGGTGCTGCACGGGAGTGACCCAACCTTTGTTATATCTTATGAGGTGATCTAATCGAATGACAGTTACAAACACTTTTACGAACATGGGAAAATGTATCTGTTATAAAGGTACGTGTGCTACATATCAAGAGAATAATTTGAGCGGAGGGCTCTTTTGTTCAACAGCTACTTGCCAACAACCTTTACAACGAAAAGGATGTTCGTGTAACAACTGTGTGGTATGGGATGAATATTGCCTTCCGGAACTATATTTTTGTGCTGAAGGGTCTGAAATTGGATAATTTTTTCCCACAGCAGGGATTTGATATAAGCAGTTGGAGTGTGGGTCGAACACAGTAACGTACTCACTCATCTCGTTTCGATGAGTTTTTCTTATTTAACTAGAAGGACGAACTTTGAACTTGTAGTCTGACAAACCGGAAGTTAATATATTTTGTTCAGGAGGGGATACTAATAAAAGTCCGCTATACTTTTGAGAAAATGGGAAAATGCCTGTGTTACAAAGGCTTCTGTCCTACATTTAGACAGAATAAATTACAAGGAGGATTGTTTTGCTCTCTCGGCAAAAGTGAAAAGACCCCAGAGAAGAAAGGCTGTCCGTGTAGTCGGTGTCTTGTGCAGATTGAATGCGGGATCGCAAGTTTTTACTACTGTATTAATGGAGCTGCTGAACGGTAGCGCTCTTAATATGTGTCGACCCAATAGATTTAGGATAACGGCCAGGAATACGCACTTTATTGATTATTGGCATAGCAGAACATAAATCATGCGCCCTCCAATTAAATTTATAAACTTATACATCGTTTAACGCACAATTAAACAACTAAACAAAAAAGTTACGATTAAACGAGACAACAACTAAAAATGAGTGCAGCTGTACGAACGAGGCCAATTGATATTCTTTTAGTAGAGAATAATCCTGTCGACGTGCGTTTAATACGGGAAACGTTCAAAGATGCGAGAGTTAGCAACAATATCAGAGTAGCCATCGATGGACAAGCGGCAATGGACATTCTTTGCCGCAGAGGCGTATATGTCGACACGCCAAAACCCGATCTCATCATTCTTGACCTTAGTCTTCCAAAAAAGGACGGTCGTGAAGTACTTGAAGACATAAAAGGCGACGACGAGCTGAAAGCCGTCCCTGTGATAGTTCTGTCTACGTCGGATTACGATAAAGACATTATTAGTGCATATATTCATCACGCGAGTTGTTACATTGTGAAGCCACTGGAATTTGATGAGTTCACAGAGGCGATGAAATCTTTGCGGGATTTCTGGCTTTTTTTTGTGAGATTTCCGACGAAACAAGATTGAATGCTTGTACGCGCATTGATTGCCCTAAAACTTGATGATCTCATGCTACGTGCATTTCTTGAATTCATTACGAATTACGTAGCGATTTATGCTGTGAGCAAACTGCGTACCCCCTAACCTTTCCACAATTCTTCAAATTGGTGCAAAAATCGTTGCCATTGGTATAATCACTTCTCTTTGAAGACGGCTAGATGCGGATATTCCGCCATTAGCTCCTGTAGTCGTTCTTTTGCGTCGAGGGAATTTCCCCACAAGTACTCAAAGCTGGCTTCCAAATGCTGCGCATACTCTGAATTATCTGTCCAGAAGAACACATCGTCGGCGTCTTTTGCACGGTGGACTGTGTCTAATTTGACAGTCGTGAGGCTTTCTCGTGAATCCCTGACTAAAAATTGAGTTCCGTTATATCCTCCAAGGTGTCGAAGTTCTATGCCCGTAAGTACTTCGTGTACTGCATTGAGATTTTGGGGCACTATATCGGTAATACACCGCACACGAACGCCGCGGTTTGCTGCAACAATTAAGTAATTGAGTTGCCCACTTATAGAGAAGATTGGCAATGCAACGGGAGAAATTATGGCCAAAATGTCACGCGCGGCTGATTTAAGAAACAAGTTAACTGTAGCTACGACGCTCGCTCTGCCCTTTATCACCTTAAATTTTGTGAAATCGTCATCAGTCTGACCCGCACTCCGTTCAGGTAAGCTCTTTGAAGCCATCACAACGTGGTTCTTACGCGCTTGCATCCATTGCAACCCATATGTTTGTTTTTCTATTGCAGCGTCTATCGCGGTAGCAATTGGAACTGCTGCGTACTTCGTGGGGTTCTCCATCGATATTTCGATCATGCCCTTTTCGTCTAGAGTTTCAAGTGTTCGGTAAACGTCCATTCGATAGCTGTTCAGCACCTTTGCTAGTTCGCCGGAAGTTTTTGCACCGTATTTGAGTAATATCACGTAGAGATGTGCTTCTTTTTCATTGAGACCAAAAACTTCAAGCTCCTGAATGAGCTCTTCTTCCATGGCTTTTTTATATATACGATGGGTCGCATAAAAGTTTTGATTAGTTCAGTTTAAACTCAGTAGATTGTGGCCTCCTTCTTATAATGGATACTTAGATGAAATGAATCAAAGGTGAGATTGGTACATACAACAAGGCTTTTCTATCAATGTTTATCGTATGGCACTAAAAGATAGTCCATATTTTTGTGCTAAAATTTACCTTGCTACACGCGGACGTTGTATAGTGTGTAGCGGGCTAGAGAGCCTATAGCAAACTATCATACTTATGCATACAAATTGTCAGCATGATTGGCGTTTTCACACAGCTAGGATTTAATGCATACGTATTAAGAAAGAAAGAAGGATGTAACTTGCTTTCTGCGGTTGTCTTCTATATTGATTTTCGCATTACATTGA
Source organism: Methanobacteriota archaeon (assembly GCA_963704625.1). Taxonomy (GTDB): domain Archaea; phylum Halobacteriota; class Bog-38; order Methanoflorentales; family Methanoflorentaceae; genus DASPRZ01. The sequence goes on along the minus strand of OY969924.1, from coordinate 610,715 downwards.
AATTAGTCTCAAATGAGATGTGGTACAATCTGGGTTGCAGAAATGGGGTAAATAAGTTCACAAATAAGATCAGTTGAAATCATTATAATTGAAGACAACCTGTCGACATTTGTATTATATAAGCGGTGTTTAAAGAGATAAACGAAACTAGGCTCTAATGTAGTCACGGACGGAAAAAATGCACTGAACCCTCGTGATAACGGAAATGGCTATGCTACTACCCACTACCAAGCTTCATTCTCTCGGTTGGAATTACAGAAATAGATGGGCGCAAATTGCTCATAAAGCAAAGCCGAAATAAGCTGAAAACTATTCCTATCGTCGTCTTATCAACGTCTGAACTTGGGGCTGAAGTTTCTAATGCTTGCATCAATTGTGCAGCACAAACCGTTATTTGATAAAACCACTTAAATATAATAACTTTATAAAAGAGTAAAAGCAATCACAAACTTCTTACTTACTCTGTCAGATTGCCATCAAAGGACGGGTCTCGTTAAGCCATGCGATGTGACGCACACCCCTCTTGAAATAGGGCCTAGATACAATGTCGACTCCATATACTTTTCTGCGAAGCCTTGTCATTGACTCAGTTTAATGGGATATAGATTTACAAAAAATTTTTGTTAGATGCATATTTAAGAAACGTTTGAAATAGTCTTGTCGTAAAGATAGCGACAATTCGTTAAGTATCTCTCATGTCACACCAAAAGAGCGTATTTAAAAAGGGGAAGATGATGGAAGAAACTTTAAGCGTTAGTGATTACACGCTGCACGATCACGTTGATCTAATTCAGCAACTGCTAAATGTAAAATGCACCATTTTTCAATGGCAAGAAAAGAGAATCAATGAGAGTCTATCGGAACTTAGCGTGACTGGATGCGAGCATAGTTCAATTCCCATCCTTCTATTTGAAGCTAAAGGAGTTGCGAGAACATTTGAATCGACTCAAGCGGCTGACGCTTTTGCATCAGATATTGCGGCAGAATTCACGCATATGGAAAACTCTGAAAAGAGCATGTACTTTCAAATGGTTCCAAATGGTTGCCACTTGAAAGCTAATCTAATTTTAAAGCCCAGAACCGCTAGAACGGTAATGTGCTTCGATATCGACATGTCGTCCTTGCAGTTAGTTCATAGCCTAAACTGACCGGATTATCGCCACATAAGTAGAATGACGGAATCCATAATGACGTTTCGCAGTGTAAAAGATGCACTGAAGAAGACTTACGAAACTCTCATAGAAAAGCAAACAAAGTAATTTAGTCAAAGAAATAAATCACTGACTCGCAAAAAATTTGAATATAGATTATTGGAAATATATCGGCTTAAGTTGAGTCAGCAATGTCGGAGCGCATACCCGTCAAAGAACAGACTTTGTGCTCTTAAGAGGTTCTTTTCAGCTTTTTTGATTGTTCGTTCTTAAAACTTAAAACGGTCTCCAGTCCTAACAGTTAAAAGTCATGCTTTTGTAGAAAAATATCTTTCCAAAATATTCTACAAGAGTTGTAGTGTAGGCCTCGTAAAAATTACCGCTTTTTTAGGCCTAAAATGCATTACATTTGACAGGGAAATTACTTCTTGTATAGTCAAAGCCATCGCAGGTAATATTTACTTTCATATGAACATGAATTCTACAGAAAACGAAAAATGCAAAAACTAAAACATATGTATATGAAGTCTCTCAAAAATTACACGAGGGTTCACATAAGAGCTCTGTTAATGATGTAATATGTCAGAACTTTGTGTCAGCCGCATGAGAGAGCACGGGCAAGCATGGTTATCGTCTGTCGGTATCAGCTGCAGACGTTGTGGCAAGCATGAAATAGTGATGGAAAAGTGAACTATAGAAATATGCAAGTATGTTTCACGTGTATGAGTTAGCGGTCTAATGTAAAATTTTTTCAGTGACAATAAGGGGTATTATGATAAAACAGAAGACTTATGAGATTATGATCCATGTCTGGTGGGAAAAGCAGATACGAAAAATCACTATAATTTCGGAAGATAAGAGGGTCGAAATGTGGTTCAGAAACTTTGGACATGTCACTCTTGATGAGCAAAAACGCGAGACATCTTTAGCGGGATAATACAGGGATTGATGGGTGTAACTGAAGGGGAGGTGCCCGAAGTATATGCAACTATACATAAAGGAAAAGGCCCCAGACAGAAGGAACTCGTACGGAATAAAACAGAGCTTTTGGACTTGATTAAAAAGAGCTTAACCTCTTAAGTGATTTTTTGGCCCATGTTGAAAAATTGTTATCTACTGTTTTTTTGGGGGAGTGCATCGTAATTGTCTTGAGAAGGAAGAGGTGTGCACACATATCGGCGAACCTCACAGACTCGACAAGTCCAACAGTAAAGAGACGGGCAACTAATCGAATAAGAAACTATAACTTAGATAGTAAGTCTTTATCCGACGTACTTGTAAAAAGTAATAGTCTAAGCTCGATAAATTATATCGAGGGAGGATTGCACCTATTCAACGATCTGTTGACTAAATGGTATAAAGGCATACTTGAGATTGGTCTCTACTCGCATTATTTGTAGGATATATGACAAGCGACCACATGTATCGCGAAAGCGAAAAGGCGGACATTAATATCACGTTCTTAGAACGTTGCATCTTAAACAAAAATGAATAGAAGAGTCTAACCAAATATTAGGCAAAGAAACTAGAAGAGTAACTTAAAGCCGTTCATAGCACTACTGCTTTAGCGGTTGAAATTCCATCCAGCGCAATTATGCCGGCGAGGATCTCGTCTGTAAGTGGATCATCGAGCGCTAAGACCATAACCGCTTTCCCCCTCACTTTGTCGCGCCCAACGTTCATGCCGGCGATATTGATGTTGTTGCCACCAAGTAATGTGCCCACCCTGCCGATAACACCCGGTTTATCGATGTGTGACGTAATAAGCATGCACCCCTCAGTTTCTGCGTCGACGTGGTAATTTCCTATTTTTACGATCCTCGGTTGGTCACCGAGGAATAACGTTCCAGCAGCAGACCAATCCCCTCTATCGCTTTTTATACGCACTGTTATTAAGCTCGTGAAGTCTTCAACTGCTCCTGTCTTCGTCTCAGACATCCGTATACCTCGTTTCTTTGCAAACATCTCTGCGTTTACAAAGTTCACCGGCGATTGAAGTACGTGGTCAAGCGCCCCCTTAATCACTGCTATGGTGAGCGGATGGACGTCGCACTGTCCCACGTCACCATTATAAATAACCTCAATACCCTGAATTTGCCCCTCAACAAGCTGGATGCAAAATTTTCCGAGTTTTTCCGCAAGTGGCATGTAGCTGCGTATTGCGCCAAAGGTTTCCGCTCGAATGGGGACGTTTACAGCGTTTCGCACCGGTTCACCCTTTAATGCCAGTAACGTCTGTTCTGCGATAGAGATAGCGACATTGATTTGTGCTTCCACGGTCGATGCACCGAGGTGTGGCGTCATGATGACGTTGTCGAGAGTCATGAGCTTATTGCCAATCGGGGGTTCATGTTCGAAGACGTCAAGGGCAGCTCCCGCAACCTTTCCTGTGACAAGCCCCTTGTAAAGTGCGTCTTCGTCGATAATTCCACCTCGAGCAACGTTGAGTATCCGCACCCCATCGCGCATCATTTCAATTTCCTTTATTCCGATCATATGATGGGTGTCCTTTGTGAGGGGAGTGTGAACGGTGATATAGTCTGAATTCTTAAGCACGTCTTGAAGCGATGTAACCTCTACCCTAAGTTCTTTTGCTCTTTCCACAGTGACAAAAGGGTCATATGCAAGTACATTCATGCCCATTGCCCTCATACGCTTCGCAACTTCTGCGCCTATTCGCCCTAGCCCCAGCACGCCGAGTGTCTTCCCAAAAAGTTCAACCCCTGTAAACTTCGAGCGATTCCACTCACCACTTTTCACTGACTGAGTCGCCTGAGGTATATTACGAGAGAGAGCCATCATCAAGCTTATTGTATGTTCTGCTGCAGAGATCATGTTGCCTTCAGGTGAGTTGATTACGATTATTCCTTTAGCTGTGGCAGCATCAATGTCGATGTTATCCACCCCAACGCCTGCACGACCGATGACCTTTAAGTTCGACGCCTCTATTATTTCTCGCGAGACTTTCGTGCCACTTCTGACGATAAGCGCGTCATAGTCTTTTATTACGTGAATTAGTTGTTTAGGGGTAAGGTCTGTAATTACATCGGCATCCGCTTCTCGTTGTAGAATATCTATGCCCTCTTGAGACAGAGGGTCGCAAATAAGTACCTTCATCCGCTTTGTCCTCTTCGTTGTTGATCTGTTATATATCGGGCTTCATGTTTATTAAGTTCCGTTGAAGTACTTGCTTTTTTGTCAGAAAGGCTTATGTAATTATCGACTCAATTAAAAGCCAGAAATGGAAAGGATGCCGTTATTATGAAATATGAACCAATCGTTGTATGGCTTGAGGACGTGGGCATTGAAGATGTCCCCATGGTGGGAGGGAAAGGCGCGAGTTTAGGCGAGATGATTAATGCTGAAATCCCTGTTCCCCGTGGGTTTTGCGTAACGGCGCAAGCGTTCAGACATTTTATCGATGAGACTAATATTGCTAATGATATTTTTAGCGCGTTGCACGTTAATGTCGATGATACGGCAGACTTAACTCGTGCATCTGATACAGCAAAACAATTAGTGCTTGTAACTGGGATGCCCCAGAACATCCGTGATGAGATCGCAAAAGCATACGCAGAGCTCACGAAGAGGGAGGGTGAGGAAACTTTTGTCGCTGTAAGGTCGAGTGCCACAGCAGAGGATATACCTGAAGCGAGCTTTGCTGGACAACAAGAGACGTTTTTAAATATGAAAGGTACGGAAGCGGTGATGGAAGCTGTACAAAAATGCTGGGCATCCCTCTACGGTGCTCGTGCAATATTTTACAGGGAAAAGCAGGGCTTTAGCCACGAATCAGTTAATATTGCAGTGGTGGTCCAAAAGATGGTGGATTCTGATAAAGCCGGTGTAATGTTCACCTCAAACCCAACGACTGGTGAGCCCGAAGCAGTAATTGAAGCCTCTTGGGGTCTTGGAGAAACAGTCGTATCAGGAACGGTATCGCCTGATACCTATGTAATCGACAGGCGCTCGAGGAAAATCAACGCCTCAATTGCAACGAAAAACGTCATGATCATAAAGGATCCAAACACCGGAAAGACTGTTAAAAAAGATGTTCCCGATGATCTGAGAAATAAACGAGTCTTAAGTGACGAAGAGATTTACTCGATACTCGACCTTGGTGAAATTGTTGAGGATCACTATAGCATGCCCCAAGACGTTGAGTGGGGCATAGAAAAGGGCAAGGTACATATGCTCCAGTCTAGGCCAATTACGACGATTCGAAAACAAGGTGGAGAAAAAATACTCGAAGGACTCGCTGCGTCGCCCGGTCTTGCGTCGGGCACGGTGAAGATCGTTAAAGCGCTCGACCACCTTGAAAAAGTGCTCGAAGGTGACATCCTGGTAACCACTATGACCTCACCTGATATGGTTCCCGCAATGAGGCGTGCCGCAGCGATCGTAACTGATGAGGGGGGCCTCACCAGCCACGCAGCCATTGTGTCGAGAGAGCTCGGCGTTCCAGCTGTTGTGGGGACTAAAGAAGCGACGCTCAAACTTAAAGACGACATGGTTGTTACTGTTGACGGTGAAAAAGGCCTTGTCTTCTCTGGCCGGATAGAAAAAGCCGAAGTTAAAGAATCTGCACCAAGTTTGACAATGGCAGCTACGGCAAAGCCAATAACGGCTACCGAAGTAAAGGTAAACGTATCGATCGCTGAGGCGACTGACCGTGCTATAGCGACAGGAGCAGATGGCGTAGGACTGTTACGAGTCGAACATATGATCCTCGGATTGAACAAGCACCCACATTGGTACATCGAACAAAATAAGAAAGAGGAGTTCATTGCAGAGCTACAAAAAGGGATACGGACGGTAGTTGATGCATTTTTCCCGCGCCCTGTATGGGTTCGCACTCTCGACGCCCCAACTGATGAATTCAGGGCGATGGAAGGGGGGGAGGAGGAGCCTATAGAACCAAATCCCATGCTCGGGTGGAGGGGAATACGGCGTGACCTTGCCGACACCGAAGTCTTTAAAATGCAGCTTCAAACTTTCAAAAACCTTATAGACGACGGTTACACAAACATCGGAATAATGCTGCCGCTCGTGCAGCACCAAGATGAAGTCAGGTGTGCAAAGGAGTTCATTGTTGAAGTTGGAATAGACTTTGAAAAGGTCGATGTGGGCATCATGATCGAGATACCGGCGTCTGCCCTCATCGTAGACGATTTAATAGCAGAAGGGATAGACTTTGTGTCTTTTGGCACGAACGATCTGACTCAATATACCCTTGCTGTTGACCGCAACAATGAGAATGTTGCGTACCTCTACAATGAGCAACACCCGGCTGTGCTCAAACTCATACGGCATGTGATCGAGCGCTGTAACGAGGCAGGAATAGTATCATCTATATGCGGACAGGCGGGCTCGAACCCGAAAATGGCTGAGAAGCTAGTGCGGATGGGTATTACAAGCATCTCTTCAAACATTGATGCAGTTGAGCGCGTGAGGGAGGCGGTCGCCAGAACCGAAACGCGCATAATGCTCGATGCCGCACGAAATTCAAATAAAAGAGAATAAAAAACTAAGTCAAAGTGAAAACATACATGGGGCTAAACGGGGATTATAGAAGGGTCTTTAGCTCGATGTGCACGTATCCGCATCCGGTCGCAGTAAGGGCGCATGTGGATTACCTACATGCGAATCTTGGAGATCCGAACCTTTTCCCAGAGCTTGCGGCATTCGAAAGACGGGCGATTACGATATTGGGCTCTCTCCTTGGGTCTGCTGAAGCTGTGGGATACATCACCACCGGAGGAACTGAGTCAAATATACAGGCAATCAGGGCGAGCAAGCTTATATACGGAAAAGATAAACCGAACATAATAGTTCCCGCATCAGCACATCAATCCTTCAACAAGGCAAGCGATTTTATTGGTGTCGAATTAAGGAAAGCGCAGCTTAATGATGACTACTCAGTTGACGTTTCGTCAGTTGAGGGTCTCATAGATGACAACACCACATGTTTAGTCGGCATAGCAGGGACGACATCGCTTGGTGTCATCGATCCGATCTCTTCCCTTGCCAAACTTGCTCGGCGAAACGACATCTTTTTACACGTAGATGCCGCGTTTGGGGGACTCGTCATACCGTTTCTTAAAAAGTACCATAAATTTGATTTTAACGTCGACGGGGTACGGTCGTTAACCGTAGATCCCCATAAGATGGGAATGAGTACAATTCCTTCAGGAGGGCTTCTCTTCAGATACGAAGACGATTTTGAAGCCCTCAGCACGAACACTTTTTACTCAGTGGAACGATCAATGACGGGGACAAGGAGCGGCGCGTCGGTAGCTGCGACACTCGCCGTGCTGGAACACCTTGGATATAAAGGATATAAGAATGTGGTGGCAGAGTGCATGCGTCTTACGAATTTATGCGTTGAAAGGGCTGCCGAGTTCGGAGTTTATCCCCTAATCGAGCCTGTCATGAACGTTGTTGCATTTCGATTGCCCCATTTGTCAAAGGTAGCTTTGAAGCTCACTGCCAAACGGTGGCATGTATCAATTATGAATAACGCCTTACGACTCGTCATAATGCCTCACATAACTGAATCCATACTCGTCGAGTTTATGGACGACCTTGAGGAAATTGTTACAGCGCATCAAAGGTGATCAATGCTTCAAGAATCCCTTGAAAGTGCTCGCATAATCAGAAGGGGCGATTATCGTTATTTTGTGCACCCCGTTACCGATGGTGTACCTGAATTAAAACCTGCACTTCTGCGCGAAATCATCGATAAAGTAAAGCGTATCGCTGACCTCAATGTCGATAAAATTGTTGCTATTGAGGCAATGGGAATACAAATTGGAACAGCGTTGTCGCTTGACACTGATATTCCGATGGTAATAGTACGAAAGAAATCGTATGGCTTATCGGGGGAGATCGAAATATCGCAACAGACAGGATATTCAAAGGGCGCATTATACCTCAATGGAGTACATCACGGAGATCGAGTGATCGTGGTTGATGATGTCATTAGTACAGGTGGGACACTTCTCGCAACATTGAAAGCCCTTAAAATTGCTGGCGCAAGCACAGTAAAAGCGGTTTGTGTAATCGAAAGGGGCAATGGCGCAATGAGGCTTCGAAGTGAAGGATATGACGTGAAAACGATAGTAAAAGTGGATGTCAACGATCGGGTAAAGGTAATATCATCCTGCAAAGGCAACCCGTAAATAGCACTGCAAATTATGGATTTTGAAATCGGAAAGATCATTGACATAATACTAGAGCGAAAGGCGAGAGTAATCGGCTTACAGTTCCCTGAGGGGCTTAAGCGATATGGGATCGGAATAGCACGGGAAATTGAGAAGAAATCTGGCGTGAGAGTTCTGATTTCTGGCGATCCCTGCTACGGTGCTTGTGATCTTGACCTCACGATGGACGCTGATTTTCTCGTGCATTTCGGGCACTCAGAGATCCCGGAGTTGTCAACAAAAAACGTGTATTACATTGAAGTTAGAAGCAACATAGATGTCATTCCTGCCGTAAAAAAAGCTTTAAAGTTGCTCAAAGGCAAGAAGGTCGGACTCATCACGACAGTGCAGCACGCACACACATTACGAAAAGCATGCATGGAAATCGAATCAGGTGAGTTTGAATGCTTTATTGGAAAGGGAGATAACAGGGTCAAATATCCGGGGCAGGTGTTGGGATGCAACTTCTCAGCGGCCCGTGCCGTAGAGGTCGATGAGTACCTCTATATAGGAAGTGGAAATTTCCACCCGCTTGGCGTATCACTAGCAACAGGGAAACGGGTTGTAATAGCTGATCCGTATTTAAACGAGACACGGATGCCTGACTCTGAGACAATCATAAAACAGCGCTATGCTATTATCTCGAGAGCGATGAGCGCAAGGACATTTTGCATTATTGTTTGTACTAAGACTGGACAGCAAAGGATGAAGCGTGCTGAGGAATTAAAAGATACAGCCCAAAACGAGGGGTACGGAGCGTATATCATTAGTTTACGTGATGTTACGCCGTCAGCCCTTTGCCAGTTCCCCGCGGATACATATGTAAACACGGCTTGTCCGAGAATTGCGATAGACGACATCGGGAGTTTTAAGGTGCCTATGCTAACACCAGTCGAGTTTGAGATGGTGCTTGGAAGACGAAACCTTGAACACTATGAGTTTGATGAGTTTACCTGTCATTAAGTCGTTTGCGGCGTACTGGAAGGAATATGGATCTCGAGCACGAGGCGGTGTTGGCTTTACTAATTTCCAATCATCCGCAAACGTAAAAAGATAACATCTGCTGTTTAATGCTTTGATGAAAAAGGAAGTAGGATTCATCCCTCTAATAAAATGTCATAACTTGGGATCCTTCCCGCGTGAGGTCTTCCATCTTTTGCTATACGTGTAGAAAATCTACACCGTCCGCTTAACACTCATCCCACAAACAGGACAATGGTATGCTGTATCATTTGTTGCACCTTACTCTATATTTGTTTGATCAAGTCCTTGATTCACGGTGGGAGTGCCCCGTATGCATTGTTTTTCCAGTGCGCATATCAGGGTCGGGCCCACTTTTGCGCAGTTGGGGGTACTCGTCAGTCGGCACATAATATGACAAAATTTGTGCACTTCGAAAGTTTCATGTGATATGTTTTTGAAAGCTCCATTCAAAGAAGAGGATGATCGCGAAATCTTTGAGCGCTAAAAGGAGAATAGATGCAGTCGTACACTTCGTTGTAGCTTCGGAGTTAATTGTAACTACTGGTAGCACCATTATTGTTATGATTCTTGCCGATAGGAGTTTTCATACATACGCTAGCCTGTCTGAATTTGTTTAGTAACAACAAACTGCTAGATTTTGGCTAACTAGTTCCTAGCTCACTTTTCGAATGGTTAGCCGTACGCAGTTCAAAAATAAATTTCTCTCTCTAAGCACTGCTTTTTAGAAATGCTCTCTAGATAGATTATAGGCTTATCAAAGACTGAAATTGGAATGAGTTGAATACTAGTTAGATGCCAAGGATTGCCAAATGTTGTCGTAAAAAATCCAATGTCGGTATCGGGGCACAACGTGGTTGACTTCCAACGAGGCACATTCAAGAAAAGATTTCTTTAAACTAGATTGAAGCGGCACTTATTTCAGCGGCACTCTTCTCGCTACTTTTTTCAAACTCATCAAGCTTCATCTGTGTGATCTTTTCAATTGGCCTTTCAATTGGGTAGATTCCTGTAAGACAGCCAAGGCACAGTCTCTCACGAGGAAGGCCAATAGAGTCGATCAAGCCCTCAAGCGTGACGTACTTAAGTGAGTCAACTCCTATCATAAGTCTAACGCCATCAATGCTTTTATGGGCAGCTATTAACTCCCCATAAGTAGGCATATCAATCCCGAGATAGCAGGGGGATACTATTGGAGGGCTCCCGATTCGCATGTGGACTTCTTTTGCTCCCGCAGCTCGTACCATGTCGACTATCTTCCTTGACGTAGTGCCTCTTACTATCGAGTCATCAATCATTATGACCCGTTTGCCCTTCACATGCTTCTTTATAACATTAAGTTTGAGCCGTACTGCTGTTTCCCTTAAGTCCTGACCTGGCATGATAAATGTCCTCCCGACGTACCGATTCTTAATTAGCCCCTCAGTATAAGGAAGGCCAGATTTTAATGCATATCCCATTGCAAAAGCGATTCCTGAGTCAGGAACCGGAATAACGATATCAGCGTCCACATCATCTTCCGCTAAAGCCTCTCCCAATTTGCCTCTTACCTCGTATATGAGAGAACCATCCAAAACGGAGTCTGGTCGCGCGAAATAAACATATTCGAACATGCAATGGGCGGTGACAGACTTTTTCACTGCCCTATGACTTGAGTAGCCATCTGCTTTTATGGTAATTATCTCACCTGGTCGCACATCTCTAACGAGTTCACCGCCTAACGTTTCTATTGCAGCGCTTTCACTGGCGAGCACATGGCCATCTGCAAGTTTTCCCAAACAGAGAGGTTTAATTCCAAATGGATCACGCACGCCGACTACCTCATTGTTTATCAGAAGGGTAAGAGAGTATGATCCAATGATCTTGTTCATAAGCTCTCTTATTGCGGTTATATTGTCGTGTCGCATGAGTTCCTTGACAAGAAGATGTGCTATCACCTCAGTATCAGAATCAGATACGAAAATACGCCCCTCTGCCTCAAGCCCTTTCCTGAGTTCGAGCGAGTTGATGATGTCGCCGTTATGTGCTATTGCTATGGTGCCCGCTATGTAATTCACAAGTGCGGGTTGGCAGTTTTCCACCTTGCTTCCACCAGTGGTTGAGTACCTAACGTGGCCTATCCCCGCGGATCCTTTAAGCCGCGCGAGCTTATGCTGGTCAAAAACATCGTGCACAAGCCCCATGCCACGCTCAATGTGGATGGATGCATCACTCGTAGCTATACCGGCTGACTCCTGTCCTCTATGTTGGAGCGCGTAGATGCCGTAGTAAATCGGTAAGGCAGCATCCTTGGAATCGAGCGCAATTCCAAATACGCCACACTTATCTCGCATCTTTTCTTCTCTCTGCTCCATAGGTTTAAAATCAATACTTATTTAGGAAGCTGTACCCCCTTAACCTCTTAGAGCGGCCAAAGCCACAGTGAGAGCACGCCTTCGCGTGATAATTAAAAGATACGTTGCCACAGCGCCTACATTTTATGTGCGTCCTCTTTTGACGCTTACCCATTGATGGTGTTCCCTTTGACATTCGATATCCTTGTATGCGTGTGACTATGTTGTGTTATTTAAGGTGATATGTATACGACGTTGTCACCGCGGACTACTATAGTTCCAAACTTTCTTATTACCTCGCTATCTTTAAGCTCTTCTGCCTTGTCGAGCACGAGATTTAGGTGAACGTCGTAGCCTTGAAGCTCTCCTCTAAAATCTCTGCCCCCTTTAAGTCGAACAATCACTGCTGATTCTAGTGATTCATTTAAGATATCAAGTGGTCTCTGACTCATCGTATGCCCTCTTATAGTAAACCCTTCGTATGTAATATACTTAAAACTTATCTTTAGTAGTCCAATAATGAGTGGTGATATGAAGGTACGAAAGCGACATTTCATAAAAGCCGATAACGCAAGTGAGGTGATAAGCGCATTAAGCGCTTATGAGCCAGAAGTGCTTCATACTGGGTCTCTCGAGCTAGCACAGGCCAAAAAATTCAAAGTCTTGCTCTTGGATGGCACACCGTTAGCCATGTACATTGAAGGTAAACCATTTTTCACCGTGAAGGGCGCACTTGAGCTTAGGCCAAGAAGACACCTCGTAACTGTAGATACGGGGGCGGTTAAGTACGTCATAAACGGAGCCGACATCATGAGCCCTGGGGTCGTAAGTGCCGATAGTGACGTCTTACCTGGAGATCTGGTAGTTGTCATAGAAGAGCAACATAATAAAGCGCTAGCTGTAGGGAAGGCACTAATTTCTGGAGTTGAAATGGTTCACAATAGAGCGGGGAAAGCTGTCAGGGTTATGCATCATATCGGAGATGAGATTTGGAATCTACATACGTAAGATATGTTCGCAGCCTCGTTCCCAAATTATCTGAAAGAAGCTAATTTTTCCCTAAAGAAATGTGAGAAATAGCAAGGGACACAGATTTAACATCCAGTCACTACTGGAACAACGATTCAAAGTAATCGCCGCTTTTAAAACGTATAAACAAAATAACAGCATGCTCTCAAAGGTTGCTTTACATCTATGATTCCACTATGAGCCTCTCCTCCTTGTTTAGTTAATGAGGTTTCAACACGAATTAATCGGATGATTACATAGTAATCAATAGTATCGTGTGGAGTGTGTCAGCAACGGTACAATTGCGTGCGTACATTTTAGCCAGCTACAGGTCAATATTGCTTAAACATCCAAAATGTAAAATTTTTAAATTTTAAGAACTGTTATGAAAATTAAACATGAAGTTCCACCTTTTGAATATCGGAGTTCATTGTAGATCAACGTTTGACAATAAAGTAGAAATCGAAACGCTAATATTATAATAAAGGATGAAACGCAAATATTATAATAGAGGGACAGTTAATAGCACACAAAGTTTAGTTTAAGGGAAGGGTCGATATGCCGCAAAAAAGTTTGATTGATAGATTATTTGGTGCCCGACAGCATGGAGATGCTGAAGAGTACCTTGAGCTCGATCTTGGGCAGTACGAGGAGGTGTTCGAGGAAGAGCCGGCCGGCACTTACGTTAAAGTAGCTGAGATTATGAGCGTTAACAATATACCCGAACTCAAAGATGAGATTTATAAGGGTAACATAGTTGTCGTTGATATATCACACCTAAAAAACGATCGTATCGCGCTTGATAGAATAATTAAAGAACTTAAGCAGGTGGCGACCGACGTCCACGGAGACATAGCCGGCCTTGGTGAGGATCAGGTGATTGTCACTCCAATGGCAATCAAAATCGACAGAAGAAAGATTGGAGCATTAAGCTATTAAGCGATAGCGTTGATATTGATATTTAAAGAGGCTTTTACTACATGGTTGAAGATGCAGCGATTACGAGCACCTGCCCTCTCTGCGCAGAGGCTCTTACATTCAAGTTTAATACCGATGAAATACCCTATTTTGGCGAAATAATGTTAGTCAGCGCAACATGCGTGTGCGGCTTTAAGTATTCTGACACTATCATGCTTAACGAGCGGGAAGCTGCGAGGTACGAAATTGAGTTTGGGTGCGATGACTTTACAACCCGCATAATCAGGTCAACTTCAGGAACGATTGAAATTCCCGAAATTGGGGTCAAGATTGAGCCTGGAGCTGCATCCGAAGCATTCATATCAAACGTTGAAGGCATCCTCATTAGGGTGGAGGATATCATCAAGGTGGCAACAAAGTGGTCATCCGCTGAACCTGAGAAGTTCGAACTCGGAAACAGGCTGCTTGAGAAGATAAATATGGTTAAAGCTGGTGAGGAAAGTATGACCATGATATTAGATGATCCATTTGGGAATAGTGCCATCATCTCTCCAAAGGCCTACAGGCGGTTACTTTCAGAAGAAGAAGCTCAGAGCCTTAAGACGGGAACGATCACTATTGACGTTTCTTGATGTGACTTTTAGTTTTTTAACTAGATAAAATCCAAGGAAGTGTAGTGAAATCTCGTGTAACAACGTCTGGTAATTACACAGAAGGATTAAATCGCTGTAAAAAACTGGCTATTTTTTAGTTTGTGTGGAGCGCGAAGTAAAGACTTTTCCTTGTTTAAACTTTCCATCGACCGTCGATCTTCAAATAGCAATAACACACTCCTTTACGATACGCTTCTTTACCCTTAATCTCTTTTATTTCTGGAATCTCACTAATTTCTGGACTCTCACTAGTTTTAAATTTTAATAGATCTATTAACTTTTTAAGTTGTTTTTTTGCTTTGCTGGTGCTCCCTTGTTTTTTGTTCTTGGCCTCGACGAGCACAACCGCAAAATCTCCGCCTGTAAAACTTAAGCAAAATCCGTCAATATCACTTATGTCGTTGCCTTCACTGTCGGATATTAATATTTGCGGTAGTGAAAGCAACATCTTTGAACTATTATTAAGCACACGCTGATTACGTAAGTCCTGAAGGGAATAGCATAATTTTTTTAGCTCATCACTTCTTGAACTACTGTCATCAAAATTTTTAATCTCGTCTTTAACCTTTTGAATAGCACCTTCTACCCCTTCGGCTAACAAAATAAATTTTCCGTCTCCATCACTATTTTTAATTCTAAAAAAATATTTTGCATTTGTTATATATTTTAATACAGAAAATACGAGTTTTTGATACGGCTCTTGAAAAGTATGAGCAACATCACTTCCATTGTATCCTTTTTCTTCTTCTTTTTCTAGTTTAACATCTAATTTTATTATTTCTTTAAAAAAATCCCCAATTATTTTGACATTTTTCTTTGCCCAACGTCGTTGACGGAAAGATAATGTCAGTGCCAAATATTTTTTATGCGGCCCCGGTCCTCGCTGAAACGTTAACAGATAAGACCCCTTTTTTCCCCCCATTTTTTTTCAAGTTCTTGAGATTCTCTTTTTAATACGTCGAATAATTGGTTATTTCCATTAACATCAAATAATATGTGTAAATTAGGGCTACTTCCCCATTTAATATCTTTAGGTTTAAAGTTCGTGTATTCTTTTAAGTAGTTATAAAGCTCATTTGAAATAAGTCGCTTTTTATCGTTTTCTATCTTATTTTCAATTTCTTTTGAATGCCATGCGAATTCTCTATTTGATTCGGCAGATAGATATACATTTTTTGAAAGAAGATCATCAAGAGACTCTAAGGTTCCATATATTGGACTCTCATATCCTACTTTGAAAAAAAGCTCTTCTAAGTATACTGGGATATTTGAAAGTACATTTGCTAAATCAACATAGAAAGGACACGGAGCGTATTGTAAATCTAAAAAGACAAAGGACAGCTTTCTAATTGTTTGAAAAATGTTTTTCAGCTTCTCCCATTTTTCGTCATTACCAAACTCATAATAGTTGATACTTTTTTTGTAGTATATCAATTAAACTTGATTTATTAGAGTCTCTTTTATATCTTTCTAGAAAGAAGCAAATAAGAATCTTATGAAAAGTATAAATATTCTCTTCCCTACATATCTTGTCAAAATAATTTCTGATTTGTTGGTCTTCTGGCAAACCATCACGAATCAAACTTTTTATGTCTGCGTGTTTTTTACAACATCGTAGGATTGCTCTCTCAGTTGCAAAAGTACCTGGCAGGTGTCCAGCATTGAATAACAGTACCCATATTTGTAAAACATCGGCAGCTGTGATCTGTTCTGGAAATCCTTTAACATTTTTTGCTAAACCGAGCCCTTTTGATGATGAACTTGCTTTAAAACGATATATCAAACCCAGTTGAATTGCAACATAGTTATCACGAGTAGGATCTTCTCCATCGTTTTTGATTACCCCTTTTTTAATTACTCCCAATTGATTAATTTCTTTCATTATATCGATGTGGCCGTGACCTCTGAGAAGTTCATAACATTCTTTAGCAAAAGGGTAAAGTTCGCTCTCGTTTATCTGCAATAACGGTAGATCAGCTTCCTTATTTTCTTCTTCAAGCACCTGTATCCACTCTAAACTTCATCACTAATCGATAGTCATAATAAATCTGTAATTCGGCTTACCTCTTTAAAAGATGTTAATGTTTGTTCTCTCATTTCTTAATATACGACAAAATATAAGAATACCAGTTCATCCATGCAAAGTAAGGCGTTATAAAACGATGCAAGAAACGGCCATGAACTTAGCAAAGGCGTTTATCGGCGAAAGTATGGCGCGAAACAGATATACCTTCTATGCTAAGGAAGCAAAAAAAGAGGGGTACGAACAAGTAGCAGAAATTTTCCTTGCTACTGCGGACAATGAAAAAGAGCATGCAAGCTGGTTATTCAAATTGATCCAATCATTGAAAACGACAAGAGCAGAAAATCTCGATGAGATAAAGGTGGACGCAGCAGTTCCTACAATTTTTAACACTATCGCTGAGAATCTCAAAGCAGCAATTGCAGGTGAACACTATGAGAATACGATCATGTATCCTGAATTTGCTGCTGTCGCGGATATGGAAGGACTCACATACATAGCACAAAGGTTAAGAGCGATAGCCATAGCAGAGACCCATCACGAAGAACGATATAAGAAGCTTTTGAATGAGGTCGAGGCCGGCACGGTCTTCAAGAAAGACAAAGCGGTGCAGTGGGTCTGTCGCGAATGTGTCTATACACTAAAAGGAGCAGAACCGCCTGAGAAGTGTCCCGCATGCGATCACGAAAGAAGCTATTATCAGGTCAAATGTGAGGAATATTAACCCTGTGGGGATATTGGAATTGATCGAATGAAGAGCAGGCAATTATAAGTTGACTTTGATTCATTCAGTTTAATTATGCGCGCAATTTATTTGGTAGCATAGCTGTCACTCACCCTCTATTTTAAACCTTAACAATGCAGCTATCCCGCCTAGTTTTTCCAGCCTCTTACCAGGCTCGAACTCCGTGCTAAACACTACAACGTGACCATCTGATTTGTCAACACGCGTTAGAATTTGGTCTATATCAACGCCTCTCTCTCGCTCATGCCGCAGCGTCTCATCAGCGATGAGGAGTGTATCAATAGCGCCCCACTCCTCAGCCTTTTTTACCGCGCTCCATCCGTAGGCAGCCTTTCCATCGATAGCGATCTCCTTCATAAGTACTTCAATCAAACGCGCCTCCTCGGCGATATGCGCGTTCTTTACGAGCCTATCTAACGCCCCCCGCCGTAGCACTTCCTGAAAACCAGAAATGCCAACGCTCATAACGTTTTCGACAACAGTTTTTTTAACAAAATCCTTATCCTTTTGTGTAGCAAAATTGATGAAATCTTCTTTTATGAATCCGGGACCAGCGACTATGTAGTTTTGTGCGCCGGTATTTGTTAACTGTGCATAAACCTCTCCAAAGAACTCTGTCTGCGAGCCCCCCTCCATTTTTCCGGCACCCTGTCGAATAGTTGAGACTTCTTCAATTCCGTACTGTCGCAACACCCCAATGTGCGCTTCTCCGGATTCAATTGTTAATATTGCAATTTCAGGACTGGTAGATTCCTCAACTGCTTTCTTAATTCTATCAAGTTGATCTTGCCGCCATCGTTTTATGATTGAGACGTCGCGCATTGGCTCAACGTTTAATGTGTGGTAAGATCCTACATCTTGTCCTGATTCAATTATGCCGCTAATGCGTAGACGATTGGCAAATTTGTGAAATTCAACGGAAGTGACGCGCACACCGAGCCTCATCGGTTTACGCTCCACTTTTTCAGGTCTTAGTTTATCGGTGGTGCTCTCAACTTTCCTAAACGTGAGGGTAAAGACGAGATCGCCTTTTTCGATGAGATACTTTAAGTGCCACAGGTCATCAAGTGATTCCGGCAGAAGGGTTATTTCGCCTTCTAGATGAAGTAGTGACTTTTTTAAAACACGCATATATATTTTACTTGGGTGTTAACATCCTTAATTTTTCCCGCGCGTTAGCAATGGTCGTTGGAATCTGATTAATAATTCCTTCAAAAATCCTGTATACTACGGGAGGCCGCAATTTTGTGCTATGCATAAGATCTGGATCGCTAAATGCTTCGGCAGGAGTACAATCCTTCACTATCGTTCCACCATGAAGCACACATACTCGTT
Organism: Methanobacteriota archaeon; assembly: GCA_963704625.1. Lineage (GTDB taxonomy): Archaea > Halobacteriota > Bog-38 > Methanoflorentales > Methanoflorentaceae > DASPRZ01. The sequence goes on along the minus strand of OY969924.1, from coordinate 592,366 downwards.
CTGCCCACTCACAGACTAGATCAACTTCGTGAGTCGCTATCAGTACGGTCTTCCCCAGGTTATGTAAGTCATTAAGGAGGTTCACAAGTGAGTCGGCACTTTCGGGATCAAGGTTTGCTGTCGGCTCGTCAAGCACGATAACATCTGGGTCCATTGCGAGTATACCTGCCAAGGCGACCTTCTTTTTCTCGCCACCGCTTATATGGTGAGAGCTGCGCTGTTCATAGCCAGTGAGCCCAACAAGTTCGAGCGCATCTTTTACCCTGCGCGCTACCTCCTCCCTATTGAGCCCAAGGTTCATAGGCCCAAATGCTACATCGTCGCATACCATAGGTGAAAATATTTGATCATCGCAGTCTTGAAATATAAGTCCCACGGCCCTTCTAACCTCTTTTAGGTTTTTCTGGGTAATGAGTTGCCCGTTGACCTTAACTGCTCCCGAAGTCGGGAGCAGTATGCCGTTTGTGTGGAGCAAAAACGTGGACTTGCCTGAGCCATTTGGTCCAACAAGGGCAACCTTCTCGCCTTTTTCTACCCGAAAGTCTATTCCTTTTAATGCTGCAGTGCCATCAGGATAGTTGTAGAATACGCTTTCAAACTCTATCATGGGACTACCTTAAAACGATTGTAAGTAATGCTGTAAAAGCTATAAAGGTGACACCAGCAAATATGTCGTGCCGCGTTATCTCAATGGCGTCCGACGTATTTATCGTACCGTCAAAACCTCGTGCCAGCATCGAGCGATAGATCCTCTCGCCCCTCTCATAAGCCCTGATGAATACTAGCCCAATCGTCTTGGCACTTGCGCTGAGCCTAAGTCTATATTGAGCCCCTTCTATACACTTCGCCGCCTTTGCCCGCTCAAGCCGTTCAGCCTCATCTGTGAATACAAAGATGTAGCGATAGGTAAATGAGACCATTGAGGTAATAAGGGGCGGAACCTTTAACTTTTCGAGCGCTGCGAGGAGCGTGGGAAAGCGTGTGGTTGAAGTAAGGAGAACTACGGTGTAGACTGAGATGTACGCTCTAAAAAACAGAAGTGCTGCTGTTGTAACCCCTTCGCTCGTAAGATTCAGAACCCACCAAGAAAAAATAGGGCTTCCGGCTATTGTTAAAGCTTTGATTAACGCAAAACTTCCTGCGAAGGGGATAACAATTGACGCTTTAAGGAACGCCCACTTTAGCGGTACCCTTGAAACCACAAAAACTCCCGTGAGGACAGAAAATGAGGCGATCAGTGCGTAGATATTCATAATAGAGGTCGCGAGTGTGATAAATATAAGCACGCAGATGATTTTGACTCGAGCATCAATCCTATGAACTGTGGAGTTTCTATCGGAATACTTGTCGATGAAATCGTGCCGCATTGATTACACATCATTTCATATGATATTTATAATTAGTCTTACGAATTTGTAAATAAGTGTTACTAGTAGTGGAAGTGATGGATCATGACCTTGTAGCATTGAAAATTTGTAAATATTTAGCAGGAGACTGCTCGAGATTGGTCGCTCTCCAAGTCCGGGATTTAATGTGCTGTAGGTACAAATCCTTCGTCGAAAGCTAAGTTAAGTGCGACTATTGGATAGTCTATCGTTTCAAAGCTGCTGAATCTACATCAACTTCTTTAAAATCTGTTATTGAAGATTGTACAGTAAAAAGCAGTTAAAGCACGACCAGCATTCTTTTTATGAATGTAACCAGTGCTTGATCCATCTCTTAGCGAATTTCGGAAATAAGAAGCGAGAGAATCAATTTAGTGAGCATTAAGTACCTACGGCATCGGAATTCTGCCAAGTCCGTGTAGCTCTCTGAGGTACTTTAACCGCCGCGCCTCATAAGCTGATCTGCTAGAGCCAAAAGGTACGTCCTCTGCCACCCTCCAACCCGAATTCGCTAAGTCAATCTTCGTGGCATCTGAGAGACCTTTGAGGAATCCGAATTCTATCTGATCCTTCTCGTTTTCCATCTCACGCTCCACCCATCCAATAAGTTCAGGATCGTGTGTTCCTACCGAAAATGGGTCTCCATTTGCTATACTAATCTCGACAAGTGTCTTGAAACGCTGTTGGACGTCTTTAAACTCTGTCGCATCGCCAACATAAGTACCTTTTACGATACGCGGCCGAATCTTATGTTCAATAGCCTCCAGCAAGTCGTGCGGTGTGCGATCTAAATATGATTGGAGCGCAAGTGTAAGAGGTTTGCCCTCCTGAGCATATAGCAGAGCAATGTCGAGGGTATAACTTACTAGTTTACGGCCCTCCATGTCTATTTCGAAGCCCACGTGTTGGCGTGCCGTTTCATTAACGATGGTTTTTACGTTCTCGCGACATAGTGCCAGATCAAAGGTTGCACCTACGCTCGTTAACTTCAAGCTTAGAGATGCATTAAGCGACTGCTCTTTGATGGCTCTAACACACGATATGTAAGCTTCAACTGATTTTAAAGCCTGATTTTCGTCCCTGGCGTATTCTCCCAGAGCATCAAGTATGCAACGAATGCCTTGTAGGTTTCTATCTTCACACCACCGTACTGCGCTCTGTAGGTTTGGCAACGACCAACGCTCTTCGAATTCAGCCATTGCATTTTTTATATATTAGCCGACGCAGAAAAGGTTATTGGTGCCCGCATCTACCGTACTTGTCAGCGTTACCGCTTTGTAAGCGAAAGATTAACATTACGCTAAGTGAAGTGCTCAATAGAGAGTGAATTTTGTGATGTGGAAGTTGTTCGATAAATAATACTTCAGTTGATACCGAACACTTATTATCCCTTTTACCTTGACGTATTGCGTATCATTGTTACCCTGTCATTTCATTATTCCGCCGCGGCATACTCGCCATAACTAAAAATTAGGTGGGTTGTTCAATTGAGCTCCTTTTTTTGCAGCGTACCATAACTAAAAAGGGGGGGGCGTTTCATTTTACACCGTCTTCATCTCTAGCATAGTTGCGTTTTCTTTGACTGTTATCTTTGTTTCTTCATGATAGTTATTTTATCTCCATCTGCAAATTACGTTAGCAGCAGTGCTGGTTGATCAAGCACGTTAAGAAATAAAGAGCTTTTACGGAAGAACATTTAAACAATAATTGGCATATAGCAAACCATGATCGAAGACAAGAATTACGTAGCAGAAGAAGTGGCTGAGGACATCCTCGACCTTATCAAAGAATATGAAGAAGAATTAAAGAAGTTGCGCGAAAGGGAAAGCGAGCTTTACGATCATCTCAAGAGGAGTTTTAGCGCTGAGCAGGCTGAGCTGATTAAAAACTATCTATCGGTGAGGATAGACAAGTCCTTACGGCTGTTTGAGCTAGAACTTCGGACTAGATATACAGATGAAGAGTCAGAGAGTGCCCGGGCCGTTGACCGTTTGTTCAAGGAGTATTACGATTTATAGCTGATTTGGTATATGCTGTAATATACGATGTAATTAATTTGACGGTTACATATTGACACACTTGCAGTTGGTTGTAAATTTGAACTTCAAACCTCACAGTTTATATATATCGTAAATCTTAGAAGATGTCTAAAAGCCGAAGGGTTACTCGCGCATGAATGCAATTGAGACTGAGGGGCTTACTAAGATTTATGGGAACGATGTAGTAGCCGTTGATAGCGTCAATTTGATGGTAGAGCGCGGCTCAGCTTTTGGGCTTCTCGGCCCAATTGGAGCAGGCAAATCCACCATCATTAACATGCTCACGAATTTTATTAAACCTACTGCCGGAACGATAACAATCCTCGACTTTGATGTGCCTTCGCAGTTTTATAATGTGCAAGAGAGAATCGGTTACTTGCCAGAGCGTCCGGGCTTCTATACCGATATTTCAGCAGAGCGTAATCTAATGTACTTTGCGAGTCTCTCAGGGCTAAGGGAGGATAAGCAAGAGAAAGTGAAAAACGTTTTGTCGATTGTCGGTCTTGAAGGAAAAGAGGATCTGCCCGTTAGAGCCTACCCACTCGGGGCCAAAAAGAGGCTTGGAATCGCAGCTGCGATGTTAAATAATCCAGAACTTCTCATACTCGATGAACCGAGCACTGGATTAGACTTGCAAGGAATGCAGGATATAACAGCCCTCGTCCGCGAACTTAACGTCAAGAACGTTACGATGTTTCTCGCGAGCCACAACGTCAAGGAGGTTGCAGATATCTGCGATACTGTCGGGGTTATAAAGTCGGGAAGAATCATGATGACGTCTTCAACGAAACAGTTTCTCGCTGATCTGAGAGGGGGAACTTCTCAGCTCGAGGTTGAACTCGCGCAAATAAGTGATGCGGTTATACAAGCCATAAAGTCCGTTGAGGGCGTGGAATCGATAGAATGTGAGAAACTAAGCGTGATTTTGAAAGCCCGACCAGGCATTAATGAGGACGTGAACGATGCCATAGTGAAGGCAGGGGGGCGTATAAGATCGCTTCGAGAATCCCCGTCTTTAGAAGAAGGGTATATACGAATGACCGGGGAGGGAGGGTCTTGAATGAGTTCTCGCGAGAGGTGTACGGTCTTGTAGCGGTTGCTCAGCGGGAACTGAGCGCGACCTTGAGAACGCGGAGATTTATAGTTCTTGGGGTGCTATTCGTCCTGTTTGCCGTTGTGGGCGCTTATTACGGAAACTTCGATCTCGGACGGTCAATATCGCCTGCAAGTGGGTCTCCTGATCCTAAACTGCACCCAATTAATTATGGTATGAGCGTCGTTTACTCGTATAGTAATATATTCTTATCAATTCTAGGACTAGGACTATCTTATGATGCAATAACCAATGAGCGAACGCTGAGGACACTTGTACAAGTACTTGTCCGACCTATACGGAGAAGTACGTTGCTTTTTGGGAAATTCTCAGCATATGTAACTGCTGCTGGTGGGCTGTTTGTAATAACAACCCTCGTGCTGTTTGGCGTGTTATCAATCGTTACACACCGATACCCTAGCATCTATGACTTCGAGTTGCTATTACTCTCTATGGCCGTAATAATGCTGTACCTTGCGTCGTTTGTTGCCATCGGGATGCTAATATCAAGCCTTACGAGGACAAACCTCGACTCCATGCTGGGGGCTGTGTTCGTTTGGGTTCTTTTGTTAGCATTCGCGTATGCCGGAGTGATAACTGGTGTGAGCGCAGTGCCGACGGATTTAAGCGTGACGACGGATCTGCCGTATAGTCAGTTCCCTCTCTACTCGAAGGTGTTCCTGTGGTTAAATCCAGGCAGCCACAACGTCGCAGTACAGTCACTTGCAGGAGATTTTTCGAAGATGACGGCGGGGCTCTCGTATGTGGATAACGTCCTTTTTCTCGTTGCTATCATAATTGTTACGTCTCTTGGGGCTTATTACATTTTTAACAGAGCTGATATAGTTTAATGTTAAATCGCTTATTTTTTATTTTGCGATTTTTATTTAATTTCGTGAGCGATTAATATTTATAAGATTAAAGTTCTATAAAAGTAGAAGCTCAAAGGACGCAAATCTTTAGAGAGGTGCCACATAGATGAAAAAGCAAATTAGTTTAATGTTAATGGCGCTAGTAGCAATTATGGCTGCATCTGTTGCGTTCTCTGGAGTGGTATCAGCTCAGGCTAATGTTCACGTGCTTTTCTTTGAATCCCCATATTGTGGAGTATGCAAACAAATGGAGCCAGTCGTTGGAAGCCTACAGGCAAAGAATCCTGGGGCAAGTATTACAACGTATGACGTCACTTCTACTGAGGGCAGGAACGCTGCGAAGGCAACTGGAGTGCCAAACGGCGCTGGTACGCCCGTTATAATGATATTCGCAGGAGGCTCCCAAGTATATTACCACGAAAGCGGTTTTGTGGATGAGGCAACATTGCAGGCAATCATTAACCAGTATGCTGCAAATCCGGCCCCTGTTGCACAGCCGATGCAGCAGCAACCTACTACACCCGCACCCATAAAGCTGCAAGCAATGCCAATGCAGGTACCTACTTCAACGCCGACTATAACAGTCGAAAAGCAGCCACAGGCAGTTCCCGAGTTTTCAATAACTGGACTTGGGATTCCAGCGCTCATAGCTGGTGCTATATATTTGTTTATGAGAAGAAATTAGCTGGGGGTCTCTTTTAAAACCCCTTTTTATCTTCAGTTTAGGTTACATCCTCTATAGGGTTAGCTTATTCTTGCATTTGGGGATCCACGCCATTCAAATCTCTCCGGATTATCGAGATCAGACCATTTGACGAGAGATAAAGTCTCTAAATGATAACTATTTATACGCTCGTCGTTTCGTTTATACTACTGGCAGCACATGCACGAGCAAATTAATCCAACGCTTCGGTTATGTATCAGGAGCCAAGAATTCTGGAACTGAGGTTAATGGCCAAGGCCCCGTTAATTATCGCTACGTGCTTCTATTCAAATTGCACCAGCAGTGAGCGACTGCCCGAACTGTAAAGTCGTGTATAACGAAGAAGAGATCCCTCACGCGACGGATACCGAGGCAGTTAACATGCTCGGTTCTTCATCTCTTTTATATCCATTGACGAGAACGTTTGTGAGCTATGTCTATTACATTTGGGGTTCATCGTCTCAGGACGTCTGCAAGCTCGTTAGACTATCTGCGTTTGATATTAATCATGATTATTTTCGGACTATCAACTTGATGCTTTTTTTGAACTATATCACAGCAACAAAAATTTCAGGTCGAACTTTTCATGCCACAACAATCTCCGTCTTAACGTGTGATGAGCTAATGAATCAATTTCAGAAGCTTATATTATATCACATTCCACAGATCATTTTTTAGGCTTTATTTTAGAACCTGATGAAACTTAGCCCTGATAAAACTTAGTTTACAGTAAGCGGCGTTATTAATACCGTACAAGATTAAAACTTGTAGGGGGGGAGTCGTTATTAGTTTTTAACTCGGCCGCTTTTTGATGCGAAACCGCTTGTTTCTCAAACTCAGTCCCCAGGCTATGCAGCCAAGTGCAAGTATGAACATAATGCCACCAATACCGCTCGGCGTGCCGAATATGTAGGGAAGAAGCCCGATTATAAAAAGTCCGACCCCCAGCAGCATGAAGAGGTGCCCTACATTGTCATCGATTTTAAGTAAATAAAATGCAAGAGCAAGGGCAACAACAGGAAGTAATATGAGGGCTAATACATTCGCATCAACCATACTGTTTTCTCTTTTGCTTTGTACCTCTATATAGCTACTTTGTTTATGTTTTGGGATTAAAATTTTCTTTCCTGTCAAACGTAGCTGCTATGACATCTCATGCTTGACACTTCCGTTTGTCAGCAGCGTTGTATAACTCTCTGGGATCGACTATGACGCAAGCTCTCCGTGATCATAATTTTAGTTTTAAAAGCGGCCTGACAGGGCCAGGAGTATAGTGCCTGATTGTTAATAACTATGATTATCTAAGTTTGATTAAGCGAATTTTGCCCTTAAATGTTGCTTATCGTCGTCGTTTGAGTCTCTCCCAGATCAAAAAGCGCAATAAATGAACTATGAAAAAATCGAAAATGTAACTGGGGAGAGTATGGCCAATCTGTAATATATAATTGCTATTGCACTATATGAAAATCTTGATGTAACCGATACCCCCTTACTGTACCGCGACGTTGTGCCGTGCACTTAAGATATGGTTCATTATTAACAGATCCCTGCTAGCGTTTTTACAACTGGTGCGAGGAAAGACGCTATCGACGGGCAGAACAAACATATCATCGGGTAGCAACCTGATAAGAGATTTAAAAACATATGCACTTTTCACCTCCTCACTGTCATGGTCAGTTTTCGTATTATACGAAGCGGTATCGTTTTTGGTATATATAGATTTTTGTATTTCGCTGTCTCTCTTTAACTAGAGAAAATACAGGGGTAGTTTTATTACCCCTGCACATATTACTATGTGTTTTTACTGCTAAATGAGTAAAAATGCGATCACATTGGGTGTAAACATGAGCATGAGAAAAGGGATAATAAGTTTGTCGATCATAGCGATATTTTCGCTTTGCACGCTAAACGTTGCTGCAGCATTGGCGAGTAAGCCAACGACTACTATTCACGGTGGATATACAACAAGTGCAACAACCCGGCAGCCAACGACGCTTGCGTTCACAGCTCCCACGCAAGCAAAGATCTTCGAACCGACTAAAGTCTTCGGATATCTCACCACCGCAAACGGTACTGGCATCAGAAATGCGCGAATAGATACTCAGCAGTTGTACGGCGGCAAATGGGTCTTCCTCAGTATCGTCACGACCGGTAATAACGGATCTTTCAGCGATACTGTGGTGATATTTCCAAAGATGTTTGCTACGAAAGGGGGCTACCACTTCAGGGCCATCTACGGCGGCGATGGTCATTACGCGCCATCTGTGAGTAATGAGGTAATTATGACAGTTAGCTAGTGGGTGACGGGCATTTTTTACACGTTCAAAAACCGATGGTCGATCAACGGCCTACAACAAATACACGAGTTGAACCGTTTATTTGCACATCCGCTGCGGTGCGCGGCTGTCGCTCCCCCCATATCGAAGACAACATCTCGAAACTCTATTCCGAATACTCGCTTGTAGGTTGTGGTCCTTAGACTGCAATTACCCATGCGTAATGTTGAGGTTCGCATGCCCTAACAGTTGCTACACCTCTGGAAGGTCTGTGCCGTTTCGCACAGGATAGGTGTTAATAGGTAGATGAACGCAGTGTGTTTACCCATAATTTTTAAAGTTTTTCTACCTTGAAAGTTACCTTATTTGTGCCAAAGCGAGGCAAAAAACACCGCTAGGAATGAGTAACGGAACTGCTGTATGTAAATAGATGGCGAGCCTTCCAGCTGATGTTGTTGCATTAAGGTTTTCTTGCATAGAAACAAGGGCCACGTGTAAAGACATTTACAAATATGCTTGTAAGTGTCCTTAGTTTTTCTAGTCCAAAGTTGGAAAATGAGGGAGAATCCTCTCGGTTTTTTTACCATGGTCTGGGATGAATCTTGGACTGCACTGAAACGCTGTCAAATTTCTATTATCCTGTCAAAATTTTAAATGTTAAAAAATAAAAAATGCCTTTGAAACCTCTCATACTAAAGCTGCGGCTATCAATAAACCCATTATTGCTTTGGTTATCCCGTCGCAAGAGGTATCAGCGCTAGTACAAGAAGCGACGCGGTTAAAACGGACCTACAAATGGTAACAGCAACATCTTGTTAACTCCCTTTTATCGATTTATCACTGTAAGCTGATAATTTTTTTGCAGCAAACTTCTTCGCGCGCCATTGCCTTAAATATGTGGTCGCGCTACTAATAACGCAAGATAACCTCAAACTCATGTCCAATTAGCAAAAAATAGCGAGAATTAAGCTTTTATTTTTTGAATAAACGACTTTGACAGCTTCTTTTTCAAAATTTCTTGAACAAATAACGGAAGAGGAGGTACTCATATCGTTGCAATCGAACGATGTGAAGAAAGAGTGCCGTTTAAATCGATGGAAACCTCCCCGTTTAAATCAATGAAAACCTCCGTCATTCCGCGTTTGTTTGTTCATTTGATTCGTTCAATCTCTTTCAGAACAGTATAACGAGTAGAGCGAGCATTGGGTTGCTAACTGGGGGCTCACTTAGGCCTAGGGCCACAGCAACTGCACCTCCAAATATCGGGATGTCTAGGGTAAACCAGCATACCGGATTTATGAGCATTGGCCACAATAAGCACAACATTTTCTTTCACCTCCTTCCTTTCCTTTCCTTTCCTTTCTTTTCCTTCCCTTCACGCTATATCATTTTTCACTCGCGATGCTTCGTCACACTTGCGCGCTGACGCGTTGAAATCAAACCGTCTAATGTGCACACCCGGTGACGCCCGACAACACCACGGTGCGTGCCTTTTGATCCCTAACGTTCAATGCCCGGATTAAAAGAGCAGCGCGGTAATAAAAAAGAGCACGTCCTTTGGAATACCGCCAGGACACAAGACATACACCATGAGTACCGCCGGAATCCCTATAAGTGCGATTATCGGACCACATACCGGAAAAAATATTAGCATCATTATCACCTCCCATTATCCGTCTCCTCGTTCTCATCCATACTTTTCCTCGTTCTCATCCATACTTCTCCTCGTTCTCATCCATACTTTTCCTCGTTCTCACCTATGCCTTTCAAACACGCGTCTATGCGCCCCCCCTAACTAAATATACGGCTCTGTTGCTGATGATCCAAGACGATGATCCAAGACAGTCTGATGTGCGTCCTGCCTCTGCCTTATCCGATCATGCAACGACTTTGAAAGCTTTCTTTCACATAAGCCCAAAGAGGAATATAAATAAGCCCGAGAGTTCCACAAAAATGTTTGGCGGAGCTGATGTGGCGCCGATAGCTACCACCGCAGCTCCTACGAGCATAATTGGAAAGCCAATCGCTGCAAGTATAGGATTTATGAAGGGAAATCCAAAGAGTAACAACTTTTTTCACCTCCTCTAATCGATATTATACACTAACGTTGTGATACAACGGCTGTCATTATGGGAACATGATTTTGAGCAGAGCTAGGAAGAAAGTACCCAGGTTAGCGCCCACGATTGCTAGAGCGATAACGATGTACGCAAGATATGCGAGACCTTGTGTAACTGTGAACAACGGGATAATTAGTGTTAGAAAATCTTCGATAGTTGTGACGGTTATTGCCATTACTACACCTCACCTCCTTTTGGTCTATGGCTTGCCTAGACAAGTGCATAGATTATCGTTCAACACATTAATTTCCAATGGAACGTCATTTTCCTATCGAACATCTACTTTATAAACTTTCTCAAATGAAATGATAATTTCCACTGCAAGATTGAATGAGAAGCTCAATGAGGCGCCTCCCGGGAAGATTTGTTTCGTGGTGAAACGTCCATACAGATGCGTCATGTCCGAAAAAGGTACAAAGCAACAAAGGGCACTTGTGCTAGAGCGATTCTCGTTGTTACATTCGTTGCGAGAGCTATAATGGTGTTTTTGCTTCTCAACAATAAAATAGAAACGATGGCGTAGACAGCATCTTTTGAACCAGATGCCCTAGGGAAGTTCCAATGGAGGTTTTATAGCAACAACGTTAACCGATAGCTATAGGCAAGGACGGAAGAGAGACACTATCTCTAGCGGGCTATGGCTGCGAGATCAGATCACTCATAATTAGCCTTTATACGCGATTTATAATGTCGTTAAACTGCAAAAAAAGGTAAGCCTGCATTCGTCTGCATTACTGATAATCCACTGCCATCTTTGAAGACCACGTCATAGGACCACCTAAGTGAGATTGGGTTCCGGGAGAGTAGCGTTTTACTTTACACCAAGGTATGGTGTAAGGAACCCTCCGGAAAGACGGAAGCAATAATGTTAATAAAAAAATTAATATTTACCGTTCGTTTGAAAAAGTACAATGAGTAAGCCAACATATTTTTTCGCGCTACTCACTTGTTAGTTCGTCAACTTCGTGTTTACCTTTTTCTAACTCTCCAGCATGCTCGTCATCAAGTCGTACGAGCAGTGCTTGAAACTCTCCAACGTGCGTCTTTTCTTCTTTTGCAATATTCGAAAGGATCGCTTTAACGTTCTCATCCTCAGCCAGGGCAGCCATTTGTTCGTAAAGATTAATCGCATCATACTCTGCAATTATGCCTGTTCTTAAAATCTCTTTATCCATATCTCGTTTACTTATTCTGTCAATCTTTATGGGAATCGTTGATAGCACGCTTTTCACCCTTCTGCTATAAAAGGCATAGACTGATAAACCTTTTGGGTCGGCGTTAAAAATAGTTTCATCTAGCTATAGTTCTCATTAAATTACCAGTTTTGACTTCCATCTCAGCACTTTGAAAGACTGTAATTCTCTTGGCGCATTAACGCGTGACGTTCAAAACCGTGTTAATTTATCTCTTTTTAATGTTAGTCTGCAACACGCAAAAAATAGGAGCTTGTAGAATCACCAAAAAATTTATTCGTTATGACCTTTACAAAGGTAGGCCATGAAGCTTTTTAAACTCTTGTTACCTACGCTTATCGTAATTAGCCTCGTGCTTGCGTCTTCAGGTTGTACGGGTAAGATTGAAAACGCGACTTTCAACAAGACACGTTCAGCAGGTGAAACGCCAAGCAATTTGCCGAGCTATCCGAACGCTACTCGAACACTTTACATGAACAACAAAATCGTTGGGCTAATTATGACTTACCAAACTAACGACAGCGCAAAGCATGTAATTAATTTCTATAAGGATGAAATGCAAGAGAGAGGCTATAATGTAACGCGTGACTTCACAAGTTCGGACGAAACTGGCGGATTAATAATATTCACAAAAGACGACAATAGAGTATACGTGACCGTGGGCCAGGATAGCCCTCAGTGGAATACAAGCATAGTCATAAAGGCAAAGTACCAGGCTTAAATTTTCGGCACGTTTTCTCTTGATTTTTATATTTTTTGAAATGAAATTTAAATCTATATGTTTGTAAATCTTCTCTCAAAAAACAAAATTGAATGGTAAGACAGACAATTAAGGCTTAAAACAGTAAATTACGTTACTTAGCTAATGACGATACGCAGCCATATATACATAACGTCCACGGCAGCTTCAGTAATAGCTTGTATAAGCTATGGGGCATTTATTGGAAAGAAGAATTAAGCCTTCCCATGCTCTAAAGAGTTTACTATGGTATTTATAGGTCGCTTGATAGAGTAAGCTCTTAAATATGGAACCGGTGCCACTCATGAATGAGCCAGCATTAACAGTAGACGGATCTCTCGTTGTAGCTGACATACACATCGGGATTGAACATGAATTGTCCCTGAGTGGCATACATATTCCGACACAAATACAACGCCGCACAGACAGGATACTTAGATATTTAGAGGATACAAAAGCTGACAGAGTAATCCTATTGGGAGACATAAAACATAACGTTCCACGGACCTCAACGCGTGAGCGGGAAGACATCCCTCATTTTTTGCGATCAGTTGCAGAACACGCAATGATCGATATTGTACCTGGAAACCACGACTCTGGGCTTGCTTATTTAATTCCATGGGGTGAGGATCTTCGAATTAACCTTCATCGTTCAAAGGGATTTGTACTGGAAAACATCGGTTTTATGCATGGGCATACGTGGCCCGCGCTTGACTTACTTTCAAGCGACTATGTGGTAATGGGACATCTCCATCCATCAATTCGCCTTGTAGACCCTCTTGGGCATCTCAGCTCGCAGCCTGTTTGGATTCGAACTCGCTTTGTTGAGCAGGTATTGAGGGAGCGGTATCCGGACCTTGAACGGTTCACTAATCCGAGGGTCATCATAATGCCCGCATTTAATGAACTTGCGGGCGGTATCGCCTTTAATGAAGCTACTTATGACACGCTTCTAGGACCGCTTTTTACAAATAGGGCATTAGAACTTGAAACTGCCGAGGTGCATCTGTTAGATGGAGTCTATTTGGGAACGGTATCACAATTAAGGCACTTTGTTCCGAAGCCTAGGTCGAGAAAGATTCAGAGACAGAGAAGAAAGACGAACAGCACCACGTTCGCACCTTTCGACGAGGGCGTGAAGTTTTAGGCAATGCGCGGATCCGAACGTTAAATAGTCGAGGTTCTCAGAGGGTACTGCGCAGTTTCTTTCAAGTTAAATAATTCCAACGATTAAGTGTTAAAATTGCAGTAAAATTCTAGGACAACATTCTTTAAATATCCTATTACATAAGTTCTCTGAGAGCGACTATATTAGTATACATTTTGACAGGCGGCGTTAGCGAGGTTAAACGGGCGTGCTATCGGCATCCGCTGCGGGAATGTGTGTACGATATGCATATGAAGTATTGGAAGGATATGCGATTCTTGTTCAAAAAAATAAATATCTTGAACTATGGATAGGATTTAATAAGTTCGCCTTAACACATGAGCGTATATATTGCATTATTATAGGTACACCCAAGTTAGATACTACAAACAGTTGTGGAAGTAGTTACAATGAAGATTGATTTAAACGCTGTAGAGGAGACTTTATTGCGTCCTTTATGGGGTAGAGCGAAATTAAGCAGAGAATATAATCTAGTGCTTAACGACGTTAAAGCTATTGAACTCGTCGAAAAAATTGTCTATGATTTTTCAACATTTGACGAAGTTCCTAATCAAACTGTTACCGCGTTGCACGTGAACGTCGATGTTACTGCAGACTTAGCTAGTAATCTCATGTATGTGGCACGAGCAAAACAATTCGACGATAAAATACGAGCATACATCGCGGAACATCCCCGCGCATCCATTGTGAATATCGGCGCTGGACTTGACACGACGTTTTACCGCATCGATAACGGGACAATTCACTGGTATGACCTTGACCTTCCCGCTGTTATCGAGATCAGAAAGCAGTTACTCCCGGAACCTGACAGGACTACGTACATCGCAAAATCACTCCTCGATCCGAGCTGGTGCAAAGAAATCAAGCATATCGAAGATGGGATATTTATGATAGCTGGGGGGGTGTTACCCTACTTTGAAGAATTTCAAGTCAAACGCTTCTTTTCGTCGCTAGCAGATAATTTTCCGGGCGTGGAAATTGTATTTGATGTCACATCAAAATTAAGCGCTGTTGCCGGTAACTTTAATCTGTGGAAAATGGGAATAGAAGGGGTTCATATCAAATGGACTGTGAATGATGTGAATGACATGACACAGTGGGACACACGCGTTAGAGTGATAGAGCAATTTCCTTATTTCAGAGGCATTCCAAGAGACCCCGTGTGGGGTGAAGAAATCAAAATATGGATGGATTTTATGGATGAAATAAAAATTTCCAACATTTTTCATGTGAGTGTCTAATACCTGTGGAATTTTCGCATGATATCCGCCTGGCAAATGATCCGTCTTTCGCAGGCATTAATCGTTTCATCTGTTTATGTGTCAACTGCCCCTTTTTATCTACGGAAAAGCTTAAATTTACAGAGTATTGATCGCTTATTGACAGTTAACATGTTTTTTTGGAGAGGTAGTAAAGATGAAAAAATACCTCATAATATCACTGATCGTAATAGTAGCGACGACGTGCATACTAGTAGCGGGTTGTACAGCTAGCACTAATGTCACTAAAAGCCCGAATCCAACTGTAGCATCTACTTCAGCAACTCGATCATCGCCTTCATCGTCGAACGCCACGTACACTGTTACGATTAAGAACTTTACCTTTCAACCATCCACGTTAACCATAGAAAAAGGTACTACCATCACGTGGGTCAATGAAGATTCGGTAGCACATACTGTCACATCCGATGACGGCAAGTTTCCTTCTTCTGGAAATTTAAATAAAGCTGACTCATATCAATTTCAGTTCAATACTCCAGGAAGTTACGACTATCACTGTTCCCCTCATCCGTTCATGAAAGGTAAAATAAATGTTGAAGCATGAGTGTTTGGGAATATCGAATAGGTAATTGTCTTTAGCTTTGGTGTGTGTAATACATATCTCATATTTTATTCTCTTTTTTTAAAGCAGAAATCTATTAAAGGGCGAATGTTCGGTTTAATGAAGGTAAACCAACTAAATTTCATCTTGGCTCTTTTGTCCAACTCGTAGAAGTCACCCGAAATACGTTGAAAGTGATAGGCGCGAAGATAAAAAACGAGTTTGATAACGAGTTCAAAATAGCATTTGTGATCCTATATCGCCCGATCTTTCGATTGATATCAGTTCTACGTTTTCATAGACTCGGAAACTAATGGCCTATCACAACGTGAACAGCTGCTGTACCCAAGTAGTTAATTAAGCTCGAAAAAAGTGCTGTACTTGCTTTTTTTACGATAATGTTTTTAATAAGGGTATTCATAACACTAAAATGTGTCACTTCGTGAATGCATCAGTATCTGTTTAATATCATCACCTAATAGAGAAGTGGTCGCGCTAAAACCTGGTGTACGTGCCAGAACAATCGGCGCAATAATCGGCGGCGTATTTGGCATAGTGCTCGGCTCAATCCTTGGTGGAATATTCAGCGTTGTGATCTATCTATTCTTCCGCGTGTTGCTTAGCTGGTTTATCAACATTGTAGCTGGTGTATACATAGGGGGAGTTTTGGGGTTGACGATCGGTGCGATGACCGGCCTTGCACGCGGCGGAGACCCCCACATAGCGTTTTATACGGTATTCTATACAGTTTTCGGGGCTGCTGTTGGTCTGTTAATCTACATCTCTCGGGGGGAGCTACCGAGTGCGTTTACTGGCGTCGTTACTGGAGCGATTGTACTTGGTGGAGTGATAGGTGGCATCGCTGGTTGCATTTCTGGTGGAATTATAGGTCTAAATGTCCGGAAGCCCTCGAACATGTTTTTCAGTGTCGCTGGCGGGGCAGTTGGAAGTGCAGTTGGCGGAGCAATATTTGGCGCATTTTTCTGGGCGCACATTGTTCTAACAATTGACGTGATAATCGGATCGGTAATCGGCTTAGTCATCGGTGGAGTAATAGGGTACAACAATTATCGAACGATAAAAATGCCGGCACAACAATATTCTTCGTAGTCACGTTATTCGACTACGTAAGAAAATGTCCCAAAAGAAGTCATCGCTGCCTCTTTCGTCGTAATTCTCGAGACTTAAATTTTAATTTTCTCTGTAGATTCTCTATTGTTTATAATACTTTCAATCCTTGTTTTGTTGATGCATTCTCGAGACTCAATGCTAGGCTTATAGTCATTAGTTATTAGTTATGGTTTCCAGCATGCTTCCTTTTTTATTTAAGTACTCCTTGAAATATGATGACTTGATGATCGATTTTAGCTCTGATGCATTAGTTTCTAGAGGAATGAATGAGTAGTAATACTCCACTTCAACATATACAACTGCCACTTCGAAGTTGAAATTTTCGTCGATATGGGGCAAAGTTAGGGTAAAAGTAGTGTAAAATAGTGTGCATAGGTAATTAGTACAAGTCCACACAAATTGTGCTCGATCTAATTTAATATATCTATTTAAATTAATTTATTTAAGTATATTAATAAATTACTTATAGCCATAGTTTTATTTTAATGAGTGTTCTGTTAAGGAATTTAGAGCCTCGGTTCCGTGGAAATCCTCCCTAATTAAGTGGTATGGGCATTGCCTTGTATCTTGAAGCAGCCATAGCGATAATGTCTAATGCTACGAATGTAGTAGATCTAAGTAACGCAGTAAAAGACTGATCCTTTCAATTCCCTTTTTATCGAGGTTATTCTGACATGCGCATAGAGCATTCGTTCCTGTGAGAAACACAAAAAAATCATTTAATCCTTGTTTTAGGCGGCGCGTCCTAAAACATGATTTCCAATCGTCTGCACAATTCAAGATCCGCTCTATTAATCCTCCTTTTGTTGAGGCACTTCCTGAAACACTGCTCTCAATATCAAGTTCATCCGGCGAGCATAACCTTTCAATCACGCTTTTTTTATACCGATAATTAGCAACGCTTTAAAAAGATTTACTATCGTTAACATCAATTAAGATTCGCCTTATTCATAATAAACGTGGATGCATGTTACCCGAATGGTTTTATTTTGTAATTCTCTCTCTCATTTTGCTTTCTGTCGTTAACGTCATTGACAAAATACTCGTTTCAAAGTACTCAATTACCCCTTTAGCGTTCGTCATGATTTTGGGCGCAACAAGCTTCATGCCATTTGTAACCCTTCCATTTTTTAGACTGGCTTCCCTCCCCTTACATATAATCGCGCTGACCATCATCATTGGATTTATTCGCATTTACTACACGCTGCCGTACTTTAAGTCGCTTACCATAGAAGAAGTATCCCGCGTCGTTCCGTTGTGGCAATTGACCCCGCTCTTTGTGCTCGGGCTCTCCAGTTTGGTCCTTAACGAATCGTTAAAGGCACAGAACTACGTAGCATTTACATTGTTAGTTCTCGGAGGAACGCTGTTCTCGATAAAGCCCGGGAAAGGTCTGCGGCTTTCGATGGCATTTTACCTCATGATCATCTCATCATTTTTGTTTGCAGTGTATAGCATTGCATTAAAATATCTCTACTCATTTAACGACTTTTACACTATCTTTATTTGGGTGCAGGTTGGTTCGTTTGCTGCGTTTTTTCAGTTGTTTGTACTTAAGCGTTTTAGAAATTATCTCCTCCAGGCATACGAGACCAGTAACAAACGCATCGGAACGGTAATCGTATTAGAGCAGGTAGTGGCGTACGTCTCCCTTGCTTGTTTTAATTATGCAATCTCTCTTGGGCCAGTAGTCCTCATTAGCGCGCTTGGATCAATGCAACCTCTTTTTGTACTTCTCTTTGCTACCATACTGTCATTGCAGTTTCCGCACGTGCTTGAGGAGAGCATGACTCGCGCGGACGTTGTACTTAAGGGCTCTGGCATTATTGCTATTTTCGTAGCGACGTACATAATCAACTTCGTAACGACTTAATCACGCTTTTTGAGAGCGATGGAGGAGCATTCAATTGAACTGCTTTCTACCCTGTTACGCAAACAAATTACGGCTAAATCTAACGTTTTCCCTTAAATTTAGACAGTCTGTGCCACCGATACATTAATATTAATGAACAAGTTAATTACTTGAGTAACCCCTTTTACTCCTTTGAACACGTTAATGAGGGGTTACAACGTAAAGAGTTATAGTTGGTGAAAAAATGGCTAGGGAAATTGCATTTGGAATAGAATTTGTTCCCAACATGCCGCCAAATCAGTGTGCAGATAGAGTCAAACTAGCGGAAGACAACGGATTTAAGTACGCTTGGATAACTGATCACTACAATAATAGAATGGTTTACCCAATGCTGACACTCATTTCGTTGAAGACAGAGACTATCAGACCCGGAACAGGCATTACTAATCCCTTCACGAGAAACCCCTTGATTACGGCTAACGCTATTGCAACGATAGATGAAGTATCTGGTGGTAGGGTTAACTTGGGCATGGGCCCTGGAGACAAGGCGACATTCGACAGGATGGGATTCGGGTTCCCAGCTCCGGCTATATGGAAAGGAGACTGGACGATTAAAAAGCCGATGTCTGCCATAAAAGAGGCGAAGCAAGTTATATACAAACTTCTCGCAGGAGAGCGGGTGGACTTCGAAGGAGAGACGTTAAAAGTAACTGGAGCGAAACTCGACTTTACCGGCCCCCAGAAGGGAGATGTGCCATTTTACATGGGTGCACAAGGTCCAGGAGCACTAACGACTGCTGGAGAAATTGCAAACGGGGTGCTCATTAACGCATCTAACCCGAAGGACTATAAAGCGGCGATGCCGAACATAAAAGAAGGTGTCGGAAAAAGCGGCAGAGCCTTGGGCGATTTCGACGTCGGTGCATATACCGCATTTTCAGTAGGCCCTGATCTGGCGAAGGCGAGGAAATCTGCAAAGATCGTTGCAGGCTTTATCACGATGGGATCTCCTCCACCTGTTCTGGAGAGACACGGAATCAACCCCGGTACAGCTAAGGCAATCGCTGATGCTATTGGAGCTGGGAAATGGGGAGATGTCGGTGGACTCGTTGACGACAACATGATTGACGCATTCGTCATTGCCGGTGACGCAGATTTATGTATAAAGAAGATCCAGGAACTCTTGGATACAGGCGTCACACAAGTAGTAGTCGGATCTCCAACCGGTCCTGATGTTGAAGAAGCTATCAGGATATGCGGAAAGGATATCATTCCATCGTTTGCAAAAGGGAGCTGATCAGCACCTAAACGATTAGTTTTGTAATAGCTCACGATGGTACTCCCCAAGCTCAACAAGAGCATCAATATGGGTTTGGGGAATTTTAATTTTAATTTTAATTTTAATTTTAATTTTATTCGCGACTTCTCGTGCTTTTAATATTCTCCTTCCGGCTCTCTGCTATTTAGGGATTCTCAGCGTAAGCAGCATCACTAAGCGGTGGTTCACGTTAGTTCTGTACCCATACAAAAAAATGGTTCTCAAGAGCCAGAATGCTCGCGCTATGTTGCTAAATTCAAATATAAAGCTCTATTAACACGTCGGGTAACATTTTTGTTTGCAAAGTGTAACACGTTCAGTACACGTCGAGGGCTGGCTTACATATGTTTAATTAGTACTGGGTGTATATATTTTGATAGAAAAATATTATTTATTTCTAGCGTGTGCTAACATTATTCAAAGAATTTTTATTTATCACCGCAAATTATGATGTCGCATACCGCATGTTCTGAAATAACGTCTGCATTTTATCTCTTACACCCAAGAATTCTGGAAGTGTTACGAGAGCGGTTTGAAACGCCTACTGAGGCCCAGCAGGGTGCAATCCCTCATATATTGGAGCATAAAAACGTTCTTCTGATTGCACCAACTGGAACTGGAAAAACTGAGTCAGCCATGCTCCCTATTTTCAGCAAGCTGCTCGGGCTAAGCGAC
Source organism: Methanobacteriota archaeon (assembly GCA_963704625.1). GTDB lineage: Archaea > Halobacteriota > Bog-38 > Methanoflorentales > Methanoflorentaceae > DASPRZ01. The sequence goes on along the minus strand of OY969924.1, from coordinate 571,981 downwards.
AGGCAGGGCATATCAGTGCTATACATAACCCCGCTTAGGGCACTTAACCGCGATATGCTCGACCGCCTCGAGTGGTGGGGTGAGCAGCTAGCCATCTCCATAGAGGTCAGGCACGGTGACACGACGAAACACGAGCGTCGGCGACAAACTCTCAATCCGCCAGATATGCTCATAACTACCCCAGAGACTCTTCAGGCCATTCTCATGGGAAGGCGACTTAGGGAGAGTCTTAAAAGCGTAAAATATGTCGTCATTGATGAAGTCCATGAACTTGCAGATTCAAAGCGAGGCGCACAACTCGCATTGGCTCTTGAACGCATGGCGGACTTTGCAACTGATTTTCAACGGGTGGGGCTATCGGCTACTGTTGGCAGCCCCTATGATGTCGGAAAATTTCTTGTCGGAACAAAAAGAGAGGTCATCATTGTTGAAGTTTCGGCCTCGAAAATGCTTGAGTTTAGCGTGACTAGACCTGACGTAATTAAAGTTGATTATACACTTGCACAGAGGAGACTTGTTGATCCGGAGCTTGCGAGCCACGTGAGGCTTATACGAAAAATTGTTGATAAGCACAAATCAACCCTTATCTTTGTAAATACACGCCAAGCGGCTGAATCTCTTGGAGCGATGCTCAGAGGTACTGACATCGGAGTACACCATGGATCACTCTCAAGAGAGGCGAGAATTGAAGCCGAAAATGATTTTAAGTCAGGTGTCTTACGAGGACTAATTTGCACCTCCTCAATGGAGTTGGGCATAGATATCGGAGACGTAGATCATGTAATACAATACATGTCCCCACGCGAAATAACGCGGTTGCTCCAGCGAGTTGGACGTGCGGGGCACCGTATAGGTGAACTGTCGCGCGGTACGATTATCGCAACATACCCCGATGACATACTTGAATCTTGGGTGATTACTGATATGGCAAAGCGCAGTGACATTGAGCCTGTAAACATACATAGCAGTGCGATGGATGCCTTAGCCAATCAGTTGTGCTTTATGGCATTAAATGGCGACATTTCAATTAAGAAGGCATTGGCAATTACAAGGAACGCGTACCCCTACAAAGATATAACTCTCGAAGAGCTCGCGAGCATCATCAAGACTTTGCGAGATCAGCGACTTTTGAACGTAGAAATTCGTAGTGATAGAGGCACGATAAAGAGGACGGGGAAAACGAGGCGGTATTGCTATGAAAACCTATCGATGATCCCTGATGAGAAACGCTATACCATTTATGACACCGTTAACGGCAAGTTTATCGGAGCTCTCGATGAGTCGTTCGTTATTAATTTTGCGTCTCCAGGGGCCGTATTTATAATAAAGGGGGAGATGTGGCGAATACTCGAGATAGATGAAGAGAGGATAAAAGTTGAGCCAGTTGAAACTACAACAGGGGAGATTCCGAGTTGGATTGGCGAACAAATCCCTGTTCCCTTTGAGGTAGCGACTGAGGTTGGGCGTATCAGGGAATGGTTGTTCAATTTGTCAGATGATTGTGAGCGCGCCACAAATGAGATCTTGAAACGCTACCAAACTGACGATGTGACGGCTAATGTCGTCGTGCACCTAATGGAACGACATAGGGGATTCCCCCTGCCGACCGACAAGAGAGTGGTCGTAGAATCAACCGGTAAGTCTGCAGTGATTAACGCTTGTTTCGGGCACAGAGTGAACGAGACCGTCGGGCGCGTAATTACGTCGCTTCTCGCTGCGAGGTTTGGTTCAAGTGTAGCGATGGAGATCGATCCGTACCGAATCAAGCTTGAGCTTCCCAACGTGGTGAGTGCAAAGGCGATAGTTCAGTTGATCAATGATGTGAAGCCGGAATTCATTGAGCCTTTAATTGAAATAACGTTGAGAAATAGTACGCTTTTGAAGTGGAAAATCGTGCACATTGCACGAAAGTTTGGCGTGCTTGAACGTAACATCGACTATGACCGCTTAAACCTCTCGAAGTTAATTGACATTTATAGGGATACGCCAGTCTATAGGGAGGCTGTGCGTGAGATTTTGCACGACAAGCTTGATGTTCAGCGGGCGAGAGAGGTGTTCACACAAGTGGTAGCAGGGGAGATAACAGTCGCAACATCAAAAGTCAGTCCGATTGGATCAGCTGGGTACTCTGGCGCGAGAGAATTGCTCGTACCGGAAAATGCCGACAGGTCAATACTGCAAGCGCTAAAAAATAGGATCATGAACGATCGGGTTATTTTATTCTGCGTCACGTGCAAAAAGTGGGAATCAAAGAGAAATGTGGGAAGCGTACCGGAACATCCTGAATGCCCACTATGTGGCTCGAAGTTCGTTGCTGCTCTGAAGCCGTGGGAGGATGAAGAAATCGTCGTGTTGAAAAAACCGGAGGAAATTAAGACCGCTGAAGAAAAAGCAAGGACAAAGCGCGTCTACAGGAATGCTAACCTCGTGCTCTCTCATGGTAAGAAAGGTGTTATTGCCTTAGCTTCAAGAGGACTCGGACCGGAGTATGCCTCGAAGGTTATCAGAAAATCACGTCTTAATGAGGAGGGGTTCTATCGGGACATATTGCGATACGAGCGCCACTACACAGCTACACGACGGTTTTGGCGCGATTAAGCGGTTACTGCATTAAAAATGAGTTAACAAACTGCTTATTTTCCCTGTGTCGTCATTAGTATATTCATTTATTAAGCGAAAATGCATAGTTCTATGATTGTTACGACTTTTGTAATCATTTTTTGTGATTTCAGCATGAGGTTAGCATTATCTCCCGACTCTTTGACCTCAAAGCTCACTTCTCAATATCGAAGGACGAAGGGCAAAAGTGTCTTGATATATAGTTGCTACTTGAAGTCTGCCACTTAGCACGCCGTCATCACTGACATGTCTTGTTGATAGGTGTAAACGAATACTTTCCGGGCAAATCATCCAGAACGTATAAATGCAAATAAATTTTATTAACTATGCTATAGCGATATAAAATTTTAAAACAGTGTTCATTATGAGCATAATTGATGAAAAATCGGATTTACAACGTCAAAGGCTCGAAATAATAAAAGAACTACAAGATATAAGAGGCAGTGAAGTGATCTGTTACATAACTGCAGACAGGCCAACAAATGCTAACATTCCAGGAATGGTAAGCCAAGTATCCCAAGAGCATCTGAGGATTATCTATGATCACTTGGATCGCATAGGAGAGACGAATCACGTTGATTTGTTCATTTATACTCGCGGAGGTGATGCAGACGTTCCGTGGCCCATGGTCAGCTATATCAGAGAGTTCTGCAGCAAGTTCTCAGTTTTGGTCCCCTATCATTGTCACAGCGCTGGTACGCTCATCTGTCTCGGAGCTGATGACATTTTAATGGGAAAAGCGGCAACTTTGAGTTCAGTAGACCCGACAACAGCAAATCAATTCAATCCGCGGGATCCGCTGAATCCTAGTATCCCCCTTGGAATAAGCGTTGAGGATGTCACCGCTTATTTATCGCTTGCGAGGGAATCTGCAAAGATTACTGAGCAAGATCATATTATCGATGTATTTAATGAACTTTCGAAGCAAGTTCATCCATTAGCACTTGGAAACGTTTACCGGCAATATACTAGAATCCGGATGCTTGCAACCAATTTATTGAAGTTTCATATGCGCGGCGAGCATAACGAGGCTAAGGTCTCTCAAATAGTCGAGATCATGACCGAAAAGCTTTATACGCACACACACTTCATCAATCGTCGTGAGGCGAAGAGGGTGATAGGGCTAAATGTTATTGAGCCAAATACTCAAGTTGAGAAACTTATGTGGACACTTAAAGAGAACTACGCCGCTGATATGTATTTACATGAACCCTTCGACCTCAACATGTTCGTAGGAGAGGAGGCCTACAAAGAGGGAGCAGCAAAAGGGGTATTTGTTGAGAGTCTTGGGATGACAGATGTGTGGGGCTCAGTCTTTGCGGTGTCAAAAATGAGAGCACTCCCGCCAAATCTCCCCGTTCCGATCTCTCCTGAGCGCATGCAGGCTGTGCAGGGATTGCCGTTTAAACTAGACGTGAAAATACTCAAGTATGGGTGGGAGAGGACTCTTAGGGATACAAAAAACATGTGAAGTAAAAAAACACCATTGGGTGTTATCTATCTTTATGTAATCACCATACTATATTTTGGGATACGTTATATAAAGCGGCTTAGGTGAATTTGCTGAGGCAATATTACCATAATGGTGCGTCATTGTCCCCTTTGTCACGACTAAATACGTTAGTTTATCGTGTACAAAAATAAAAGGAGAGTCAGCGGATCGAATCGCTACCCGTAAAGTTTGAATTTCTGTTTTGATAGACTGTTTTAATGCTATCTCTGTGTATATCTCCCTTAAATCCTGGTCTTTAAACTGCAGATATACTTGGGTCATATTAAGGCTGTGATGACCAAACAACAGCTGTACCCGGCGGAGATTCATGCAGTCTCTCACTATGAATGACAAGCTATTGCGAAAGGCGTGGGGGGAAATGTCGACACCGATCGTCTTCCCGTATTTCTTCACTATACTACGGTAACGAATCAGATTAACACAATCTTTATTGCCAGTGAACTATTACTTCATGCGTTTTAAAATTAAAGAGGTGAGTAAAATGACAGACACAGTATCAAATATTTCATCTATCATTTCGGCATGGCTGCAATATGCGGGGATAAGGGATACAGGAAGCTTGGCAACTGCCGTTATCAAAGCTATATTTTCTATGCCCTTTCCTATTCTCCCTCCGCCTCCGCCAATTTAAAAAGAGCGCGTAGTAAGGTGATGGAAAAATTAAGGATCGTGTATCCACTTTTCCGTCACCCTTTACCGTTCTCTTTATCCTATCAACATTTCCATCTTATCGCACAGGTTAATAACCTTTTTAATGCATACTGGCTATCGTAGTCTTTCCAACTCTCTATATCTTTACGATATACCTTCAACTATAAGTCAGATGATGACGGGGTAACCAATTCAAAGTAAATCTAATTACGATTGTTTGTGAGAAAAGATAATCTGAAATGTAAATGCAATTATTGGTAGTAGGGGGGTAAACTGAAACACTGTTTTCACCTCCAACTTAATAAAAGGAGAAAATAATGCGCTAGGACATTATAAAATTAATCCATAGTGACATTGAAAAACAATTTATTTTTAAAATGTGACTCTGTTGTAGGCCTCGTAAGTCGTTGTCCCAGGACTGCAAATACGGTGCGTGGTGTTGAGATCGCTGCGACCTAATATCAATTGCACCCTTTGGATATCTACGTCAGTCTGCATCGATTATGGTGAAAGAATGTCGAAGGGTGTGTAGTATATATGTGTTCCAAAGCCTAAGTATTACAGCAAATAGGTGACTTTCTCGTATTACCTAATCGCAAGTCTCTTTGGCAACAAACTGCAAGTGAATAATACTTGACCTTCCACTTTTATCACTGTAATCCATTAATCTTCGGATATCTGCGCTCAGTGAGTCCCGTGAGATGTTTTTGTAAAACGAGAATTGATCTATCACGGTAAAGCGGTTATCCCACTTTGCAATTTCACTCAAGTTTTCTAGTGCCCACATGCCAAAACCCCTTCGGAAGCCTCTGAAGTCGTGCCATGCCTCCTCAATTTCCTTAGCACTAAGCTCATTCCACCACGCTTCGATATCGGACCACTCCTTGCCTTTCGGCTTTGTTGGAATCTTGAGCGTGGCTATCAGATTATTCGCCTTATCTTTCTGGTCCTGTGGCGCTTTCTCCCACCAGTCCTTCAACGCCTCCATCAACGCTGCTTTCTCCCACCAGTCCTTCAACGCCTCCATCAACGCTGCTCCCACCACGTCCCGTTGTTCCGGCGAAAACATGTCAATCCATTCCCAGTCAATATCCAATTTTGATATAACATCGAATACAATTTCACCGCCCGGGAAATTATCTGCTAACAACGAAAAGAACTGTTTTACCTCCAATTCCTCAAAATAACGTAATACCCCGCCTGCTATCATAAACACCCCATCTTCGATATGCTTGATGTCTTTGCACCAGCTCGGATCCAGGAGTGATTTTGCGATGTACGTAGTCCTGTCAGGTTCCGGGAGTAACTGCTTTCTGATCTCGATAACAGCGGGAAGGTCAAGGTCATACCAGTGAATTGTCCCGTTATCGACCCGGTAAAATGTCGTATCAAGTCCAGCACCGATATTCACCACTGATGCGCGCGGGTGTTCTGCAATGTACGCTTTTATCTTATCGTCGAATTGCTTTGCCATTAGTGCAATTAGACCAAATACTGGCAGCAGATTGCCTTTAAGAGAGATATTTAACAAAATACCTTGAAACGGCATATCACTCGTTGAAAAGTCATAATCGATTTTTTCAACGAGTTCAACAGCTTTAGCATCATAAAATAATGAGCTATATTCCTTGCTTAATTGTGCCCGGCCCCATAACAGACCCAACAGAGTTTCCGATACGCCATTTAGCTTGATCTTTACTTTACCTTGGTCCATGCTTAATCCTGATGTCATGATAGGAGTACGAGAGGATACATACCCTATACTAAGCCATACGCATGCTTTTAATATTTGCGTTAAGATTGAAAAGTTAAATAGTTCAGTCTTAACTTACATAAGCTTCAAAGCGATGTAGCCAATTATTGCAATTATCACTACTATTATTATAAGCCCTATTATTGTCTGTATAATGGCGCCAATAATAAACCAGCTCAACGGTAAGATCAGGCTGCCAATAAACCAACCTAGACCCAAAAATAGAACTATTACAACGATAATAGCTATAACTAGTAGTGCTGATGTGAGCGTATCCTTAAGACTCATTCTCTCCCTCCTGAACTTTAATCTTTGTAACTCTAACTTTCTTGTTAAAGTTACTTTCTTATTCTAAAAATGTTTCCCCCTCTCTGCCGTTAGTCATCCTGTAAAGTGATTTTCATTCTTGGTCATAAATTAAGCTTTCGTTCCTAACTCTAACAACATTCTCAAGTACGTTATTATGTCAATTTCTCCTGTAATGTCAGTATGTACCACAGGCCTGCTAAAAGTAATTTGTGAGCAGCGCAGTCAGTTTCTACGTAGTTGATTTGGGCATAGCACGTGGTCTATCAATCTTTTAAACTTGCTTATTTTACCGGCTATTTTGGTCACCTTCTGTAAGCTGGCTTTGAGGAACGACCTTGTATCGAATTTTGAACCTCGTTTAATCTTTTTAGCAAGTCCTATTCTAACCTTGGAGATATCAATGCGGTTATTTATATGGGTATTACTTCGACATGGTTATTGACATACCTTGATTAGATAGAAACTGAGAAATCGGTCACACCGTCTATCGTCTATTAATTGTCAACTATCCGCCCTTATTTTATTCAGTGCACACTGCTGAACTTGCAGGTTCCGCTACGAGGACGATTTGCGATTTTAAAACATAAAGGCTATTCTTAAATATAAGAACTCAGCAATCAAAAGCTAGAAGGTAAGTTTATCGCGTTGGCAATAGTTTTAAAAATGGTGAGAGTATGTTTGCTCTGCAACTGGGATCACTGCAAAGCTCTAATTTTGTAATAGTATTTGTCGCTGCAGTTGTGGTAATTCTGTTCCTCCTTGCAATTGCATTTGCACTAAGGAGAAGGCGCAGAAAACTGACTAAGTCATTTATTACCGGCGAAAAATTTTCCGAAAAAAAGAAAAGTACAGGAGTCACAAGTTCCAGAGGAACTTATCGGGGTGATGCATACGCCGAGATATCAGCGACAGGAAAATTCATTGAAAAGCCTGGGACGGAATTTAAAGTTAGATCACTTCAAACGACGACAATAGTAAAAGGAAATATAAATGTCCCGACTGTTAACGCGAATCAAAGTCAAGCTGATAACCTTCACAACGAACTTTTTCATTTGTCCCCAAACTTCGCACTAACTTTGAATGAGACGGTGATGGATGAAGAAGCCACAACAGCTAAAATTTACGAAGTAAAGAAAAACCTTGATAGCGACGTGGCATTAAGCTCCATACTTGCAAGTTGCATCGATATAGCACGGTCTTTAAACAGAGAAAGCGACGCCATATGGATGGAACGTGAGTCTTTTGGCGCGCCCGAGTGGAGAAACTCAGCTATCGTCGATGTTACTGACAGTCTCATCTTCCCCGACTATCGCCTCATTGATGCAGAAATGTATCTCAATTACAAGAAGGAAGGTGAATCTCATCCAACAATCGAAGAGTACTACGTACCTGTATTTGAGAGTAGACCAGTTTATCTCGTAGAAAATGCTGTTCTAGATGCACAATCAGAAAATGCAGATTACATAGAGTTTAATGCTCCGACTCCATTACAGTGGTCGAGCATGGCATCGCTCGGGGAATTTGTGCCCATGGCTATAGATGTTAGGGACTACGAAATTATCTTAAAAGAGATAAAAAGGCGTATCTATGATTTTATAACTCTCATCGAGTAGCTCACTCTCTCTGCATTAATGCTAGGTCTACCCGTTCACACGTGAAGAAGAAAATTATTCGATTATCAAAACGCTCTACTAAAATCCGCTTCAGTTTGAATCTTTTCTACCAATTAGCGCATCTTTCATTTTTTCGAGTCGATACCGCTCGAAGGAAGTGCTCTTACTTATATCTGCAAGCGGACAATTTCAAAAGTTATTTATAACGCAGCTATAAACTGATTAAATTGGGTAGGCTCCAACACGTCACCTACCTAATAATCGAGGATTACCAAAGAGGGATATGGGCGTAGTAAATGAACATATTTGACGACATAGAAGGAGCTACACTGAAAAAAAAGCGAAAAGGATCAATTATAGCCCTCTTTTCAGTACCGCTCATATTATTGATGTTACTCCCGTCACCAGGGGTTTTTGGGCTAGGTCACTCCTCTATAACAATCAATCCCATCATTCATAACATCCAGTCAGTTGGAGGAAATAACAAATTCTCAGAAGTCGTCATCGATTCAATGGGCGTATCTGGTAAGGTAGATCGAGGGCCACAAGTAATAGTTCAGAAAATAGAACACGGCAAGGTATCTGAAAAAGATGTCGCAGTAAGAGACGATGGGTCATTTTCAACGAGCATCAATTTTACCGTCGGACCTGACTTCTTAAACGAGGTTAACTCGGGCAGAGTCAAGTTAAAAGTTATGTCTCCTTCTTTCGGTAACGAGATCGAAGTGCCCTTAATTGATAATACGTCTTTTCACACAACAAACATCAGGCAAATCCGTACACAGGTGAATGCCGGACTAGTACAGCCGCGCACGTTCGTGACCTACAATAATCCTTATTACTTCAACATTGGCTATTATATAGATGACAACGGGAATGCCGAACGGGGCTCTAAAGATGACGTCGCAGCGCAACTTTCAAAATTTAGCTTTGTCTCTCTCCATTATACCGAATCAGGACAAAATATAGCCCTGATAAAGGCACACAACCCCAGCGCTAAGGTCTTTGCATATTTTAATCCAGAGTTTTGTTGTATCTCAGAAGATTCGACCAGCGAATTTCAAAAAGTTGTTAAATATCACCCAGAGTGGTTTCTGAAAGACACTAATGGTAATGTCATTACCACCTATAGTGGAACTCAGCAAGTTATGGATCTTACACAGTCAGGGTGGAGGGGGGAGGCAGCACGACTCTGTCGAGAAGCGCTCGCCACCAAGGGTTTTGACGGGATGTATCTTGATAATGGAGTAAATGATCCCGCGTGTGGCTTTGACGTGTGGCAGAATGCAAACACAACATCAGTTGCTAACTGGCACGCTGCGCTCAATGCGTTTTATCAGCAGGTGCGCATGCCTGGAAAACTGCAGTTCTATAATGGGCAGTCTCCTTTAATGGATAGCTCTATGCAAGATTACATAAACAGAAATGATGGTTGGATGGATGAGGGGTACGTCTCATATAAGGGCTGGATGAAAAGCGCTATAGAAATGCCACAATTTGCAAGCGTTCAGAAGAAGTTCTCCATTTTCTATGCAAACAATCCTGATGGAAGCGTTAGACACTTTTATTATACGTCTGCACTTCTTTCCGATGGTTACTTCTTCTATGCACCTACGTCAACTCAATGGTTTAGCGAGTATGGGTGCGTACTCGGTAAGCCAAAAGGACAGGCTTACCAACTCAGCAATTATCCTGGAATATGGGCGAGGGACTATACACGGGCGAAGATATTTGTGAATCCAACGCCAGACAATATCACGATAGGCGCATCAAGCTTCGCTGATAACTATCGTGCCTTGGATGGCAAACCGATATCGTCACTTACCATTAATAGGTTTGATGGGGTAGTAGTAGTCCCAGAATATGCAGTCACGGTGCAGTTAGCGCCTCAACATCAAAAATATTTCCAATGGGAAGTAACGAATAATGGAAACACTGATACATGGGTTGCTCCGTATGCGACCCTGTACACGCCGGCGTCTAAGCCGCCTTATTACAGTAAGGGTGGCAGCATAATTACAGGTTTTTATTACGCAGACAGTGGCACTATGCATAATACAGTAAAACACGCAGGTCTCGGATGGGTGCACTTGGGGGCCGGCAAAACGGTGAGCGTGTATTCGCAGGGGCGTGTTCCTGCCAATGCAAAATGGTCAGTTTATAATGTATATGTGTATTATACCAAGGGCTCTCGTGGGTGGTTATATCCTAGATGGGATCAATATGCGCAATTGAGGTAGAGATCGTCGTTTTACTTTTTATGTACTTTTCAGTTCCGTTTTTAAACTTTTAAAGCTCTTGCTGGCGCGCGTCAAATTTGTGTATCACTGCAGCTTAAAGCAATGGAAGAGTTTTGGCAGCAGAAAATGGTAGCACATCTCCTAAAACAACATACTGGAATGCAAAGTTTTATGAATTTGATTCTAGCTGCAGCTGCTGTGATGCTTTGAATACAAGAAATTAGTTGGATGAAGTTCGGTCACCAGCCTCTCGTTTGTAGAATCTCTTCTTTTGGTATCTGACCTACTGCAAGTCCCTTCATGGGTAATCCTAAACCCTTGGAGATTTCGGCAAGAGCCTTTGGATCATCGTAATTGTGTACTGCTTCGACAATCGCCTTTGCCATCACTGTTGGAAGCTCTGATTTGAAGATTCCAGAGCCTACAAATACCCCATCAGCTCCTAACTTCATCATGAGGGCTGCATCAGCAGGAGTTGCCACTCCACCTGCAGCAAAGTTTACGACAGGCAACCGCTGTAGTTCAGCAGTCTCTACGACAAGCGCGTGAGGAGCCTCAATTTCGCGTGCGACCGTTGTCAATTCTTGGTTAGTTTTTCCTTTAAGCTCTCTTATTTTGCTCATAATGGCGCGCATGTGACGCACCGCTTCTGCCACGTCGCCGGTTCCTGCCTCACCTTTTGTGCGGATCATGGCCGCCCCTTCGTCAATCCTCCTCAAAGCCTCCCCGAGGTCTCGCGCACCACAGATAAAAGGAGTTGTGAACTTTAACTTGTCGATATGATATTGATCATCGGCCGGGGTAAGTACTTCAGATTCATCAACCATATCAACCCCAAGTGCTTCTAGGATTTCAGCCTCTACGAAATGTCCAATTCTTGCCTTTGCCATAACAGGTATTGAAACGGCTTCGATGATCTCCGCGATAACAAGCGGATCAGCCATCCGCGCTACTCCGCCTGCTTTGCGGATATCGGCGGGAACTGCGTGTAACGCCATAACCGCAACCGCTCCAGCTTGCTCTGCAATTACAGCCTGCTCCGGCGTCGTAACGTCCATTATGACGCCCCCCTTTTGCATTTTGGCAAATCCTCTTTTGAGAAGATCTGTGCCGTGGCGTAAGTTTTCAAGATCCACTATAATCACTCTTCATTCGACTAATGTACACTCCAAGTGATAAACTTTATGTAGTCTAGTTTTTTCTGCGATCGAATAAAATGGTTTTAAAATCATCCCGTTATACATCGTTTTGCGCAGTCGTATTGTAGTCCCTCTATGGACTGATAGATTTGGTATCTTACCATTAAAAAATTGTGTGTTGATGTAGTTACTAAGCTTAATATGCGTATAATCATTCAAAAAGCACTTAACTGTCTTTGATGTAGTTTGCCAGCCAACGTAACTTTTTAATACTTCTTAAGCAAGTTCACTGTAAGAAAGAGGCTTTTGCTGTCTTTTTATCTTTCAAATTTAATTTGTTGATGTGTAAGTGAATGTCAGAGATTCAGTTGAGCTTAGGGGCTCAGGAGTATCTAGCAGGCGACTTTGAAAAGAAAGAATGCATACAGTGCGGCAGTCAATTCTGGTCCCGAGGTTATGATGAGACCTGCGGCGACGCTCCCTGTGCTCCATATTCTTTTATAGGTTCGCCTGTACTTAAAAAGCGTAGCCTTGACGAGATGAGGGACTTCTACCTCTCATTCTTCGAGCACCGCGGACATAAGAGGATTGCTCCGTATCCGGTTATTGCTCGATGGAGGCAAGATGTTCTTCTCGTAAACGCCTCAATCTATGATTTTCAACCACTTGTGACTTCAGGCCTTGTGCCTCCTCCTGCAAATCCTCTGACGATATCACAACCATGTATCAGACTCAATGACATAACCGTAGTTGGCAAAAGTGGTAGGCATCTGACGAATTTCGAAATGATGGCGCATCACGCCTTTAATTATCCCGATTGTGAAATCTATTGGAAAAATGAAACGATAAAGTACTGTGACGTGCTGCTGCAAGAGCTGGGGGCAGACCCTAGCGCCATCTCGTACAAGGAAAGCCCGTGGGCCGGCGGGGGAAACGCAGGAACAGCACTTGAGGTACTGCTTGGGGGGCTTGAACTTGCCACACTCGTTTTTATGGATTTGAAACGCTCAAGTTCGGGCATTGCAATAAAGGGTGAGCATTACCAAAAGATGGAAAATTCCATTGTTGATACAGGATACGGCTTGGAGAGGTTCGTGTGGGCGTCTAACGGCGCACCGACCATATATGATGCCGTAATGCCTGACACTGTTAGCAGTTTGATGATAGCCGCAGGAATTGAACACTCGCTTGAAGACCCATTTTATGCGAACATTTTAGCTCACAATGCCCGATTGGCGGGCTTAATGGACATAAGGGGCTCGAATTTACTCTTTCTTCGGAAACGAGTAGCAGAAACTATCGGAATATCAGTAGCCGAGCTTGTCAAAATAGTTGAACCCGTTGAGGCAGTATATACCTTGGCTGATCATTCAAGATGCCTCATGTTCATGCTCGGCGACGGTATCGTGCCATCGAATGTAAAAGCAGGATACCTTGTCCGTCTAGTGATACGAAAGGCACTACGCCTCGCGGAGACTATCAAACTCGATATTGCATTGGAAGACATCGTGCGAATGCAGATAGAAGACCAAAAGGCGTATCCCCAGTATGTAGAGAGACTTGGCACCATCGTCGATATTATACAGCACGAGGCTAGGAGGTATAAGAGTACGATAGACAAAGGTAAACGGCTTGTTAAAGTCCTAGCAGAGGAATATAAGGGACGTGTCATACCCCTTGATGAATTGATCAGGCTTTATGATACTCACGGTGTTCCACCAGAGATTGTCACATCGGTGTCTAAACAAGAAGGAGCAAGTGTCGATCTCCCTGATGACTTCTACGCGCTTGTAGCTCAAACGCACGATCAGTTGGTCATACAAGAGGCGGTTCATGTGGAGCATCTTCCTGAACTCCCCTCAACATACAGAATGTTTTACGATGAGCCTGAGATGACAAGGTTTCAAGCTAAGGTAATTGATGTTATTGATCACAGTTTGATACTGGACAAAACGCTGTTCTATCCCGAAGGTGGTGGACAACCTGAAGACACAGGCTACATCACGTCGAGTTCAGGGGTTAAAGTGAAGATGGACCACGCACGGCTTGTAGGAGACGTAGTTCTTCATAAAGTCAGCGACGCTTCGCCGTTCCGAGTTGGCGAGAAGGTAATGGGGGAAATTGACGCAGGAAGGCGAATGTCTCACGCCAGACATCACACGGCGACACACATTTTATTGTCGGCCATAAAAAATACGCTCGGCAACCATATATGGCAGGAAGGGGCACAGAAAGGCGAAAATCGGTCGCGGCTTGACGTCTCTCATTATAAGAGAATAGCTGTTGATGAGCAAAATGAAATTGAGCGGGAAGCAAACAAATTAGTTATGGAAGACCTCCCCGTCGAAACCGCGTGGGTTGACAGAAATGAGGCGGAACAGACATATGGGTTCGTGCTGTATCAGGGAGGGGTGCCGCCGGGAGAAGTGATAAGAATCGTTAAGGTAGGGAAGGATGTCCAGGCGTGCGCAGGAACCCATATGACAAGCACGGGAAAAGTTGGACCCATAAGAATCATAAGAACTGAGAGCATACAAGATGGCGTTGAGCGCTTCGAATTTGCTGCAGGGATGGCGGCTATATCGTATGACCAAGAAATAGAAGAGATCCTAGATGAGTCTACTAAAGACGTGAAAGTGCCTTGGGATGAACTCCCTTCAACAATCGATCGTTTTTTTAAAGAATGGAAACAACGCAATAAGGAAAATGAGACTCTCAAGGAAAAAAAAGCAAAATTAACATCAGATAATACAAAATTAATGTCAGCCTTAATGTCTGCGAATCAGCAATTAGCTGAAGCGCTAGAACCAATAGCCAAAGAAAGTCAGCGATTTGCTAAGCAATTAGCTGAAGCGCTAGAACCGACAACTAAAACTAATCAGCAATTAGCTGAAGCGCTAGAACCAATAGCCAAAGAAAGTCAGCGATTTGCTAAGCAATTAGCTGAAGCGCTAGAACCGACAACTAAAACTAATCAGCAATTAGCTGAAGCGCTAGAACCAATAGCCAAAGAAAGTCAGCAATTAGCTGAAGCACTAGAACCAATAGCCAAAGAAAGTCAGCAATTAGCTGAAGCACTAGAACCAATAGCCAAAGAAAGTCAGCGATTTGCTAAGCAATTAGCTGAAGCGCTAGAACCGATAACTCGAGTTAATCAGCAATTATCTGCAGCTTTAAAACCTACAGCTAATTTATTTTCTTCGACTTTAATGCCTGAAAAGAGATTTGAGGTAATTTTAGACGGGACAAAGATTGAACTTTACAAGTTGAAGATTGCTGACGCGGATATAAAGGAGCTTCTAAAGACGTCAGAAGAGCTGTTGCGGGACAATAGCGTCATATTATTAGGTGGGGTCAGCGCGGGGCGCGCGAATATGGTAGTAGTTGCTGGCAAAACTGTAGTTAAGAAAAGCTTCAAGTCGAACGATGTCGTAAAGGCGTCATGCGTGATACTCGGCGGGGGCGGCGGAGGACGGCCTGAACGTGCACAGGGAGGCGGTCCGTACTCAGAAAAGATCGATGAAGCTTTAGAGCTTGGAACGAAGCTCTCCATTGAGCAGTTAAAATCCCTAAAACAAAAGCGTGAGAAGTAATGCACATCGAATGTATTGAGTGTGGTAAAAAGTACGACGTTGCCTATGTACTCAACACCTGCAGCTGTGATGGCCTTCTTGAAATCAAATATGATTTTTCAAACATAGATTTCAAAATAGAAACTATGACGCACATCGCGCCGAAGGTGTGGAAGTACCGGGATTTGCTTCCCATAAAAGTAAGCCCTGTAACGCTATTCGAAGGCGGAACCCCTCTTTATAAATGCGATAAGCTGGGCGAAAGCCTCGGGCTAAAGGAACTC
The DNA here is from genome assembly GCA_963704625.1 of Methanobacteriota archaeon. Classification (GTDB taxonomy): domain Archaea; phylum Halobacteriota; class Bog-38; order Methanoflorentales; family Methanoflorentaceae; genus DASPRZ01. The sequence continues at coordinate 556,288 of OY969924.1, read as the reverse complement.
TACGTAAAGCACGAGGGTATGAATCCTACAGGATCATTTAAGGACAGAGGCATGACCATCGGTGTTTCTCGGGCACTAGAGCTGGGGATGAAGACGGTTGCTTGTGCTTCTACAGGCAACACCTCAGCTTCTATGGCTGATTTACGCAGCAAAGGCCGGAATAACAGCATTGGTTCTGCTGCCCAGTGGGCACGTCGCGTTGGGGAAGATCGCCCAAGCGCTTATGCACGGTGCAAAGGTGCTCTCGATACGTGGAAATTTCGATGATGCTTTAACGCTTATACAAAAGCTTTGCTCAGAAAAAGGGTTCTATCTGTTAAATTCCGTGAATCCCTACAGACTTGAAGGACAAAAGACCATAGCATTTGAGACTGTGGACCAGCTTATATCATATGGGAAACAACGGTTGCCAGATAGAGTCGTTTTACCAGTCGGTAATGCAGGCAACATTAGTGCGATTTACAAGGGGTATAAGGAATTTATGGAATTGGGAGTCACAGATGGCATTCCCATGATGACGGGAATTCAGGCATGGAAGTCGGCGCCGATCGTCGAGGCAATTAAAAATGGAGCCCCTGATATCAAGCCTGTTGAAAGGCCTGAAACTGTCGCAACTGCGATTCGAATCGGAAATCCGATAAATGCACCTAAGGCTCTAAATGCCATTCGCGAATCAGGGGGCACTGCAGAAGCAGTGACGGACAATGAGATACTTGAGGCACAGAAAGAGCTCGCGCGCCTCGAAGGTATCGGGGTCGAGCCTGCAAGTGCGGCATCAATCGCTGGTCTCAAAAAACTTGTTCAAATGGGAATCATCGATAACTCCGAAACGGTTGTTTGCATTGCAACAGGGCATCTTTTAAAAGACCCGGAAACTGTGATAAAGTCTTCACGCCCTCCAATTGAAATTGCCGCTGACATGAAATCGTTATATAATGCATTGACGAACGAGCAACAGAGTTGAATTTACCATGAAAATTAACACAGGAATGTCGACGAAGAAGATTGTTGTACTACTATTAACCGTTAGCATCATCGGTGTTGGAGGGGCGGCGTACTTTTTTTGTCTTCAACCTCCGACCATAGAAAAGGTAACGCTGCTGTCAATCGATAATGTAACAAATAATGGGTTCACGCTTAAGTATTTAGTTAAGATTCATAATCCTAATATTATCGGCATGAACATCACGAACATGAAATATGCCGTGCTATTAAAACCGACGAATCAAACGGTTTATAATGGCACGTCCGCTGGGGGCTATATCCCACCAGGGGGCAGCATAGAGCTATCCTTCGTTTCAAAGGCATACTTCCAACCATTACTCTCTGTCGCTCTGCTAGCGCTCTTTAGCAACAGCGTGCCGATGGAAACTAATGGAGTAATTACTGCGACTATTATGTCCATGACGTTCAACGTTCCATTCAGTCAACCTTTTGATGCGTATCCATCTATTAGTGACGCATTAAAGAGCATAGTCTGACAATTACCATCTTCCATATCCCTCGCACGACCGCGAGCGTTACTTGTTCATGTTAGCTTAGCAATTCAGCGCGTATCTGGATGAACATACTGTGTTATATAGCTTAATCGAGGCTTTTAATCGATTATAGCTACATGACCGTGACGATATTTCGTATACTCGACGAGTTTTAAGTTGTTACATCATTTTGGGTTGGTTCTTTCCTGAGAAATGTCCACCTTAGTACGTCCATCTTTTTCTGAAATACACAAGTAGAGATTACGTGTCTGTCTGAGGTGTACTGTTTAGGAGTTCTAATCTCTCAAGGAGGTACGCCTCATTTACATGAGAAAACGGCCGCGTCAGTCTCTTAGAAGCGCCACGGAATTTCATCATCTTCATTTTTTTAGAACTGCGACACTGCTGGACTTATTGGCTTCTCTCATAAGCAATTGCTCGACACTCTCCCTCTCTCTCAGTTCGCGTGGATTAACTCTCGTTTCCGTTAAAGCGTGTTCAGTTTATCAGAACTGACCCCCACTCCATAAACGTTATTATGGCAGTAATTCTTAATCAATAAATAAACTAAATAGTTAAGAATAACCTAAATTGTTATTCAATAAAAGCAGTACAAATACAATAGATTTTATAACTTACGGGGATTTATGAGTATTGGTGTTCAAATGACCGTGGCACAAGACATTAAATCATCTTTAATGCAATTCAATGAGCTGTTAGCACCCTACCTTCCACCAAGAGATACCTGGAATCCGGCAGATGAAGTTATTTACCAGCCACGCGAGCTGTACCGGGTTCCCCGGAAGAAGCACGGGACATGCAGCTAAAGGCGATAAGGTTCACGTTTTCCCACCACTATGACAACAATTATTTTTACCACAGGGACTGCGAAACGAGAGACATCCGCCCCGACGACATCATGACCGTCGACGACTTTGACAAAATTCCCCTTATCCCCGACACCACTTACAAAGAGTACCCGTCAGGGAAGGATTTTGCACACTGGCTCGCAACCACAACTACCTAATCACGTCTATTTGTTGTACCCAAACCCAGCGAAGACAAACCTGTTTATAGGCAAGGTAAACATGCTTGCTGGTAACTTTTACAAGGACGTCCGGTATGCTGTGGACTACGAGATAACCACTGATTTACTCCGAAGGGCGATGGGTGAGAACCAGGAGACGAGAGGAAATGCGACGTCGTACGTCCAAGGTGAGATGCTGCAGCAGATGACCGAGCAGATCACAGCGTGGCTCGAGCGCTATGAAAAAACAGAGGAAACAATCTTACTTAACGGTCCCCCCTTCATGCTCAACTACCTCATGAATAAGTTGCAGAAGAATGGCGCGAGCTTTGACTTTAGCGAGAGGGAACGGTTGGTACTGGCGGCGGCTGGAAGATCAATGAAAATGCCCGCATCACGCACGCGGACTTCCGAAAACAAGTGGCGGATGTGTTAGGCATCCCTGAAACGCGCTGCTTGGACGTTTACGCCATGGTCGAGGGGAACGCGATGATGATGCAATGCCCCGAAGGCCACTACCTCCACGTGCCTTATACGTATTACAAGCCCCTCGTGCTTGACGATAGCTTGATGTCCACAGCATATAGCGAGTGGGGGCTCTTTGCCTTCCTCGACGCCAGCGCGCAGAGCTTCCCTGGCTTCATCATATCGGGCGACAGGGTGCGGATGCTCGAGCACTGTCCTGTCTGCGATAGGCCGGGACCTGTCCTCGAGCCGGAGATCCAACGCGCCAAAGGTGAGGAGGTGTGCGGATGTGCTGAGGAATTACGGAGAATCCTCGCACAGGATATTGCAAAGTAATGCACGGGACACAAGAACGAGATAGGGGATAGAGAGAATAATGCGCTGCGATGCCCTACGAGAGGCGCTGAAGTAGTCGGGTCTAAAAGAGGTAGAGTCGATCGCTAAGATAATGCTCAAGAACTTTGGCCGCTTTCAGGAAGCTTAGAATCATAGCCCCGGTGACGAACGGCACCACTACCCACCGAGAATATGAGCTCTCTGCGTTTCGTGGGGGGGCATTAAGTCATGAATCTATTTGATCAACGTGGTTGCTGCCCTCTGTAGATTTGCTTGGATAAAAGGCACATAAGTCTTTTGGCTGTTTGACAGACGATCTACAGAATTATTTCTGGCATACAGACTAGCTGTTCGAAGATATTCGAGGCATGGGCGCTTTGGGGGGCGCGCAGGGTAAGAGTTACATCGAAGGCAAATGCGTGGCAGCACATTCACATTAATCCTGAATTTTGCTGCAGCTGTTGGTGTCCATAATAAATCTAGATAAAGACTCGACAGCCTAAGTGCCAATGTAGTTCCGAGATACCAGTCGCTCTGAATCTATCTCATCAAAGTTGGAAGAGGGCTGGCCCCCAAGCGCCTGGCGCCTGCACCAGCGGAACAAATGAATGCATCTCCCCAATAGGGTAAAGAAGCAAAAAGTGCGACTTTATCTCGTCTTATAGAAGGACGATTTAACTGGAATTGGATCCAACTTACTTTTACGATTGTGCTTCCGATGCACCTTGCCCTTACCGTTCAAAGTGGAGAGATGAGGTAAAGATGATCAGTAAAAAAGAATATAAAGTCAGGAGAGGAAGCGAATATGAGGTTTTGGTGTGAGAAATCAAAAGGCCTCTAATACGGTCTTGTTTGTAGTCTCATCTCTTACACCTGTAAGGAACGATTGTGAGTCCATTCTTTTCCTCCTCATTTCAGGATATTGAGACAATCATTTCTGCTCGACAAGATGCGCTATACAAGCCGCGGCTTACCGGAAATGTAGCCCGTCTTGGCAGTTCAGAGAGTTTCATCGTAAGGTTCTTAGTTTTTTTGAAGTCTTTGCTGCCCCTGTGAAAGCTAAATACCAACAGCTTGTCCCCGCTCGTCGTTCTCGAAGCCCAAGGGCTATTTCTTTTTACCTCTCAGCTCTTAACCTCACTCTTGAGAAAGCAACAACTCCAACAACAAACAGTATCGACACTAAAATGATTAGAAACCTCACTTCGAAGATAACATCTCCATCCAACCCGCTTCCATAGGTGAGCACAGACCTAAGAGCGGAGACAGCATGAGTCCACGGAAGAATGTCATATATCTGGTAAGTTCTTCCGTTGAATTGACCGATTGCCTCTTTCGGTAGTGGGATAAATGCCCCAGCAAGGAAAGCCATTGGTGCTGCAATCATCGCACTCAAGCTTCCCGCTTGCCGCTCGTTCGTCACAAATGCTGCTATCAACAGTGCCAGAGAAATTGACGCCATCCCTGCGATTATTCCAATTACTATCGCAAGCCACAGTGAACTGATACCCCCCAGCCATTTATATCCCAGTGCTATGGCGACTATGATAAGGACTAGCACCTGTATAATGGTGATCAACAACCATGAGATGAATGTCCCAAGTAAGAGGTCAAATGAGCGCATCTTTGAGAGCTTTAGCCTGTCGAGCGTTCCCGTTTGTACCTCGCGTGTAAGAGAACAGGCAATTATACTCACTTGTAACAATATGCCAAGAACAATGAGCCCCGGCACCATATAGTCGAAGAGTGAGAACGATTGTGTCCCAGAAATGGATAATATCTCAGCGAATATGAAGTCACCAGGTATTGGGTTCTTTAACACTCCGACACGTGCCGATGCTCCTGCTGTTGCCTCACCTATTAAATTATTTTTATAGTGCTCTAAAAGCTCAGTGATAGCAGCTTGTGTCGTGCCAAAATCCATGTACGCTGTATCCCCTTTGATGATAAGTGCTGCAGTTACGTTGCCCACCTCGGAAAGGGGATTATTTGTTGCGAGAGTATTAGGTGTTGGATTTTGGCCAGCGATGGTATTTTCCATAACCTGCGCACCAACAGTTGAAGTAATCTCTGTTCTGACCGAACTGTTAATCATTGAGGCGAACGCCCCTGAAAAATTTTCTGGAATGATAATGAGCGCATCTATGCTCCTGCTCTTCAACATTTCATTTGCCTTATCCTCGCTGACGTTATTTAGGTGGAATAGATTCGTACTGCTGTTCTCATACGTAGCATTCCCGAGCAGTCGAGAAAAACTGTCTCCAAAGTTTCTTTGTTGTGTGACGTTGTCCAAAAATACTGTTTCACCTTTATCATGGTTTACTACAGCGATCTCGTGGGGGTTACTGCCTCTCGTAAAAAATGGAGTGAAACCGTTACCAAAGGCAAAAGCAAAAAGAACTACAAACAGTATCGGGAACGTCATTAAAAATGTAAATCCCCTTCTATCTCTAACGTTCTCCTTTATTCCCTTGGATGTGATATTTATGAACTTCATATCACTCTCTCAAATCTCTGCCAGTTAAATAAATGAATACATCTTCAAGCGTATTTCCTCTAATAGAGATATCTAAAACGCGCCCCCCTGCACTTTCGATGAGATCCATCATTTGTGGGAGCTTACTTGTAGCGTTCAACGCCCTTACAGTAACCCTTCCTCTGAGTTCCTTGACCTCTTCAATTCCCTCCAGCGATTTTATGAGCGTTGTTACCCTCTTATTCACCATTGCGTCCGCGAGCTGTATCTCGACAATATCACCCCTTCCAATCCTCTTCTTTAGACCTTCTGGTGTGTCTAAGAGCAGTAATTTCCCGTGATCAATGATTGCAATTCTGTCACTCAGTGCGTCAGCCTCCTCCATGATATGGGTGGTTAGCACGATGGTTTTGCCCTCTTTGTCTCTCAAAGATCGAATGAAATCCCAGAGAAGGAGTCTGGACTGAGGGTCAAGGCCAGCAGAAGGCTCATCTAGGAATAAAATCACGGGATCATGAACGAGTGACAAAGCGACATTGAGCCTGCGCTTCATACCTCCGGAGAGCGTTGAGACCTCCTTATTAGCTTTATCCGAAAGACCAAGGGCTTCTAGCAATGTGTTCACCTTTTCTTTCAAGATGGATCTGGGGATCCCATACATATTGCCCATAAAGGTGAGGTTCTCCTTGCACGTCAAACTCTCCCAGAGGTACTAACTCCTGTGGACAGACTCCAATTATTCCCTTTTCTGCAGACCCTGTTTCTTTTCCATTAAAGAGTACCTGCCCGCTTGTGGGTTTTAAGAGCCCGACCATCATTTTAATAGCTGATGTCTTCCCAGCACCATTTGGTCCTAAAAAACCAAATACTTCCCCCTCTTTTATTTCCAAATTAAGGTTATCAACAGCAATGAGGCCATCATATTCTTTCAGTAGGCTTTGAGTCTTTAAAGCATACCTGTCCACAAAATCGCCCTTCGGCACCTGGTTTTTTAGAACATTATAGATAGTAACTTCTCATACTGCTTCAAGATTTATTAAAGTTTTGTTGTATTAAATATTGATATTCTGTATTTTGCTTTGCGCTTCTTAGCAGTTCTGATACGTTTTAGAGTAACTGTTATTTTTATACGTGGCTTTGAATTTCCTATAAGCCCTCTTATCACATGTTTTGTATTCGTGATGTCAACTGGCTTCATGCACCATTTAATTTTATAGTCGATCGCCCTTTTATATCTGTTAGTTAGTCGCTTCTCTCGCGTTGACCCTTCGAGAACATCAAGCATGAATCTTTCAATGTATTCGCTTTCAAGCGATATACTGAATCATCATTGTTTACAATAATTGGAACGTACACAAAAACTATTTAAGAGCTTCTCTATTATAAATAAAGCCAATTGTTAAGAATAACCTAAATTGTTGTGCATAAATGCCCGTAACACAGGATGTTGAAACATCCTTGATGCAACCTAACGAACGGCTAGCCTCTTCCATCCTACCACGAAAAACGTGGAACTCTGCTGATCAGTCCCTTTACCAACCAGTTAACTTGTACCGGGTGCCCCTAGAAGAAGCGCGGGACATGCTGCTGAAGGCAATAAGTTCAAGATCAGCTACCACTACAGCAACAGTCAACAAGCACTCAAGCATAGCGGCAAAATAATCATTAAGAAGGGGAGTGAAGCGCATGACACAAACTAGCGAGACATCGTCAATCACCCCGCAGGAGGTGCCAAGACAGTCGAGGTTAAATATGCTAGTATCGTTCCCCAAGATACTCCTCATGAACCCTGGCGCCTTCAGAAATTTGAGGGCAATAGCCCCCAATGAGGAGCGGTACGTCCGCCCACCGAGGCGGTACGAGATTCCTCCATTTCACAAGGACATGAAGTGCTGCACCTCCAACGAGAAGTAACTTAGACGCACGCGGTACTGCAACCCCCGCGAACCTGAAGTCATGGCTATGGCGAACAAATTGGACGCGTATGAACAAACCGATTATGAATTTGCGCAAGCAGCGTTTGAGTTTGTCGGGAGAGATGTATATTTTGAAATGTGCCCCCTCGATAGTGCAGAGGCGACGTTGATGAGGGGCACGGGGTCCTGTGTTCATTTGGTCAACGTGTTCATCGCCCTCTGTAGGTCTGCTGGGATAAAGCGAGGTACAAGTTTTTTGAGGTGGCAATGAGCTCGAATCTGCAGAACCAGTTCGTCGATATAGACCCGTTATTCTCGAAGATGTATGAGGAGCTAGGCCAGTTTATGACAGAAGCGCAGGGTGAGGCGTACATCGACGGCACGTGGGTGGTAGCACATCCAGGAGCAATCCCTGAGTTCACGGCATCTGCTGGTGGTCCTATCATAAAATTTTGGGAAGATCCGATAGTCCGAGATCCCAATACTAATGTTGTTCCTGGGACATTAACCTACCCTGAATCTATGCCCTTGAGGCTTGGAAGCGGAATGGCAATCTTCAATTGGCTGGCACCCGCGCCAATAGAACGAATGAACATGGGGGCTGAGATCTTCAAGAGTATCTCGGTGCAAAGTGCGTGGCTCTCTCGATATTTAAGCAGCTCGGCGAGTTAAGACTTGATATAAAATACTATAACGGATTCAATGGAGCAGTCTTCAGGTTTCTGCAAAACAACACGTCGCGTTACTTACAGCTCGAGATCTCTCTTCTCTCTTTAGAGTTCAATTCCATAGCGCACAGCATTTTTATCGGCGTACGATTGAATGAGTTTAATTTGCTCTTCACCGCCAGGCATCTTAAAGAGGTGAGCAAATCGCTTCTGCAATATGAGGTACTCATCGACTGGTTTCCTTTTCGGGACCTTCAGTACGTTTTTGATTTCTCCGTCTTCGATCTCGTACATCACCCATAACCCTGTTTCCACAGCCAACTTTGCTACCTCTACGGTTTTTGCACTATCAAACCCCCAGCCGACATTGCACGGGGCGTGTATTTGTAAATAAGCCGGGCCATCTACAGTCACGCCTCTTTGAACTTTCTTCATAACGTCCTGAGGATAACCAATCGACATCGTAGCTACGTAGGGAATATCATGTGCTGCAGCAATTGCGGGCATATTTTTTTTAGGGCGGTCATTTCCGAAGGATTTCCTACCGGAGGGGCTTGTCGTCGTAAAGGCATCGAGAGGGGTTGACCCGCTCCGCTGATTTCCAGTATTCATGTATGCCTCGTTGTCATAACAGATGTAGCAAACATCTTCACCTCTTTCGAGCATCCCGGAAATCGCCTGCATGCCGATATCAACAGTTCCGCCATCTCCTGCGATTACTACTACTTTGCCCTCGTCTGGTCGCCCAAGCGCCTTTAATGCTGTTGCAACACCAGCTGCCACTGCTGCTGCATTTTCAAACAGTGAGTGGATCCATGGTGACTTTCCACGCCGATTCCGGATACTGAGAGGATATAACTTCCATGCAGCCCGTAGAGCTGACTACTATAGTCGCTGCTCCAGTCGCTCTGAGAATAGTCCGTACAGCCAGTGCTGCGCCGCAGCCCGCACACGCTTTGTGACCTGAAGTAAAGAGTTCGACCTGTGGCAGTTCACTTTTTTTCACTATCGTCGCCATAAGTTCTTTTACACCTCCTCCAGTATCTCGGTTCTAAGATCGACAAATTCGCTTTTGAAAGATGGCTTACCAGAACCAATCGTTTCAACCATCTTTTTAACTGCTCTCTTAGGAATGTCTCGTCCGCCGAGGCCTGCGATAAAGCCGTAGACGTTGGGCATACTTCCGTTATTATAAAGGCATGCTTTTACCTCGCTAAATAGCGTGCCGTCAAAGCCGAGTGAGACATTTTTATCAATTACCCCCACTGATTGTGTCCCCTCTAAGGCCTTTCGTAGCTCTTCCGATGGGAACGGTCTTAATGTCCGTACTTTAATGACACCCGCTTTTATCCCTTCCTTTCTTAGATCGTCTGTCGTATCTTTAACGGTGCCCACGACTGAGCCTAGCGCCATAATGATAAGTTCAGCATCATCACATCGGTACTCTTCGATTAAACCACCATAATCCCTACCAAATGTCTCACCAAATGCCTTTGAAACGTCAGAAATAACAGTTTTGGCATTTTCAAGTGCTTTTTGATTGTTATATCTAAATTCCGTATAGTAGTTTGGATCTGCGAACATGCCGAATGACTTCGGATCGTATACCGTTAGAAAGTCAACTGGTTCATAACGTGGCAGGAAGTCATCCACGAGCTCTTGGTCTAAAAGTTCAACCGGCTCATACGTGTGGGTGAGAGTATACCCATCCATGCAGATCATCATAGGAACTTTAATTCCATTATCTTCTGCTATTCTATAGGCCTGCACCGTCATATCGCTTGCTTCAGTGTTGTCTTCAACATAAAGCTGTATCCAGCCCGAATCTCTTTCTGAAATCGAATCTTGATGGTCGTTCCATATGTTGAGAGGGGCTGAAAGCGCTCTATTTGCTACGGTCATAACAATTGGCAACCGCATGCCGGCTGCATTAAAAAGGACTTCATGCATCAACGCGAGTCCTTGCGACGTCGTTGCCGTATACGTCCGCGCACCTGTTGCACTTGCGCCGACACAGACGGACATAGCGCTATGTTCTGATTCTACCTTTACATATTCTGCATCAAGTTCTCCATCAGCTATTAACTGTGAAATATCCTCGACGATGTGGGTTTGGGGGGTAATAGGGTAGGCTGCCACGACATTCGGCCTGCTCGCCTTGACGGCCAGCGCTACAGCATGAGAGCCCTCCATAACTTGCATCATACTACTTCTCCTCCAAAATCATTTTAATGCCTTTAATCGGGCACTCATTCGCGCAGATTCCGCAGCCCTTACAGTAATCGGGATTAAGCAGATATTGAATCTCCGCTTTTTTTGCTGCAGCTTTTTTTATCTTTCCAGCTTTTTCAAGCTCTTCTGCCCGTTCCTTCGCCTCTTCCGCCTCTTTGCCGTGGAGAGTTCTCTCAGTTATAGCAAGATCAGGGCACATCTCAAGGCATTTGCCACAGCGGATACACTGCTCCATATCGAATTCAGGGTAAAAAACTCTCCAGTCTCCTGTTTTAGTACTTTTAGAGCCGCCAGGCTCTCCAATTGCACTCGGAGGCAACTTCTTCGATGATTTTTCCCTCTGTTCAGCTGACTTTCGCTCCTTTTGGTCTTGCTTTTGCTTCGGCACTGTCAATGGCTGAGTCACTTGCATTGTCTCGTAAGCCCTCATTGCTGCCTCGACGTTAGTCTCGCCAATTTTACCTGGGAATCGTTCAAGGACTGAGCGCTTGATAGATTCGATGCTGATTTCTCCCGTAGCTCCTGCAAAGGCGCCAAGCAACGTTGTATTGACAATCGGTCTCCCAATGATAGCGAGGGCTATACCAGTAGCATCGATGGTCCTGACATCCATCCTCTTGTCGATCCCGATGTCGTCTGCCGGCTTTTCAGAATTCACTATCACAATTCCATTAGGTTTCAAACCAGCCGTGACATCAACCGCCGATATGAGGGTCGGATCTTGGACAATGACGTAATCGGGTTCATAGATCTGGCTTCTTAATCTAATCTTTTTGTCACTAAGTCTTGCAAACGCTGTAACAGGAGCCCCGCGTCTCTCGACGCCAAAAAAGGGAAAAGCTTGGCTAAATTTCCCATCTTCAAAAGCCGCCACAGCAAGTAGCTCGGCTGCAGTGACTGAACCCTGGCCACCTCTGCCGTGGATGTGTACCTCCTTCAATTGTCGACCTCCGTGTTGATCATAATGCTTATTCTATCATTTAATTGTTTCTAATAACATATATTAATAATTATAAACATCAGTTGATCCTGTATTGAATTCGTAGATTTTGCGTTGAAGACAAGCTTTATTCGTGAACAGCCCATATGCGCTCGCATGACATGTCTATAATGACGTGCATTTAACCTGGGTTTAATGGCCTGTGACCACTCTTTTGTGCCTTAGTAATGAACGTCAAACTTAGGATCGTAAGGAAAGTGAAGTCGGCACTCCCTACCGGCGTTTTTTTTTAAGGCAACTCGAGTTGCATAATTAATCGGTATTCGTTCACTGGAAATTAAGTAAGAAATTATTTATAGTGTTGCGTAAAAACCGAGAGTAGATGATAACGTCCGAATTTGGCTAAAGGAGGTGAATGATGCTGGCGAAGAGACAAACTCTTAAAGTATTATTAATCATAATTGCGCTTTCGGTGTTCTTTATCCAAATTGCATCAGCTTCAAGTCAATGTCCTACCTGTAAAGTAGTTTACGATGACGAATCCACCTCAGCGGGTTCGCACGTAGCAAGTAATACTCTCGACCCACTCGTTCTTTTTAATCCATCATCGGGAAATTTCATGAGCAACGACCACGTACACATGGCTGGTGTAGTTTTAGCTCTTTTATGAAGAGAGTTTGGGGCCGAATCCCTGCTCTCGTAATTTTTTGATGCCTCGCGCAGAAATTGGAATCTAGCCCTCCAAAATTTTATATAATAAGTGAACGATTGCATCGCTGGCAGATCCAGGAACTATTTAAGCATGAAGTTAAAGCTCATAACTCCAGTTCTTATCGCAATGCTCACAATACCGGCAGTCGTACCAGTTTTAGCATTGTTACCAACCAGTCAGCAAGCCCCGAATTTTTCATTGCCTGATTATTACAGCATGAACTATCATAGCTTGAGTGATTATCGGGGGAAAGTCGTAGTAATCGATTTTTTCGGCGTATATTGTGGTTATTGTAAAGAGGACTCTAAGAACTTAGCGGCTCTATATAGCGCGTACTATCAACGGGACAGCAGAGTGCAATTTCTGTGCATCGCGTCTGATAGTGGGCCGACGGCCGTACATGACACTGGCTACCGGGCGATGGTATACAACTATGTTCAGTATGCAGGTATCCCTCAAAATGTCGCTCAGTATACTGTTTTAGTAGGCGGCCAGAGCACGTATACCGACTACAAATGCTCCGAAACGCCAACAGTATACGTTTTAAACCAAGATGGAAAAGTTGCAAAGGGCGTTGGATACCCCATCCCTATCACGTTGGTAAAGGCGACCATCGACAGCCTTTTAGGACCAGAGCCAACTCCGACCCCTACACCTTCGTTATCCATTACCAACGTTCAACTCGTGCCAGATCACACAAATAGGCTCATGTGGGAGGTGGCCTATGTAGGATCAGAATATGCTGCGATCGCGCCAGTCGCGAATCTATATGCAGTGGCTTCAACTCCTTCGGGATACTCGGACGAGGGGAAAATTGGTGCCCAATACGTCTATGATATAACAGCGAGGACCCTTAGCAACACAGCGATGTCATATGGGTATGGTTGGGCTGAGGTTAAGCACGGCCACACGTACCTCTTCGTTTCGGGGCCGGTGGTTCCTTCTGACGCAAAGTGGGCAGTATATAACGCCGAAGCGTGGTACGGCGGCGTTTATCACGCCTCGTTGTATAGTTCTTGGCAACACAAGACTCTGCGATGAGAGGAAGCATTACCCTCTATATTTAATTTTAAAAGTCGACTGGGATCCCCATTATATTATCTGCGCCTTCATATACGTCCTTAGCAATTTCAGCACATCCTAGAGCTGCGCTCCAAGGCTCTAAAAGAGTTGATGAAGTATTCAAAAGCTCGTCAACTAATTGTTTGACTCGGGGAGCAGCAGCACCTGCTAAAAAAACTGATCCAGAAACGTCGTAATCCTTCAGCAGTACATCGAGAGCGTTTATTTCCATGGCCACATAAAGAGCAAGGGTGGCCATCATCTCCTCCTCCCCCATATTTCGCTTAAGAATCCCGCCAGTAGAAAATGCTTCATTTGCCGTTTTAAGACCAGCATCGATGTCTCGTATTGCCTGAAGGTCGAGAGGGCCTTGAGCGATTCCAGGGGCGAATATTGCAGCATCTATCGCCCCCATTATCCTTTTTTTAGTGATAGCTAAAGTTACGGTATTTGAACTTACATCGCAAATTATAAAATTCTCTTCGTTGTACTTTTTTATTACATGGTAGGTGACTCCTATCTTTTCTGGTGAGGCTCCATGCGAGAAAAATCTCATTCTGAAATCAACATCCGATTTATCGTGTAATCCCGGGAGCAACACTGCTGACACCCCTGAATTATAAATTGAGTCATAAACAGCAGTACCTCCTCCCACATACCTGCCAGCTCCCCCCCCTTCGCGCAGCCCCCTATTTGTGACCTTTCTTAAGTCCGTTATCTTGTTGATGCCATCTCCCATCGAATAACTGAGGCCGATTAGTTTTACAAATTCAAATTTAAGATTGAGCCCCTCCTCAATGTCATTGATCACAGTAGATTCTGCAATATACTTTCGCGGCAATTCAAACTTTCTGTCATCCAGAGTAGCAAAACGAACAGCTTGGGTGCCATGATCGACTCCAATAAACATTAGATTTACTTCCCACTTAGCTAATGTCCATAAAATAAAGCCTCAGGCGGAATTTGAATCCGCGACCTCGTCCTGTGTGTGCTTCGCCCATCTTGTGTTGCAAAACTTACCAAGGACGCGCTATGCCAAGCTAAGCCACTGAGGCGTCGTACTGCAACGTTATATACAAATTACCGTATATAAATATTTGACCAGCTGTGCGGTGATATCTTGATAACCGGAAATTCATATTATACTGTTTTAGTGGCATATCTGAAACGAGCTTCTGTTTTAGCGATGAGAGTAAACACTATTTGTTTAAGATGCAGCTATTGTTTGGTGGAGCTATCGGCTCTTATCAGATTGCATAAGTTTGACAACGAGCGACACTATGAAGCAAATTAGGGGCCTCCAAATGCTTGATAATAGTTTAATTGTGCAAAAACTTGTAAAAGGGGAACTAAAATTTCATCAAATAGACCTTCCGGCAGCAAAAGCTGCAGAATTACGGAACATTGCCGTCGAAAAGCTGACTGGGACTTCTCTCCATAGCATGAGGAATTATACGATTGATCCCGAGCCGGTATCACAACGAAACATAGAGAACATGATCGGGGTCGTTCAAGTGCCCGTCGGGATTGCAGGCCCATTGCGGGTTAATGGAGAATATGCTATAGGTGATTTTTATCTACCCCTCGCTACCACTGAGGGAGCTCTTGTGGCGTCTGCGAGTAGAGGGTGTAAAGCAGTAACCTCCGCAGGCGGGGCAACAGTGAGAATTATAAAAGATGAGATGACGAGGGCGCCTGTGTTCAGAGTAAGTGGGATCGTAGAAGCAAGAAAAGTTGTTGAGTGGGTGGGTAAGAGTGAAAACTTTGAGAATTTAAAGGCCGCAGTAAAGGATACGACGAAACATGGAGAGTTACTCCGGATAGATCCTTACGTCGTTGGCGATAGCGTTTACTTGCGGTGTGCATTTGACACTAAAGATGCTCTCGGGATGAATATGGTAACTATTGCAACAGACCGGCTAGCAGATATAATAGAGGAAGCCCTCAATATTACAATGGTTGCACTCTCGGGCAATATGTGTGTTGATAAGAAGCCAGCCGCGATAAACTTGATTGAAGGCAGAGGAAAAAGCGTCGTCGCTGAAGCAGTACTTCCGGGAAACATCATCGAAGAAGAGCTTAAGACAACACCTGAAATGATGGCTGAAGTGCATTACCGCAAGATTATCATGGGTTCAATCAGGGCTGGTGCGTTAGGGTTTAATGCACACGCGGCGAATATTGTCGCAGCCATGTTTATTGCTACTGGACAGGATGCTGCGCATGTGGTAGAGGGAGCAAATGCCATTACCAGCTTCCAAATGAGAGGAGAAGGGCTTTATGCTTCTGTAACTATGCCCTCCCTGCTGGTTGGAACGGTAGGGGGTGGTACGAGAGTAGAAACACAAAAGGAGTGCCTCTCTATACTGGGAGTTGCAGGAGGCGGAGACCCTCCGGGTGCCAATGCCAAAAAGTTTGCGGAAATCGTTTGTTCGGGAGTACTTGCAGGAGAAATCAACCTCGTCGCAGCACTTGCATCACGGCATCTTGCGCGTGCGCATGCTACATTGGGGCGCTAAGATACCTTAGTGCTGCTTATGCTAAGTGATTTAAAAGTAAACTTAATAGGAGTCAGTAACACCCTGAAAATGGTGGGGGTAATATGCTTTTTAAGAAAAAGCAGGTAAAAAAAGCTGAGAACACAGTCAAGATCATAGAAGAACGCCCTCCTTGCGGTAACGAAAATCCTCCGACTCCTTGCATAAAGGATTGCCCAACATCAATGAATTGCAGATACAATATAATGAATTTCAAGAAGTAGCCGGGTTATTAATATGCAGCCCTGTTCAATCAAGTCGCCCTTAGTAGCGGGCTTATGATAGATGGGCACATTTTTACCGTTTACGTCTTAATTGTGTATTCAGTTCACTTTTTGAGGTAGTTTCAATTGATTCTGTTGTTACTGCCGACCCCTTCAAGAACAGCGCTAAAAAGACGCCAATACTTAAAACCACTACACCCCCTATCAATCCATTTACTATGTAAGAGGGTACATCTGATCCATAGTTGATTAACTGACCAAACGGAGGTGTATATACCGGCGTTTTTTCCTGAACACGATTTTCCTGCAGTTGTTTATCCAGACCATCGGGAAGTCCGTTCGAAAAAGCGAAGTAAACGGGCACTAGCACCATAAAAAGTGTAAAAACCCCTACTAGCCCGATAAGCAACGACTTATTGCTCTTGTCGATCTGCATTATTACCCCTCTATTGTTGTTGTCGGCATGGGCGTTTTCGATAGCCTTTTGTCTTTCATAGTTAGGATAATATCTGGTCTCACGGCTGCGATATACGCAACGACAAGCACTGTAACAATCCCCTCGCCTATTCCGATGAACACGTGAGTTATTGCCATTGCAGGAACAGCGATACGTAACGGTATCCCATACTCTGGCGAAAGAGCTGCAGATGCGCCTAGTTCAATGCCACACATCATTGCAGATATTACAATCGATGCCCACGCTGCAGTGAAGATAGTTATATACATTCCGGCTTTCCCGGCTGCGATTGTTTTACCGATCACATATATGGCATATGCCGTAAATGAGCTTATTATAGCCATGTTTAAGAGATTAAGGCCAAGCGCCGTCACGCCCCCATCGCCAAAGAGAAATGCTTGCACGATCAGGACTATCGTTAATATTACGACTGTAGCATAGGGGCCAAGAAGTATCGCGGCAAGCGCTGCACCGACGAGGTGTCCTGTCGTCCCTCCTCCAATAGGAAAGTTCAACATCTGGGCTACGAATATTCCCGCAGCGAGCACCCCTAGTATAGGGATTTGTGTGTTGCCACGAGTATTCCCGGTCTTTTTTGTTGTGACGCTAAAATGGGTATTGCTATAATGTATCCCAACGCCCAAATAGGTGGGGCCATTATACCGTCGCCTATGTGCATTTTACCTCGCTAACCAGTAAAGTTGCTACTATATTTTAAGAAGTTGTTACTAATTATTACATAAATACCTTATGGTATGTTCTGTCCGAGATATCTTTAAAAAATAATGGAAAGAATTTAGCAACTTTTTAAATTAAATTGTGAGTTCTTTTATAAATATAAAAGATGGTGAGGGAAAAGAAGTCATATGGGGGCAAATTTGGTTCCATAATAGATGACACCTTCTGGTCCATCCTCGCTTAGCCTTCTGAACACTGATTTTACCCTCATTCCAGTTTTTACTTCTGATGGCTCACAAACAAGTTGAGTAGTGAACTTTGGCCCCTCATCAAGTTGCACGATAGCCAAAACGTATGGGACGTGTCTGCTAAAATTCTCGGGAGCGGAATATATCGTCGTGTACGTGACCACGGTGCCAATACCTGAAAATTTATGCTCGCGAATAACACCACTTCGCCTGCACGGTGGACAGATGAGCCTTGGAGGGAAGTAATACGTGTTGCAAGTTTCACATTTTGTGCCGACTAAGTTATACCTACTTGGTATTTTTCTCCAAAACCTCGCTACCGACATCGTGGTTACCTCGCCAATATATGTACAACTGCAGTTCCGCCGGTACCGCCAACATTGTGAGTTAGTCCGACCTCTGCCTCATCGACTTGGCGCCTTCCTACCTCTCCTCTAATCTGTTCAACAATCTCGACAGCCTGTTTTATGCCCGTTGCTCCAACAGGATGTCCGCATGCTTTAAGTCCACCACTCGTATTTATCACTACTTTTCCCCCTATGGCGGTCTCTCCGTCAATGGTTGCTGGTCCACCCTGGCCCTTTTCAAAAAATCCCAAATCCTCGATTGCCATTATCTCAGCGATGGTGAAACAATCATGGACCTCGGCGACGTCTATGTCTGACCTGCTTAGGCCCGCCATTTTAAATGCTCGTTCAGCTGCCACAACCGTTGCGTCGATCGTTGTTAGGCTCCGCCTGTCGTGAAGCGCAATTGTGTCGCTCGCCTGAGTTGATGCCTTTACATAAATGGGGGTGTCTGTGAATTCCCGTGCCCTCTCTGCAGGAACAAGCACGACCGCAGCTGCTCCGTCAGTGATAGGCGAGCAATCATACAGCCTTAAAGGATCTGCTACAAGGGGGGAATTGATAACGGTGTCAATGGTAATTTTATTTCTGAATTGCGCTCTTGGGTTTAAAGAGCCGTGATAATGGTTTTTTACAGCTACTTGTGCCAGTTGTTCTCTTGTGGTACCGTACTCCTGCATGTGGGCTCGTGCCATCATCGCATAGAGGCCGGGGAAGGTCGCACCAACTGCAGCCTCCCACTCGCGATCCGCTGCTGACGCAAGAGCGTCGATGGAAGAACCAACACCAACGTCGGTCATCTTTTCTATCCCGGCGGCTACTACGACATCGTGATAGCCAGAAGCGACAGCTATGACGCCGCTTCTCAAAGCAAGTCCGCCTGAGGCACACGCCGCTTCAACCCGTGTGCTTGGTATGTGAGTTGCTGAAAGTCCTGAATAATCAGCAAGGAGTGAGCCTATATGCTCTTGTTCTATAAATCTCCCTGAACTCATATTACCGCCGTAAAGAGCCTCTACGTCAGCGCCGCCTATTCCAGCACCCTCAAGCGCTACAAGACCCGCCTCGATAAAGAGGTTGCGTAGGGATTTGTCCCACATCTCTCCGAATTTTGTGCACCCTGTGCCAACTATAGCAACTTGTCTCATAGATCTACAGCCTTAAATGTCAATTTAACTCGAATTACATTACTATCTTGTTCTTGTGCCTTGCATAAAGAGCATAGTCGATATATACTGGTTTTGATAACAGCTCTTCTACCGTTGGAGCCCCGGCTCTCACATTCTCTATCTCGTCAGTCACCTTGATGCTAAACGAGTCACTGCCAGCTCCAGAGCCAAATGATGTCATAAAAATCCTATTGCCCGGTTCCGCTATGTCAAGAATTGAGGCAAGTCCTATCAGCGTTGAGGCAGAATATGTATTCCCAAGCATTTTTACTACTAGTCCCTGTTTTATCTGATCTACCGTAAAGCCGAGATCGAGCGCGGCCTTAAGGGGAAACTTCCCATTTGGTTGGTGGAATACTGCATAATCATAGTCCTTTGCAGCCGTGTCGAGCTTCTTCAAAAGCCCATTTGAGGCCGCTAAAACGTGTTTGAAATAACCTGGTTCACCCGTGAATCTTCCGCCGTGCTTCGGATATTGCTGTCCTTCTCGTCTCCAGAAATCAGAGGTATCAGTCGTATATGAATACGTGGCTTCAATCTCAGCGATTATGCGCTTTTTTCCAATTATGAATGCGGCACCGCCTGCGGCTGCAGTGAATTCAAGTGCGTCTCCCGGTGCCCCTTGAGCGACGTCAGCCCCTATTGCCATGCCATAGTCGACAAATCCTGCAGCTACAAGTCCCATACTCGTTTGTACCGCCGCTGTTCCTGCTTTACACGCAAATTCATAGTCGGCTGCTGTAAGTTCCGGAGTCGCGCCAATTGCCTCAGCGACGATAGTGGCGGTGGGCTTTACTACGTACGGGTGTGACTCGCTCCCGACATAGATAGCACCAATCTTTTGAGGGTCGAGTTTGGAACGGTTTACAGCGTATCTTGCGGCTTCAACCGCAATTGTGGCTGTATCTTCATCTTTATCCGGAACTGACTTCTCGAAGACTCTAAGTCCTTTTTTGAGGTCTTCTGGATTATCCCCCCAGACTCGTGCAATTTCTTCAACTTTTATTCTGAATTTTGGTATGTATACGCCGTAGCTCGTGATTCCGATAGGCACTTTGATTTACTCCAGATTCTTTTATGATGTGTATATCATTAGGCACGTTAAGCAGTAGAACAAGACTATACAGCGTGATCGACCTACTTCATAAGTGAGTCAATTTCACCAAACAAATAATTCTCGATATGGCATATTATTCCCTTCATCATATAAATCTATGTACCATTCACATTTACCAAAACAGTTAGCGCATTTTTGCACGAGAGGTAGTTATAGAAATGGGGTTTACAAATGGGGCCACTGAGATTTGAACTCAGGTCTGAGGACCCCCAGTCCCCAAGGATATCCAGGCTACCCTATGGCCCCCACTTCAATATCTTTTGTCTTTATGTCATTATTTACGTATATAATTTTATGAAGTCAACGGAATTTGTGTGAATCTTACTTCTGGCATGGTTCTTTGGCGTAGAGAAGTGCACAGCTAGCACTCCTTGCTTAGTTTTTGACATGTTTTTAAGCAACTAGTAACGTCATGTGAAGGTCACAAAAAGCTGACGTAACATTAGAAGTAATGGGGGTCACTGCTATCACATTACTCATTGTTACCGGCTACTGCCGACGCAGCCACTTGTAATTGAATTGGAATTGGGTGTATATTAGTAAAATTAAAGCAGAGAGAAGCCTTACTGACATGGTAATTTTGCATCGAGCTCGAAAAAGTAACCGTTATAGTTGCGGCGGAAGTAGTTAGATGTAATCTAATTTATTAGAGTGAAAGTATGAGCTTAAGAACCCTTGATAGATTTGTTGAAGAACCTGAAGAATCCGATGAAGAGTTGTGTGTTTTAAGTGTTGAAACTACTGGAATCCACGGAAGTCCTGAGATAATCGCTTATATTGTATATTTCGGTGAAAGATCTACTCGAGGACGGGGAATCTTGAATGAAATCGACTCGAAGCAGATTAAACTGAAAAACTCTCATCAGCTCTCTTACTTTTTACGAACGAGTGAAAATGATGAACGGGATCTCCTCGTCTTTTTAAAGGATGACCTGAAGACTGTTAGAGACAGGCAAGTTAAGGTTTTGACCTACAACGGGAGCAGATTTTTATTTCCGTTGCTTAGACTAAAAGCTATAACTCACGAAGTTTATGAGCCTTTACGGGGGATGTGTCATATCGACATCTTTTCTGATCTCGTGCGGGAAAATATCTACGCAGAAAGCAAGAACTTCTC
Organism: Methanobacteriota archaeon; assembly: GCA_963704625.1. Classification (GTDB taxonomy): domain Archaea; phylum Halobacteriota; class Bog-38; order Methanoflorentales; family Methanoflorentaceae; genus DASPRZ01. Next base: position 535,082 of record OY969924.1, on the reverse strand, counting down.
AACGATCTGTAGCTTGTTAAATGTAGGAAGTACGCCCCTTCTCGAGTCATCACAGATCCCAGAGCTTTGGATAGATTGTAAGGCTGGTAACTTAGAAGTCCGTGAGAGGATTTTTAGCCATAGTTACGAGAAGACAAAGCGAATGTACGAGCTGTATAAGAAACTAGAGCCTGTCACTCCGTTGCGATCTTTGAACGGCAACATGTTATAGATTTCGTAGTCAGGCTCTCATCTAAATACTATAGTTCCGACCGGCTCGTTTAACAAAAACTCGCCTTTTTCGATCATGTGTTTCAGCGTATCCATAAGCTGCACTGCCTTACATTTGTCAGACTGCCTTAGTGTAACCGGTATTTCTATGCCGTTAAAGGGGATGTGTCCAAGATTAGCTTTTAAAGCGCCATAAATACAGGTGGTAACGCACGCACCGCAGTTTGTACATTTTTCTTTGTCAATTCCTTTGCCTTGTGTAAACGCACCGGCAGGACAGAGCTCTGCAACAAGGCACTGCTCACACTTCTGACATGTCTTTTTTCTGTACGTAACTGACGTGCACTTGCCCTTCCAAACATCGCTGTACTTTGCATATCCGAGCAGCTCTCTACCATTTACATCTACTATAGGGAGCGGTATTTCATCATCAGTCTTCTTCACATTTTCGAGCACTCTAGCACTCGTAATCGGAATGGGAACTGCCCAGGAGGAAAAAATATCTGGTCCAGCAGAGGTGTTGTACCCTCCTATATAAAGGGGGTCCATATCCCACATTTCGGCATAAGCTGATAAGTTAGGCTTTTCAGGCGAACTTCGCGTCCCTCGACCGGTTACGAATCCAACAGCTCCATTTAGCAATACTTTAGTGCCTATGCCTATGGTCTCAAGCTGAGGGTCCTTCTCCAGCGGGTTGATCTCGCCACACCCGCAAAAACTCGCCTCTTTATACGGTCCGTGAAGGCACCGTACAGAAAAAATAGATCTGACACACCCCTCTTGAGGGTTGACAAAGGCATTATAATTTTTGAACGCGTTTCTCGTTGCCAGTAAGACTGCGTAGTGCATTTCATCAAGGCGCACCTCAGTTTGGAGGTGGCGTCCTTCATCGGTCACCAGTTCGACGTTCACCTCTTCTCTGCGCAACAAGTCACCGAGCAAGTGCCCCCCTCCATACTTGTTGTTGCTTCTGCTTACCGCTGTTCCCGAGACGATCACATCGAGTATCCCTAGCCTTTCATTCGGACACGGTCCAACAAATACCGGTACGTCGTTTATCCAAACTGCATCTGCCCTCTCAAATACATTTGGCTCTGCAACCCTAAAGGAGAGTGTTGCATAGGTGCCACTCATGATCCCTTTAGTGCCACTTGTGACAACGTCAACATCGTGCACTTCCTCTCCTTCCCTCACCATATCGCACAGTTCGGAGGCAGTGAGCACTATGACGTCTCCGGAGGTTATCTTATCATTGATCTCTTTAATGGTTTGGGGTGGTTTATGTGTCGGCCTATTCACAACACTACCTCAAGTCTTCCTCACTCCGAGCTTATCTCTACCTCTGCGAGCTGCCTCTTGTGCACGCCATTTATCCGTATCGCTTGATCAAACGAAATGAGCCGTTTGTGGAGGCCAACAAAGTGGGGGATATACACTCTATATATCTTAAGTCGGGCAGGATCTACTCCGAGTTTTAGAACATCTTCACTCAATTTATTGAGCTTTGCCTCAACGCTTTCGAAATCTTCGCCGCAGCTCTCTGCTTCAAAACCTTGTCCTATGAACACACCATCAGCTCCTAGCTTAAATGCTGCATTGATATGATGTGGTGAGAGCCTGAGCACGGAGGGAATGTTAATGATGCGTATCGATTCAGGGTATGATAGCTTTGACGCCCCCATGTTATCTGCAGCGGGGTAGCCGATTTTCGTATCGAGGAATGCGATTGTTCGTACTTCGCCGTCTTTTTTGCTTCCCAAGACGCCCCGTATTGAAGCTTCGAGCTGTGTTTCAGTGCTTCCGTGCAAGTCAAGCGAAGTGCTTGGGCAGCTCGATAGGCACGCTCCACCACCAGAGCAAAGAAGGGGATCAATTATTGCTCGCCTGTCGACGATCTTAAGTGCATTATTCTTGCAGGTGTGCACACACAGACCACATCCATTACAGCTTTCTTTGACAAACGCAGTGAACGGCTCTATCGAAAGTTGTTCTTTCCCCACGAGCGACAGCGCTTTAAGCGCTGCGGCATCAGCCTGTAAGACGCTCTCGGTAATATCTTTAGGTCCTTGGGCGGTACCACAGACGTAAATCCCCTTAACGCTCGTGCTTGATCCCTCGAGTTTCGGGTGTCTCTCCTTGACGAACATGTCGTAGCTGAGTTCCAGTCCGAGGAGCTCTGCCGCCTTCACGGTTCCCGCTGACGGTTTGAGGCCGTTTGAGAGGACTACCAAATCGGCTTCAAGTTCTAAAAACCGTGAGCTGAGCGTATCTTCTACGCTTACGAACAGCTTTCCATTACGGTGCTTCACGTCGCCGGCCCTGCCACGAATGAATCGCACTCCCTTCTCTTGTACGTGCCGATAATAGTTCTCATGAATTCCAAGAGCTCTAATGTCTGTATAAAGGATGGTGATATTCGTTCCTGGGTAGTAATCTCGTATATAATTGGCATGCTTGAGCGCTACCATGCAGCACACTGATGAGCAGTACCGTAAGCCGTTGGGCTTTTCGTCTCTTGAGCCAACGCACTGTATCATTACGACGTTCTTAGGGGGTGTCAAGTCTGATGGACGCAGGAGCTCTCCATTTGTTGGACCATTGACCCCAATAAATCGAGCAAGCTCAAGCTGCGTTACAACATCTTCAAACCGTCCGTAGCCGTACTCTGGTCGAAGGTGCGGGTCAAACTCATCATGCCCTGTTGCAATAACAATAGCACCAACGTTTATGCGACGCATGGTGGGCCCCTCATTGAGATCAATTGCCTCGGATTTGCAGACCTTAACGCACTTTCCGCAGCCGATGCACGTGTCAATGTCTATGACGTAACGATCCGGGACAGCTTGCGGGAATGCCTTGTAGATAGCCTTCCGTTTTTTTGTGCCCGCGTTCCACCAGTCATCAACCTCCACCGGACAAACTGCAGCGCATTCTCCACAGCTCGTACATCCGTCGTTGACCTCCCTCGGCACGAGCTTTAACTCAACATTAAAGTTGCCTGCCGTGCCGCTGGCACCTGTGAACTCCGCGTTTGTTAGGGTCTCAATGTTTGCACTTCGGTAAACGTCATTCATAAGAGGGCTCAGAGAACACATCGCACATTCCTCGACCATCTTATGAGGGGAGAATACCTTCCCTACTCTTACCGAGTTTCCACCAAGTGAGGGCTCTTTTTCGACGAGATAGGTCTTAATTCCGTTTTCTGCAAGCGAGAGCGCTGAGGTTATTCCAGCTATGCCACCACCAATTACCATGGCAGTGTTATTAATGCGCACGCTGAAGCCCTCGAGTGGTGTTGCGTGTTGAAGGCGAAGAAGCGATGCAAAAATGAGGTCACGGGCTTTTTCCGTTGCCTTTACAGGGTCTTTGGTAACCCACGAGCACTGTTCTCTGATGTTCGAGAACTCCAAAAGATAGGGGTTGAGCCCTGCCTCACTGATACATCGTTTAAATGTCTTTCCATGATTATTAGGCGAACACGAAGCAACCACGACGCCCTCGAGTTCGTTCTCGACTATCGCGTGCTGGATCTTTTTCTGTCCTTGTAGTGAGCAGAGGTGCTGATCGGTTAGTGTGACGTTTTCTGTGCAAAAGTGTTGTTCAAGTTGGTTTACGTCGATGACTTGTGAAATATTGCCGTCACATTTGCAGATAAAGACCCCATAACCGCCCACGTCAGATCACCGCCATTTTTTCTAGGAGTGGCCGGACGTCAATCGATGAGAACTGTAGACAGGCATCTTTGTTGATATCTGCTCCGAGCAGTAGGGCCATGAGCTGTGCGACATTTAGAACTGGTGCTGCATGATCTAATCTGTTCTCGAACAACTTTTGGTACGTGTCGAGCACCGCCTGACAGCCTGCACACATTGTGACGATCACATCCGGCTTTCCTGAGAGGATGCTTTCAAGCTTCCGCAATGCTGTTGCCTCCGTGTATATTCTGTCGCCAATAAGGTGCGTGAACCCCATGCCACAGCATAACGTCCGTTCAGGATAGTCGATCAGCTCGGGTGAAAATGGCTCGCATACCTCGTCTAACAGCGTTGGGTATTCCCAAGTGCCCCCTATAACCTCATCGTAGAATATCTTTGTGTAGTGACATCCATGGTGCGTAGCGACTCTGACCCCATTTAGAGACCCTCGTGACCTTTTTTTGAGCGTTTCGCGAAGCGAGTGAAGCACTTCAGCAGCGTGAAAGACACGAAGATCGTTTTTGTATACGACGCCGATGGTATCTAAGACGGCGTTAATACTATTCTTCGTCATTTCGTCTTTCAGCTCCTCCATGCATTCCTTCAAATTGCCGTATGAGGTTGGGCACGTGCACACGACGTTCGTGTACCCCGAGTTGTGGGCCAAAGCTAGATTTCGTGCGTTGAGTGCAAGCGTTGTCTCAGGGGGTACTACCCCGCAGTATTTCCCGAAGCCGGTACACGACGATTGGCGCGGGTCATCGAAGTAATCGATGCTTAATGAGTTCAGGATGTACCTGAACGACCGTTCTATATATGGACAAAAGGTGCCCGCAACGCAGCTCTTGAACAGGTACAAGCGCTCTGGGCGTCTGTCGGAAAACAGAGTACGATCATTCGTTGCCAACTTAGTCACCTCTCATGGTAATGCCAGTTTTTCGTAAAATAGTTCGTATTTCCTCAAGCGCATAATCTGGGATTGTAATCTCTCGCGTCTCCGCGTCAGCTAAGCCAAGTTCGCCCCGCAATTGTCTGAGTGTATCAAAATTTACAAGGTCACCGAACATCCCCTGTTTAACGAGATCAGGTGAAACCGTAACTCCCTTCTCCCACAGCGACTGGACCATGAGCTCTGCCTTTTGGCGCAGGTTAAGGCTTCCCAGGCCCTCTTTGAAGGCTCGTCGCCGTAGATCTAGAATGATGGATGCTGGATCGTTATTTCTCGGACACCGTGAACTGCACGTATGGCACTGGCCGCAGAGCCATATCACATCATCATGGACGAGATCGTTGCTCTCACCGTCTTGAACCCGACGCATGATCTCACGCGGACTATATTCGTCAAAGACCCGTGCTGCTGGACAGCTCGACGTGCATCTCCCGCACTGGAAACACTTAATAACGTTTTCCTTATTGTACAAAAAATCGAAATCATTGGTATTATGAGATATATTGGCGTTTTTGGGCGACGATTTTATTTTTTTCATTATCAAAATATAATTTTTGTTAATTACTGTATTTATAATTATTCAATAAAAGAAAATATTAACCTATTTGTGATATTTATTTACTATAATTATACATTTATAAAAGAGAGCGATGATTATAAATAAATAACAAACTAAAATGATTAGTGTACTAGTTTATGAATATAAACCTAAATAAAGGCTACGATATCGTCTGCTTGGGATGTCATTCTAATGTAATCTACCGAGGATACGCACTACGATGTGAGTGTGGGGACGCGTTGTTGCGAACAGTATATTATAAAAGGAGGCTTGAACCGACCAGCGATAATAGCATCTGGAGATTTGGTCAGTGGTTGCCAACAAACGGGAAGCTTAATACTTCTGGTCGCTCCATCACCTATAAAAGTGTGGGGCTTTCAAAAGAGCTCGGTTTGAAAGAATTGTATATTAGCTTCAATGGCTATTGGCCTGAAATGAACGCGCACTTCGAAACATGTAGCTTTAAGGAACTGGAGTCTTCCCCTACCGTGCAGCGAGCGTTAGAAAATGGCATTAACGCTCTTGTTATCTCTTCTGTGGGCAACACGGCACGGGCTTTTGCCCATACGGTCACCTCTTCCAACGCTCCACTTAAGTTGATACTCGTTGGGCTTGAAAGCTCTTCAGATAAGCTTTGGTTGCCGGAAAAACCGTCAAACAATGTCAAGCTCATTTATTTAAAAGCCGGTAATGATTACTCAGATGCTATAGCCCTTGGGGAAAGGCTTTCTCAGGCTGATGGGCTCTCACCAGAAGGGGGGGCGAGGAACGTTGCGCGGCGCGACGGCATGGGTACGGTCATGCTTGAGGCCGCACTTACTATAGGAAGAACTCCTCAGTATTATTTTCAAGCGATAGGGAGTGGAGCAGGAGGCATAGCAGCGTGGGAAGCCTCGTTGAGGTTACAAAATAGTGGACAATTCGTAAAGACGAGGCTTCCGCAACTTCATCTTTCACAGAATCTCCCGTTTGTTCCCATGTATAACGCTTGGAAATCAGGGAGGCGATTTATTGTCCCTTCGATCGATATGCAAGATGCGAAGGAAAACATCGTTAAAATTTATGCAGACGTTCTATCGAATCGAAATCCCGCGTACTCAATGAAAGGCGGGGTGTATGACGCGTTACAGAACACTCAGGGAGAGATGTATGCGGTGACGAACGATGAAGCGATTGCGGCGGCGAGCTTATTTGAAGACCTTGAGGGCATAGATATTGTTCCCGCCGCAGCGGTAACGACGGCTTCATTACTGCAAGCAGTTGAACGTCAGAGCATAGGTGCGGATGAGGTGGTCCTTTTAAATGTCACTGGTGGCGGAGAAAAGCGGCTTGCAGAGGATAAACAGCGTTGTACAATTGAACCCCAGTTGATTGTTGACGATCCTCAAGTAGCATTAGAGGAGATACTGGAGGTTATAACGTAAACCATAGAGTTGACAAAACGAATATGGATATAGTAGCAGAGAAGGCAATTATTGAGCTATTTAAAAGAAATACGATTGACTTAGTGGCGACTCTTCCATGCGACAGGCTTAAGAATCTGCTGCCTCTTGTCTCTGAAGACTTCTTCGAAGTACAACTCACAAGGGAGGAGGATGGAGTTGGCATATGCGCCGGCGCTTACCTTGCCGGGGCGCATCCTCTCATGCTCATTCAAAGCACAGGCATAGGAAATCTTTTAAACGCGCTCTCTTCTTTGAGTTTTACGTACGAAATCCCCCTTCCAATCATAGCAAGTTGGAGAGGAGTGTATAACGAAGGCATAGAGGCGCAAGTGTATTGGGGCACGCATTTAAGAGCTGTTTTAAATGCGTTAGAGGTTCAAAGTTATGAGGTGCATGCAATTGATGACCTCTTTCTAATGAATGAAGGAATAAGAACGTCTTTTGAAACGCATTTACCTGTTGTCATTCTTATATCTCCTCAGCTGTGGGGGTGCGCTTCACTTGATGCTCATTACGCTGTGAAATACGGAAGAGCTGAATGTCCCATGACAACCAATACATCTCCATTCGAGCACGCACTTATGACGCGGTACGATGCGATTCGGGCAATGTTATCTCATCTAAAGGGTAAAATTATCATCTCGAACATCGGCGTGCCAAGTAAGGAACTTTATGCAGTGTGCGATCAGTCCACGAACTTCTATATGCTTGGGAGCATGGGACTCGCGTCTTCTGTGGGTCTAGGGGTATCTTTGTACAATAAGAGAGACGTTATTGTCCTTGACGGCGACGGAAGCCTTCTTATGAATCCCAACGCTCTCTGTAGTGTATCACAATTCGGCAAGAAAAACCTCACGATTGTCGCCCTCGATAATGGAACGTACGGTTCAACGGGCAACCAACAAACGGCAAGTCAAAAAATAGACCTTGAATTGTTAGCACGGGGCTTCGGGATTGAAAACACCTTTAAGGCATACAATGACGACGAGATAATCGCTGCATTTGAGCAAAGAGGAGGGCCGAAGTTCATCCACACTGTCATAAAGCCCGGAAACGCAGATGTAGGGGATATCCCATATACGGCAGTTGAGATAAAAGAGCGTTTTATGAGGAGTATTTAAAACAGGAATATGCGTTATTAAATTTTTCGCTGTATCATTTTAACCAAGTATTTAGGAATTGTTGTGATTATATCTTAAACTATAGTTTTGGCTAATTTGCTAATTTAGCTTGCTGTTGCTATCGATAAGCTTTATGATGGTATTAAACTGTAAACTCAACTCACTTCTGTTCTTCTTTGCCAGTTTCATCTGTGTATGGAACCTTCTGTAGCTGCAGTCTGCTTTTGCATTCTTCTTGTCGTGACCTCAATTTTACAATGGCTTTTCACATGTGCAAATGACTATTATGTATGTGCCGTATACAACACTCTTGTTGAGAATGATATCTCATGCATTTGAAGCGTTTTTATAGCTGTTTTGATATGATATCAATAGGTACCTTATCAACGATGTGGTAATAGCTCCAATTATCCTCATAAGTTGATTGCGAACCGTTTTATTAGGCGCTCATTCAGTTGAGCAATTTGCAAATGATTCATCTGTGAGTATTTTTTCGGCAATGCCAATGTAATCTTCGTCTACTTCAAATCCAATATAGTCAATTCCAAGCTTCATACAAGCTACCGCTGTACTACCGATTCCCATGAATGGATCCAAGACTAGTTTTGTATTTCTTACGCCGTGTAATTTTATACACATCATCGGCAATTTGTACGGAAAACTCGCAGGGTGTGGCCGATCTCTCGCTCGGGCCTGTATGGTTTTATATGGTACAAACCACGTATCGCCTCGGTCTCTTATCCCACGTTTTGAAGCTTTCCATCGCTGTATGTTGCTTTTGTCCTGATATGGTACGCCTATCTCAAGTTTGCTGAGTTCAACGTTGCCATATTTAGTAAAGTGAAAGACAAACTCGTGACATTTGTTGAGAAAATATTTGCTATTCACAGGTTTGTAGTGTCCGACGGCGATATCTCCAGTCATGTTTTGGGCTCTACCCACATCGTCGCTAGAAATTGCAATTGACTTTATCCAGTGAATCACATTTTGCAGTTCGAAGTGTTGCTTTAGTCTGAAAGCGACTTCCCAGGCAATCCACGGGTCTTTCGGTTTGTATCCCAAATTTAGAAATAGTGACCCTTTGTCATTTAACGCCCGTTTACACTCCGTCGCAACGTCTTCCATCCAGCTTAGATACTCCGCTTTCGGGATTGCGTCATAATATGTGCTATATTTAATACCGATGTTATATGGCGGAGAGGTAACGATGACATCAACTTGGCCATCATCAATGTGTTCTTTTATCCCCGCAATACAGTCCGCATGTACAATTTTATTTCGTAGCATTTCAATGGCGCTTAACTTACAGATATAATGTCAATACCGACTAAGGTCTTGGTTTTAATATAATTTAAGATTAGTTACAGTTAAATTTAAATAGAAACTCATAGGGAAAAGGCACCAAACAAGATTAATCCTGAAAGACTGAACAAGTAAATAATTCAAACAAAAGAAACGTATTTTTTAGAAGCGGTAAACTTTAAAGAAGTCTTGTATCCCCTAATTTTGTAATCAAGAAAATGCTTTTTGCCGGTAAATTCTATGAGTAGATATTTTTCGACTTTGTAGATACGCATAATACTATGAACATAGTGTAATGTTTTTTTGCACTATACCTGAACAGTGCAAAAAGTGAGTTAGAGAATGTGAAAAAGTCAGAAAGAATTAAGTAATTATCCCCGCAACATTAGAAAAACTCGGATTGCAAAATATATCAGCCTTGTTCATAATCTCATGTCGCCCTCTTTTAAAGGCATGAGTAGAATGAACTTTTTTGCTTGGATTTCCCGCGCTCAATGACGAGAAGGAGGAAATAAAATGCTCAAAAAATTTATTATTCCCAGTAAAACAGTTAAATTCAGATCCTTTTTCACTGTGGCTAGAACGATAAATAAACGATTTTTTTTAGCCCTTATGGTACTTTTTTATACCGTTGGTGTTCCTAAAGAGATAAAACCACAAGAAGACCGGGTAAGTCTTACCCCTTCTGCAGTTAGAGTATTAACGGAAAAGGGTGCAAAGGTTGTCGTTCAATCTAATGCAGGAGAGAACTCAGGATATTCTGATGATGATTATAGTAAAGTAGGTGCAGTAATTGTTGAAACAGCAAAGGAATCTTGGGGTGAAGCCTCTCTAATCGTAAAAGTTAAAGAACCCATGCAAGAAGAATACGATTTTATTCAGCCCGGTCACCTGCTGTTTACCTTTTTACATTTAGCAGGTAGTAAGCTTCTCACCGAGGTGTTGATGAAATCTGGGGTTACTGCCATTGCCTACGAAACGGTAGTTAAAGATGGTAGAACCATCCTTTTGGAGCCTAGTAGCATTGTCGCTGGAGTATTGGGAGCGTATCAGGCTGCTTTTTATTTAACACACGCGGACATACAGGGGGATAAAGTAGAGGTTTCAGCTGACGAGAGGGAGCAGTTTGAACACCGCCTTAACAGCCTTACATATAACACATTGTTTGATACGCCTCCGTATAATTTGTCAGGCAAGATTGCGCTTGTGTTAGGAGGAGGTACAGTAGGAAAAAACGCCTCAAAGATACTGGCAGAAATGGGTGCAAAGGTTTACATAATTCAAAGAGAGGGGAAAAGAATACCAGAACTCCAACTTTTTATCTCCCAAGAGGAATTGGAACGCTTTAATATCCAAATCCTGATAACTTCTAGAGATTTTCATAACACAGATTTAGCTTCGTATCTTAAGGAACAGTATAGTTTCGACCTCATCCAAATAGACATCATTATAGGTGCTGCTTATAGTGTCGGTAAAAAAGCAGCGCTCATCATTGATCGAGACACTCTTAAAAAAATACGAACATCTAAAAAGAGGGTAATCGTGGACATCTCAATTGATCAAGGGGGCAATATTTACGGCTCAAGGGCAACTACACACAAAAATCCTGTTTATTTGGATGAATTTGGCAATATACGATATGGCGTTACAAACATGCCCGGACGAGTTCCACGAATTTCAACAACATTGTTAGGACAAGCTATTTTTCCCTACGTATTAGCTCTTGCAGAAAAAGGAATACAGGCGATGGATGACTTGCCAGAATTAAAAAGCGGTATAAATGTAATTAATGGCAAACTTGTTAACAAAAAAGTGGCAGAATCTCTAGACTTGCCGTACACTCCGTTGGAAGACGTCGTTGCAGAAAACTCTCTACATATCGATATGAGTAAATGATCAACCAATAAACGCTATACACTAAATCAACAAATAAGTAAATTGCAACACCATCATTGAAACTCTTCCATATAAGATTTCGGCCATCATATTTTTGAAACGTTTTAGCAGTAAAGCCGCGCCGAAAAAATTAAAAGAATATGAACGGCAAAGTTGCGAAGGAGATAATGGAGCGTTTGCGGACATTTTGATTATTTCTACAAATTATCATAGAAATCTGTTCTATTTTAATATTTGAAGCAGTTCTTCTATCTTACTGATTACTACATCAGGCGCCTCCCTCTGGAGCTCATCGTGGCTAAACAGTCCTGTAGTTACAGCTATAGTGTGTGCCCCAGCTGCTTTCGCGCTTAATATATCGCCTATCGTATCACCAACAGCCACGCATTCGCTCGGCTTGTTTCCAAGCATTTCTGCAGATTTTAAAATTCCCATCGGCGATGGTCGCGGTTCTTCAACATCATCGGATGAGAGAAACGGCATTTTCCAGCCAAATGCTGTAAACATTGCATTAACAACTGATTTGGGGAAAGCAGTAAATGAGCAGATTTTGTACCCCAACTTCTTCAAAGTTTGAATTGTCCTATCGGAACCTTCAAATGGCTTGAGCAGATAGGCGTTGTCGCCCATAACATTTTCATAGTCAGCATAGACTTTTGGAGGGAAGACATGTCTCTTAGATCGTCCTGATATGTTGTACATCTCTTTAAATTGGGGTGTCTCTAGCCCATTTGAAGTGAACGCCTCTACAATTGCTTTGTAAACAAAATCAGTAGTGGGAACAAGCGTATTTCCGATATCGAATATCACTGCATTGACGCCTAGACTATTCTGGACCATCAATTATTACTGTAGGGCAATGAATAAAAGGATTAGTGATGTCATTCCCTGAGCACCCCTAATCCAAGTAATTTGTAAGTAAGTCATCAGATTATTGTCGCATATCTCAAAGGGTAACTCCCAGAAAATGTAAAATAATAATGAGTATCGCACCAGGAATACCGCCTATTGCACATATAATCACGGTTTTCCAATCGATCGCAACGCCGATCCCAATTAAACGCGCGATAAAGAGAACAATGACGCCTAATATCGCATGAACGATCAAATACTTTGCTGCTCTTAGAGCCAGAAATACCACAATTAGAACTATGATGGCTATTATAAGTAGAGGAATGAAAGCAACTGGGCTCATATTGCCGACTATTGCCTATTTTGTTTAAATAGTTTACTGCCGTCACATACAGTCTCTCTATCGGACTGTTTGCTCAGTTGTTTACTCCCTCCTCATATGTTCCCTTATAAGTCTCAGGAGATATCCGAATAAGACCCTCTGCATTCGCGATGCCCGTGATAGCACCGCCTCAGTGGAATAAAATTGCCTCTTCAGCGTTTCCATTTCCGTGCGCGGTGCATATGCTGCGTAAATGGGCACTCCTATTAAAATCGTTATAGTGCCAAAAAGTATTGTTGAAGCACCACTTATTAGCAGCAGATACGCGGATAGAATTATACCCGCAATAGGTATTATCGGGCCGGTCATCTTCTCTATCACTGTCTGTCCAACGTCGGGCTTCCGCCTCTCTCTTAACACCAAGACTACTGAAGACGTCACAAGGTACACAAAGGCGAGGTTGAAGACAGCGAACACTATGAGCTGACTTATCCCCCCTATTAATGACCCAAAAAGGGCAACTGCGGATTGCGCTATTATACTTTTGTACGGTGTGCCATACTTCGGATGTATCTGACTAAAAAATTTAGGAAATAGACCGTCAATAGAAATTGCATAGGACAAACGCGAAGTCGTTAGAGTTCCGGATTCGTCATACCCTGAAATTGATAGAAGCGCACCGAGTCCGAGTATTGTTCCTCCGATAATAGCTAATGCTGGCGTATATGATAAGACCACCCCCCCGGCTGACGCTAGAGGTGCTGGGTCAAATTGAAGAGTCGTCCAGTGGATGGCCCCAATAACGACAAAATTTATTAGTAAATAAACAAAGGTCGAGATCACCATGCCAATGATCATAGCTTTTGGGATCGTTATCGTAGGATCATCTATCTCTTGTGAGGGAATGACGGCAAGTTCAAATCCTGTATAGGCCCAAAAAGCGAGAATAAGTACCGGTGTAAAATTGCTAAAGCCGAGCGGAGCAAAAGGAATGAAATTAGAATACGTTTGGGAGGGATTGACTCCTAAATACACTAGCCCCAAGATAATTAAGAGTAACAATGGGGTCAGTTTTGCAATGGTAAGTACGTCGTTCGTTCTTCCGGCGAGTTTCGTACCTCGAATGTTCACGTAAGTGATTACCGCTATAAATAAGACTTTGATTACGGTGCCCTGAATCCACGTGAGGGAAGGGATAAAGAAGGTAAGATATCGCACAAAAGCGACAGGCATAAGCGCAAGTGCAGCAACCTCAGCAATCCAGAGTCCCCAGCCAACAAGGAAGCCAGTAAAGTTCCCCCATGCTTCACGTGCATAGGCATATGGACCACCTACAGCTGGTATGAGCGCGGCACATTCTGCAAAAACCAATGCAATGATAAGGGCAATTGCCCCACCTACGATCCATGCGACAAGACTTGCTGGTCCAAGATATCCAGTGCCAAGAGCGGTAACGATGTAGATATCCGCTCCAATAATAGACCCGATTACCAAATTTGTCACATCGAAGAAATCAAGCTTTTGTGACTTCGAAGCGTCGGTCATTATCTTTAATGCAATGGGAAAATATTAAAAAATTGCGATATTGATATTCTCTCATTTCAGGTAACAACTAGTTTAACTTGTTTATTGTTGAGCTTTGAGTCCAGCGATGCAAGAAAAACATTAACATTTCAAGCCCCTGGTAACCTAGGCCCTTGGCATATTAGCATGTCTATTGTCACACGATTAAGAAAGTGCCACGTCTAAATGCTATAATGTTACATGGCTGACTTTTAGGCGTATTTATGCGGATAGACAAGCTTGAAAAAGGCGAGTGAGACCACCCGTTATTCTGATCACGAGCGTCTGTAGAAGTTCACTAGAAATGTAATTAAGGAACAGAGACGGATGTTCAACGAAGAAGTCTATGATCACTAAGTAATTTCAACTTTAGATACTAATTGGTCGTTCGGCGCATCTTATAAGAGACCTATTAGCACGAGCGTGATGCTCAAGCCTATCATAATTATTACTGTTGCCCACGCAATATAATTAAATAACCTTGAGTTTACGTACTCTCCCATTATTGTTTTGTCGTTAATTATGACGAGCATGAATATCAATACAAACGGCAGCAAAATGCCATTCGCTACTTGAGAAAGATACAATATCGAGAGCAATGGCGCAGATGGTATCATAATGATAAGCGCTGCAGGTATGATTAATCCGAGGTAAAGTGCATGAAATACCGGCGCCTCTCTAAAACCCTTTGATACACCCGCCTCTAGACCCAAGCCCTCACTGACAACGTAAGCTGTGGAGAGCGGTAATATGCTTGCAGCAAAAAGTGAAGCATTGAGAAATCCAAATGCAAAAAGAACGCTTGCATAATTTCCTGCCAGCGGAAGCAGCGCTGCTGAGATGTCTGCCACATTGTTCACCTGTACTCCGCTTACAAAGATCGTGGCCGCACATGCAACTACGATGAAAAAAGCTACAATATTTGTTATTACAGACCCTGAAATTGCATCGATTTTTGAATATGCGAGATTTTTTATTGTAACGCCCTTCTCCACGATAGATGATTGAATATAGAACTGCATCCACGGCGCGATTGTGGTCCCCACCAGCCCTACAATCATAGTGATATATGCTTGGTCGAAGGTTACGTGTGGTACGAAGGACCCCGCTGCCGCGATACTCCAATTTGGATGCGCTAAGTATCCCGAAATAATGTATGAAACGTAGAGCGCTGATGCAATTAAAAATATTTTCTCAACACTTTTGTAATTCCCTTTTATGACTAGAGCCCATACAAATATCGCTGCCAATGGTAGGGCGATAAATCGCGGAGTGCCAAATATGTCCCCGCTTACCGCTATTCCGGAAAATTCGGCAAGCGTGTTTCCAAAATTAGCCATTAATAGTGCAATCATCAAGAGAAAGGTGACCCTCACCCCGGTTCTCTCACGGATGAGCGCTGCGAGCCCTTTTCCCGACACAACGCCCATCCGCACGCCCATCTCCTGAATGACCGCTAACGCGATGGTCATGGGAATAAACGTCCACAACATGAGGTAGCCAAACTGAGAGCCCGCCAGTGAATAGGTGGTGATACCACCTGAATCGTTGTCTACACTAGCAGTAATTATCCCAGGCCCCATCACTGAAAGGAATATGATAAGCCTTGTGAACCAAGGACTCCTAAAGTAACGAAGAAGGACTCTGTAATCCATGTTTGGTCACTCCTGCTTAACTTAACTAACCAAACATCTTTGGGATGCGTTTCTTCCAGGCCCTGGGCAATATGATATCCATTGCATCATCGACGGTAACGATGCCCTTTAACTTTTTTCCATCTTCTACAACAGGGAGCGCAAGCAGGTTATATTTTGCAATTTTTTGTGCTACATCTCGCTGATCTTCCATCACATCAGCCGTAATGATATGCTTGTGCATAAACTCAGAAAGTTTTTGTTCCGGAGGCGCAAGCAGTATTTCCCGAAGTGAGGCCACTCCCACGAGGTTGTCGCCTTTGGATGTCACATAAATGTAATAAATTGTCTCAACGTCTTTTGAAACTTTTCTTATTTCATCGACAGCCTGCAGTGCAGTGCTCTCTTCATTAACTGCTACAAATTCTGTGGTCATTATTCCGCCTGCAGTATCTTCAGGATATCCGAGTAGCTCTCTTACATCTTCCGACTCTTCCGGCTCCATTAATTCAAGAATTTCTTCGGCTCTCTCAACTGGGAGGTCGCCAAGCAAATCTGCTGCATCGTCCGGTGACATCTCCTCTAAAATGTCTGCAGCACGCCCAGCACCGATTCCTTCGATCACTGAAAGCTGCCTTTCTTGGGAAGTTTCTTCAAGGGTGTCAGCTGCTGATTCTTCATCAAGCGCATTGAGGAGGGCAATACTTTCATTGACACTAAGTTGATCCATAATTTCTGCGATATCAGCTGGGTGTAGTTTTATGAGGTTGTATTTCGGGACTTTTAACTTCACGCTCAACGGACCGCTGTGGATGGTGTCGATATCATTCCACGCGATGTAATTCTCTTGCGGTCGGATCCTTATTCTCTCAACCACTTTTTCCAGACCAAGTCGCCGTAAAAGACCCGTAACTCCGATATCAACCCCGATGAGACGGTAAGAGCCATTAGCAGGAGCAAGTTGCAAGTCATTTACTCTCCGTAACTTCTTGTCGTCGACGTCAACTACTTGTCTATCAAGGACGTCAGCTACGAGATGTACTTCGTGCTGTTGCGCAACATAGGCCTCAACATACTGACCTCCCACTTTCAACTTTATTGGTCTTCCTAACGCATCCACTTGTTCCCATGGGATATCGATACTCCTTTTGTCCGAGCTATGCACGCCTAAGGCTTTCACTTTAGGATATGGTTTGTCTCCTGATACTATCACGTCTGTAAGCTTTCCAACCATTGTTCCTGTGGCATCAACCACTTGCCTCTTAATAAGCTCGCTTAGGAAGACCATGCTACTCTCCTCCGTGATTTGATCGTCGCCATCACACTATTACTGGGGTTATCTCCTCCTTCACCCGTTCCATGACGATCATTTCAGTCAGGTCCTCAACGCCATCGATTGAACGGATTTTACTATTTATTAGCTGATTAAGCTCCTCAACATCGTGGGCCCACAGCTTTATTAGAAGGTCATACTCTCCCGACACACTGTACACTTCTGATACTTCGTCCAGCTTTGAAATTGCCATCTTCACCGAACTGTGTTTTTCCGTTTCAGTCTGGATGATGATGATTGCCGTTATCTCCAATCCGAACTTATCGGGATCCAGAAGCACCGTGTAACGCTTGATCACGCCACGTTCGAGCTTCTTCAGCCGGTTTGAGATGGTGGCATCCGGCACGTCAATATCTTGTGACATTTTGGATATTGTAATACGTGCGTTCTTAATCAATGAACGAAGTATCGCTAAATCGGTTTCATCCAATTCAGATTCAGCGACTTCAGTCATATATACATATTGGTATGTTACTAAATATTTATATACTTTTCGTTAAAATACTATTAAAATAGTAGAAATTTAGTATTTTATCGATGCATTTAGGCATTTTTGAGTAATAATATCTAACTAAGAAACCTCTCATCTATTATGCATAAAAAGGCGTCATAAACAAATTAAGTCTAATATAGTTACTGGTATAAATGGTGCCGTTTGCTACAGATAGCCCTAGTTCATTGTAAAAGTGTTTAGACAAGTGTCTCTCTTCATGCTTCTTCTACTAAACCTCAGAAAATACCTAAGAAAGACCTTCTGGGCCAGTGCAACTCTCTTAGGCATTACCTGCTTGGAATAAATCTGTCTTACAATTCCTCTCTTTCTCTGCAAGGTGAGAAAACTGCGTAGGTTAGAACTCTTTTAAGCTCGTGGCAAACCCAGAGGCTATTTTATAGTGTTGCGTCAACGATTAATTAGACACATGAAATATGCAGATATTTCAACAGGCTACAGTGACCCACGGGTGCCTACCGCCCTCGGAACCAACTTTCTATGGGGGTTTAGCCTCACCCCAAGACGTAATGTACTCACCACCTATAGAGGAGCTGGGCAAGGTTTTGGTATAATCATATTTGCTCCCACCATCTTTTTAGATAGACCGCCTGTTGGATATAAACAACTCTGTGGCTACAGGGTAAATTTCTACATTGATGGAAGTCCTACTGATGGAAACCAGAACGTAATCCCCCTAGACCCCTCTACTGGGCAATGCCGTTGGGTAGTATCCGGTGGGTCACCATCGGTGATTCTAGGCCTCTCTAATCAAGACATCGCCAAGCTATCAATAGGTATGCACGTGCTTACAGTTGACTTCCCTGGTGACGATACGTACGCCCCATCGAGTTGTAAATTGATATTCCAAGTGGTTGATACTCCGTTACCCGGGATGCAATAGATCTTGACCAAAGCAAAAATGAAAAAATTGCAGACTTACAACAAGAAATGGAAGAAAGAATAGCAGAAAAAAACGAAAGAACAGCAGAATTACATAACAATTTAGAATATCTGTAACATGAATATGAGGGCGAAAAAATTAACCCCCTCTACAATTTTAACGTGAAAATAGAAAAGACCCCTAACATTCTGATAGGCAGGAGGATTTTTAGAGCATCGCAGGCGTGGAAACGGCAGCGGCCTATTCAGAGGTGAGAACCTGCGCGGAAGTCTGTAGAGTAAGTCTGTAGAGTTTCAGATTCTAAGGAATACGTTGAAGTATTGATTATAATCAAAATGCGGGAAAGATAGAATAAAAGAATGTGTGAATTTATTACATTGTTATTGGCTGTCGACTTCTTTTACCGAAGTATCGGAGACGATTCTCCAAGTCATTGTATCTCTCATTACGTCCCCATCACCAATTGTAAAAATTCGACTATGTTTGTTTGCAGGGTCTGGCGTAAATGAGATTTCTTCTATCGAAACTATTTCATTTATCTTTGTCACGCACATTTTCCCCATATATGCTTTACCTTTTATGTGGGTACAGTCGTCGTAATCTTGTCCACAGATTGAACAAACGTGCTGTTTAACTATTATGCCCGGGCTAAAAAAATGTTGTGGGGGAAATAGAAGCACTTCTAAGAAATGTAGATGTTCTACGTAGTCGCCAAGATGACTTGCCACATCGTGACATTGCATCGCGCTTCGTGCAGCGCCTTGTGCCTCAACAAGATAATCCCATGCTAAATTTGGATTATCATCTTTTAGCGCAATCCACATGTTTAATTCATTGATTAGTGCATTAGTCATCTCTTCAAAACTTAACATGGCATTTGCCGAATCTTCATCTTTGTGAGCGATTACTTTTTCCTTCAGCGCAATGGATTCTGCTTTAAGAGAGTTTAGGCGTTCAAGTGCCTCCAATTGGAACTCTTTTGCCCGAGTCATATAACAGAATCGCCGGCACTCATCGACAGTTGTATTAAATTTTTTCTTGAATATCGTTACTTTCTTATTCATAATTTTGAACCGAAGATTGTCTCATATAGTTCTTTAATTCCATCGGGGGGGCCAGTATAATCAATCTCTGTATAGTCTCTACCTTCTCCTCTTGCACTCTGTTTTACAACGTGAAGCTGTACATTTTGTTTAGACTTCGGCAGTCCCTTCAAAAAGTCGGTAAGGTAGTTGGAGATGACATTTAGGGCAACTGTTACTAAATATGGACTTAACTGGACACCCAAGAATATAGTAGGACCGACCCAACTACACTCGAATGACTGTTCAATAATGTAGGGAAACTCATCTCCTTCCTTCTCAATTTTTGTTTCTTCTACTTCCGCATCACGCCAGAGCTTCCTAATCGTTGCTACATCGGCCTCGTACACTAGGTCATCTTTCGATTTAGCTGTTTCAAAATTTCTCGGCAGAATGGCTAGCCCCGTTGGAACATTACACCCAAGTTCTAGGGCCCGTTCTTTCACATTTATATTACATTTTGACACTTTAATTTGCATAAAGGACTCTTAACTCACTTAATTTATCAGATTAATGTCTCAACAACATCATATTAAGATAATGACACGATATGCCTAAAAATTTGCTATATTCAATAATTTGCCTTTTTGTGCTACCATTTTTCTCAATCTCGACAAAATCAAAAGCCTTACCACACATAACTGTTAAATTTTTAATATTGTTATTATCGTTCTTTTGTCTTTTTTTATGACTTTT
The DNA here is from genome assembly GCA_963704625.1 of Methanobacteriota archaeon. Lineage (GTDB taxonomy): Archaea > Halobacteriota > Bog-38 > Methanoflorentales > Methanoflorentaceae > DASPRZ01. Next base: position 515,029 of record OY969924.1, on the reverse strand, counting down.
TCTTTCTTCTTTTGGTGTTAGTTCTTACTCTTGTGAACGATGTGAACGATATATCTCAAGTACTGTGAAAGTTTTGAATTTTCAATTAGAAACAGTTAGCATTGGTCCCAGAACAACGGCTCCTGAGAAACCACCAATAAAAGCAGAAAGTGCAAATGCGACGAATTCAAGTATCGTTGAAAAACACCTGTTAGTTTGTTACGCACCGTTCCCGTTTGTGCTACACTGCTAAGAAGTCGATAAATATAACGATTTGATGATTACTATATCAATTATTAGTAGAAATATACACCAACCTACTTAGTTCCAAACCGGAATCATACAGTCTCTTAATAGATTCTCTCTGTATCTGCGTAGGGGTATCACGCCTCTTTGGCGTGCGGGTCTACTGTAATGCCAAATAGAGATTTAAACTTTGACTTTATAGCGCCTTTAAAAATAGTGTAAAAGATAAGGAGAAACAACAATTTGTCCTTTTTGAATTGCCTTAATACATACCCAGGCCTCATATAAAAGTCTCTGAAGGCCTTTGTCTGCATAGCCCTCAGCTCGTCGAGGGAAAACTCTGTCGTTTCGAGAACCGGCATAATCAAGTTGAAATGAGTCCAGTCTTTCACTTTTATGAGTCCCATCTTTTCCGCAAGATCGAAGAACTTTGTTCCTGGGTACGGGGTAGCAAGCGAGAAAATCGCGTAGTCCGGGTTCACCCTTCTCGTAAAGTTCATTGTTTCATCTGCCGTGACCTTTGTCTCTCCCGGCAGCCCCACAGTCATGGATGCAATAGTGTGCATTCCAATATCTCGTGCAAGTTTGAACGTCTGTCGAGCCTGGTCAATTGTCGCTCCTTTCTGGACGTTGTTTAAAATCCCTTGATTGCCACTTTCTACTCCGAGAAGAAGTGTCCTGCAGCCAGCTTCCTTCATTCGATTAAGGAGCTGTTTACCCATTCTGTCCACGCGTGCTGTACAACCCCACGTAACGTCGACGTCTCTCTTCGCTATAAGTTCACAAAATTTGTTTACCCAGTTGGGATATAATGTAAAAGTATCATCCATAAACCCTATCATATTAACCCTAAAGGCGTCCACGATCTGTTCTAGCTCATCTACTGCATTTTCTGGAGATCGGAACCGTGCACGTCTCCCGTGCATTGCACTCGACGCGCAAAATGAGCAACCCATCGGACACCCCCTGCTACAAATCATGGTTGCGAGTTGCTGCTTTCTTCCAAAAATCATGTATTGATCCATTGGCAAAAGATGTCGTGCAGGAAATGGAAGTGCGTCAAGGTTCTCAATGGGAGGCCTTTGTGGAGTCTCTATCAAAATATTGCCATCTCTGTAATTTATTCCATCGATATTTTTAAGCGGCTTATCGTTCTCTATGGCGTTTACTACGTCAAGGGTTGTATATTCTCCTTCATTCCTCACGATTATGTCAACAAAGTCGTTTTGCCTTAGGATTTGATTCGGCATGAACGTTGCGTGATAACCGCCAAGAGTTATAACACAATCAGACTGTTCCTCCTTAGTGATTTGTGCAACTTGAAGGGCCTGATTTATTGTAGGGGTAGTAGTCTGCACGCCGAGTACGTCAACATTTAATTTTGAGACTGCTTTTCTGTATTTATAGTAGTCCATATTGAGTGCTGGTGCATCCAGTATTTTGACCTTAATGCTGTTTTCTTCCAATACTGCAGCAATATACGCTAAGCCAAGCGGGGGAGCCGTTAGTCCCAAAAACTCTTTATATTTGCTCTGAATTTCCGGGGGGTTTACTAGCAAAACTTCCATGGGCGTTCCCGCTGATAATTACGTATATATATTGTATAAATCTTGACCTCAGAAAGCGCATAGCTCTTGCGTCAATGGGTGTGAAGAGGCTCGTTTGCTGTTACCAACCTTAGTGAATAGGAAGGACTTACATCAGATCTCAATTGTTGGCTCTGCTCCCGTTAGTTGTTGTTCTAAAAGTGCTATATGTTCCGGCTTTCCGAGTTTGGGTAGTTCATCTACGTCTACAAATGAGAGCGCATTGTAAAAACAAACATCTATACAGGCTTTATTTTCGTATCCTTTACACCTATCACATTTATATGCTTTTTTAACTCTTTTAGCTTTAGACTTTCTCGCTGTTTTCTCGTCCCTACCTGTCCTAAATATCATAGAGAGGATGCCTCTTTCGACATACGTAACTGTGGGCTTAACGCACTCTTCATACATAAATATGGCATTAAACGGACAACTTTTTACACACCTTCCACAGCCTATACATTTCTCATCATCTACATACAGAATTCCATCATTACGCACTATCGCCTCATTCTTGCAAACTTCTATACAATCAGGGTTTTCACATTGTTTGCAATTTATGGGAAGTACAAAGTTTCCATACATATGCCCTCTCGATTGAACTGTATCTTTTATTTTCAGACGTGGTCGTCCCTTCTCGTGCCTTTCAGCGCACGCCTTTTCACAAGCCCCACAGTTTACGCATTTTTTAAGATCAACTGTTAAAACTTCTATCATTCTTTTTTTCTCCAGTGCATCTAAATTGTATGTGATTTTTGAATAATCAATATCCTGTTACTACTTGTCCGCCTCCTTTTAATAAGCACTTATAAGCACTTATCGCTGCCTTTGCCCCCTCACCTGCAGCCACAATTATCTGTTTTTCAGGCACACTAGTAACATCACCCGCCCCATAAATACCAGGCACGTTTGTGGAGCAATCACAGCCAACTATTATTTCGCGATCTTGATTAAGAGCAACGAAATCCTTTACAAGATCGGAGTTAGGCATGAGACCTATCTCGATAAAAATTCCGCTGAGTGGAACGGTCCGTAGTGAATGATCCGAAATTTTTTGTATCACAGCTGCGTTTACTACATCGTTTCCGATAACTTCAACTAATTCGTAACCGATTAATACCTCAATGTTGGGCGCATCTTTCAGTTTTTCTGTATAAATTTCGTCAGCCCGCCAAGAGCTTCGGTTTATCATGTAGACCTTTCGTGCAATATTTTGTAGTTCAATACCTATGGTAATTGCTGAATTTCCACCCCCTATTACAGCAACATCGACGCCGACAAACAGAGGCCCATCGCAAGTTGCGCAGTAGCTTATGCCACGGCCTACGTAAGAGTCAATTCCCTTTGCATTTAGCGTTCTTGACCGCTTTCCCGTCGCTATAATCACAGTCTTTCCATAGAATCTTTCTGTGTCTGCTGCGAGTGCGACGAAACGATCACTTTCCTTGTAAACCTTAATTACTTCACTATAAACAGTCTTCACGTTGTACTGCCTAACCTGTTCTTCAAACTTATTCATCAGCTCTTGGCCTGCAACAAACTGGTAGCCCATATAATTTTCAATTCCTATGCTCAATAATGCTTGTCCGCCAATATTTTTGGTAATAATAAGGGCATTTAGAGCTTTCCTCCCTAAATATGCAGCTGCCGTTAATCCGGCGGGTCCACCGCCAATTATTATAACATCATAAATCTCCATAAATTTCAGCTTCCTTCATGCCAGTTGCCCATTCAATAATTAGTTATATATCTTTAAGACTGTTGGTTTTGGAAACTGTCTGAAATTCTGATATTGCAATTACGGCGGTGTTCATTCTGTAAGCTCACTTCAAAAAGAGGCTATCCATCGATGCGTTGAAAGTGACGGTATATTGATTGCCTAGCAAGAGTAGTGTCACAACTAGGTGGCCGCCAGCTCTTGATCTCTAATTGGTGCGTATGATTATCTAGTTGAATATGTTTCTAAGGAGGCTCTTATATACCTGTTACGCCTCTTCAAAACCCGCAGCATCTTCTTCTTCGGCAACAAAGATATAATTAAGATTCAACGAGGCCTTGTCCTGAAGATTGCTTAGATTCAAGCTCTTCTTTTGCGACTTCTGCTGTCTCTTTCAATACCGTCTCATCGTTTGCCTTTTTTCGCACTTTTTCTTTGACTTTACGCTTTATCTCTCGCGCATTCATGGTGTCCATCGAGAGTCTGTTCGTGACCGCAGTATCCCATATCTTCGTCATAGTAATTGCAGAAACCGGACAGATCATCGAACACTCGCTACAAAATATACAATGACCAACGAAAATCCGTACGCTTTTTGTCGTGGAAGTTGTGCTGAGCGTAATTGCACCGGCAGGACAGACTTTACCGCACCTCCCGCACAGTATGCATTTCTCTGGATCTAACACCGGAACCCCTCTAAAGTTGGCAGGCACCTCTACTTCAGAGTCTTTCGTCGCCGTTAATGTCTTACCTACTAACCCGAACGCAAATGATCGTATCAAATCCGTTAAAAAGCCAGATGTCATACTTACAATCCCACTAATCCGCTTATTATAGTCATATATTTTACTCCTGCGAGATATAGTACCAAGTCAGCAATCGCAAGTGTCGTCGGAATAGACCAGAAGTACTTAAGCAGTTTTGTAACTCGCATCCTTCCCGTGGTTGCCTGCCAAAATGCAATAAATATCGTGACAAGTACTGCTACGATTGCAAAATGTATCACAAAATTGAGGCCATCCTGGTAGTGATAAATCGTTGTTCCAAAAAATACGGTTGATATTAATGAGGCATAAAGAAAAGTCTTGAGCCACTGCCCGAGTTTAAGGAGTGCTAGGTTAGGTCCCGAATATTCTATGTATGGACCAGATACGATTTCTGTTTCAGCTTCGGGAATATCAAAGGGAGGCACACCTGCTGCTGCGGGAAGCGTCCAGATAGCGGCAATTGCGGCGAGCGGAAGCACCGTAATATATGCAGTTTGCGACAATTTACTTAGTTCAAAAGTACCAGCGGCTATCGCAACAGTTATTATTGAAATGACAAACGGAATTTCATACGCAATGAGCAGCGCAACCTCTCTTGCAGCACCTAAGGCACCATAAGGGCTTCCGCTTGCCGATCCTCCAAGTATAAGCGCTATTGGAGGCAATGTAAGAAGGTAAATAATGAATATAAGGTCTCCTGCGCCAATAGCTGGTTGTGAAGATGCCAACGGAACAATAAGGGCTGCAACGATCATCGATGAGGCACTGAGTATTGGAGCGATATTAAACAGTAGAGGGCTCGTGACATTTGGCGTTAGAGTTTCTTTACCCATCAACTTGAAAAAGTCGTAGAAACCTTGAAATATGCTGGGTCCTTTTCTGAATTGGCTGTGGGCGACAACTATCCGTCGGATCCCCTGAAGGAGTAAAGCAGATACAAAAGCATATACTATCGCTATCAGAGCTTCAACAATCATCAGACCCGCCCCGTTTTCAACTGCTGCTTCATCACGGTTCTCCGTTTTCCGTCTTTTATTATCGTGATCCTATCAGTACAGCTGAAACAGGGGTCTATTGAGGCGGCTATGATGGGGATATCGGCCACTTGACAGCCAATAAATTTTGGCACGTATGACGGGATGTTCGCAAGCGTGGGAGATCTTATCTTTATCCGCTCAAAGAAGTCACTGCCGTTACTCTCGACGAAGTGTGTCAATTCACCTCGGGGAGCTTCAACCCTGCCAACGCTTCGTCCAGGCGGGATCTCGTCAAATTCCGTTTTTATTGGCCCTTCGGGCAAATTCTTAAATAGCTCTCTTAACAGCCATATTGACTGCTTGAGCTCAGAGAGCCGTACAATCGCTTGCGCAACCACATCCCCCCCCGTAGCTAATTGCGGTTCAAGGTCAAACTCACCATACGCGGCATACTTACACATCACTCGCGTATCTTCCGGCACTCCGCTAGCGCGCGCATTAGGGCCAACTGCGCCAAGTCGGACGGCATCCTCTTTGCTCAACTCCCCAACCCCTGCACACCGGTCTGCGATGTTGCTGTCCTTCAGAACTGCCTTTGTCACTTTGTCAGCTATTTTATCAAGATGCTCTAACGTAACAAGTGCCTTTCTCAGTTGCTCATCTGATATGTTCCACTTGACACCGCCGATGGTGTTACAGCCATAATTTACGCGATTTCCGGAGAGGAGTTCAAGGAGGTCCATTATCTTCTCGCGTTCCCTCCACGTGTACATAAAGAGCGTGTGGTATCCTATCTCTTCACCCGCTATGCCTGCCCACAGCAGATGAGAGTGCACTCGCTCCAACTCTGCGTAAATAGTACCGAATGTACTTTGCCCGTTCGGGAACTTTAATATCCGCAATATCTTCAACTCGTTCCACGTGGTTTAACGGGTGAGAGTGAGAACATATGCCGCAGATGCGTTCAACCAAATACACGACTTTTGGCATCGCTCGCTCTTGACAGAGCCGCTCTATGCCTCGGTGATTAAATCCTATCTCATAATCGACGCCAACGACCTTCTCTCCTTCTACATCGAAGATAAATCGCGCTGGTTCTTCAAGCGCCGGATGGCTAGGCCCCACAGGAAGCTTGAGCCTTGCAAACCCTCGTTCGTTTGTTCCCGCCATTTCAAGCCCTCCTAAGTGGTGGTAACCTGTCGGTATATTTTGGCGGGATTTCCAGTGGTCTAGAATCTGGTATGCCTTTAACATCTATTCCGAACAGTCCAATAAGTTCCCTTTCGTAGAGTATCGCACCTTCGAAGTAGTTGGTAATTGTTGGAATTTCCGGCTTTTCGTACGGTATTTTAACAATTACGGTATAGATGTTGCCCCAAATAGCAAAGTGATAAAGTACTTCAAGGTGGTCGCGGGCATCTAAACCGCTGATGGTGCTTATTCTTGCTCCTTCTGCAAGGAAAAATTTCGCCGCTTGTATTAGGTCATCTACAGCAATGTAGTAATAAGAGTTAAGCCCTTTATGACTTGACTCTATAACTGGCACAACGTCTTCGAATTTCGTCATTCTACTTGCCTTCTGGGATATTGTCTAATGAGGTAAATCGCGGCTCAATTTTTGTCGCGCTGAGCATCGCTTCGTCAAATCGCTTGGTAGATACTACCTCCTTGGATTTGGCCTTCGAGTCCAGCATTTTAGCTGCTTTTAAAATACCGTGTATGATATTCGTCGGTCGCGGTGGACAACCCATGACGTACACGTCAACCGGTATGACGGTATCGAGGGGTCCTGTGAGCGAGTAACTGCCATCAAAGATAACATTTGAAGTCGGGCAGTTTCCCACTGCTACAACTGCTTTAGGGTTAGGGATCTGTTCATAGATCATTTTCAGTCGATCCTCCATCCGCTTTGTCACTGGTCCTGTTACCATTAAGATGTCTGCATGTCGTGGGCTGCCGACCCGCAATATCCCGTATTTTTCTGCATTAAATCTAGGATTTTGAATCGCTATGACCTCTATGTCGCATCCGTTGCAAGATCCGGTATTTATGAAGTAAACCCAAGGTGATTTCGCTCTGAACATCGTTACATCATCTCAAGAGGGCCAAAGATATTTTGTTTATTTGATCCAAAACAGGAGTAGGGTACACACCTAATAATATACAAAGTATGCTTAAAATAATTATTGGGATTATTATATAAGTGGTTAAATATCCGACCCCCCCCTCTTTTTCCGTCTGTTTCTCATCGACGCGGAAAAATATCTTCTGAAAAACTTTTACATATGCAGCAAACATGGGCAGAGTGAATACGAGCATAATTGTACCTAAAATTGGATAGTATCCTCCCTTTTGAAAGCTTGCCTGTAAAATCATATACTCGCTTAAAAACCCATTCAGTGGTGGAATACCTGATAGCGCAAAAGCTCCTATGATAAATCCCGCAGCAACTACCGGCATTTTTCGTGCAAGACCGCTCACACTGTCGATATGTCGCTCTTTCGTGGCTATTATGATCGCCCCAGCGCAGAGAAATATGAGTGTTTTCATAAGCATATTATTAATAATGTGGAAAATTCCTGCTGTTACGGCTGCCGAAGAGCCTATACCAATAGCGAACACTATTATCCCTGCTTGCTCGATAGAGGAGTACGCGAGTAATTTTTTCAAATCTTTTTGCGTATACGCCATCAAAGCTCCTACACCGACCGTAATTACCGCAGTAACCGCTATAAAAAAGAGCACTAAGTCAAGTGTTGGGTTCACTGCGAATATTAATCTTATAAGCATAAAAGCCGTCGCACCTTTTACTGCACTCGCTAAGAATGAACTCACGGGTGTGGGGGCTTCACTATAAGAATCAGGAACCCAGGCATGCAGCGGTACTATCCCTATTTTCGTGCCGATTCCGACAAAGAGCAACAAGCTTATTATGTATGCAGAGCTCTTGGAAAGCGATCCCAGCGCAGTTATGTCTAAAGTACCACTGTTGACAAATAACAGTATTAACCCCAGCAGCGCAAGCGAACTTCCTATGCTATTAAGTGCTATAAACTTCGTGGCTGCTTCTAAGGCCCTGCCCTTCCTGTATGCTACGAGAAAAGTCGCCGCAAGCGTACTAATTTCGAAGAATAAATAAAGTGTTGCTAAGTTATAACTTAAAACAGTCCCCATCGTAGCGCTAATGATTATTAACAGCAGTGGATAGTATGTAGGGCGCACACCTTTAATGTACCCGAGGCTGTACCACGTTATTATCGTTCCAACTACCAAGACGACATATGCAATGAGTAGCGCTACTGTATCCAACCCACATGCGTGTGCAATTGAGTTTTTGCTGGCGAACTCCCCGGGATCTATGTACCAGCTCACGGTAAATAAAATTAAGCTTAATGTTGGACCCGATACGGCTATGTATGTAGCGATTCGACTTCTTCCAAGGAGAAAAAACACTGCACATATTGCAGCGGCAATTATTGGTATAATGATTGTATATAAGAGGTACATCTTGATCTACTCCACTTTTACCCACGTAATCTTGTAAGTTCTTTCTCATCGATAGTGGCATATTCTTTGAAGTCAAGTAGTGCAATTACCGCGAAAGTCAATGCAATAAGTACAACAAAAACTTCCTCAATCAGCGTTAGCACCGTGGAATTGTATCCCCAAGAAAGAATGAGCGTTCCAATGTTTTCAAGCACGAGTACTCCAAGCAAGAACTTGAAGATGCTGGTCTGACTTACTATAATGAGTATTGACATACCAAAAAGTATAATTAGGAAATAACTCTCCAGCAGCCGATCTTCGGGAAAAACGCCTCTGATCGCATATGCCACGGCATATGAGAGAGCTACCGTAACTGCTATTCCTATAAAGGCTACGGCCTTCCCAACCGCCGGACGTGCAAGTTTGATTCGCCGTGTAGCTACGACAATTATCGCTGGTGGGAAAAATCCTAAAATGGCTTTTATCGCTGCGCTTATAAGATCGCTTTCTGTATATAAAAGTGCCACTATCGTGAGATTCAGTCCAAGAAATGAGAGGGCTGAGAGCCTATCATTTAGGATCACGATAAGAGATGTAAACACTATCATAAATATTCCAAATATTATAATCTGATCCATTAGAGACCCCCAAAGGCCAAAAACACAACGCCTGCAATTATCATCCAGATGAATATCCAAATTGCGTACCTGATAACGTTCCCATTATGCGCCGCACGTAATCTTTTAGAAGCAAGTTCTGCGTCTCGTCCGAGATCTGCATAGATATTGTCTGGATTTAAAACTTTCAATCGCTCGAAGGGTTGGGTAACCTCATAAAGAAAATGTTTACCCGATGAGTATTCATACCCCTGAGGCAGTTTATCTCCTGATCCGAAAAGCTCGCGAGATGGTGATACTGCGGTATGGGGTCTCCTAGTAGTATATTCATTTAACAATACACCGGCAGCAATCGCAAGCAAAAGCAGGGCCGCGGCGAGCGTTGGAGCGAAGCTTGCTACCCCTGCAATCTCGATGTTGGTGAGAATTACCGTAGATTGCGTCGTAACCATTCCCGCACCTGGTACCTGCATTATCAGCGAAATGGGATATTGTGCAAATACGCCCACAAGTACACATCCTGCGGCGAGTATTGCTTGAGCCGTCACCATAGTACGTGGCGCTTCATGAGCACCTTTAAGATCTTCCTGTAGCTGTCCATAAAATACGCTGTGAGCAGCTCTGAGTATGTAGCCTGCTGAGAGTACGCTACCGATTAGCACCAATATTACAAATATTTGTAATCCTGCGATTGATGGTGATATACCGCTCGTGTAAATGAGCCACTTACCTACAAACCCGCAAAGAGGGGGCACTCCAGCAAGTGCGAGGGCTGCTATGGTAAAAGAAGCGGCGGTGTACGGCATGCGCTTAGATAACCCACCAAGTTGGTTGAGGTCCATAGTATTTGCGGCGTGATCAACAGCTCCTGCCCCTAGGAACAGGCAACACTTGAAGAACGCATGCGCTAAAAATTGCATCAGCCCCGCCACAAGTCCGATTGGACCAAAGCTGAATGCAAGAAACATATACCCGAGATTGGAGATAGTGCTGTACGCGAGCACCTCTTTTAGGTCATTTGACCGTATCGCCGCGGTCGCAGCTAATATAAGGGTAAAGCCGCCGACTATCGCAAGAACCCATTGCCAGTTTCCGCCGAGCAACGGAAATAATCTCGCTGCGAGATACACACCGGCGTTTACCATTGTAGCACTATGAAGAAGCGCGGACACTGGTGTTGGTCCTTGCATAGCGCTCGGTAACCACGAGAAGAACGGAAATTGTGCAGATTTGGAAAACATTGCTACTAACGCAAAAATAATAAGCACACTCGTTTGCCATTCTGGTAGACTCGACGTCAATAAATTGTGGATGCTACCTGATCCTGTCCACGCATAGGTTCCCACTGCAAACAGTAGCAGAACCTCGCCGGGCATGTGCGTAAAGAAGAACACTTTTTTTGCGGCCTCATTACGTGTCGCTTCTTCGAACCAAAAACCAACTAACAGGAAGGAGCAAATACCTACGATTTCCCACCCCGCGTACAGTATAAGGACGTTCGCGGCACCCACTAGCATTAGCATTCCTCCCACAAAAAGAAGCATGAGGAAATAGTACCTTCCTTGCCCTCCTTCATTTTGCATGTAGCTATTTGAGTACCAGATCGTTATGAATCCCATAAACGACACCACGAAACTGAAGAGGAGTGTAAGTGGATCAAGTGTGAAAGTAAACAACGGGATATCGTAAGGTGCGAGTGTGATTGAGGATATAGTTACACTGATTAAACCGGAGTAAAAGACGATGAATAACGACGCTAACCCAAGCGTAACTAAGGCGACAATCGACGAAAAATAGCCTAGTGCTTTAGAATTGGTCAGCCTTCCCACTAATAATATCGGGACTGAAAAGATAATGGGAGTAAAGATCATTGCAAGAAGCGCATAAGGCATCAGTGAAACATCCATGGCAGCACCCCACTAGCAGTTGTAAATGCGGCTTAATAGATGTTGCCGTTCTTTATTAAATTGACGCTTCTCTGTGACTCTCTTGACCATTTGCAGTAGTTATAATGTATTTGTGAACGGTCAAATTAGATCCCTCTCTTATTTGCATAACGCTAATTCAGAGTAAACTCTTACCAACAGTATCTTATCACAAGACTAATGATAAAATTGAGTCTATTAATCGTTTTATTTTTTATTTTAAGCCCAAATTTTAATTAAAAATTTTATTTATATAAATCCCAAAATTAAAAATTTATATATATGAAGTTATTCATTCTTATAAAGAGGTGTATGCGTGAAGGAAATGAAAACATCTCATAAGAGACTTTTTACTACTTTAGTGGTATCGGCACTTGCTACAACTATGCTGGTGTCTCCGGTTTTTGCTGCAAACAAAGTTTCGACTGGTTTGATAAAAACTGACGGGCCACACACTTACATTGACTTTAAAGGCAACTGGTCGGGCAGAGAAGCCGAAATAGCTTCATACCTAGCGAAATACAAAATCGTAGCGCTTCATTATAGGGACTCTCCTGAGCACATTCAAGCGATCAAAGCAATAAATCGATATACTATGGTTCTTGGATACTTTAACCCGCTCTATGGAGATGAGGTAGGAAGAGCACATCCAGAATGGTGGTTAAACGATGGATCAGGACAGCCGCGCACTGAATACCAGGGCACAGAACAAGTTATGGATTTGACCAAACCTGGCTGGCGGAATCAATGTTTAAACATATGTGACTTAGCACTTCGAAAAGGTTTTGATGGTCTAATTCTCGATAATGGCATATCTTCACCAGCTGTTTATGGCTGGGCTGGACCATCGGAAAGCCAGTGGCAGTCGAGCACCATAGACCTCTACAAAAAAGTAAAAGCTATGGCTGGGGACAGGGTCGTTATCTACAACGGTGCCTACTTCATTCCCGGCTATGTTGATGCCGTGGATGGATGGATGGATGAAGGGTTCCCGTTCTATAAGGGATGGGCGAACTCAATCAGTTTTGCGCTTGACGCCTCACAAAAAGGAAAGCTCTCCCTATTTTATGCCCAAGGTAATGGAGCTCAGAGGTACTTCTGTTATTGCTCAGCATTGCTTACAGACGGATACTTCTACTATGCTCCTACTGGAACTAAATGGTTCGATGACTACGGCATTGATCTTGGCAAGGCACTGAATAAGGCGCATCAGACGGATGGCGTCTGGCAACGGGATTATGAAAACGGAAAAGTAATCGTTGATCCAAGTACAGGCGGCGCACAGATTAAATCTTGGAATGCAAATACTCAGAGACCTTCTACAGTAACGTCAGGAATAGAACCTGATGTAACTGGATCAAAGACAAAATCTCAGTATTATTACGCGAATGGGGGATCTACAAAATTCGGTGCACCGACGACACAAGAGTATTACTACAACCCCTCACATTACGGCAATCAATTAATCATTCAGAACTTCCAGAAAGGGATGATAATACAGTGTAAAGGCAAATTCTACTTTGCTCCATATGGAATAATAAGGTAGATCGCATAGCAACGGCTGCGTTGCTGTTAAAATTTTATTTTTCTCTCTCTTTTTAACTCATTTTTCTCTTTAAAATCCTTATACCTCTCAGCCCGTTTATCGTCTGACTGACAAGCGCACCATAAATCGTGCACTGCGTGTAGCAACCAAGAGGTCATATCTAAGTTTTACATGTCCAACATATTATCGGTTGATGTAAGTTCTCAAAGGTAAAGACCGCGTCTCCTTGTTCGTGAGACTTATCGAATGTTGAATTTGTAATCAATCCTGAAGTTGGTAAGTTCAGACTTTTAAAGCTCAAAATCGTCTAGATAATGTTTGGGGTGATATCAAGAGTACCTCTTGTTAGCTGGTGCTGCAGTATCGTCGTAGGATATATTGTCGCATCATTTTCCAACTTCGTGTTTTTTTTTGGATACCGCAAAAGCATATCATATTGTGATTCTCACAACGACAGTCTTTGTCTGTTTTTAATGCTTTTTTTATTTCTGTCCTATTACTTATTCAAATTTTCTATGTTTTAAATTTCTAAAAATGATACGATTTTTAGCTCGTTTTTAACCAGATATCTTGGTTATTCTTACGGTAGATATTTTAACTTAATTAGCGTTCATTGTAATCAAATAGGTGTTCACAATGCGTATCGCTTTGCTTGGAGGGACCGGTCACATCGGAAAAGGCTTAGCACTTCGCTGGGCGTATAAACACGATGTAACGATAGGATCGCGGAGTGTAGAAAAAGCTGAGGAAGCAGCAACTTCCTGTGGAGAGGATCTCATGAACCGCGGTATTTCGTGTGAACTTTCTGGTGCGAAGACAATGGAGGCGGTGAAAAGTTGTGAGATTATAGTAGTAGCATTACAGTACGAGTATGCAATTTCTACCATTGAATCAATTAAGAGTTATTTGAGCGGAGGTCATATAGTGGTGTCACCGGTTGTTCCCATGGTAAAAAATGGTTTTATGCGTTACACGCCCCCTCAAAAATACGGGAGCGCAGCTATGGAGATAAAGAGCATAATCCCGGACGTTCCTGTAGTTTCAGCATTTCACACCGTCCCAGCAACACGCTTAATTGACTTAAATGATGATTTAGGGCTTGATGTGATAGTTTGCGGAGAGGACGAACCAAAGAGGATCATTACGGAACTAGTAAAAGATATACGTGGGCTTAATCCACTCGATGGGGGTTCATTAGAAGCATCATATATGACGGAGTCGATCACCCCGCTTCTGTTAAACCTTTCGGCGAGAAACAACTTGAAAAATGCGTCAATTAAGATAATTGGTTAAATCAAACTTCCAGCTAGAAGCCGGGGCTGTGAATCACAGTAAGCAAATATAGGCAAATTGTCAATTTTTGCATATCTAAGATATTATAGTGCCTTTCCAGATAGAGCACTTATCCGTAAAATCCTTTCAGCGCTTCCATTTGAATAAACAATATCAAAAAATGGTGAATATATTAAATTGGTGTCCGTTACCTCACAGCTAGGATAAATCTCTTTTATGATATTTTGCAACTTCGTCTCAGAAGTTTTGAGTTTCTCGGCATGGTGGTCTGTTCCTTCGATAGTTTTTAAATCGTTAACACTTTGTGATTTGAGCGACTTTGGCTTTGTTTCGTACAAGGACAAGAAATAACCATCCTTTATCGCAATAAGATGCGCATCTTCAAGCTTTCTTAAAGCGAGTTTAAGACCTTTCGTTGAACGATTTTCTTTCAATTTCACCATTGTAACTTTTTTGTTGTTACGTATAAAATTCATCACTTGCAACTGAAGCTGGTTAAGATCAAACAGCTGTCTTACGTTCTGAGAGCGTACTTCGCCTTTGGAATCTAAAATATCGCCCGTAAAGCTATTTACGAGCACTTTGTAATTATCGGATTTTTTGCCTATTACCTTCTTTTTTGTCTCTCGTATCTGCAAAAGAAAGTGAGGCGACATTACAGGCTTTACACTCTCAATGGTTTCATATTTACCAAAAAGCTTATGCTGCTTTTGCCTATTATCGATAATTGATTTTAAAACTTGAGTTTCACTGAAATCAATGTACGTCCCATACTTTCCGGATTTTATAGAATTAATTGCCCTTCTTATTCTTTGCTCCTCGTCGGTACTCACGTATTTAGTGGCGTTGGATTCGTTTCTTGAATCAGCCGAGATTTTTTCGGCAGTGATGCGAATCGGGATTTTTGGCGTGCTTCCACCATGGCGTGTTTTCCGCGCCCTGATTTTTATAAACATCGGATCGGAAATAGCCCCTTGAACATAGAAGTAACCCGGCTCAAGCGTGGTTAGTTGTTTCACTTCATCCATTGATGAAAAAAATAGACGTACAGAATCTAGATCATTTTTCAACATTAATTTACCGATAAAGACATTATTACATTGGCTTAGGACATTTTTATTCACAAGTGCAGGTCTCTGTGTGGCTAAGAGAATTCCTAACCCCCTTTTTCTCCCTCTTCTACTTATCGTCTGCAAAATTTCAAGGCCTCCAGTTCTTTTTTGGGGGATATATATGTCTGCCTCCTCAATGATTAATAAAAATGGCGTTGGTTTATTCGCTTTAAACAATTCTGTCGTTACACTGTATATGCCTGTGAGAAATTCATTTACCGTATTTTTATCTGATTCGGATACATCCAATATTATCTTCTGGGAGTCCTGTATGATCCGCTTGATATTCTCTTCGTCTGCACTAATATCCTCAACTTCTTCCGTTTCTTTAATTAATCTTATATTATCGAATTTGGAAAGTCCATGGTACTCTCCTTCTGTATCGAGCAATACAAATCCTAGGTCATTTGAGGCTAGCTCTTCGCATATAACGCTAACTAAATAGCTCTTTCCACTTCCACTTTGACCTATAATGGCCGTCCGTTCCGTTACAATATGCGATGGATCAACGCTGAAGTCATCGGATATCTTAAGCTCCATTGTTAACCAGTAACTTTGCTATTTTCATATAAATGTAATTATTTGTTAACAATGAGATCGGAAATCTGACTCTATCGGTACAGCCATAAATCTACTTAACTTTGCTAATAAGAAGATAATTATTCCGCCATCTAATTCTTGTTTTAGCTTTGTTTTACGTAAACTCGCCCTATTTTTGTATGTTTAAAGTCACAATATCTTCGTCACAGAGCACGTGATCTGTCCCAACTCTCTGACCTGGAAATCTGACGGATTTTCCCCATATTTGCGCGTGTTTAAATTTTCGACAAAAATCTCTGTGGAGAATACTACAAACGTCTTCAACCGTTGCGTTTCGTCGCAAGATAAGCGGATTTACACGATCTGGGCCTCCTCCGGGCGGTTTCATGTAGATTCTTATAAACGCAAGCTTCTCAAACATTAGGTCTTTAAGTTTATCGATGTTAATATTCTCTTTAGCCGAGATGCCGATATCACCGAAATGCAAGTTATCATCAAATTGATCTATCTTATTAACTACAGTAATCGACGGCAGGTACCGTCTATTCGTCATTAGCGCATCAATAAATCTTTCCACTGGCATATCTTCTCGTAAAATTACATCAGCATTATGGATCTTATATTCTCTCAAAATTGCTTTGATAATGATGTCGTCGAGTTCTAAGCGCAGCGTCTTGTTGATTGTGATGCCACCCCTTGCCCTTTTAATTATAGTAGCGTTGGGAGGGTGCTCATTTAATCTAATGCCTGCGTTGTACAATTCTTCCTTTAATATTTGAATCTGGTATTCGCTGAACGCATCAATTACAAGTAATATTAGATCTGCGCTCCTGATTACCGAAATAACCTCTTTTCCTTTACCTTTTCCCGAAACTGCGCCGCTTACCAATCCTGGTACATCGAAAATTTGGATGTGAGCACCTTTGTGCGCCATAGAGCCGGGTATCACATTCAAAGTCGTAAAATCGTAGGCTCCGACAAGGGACTTAGCGTTAGTTAAAACATTTAAAAGTGTTGATTTTCCTACCGATGGGAATCCTACTAGAATGCACGTGGCATCACCTGCTTTTTTAGGGGAGTAACCAGACCCTTTTTTGGCAGTTGATCGTTCAGCTTCTTCTCGAAGCTTAGCAAGTTTAGCTTTAAGACGCCCGATATGCAGTTGGGTTGCCTTATTGTACGGGGTCTCTCTTATCTCCTTTACTATTTCATTAATTTGCTCTTCTACGCTACTCACAGTTGTCTCCAAGATTTAACGATAAAAATTGCCTTAATTTATATGAGACAAATGAATTGAGAACCCCCAATATAGGAATAGGTTTGCTCTAGCTTCTGCTTTGAGCGACAACCTTGGTATTCACGAGGACAAGCTTCGTCTCTTCACATTTAATTACTACTAGATAGACGTGTGGGTCATTTGAAACCACGTATTCCATCCACTTTTTATGCAAACCACCGTCTGTGGATATCGGTGGTGAACCATTTTTTGCTCTTAGCATATTAACGTGATGAATGAAGTCGATTTCAGATAAACGTGCAACTTTTGACTTCGTTCCGATATTGTATGTCCACCAGTTTTGAAGCTCTTTTTGCATATCGTTTATAAAGCCAACACTTGGCATCTTGTTGTTAAAATTGTCAAAAACTTCGATCTTGCAATCCTTGTCCACTATGTCATAATAGCATTTTGCTGCAAATTTAGCTAGATCGCGCTCGTCTCTCTGCAAAGAATGCCCCGTACAATTATACGTTATGATAGTATTTCAAGGTTGTTAGCTAAAATTAGCCTTATTTATCTCTGTAATGGCTAATGATTCTTTTTTGCTCAATGGAATTCGACAACTCAGAGATATCAGATCGACGACTGGTGAGGAGTATTGATTGATATACTTGGTTGCGATGAGCAATTTTGCGGAAACATCGGATAAGCCTTTTAATTATAAAAGGCAATTGGGTATAAGAAATAGTTGGATCTTGGGAGGTCACATAATGGTGGTTAATAAGGAGCTAAATAGAGAGTCTAAAGAACAGTTTTACGCCAGCCTGCCTAAGCTTGTCGTGTATTTAGTCGTAATATTTGCGATCTGGTTATTCGCTATCGTGATATTCGGACCACTAGGAACAGGAATCTTTATCGCAGGTATCGAAGCGGCTACAGTAGTAACGTGGATTGCAATAATTGCAATTCTGATTCTGTTAGCGCTTATTGTTAGAGAGATCATCGCAATAACAAATGCTATCGGAGGATTCATAGCGGCACGGAGCAGCACTGACTCGCCACAAGGACTGAAGAACATTCAGCAAGCGGTAAGGTACATCATATATGTCATTATCGTTGCGATAATCTTCATTTTTTTCCGAGCCTTGATTTTATCAGTGTCAAATTCTCCGACAAGTCAGACCGTATTGGGCGTTGTTTTGATTCTAATCGCTATCTGGGTTATTTGGCTATTGTACCGTGCAGGCATGGACGCCTCAGAGGAAATCGGCAAATATGCTGTTAAGTTGACAGAAACGGCTGAAACACAGGCTAGGGCAGCAAGCGCATCGATATCTGAGAGAACGTCCAAAAAAGCAGCTACTAAGCAAGAGGAGGAGAAAAAGGAATAATTCAGCGTGAAGCCTTAATGCAAGCGTGGGTTTATTAGCTTTGAATGGGCACCGCTAAGTGCCCAGCTCTTCCTTTAATTTTTCGATTCTATCAAATCGCGCTAGTATTTTAACGGTCATCCATAAGATCCAAAAGATCACTATAGTTAAAACGATGCCATTTAAAGTGCCAATTGCAGCGTTTATTAGCGGCCATAAAAAAATATATGCAATTATTACAGATAGTGTATACAACGAGTATCTTACCATCTCACTGTAGTTTTCAAATTCATCATATGTTTTATCATGTGCTCTCGCTAATGTTATCATCATACTAAGAGCGCCGCACGTTATTATGTAATAGTGATATGTCCTATAAAGAAGTGTTAGAATCCCAAATAGTGCTATAAAGCCGATAATTTGTGCAGTTTCGAAAAACCCAAAGATTACCACTCCGATGGATATTGGTATATAAACAAGAAAAAATATTACCCAGATTAGAGCTGCTGTTGCAATATATGTAATTACTTTTGAACTATTGAGAAGAAATTTGGAGCGCACATCTTCGTAAAGTGGTATCTCACCCATATTGCACATAATTATATTTTTTATAATAAATTGTTTTCTAAAAACGTAAAAATAATGTCCTATGCTACATTTCGAGTGAGCTAATTTCTCGTAAAAGTGAACCAAAGCTCAAACGAATTTCTTTGGTTATGAATAGTTGATTATAATGCTTAAAATAGTTCAAAATCTCATGTAATTGTTTTTTTACGCTTAAGCTTACATTAATAATTGTAGCCACTCATCTAGCAGCGCACAAAATTCTGGTGTACAAACCTCGTGGCAGCCGATACAAGGAGCTATAATGCCATTTATCAATAGAATATCATACTTCTCTTTTTCAAGTTTCATCATGATCAAGTATATCGCTTACGATTTCGACAGTGACGAGCTTGATTTCTCATTCATATTTTCAAACTTTTTGTATTTAAATTGAATGATTTTAAATGTCAGCATAACTTCAAAATCTCAAGCAAATGTATATTCTCATCCGTTCAAAATCATTCATTTACAGGATTAAGAAGGACGATGTTGTTGCCACGAAGGACAACAGATCCTAAAACTCTTGACTTTTCACCGTCAATCACTTCAGTGGTATTAGTAAGATGTAGGTTAAGGTAATCATCCGCGCTCATAAGCATGCCTTCAAGTATGCACTTCTCACCTTTTACTTCTACTTGGACTTTGGAACCTATTAAATTTTGAACTTTCTTTGATGGAAACAACTTGAATCCTCTCCTTGATGTTACACTTGGAATGTGCTCAAATATATTTGTAATCGGATGCAGTTTCTGATTGACAGATAGAATAACCTAATTAATCACTATTTAAATATATGGGTTATGGACTACCATGTCAACTCAAGCCATCTTCGTGTTGACACTACAGATAACCGGGGTATCAATTTGCTTTACGTGCTCTTTTGAGTACACGACATCAGCAATTCTGTATACAACACTGAAACAAACGGTAATTGCCTTTGTTAATGTCTCTTCGTTAAGCTCGTTGTTAAACACCCTATGGCAAGTTATAAAAGACATGTGTTAAGTAAATATGCAACAGAGGCCGATTCACCGAAGCTGTATCATCATATCAAACGACAGTTAAAGCCCGGTAGTGTAGCGGTCAATCATGCGAGACTCTGGATCTCACGACCACGGTTCGAATCCGTGCCGGGCTACTAATTTCATTCTATGTCGTACAATTCAACTTTCCCCTTCTTACGCTCCCATTCGTCCAGAGGTATGCTATATTGCTTCTCAATTATTTCCCTATAATTCGGGCCGCTGTTATATGCACAAAACGGAATAATCAACCCTCCAGGGACAGCGTAATGTATGACACATCTCTTAACCCGTTCAATATCATAATTATATGAATCCATAAAGTGCATTCCGCCAATAAATAATGACTCCCAATGATATGCTCCAAGAGAGGTGTAGTCATGCTTTAAAAGTACTTGCTTAATCATCTTTTTAAACTGAAAGCTCTTAGGCTGTTTTTCATCATCAACCATCGAATTTAGTGCTAATAATGCCCTCATCAGCGCTGAAGGTTTGCTCAGTATTCCGCCTTTGTCAATTTTTTCAGTAAGCTTTTCCATAAGCGCAAAAAACTTTTCCACATCGACGAATCGATTTATTGGGATCATCTTTCCGTCTTCTATGAATAAATAAGTTGCAATACCACAATGTGGGTGGGCGCTGAACTCGATCTGGTCAGTTTTCGTATAAGCTTCAACAATCTTCGAAATCGATACAACACAGGGAACTGGATAAAAGTCATCAGCCTTTATTTGACCATTGGTCTGAGTTTCTATACAAAACGCGAGGTCTGGGAGAGTAAATCTTGTGGAATTCCTCTCATCTTGTGTCATTACATTTGCAGCGCCAGTGAATGCCATAGGTTGAAAGTTAATGCCTCTTATTATGTCACAGTTTTGAATTGCGTATTGGATTATCCCCCCAATTTCGTGATCATTCAGACCTTTGCCAATTGTCGGGACTAACACTACACCTTGTCCAGCCCCTCTACAATTATCGACGGCTCTTTTTTTAACGTCTATGAGTCTATCCGTTTCTTTTGAAATCCCATTGAATTGGAGGTACACCGTATTCAATCCGGCCCTTCTGAGTTTTTGCACGAGCTCTTGATCTTTTGCGAGTTTTATACCATTCGTAGCTATTTGAGTCTGTTTGAAGCCCATTTCTGCAGCCATCCTGATGATATCAGCAAGGTCTTCTCTTAAAGTTGGCTCTCCTCCTGAAAACTGAACAGCAAGCGTTGGCGTCGGTCTTTCGCTCCGTAAAGTTGCAAGCATGTCCTGTAGCTGCTCGATTGTCGGCTCATAAACATAGCCTTTCGAATGAGCGTTCGCAAAACACCACTCGCACCGTAAGTTGCATCGATTAGTTACATCGATATTCGCGAGACAAGTTGAACTAGCATGAACATCGCAAAGCCCACATTCAAGAGGACACTCTTTCTGCAGTTTTAATTGAGGATTATAGACTCCCTTGCCTACATAGGAATAACGCTCAGCTCTGTGATACATAGCTGCACTGGACCAGTACAGTTCGTCGAATGTTCCGTGTTCCGGACATTTCTTTATCATCCAAATTTCTTTGCGCTTCTCGTAAACGGTTGCATCTATGGTTTTTAGACAGTCAGGACACAAGGAAGAAGTATGCTTTGGTAATTTTACAGACTCTTTATAAATCGGCATACGGATCTCCAGTTCACTTTTTGAATATCTTATATATCCTTATTATCATTTTTGGTGTATTCTCTCATCTGGTTGACTTGCAATGTCGCTGATGTTTAATTATTACACACCTGTTTATCCTCCTTAATCGTTTAATACGATGTTCGAAAAGGTAAATTTAATATGATATTGATAACTTCCCCCAATTAGATGTCATTTTTTATCGCTGATGCACTATGGCTGATGTTTCCTGCCTACGTTGCCAACTCCAGCGCGGTTCTCTTTGCAGGAACGCTTCCGATTGACCTTGGAAAAAACTTTTCGGATGGGAGGAGGATATTGGGCCCAGGGAAGACGTTCAGAGGTCTCATTGGCGGCACTATGACTGGAATGACGGTCGGCGTTATTCAGCAGGCTGTAAGAGTGCATACACTGCTTGGTGTTCCGTCATTCGACCCAATATTTGTAGTAATAACGCTATCATTCGGCGCATTGCTCGGAGACATTGCAAAAAGTTTTTTCAAACGCCGTCTCGGGTTTGAGAGGGGTGCCAGTTTTCCAATCGCAGATCAATATGATTTTGTTGTGGGCGCGTTGCTGTTCACCTACATATTCTTCCCGGAGTGGCTTACGTTGAATTTTGTAGCTCCTGTTTTTATTGCCGTAATCGTGTTGACCGCGCCCATTCACTTGATGGTTAACTACCTTGGCTTCAGATTAGGGAAGAAAAATGTATGGTGGTAGTTATTTAAGTAACTTCAAAAGCAGGGCCTTTTGAGTATGTAACCTGTTTTCTGCCTGACTAAATATAACAGAATGTTCACCGTCCATCACTTCGCTCGTTATTTCTTGTCCCCTATGAGCAGGAAGACAATGTAGCACAATGACATCGTTCTTTGCAACTTCAATTAGCCTTTCATTAATACAGAAGTTTGAAAAGTCGTCCATACGCTGGGCATAAGTATCTTCATCGCCCATAGAAACCCACGTGTCTGTATAAAGCACGTCTGCATTTTCT
This sequence comes from Methanobacteriota archaeon, assembly GCA_963704625.1. Taxonomy (GTDB): domain Archaea; phylum Halobacteriota; class Bog-38; order Methanoflorentales; family Methanoflorentaceae; genus DASPRZ01. The sequence goes on along the minus strand of OY969924.1, from coordinate 492,363 downwards.
GACGCTTTTATGGGATCATGTAGAATCCTTACTGTACACATTTCGCTGGCTTTTTCAACGATCGTTTTGTTTGGTTCATAGCCAGGAGGGCACGCTACATCAATATCTATGTTCATGATAGCACAGGCAAGTATAGATGAATTACATACATTGTTACCATCTCCTATCCACGCGAATTTTTCACCTATTAATTTGCCTTTCTTCTCGTAGATCGTCATGAGATCCGCAAGTGATTGACAGGGATGTTCGAGATCAGATAGCGCATTTATTACGGGGATGGATGCATTCTGTTGCAACTCTAATATAGAGGTGTGGTGGTTTGCTCGTATGGCTATCGCATTGACATACCCTGAAAGAACCTTGGCTGTGTCAGCTATGGTCTCTCCCCGTCCGAGCTGGAGATCATGCCAGTTCAAGTAGATCGAATGTCCCCCTAAATGGGTCATAGCGACTTCAAATGAAATTCTCGTTCTAGTTGAAGGCTTTTCAAATATCATTCCCAAACTGTAGTACTTTAAGTCATCTGAAAATTTGTTCTTCAACCTCTTTTCTTTTAGCTCTAACGAAAGCTCAATAATGTCGTAGATTTCCGCTTTAGTTAGGTCACTAATAGAAAGTATATCCTTCATCGTTCATCCCCAAATTAGTTGTATCCTTCCTGGATTAAGACGATCTAATTGCTTTCATGTGTTCAATGCGTTTTTCTATGAGCCTTTTCGTTCCTATGTCATGCCGTGAAAAAATGTTGCCCTTTATCGCGCTCAACGCATTTTCAGCTTTATGTTCGGCATCTTCTATCGTATCGGCAATGCCTAAAACGGCTAGAGACCTAGAGGTGGTAGTTGTTATTTTGCCACCCTTCTCATTTACGCTCGCGTAAAATAGCAAAGCGTCCATCGACCCTTCATCAATGCGTATCTCAGACAGCTGTGGCTTCTCAGGATATCCAGAAGGCACAACATATTTACAAACCGTGGCACACAATTCATAAGAAGCCGTTTTTAAGTTTTCGTCTATGGACGCCTCGGCGAGCTCAATGAAGTCTGACCTCAGTAATGGTAGCACATTCATTGCTTCCGGGTCACCAAACCTACAATTAAATTCTACCACCATTGGTCCTAATTTTGTTAACATGAACTGTCCGTACAGTATTCCTTTATAATTGATCCCTTCTAATCTAAGCGCATTAACGGTGTCTTCCATAATATTTACCGCGCGATCGAAGTCGTCATTGCTCATAAAGGGTAAAGTATATGATTTGTCGTTATATGAGCCCATGCCGCCTGTATTAGGACCTAAATCCCCTTCATAGGCGCGCTTGTGATCTTGAACTGCTGGCGCACAAGATAAACTGTGTCCGTCAACAAATGCTTGTATAGTAAATTCTTCCCCTGTTAGACACTCTTCAATTATCACTTGTCCTTGCAATTTCTTGAGGTAATCTCTGCCTTCTTCATATTCGTTAATAGTGAGTACCCCTTTACCTCCAGTCAATCCAACGGGCTTTATAACAAGGTCCCTCTCGTCAATGTTATCTTTAATAAATGTGTCTGCTTCGAATATGTCAGTAAAAAGTTCATATCTTGGGCAACCTTTGATTCCATGTTTGGACATAAAAGACCGGGCCCAACCTTTATCTGATTCTATCATAGCAGCATTCGTTGTGGGGCCAAACGTTCTTATTCCCCTTGATTCAAGAGAATCGACAATCCCTGCTGCTAAAGGTGCTTCTGGTCCGATTACCACCAAATCAAATTTATCAGCATAATCTGTTATCTTAGGTATATCCATTTCATTGACCAGCAAGTAATCTTCGCACATCCTGGCAATACCAGGATTTTTGTATTTCATGGCTGCATACAGCGTTGGCTCTGGCTCGCTTTTTTTTATCGCCATCGCTATGGCATGCTCTCTACCTCCCGAACCCACAAGCAAGACCTTCATGTTTTTGATAGTTAGTCATTTTTGTGATAAAAAATTATCTACTATCAAAATCTATCAAATTAACTGACTAATGATATTTTAGGATCGTGTTTCATTTACTGTGTAGCCAATTCTTTGTTTTACAAACGAAAAACCAACGAAAAAAAGCGTAACTTATATAGGATATAAAGTTCGCCTATCTACAAAGCCACTGAAATTGACGAACGTTGAAAACGGGACGATCAAATGTGTGGGATAGTTGGGTGTGTTGGAAAAAGAAACGTAATTCCAATACTTCTAGAGTCATTGAAAAGGCTTGAATATAGAGGGTACGATTCTGCTGGAATTGCTACATTGAGTGACACTGAAATTGACATAACAAAGACTAAGGGAAAGATCTCAGAACTCGAAACAATACTAGACATAAAAGTAGACTGTTCTATTGGGATTGGCCATACCCGCTGGGCAACTCATGGCACTCCCTCCTCTACGAATGCACATCCCCACACAGATTGTAATGGTAATATTGCGGTTGTTCATAATGGTATAATAGAGAATTTTCAGAGCTTAAAAGAAGAGCTCATCAGGAATGGCCATATCTTTAACTCTGACACTGATACCGAAGTTTTTGCGCATCTTGTTGAAGAGCACTATAAGGGCGATCTTACAATTGCAGTAAAAGAATCTCTTTTGCATGTCAGGGGGTCTTATGCTATAGCTGTCATATCGGATAATGAGCCTGATACTATAGTAGCCGCAAGAAAAGATAGTCCGATGGTCGTTGGCCTCGGAAAAAACGAAAATTTCATTGCCAGTGATGTTCCTGCAATTCTAAAGTTTACGAACAGAGTCATTTACATCAATGATGGAGAAGTAGTTACGCTTAAGGGCACTAGTGTCGATATTTCGGCACTTAGCGGGGCAAAAGTGCCGTACAAAGAGATTACAATAAACTGGGATGTCGAAGACGCTGAACGAGCAGGGTATGAGCACTATATGCTAAAGGAAATACATGAGCAGCCGAGATCGGTCAGAGAGACAATGGAGGACAGGCTCTTAGAGTTCGAGGCCATCGTAGACTTCAGAGAGCTTGAAACGCTCGAAAAAAAGGTTCATACCCTTAATGGCATAACAATTCTTGCTTGTGGAACTTCCTATCACGCCGGACTCATCGGAAAATATGTGCTTGAAGACATGTTAAGGATCCCTGTACGGGTAGAGTACAGCTCTGAATTTCGTTATAATAACTCGCTTTCTGGTAAGAACTCTCTCGCTATTTGCATTAGTCAGTCGGGTGAAACTGCAGATACGCTCGCAGCATTAGAAGAAGCTAAGTCCCAAGGGTTTAAGACGCTCGCAATAACCAATGTTCCGGGAAGTTCTATAACGCGTAAAGCTGATGAAGTGATATTCACACGATCAGGCATTGAAATCGGTGTTGCAGCTACAAAGACCTTTACGTCTCAAATATTGACGCTCTTTATGCTCGGGCTCTATCTTGCAAGAATTAGAAATTTTTGTTCGACTACGATCGATTTTGAGACCTCATGTCACATGATTACTTCGCTCAAGTATTTACCTGTACTTATGGAATCACTCCTCGACGATATAAGCGACATTGAAAAGTGCTCTTCAAAGATCTGTAAAGCTGACAGCTGTTACTTCATCGGGAGGGGCGTAAACTATCCTCTTGCACTCGAAGGCGCCCTTAAAATGAAAGAGATATCTTACGTAAAGGCTGAGGGGTTCCCTGCTGGAGAACTGAAACACGGTCCACTCGCCTTAATCACCGAGGGCACACCAGTAATAGCAATAGCTCCGAGAGGCACGACCTATAGTAAGATTCTTAGTAACATTAAGGAAGTAAAAGCGAGAAATGCGTACGTAATAGCAATTGCGAGTGATTCAGACAATGAAATTGCTAAATACGTTGACTTCGTGTTGAAAATACCTGATGTCGAGGAAATATTTTCTACAATGCTGTCAGCGGTAGTGCTTCAACTATTAGCTTACTATGTTGCGAAAAATAAAGGCGCTGACATCGATCAACCACGTAATTTGGCTAAGAGCGTAACGGTTGAATGATGATCTCATAACTCTTTTGCGCACCAAACAATAATTTTGTTTTTTTAATGACAACATTGGCATTACCTAATTGTTTGTTACCTATCCAAAAATAATTAAATGAAAATGTTGTATTCAATGTCGAGGTACACCAGACCCTTTTGCTTAGGGAAGTGATAGAGGAAAGACGTTCATATGAAATATTGCCCCATTCATGTCGGGTTGGTAATCCATGGTCCCGAAATTATAGATAGCGGCCGAATTTTTGGATTGGTACACATTTTGCGCGAAATAGGGTATTTACATGCGCTTGTTGGGGGCACAATGGGCAGAGTTGCTGTTAAGGGTTCGCTGCTTAAGGATTTTGTCGACATATCAAAGAAGATGCAACCAAGCGATGCTTTGAACTATCTTTCGAACTTGGACGTATTAATTTTGGCAAACTGCGGAAAAACGAATATAACGGGTGAAGTTTTTGGCCAAATCGTCGTCTCAAAAGTCAATAAGTCTGTAATCCAGGTTGAAAGACCTGGATCCCGCGACGGGCGTGTTATTCTTTGGGAGGGTGCGGACGACCATAACGTAGAGATAGTCCATGATGTTGCTGCGTGTTTGAGTGATAAACTGGGTCTTGAGTATATAGTAAAACTTAAACAAGAGATGAAGATTGAGGAAGAGGGTAGTCTTACTTTAAGGCATCTACACGGCGCTAAAGTGGGAGAAAACGTCTTAATCAGTGGAATCGTTGTTGGAAAGGTAGTGAATGAGAACGTAGTAATTGTATCTAACAACGGGCGGCTAGTCGATATTAAAGGAGTACAAATCAAAAAACATGGATACGACAAAATCGGAAACGCTGACTTAAAGGCCATGTACATTAAAAGTGGGGATTTGAGACGGGGCAAAAACAGCAATTTTTCAAGAATGAATGTGCCTCAAAAGCGGTTAGAGAGGGGCAAAGTTGTATTTATAGATCATTCTGCTGATTCTGTCCTTGAAGCAATAGATAGAGAGACCATCTGTGTAATTACCATCGGAGATGATACGACGAATATTTGCCGAGATATATTATCAGGATTTGGCATTCCGGTAATAGGTATAACAGATGGAGATATAGATGGTATTTACAAAGGTTCGAGCGGGACGTGTGACTCCATGGTAATTCAGGTGTCTGGTACGAGTGACGATGAGGTCGGCATTGCGTTACAAAATAATGAATTGTTTAACGCCCAGGAGCGTACAATGGAAGAAATTAAAAACATTATATTTAACTTTCTAAAGGAAAGAGAAATAATGTTCCAAATTAAGGATTGAACGCTACTAGTGCTGTAACGCGATTACTCCCTTAGTTTTTTACTCACCGTATCTGTTAAAATTCCCGGCACTTAATTAGCTCAACTTCGATTAACGAATTTTGCTAATGGGTCTCAGTGCTCCTATTTTACTTGCAGGCAAAATTTTGGAAGTGGTAACTCCAGGAACGTAACTCGTCATACTGGCCATAGCTCACACACTCGTTTATAACTGGACGATTCTTTTTAACGTGCGACAGGATGTGTTACGAACTTAGAAGTTTAATTACTAGAATTGTTTCATAATTTCACGCCATTTCGACACCAAAGCGAACATAAGATGCGAAGTTTTACCAACTAAAATTAGAAGAAGAGCCTTTTTTATTCAATTAGAACTCTTCCTCAATCAAATTTTTATAGTAAGAAACCTATAAAATTTTAAAACTTAAATCAGACATAAAGCAAACAGGAGGGTAAAGTTTGGCCAATATAGTTCAGATGGAACCTGTGACCCGTGTCGAAGGGCACTCTAAATTAGTTCTAGAGACGAACGATGATGGCATAGTTGAGAAGGGCAATTACTTTAGCATAACGCCTGTGAGAAATTTCGAGAAATTCCTTATAGGAAAACCGATGGAGTTTGCACCACTTGCAACGTCACGAATATGCGGCATTTGTCCTATAACTCATTCATGTGCTTCAGTAGAAGCAATCGAAGACTCCCTTAATCTTGAACCGCCAAAGGATGGAATGTTGTTAAGGGAACTCGCTGGGATCGCAAACAAGATGCATAGCCATGCGCTTCACAACATTCTGATTTTCCCAGACTTCGGAGTCGGGATTGGATTTGACGCGAACGTCTACACCGACGCTATGAAACGATGTCAGGGCATGAGGAAGATCGCTCAACACATCATCGATGTGACTGGCGGCGAGGGCATTCACGCGCCCGATATCGTTATAGGTGGTATGGCGAGGGGCATCACTGAGAATGCTAAAAATAAGCTGATGGCTGACCTTAGAAAGTTCGAAGAACTTGCGAAGGTGCACGTTGATTTCATGTTAGGGTTGTTCAAGGACGCTGATTATCCCGCTGATATGGGAATTCATGACTACAACGTGTTTGCAACGCATTTGACACACGGAGACAGGACCGTATTTCCGCTAGATAACTTCAATGAAGAGCTGCCAAATAATTTTTACAGCTCACTTGAAGTAGGTCAAGAGGCAAACAATACGATCTTGCTCATCGCTGGCGAGCCTGTAGAAGTAGGACCCAGAGCTCGAGCAGTAAAGTTCAAAGGCTTCACCCAAAGGGGGGCAATGGCGATAAACATCGCGAGAGTGCACGAATTTATGACGCTTGTGCACCGCTGCGAAAATATACTTGACGAGTTGAACACGAGCGGTGTCACCAAAGCGAAGCCGGAAAACCTTGGTACCAATAAGTTAGGAATTGGAATCAACGAAGCAGCGAGAGGTTCAAACGTTCATATGGCGAAAGTTGAGGATGGAAGGATCCGCTACTATAACTGCCTTGTCCCAACAACGTGGAACTATCCAACGATTAGCAAGGCGCTTGAAGGAGATTCTTACAAACATGCAGAGGTCATAGTAAGAGCCTACGATCCTTGCAACTCGTGTGCGACGCATATGATTGTACTAGGACCAGAAGGAGAATTATTGCAGAGGAAGATGATCTGGTGAGTGATTCGATTTGTGACGCTGAAGTTGTTATCGCTTGTTGCGGTAACCCGCTTTATGGTGACAACGGATTTGGGACGGCATTAGTTCCACTCTTAAAGCAGAGACTAAACGGATCCCAACGCTTAAAAGTTGTCGACGTAGGCAGGGGTTACTTCTTGTTTGGAATTCTAGAATGCAACAAGCTCATACTTGTTGACTCAATTGATTTCGGAGGAGTGCCGGGAGATCTCAAAAAGCTTTCGGTGGATGAAATCGATGCGGGCAACTACGTCGACCATCAATGTTGGACGACTTCAAAGCCGCTTCAAGACTTGAGCGAAAGAAGCGATATCGTCATCATCGCGTGTCAACCGAAGAGTTGTGAGCAAATCGAATTTGGGCTTACGGAAGAAGTTGAAAGATCACTTCCAAATGTAATTGAACTAATTCAAAAGGAAATAGAGGAGTACATATGAAGCTTTTTTCAAGAACAAAAGCTAAGGATGCCGAGGGGATTTTAACGATGGAACGGACTAATCCACCAGCCGAAGAGAAACCGGCAAAAGCAGCACCAGAGATAACCGTCACACCCCCTGATGTCCAAGAAGAGGTGAAGGAAATGGCTACTGCAAAACCGAAGGTATTGAGCTCTCAGTTCAGCGGATGTTCTGGTTGTCTCATATCCTTAGTGGACAACTATGACATTTTGCTTGATTTACTAAACGCTATTGACTATCGATACGAAACTACGCTTGCCGACGTACGAGAGGTTCCGGATGAGGATATTGATATAGCTCTAGTTCATGGATCCATCTGCCTGCAGGACAAGAAAGAGGTAGAACAAATAAAGAAGATTAGACAAGTTTCGAAATACGTCGTTGCGTTAGGAGGATGCGCTACCACAGGAAATATCACACGATTCAGTGTGGGAGGGCAAGCAGCAAAACCGATGCACGAGTCATTCGCACCAATTTCAAACCTAATCAAAGTTGACTTCGCACTTCCTGGATGTCCATGTGGGCCTGAGGCCATCGCGAACACAGTACTTGCTGCAGTGGGCGGAGACATTGATTATCTTGCTCCACTTGCTACGCTCGCTGGTTTCGCGTGTGGTTGTGACCTTCTGGTGAAAATTGTCGGTCAGGGTCTTTGCATAGGCTGTGGCTCATGCGCTATGGCTTGCCCGACAAGGGCCATAGAAATGGATTACGGAAGGCCTCACGTGAATCAAGAACTCTGCATCAAGTGCGGTGCGTGCTATGCTCAATGTCCAAGGAGCTTTGAACCGACCTTTGAAATGATCGAGAAGAGATTGATGGGGGTGGAGTAGATGGTTCTTGGAAAGTATGTAGACATAATGACTGTGAGAACTACTGATAAGGCACTGCAAAAGAAAGCGCAAGACGGAGGAATAGTTAGTGCGTTGTTGATCCATGCGCTTGAAACTGGCGTCATCGAGGGAGCACTCGTGGCAATGCCAACAGATGAACCGTGGAACCCCCAGCCGTATGTAGCCACCACGCCAGAGGAGATTGTAGCTGCTGCAGGTACTAAGTATGTTCTCTGTCCGATAAACGATGTGATGAAGACTGCAGCGCGGGAGTATGCTCTTGACAAGATAGGATTTGTAGGGATGCACTGCCTTACGTACGCAGCTCGAAAAATGCAGTTGTATCCAATAGGTGCGCGGCACTTACCGAAGACTTTAGCCCTTCTTGTTGGCATATTCTGCACGGAGAACTTCCACTATGAGGGTATCAAAGCGATCATAGAGGAATTGCATAAGGTCAACCTTGAACTCGTTAAGAAAATGGACGTAACCAAGGGCAAGATGATTGTAACAACCACGGCGGGCGACGAGATAGGAGTGCCAGTGAAGCTTACGCACAACTATGTGCAGCCCGGTTGCTACGTGTGTCCTGATCTCACAGCGAGGACAGCGGATATATCAACTGGATCGATAGGTTCACCCGTTGGCTGGTCAACTGTTATGCCGAGAACAAAGGTTGGGAAGGACGTGTTCCAGAGTGCAGTTGATGCTGGCTTATTTGAGACCAAGCCTATTGACTCAGGAAAAGATGGCATGGAGTTGCTCACAAAGCTGGCGCAGAATAAGTGGGATAGATCCGCCAAGACGCGGCAGGAAAGGGCTGAATTGGGCCTTCCTAACCCGTTCTAAGATCGGTTCCCTTTTTTTATTTTTTTATATATTATTTTTTATTTATTTTACAAACGTTTATGTTTCTGTAGTCCAATAATTATAAAATGACCAACTGTTTGACTGTTTTAATCGTGATATAATGGAGTTACTTGCAGATGTAGGCGGAAGGCCTGGACTTGATTGCCGAGGATTTTGCACGTACTGTTATTTTCGAAAAGTACAAGATTTCCAGCCATTTGGGTGCAGTCATTGCTCGCCACTAACTAAGGGGTGCGATTATTGTGGGAGAGCCATTGCTGAGAGGTATGTTGGATTTAAATCGCTTGAAACGGTCGCTCGAGAAATTCATACGATATTAAAAATGAGTCCGAATGATCCTAAGCGCGTAACCATCAGCGGCGGGGGGGATGTCAGCTGCTATCCAGATCTAAAAGATCTCACGGAATTACTGTCTAGTTTACAAGTACCAATACATCTTGGGTATACGAGTGGAAAAGGTTTAGATGACCCGAGAGATGCTGAGATTATCATAAGCAACAACGTGAAGGAAGTTACGTTTACGGTATTCGCGACAGACCCTGTCTTAAGGGCTAGATTTATGAAGGACCCATCTCCAGGGGCCTCGCTCGAGTGCCTTGAGTCGTTTTGTAAGTCATGTGACGTTTATGGTGCTGCAGTGATCATTCCTGGGGTAAACGACGGGGATGTTTTACGAAAAACGTGTGATGATCTTGAAGAGATGGGAGCTAGAGGTTTAATTTTGATGAGATTTGCGAATAACGTAAACGAGGGTTTGATTCTCAGCAATGAAACTATAATAAAAGGGGTTGATTCACAACCAATAGAAAGCTTTAGAGATATGGTGAGCGAAATAAACAGTACATATAAGATGCGTGTGACTGGCACCCCACTGTGGGATCCTGAGATAGGCTCACCCTTTTATATAGCTACCAATCCAGAAAAATATCTTCCGAGCGTTGAGAAAGGGGCTACCATCATCACGGGAGCCATAGCGGCACCGTTTTTAGATTCCATATTTAAGAGGATAGCTCCTAGCGTAAATGTGGTGAATACAGAAAAAGAAATTGCTTGCCTTATCACAATAGACGACATTAAAGAACTTGACTTAAGTGAGTTGCAGGAGACCGTCATAATACCAGGAAGGGCATTAGTTCACGATCGAGAGGCTGAGGAGATATTGAGATCTGATGGAGTTTATAGAATTGTGAGGAGGGGCCCAGAACAGCTCACCGTTGATGGCGAGATGAGTATTAGCTTGACGCGCGATGAAGTTCTGAAAACTGAAATCGAAGCATTCAACGAGCTGATACGATTAATCAATGCGATAGGAATCTAGCTTAACGTATTTATTAAACGTTACGATCAACTTTTGGCATCCGAATTAGATCAATGTAAATGGAGAAGAGGTTTATCGCATTACGTTGTTCGCATATGTTTTATCCCTGGTAAGGGCGGATGCATTAGCATCATAACTTCAAAAATATAAAGAAAATACAAAGTTCCTTTCAAAGTCTTTTAAATTCATTACTTTCGGAGATTGTGACTTGATGCTCTATTCTCTTTCTTACCAGTCGCCCACGTCATTTTTAATGGGGGCATTAACATTGTCTTTTATAGCATAAATCCTGTAACGGACTTTGGTTTGATTTTAAGGATAATGTACCCCCTCATATACGATGGGGAGACATCCGCTAACTCCGATAGGTAAGGTCCTTCTATAAGCTTTATTTCCTTTATTCTTTCTGAATATTCATCATACGGTAATTTAATACGCATGCCATCCAAATGCAAGGTTATTGGAGTTGGCGAGAGGCTCTCCAAAATCTCAGGAATCTGTTGATTAATCTCATCCATGACTCTCAATGGATTAATACAAAGCTGATCTTTTGCCAGTTCCTCTCTCTTCTCGTCGAGTGCCTTCCCACTAATTGTTGCGACATCTTCGAGGGTCGACAACTCAATTTCTTTGTGAAAACCCTTGGCACGTCTTCCAATTCCGTTGATGTAAGCAAAGGCATAAGGGACCGCTTTACACTTAGGGCCCCCCGTGACAATTACCGGAATATCCAAATCGCTGTAGAGCTCCCACTTCACTTCAGTTATACAGCTCTCAAAATCTCCAAATATGAATACAGCGATGTCATGTTCATTTATTAAGCCCCGTTCACTTTTCGTGAGTTGAGCTGCGCGTCTTCCCACCCCCCTCGCGAGTCCTATTATATTCGTTTTAGCTCCCTTCCTGCGTAGATATTCTGCTATATCGCATGTAGGGTGGGGCATGTGGTGGTATGCAAGGCTAGGAGCCACCACTGCGATTTCTGCACCTATGAGGGGGGCCCTATTTATGGTTCCCAAAAGTTGGGCTGCCTTTTGTTCGACGACATCGATGTCATCGAACGGAACAACGATTAAAAGAACCACTTCAAGTTGCATTACGTTTTTTTGCAATACGTAACCACCGAGATCTTCAACGAGTTCTATCAATTCGTCGTTCCTGTATACTCCACCTGTATACATTAAGGGCTCCAACATTTAAGCTCCTCTCATTTCTTCTATCAACGTCTTTCCTTTTTCCAACCACTCATCCTTCAGAGGCTCTTCAGACGCGATAAAGAGTATGTATTCATTGGTAATATCGTGCTTTATTATTCTGTATCCTTCGGGCGTGATACGCCTTATGGAATCAATGATTTTTCGTTTGAGCTCTTCAATGGGCTCAAATACGATGACGTCAGGAATGTCCTCGTCGGTAGCTACGAGTAATGTATATCTATCTAATTGTAATATGTTCGCTCTGCCATAGATTTCTGTAAGTTTGTCGATGAGGTTGAAGGCATATTGTTCATTTATAATATCAAGTTTCAGTCCCTCTTCGGTGTGGCTCATGTTTGCAACATCTGAGACCCTAACGTTTGGAAGTGATATGCTAAGTTTCGCATAAAGTATGAAAACCGGCTCATTCGGATCCACATAGATCCTAATATTGTCGATACTTCGTGCTATATTAAGATCCATCAAAATATCGTTTGTAAGTTCTTCTAGTAACTTTGCGCCCCGTTCGTCGGGAGATTCTACGACAACTTTTTCTGACTCCATCTTTTGAACCATCTATCTAAACGACTTCTGTTTTCCAGCTGTACCATGCTTAAAGTCGCGCCCTTCGATCTATCTATGCAATAAACCCACTTACGAGCAAGGCCGATCCAACTGCTCCTATGTACTGAGAATATGGAGGGACTATCACTTTTACTCTCAATAAATCCTCCATAGCTTTAACTAACCCATCAATCAACGAAGTTCCACCCACCATTATTACCGGTTCAATTATTTCCAATTCTTGAAGTTGCTGTTCAAAAACTTGTTCAGCAACGCTAAAGCACGCGGCACTAGCTACATCCTCTTTCGTGGAACCGAGTGAGAGTGCGTTCACGAGGCTCTGTGTCCCAAACACTATGCAATAACTATTCATCGCCAAGCGCCGGTGGTCTCCTCGTAATGCGAGAGGGCCAAGTTCAGTTATGTCAACACCAAGACGCCTCGCCGTCATTTCAAGGAATCTGCCGGAAGCTCCAGCGCATATGCCACCCATCGTAAAACTTCCAGGTATTCCATCCATTACGGAGATCGCTTTGTTGTCCATTCCACCTATGTCTATCACCGTCGACGGGCCCTTTTGTATGTTTGCAAGATAGACCGCTCCTTTGGAGTTTACCGTCAGCTCTTCTTGAACAAGGTCGGCTTTCAGCTCATCTCCAATGAGAATTCTACCGTAGCCCGTGGTGCCAAGAGCTTGAATTTCTGTGCGATCTATGCCTGCCATCGTAAGCGCGGTATCGTACGCAAGCTCTGCACTTTTGAGCACTTCAGTGGTATCAACCCACCCGACGCCTATTACTTCATTATCTCTCATGACAACGGCTTTAGTAGTTGTCGATCCTGAATCTATACCAGCAGTAAGTCCGTTCTGTTTTTCACGAGCGAGTAGACCCCTTCGCAAGGCTGTCGTTACAAGTGCTTCCATTCGAGTAAGCAATGTTCCAGCGGTGGTTCGTTCTGTAAAAGAATAGCTTATAACAGGGAGGTGTGCCTTTTCCTGTATGTATCGCCGTAACTCACTTCGCGTTATTGCGCCCTCAGCGCACCTGAAGCACGTCGAGATAAATACCGCATCAACGGGGAAACCGCCCTCTACGATGGACTTTGCTCGCGCAATCATAAGCTGTAAGTCAGGACTTGCAACTTCTAATCCCCACTCCCGTACGGCATCTTTGATTGTTTCCGTATCAACTTCAGGATAAACTAATTCCGCATTCACACAGCTAACTGCATCTTCTATTTCTTTCTGAATGCCACTGTACTCTGACCCACAGGATAAATGCGCTATTTTGATTTTCTGACTCACGCCGGTATCTCCTCCTTTTTCTTTAAGGATTCACAGAAATCTCTTATTTTTCGAACGAACTCTCGTGCCTCTTCTTCATCTGCTGGGTATTTCAGTTCGAGCCGCGGAATATTCTTCCTCCTTATAATGTACTTTGCCAACTCGTTTGTACGTGCACACCCCATGCACCCAAATGAGTAATCAGCGTCATAGACAATAATCGCGGCTTCAGCCTCCTCAATTAATGGATCGAGTAGTGACATTCGCCCTCTAACACCCGATGGAACATCTACTGCTGCGTACTTCAGGCCTATCTTAGGATCCTCGGGTGTGACATTTAAAGGTGGAGAATCGATGCCAACTTCTTTTATCTTGCGTCGTACAACTCGCATTAAAGTTAAAGGCTCGTGTCCAAATCGTGCCACCAGGTCTGATAAAATTAAACTATTAGATGGATAAACTAGGATCTTAACCATTTAATCCTCCTCTTCTACCTCTTCTTTAATTATCTCCGTAAGGTCATCAATCGTTAAATTCCGGTGTTTTTCGTGTCCTTTTTCCTTAGTGGGCTCATCAATGGTCTCTAAACCAAGCGAAATTGATGGTAGGATTTCAGACTCCTTTTCGAGCTGATGAAAACCTGGTCTCGGTCCGCCTCCTCTTACTGCACGACATCTCCTCGAATCCCCGGGTTGGAACCCCCTATCTTTCACGAAAATTCCAGAAGGATCGAGTTTTCTTAACTCTGTTATCAGCTCATTTACCGATTTATCTTCACCAGTCACTATAAGTCCAAAACACGTCTCTTTAACAATAACATCCGTAGAAATTTCGTACGCCCGAAGTGCAAGTTCGCTTGGCAAGATAGGGCTTGAATTTGAAAGAACAACCATTTTCGTAACGTCATCTGGTTTCATTTCATCACATAATTTATCAGTTTTAATATATTATAATAATTTATATTATAATTATCTTATAATATCATCAAAGAGCCTCGTATAAATAGATCATATCGTTCTCTTTTACTTCCTTTAATGCCCCAGGTTCAACAATTTTACCTATGATATTTGTGCCACTGAATTTTTCGCCAGTCGGCCCATATTTACTATTGTCTTCTAATCTCACACCGATTAACCCTGCATGTTTTGCAGCTTGATTTGTCACCCCAATTTCGCCGTCTTTTACTATTTCAGTTGGGAGGTTTTCAGGCACAAGCTCATATCTATCCTTTGTCTGACTCCTAAAAATAATGGTCCTTCCATATGTTACGTAAGCCCTAAGTGATCCTACAGGATTATCCCTCAACCCTGTGACCATCCTGAAATATGATATTGTCTTCGGAGCTGCAGTCTCATATAGTTTCACTTCGACTAAGCCCTTTTCGGGAATTGCAAACGTCTGTATCCTTTTAGATTTGAGAATGTCGACGGTGTTTAAAGGGGTTTGGCTCACTATGACTGCATCGTCGCCCGTATACCCCTCTTTTTTAAGTTCTAAACCAAATTTTTCAAGTTCTTGTTCTATTGAATAGTATGTTCTGCCCAAGAACATAATGCGAACAGGATCAGTTTCAACCTTCAACTGCTGTCCCACTGCTGCTAGCTTAATGAACTCTAACCCCTCGCTTATGTAGCCAATAACAGAGTGATTCGGGCTTGAGGACGCATCTTTTTTGTATATATACACGTTTCCGAAACTGCTTCCGGCTGTCCTTATTGTGATAGCTCCCTCGCCCCTCACATCTCTTACCTCGAAGGGACACGATCTGCCTTTCAAGCGTGAAGACACAATGTAAGAATTTGTGGAAGCATCTACTCTAAAATAGCCGTTCTTAACAAGGGCGAGAAAATGCTCCACGGCTTCCGATGCATCTCTAGAAAGAACTGCCTTGACGTAAGTGTATACCTCCATCCCGTCTTCAAGTTTTGTATCAAGATCAGAAGTCGTAAATTTATCAGTGACAAGTTCCCATCGTTCAATTGGTTCAATTTTTTGTATTATATCGCCATTCTCTAATTTTTCTAGAACACTCTTACCTGCAGTAGCCTTTCCAATGATGGCATTTGTGCCATAAGAGGTTACATGGCGTCGTTTTATGAATGATAGGTACGTATTTACACTATCAAATCCTCCAAGGCTGTAGATCACATCCCATCTCTGATACTCTCTCTCGTTACGATCTGTATTTAAATCGGTAACTACAGGCCCGACTGATGTCACTTGTGGTTGTGACCAGTGGACTTTGCTACCGATAAACTTTTCATAATTCTTAAACCACAATAGTTTATTTTCATCGTTAATTTCGATTTTAATTTCGCCCTTTGTCGTGTGTATCGCATATTCCTTGACGATCTCAAGCTTTTGCGTTTTTCTACCCTTTACTACACCTACTACTAAACCCTCGCTATACTGAGTTTTAGTGATGTCAAAAATATCGCGTAGAGTTTCAGTGCCCTCAGTTATCTCTAGTTTTTTGCCGTTTAATTCAACGAACATGTCGGATCGTCTTAAAATAGTTACCAATCAGCCAATGGCCTTCTCTTTCTCTGTTAAAAGGTCTAAAACGTGTGCAGTCTCACCAACTGAAATAATTTTTCCACCTCTCATGAGCGCTACTCTATCGCAAACTTCTGAGATAAAATCAATATCGTGTGACACAATCATGAAGGTCTCGCCAATTTCAGCTCTCGCGGACAGAATTGAATTTGCTACGTCTTTTTTAGTTATCGGATCCATCGTTCCTGTTGGTTCATCTAGAATGACAAGATTCGGCTCACGAATTAAAACCTGTGCGAGGGCAACTCTATGCCTCTCTCCTTGGCTTAGTTCATCTGGCACCTTGCTCAAAATTCTTTCGCTCGCTTCTTCGCTGAATCCTGCCGCCATCAGGGTCTGAATTGCCTTGTGTTCCGATAATTCAGCAGGTAACTCTAACCCTATACTGCTTGTCAAGTTATCAAGCACATCTCTGAACGGATAGAGATCGTACTCCTGATGAAGCATTCCTATATACAGTTTAGCCCTTCCTCTATTCTCTCTTCCGGGGATCGACATATCCACCCAATCATCGCCAATTTTTACAAGCACTTCTCCATTTGTTGGTTCCATGATCCCGGCTATAATTTTTGAAACCGAAGTTTTTCCAGCACCGCTTAAGCCAATTAGGCCAAATATCTCTCCTTCGTTAATACCAAAAGAGACGTTACTTACAGCTCTTATTACTCCGCGATCGAGGGTGATGTACTTTTTTTCCACCTCCTCTACTCTGACAATTGGTTCACCGTACGGAGCTTCTTCCTTTTGAATGTGCCCGACCGCGCTTAAAAATCGATCAATGACTTGTTTAGGTCTCCCTTCATCCTTTATCCTTCCATCTTCAAGTAAGATCGCTCTATCGGCAACGGACTCGATATCTTCAGGGAGATGGGAGGTTATCAAAACAGCCATATCCTGAGCTTTTGCTACGTTTAAGATAATGTTGTGAATTACCTCGGCCGTCTTCCTGTCAAGCGTGCCTGTAGGTTCATCAGCCAATAAAATCATCGGGGATTTTGCAAGCTGCCGAGCTAGAACTACCCTCTGTTTCTCTCCACCGCTAAGATCTCTCGCGACGTGCATCATCCTGTGGGAGAGCTTAACCTGATCGATTAACTCAGATGCTTTATATACTGCTTCTGGCTCCGAATAGCCCACGTCAATAAAGCTCCTCATCACATTTTCTATTGCTCGTTCATCGCCGTATAGCGCAAACGTCCTTTGTAGCATTATAGCTATCCTGTTCTTTATATCCCGCTGTATTTCGTTATTCTCTTCAGCCCAGAAGTCAACTCGTTCGAGTTTCATCCCACCGCCGCACTTCGGGCACGGCAAGTCGCGCTTGCTAGGAATATCGACATATCTGCAATTAACGCAATAAGAGATATTATAGTAAATCTTTCCACTCGTCGGCTTATAATCTTTCAATCCCCTTATTGTATGGAGCAGTACAGTTTTTCCAGCCGCACTTTTGCCAATTATACCGAGTATTTCGCCTTCGTTTAAGGTAAGGTGAATGTTGTCCAAAGCTACATAATCTCCAAACTTCACAACTAAGTTTTCAACTTCTAAAAATTTGGACATTAAGGTGTTGCCTCCTGCGACCCGTTATTTTTATAGTTTTTATCCATAATAATCTTTCTCACGACTTCCGGCAGCTGTTCAATGTTTTCTATTACCACATCAGCAGCGTCGTGTAACATTTTAGGGCGCTCCTCTTTCTGTTGCACAGTTAGTACTCCTATGTCTGCGGCTTTTAAGGCGGGTATATCGTTTATCCCGTCTCCGACCATTATCACAAGTCCACATTTTTGCCTTAAATCATTCACAAGTCTCTCTTTTACCGTCGGAGTCGCAATGTCTACCACGCGTTCTAATGGAATGTCTATGCAAAGAGCGAGCGAGTAGAGAGTGTTTTTAGCATCTCCGGACGCTATAAATATCTTAGCGCCCATCCTTTTTAATTCATTAATAACTTTTTTAGTGCCTTCAAATAGATCGCCACAAGTCGCAAGAACGTAGGGTATCACGCCTTTATTGACATCAACTACCATTGCTATACCAGTGAAACGTACGTGCTTACAGTTTAAACTTACTTCACGCAGCACATCGAATAAATCTTGCACGACCGCCATTCTATCTTGAGTAACTGACTTTATTACATCTTCGTTGGTAATATCTGAATTCGCACAGACTACTTCTAATGGTACATTATATTGCTTAACAAAATTTGATATTAATAAACCGGGGGGATCCCGTCTAGCTGCCTCGGTACGTCAAGTTGGAAAACCACAAGAGCACAATCTCGCCGAGTCCCTACAAGGTTCAACGATACAACTTCGCGTAAAATTCGACCGCTGTATACGTCTTTTGCAACGCGATATTTTCTCAAAAGTGTCCCAGCACCATCAAATATGATTGCAAGCTCTCCCATTTTACTCCGAGTCCTAACTAATTATATTGTTTTTAAATATAGACTTTAACCACACTTGCTGTATTTATCGAGAGTTGACCATTTTTCAATTTAGGTTGATCGATAGTAACAATGTTGGACCAATAAGGTATTTTAAATCGAATGTACCTAACGGACTTCTGGCGTCAAATTACGATGTTGGGGACTCATCATCCGAAACCACGCTTGGTTGCTAATTGATCCTTTTTTGACATGAAAAACGGCCACGTCGTAGTGTATCCTTTACTTACAACGATTAAGATTTTTTAGCTGATATGTTAATAGTTGCGTCTTTTGCGCTTCTAACCCCTCTCTGACTTATGGTCACGACATCTTTGTAGAGTATCCCGACAGGTATGCCACCTAACCCCATATTTTTGTTACTAGGCGTTTTTGAATTATAAATATGGCGCACTATTTATTGTCTTACTCTTAGGTGGGGCTGCGTTTGCTATGGAGCGTTTGAGTATTTAATTAGCATAATGTTCTTGCTTTATCGGCGTATTTACTCATTACGCTGTTTTTCGCTTTAACTCCATTAGATGTACCGAAAAGTTTAATTATAGGCATTCCTCATGGTAAATAGAACTTTTTTTTTAATAATGTAAGAGCGGCACCTCCAGAGGGTGATGAGGACTGTAAGTGTCAACTGATAGATAAAAGGGGTCTATCCGGGAAGGGAGGCATAAAACTTATTTTCAGGGGGCCTCCGACCGCGACACTTACAGTCCAAGACAGGACAGATTTTAATCCTATAATATTTTTATGGAACTGACCGCTACTGCGACATCTCTTCATCAAATGTGAGTGATTTCGAAATGGTAGAGGATTTACCTCGTTAAAACATTTTCAAATGTAGATCAAATTGCGTTGATCCACGTTGATCATATCAATTAGAGATTTCATTAATAGAAACATGAGTTGTAATAATCAGTGACGGTATGACATAAAATTTAGATCATATAAAAAATTTCGAGAATAAACCCTAATACTTTTTTGCGCGATAGTAATTCAACTGCATTATGGAGGTAATGTAATGTTAGGATTTCTCTTCGTCTCAAAGCCTAAATTTCGCGCGTGGTTACGGTCTAATCTCTCTCTAATTGATAAGCCAACCTAGACAAATCTGTTTATGACCCTAAAACTCTATGTTAACATCTAGATTGACTGGCTGTATTTTTTCCTTGATGAAGTAGGATATTGAAGCTTCAGATCGTTAATCCCGTATTAGATTACAATAAATCAATAATGAACACCGTAAAAAGGCATATTAGGGCACACATGAGCGTGGTACATCATAAATCGTCCTTCTAGCCCTTTATGATATGTCTTTTCGGTTTGTCAACGTCTATTATTCTTTCTACCTTTAGTGGTAGCTCTTGCTCCCGTATGCTAAGCGGTGTAGCATTATACCAAAGATTATTAAATAGCTCTTTTTCAATAGATATAAACTCTGTAATATCAGTTTTAAACGCTGATTTGTAAACAACTTCGTCAATATTTTCAGTATCATAAATATAGCTTGTTCCTAGAAGTTCTTTGTCGTCGGAAATAAAGACTGCAGCACCCGTTTCGGTCTCTAGGTGTCTTATTTCAAAGTATCTCGTTAGCTTTCGAGCTTCTGCTATGTTAATCTCTTCGATAGGTGCGAGAAGCCTGTAGGCTATTTTTGGCATCTCCCTGTCTTTAATCAGATTATAAAGTCTCATCACTCCCACACGCGTTTGAATGGCGTTAAATTCATTTCTTGATCTGTCAATCATATCGTAGAACGCCGTATAGACATCCTCGCGCTTTTTTAATACATTAAACGTCTGGACAACTCTTCCGGTTTTAATCTCCTGTGCTCTGTACTGTACTTCTATTCCTGAGTTCCACATATCTTCCATCATCGAATGTTGAGTATCAATAAAGCTTTTTGATGTGGAATAGATTGAGTTGTACAGCACAGCTCCTGTTTCGCTCGTTGAATAGAGCAGTACCTGCATAGCAGCATGATCGATAATCATCCCCGTACTGTGAATGAGTTGTGGTATATGTCTAACATCAGCGATCTTCGAGATCTCGTTTGCGATGTCGAGGTTGTTTTCGTTTATTTCTGCCATCACAATAATGCTGATCCCTCGCTCTTTCGCGTCTTTTGGAATAAGTGGCGCGAAAATAGGCAACGCTTCACTTCTGAGCCATAAGAAAATCTCTCTCTCTGCAGTTTTTATCAACGAAGTGAAATCTTTAATGATGTCTTCGTAATTAGTTATTATTTGTGTAACTTCGACTGGTTCACCAGTTTCTATCTCACGTATTCTAAACCTCGCTTCTGTTCCTTTATCCCAGAGAGTTTCGAATATTGATCTTTGGATTCCAATGAACTCCTTATTATTTGACCATAGAGATGCCGTTATTTCCACGTTTTCAAATTCAGGAACATCATTTTTTACTCCGGTATACATCGCCTCATGACCATCTGATATTATGATTGTAACATTAGTTGCCACGGGCGTGTGCTTTATGTTAAAACAACTTGAGAGTGATTTCACGACTTCGAGGTTACTAGAGGTAATAGGGAGCAGAATTCTTACGTCCGGTATTTTGCATATTCCCTGCTCGCCCGTGAAATATTCTGACAGTATCTTACTCCATCTTGAAATCCAGAACTGAGTTGAAAGTATCCAGAGACAAGAATTTGTTCTTGTGAAGGTTTCGAGCCTCCTGGCGATAACCTCTCTCTTCTCATCAAAAATCTTAAAGCCTTCTTCCACTGGGCAGAATTCAGCGGGGATTCCTTGAGCTTTTGATCTTTCTATATCCCACAGTTCAAGAAGTTTGTCTTTAGAGTCAATGAGTTTATCTAATTTAGAATCTTCTTGGGTTATTGTTGAATTTATTATCTTCAGTGGATAATTAGCTAAGAAAGTTTCAGGTTCTGTTGAGATGAGACTTATCAGACCCTGCTTCACGAGATGTTTAATCGCGGCCCTCACAGTTTTAACGTCAAGGCTTAGCGCTTGAGACAGCTCGGTTGTATTCTTTCTACCTGATCTTAAGAGTTGAACATAAACTTCAGCCTCTTCTTTTTGTAGTCCGAATTTGGTTAAAAGATCTATAAGGTCTTCCCGCATTGCTAATTTGATAATGGACAGTTAAGTATAAAAAGCATATCATCAGAATTTTACAGTGTTTTTGCCTATTTCATATATTTGCAATGTGTACACGACTTGAGAATATTCAGACACCATAAGTGAACCAGGGAATTTTTGCTTAAAAAATCACACTAATGTCAGTTTAAGCTTTTGAACAAATGTGACTTGCTAAGAAGCAAACAAAAAATTGAATGAATTGAATGAAATTAAGTGTTACAACTATATGCTTAGTTATATACCAGCAAGCAGACGTTTTTCCCCTTCGACTAATTAAACTGTGGCTCTCTAATGTAGCACACCATTAATGTTGTGGTAAAATAATTGTTCGTATCTGTAGAAAAGGATTAATCGCATCTTTTAGAAGTTTTTATTGTCGGGACGCCTCTTTTTGAATGTTTAAGTGGTTATAATCTCATATACTATTTCGGAGGTATGCAAGTAGCGTATTAAGTTAGTTTATCTCCTCCTGTCGGTCCTGCTAATATACGATAAACTTCAGTAACCTTCAGTA
Organism: Methanobacteriota archaeon; assembly: GCA_963704625.1. GTDB lineage: Archaea > Halobacteriota > Bog-38 > Methanoflorentales > Methanoflorentaceae > DASPRZ01. Next base: position 470,197 of record OY969924.1, on the reverse strand, counting down.
CCACACAACCTTTAGCTGGTAGCTTTTCGCTAACTGACTTTATTTTCTCTTTCATCATTTCATAATCAGGGCCATTAGTCATGTAATTTGCGTACCCCTTTATCTGATAACCACCCTTCTTATCCCAGGCGGATACCGCCACGCTAGAGTTTTGCTTTTTAACATTTTCAGCGGTCTTTTTAAACCAATTGTCGCCAATTAGTATCGTTTCTGAATCTTTAACGATAACAAACGCCACCGGGACTGCATTTGGCACTCCTCTATCGTCTACGGTCGAAAAGATGATAGTTTTCATCTCTTCCCTTACGTTTTGCGTTTCATACATCTTGATATTTTCTACAACTTCTTCGGGCATTTTCACCATGTGACCCACCACCAGTATATGTAAACTTATAAGGTTATATAGATAATAATTTCCCCTGAAATTGTGCGTTTATTTAGAATAAAAACTCTTTTTAAAGAAGGAATGCAATGTTGTATTGCAGTAGTTATGTCACGTGGGGGGGGTTGGGGTCTTACTGATTTGAGAATTCTTAAACTCTCTTTTGAGAACATCAAGTTTTGCATAAATATGCATTGTCTGGCACTTGTGATCTTTGCGTTCTAATTTGTTATGGATTGGTTTCATCGCTTTTAAGAGGTTATATTATATTTATAGAGCATCCGTTACACAAATTGCATATGTTATAAATTTCATTTATAGTGAGATGAATAGTTCTTATGTGCTAGATTCTTCGGTATTTATATATTATTTAAGGATTAGTGATGCCATTTATACTGTCCCAGAAGTAATTCATGAATTGAAAAGTGAAAAGGCAAAAATCGTCTTAAATATTCTTATTGAAGAAGGATTACGAATCGAGTCACCAAATTCAGAAGCAGTAGAGATTGTGACGGAAAAATCTAAATCCACCGGAGACTATGCAAAACTGTCTAGTACCGACATTCAATTATTAGCGAAAGCCTTAGAACTGAATGCCATACTAGTTACAGATGATTATGCAATTCAAAACGTCGCGGCGCATCTTGCTATTAAGACCCAGGGGATCTTACAAACACAAATTAGGAAGGTACTTACGTGGAAGCGACGGTGCACAGGTTGCGGCAGGTTTTATGAAAAAGAGACCGTTTGCCCGGTTTGTGGCTGTGAAATTAGGATAAAAAGGGCGAGAAGATAGGAGGATCCATCATCTTAGGAGCTTAACATGAAAGACTTGAATGATCTTATAAAAAAAGCTGTAGAACTGCGCGAAAAGGGCTTGCGTTCAGGTGAGATAGCAGATGAACTGAATGTATCACGAGAGACAGCAACTTGGCTTCTTACTCGCTCAACGACTTCAAGAGAGCCAATGCCCAAGGATATCTACGTGAATTGGAGTGAAATTGGAGAGAGCTCTCAAAGGCTCAAATATGTGTCACTTGCATTAGTAGATATGATATTGGAACATGGCCGCCCTGAGGTCATAATAGGAATTGCGTTAAGCGGCGTGCCACTCGCGACGCTAGTTGCAGATGAGATTGAAGCTGAACTTGCAGTATTTTTGCCTAAAAAACAGAAGTCGTCCGAAGCTGAGGGTGTCACAGGCTCCTTTAGTCAAAACTTCACTGATGTGGGGGGTAAGCGTTGTGCTGTGGTAGACGATGTTATAACGTCTGGTGCCACCATGGTTGAGATTATTGGAATTCTGACGGACATGAAGGCAACTCCGCTTTCGGTAGCAGTGCTTATCAATAAAAAAGGGATACGCGACATTCAAAACGTGCCGATAAGGTCGTTAGTCAACATGACAATTTTTTAACACGTAAACTTATAGTAGCAGGGAATTCACGTGACGGATTTAGAACTAAATGAAGTGAGGAAAATAGAGAGGAAGTGGCAGACAAAGTGGTTTGAAGATAAGATCTTTGAGCCGGAATGCGACGGAAAACAGAAGTTTTTCCTTACGACACCCTACCCATATACAAGCGGCCCTCAGCATATCGGCCATACTAGAACATATACTATAGGCGATATCCACGCACGATTTATGCGGATGAATGGTCACAACGTTTTGTGGCCAATGGCTTGGCACATAACGGGAACGCCAATTCTCGCCATAAGCTCTTGCATAGTGCGGGGTGAGGCAGACACCATAGAGCTCTTTAGGAGCTACGTGAGACTTTATGAAAAAAGTGAATCAACGGTAGAAGAAATTGTAACCTCATTTGTTAATCCGTGGAATATTGCCAATTATTTCGCTGACAAAATAATTCCTGATTTTAAGAAGATGGGCTTTTCTATTGACTGGTCACGCCAATTTACCACAGGAGACCCAGTATATAATAAGTTTATAGAGTGGCAGTATAAAAACCTGAACGAAAAGGGGTTAATTACCCATGGACGGCATCCTGTACTATTTTGCACTTTGGATCAAAACGCAGTAGGAGAAGACGACATAGCAGGAGGCGATGTCGACAAGATTTCAATTGATGCTTATATTGGAATTAAATTTGCATATAATGACGCTTATTTCGTTGCTGCTACGTTACGACCAGAGACCATATTTGCAGTTACAAACTTATGGCTCGCTCCCGAATCCACGTACGTTAAGGCCTTTGTGAACGGTGAGAGGTGGATTATTTCAGAAGAGAGTGCCCGCAAACTCGAGTACCAGGGTAGACAGGTTTCAATAATCGAAAAGTACAAGGGCAGAGACTTTATTGGCGCTTTCTGTACGAGCCCGATTGGACGAACAGTTCCGATACTGCCTGCAAGTTTCGTCGATTCAAATCATGGAACTGGTGCAGTCATGAGCGTACCGGCACACGCTCCTTACGATTGGGCGGCCCTCACTGATCTGAAGGATCGGCGAAAGATAATTGCTATGGACATTGATCCGAATTTAATAAACGTCGATATCGATTCTATCAAGCCAATTTCTCTCGTTAAAATAGAAGGATATGGCGATTTTCCCGCTGTTGAGCTCTACGAGAAGCACGGAATAAAATCTCAGCACGATGATAAAAGGCTCAGTGAAATTACAAGTCTACTATATCGAGAAGAATTTTACAACGGGATCCTCAAAGAAACTGCAGAACAATTTGAGGGAAGAACGATCCACGAGGCAAAACAGGATATCATTGATTTCCTCAACGGGAAAAATGCTGCCAGTGATATCTACGAAACGTCGGCAAAGCGCCTTTGCCGGTGCGGGGGGGAGGTCATAGTTGCAATCGAATCTGGTCAGTATTTCCTTAATTACGGAAATCCTGTGTGGAAGGCAACAGCTTTTGAATTGCTCGAGAACCTTAAAATTGTGCCTGAAATGTATCGATCGCAGTTCATTCAGACATTTGAGTGGCTTGATAAGCGGCCTTGTGTTAGGCGGAGGGGGCTTGGAACAAGGTTTCCGTATTCAAAGGAAAACTGGATAATAGAGCCGCTATCGGACTCAGTCATTTATATGGCACTTTATACTATAATAAAATGCATACGAGATGTGGAACCGTCATATCTCACGCCGGCGTTCTTCGATTATGTCTTTTCTGGAAAGGGCGACCTAGATAGCGTCGCCAGCGCTACTGGCATACCAAGGGATATAATACAAAAGGCACGAGGAGAGTTCGAGTACTGGTATCCTAACGACCATAGACACACGTCGATAGCTCACATCTCAAATCACCTAAGCTTCTTTCTGTTTCACCATGCAATACTTTTCCCTCGCAAGTATTGGCCCAAAGTGATTACTTTGAACGAGCTACTTATCAGAGAAGGGGTTAAGATGTCGAAAAGCAAGGGCAACGTGATACCAATTGCCACCATCTCAGAAAAATACAGCGCAGATCTAGTGAGACTCTACCTCGCATCGATTGCGGATCTTAATTCCACCATAGACTGGAGGGAAAAGGACGTCGAAATGGTTAAAAAACGGCTTCTCAAGTTCTGGAGTTCGGCGAAACAGGATATTAGATGCAAAAGCTCTGAACATACTAGAGAGTTGTCCTTTGCAAGCAAGTGGATCTTAGCAGCTACAAATTCTATGGTAGTTCGGGCGGCAGAATCTGCCAGTCAGTACTCCTACAGGAAGTATATCACTGAGGCTTTCTTTAACCATCTCAACGCGGTAGAGGACTACAAACTCATGGTCTTAGACATCGATGAGAAGCAGAGAGTTCTATTTCGTGTTATGGAAAAATGGCTGCGGGTACTGGCTCCTGTTATCCCGCACATTACGGAGGAGCTCTGGTCAAGGATGGGAAATGTCGGATACATCTCGCTTGCTGAGTATCCCAAATATGAGGATGTCTTTGCCCAAACCTTAGTTGAAAAGAGTTTTGTAGATAGTGTCATTGATGATATAACGAGCATACTTTCGGTGATAAAAGCAGTCCCAACTTCGATTTATATATATCTGCCAGCTGATTGGAAACGTGAACTGTATGCAGTCGTCAGACGACTTGAAGATCTGTCTATCGGAAACATTATTGGTACGTGTAGGAATAATCCAATCTTACAGCCTCATATGAAGCAAATAGCGCAACTTTCGAAAGAGATCTCGAAGGAAATGCTACGAGAGGGTGAATATGGTGTGATGCTTGATAGTGAGGCCGAAATATATGCTCTTGAGAGCCTAAAAGACTACATATCGTGGAAGTTCACTGGGGCTATTGTAAATATATTGAAGGAAGACACTAAATGCTACGATCCTGCTATGAGGGCACAGAGGTCTCTTCCTATGAGACCGGCGATTTATGTCGAGTGAACGCTAAAAATTATCGTTTATTGAAAAAGGGCCATTTTAGTCTTTACCTTTTACCTTTTCTTGCGATTTTTTCGCTCGCTGTTTTGCGGTAAACCCTGTAGCCTGCTCAAGGAACTTCCTGAAGCGTCTGTTGGTGTCCGCCATGATGTCTTCGGATACGTTTGTGTCAGCTTCGCTATCCACCGAAAGCTCATCACCAACCTCGACTGTCATTTTGCGCAGAGCGCCGTAACTCAGGACGAATGTGCTTTCTTCCTCTTCTATACTATCTGTTTCAAAACAGTTCTTCAAGGCATCTAAGACGCGTTTCTGCGAGTCTTTCTTAAAGCCTCTCTTGAAATCATATCTTTGAATGACAATCACCACTTTTACTTTGATCTCGCGTATCAAGAAATTATCGCTATTCTTTTACTATTTTCACTCACTATTCTTTGATGTTACTACCGCAATTGAAAACTTCATTATTTTATTTCTTTTAATTGGTAAAAAGCCACTTTTTTTAACAAATTGTTAGGCAAAATATATACTTATGATGAACGATTTTATAAGAAATGAGTCACAAGTTAGAAGCTGATAATTATGAAAGGTGGAGCAATCGAAAACGAATATGTTAATATGATCGTTGAGGAAGTTAGCTCTGAAAACCCCACGGTTCTCGAGGGCTTCCCTGGAATAGGACTTGTAGGTAACATTGTTGCCACGCATTTAGTTTCAGAGTTGAAAATGAAGCAAATTGGGACTATAGAATCACGCCTTTTCCCCCCAATTTCCGTGCTGTTTGACGGCATAGCATATGCTCCAGTCAGGATTTACGAAAATAGCCAAACCAATTTTATCGTAATCATCTCGGACATCCTTATACATCCTATGGTCGCTTTTGATGTTGGGAAAGCTATTGTAAAATGGACCACTGATATTGGTGCAAAGATGAACATACCAATAGCTGGTATCTCCACCATGCGTGAGCAACGCGTGGTATTTGGGAGTGCGACCAGTCAAGCGTTCCTTGATTTGGTCAAAGATAAGGTGGAAACGCTCACGGCTGGTAGTATCTCAGGCATTGCAGGAAGTATAATGAATGAGTGTGGTATCGTAAAAATGCCTGCCATTTGTCTTCTTGGTGAGACGCAGGGCCCTACGCCAGATCCGAGGGCGTCTGCTCGGGTTATCGAGGTCCTAAATGGCCTATTGAGTTTGAACGTGAACACACAGAAGCTCGTCGAAGAAGCAGAGCGCATTGAAACTGAACTTCATAAGTTAGCCGAGCAAGTACAGGGGGTCGAGCAGGCTGAGCCGACAGGGCCACGTCGTGATTTAATGTACGGGTGATACCGCATGAGACACGTCGCTCTGACGGGCATCTCGCGGGATGCCATTGAAGACCTCATACGAAAAAGACTCAGGACTTTTGAACTGAGAAGCGCCCATAACATCCCAGTCGTATTGGAAGCTAAAATTGGGGAGGAAATATTCATAACAGACGCGAGCCGTCATGACATAGCGATTGGTACTACAGGAATAGTAGCGCGAGTCAGAGACAAGAATATTTCAATGATAAAAGTCTCTCACGGAATGGGCAACTTTTACGAAGAGCGTGAAATAATGTCAGCTCGGATTCAGCTCGAATTACGAGCTCAGATGTGCAAGGTTAGAGGAATCGATGACAGGGGGCCTGGAACCGCAATTACAGTTGAAACTACAGAAATCGCTCATAAGGAAGGGCGTTGATTTATTGTTATTTTACGTTGTATAACATTTCATTATCTTATACCTTGGCACGAAACCACCGCAACATTTTAAATTACGAGAAACGTATTGGTTTAAGGGCCCGTGGCTTAGTCAGGATATAGCACCGGCCTTCTAAGCCGGTGGTCGAGGGTTCAAATCCCTCCGGGTCCGTTCTCACGTATCGGGAAAAGACAGCACATTATCCTCTTCAAAATTGTCATACCAATTGGCCAAAAAACATGAGTCGTGATCTAAAGGTAAATTATCAGTTTCTTGTTAACATTTCGTACCATCCCTAAGAAGCGTTAAACTGGTGGCTCAACAGCGCTGTTTTTTGCACCCATTGCATCGATAGGGCTGTTGAGTGCCATAATTTCATGATGTTAGCACTAACAATCAGTTGTTGTAACAGGCGTAACAATCATCTTTTTACAATATTCATGCTATTACTTAATGATATTCGAAACAGATGCAACATAAACGAAATTACAATTTGAGAAGGAATTTTGGATGATATTCAGCACTGATGAAATTCTTGAAACCATTGATATGGTTCTGTATGAGAACCTTGATATAAGAACAGTGACGATGGGAATAAATCTTACTAGCTGTATACGAGAGGATCCTGACGAAATGGCGCAGGCCGTTTATGGTAAAATTGTATCAACAGCCTCAAACTTATGCGCCGAAGCTGAAAGTGTGTCAGCAAAATACTACTTACCCATCGTAAATAAGCGGATCGCCGTCACACCAATAGGCTTATTACTCGATTTAAACCCGGAATCCGGACCCACTATTGCTGAGGCCATGGACAGGGCCGCGAACAAGCTTAACGTTGATTTCATCGGTGGATATTCAGCACTTGTCCAAAAGGGATTTACAATCGGCAACAAGGCGCTTATTGATTCGATTCCGGAAGCGCTAACCTCGACGGAAAAAGTCTGTTCATCCGTCAATGTTGCCACCACTAAATCAGGAATTAACATGGACGGGGTTCTTAAGATGGGGACAATCATCAAAGAGGCATCTGATCGAGACCCTTCCACCTGTACGCGGCTCGTCACTTTTGCAAACGCCCCCCCCGACAATCCTTTCATGGCAGGAGCGTTTCATGGCCCTGGAGAGCCTGAATCGGTCATAAACGTCGGAATTTCTGGTCCTGGCGTAATAAGAGCAGTGGTTGAAAGGATGAATGAAGCGGATCTTGGAAGTCTTGCGGAGGTCATCAAGAGATCTGCATTTAAAATAACTCGCGTTGGGGAATTAATAGGAAGGGAGATGGCGCACAGGCTCAATGTCGAATTTGGGATAGTTGACCTGTCATTGGCCCCGACCCCTACTAGAGGGGACTCCGTTGCTAATATACTCGAATCGATGGGGCTTGAAATGTGCGGGGCGTATGGGACTACGGCGGCCCTTGCTATGCTCACTGATGCGGTCAAAAAGGGCGGAATAATGGCGTCTTCTAGGGTTGGAGGATTAAGTGGTGCTTTTATACCCATAAGTGAAGACGTGGGGATGGTTGATGCAATAAAGGCTGGAGCAATAGGACTTGAAAAACTTGAAGCAATGACTGCGGTATGCTCGGTCGGACTTGATATGGTCTGCATCCCCGCCGACACACCGGCTGAAACGATTGCTGGAATTATTGCGGATGAATGCGCAATTGGAGTAGTAAACAACAAGACCACTGGAGTACGAATTATACCGATAGGACATGAGGGAGATTGGGTAGATTTTGGCGGTTTGCTCGGGGCGGCCCCGGTACTCCCGATAAAGTCCTTCAGCTCTGCGAAGTTTGTAAGAAGGGGTGGAAATATACCGGCTCCTCTATCAAGTTTAACAAACTGAATCACTCAAATTGAAGTTGCTTTTATTGATGTACGTTCGACATCATATACAATAGAAGTAGGAAATGCGACTTGGAACTCAGATTTGCCTATCTTATCGAGCTATATATGTTAATTACAGCAGTGCAGTAAGATAACGGGCCCGCTGGGATTTGAACCCAGGTCCTTGGATATCTCCACGGGTTCCGAAGTCCAAGAGGATAGTCCGCTACCCTACGAGCCCTGCAATGTACAGGATTCAATAGGTATTTAACTTAAGCGGCACATTTCAAGTGAGGTAAAGTACATTTATCATATTTGACGATTATGTGTCGTCTGTCTTACTCAGGCGAAATGAAACTTAAGCCGATTTACTTATGACAAATATTCAAACTCAGAGAAAGTTAGTAGAGATCTTAAGAATCATAAATGAAAGTGATGAAGCAGTAGGTGCGCGAACTATCGCCGCTCACTTAAGCCGAAGGGGGTACCTTATCGGTGAACGCGCTGTACGATATTACCTTACATTGCTTGATTACAAGGGCTTCACCGCCAAGCTTGGTTACTCTGGAAGGATCATAACGGAAAAGGGATTGACAGAGTTAAATGAAGCTATTGTAGGCGATAGAGTTGGATTTGTTATCACTAAGATAGAGGAATTTATTTACCGAACCACTCTCGATGTAACGCAACAGAGTGGCGATATCATCGTAAACGTCACGACTATTAACAAAGATGATTTTGAAACAGTAGTTGAAATTGCGGGAAGAGTAATCGATGGGGGGTATACTGTAAGTCCCTATGTAAGAATTGTTGAGGAGGGTAATAAGGCAGGGCCAATCGTAATTCCTTACGGCTCCGTTGGAATAATCACCATGTGCAGCATGACGATTGACGGAATTCTCATTAAACATGGTATCCCTACAGACATAATGTACGGGGGGGTTCTTAAGATTGAAAACAAGGTGCCTTCCGCTTATACTGATATGATATCGTATAAAGGAACATCGTTAGATCCAATCCAGATTTTTACATCAAGGCGCATGACTGCAATCATGGATGCCGTCGATAAAGGTACAGGAGCAGTTCTTTCCAACCTTAGGACGGTGCCTTCAATCGCCTATGAACAGGCAAGACAAGTTCTAAGCGATGCGAGAAAAATAGGAATAACGGGCTGGATAGAGGACTTTGGGAGGGACGACTCACTCGGTATAAATCTTGAAGATGGTGTGGTTGGCATCAACATTTATGCTGGGGTTAATCCGATGGCGGCTCTCTCCGAGCTTGCAATAGAAGCAAACGTGAAATCAATATCCTCTCTTATGGACGTGAGGCTTCTAAAAGGACGACTCTAATTGGCTGTTTATCTTCTTTGTCATTCACCGCAGATTCAACAAAGCCTCTGGTGGGGCTCTGCTGAATGAAAGGTGAACCATAATGAAAAAGACTGCTGAATTACCGGTTGCTGAATCGGTTGGTTTCTTAGAATATTAAGCAACGGATTTAAGGCACAAATGTTATCAAAAAGCAACATTTATGTTAAATAGCAACATTCAGATTAGTTAGCTACGCGGTAGGGTGTTCTTGGGCGAAATTCTCAAGAAGGTGTAGCTCTGCCCAGCCCCCCCATGCCGCGTAGCTAACTAATATTAAAGATAGCATAAAAATATTTTGCTTAAAGAAGTCATAAACTAATAAATCGACATAATCCGGTATTACAATTTTTTTATCTAAATTTTACGTTTTTTTACTGAATAATTGGCTTTTGCATGTATCGTTAATAAAACCGACCGACCCCACCAACCGCAAATCCACCAGTAAGACCAACCGAGAGTATCAGTGCCGGAAATAGCAAAGTATTTTTACGCTATTTTTTAATATTAGATTAATCGGATACGCTCGCTGTTCCGTGCATGCGGTGTAATCGGTTGATTTACAAAGTCGTCACAAAATAAAGTAAACTTATGAGTCCGAATACAAATAATACATTCGAAACTGATGATACAAAAAGAGATAATGATTTTAAGCTCATATCTGATGAACTTAAAAGACAATTTGATTTAAGAATGCGATCTGATGATTCTCACGATGCTAAATTCGGCATTATACTTGGCTTCATCATGGTTATTATTGTGCAAATAGCATTAACAACAGAGTATACAAATATAGTAATGGCAAACCCTATTGCGTTTGCATTCTTTTTAATCGGATTTGCGGCCATTTTTTGTCTTTTTGGTTAGGTATACGGGGTTTTTATCCGAGGACTTATACATATGGCCCAGACGTTCTAAAGTTGTTTTAACAATGGAAAGATAAAAAAGAAAAAAAATATACCGAAAACATATTTGGCTCTATCTGGAAGGCGTACAAAAAGAATAGGCAAACTATAGAGAGAAAAGCAAAATTTGTTAAAGGTATGTTAATACTATTCTCAGTTGGGCTAATATTTATAGTATTATCAAAAATACTCACTATGGTGAGTTATCTTGTCCGATAAGAATGATGATGCTATAGATGAACACATAGATGAGAGGGACGGCGTGGAAGAAGCAATTAAAGCATACGAGCGGAGAAGAGAGAAAAAAGACCGCACCTAATCTTCAAGTTTAATAGGCGATTTTTAAAAAAATATTCAATTTTTATAAAGTTTCGTATAAGAAACAGTACATACCAACCGATTCAGCAACCTTAGATTCAGCAGTCCTTTCATGTTCTCTTCACCGTAGATTCAGCAGAGCCTCTGGTGGATATGTTTATATATTATGAAAATATAAGCGGAGTTTGGTTTCCTACTTAGTAGCTTTATAGCAGAGGAGAATTGAATGGAACAAATTATGGATAAAGAGTATGTGCTAAATAGAGTAGAACAAGAAGGAATAAAATTTATTCGATTGTGGTTCACCGATGTTCTGGGCACGCTAAAAAATTTTGCTATACCAAAGGAAGAACTTGAGAATGCCCTTGATGAAGGAATGGGATTTGACGGCTCTTCAATCATTGGCTATCAAACGATTGAAGAGTCCGATATGATTGCAAAACCCGATCCGAGTACTTTTGCCATATTACCGTGGAGACCCAAAGAAAAGGGGGTCGCCAGATTGATATGCGACATACTTGAGCCTTCGGGAGAGCCCTATGTAGGCGATCCGAGGTACGTCCTCAAGAAAAACTTGGAAAGGGCCAGAAAAAAGGGTTTTACATTTAATATAGGGCCCGAACTGGAATACTTCTACTTTAGCAGCAATCAATGTCCTGACATCCTCGATACAGGGGGGTATTTTGATCTAACCCCGCTAGATCTAGCTACTGATCTGAGGAGAGACACCATATTTGCCCTGCAGGACATGGGGATTCGGGTTGAGTATAGCCATCACGAGGTTGCTCCAAGTCAACACGAGATCGATCTTAGATATGTAGAGGCTTCAAAGATGGCAGATATCGTAATGACACACCGCCTCGTGGTAAAGGAGATCGCGTTGCAATCAGGTTTTCATGCTACCTTTATGCCAAAGCCGATCGAGGGAGAAAATGGAAGTGGCATGCATACACACCAGTCTCTTTTTAAAAATGGGCAAAATGCATTCTTCGATGCAAGCGATGAATATAACCTTTCTGACATAGGCAAGGGCTTCATTGCAGGTCAGCTTGCGCATATCAAGGAGTTTTGCCTTGTGACGTCTCAGTGGGTCAATTCTTATAAGAGATTGGTGCCCGGGTTTGAGGCGCCTGTATACATAACATGGGCGCGCAGAAATAGGTCCACTCTCATAAGGGTTCCCATGTATAAGCCTGGAAACGAACTTGCGACGAGAGCAGAGCTTAGGTGCCCTGACCCAGCGTGTAATCCCTATCTTGCGTTTGCGGTTATGCTTGCAGCAGGACTTGAGGGTATTGAAAAGGGGTACGAGCTGCGCGATCCTGTTGAAAAGAACATTTATAAGATGACGGAAGAAGAACTCAAGGCTCACGGAATTGAGTCACTTCCAGGCAGCCTAGGAGAAGCAATTGCCGAGACTGAAAACTCAGATTTGGTGCGACGTGCCCTCGGAGACCACGTATTTGATCATCTCATTGAGTTAAAGAAGCGTGAGTGGGATGAGTACCGCGTTAAGGTAACTCCTTACGAGATGGAGCGGTATTTGCCTGTATTGTGAAGAGCACGTGTTAAAGAAAATGAGAAGCACGATTGGATTACTTGATGTTCGGGCCGCGTAGTGTAACCGCACAATCGGCCTGCACATAGCAAAGGTGGAGGTTGCGCATCAGTTCTCCCTCAAATTATCTAATTACGTCTACTGGTATAAGTTCTTCGTGAATCGCAGTTGAGAGTATTACGCCACTTACTCCTAGATCTTCGAGCGCGTCTATCTCTTTGAGGCTTTGTATTCCACCTGCTACTATCAATTTATGCCCTGTAACGTCAAGAACCTGTCTTATATCGTCTAAGTTGACACCTGACTTCGTCCCTACCGCGTTTATATCGAGCAGGATCACCTCACTCATTTTATAGCGGTTTAGCTTTTCGATAACTTCAAGAGGAGCTCCAATAAGCTCTGGGTCAGGCGAGATAACACTACCATCTCGTATATCAACACTTACTGCTATCTTCATTGATTGCGTTTTACGGATCACATCAAGCGTCGAAGTTTCCGTTCCAATTATTACTGTCTCGCCGATTTCTTCAGCCTTTCGCACCTCTCCGATTTCTCTGATGCCAACGTCGATCAATGTCCTTGTGCGGGCGCTGATACGTTTTATGATAAGTGAATTGTTTCCCCATCCTTGTATGCGGTCAAGATCGGCTATGTATGTCCTTTTTGGTTTAATCGTATCCACTACGTTCAACGGGTCTGAAGTTGTACATATCTTGCTATGTCTTTCTATTGGCTCGTACTTCTCCCTCTCACCTTTGTACCCCTTTACCACTATCCCGCCCCTTATATCCATGGCAAAAATTATATCCATTATGCGACCTCAAAATGCTATTTAGCTCTTGACAAATATATGTTGTTCTTCACATTAGGCTTAAAGTTGTGTTATAGTAATAACATGTCAAAATAACATTGTGTTTGAAAGAACAACTAGAAGCGTTATGATACACAAAAAGCATAAAATGAGCGACATTTATGCGAGGATTATAAAGAAATAAATCACGTAAATTGATCGACATGCGTGTATACGGATTATTATTAAATCATTAAAATTTTTTTTGAAGAAATAGACAATGAAAAATAAAGGGATTGAATATTCGTCACTTGAAAGTTTAGATGTACCTCAGTTATGTGGCATTATTATTGTAAACAAAGAACGACTGATTCACATTTTAGATAATATTGAGGGTATAGAACGTTTGAATTTGCTTAAGAGCAAAATTATGGCATTGAAAGACGTGATAAGTTGTCCGACGAATGACGAAAATGGTGTTTTGAATATAGATACAATTGAGAATAAGTTATCACTTCGTAAAGACGTTTTTGTTTCAGAATTAGAGCAAATTTTAGAATCACATACTATCAATAGAGCAAAGTATTATTTAAGACGGCTGAAAAGTAGCATTCGAGGGGTTAAAACCAGTAATATAAATGATATCAATCTTTTAAGATGGAAAGACTATGACTGTATCATAACAGATAGTTTGTGGGTACTGGATAGACGAGACACGTCAGGTGCTCATCTGGCGTGGTATTGGGGAAACTTTATTCCCCAAATTCCCCATCAGATCATGTTAAGGTACACTAGAAAAGGTGACTGGGTTCTCGATACCTTCCTCGGAAGTGGAACGACTCTAATTGAATGCAGAAGATTGGGAAGAAATGGCTTAGGAATTGAGCTAAACCCTAAAGTCGCTCAAAAGGCAAAAGACATCATCGAACAAGAGCGAAATATCGACAAGGTAGTCACTGATGTAATTATCGATGATAGCAAGAATGCTAACATTAATGCGGTTTTGGAAAAGCACAAAATAAAATGCGTGCAACTTCTTATAATACATCCACCTTATTACGACATCGTTAAATTTTCGGAAGACCAAAGAGACCTCTCCAATGCGGAAAATTTAGAAAAATTTTTGCAGATGTTTGGCGACGCAGTCGACAATGCGACACCTTTTTTGGAAAAAGGACGCTATTTGGCTTTGATTATTGGAGATAAGTATACCAAGGGGGAGTGGATACCGCTAGGGTTTTATTGCATGAATGAAGTCTCAAAAAGAGGTTACACCCTAAAAAGTATAATTGTGAAAAACTTTGAAGAAACGAGAGGTAAAAGGCTCCAAAAAGAACTGTGGCGATATCGGGCACTTGTGGGCGGCTTTTATGTTTTTAAACATGAGGACATTATGCTTTTTAAGAAGTCTGCTTAACGAGCCTAAAATACTTCTCGAATGATATTTGTTGTCCTCCTAACTGGCCAGACCTGCAAGGGGGATTACGCATCATTTTGACTTCTAAATGCCTCTCTGAGAGTTATTGTGGACTCAGACCATTCTTCGTAGGTGTCGTTCTCTGAGACATAAAGTCGTTCACTGAATATAATCGCTCCTGCTTTTTTCCCCGCTTATGTTGGATACACGCTCTTTGCGAATTACGCGCCGAGATGCGCGTCACCTCAAGGCCCGCGTCATCAAACGAAGGTTTTTCCATATTTTACCTTTTGATATATAAGTGCTGCCACCATTTAAGTCTGGTATCTCTGGGTTGAGCCACGTGCTCTCTTTCGTCCGCGCTATTGGCGGTTCTCCTCTCTTCATGGCACTTGCATATCTTTTTAGCCCACTGGTCATGTATTTCACCGTGAAATAAAACAGTGAGGTCTTTATAAAACCACTACCAGTTTTGTCAAATAATCGCAACAATTTCGGCACGACGTTTAGATCGTGTTCTAAGCACTCGCCCAAGAGTTGCCAGTGTTCTGATGTCATCTTCTTTATTGTAAAGGTCTCTTCACTATCTAAAACTGAGCCGCGCATTGAGACAAAGTTCATGGGAATTATCAGCGTTGGCGTCGAGGTTTTCTTCAACTCTTCCACCAATTCGATGCTTTTTACTACGTCGTCCGTGGTTTCACCAGGAAGACCGTTTATCATCGTTGCCGCACAAACCCAGTTATTATCATCGAGGATACCGAACGCTTGCGTGACGATCTCGCGCCACTTTTCAGCCGACGAGGGCAGTGCTTTATTCTTCATATACTTCGCAAGCAGCCGTTCACTTCCTGTTTCTATACCGGTCTGTGCTCCAATCCAGTCTTGAGGAAGCATGGAGTAGCACGTTTCACTAACCGCTTTAACTAGGTCGGGGTTGTGATAGACGGTTGCGAGGGCTATGTGGCTCGTCCCGATATTGTTAACTCCTTCAACTGACGCGACACGCCTGAAGAGCGCTAGAACACGCTCTTTGTCAGGTATCATTCCATTTGCGCCATAGCGCAGAACGTCCTCAGAATGAAGGAGCACCGAGCTCTGACCCGCTGCTGCATTCATTCTCACATCTCTTTCAATATGTTCGATAGACTTACAGACAAACTTAAGCATGTTGGGGGTACAGAAAGAGCATCCTCTCCCACATCCCCTCCCAATCTCAACTAATCCATGAATTGTGGCACCAATAATATTCGGAATCTCTTCTACGCGTGGGGCTCTTCCTTCGACGACTCTCGGCAGCTTCTCCCCTTCGAGGATGGACTTGAACATTTGAGAAATAGTCAATTCGCCCTCGCCAAGATGCACGTAGTCAATGTTCAGTTTGTCCATGGTAGACTCATCCGCCAACTGCCACGCAGCTTTTCCGCCAGCAACAACCACTTTCTCCTTCATGATTGGTTTCGTCATCAGCTCAAAAAATTTGACCCTATTGTAGGGCGGGCCAGTATCTATTAAATCGACAAGCTCGGAAGTAGGAGGATTGATACCAAGAAAATCGTGTCCACTTATCGCTATTATCTCAGTCCTGCTACCGACCACCCTCTCTAAGTCATAAGGGTGCACAACTGCTACCTCATCTTCGCCAAATTCTTTCGCTAAGCTTGCTTCAACGAGCCGGAGCCCAAAGTCTGAGTACAGTGCCCTCCCATTTTTCCTCGGCACCGGCGGCGACCACACGCGGAAAAAAAACCAATCAGGGAGAATCCCTTGTGGCATGCACGTTGAGAATCCAACAAACATGCCTCCGCGGTAGTTGCTCATCATTGTCTCGTCAGTGGTGAGCACTATCTTAGGACTATGGCCCTCATTTTTAAGCACAATTTTATTCATCTTATCCCTCTTCATTACTGACTGTCATATACCTATCTGAGAAGTAACTTCACTTACCGGACATTGGAAGCTCATTTAAAACTTTCTTCACGTCATCGGCTTCGCATTCTTCGTTTTCCCGGCAGAACAACTTCTTTCATGCACGTCGTGCTGACATCTCTAGGTATTACTATAGGCTTACGCTGAGCGTCGCACCGACCTATTTCCATGCATATTCTAATGTTGTCACATGTGACAACGGCAGTTCATGCTCCTCTCATCTTTAACCCGTGCGCGCGTGACGCAGCTGCTTGTACAATACCTCTCCAAAGCGGCGTGGTTACAAATCCAATTTGCTTTTTTTTAATCGCTCTCGTTAGGTAGCTGAAGCGCAGATAGTAGCTACAGTACGCTTTGACGAACCAGCGCTGGAGATCTCGCGTCGAAAGCATGCTCGTTTTTACAACTGGTTTGGTGAGTGTAAAGTTGCTCCAGTCACCGAGGGTGATCTCAATGTCGTAGTTATCGATATTCTCATACAGCTCCGTTCCAGGATAGGGCGTTGTAATTGAAAACATGGCAAAGTCCGGGTTGAGCGTTTTTGCAAAGTCAATAGTCTCTCTTACCTTTTTCGCATCGTCTCCCGGGAGCCCGATCATGAAGGATGCTGTCGTCGCTATAGGGTGGCCCTTAAGTATGTCGAACGCCTCGACGACTTGGTCTGTGGTGAACCCTTTCTTGATGATTTTGAGCGTCTCGTTCGAGGCAGACTCAACGCCAAAGAAAAGGCCACTGCACCCTACCTCGTGCAATCGTGTAAGCAGTTCATCATCGATAAGGTCAACACGCGCAGTGCACGACCAGTCAAACTTCACCTGATGCTCTTCGACTAAGTCGGCGAATTCAAATACGCGGTTCGTATCGAGTATGAAGTTATCGTCAAGCATCGAGATGTGTTCATAGCCCTTTTGTACAAGCTCTGACACCTCTGAAAAGACGTCGGATGCGCTTCTGGGGCGAAACTTCTTGCCATTGAGCTTTGAAGACGCGCAGAAAATGCATCTGAAGGGGCACCCCCTGCTTGATATCACTCCTGTGCTCTTTGGCGGTCTATACTTGTCCATCGGAAGTAAGTCGCGTGCTGGAAACGGAAATTCATCTAAGTGTCTGAACAAGCTGCGATCTTTGTTCTTGAGTATGCCATCATTGGATCTGTAGGTAATTCCATCGACGTCATGGAGAGCTTGTGGCAGTCCTGAATATGTTAGAGCATCAGCTATCTCGAGCATTGTGATTTCACCTTCTCCCCTCACAACAGCATCAGCTCGCGACTGCGTGAGGCAATCTGAATCGAGGTACGTCGCCTGTGGTCCCCCCATTACCACCACAGCCTCCTTACACAGATGTTTTACCATGTTAGCAAGTACGAGGGCTGCGTTGTATGTTGGTGCCGAAGATGTTATGCCAATGAGGTTCGCATTCTGAACAGTTCGCACAAGCGTATCTTCACTGAGTGGATCTACTTGGGTATCTACAATCGTGACCTTGTGTCCGTGCTCTCTCAAATACGACGCAATATAGGCGAGCCCCAATGGAGGCGTACATATATTGAGTTTTGCGGTGACGTCTCCATTTGAAAGCGGAGGGTTAATAAGGACTACTTCACTACTTGTTCTTGTAGGCATGAGTCAACTCCACTCACCTTATTTAACAGATTTATATTCAGTTCCTTTTTTTTCGGCGACTTATATTATTCTCTCATTTTGTGCAGTGAAATCGTTGTAAAAGCGTTTATTTAAAAGCCTTGGTTTAATTTCAGTTGCTAACACGTTGATACCTTGTGCAGCTCAAGTTGAAAATTGAAAAGGGTGACTTTTTCAACACCCCCTCTAACTTTTTTAACACGAGGCACGCTTCAACAAATATTCCTCTTTTGTTAAAAACCAACTAGCCCGCCAACTGTGAATCAATCAGAACCGAAAACAGAAAAGTATTTTTATGCTATTTTTAAATATTAGATCAATCGGCTACGCGATATAGAAAAGACTGCGAGAGAGACTCGTTCTTTTCAACCCAAGGAAATATACCGCGCAGCATTAATGAGACTATTGGTATGTAGCATAAACGTTTGCTTGAAAAAATTTGACCCTTAAATCCGTTGTTTAATATTTTAAGAAACCAACCGCTTCAACAACCGCAAAGCCCACCCAAGGTTACCAACCAAGGATACCAGTGCCGAAAACAGAAAAGTATTTTTACGCTATTTTTTAACATTAGATTAATGAGCTACGCGGTATGGGTAGAAGGGTGAGAGAGGCCCGTACTTGGGGTATTTTAACCCAAGAGACCATACCGCGTTAGCTAACTAATGAGAATATTGGTATATAACATAAATGTTGCTTTTTGATAACATTTGTGTCTTAAATTCTTTATCTAATATTTTAAGAAACCAACCGATTCAGCAACCGGTAATTCAGCACTATTTTATTGAGAGGTTCACCGTAGATTCAGCAATGCCTATATAAGGGCTCTGTTGAAAACACGGTTGACGCCCCAAAACTAAAGTGTTGAATTTGCGGTTGTTGAAGCGGTTGGTGGGTCGGTTGGTTCTTTAACAACTAGGAAAAATGATAACGCCTTAGTTCTAGCGGCAAATAATAATCATAATAATCAGCTACGCGGTATGGAGGTGACAATGGCTCAAAACCTTTCCGGGGATTTTCGAGCAAAGCGCCATAGCGCGTAACCAAATTATTAAATTAGTGGCAATGAAGCATAAATGTTGTGTATCTTTAAAAGTTTCGCACGCGAAACAGTTATGGTGGGCTTTATGGTTGTTGAAGCGGTTGGTGGTCGGTTGGTGCGTGAAGACAACTGCACTAATATGACATGACGTTGTAAATAACAGCTCAATGCGCCGTTACGCGAACATTTATTTTGACGAATCAGGAGACACCGGAGACCCTAAACGAGGTAGTTCAACTGAAAACTTCATAGTGGGATGTGTATACGTGCCAGATTACACATACCAAGCTTGCTTGACTTCATTAGAGCCATTACTTGGATATAGCTCATCAAATCCAACATGCGAAGTCAAAGCAAAGTACGCTGAACCTGAAGAGGTAGAACAGGTACTGCTAAAATTAGTAAACCACGATTGTCGTTTTGGTGCAATACAAATAAACAAACAAAAGGCAAAAAACTATTCTTCATTTAAAGCGTCTAGTGAGGGAAAATATGTTCGGACAAATATGATACTTAGCCTGCTCGAATCCGTTATCAAGATACAAAAAATCAAATTAGTAGTCAGAGCACACATCGACAGATTCCCCGCGACAGACACGGAACGCCGTGACCTTGGAGACTATCTTGCTTACCATATTGCAGTCAAATTTGGCAATACACTTTTCGCGCATCACCAACATTCACATAGTTGTTTGGGGGTAAGATGCGCTGACCACGTAGCCTATACCGTATTTAAAAAAACCGAACCAACGTACAGCACGTTATTCGATGTAATAAAAGATAATATCATTACATGGTCAGAAATAACTAATGCTAATTTTCTAAAAATAATTTAAAAAAGAATGACCCACCATCACTCATCGAGACACCTCCTGTCACTCGTGATGGCTACGCAATTGCGATATTTGGAACACAAGTTATTTATACCTAACTATACTTTCGACACTCTAGAACTTTTTTGTATTATTCCTTCCCACCTATTCTTCCCTAATTTCAAATCAATCCCTGCCACTTCCGCCGGTGTCTTCCCATTTAACGCCTGATGAGGTCTTATAAAATTATAATACGCTTTAAACCCATCGTTAAACGCGCTAGCAGTCTTATCGTTATGCAAACCCCTCATAACCTTAGTTCTTTCCCTAACGGTGTTATGCAACCGTTCAACCTTGTTGTTATTACTTCTCGCCGTCAACCCTTCTGCTCTCACATGCTCGCACGCTCTATCATTGCCATAAAATTCCCTGTTAAACGCCTTATGATATGATTGCAAGCCGTCTGTGATAAGCAATTCGGGTTTTCCAGATTGTCGTGCCTCTTTAAACAACCCCTGTGCGTCCTCAACTTCCCGCTTCTTTGTCACCAAATTTGCTATCAGAAACCGCGTCTGGCTGTCCATCACGTTCCATAACCATGACCAGTCATCCCTTTTTGTTTTAATTTTCATCTCGTCAGCGTGCCAAATATCGCCAAGTTGAGGCTGTAGCGTTTCAGCGTATCGACTTATAATTTCGCTGTATTTAAGCACCCAATGATACACCGTAGTAAAGTGAATCGTTCTTTCGTAAAACTGGTCTAGGTGATCTACTATTTTTCTTAATGAGGTTCCTTTAAAGTAAAGGTCTAGCGCAACCGTTACCATCTTAGACGTGACTTGCATCCGTTCAAAGCCCGCTTCACTTTCAAGTGTGAATGTCCTATTACAATGCTTACAGCACATTCTTGCCTTATTACCTGTTCTGGTCTTACGCGTTCCATTCTTGATGATATCCTCACTACCACAGTACAAACAACTTAAGTGTTCATAGTTCGTTACAGCTTCAATTTCTGCTTCTATTTTTTCGGCTTCTTTCCACTGCTCAGCAACTAATTGTTCTTTCAACATCTGCCAAAAACGAATGGCGTGAATATGTTTGCATTCGATATGTCGATAAGTAAAATCGGGACAATCACAAGACCAAGCGTTGTATTTGTGTAGAACTGTATATACACCGTTTCCAGATTGTGACGGGGCTTGAAAAGTAATATCATCAATTTGTTTAGGCTCGAAACCTTTTTCAATCATAGACTGTCCGCGTAGGATTCGGGCGGATTGTTGTGGGGTTGTGTGGGTAAACATAATTATCACCTAATAGTAATTGTTATACAAATTTGTTAACATATAGTAACACCTATAAGTATATATAGTTTGTTAAACAGAAATGTTAACATTATGGTAACAATGAATAAGCCTAAGTCGATAACAATTATCGTGACCGATAGAAAAGAACACAAATCTAAAAGTTTTGTCGTGTATGGAAGTACGATAGAAGAAGTAGAGAAAAAGGTTAAAAAAGCGATGGAAAACTGATAGGTTAAAGCTTATTTCAAATCTGATAAGATAGCTTTGAACATAAGCTGCTCCCCTTTTATCCACGTGTTATACAAAACCTCTAATTCTAACAGTTCTGCGTTTGTTTTCTGTTTGACCTTGTTATTTTTTATCGTCCATATATCAATGGGTTCTCCGATAAGAAGGCTTGACTTTATAGCTTCTTTCAATAACCTATATGCGATTAAACTTCCTTGTGCTAGCGTGTATTCACGATTTTTATATTTTAAATTATTAAAAAGCGCTTGAGGGACAGTTTGTCCGCTTCCAATAGAACACATATGGTGTTTAATCATTTCGTACTGCTCTTCGTCATATAAAAAATACCCACAATCACCAACCAAGCCCCAGATTATCGGATATTTTTGATGTCCTACAACGAGGTATTCAGGACATCGTAATTTTAATCGGATGCCTGTTTTTTTGCGCTGTTCTTCAGCTTGTTCTTCAGCTTCTTCTATTATAACACAAGTGAATTCTTCTAGGCGCTCCCTTAATCGAGGGTCATTAAGCGAACAGTTTTTTGATTCGTCTATAGATTTACCTATAGTGTCCCAAAATCTGAGGATATCTACCTCACTGCCTGAGCACCCCCACAGAACATTTTTACCAAGCTTGAATATTTTAGGCGTTTTTGATTTTGTATATTCATGGTCAATTAGGGTTGTAGCTTGCCCATCAGAAGCAAAAACAACGCCATCCTTACAAGGTATCGCCAGTATTAACGTCATCGAAGCCGTGTCATTCTCAATGTTCTTAAATTAATCGAAAAGATGTCGTCTAATCTAGTCCAAAGTAGTTTAAAAGACTTCGTTTAACTTTGTTCAAAAGAGCAATCTTATAGTCTATTTCTTCTATAACTCCTTGAATTGCGCTTGAGCACATATAATTTAATAATGCTTGGTCTATTTTTTCCGATTTAGCTGTATCTCTCGTGGCGTAAGAATCACCAACTGATTCAGCAACCGGTAATTCAGCAGTTGTTTTCATGTCGGTTGTCTTTAACTCAAAAGCGCCTTATTGCTTTTTTGGTTTTTGCGAAATAATAAAAACAGAAGTCGCACAAGCGCGCATTTTAAAGATACGTAAGATTTATATTTTATCAAGACACTTTTATAATAAGCTACGCAGTATATTTCTTGGGTTGCACCTCTCGAAAGTAGGGTATGACATGGGCCAGTGGCTATCCTTACCGCGTAGCTAATTATTATACGTTGTTATTTTTGCCTTAAATCAACCGAGCCACCAACCGCTTCAACAACCGCAAATTCAACATCTTCTTTTGTGAGCACCAACCGAAGTTTCAACAGAGCCTATATAAGAAATATTTATATACTGTAAACACTAACCTAAAGTTAGTGTTATGTTAATCATTTACAGTTTACATGGTCTAAGGACAAGGCTGTTGAGGTATATAAATGGACGAGGCTAAAATACTTGATATACTTGGCAATGCTAACCGGCGAAATATCCTCAAATTGCTCTCCCTCAGGCCATTTTATGTCACAGAAATTTCTGAGAGACTTCATGTAGCGCCGAAAGCGATAATAAGTCATCTCAATATGCTTGAGAGGGCAGGGATGATCGCGTTCTTTGTGGACGAACGGCGTCGGAAATATTTTCACATAGCAGAGAACTTCAGACTCGAAGTTATGGTTACGCCGTTTACGTACGGCGCAGAAGCAATTGAGGTTGATACGACGGAGCCAGAGAATATAGAGCACACCTCTGTTGACCGAATTACGATAAAGACAAGGAGTTTGACCGATCTCGCTGAAACTCTTGTTCAGCTGAGGCGGGCAAGTCGAGAGCTTTCTTACACCCAAAAACGAGTGCAAGATATGATGACACAGGTCATGGATAAGGGGGCAAGGAAGATAGGAACTATAGCAAATGACTTTGTCGACTTTGATATACTTGCAGCTATGATGACTGGTCCTAAGGAAGTAGAACGCCTCTCTAAAAGTCTTTCGATGCATCACCAAGTCATAATTGAACACTTATCAAGGCTCGAAAAACAGGGGGTAATCAAGGGTGTTGATGACAATAGATATTGGTTTACCAAGTAAAAAAAGAGAAAAATTCATTAATTATCATCGTTTTGTAAGAACGAGAGAGAATGGAGAGATTGACAGATGCTTAAAGAAATAACATTACGGGTAGTTGAAGCATATCACAGAGATGCAGGGCGCGGGATAGCCCGCATTGATATGGATGCAATGAAAGAACTCGGTTTAGTAAGCGGAGATATAATCGAGATAGCAGGAAAGAGTAAGGCAAGTGCCGTTGTTTGGCCTGCATATAATGAAGACCGAGGTCTTGGCATCATCAGAATAGATGGTAATATCAGAAGCAATGCGCATGTAGGAATAGATGATAAAGTGGTTATTAAAAAGGCCGAAGCTCATCCTGCCGCGAAAATCACAATTGCTCCTACGCAACCAGTGCGGATTGTAGGAGGAGAGGACTATCTCCGGAGATACTTAGAGGGCCGTCCTGTTCAAAAGGGTGAAACCTTGAGGGTTGAAATGTTAGGAAACCCCCTCACATTTGTCATAACGGCCACACAACCCTCAGGCGTAGTAATAGCCGGCAAAGATACACAGATTGCACTTAAGGAAAAAGTGCCAGCTGGGACGGAGAGAACTGTCTCGGATGTCACTTATGAAGATATTGGTGGGCTTAAGAGGGAGCTTGGATTGGTCCGAGAGATGATTGAGCTTCCACTGCGACACCCTGAACTGTTTCAGAAGCTTGGCATTGACCCCCCCAAAGGAGTGCTGTTGCACGGCCCCCCGGGCACAGGAAAGACCTTGATGGCCAAGGCGGTCGCCAATGAGACAGATGCATACTTCATAAATATTAGCGGCCCGGAGATCATGAGCAAGTTTTACGGTGAAAGCGAACAGCACTTAAGGGAGATATTTAAGGAGGCATCTGAAAATGCTCCTGCTATCCTCTTCATTGATGAGCTAGATGCCATTGCTCCGAAGAGAGGCGAGGTGACGGGTGAGGTCGAACGTAGGGTCGTCGCGCAACTTCTCTCGCTCATGGATGGCTTGGAAGCACGGGGGCAAGTCGTAGTTATCGCAGCTACGAATAGGCCAGACGCAATTGATCCTGCTCTAAGACGTGGTGGCCGTTTCGACAGAGAGATCGAAATCGGCGTCCCTGACCGGGGGGGCAGACTCCAGATACTCCACGTTCATACGAGAGGGATGCCACTTTCTGGGGATGTGAAACTCGAAGATCTAGCGAAAATTACCCACGGGTTTGTTGGAGCTGATCTTTCCACGCTCTGTAAGGAAGCAGCTATGCGCGCTTTAAGGGACATCCTTCCCGATATTGACATTGAGGGTGAAATCCCCCAGGAGATAATTGACAAGCTTACGGTCGACGCCGAGGATTTCTATGATGTGCTAAAGAACATTGAGCCCTCAGCGTTGCGGGAGGTTTACGTGGAGGCCCCTAATGTAAAATGGGAAGACATAGGCGGTCTCGAAGCGGCGAAGCAGGAGCTTCGAGAAGCAGTGGAGTGGCCGATAAAGTACCCTGAGACATTTGAAGCCATCCATACGAAGCCACCTAAGGGGGTTTTACTATTTGGTCCTCCTGGCACTGGGAAAACTTTGCTTGCGAAGGCAGTAGCAAATGAGAGCGAGGCCAATTTTATTAGCATAAAAGGGCCAGAGCTTCTGAGTAAGTGGGTTGGTGAATCAGAAAAAGGAGTACGAGAGACATTTAGACGAGCAAAGCAGTCAGCTCCCACGATAGTACTCTTTGATGAGATAGATGCCATTGCCCCTACGAGAGGGACAGGTTTTGATTCGCATGTCACGGAGAGGGTAGTCAGTCAACTCCTTACCGAACTTGATGGTCTTGAGGAATTAAAGGATGTAGTGATCATCGGTGCGACAAACCGGCCGGATATGGTTGATGTAGCCCTCCTAAGACCCGGGAGACTCGACAGGTTAGTATACCTCCCTCCACCAAACGCCTCCAGTCGCGAGCTAATATTCAAGATTCATCTCAAGGAAAAACCGATTGCAGATGACGTTGATATAATGCAACTTGCAAAGGACACAGGAGGGTATGTAGGAGCTGATATAGAGACAGTATGTAGGGAGGCTGCAATGCTTGCTCTGAGGGACTTTATACGTGCAGATATGACGGTCGATCAGGTCAACGAGAACGTGAAAAGCATAAAAATAACAAGAGATCACCTCTATGCAGCAATAAATCGTGTAAAACCGACAGCTTCACTCGATGTGTTGAAGCAGTACGAAAAGATAGCCGGCGAATTTGCAAGATTCTCTGTCACTGAGGAGGAAGTGCCGACGGAAAAATTCGCAAAACCTGAATACGCGGGCTATGCGTAGTAACGCACGCGGTGGTTATAGGTGAGTAAAAATAAACGGAGGTTAATGATATGGTTAGAAAGAGGAGAAGCTTTTTTGATGACTTCTTCGGATCCAACTTCGATATTGATGAGATCATGGAGCGCATGTTGAAGGACCTACAGGAAGGTCGTGCATACCAGCCCTTTATATATGGCTTCTCTGTGACGCAACACCCAGGTGAGGAACCTGAAGTAAGAGAATTTGGCAACATTCAACCCGTTGGTGGAAAAGTCCGAATGGAGGAAGAGCGGAAACCACTCGTTGATGTCATAGAAACGGAGAATCAGATCTGCGTTATAGCTGAAATACCCGGCGTATCAAAGGAGGACATTCGGGTTGACGCTACGCCGAACAATCTCGATATTAGCGCTCAAAATAGTTTAAGGAAGTATTCAGAAAGCATTGAACTTCCTGCAAAAGTTGATCCGCAAAGCGCTATGGCCACGTACAAAAACGGGGTTCTCGAGGTGAAGCTCAACAGGACAGAGCCTGAAGAGAAAAAATCGCACGTCAGAGTGCAGTGATGATTGGAGGCTTTGGCCTTTAATCATCGAATAAATTTTTTACTGCCTCTGGAAGAAAGTTAACATCATTTACGATTACGTCTGGTTCTGCTCGTCTTAACCTTTCGAGGGTGGCAAAGCCCGAGAGAACTGCTGCGGTCTTTGTTCCCGCCTTTTTCCCCATCTGCACGTCTTCTACCATGTCTCCAACGTATAGCACGTGCTGAGGCTTCATATAAATTTTCTTTATTGCTAGTACTAACGTATCAGGTTCAGGTTTTCCCTTTTCGAACCCAACATCATCGCCGAACACCATTGTATCAAGCATGTCGTAAAGCCCCTGTTCGCATAGCTCAGGTGTAACTCTTATTCTTGATCCACTTGATACCAATCCGATTTTCAAGTGCATCCTTTTTATCTGCGTTAGGGCGGTAATAACGCCCTTAAACAGTCCACATGCTCGTTTATATTGTGAGTAATGGTTCATCCAGACCTGATCAGCTGCTTCCCAGTCTTTACGTTCTATACCTAGTAACAAGTAGAACTCGTGATAGTTCGGACGCACTTTTGCTCTAAATTCCCTTATTGTGATCTGCGGAAGGTCAAAGGCTTTCACGACCTCAAGATAGCTTTTGTAATTGAGCATTACTGAATCGTAAAGCGTTCCATCCCAGTCAAACATTACGGCCTTTAACAAGATCTCTACGCCCTTGCTCTCTTTCTTTTCATTATCTCGTAACACTTCCATAGATCGCCGCTGTTGTAGGTTTTCAAACGATTTTCTGTAAGCTCTTCTATTGTGTTGTCTCTCAATGCCTGATTTATGTTGTGTTCAGAATCCCGCAGTACGTAGATATTATGTTTGACCCTTGCCTCAGCCGACATTTTGAGCTTATCCAGAGGTCGTGTATAGCTGGTACAAAATTCACAGGAACATCTCCACTTCTTTATTCTATTGACTCGCTCTGTTTTTCCGCTTTTATTAATGACCGAGCCATAAGCAAGCCCAGAGAGAACTGCGCTTGAGCCATCCGCTGACGCTACGTTTGAATATGCCAACAACTCTAGGACGTTCATGGAGCTTCCACCTGATGCGTGAAACTTCGCATCATCAAATTCGTCCAAGATGGTATTAAAAGCTGCCAGTACCTCAAATTGCTTCAACCTAGCAAGTGATCGATATTTCATCAATCGAGTGAAGAGACCAAACCCCCCAGATAAACGCGTGAGGCCGGCTTTTAGGGATTTATCAAAGATGTACAGGGCATCCTCTAAAGTGCCTACTTCATAGCCTGCGTACAGCAATTCGGGATTTTTAGCAGCACCCTTTGCCCATAGTGCTGCGCTAAAACTTTCATTAAGGGCTTTAACGCGTTTGTCCTCAGATTGCAACCAGTACGGGATCGTTAGACAACGGGACACGGGGATATTTAATGTCATTAGCCCTTGGGTCTTGTCGTTGCTTATTCTCTCTTGGAGCATTAATACGCGCTCCCTCGTCCTTAGCTCTGGTTTTTGCGTGTAGGGACGTGAGTAGAAATTGCCGCTATGTATAAAGTTGTAGGGCATCAAGTTCAGTTTGTTCATATAAGTCTTTAGAAAGCTGGTATTGTCAAATGACAAAACGATTGGATCATTGAGTTCACTAAGTTTGGGAAGAAACGTACGATAAAAGGTAAATGAATTAACCGACATATTCAAACTCGAACGAGTGTTAATATCCGACGTTTACTAACCGACGGTCTAGTTATGTTAATTAACTATTACGTTTATTAATAATCAAAGCAATGTTGAAGGTGAGTCACTATGGCATCTGAAATGATAAATGCTGATAGGATAAAAGATATTATTAAATCGAGCAAGCAGTACCTCCAAATCATCTATGAAAACGATATAAAGTTTGTGCTAAAAGTTAGAGATGTTCCGACCGTCGAAATAAAAGTTGAGGAAGAGGGCAGCACATTATCGATTAATATACTCGAGCCCGACAATCTAGGGCATCTTGTTCAACAGTTTAGAAGTATCATTGGTTGAGTTAATCGTTAAAGACTTGGTAGAATGATCTCAACTGCATTAAGTGCTATTAAGGAACTCGGATCTATTGCGCGCGAGCTTGATAAAGAAGGCCTGAGCATACAGATACAATATAAAGGAAGCCCGGCCGTAACTATAGGTCAAAGGGGCCATGCGGCACTGTTGGATTTTGTGTACGGGCCAGTAAAGATAAACGGTACAAGTGAACTTCTGGAGATATTAAAGGGCATTTCAAAACGATAGCAGGGTGGTATCTTACGAGAGTGGGCCCCTTTTTAGTGTATGTAACAGGCATAACTCTTTTATTTGCTGGAGCTACAGTGTTGGCATGGTATTTTGGGGTGCTTGGTATCATACTTGAAATCATTGGGTATATCCCGACCGTAGTCATCATCGCAGTGGCTGCTATAATAGTGGGGGTGATTTTAATTAAAGGTGCATTTTTAATCGAATACGATACACCTAAACGAAATAGCGACAATGGCTTTAATGAGTTTGAATACGATGAAGTGATGTACAGAGATGGAAACACGGCTAGAAAGAAGTTCTAATTTTACCGGTCGAATAAAGCGGCTTTCTTTCCGTCGTTTAAAAGAGTGTCGTAGTAGTCCATCCTGTCATTAATTATGCGCTCAAATTTTTTGTACTCCCTAATTACTCCGATCCACATCAAACCGTAACTGAGGGCTATAGAGAGAAGCAGTGTTCCAGCAATAATCATATAGTTATAGTTCTGGACAAACAATTGATTTCCTGAGAAGTACTGGACTGTAATGGCGAGGTACACTGCAACTAGCAGCCCCGTAAGTCCACTCCACATTGATTTTATGTGCCACACGTGACGTTCATGGCGCATTTCCATCTTCTTTAAATCTAGTTCCAAAATTTTGCTCCACACATCATCCCCAGTAAGAGCATTGTGGCGTCTCGGTGGCATTGGCACGGTTTACATCCTCCGTGTGGCGTAGTAAATCACTATCATAAGTGCTACGGCTATAAGGGCGACAATTAACGCACCGGACAGCGTTGGATTTGCTCCTAGCAACTGAGGTTGAGCCGACTCGGATGTAGCCGGAGAAGCTGATAAAGTTGGCAGATAAGTTGAGGTATTAGACACGACAACCACATGTGTTGGACTTGTTGCGTTGGTTGGTGTGGGTGATGGCGCGGCTGTAGCAACAGGGGTGGGAGTCACTGTAGGAGGGGGCGACAGTGTTGGAGATGCGACAGGCGGTTCAGCGGTTGCAACTGGCGATTGTGCATGACCTATCATTGAGACTAAGACTAAACTGAGTGATAGTAGAATCATTGAAGTTAATGTCCGCGTGCCTAAAATGCTATAACCTCCTAGAAAAGAGACTAATGTCATTATTGATTTTAAACTGACGTATAAATAAGTTTTGACCAACGGTAATAATTTCAAATACAGTGAACAAACGCTGAGAATAACTTTATAAGTACTACTAGTTACTATTAAATATGAGCCAGAGGGGAGCAGATTATTCTGAAAACTATATAGAGTCTTTAAGGAATGATATCAGCACGGATTTAAAAATTTTAAGTGACAACTTTGGAGAAGATGTAACGAAGGCGCTTGATCGTTTCGTAATTTCTCGAGTGGCCCTCTCACTAGCAGAGATGATGCCCCAAATCATCGAGTACCTTGACAGAGATAACGTAAATTATCAGGACGTAAATTATCAGGAATGAGCGATAATTCAGTCTTTAGCTGGTATGTGATCTTGTCTTAGGTCTTGTTTTATTACCGCTACCATTTCCATAGTTATTGGTTCGACATGAACTAATCTCTCCTCTGGAAGGTTCACTGACTTAAAAAATTCATCAAGCAGCATAAATGGCACGAGATAGGCCCTCCTTATTATTCTGTTTGGCTCGTTGACTCTTTTAATAACTAAATAAATGAAGTTAGAGTATCTATCAAATGCGTCTTCTGTAACGACTGAGTAATAATAATCAAAATTTAATCCGCTTTCCGTCGTAACCTTTTTGATGCCTTCATCTTTGTCATAGTTGTCTATCATAGTTTGTCACCTGAACGTTATTAACATAAAGTTATGTTTTCTTAAAAATAGTAAAGATATCTTTACACGGTTAAAAAAACTCCAACAGACTTACATAGCTGTAAAGAGTGGCTTTTTTTTCCTTGAATGCCAAAATACATTGCGCTTAAATAAGGATTTCGTACCGTCATATTGATCCGCCTAGAATTGAATTCATTGTCTATTCAATAGGTAATATGCAATTGTGGTTACGTTTGTTTTTAATTAACTGATGCGACACAACTCAATTATACCGACTCAGTTTTGTAATTGTGATTGAGTTGCTCTCGTACAGCAGAGTGCCAAACCCTAGCCAGTATTAGAGGAGTGCTCTTCTTCAATAGTCACGTACACATCGACGATAAGTTCGATGTTTTCAGCATTAGCAATTGCTATCCTAATATCACATTTAAGCTCTTATAGCGTTTTTTTTGTAGTATTATCGGCAGTATACAGATAAACTTATTTGTGAAAACTGCGAGTTAATAGCATGGAACGTGAGGTAGTTGTTTCTGTTAGCGTGCGAGCGGTCGGATATGATAGGGAGACGTCAACGCTCGAAATAGAATTTTGTGATTCAAGTATCTATCAATATTCTGGCGTTTCTGCCGAGATTTACAAGGGACTTGTAGGCTCACTTGGGTTGAATCAAGAAAAGACCGATCTCAAGTACTTCGCAGAAAATATAAAGGGGCAGTATCAACAGAAAACAATACGACGACCGCGGCTTAATCTTTTTAAGGGGATTTTTGATACGTAATTGGGGTCATTTGTACATTACTCACGAGATGTTCCTCTTAATGATTCCTAAACTAATCGTTTAATTATAAATTGAACGAAGTTTCAAGAAGGTTGAAAATGATTAATGCCTTTTGTATGTAATCTTTAAAAAATGTTTGCTGTAACTAGCTTAAGGACTTAGTCATATACGGCCCTTCAAGTTCATAACCGTGCCTTCGGTAGTACTGTCTGACTCCTACTGCACTTGTTACGCACAGTTTATCCTTCCC
Organism: Methanobacteriota archaeon; assembly: GCA_963704625.1. Taxonomy (GTDB): domain Archaea; phylum Halobacteriota; class Bog-38; order Methanoflorentales; family Methanoflorentaceae; genus DASPRZ01. The sequence continues at coordinate 438,548 of OY969924.1, read as the reverse complement.
TGCATCAATCGCTATTTCCTCAGCTCTGCGAAGCAACTTTGATCCAAAACCCCGATGCTGCCATTGCCCATTGGGTTCTTCGCCGAGGTTTACCATTCCTCCATACACGTGAAGCTCACGAATTAATGCTGTATTATGATCAATTTCTGGTCTATGTGGCTGACCTGGGAATCTTAAACGTGTAAAACCGATTAAAGCTTCAACATCGTCCTTTATGCCATCAAATGATATGAAGTACTCTACTCCACCGCTAGCGCGATATTTTAACATATTTAACTCTATCTCGTCTACTTCTGTTATGTACTTAAGTCCAATCTCCCTACAGCGAATGCACTGACAGATGCCACCTAGTTCCGCGAGCCGTTCGCGTGCAAGTTGCCGTAAGTTTCCTTTTGTAACTCCCGATATGATCTTGTTTGCCGGTATATCTCTCTGAACTCTTTGTAGTCTAACCCATTTTGGCAACATTCTTTTCACGCTGGCAACCAACTCGATCCCATCGTTTAGTTCAATCTGCTTATATTTCCCCATTGCCCATAGTTCGTGTAACTTCGTCCCCTCAGTAACAAGCGTGAGGTAGATCTTGAGATAATCAGGGCAGAATCGTTCTTCTCTAAATAAGGCCTTGAACATCTTTAGGTCCGAATCAATGTCCGAACCAGGAAGTCCTGGCATTATGTGAAATCCAACTTTCAGACCGCTATCCCTACAAGCTCTATTTGCTTCAATTGAGGCAGCTACAGTATGGCCTCTATTTATTTCTTGAAGTACAGAATCGTCGATGCTCTGAACGCCAAGCTCAACCTTAGTACCGCCAAGCCCAAGCATTCGATCTACGTGGTAAATTCGAGAAAAATCGGGGCGAGTCTCAAATGTTATCCCGACGTTTCTGATTTTAGCTGATTCATTTTGCTTAAGTGCGCTCCCTAAAAACTGAAATCCTAACGTATATTCATTTGGAAAATCATTCATAGCATCCAAACATCGACGTATAAACCACTCTTGGTAGTCAAGTTTTCTCGCAGTAAAGGTACCTCCCATTACTATTAACTCAGCTTTATCTATTGGATGTCCTATCTGTTGCAGTTGATCAAGTCGTGCTCGTACTTGTTTATATGGGTCGTATTCATGCTGTATGCCTCTCTTTGCAGCTGGTTCAAGTCCCGTGTAGCTTTGAGGAGTATCGAAAGGTGGCCCACCCGGACAAGGAACACACCGCCCATGTGGACATGGGTGCGGTGAGGTCATAACCGCAATCACTGCTACTCCTGAAGCAGTTCTCACTGGTTTTCTCTGAAGGACCTCTTGAAGCAGCTTTCGCTTATGCGGATCTGCTGCGTTGTAAATTTGAGAATTGCTTAAGAGGAGGGATAATCCGAAACGCTTTGATATATCGATCTTTACATTTTGTAGATTTTCCCGCGTAATAGCGCCTACTAGAATTCCATTTATTATCTCTGAACATGCATCTGCTATTACTTCGTTCATGGTATCAGTTACATCTTCATTGGATTCTTTACAATAAATTATGGAAGTTTAAGAATATTCATATTTCTGACCGCTATACGTATTGACTGTAGTTATTTATTTCAGTCGACAATCTAGCTCCATCGCTCTTTGTGCGTAAACCGCTTGATATCCATTCTGATTGTTGGCATTGGCGCCTCGTTAGGATAGCCTACTGGGAGCATTAAAACAGGCCGTATGTCAAGTGGTAACTCTAATAACTTTCTTACTTTCTCCTCATAAAAAGCTCCAATCCAGCACGTTGAAAGCCCCATGCTCTCTGCCACAAGCTGAATATAAGAGGCTGCTATGGTAACATCTTGAATTGCATATAGCTCACCTCTGTCACCATAATTTCGACTCGAACGACCAATATTCGCACATCCAACAAGCACGAGCGGGGCCTTTGATATAAAGAACTGCCCGAGCGCGGCCTCAGAAAGCTGGTGCTTCGTGTGGGCATCTCTAACGACAATAAACTCGCGTGCTTGAAGGTTTCCAGCAGAGGGGGCGAATTGCGCTGCTTCAAGTAGTTTACTTAAATCTTCATCACTTAAGTCCTCCTCTCTATACGCTCTAACCGAACGTCGCTGCTTAATTATCTTCATCAGGTTTTCATAATCAGACATTTTTATCAATTGAAAAGGGTTATAGTTTAATCATATTAATATAATGCAAGGTCTGGAGTGAGAAAATGAGAATTTCCATGGACTTGGAGCTAAAAGACACACCAGGGCAGCTCGTCCACGTCTTGACCCCTATATCGGATCTAGGCGGCAATATCATGAGTGTCATTCATCACCACGATGAGAAAACTTTCAGAAATACGATTCCCGTCTTTGTCGTGTTTGAGATGGAAGAAAAAAGCTCGATGAGCTTCGAGGAAGGCTTGAAAGAAGTGACGTAACAATCGTGCGTATGGGAAAAATAAGGCTTCGTGAGACCGTGAGTATATTGCTAATAGGGCATGTAATTCACACTAATTTGACTGATACCATTGATCGTATAGATCGTACCGGTTACGCAGAAGTGCAGGATCTATCGCTTGCAATGCCTGAAATTGACGGGCCATCATCTGCCGTGATTACGGTAAGTGCTACAGGAACAGGGGAATTGAAAAAGGCAGTTGAAATACTAAAAGGGGTGACGGAGAAAAAAGATTTGCTGATGATCGAGCCGATAGGTGACAGACTTGGGGCTGGTGGTCGATAAATGCACAAATATGATCAACGAGTGAAAATTTCGATAATCGGCTTTGGCGCTGTTGGTCAGGGAGTTGCCAAAGTTGTAAAAGACATCCCGTTTATAGATGTTAGAGCCATAGCTGATTCGAAAGGCGTTGCGATGACTCCTGACATAGAGGAGGTACTTAACAGAAAGAAAGCTGGGCTTCCAATTTCAAATTCCGACTTAAGTGCGATAGATGTTATTATGCGCGTCGATCACGACATAACGGTGGAGGTAACTCCTACGAATATAATCGACGGGGAGCCCGGTTTAATGCATATTCGGGAGGCATTAAAACGCGGTCGCCACGTCGTTACCTCGAATAAAGGACCACTTGTCAAAAGATTTAACGAGCTTATGAGGCTTGCAAGTGATCATGGGGTAATGCTGCGCTATGAGGCAACGGTAGGCGGAGCTATGCCGATGATAAACCTCGTACGAGAGGCCCTTACGGGTTCGAAAGTACTTAACATCGTTGGAGTATTCAATGGTACGTGCAACTACATACTTACAAGGATGACAGAAGAGGGATTAGATTACGATCACGTATTATCAGAAGCACAGGACATGGGCATAGCCGAGGCCGATCCTACATATGATGTAATGGGCATAGATACAGCTTGTAAAGTCGTTATACTAGCTAATTCAGTATTTAAACAAAATGTTACCTTAAATGATGTAGATGTCACCGGCATCATAAAAATAACCGCTGACGCTCTGAGGCTTGCAAAAGAAAGGAGTTATTCCGTTAAGCTGATAGGTGATGTAAAGGGCCTTAAAGTCTCGCCTATGATGGTTCCGGCAGGGCACCCCCTCTCAGTAGGTGGCACTTTGAACGCGGCATCGATTGCGACCGATAACGCTGGTGAGATCACCGTCACGGGAAAGGGGGCTGGTTCGATAGAAACAGCAAGTGCAATATTAAGCGACATCATCAGTATTTATAAAGAGCTAAAAGGTGTGGACGACATACAACGTTAACGTTGCGCTAGGGTCATTTGTCGCCTAAAAATAGCACTTTTACTCCGAGAGAGCGACGCATTCATATCTTGAATGATCAGCTTCGTCTAAGCTTCTAGTTGAAGATCGCTCTGTCCTCTTTTTATCAACGAGGAGACAGCAATTCCGGTCAGTGCAATGATAATTGCTCCCGCCACAGAAAACATCAAAAGCTGGAAGCTCGTCACAATTTCAACGCTTCTTGACATCTTTATAATGAGAATATCACCAGGGCCAAGAACTGGTACGGGTTTACTGCCGAGTGCAAGAATCAGTATGCTTGAGCTCCATAATACTAAACCGGTTGCAAAAAAGAAAAACGGAAATTCCCAATATCGCGACACACGTTTCACTTCTCCGAGATACGCATCTAAAATGCGCCCGAAGCTAGCAATTATTCCGGCAGCGACATACCACCAGATTGATGTGTTTATGTAAACTGCAGCTATTAACACTCCACCGTAGTTCAAAACGTCAACACTGACAGCTGTTATGATTCCTTGGGCTGAACCGATAATGCCAAGCGCAATAGCAACAACATACGTGATAAACGATATATTCCCGCCGTAGAATGATGACTTTACGCTCTGAAACATGCTTTCAAGAACATCATCAAAGCCGAGTCCCCTGAACAGGAGATAAATACCTATGAATGCACTTATAACTATAATAGCTCCTTCAGGATGCTGAGCAAACGAAAATATAGCGTATAATATTAGGGTGAGGCCGATCGGTATAAAGAAGGTGTTTGCAATTTTTGGGTCATCAAATAGCTTTTTAATTACGTAATATGTGCTTTCAAGACTTTCTGATTGTTTAATTACGACGCGTCTGACGCTATTAACGTGTAAACGTGACTGTATTATAGGAAGCACATATTCATCTTCAGCGCCGTCAGTTACTAAGATCGCATTTGCAGCGCCGACTTTGTCGAGAACCGAGTCGAGCTGATCCGACAAGTTTTGATCAGATTTTAATCCTATATCCGGACTACCTGAAATTGATGCGATTTCGACGTCCTTTTCCTGTGATTTAAGGTCGTCGTAAATTCGGACGCCTTCGAAAATCGTATTTGCATCAGAGTCTTCTGGATCCGCAAGCCCTAATTTAATAGCGGCGTTTATGTTATCCGTTCTACCGATAACTGGCCCTTCAATGTTGGCTTTTGAGCCGAGATCATCATCGCGATCTACACATATGACCAATATCATTACTAGAATATATTGATAAGAGGATTACATTAAATTTGCTATAATAGTCCCGATCGCTGAAGTAACAAAAGGTCCTCTGTTTCTAATTTTTGTCCCTCTTTAAACATAGCATAGACCTCCTCCGCGCGCTTAAGCACTTGAACTTTTTCACGGGACTCTCGAGTCTCTTTCGACTTCTTATAAAGGCTAAATATGACTTTGTCGTAATCCCTTAGCTCTTTTTGCATCTTTATATACTTATGATGCTGCTCGTCTGCCATTTCTTGCGCCAGTACAAAATCCTTGTGTGCTGCATCTGCTTCAGCCCGCATCTGATCGGCCTCTTTAAAGCTCGCAAGCATATTGTCGTGGTACTCCTGAGCAAGCTCCGCATTTATGGTCACTTGCTTATGATGCTCACTAGCCTCGTCCCTCAGTTGCTTAGCCTTGTCAAGTATCTCTCTAAGCTCAGTGTTGTTTTCAAGTTCTCCTTTTTTTTGTCTATATTGCTCCCACAGGTGGGCTATCCGGTCGACAAGATCACGCTCTTTTTCAGTGCTAAGCACTTCAGTCTGCTGTCTGAATTCAAGGTGGTCTATCTCGCGTTTAAGCTCACTTAACGAAAGTCCTCCAGCTACTTTGTATCTCTTTTTTATTTGGTCCGCTTTCACGAGCAAGTTATTAGCTTTTTCGTTGAGCTTTTCGCGTCTCTCTTTGTTCTCTGAAACGAGTATGTTGTATTCGTCGCGCTTGTCTTTATATTGCTGCGCTTGATCAATAAGCGTCCTTGTCTTCGTGTTTAGCTCATCTCGTTTCGTGGCAAATTGGCTTGCTTCTGAGTTGAGCCGGTTCCTTTCAAGTTTCGAGGCTTCGGCATCCTTCTTTAACAACGCTTTCTTTTCCTGTAAATCCTTTAGCATTATTTTCCTCCTTTCAATATAGGAAGGATCAACCTGAGGTCTTTTTCTGTTATTATGACGTCTGATGCATCCTGCAAAATTGGATTGGCGTTAAAAGCTATTGAAAATCCAGCGGCTTTAAACATCGAGATGTCGTTGGCCCCGTCACCTATAACGATGCAATCTTTGGTGCTAATTCCCTCTTTTATAGCAATCTCCTCTAACACATCTTTTTTTGAGTTTTGACGCATAAGTAGTCCTGAAACCTTTCCCGTCAAAACTCCCCCCTCAATTTCCAACTCATTTGCAATGGTATAATCAATGCCAAGCCTTTCCGCTATTTTTTCGGCGACAATGGTGAAACCTCCCGAAACTATCGCAATCCTGTAAGTCTTTCTAAGTTCGTTAATTAATTGCTCGGCTCCGTTCATTAGAGGTATCTTTTGGATGACAGCATTGACTTCTGCTACTGTAAGACCCTTTAAGAGTTTCACTCGTTCTTTTAAAGCATCTTCAAAATCTATTTCACCCCTCATTGCACGCTTCGTTATAGCTGCAACGCGATTTCCAACGTTGGCCGCATTGGCAAGCTCATCTATCGTTTCAGCATCTATAAGCGTGCCATCCATATCAAAAACGATCAGAGTTGCACTTCCGTCACAAAATAATCTACCACTCCGGGAATTGATAAGCTCCGATCTCATGATTGAAGCAGTATTCAACCTCCTGGTAGTCAACTCTAAAATCTACCACATCTTTTTTAACCTTTTCGGGTCTCTCTCCGTTTAAAACTCTTTCAATTAGAGAAGCTACGACCTTCATCTCTGATTCCTTCATTCCAAGCCTTGTAAGCTCTTGCGTTCCGAGTCTTATTCCGGAAGGATTTTCTGGTGCACTATGATCATCCCAAGGAAGCAAGTTTTTATTTGCGATAATGTTAGCTTTTTCAAGGGCTATTGCCTTGTCGCTGGCGCAGTCCACATCTATCACTACCTGATGCGATTGTGTAAACTCCTGATCAGCGCAAAGTACGCTAACGCCATCATCATAAAGTTTTTGGGCAAGCGCTTTTGAATTCCGTACTATTTGGTCTGCATAGTCCCCTCCAAATTCAAGCATCTCTGCTAGAGTTATCGCGAGTCCAGCTATGTGGTGGAGGTGATGGTTACTCACTGTGCCAGGGAACACTGCGCGATCAATTGTATCGGCCAACTCGTTGGTGCAAAAAATTATTCCTCCTTGGGGTCCAGGTAGCGTTTTGTGTGTTGAGCCCGTCATAACATCAGCGCCCTCTTTAAGCGGGTCTTGGAACTTTCCGCCTGCAATAAGGCCGAGGACGTGCGCCGAATCGTAAACTATTTTTGCACCGATGTCATCTGCAGCTTGCCGTGCTTCTGCTACAGGGTGTGGAAAAAGGAAAAGGCTTGCACCAAGGAGTATGATTTTAGGCTTTTTTTCATAAATAGTGGCGATCATAGCGTCAACATCAATATTCATCGTCTCATAATCAAATGGATGTTTCACGATTTTGAGATGACGTATACCTGCGACTGATTTTGTGCCGTGGCTTATATGACCCCCGTGAGAAGTATCGAGCGCCATCAATGAATCATTTCGATTCGAAAGCGCAAAAAATGCAGCGATATTGGCGTTCACCCCAGAAATGGGCTGCACGTTAACGTGTTCAGCTTTGAACAGCTCCGTTGAAAGGTCGATAGCCTTTTGTTCCACTTCATCGATGTACTTGCAACCCTGATATAATCGCTTTCCAACAGAGCCTTCAGCATACCTATGCGCAAAATCTGTTGCAATGACCCTACGAACAGCCGGACTTGTGATGTTTTCGCTTGCTATCATAGGAAGTGCATTATTAAACCACTCGTGATGGGCTCTTATCGATTCAATTACATCTTCAACGTGCATATCAACCAAAAACTATATGAGTTAATTATAAACTTTCTGAAATTACTTATTTCTACTTTGAAGCTAGATATCCATTTAAATCTGCTAAATATTTATACGCTAGTCTCGAATATATAGATTATTCATATACGCTGTTGCACTTCTATAGTTGGAAAGGTGTTTAAAATTAAGCCAATAAGAAGGTCTCTTCTTATTTTTATCGCCATTGCAATAATACTTGTTGTTGTATACAGCCTTGCGTTTCTTTATATAATGCACACCTTTGAAGACAAATCTTATGACTTTTATGACTCTCTATATTGGGTTATAACTACTATGGTAACTCTGGGTTCCGGAGATATTAGATTTGTAACAAATGTTGGCAAAATTTTCGTTATAATCGTGTCGCTTACGGGAATTGTCCTTTTTTTTGCAATTTTAATTCCTGTTGTTGTCGCCCCCATTGCACAAAGCGTAAGTGAAACTGTACCTACGAAATCTAGACTCAAAGATCACGTGTTAATCACTGGATATAATTCTATGGTGGAGACTCTGGTAAATCAACTTAAAGAGCTGCAGATACCATTTTTAGTCGTCGAGTATGATAAAGACATCGTAAAGGAACTTATTGACAAGAAGATACCGTGCATATTTTGCAGCCACGACGAGGAAACAACTCTTAAAAACGGGAACATAGAGGTCGCGAGAAAGGTGATACTTAATCGAGGAGATGAGGAAAATGCTATTACAGCGCTCATTGCACGATATCTGACCAAAGCTGATATCATCGGACTCGTGGAAGATATGTCGAATGCAATCTATCTCAGATATGCTGGAGCAAATAAGGTTATTTCACCAAAGCAACTGCTCGGTATTAACATTGGAAGAAGGGCAGCAATGCCAATAACGCACCAGCTTACAAGCTCAACGCCACTCATAGGAAATTTAAGGCTTGTCGAACTGTCTGTACATCCTGAAAGCGTGCTGAGCGGTAAGTCAATAGCTGAGGCAAAGCTACGAGAACTGACAGGGGCCACCATTGTCGGACTTTGGGCGGGGTCAACTCTCAATCTTAACCCTAGTCCCAATGAAGTCATAATGGAAAATTCGGTGCTCATACTGATGGGCACAAAAAAGCAGCTTGATGCTGCAAAAGAACTCTCTATATGTCGCGTTGATGGAACATCGTGCGCGATACAAGGACACTATATAATTGCTGGCTTTGGGGATGTAGGAAAGAGAGTGTCAAAAGTTTTGCGATCAAAAGGCATCGAACACCTTATCATAATAGATAAAAAAAGAGGGGATATAGAAGGAACGTCAACGGATAGAAATGTCTTGAAAGAGGCGGGAATATCAGAAGCGTCTGCATTGATAGTTACCGTAAATAACGATACTGACAGTGTCTATACAACCCTAGTTGCCAGAAAGTTAAATTCTAAAATTGACATAATATGCCGTGCGGTTAGTCCTCTATCCGTTGACCGACTGTATAGAGCAGGAGCGGATTATGTCCTCTCTCAATCAGTTGTGGCCGGGCAGATGCTTGCGAAGTTTATCGAACCAGACTATGCGACGAGATACGAACGGGAGATACTGCTCTCAGATGACTTAAAAGTCATAGAACATCAAGTCGGGCCGTCTCTTACTGGAAAAAGCATTGCTAACCTTAAAATACGGTCACGAACGGGGTGCACGGTAATTGCTATAAAGTATGATGAACATTTCACTGCCAACCCAGACCCGAATCAGATGATACAAGAAGATTCGGTCATTGTTATTATCGGGTCAAGGGAACAGATACATAAGTTCAGGGACACGTTTGATTAATCACTTGTCAAACGATTTCGTTAACTTTTTCATGCGGAGATCGAGAAGCCACTCACTTGAACGATGATTTCATATCGCATATCAGAGTTAAAAAGGCCGAGTTAATTGAGATAAGATAGAAGCGCGGGGAAATTATAAAGAAGTAGAGTTTGGTAGCTCAATGAGGTGGTAACATGAAAAAGGCGTTCGTTATCTACGACTCAAAAATTCGACAATACCGAAAAGATCGCAAGAGCACTCGCAGCGGGAACGCAAGGGCAAGGGACTGCTGCTGAGTGCGCCAAAGTCGAAGAGGTCGATATCGATAAACTCGCAGAGTACGATTGGCTTCAGTCGGCGGACCAACACACATGGCGCACCGCATCTAAATCAATGAAACATTCATGGAAAAACTCGGCAGAGTTGATGTCAGGGGCGAGACGGCTTTGCCTTCGACACTAAGGCAGAGTTCCGGCTTGCTGGGAGTGCTGGGAAGGCAATTGAGAAGAAGTTACGAAAGCTCCACACGGATGTAGTCAAACCCCACGCAAATCCTGATCGTTAAACTGTACATACACGTGGATAATATTCAAGTTCTCATTGCTCGCTTGACCATGAAACTTAGTAATGCTGTAGTAAGTGAACTCTTCTGGTCTTATGTAGCTCCCAACCCCCATTCGTCTGGTCCGTTGTTGATGTGGACAATCATACTGTGTATATTTGAGGTTAGCTTTTACCTTTTAAGGTTTGGAACTAGTTGGAAACTCGTTTCATATCCAACAGCTATAAGGTCGAGTTTCCTTGTTGACATACGTTGACGGAGCAGATTTCCTTTCGTCCAACCGACGATGCTAAACTACACACCGTCAACGCGAAGGTGATACACATGAATATGCAAAAGAAACTACTATGTCTATCGCTCGCAGTCCTATTAGCGGTCCCGGTGTTAACTATGGCCGCATTGGATGTTGCTGCTTCACCCACTGGTGGATCGGCAGCTGCAGCGTATAACGGAGGCACTGGACCGCACGGCAATGGCTACAATCCGGTTATGGACCGAACAGGGTTTGATCAGAACTCACGAACCTTTCACATGCAGGTTGATAATCGTGGTGGATCCAATGAATGGGTCGGAATGAGAGTGTACTACTATAAACAGGTGAATTACGGTCGAGGATATGAAAGGATCGGGCAAGACAGCTGCTGGATGCAAGCATATCCAGGACACTCCTATCAGCTCTCGTGTGGTCATGTGCCACCGGGCACGACGTGGGTGGTCTATGGAGCACCTTGGTATGCCGATGGTAACCACCACGGGTGGACAGGCAGCAACGGACCATATGGAGACATGAACGAACACTGGAATGTCTATACGGTACGATAAGTAATTTAAGAGTGAAATAGGGCACTCCATTGTGCCTGTTTTCCTTTTTTTCTCTACAGTCCTGTTTAATGTCCCGCGGTCGGGTCAGATATAGCGGTATCATAAATACTAGCACAAAAAGAGAAACGATATATAAAGTCTATTTTTCTATTACTGGTCATTCAATCCTTCTCTCTGTCTTTTAGAGCCCAGTGAATCCGCATGCCACCCGCAAAGTACGTTGTCAAGTTGTAATAAAAAAACTATAGCTTGTAAAAATGACAGTCATTAGCTTACAAACTTTTGTGATCGGGATATCATGAAAGACATCACTAACTACTTAGAGAAGGAACAGGTCGATTGTTTAATAGCAGCTGCCAAAAATGTCATTCGTTTCCTCACCATGTTAAGTCGGGGAAGGCTAACGCGATCCCCGTGCCATCCGTTTGTCTCTACTGTTTAATTTCGCTATATCTCTCATCTGGCCGATCGAAGACGACTGATGCATGAGGCTTAAATTGTTTGCTTTAAGATAAGCGCCCGCCCCTTCCTCCTCTGTGAAATGTGGATAGCTTTTTTAGGGTTCGACAGTGACTTATGTGTCTTATGAGTCTGCCGGAGGTACTCTTTGACGTTTCATGAACCTGCCAGACAGAACATCGGACATGTGATATTACCCCGATCAACTTTCATGATCGTAAATATCTCAAATGCTTTAGATTACTGTGTTTCGTCCGTCATCTCTCAGTACGGTTTTTTCTAGTGTGATTATACTGATCGCGTACTTGTTTCCTTTGATAATTAAACGTTAAATAGAAGCAGGCATTTTTTAAAGTGTTTGAGGTGGCCAAGGGTGGCGTTGAACGTCTCGGACGTCAATGCGCCCTCTATGTCATATCCAGACGGATTGGCAATGCAAGCGCTGATACGCTTCTCATAGGCCACAGCTCGGGTCACTATATGCCCGCCATAGCCTATGCCACAGATGGCGATGCGGGGCGTATCTACGTCGTTCCGCGAGAATAAATAATCAACCACGCCTTTACAGGCACTTCCCTATCAACCCTCAAGTCTTCATAATGGAAATAGATGTTAATTTCGACGCGCATGACCTTTTCTTGATGTGTATGAGCCCTAGAGCAAACCAGCACAATTGTTAATGCGATGACTGATGTGTATGATTGACGGTCTGATACTTCTTCGTGGCCTCTCTTCAGGAGACCCCAAAAGACTAAGTGAGTTCAAATGAGTTAATCATTTGTTGTGCCGTTCCTACGTACTTGTCATAGTTACCGGGTTCCGTTTTATACGTAATTTGATAGTAGGTCCCGTTGCTCAATGTCCAAACTTGCATCACTTTTATGTGATTTTGGTTTGCAGAAGTCGTATAGACGATTTTATATGCTGGATTGTCAGCAAGGGTTGTGTTGCCCGACTCAAGGAGCTTGAAGTCAGGATGATCAAGTTGGAGTTGTTCGATATTCGCTTGCGTTTGCTCTTTGAGAGTCATCGAAGGTCCGAGGGATTCATCCACAACAATATTAAGATTTTCTGATACGTTATTTGTAGGTAGTAAGAAAAGGACAACCACTCTAGACCCGGTACCGTTCTGAGCACGCTCTTGCTTTGCCTAGTTTGAGGGATAGTTAATACTAAAACCGTAGTCGGTGTTTTCATACGTTGTTAAGCTTCCCGAAGCAGTCGAATTAGGACTCGGATTCATCTTCACATACCAGGTGCAGCCTGATACGCAAATTGACGCAGTGATTAACATAACGGTTAGTAATAGGGTCCATTTGGTGAAACTACGCATGATAATCACTTACTGAAAATATAAGCATTCTACATAAGGCTTTTTTAAAAATTTGATTCAAGCGTCCTGTTAGATGAGCAATGAATAATATCAGGCAATAACTTCTAGAATCCGGTTGGTATGTTACAAGCGACGCGTTTTCAGTAAGGCAAGCAGCCGCGAAGGCATGCAACGTCCGGAAGATCGAATCCACCAGATTATCAAGTGGCGATGCCCCCCACCCCCCCATCTCCGTCTGGTGCAACTACTATTGAGTCACACCGGGATCCCGACAGCGACGTTTATTTGCAGTTCTAACATGCATTTACGAGAGGTGTATGAGAAGGTAGTATTTTAATCGAAAGTCACATCAACACTTTTTGTACGTGCAGGGCTCCAAATTCACCCTATTATCGCATAGGTTTGTGTATGCCCTCTGCGATCAATTTGGGTTCTTCCTCGCGCAGCCGATCTTGACACCCCCTTACCAGACATGAGGGATGAGACGATATTTCACTTGAGCCATATAGGCGTCATAACCTTTGAGTCCCATCCGTAACTCGCATTCCTTCCGCACCGCCCGCCTTGCAAGTATGCCCACGAGGAGGAGCCCTAGGAGTACTCCGATCCACGATCCCAGCAAGAAACCCGATCCTAGGAAAAAGAGGAGCATGCCCGTATACATAGGGTGGCGCACATAGCGATATGACCCGGTTGACACTACTGTTTGCCCTCGATGTTCTTGGATGTGTACCGCTGATGACAGGTAAGGATTCTCCCGAAAAGTCAAGTAGAAGAGGTACCACGAGCACGACAAGACAATCGCTCCCACAACGTGAAGCCATGTCGGCATTTGCGACCAATGAAATCGAACGGCGTCGAGTGGCATAGAGGTCCACCAGATACTGACAAGGATGACTAGTAATATGACGTACGACTTGTCCTAGGTGGGTTCATCAGGTTTGAACCCTATCATGCGCTCCTTTATCAATCCAGGATTGTGCCTGAGCACCCACAGGACAATAGGAAAAGAGAAGCTGTAGAGCAAAATCAGGAAGATCCAGCCGTAAAACCAGGAGAGCGTGCCTGCCGCAAGAAAAAGCACCAGAGCGAAAACCAGAGACTCGATTATGATCATTATAAGCATTTTTGAATTGATAGCGCTCATATGCTATTCACCTTTTATAATGCTTACCGTCTAAGACACCTATATCTCTCTTTGGTCTTAATAGCATCGGAAAAGGGTAAAAGAGCGAAATGGAAGGCGAATAGTAATGCCGATTTTGGTAAAAGGACATGGTGACCACAATTGAAATTGTTGCAGAACATGCAAATTAGCCGCACATGATTATTTTGACGTCTAAACTAAAAAAGGTGAACAATAACAACTCAGTTTGACGCGAGCAAACTTTATATTATTAGCGCACATCTTCCCCTGTTTGATAAATTACAGTGAGGTTGATAGTATCCGGCCACATAAACTGCTTTTACTCATCGCAGTTATACTCCTTGTTACCGTCCTCGGTGCCGTGCCGGCGACGAATCTTGCTGCAGGCGCGGACGAGACTGCCGTGCTCCGCTACGACGTGCAATGTACGGGCCACTACAGCCCGATGCCAGGGAACAGTGCTTCGGAGGGCCGATTGAATTGGAATTACATGACCAAAGGTGCTGTGTTCTCCTCCCCCACTGCTCTCGACGGAATCGTCTACGTCGGGAGCTATGACCACAACGTCTACGCCCTCAATGCGACGAACGGAACAAAAGTGTGGAACTACACAACCGGGGGCCATGTATACTCTTCCCCTATTGTCGCCAACGGAATCGTCTACGTCGGGAGCTATGACCACAACGTCTACGCCCTCAATGCGACAACCGGGACGAAAATATGGAACTACAAAACCGGAGACGCTGTGTCCTACTCTTCCCCTATAGTCGCCAGCGGAATCGTCTACGTCGGGAGCTATGACCACAACGTCTACGCCCTCAATGCGACAACCGGGACGAAAGTGTGGAACTACGCAACCGGAGACGCTGTTTCGTACTCTCCCATCGTCGCCAACGGAATCGTCTACGTCGGGAGCTATGACCACAACGTCTACGCCCTCAATGCGACGAACGGAACAAAAGTGTGGAGCTACGCGACTTTGGGTCTTGTGGATCACCGCCCCGCTGTCGCCAACGGAATCGTCTACATAGGGAGCCGGGACAACAACGTCTACGCCCTCAATGCGACGAACGGAACAAAAGTGTGGAGCCACTCTATCGGAAACTTTGTGACCTCTCCTGCTGTCGCCAACGGAATCGTCTACTTCGGCAGCGGCGACAACAACGTCTACGCCCTCAATGCGACAACCGGGACGAGAGTGTGGAGCTACGCGACCAGAGACGCTGTGTGGGCCGCCCCCGCCGTCGCCGATGGAATTATCTACGTGGGGAGTTATGACAGCAACGTCTACGCTCTCACTGCGACGACCGGGGCGAAGGTGTGGAACTATATAACCGGGAGTATAGTGTCCTCCTCCCCTATTGTCGCCAACGGAATCGTCTATGTGGGGAGCGGTAGAGGGCATGATCTACGCCCTTAATACGACGACGGGGACAAAAGTGTGGAGCTACGACACTGGGAGGACTGGTGTTTGATTGAACAAACAGGGTTACCCTATCGTCCGTGAATGTATTGGTACGTATTTTAAAACTGACTCTTGATGAGCTGCGTTTAATAAAGAGTGCCTATCAACAGGGAGGTGAATTTCGACGAAAAAACGAATATAATCGCTATTATTGTCACTCTTTATCCTATTGCTGTAGGTTGAGGTACAGTATTGTCTGTGCCGCTTTGCATGAAACTCTAAGGCAGGCATCGACGTGAACTGTTTAAGCGGTAAATTGTGCGTTTATGGAAATGCAAAGGCACGTACTTACCATTATGCTGCCAATCCCCGGACAAACAAAATTAAATCTAAAAATAACGTGCTCTAACACCCCTTGCGACGCCGGCTTCTGGTTATGGATCTTGTGAACATTGTAAACTCGCGACAGTCGACTTATCATTAAATAATTGATGTATGTTTTAAAAAGCTAAGGTTGAAAGAACTGTTCTCCACCTAACTAATGCGAAAGAGCGTCGTCAACCAAACAAAGGGCGATACATAACATGAATATAAGAAAAGGGATAATAAGTTTATTGATCATAACGATACTGTTGTTCTGCACGCTAAATGTTGCCGCAGCATCGACGAGTAGATCAACGTCCGCGGATCGTGGCGGATGTTCAACAGGTGTTACGGCCCAGCAACCAACCATGCTCACTATCACCGCTCCTACACAAGCAAACCTTAACGTATCGTTTTATATCAACGGAACCCTCACTGTAGGCAGCAAAGGCATCGCTGGCGCGACAGTACATTTCCAGATGTGGGACCTTACAACCAGCAACTGGCAGACCTTATGGAACTGTAAGACTGATGTTAACGGCCAGTTTTCCACGCCTGTGTTCTTATACCTCACAGCTGACTACACCTTCAGGATCAGCTACGATGGCGACAGTCAATACGCATCTAGCGTTAGTAATGATGTAACAGTAACAGCTAGATGATGACACCTTCACGGCAACAATTAGCATACAAAGCCAGCAGCGCCGTCTGACCTGATATAGGGAACATATGGCGTTCTACTAATTCTCTATCATTTAGGTGTACAGTTTAAAAAAATGCAGATTTACGAGAGGAGGATGAAAAGGTGGAGTTGAACTGAAGTCACAGAAAAAGAATTACACGTGTATGATGAGCGCAAGCTATATTATGCTCAACATACTAAACATACTACATACCACGGTGCGATCAGCACATGCACCGAAAGGAGTTGAAAAGTAATGCATGAACAAAAAGAAGAAGGTAAAAAGTCCGAGATGATGATAATGCTATGGGACAAGCTCGGTGACAGTGAGAAGAAGGTACTCATGCCTGCGGAAGCTTGAGGGCAAGATCATGAAGAAAGAAAGCAAGATCAAATTGCTGCAGTACAAAGTCGAGACCCTGAAAACGATCAAGTCATGGATAGAAAAGATGTGAGGGGCTCCTGCCCCTTATCATCTTATACTTATTACTTACTACTTGCTGTTAGGACATAGGGTGAAGTACTTGGATCAGGAACGTGAGAAAGAAAGCACAAAAGAAAAAGCGGCACACCCTCCGGGTACTCGTCAAAGGGTACATGCGCCCCGATGGTACCTCCTACTACGTGGTCATCCCTAAGGAAATACGGACGATCCTCAACCTCAAGGGGGGAGAGTACTTCATTATGAAAGCGGTGCCAGAGAAAGGGGCGCTGAAGCTGAAGGTGGTGCAATTCGCTGATGAAGAAATGGAGATGCCGTAGCGAAAGGTAGGCGGGTACTAAGCTTTAGTAGGGAGAGCTGCCTGCTACATACACAGTATATACAGACCGCGCAAGGCTTAGAGCAACAGCAACGCAGCAGCGTGTGCACGTTTAGACGTGCGCGCAAAAAATGAGGCAACAAAGAAAGGGCGGTATTGCTGATGTTATGCGTGACAGTGGCGGTGATGTCACTTAGCCTAGTAGGATGCTGCTATTCCCGTTGTTATCGCTACTGATAACGAACGACCTCGCTCTAACAGAACAGGGGGGCCGCGGGGTTGGGCAATGTCTCAGATTTTAACTTAAGTTACAAATGTGCATATGGCTTGTGTGATGTACGATAGATATGGCGCAGATGGCGCACACATCCCTTCACGCACGCAATGTTATGAGTAATTATACAATAGGAGGAAGGCATGCAACAGGATAAAGTAAAGATAAAGTTAAGTGGCGTATCGGAAACGCTATTATTTTGTTTATGGGGCCGGGCTCAATTGAGCAAGAAATATAGCTCACTGTTTTATGACGCGAAAGCTGTTGAACTCGCTGAAAAAATCGACTATGATTTTTCAACCAGTGAAGTTCCGTTCGAAGGCATTTGGCTTAATGTCTCTCTTAAAGGCAATCTACCACCATTTGGATTACCTGCGCTAAGAGCAAAGAAATTTGACGAGAAGATAAAAGCGTACATCGCAGAGCATCCTCGTGCATCAGTGGTGAATATCGGCGCAGGACTTGACACGACATTTTACCGGGTTGATAATGGAACAATTCAGTGGTACGACCTCGACCTTCCTGACGTCATCGAGATAAGAAGACAATTACTCCCGGAACCCGATAGGACAACATACATTGCAGAATCACTCTTCGATCCGATCTGGTGCAAGGACATTAAACATACCGAGGGTGGGGTATTTATGGTAGCTGGCGGAGTGTTACCTTTCTTTGAGGAATCACAGGTCAAACAGTTCTTTTCGATGTTAGCGGATAATTTCCCTGGCGGTGAAATTATATTTGATGCCCCATCAAAATTGAATGACGACTTCAGAGCTTGGGGTGATCAGTTTCCGCCGGAACAACGGGATGCGATGAGAGCAGCGTGGATGGAAGCATTGAAGGACTGGTGGACGAAGGCGCCACAGGACCAGAAAGATAAGCTGAACAATATGATGGCCTCGCTCAAGACCCCAACAAAGCCGAAAGGTAAGGAATGGGCCGACCTCGAAGCGTGGTGGAACCAGCTTAGCGCCAAGGAAATGGGAGAGATATGGCGCGGCTTCAGAGTATCCTCCAATAGATATTTTGGTAAGTGGACGTTAGAAGATGCATATGAAATCACAAAATGGGACAGCCGCATTACCGTGATCGATCAATCTCCGTTGTTCAAAGACATTCCTCGAGACTCCTCATTGAGCGCAGAGATCCGACAATTCATGGATTATAGTGATAAAAGTGGGAGATTAAATATTTTTCAGTTACGAGTCTGACTGCAAGGGGATTCCTGTGGTGGTGTTCGAATTTATCATCATCGTTATCGTTACGACACTACAAATTTGTGCAGTCGCCCCCTCTCATGGTGTTCTCTTTTTCTCACGTCCTTTATTTTGATAAGTTATAACTCAGAAAATGCATCGATATATAACCGCGCAATACGTTCAGTGGAGGGTCTAGTTCTACCTGCACCAGCCGTCCGTATCGCCGCACAAATCGATCCACACGTGACTCGCTCTTTTTACACGGCATTGGAAAATAGTTATACTTCGTAATGTGATCCTCATTAAATGCGACTAGGCGGCAGTTATAAAAATAGTTTGTACGGTCTTTAAACTCTTTGGGCTTATTCTCACCACGTGGATCAAAATCTCCGCTATAACAAGCTTGCTAAAAATGTTATTACAAAGAGGACGATAAATGTAGTAACGGGAATTCTCACGCTGTCGATCGAAATACCCTTTATCACTCCTAGTCCAAGGATGTAGAATATAACAGCGAAAATTAGAAAAGCAATTGCAAGCCGCAAAAGTCTGTTAAACCGCGCCATTGAGGTTACTCCACTCATAATTGATAAAATACATATATAAAGATTAAGGCAAATAAAAGCAAAGAGAATCTCTTTTTAATTTTATCTCTCTAACTTTAATTAATGAATAGCAGGCGTGAATCCATCAATTACATATTTAGAATAAGAAAAGTCTCGCTTCTTCTATAACCCTCTGGAAGGTTGTAGTCTTGTCGTGGCGTGGTATCATGATCTAAAAACCGCCTTGTATGTCAAAGCATAAACGAACGTTAACCGATTAGGCTAGATACGTTGACTCTATGGTAAGGATCGGTTTGCCGCTCGACACGAAATAAACTTACTGCCAATATTCTAACAAACGACTACGTTATACTGCATCTTTTCAGCTATCAGCAGAGAATCAGACTACAAAAAGTAATTGGCGTAGTAATTGAATTGCATTGATAATAAGATTTGTCTGCGAACTTTGGCTATCTAAGGCAGCCTTTAGAATTAGATTCGAATACATCTGTAGCGTATAACAAGCTATCAATCGTTTATCCTCTCTTGGTAATCTTTCCGATTAGAATTTAGGTAAATGAACTTTTTGACAGAACTAACAATGATGTAATTCAGTTGATTAGTGGCGCACCGTAAGTAAAGTGCTCAAACTCCAAAACGAATTCCCATGCCGTTCTATCCTTGCAATTAGTCTTAAAAACCGCTTTATCTTGAGTAAGGGAGTACTCTTGTATTTCATGGATCACGTCATCATCGCATGTGCCGCAGTTATGCGGTCCGCGTGCCGTCCCTCCTGCTACTGGGTCGCAAATGATTGTAGTCATGCCTGCCGTTCGCTTAAGCGCTTCGACCGCCGTCCACAGCCATGGAGGCCTATACAATCTCTTTTTCCAAAGCTTCTCTACATAGGTTCCTTTTTGTACGTTACATAAATTTAGTGAAATTGTGTTAGCATATCTCGAGGCCTCTTTTATTGACGTAATTGTGTCGTCCAACGCTTGCTTCTCCGTTAACATTGGTGGTTTCAGTAGTAAGTAGGCCTTAACCGTCAAATTATGGGAAGAAGCTAGCTTTGATGCCTCAACAAAATCGTTGAAGTTAAATCCTTTATTTATACAGCTGTTTCTTATCAAGTCATTAGAAGTTTCAAGTCCGATGGCAATTTCTGCTCCATTTAGGATTTTAGATATCTCCTCACAAACCTCATCTGTTACAAACTCGGGGCGCGTTTCCACAATAACTTTTGGCACGCCGCTTAACTTATCTAATATGTAGTTCCTCACATCAGCGGGCACCTCATTGGTATCAAAGAAACTGCCAGATGTGAAAAGCTTTACGACGCCAAAATTTTTGCCATAGCAATTTAAAACGGCATCGAACTGTTTTTTGACGTCTGCGCCGCACGAGTTTGGATCGGCATCATAAATATAACCGCACATCGTGCAGCCGTCGCTTCGTGCCCAGTAGCAGCCCTTCGTTCTCAATATGACGGTGAGAGAACGAACTTGTTCTGCGTCTAGAAGATCTACACCAGTCCACGATATCGCACCTTGACCTTTACGGCGAGAGGTGTTTTTGTATTTAAAATCTCTCATTGCTGTTTGACGTGTCCGTTAAGTTTATACTCTTCACCGCTTCTCTACGTGCCGAATAACTACCGCTCCGCCTCTTGTAGATGATTGCATCTCCCACCCGCTCATGAGCGCTCTGCCTACTGATACTACCTCATCATTTAAAACAACCACTTCGTCATAAGGTCTGATTATTGGATCTGCACTTAAAACTCCAACAGCGAAGACCGTCCCCTTAGGGACAAAGTCGTCTATATAAACACAATAATGTCCCTCGAAACGCTCGAGGTATCTGCTGGCACCTGGGATCGTTAGCGTGGTTGTACCATATGGTTTTACGATGGTTGCTATTCGTACACCATTGTATGACGCATGATATGTCGGATATACCCCTCCAATTTTTGGACGATCCGAAAAAATATAATCAGATACCCCCTTTCCAAACTGATAATCGACCGTGTCTCTAATGTAATCAAATCTCAAAT
The DNA here is from genome assembly GCA_963704625.1 of Methanobacteriota archaeon. Taxonomy (GTDB): domain Archaea; phylum Halobacteriota; class Bog-38; order Methanoflorentales; family Methanoflorentaceae; genus DASPRZ01. Next base: position 417,405 of record OY969924.1, on the reverse strand, counting down.
CTCTCTTAGGGGGTTGATGCTCTTTTATGAGCCCCTGTACTACCTCTTTTAGATTGTTTAAGGATGCTGAAGATAAAATATCTTCATTTATGGTAGTATATATGACATCAGTCCCAAGTAGAGATACCGCCTCGTCGCAAACATCCTTGTACGGTCCGCTTACATGAGCAAGAATAACATCAAATGAGTTAGCTTTTAGATACTCGCGCAGTCGAGTGCTCACCCACTTCGTTTCATCACAGATCCACGTGCCCGTAACAGGCACGTCGTAATTTGATGGAGGGTAGACACACTCGAGGCTCCGCGGAATCACCCCAAGGGGAGATGAAATAATCGCCTCATTTATCGACCGTCTAAATTTCCATATACTTGAGAGTATTATTTTATGAGACATCGAACTTGAATAGGGTTTCTTAGCTGAACAGGGCAACAACAACAAAATGCCATGACGCTGTTTGAGCCTCGTAATCACTCGCTCGCTGAAACGTCTTATCTCTGCTCTGTTCACCGACTCCTGCGCACAAGCGAGCATTGTGGACGTTCTTACGATTGGCGCCCTTTTTTCAAAGTAATCGTAGTTCTCATCTAAAAGCCTCAAAAGCGCAGTGAGCGTGGTAGATGCTCTGCATCTCCCCTCTACAAGCTCTCTCAGAGTTCCACGTGATACCCTCGCACGTATTTTGTAAAGTTCAGCTTGTAGGGCGTTTTTATTATGCTGTGATGCAATCTCAACGCTCTTTTCGAACGGGCGGCTCTTTAGATCCTCAATTTGCTGGCACGCATCACATGTGCACTGCGGTAATTGCACATCCTGGAATCTCTCTTCGCCATCATCATGGAGAAAAAATCCTTCAGTAGCTTTAACTTCAGCCAATATAAAGTCGATAACGTCGACTCCCGCATATACAAGCAGACTTACATTTTCGGGGGTTGCTAGTGCCGGAGTGTAAAGCGCTGAATCTGGATTTACGATTTCCCGTATTGTAGTTAGAGCTGTTGAGAGGCCTCTTGGATCTTTTTCAAATCGTACGGCGCCACCGAGTATAACTAGATCAGCCTCTATTCCTTGAGGTATCTTCTCAACATCGTCTATTACTTCTACCTTCAACTCACCATTTTCGCCTATTTGTTCTCTCACTAATTCGAGCTCTTCTTTTGTTTTGAGCATATAAGGTGTAGTGACTATTTTGTCGAACAAGTTAAGCTTTCCAACGCGTGCTGCGCCATCTCGCTTTATAACTTCAAATTGTCTTTTCATAGAACGCACTTATAACGGTAAAAGATCGGAGCATTCACACAATTGGTACAAAAATTCGTGCTCCCAATCGTCATCGTAAGCAAAAGTAGCTTCGAAGTTCTTAGATTTTATAAGCTCAATTAGGTTGTACAGTGCAGATTTTTTTGACGCATTATCCGGAGCAGGTACCTCGGATTGCCCTATCGGGTAAGTTTCACCAAGCTCTGGTGGGTATGGTCCGAAAGGCGCTTTCATAAGTAAGATTTCATCAAACTCGTCTTCAAGATGTTTCGTTTTCTTTCTATTGGTCGTTATGAGTATTCTGCCTTTCAAGCGTAGATTTTTTAGCTTTTTTAAATGCCGTAGAATCGCCGGACGTTTTGCTGATTCTTCACTAGTATAGAGAAATGTCCACTTCTGCGGCTCATATTCTTCGATATACTCTGAATGATTCAAAATAGCTCTGAGAGCAGACAGCAGCATGGGATGTCGACACCTTTTTTCTACAAGCTCCCAAAGCGTCCCATCGCGAATGGCTTGTTTTATCGTTTGTATCTCAGTAAATGAAACGCGTAAGTTATGTTCTGCTAGTTCTTTTTCGCTGAGATCTAACTCCCCTTTTGAACAGATCGGGCAGGAACAGGGAAGGTACTTAAGATCGCTTAACGCATGTGTGCCGTTTGAGGTGAGATAACGACGGTCTCTGGCATAGCGTGCATACGCTGCCGAGTCAAACAAATCGCAGCCGAGCGCCACAGCCAAGGCGAACATCATTGGATGGCCCGCCCCAAATAGGTGTACTGGCGCGTCAAGTCTGAACCCTCTCTTAGATGCGAGCACGACTTCAGCGAGTTTTTTGAACCTGTAGGATTCCATAAGGGGGACTACCGCGCCAATTGGATAGATGTCCACATCTAACTCGCTGATCATCCTTGCAAATCTCTCTCTTAAATCAAGGTGTGTCGATCCCTGTAGAGGGCCTGTAAGCAGCATTTTATCACCGCTACAGTCTTTAGCCTCTTTAATTCTCTGCAATGTAATCTCCATTTCTTTTAACGCCTTGCCGTATGAAACGTCCGGTGGCGTTGGTATGTCAATCGGCGTCCCTATATCAGAACCTATATCCTTTTGAAATATGATTATCTCATTTGAGGTGAATTCAATTTCTCCAAAGACTGAGAGCTGATAGGAGCCCGAGTCAGTCATTATCGGACCCTCGAAGCCAAGTAATTTATGGACTCCCTTTGAGAGTGCGAATTTCTTAAGATTAGGGTGCCTGTAGATTATGTAAGAATTAGTGATGAGCATTTGGGCGCCTAATAATTGTATCTCTTGAGGTTTAAGTATCATCACGTTTGGGTTTATGACCGGCATTAATACGGGGGTCTCAATCACCCCGTGGGCAGTTGTAAGCTTGCCGATGCGACCCAGCACATCTTTATGAGTTATTTCGAACACTTCGGCCATTACCGCTCTCGTGGAATTATTATAAATTCCCGTATTTTTGCATCAAAGAAGTTGTTCATATGAGCGGGTCTTATGAGAATAGCAGTATCGGCGCCATTTCCCGTGCCTCCGACTGCAATAACATCTTCTATCGGGATCGCTCCTGAATCTGCAGCCATAATCGTTACCTCGATGCATACCTTTAATCCGTGTCCAAATAACGATCTCAGGGCTTCAGCAATTGTTTCAACTCTTGAAATTCCTCCAAATTTTTTTGAAATCGATCGTTCTATGCCAGAAAAAACGTGTGATTGCGTTACTATTTTAATTCCTTTACTCTCGAGAATCCCTCTGTTATTCTCCTCTAAGTTCTGAACTCCTTCCTTATTGAAGCCCGTGTGATATGTGACGACGGTAAGATTGGTCATGTCTCCTATTGCATCTGCAAACTTCACGCCTGTTGCTCCCGTGCTACTTGCAACAACTACCTGTTTAAGTGCGTCTCTCTCTAAATATGATTTAACAGCAGTTATAACCTCATCGGTATTTTTAGGGCCTGGTTTATCGAGATACGTTATTCCAGCTTTTTTCATAATCTCTCCCGTTGGCATCGCTAAGGGGCTTGTTTCAAATCTTTTTTTATTTCAGATACACACAGCCATTAGGATCCTTTGGTCTTTACAACGTCCTTTAGGATGTCCATAATCTCTCTCGAGAACATCTCAGCAATCTCTCTGCCAATTGAGAGGCATTCATCAGATTCGACTCCGAAGGATGTAAGACTTGTAACAGACACATCTTTCGGTGTTCCGCTCGTCGTCACGTTTATCCCCAAGTGGATCTTCTCACTTGCGATACTTGCTGTTGCTATACTTACTGTGAGCTTATCGTCAATAACGTAAAGGTCATCGCCAGACCTCGCTGTTTCGACACCATAAAGTTCAAGTACAGACTGCGCCGAAACGATAAGCAACCTTTGTAATAGGTATGACGTTAATATGTTTCCGGGACTATCGAACTTCTCGACCACCAAGTGGATTACATCGTCGCCTTTGATCTCCATTTCTCCACGAACGTCCTCACAATCTTTCATCTTGCTTAGTGAGACGTTCATTGCACCTCGAAATACCACAATGGAATCGCCTAGTACGCCGAGCTCCTTATAAGCCCATAGGGGATCAATCTGTGAACCATCATAAAACAAAGGCTCTTCTATGACCTCTATGATCATAATTTGTAATCGCTTTAAAGGTTTAAAACAATATGGCACAAATTAATAGATATATATCAAAGAATATAATGTACCATATTGGTGAAGATAATAGGTTTTTCGTCTATTGATAGAACGCTTCTTACCTATCCTGCAATGGAATTCATACGGCTTGAGGGGAACCTGTCCATTGGGGTGGGCAAGAAAAGTTGCATCGGAAGGTGGGAAGGCCGGAGTTATATTCCTTGCGACTGCACCAAAGCCCCGGTATGTCAGCAGTGCAAGATGTTTAACGCGTGTGCGATGTGCAAAGGAAGTTGCCTCAAGGATGAAAAGACCTGCCTAGAAGAGCATGTTGTGTATCTTGCTATGTTTAGGCCTGACATACTGAAAATTGGAGTCTCAAAGTCTTTACGATTCGAGCGCAGACTAATAGAGCAAGGTGCAGATGTTGGAGCTGTTATAGCTTCATATCCAAACGGTGAAATTGCGAGAAAAATAGAGCACAAACTCCAGAGGAATTACGGTCTAAAAAACAGCGTTCGGCTATCAGAGAAGATAAACCTGGAAAAAGAATTGAACTTGGATGTTTGGGAAACAGCGAGAGAAGACTTTAACGCTCATTATGAGATTAGGTTAAACTACCTGAATAAAAATCTGTGGATGAGGCCTCTACCTTTAAACGATGCGATTTACGGAAACGTGATCGGTTTAAAGGGGAGAAGCTTGATAGTTGATGATAAAAACACTTTGTATGTTTACGACCTAAACAATCTGCTCGGCGCGCAGATTATCCCCGTCGCGACTTCGCACAGGCAAACCTCTTTGCACTCCTTTTAGAATCATGTAATCGTCTTCCAATACATTCCATGGTTGACTCTACGATACGGGCCCCTATACGGACTGCCAAGCTCGCTTCAATGTCTTTTTAGTAGTCGTGACTGAAAGCCGTAACTTTGTGAGGTCATCTTCAACTTTAATTTTCAGATGGCTGGATCATAAAACATTTCAACCGTAAAAAAGATTCTATCGAAGTTTAAGCCTAATGTAGTAACAGCGATGATATCTGCTAAAATGATAGTCGCCGGGTCAACACAGATCTATCACCCTTTTTGGCTTAAGAACAATGGATCTCAGAGGGGGTATCTGTTCGTAGCTTCAGTGACCAAGTTTGTTTTCGTCAAATTTCCCCCTTATTTTCGGTGATTTTCAGTCAGAAATATATTGCACTACCATACTTTAAACTATATATTATGTCGATAAAAGAAAATAAGACAATAGTGCTTCGCTCGTTTAAGGGATTTGACAAGGGTGACTTGAACGAGCTACAAGAACTCACCGCCTCAAACTTCGTTGATCACAGTCCCCTTCCGGGGCAAGCACCAGGCGTGGTGGGGATCAAGCAAGCCAGTGGTGTATATCGTACAGCGTTTCCGGATGCTAAAGTCATAATCGAAGATCTCATCGCGGAGAAGGATGAAGTTGTAATACGTTGGACTGGTCGCGGACTGCACAAAGGTGAATTTTTAGGGATTCCACCTAGTGGCAGGCCGGTAGAAATGAGAGGAATCTCCATATTCCGAGTAGCAAATGGCAAGATTGTGGAACAATGGAGCGAGTTAAACTTATTTGATATTATGCTACAAATAGGATCTATTTCTTTACATGGATCAATAAGTAGTTTTTAGTTCTGAGTGAATCTAATAAATCTATGACTTGGTGCGTTCTAGATAATGGATAAATCAATAAGTGAACAGCATTTTCTATGGACAGCAGTGAAACTCAGTTACATAGAAAAGACTGTAATCAAATGACCAACAAGTTGCTAGTTCCGTCTGTACATGCCATCTATTTATATGATAGGTCTGAAAAGTCAATATTCTGTATGAAAATTTATTCTCATATACAAAATGTATGATGGACATTAAGCGTGAAATTGTCAGAATTTATTAATTTTGCTCTTGTCTCATCAAAGACTTCTGAAATCTGTTTGCCCTACACTTGAGAGTTTTAAAAAAAGCTTAGAAAAGTGCGGTTGCTTAAAGATGTCGGAGCACTAATACGAAAAATGAAAGGAACTCACGTGCATATGCAGGCTGGCAGCTTACGCGCTACTTGTTGCAGTGCTGGCAATCAGACTCTCAGCTTGATTAGGCTTTAGGAAACTGTCTTTGCATCTCAGTTGGTCTTACCCTAATAAACAAAGATCAATTGTATTTAGAGAGGTGCCTTGCCGCTTTGGTTATTTAGTAATTAACGTTGTGCATTTTTTACGTCAAAAGAAAAAAATGATCATGTTTTTGGAGATTTCGTTCATTTGATTAATTAATGCACAATTATGGTACCTTAGAACGTAAAGTGAAAAATTAGTCTCTTAGTAATAAAAATGAAATAAATTTTTAGAGACGGGCATAATAAACCCATCTCTAAGTAGTAGTTCATTTTTGTTTCGTTGTTGGAGGACAGATAAGAAGATATGCCATCGCTATTCCGATTACCGCGAGTATCGCAACAGGATAAAACACCGCAACGTAACTGCCCACGATATCTCGTAACCTTCCCGCAAGCAAATTTCCAATTATAGCTCCAACACCATACGCTGTGAAAACTAACCCATAGTTTGGTCCATAATACTTTGTGCCACAATAAGCTGCCGTACACGCCGGGGCAATAGCCAACCAGCCACCAAGACAGAGCCACAGTGCTGCGAATCCAGCTATATATAGTGCTGTTGCGCCAGGAGCCGCGCCAAATCCCAAGAACGCCGCCGCTAGAAAAATAATACCAAAACTCAACATTGCCGTATTCCGTGGGTTGATTCTGTCGACGAGATACCCGAATATGGGTCTTCCAATTCCGTTAAATATAGCAAAAACGCCTGTTAAGGCTGCAGCTGTAGCTGCACTTAGCTTGAAGACCTCTTGTCCGACAGGACTACTTATTCCGATTGCCATCAAACCTGCGAGGGTACCTATCACGAAACCTAGCCATAGTCCCCAGAACCCCTTAGTCTTCACCATTTCCGGTCTTGAAAGATCTGCACATTGAACCGCACTAGCTTTAGGTACCCAACCACTTGGCTTCCATTCAGCGGTGGGGAATTTTAACGGCAGCCCAAGGAGAACAATTAGGACGAGAAAAACAATACCGAGGTATCCAAAAGTGGGAAGTGCTCCATATGCGCTGATTGCGAAGTTAGCTAACGGTGCGGTCACGAGAGGGGATAATCCAAACCCCAAAACCGTCAGTCCAACCGCCAATCCCCTCCTGTCAGGGAACCATCTTCCAGACACTCCTATAGGGGCGTTGTATGCAATGCCAACTCCGGCACCGCCTATTATACCATAAGCCAGCGTTAGCATTACCATGCTCGTTGACTGACTTGCAAGTATCCAGCCAATTCCAACAGTTATTCCGCCAAGGATTGTCAGATTCCTTGGTCCATATTTATCTAGCGGGCCTCCCGCAAAAGGCATGACAAAGGCAAAAAGTGCTAGAAATATTATGAACGGCAGCAGACTTGCTGTTGCATCAACAGCGAACATTTTCTGCAGGGGTAACCTGAAAACACTCCAGGAATAAATGCTGCCTAAGCAGAGGTTAATAATTAAACCGAGTATGACGAATACCCATCTCCCCTTTTCTGCTGGCATTCCAAATAGTTTCACTGGATGCGCAGGCTGCTCATTTTGTTCCATAATTGTTTTTACGTCACTCATAGGGATTACCGATTTATCACTATTAATCATTAATATATAAGGTTTATCCTCCATTTAGATAGTACATCAAGATAAGAATGACAACAGTGTGAGTTGCTCTCATATGATAAATTACGCACAAGTAGTACTTGCAAAGATAATAGAATTACTTGAAGCCACGAACGTATAAAAGAAAGCGAAAGCCAACCACCTTGGTATTGAAGGATTTTACTAATGTATCATTCTCCTAGAACCCCAAAAGTTATAAGTACGACGACCAACTACAATTGTTTTGCACCGTCTGTAATTATTAATAGTTATAATTGGTGTTGCTTTTAAAGGGCTAAATGTGAAAGGTGGGATACCGTGGAAACCCAAAAAGATGAAGAAGTTACGTCAGTTCTGCTACATGAACAACGCATTTTTAAACCTCGTGAAGAAGTGACCAGGACTGCAATCGTCAAAGATTGGGAAGCAGAATTAAAAGCTGGTGAAGACCTCGAGAAATATTGGGGGGAGAAAGCCCAACAGTTTGAGTGGTTTGCCCCGTGGACAAAAGTGCTTGATGAGAGCAACAAGCCCTTTTATAAGTGGTTTGTAGATGGAAAAACCAACATAACGTACAATGCAGTAGACAGGCAAATCAAGACTGACAGACGAAATAAGCTCGCCGTGCTTTACGTTAATGAACGTGGCGATGAAAAAAAGGTAACCTACTATGAGCTCTGCAGAGCAGTCAACAAGATGGCGAATGCGTTAAAAAAGCTGGGGGTTAAAAAAGGAGATAGGGTAGCTATGTACCTGCCCCCCTGTATTGAATCAGTTGTATCTATGCTCGCGTGCGCTAAGATTGGAGCTATACACAATGTTGTATATGCGGGATTCAGTGTCCACGCTCTGAGAGAACGGATCAATGATGCAGAAGCGAAGATTTTGATCACTGCGGATGGCACGTTTAGGAGAGGAAAAATAATTGACCTGAAGCAAGTGTCAGATGAAGCTGTTTTGCAGTGTCCGACCGTAGAAACGACCGTTGTAGTCAAACACGCAGGCAACCCGATTACGATGTCAGATCTGAGCGGAAAAGAGATACTCTATGACTCACTGGTGGAGGGAGAACCCGCAGAATGTAACCCCGAAATGATGGATGCGGAGGACGTACTTTATATTCTGTATACGTCGGGAAGCACGGGAAAGCCCAAAGGGGTAGTTCACGCTACTGGCGGCTATATGGTGCAAACAGCTACGACATTGCAACAAGCATTTGACATACGTGAGGATGACGTATGGTGGTGCACTGCAGATATTGGATGGGTAACTGGCCACAGCTATTCCGTCTATGCACCTTTACTCATTGGAACTACATCCTTAATTTATGAGGGCGCACCTGACTACCCAAATCCTGACGTGCTGTGGAGTATAGTGGAAAAATACGGAGTTACGAAATTCTATACAGCACCGACAGTAATTCGCCATTTAATGAGGTATGGCGATAAGTGGCCGCGATGTCGCGACTTGAGCTCGTTGAGAATACTGGGGACGGTCGGAGAACCTATTAATCCAGAAGCATGGATGTGGTATTACACTAACGTAGGGAATGGACAGCGCCCGATCATCGATACGTGGTGGCAGACTGAGACGGGAAGTTTCTTAATATCTCCACTTCCGGTATCGCCGCTTAAGCCTGGTTCCACAACGAAACCGTTGCCTGGAATAGAAGCTGATATAGTCGATATCGAAGGAAAGTCCGTACCATTCGGAAAAGGCGGGTTATTAGTAATAAAGACCCCTTGGCCGGCAATGTTACGAACGCTTTATAAAGACCCTGACCGGTACATAAAAACTTATTGGAAGGTCGTGCCTGGAGATGTGTATTGTCCAGGAGATATGGCACGAAAGGACGAAGATGGATACTACTGGATTCAAGGAAGAGCTGATGATGTTTTAAAGATTGCTGGTCATAGAATAGGAACGAGCGAAGTGGAATCGGCGTTTGTTACCCATCCTGACGTTTCGGAGGCAGCCGTGATAGGGAAGCCCGATCCGGTAAAAGGGGAGGTCATTAAAGCATTTCTCATCTTAAAGGAAGGGTGCGAGGAAAACGATCGACTAATAGACCAACTAAAGAAACAAGTTCGGCATGAGCTCGGGCCTGTTGCAGTTATTGGAGAAATAGTGTTTGTAAAAACGTTGCCGAAAACGAGAAGCGGAAAGATAATGCGAAGGGTACTAAAGGCGAGAGAGCTTGGCATCGCTGAGGGGGATGTTTCAACATTGGTGGAGTAAATTATTCTCCCCCCTTTTATTGGTGTTCAATTACGAACAGAATTCTAAGCTGTTTTGATATTCAGGTAATGATAACATTAAAAGTGGTCAAGCGTTTTTTGGAGAGGCTTACCGGCAAGATTAGAATCATTGTAACCAAAGTAGTTTAGTACCCTACCAACTGAGGGCAATATCTGGTGCGTCACGTAATAATCGACATCAATCTCTTTTTCTTCACTTTTTGTATCGACGAGCTTCCCGTTCTTCTTGGTAAGTACGTCAGCGGGATATGATCTATCGCCAATTTTACCGCTTCCTTTTAGAACGATGTATGCCACTTTAGCACCTACTTCGGCCGATAATCCGTATTGCTTGGCTCTCTGAGCAGCCTTAACGTGTGCCTGCATGGATTCGTAGCTTGTAATTTTCTTCGTAAGCGTCTTATAAATTGTCAGTTGATCGAGTGGCACTTCGCCAGCTCGCAGTTTCTTTATGGTATCAGCCACGAGTCGCGCAGCTGCTTCCGGATCCCGATTTTTTAAGATCATACTGATGACTTCAGATTGCAAGTTTTTGGCTAATGCGCACCAATCTCCTCTTCTGACTTCCAGACCCTTTATGACGATTTCTCCGTTATCAGTAATTCCTGCATACCTCTTCTTCTTCTCAGTGAAGAATATTGCTGTAAAATGTTCTTGTATGTCGAGGCGAATTGGATATACTGTTGAGAGCTCATCAATAAACACTCGGACTCTTTTCATCAGCTCAGTCGTCATTATTTCATCTTCCTCTATTGACATTCAAGGCTTTTAGTTGATAAGTTATTTTTATTTATATCTCACAACTATAACTCTTATTAGTAGTCTTAAACAATTACATCGCTACACTTCGAGATAAACTCAAGGCGCTGAGTCATTCAGTTGCTACTATTATAAAAAGTCATAGTAACCAGTTTGAACAACTTCAATCACCGTTCGTACAGTTGGCCTTGCCATGAATGACAGTTAAAATTGACACATAATTTTTTAAATAGCCCCAGCCCCATCAAGTATTGGAAGGTTCTGTCACTTTCTGAGCTAAAGAGTAATAACCATACTTCCTGATTCTCGACAAGGTCGAAGCACCTTGAACCACTCTTTTAGAGTATTTATCAAATCCCTGTTTCAGCGCGCGTTTACGAGCATAAATTTTTTATACTAGGATTTCTTTAGCTTGACGAATAAGCTGTCAGTATCGCCGTAAATTACTTCAAGTCCATGCTTGTCGGCCCGTTCAATTGCATCTTGTATTATGCTTCTTCCCCATGCCGTTGTAGCTTCTGCACATTCCCTACGATACCATTTAGCAGCGTGCCATCCCGTGTAGCCATAAAAAGCGTTCGTCAAAATTTTGATCGCATTCTGGTGAATGTCAAGCGTCATATACTCGTACGAGTTTTTGTCGATTGTAGCCATTTGTTCCTTGACGGTCTTTCTCCTTTCGAGCAGATTTACTAATATTAATTTAAAAAATCCATCAGGTTTCTTTCTAAACCTGTATTCTGTCCCAGGAGCCTGATAAGATTCTACGTTTTCCTCCCCGCTCGGAACAACTGTATCAGGAGATATGTTATAGTTAATCATAATCGAGGGGTACATGGCTGAAAAATCGAGGCTTACCACATCTTCGTGGACTCCCTCTTTCGGAAAAAGCACAAATCCGCCCGTGTACGTACCCGTTCCCCCTCCTTTCGCCGGAACCAGCTCTCCGACTCTAAAAGCATCTGCAATCAAAAGCGATTCTACTTGTCTTCCCCTGCCCATCCTCGACACGTTGTCTAGCGGTTGTCTTACTATGCGCGCAAATTCGTATTGCAGAGGCAGGAGCCTCTCGGCAATCCCCCATGTGCTTACGACATCGGCTTTTGCATATTCAAAGAGCGTTTTTCTCAGGGTGCTGTCGCCCCAATACCGCGCCATGTCCCACCCTGGGACTTCGATCCTCTCAGATTTGCGCATAATTCCCATATATTCAGCTACGTTTTCAAGTTTTTTGATGCTTACTTCTCCGACGTCGCGCTTTGCAATTTTGTATAGGTCGACATTCGACCGTCCGAAAATTCGTGCTTCTTTAACTCCCCCTCCAGAGCTGAACTTCACTGAACTCCCATCTCTGCCAATTTTTAAAGGCTGTTTAAATTTGTCCGCGCGACTCTTTAGATACTGCCAGTCGAATTCGTCGGTATTATACCCAACAATTACATCGGGGTCGTAATCTTCAATAAAAGCAATAAAGTCGCTAATAACTGTGCGGTCATCTTTTTCATCGTCCATTGAAATACACTTAAGTTCATCACGCCCTGTGGCTATCGATATTATAATTATAGGGTCCTTCTTAGGGTCAGGCATACCACCGTGACTCATCATTTCACAATCGAAGGCCATTACTTTTAAATTAGGGTTTTTACCTTCAGGTACCGCCTTTATGTTCTTTACGTCAACGGCGACATCGAAGTTTACGTCTTCACGTTCCGCTCCTTCAATGAGAACTTTGTCCATTGGTGTAAGCTGTCGATCGATTATGTAACGAATGGCATACAATATATCTGCTTCACGGACCTCAATTCCCAGCCCCGCAACTTGTTCACGAAGCAGTGGTACGTGTTGTGGATGGTTGACATAAACTTTCATTACCTCGATTGGGGTTCCAAAATCTTGTTTTGTTACTTTTTCGACGCGGTTCGGCCTAATTTCTTCATCATTCCTCAGGACCTCTACTGACAGTATTTTCGTCTCGTCGTCCGTAATAGCGTAAAAATACGGCTCAAATTTTGGATCATAAGCAATGATGTTTTTTCCATCATTATCCTTGAGCCACATACGAATTATTGCTCGACCTTCCTGTGTGATATAATCCACATCGATCAAGAAACAATTAAGTTGCATTCATATCGGATATAATTTGATGCTACATAAATATGTGGCAATGTGTCTTAGCTCTAGGAGTGACAAGGTACTAGCAGTCTAGCCGAAAAAATTAAAAGAAAAATTCCATCTCTTTAGCGTTGATATCGTCTTTTGTAATAGTTCCCTCATTCAATATTGATTCCTTTATCAAAATATCAATATTTGACCTTACAGCGAGCGCAATGCAATCACTAGGTCTTGCATCGAGCTGCTTTTCGCTGCCATTTATCCGTATCGAAAGCGTGGCATAATAGATCCCATTTTCAACTTCGTCGATTACTACTTCTTCAATTTGGGCGTTGACGTTATCCAATATTGATATAATCAAATCGTGAGTCATTGGACGGGAGGGCACCTCTCCGTTCAAGGCGGCATTTATTGACAATGCTTCTGAAATACCTATGTAGATGGGCAAAAATCGGTGTCCATCAGCTGTTAAAAGAACGACTGGAGTATGTCCCGTGGCTGTACCTACCATATAAATGCCTTTTACCTCCACAGAAATGATATCTTCTGCCACCGTTAATCATGCTACTCTATGATATATTAATTTGTTCTCAAACAAATCTTAAGAAATTAGTCACATTGTTGTTGATTGAGCGTTAATTAATTTCTATTTGTAAACCGTTTATCTCGCTTTTGAGGTCGTCGAAGCGAGGCGAAGAGCTCGCATAAAACAATGAATCAACAGCAGTTAATAGGTGTCGAGCTAAAACGCTGGCGCTTGACGACGTATCCCGTGGTGGGACATTGTTACAAAATACAAAATTGCGCATACCAGTACAGATAGCATAGCAGTCACACGTCAAGTGTATATCGCGCATCATTTGCCATTTGATTGACAACCGGATCCTACCAATTTTATCGATGTTTTGTTCCCTTCAAAGGAAGTGGAATATCGGTGTAAAAAAAGAAAATTTGCAATGAGCGTCAGTGTTGCACACAATTAATTTTTTTAAAAAGCACCATCATAAAAAAAACAAACGGAACCGTTTTGATCAGACAGACCGGAGGCACTTGTAGTGTAATATAGTAATAGTACCGGTTATATAATAATAAACTGAGGATTAAACTACTATGCCACGTATTGCTATTATCGACTACGGTCTTGGGAACCTCAGAAGTGCAATGAGGGGAATAGAATATGCGGGTGCAGAAGTTGATGTCACGTCTGACCCGAGTAATTTTGACCGAGCAGATGGCTTGGTTCTCCCGGGGGTGGGTGCATTCAAGAACGGTATGGCTAATATTCAGACAATAAAAAGGGCGATATTTGATTTCGTTAATGATAATAAACCCTTACTGGGAATATGTCTTGGCATGCAGATGTTTATGACAAATAGCGAAGAAGGCCAAGACGAAAATGGGCTTGTAAGCGGTCTCAACCTTATAGAAGGGACTGTCAAACGCTTCAAATTTGAAAATCAACAGGAGAAACTTAAGATACCTCATATGGGTTGGAACTGTATAACAATCGAACAGGGAAGTCCATTTTTACGAGGGATCGAAAGATCATACGTATACTTTGTTCATTCTTACTTCGTTGAACCGGCACAGCATACCATAGCCACATCAGATTACGGAATTCAGTTTGCTGCGATTGTATCGGTTAATAACATTTTTGGGACGCAATTTCACCCGGAGAAATCATCGCGCATTGGATTAAAAATGCTTAAAAACTTCGTGGAGATGTGTTAGTGGATCTTGAAGAGCACGCCAAGAGGGCTTTAAAAAGAGGACAAAAACGAGAAGACATTGAAAATACCCTCGCAGATAGAATCCAGGAGATAAGGCAAAGCTCCCGTGAGTCAGCATTACGTTTATCGAAAGCCGTTGTGGATGAAGCAAATTTCACAGTGCGAGACGAAAAAAAGTCGGGTGTCACAATGGGAAAATTTGGAGTAGGATCAAGAGGTTCTGGCGACTTTTACGTGCACGAAAAGATTGCAGATATCATAGGAAAAACAAGTGCAATAATAGGCTCTGATCAGCTTGATGACTCGGGAGTGGTAAAGGTTCACGACAAATATATTGTGATAACGGTTGATGGTATGCATTCACGCCTGAGCGACTACCCATTTCTCGCAGGATTTCATGTTACCCGTGCATCGTTACGGGATATCTTCGTGATGGGGGCAACGCCTATTGCTCTGTTTTCAGACATTCATCTAGCAGATGACGGAGATGTATCGAAGATTTTTGATTATACTGCTGGAATATCTGCAGTGTCGCAAGTCACAAATGTCCCTCTCGTTACCGGAAGCACATTAAGAATAGGAGGCGACGTGGTGCTAGGTGAAAGGCTAACAGGTTGTGTAGGTGCAGTTGGAATCGTTGAGAAAGCGGGCCTCACACCGAGAATTAATGCAAAAGTTGGAGATAGGATACTCATGTCAGAAGGGTCGGGAGGTGGTACTATAGTAGCCGCCGCTCTTTATAACGGAAAACAGGAAATCGTTACGGAAACTCTCAACGTGAAGTTTTTAAAAGCTTGCGATATCCTCATCAAGACGGGATTGGTTAAGAAAGTTCATGCAATGACTGACGTGACAAATGGAGGTATACGTGGAGATGCTGAGGAGATCTCCAAAACTGCCAGAGTAAAACTTGTTTTTGACGAGAATAAAATAAGACCGTTGGTTAATCCAAAAGTCCTCAAGATGCTAGATGAGTTACATATTGATTATCTGGGAGTGAGTATTGACGCTCTGCTGATAATTGTGTCGCCACCTATGGCACACAAAATAAAACAAGCGTTACATGGTGTTATACAAGTTGACGAAATTGGGTGGATTGAGGAAGGAAAAGGAGCAGAGTTAATCGTAGATGGACGTCGATCGGAAATTAAGCCAAAGTTCCGCGAGTCAGCGTACACTCCTGTTAAGATGGTAGTAGGCGACTACGTTGCTGCAGATGAAATAGAATCAATGCGTACGCAAATTGACATAGCTGCGCAGAATTCAATAATTAAAAAGCAAAAGATGATAGATTATCTGACAAATTACGGCAGCGTGCCAGAATCTTTATTTTAATATTATGGACTGTGTTCACGAGTAACTGCTGTGTGCGACTACAACAGCTCCCTAACATCTTGATACCACGCACCTATGTTATCGATTAAACCTTCTGTCTCTGCAATTTCAATTGCTATAACATGGCTACACTTCTTGCCCTTGCGTGAGAGGGCATATAAAAAGTCATTACACGTGCACGACTTCCCTTCTATAATGTACTCGTCATTGTGGCCGATTACAATATCAAAGTCTTTATAACGCTTAACCCGATGCTCTCGTGCCATAGTGAGGGCCTTAGCTGCTCTACGACCATATTTTTTTATGAGCTCGGAGTCTTGTGCGTTTTGATCTAACTCTTTTTGATCTAACTCCGCTTCAAGCTTAGATTTCACTACCATCGTGCCCCTTGCAGTATTGTGGCTCAAAATTTACACATTTAATAGTTTCGGTGAATCGTCAATAAATTCTGCATGGAGGCGCTCAGCGAGGATCCGCATTGCGGGAGCCTCGGTCCCATAGTGCGTTCCGTCTATTAAGGATATTTTTCCCTCAGCTTGCCGCATGATACTATGTTTAAGCTCCGCAGAAACTAGGGCATCAGCACCTGCCTCCAGAGCAGCACCAATTGCGTAGCTGAAAGCGCCGCCTCCGACCACGACGACTCTCCTAATTGTGTTATCGCCAATGTATTGAACTCTCGATTTGAGCTTCCTCGATACGAACTTTGCAAAATCTGCTGCGTTTATTGCCTCAACATTTCCCATTCTGCCTATGCCAATCTCACAGACGTCTTCCAAAGCCAGCAAACCAGCTAAAACATCATTTATGCCACCTTGTGCTACGTCATAATTAGTATGCAGCACATAAAGTGAGAGGTCGTTTTCAAGAGCTAATTTAAGCTGTTTTTTAATGCTCACTGGGATATTCGTAAGTGGAGTCCAAATCAATGTGTGGTGTGTTATCAAAATATCGGCCTTGGAGTCAACGGCCCGTTTTATGACTTTGAGGGTGGGATCGAGTGCAACCGCAATCTTATCTATGGTTTCTGACCCTTGCAGAATAAGTCCAATCTTGCCTTCATCTGAAGGGCTTGCGAGTTCTGGCGGTGCAATAAGCTCAAGTTGTTCTATTAGAGACTTTAGCTTCATAGAGCTATTCACTCATTTCGCTTTATTGTTATCTCTACAGTTTTCCAATCGTAGTCAACGCCGTGAATATGATCAAGCACACCACCGATTATGCCTGCAAAAACGTTTTGAACAAACTGGTTAGTAGGCACTTTCTTCCCATCTACAATTAGTTCCGTAATTAATGAATCTTGGTCTGTAATATGGCTCCCTCCTGTTCACAGCATCTTTAATGAGTTTAAACGCGCTCTCATCTGACAGCTTATCTATGCCTTTGACATCAACTAAATTATCATTTCGGAGGAGACACGGCTTAAGCTTTGCATCAGAAGTGACTCTCAACCTATTGCAATTCATGCAGAATTCCGTGTTATCAATAGGGCGTACTATTTCAATTTCAGCGTCATTAATCTTGAATCTTTTCCTTTTATGGAGGGAATTGTATATTGTGTTGTTTGAAAGGCCGACAAGAATGCCCTCTATTATCTTTAAATTTGATCCTTTAAGCTTCGATCCATTATTAAAATCCATTAACTCAATTAACTGCAAGACCATTTCCTTACCGCGGATGTAATTTATCATATCTCCTATCTCGTGATCATTTATGCCATCCATTACTACCATGTTTAACTTAACGGGGGTTAGTCCGGCTTTAAGTGCTGCGTCAATCCCATCAAGTACTTTATCAAGTTTGCCACCTGTGATGTTTCTGTAGGTCTCAGAATCAAGCGTATCTAAACTTATATTAACTCGATTTAAACCTTGAAGATCATGTATTCTCTTCTTTAAAAGAAGTCCATTCGTCGTCATTGATACGTCATCAAAAGGAGGTAATGATTTTAAAATTTTATCGAGGTCATCCCGCAAAAGTGGCTCGCCACCAGAGAATTTAACTTTTCTGACTCCGTTTTCGTAACATATTTTCGCAATCTTTGCAATTTCTTTGGCTGTTATCTCATACGGGCTTAAATTGTGATCCTCGCCTTCTTTGTGGCAGTACAGACATTTTAAATTACATTTCTGCGTTACTGAGATTCTGAGGCTTTTTACAGGGCGATTGTAAGGATCGTACATTTATGGTCTAGCTATTATATTTGTCGATATGATCATATATAACTAGCGACTCAATTCTAGTTCTTTTTGAAAAAAAACCGATAATTGTACGAGTCGCTGTCCTTAAAAGGAAGCAAAGTGGCTTCTCTATCAAAACGGCAACTGTTTATTTCAAAACTGACAAGTGTATCGATTATCAAAGAAATGATAAAGGGTAGCTATTTATATTCATACGTAAACATATTTATTGGCTCTTTTGTGAGGACTGATGTGATTTTATCACTTTAGTGAGTATGTGATCATCAGCGCAAACAAGAGCGAAGAGTAGAAGCCGTTACTATAGGTCCTTGCTTGAGTTAATGGTGAACACCCGTCTATGATAGTAAGACAACCCGATAACGGTAAATCATAGGTCGTAATAAGCCCTGGCACGAGGGTAACCGAAGGGGACAGCGAGTACTCATTAGAGTGAACCTTTGGAGTTAGTGCGTCAGGGCAAAGACCAATTTTCCTACACTCTGTAATGTTCCTGGCTATGAGTTTTGAAGATGCTGTAACTGATGCAAAAAATGGCGCATTCATAAAAATTGAAGTCATTCAAGGTACGAAATCTCTTGGTATTAGTGGATATAATAAATGGCGCAAATCGATTCAAGTTAAGCTTACAGAATACGCTCGTCAGGGGACGGCTAACGAACAACTTCTGCGTTATCTTTCAAGGATATTTCAAAAGCCTATGAGAGACGTAAAACTTGTTTCAGGAACCACAAGTTCGAGAAAATTAATCTTGTTACAGAATATGAATAGTGAGGAAGTTAACGCCATCTTACGTAACATTATCATTTAAATTCAAAAATTAGAATAGATAATTAAGATATAATTTAGAGGTTCATTTATAATCGGTAGACTTAATTATAATAGAATCTAATTGTACAATAAAATCATTACATTAATTAATTCAAAATTAAAGAAAACATAGCGTTTACTTAAAATTTTGAGGTTGTAGCAAATCTGTAGAAATAGCTGAAAATTTTGATATTAAATTATCACGCATTAACAGTTTGCTATTTCTGAGGAGTTGATACTATATGCAAAATTCTGATACTACTAAATATGTTATTTACGCTGACATTCACACAGATGGAGTTGTGGAGAAACCAGATGTTGTTGGGGCCATCTTCGGACAAACTGAAGGTTTGTTAGGGGATGAGCTAGATTTGAGAGAATTGCAAAAAACCGGACGGATCGGCAGAATTGAAGTCAATATAGGCTCAAAAGGAGGAAAATCTGATGGGTACATATTGATCTCATCCTCGTTAGATAAAATCGAGACATCAATTCTGGCAGCTTCTTTAGAAACGATTGACAGAGTCGGGCCGTGTATAGCTGCTATTTCTATTTCCAAGATTGAAGATGTTCGCTCTTCAAAGAGGCGGCAGATTATTGATCAGGCAAAACACATATTGCTCAACAAATTCGACGAGAGCATGCCAGAGAGCCAAGAACTGACCGAATCCGTTAAGCAAGCGGTTAGAGTTGATGAGCTTGTATTTTACGGTAAAGAAAAACTTCCTGCTGGCCCAAATATCCATGATTCTGATGCTATTTTGATAGTTGAGGGCAGGGCGGATGTCTTGAATCTTCTTAGACATGGAATTAAAAATGCAATCGCTGTCGAGGGAACGAATGTACCAAAATCAGTTATTGGTCTTACTAAGAAAAAGACTGTTACCACTTTTTTAGACGACGATCGCGGAGGCGAGTTAATATTAAAAGAATTGTTACAAACAGCTGATATTGACTATGTTGCGCGCGCCCCCGAGGGCAAAAGTGTGGAGGACTTAGCGCAAAAAGAAATAGTAAAGTCCCTAAGAAATAAATTACCATTGGACCAAGTGGCGGAACAAAAGAGTAAGAGAAAGGTGACGAATAATAGTAGAAAAGAACCGGAACCTGCTCCGGTCGTAAATATTATTGAGAACACTGAGGGTTCTCCTATCAAAGAAAGTTTTAAGGGTTATATTAATGAGCTAAACGGGACTCTCAACGCATTTTTGCTTGACGCTGCTGGGAAGGTAGTAAAGAAAGTCGAGGTCAGAGATCTACTAAACACTCTAAAAGAATCAAATGGATCAGTGAAGAGCGTAGTCTTCGATGGAGTAATAACGCAGAGAATTCTCGACATAGCTGCGGAAAAAGAGCTTGATTACCTGATTGGTGTGAAAGTAGGTAACGTGGTAAAAAGGCCTCTTTCGGTCAAGGTGTTAACAGCAGAAGACATCTCATAATGTCATCTTTTTCTCAGAGATAGCGAGCTTAAAACAGCTTCGCGTCATTAACAGTACTTCGGGTTTTGAACGTACTTAGTTTTATTAAATGGCAACGTGTGGAGGTACCATAAATTTTTTTACAGACAACAACTCCTCACTTGATATTAATTGTGTGTAAGTCTTTAACGTGTGCATTTTAGATCCATGAGGGTCTACCATCAAAAATATTGAAGAGACTGTAATATTCTAATTTGTATTTTCAATTAATACTAAAGGTTACTGAAACATTTAAGTTACATAGTAGGAAGTACAATTCCGCCAAAAATACTTTATATGGACTTAATGATTTTTTAGGTACAACAATAAAGAGGTTTGGCCCATGCACAAAGAAGAATTGATACAACTGCATACACTACTTGTTCGTGTAAAGAGCTATTTTGAAGAGAATGGACTTTGCGCTGATGAATTCGACAAGTACATCTCGCTTCATATAGGTCCCATGCACATTCATCGAAGCAAAGCAGAACACAAGCACGCAATTTTTATACTCGGGAATGAATTGGCAACGGTGATGGATGAAGATGAGATCTCCGGTACAGGAAGAATCTCGGCACGAATGAAGGAACTAGCAGCTAAGACAGAAATTATAAGGTCCCGATAGACAGAAATTATAAGGTCCCGATAAATATTCATATCAATAGTTTTACCATTTGAAAGCCATCTTCCCCGTCGGTGTAATACGACGGGATTATCTTTACCGTGTTAAAACCCAGTGATATGTACAATTTTTGCGCGCGGAAGTTGCTTACTCTCACTTCAAGTTTGATGCTCAAAATTCCTTTCGCGCGATATATTTCAATAAATTTTCTTAATAACGCTGTGGCAATGCCCCGATTTTGATACGTGGCACTCACGGCTAATGATAATATTCTGACATCATCAGTAGCAGATATAATTCCAGCGATAAATCCTATCGTGCATCCATCGTTCTCAGCTACGAGAAAACCATCTGAAGAGGAGTCATAAGCCATCATGAAGAGCAAGGGGTTAGATTCATTAAATACTGCTTCTTCGATTTCAATAACCTTTTCGAAGTCAGATGGTCTAAATTTACGTATTAAAAACAAATCCGTTACCTCAATTAAAAATTTGCTTCTAATTAACTTGTTTTATATACACGATACAAACTAATTAAATACTGTTGGCATGGCAGGCTTAGTGGATTCTAATGATATAGTGAAGTTCATTAAGGAGAACTACTTTGGCAAAGTTGTAGAGATAGGTGTAGGATTGCATTACAATGTCGCAATAAAACTTTCCAGATGTTTCAAAGTCATCGTGACTGATATTATCGATGTTGATCAGATTGATGAAAAGATAAGAGGTATTTATGTAAAGGATGACATTTCAAATCCGCGCTGGTCAATATATACTGGGGCGAGTTTGATTTATTCAATTAGGCCACCAATTGAAATTCAGACTGATATTTTGAATCTTGCACATAAAGTGGGATCTAATTCTTTAATCAGGCCTCTCGGATCAGAAGTAGTAAATGATATTCGCTTAAAGTTAAAAAATTTTGGTATGGCAGCGTTTTACATGACGAGAGAAGACAAGTTAAGTTAAGCTAAGTTTAGTTTAGTTTTATCGAGCAGATCATAAAACGAGTTCCAATTAAGTAAGGTCGATACACAACCGTCTTGTAGTAAAACTACTCCGAGCGCCGGTATCTTCATTTTAGCACACATTTCAAGTCCCTCTTTGACCTCCTGTAAACAGCCCACACCCAAGATAGCTCTTGGCTTGTATTTTTTCGCCATTCGCTTTATAAAACTTGATCCCGGAACGACAAAAAACATATAGCCTAGGTTAAGAGCCTTTAACTGGGCATTACGAATTTCACATTTCCCACATCTTTCGCATACTATCCCCTCTTCAAGCAAACTTGCTGGGCATGATGGTGATCGCAGACATTGAGGCAAAAAAATTGCCGTTGCTTCTGCTGAGGGTACTCATAAACGCAGCGTATGATTTCTGCGATCTCAGCTTGATAATCGTCTTATCTACAATTCCTTCATCGATTTTAGCAACAAGGAGCACATATTTAATCAGACTTTCTAGAGGACCTAAGAAAAACAAAACTAAATTAATAGCCCTATAATTTGTCTTATTGTGAGATGTGACTATCCACACAGTTATCACAAGTACTGAAGTGAGAAGCATTAAGAGAACGCCGAAAGACAATAACCCCAAAAGCAAAAAAAATTCATAAAACATTCTACCATGTAAATAATAGCTCTTTGTTATATAATGTTACTCATCGTTATAGCGGCATTTATTCTAATAGATTGCCATATCACGACCTTTTTCTAAAAATCATAGCAGAAAGTAGGGCTTCTCATGCTAAGCTTCACATTTGATGTATACGTATCGTACTTTTACTACCTTTCAACTATCTTGTAGGCAGTTGAATTATCAATAAAACTGTGCGCATCAATGTAAGATCGTCGTAACGTTGATACTACTAGTCGCGAGTATATAGTAATGCTATTTGATCGTTGTTAAAGTGGGTAAATACGCGTAAATTCTTTTTACGTCAAAAAGTAGAAGTAGCTCGCAGCTCGATCGTGATGCTTTTATAATAACACCTATAAAACAGGTACCATTTATGGTTTCAAACTTTGATAGGTTAACAACTATAGCTATCAACGGCGAAGGAGACAATATCGAGTTTAAAGAGTTTTTAACAAAAAATATTCATTTAAAACCCGAAAGGAGACAAGGACTTGCTTGTCAGATGAAATATAAGTTGGTTGAATCAAATGGAACCACTCAATATGTAATAGGGATAACGGATTCTGGCGAGTTAAAGGGCATCCCGAAAGAAAATTTAGAGGAATCTGTTTTTGTTTTACACAAGATAGCTTCTGAAGTTTGTGCATATGTCAGTGAATTGGAAGAATATAAGGTGAATGATGGTTATATTAGCATATTGACCATTAAAAAAAAGCAACTCGAGAAGGATCATATACTCATAGGAACTGCCGGACACGTCGATCACGGCAAAAGCACACTTGTTGGCACCATAGTGAGTGGCGTTGCAGATGACGGTTCAGGAAAAACGAGACTTTACTTAGATGTGAAACCACACGAGATAGAAAGAGGGCTTTCTGCCGATCTATCGTATGTCGTTTATGGATTTAACGACCACGTTATAAGGCTAAAAAATCCGCTCAGCAAAAAGGAGCGAGCAAGTGTGGTCGAACAATCCACGAAACTCATATCATTCGTAGATACTGTTGGTCACGAGCCGTGGCTGAGGACTACGATAAGAGGGATAGTAGGACCAAAACTTGATTATGGTCTTTTGGTAGTCGCTGCAGATGATGGGGTGACGCACGTTACGAGAGAGCATCTCGGTATCATGCTTGCAATGGATTTGCCTACAATAATAGCGGTGACCAAAGTCGATAGGGTGACTGAAAGTCGCGTTAGGGGTGTCGAATCCCAGATATATGATACTCTAGGAATGGTAGGTCGAATCCCCTATAGACTGAAAACTATTGATGGAATAGAAAACATAAAAGATAAAATCAGTCAAGGCACTATAATTCCTATCATACGGGCATCTCCTGTGACGATGGAAGGCATGGACATATTTGATGGACTTTTAAAAAGCCTTCCAAAAAGAAATCTTAGTCAGCATTTGAATTTCGAAATTTACGTAGATAGAGTCTATCAGATTGCAGGAGTAGGGCCAGTTGCGAGTGGCACCATCAAAAGTGGCTCGGTAAACGCTGGGGAGTTGTTATATCTTGGTCCAACAAAAGATAGCAAGTTTTTGCAAGTGAAGGCTCAGTCTATAGAGATGCATCACTGCAGAGTCGACAAAGCATCTGCCGGTGACATTGTGGGCATTGCGCTCAAGGGTGTAAAACCACACGAGATAGAAAGGGGGATGGTTCTTTCTAAGAAGCGACCAAGAGCCGTACGGCAATTTATCAGTGAGGTTTTTATCTTAAATCATCCTACTCGAATAACATCGGGTTATGAGCCTGTTATCCACATTGAAACAATATCAGAAAGCGTAATTTTTGAGCCTGAAACTGAATATATGATGGCTGGGCAATCAGGCAAGGTAAAAATACAGTTTAAATACAGACCTTATTACGTATACGAAGGGCAGAAATTCATTTTTAGGGAAGGTAAAAGCAAGGGGATAGGAAGGGTAATAACCGCGTCATCATAAAAAAGCAAAAACAGCGTCCTTCAAATTCCAAAAGATTGGGCAAGGACGCTTTCATTGAGACTTCCGCCCTTAAATGTTTTATCGGTGCCGATATCCTTAACCATTAATTGCGCTGGCGCGAATATGTACTTATCTATTTTATAGAAGTCATAATTTGCCGCTTTGAATGTCTCATAGAACGGCCTGCCATACGATGCTGAGGTTTCAGAAGGTATTTTTTCGAAGATGTCATCATACTCTTTTACCGTAAATACGACCCTTCCATAATAGATTATCCCATCATTTGTCATGCCCATTGCTTTAAGTGAGTTTTTAGTGACAGGAGCAACAGGACAACATCCAGCTGCGCTTAATATTTTTAAAGTGTCATATCCTAGTTCCGCGGCCTTATAGACGGCTACCTCAACGATTCTTCCTGCTACTTGAACCGTTCCCACGATTGAAGACGTAGGAGCATTAAGAACGGTCAACTTGGACGGCTCGATACTACAGGCTTCAGCGATATACTCTGTGACGTTTACATCTGGTAACTTATCACTTTCAAGGGCTAAAACACCAAAGTCATAGTCATCCCTATAGCCGATTGATTCATACGTCTTCTTTGGTTGACGGGATAACGCTCGTGCAGGTCCGGATCCCATTGCGCTGTAATCCCCGGTTTTTATCGACCAACCAGCCTTCTGTGCAGCAAGAGTGGAGACTACGGGATGATCTGTGATTACATTTATGAATATGAGAGGCGTTGTCTTGATACTCTGTACAACCAAATTGACAGATCCGAGCCCGCCCATACAAATTTCTGTAAACATTTCCCCTGCTTCGTATCCACCGTCGACGTTAACGCCACAATCAATCACCGTGGAGCCGTTGTCAAGTTCAAAAGCTTCAATTTTCAATTCTTCCGTATAATCCAACATGTCTTCGACTATTCCCATCGAAATCTCATTAACGCTTAGCACGTTATCAACTCCAGAAATTAGAATTAGACATTTACTATATCTCATTTACGATTCAAAGGGTCAGATTTCATTTTTTAGGTTAGGTTACACAAGTTTCTCTGCGATCTTGACTTTTAAATCACTCAGCGCCTCAAGTTTCTTTAAGGCGATGTTTCGATTTAAATTCGATAAACTTGCGTTTGGTGAAACCCAAATGGCATCATAATCGAGCAGTTCAACAAATTCAGAAATTCTTCTTTCGATTTTATCGAGTGGTTCAATAGCATCAGTTAAGGCATCAACGCAACCTAAAGCAAGTATCTTTTCGTGCACCTCAATCTGCTCTGCAAATTTTATTACGGTACGGTTCTTCGGATAATTAATTACATCGAAAGATAGGACTTTACTTTTCGCATCGAGCAATGTTAAAAAAGAAGCTCCAATGTCTCCTTCGATATGACAAATAGGAATCCTCACTTTGTTAAAAATACTATCTAACCATTCGATGAAAACCTCAAGATCAGTGATTCTCTCCATTGATTCAACGATTTGAATTGGCCAGGCTCCGCTGTCTCTTAACGCATCAATCTCATATTTAATTATTTTAGCAACATCAAAGAGCAAGTCTGTATCATCTTTTTTTTCATAACCTGAAGCGACATCAAGCCTACATCTCTCAACGAAGGAATAAGGTCCGGGCAGAACTGCTTTTACCTTTCTAGGATCATTAGTTTCTTTAGTCGCAATAGCGAAGTCATATACTGTTGAGGGATTGCTCGGTACACTTAATGTATTGCGTATAAGAGGTTGATCATCTGCTTCCATGCCCTGCACATGTAAAGCAAATGTGTGGATTATGTCTCTCACTTGTCCATCGGTAACGAGCTCCATACCCGCGTTAATTTGGTCCTTTACTGCTTCTTTTACCGCTACATCAAATGGATTCTCCCCGCCGTATTTTACCCAGTTTCTAATCATATTAATACTCGGTCGAGTTGGATATCCGCTTAAATTTGTAGCAAGCAAGCAACAGTACCTCGCTGAATATGTCTATCTGCGTTCTTTCTTATAAAGCTGTCAAAATCACAAATCGGTAAAAATATTATGCTGAGTTATGCAAGGTTAGCACATGGACAAGCTTGAAAGGATATTCGAACTTCAAAAGAGCTTTGATGAATCGGTTCAAAACAAACCACCTTTTAGTGAATGGGACAAAGAAGAGAAGGTAATTGCACTGCTCGGCCACCTCATACATGAGTCCTATGAGACCAGAAATAGCCTTGGAGTAGTCATTACCGGTGATAGAAAATGGTGGAAAAAACATATATTGACCGAAGAAAAATGGGGGTCGGTTCACGAAGAGCTAATAGACTGCCTGCATTTTTTAATTTCGGCTATGTTAAGTTCGGGCCTTACACCCCAACAGGTGCTACAGGTGTACGAGAAGAAGAACATCGAAAACAGGATGCGACAATTAGATAACTATTAAATTTTTATTTTGCCATAATGTCCCGCTCTGCCCACAAATTCAAACTCGATTCGGTCGTCCCTAAACTTTCGCAAGATTTCAGCAAGTTTCTGGTGTTCCTGCGCTATCTCGTCTAAGGGTACGTCAATTAAAATATTTGTCTCCGTATCAAATTCTTCTATTAGTTGATAGTACATATGCTGTATGGATTTCGTCTTAGTTGTTGAATGTCCCTTTATTGCTCTTAGTATCTCCAGGAGTGGTACGATATGTATATAAGGCGGTCTTTTTACCGTTGAACCTCGCCTGTTTTTTTGGGACAGCATTGTTATCCTGTCTTTAACTCCAATCTTGAGAGGGCCGCCGCAAGAAGGGCAGACTTTTCGGATCGTCCCGTTGTCAATTACATCGTCTAAAGTGTACGCTGCCGTACATCTTGTACAGCCCGTAAGGTGATATTTTCCTTCTCTCGGATCAAGACCGACGTTTAATGTTATCTCTCTTCCCTTAACCAGCATGAGAGCTTTCTTAATCTCTGGAAAACTCGGATTTTTAAGCTTGAACCTCGTGAATTCTCTGCCGAGCTTATCAGGGTAGGGAGAATGAGCATCGCTAAACGATACAAAAGCGCAGTCGTTTAACTCTGTGAGCGTTCTTGCCATAGTTGTATCTGCGCTTAATCCAAGTTCTAGAAAGTATATCTCGCCTGTATTTCTTCCATAACAGTCAGTAATACTTTCAAAAAAGGCGTACATTGACGTCCATGGAGTAAAAGCATGTGAAGGGCCTACAAGTGCGCCGACTTCTATAACTATTTCAGCAAGCCTTTCAGGAGACAGTTTTAGCATCGGCCTTCCGGTGGTAAGCTTTGAGTATCCCTCGTTTAATATTTTATCTCGTAACTCATACACCGATGAAATACTCGGGAAAAAAATAAGGTGGTGTACCCTCCCTTTTAACGTTGTTTCTACTTCACATTGGAGTATATAATACGTGTTCTCAAGTTTATACGTGTTGTCGCGTTCCTCGAGTTTTGATTCAAGTTCTTTAAGCCAGTCGAGGTACAAGCAGTCTCCAGTACCGACTATTTTGATCCCTTTGATGCGTGCCATTCTACAAATTGTTTCTAGATCCATAAGAGGGCTTACGCCCCAGCTATATCTCGAGTGTATATGCAAATCTGCATCAAATTCTTTCATTTAAAGGCAATTAGTTGAAAGTGGTACAAATATTACACGTCACATTATCGCTCGTTAGCAATGCAATTAAATGGTGAAACATATCATGTGATATACAATTAGAGCAATTATAAATCTGCTACACTTATGAACGAAGTTTGTGCGTTAGTTATAAAATCCGCTAATGATCTCGCGAAAAAGATCGGTGCGGAACATATTTTTCTGATTTCTGACAAAGTCTTTGAACAAACACCCTTTGAAGTTCCCGTAACGTTCGTTCAAACTTCAGCGATAACTCGTGAGATGAATGAGGAACTAAAGGAAATTTTTTCCGATGATGTCATTCAGAGTTTAAAATACAATGTTGCGACACCTGCGTTTAAGAACGTCAAAATCGTGCAAGATATCGCAACACTGGCGTATATTAAAGACATAGTAAAAAAAGGGTATATCATCGGTGTTTTATGTCTTCAGAACTTGTCATCAATCATAATCAGCGATCTTAAACAGTTTACCCCAGTTAGAACAATAGATGAAAGCAGTGAGCGCGTTAGTGCAGCGACGCTCAAAGCTATTTTAAGCCTCGCACTTGAAATTGGCCGGGAGGGAAGAGAGGGCAAAAAAGTAGGAACTGCGTTTATTGTTGGTGATACAAAAGAGGTCTTAAAAAGGTCACATCAGCTCATCTTGAATCCATTTGAAGGTTATCCTGAAGATGTACGAGATATTAAAAACAAAGCTCATTGGGAAACAATTAAGGAGTTTGCCCAGATCGATGGAGTATTTATCGTAAATGAAAAGGGCGTTATGATTTCTGCAGGGAGGTACCTTGATGTCGATACAAAATCTGTTGAGCTCGAAGGATTGGGGGGGAGACACATATCGGCATCGGCCATCACCCGTGATACACAGGCGATCGCGATAACAGTTTCAGAAAGTGGCGGAACCGTTAGAATTTTTAAAGATGGCATTGAGACCAAAATTGAACCCAGCGCTTATCTTTTATACCTGCTGCCATAAATAGTAAGATCAGATTTTTAGTCTGATCTAACGATTATACGAACGTCCCGCCGACGTACTTATGTTGCGCTCTTCATCTTAAGGCAGAGCTCTTTCCCTTCTTTCGCCTGCTGATTTTCAGGGTCAATTTCAAGAGCCGTGGCAAACGCTTTCAATGCTCCGTCACAGTCACCCAGCTGACCAAGTGCGCAGCCCATGTTACTCCACGCCGCCGCCATAGTAGGATCCAGTTCCGTCGCCGCTTTAAATTTGCTTAAGGCGCCTTGATAGCCCCCCTTTTGATATATGTCAACTCCTTCATTGATGTAATCCTTAGGAGACGGTGCTGCGCTCTCCTTACCCTCGATAACCACTTCCCGTTGCTCTGAAACTGGCTTCGCAACCGTTGGATGTTCTTTTGTATCTTTTGTAAGCGGTGTAGCTTCGGATTCCTGCGGTTGAATCGGCTTCTCCGCGGTCTTTTGTCCCGCTGTAGGCATTTCACTCTCGGGCTTTTTCCTCCCTAATAACAAATCTAATAAACCCATCTTAATCACCTCAAGTGTACTAAAACAAAGTAACGCCCGAATGATAGCTATTAATCGTTGACGAAGTTACTCTATTTTTACAAATTTTACTTTAAGCTTTTATTTAACATTTGTGGAACAACAACTGTTTTGTGAAGTAATGTACTGAGTATACAGCTGTATAAGATCAGACAATCTTTAATCGACATCGGAAAATCTATAAAATAGCTCTTTTGTTTGGAAAGATTGTGCGGGGGGTGCGATTTGAACGCACGAACTCCTATGAGACAGGGTTTCTTACTAAGGATAGCTATAGTCCTAAGCCCTGCGCCTTTGACCTAGCTTGGCAACCCCCGCGAAAGCGTATACATTTAGGTTAGCATCATTTAAAAATTTGTGTGTTAGACTAACGATAATAATAAAAATTGGCGTCATCGCAAAGGTCATGAAAGCGACACTGCTTACCCCCCACGATGGTAAAGGAGGGTGTGTGCCAACATAGTAGTCGAAGAAGTCATTCAGGAAAAACCACGCGAAAGCGGCTATTACATAACTTTTTTTAATCTCTTTTATTATATACAACGGTAAAATGAACTCAAGAGCCATCAAAACGTGCGCACAAGCCAGTACGCCATACATGCTGCTATTAATTGAGAAGTAGAAAGGGCTAAAACCAAGCACCACTAAAACAGTCCACGTTCCATATTTTGCCAATCCTATTGAAGTGATGAAGCTTAATAGATCGACACTTTTTTTCTTGAGGAGGAATGTTACAAGGACAACAACTGCAAGCATCGTATAGAGTGGACAGTCCGGAATAAAGGGCCATAAATATACGGGAGATAAGCTCAGCTGATCATAATAATAGTAAAAACCTGCTAACGTACCTATGAGATTTATAAGTATGATTACCGTTAAAATACGTGTGCTTTTCAGTATTTCGTTAAATATCTCTGTGAGCTTCACGTGGAATCTCCTTTGCGGGCACACCTCCAACGAACACACCTGTGGGTATCTCCCGATTTACGAGTGAGCACGCTGATATCGTTGAATTATCTCCGATACTCACACCTGCTAGTATGGTGGAATTTGCACCTATTAAAACATTTTTGCCAATTTTTACCATCCCTTTATTCCACTTGTCTACTAAAAAATCGTGACAAAGCACCGTTGACCTAAAGCCGATAATAGAATTGTCACCGATTTCAATAAGCTCGGGAAAGAATATGTCAAACGTTGCTTCTTGCCCTACGGAAACATTTTTTCCGATCTTGATGCCTATGGAACGATAAAGGGCATTTTTTAGCCTAAGGGAGGGCAAATATCTGCATATATGTATTATCACAAAGTTTAGAGTTACCTTAAGAGGGTTTTTTATCTTCGTCCAATTCCAGAGGGAGTTTGGCCCCTCGACACGATATTCTGTTAATTGACGCATATAGATTTTTTAAAGCCTGTTGTTCATCTTAAATTTTGCTGCCGTCTACCTCTACCGAGTACAAACGTAATCGCTTCATTTGATAAAATTGTTATAAGCGAAGCGCAACTCTTACATAAAAGCTATCAGATTGAAAATAGTATCGTGAGTCATATGATGTTTGGATCATCGGGGATACGGGGAATTGCCAACGAAAAGATAACGCCTGAACTCGCATTGAACGTCGGACTTGCGGTTGGATCAATGTATAAGTCGACGGTAATAGGACGTGATCCAAGGACAGCAAGTGAAATGATAGAACATGCTATGATCTCAGGACTTACCGCCTGTGGATGCGATGTGATAAGAGTCGGTCTTGTTTCGACGCCAACACTTTCATACGCTGCGAAAAATTGCGACTGCGGTGTTATGGTAACTGCTTCGCACAATACTTCTGAATATGTCGGCATCAAACTATGGAATAAAGATGGCACCTCTTTTAACAGCGCTCAGCAGCGTGAGATTGAATCGTTAATAGGACAAGATGGCGGTTATCCCTCATATAGCGGGCAGAGAGCTAATTGGGACAAAATCGCGAACGTTAGCATAAACGACAGGGCAATCTCCGATCACATGAGCAAGATACTACACGAAATAGGACCTTCTAAATTGAAGGTCGTGTTGGACTGCGGTTCGGGCTCGGGGGGAACGATAACTCCTTATTTGCTAAGGGAGATGGGATGTAAGGTGATAACGCTCAATGCGCAACCAGATGGGTTCTTTCCTGCAAGACGCCCTGAACCTACTGAACAGAATTTAGGACTTTTAATTGAAGCGGTGCGGGCTTTTGACGCTGATTTGGGGATCGCCCACGATGGCGATGCAGACAGAATGATGGGGGTCGACCGCGGCGGTCGGTATATTAGCGGGGATGAGATGTTAGCACTTTTTGGTCTAAAAGAGGCTAAAAAATCTATAGTTTACCCCGTTGATGTCTCACTCATGGTTGCCGACGTCATTGACAGTGAAATATTCAAGACGCGAATTGGCGACGTCTACGTGGCTGAAGAAATTAAGAGAGTTGGTGCCGACTTTGGCGGTGAGAGCAGTGGGAGCTGGATTTTCCCTCGTGTTTCGTATTGCCCAGATGGAATTTATGCGGCAGCGAAAATTGTGGCTATCGCAGAAAAGGAGTCACTATCCGATATTATTTCAACAT
This sequence comes from Methanobacteriota archaeon, assembly GCA_963704625.1. Classification (GTDB taxonomy): domain Archaea; phylum Halobacteriota; class Bog-38; order Methanoflorentales; family Methanoflorentaceae; genus DASPRZ01. Next base: position 385,145 of record OY969924.1, on the reverse strand, counting down.
TTCCCAAATATAACATCAAAAGAGGTTCAGTTGTGTATGATGAAGGCACTAACGTTATGGAGCGCATTGAAAAGGAATTAGAATCGCTAGATTTTGACAAAATTACTACTATTGATGGTATACGGCTCGATTTTGAGGATGGGTGGATACTTGTTCGAAAATCAGGGACTGAACCAAAAATAAGGATCACTGCCGAGGCAAGGGGAGATGAGCAGGCGGAAGAACTCTACGAGAAGGCCCTGAATGTTATAAAAAGGTGTGTGCAATGTTAGCAGTCGTGCTCGCTGCCGGTGAGGGAACAAGGATGAGGCCCCTCACTTATAAAGCACCGAAAGTAATGCTTCCTGTTGAGGGCAAGCCCGTGCTCGAACATATCATAAGGGCCTGCGTTGAAGCTGAAATCAAACAGCTCATAATTGTTACTGGTTACCTTGAGGAAATTATTAAAAGTTATTTCGGGGATGGTCATCATTTCGATGCTCAGATAGAATATGCAAGTCAAAACCAACAATTTGGAACGGCACATGCGATTGCACAGGTAAAAGATTTTGTAGAGCAAAAATTTCTGGTACTAAACGGTGATAGCCTCGTGAGTTCATCGACCATTAAAGCTCTTGCACATACACTGGAAGATAAGACGGCAGTCATAGCTGTTAAAGAGGTGGCTAACCCGCAACAGTACGGCGTAATAGAAGTAAGTGGCGATGAAGTTGTTAGAATTATAGAGAAGCCAAAAAAACCCCTTACGAACCTAGCAAATCTTGGTATTTACGGTTTTGATCCGGCTATTTTTGATGCTATTGATATGACGCTTCTATCATCACGAGGCGAGTATGAAATTACTGATTCTATACAATTATTGATAGATCAGAGGTATGACGTCGGATACCTCAATGTGCCAGACATGTGGATAGATATAGGGACGCCCTGGGATCTATTAAACGCTAATGAGATATTACTGAAAGGCATAGGCACTGAAATTGACGGTGCGGTAGAGCCGTTCGCAACAATTATTGGGGAGGTTAAGATAGGTGAAGGGTCGATTGTCAGAAATGGTTCTTATATCACTGGACCAGTAGTGATTGGTGAAAATTGTGATATAGGCCCAAACTGCTACTTGAGGCCAAGTACTTCGATAGGACACCGGGTCAAGGTAGGACATGCGGTCGAAGTGAAAAATTCAATTATCATGGATGATACTAAAATCGGACATCTGTCGTATGTGGGAGACAGCATTATAGGACGCAGATGCAACTTTGGAGCTGGTACATTAATTGCCAATCTTCGCTTTGATGAAAAAAATATTAAAGTAAATGGCGTAGACACCGGAAGGAGAAAGCTTGGAGTCGTGATGGGTGACGATGTTAACACCGGCATTAACAGCATGATAAACGTCGGAACAATGATCGGCCCGGATTCAAAGCTTGGTATGGGAGCATTGGCAGATGGAATGTATCCCCCAAAATCAAAAATACGGTGACGGGTCATTGCTGTTTTCTTAATTTTAAAAAAGCCCTCAGCTCAGCTCTCTCACATTTATTTGATCTTATGGCAAATTATATAGCTTATGGCGATGTTAAGCACACAGGGGACAGCGAATGAAGATTGCAGTGTTTATCGGTACACGAGCAGAATTAATAGGTATGGCCCCTCTTCTAAAAGAAATTGACTCAAACGACGATACTGAGCTTATTTTTACTCATACAGGTCAGCACTATGATCCTGAGATGTATGAAGATCTGCTTGAAGATTTAGATATTCGCGGACCCGACTATAGCCTGTCATGTGGCAATTTGAATTATAACAAACAGATCGCAGGGATAGTGAGTGGCATTGACGATATACTAACAAAGTCCAAACCTGATTTCGTATTCGTACAAGGTAACGTTATTTCTTCGTTCAGTGCTGCGATTGCTTCAGTGATGAACTATGTGCCAGTAGGTCATATTGAGTCAGGATATCGGTCTTTACGGGATCTGCATAGTGATGTTCGTCGCAAGGTTATTGAAACTTGTTCTAAGCTTTTTTTCCCCGTATGTCACTCTGCATACTTGAATTTATTAGAGGAGTGTTATGATCCAGAGTGTATCTACTATATGGGGGATCCTCTCGTCGATGCGTTACTTAACTATAAAAAAGTAGCTGAAAAATCCAATTTTATTGATAAACTCAATCTTGATGATGCGCCGATTGTTACGATCGCTGTGAGGCTGCCTTGGAACATCGGGACTCCCGAAGCGCTAAGCAAAATTGTAAAAGCAGCAACTGAATTAGATGAGTATAATGTCGTAATGCTAATGCATCCAAATACAAAAAAGCATATCATCAAGTTCGGTCTGAGTGATACGTTGAAGTCGTCGGGCAATGTCTATCTGGCAAATCCCTTGCCCTATACCGATTTTATCAAGTTGATGATGGCGTCCCACGTTTTAGTAACAGATTCGGGGGGGCCACAAAAAGAAAGTGCACTTTTAGAAACCCCTTGTATAACGTTATCTGACAGTACATACTATATTGAAACGATAAAAGACGGCTGGAACAGGTTACTAGGAGAAAGTCCAGAAGCCGAAACGGTCACGAACGCCATTCGATCGACGAAGCCGGGGAAAGTTATTGCTGACCCGTTAAATGATGGCAGATCTTCTGAGAGAATAATAGCAAAGGTAGTCGAACTTCACGAGGCGCACAGTCTTAAACTCTCTCCACAGGTATCCAAGACAAGCTTTTATACGCATCTCGCCTTCTTCCCGGACGGTTTTAATGGAATGCGCACTCAACTAGGCTCACAAATAAAGGGGAAACTCGTCACTATGTATGATGGAAAAGGGGATATTGTGCTGGATCCTAGCGAAGCAAGAATAGTACGCACTTTTGGGCCCGTTGACGATATAAATTATAAATGAACGATAAACGATATCCGCAGAGATCTAGATGATCGTAAATAGCATTTTTTACCTTTCAATGCTCATCTTTGCTGCCGTATCTTTTATTTTTACCGTTGTTGTCACCAAGCCTTTAATAAAAAGGATGAGGGCTGCAGGGATTTACGGGATTGACGTACATAAGCCGAACAAACCTGAGATTTCAGAGATGGGTGGATTTGCGATATATGGTGGAATTGTTACTGCATTAACGGTTATGGCATCTGCGGGTTTTAATGCTCAGGTGCTTATGGTAGCCCTGTTAGTCATCTCGCTGTCGGCCATTGTCGGAGTTTTGGACGACATAATGAAATTAGGGGCTAAGGAAAAGCCTCTACTTGGTTACCTTGCAGGGATCCCACTCCTATTAACAGCAAAAGATGCCCCCTACGTTCTCATCCCCTTTCTTGGAATCGTTTGGATCGGCCTTGCGTGGCTTCCAATAGTTCCTTTTGGTGTAACCGGCGGGGCAAACGCAGTGAATACCTTTGCCGGATTTAACGGAATGGAAGTCGGATGTGGCGCCATAGTCACCGCCTCGCTCATTGTTGTTGGGCTGATTGTTTTGCCGCCAACAGGAGCTATAGAAGGGGTGTTAATTTTGGCCGCTTTGCTTGGAGCATTACTCGGGTTTTTTGTATATAACAAGTATCCAGCGAAAATCTTTTGCGGTGACACGGGCACACTTTGTATAGGCAGCGCCATTGCTGTTGGAGTTATTGTATCAAAAATTGAATTTTTTGCCCTGATTGCCCTTCTGCCATATATCATAAATTATGCTATGGTCCTTTTTTCCGTTAGAAAAGTTACTGAAAGTCATCGTTTTACCGCAACTCAAGTTACGGAAGAGGGATATTTACTACCTTCTCAATCATATAATATACGGAAAAATTTGTCTGATTACATATTAAAGAGAAAGTCGATGAAGGAGCCGCAACTTGTACGAACGTTATGGATTATGTGTGGCGTATCTGGGTTACTGAGCATATTAGTGGCGTCTCTGTCGCATCTTTGAGTTCTACGCATCAACTAATAGAGTTTACAATGTCTGAAAACGAAGAATCTTTTGAATCATATTTCAAAAAATTTGGGCACATTAACAGTATACATGAATGGATTAAACGGCACGACGCTCCGAAAGCAATTTCCATTTATGCCCATAATCGGATAAAAGATACCATAATTGACAACGTAGTGAAAGGCGGCACGTTACTCGATGTAGGCTGTGGCTATGGATTTTTGTTCCAAAGGTTGAACTCGCGTGAATTTACATGCGACGGATTATACGGCACTGAAATTTCACCGTCTCTCTCAAAAAGTACTAAGCTAAACGTCCCAGAATCTGAAGTTCTCGTCTCACGAGCAGAAGATCTTCCTTTTGTGGACAGCGTTTTTGACACTGTTGTTTGTTCTGAAGTGATAGAACACGTTTCGGATCCTTACGCAGTCATTCAAGAGCTTTCGAGGGTCACGAAAGTTGGTGGAAACGTGATATTGACCACCCCAAATTACTCTGCTATGAGGTTTGGGGTCGATAGGTTGATTCAAAAGCTTGGCTTTTTAAAAATTGATGACGATACCCGTGCCGTGCGGGATCGCCCCTTACCAGAAAAAGACCTAAAACGGTACGTGTCGAATAGCAATCTAACACTTTTTAAACTCGAGTACCTCAGCCCGATCCCTGAAATACGGTACTTAAAAAAGGTACCGAATAACGTTATGCGATTTCTCATATCAGCAACGCGATTTATCGAGAGAACACCTCTAATGAAAAAAATATTTTGCAATCAGCTTGTGTTTATCGCGATAAAAAGAGGGTGATATCGGCTTTAACAAGGCGAGTCTCATGTGGCGTCTTCTGCACGAAAATGCACGAAGCAACTGAATGAATAGCCCTCCGTTTTTATTCTCAACGGTCACCCGAGCTGTTGCGAATTGATATTTACGGCATCAAATGCAAAAGAAAACGTATCATCCCACACTCGCACGAATAAGTTGCTATTTGAGAACCCGAGAGTCGGAATAGTTAATATCCGTCCGTTACTTGATGGCAACGGAATCTCAACCTCTTTTGACTCATACGGGTTTAACGTGACCGGTTTTCCCGAATCTTCCCACGCTACGTTTACATTTAACGGAGAATCTGAATAACTTTTGATAGATAGCACCGCCGTGTTTTTCTTTACTACAACTCTATCAACGGATGCATAATTTGGAGCCGTGCTATCCAACATTTTTTGGTCTATTTTATAGATAGAAACTGCGTTATTTTTGAATGCTTCCGTCATTACCCCTGAATCTGGAGTAAAGTCAGGAAGCTGAATGCCAAAAACTTTGCTCGCATAGCCGGCTTTTACTTTATCGTACACAAAATATTTTACATCATACATTTTGCAGATGAAAAGCTTTTTACTCGAGTCTGTGCTGCTGTTCATAAAGCGGGAAAGGTGGTCTAACTGCGCTTGTTGATGCGTTACGACGTATGAGCTCTCAATATCTGAAGATAGCACCGCTTTTTTATTAGTAAACGTGCTAATGTAACGCATAAATGTGGGATCGGATAAGACCCCATCATTTGCGGATCCGTGCGTGTTTAGCCAGCTTAACGCATCTATCTCGTCTTGTGATAACTTTGGATCCTGTACATGCTGCGCAAGCGTATTAGTGATCGCGATGTGGAGAACAGGTGAGACTATTGTTATTATGACAATCGAAACGAGGAGCAGCGCTCGTAATGGTCTATTATCTTGTCTTCTCCGTAAGCCTTGAACCTTTGGATGATCTTCATACATAAGTCTCAGGACGACAAGTGATGCAAGTATTGCCAAGGGCAATATTAAGTAGAGTATTGACCGTAACCCGTCCTGATTTTGCAGCGTGTGCGGAACGAGCCTCTGAAATAGATACGGCATCCCAGAAAGAGCCCATGCAAGGACGCCCATCGCAGTTGGTATTAACGCTACTAAAAACCAACTTGAAACAATCACGTTCCGTAGGTTTGATTCTTTTCTGTCCCAGAAGTTTGTTTTGTAGATGATCGCGCTCAGAAGTGGGATAAATCCGAGGCTCGAAATCATAAATATTAACCAAAAGGCCGTATCTAGTGAGAATACTAAGCAAATTGTTATTAATCCAGCTATCCCGACCAATGTTAAAAGTATTATTGCGTTTAACGTGCTTTTGGTGATACTTCCAATTACGGCAAATAACTTGTCTCGTCTCTTGTATGTATATCGCCTCGTTTCAGAGCCACTAAAAAGTGTGCCAATGATCAGAAGCACAAAAATGACAATCGAAAGCGTCAGCATTTGTGGAATATTCCACGGTATGCTGCCGTGTTCAAGATACGAAAACAACCACCACGGAGCGGTAATAAACAACGGGCATATCACTAAGAATCCTATCTTCGTTAGATGCATCTTCGCTCCAAGGTTTGTTAATATGTATAATACTACGAACGCGGCGAGTATTAAATAGAGCGTTATCGCCGAGAGCCTGTGGGTCAACACAAGTAGGCCTATGGTCAGCGCCCCGATAATTGTGTATTTAGAGGTAAGTACAGCTTTATCTTTATCTTCTGCTATAGAACAATAGAGATAGTACGTTGCAAGGTACATAAGTATAAGTCCAAAGCTCGAGGGCACGATGTATTGCGGTCCCAAAATCGACTGATTTGAACTAAATGTTGCAGAAAAAAAAGCGGTTAGAGCAGCAACTCGAGTATCTCCCGTTATTTTCTTTGCAACGACGAACGTCATTAAAATAAAAGCAATTAAGATAAATGCTGAAAATGACTGCATAAGAATCAAAAGGTCCGAATTTAAGTTTATGTTTACTCCGCTAATCATTGCGATTGTGCTGAAAACAAGGGGAAGACCTGGTGGGGAATCATTGTACCACAAATCTTTTGCCGCTGAATTAGGGTTTTTGTCACTAATCGCGTTGTTTTGCTGGATGTATCTTGCTTGCGAAATGTATGATGCGGTATCGGTGTCAATGAGGTCCCTTCCGTTGTTCCAATACCCATAAAAACCGATACTTATAAGGAGAAACATTAGCGTCGCTAGCATCAAGCCAATCGATATCCTGCTCCTCACGTTCTTTGATCGCTTGTTTTGTTGAACCCGTTGAACGCGACGCTCTACTGGCCTCGAGCGCGACAAACGTTCATTCATGTATCTTGAAAATTGTTCATCTTCTTCTCGCATTGGAAATTTAGACTCCTGAAATCATAGCAAAATACTGTTTGTGACATCTAATCGCTATGTAAGAGGTTACTTATAGTTTTTGTCTTAAATTTATTCATCACATGAGATTTAAACCACAGGAGTAAGACAACTGAATAGACGATCTCGTTTGAAATCATTCCTGATGCTATCGCCATCATGCCGCCTATAAGCGGTGTTAGTAGCAGCATAACCGATAAGAATGCGATGGTCCCAAATAATACGCCCCAGGCGACTATTTTTGCACCTTCACATGCTGTTACAAGTTTATCCCAAATTCTGTTGTAAAGAAATACTGAAGAAAATATCGAGAGCAATAGCAAGAGGGATGCAATCACTTGAACCCTAAAGACGTGCAAGAAAATTAATCCGGCGAGGTAGGAAATTCCAATAACGACAAAAATTATAGGTGGTCCGAGATAGAGTAAGTATCGCCCCACCCGCATCTGGGACCTCCGATCTATTGAACAGAAGGTTGGATATACCGCCATTCCTACTATTGTGGCCAAGGGTGAAATGACAAATATGCTCGATCTGGAGTGCGCACCAAATATTCCTACTATCGAAAATGAGGCAATAATGTTCAGATATAAAATGCTTATTTGTTGGGCAGAGATGCCAAGTACACTATCAGCGCTTAAATAAGCGGTGAGTGGCGTAAGTGATCTTATGCTATTCAAGGAAAGATTTGATTTTATTAACGGAATTTTATTCATCAGAATTATTGAAGCGGTAACGGACCCTATACAGATCCCTGCTAAACCGATCATTAAGTTATGAAATAGCACAAAAAAAGCAAGCGCGATCGCCCAATATGTTATATCAGCGATAACGACGTACTTCATCTCATAAAGCGCAAGCCGGAAGGATTGAGCCACTGCATAAATGGTTAATAAAACCCCGATTAAATAACCGAAAAGGAGCTCAACTTTTGTTATCCCCAGTAAGTGCAGCACGTTGTCTGAAGAGCCGATTACAATTACTGGAATCGACACCAGTAAGGCAGTAAAAAAAGCCATATACAGAGCGTTGATGGGAATCTCGGATATCAGCGTTTTCTTTTCTGATATAAGTTTAATTACAGCTTTAGGAAGCCCTAACGTCATAAAAGCGCCGAGCATGCTACTTATTGCAAGAACTACCAAATAAATACCGTAAATTTCTATGCCCAGATAACGACCAACAAAAAGTTCTTCTACCATAGAAATGAGTTTTGATATAATAAACCCAAATCCCAAAACTGACATTCCTCGGAGTACTTTGCTGACGAACGTCGTTTTTATTAACGTAGACACTTTTTGAAAAGTTGTCACGAGTTCGTCAAAACGCGTACCACTTCTCATCAACTATCCAAGAGGGTAATGATAAATATAATTTATTCAGAGGATCTAAAGGGTATTCGTATTTAATTTGCAGCGGTGAATTAATGAGCAGAGAAAGGTGCAGAATTTTATTCGTCAACTCCTTTGATGTCCGGTTAATTGACAGCAAAAAAACTGATGGCAGTGTCATCAGTCAGCTTGAAGAGGTGATGCTGAAATATAAAGGCCTATGTGACCTTTTGCTGTTCACCGGCGACACGATAAAATTTGATTTGACACCTCCCATCGAGCATCTTCCTTCTGCATTATTTCATAAATTTGGATTGTGGCACCTTTCCTATATGCTCTTAGGCACGTTTAAGATTGCTAAACACTTGAAGGGTAAGTCACTTGTCAGAGGATTTAATACAGGCTGTCCTGGAGCGATTTTGGCAACAAAAATTAAGAATAAGCCATCAATGGTTTTTTATGAATATAATTGGGCGTATCAAGTGGCAAACATCAACAAGGGAAAAATTTTCGGAGCCGTTGCAAACCTCATCGAGAATTATGTGATTAGAAATGCTGACGTGATAGTTGCTCGCCACAAGTCCTTAGAAAAAGAAGCATATGATCGTGGTGCCAAGCGAGTAGTATTGATACCATATTCAGTTGATGAAGCTGTTTTTAAGTCTGGTATTGCCGTCAAAGAGCTTAAGGAGTTTTACAACATAACAGATGAAAAAGTGCTGATGTACATTGGTCGGTTACATCCCGTAAAAAGGCTTAGCCTCCTGTTAGAATCGGTTGCAAAGCTGCAAGAAAATTTCAAATTGTTCATCGTTGGGGCGGGCGCCTTGAAAGAAGAACTTGAAGAATACGCTAAATTGCTTGGAATTAATGATAAGGTCATTTTTACGGGCGCAGTTCAGTTTAACGATATTCCAAGGTACATGAATTTGGCAGATTTAATCGTGTTAACAAGTGCGATAGAAGGACAACCGAGAGTGATAGTTGAGTCTATGTTTTGTGGGACACCGGCTGTTGGTACCAATGTGTTTGGAATTAGCGACACGATAGCAGATGGTGTTACTGGATACCTCACCTCTGCTGATCCAGAAGACATTGCCAATAAGATCTCAAAAGCTCTGCAAGATGACCAACTTTCTGTCACGTGCAGGGAATATGCCCTTCAGAATTATTCAAGAGAAACAGTCAACTCAAAAGAACTGGCAATTGCCAAAGAGCTTTTAGGCCGTAATGATTAACCGTAGCTATTGATCGGAGTGCTGTTAGTAACGATATATTTATTTGTTTATTAATTGTTTTTAAAAATTAAGGTTGAAGACGCGACTTTGTGTACAGCCAACACAGAACCGCGTCATCATCCTAACAGAGGTTGATGCATATGAATATGAAAAAAGGACTGATATGCTTATTGATTGTAGCGATGTTGACGCTCTGTGTGCCGAATGTTGCCGCAGCATCGGCAAGCAAGCAGACGACTAATGTTCATAGCAGCTTTGCAATGGATGTACCAGTCAAGGAACAGCCCGTGCTCTTACTTTTGTTCAGCAGAACGTAACAACCGTCAACACATCGGTCGACCTCTATGGCGCTCTCGCAACAGGTACGAAAAGCAAGATAAACTATACTGAAGGCGTGACAGTAAATATTCAACTTATGAGTTATAACGGAACATGGTATACAGAGGGCACTCTCACAACTATGTCAGGTAAGTTTTCAGGGTGTTTTATCGCGCATATAACCCCTAAAGACCCAGGAACATACATTTACAGGGCAACCTATGATGGCGATAACACTTACGCATCAGCGGTGAGTAACGTGGTACAGTTAATAGCGAATTAGCAGATAATAACCAGCACGTGAAAGCACTCTTACACGTTCAAAATTTTCATTTTTCATTCCGCTAAGCTATTTGCTCCTATTAGTATACACAAAATACAGTTAAATTGATTTGTCATATTATTCTATACTCATACATAACACAAAAGCTTATAATTCAAGGTTAATGTTGGAAGTAACTGGTATACAGCGGAAAGGGAAAGTGATTCATGACTTTCCTTATAAAATCAGAGGCAGACAATGTCCGCACACAGGGATAGTCAATGTGACGAAAAGCGGGCAATGTGTTTTCAACTGCTCGTACTGTTATGCAAAGGGGTACAGTTGGTCAACAAAAGGAAACTCTATAGAAGTGTTTGAAAATACGCCTGAACTGCTCGATAAAGAACTCAGCAAAATTAGTATTTGTCCTCCTCTTTATTTCTGTGCCGTGACCGACCCTTTTCAACCCTTTCGTCTCGTGTACGAAACATCGTTAGGTTCTATGAATGTTGCCGTAAAACACAACGTATACTTCCGGATAATAACGAAATCGCACTACGTTTTAAAAATTCTGGAAACTGACTGGTTTAATTACAAGAAATTTCATGTATCACTCACCTGTGAAAGTATAAATGGGGGAAAATTAAGGGCCATCTCCAATGCACCAGACATAAAGAAACGATTAGCAACAATAGAAGAGCTTAAGAGTGCTGGGATAACGGTCACAGCAAGAATTGATCCTATAGTAGCAGGCTTTACGAATGACTTTGATGAGCTATCTGAGCTTGTAGAAGCATTGCATTCAAAGGAAATTGACCATGTAACGGTCTCAACTGGCACCTTTAGTCCAAGGGTGTTTCATAATCTAATTCTTAGTATACACGAGAGTGGATTTTCAAGTTTGGTTCCTGCAATAGAGGCGAGTTATAAAAATTACAGCGGACGTTATAAACTGAATAAGCAAGATCGATTAGAGCTTTATCACGAGTTAGACACTCTGCTCCGGCGTTATGGGATGAAGCTTTCCTCGTGCTTGGACGGCGTTAACTCTGCTGATTTAATTTGTTTTAGTCCATGTGACGATATAAGTAAGCTTACGATGAAGAATCATTTTGGGCAATTCGAGCCGATATGCAATTCAGATTGCATAAATGATTGCCCTGATATTGAATCACCCCCATGTGGAAAGGCGAAGCTAATGAATGAATATCCTTTTAAGTGGGCCACTCTTAGAGGCACTCATTGACTTCGCTTCTATGTTCGTAAATCGGTTAAATTCGCAATAAATCGCATTAACGATGCTTTTAAGTATCATACGATAGCACAGTAAGTTACCTAATTATTTGTATTAATTAAACCTAATTATTCGTATTAATCAAATATGATCGCTCTAGTTACAGGCGGATATGGTTTTATCGGCAACCAGATTGTTGAATTAGCATCTCGGGAGTTTGAAGAGGTAAGAGTACTTGACAATCTCACCAATATAGCCAGAGAAGTCAAATTACCGAATATAAATTTAATAAAAGGCGATATTCGAGACATTGCTACCGTTACCCGCGCATTTAAAGACGTCGACGTCATATTTCATACAGCGGCACAAATAGATGTCTTAGCAAGTATGAATGAACCATTTTTTGACCTCGACAATAACATCAAGGGAACTCTTTCGGTCTGTGAGGGAGCAAGAAAATGCGACGTACTAAAATTGATTTACTCTTCAAGTGCAGCAGTTTATGGGAATTGCAATGTTTTTCCGATAACCGAGGAGCAACCGATACAGCCACTTTCTCCTTACAGTATTAGTAAATATTGCGGCGAGCTCTACATGTGTTATTATTATAGCACTTATGGGATCAAAACGCCAACTTTGAGGTATTTCAATGTATATGGCCCATACCAGCATCCTGAAAATGCTTACTCTGGCGTCATCAGTAAGTTCATTTACCGGGCTAGCAAGGGGTTACCCATTGAAATCTATGGCGATGGCAAGCAGACGAGAGATTTTGTGTATGTTACAGATGTTGCTTACGCCAACTTAGGTGCGGCGAAAAGTGCGGCCGAGAATACAACAATAAACGTAGGAAGCGGGACAGAGACGCCAATTAATGAATTGGCAACAACGGTGAAAGAACTGACTGGTTCAACGTCACCGATAGTAAATCTTCCGCCGAGAGCTGCAGATGGTAGACGATCTCTTGCCGACATATGCAAAGCAAAAAAGCTTCTTGGGTATCAGCCTAAAACAAGTATATACGAAGGTTTAAAGGCAGTGTATAATACCCAACTCGAATCGCTAATGTGATCAGAAATAGCGTTATTGGTACCTTAAATTCGTAAACCGGAACAGTCACATTACATTTAAATTTAAATAAGAGATACCTACACGTTAACAAGTTGAGTTACAGAGCAGTGGTGTTCAAAAACGTGTCAATTACGGTACAGATTGCATTGACTTTTATTGGCGTTCTGTTAGTTCCCGGATTTGCAATGTCCCTTGCGTTATTTCCACGATTTTATGACCTCGATATAACTGAACGTCTCGCAATGTCAATAGGCCTTAGTTTAGTCATAGTCGTATTCATAGGAATGCTACTTGATTTTGCAGGGTCACTAGTGCCTGCAACTGGTGGTATCGAAGCATCCAACATTTCAGTCTCCCTTAGCAGCGCGACTATGCTATTTTTGGTGATATGGGCCATTAGAAGGACACGAACGTCGAAAAAAAATGTACGGCGTCAACAGCTATAATTTGACAGCTTGCTGTTCGTATTTCTTCACTACATAGTTAGCTTTGCTATGTCATATGCTTCAGCCTTACTATGATTCTGCGTTACAAACATGCCAGCCTGGAACGCTCTGTACCGTGCAAGGCCTTCTATTGCTTCGGTTCTTATGTAGTACTTGTCGTTTTGCGTCTCGTGAACTTTAAGAGCTTCAAGCTTTATCTTAAAAAACTTAGTGATATTAATAAAAACTCTCGGTGTAAATTCAAGTGATACACTCGGTGATTCATAGAGAAGAATGTCATCTACATGCCGGTAAAATGTCATTGTAGCAAGCGCCGTATATCTGTGATCCTGATGATTATCATGCGGACTATGCGTGAATATCCTATCGGGATTTAATTCGTCTATTTTACGTCGTATTACGTCGATGGTATTGTAATCATCTATGATCATAGTATCCTTTAAATTTTCAATCGTTATGCTGTCAGCGCCAAGTATCGAAGCTGCATTCTTTGATTCAAGCACCCGTTGCTCGCTTGGACCGCCCGCTTCACCCTTTGAGAGTACAAGTAAGTGCACTTCATCTCCTTTTGATTTATGATACGCTAATGAAGCATAACACCCGAGCTCACAGTCATCTGGGTGAGCTCCAATTGCGAGAATAACTTTACGCAAGTGCATCACCTTCAAAATGAGTAATCGTAAGTGTGTTAAAAAGCTCGTCTGTAGCTTCATTTATCTTTAGCGTTATGGCGCTTTCGAGTCCCGCGTAATTTTCCGGAGCTTTCAACCATTGAACTCCCGCTGATTTAAAACGAATATTTAACGTGTAACCGATTATTGAAGGAATTAATTCAAGTGTTTTTGGCACATGTGGGACTGGAGAAAAGTCCCTTGCCATCTTATTTTTGTCGCACGTCATCTATAATTTATTTTGCACGTTCACTATAAAAGCTATTCTATCTCTACAATTGTGCGCTTACATATTTGCGATATCTATCTTAATACCATCTGACGCGGGTATACCTCTGTCTGTCTTTGAGAGGATCTGTCTAAGCTTTTAGAGACATGACCTCAACTACTTGTTTTGTTACTTTTTAAGAGCTCATATTCTGATTTTATTCGGATTAGCTCTAAAATTACCTCCCGCAGCCCAGCATTCGTAAATTCTGTCATAGCTTTTACATTTTGCTTTTAATGTATGTTCAACATTTCTTGGCCTCAACATCTGTTCTCGTATTACAGCCGTAATGGTACCCTATGAGCGTTTCATTTTACCTTTACAGTAATGTAATTCAGTTATTAGTTAGCGAACGGTATAATTCAAAGTGCTATATAAGAGAATATTTCAATGAAGAACACTTGCCGACACTCAGAAGGCCTCACAAATGAGGTGTCTGTCGCCATATCATCTCTTTATTTGTAAAAGTCAAAATCAGCCATATTTGTGCTAACTTTGTTAGTTGCACCCATAACATCAAAAACTGAGCTAAAATCTAATTCTAATCTAATAGCATGGACTCTTAACCCAAACACTTTTGCGATGACGCATTTAATGTCTTAGAATTGTTCGTGCGGCGCCGTATTTCACCTTTTATTTTTTTCATGCTATAAAATGGATTCAGACAGTCTTCTTTAAAACACCACTGCAGGCGAAAAATGTGGCTGGTGGGCCGCCATTGATATAACTTTATTGCATGCAAATGTAAGCTGGGATATTGCTTTGTCATACAACGTACATTACTTGCGTTACTCACTTCCCGCACATACCCAACTTCTCCGAATTCGAAAATATCTCGTTCTTTTTAGGTTCCGACGAGCTTTTCTAAATTTTATATCGTTCCCGTCTCATGTAAATACCGTGAGAACGCATTTCTTTTAGCGCAATAAAAAACCTTTGCATTAGACTATTTGATAACGATTTAAAGAGAGGAATTAGTGTTTAAATGTGAATGAGCAATGTCTATATAGGTTGCCCTTTATAAAAGATTACAGTGGTGCTCTTGGAAGCTATAGTTCTTGCAGCAGGCGAAGGTACGAGATTAAGACCATTTACCCTTTCGCAACCAAAAGTAATGATACCTATAGCTAATAAGCCAATTCTTGAATACGTAATCGAATCTCTTTCACAGTGTGATATTTCTGATATTACCTTAGTTGTTGGTTACAAAAAGGAAAAAGTAATGAACTATTTTGAAAGTGGCAAGAAATTCGGCGTTAACTTAACGTATGTTGAACAGCCCCAACAGCTCGGTACAGCTCACGCAATAAAGTTAGCTGAGAACTCTATTTCAAACAACTTTTTGGTTTTGAACGGCGACAATTTGATTAGCGCCCAAACCATCAGGGATGCTATAGACGATATGTCTAGCGATGTTACCCTACTTCTTACGATAAAGGAAAACGTAAAAGGTTACGGCGTCGTTACCACCGAGGGCAACAAAGTAACTCAAGTAATTGAAAAGCCAGGGACGGATGTCAGCCACTTTATCAATACCGGTGTCTACATTTTCTCTCCTATGGTCTTTGATGAAATACCCTACACCAAGATATCGCTGAGGGGAGAATACGAAATCACAGATACCATTCAAAGGATGATTGATAAGCAATACGACGTAAAAGGGGTACACACGACTTCAACGTGGATTGATGCAAGTTATCCATGGGATCTATTAAATGCGAATGCAGCAGTTTTGGGAACGTTAGGACGCGAAAAGCCCATTAAACGGAAAGGGATTATAGAAGAGGGGGCAACAGTAAAAGGAAAAGTGGTACTGGGCGAAAATTCTGTTATACGGGCAGGCTCGTATTTAGTTGGTCCTGTGGTTGTAGGGAAAGATGCCGAAATCGGTCCAAATGTTACGATATTGCCTTGTACAAGCATCGGAAATGGAGTCGTTATAAGCTCATTTACTGAAGTAAGAAACTCTATTATTATGAGCGACGTTCGGGTAGGTACAAACGCGTTTATAGCTAATTCAATTATAGGCAAGAATACACTATTAGGCTCACATTTCATTACTGAGCAGGATAGTTTAACGAGCGTGAATCTCGATGGTGAATTTCAGCACGTAATGAATATAGGGGCGATTATAGGAGAGAACTGCCGTTTTGGGCATAACGTTTTGGTCGAATCTGGAAAAATAATAGGCATCCATTGCAGCGTTGAATCTGGGGCCATCATTAGAAAAAACATTATAAATTACAGCACCGTGCTTTAATGCTTCCAAGTGTACCCTTAAACACCTTCTGTTCGATTAACTATTGTTAGATTCTCATTTTAAATAGAAGTTCAACACACACGTGCCGATTTCAATTATTCTGTGGTTTGCTTCGTTCCTCGCATTTCCGATGGCTTGTATAAAGAAAGAGCGGAAGCGCGTTTATTGAAGCGCGAGTAATGATTTGGTTCCTATGATTGTGGCATCTTGCCCCCTCTTTATGAGGTTCCCGTGTTTGACGATTGAAATCTCTGAAACGCTTTCGTGACAAACGAAGTTAAACTTGGAATATCCGCCTAGACATGTCATAGTTACGTCAATAACAAACGATCATCAAATTAAATGTACAATTATTTCATTACGTGCTCTGCTAACAATATCAGCTCGTATGAAGTAGTTATTGGATAACCGGTTTAGAGGTCGTACGCGCAATATTTTATTAATTTAAACCCAAAGAAAGTTTTTATATAGAAGTGCACACATATAAAAAAATGACTTTTGCTAAGTGGAGGGATAGAAAATTCAAGAGGATTTAGACTTAAGTACAGTGGACGAGGAGGCAGAACTGACCATCCTTCGTGAGGAACTTGAAGAGGCAAAAAGTCAAATCGAAGACTATTATTCACGTTTGCAGAGACTTCAAGCAGATTTCGAGAATTATAAGAGGAGAACGAGGATAGAAAACGAAGAGGTTTTAAAATATGCCTCGTTTGATTTGATAAGAGAGCTTTTAGAAGTTTCTGATAACCTCGGGAGAGCCACCGAATCAATGAAGACGACGGAAGGGGCAGAGGGTCTAATTGAAGGAATTGAGATGATACGTAGACAGTTTTGTGAAATATTAAACAGAAATGGGGTCATAGCAATAAAGGCCGTTGGGGAGCAGTTTGACCCATATATTCACGAGGCTGTTATGAACGTTACTTCTGATGATCATCCAGATAACGAGGTTATTGAGGAGTTCAAGAAAGGGTACAAATTGTACGACAAGGTCATACGGCCTTCAGCTGTGAAGGTTTCAAAAAGAAATTAGTTAAGGTGAGAAGATGAGCAAAGCGATTGGAATTGATTTAGGGACGACGAATTCAGTAGTAGCAGTGATGGAAGGTGGGGAGCCTGTAGTAATCCCAAATGCAGAAGGGGATCGAACGACACCGTCTGTGGTCTCTTTTCTAAAAAATGAAAGAGTGGTAGGACAGATAGCCAAGAGGCAGGCGATTACTAATCCTGATCACACAATCTCATCGATAAAAAGGAAGATGGGCTCTAACGAAAAAATAAAAATTGAAGGTAAAGAATACACTCCGCAGGAAATCTCAGCAATGGTTGTACAGAAGTTAAAGCACGATGCAGAGAATTACCTTGGGGAAAAAGTAACGCAGGCGGTGGTTACCGTACCTGCTTATTTTACTGATAGCCAGAGGCAGGCGACAAAAGATGCAGGAACTATTGCTGGACTTGAGGTTTTGAGAATTATTAACGAACCGACCGCTGCATCTTTGGCATATGGGCTTGACAAGGGGGAGGAGCAAACTATACTGGTTTTTGATTTAGGCGGAGGTACATTTGACGTATCGATCTTAGATATCGGGGGAGGAGTTTTCGAGGTTAAAGCGACGAGTGGAAACAACCTTCTCGGTGGTGACGACTTCGATCAGCGTATCATTGACCATCTGGCAGAAGAGTTCAAAAAAGCGCATGGGATAGACCTTAGAAATGATAAGATGGCACTTCAGAGACTGAAGGAAGCTGCTGAGAAGGCAAAAGTTGAGCTTTCAGCCCTTACTACAGCGGCGATAAACCTCCCCTTTATCACTGCGGACCAGAATGGTCCGAAACATTTCGATTCTACACTGACGAGGGCTCAGTTTGACAAGCTCACTGAAGATCTTGTAGAGAAAACGATGGGCCCCACCAGACAGGCAATCAAGGATGCCGGGTTAAATCCGAGCGATATAGATCGCGTTATATTAGTAGGGGGCTCTACGCGAATCCCGGCCGTTCAAAATGCCGTAAAAAGCTATATCGGCAAAGAGCCTGACCGAAGTGTGAATCCTGATGAGTGTGTGGCCATCGGAGCGGCAATACAAGCAGGAGTGCTTGTGGGCGAGGTTAAAGACATATTGCTGCTTGATATTACCCCATTATCCCTTGGCATAGAAACTTTGGGGGGTGTAGCTACTAAATTAATCGAGAGAAATACTACAATTCCCACGAAAAAGTCTCAAATATTTTCCACTGCAGCCGACTTTCAGACGTCTGTTGAGATACACGTCTTGCAAGGGGAGCGTGAGATGGCTGCGGGTAATAAGACGTTAGGGAGGTTCCAGCTTGTGGGCATTCCTCCCGCTCCGAGAGGGATCCCGCAGATAGAGGTAGCGTTTGATATCGACGCTAATGGCATCGTCCATGTATCCGCGAAGGATTTGGGAACTGGAAACGAGCAAAAGATAACCATAACATCTTCAAGCGGACTAAATGACGACGAAATTAAACAAATGGTAAAAGACGCCGAGGCTCACGCTGAGGAGGACAAGAGGAAGAAAGAAGAGGCGGAAATTAGAAATAACGCGGATTCGATCGTCTATACCGCTGAAAAAACATTAAAAGAGCTCGGGGAAAAAGTTGATGAATCGAGTAAGAATAAGATAACTGATGAAATTGAAAAAGTACGAGAAGCATTAAAGGGCACTGATATTCAACGGATAAAAGAAGCAACCGGAGACCTAACGAACACGATGTATCAAATATCGTCTGAACTCTACTCGAAGACATCCGAACAGCCCTCTCAGGAAGAGCAGGCCGGGGGATCAGATTACGAAGTGGTTGACGAAAAGTAATCGAGTTTGAATCGGGTATAGGGAGCATAACTGGACCATCACATGAATCGCGACTTCTACGAAGTGTTAGGGATTAGCAAAACGGCCTCTGAAGCGGAAATAAAAAAGGCATATAGAAAGCTTGCCCGACAGTATCATCCGGACGTAAATCAGGGCAAAAAAGAAGCAGAGGAGAAGTTTAAAGAAATTTCAGCAGCGTACAAAGTACTGAGCAATCCAGAGAAACGCGCAACGTACGATAGAATGGGCCAGTCGGCCTTTCAACAGCAACAGGGACCTGGCACTTCGGGGTTCGGGGACTACGGGTTCGGAGGTTTCCAAGGATTTGGAGGTGGGGGCTTTTCAGACATATTTGAGTCATTTTTCGGAAGCGGCTTTGGGGGTAGCCCGTTCAGAACGCAGTCTACGAGGCGCACGTCACGATCGCAGAGAGGTTCTGACATACAGGCCAATCTTGAAATTTCATTTGAAGACTCTATTTTTGGTGCCGAAGCAGGAGTGAAAGTCGACCGCTATGAGCGATGCTCTCATTGTGAAGGGAAAGGTGCTGAGCCTGGCACCGGGACAAAAACGTGTCCATCATGTAAAGGCACTGGTGAAATTCAGCGTGCGATGAACATTTTGGGCGGTCAAGTGATTCGAATCGAGACGTGCACTAATTGTAAGGGCGAAGGCACCATTTTTGAGAATGCGTGTAAGACATGCAACGGGACTGGCGTACTCAGAAAGGAACGGGTAATCTCCATCAAAGTCCCCCCCGGTTCGTATTCCGGCGTACATATCAGGAAGACGGGGGAGGGCTCCGCAGGCATCCGTGGAGGGCCAAGTGGTGATTTGCTTGTATTTATAAACGTTAGAGCGCACAAAGCATTTAAACGCGAAGGAGATGACATCTACATCGATATCCCCATCTCAATTTCTCAAGCAGCACTCGGAGGCCGTATTGAAGTGCCGACTGTTTATGATACCGTTATGGTGGATATTCCAGAGGGTACTCAGACAGGTACAGTTTACCGTCTAAAGGACAAAGGCGCTCCGAATATACGCGGATATGGCCGAGGAAGTCAATATGTGACGCTCGTAGTAAAAGTGCCAACGAAGCTCAGCGAGAGACAAAAGGAGCTATTAGGTGAATTTGCCTCGATTAGCGGTGAAAGCATCCCGAAAGTGAGCCGAAAATCGAAAGTGTTTAGCACCGTAAAGGACGCCTTTAGCGCAAATGATTAGACATTTTATTGTTTCCTGTGCTACATGTAGTAAATGTACTCGTTATCCCTAACCGACGAAGACCTCGGAACGATTAAACGTAAGATTACGGATTTTATTACAAACAGCATAGAGGATGCAGCGGCAAAAGGAGCTACGGTCGCTCTGAGCGGTGGGGTCGACTCCTCGGTAGTCGCGCTGCTTGCACACGATGTAGCAGATGTAAAAGCGCTCATCTTGCCTGAGCTGGGGGTTACTCCGCAAGAAGACATTTTTCATGCTACGACTATCGCAGAGACGTATGGAATACCCTATAAGTTGGTTAAAATTAATGATATCATTAACTGCTTAAACACTGCAAAGGGTTTGCTTGAGCTCTCGGGCGGGGAAAACCAGAAGGTAATTGTCGCAAACATAAAGGCCCGGGCAAGAATGATTTTGAATTACACAGTGGCAAATACTGAAAATCGTATAGTTCTTGGTACAGGAAATAGAACTGAGTTGCGTGTTGGTTATTTTACGAAATATGGGGACGGTGGAGTAGACATTCTCCCTATAGGAAATTTATATAAAACGCACGTTTATCAACTTGCTGCGTATCTCGCATTACCAGACTATATAATCAGAAAAGCTCCTTCTGCTGGGCTCTGGGTCGGACAAACCGATGAAGAAGAACTTGGAATTCGTTATACCGATCTTGACAAAATATTAGTTGAACTGGATAAGGGAAGGAGCGTAGACCAAATCACGAGAGATCTTGGTATCAACAAGAGTAAAGTAATTGAAGTGTATAACAGGGTGTTACAGTCGAAACATAAACTAGAGATGCCACCGATAGTACAAGTGTGGGATTGATGTGATCATTAAAGCGTTCTGATACGTCCTCATCACTAATCGCATAGGCTTGAGTTTGAGAAATTGAGGGGGGCAACGGTTATGTCCATAACGATAATAAATAGTCCGGGCGCATACGATCTCACACTTTTTAAGTTCACGTTTTCAATGGATCTGCCGTTTTTTTCTATTAGCTTTTGAATTTCACCTACCGTTTGCGGTATGCAACTTTCCTCTTTTATATCGTAATAGTGAATTGTAGCGCCTCGTTCACTAAGCATAGTGATAGCTTGCTCTAAGAATTCAAATGCTGAATGAGGCAAATTCATAATTATTCTGTTAGCGACACCTTTAAATTGGGCGGAAAGCTTTTTTGCATCTCCAAGAAACGCATCGACGTTTTTCAGTTTATTGAGCTCTACATTTTTTCTTAGGTAGGTAAAAGCATCAGGATTTATCTCAATGGCGATAACCTTTTTAACTCTCTTTCCGAGCATAATAGTAAAAGGCCCAACGCCTGCAAACATGTCTATCACAATTTCATCAGATTTAGCTAAACTTGCAATCCTATTCCGCTCAGTAGATAATCTCGGGTTAAAATACGCTTTCGATACGTCGACAAACAATATAATGCCGAATTCCTTATGAAAAGTCGTAGTCCTATTTTCGCCAGCCATCACGACGAAATCTTTAAGTCGATAATCGCCTTTTACGGGGCTAGTAGCTGCGAGTACTACCTTTATACGTTTTCTTGTGTTTAAAATATCTTGAGCTATCCTTTGAGCATCTTTGGAGTAATCTATTATCGCAATATCACCGATGACGTCGTAGCTAACCCCCATTTTTTTTGGAGGGGCTTTTTTAAGAGGTTCTACGTCGCATTTTTCAAAATTAAACTGCTCTAATATCTCTGCTGCGTCTCTAACGGGGATATATAAGTAACCATCAGCGCTTTTTATTTTGTAGTTTTTATCTATTACATCTAAATCACTTAATCGACGCCTAGTCTTTTCGCCTTCTAATTTTGGTACTTTTACACAAATTTTTAACATGTTGAGCGCATAAAAAAATTGACGACAGTATTAAAATGTTGTTTTGATATATGAATCATCTTTAAGACGACACACCTCAAAAGCGTAAGTCATACTATGGTGAAGTATGGTCAGCCCATACAAAAAAAGCGCTCTTCTCTTCCGGCGAATGAAAGACGCCGGCAGCGATCGTCGGGGGTCAGTCCAGGATGTGGTTCCCGCGCGATCCGGGGCGGCGCACAGTTCGCGCAGGTTCGCTCGCGAGATGCCCAGCAAGTCGGCGCGGGCCCTGCCACCTGAGATCCGGGGTCGTGCACAGCCATCCAGCCGGTCACAGTCGCAGGAGGCGTTCCGCGTTGCCGTGTGCGATCCGATCTTTGTCGGCAGTGCACACCGGGAGTTGATCCAGGAAGGTGCGCGCCCTCTCCATCGATCCGTAGGGGTAGTCGGCTGAGAACATGATCCGGTCAGCACCGACCTGAAGCAACAGGTCGAGAAACGGCTGGATCCAGTTGAAGCCACTGAACGTGTAGTGGAGGTTCTCGCTGAGGTAAGCACTGATCGGGCGATCTAGCTTCGTCGCTTCCATGGGCAGAGAGAAATCGATTCTGGGCAGCATGAATGGAAGACCCTCGCCCAGG
The DNA here is from genome assembly GCA_963704625.1 of Methanobacteriota archaeon. Taxonomy (GTDB): domain Archaea; phylum Halobacteriota; class Bog-38; order Methanoflorentales; family Methanoflorentaceae; genus DASPRZ01. The sequence continues at coordinate 362,347 of OY969924.1, read as the reverse complement.
TGGCCGATCACGAGCTGTAGCCTCGGGTACTGGTCGAATGCTCCGCCGAGGATGACGCGGAGGACATGGGTCGCGGTCTCAATGTGCCAGCCCCATGCCCGCAGTCGCCAGCCGGTACGTCACCTCCTGCGCGTAGTTTCCCGCGTAGGATGCCTCGATCACCGGCTGTGGAGGCGGTGTCGGATGGAGGTAGAGCGGGACATGAAGCGCTTCGGCACGCTCAAGGATAGGCCAGAAGAACTCGTCGTCCAGGTAGCGGCCCCGGGTGTGGCCGTTGATCACTGCTCCCTTGAAGCCGTGTTCAAGGACCATGCGTTCCAGCTCATCGGCCGCGGTGTCCGGAGTCGCGGTCGGCAATGTGGCAAACCCGGCAAAACGGCTCGGATGACGTCGCACCGCGTCGGCGAGGCGGTCGTTCGCATCGCGGGCGAGCACCACTGCCTCCATCGCGTCTGACTGCTGCACGCCGGGAGCGGTCAGCGACAGTACCTGCACATCGATACCTGCGGCGTCCATGTCCGCGATCCTGTGGTCGTCGAGATCACACAGTTGATCGACGAGCTGGACATAGCCAACCGCTTGTGCGTGGCCCTTGAGGTGGTGCCCTGGACCTTCTATGAATGCCGGGGTTGCGTAGTGCTCTTCAAGCGTGATCGTTCGCATTGTCTTGCGATTTCCGAGTTGAGACGATGTTTTAAGAGTCTTGTTTTCCATTTTTAATACTCCTCTTAATCTTATGATTTAGCCATTACCAACCGACCTGCCAGTTGTTTGTTTTATTGAAAAAATTAAGCTTTTAATCCCTTATAGATTGGGCATACCGCTCGCAACTCTTATTTCCTTGCATCAAATTCGCAAGTGAATAATATTTAACAAGTTACTTCTACCACTGTCGTCCATGAATTGTCGCATCTCTGTGCTCAATGAGTCTCTTGGAATGTTTTTGAACACCGGGAACTGATCGATTACGGTAATGCGGTTATCCCATTTTGTTATTTCATTCGCATCTTCTAGCACCCATCTAGCTAAACCCCAGTTCGAGAGGATTCTGAAATCGTGCCATGCCCCCTCCATTTCCTTATCGCTAATCTGGTGCCACCACGCTTCGATATCGGTCCACTCGTTCCCCTTCGGCTTGACTGAGGTCGTTAACATGGCAATCAGCTTATCTTTCTCGTCCTGTGGCGCCGTTTCCCACGAGTCCTTCATCGCTTCCATCAGCGCTGCTCTCACCGCGCCTTGTTGCTCTGGTGGAAACCGATCAATCCATGGTCCGATGTCAGATTCTACATCTACATCAAACACAATTTCACCGCCAGGAAGGTTATCTGCTAACAACGAAAACAACTGCCTTACCTGCGCTTCCTCAAAGTAGCGTAATAGTCCGCCAGCGATCATAAATACCCCGTTTTCGGTATGTTTGACGTCCTTGCACCAGCTCGGATCGAGGAGGGATTTTTCGATGTACGTTACCCTGTCAGGTTCCGGTAATAGCTGTTTCCGGATGTTGATGACAGCAGGGAGATCGAGGTCATACCAGTGAATGGTGCCGTTGTCAACCCGGTAAAACGTCGTATCAAGTCCGGCACCGATATTTACCACTGATGCGCGAGGATGCTCTCTAATATATGCTCTTATCTTGTCGTCGAACTGCTTTGCTCGTGCCACAAATAGTAACGGTAGATAGCCTGGAATCGCCTTATCATGTGTTGAAAAATCATAGTCAATTTTTTCAATGAGTTCAACAGCTTTAGCATCATAAAACAATGAGCTATAATCCCTACTTATTTTGGCCCGACTCCATAATGGAAGCAAGAGCGTTTGCGATACGCCGCTTAACTTGATCTTTACTTTATCTTGTTGCACGGTATAGTTTTTAGGCTAACCTAATATATATACTTTAGGTCAGCCAAAACTCTATAGCTTATTATTGAGTGCGTCTATTCTCTTTATTATTATCCAGTCGGTATGATCTCTACTAACTGCTCTATACAGTTATTAAGCGTTACAACATTGCGGTCTATATCACGAGGCGATGGGGAAAAACAGTTCGTATTGTATGAACGATGAATTTTGAATAAAGAGAAAAGATGAGTTTCTTGTCTTAGCAACTCGTTTAAACATCAACTAATATGCTTTCACCATCGACCTTCACCGGGAAGGTAGGCAGATCATATGTTTTGACCGGCATTATGAATTGCATTTGACGTTGCAGTAATTTCAGGAGAGCCTCAGGTAAACCCTCTATTCCTTCTGCACCTTGTAGTACCGGACCTGTAATCTTCTTTCCGGTAGTGATATCAAATCGAGAACCGTGCAAAGGACACGTAATGACGGTTCCGTTTAGATTACCCATTGAAAGCCGCACGTTCATATGGCCACATCGATCACTTATAGCATAAAATGTCCCACCTACATTCGCCACAAGAATCTCTTTTCCGTTTACTTCAACGTGTTTCATCTTTTCTGAGGGGATCTCAGGTACCTTAGCAACTTCAACAAAGCTCATATTAATACCTCCTAATCTCTTGAAGCGTTTCCTTACGCCTTTTTGTTGATCACCTTTGCAACATTCTGCCCACCGATATAGCAATAGGTGATGATGTTTACACTAGTGTAGCCCGCTTGCGATGCGTGCCTTTTAGCGCTCTCTAAATGATAGAGACGCAACAAGCCGAATACGCCTGATAGTTATATCAAATAGGTTCCTTTGGCAGCTACTATGCCTAGATCTTCCTCTCATCGCCTTATACTTTCCCACATATCGCACGGAATCGGTTAAGTGTGTGTGGAAGCCATCCCTTGTGCACGCCCGTCGTCCAAGGTCCCGATATGGTCGAGATGGCAGCAGCGGCCATAGACGTCGCACAGAACGCCCAATAGCCGAGAAATGCGATGCCCTACTAACAACTCCCGTTTATTTATTTGTTATGACTCATTTCAGTTGTCCGTTCTTTTAGTGAGAGAAGAAGCTCGAAAAAGGGAATTTTTTTACAAAAAAGTGGTTGTTGAGCATAATAGGGGAGAAGTAGGATTGTAACAGTTTTAAGCGAAATAGCGAATCGCTGAAATTCATAAAGAACTGAGTTATTGTTATTTTAATCATCCGCGTATTTATGCTTAGAGGTTATCATTTAGCATGTAGGTGCTTGTATGGATGATTGGGAAAAAATACTAAGTGGCACGTTTGAAAGAATCGATGAAACAGAAAAGAAAGAACAAGAAGTAGGAGAGAGAATAACGGAAAATAGAGCAAAAGCCGAAGAATTCATTTCTTCTGTGGTCGCGCCTGCTTTTGAAGAATTAAAACTCGTATTAGAGAAGCATAATCAAAAAGTACAGATAAGTATGGGGGAAACACGCGACAGAAAAGAGCCTTATGCAACAATCAATGTAAGGTCGATTGACCCAGTAAGCTTGCTGAGCTTCACCTACGAAATAATAGTCATTCCACGAGCGGATTTTATTTCAATCAGCTATCTTGGAAAATTTATGGATAAAGTGGGACATGAATATGAGCTTGTACCTAGCAATGATATTCCTAACGGATTCCAGGGTAGTGATATCTCCAGTATCGTAAAAGATGAAGTTAAGCGAGATTTTGCGTTGAAATACCAGTATATGGTCGAGCGCCATTTAAAATAAGGTCTTATTATTGGCGTAACCCATGCTAATCTTCGATGGGAGCAATGACTGCCTTTTCCCATCTGTGTTGGTCGATGATATATTCATGCGGTTCGCGGAGTGCCCCCTCATATGTCAAGTGTGTTCTTGTGCCTTTTTTTTTGGAAATAAACCTCGTAATTGGTTGCTAATTATATGATTTTTTTCTGTATTTTTATCTCCATGGATCTACTGGTCAGCTGCATGCCTAATTGTCTGAAAAGGTAAAAATCCCGTAAAGCGTCAAAATAGTAACGTTATTTAAGAAAATAGCATTTTTATTAAGTGTAAGTGTGATGCAATGTTATGTTACATATACAACGTAACCTAACATCAAACGCCTTAATGATATGGGAGTGGTTAGTACCTTGTACGTTGTTTACTTCGATGGGTTATGCGAACCTTGCAATCCCGGCGGAATTGCTGCATACGGGTACGTCATTTATCAGGATCAGGACGCCCTCCGCGTAAAAATAAAAAGTGATGCTCAGATCATCGGCGAAGGCGAGGAGATGACAAACAACGTGGCCGAATATTCCGGACTTATGGGGGCGGCATGCTGGCTTAGCGAGCATGTTGTTAAAATTACAACGACCCGTAATCGGGAGAGGATCACCATCAGGGGGGACTCCCAGATCGTTATTAATCAGATGAAGGGGATATGGGAGGTCAAGTCCAGGACCTCGCAACATTTTGTCCCATTGATCCGGAAGTTATTGGATGGATACGATGTAACGTTTGAATGGATCCCACGCGAGGAGAATAAAGAGGCAGACATGTTCTGCTCGATGGCATACAAACGGTACCTGTTCAAAGCAAGGTCGCGATGCCGTCTTTATGAAGCGGCGACGAAGGGATGAGGAGTGAGGGGTGAGAGGGGGGTACGACAAGTTTTGAAAGCGACAGATGGATAATGTGAAAATAGAGTAGCGTAATCACCAATTGATACCTTGTTGAGGAAAATTTCTGGTATGTTGGCCTCAAAGTGCCCAAATTATCGTTTTTAGCATACAAGGTAGGTCATCGCTGGCATGACACGCATAATCATTTCCTATGTTTTTTTGGCCTCTAAATACTAGGCACAGCAGCCTGGCAGTTACGCAGAAATACCTCTAATTTAGAGATGCCGATATTATGAAAACGTATAACAGCATTGATTTTCGTAGTGTGTAGAGTCTTTTGCTGCCTTGTCCCTTCGGTAATTATGGATAAGGGTTGCTTATTTTATTTTCCCTGTCTCATAAAAGAAAAGTGGTGTTGGATGCGTTGAAGGGTTTGGTAGTTTAATGTGCTTTAACCCCTTGAAATTGACGGTTATCTCATCTTCTCCTCTAGGTAACTGCAGGTGCTCCACTCTTTCTGATAAAAACATGCTTTGCTCGCCTTATTCTCGCCTGCGCAGCAAAATCGTTGCCGAGACGAGGAAGACCAAGGCGAAGATGAGTAATGCAACGATGTCAGGGAGTATCTTATCTAACCCCCACCCACGTAAGATCACCGCGCGCATCGCTTCTACGGCGTAAGTTGGAGGAAAAATGTATGATACGGGCCTCAACCATGCGGGAATCGACTCTATAGGCCAAAAAATGCCAGAGAGCAGAAATGCGGGCAAAACGATCAATGGCAAAAATTGGACCGCTTGTGCCTCGCGCCGAGCAAGGCTTGAAAGGAGTATCCCTAGTGCCTGCGATACAATCGCGAGGAGCGCAATTACTGCAAACGCGATGAAAATGTTGCCGATGATGGTAATGTGAAACAGGAGCACGCCCACCACAAGCAAAACCGCAGATTGCATGGTGCCCAGCGCTCCAAAAGCAGTAGCGTACCCCGAGACGAGCTCGCTTTCGTGCAAAGGAGTGGCTAGAAGTCTGAAAAGCGTGCCTGATGAGCGCTCTCCCACGAACGAGATGAGTGTCAGGAGCGTGGTGAGCATCCAAACAGCCACTGAAATGATGCCTGGCACAAAGAAGTCGATAAACTGCACATTAGCCCCGTAAATCGCCTCGGTGGCGTCTAATGAAAAAAGTTGTTTGCGGCCCAGGTCTTGCATTGTCTTGGCGAGTGCCCCATTTACCGACGCGATAATGGCGTTTGCTACGTTGACATTGCTTTTATCAGCCAGAACGCGAATAGTGACGTTCTCCTGTGAGATTGAGGTTTTTCCTAAAGCCCTCGCGTTCACAGATTGGGTAAACTGGGCGGGAAACACAATGACAGCGTAGCCCTTCCCGTTTTGCACCTGAGCTCTAGCGTCGCTTTCATTGCTCGAGTACTCTACGTTCAGGACATCTTTGTTGAAGTTGGTGATGATCTTGTCTGAGAGAGAGCCGGAGGCCATCCCCTTATCGTTGTTGACCACAATTACTCGGACGTCTTTTACTTCTCCCGCAAACGCCACACCAAAAATACACATAATAAATATAGGGGCGACAAAAATGAGGGCAAGCGTGCGCCTGTCATGCTTGAGATCCCGTAAAACCCTTTTCGTCACTGCAAATGATCGTGAAATATTCATTCCAGTTCCTCCGTTTTTGAGAACGATAAAAACGCATCTTCGAGCGACTCTGTGTGCGTCAACTGGAGGAGCTCCTGTGGAGAGCCCTCGGCGATAAGGCGGCCATCTCGCATAAACCCTATACGGTTGCAGTGGCTCGCTTCGTCCATGTAGTGTGTTGTGATCAAAATGGTGATTCCCGCATCTCTCAGTCGTTCAAAGTAGCGCCAAAACGACGCGCGAAGATCAGGATCAACTCCTATCGTGGGCTCATCGAGGAGTAGGAGCTGCGGTTCGTGCAGTAAGGTGCACGCAAGCGAGATGCGCTGTTGCATACCGCCGCTCAATCGATCGATGAGCGTATTGTTATATGCCTCAAGACCAACGAGTTTCAAGAGTGCCTGCTCGCGTGCATTAATCTGCGCTTTAGTAAGGCTGAACACCTCTCCGTAAAAAGCGAGGTTTTCGTGTACGGTCACACCCTTATAGAGGGCCAGCTCCTGCGGCATGTATCCAATAAGCGATGCAATGTTTGGATCCGGAATCTTTTTATCGAGCACGTATACTTCCCCTGATGAGGGGCGGAGCAACCCGCAAAGTATTTTGATAACCGTTGTCTTTCCAGCTCCGTTTGGGCCTAATAACCCATAGATTTCACCACGCTTAACGCGGAGGGTTAATTTATTTACAGCTCTGAAGGTGCCAAAATCTTTCTCCAAGTCGGAAATATAAACAGCATCTGTCACGTTCACGTAAGACTCCTTTTTGTGAATACTATCTACTCTTTTAATAATTGCAATAGGTATTGCAAAGGACAAGTCTATTGCGCAGCATAATTAACAAGCAAATTATATGCTTTAATTTTTTCTTTTTTCCATCTTGATAGTTCATCCAGCCTATATTTTTAACCCTTCTCTGCGTGGAATAGTATAAAAAATCCATTAATATTATGTGTAAATGTGAGAAAGAGAAAGTCCACGAGATATTACGATATGCCGGGGGGGACTGCAAAGCGTCCCATGCCAACACCTACCTCCAGACCTGTGCCGCTACGTGGGAGGAGACTTCGTACTGCCAACACTTCTGGCTCGTAGGTATAGGCGTGCTCCTCAAACCACGCGTCATAGTCTCGGGCGTGCCGTTCAAAGATGCAGATGTTGATATCCCTCATACGTCATATAACCCTATTTTACCATCACTACAATTAATTACTTAACGTAACCACACTCTCTCGTTAATGGAAGTTTCACGATGGAACTAGACGTCAACATCGACGCGCATGACCTTCTCTGGAGGCGCATGTCCCTTACGAGCAAACAGGCATACGTTAAGAGCTGGGGCGCTCTCAGGGATGAAATAGTGGAAAAGGAGGTGGCACGCCTCATTGAGTCCGGGTATGCTATACAACGCGACAACGATCTTGAATTGACACCGGAAGGGAAGATTCTCTATAAAAAAATGACGACTCGATGCCCCAAAACGGAGTAGCAATGGATGACGGAGAAGAAGTACAACGTAAAAGCAGTCAGGCCGTGCAAAAGTGGAGGTTTTGTGGTGGAGGGACATTTCGGTACGCCATTTTCCATGCAAGAATTATGTACCATTTTACAAGGAGTGGCACAATGCTCGGAAAAGTTGGGGGTCGCACAATTTTCCCACGAAGGATGTAGCATTACAATATATAAAAGTGGACGGGTCGATGTGCACGGTGTAGAATCTGAAGATGAAGCAATTCAATTCATAGATGACATAAGACCCATTGTCGAAGACGCCTTTATCGATTAGTTCATTCTTGGCATGAAACACCTCATAGATTATCTCGAAATGTCACGGTCGCCTCATTCGAAAAACGCTGTGGAGGACGGGGATACACATTGGCGTCATTTTTTTCTACTTACCTGCTCACCTCTTGCTATATAATCCGAAACCGGGCGGGAGAAGGGGCGCCATACACGGGCCTGAAACCCGCGGGGCTTGATTGGGGCCTGTAGTTCCACGGGCTGAAAAGGCCATTGAACGGGCGATGCAACTAATGCCACGGCTTTGTCCTGCACACCGTCGAGGAAGGCCTACAGCAAGTTGCAGAGCACTATCCATTAAAACAAGCATTGAAACACTCAGTTAAGTATCTGTACGCGAATGTTGCTATGGTGATCACGCAAATAGATGAGCGTCGAAGCAATGGATCCATATCCCCGAGGATGCCGCCAATAACCTCTGGAATGATCAGAAATATTGTCGTGCTATTTTAAAAGTCCACTTTATTGTAAATTTCCCGCAAGTCATCATCTTTAAATTTCAGATACACTTGCGTCGTGTTAAGGTTCGCGTGGCCTAACCATAGCTGCACGCTCCGAATGTCCACGCCATTCCGGACAAGATGAATGGCAAACGAATGCCGTAACGTGTGGGGGTGGATGTCAACGCCGACCATTTTACCGTATTTCCTGATAATGTTCCGCACTTGCCGCTGTTTTATGCCAAATATGGGCTTTTCCGGAGGGGTTTGTGTGTCAAAAATGTACTTCGAAATGAAGTCTAGGGTCTCACTATCGAGCATCACCCGCCGCTGCCTGCCGCCCTTCGCCCTGATCACGTTTAAGACCTGGTTGTGCGGTTCCAGATCCTGCGGGCGGATGTTCAGCAGCTCAGACACCCGCAGCCCCGCGCGCCAGAGGATCCGCAGCATGAGGTAGTCCCGGGTATCGCACGCAAGGGCGTACGCGAGCATTTGGTCAACCTGCTCTTTCTCGCAGTAGTCCACGATGTGTTTCACGTTACATGCCTCATTGCCGAAAATACCCCTTATCGGCAATAACCCTTGCCATTTTGCCGCGCTACGGTAGTTTATCACAATTAGACAAATGTACATGCAGCTGGCCGGTAGATCAACGGAGAGCTATGAACACGAAAAGAGAATTATATGTGCTGCGATGGTCGAGTAATTGCGTCGGTTATCTTTTTCTCCTTTTGTGGTAGCATTTTATTGTAAGTGCATTTATTACAAGTTAACACCACGCAGGTATACTTGCAGTTTAACGACCAAGACATGCGAGGAGGGTATAACAAGATAGAGTTTTAGGAGGAGGAAACACTTTTTATGACTGCACAAACTACCCCCTCAACAAGGTATATGCACGGCGCATTTTGGAAAAATAAGAGAGAGTTAGCAGGATTTTAGAGCACCCTTTATCAGAGCAAATTGAAACTCAAAAATTAAATCTCTCATCTTCTGTCTTCAGCCCTTTTTCCACCATTCTGTTTGACGTTTCATTAAATCTGCCAGATCAAAGATACCGGTAATATCGACAATACCTATCGCAGCGATCGGCAATCCTGTACTGTCCCGTATAGGAGCAACAATCACTGGTATATCTTTATAGTCACCAGATTCTGGCTTTGTCTTTACTGTTAGATTTTCCTTTAACACTGTTTCCAGAACTGGTCCCGTATAGCTCTCACTTTTTACTTCTCCGTTCTCGATTTTGATTCCACGGTTATTTTTACTACGCATCGTTACCGGCAGTCGATTGAGTATTTCGTGTACTGCCATAGCGACTGGTAGCAAGTCACGACTGGTTGAATTCGCCGAAAGCGCAAAGGATACGTTCATATCGTCCAATATTTTTGTAGCTTTACTACTATATAACTTAAAGTTATGTTTATCTGAGCCACGACTTCGTTGCGCATATTAACTGAACTGACGAATGTTGGTCATCACTATTATTGTCTTCACATTATTTGGGTTCACGGTTATTGGAATGCTTGGCCTAACCTAAAGTACTAAGAAGGCGCGTTGAAGTTATGTCATGTCATGTCATGTCCTGTTAACAAACTATTGCCAGGGTTCAATCTGTGATACCAGATGTCAACGCTTCGCTCTTTTTACCACTAGTGACTAAGGAGTAAAGGGATTGGTGCATACTTGCGACGTATTTCCACCCGATCTTCTGCTGTACGTATTGCACCGCCCGTTGTGCATACTTCGCCCTCATCTGTTCGTTCTTAAGTAGCAGTAAGATATGGTCCCTGAGTTCATCAAGATCTCCACGTATGGTGACTAGTCCTGCTCCACTTGCGGAAACTTCAGCGATGAGCCCTCCGACGTTGGTGACGACTGCAGGTTTCCCGAGGGAGAAGGCGTGCGCAAGCACTCCTGATTGGGTACTGCTTTCATACGGCAGCACCACAATGTCAGCAGCATTGAGTATTGTGGTATACTCTTGCGGCGAAAATGACCCTTGTATCACCGTGATAGAATCTCTCGCAGGCGACTCTGCAATGACCTCAAGTAATGTGGGCGCATAGTGCATGCCAGTTTTTGATCCCGGCCTCGCATCCCCTGCGATAACGAGGACCGCATTCGGTGCCTCTTTTATCACGTCTGGCCATATGGTAATGACGTCCTCGAACTTCTTGTACGGCTCCCACCAGCCCAAGCACATCACCACGTCCTTTCCGTCGAGTCCGTAGCGTCTCTTTGACTCAGATTCATCGGGCACTCCTCCTTCTTGGAGCAGTCCCGCACCGTGGGGTATCACATACACATTCTGGGGCACCCAGCCCAAATTCACGGGCAGAAATATCTTCTGCAGCTCTTCGTGTACGATTCCTGCGTCCACAAGCTGCAGGCTTAGATTCATGAATACGAGTTCTTTCTTGCTGAGCGTGCTGTACACTGAATGATAGGTGATTACCGTGGGGACATTGTTCAGATGCAAGAGCACGAGAAGGTCAAGGAGATCCGTACTCAGTTGATCGTCAATGTCATACAACCCATACTCGTGCTGGAGGTGCACGACATCCGGGGTGAGCATCGTGATAGTGTTGAACACATCGCGGTGCCATCCCACCTTTTCTACCTCCATAACAGGAAATACTCCTTCCTGCCCTCCGTGCCCTCCTACAGTGAGGTCGGGGTTACAGATGACGTACGCTGTATGGCCATAACTTTTAAGAGCGCGAATCAACTCATCTGAGTAGATGGCGATGCCATCTGGTTTCGGAGGGTACGTGGTGACGAAGCATATCGTTAACTTGGGCCGGGCATTTTCGCGAAGATTCTCTCCTTCGACGTTTCTTGTAGCAGTGAGGTGCATTACATCGTCCTCAATAAGTGTAAAAGAGAGTTGCGCTATACAACACGTAAATAGCTATTGATATTAGTCTAATGCATGCTTCCGGCACGTGTTCGCAAGTCGTCTAGTTCGGTCAGGAGTGAACTTCCGTCGAATGCAGCTGCTCCTGGGCCACGCCAATTTGAACACCACCCAAATGTATCTCTAATTCAAAGACGAAGACCTACGAGAAGTGTATAACAAAATCGAATTTTAAGAAGTTAACTTCACAATGTGAACGAGGATTTAAATCCTTTTTTTATGACTGCACAAATGCTGTCAATTATTAGCACGGTGATCGCATGAACGCAATAAATACGCGAAGGTGACCTTTGACAGAGGTGACGCAGCACATATGTCCTACGAGGACGATCGTTTTGACGTCTCCTGCATCTCCGTCGCCCTCCACGACATGCCGAGATCTATCAGAGAGAGCGTGTTAAGAGAAATGAAAAGTGTGACAAAGGGGAACGGTATCATCGTCATCGTTGACTATTCCGTGCCTGCGAGAGACCTCCTCAACTCTCTGTTTCTTCGCGTTGCCAGACTAGGTGAGACGAGATACTTTCCGGAATTTATACAGTCTGACCTTACGGAACTGCTTGAAAAGGTGGAAATTCGGATAATTGTGGAAGTCCCAATATTGGCGGGACTCGGACGGATTTTGAAAGGGTTCACCAAGGAAGGCGTTGCGAAATGATTTGCCATTGGCTTATCGGCTAAACAACAGGCAAACATATTTTACACGTTATGGAGAAAATAATGTGAAAAATGCAAGGGAAGGGCATATCTACATGTACTAGTCAAAGTTGCACGGTGGAATAACTATGGCTGAAGAAACAAATGCCGCGTTTCTCTTGTCACTCATTAGTGGTGTACTGATCCTCATGGGGGGCTTCGTTGTACTCGGGTTGGGACTCATAGGCTCTCTCGGGATGATCTTCACGCCGATGATGGGGCATATGACGGGGTACATGATGGGGGGATTCTGGTTCCTCGGATGGGTGAGTTACATCGCAGCGGCAATTGGCATTGTATCTGGAATTATCGTACTCTACGGGGCGTTCACACTGAGAAGTAGACCCGAAGAACGAACAACGTGGGGAGCGTTAATTCTGACGTTCTCCTTAATAAGCTTGCTGGGCTCTGGGGGGTTTCTCATCGGAGCGATTCTCGGGATCCTCGGAGGCGTACTCGCGTTGGCTGAACGATAGTGCTGAAGATGAAGTATAGCGCGGTGAGACAAAATGGGTTGCTTGGGCATGGACATTAAGTCGTCAACGTAACAACGTAAACTCTGCGTGGGGCACGTATCTCATAGCATGCTGACCTAGAATTCATATCCGCTAAATAAGGCCCGGTTAGATAGCTTAGAACTGTAATCTATGCGTAAAAACAGCGTTGTCGAACAAGTTGTATAACAACAGAGTCCTTGTTGGAAACGGATGCATAATTAACTATTTCGTAATTTACGTCGGCTCCTGTTCATTTTTTGCTATGTAACACAAATCACAAAAAATTGGGCAAAAAATATTAAAAATAGGGATATCGTTTTTATTTCCGTGACGTATTCTTACTTGTTTAAAAATGTAGGGTGACTATACGTAATGGAGATGAGTTCGATGAAGAAACTATTGTTAGCAGGGGCGGCAGTATGTCTGATGGTGGTTGCTGTTCTTATCGCAGGATGTGCGACCACCACGACGGATAACACTACAACGACTGGTACAACGCAGGGCACGCAACCGACCACTGCAACCACAGGAGCGACAAACGTGAGCCAGTACCTCACGGGCACCATGCAGGATAGGGGATTCGCCATAGTAATGCCCTTTTCACGTCAGGTCACCGAGCAAAACGGGGCTGTACACTACAGTGGCGTGGTGAGCGATTCTACCGGCACCTATAACGTGACGTACGAGGTGATGAACGGCCCGCAGGCTGCACAGGCACGATATCAAGAGTTAGTCAACGGATATGTGGTCCGCGGGTACACGATGATGCAACAGAACAGCACGTCGTGGTCAGGCTTCAACTTTACGTCGTCTATGGGCGCGGGAGTATCATACGGCACCTCTCCGCTGATGCCGTACTATGTGATGACGATGACGGGCTATTCCGAGAGTCCACAAATGCCCCTGCAACCGGGCACGTGGTCGCACATGTGGGGTGAAATGTGGTACTGTTGCACGGGCCCGTATATGGGTCAGAATCTGACCCCTGATATGCAGCAACACATGCGAGAAGAGATGTACGAGCACATGGGGGGAACGCCTTATAGTGGGGGACCTGTGATGGATGAGAGAACGTAAAGAGGCGGCAGAGCAAGCAAAGCGGATTGCACGGAAAGGAGAGAGGGTATCTCTCTTCTCCCCCCTTCCCATCTCTCCGCTTCCTTGAATACCGTATCTTATAATCAACGATTATGGCGGCCTAGATCAACCATGTGATAGTTACAATAGGCTGATCCTTGGTCTGTTGTATTGCATAGAGACGCAGCTTAATGATATGATTGCGCAGCTGTTATTACGTTATTACGTCATTGCACCTCTCTTTGCCCATAATCTCTCAAAACGATGGATGACGGATACTACTCCTATACAAAGCAGTGGTTTGGCAGGTTAGCTCCCGTGTATTGGATTTTTGACAGAGTTGTTGCGGGAGTGCGACGCAGAGTAGTTGACGTGACCAATGCACGACTTGGCTCGAGAATACTGGACGTTGCGACTGGAACGGGGGAACAGGCATTTGCGTTTGCACAAAGAGAGTATGAGGTTGTGGGCGTTGATATCTCTAAGGACATGTTAAGAATAGCGAACGAGCACAACGAATACACAAATGTAACCTTTCGCGTTGCTGACGCTGCTAATATGCCCTTTGAAGATGATTATTTTGATGTCTCCTGCATCTCCTTTACCCTCCATGATATGCCATTCTCAATCAGAGAAAACATATTAAAAGAAATGACAAGGGTGACAAGGCCGAGAGGCACAATCATCATCGTTGACTATGCCGTGCCTGCGAATACCATCATAAGGAAGTTGTTTTTTCGTATTGCTAGCTGGGGCGAGACCAAATACTTCCCTGAATTCGTGAGGGTTGTGCTTAGGTCTGACTTTATGGAGCAGCTTAAGAATGTGGGGATCAGGATAGAAGCAGAAATTCTAGTGCTGGGTGGATTTGGAAGGATACTTAGAGGGATAAACCGCAAGGACTGCGTTGAATAAGTCACCGTCAGTCATAAGGTATGTGTGTCATTTCCTGCCTGTCTGTCTGCCTGCAATAACGATAGGATATAGTCGACATAGCACAGCTTGGGTTTGAACCCGTTCTGGTTGTGAGCAGTATTACTTTATCCTATAGGTTCGCTGATAGGTTATATGATGGGGGGCTTTGACTAATGGAATAGTTGAGACCTCGGCGTAGTTGGAGTTGTATCGGGAATTATTGTTATCTATGGAGCGTTTACATGGAAGCAAACCAGGACGAGAGCGAAGCGGGGCACATCAATTTGGCTCTCTCGTTAATGAGCTTAGTAAGCTTAAGTATCTTTTTAATCGGAGCACTTCTTGGCATCCGTGGAAGACTACTTGTATTGTTGGAAGATGGTTCTGAGAAATAGCGCTGAAAACGAAGTATATTGCGGTTGAGCGCTCGCCTGTAGGGTACACTGCAACCCCTCTGCGGTCACTTATTGCATTCATCTCGTGCGGGATGTGGGCCCTCTTAAGCGCTCAGAGGCGCACAGGGCACGTACCACACTCCCCGGCAAGTTTCCACCGCAATCACATGCTGTCGACGGAAACAGTCAGAAAGTTTTATCCACGTGTGGTTTTGAATGGTTATGTACTATGTTGACTATCGACTTCTTGTACTATGACGATTGCCCCCACTATCCTGAGGCATTGGACATTCTGAAAGAGGTGCTCTCAGAGGAGCACATTGAGGCAGATATCACTATGATCCCGGTTGCTAATGTGGATGAAGCGGAACAATTAAAATTCCTCGGATCACCCACGATCAAAATTGATGGAGAGGACGTAGAACCTGAGATCGAACAACGCACAGAGTATCACGGGCACTGCAGAATGTACCTTTATCACGAACAGTTATTTGGGTCCCCGCCAAAAGAGATGCTACAAGACGCGTTAAAAAAGCATCGTTAGGAATCGCCTGTCGCAATCAATAGCTCAATGAGTCCCCCACATTCATACGAGACTAGTAGGGGTACTGTGGTATTCAATGGAGCGATTCTTGAGCACGCAAAAACGTGTAGCTTCCGGGATTACATTATCTTACGGTTGCTATGGCGAAGTGGCATGCGCGTGTCTGAGCTCTTAGCCCTGACACCGTCCGATCTTGAGCCTTACAATCAAGTATTGAATATCACAAAGGCCAAGGGCAAGAAGCAACGCCGCGTCGTCGTTGATCCACCCATGTTTGCTATGCTCTCCACATATATTTCAGAGACGAACAGCCCCAGAGGAACAGTCCATCTTTGGCCTCTCAAGCGTGCATATCTGGAGACTGTGTCAAAAATACGGTAAGATGATAGGTCTTGGTAATGTACATCCGCATACATTCAAACACAGTTATGCGATCCATTTAATACGAAATGGTGTAGATCTCCGAAGGCTGCAACAATTGTTAGGCCATTCAAATATTCAGACAACCACCGTCTATTTACAGTTTCGAGATCAGGATCTGCGAGACGTATATAACAAGGTCAAATTTTAAGAGAGCTCAGTAAGATCTACGCTTCCGAGCATGTTTCATGCCATATCTCTCCGAGTTATGCATGTAGCTTAGCCTTCGACGCATGCGGCTAAAAAACAAGATTGTAGCCATAAGGTAAGCCTCGGGGTAAACCCCGGCAGTTTGCTGCACCACTACGTAGAGGAGGTATGTACTGTGTTGCTGGAGCAAGGAGGAGCGAGGCGATATGATTGTTTTTCGTGGTTTGCCATTCGCTTTTCAGTTTTTTATCTTATTAATTTCGACACAATCTAGATAGCATTGCGTAAAATAGAGATCGTAAAAATCTACCTAGTCATTCAATGTTTTCGGAGTACAATCCGAATACCTTTATAAGTAATTTCGGATTGTGATCCAAACCTATTTATAAAGGTATTCGGATTGTACTCCGAAATTACTTATAATCCATTGCACATATATACGAGACGTGCCTCGCATAGACAAGAGTATTGGCGACTTAGCGGACTGGAATGATTGGTGGATAACAGGAGATCTTTCGCCACACGATCCCAATATGCTCGACTGGGCTCGCTCCACGTTCAAGTGGCGACCTCGCCTGATGAAAACGTTTGAGGACTAGGATGTAATTTACGTTTTAAGAGGGCCCCGACGCATCGGCAAAACGACACTGCTTAAGCTAAAAATAAAGTCGCTTCTCGAAAAAGGCGTCGCCCCCCAAAACATATTCTTCTATCCATGTGACTTGCTGGACACCCCTCGCCAGTTAGCCGACGTCATCGATACGTATTTCTCTCAGCTAAAGTCGGATGAGGGGCGCGCGTACCTTTTCATTGATGAAGTCTCATCGCTGAAAGACTGGCAAAGGGCGATAAAAAACTTCTTCGATGCAGGCAGATTGCCTGGATGCACGCTACTTCTTACAGGATCACATAGCATCGATCTTAAGGGCGCATCGGAGTCGCTTGCCGGTCGTAGAGGGGATGTTGAGCGGCTAACGTACAAGACGCCGCAAAAATACTCCTTCCTGCAAAATTCTCTGAATATGTTGAGACGATCGACGAGCGGCTCAAGGGAGTAATCGAAGATCTGAAGCTCTTTCGAAGCGGAAAGTGGCTTGAGATGTTTTCATCCTTAGCTGACGGCAATATCCCCCCTGAAGTAGATCAGTTAAAAATCTTCACAAAAGATCTCAATCGATTACTTGAACAATACTTAATTACGGGAGGGGTTGCACCGGCAGTCGACCAGTACATATCAGGTCGGAAAATTGAACAGGACACTTACGACATGTTCATCGGCAACATGGTGCGTGATCTGGCGAGATGGGGGCACAGAGAGGCGTTTGCACGGCAGGTGCTAAGGGCCATAATCGAGAGCACGCGCTCTCGCACTAGTTGGAACGCTCTTAAAAAATTGACTGATATCTCGGATTCACGCACCGTGGAGGATTATGGCGTCACTTTAGAAGATAGTTATGTAGCGGGGATCTTCTATCGTCTCAATGAAAAGAAGGGGACGCCGCAATATGAGAAAGATAAAAAGATATACATTCAAGATCCTTTCATATTCCACGCTTGTCGAGGCTGGATTTTTGGAAAGAACTCGTTTCAGTTAAGTCTAGAATACCTCCGATTGGGTGAAAACAGAAGCGCACTCATTGAAAGCGTTATAGGCAATCACCTTTCTCGCCTTATGTTTATCGCGCATCCTGATCCGCATTTTACGCCTTCAAGTTCGGTCTTTTACTGGACAAATAAGAAGCACGAAGAAATCGATTTCATCATCAGCATCAACGACAAGTACATGCCAATAGAGGTGAAATATTCTAACTCTATTAGAAATGACGACGCATCAGCCATGTTTGATTTTTTCAATGCCACCCCTCGAGCGCATAATTGCGGTGTGATTACTTCTATTGATATGCTTGATACTCGAGGGAGGTATACGATTATCCCCTTGTGCATTCTTCTTTTGCTTATATGAGGGATACGTGTCAGTGAACTTCTGAATATACGGCCACAGACATTGAAGCGCATAACCAGGTCGTCAATATCGTAAAGGCGAAGGGAGGCAAGCAACGGCGTGTTTTATTAGACGTTGAGACGTTGACTATGCTCTCGAAGTACGTTCTCGACACAAACACCCCAAGATCGGCCTATCTTTCCTATCTCAAGCGTATGGGTGTGGCAGCTTGTTAAGAAATATGCGCGTCTGGCGGGCATTGGTGATAGCGTTCACCCACACACGCTCAAGCACAGCCATGCCATCCATCTCGTCCTTGAAGGTGCAACATTCGACGGGTACAGCTCCTCCTCGGACACAGCAACCTTAACGCGACTTCGACCTATCTAAGATTTAAAACCGCGGATCTGTTGGAGATGTATAATAAAATTGAATTTTGATGCTAAGGAACGGCGTGGCCGTTGTTGTTGAAGGTGGTTGGTAATGATACTATCCTCCAGATAGCGTTTTACTGGCATTGATTCTACCCCCCTGCTAAGATCTTTCCCTGCTACGAACGCTTGACATCAACGTTCTTCAAAATAGCATCTTTTATCTGGAGGCTGCTATAGTCTGGGTGTAGTGCCTTGACCAGCCCGGCCAGCCCTGAAACGAAGGGGGCAGCCCGTCGCCATTTTTGCGGAGGTCTCACCCTTTCGGTGTTAAATGCGCTCTATAGGAGATCTATCTTGAGAGCTTTCAACCACGGAAAGAGGGTACAACTGATGTTCAATACGCTTCGTGGGGGTTGTGTTTCTAGGGCTGTCAACCGAAACCGAGACGATAGGAGATATCTGATGTTCAATAAGCTCTACGATGGTGCTATCTTCTGCGCTCTCAGTAAGTACCTTCTCCTGAGCGCCTGGCATCATACTATTGGCAGTGAGAGCACTGTTGGGCGCAGAATCTGCCAGAGTGTGCCCTTCGACCGAATAGGAGCGGTCGAGTTTCGTAAAGATCACATCACTTCTGTTTTTAAGATAGTCGAGGTAATCCTCGAACAACTGTTTTTTAGCGGCGTCTATCGGACTCTCTCCCCCGCTAAAAGACCAAAAGTGATAAAATACGATAATAGTGCTCGTGTGCGCGTCGTTAAGTAAGCGCTCAGTGATGTTTTTTGCTGATGGAAGCGTCGTGTCATTGAGCACGATTGAATACGATTCTATCCGGAGGCCTTCCATATGTCCTCTACTTAGGTTAAAATCTTCGTAAGCCGAGCTATATTCAGTGAACCCAAGGGATTTTATCGCCCTTAGAGTGTTGTCATCGCCCTTGTTCCAGGGAGGGATAAACGTGGTGGGCGTCACCCCAAAGGCATTCATAAGGTCTGATTGTCCGCGTTTGATTGTTTCATATTGTCGTAAATAGGGAAAACCGTAGAACTCGCTGGGCGGCGTACCCGTGTCATTATGGTGGGTGTACCCGTGTTGGGCGAACTCGAACAGTGGGTTTGAAGAGATCGATTTCATGTAGTCGAAGAACGCTGCGTCTGCGAAGAGTAAGTTCCCCGACTTAACGAGCGATGGGTGCGGGACGATGCCTAACGTGACCGGAACATTCTTGTCGATGTGAACCTGATTTACGAGTTTTAACGTTTCCAGCTTGTTCCAAGGGGCGATGTCATCGTCTCGAAAGATGACGTACTTTTTCAGCGGTTCGCCCGGTCCCCCCACGTCGATGTATTTGTCCCAGCTCGGATAGAGCCAGCCGTAGAAGATTCCGTTAGTGTAGAGCTGTGCGTTGTATGCTATCCATTTCACGTCGGCGGGGACAACCGCCTCGGAGTAGACCGTTATGGCGGTGTTTGGCGGAACGTCGACCCAGCCATATCCTGCATAGTGGGTCGCGTTATAGCTTGTATCGTTTCTGTAATAGCCGATAGCTGAGTCGCCCTTGACGTATCCTGGTGGCATCGACGTGTGCTGATAGAACACCGCATAGGGCGCGACCCAGGCGTCGGCGTCGCCCGTGTTCTCCACCCGCCATTGAAGATAGTTTGGGTGGCCGTCCACCAGTTGAACATCGCTTATGGATATCGCTGGAGTAGGTAATGGAGGTGTGAGAGTGGCAAAAACGCCAACTGTGGGGAAGGCCAATACTGCGACAAGAAGGACTCCAAGTAGTTTTTTATTCTTCGTTAAGCGTCACCGCCTTTTGACAAGTAGCATCTATGTTATGAGTGGTTCGTATATCATTCTTTCATTATCCCTCGCAAAGCACCCCGCTGGTAGGCTATGCGGGTGGCGAAGCGTAGTGTAATGTACGTCGGTGGACATCCCGCTCTGCTTGCTTATGCGTTCCTCGTTACAGTAAGCTATGGTCGGTGCCGGTCTTCGCGATGCCCTACTTGAGGTTACTGTTGATGTGGGGGGACGAGTTTTACGTTGGTTGTAGAGGGGGTGCTGTCGGAACAGGGGTTGGCGATGGACTGAGGAAAATCGTTGGCGTTTTTCCTGCAATAGCATCCAAATACGCTGTACCGAATTCAGTTGCTGGCTCAACACTCGTGCCCTCTGGCCATTCGTTCCATGTTGTGATTAGCTGCCACGTAGCTCCGCTTGCTTTCATCTTCAGGATATCATTAGTGAATCGATTCATATCTCGCGCTAACCTTGGACTGGACTCATTCCATCGGTAAAAACCAGGACTCACGCTCACGCTGTACGGCAACTGAGAGAGGTACCCGACCACTGGGTAGTACTGATGCCAACTGTCCGGTTGACTCGTGCATGTTTCGTAACCAGGGAACGCATGCAGCACGAGGTACACGTTCACACCACTCTGCTGTCTTCCCTGTATCCAGCGGTCAGCCATACTGCAATTACCTAAACCATCAGAATAGACAAACACTACGGGCTTACCGTTAACCCATAACCATCCAGGCTGTCCAAAAAAATGCGCCTGCAGGTACTGGAGGTCACTCGCTATTTGACTGACTGAGGGATCACCATACCCTTCCTGCTCGTAGTAAATCGACCAGCGCATGTTCTGATAAGGGCTGCCAACCCGCTCACTCCGCGCTAAGATGTGCTGCAACGCTGTGTCCGTGAAATAACCCGGCCCGTCCCAGCTGCTAATCATGGCCTGAATCCCAGCACGTTTCGCCAGTTGCAACTGCTGGTCTACTATCCTGTCATCTGTGCTGTTGTAAAAGCCAAACACCGGATGGTAATGCGTAAATGGCATTCCGTTCACCGCATACCAATTTAATGAAGGTTGTGAGTACCAAGGGTAAAAAAAGGCCGCCATTATTGGTGGCGTCGGTTGGTATCCGCTTGGAGGCAGGGGTGTCGCTGACGCAGGTACTCGCACTAGGCGCGGCAACTGAACCTATGGTCATAACCACCAGTGATATTAGTACTAATGCTGTGTTCTTCTTCATAGCACCGCTTCTTTTCGCTGCTGATGCTTACTTCGTTTGAGGGAAGATCAAGCGGTCGAGCAGTCAACGTTTTTTTAAACAAAATGGAGAGTTACAATATAAACACTTCATGATTTGGTAAGAAAATTCACCCTCATACGTTACGCCATAGCTTTGCCATAAACTGGGTACGGCAGAATCAGGATCTCAGGAGATTGCAGTTATTACTGGGGCACAGCAGCCTAGCAGTTACGCAGGAATACCTCCGGTTTAGGGATGCCGATATCATGGACGCGTATAACAGCGTTGATTTTGGGAGTGTGTAGCGTCTTGTGATACGTGATCTCTTTGGTGTTTGTAGATTGATGGTGTAACCAACCACATCACACGTCTCATTGGTATCAAACTCGCAAGTGGATAATGCTCGACCCTATTCTCTCATCACTGTAGTCCATTACTCTTCGGATCTCTGCGCTCACTGAGTTTCGTGGGATATTTTTAAACATCGGGAGCTGGTCTATCACGGTGATGCGGCTATCCCACTTTGTAAATTCACTCGCATCTTCCAACGTCCACAGGCCAACGCCCCCGCGGAAGAATGTCATGACGCCGACCATTACCTCCTCTTTCTCCTTATCGCTGAGCTGATTCCACCACGCGTCGAGATCGGACCACTCCTTACCTTTTGGCTTTGTCGGCGTCTTGAGCGTGGCTATCATATCGTTCAGCTTATCTTTCTGATCTTGCAGTGCCTTCTCCCACCAATCCTTCATCGCCTCCATCCATGCCGCTTTCATCGCGTCCCGTTGCTCTGGTGGAAACATGTCAATCCATGCATCAACGCTATCGTCTGATCTTGATCGGAAGTTAAACACAATCTCTCCGCCGGGGAAGTTATCTGCTAACATCGAAAAGAACTGTTGTACCTGCGATTTCTCAAACCACATAAATATCCCGCCAGCGATCATGAATACTCCGTTGTCGGTGTTGATGTCCTTGCACCAGCTCGGATCGAGGAGGGATTTTGCGATGCACGTTACCCTGTCAGGTTCTGGCAGTAACTGCCTTCTGATGTCGATTGCAGCGGGAAGGTCGAGGTCATACCAGTGAATCAGCCCGTTATCGACCCGGTAAAATGTCGCGTCAAGCCCTGCGCCGATATTCACCACTGATGCGTTGGGGTGTTCTGCTACGTACGTTTTTGCCTTTTCGTCGAACTGCTTTGCTCGTAGCGTAAACAGACCAAATTCTGGTAGATTGACTTTACGAGAGATGTTAAACCACATATCTTCGAACGGCATATCACTTGCTGAGAAGTCATAGTCAATTCGTTCAACGAGTTCAATTGCTTTCGCGTCATAAAATAGTGAGCTATATTCCTTGCTCAACTGTGCCCGGCCCCATAAACAACCCAACATCGACGCCGATATGCCGCCTAACGTAACCTTTACTTTGTCCTGCTGCATGTTTACTCCTCTACTGTTCAATTGCGTGTTTCAACTCATTTCGGTGCATTTGCTAATTGCACCTTGACATTAGGTATGCTTAGTATGTTTAGCATAATATAGCTTATGCTCATCATACATGCCGATAAGTAGAAGCTGCGGTGGCAAGCGAGCATTTAAATTTAAAATAATATCAATGTTGGGGATCTGGCCCAGATAGGGGGCTTATTTATGACTATGGCAACGGCGAATGTCGAATTGTTGAATGCGATGTGCTAGGGTAAACTACGTGTAACTCGGAGGGGTAAGGCCATAAAACATGCTCGGACGCATAGATCTTACTGAGCTATTTTAAAATTCGACTTTGTTATATTTTTACAAGCTTTATGCATCGTTGCAGCTATTGTACAGCCTCACCGTCGTTCCTCCCTACCCTTAATGAGCGTAAGCTATATTATGCTAAACATACTAAGCATACCTAATGTCAAGGTGCAATTAGCAAATGCACCGAAATGAGTTGAAAAGTAATGCATGAACAAGAAGAAGAGGGTAAAAAGTCCGAGATGATGATAATGCTCTGGGACAAGCTCGGTGACAGTGAGAAGAAGGCACTCATGCTGCGGAAGCTTGAGGGAAAGATCATGAAGAAAGAAAGCAAGATCAAATTGCTGCAGTACAAAGTCGAGACCCTGAAAACGATCAAGTCATGGATAGAAAAGATGTGAGGGGCTCCTGCCCCTTATCATCTTATACTTATTACTTACTACTTGCTGTTAGGACATAGGGTGAAGTACATGGATCAGGAATGTGAGAAAGAGGACATAAAAGAAAAAGCGGCACACCCCCCGGTACTCGTCAAAGGGTACATGCGCCCCGATGGTACCTCCTACTACGTGGTCATCCCCAAGGAAATACGGACGATCCTCAACCTCAAGGGGGGAGAGTACTTCATTATGAAGGCGGTGCCAGAGAAAAGGGGGCTGAAGCTGAAAGTGGTGCAATTCGCTGATGAAGAGATGGGGATGCCGTAGCGAAAGGTAGGCGGGTACTAAGCTTTAGTAGGGAGAGCTGCCTGCTACATACACAGTATATACAGACCGCGCAAGGCTTAGAGCAACAGCAACGCAGCAGCGTGTGCACGTTTAGACGTGCGCGCAAAAAATGAGGCAACAAAGAAAGGGCGGTATTGCTGATGTTATGCGTGACAGTGGCGGTGATGTCACTTAGCCTAGTAGGATGCTGCTATTCCCGTTGTTATCGCTACTGATAACGAACGACCTCGCTCTAACAGAACAGGGGGGCCGCGGGGCAATGAAATGTCTCAGATTTTAACTTAAGTTACAAATGTGCATATGGCTTGTGTGATGTACGATAGATATGGCGCAGATGGCGCACACATCCCTTCACGCACGCAATGTTATGAGTAATTATACGATAGGAGGAAGGCATGCAACAGGATAAAGTAAAGGTTACGTTAGGCGGCATATCAGCGTCGATGTTGTTTCCATTATGGGGCCGGGCACAGTTGAGCAAGGAATATAGCTCACTATTTTATGACGCGAAAGCAATTGAACTCGTTGAACGAATTGACTATGATCTTTCAACGAGCGATCTGCCGTTCGTAGGTATAATGTTCAATATCCTTCGTAAAGGCAATCTGCTGCCAATGTTCGGTCTAGTTGCACTAATGGCAAAGCAATTCGACGATAAGATAAAGACGTATATCACCGAGCACCCTCATGCATCAGTGGTGAATATCGGCGCAGGGCTTGACGCGACATTTTACCGGGTCGATAACAGGCTGATTCACTGGTATGACCTCGACCTTCCCGCTGCAATCGACATCAGAAGGCAGTTACTGCCAGAACCTGACAGGGTAACGTGCATCGCAAAATCCCTCCTCGATCCGAGCTGGTGCAAGGACATCAACACCGACAACGGAGTATTTATGATAGCTGAGGCGGTGTTACAGTTCTTTGAGGAATCGGAGATGAAACAGTTCTTTTCGATGCTCGCAGACAACTTCCCTGAAGGTGAAATTGTATTTACTGCCATGTCAAGATCAGATGGTTTTAGAGAATGGATGGACATGTTTCCACCAGAGCAGCGGGACGCGATGAGAGCGGCATGGATGGAGTCGATGAAAGACTGGTGGGAGAAGGCACTGCAAGATCAGAAAGATAAGCTGGGTGATATGATAACCGCTCTCAAAACCCAAACAAAGCCGAAGGGTACGGAATGGTCCGATCTCGAAGCGTGGTGGGAGAAGCTCAGCGATACGGAAAAGGCGGAGGCATCGCGCGACCTTATGACAGCCTTCTCCCACATACCAAGTGGGAGGGTTGGTATGTGGGCGCCAAAAGATGCAAACGAAATCACAAAGTGGGACAACCGCATCACCGTGATAGGTCAGCTTTCGTTGTCCAAAAACATTCCACGAGACTCGTTAAGCGCAGATATCCGAAGAGTAATGGACTACATTGATAAAAGTGGAGGATTTAATATTATTCACTTGCGAGTGTAACAGCGATGAAATTCCTATGGCGGTGTGTTTGACAACGGTAGCGGAAGGAGTTTTGCAAGTGGTGCGTTAGGCTCTTCTATCCGTGCCTCGACCCGAACGGAAGCGGCAGAGAGCTCAGCATGTTCGACAAGCTAGACGTGCGGCGGTATGATGAAGGCCCTCAGCTCCTTACGTAGACCGTGCCTCCCTTACACTGTGGCTTTTTATTCCGCTTCTCATGGCATACGTGAGGTAAAGCTTTAAAAGGTTGCTCGATCGTTCAGTTTATCTTTTCTATCCCTTCTCTGCGTGGAATAGTATAAAAAATCCATAAATAGTATACGTAAAGCCTTTGAATCCTGCCTGTGAGAGGTAATTGCCAAGTTCCTCTACATCGAATATATGTAATATCTCTGGTGATTCCTCATTGACCTCTGGTGATTCCTCATTGAAAGGGGCATTGGCTCCCAAACACTCAAAAAACCTCTTACGAGCGGAGAGATCTTCCTTCACAACTGTGTCCGCTGCCAACCGAGCGCCCTTCTTCAAGACTCTCGCCATCTCGCTCAATGCCTCTACGGTGTCCGGAAACAGATGGAGAGCTCCGCTACAGGTCACGCCGTCAAATAGGTCATCCGGGAAGGGAAGCTTCTCCGCCATACCACGGGCAAAACAGACGTTTCCTATCCCCTTCTCCCTCGCATATTCGGTCGCCATCTCCAGCATGCCCATGGATATGTCGATCCCATAGACAAAGCGCATCTTCTGTGCTAAGTGTCTGGTGACGAATCCTGTTCCGCAGGCCACGTCCAGTCCTACGCCGTTCTCCGCATCCACCATCTCCGTCATCATCTTTGCCCCCTCTTCAATCGATGGAAGGCCAAACTCAGCGCTTGTCTTATCAATGATGCCATACCACAACGGGCCCTCATAGATCTCAGCTAACTCATCCATTTTATCGACTAACCGCAAAACGGGACTTGTGCTCTCCGTGAGGTCCTCTACGACAAAGTCCACGATTCCATTTTTAACAGGGTATTCGACTCCCTCTTGCTGACAGAATAACCCATCTGTTTTGGGGGTTAACGGCTGCTTACAAACTGGACAGACATAATTATTGTCTTTTACAGATTCGGTGTTCATTTCATATAGCTCCTATCTACCCATCTCTTCTCGATTGACTTTTCTTTATGTATAATACTTTGTTGAATCGAGTCAAGTCTATCCTGAACTACAGATTCCAATTCTGCTATTTCTTCCTTTGGTGGATTTCGCACGAGAGCATTGTTGCCCATGTTAAGAGTAAAATATGAATCTAGACGTTTACCTCTTTTCTTCAATATTTTTTCTATGTCAATAAATGCTCTATGTGGGGAACCAGCTCGCGTCGCTAGCGCAAAAATATATTTGGCCGATTTTAAATCGAGTTTCTTAATGAATTTTTTTACAGGCACAGGAATTGCCTTGAGATAGATAGGGAACACAAACCCGACCGTCTCTCCATTGGTTTCTATAACATCTTTGTTTAAAAGGCTTGCAATCGGTATGAGATTTGCTTCTGGAATTCGTTTTTCTAATTCTTTTGCCACGTGTAACGAATTGCCGGTTCCGGAAAAATAATAAATTTCTACTTTGCTCATAATAAATTTCCAGTTTGATGATTAAATAAAAATTTATTTCGCTAATTTTAGAAAGTCGAAATCAAAATCATCCTACAGATACCATCGGTATTTGTTTGTTACTCCTTTCTGTTATCTTTGTTGTAGATTCAATTGCAGTCAGTTGGAGCACAATATTGCCTCTGTCATCATCCACAACTTTGAGGAGAGATGCTAAACCTTGGGAATCTCCTAATTCTGGTTTTGCATTTAGCCTGAGTGTCTATGTTCAAAATCCATTTCCCGCAGCCGAGTTTTTGGGAATACTCCCTCTCGATTAGCTTCGTCACAGAGCCAATCAGGAAAGACGAGCTTACCGCCATAGACATAGTTGCTCGCGACGCAGCCGGTCCGGCAGGATTTTGCATGGATGCAGGAGCCGCAAATGCCGGGGTATTCGCGGGTATTATCAAGATCGCGGCGGAGCTGGAGGATCACTGGATGGGAAAGCCAGATCTCCCGGATACTGTTCTTCCCGAGCTGCCCGTACGCGAGCTCGGGGATCGTCTGCCCGATCCCGCAGAGCGCAATCTCGCCGGTCCCGAGGATGCCTAACGTAGGACCGATCCCGCAAGTGCATGACTTTCCTTTTGTCCGCCAGAGTTCATCAACCGGCGTAAGTGCCTGGGGCACGGTCAAGATCACTGGAATCGGCGCCCTCTGGCGCAGTTTGTTATTCACCCAGCGGTATAGGGCGACATGTTCCCTGAAATCTAATGTCTCGCCCCGCTCGTGCATTGCGACCCCCCGCCCAGTCCATGTCACTGGGTTGAACTTCACGGTCTCAGCTCGATGCTCTGCAGCAAGTCTGGTCAGATCCTCCATCCTGTCCTTGTTATCCCGGTGGACCGACATGATTACCTGGCAGTTAGCGTAGCCCGCGTCAACAAGATAGTCAAGTCCGCGGAGGGCTGCATCGAATGTCCCCCGAACGCCTCGGAACGCGTCGTGCTCGGCAGCAACTGATGAATCGATGCTCACCGAAACAAAGTCCACGTTTGTTTTTTCCTTCAGATAGTGAGCCATTTCCTGGGTGATTAAGGTACCGTTTGTCTCCATGCTCATCGAGAGACCCTCTATCGTGAGCATATCCATAGTCTCTTTAAACTGTGGATGGAGCATCGGCTCCCCTCCTGTGAGCTTAACATGAGCAAGGCCAAGAGTCTTTGCTTCGATAACAGCATCTTGGAGCGCTTTCGGGTCGATTGTTTTGCCTGGCACAGGTTTGTTAGAGAACTCCGGCGTGATCCAGCAGTGCCGGCAGCGGAGGTTGCAGCTCGCGGTAAGATAGAGGTAGAAAGAGCGGAGCGGAGGAACGCCATCAGGGAGGTCAAGGAATCGGGTTTCAATGCTGGTACTAGCCTGTTCAGGAATGTCACAGAGCGTCACTGTTCTCCACCTCTTCCACATAAATACGGTAGCACGTCAGCGGATCGGTGCCAATGAGTCTGTTGCTTGTTGCCATTACCACGGCTGGGCACCCGCCCGTACATAACCCAGTGTACTGGCAGCCGCTGCATTCCGGAAGCGCGGAGAGTGGGACCTCCCGACGGTAGCGAACAGCATTAATCGCCGGGGAGTTAAGCCATGCATCCTGAAGGGAGTGCATGCCCGATAACGCCCATGGTCAGGGTGGGGAGCATGTTACATGGCACCATCGTCCCATCGTGGAGCACTTCCATCTGAGAAAAAACTCTCCCACAGGAGCAAAGTGTCCCGCGACCGGGTATCTCAGTCTCACCACGTGCGAGACTTTGTTCGATAGCGCTCACCGTGCGTGCGAGGGCAAGGGGACCAGCTGCTGCACCGATTCTCCCATCATACCGTTCGTTTAGCTCAGTGAGTTTTTTCATTGCCCGCCGCCGCTCATCGTTTGAAATGGTGATGTTCTCCCCGTTGCACCGTGCAGTGCCCATCGCCATGGCTTCATTCGTGCTGAAGCTCTGAAGTCCCACATCATCGATAAGGAGCCGTGCGATGTTTTCAAGGTCATTGATATTGTGATGGTTCAGCGTCACTCGCACGGTTGCGGGAAACTTCGCCTCAACGAGGAGGCGGAGGCCGTGGAGGGCGCGGTCAAAGCTTTTCGGTGGCCGGGAGAGGTCGTGGATTGCCGCACAGGAACCATCAATGGAGACCTGGATAGAGTCGAGCCGGAGCCGGCGTTTGCCCTCCATTAAGGAAGAGATGACCTCGTCTGTAATGAAGGTCCCGTTCGAACAGAGGCTGTACCGCATTCTGTTTGTAATGATTCCGTCTATGAGGATGAGGAGATCAGGGCGGGTAAACACCTCCCCGCCAGAGAGAGACACCCGTTGGACACCAAGGCTGCCCAGTTCTTTAAAAAATATCATCCAGCGCTCTGTCGGCAGATCCCGTTTTTCTCTCATGCTGTCTGCATAGAAGCAATAGCGGGCATGAAAGGTTGCACCTTCCGGTGAGACAGATATTCACAGAGTGCGGGGCCGAAGGGACTCCTTTTGGTGGTACGGTGAGATCAACTGGAATGGAGCTTTGCAGCATCAGCATCTACCTCAGAGACAAAGTCAGGGACAAGCTCACGGATAAACGTTTCAACATCCTGTTTCACGACAGAATGATCCGGATTGTCACTAAATAACGTTGTAAGGTAGGATACAATATCGTCGACAGTGCGAGGCTGAGCAAGAAACGTCCACACGGAAAGACCAACGGGATTTATCAGTAGTGTATTGTCGGTATCAGGGTTAAAGAGAAGAGCTCTATCCTCTCCTTCAATTCTGCAGGAGACAGTGGCATTTGCGACAACCATACCTGTCAAATTAATTTCGGGCGCAATAATGTCATCGGTTTCAGCAGAAGTTATTGTTCGATTCTTTTTGTATTCCATTATTTCATCACCTTTTTATCGAGTCTTTTTTAGTCGGATCGGACCTCATTACCCTTACGATTTGCAATTTGAATACATTGATATGACAATAAAAGAAACAAAAAAGAATACATGACTTTACACTCCACTGCCAAAATTACACTCATAGTCGGATCCGCCATACTCACAGGAGTTATCTTCGCTACGAGATATCCTTATAACGCGAGGTGGATCGTATGGTTTATATGAGTCAATGAATTTGGTTATATGGTTCACCTCCCTCCAATTTATTGTGTTTATAGAAATATCATTAGTAATGCTGCCTTTTATTGACAACTTTAATTGTTATAAGCTTTTAACAAGATGGATCATCTGTATGATCATTGCCGTAGATGAGTAAGCCGCTAACTTACTTGTTTTTTGATTTTCTGTCGGCACGTTTTCAAATGGGGGGTAAAATCTGGGCATTACAAGGCACAAGATCAGATCCATCCACACAGTATGACTCATCTTCGCTACGAGATATCCTTATAACGCGAGGTGGATCGTATGGTTTATATGAGTCAATGAATTTGGTTATATGGTTCACCTCCCTCCAATTTATTGTGTTTATAGAAATATCATTAGTAATGCTACCTTTTATTGACAACTTTAATTGTTATGAGCTTTTAACTAGATAGATCTCGATCTAGGTAATCGAAGTTTGTGGCTGTAATGGTATCTTCTCGAAAGATTTATTTTATATGTTTTTCAATGCTTTTTAAAACTTTCTAATAATAAGGCTTTGTTACAACCACTTGTTACATTTTACAGAGGTCGCGAAAACGTCCATTTTCCTTTAGCATCAGCTGTTCCCAATCCCCACGCTCAACAATACGACCATTGTCAAGCACATAAATAACATCCGCCTTTCGAATAGTGGAGAGTCGATGCGCTATAATGACAATAGTAATACTACCACGGAGAGCATCAATTGCATCTTGAATGTGTCGTTCGTTCTCCGAGTCTAAATTGCTTGTAGCCTCATCGAGAAGCAACAGAGTTGGTTTGCGCAAGAGCGCCCGAGCCAACGCCAAGCGTTGTCGTTCGCCACCAGATAATCGCACCCCCCGGTCACCTAATACCGTTTCTATCCCATTTGGAAGCTTCGATACAAAGTCCTCAGCAGCTGCCATGCGGAGAGCCGTGGTGAGCTCCCCGTCAGTTGCCCCGGGATGCACCCACAAAAGGTTTGCCCTGACGGTGTCATTAAAGAGAAAAGTGTCCTGTGCAACGTAGCCAATGCAGCTACGCCACGCATAGAAGCGCTCCGGACTTAGCGGCAGTCCATCGATGAGTATCTGTCCACAACGCGGCACAATCAGCCCCATCATCAAGTCAGCAAGGGTACTTTTGCCCACTCCAGAGCTGCCGACAATTGCAGTCGTTTCACCCGCTCTGATCGTGAGGTCAAGGTTATCGAACACGGGTGTCCCCTCATCAGTGTACGTAAAAGAAACGTCTCTAAAATCGATGCTTCTTCTGAGCTTGATCTCTCTTGGATCGTCAATGCAGCGTTCTGCCTCGTCGCCGCAGCGCGCGTGGAGGTCCATTATGTTGATAAATGAAGGCAGCATATTGGTGAACCCTTGATAGCTTTGTTGAATGGACGAGAATTGCGGTATGAGTCGATAGAATACAAACAACAGCAGGAGCACACTTGCAGTAGGTAGATAGAGAACCTCGATCAGCACAATAAGAGCCACGCTTATAATGACCACCGACCCGATATTAAACCAGCACCGCGTATCGGCCCAGTTTCGGAAGTAATCAATATAGATACGCATTATTCGTTCATTCAGCCGCGAAAAAAGCGCTGCGTTCTGTTCCTGTGCACCATAGCTTTTCACGGTCTTCATCCCAGAGAGGTGCTCTGCTATGGCGCCGTACAGGTCGCGAGTGTTATCCGAGACGGATTTACCCTTCGTCCGAGCGAGCAAAATCTTTTCCTTTAGCCCGAAGAGCAATGCAATCCCGAAAACGATGACCACTCCCGTGGCAATTGCCGATAACTGCAAAGCGACGAAAAGGTAAACAAACATGACGAGCACACCCACTATAAGCTGTAGTAACTGTTGCGTGCCTGCCCCCACTCGCTGCATTTCTCCGGTAAGTGCATGGGTAAAATTTGACGCTCGATAGCGTGAAAAGAAGAGCCAGTTTGTATTCATGACGGTCCGGTATAGCCGCTGTCGAAGGAAAGACTCAAATTCGAAAGTAATCGCCCAACTGGTGGTGGTTTGCCAGCGGTTGAAGAGCGCGTACATGCTCGAGATGACGATGTACACGCAGAGCACCGAGACGAGAGTAATGGGCAGCCCAACCTTGATAAAAAACGACGAGACATACATCGTAAGGCCGGTTGATGTTTGTTGCTGTGCGTTTAACCCCACTAACTGCAGAAGAGGCAGAAGGAGGAGGAGCCCAATGCCCTCTGTGAAGGAAGCACCAAGCATGAGCGACACTGCGAGAATCACTTTTTTCGACAGTGCTTCTCTCAAAAGGGTAAAATAATGCCAAGTAGCGCTATTATTCAGCTTGCCTGAAAGGGCTATATGCATTTTTTTGGTGAAAAACGGCGCTTCGCTGGACATAGCAGTCTGCTAGCTGAGTCATACCATATATTCTTCATATATTACCTTCGGCATACTTATTGTTCTATCTCTTGCTTAATTGTGCCCGGTCCCATAACGGACCAAACAGCATCTGTGATACGCCGCCTAACGTAACCTTTACTTTGTCCTGCTGCATGTTTTCCCCGCTATTGTTTAATCGCGCGCTTCAACTCCTTTCCTTTCGGTGCATGTGCTAATTGTACCTTGACATTTGGTATGCTTAAAACGATAGATCTATTAATCAGATTTTTGATGTATCTTTAGATATAACTATATATAACTTTCTACTTTTTGACAATTTCTACGCCACTGCTATGCCCACTAACGCATAAAATCAAATACCGTTAAAAATGGCATTTATTTGCGATAAACTACCGGCATTATCGTTTGTTATTTCGGCATTTAAAGCGCGTGACGGGGGGATTTGTTCCACCTACTACAAACATCATGGAGTTTTGAATAATAAATGCAGTTCAAAGCATTCTAAAACTGTGATATCGCTCGACCTTCTCTCATATAAATACGAATCAAATCGCACAAAGTTTTATTTGCGAGAAGAACTTCTAATTGAGGGATTTCAATCCTAAAAAAGAATTTGTGACGATAATATGAGAATAAAAAATGCGATACTAAGTTTATCGATCATAGTGATACTGACTATTTGCATGTTCAATAGTGTTGCCGCCGCGCCTGTGAGTAGGCAGACGACCGATGTTCATAGCAACTATGTAGCGGATGTGCGGGGGCAACAGCAAACATATATTCTCGCAACACTCGATGATAAAACGACGGCCACAACGGGGGTCGGTCAGTCCGTTTCGCTTGGCGGTGTTCTCTCATATGGTAAACCACCAACATCATCAATAGACTCCTCGCACGGCATTCCAGACGCGACGCTCAATATTCAAAGTTTAAATCCCGACGGGAGAACATGGAGTACCGTTGCTACTACGATCACAGATCACTTCACAGGTAACTCTCCACTGGGTCCTCTACTACCCACAGTGGGATGGTTTGCAGTGAAATTGACTCCAGAAGCAGCAGGAGTTTATATTTACCGAGTGACATATGATGGCGACAGCCAATATACACCTGCTGTCAGCGGCGCGGTGACGTTAACTGTAACTAACGTGGCGATTTCTTAACTTAACTATAGCTAACTCCTCAGTCTATAGGGCACAAGTAGCCTATCAGTTATACAGGAATGCCTGCAGTTTAAGTTCTCTACTTACTGCAACAAGCATGATAGATGTACCTATATATTTTTTCAAAGTTTTTTTTTACCAGTAGGTAAGATATTTCACACCCACAAAATGAAGATACCTCCGATCCCTCGCCGACCGCGAACTATCGTACGTCCATATTCAAAAGTTACTGTGTCGATGATGTCGTTACTGGGAACAATACCCCGCGAAGCCATCCGAGAAGAATTACAATGAGACCAAGCGGGATAAGCACCACGACATGATACCATGCTCCTATCAACATAACAATCATCCCTCCAAGGCGAATGAGCCGCATCGCACTGGTCATATACCTGTCAATATACCGTCCAAGCACCGAGTGCTTACACCCCTCAAGAGGCGCCCACTTGATGATGACTATCGATACAATCACCGGGGGTACAATCGCTACAAGTATCCCCGAAATAAGCGCATGTTGCCAGAATAAGTACATGGCGAGTGCAGCGGCACTAATGTCCGTAGCGAGTTTCACGGGGTGAATCTCGTGGTATTTTTCCTTATCTTGAAACTCCATGGTTGGCCTTACCCCTCAACTTCTTTTTTGTTATATCCTTCATTTTTCTTTCAGTTTCAGCTTACAAATCATTCTTTCACATGATAATACTAAAAAGGTGGGATATTTGACATGAAACATGCTTGGAAGTGTATCTAAGCTTTCTCTCATTAAGTGCAACTGCAACACGTATGATAGATGCAACTATATATCTTTCAAATTTTTAGTAGTAGGTAGAATATTTGACGCAACAAAACGGTAATTTTGTTTCATGAATATTGGTATTTTGACGTGCTTTTGCAGTTTGTCCTCTTCCGACAATTCGGCCTGCAGCTGGCCAGTGGATCCGTGGAGATGCATAATATAGAAAAACGACCAATATGATCAGCGATGATGAAAATAAACGTATTACTTGTCATTTGTCGTTTTGTACGTACGTAATGGTACGTATGGGGCCTATGGTTGTAACGTTATTTATCTAGTGCATAACGGGCATCACCATTTCGCTGAGCTGGTAAAGCGTCTAGGGTGATGATTTAGCTAAAGCTAACGAATAAAGTTTAGCCGGCTTTAAAGTTTGGAACGTATTATCAACCTTGAATACGCATGCGCGTTACAACAAACATGTATTACACAGACACAGCTACATAATGCGAAGAGCAGTTGCGGTGTTATGACATTGGTGAAAATAGATATGAACTGTTATGCAACACATTAGACGGAAGGCGCACACTATACCTGAATATCACGATGAGCTCGTCGATTCTGACTTCAAAATGAAGGTAGGGGGAGTTCAGCGCTTACTCAGACGTGCCGGATATATCATAAAGATTCTTGCTACCATCGATGGAGAGGTCGATCCAGAACGAGTACGGCAAGCGTTTCCGAAACTGAAAAAACGTCACCCCCTCCTCGGCTCGAGGATGATACTCGATCAAGAGGGGCAGGCGTGGCTCGTGACAGAACGAGTCCCTGACTTCGAGCTGCAGGTATATGAAAAGCGGGGTGACTTGGACTGGCTTGAGAGGGTTTCCGAACAGGACCTCATACCATTCAGAATGAGCGTTGGTCCGTTGGCGAGGTTCATGCTGTTGACGTCAGAGACCTCCTCTGATCTCGTGCTGTATATGCACCACGTGATGAGCGACGGGTTGAGCGGGCTGTACGTTATGGAAGACTTGCTCTCCCTCGTCGGTGAACCGGAAAAGGAACTCCCTCCACTTCCCCCTCCTGTTGACGTGGTAAAGAACATCCCCCCGAACATAGGACGTCATATTCCGTGGATAGAGAGGTTTGTTATCGGCAGAATGAACGCTCGTTGGAGGAAGAATAAAATCGCCTTCAGCGACGATGACTTCGTGAAGCTCCAAGAAAAAAGATACGAAGAGAAAGACCGCGCTATCGTGCTCTCCCTCACTGCTGCGGAGACATCCGCCCTCGCAGAAAAATGCCACATGAGAGGAGTGACGGTGAACAGCGTGCTCCTGACTGCGTTGCTGGCGGCGAAGTATGCCGTACCTGCACTTGCGGGGGTGATCCCAGATGAACTAAACTTCATGGTGAACCTACGGGATAAACTGACCGAAGACCCGGGACGCGGTTGTGGGTTCTATGTTGGGATGATTCCCATCCAGGCTCGGTTCAATCCTAAGAAAGATTTCGAGCACAACCTCCTCACAATCCACTCTGAAGCCGCGAAAAAAATACGCGAAGATCGAGAGCCTTTCAAGGACATCATCCGCGTGGAAGCGATCGACCCCGGTCTACTCGATGCTCTTGATTTCGAAAGTTATGGTATTCTCGAGAACCCCGCGGTAAAGAAGTTTCGGGGGGTGATGTCGAAGGTGTGGCCTGGCGTGGAGTTGACCAATCTTGGCAGACAGGATCTTCCTGAACGGTTCGGAGACTTGACGGTCAGAAAGGTCATCTTCCTGGCGTCTACCCCCGGGCCATTTAAGATGATGACAGCATCAGTCTTGACCGCGTACGGGAGCCTTCACGCAGCGTTCCTATACAGAGAGTCAGTTCTCCCCACAATAGTTATGAAGGAATATGTCAATGCAGTCGAACATTCTCTGAAAGATTTCATGGCTATCGACTCACACGTAAAAGAGGGGGGAACTGGATCGCTCTAGTACTCCCTAGTGACAGAAATTATTTTACACCACCAAATCCTTCAGCGCATCCAACAACACCTTTCGCTCCACCGAACCTGTAGGCGATATGTAGAAATCAACTCCTTTTCCTCTCCCCCGTCCTTTTCGTTCTACTTCAACGAATCCATATAGCTCCAACTCAGCTACTAACTCAGACAACGTTTTGTGTGATACCTGTTCACGGCCTGTCAGCCGCATAAGATTATTGAACTCGCGATATACTTCTGTGGATGACTGCCGCTCTCCTTTGCTGTATACAAATTCCAGCAGCTGGACAACGGTCTGAAGATCGAACCCGCCCCGCTAACAAGGGGGTGTACAGACAGTTGCGAGCGATTCGAGCCATTTAGACTGAAGTAAATCTCGAAGGAGGGGCAATTGTTCGCAACAACGCAACGGTATGCATCGGACTACGCGACGGTATGGAGCGTGATGGATGCCTTCATATACCCTCCACTTAATCAGCGTCGGTGAGGACGATAACCTCGTCTATCAATTTTAAGATCTGTTCTACCTTCTTTCGTTGTTCAAGTGCTTGAGCCCTGAGCACTCGCTTGCCCTGATCAGTGATCGTGTAGATGACTTTTTCACGCCCTCCTGTCGGTTCACTCGCAATCACATCTCCTCTCTCTTTGAGCTCATGAAGATTGGGATAGACGTTACCGAACGTCGCCTTGAAGTGTCCATAGCTTCTCTCTTTAATAAGCTGAGCAATTTCGTACCCACTTAGAGGCCCCTCAGCCAAGAGTGAGTACAGCACGAAAAAGAGTACAATAACATCCTGAGCTCAGATGGAACGGGCTTCAGTTCAGAGTTTTGAGTCATACAGTATACCTAGCAACATCTTTATATATAAACATATCAATTC
This sequence comes from Methanobacteriota archaeon, assembly GCA_963704625.1. Lineage (GTDB taxonomy): Archaea > Halobacteriota > Bog-38 > Methanoflorentales > Methanoflorentaceae > DASPRZ01. The sequence continues at coordinate 325,126 of OY969924.1, read as the reverse complement.
ATGTTATAACTTGTATTGATATAAATCACAGTGATATAACTCAAAGTGATATAAAACAAGTTGCTATATTAAATTGATCATTGGTTGATATGTGATTGGACATGAACAGAAATTTAGGCTGCACAGACATTTTGGGTCACTCGGAGTTCAGTATAGATATTGGGCTAAAAGCTATAGACTATAGAGTGATATCGCACGTCGCTCATCCTTATGGACTAATGGCATCGATTATTTAGACGGAATATCAACATGAACAACAACAGTAATTTTGCAAAAATCACCCAAAACGATACTACCTTCATCATCATACTTCTAGGTTTTATCGGAGTTATGGTGACGTTCACCGAGTCGATGCTCATCCCCGCACTGCCTACGTTACAATCAGAATTTAACACCACTGAAACGTGGATCGCGTGGGTACTCACGATCTACCTGGTCGTGGGCACTATCGCAACCCCCATCTTTGGAAAGCTCGGTGACGCGTTCGGGAAAAAGAAGTTCCTTCTTGTATGTATGACCTTTTACACATTTGGTGTCATCGCCAATGGCTTCGCATGGAATTTACAGTCGTTGTTGGGCTTTCGAGCGCTTCAGGGACTGGGAATGGCGATGTTCCCGCTTGCATTCGCCATTATTAGAGACGAACTTCCTCCGGAGAGGGTTGCTATGGCAACGGGCATGTTGAGCGCGATGTTCGGTGTAGGAGTGGCAATAGGACTCGTCGTCGGTGCCTGGATCACTGACAATTTTGGCTGGAGAATGACCTACCACTCAATAATTCCAGTCGCCGTGGTGGTCACCCTGTTGGCGGCGTATAAGCTCAAAGAATCTCCGATCTTCACGCCGTCGAAGGTGGATATTGTAGGAGCGACGGCATTCTCAGTAGCGATCTTGTCCTTCCTCGTGGCGATGACTGAAGGAGAACGATGGGGTTGGATGTCTCAAAATACGCTTGGCCTCCTAGGGGTAGCGCTCATCTTCATCGTGCTCTTTATCGTCATAGAGATGCGAGTAAAGGACCCGATGATAAACCTCGAGGTGTTGAGCAAGAGGAACGTCTTCTTTGCCAACATGGCAGCCTTAATTGCCGGTTTATCGATGTTCATGATGTTCCAGTCTATCACGTACCTCATTAGGCTCCCCGCTCCCGTAGGGTTTCACGCCAGCATCTTCGAGGCGGGACTCTTACAAGTGCCCGGTGCGATATTGCTCCTCGTAGTGGGTCCGATAGCTGGGATAGTCGTGAACAAACGGGGCGCAAAGCTACCGCTTGTGCTTGGCGTCGTAGTTCTGGCGGTGAGTTTTGCCTACTTCTACGCATTTAACTCGACAAAGCTCGAAATTGTTCTCGGGCTATTAGTGATGGCAGTGGGTATGGGACTTATGATGGTCTCGATGATCAACATCATCATACAGTCTGTGTCGCAGGCACAGACAGGCATCGCAACTGCTATGAATACCATCTTCCGGACGATTGGCGGCGTTGTCGGCCCCACCATCGCGGGTGTCTATCTTACGCGGTACAGATCACCCATCATGATTCCAACGCCGCGCGGGCTAATCACAGGCCCACTCCTTCCCAACCAGACCGCGTTCAATTACATCTTCCTCACGGCGCTAGGTATCTCGCTCGTCGGGATAGTGCTGACACTATTTATCAAACAAGCAGGCCCTGAAGTGGCGCACCCAGACACGCACATCCCGAACCAGCGATCAGACGCCGACGCAACACCAAACCGGGTTACAGCCAGCACCGCCGCAACAGCATCAGACGTAAACAATTCTCCTTCCGTATCGGAGGAAGATCTGGTGGACCAGCTGCCCTCTCCCCCTCCAGCCAAGGCGCATCGCTATGGCATAGAGTTTATGGTAAGGGGTGGAGACAGAACACGTGGTGCGAATGATGTCACGATACTCTCCGCTAATGGACACGTCACCCAACTGAAGGCTGAGCGGTCTGGCGAGGGCGACGACCAGATTCAGGAGATTACCTTTACTGCGAGCGACAGTAATAGCGGGGAGGTGCGGGGAGCGGTGGCGGTTCGGAGTGCAGATGGGGGGCATTTCATACGATTCACGCCGGACAAGCTCCGTGACTACAGCATCGAGCTTTTGGTAAAGAACGGTTTAACAGAGCGTGATGCGGATGCTGTCACGGTAACGGCAGTCGATGCGGATATAACCCAACTGAAGGCTGAGCGGTCTGGCGAGGGCGACGACCAGATTCAGGAGATTACCTTTACTGCGAGCGACAGTAATAGCGGGGAGGTGCGGGGAGCGGTGGCGGTGCGTTCCGCTGTTACAAAGAAGTATGCTCTAAATATATCGATGATGTACGAAGTTCGATCCATAAGGCAGAGGGGGGCGAACTCGCCCTAGCCTAACGCTGCTGAGGAGTCACTATGGAGTATAAACATATTTTAATTGGAACTGATGGCTCAGAGCTCATGGAAACAGTCTACGAGCACTGTGCCTATCTCGCACGACTTACAAACGCAACCGTGCACATCGTCTATGTTCTCGACATTGCGGGGTTTGCTTCTGTTCCCATCGATTCAACGTGGGAAAACATGTATGACGTGCTACTAGACGAGGGAAAGGCAATTGCTGAGAACGCAAGAAAGGCAGTTATTTCGCACGGCGTCAATAAAATGGCCGTTACGACTGCCGTGCTTGAGGGGCATCCTTCGAGTGAACTGAATACGTATGCAGAAAACAACACAATTGACCTGATAGTTATCGGAACGCATGGGCGGAGGGGATTGGACCGGTTGCTTATCGGGAGCGTCGCTGATAAGGTAATCCGTGAGGCGAAGGTGCCCGTTTTGGTGGTGAGGAGTCCAACAAATATATAATCAGCTTCTTCAAAATCAGAAATTCTTATCCGTGACGGGAACTTCTAACTACGGGAGAAATCCCCAAAAGAAGGGATAAAAATGAAAAAACAGCTTTTGGTCATATTGATGCTTACTATTGTGTTAGCTACTGTATTTGTCGCGGGATGTACGGGGCCAGTAGAATCAACTGTTGCAACAACTTCAAAAATAACTGCAACGACGATACCGAGCTCAGTACCAAGTCCGAAAGCGACGACAGTGCCAACTGCTCACGTGGGCGGGCTGTAACTTTGTGGGTGATTCAAGCACACATGTTTTTCACTCTGCCTCGTGTCCATGCGTCTCAAAAATTAAACCTGAACACAAAGTGTGTTTTGACACTGCTCAACAAGCAATAGCAGCAGGCTATCGACCTTGCGAGCATTGCCATCCGCATGATTGATACGCTACACATGGAGAGGACGCCTGCAGAAGTACTGATTAACGCCTCAACTTAAACCACTAAATCCTTCAGCGCATCCAACAAGACCTTCCGCTCAACTGATCCTGTCGGCGATATATAGAAGTCAACGCCCTGTCTTTCTTTTTTCTGCTCCTGCTCTTCGTCAATCCCTATGAGATCTCTTGGAGAACAAAAGAGAGACTCATATTCGAGTGTTAAAGTTTTGTCATCGCCCCTCAGAATTTTAGAGCTGCACACTATCGACTACAGAATTTTTCGCAGACTGTTTCTTACCGTATGAGCCCATCTAGCACCGTCTTTCCTTTTTCAGTTAGCACATACTCGCCAGTTTTCGGTGCTCCCATGAATTTAATAAGTTCGTTCTCACGCAGCAATTTAATGTCCTTTTCTACGGTTCTTGTGGACACACGAAACATTTTAGATATCTGCACAGCTGCAAGTAACTCCCCTTTATTTTCTTTTTTTCTACAGTTTAATTCTTCTATTTTGTCCTTTTCTTTGAGGTCTTCAATATATTCGAGTAGTTCAGGAGTTTTTTTAAACCACTCGCCATGAAGGCGCAGATCACAAAACCGCTGATGTACCTCTGCCTCGGTTACACGCGTCGTATAGTAGAGGAGGCGTGGCCTCGGTCTTGTAGGAATTTGATGAGCGAGGGTCTCCATCTGCGTACAACGTCGACGGACTTGCCAATCTTGATCTTAGTTCATGCCGTGATAAAATTTCGTTTTAACCTTTTAGTTGGCAAACCTATAACTAACTGTTATAAAAAGGCGATTAGGCGATTATTACAACTCTAACAGCTTTTTTAAATTGTCGATCTTATCGGGATTAGTTATAAATCGTGGAGGCATGCTTCTTTGGATAAATCCAGATATCCCCAATAACCTTTCCATCTCTTCAGAAACAGCTTGGGTAGGTTTTCCACTTTTATCGGGCTTTGACTGACTTATTGGAACAGCTTTAGACAGCAGCCCGCTTCTGCGTTTGTTCCCCACCACGATGACCAAGTCTATGGGCGGACGACTTCTCTTTATATGAGCGTTGTTTGAATATAATCTATAACTTGTTTCAATGTCTGTTTTTGAAAGCTGATTGAAATCGATAACCCCCTCAACAGTGAAATATCCGATTAGATAAAGAGCGGTGTTGAATTTATCATTGTTAAATGGCTGCAACCCGGCATAAAATGCTAAAAGATCGCCATTTTGCAACTTGAGTAAATAGCTTCGCTTTGCTGTGGGGTCTCCATATGTACAAGTTTCAAATTCCGGGTCGTCATGCAAAATTCTGTTTTCGATTCTTTTAGGTAGATACGTGGCGAATGACTTACCTTGTCTTCCTATAGTATTTTTATATGTCCTATATTCTTTAGAACGTAAATCTGATTCAGACATCGGGATAAACTCAAAGGATTCATCTTCAAAAATGGGGCCCAACGTTCCATCGGTTCCTTTATCTATTCCAATACGTAGTAATAATGCCTTCATTTGAGAGTCAACTTGGTTATTTATTATTTCTGAGAAATGTTGATATTATTTTAAATGCTTTGCTTACCACCGCAGCTTCTACTTATCGGTATGCATGATGGGCATAAGCTATATTATGCTAAACATACTAAGCATACCAAATGTCAATGTACAATCAGCAAATGCACCCAAAGGAGTTGAAACACATGCATGAACAAAAAGAAGAGGGTAAAAAACCCGAGATGATGGTGTTGTGGGAAAAGCTCGGCGACAGTGAGAAGAAGGTCCTCATGATGCGGAAGCTTGAGGGCAAGATCATGAAGAAAGAGCACATGATCAAACAGCTGCAGTACAAAGTCGAGACCCTGAAGACGATCAAGTCGTGGCTAGAAAAAGATGCAAATTTTTTTGAGGCGGTTTACCAAGGTGAACCACCATGGGATATCGGACGTCCTCAGAAAGAGTATATACAGTTAGAACAGGGAGGGGAAATTGTTGGATCGGTACTTGATGCCGGATGTGGCACAGGGGAGAATGCTCTTTATCTTGCTGCACAGAAGCACGAAGTATGGGGAATTGATTTCACACCCATCGCGATTCAGAAAGCAGAGGAGAAAGCTGCCCAACGTAATCTACATGTAACGTTTCTCGTATTAAATGCATTAGAGCTACACACACTTGGAAGAACGTTCGATACCGTCATTGACTCAGGATTGTTCCACGTTTTGAGCGATGAAGATCGTCCGATTTTTGTTGATAACCTTGCAGCCGTTATCCACCGTGGAGGAACGTATTTCATGCTCTGTTTCAGTGAATTGGAGCCCGGTTCATATGGTCCGCGGCGGATTACGCAGGCTGAAATAAGGGATTCATTCCGGGACGGGTGGCACATTAATTACATCAGACCGGCGACCATAGAACATCGGGTGAGATCAGAAGGAGCTCGTGCCTGGCTCTCATCTATTTCGAAGGAATAGTCCGAGTTAACAGCACTAGATCGCTCAAACGGAGTACTGGTATCAGCGCTATTCAGTCGAGGAGGTAAAAGGCGCCATTCGCAGGCTTAATAGCCTTGCTAACAGTTATCATATTGGTTTAGTCATTGTACTATTAACAGCAGTAATTGGCTTATGTTTGGGTTCATGCCTAAGAAAACTCGGGAAATGAAAAACCCCCTTATGCAGCTTTGAGATAGGAAGGGTATTTCTACCCACCTTTAAATTACATAGTCTTTATTGGAGGGCAAAAATGGCTCAGAGGAAGTTCAGGCTATGGGCACAGGTGAGCAGTGATAACCCATCAGACATCAAACCGGCTCTTGAACAGATCATCGTTAAAAAGGGAACCATCAGGCAAACAGATCAAGGATTCGAAGTTGAGGCACAGCTTGAAGGAGAAAGCGCACGAGCTCTCAACCGTATGATTCTGTCCGAGTTGCGTAAAGCGGAGAAACGAACGAGGATTCGCGCGGAATGGACATCGGATGATACCATTGAGCGGTTCTTCGACTATGTTCCAAAGGGAACTCGCAAAGCTCAGGGAAAATGAAACTTCACGTCTATGAAACAGGTCCACGTGCATTAACTATATCAAAACAAACAAGATAGCAATTTTATATTATTAGCGCACATCTTCCCCTGTTTGATAAATTACAGTGAGGTTGATAGTATCCGCCCACGTAAACTGCTTTTCCTCATCGCAGTTATACTCCTTGTTACCGTCCTCGGTGCCGTGCCGGCGACGAATCTTGCTGCAGGCGCGGACGAGACTGCCGTGCTCCGCTACGACGTGCAATATACCGGCCACTACAGCCCGATGCCAGGGAACAGTGCTTCGGAGGGCCGATTGAATTGGAATTACATGACCAAAGGTGCTGTGTACTCCTGCCCCGCTGCTGTCGACGGAATCGTCTACGTCGGGAGCTATGACCACAACGTCTACGCCCTCAATGCGACGAACGGGACGAAAGTGTTGAGCTATACGACCGGGGGCCCTGTGTGGTCTTCCCCTACTATCGTCAACGGAATCGTCTATGTAGGGAGTGATGATCACAACGTCTACGCTCTTAGTAAGCCGTAATATCGGGCTTAACGCATTTGCGATACTCAGCGTCATACGCACAAACAGTCAAAACTTACAAACTTACTTACTAAATTGAAATAGCTCAGTAAGATTTGTGCGTCCGAGCATATTATTTGTTTTAAGTGTTTGGCGAAAGCATCTTAATTGTTTGAATGTAATAACCGATACCATAATCATCTGGAGGGTTCCAGCCTATTATTATGGTATTTACGAGGGCCTCGTTACTTGGGATCCACCCTACCATAGTACTTTTATCTTGGATGGTATTCATATCTCGGCTGTCGAACATATAACCCGATAGTGACGCTTGATTTACTAGTTGTTGATACATCTGTTGAGCGTCCGCCTTATCCTTGCACAATTCAAAAATGATGGTTTCATCGCCGTGGCTGTAAGGACCTCTAGTAACCCCCGTGAATGCAACGTGACCTCTCTCATTTACTGACTTTGTGAACGGCGTTACCAGTGTATCATTAGGATGGGAGCGCACCCACATATTGCTAAATTCACTTGCAGTAGGTATAGATGCAGTCGCAGGGGGTGGTGTAGGTGTTACTTTGGATGTTGTTGTAGCAGTCGATGTTGTTGTAGCAGTCGATGTTGTAGGAGAGGTGCTTGTTGTGTTTGTAGTACCTCCCGTGCACCCCGCGACAAACACAGTAGCCAACACAATAATAACCATCAATATGATTAAAAACTGTTTTTTCATAGTCATCCCTTCTTTTAGGATTTTTCCCGTAGTTAGAGGTTATCCTCAAAAATAAAGCTTTGTGCGTTTTGATGCGTATTTGCACGAGAGCAGTCACGTATCATTACTAAGCGCTTCTAAACTGCACGTTTAACGGTAATAAATAGGGTTAATTTTATTATCTAAACGCGCATTGCATTGTTACGTGTTTTAAAAACTAATAGTTGATGGGCTTCGATACAACGAATGCCATCAATATGGTGGTGAATTTTCATGAAAAGACAGATGGTATCACTATTTTTGACGCTCTTCATCCTTATTTCGGTAGGGGGAGCTGTTAGTGTAGTCGGTGCGGCATCGCACGTAACTCCTGGGCAAGTATCAAAACCAACTCCGACCTCCATACCAGTGTCAACGGTATCACCGTTGGCAAGCCCAACACCTCAGCCTTCGTCAACAGCGCTCAATGCAATAGCCTCAGCTACGAGTGCAGTCGTTGGATCTGAGATCACTATTTACGGGAGGATGACCTTCCACGCCCTTCCTGTGACGGGACAGCCTGTCATTCTCTACCGGTCCACTGACAACGTACGCTTTACTGCTGTCAACGCAACGATGACAACAGAAAACGGTAATTACGCATTCGCCCGCACAGAACAGGAACGGGGGACCTACTATTACAGGACGGAATTCGCAGGTGGTTACCCATATGACCCGGCAGTGAGCGGGGTGTTAACTGTCCAGTTCAACCTCCTCCTGTAGCTGGCAACAACAAATATTCATACATTATGTGTGACATGAGGCCATCGCCTCCTCTTTTTCTTTTTCCTTTTCTCCTTTTCGCTTAATAGCTTGACCTTACAAGAGCAAGCTTCCCCGTCATTATGGTCGAGTCACGAGAAATAATACCCTACGAGACGGGAAAGGAACTCTTGAGGGAGGTTTGGAACGCCTTAGCAGAAGCAGCAAAGAAGTAGTCGTTCTTGGGTGTATCTGATTTACGGAAACGGTTAGAGCGCATTACGTAGATTTTGGCGCCAGGCTAAACTACAAAGCGACAATAGAGACCGGTATAAGGTTATATTAGTTTATACTGCCACAAAACGAGAAAAGACTAATAACACAGTTATTTACTTGATTGCGGTTCACATCATTCTTTTTTCGTATCTATGGACATTGACGAATCTACTAGCCAGCCACAGGCCTAATTGTCGGAAGAGGATAAACTACAAAAGCGCGTTGAAATAGCAATCTTCGTGCAACAAAATTTGTTCTTATGTGTGGTATAGGAAAAATAGGGAGTTCATTGTCTCTTATACTATAGTAAGAAGGGATTCATTTCGATAGTTCAAGGAAATTAGTTGAGAAGAGCACCCAAACGTGCACTATTTTTAGGGTTATTTTGCAAAGAAAAGTTCCATATTTCATGGAGAGGTAGGTCTACATTTTGTTATGAAAAAACAGACCAAATCTCGTTGGGGTATGCTTCCAAGCATGTTTTACACATGATAAATGGTACCGCCTTGCGTCAGTTTAATAATGGAGCTCCACACGTCCTTTAAATTTAAATCTAATATGTACCCATATCTAATTCTAATCAGCCCCGATAGAGCATATTTTTTAATTTGGGAAGTGATTTAAAGATATTTTTATGTGTTAGTTGGTCTGACATTACCATAAAAATCTTCAACGCATTCTTTTTTCTTCAAATTGAAGACGTAAATGCGTGAAATGAGAGTTGTGACACGAAATTGTCGTCACACATCTTTATGTTCACTTAATCCACGTTTCTTAACTGAAAAGGCCGTAGAAGCGTAAGCGTTTGCGGTGCGAATATAGTGGAAAATGGATGTGATATTATGCAACAAATTAAGGTAATGAATTAGGTAATGAATTATATGATCGATGACAGTGAATTCATCACGCGGCTCACTACTTTCGACCTCAGCGAGAAAGAGGCACGTCTCTACCTTCACCTGTTAAAGTACGGCGCCGAACCCGTTGCCGTCATTGCAGAATACTTAACGACGTATCGAAAAGGCGTGTACCGAACGCTTGCCTGTCTGACTGACAAAGGTATGGTTGTCAAGTCGATAAGCAAGCCGGCTGTCTACGCCGCACTGCCGCTTGACACTACTCTCGACACCATAGTCCGTCGGTCCGAGCGTGGACTTCAGCAGAAGATTGAGCTCAAGCAGGAGCTCAGCGCGTTCCTCAAGGCGATGGAAACCATCCCACCAGCTCTGAGGTGTAGCTATCGGGTGCTGGTCGGTCCGAAAGAGGTAGAAGCTGCCTCACGAAAGAATATAAAGGGAGCGATCCGTGATCTATCGGGCTATTTATGGGGCAACGTTGTTGGTTATATGCATGAAAGTGGCGAGCTTGATTTGGGGTGTGACGCGGTGCGTCGCGGGGTGCGAGTGCGACTCATCACGGAGATCTCACAGACAAATCTTGCGGCAGCGCGTTATGCCCTTGACTGCGGCATACAGGTGCGTCACGTTGAGCAGACGAGCGGAATCAACTTTACTGTACGGGATTTCAAAGACAACTTCGTTGTCATCAGATTTGACCCTTCATGCTTTCCGTTAGAAGACATGTCCATTGCCGCGTTCGTCTGTGAAAGTCCCACGTATGTTAAGAAGCTCTTGTCTAACTACGAACTCGAGTGGGAGCACGCATGTGATGGCACAGAGCGAATTCGAGAGCTGGCAAAAGAGGCCCCTTAGCACACTTAACTGTTGGCTGTGCTGCTATCCGAGCTTGGTCTCTCATTACACTACTGCCGATGTTTGCATATCGTCGCTAGTGATAATTCGTTCACACACGGACGGGTTGCTTCTATCTGCTTGAGTCACGTTTGTACTTGCAATTGTGCCATTCTAATTCGTTTTGCTGTACTCTTCTCATACTACCAAAAACTGACCTGTCCACTGTGATGGAGCATACACAGCATCACCCAAGAAATCTATCTTGAGCGTATGCCATCCGGGCGAGAGCTTGGTGGTATCTTGGCTGTGCAGGCTGAGACCGCCGGTTCCTCCAGGGAGCCCGGCATAACAGTCATCGCCTCCGCCAGGCTTTGAGTTCCACGTGCCGCCTGCCGCAGCATCATCAATGTAGTAATTAACCGGCCTGCACGGGCTTTTTCCGTTCGATGCATCGATCCAGATACGAAGACTTACTTCATTTCCTCGCTTAACGGGGTTGTTAACTGGGTCTGATAGCCACATTGCCGGCATCCCCATGTAGCCTGCCCATACTCCAATCTTTGTCGAGTGGGGAGCCTGCGTCGATGGCGTTTGTTGCGTCGGGAGCGGAGCGGGGGTAACCACAACAACGTTCGACTGTGCCGACGTCGGCGATGCCGTCGAGGTGCTAATGGCCGTGGTGTTCGATGCAGGAGATGGAGTTGGAGAGGTATTTGAAGACATGCAGCCAGCTGTAAGTATGGTAGCACATGTCAACAGCGTTATAAATCCGATGAAAAAGTGCTTCTTCATACCGAACACATCCTTAAAGTTGACCAAGAGATGATTTTCTTAAGTATATAAAGCGATTGATTGGGGGCTGTATTCGATGACGATGAGAGAGCAGGTGAATTCTCTCATCTGTAATGAAATAAAGATCAGAAAGATATCAACTTGGCTCCTCCTCAGACGTACGGCGCAGCAAGATCTAAATGCGACACTGCCCTCTCAGGATGTGGGCCTTGTGATCGATATCGATAGAACTAAAATTTCACTCTGTGTTCAAGGCAGTTGTCATTTGACATTGTCTCTCTTTTGACAAACTGTTGTCACAAATGTTTATAAAGAGCATTAATTATCCTTCGAGCAAACGACGAACACGAATCATGATGACAGGAAGTGTTTCTGAGTGCTCGCTGTTATTATCCCGTGCTTGTCGCAAAGTGATGGAAAAGGAGGTAATCATTTTGAAACAAAAATTAGTAGCGCTTTTTTTGGTTTCAGTTATGGCCATCTCAGTACTTGGCGTCGTCAGTATGGCGACTCAGAAGGCAGCAGCCGCACGTCCGATAACTTGGACTGGCCACGTCCGATAACTTGGACTGGCCTCTATATATCAGAGGAAGCTTATGGTAAACCTCATAGTGGTAACGTCCTCCAGCCAGGACAGGAATATTGGCTCTGGGGGGGTCCAGTCAAATGCAAAGAGACCGGTGCCCTCTTAAACGGTATGAAAGTAAGGATAGTGAGCCAACTAGATTGGGACGGAACGGGAACACCGCACCCTCAGCATGTGAGGGACGTGTCCACCGGTGAAGACGGGAAGTTCTCCTATAAGATCCAGCTTACAGAACGGGAGTGTGGGCACAAAGTGACCTATGGTATTGAAATACCAGATCAGAAAGGCTACGAACATGCGGGCATGTTTGGGTTATCGAGCATATGCCAGTGGCAGTCGCATACCAAGTTCTGGCCTGACCCCGGAAGAGCTATAAATGCGGCTGGATTAAAATGGACAGTGCCAGAGGGCTCATATAAGATTGTAGGTAAACTTACGCGGGGTGACGGACAGCCGTTGGAAAACTTTGCCATACGCCTAGAGGTCGGATCCCCAGCACCTACTGGGGTACATTCGCCCCTCCGTCCATGGACGACAGTGCGGACCGATCATGATGGGAATTTCTATTCTCCATCTGTAGTCGGCAGTAAAACACAACCCATGCGTTACGCTGCATTTTTCGATGATTACAACGCCGGGACAAACCCTCTTCCGAATATTCAGCATTCTAGTTGGTTAATTGACATAGAGTTTGAGTAACCTACCTCGGAGTAATCTACACAAGCAATACCGTAGCCTAGCAGTTAGTACGATATAAAGAGAGCAATAGACATCCAGGTGGGAGGTAAAACTCCCACCTCATTCTTAGCATTAAACATCGGTATCATCATCTCGTCTTTCAAAGAATTCAATTAATTGGACAATAGCTGCTCAAATAGCTGCTCACATCCACCCTGCGTGATTGTCTAGACACGCTGGGGGTAATCGCCGCAATATCTGTCATTAGCAATAATGTAATATGAAGCACCCTGAGAACTATCTAGAAAAAGCAGACGTTGACAACCTCCTAGCAATTGCCGAAACGTGCAGACAACGCGATTACCTCATGCTGCGGGTTCTCTGGCGAACTGGCGTGCGGTCTAATGAACTGTTACACCTCACCCCTACTGATATCGATCTCTCTCACTACGTTATTACCGTTGCCAATATCAAAGGAGGCAGAGACCGGCGAATCCCAATTGACAGCGAAACAGTGGAATTGCTACAAGATTATATTACAACAAATGACGTAGCAAAAGAGCACCCGATTTTCACGATTTCTCGGCAGCAGTTGTTTAATATCGTGAAAAAGTATAGCACGCTTGTCGGCACGCCAATTTCGACCTACAGTCTAAGACACAGTTACGCGATCCACCTTATAAGAAATGGCGTAGATCTCCGACGGCTGCAACAACTATTGGGCCATTCCAATATCCAGACGACGACGGTCTATTTGCAGTTTCGGGATCAGGATCTGCGCGACGTGTATAACAAGGTCGAATTTTAAAGGGGGACGGTCATGATTGAAAAAATATCTCTAGAGATAAAAGCGCCGTCTGAAAAGGTGTATAACTTCTTCGCATATTATCAAACGTACTACAAAGATGTAAGCGCAGATCATATCGAACGGGTGGTAAACGTGAAGAACCCGGACTTTGAGAATCCAGATGTTTCGTTCTACTTCAAACAATATTCTCCAATCACCGGCAGAGTACAAAAGATCAGGGGGAAGGTTACAAAGGCGGAGCTGGACAAGACGACTGGGATATATCGATTTGAGACGAAGTTCTTATTCCCAGTATCACTTGTCATGCCCGGGTATGACAGCGTCATAGAGCCCACGGGGGAGAGATCCATCTTAACCATATATCTTCATTTTACATTTTTGGCGAAATTCGCAGAGAAAAGTAGGCAGAAGGTTGTCGCACACATAAGGGAGGAACTTAAGACCTCAAAAGTCTAATTGAGGGCTGAATGCCGGTTCTGCTCTTACTACTATGCTGCGCACTATGTGATCAACATGGTGCGGGCGGGGGTGGATCTCTGGCGTGTGCAACAGTTGTTGGGGCATTCGAACCTGAATACCACGCAAATGTACTTGCAGTTCAAAGACGAGGACCTGCGAGAGGGGCATAACAAGATTGAATTTTAAGATAGTTCAGTAAGATCTATGCTCCCAAGCCCACTTTATACGTGATAAACAATATCTTTCACTGCAGTAAGTAAAGAACGTAAACTGCAGACATTCTCGTATACCTGCAGGGCTACCATGCCTTAGTAGATCGAGGAGTTAGCTAAATTACGAAATGGCCATGGCCACTTTACGGTTGCAGTTGCAGTTAATGTTACCACGTTGCTGATAGCAGGAGCATATTGACTATCGCCATCATATGTTACCCGATAAGTATAGACTCCGGCAACTTCTGGGGTTAGAATCAGTATGAACGTTCCTGCCCCGGTAGGGTAATCGTTCGGCGGATTTGTGCGTGTAGTGTTGACGGTAGTCCACGTTTGTCCGTCAGAATTCAAACTTTGAATATTAACCGTCACGTCTGGAATGCCGTGCGAGGAGTCGCGCCATGAGGTTGGTGGTGTACTAGATGAGAGAACACCGTGAAGATAAACAGATTGACCAACCTCCACTGTGATCGTCGTTGCATTTCCGTTGAGTATCGCTAGAATATATGTTTGCTGTCTTCCCCTCGCATCCACTGCATAGTTGCTATGAACATCGGGCGTCTGTTTACTCACAGGCGCTGCGGCAACGTTATTGAACATGCAAATCGTCAGTATCGCTATGATCGATAAACTTATTATCGCGTTTTTTATTCTCATATTATAGTCTCCTAATTCTTTTTTTAGGATTGAAGTTCCCTAATTAGAGGTTATTCTCACAAATAAAACTTTGTGCGTTTTTTATTCGTATTTACGTGAGAGTGCGGCATATCATCTTTGACACATATTCTAAACTGCACGTTTGACGCTAAAATAGGGTTAGTTTTATTATAGATGCACACAATGTTACGTGGTTTTTAAACTTATCAGTAAATTGATAGTTGATAGACCGAGAAAAAAAGGAGGTGATCTAAATGGTAGCTATACTATTTGGCGGGCCAATTGGGGGACTTGTCGCGTGTGTGTTTCTAATACCATCAGCTTTAGGTGCGTTAATGACGCCGGGCCATCAGTTGATGGGGCTAATATTGCTCGCACTAGCATTCTAGCCTTATAATGTCATCGTTAATTTTTATCTTTATTTTATTTCTTACTAAATAAAATAAATCAGCGATGGGTGGTTTGTCGGAGATATAAAGACGCATATAGCGTCGCTAATGGCTCACTGCCCGAGAGTGACAAATGAAGGGAATCAATAGCGGCCAAGTCATCAACCAAATTAAGCGCCGATAGGCGCGGCATTGTGTCTTTTGTCTTACGTGAAAACTGGCATATACACAGCGGACATCCCACCGAGATGCGCTGCCGTGCTCCGCTGAGGTGGCGATTTCTGAGCCGTAAATGCGTGAAATGCGCGTTGAAACAGGTACCTGTGTCACACAGCTTTATATTCATACGTGCTGCACGCCTCTTGACCAAAAAAGCCCGTAAATGCGTAAAGAGCGCTTGCGGTACGAATATGGTGGAAAATGGATGTGAATAATTATGCGACAATTTTATACCTCTCCAATCATGTTTTCATAGTTCGCCGATGGATATTTACAAGTGATTTCTAACGCACAACATAGCGGGCTTTAAATCGTGAAATGAGCATCCATCTAATCAACCCCGCTAGCGAATATTTTTAAATTTTGGACCATAATATGACTATATCGTGTCTTACGTGTTTGTTGGCCTAGCAGTACCATAAAAATCTTCGACGCATGCTTTTTTCCCTCAATCAGAAGTAAAAGACAATCTTTAAGGTGATACCGGGGTTATCAATGGACTACCATACCCTAGCAGATTGGGGAGTTAGCTAAGTTACGAAATGGCCACGTTAGTTACAGTTAACGTTACCTCGTTGCTGACAGCAGGAGAATTATCACCTCAAATCGGTAGCAAAGATAAAGATGGGTTGCAAACTGGGCATAACTCTAGTTTATAGGTTAATTGTAAGGTCGTTATCATAGTCGTTGTATATGAGTTTCACTGGTTCGGCGTTCTGTTTAATCTCAAATATCAGTGTCCCCGCACTCTGCTCTCCTGGATAGGAGTTCATTATATCCTTTAATCCCCCTTCACCGAAAGATGGCGCTGCTGGGCTGTGCCCTTCGTTTTTCGAATCAAAGAGTTTAAAGAAGTATAGGTCGGCAATCTGTTTGTTTGGATAGCCAATGTTCATCACGCTCACATAGAATTTAACGTACTTGTAGCCCGGTTTAGGTTGCTCGAATTGATTACTGTCATAATATATCCCTTGGTATTTCGCGTCAATGATTATTTTTGAATTCTGTACGACACCTTTAAAAATGCTCTGCGCTGGCGTTGGCGTTGGCGTTGCTATTGGTTCGAGCGTGGTGCTTGTCCCTGGCCCATACATAACAAATTCATCCACCTGAAAGATCATACTTACTTTTGGCGGAATAATACTATCTAGCCTAATATACGTATCTGCCCTAGTGGGGCTGTGTCCGGTGATCGAAGAGTAGAAACTACTACTTCCAAAAGATGAGCTATCCGCTGAGTTAGTTAATATATAGCCTTGGTTAATGCTGTCAACAAATTTAGTCGCATCAGTTGCTGCTTGAAAACATTTTACCGTCAAGTCATAATAGATCGAACTTGTTGCATTCTCTTTTGTAAACATTACTCGAATCGTATCTTTGTCAATTTCAGTTTCTCTCCACGTCTTCAAAGTACTGCCATTATCGTTCTTCATTCCTTCGTGAAACGCATCGACAAATGCTTTCATCTTACTTTGACCGATTATGCACCCGGCAGTCGAGCTAATGAGTACGACAACTAAAATAATAGCAACAAGAACCCCTTTTGTCTTCATATAGTTTCATCTCACAGTGAGTTTACGGTGTTTTTGAAGTGAATATACGTTGAGCTGCTTTGAGGATAAACGAACTTCTTATAGGATTTTTCCCGTAGTTAGAGGTTCTCTTCAAAAATAAAGCTTTTGTGCGATTTGAAGTAGATTTACACGAGAGCAGTCGCATATCATCACTAAGCGCACCTCTAAACTGCGCGTTTGATGGCAACGGATCGGGGTAACTTTATTATTGTTGTACACATTGTTACTTGTTTTATAATCGGAGAAAGTGATAATTAAGACGGAGAGAAATTAATATCATAAATAGGCTACGAGGCGTGTATGTTGTGCGTTTTTTTTGTGCATGCTGACACTGATCGAATAGGAGGTAATGAATATGGTAGAGAAGGATGCAAAAGCTATTAAATCGGCAATAGAATCTATGAAGGCGTCTAACTGGGCGAATAAGAATGAGATAATCAAGCAACTAGAGGAGAACCTCGACGCGCAGTATGACGAGATACCGAAGGGGAGTTATTCGACCGGGTATGAGGAGGCTCAGAGGTTGATTAAATCCTCACACTGGAGTGAATCAGAAAAGGAGCGCGTGCTCAAGCTTTTGAGCGAGATTAATGATGCTGAGCAAGTCGAAGAGCGAGAAGGGCAGAAGGCGAGAACGGCAGCGATTCAAAAGATGATAGCGAAAGACCCCTCTTTTTTTGCTATAGCCAAGGTTGCCCGTTCAACCGGTCGCGCCCTTAAGAGTGGAGTTATTTCAGAGGACGACGCATATAAGTTATTATCGTATGCGCTCGAAACTGAGGGCTTGAAAAGTTAAAAACGCTGGAGCACGTACGCAGGGAATATGAAAAAGATTATAAGCCCGTCGTTTATTATAACGACTTATTATAACGACAAAATTGAAAAATAGGGGGGAGGTGTGCAATTTTTTCTGTTTTCTCCTAGGTTCTCCCACGTTCTGAATTTTTCCAGTTTTTCCAGCCAGGTGTGGCGTGGTTGGAGGTTTTTTAAGTTTTTTAATTGTTAAAACATTGCCCACAATATCGGTATGTTACGCATCTATTATTAGGGCCCGAGGCTAAGGATGAGCGGGATAAGCACTGCAATGCTCGTTATCAAGCCTGGAGCTTCAAGCCCTGCTTTAAAGGTCATCCGGTTTCAAGCCCTGCTTTAATGCTATACCTACACCAATAAGGCCTGGAACTACAGAAATCGCCGTGCCAGCAAGTCCTATGAGCGCAGATGCAACCATTGCACCGCCTATTATAAGCGCAGATGCAACCATTGCTAGTGAAAAAAAGGTCATCCGGTCACCTCCTATATCAATACATTGTTTTGCTTATAATTTTAAAAACGCATAACTAATATGCGGTGTTTCCTTAAATGTTTCGTCCCTGCCGACTTTTCTTTCAGGTCAGAAAAGCCTCATAAAATTAATTCTTCTAGTTAAAATTAATTCTTCTAGTTTTTACGATAACAAATAGTGGTTAGCTTTATTATTGTTGTACACATTGTTACGTGTTTTATAAAACTGATAGTTGTTGGGCTTCGATACAACGAAGGTCATCAACATGGTGGTGAATTTCTATGAGAAGACAAACGCTATCATTATTTTTGACGCTCCTCATTCTTATTTCGATAGGGGGGGCTGTCAGTATTGTCGGTGCAACGTCACACGTAACTCCTGGGCAAGTATCAAAATCAACTCTGACCCCCACACCAGTGTCAACGGTATCACCGTTGGCAAGCCCAACACCTCAGCTTACGTCAACAGCGCTCACTGCAGCAACCTTCGATACGAGTGTAGTCGTTGGATCTCAGATCACTATTTACGGGAGGCTGACCTTCCACGCCCTTCCTGTGACGGGACAGCCTGTCATTCTCTACCGGTCCACTGACAACGTACGCTTTACTGCTGTCAACGCAACGATGACAACAGAAAACGGTAATTACGCATTCGCCCGCACAGAACAGGAACGGGGGACCTACTATTACAGGACGGAATTCGCAGGTGGTTACCCATATGACCCGGCAGTGAGCGGGGTGTTAACTGTCCAGTTCAACCTCCTCCTGTAGCTGGCAACAACAAATATTCATACATTATGTGTGACATGAGGCCATCGCCTCCTCTTTTTCTTTTTCCTTTTCTCCTTTTCGCTTAATAGCTTGGCCTTACAAGAGCAAGCCTCGAGATCACGGATATTTAGTAAGAACGACTGCTGTCTAAAAAAAATCTGTCGTTGCGACGGAACAATGAGTGATATCATAATCAAAAATGATGCATGAAGGAAGGGGTGAGTAAAGGATGCGTGGTGTTGAGGTTTGCGTGGCCTTTCGAAATGAATGCAACAACGAGTGCCTGCGAGACGTGTATAATATAGTCAAATTTGAAATAGCTCAGTAAGATCTGTGCTTCCGAGCACTTTTTCATGCCTTACCCCTCCGAGTTATGCATGTAGTTTAGCCTTCGACGCATGCCTTTTCCTCCTCATTTTGAGGTTATCTGGTAGAAGAAAAAGCATAAAGAAAGATAAAGGTTAAGGCCTAAGCAGTCTCACCGTGGAGGACCCACCCCAACTCCTAGTGCAAAGCCTATTGCCTGGACGGTGCGCATCCAAGCGAGCCCGCCCAAAGTCTCGATGCCACCACCCAGTCGGCACAAGGTCACTTTTTACATGTTTTACATATTTTACATATTGACCAAGAAACCATAAGGCATTGTTATCATACCTGTCATTACTTACTTCATTGGTTGTTTCGAGGTGGGTAAGAAATTTTGTAATAAAATCTTCAAGTGTTTTTCCTGTTTCTCCTTGATAAGCTTGCGTCTGTAATGTTCGTAAGTAATCACGAGGAGAAGAGCCTATTTCTAATTGTCTTCTGCCTCCTAATGTCTTTCCTCGGCCTTGTTGAGGCATAATGGGTAAACTTTCAACTAATCCCACAGACCAGCCTGGAACGGCACAAATACGTCCATTATTGACTACTTCTAATTTGGTCTGTCCCCGATGATTGCTTGAATATTCTTGAGGAAAATATACAAGCTCGTCTGTATCTAGTGCCTGTCTTAAGGTATCCCATATCCAGACAGTTTTTTCGGTATTGACACGAACAGGTATTAAAGGATCAGAAGGAGAACGTCTGGTTTGATAAATTTTACCTTCTGTTGCGTGTTTAAGAATAGCTGCTTTCATTCGGTCAATAGGAAGGGGTGTTGGCATTGCCATGGGTGTTAATTCTAAACGATCAAACCCTTGTGGAACTTTTCTACCTACAAGCTCTCTATTATGAGCAAATAGTTCTACAACCTGTTCTTGGGTTGGTATTGGATACTCTTTTCCATCTATTCCAATCACCCCAATGCTTTCTGATTTCGGAAGAAGCGTGAGAATGTCGGTGCGGTTTAAGGCGGTAACGCAACGGGCATATTCCCTTTCGACAGGAAATAACTGTTCTGATTGAGGAGCTCCTTCCATGTGCGCTGATGCTTCTATAGATTGTTTTGACATACCCTATTATACCATTTTTTGGTTAGATTGTTCCACCAACCTAATATGATATAGAAAACTGCTATATTGTTGTTGCTGCCATTAACGCTAAATTTAAACCAATACGTGTCCTGAACTTTCGTAACGCCGCCGAAATTGGTCTCTACATCTCTTTCTACACTGATGTCTTCAATTGTAGCAGGGTATGTGCCCCCACCTATTTTCGGTGTGCGCTTGGCTGCCGCAACAAAAAATTCGTCCGCTTCAAGGACACCTTCAAATTCTAAATTTTCTGGCATTTTCTTATCCTCTTATTTTCTTTAAATTTACTTTTGTTCAAACCTCTACCTCTGCATCAGCATTAGCATCAGCAGAAAAGGAGGTATGACTGTGATACAAAAAGAGAAACGAGTTATAACGCGTCTATTTTTCTTATTGCTGCTCATAGAGTTCTATTCTCAGCATTATATTCCTCAGCAGACCCACATGCCATTAGGAGGTCTAATTGTCGAAAGAGGACAAACTCCCATAACGCGTCAAAATAGAAAGCTTTAGTTAATAAAATAGGTGTTCTATTAACTAACTAACGTATGTAACCATGAAGAACATCGAGAACTATCTTGAAAAAGAAAAGGTTGACATCTTACTAGCAACTGCGAAGGCGTGCAACTTCCGGGACTACCTTATGTTCCGTATTTTGTGGAGAACGGGCTTACGCGTCAGTGAACTCTTGTCTATAAGACCGCAGGACTTAGAAGCCCATAATCAAGTTATCAACATCACAAAGGCGAAAGGAAATAAACAGCGCCGCGTCATGCTGGATACAGAGACGTTTGCCCTGCTCTTAGACTACATTTCAACCAATAATATCCCTATGTCGAGACCAATTTTTACCTTTTCAAGCGTATGGGCATGGAAGCTTTTCAAGAAATATGCGCGTATATCGGGCCTTCCGGATACGACACACCCCCACACACTGAGACATTCGTACGCCATATATCTCGTCAGGTCCGGTCTTGATTTAAGACGGGTGCAACAGTTGTTGGGGCATTCGAACTTGAATACGACACAAGTTTATCTACAGTTTAAAGACGAAAATTTGCGAGAAGGATATAACAAGATAGCGTTCTAGGAGGTCAACTCTTTTTTATGACTGCACAAACTATCTCTCAATAAGGTATGCGCGTGGCACGTCGTTCCGTCGCACTACAATAATGGGTTACAGAGCACCATCCACTAAAACATGGATTGAAACCATAAACTAATGGAACTAATTAACATTGGGTTAACTATGAAGGAGAGCGGTTAACTATGAAAGCGAGTAAAAGACGAGAGACCACTAACGAACGGGAGTTTTTCACCACTCATGATGGGTGGGAGAAACTCGGACTAACAAATCATATAGGTGGTATTCAAGCCACGCGACGACTAATCGAGTGGTGCGGCATCACCCCGGGCCAGTACATATTGAATGTCGGATGCGGGACCGGGTATACCGCCTGTCTTCTGGCAAAAGAATAGCAGGTTGATGTTGTCGCAGCAGACATCACTCCGACCGTCTTAGAAGAAGCGAAGAAAAGAATTGCAAGAGAGAAGGTGAGCAACAAAGTGAAAGCGATTGAAGCAGATGCGCATGCGCTCCCGTTCCCACCAAATACCTTTGATGCCGTAATTGCTGAATCAGTACTTGTTTTCTGTGAAAAGGCCAAAGTGTCCTCTGAAGTATATCGGGTTTTAAAGCCAGATGGCATTTTCGGGGACAATGAGGCAACGTATGTAAAGCCTCATCCAGCGCAACTGCATTCTATTGCATCGAAATTGGCTGGTACAGATACCGAGATACTACAAGAGGATGGATGGCGGACCATCTATGGGGAAGCGGGATTTGAAGTTATACATTCAACTGTTTATCCATTACATTCAACTGCTTATATAAAAGGGTTCTTCGATGAACTTCGGATGGACGGGATTCGAAGACGTCTCTCAGCTTTGTTGAAGGCATTTTCTGACCCAACCGGGAGAAGGACGGTTCTCAATGATAGAGATACGCGCCAGGCAATACGCCAATGGTTATCATATATGGGGTATGGATTATACGTGAGTAAAAAAACCTGAGATAGATGCAGGTGGACTTTAACCGCCCAAACCTATCTACAATTTCGAGACGAGAACCTAAGAGACGTGTATAATATAGGCAAATTTGAACTAGCTCAGTAAAATCTATGTGTCCGAGCATGTTTTCATACCTTATCCCTCCGAGTTATGCATGTAGTTTACCCGTCGACACATGCCGTCTCTCATTTCCATGCTTCCGAGCGCATCGTCTTCTTCATCGTGCTTTTAGTATTCATTTGCCAATTTATATAACAACTATCAATATATCCTAAAATGTGAAGAGAATACTGGTCGAACAAACCGTCATCTTCATTAGTATCTGCAAGTGGTGTGTGCTCGCCGCAGCTGTGGGGATAATTGTTGGTTTATCGACGACCGTTTTTTTTAAAGGCGCTAAACTATAGCATGGGATCCGTGGGTACACGGAAGATCATTCATTCCATTCCAACAAAATATTGGAGCATTTCCCTCACCACACCACCCAGCTACTGAAGGGGTCATCTGCATAACGCGGGGAGGTTCATACTCCGTTTGTGAACCGATAATATTTTTTCCTTCGTAGATTGTACCATAAACACACATTAACGACTATCTTCTTAGTCTTAACGCTTTAAAAAAAGTCGCATTATTTCGTCTCAGCATTTATCATGTAATTGGAAGGCAACACTCCCATATCCATAAACCCGTTAATGACATATTCCCGTACCTCCGGCCACTGTTCCGCAGCGCCTAGGATAGTAGGAATGATTCTCTCAATAGTAAAAGGCCCGCTCTGTGTCACCTGCCTGACAGTCTCTGCCGCACGGTCATGGATGGGGAGAGCTATCGAATAGTGCGGCTCCTGTTTTGTAAAATCAACATCACGCCGCAACGCCATAATACAGCAAAAACTAAAGATAATTACATTAACTTTTCAACGGACTTCTCTACACCGTCCGATTGCTAAACTAGCAATCTCTTCTCTCCGTTATTTTTTCAGGAAACGGACTTATCTTTTGTGATTATTAGCAACTTGGTTATAACTTCTCTAATCTTATAGGAATTAAAACGCCAACATAAGGCAAATTATATCCCATTGTTGATTGGTAAAACCGAAGATATTAGCTGCGTTTGGATTGGCCCTTGTTGCCGTAATTAGGTTAGAAAGCTATCGCGAGACCGATAGCACCTAGTGCCCACATGATTTGTTTTAGAGGTGATGGTGCCAAAAAATGTCAACCACTAGACGAAATTTCTAGTATAAGATAAGGATGCAACAAAGTACATAATGAATGGGACATAACGACGGGTAATTCAAACTCAAAACTCAACTCTCTCGTATACTTCTCTTATATCCGCATCTTTAAATTGTAAGTATATTGCTGTGGTGTTAAGATTCGTATGCCCCAACAACTGTTGCACACGTCTTAAATCAGTCCCTTGTCGAACCATGTTGATTGCAAAGCTATGGCGAAATGTATGTGGGTGGATGTTCACGTCGGCATGGTGGCCATATTTCTTAACGATGTTTCTAATTTGATTCCAACTGCTACAAGTGCTGCAATCGCTTTTTTCATTTGTTTCACCTCCCTGTTCAGCTGAATATGTAGATCAATCTGGAAGTATACTGTCCACTATCCGAATTATTATCGTATTTAAGTAGACGGTCGAGATTTTTTCCCTATGCCGACCGTCCTAATTTTGACTGATGGGACCTCACTAGCTTGCTGTCATCACGATCGGGTCACTTGTACTTGCGGCGTATTGGTCATCACCCCAGAACTCGTACCTGACCGTAAATGGGCCCTGGTTATTTAAACGGAACGTATCGGTAAAAGAGCCGTCCGCGTTCGTCGTGAAGTTCCAATCCCAGTACCACTTGTTTTCTGTGGTATCCAAATACGAATGGTATATTAATTTGTTCCCTAGACCGGTACCGCCCGAGGTGAGCTGCCCCTTAACGTCAAAATCCTGTCCGGCCTTTACTTGTTTAGGATAATCAGTGATCGTAATGCTTGTCGGCGGCAGGCCTTTGGCATGCGGCGTAGACGTAGCGGCAGCAACAGTTACGTCAATGACTGCCGCAATCATCACAACTGCTACAAGTGCTGCAATCGCTTTTTTCATTTGTTTCACCTCCCTGTTCAGCTGAATGTATTGACCAGTCGGGAAGAATACTTCCCAGTCGCCAGATAATTGGTATGTTCAAACCCTTTCATAAACTTCTGCCACAAAATTCTTGCTAATTCTACGCATTTTTCGTGAAATCCAGGCACGTGTTACATTTTTTCCGGTAAAGGTGACAACGTCATTATTCGTGTTGTCACTATTAGTGTCGGCACTAACCCGATCCCCGTTCTGGCATTACCTATCTACTTATTGGTGGACGTGATAGTCTTCTAGACAAATTAATAAGGCGAAACAAGGCAACGAGCAGGACCGCTATTCAGATCTTAACTGACTTGTAGCAAACTCGAAATGAAAGCAAAGGAAACGACACCTC
Source organism: Methanobacteriota archaeon (assembly GCA_963704625.1). GTDB lineage: Archaea > Halobacteriota > Bog-38 > Methanoflorentales > Methanoflorentaceae > DASPRZ01. The sequence goes on along the minus strand of OY969924.1, from coordinate 300,438 downwards.
AACTTCTCGCTCGTGGGAACTCGATAATTAGAAGCTATTTTGTCTGTAACTGCCCGTGCCGGATCTGATTACTACCCTCCATGCATCTGTTAGGTCCTTGAATTCAGTTTCCCTCCAAGACAGCATGTACCGAATCATGCGTACTCAAGAAGCAGATAGCGATAGTGCATCCATTCAACCCCTAATACGCAATACTCTCTTAGATATACACCCAAATAGAGGGACGGTTTGATAGAGGGTTTTACACTCTTAGTACAAGGTGAATCTATATCTATTACTTAGCACACGTACATTATGACGAATTGTAATGGCTGACGACTCCGAGTTCATCACCAAGCTCATTAGTTTCGGCCTCAGTGAAAAAGAGGCGCAGCTCTACTTCCACCTGCTCAAGTACGGGCCAAAGCCCTCGTCTCTTCTCGCGAAATCGCTCAAGACGTATCGGGAAGACGTCTACCGCACGCTGAACGTCCTGATTGATAAGGGCATGGTGAATCCCTCACTTGAATCGCCGACGGTCTACACAGTAGTAGAGCTCGACATCGCTCTCGGTTCGGCGGTTAAAAAGCACGAGATTGAACTCCGCGAAATGGAAAGGAGAAAGCAGGAGCTTCGGGAGCTTTCACAGCAACAACGGTTTCGGCCATCTGATAAATCTGCCATGTATAAAATTTTCAAAAACGTTCGGGACATTATGGCTGTCAGTATAGCTACCGTGAACTCATTAGAGGAGGAATTTTTGGGGTGCGTTAATGGGATCGCTACAGTAGTTGCCACCTTATTCGGCATAAACGAGGCCGCTATAAAGCTTATAGACCGCGGCGGGAAGGTAAGGATCATAACGGACATCTTATACCCAATGATTGAACTGGCGCAGCAGCTCTTGGACATTGGTGAAGATGTACACCACTATGATCAGTACAGTGGGATAATGTTTGAAGTGTGGGACAGAAAGACTTGTATTAGCGCGATTAATGCTGATATCAGGCGCTTCTCGCTTGATGAACCGGTTACAGCGCTCTGGACTGATGACCCGACCTATGCTAATTACCTCGTGTCCACCTTTGAACTGTTGTGGGAGCAATCAGTCCCGGCAGCACAGCGAATAGAAGAGTTGTTAAAAGAAGGGCCTCCGCAGGCCTGACGAATGGTCGTACTATTCCATTTAGCTGCGTTGATGACGATGCGGTAGCTGATGTTTAATGACCCGCCTATACATTTCTCGTAATACAACAAAACCAGATGAAAGCTGTGTGGCACAAACTTGTTGTCACACTGCTTTATAAGCCCCGCTGGCTACGTTACTAGTAATGGCCGACGGAACAATTATAACAAGCGTTACCGACGCCCTCGCTATCTGTTCGAATATTATAGAGTCTGCGAACAATGAAGTCGTCTACCTCTCCCCTCCGTCCCTGCTAGTCCTTGCCTCCCAATTCAGCCTACGCGAGAAAATCAAAATGCTTATACAGAAAGCTGGGCGCGTGCGGGGTATTACTGATTTCTCATACCAATATATTGGCGAGATGCGGGAGATTCTAGATATCGGAACAGACGCGCGCCACGTCGATCAGTACCAAGGCATATTTATGATGGTGGGGGACAGAAAAGAGAGCATCAGTTCTATGAGCATCGATGTAGAGAGTCTTTCGATCGATACACCTCTTGTAGCCCTCTGGAGCGATGACCCCACCTATTCTGAGTACCTTATGTCCACCTTCGAGACAGCATGGGAGCAGTCAGCGCCAGCAGCACAACGGATAGAAGAGTTGTTAAAAGAAGGGCCTCCGGATATTTAAGAGATAGACGTAAGTGTTATTGAACGAAGTGCACACCCTTCCAGTACTTCATGTAGACGTCATAGACATATTCAGGAAGGGGATGTTTGTAATGTGACCAATTAACTCCCGATACGCCGTGAGTGAGGATGTAGGCTCGATTAGATTCATTCCACTGGATAATGTCCCCATATTGCTCAGCAAATTTGCGAAGGTCTCCTAACATAAAATGGCTTGATATCCATGAGAATGGAATTTTCCGCTGCTTAACCCAGTTAGATGAGGTGCCACTACCTGCCGCTTCTAGAACTGCCAACAGCAGCCACGTTTCAATCTCTGTAATTAGGTCTACACTCAAACTAACAGGTGGTTAGATAGCCTTGTTGTAGCCTAGCTTAGAAGAAGTAAGCGAGATGCTGCCAATCACTTCACCTCACTCATTTTCTGCCAACGTATATTCCGTATCCCAGGTATGCGAACAAGCTCTTAACGATCGTGTAGGAAGGCGTTATTCCTCTTGCGTACTTCCTGAACATTGGACTTTTGATATACAGGGAAAAGAAACTACCCCACGCTCTTACGAGGTCTTTGAGACCTAACCCCCTTAGTTCATTAATCCACTGGCGTAGTGCAGTGAGGGTGTAAGTTCTCGCTACGCTGTCAATCAATTCAGCGTTGTCCATTAATTCTCTCCACTCATCCGACGTGTGAAATGTCGCTTTCGCCAGTACGCGATCAATGAACTCAACCAACTCTGTTGGAGGCGGAGTCTTTACCCACGTGCCCTCATTAAGCCCGACGTATCCTCCAGGCGTTGCCACTCGCACATACTCGTTTACCGCCCTCTGTTGATCTTTTAAAAATGCCGTGACGGACTCACAAATGACTGCGTCGAAGAGATCATCTTCGAACGGTAAGTTCTGTGCGTCTGCCGTTCTGAATTCAAGTCTATCAGCCACGCCCTCTCTATTCGCCCTTCTTTGGGACCACTCGATCATCTGTTCAGAGATATCTGCACCAACCACTCGACAGCCATACTTTTTTGTCAGATAACATGCAGTTATTCCAATACCGCAGCCGACCTCCAAGACGTACGTGTCTTTGTTGATGTGGCATACTTCAGCAAGCTCTTCTGTGGCTTTTAAACCTCCAAAATGTTTTGTGGCACCCCAATACGCCTGCACCCCAAAGTAGGAGAATTCTGGTTGTGAAATCCCGCCTGGTGATAAGTGCTTTTTATCCTCCATTTTTCACCTTATTCTCCTCCGTAGCCGCAGTCAGTAATCTCGTTACAAGACATCTAATTTTTCTCATAACTTCAAGTGTTCATTATGGAGTTCCTGAGAGGGCCCAAGGTATCCTTAGACATTTTATGTCATTATCTCTAATTAAAAATCACCTTCTCACTCGGCAAAATGTATAAAACATCAACACGATACATGGCAATCGTGCTATGTCGGTAAAAAAGGAACGAACGGTACGTAAAGAGAGAACCCATGAATATCTCGTCGACGAACACGGCACGAAAAAGGCGGTCATCGTCCCTATCGAAGAGTATGAGGAGTTCCAGGAGCTGTTAGAGGACGTCCACGACCTTGAAGTAGTCCTTGAACGTGAAGGTGAGTCCACCATCACTTTAGAAGAACTGAGAAAGCGGTTAGAGCGAGATGGGCTCTTATAACGTTATTTTACGGGCAACTGCAGAGCACGATGTACGAAAGCTCGGTGCACCACACATTGCTCGGATCTACGCTGCGTTGAAATCGCTCGAGGAGAACCCCTATCCGCACGGATCGTAAACTGCGCGTTTCTGGGAAGCGAGGGCTTTTGCGGATACGAGTGGGAAACTACCGAATTATCTACACGGTCAATGAAGCACTCAAACAGGTGCTCGTCTATTACGTACGCATTCGAGATGCGCGCACGTATAAGAAGTTGTGAAACAGAACTTTGTGTCTTTGACTATACAACTACTTATGAGATCCAGTTGCTTGCCGCTTCCAGAACTTCCATCGTGACTTTTTGGCTTCAAACTCAGCCACAGATAAAGATTCGGGCTCAGGTAGGTAGTAACATTGATTAATATCGTCTATAAATATAGCAACATTAGTTAAAATCGCCTATAAATCAAACATCAAGGATAGAAATATGTTGAGGGAAGAGGAGAGAGCCCCCAAAATAATGATCAATCATGAGCTGTGCAAGAAGTACGGCCAGTGCGATCTGTGTGTTGGTCTGCCCGTTCACCGCATCTATACGGCAAAATGACGCACCCATTCTTGAAGTCGAACCAGCAGGATGCATCTCCTGCGGCCACTGCGCTGCTATTTGCCCATCTGGAGCGCTCACGTTTGCTGACTTTCCAGAAGGCACGATACACCCCATTAATCTGGATTTGCAGCCTTCCGCCGAACACATACTTGAGCTGCTCAGGACGAGGCGATCGACGCGGGCGTTTACGGATACGCCTGTTGAACGAGACCTGATCGAACAGATGATCGAAGGGGCGCGGTTTGCCCCGAGCGCTCATAATGTACAGAGCACTGAATTTGTCGTCGTAGAGAATAAAGCGACGTTGCATAAAATCACCGAATTGACGGCAGAGTACTTGGCAAAGCTGTCAAAACAGCTCCGCAATCCACTTATACGCGGGATACTCAGTGTGGCGGGTGCCCGAGATCAGGTTTCGGCCGCACTCCCGATGATATCAAACTTCGAAGGAGTAGCAACAGGGGTTCGAAGTGGGCATGATGAGGTCCTATTTGGTGCGTCCTATCTTCTGCTCTTTCACGCGAGGAGGAGTGGCTTATCTGCTGATGTGAATGCGAACCTCGCCCTCCACAATGCCGCCCTGATGTGCGAGGGGCTCGGGGTGGGGTGCTTTTACGCAGGGTATGTGACCGCGACGTGCGACCGGGACACTCGGATTCAAAAACTGCTGCAGATTCCTGATAGCCATAAGATCTATGCCGCCCTCGCGTTTGGCGATCCAAAATATCGATTCAAACAGTGGATGGAGCGAAATCCACCTAAAATAACATGGATATGATGTAACTAATGTATTCGCAACATTTTCGATATAACGACTTTTAAGATATCGTCGCCTTCCTCTTCCAGAACTGCCACCATTTCTTCACTTTATTTTCCTCAGTCGCTGCAGTCAATAACCTCGTGTGAGGGCTGCTACCTCCCCCCGCAACTTAGCTTTTAAATTATTATTCCTCAGCCAATATCGGCAGCACTTTTTCTATAGGAATATTAGGAGACACCAACCGGATGCGCCCATAACGCCCTTTATACACTTTTTTAGCAGTTATGAGACCCAGCATATCTAGTTCCGCGATGAAAGTAGAGACACGAACCTTGCTCAACGAACTGATATTCATATCTTTACACAATGTGATGTAGTGAGCATAAACGGTTGCAGTATCGACCTCATTCCTTTCGCTAGATGCGATCACACGCAGGACTATCTTTTGATGGCGGGGGAGAGTTCTGACCGTTTCAATGATTCGATCCATTTCTAACCGGTCTTGTGCATCTCTCACATCATCTTCCGTAACCCTTTCCTCGCCTTTTTCTACGGCGATCTCACCGGCGAATTTCAAGAGCATGATGGCTTTTCGCGCGTCGCCGTGTTCGTGAGCAGCGAGCGCCGCACACAGTTGGATGACCGCATAGTCCAACACCCCCTCTTTAAACCCGATTTGCGCCCTGTCTTCGAGGATTTCCCTCAGCTGCGTTGCATCATACGGCGGGAACACGAATTCCTTGTCGCCAAAAGAGGAGAGCGTTCTTATATCTAATCTCTCTTTATAGGTGAGGTCATTTGAGATACCTAAAATGCTGATGAAACCGTTGGTGATATCCAGATTTTCCCGTGCTCTTGAGAGGTTATAGAGGAGGCTATCATCTTCGAACTTATCGACTTCATCCAATATGACTATGGTGATTCCTTGAAAATCGTTTAAAATATTCCAGAGTTTGCTGTAGTATTCAGACGTGGCGATCCCTTTAGAGGGTATTTCGACTTCCGGTGCGATAACGTTACATATTCGCTTGATGATTTTAGTGGTGGTATTAATCTGGTTACAATTAACAAAAACTGATTTTACATTTGCCTGAGCCTTTTTGACCTCTCGGTCTAGCTCGAGTAATACGTATTTGGTAGTTGCTGTTTTTCCAACCCCTGTCTTACCATAAATAAATACGCTATCTGGCTCATCTCCATTAAGAGCCGGGGCAAAAATAGACGCTGTTTGCCGTATTTCCTTATCCCTGCCTATCAATCTGTCGGGAATATATTTTGATGATAATGCTACGCGCTTTTGGAATATTTTGTTTTCAACTATTTCAAAGAGTCCCATTATTAACTGTAAAAGAATGTATTTTCATTATTAAATAGTTTCCTTATATTGTGCACATCCACCCCTCTGTGATATAAGGAAACTATCAATATTATAGTAATAAGTATAATTTATAATTATTAATTATTAATTATTAATACAAAATTAATGTGAATAAATAACAACGAAGCTTTTCCCATGTGGTGAAAGTTCCTTGTATCATGAAGGGGTGGGAGGGACTTTATTAGCAGATTTTACTGTTCTTTGTTATGAAAGTATATTCTCAAGCTTTTATGCCCAGTTAAGACTTCTCTGATTCCTTGCCCTTTTTACGGAATAAACGAGCCCAAAACCCTTGTTTTGGTGCTGGCAGTCGTAAGGTTACAAGGGTCAATTGTTTTAGCAGATTGTCTTTGTCTGTTCTAAGATCTGATATAATGCCCCTACCAACGTGTTTAGCCTCTTCTAAACTTTGTATACACTGCTTCAGCAATTCCATTTCATTTTGTATGCCCTTTATCACAACTTCATTTGATCTACTGGTAGTTTCTAATTTAGCTTGTAGCTCTTTGAGGCTTGCAGTCTGCTTTTCAATTGTGGCCTGTTGTTCATTTATAGTAGCTTCTTTGTGCCGCAGTTTTACTTCGTAAGTTTCAGTGGGCGTTTCATAATGTTTTTGTATGTGCTGAGCAATGAGCGTAGGTTTTTTAATGCCAGTATTATCAGCTTCCTGTTGTAGTTTCGTAGTTACATCTTCCGGTAGACTAATTGTAAAATGGGGCATAAATTGATTTACCTAATCCTGTATCACTTCTGTATATAAATACAGTAATGATACACACATAATACAGCTATTAAAATGTATTGAAATGATCTGAAATTGTTTCATTCGTAATTGGATTTAATCAAAAATTGTGCATGTATCAATACTATAGTTTCACTGTAAACATATACAGCTTAAATACAGTAGGTTTATGTGAAAAGTGTATTAAGATAATGCTCTTTTTAGTCTATTATATTCGACTGTATTGTATCTGTATTCTTACTGTAATATTATACAGGATTGATACAGTGGGGTGATATGCAATAGCTTGAGCTTAATTTTCTTTTTATTATTTATCATATAGGGCTGTATCCTTGCTGTATAGATGCTGTGATAGTATACGGGAGTGATACAGCTTGATCTATTATCTAGATATTAAGATCTTGTTCTATGAAACAAGATGAAAAACAGTCATGAAAAGAGTATCTTTTATAATTATAATCTTATGCGGTCGCGAGCAAGTATCGCATAAAACGCTGTCTGAGCTGGTCGCTGAATTAGAGCTCTACGGCTTTGTTAAAGTAGAACGGAAAGGATGAGGGAGAGGCCGGGGAGTTGACTTCTACATATCGCCGACGGGATCAGTTGAGCGAAAGGTGTTGTTGGATGCGCTGAAGGATTTAGTTGTGTAATTAAGACGTAAGAGCGGCTTCTGGATCGGTTCTGGTGTAGAGGTAAGTATACATAGTGTGTTTATAGTGTTTTGAAGTGAATGCACGTTGAGCTGCTCTGCGGATAAGCGAAACTTATTTTAGGATTTTTCCCGTAGTTAGAGGTTATCCTCAAAAATAAAGCTTTGTACGTTTTGAAGTGTATTTACACGAAAGCAGTTGCATATCATCATTAAGCATAATTCTAAACTGCACGTTTAACGGTATAAATAGGGTTAATTTTATTTAAACGTACACTGTTGTGGGTTTAAAAACTAACAGTTGATCGTCCTAATATAACGAGGGCTATCAACAGGGAGGTGAATTTCTATGAAGAGACAAATGTTATCACTATTTTTAACGCTCCTCATTCTTATTTCGATAGGTGGGGCGGTCAGTATGGTCGGTGCAGCGTCGCACGTGACCCTTGGAGGGATATCAAAATCAACGGTCAAAAAGGAGAGTTGCCCGTATGTCGGATGCAAATGCAATCACATTTATCATTATGCGGACTGTTACTGGGCAAGCCTAATCAACCCCGAAAGAAGAGTGTGTTTTAACTCACCATGCGATGCACAGGCCGCTGGTTACACACCATGCCGAACACTGCCACCCACCAGTCTGTTGACTCGTCGTGAGATAATGGATGTGGGTATTGAAAATTAAGATCGAAAGGTGATCCATTTGAACATGAAAAAGGCACTGATATGTTTATTGATTACAGCGATATTGATTCTCTGCGTGCCGAATGTTGCTGCAGCAACGACGAGTAAATATTCGACTGCAACTCACAGTAAAATTGTAACAGATGCAACGGCAAGGCAACCAACCACGCTTACGTTCACTGCCCCTGCGCAAGTAACGGTCAACTAATCGTATCCTGTTTACGGACGGCTTGCCACCGCAGACGGTAAGGGCATCCCCGGCGCAAAAATATCTGTCATGCTTTATACATATGGCAGCTTTTGGATTAAGGTAGGTGATGCATTCACGACCGACAACGGTGGAAAATTTAGCATGGAAATAACGCCACCCTATAAAAGTGACTACGAACACGAGGTCGTTTATTACGGCGATATGCAATACGCAGGATCTATAAGTAATGTGGTTACGACAGTAGCTTCCTAGCAATAATAATCGTCAAGTGAGCGTATTTGTACCATGAATATAAGGGGGGAAGTATGAATATGAAAACGGGGATGATAGGTCTATCAATCTTAGCGCTCTTGACCCTATGTCTACCAAATGTCGCAGCAGCATCGACGAGTAACCCGACAACCGCACCTCATAGTGAATTTGCAACAGATGCGACGACCCAGCAGATAACCACACTCACGCCGCTCCTGCGCAAGCAAAGGTGTCAATGAATGGTTTGACGTCAGCGGATCTCTCACTGCAGGCAGCAAAGGAGTCGGCGGCGCGCTTATACATGTCCAAGCGTCGTCGCAAGGCAAATGGGATACTTTCGGTAATCTCACGACCGATAGTAATGGCAATTTCGCCGGTCAAATAAACACGTCTGAACTAGGTGACCGATACTACATGGTTACCTACGATGGTGATAGTCAATACGCGCCATCGGTGAGTAATTAGGTAGTGGTAACAGTTAGCTAGTGTTTAATAGGTATTTTTACATGTTAAAATAACCGACAGTTAATAGGCGACTCTCAACTGAAAGCACACGCACTATCGACCGAGAGAGTGATGCACTATGAAAAAAAGTGATATGTCTTTCACTAATAGCTCTTGTAGTACTAGCTCTATTTGGAACTTTAGCGCATGCCACGCCTCTCAGTGCTGCGGCATCCGCGGGGCGGGTTATAGAGTCCCCGGCGAAGTTCAGCCGAGCACCGCTTAACCCTCATTTTTTGCAGTATCAACGTGATTTGGCCTCTCGTAGGACTATTACGCAGACAGGCGAGGGGCATAGACTTGGTGGCGCACCTCCCCCTGTCGACCTCTCTCACCTTACCGGGCAACACATCTCCGCTGCGCGCCGTGGCTATGCACCTGCCTACGATCTCCGCACCCTAGGAAAAGTATCCTCGGTCAAAAATCAAGGTGATTGTAGCTGTTGCTGGGCCTTTTCCATCTATGGTTCCCTTGAATCGTACCTCTTGCCGTCCGAGTCCTGGGACTTTTCAGAAAACAACTTAAAGAACACCCACGGAGTCGATAAGAGCCCGTGTGAAGGAGGTGGTGGCCTCATGTCCACGGCGTACTTTGCACGGTGGAGTGGCCCGGTTACAGAAGCTGATGATCCATATAATCCCTCTTCAAGCACTTCGCCCTTAAATTTACCAGTACAGAAGCATGTGCAGGACGTTTACTTCATCCCTGATCGGGGCGGATCGCTAGACAACGATAACATAAAGTGGGCGCTGACGACCTATGGCGGTATATCTTCCTATATGGCGTGGGATAAAGCGTACTACGATGACGCCCACCACACGTACTATCATCATGGGCCGGATACCTTATACGGTCATCTTGTCACTATTGTTGGCTGGGATGATGGGTTCGATAAAAACCTATTCAGCGGCTCATCAGGTAACCCGCCAGGCAATGGCGCATTTATTGTGAAAAACAGCAAGGGTGCAGATTGGGGAGAGAATGGCTATTTTTATGTATCGTATTATAATTCTTGGATCGCCACATATTGTAAAGTATTTACCGCTGAGCCGACGACGAACTACAATCGCGTGTACCAATATGACCCTCTCGGGTTAGTTTCTCATCATAGTGTAAATAGTGGCCACACTGCGTGGTTTGCGAACGTCTTCACCGCCACCGGGAACGAACAACTCTCGGCAGTGAGCTTTTACACCGCGGCGCTCAACTCGCGGTACGAGATATACGTCTACAAAGACCCCTCATCGGGCCCGACGAGTCCCGACAGGTACGTTGAACCGGCGGGGGCGCTCCCCGTATCAGGGTACCATACGGTGAAGCTCAGCACGAAGGTCCCGCTCACGGCTGGTCACAAGTTCTCAGTTGAGGTAAAGCTCACAACTCCTGGCTATGACTATCCCGTTCCGACAGAGGAGCCCCAGCAAGGATATTCCAGCGCAGCGACGGCGAGCGCAGGAGAGAGCTACGTCAGCAGTGACGGCACTTCGTGGAACGACATGACTAGTATTTATGCGAATACTAACGTATGCTTGAAGGCGTTTACAACATAAACATCTGATCCGACCTCTCTCCCCTGTTAAATAAAACCTAGACCAAAACGGTCATGGGCTTTCCGACCAGTGGATAATTATCTATTGTTACGATCAAGACTTCGGAATCTGGGATTCCGGGTATCACGATTCGACCGGGCATAATGGAAGGTATTCCTACTGGGGTGGGGGGAATTTAACCGCAATACGGGTCGTTTATAATGGGTGCACCGATCCGAACGTGGTGTGATATCTATAGAACTCAAAGAATGGTCGTGTACACCGATCGACATGAGCCAGTCGCTGGCCACTCACCTGAAGGACTTCCACTTCCATCCGATGTAGATGGCAAAGATAACCGCAAAGGCCGTGCCAGCGATGATGGCAAGCGTGTTCTCGAGAGAACTGGTGGGATAGAGACCATCCACAACGAGAGCGACACGCCCAATGATGTCAGCACCGAGCAACATGATGGCGAGCGCTGCCGCCCACTTCTGCATGGTCAAGATGAGCAACCCAGCTACGACGTAGAAAGCGCCGATAGCGGCGGACGAGTACGTGAAGATGGTGACTCGGGAGGTGGTGATACCGAAGAAGTTGTGCGTAAAGCCCGTGACCACCTCTGCTAGGCCAAAAAGAATCATCAAGAATGCAACGATGATGATACCCCGAGGGCGACCCTGATTCACAGCCTCCATTGATTTTTTGACGCCACGCTGTTCGTTCACAGTAGATTTGCTCCTAAGAAACTTCTTTGGGATTTTTCCCGTAGTTAGTGGTCACAGTCGAAGATAAAACTTCGTGCGTTTTTGACGCACGTTTCGCTGATTAACATAAATTACAAAGATTGATAAAAAAACTTCAAAAAAAATGGAGAAACTGTTTCACTCCTGTATTATTACTTTTAATTTGTTTAACTTTAGGTTGACCGCACGGCTTTTCGCCTAACCGACCGATTCTAAAAGCACGCGACGTCAACCAGCAGGTGATACACATGAATACGCAAATGAAACTATTATGTCTATCGCTCGCCGCGATATTGACAATCCCCTTGGTAACTGTTACCACCGCATCTACAAGTGAACCACGAGTCTCAGTTTACAACGGGAGCACGAGAGTGGCCCCCAATCACTATCCAGTCATAGACCATTGTGCGATTGATAAGGATAGAAGAATCTTCTACGTGCGAGTTGATAACCAAGGCTCTTCCGATGAATGGGCCGGCATATCAATTACTTACTATAGACAGATAACTGGGGGCCCGGGCTATGGAACAATTGGACAAGACTCACTCCAAGGCGCAGTAGAGGGCACTCGTATGTTAAATATAGGTGAGATACAACATAGTGGAGGCTACGATTGGATACATACGCACCCGGGACAGTCTTATTACATGTATGGCGGTCGGGTGCCGGATGATGCGAGATGGGTCGTCTATTGCATGCCGTGGTATTACGATAACGGCAACCACGGATGGATCGGCCACAACGGTCCGGGAGGCGAGAACGAACGCTGTCACGTCTGTGTAGTATCCTAAATTATTTACGCGTAAACGAGGGTGCCGCCACCGTACCCTTGTTCCTTTCTTCTTTTCCTCTTACGCTGTTTGGTGTCTCGTGGGTAGGATCAGACACAGTTATATCATTAAGTACTAACATAAGAAAATAAACTGGGTATAAAGCTTTTATTTTCGCTATTGCTGTCTATTTTACTCTTTTATTAGATTTAAAGGTCACAAGAACCCCTCGGCCAATTGTACGTCTAATTGTCGGAAGAGGACAAACTGCAAAAGACGTCAAAATAGCAATATTCGATAAGAATCATTTTGAGTAATTGAACGGCTATGAAGCACATTAATGACTACCTAGAAAAAGAGGCCATTGATAGGATTGAAGAGGGATAAAAAGTATGTTTGAACACATAGGAGTTGCACACAGTCAGGCATTGGATGACATTCTAAAAGCGCGCCATACGGTCAGAGAATTTAGTACAATCCCACCTCATAAAGAATATGTTGAGCATATAATTCGGGCAGGATTGATCGCTCCGTACGCATCATTTCCAGCAGCTGGAAAAACGGACTTTCGAAAGGTCTTCATACTGCCTTCTACCTCGTCTATGATAAAGAACGTAGAAAATATCATAAATGCCAGAATGCCAAAGTTTGCTGCCAAAATGGAAAACGAGGTTGGTACAGTACCGTTCGTAGAGATAATCAAGCAGTTAAGTTCCAGCTCTCTTGCTTCATTATTAAACGGTGCGCTTTATCTAATAATTGCAGGAGAGCGAGCAGGAATTCTACCCATAGCCGCTGAGTCGCTTAGCTATTGTGTGCAAACCATGTGGTTAAAAGCAACATCGCTCAAAATTGGGTTCAGACCTGTAACAATTGTTGCGAATTTACGTTTGGGAGACGATGATGAATTTTGCCAGCTATTAGACATTCCATGTGGAGAATTCGCCCTCGACGGCTGTGTCCTGGGGTATCCGGCTGATAAGTACCAGCCAAGACATGTGAACTACCCAGACTTTGAAACTAACGTCAGATGGCTGTAAACTGGCTTATCATTCGGGTATTATGGCGTAGTGGAATGAGAGCGCGCGAACTCGTCACCATTCGATTTAAGGACGTGGAATGGGATAACTGCGTGGTGAACATCCTCATACACTGCGGCATAGCTATGCGATCAACATGGTTCGGGCGGGGGAGACGTTCGGAGGGTGCAGCTATTGTTAGGGCATGCTGGGATTCAGACGACGACCGTCTATATCCAGTCCAAGGATGCGGATTTGCGAGAGGTGAGAGAAGGTAGAGTTTTAAAAAGTCAAGCAGAAGACTTCCACGCTGCTTTCTGATAAATCCCTTACATTCGCTGGCAACAGCTTAAAGCGAGTATGATGCATACTCTCAACGCCAAGGGCATCGGAAGGAGATCCGCAAGTGGTGCGCAATGCTCTTCGAACCGTGCCGCGATCCGAACGGGGGGATGGCAAGGAGCTCAGCATGTTCGCCAAGCTGGACGTGCGGCGGTATGGGGACTTCGAGCTCTATGATTCTAGCGGAGAACCTTAGAAATGAAGGGAATAATGAGGGCCTGCGAGACGTTTATAATAAAGTCGAGTTTTGATGCAGTGCGATATTATATCCAGCCCTTCTCCGCCCACCACTCGTACTCGTGAGGCCATATGTCCTTATTCATCTGAACGACCATCTTGAAACGCTCTCTGCTCTCTGCAAGCGCACGTTCCTGTTCGGGATACTGTCGTTGTGCCTCTATTGCCTCCACGAGCGTCTGCCCGAGAGATGCAGCATCGCTCAACCCAGAATCAAGAGCCCCTCGATGGCTGAATATTGCCACGCCGACCTCGCCCACCGTGAGAACACCGAGCCGGTTCAGGATGTAATTTATATAGCTAAGCACGTCGGTGACCCCTGAACTTGAGGTCGTGCTCACGGCGCAGCCATACTTGCCAGACAGCATCTGGCAGTGAACCGCATCTGACATCCGATCGAAAACCGCTTTAAGCTGTGCACTTATATTGTTGAGGTATACCGGCGACCCGATCACAATGCCATCGGCACTGAGCATTTTGTTGAATAAGTCGGGGAAATCATCTTTTTGAATGCACGTGCCTTTTGCATAACAAGTACCGCATGCTCGACAATACTGTATGTCCAACTTACAGATGTCGTCCACCTCAGTTTCCGCTCCGCGCTGGTGTGAGCCGTCGAGCACCGCCTCGACCAATTTCAGCGTTTGACTCTGCGTTCCGCGGGGGCTGCTGTTGATTCCAAGAATTTTCATATATATACCTCGGTTAGAGCGTATTTGTGGGGTGAACCTATATATTTTATGACACCACACTCTCCCTGTGGAGACGGCCCCTTCATTTGGATATAAAGGTGCGCATCGTGATCGAGAAGGGGGCTGTGGTTCTGAAGACGGGCTGAACACCTTAAAAACTATCCGGACAAATAACTCTTTGATACTTTTTATGCATTCTGTCCTGTCGCGTTTAAAAACAACAGAATCACGATGCCCAATAATTATCCTGGCGAAACAGTCGATCCCCGCAACGATTCAATATATAATTTCCTGTGCACGCACCTATAAGTGGGTTGCATACCATAGTAAAAACCTATGAAAGTGCTCATCATATGCTGGTCCGAGCACCACGGGAACACGAAAAAGATCGCCGATGCGATGGCATCGGTCTTGCACAGCGAGGTTATCCAGCCAACTGACGTAGATATCGAGACGTTGGATGACTATGACCTTATCGGTTTTGGGTCAGGTATTTACTACTGGAATCATCACAAAAGTCTGTTCGATTTAATTGAAAAATTACCCCCTATTCATAAAAAAGCCTTTGTATTTTCCACACGAGGAGTTAGCCGCCAAGGACGAACTCACAACGCACTTCGAACAAAATTGGAAGAGAAAGGCTTCGAAGTCGTGGGCGAATTCTCGTGCAGAGGATTTGACACCTACGGCATTTTAAAATACCTCGGGGGAATTGCGAGAGGAAGGCCAAATGACGAAGACCTTCGCGATGCGCAAGTGTTTGTGAAGACATTAGAAAGCAACTGACAATTACGAAATAATGGTTTCAAGCACCGGACGGTCAGTTCGCTCAACGGTCAACGCATGTAACGTCAGAATCGGCTGGCGGAAGAAGCTACGACATGTTTGCGTTCATACGGTGAAGTCACTAGAACGTCCAACAGAGCACTGCGAGGCTGCTGTGGTTTCTGTTGTAGTGGTTGTTGCCTCGATGCACTACGTAGGGGAGTGACTGACCAGAGATTGCCAAGCGAAGTGGCGGATAACAGCGCATCGACACATATCTGGTTTAAACGCTGCAGCGTCAACACTGATAATGTGACAACACCGGTATTGTGGGCACCTCAACCGTGCGATGTGAGACCATTACAAGAGAGAGAAGAGAGGATCAGAAAAAGAGGCGTTAGTAATTGAACGACTTTGACGATACCGTGCTAGAGACGGCCCATGGTGAGCTGTCCGTGCAACCCTCGCATCATCAGGGCAGGCTAAAAAAAGTGCAGACATTTAAGGCGCTCAGGTACAGAAATTTTGCCCTCTTATGGTTCGGGCTCATCCTCTCGAACATCGGCACGTGGATTCAGATTATGGCCCAGTGGCTGCTCGTGCTGGCGATCACGAACAATTCTGGTGTCGCTCTTGGTGTTCTTTCATTCGCCCAAGCCCTCCCCTTTTTCTTCTTTGCATTGGTGGGAGGTGGCATCGCAGACAGGGTCGACAAGCGTAATCTGCTCCTCGTTACGCAAAGCCTTCAGATCGTCTTTGCCTTCACCCTTGGCGCACTTGTCCTTACGGGCACTGTTCAGCTCTGGCAAATCATTGCAATTGCCGCGCTCAATTGTATAACGCTGAGCTTTGACGCCCCGACCAGATTTGCTTTCATTCCCTCTCTCGTGCCACGCGAAGACCTCTCGAACGCCATCTCATTGAATTCGGCTGCCTTTAGTGGCGCGCAAATTATTGGCCCGGCACTTGGCGGGGTCCTTGTTGTCTTCATCGGCTATGCGGGGAATTTCATTCTCAACGGGTTTAGCTTTGTCGCAGTGCTTATAGCGCTGTTGCTCATGAAACTCCCCAAACACGTCAGTGCGAGCACACGTCCGGTGTTAGGGGGTATTCGTGACGGATTAGGATACATTCGGCGGGAGCGCCTGCTGCTGTCGCTCCTCATCAATTACGGATCGCTTGCATTTTTTGGCGCGACGTACACTGTCCTCCTCTCGCTCTTTGCTGTGGTCATCCTGGGTGAGACCCCTGCTGGTATCGGTGTACCATATGCCGCCCTCGGTCTCGGTACTATCATAGGGGCCCTAGGGCTTGCATCGCTGGGCGATTACGCGCGCAAGGGGCACCTTCTCATGGTATCGTCGCTCTTGTTTTCACTTTCTATAATTGTCGTGACATTTTCACGCCTATTTTGGCTCTCACTTATCCTCCTCCTCCTTGTAGGAGGGACACAGGTGATCTCATCTGCTCTCACCATAACGCTCCTTCAGTTGAACGCACCGCGACATATGCTCGGATTGGTCATGAGCCTCAATATTCTCGTCTGGATGGGACTTCGGCCGATGGGCGTTTTCCCCTTTGGGGCCTTGGCAAACGTGATTGGCGTCGCAACGTCAATTGCGCTCGGGGCGGTAATAGCAGGGGCTATCAGCGTATACGTGTTCAGCAGCAACAAGAAGTTGCGCGACGCGTAGATACATACGCCACATCGCATCGAAATACTCTTGAGCTTCAACAAGCGAGGTGTATTAGTAGCGTCGTTCGTGTTGGGAGGAGTTATGACGTGACAGGATGGTGAGGTCACAAAACAAACACAAGCGTAGCCACAACAAGAACCACATATATTACTATCGCAGCGATTTTCTTTGAAGATAACTGAAAGGGTGGTTCAGCTAAAATCGCTGCAATAGTTACTGTAATGCACAAAGAAACGATTGCTATTAGGGTTGTGGTCAAATACTCCAAATCACACGTGGTATGTTCAAAATTCGCAGAGGGATTCTGTTCACGGCGATAAGTACTATGTCGATACCGGTGAGGACAATAGAAATAGTAACGAGGTGTTTCTTGATTCGTTGAAAAGTTGGCATAATCGCATTAATTTTTCTATGTTTCGCGTGATAAAGCTTGTTAGTAAAGGTGATGCTAACCAGATTGTGAGTAAATTAGGTACGGATCCCAGAATTGAAATATTAACGGTAAACACCGGTTTCATCCACGTTTAGTGGATGTTCGTTAGAGAGGATGCATCAAATCAATCTCATGATTATGATGTGATTTGTAATTCGGCAGCTCGCCTTAAGGCGGGGCTCGAAATATTAGTATAAGTTTTGAAGGAAAATCCCCGAAGATAAAACCGTAAAATAGATCTTCTCTATCTATTCAGCCTTTTTATAACGCTTTGACAAATTCTTGAGCATCGCGTAAGATGACATGAACTCCTTATGACAGTTGAGACCGGTCGTGAGTTAATTGATGTGTGTATCAAAAGTAAGGTTGAAAGGTGATCTATTTAAACATGAAAGGCACTGATATGTTTATTGATTGCAGCGATATTGACTCTCTGCGGACTCTCTGCGTGCCGGATGTTGCTGCAACAACGACTCTTTAAAAAGAGAAACGGCGGGTAGATTGGGAAGAGGGACGATTCATTTTAAAAGGGAAGTGGAGTTTTAAACAAAGCTCATGAATCAATTATATTCTCTCTGTAGGTGCTCTATTACATTTTTTTCGTGGGGGTTTCAGTGGGTATAGATGTTGGCGTGGGTGAACTACTAAGCGCCGAGGTAGCGACTCCTGTTCCTGTCCATATCAACCACTTATTGATGTTATTACCTAATCACAAGTCTCCTTTACATCAAACTCGCAAGTGAATGATATTTGACCCTCCACTTTCATCATTGTAATCCATGAATTGTCGGATATCTGCGCTCAATGATGGGTGTTGTGAGATGTTTCGGTACAACGGGAACTGATCTATCACGGTAATGCGGTCGTCCCATTTCGTAATTTCATTCGCATCTTCTAACGTCCATCTACCCCAAGATACCTGCTCAAAATTCCTTTCAGAGAATGCTCTGAAATCGCGCCATGCCTCCTCCTTTTCCTTATCACTGAGCTGGCCCCACCACGCTTTAAGGTCAGCCCACCCTTCACCCTTCGGCTTTGTTGGGTTTTTGAGCGCGACTATTAACTTACCTTTCTGGTTCTGGGGAGCCTTTTCCCACCAGTCCTTTAACGCCTCCATCAGCGCTGCTCTCATCGCGTCCCGTTGTTCCGGTGGAAACATGTCAATCAATGCTCCAAAGTCGTTATCCAATCTTGATGGGGCATCAAATATAATTTCACCACCCGGGAAATTATCCGCCAACAACGAGAAAAACTGTTTTACCTGCGCTTCCTCAAAGAAAGGCAACACGCCGCCAGCGATCATGAATACGCCATCTTCGGTATGCTTAACATCTTTGCACCAGCTCGGATCGAAAAGTGATTGTGTGATGTACGTTACCCTATCTGGTTCGGGAAGCAACTGTCTTCTGATGTCGATGACAGCGGGAAGGTCGAGATCATACCAACGGATGGTCCCATTATCGACACGGTAAAAGGTCGTATCAAGCCCGGCGGCTAGACTGATAACCGAGGCACGAGGATGTTCGGTAATATATGCTCGTATTTTGTCGTCGAACTGCTTTGCTCTTAGTGACCATAGACTGAATAATGATAGATTGTCTTTAAAAGGGGTATTAAACAAAATTTCTTCGAACGGCGTATCACGTGCTGAGAAGTCATAGTCAATTTTTTCAACCAGTTCAATGGCTTTCGCGTCATAAAATAGTGAGCCATATTTCTTGCTCAATCGTGCCCGGCCCCATAAACACCCCAACAGCGTTTCCGATACGCCGCTTAACTTAACCTTTACTTTATCTCGGTTCATGCTTACTCCTGACGTTATTATGAGAGATAAAGGGGTATAATACATCCTCTGTTCTGTCACACTAAGTGTAGAACATTTATGGAGTGAACCACCAACGGCGATGCCATCAGAAAGCCATCTTCAAGTGTGCACGAAGCTCTTCGAACCGTGCCTGAACCCAAACGGGAGCAGCAAGGGGCTCAGCATGTTTGACAAGATGGACGTGCGGCGTTGTTAGGGCTTCGAGCTCTCGACTCTAGCTGAGAACCGTAGCAATGAATTAGTGAATATCACCAAGGCGAATGGTGGGAAGCAGCACAGGGTATTATTAGATGCAGAAACCATCAAATTACTGTCTGGATCATTTTAACGCAAAACATCTGGTGGATCGGCCTATTTTTGGAATCAAACGCTGCTAGGTCCTCACCATTGGAAAGAAGTACAGGCGAATGATCGGCGAATATGTTTACCTCACACCTTTCGTCACAGATTGCTTTAGAAGCTACGAAAGCGTAATTCTGAATAAAGAAATCAGAATTAACTATTTAAAAAGAGCAAAATATTTCAACGTAAACAAGCACTTGTCGTATATGGCTATAAGTTCGATAGTGCTGCTGGTCATCGCTGTCCTCATTTTGGTCGGGTTATACCTAGTTGTAAGAGATGTAAGATATTTGGTAGTAAATGCTATACTAGGCGTCATAATTCTCTTCCTTGCTCGTTTCATTGGTATTAGCGTACCAATAGACTTGATTGCCGTGATCATAAGTGCAATAGCCGGAATACCGGGTGCTATATTACTGATTCTCTTATCCCTCCTTGGTATCACCCTATAAAGCGGGAGAGGTGGGGGGTAGTGCGCATCATTACAGGATACACCTAATGGTCATCTCCTGTAAGAGAGGAAAAAGATATGCCGGGGATGGTTACTGCTCTCTATGACATAACACAAGTGTCAGAGGAGAAGCCCGGCTATAAGGCATATCACAAAGAGTATCAGGAAGACTGATACAAGAATTCCTCCTAACCCTAGTAACCATAGGATTATTGCAATTACTAAAAAGACAATCGAAAGTGGTACAAGTTCACCATATCGTCCTCTACCGAACCAACGTCTATGGAATAGTCGTCTACGGAATAATGCCATTTACATACCTCCATCTTAACGTTGACTAAAAACTATAAATCGATTGGGATCTGCAAACGCGGAAATCTGATTCTTTTTCGCATATTAATGGATATCGCTCACAGTGACGCCCGTTAAAAAAGAGCTAAGTAAAAATAAGAACTTGAAACCGTTCTAAAACCCTAACTCTCCGATCTCCTTTCGTAGTGTTGTTCTCCTTGGGCTCCTTCCCCTTTCTATAATGATAATGCCCGTGCATTCTAGGACACCCCCGTCAAGAAGTATGGAAAGATGATAGGTGTTGCCATTCACCCCCACACCTTTCGGCATTCGTTACCATTCACCCCGTCAGGTCTGAAGTTGATATCCGCAGGGTGCAGCTGTTATTAGGGCACGCGGGGATTCAGACGACAACCGTCTACCTGCAGTTCAAGAATGCGGACTTACGAGAGGTGTATGAGAATATTACATCGGTTACGGATTGGCAAAGTCCTGTGAAAGGAGAAGAAAAGGGACAACCACAGAAGGCGAAACTGCCACGCCTGTTATAGCCTAGTGGTAGATCCCTGCCGTGATCACCTGTTAGAGGTCCAAACCCTTAGCTACGCGCATGCCCAGTTCCGAATCTGCCCTGGTAAAGTGATTCACCATCCGCTCCTGTATCGGTTTGTCTGCCTTACCTAAAGAGTCAACGATATTATCGACCAAGTGTTCCTGATCAATAGTGCCCATTGATCTATACTTCTCACCCGCCTGTTCGAAATCATTTGTCAGGTTAATCTTCTGGCGGATTATGTCCCCTGCAACACGATATGAGTTGATCGGACCAGCCGGCGCCTCTTGTGGCATACCGCCAGCTAAGCTGTTCGGTTCGTAGTTGACCGGTCCATTAAATACCCTCAACTGCATGGCACCATCACGTTGATTGTTATTTACCGGCACCTGTGGCTGATTGATGGGAAGTTGTAAGTAATTAGCGCCCAGCCGATGCCGCTGGGTATCCGAGTATGAAAAGACTCGGCCTAGCAAGAGCTTATCGTTGGAAAATTCGATACCGGGGACGATAGCAGACGGGGAGAAAGCAGCCTGTTCTACTTCAGCAAAATAATTCTCTGGGTTGCGATCCAGTTCCATCTTTCCTACGGGGGTGAGCGGGAATGTCTCCTCTGGCCACGTCTTGGTAGGGTCGAGTGGATCGAAGGTTTGGTTCCCTTCATCGGTGATATCCATCAATTGAACATTAAGTTCATACTCCACCTTTCCACCGCTCGCAATGGTATCCTGAAGATCGCGGGTAAGGTAATCCGGGTCAATACCCGCCAAATTAGTGGCTTCATGACGGTCGAAGTTGAGCACCCCAACTTTCGGTTTCCAGTGGTACTTCACATAAACAGCTTTCCCCTCCGCGTTTACCCACCGGAATGTGTTAACGCCAAAGCCCTCCATCATCCGGTAACTTTTTGGTGTCCCGCGGTCGGAGAACAGCCAGATGATCATATGGGTTGACTCCGGCGTCAACGAGATAAAGTCCCAGAAGCGGCTGTTTGCAGACGAGCTTGTGGGGATGTTTGAATCGGGGGCAGGCTTGAACGCATGCACCATGTCAGGAAACTTGAGGGCATCCCGGATGAAAAAGACGGGCAGATTGTTTCCCACTAGGTCGTAGTTCCCTTCTTCGGTGTAGAACTTCACGGCAAAGCCTCGAGGATCACGAACAGTATCTGCTGACCCTCGTGCGCCAACTACCGTAGAGAAACGGACGAAGACGGGCGTCTTTTTCGTCGGGTCTTGGAGGAAGTTCGCGCAGGTGTACTGCGCCATACTCTTGTACACTTGGAAGAAGCCGTGGGCGCCCGCCCCCTTCGCATGTACGACGCGCTCAGGGATTCGCTCACGGTCGAAGTGCGCGAGTTTCTCGATCAGATGTACGTCTTGTAGCACAACAGGTCCACGCTCACCGACAGTGAGTGAATTCTGGTTGTCTGTAACGGGGGCCCCTTGGTTTGTGGTGAGGTATTTGTCTCCCATGATATGCAATGTTATGAGACTGAAATTTTAAAGTTTTCCCCTGAGCTTTTTGCCATTCATATGATTCTCAGCAATGCAGACATTCGCGTGTTCAATTGCTATTAGGACAAGTAAACCTCAGAACTACACTGGTACACTTGCAGTGCAATGACCAAGATTTGCAAGAGGGGTATAACAAGATTGAATTTTAGGAGGAGGAAACGCTTTTTTATGACTGCACAAACTATCGTCTCGCTAGTATCTTTAACTACATAAGGATCTGCGTTCCAGCTTGTCGGGCGATGTCGGCTGGAGAACCGGTCCCCTGGCTTGGCGCCATGCCGAGCAGAGTAATCGAGCTGGACAGAGCAAGCGACTTCAGAACCGTACCGTTTGCGGCGTGCACTTTCTGCTTCATGGTATCTGCGCTTTTCTCCGGGGTGTACGATCCAAGAGCTATAATCACCGTGTTAATTCCGCGCAGGTCACCTACCCTGCCGAAGTAGCGAACGATGACTTGCCCCGGATTGCCCCCATAAGTCGGAAAGCCCAAAACCAGGAGGCTGTACTTCGAGAGATCAGACGGAGCCTGTGAACTCGCAGTGGTAATCTCCACTCTCCAACCGCTCGCCGCAAGCCCGTTCGCGAAAGCATACGAGGTATCCTTCGGGAAAGAAGTCAAACCAGCCTGGTACACCACCAGCGCCGTCTTGCTTCCATTGGGATTCACAACCTCGATCCCGCTCACAACGTCCTTGTTCACCGCCGAACTGACGTACGTGCCCACAATCGCTAAAACCACGACGACTGTAAGAAAGAAGACAGAGAAGACAAACAACACCTTTTTCCATCTCTTCTGCGGCCAAAGCTTCATGTAAATCGCTGCGAAACAATTCCATTTTTCATTTATAACACTTGCGGCCCGAATCACACATTCTGTAGGCTTTATTGACAGCTATAACGAATTATAAAAAACTTAGTGCCCGAGCGTCCAGGTATGAGGGACGGGACTTTCCCAGAACTATCGGACTTTCTTTTTTTCCCATCTTGATAGTTCATCCCGCCTACATTTCTAACCCTTTTCTGCGTTGAATAGAATAAAAGGCCCGTAAATATTATACGCGAAACCTTTGAACCCTGTCTGTGAGAGGTAACTATCAAGTTCCTCTACATCGAACATATGTGTTGCTTCTAGTGTTTCCTCTTCGAAAAGGGTACTGGCGCCCAAACGCTCTAAAATCATCTTAAAAGTGGAGAGATCTCCCTTCACAATTGTCATCACTGCCAACCGGGCGCCCTTCTTCATAACTCTCGCCATCTCGCTCAATGCCTCTACGGTGTCTTGAAACGTGTGGAGAGCTCCGCTACAGGTAACCCCGTCAAATACGCCATCTGGGAAAGGGAGTCTCTCCACCATGCTACGGGCAAAACGGATGTTTCCTATCTCTTTTTCCCGTGCATATTCGGTCGCCTTCTCCAGCATACCCATGGATATGTCGATCCCACAGACAAAGCGCATCTTCTGAGCTAAGTGTCTGGTGACGAATCCCGTTCCGCAGGCCACATCTAATCCTAAGCCGTTCTCCGCATCCACCCTCTCCACTATCGTCTTCGCTATATCTTCATACGATGGAAGGTCTAACTCAGCGTTTATCTTATCCATGATGCCGTACCACAACGGGCCTTCATAGATCTTAGCTAACTCATCGATTTTATCGACTGACCGCAACGCGGGACTTGTGCTCTCCGTGAGGTCCTCTAAGATAAAGTCCACGATTCCATTTTTAACAGGGTATTCGACCCCGTCTCGCTGGCAGAATAACCCATTTATTTTAGGGGTTAATGGCTGCTTACAAACTGGACAGACATAATAACTGTCCTGTGATCCCTTTTTACCATCATCATTCATTACAATACCTCATCAAGCTCCAAGGTTGCCATATATCACGTAAGTTAATGCCATAAAGGGCGTGCAAAAACGTATCTATATCAGTATGCGAGAACAAGCAGTCAACTACCTCCCTCACACGGACCTCGTAAACTCTAAGAAAGATTTAGGGTCTATTCCGAGTTGCTGAAAGAAATTCCTTGTATCCCAATAATTTCGAATTTCCGCTATCAAACCCTTGGCATTGACCCGAAAGAAGCAGGCGACGCGCATCTCGTAAAACCTGTTCGAAGGAGGTATGGTGAGCGTTGATAATTCAAGAGGACCTTTGAAAGTAGCAGTTTCAACCTCTTCTACCGCTACAGTATCACCTTGGGCAACTGTCTTGATGATTTCCATCTTTAAATCCGGGAATGCCTTGGTGTAAGCCTCTATTTCTTTCCCAACACCTTCTTTTCCAATTTTCCGTTGCGAGACTAGCGGGTTAGAGCCCACAACCTCTGAGTCGAGCAGTGTAACAACACCATTGACATCATGCTTGTTCCAACCATCAAAAAACTTATTGACGATCTCTTCGGGGTTCATTTCATATCGCTCCTAACCACTATCCATCTATCCATCTATCTCGTCTCGATTGACTTTACTCACCCTCTACTCATGCTATCGGGCAAGAAGGGGATTAAGATTGTGGCGAACATTTTCGCCTTTTATTGGCAGAAATCCTTATGGACTATCGTTACAGTTTTTATCTTATGCGCAGACTTATTGTGGAGATTTCTGGCAAAGACTTCAGCAAATTAGATCCAGAAAGTTCGTTACAGAAAATACGGTCGGCGGAAGTCCTGCACTTTCTCAAGTTCGATCACCAGGAGGTCAGTATGATTCTGAGAGTGGAATTTAAAGAGCCGAATGTCAGCATCGAGGAGATATTCCATGATGATCTAGCTGAGGTACAGCTTCTCGAGCAAGAAAAAGAGAAAGAGAGGGAGATCTACACCTATTTTATCAAGGTCAACCCAGCACAAGCCATCCGCGGAGGGCCCGATCTCAAAGCAGTCGGAGGGTACTTGTCTCTGCCGTATGAGGTGAGGGATGGAAAGGTAAAGATTACGTTTCTCGGAAGTGCGAAGCAGGTGAGAATCCTCCTTAAGATAATTGAGGCTGCGGGTGTCCGCTACAGGGTGGTTTCACTTACAGATGCAAAATTCGCGCCTCACTCGCTGATTAGCCGTCTGACAGAAAAGCAACGGCGCGCTCTCATCACGGCCTATACTCTCGGCTACTACGATGTACCAAAGAAGATAGGTCTTGTGCAGCTTGCCGAAAGGCTCGACCTTGCACTTTCCACGTTGGATGTACATCTGAGGAAAGCAGAACAACGGTTGCTGTATCACATAATAAATGAATCATGACGTCTTCTCTCTCCCCTCCTACTTCTTCTCGAAATATCGTGGCTGCCTCATTCGAAAAACCCTGTGGAGGACGGACGAATCCGCGTTATTGACCACCTCGAACTCGGACATCGACTCCTCTTCAATCACCTTTGACACTGACAAAAGGCCTGTTGCAAGGCCGCTGAAAGGGTGATGTACGAGATGCCTTCGTCAGCCGATGAGATGAGCGAAAAAACGGGTACCCCGTTATGCTGTTCCCTCCCTCCGAGTTCTGTGGTGAAATAATAAACTAATAGCTGCTCCATTGTATCTTCCCCGTTTTACCGACTTCGTGTCATTTACCATGGTGTAAAGAATCAACTCATACAGAGTACGTGATCAGAGTACGTATCATGGTGCGGCTTTGTCATACAGTGTGCTGGCGCAATGAACTCCTAAAACACATTGTCCGTTACTCGGTTCTCAACGCGCTGACTACTCAATAAGTGCATAGGCACCATATTTTACGTACACAAACGCAGATTTCGCTGACCAGCGATCACTCTCTATTTTAAGCGATATCAAACAGCCCATAAGTTCCGATCATTTCAGATTACAGATGGACTCCAGTTTTAATTAATTTAATCATAGAGTTCCGGCATGTTTTTAGATCGATCATAGGCGTCCTTCTTATTATGAACGAATTCTGATTTCAACTTACAACCCTCCCTCTCAATTTTAACCGCGATGTCATATAGCCGTATAAGTTCTGAGGGCTTCAACGCAGCTAGGTCCAAAGACATCAGCTGCTCACATGCTTTTTCCTGAATATCGCGAGCCTGTTGGACGTGTCGATCCGCCATTGTAAGCACGTTCTCTATGTACTGCCGTTCGATAAGCTTTCCAACATGGACATCCCACGCGTTTGCTCGGGCATTCCAATTATACGTGCTGCTCCATTTCTCGAGCTGTTTCACATAACCTTTATCTCTACCAAGAGCACTCGTTACGCTTCCTAACGAGCGATACGCCCCGGCGTGCAAATACAAGCAGAAAGCATTATATGTTTTGCTTGGTTCTTCGGGCAGCTGCTGCCACGCTTCAGCTTCTGGCGCATCATCTACTTGATCCATTATTTCACGTTGCAATTGTTCCGTGGTTTCGCTTACACTTTGTTTTATTGATGCCATAGTGTTCACTGTTTTGATTCTTCATTTATCGTTATTGTATTACCTTGAAGATTTAACATGAGATAGTTTTCTAAAAAAGCAAAGCTAGAGAGCGCGGTTGCAACCGAAAGTTCTATACCCAAAACCTTTATTATACTAGAGAAGAGAGTATAAATAAAGTTGAGAGTGGGCTCATGGCGAGCAAACTTTGAGCCCTCTTTCATTCTGCTTTTCTCATCCTGATATAACCTCGGTTATACCATTCATCTCCTGTAAAGAATTAATTTTTTAATGGTTAAAAGGTTTTCGATATTTTTGAAAAGAGTTCATAGGTGCGTTTTTTCATAGATTAAAACCTAAAAATCCTTTTCTCAGTATTTCAAATTTATTCTAGACACACTCTTCAGATGCAAAATAGCATTACATATACTCAGGCAACGGATGCCGATAGTGCGCCCATTCCACGCTCTAACTCCATAAGTTAAGATAGAGGCGAGAGCAGTTTGTTCCACACCAAGACAGCTCTGTTACTTAACCCATTTTCCAGGCTTCAGGTTAGTCGAAGCCTCAATAGGACTACGACCCTAACAATAGTACGAATTTAGTTTCAAGATTGCTAGTGCATTTCTTTCATCTGCCTAAGGCTGCGTTTACCTACTTATTAAAGCCAAAGTATTGCTGTTTTTAAATAATAAAGTCAGAGATTAGCGTAGTTTAACACTTTGATGTGGTGAGAGTATGACAACGTTAGTTGAATATCCGTTGAAAGGAGACAGATCCATACTTATCGAGATAAGCGATGAAGATAAAGCATCGGGCCTTACGCGATCAGCAAGGGAAGGGAAAGTCATCGAAAAAGCAATAGAGGAGTTCGGCAAGGTGATGGAGAGCGTTAATTATGCAGCTAAAACGGTCTTGGACAGCCTCAGTGATTTGGACGCCCAGCATGTTGCCGTGGAATTTGGGGTGAAGCTGAGCGGGGGGTTGGATGTTATTATAGTAAAAGCGAGCGGTGAGGCGAACTTCAAGGTGACCGTGACACGGGATAAATGAAGAGGAAGAGCGAATGAGACAGATGAAGAACAGAAGCCGAGGAGGCGGGGAAAGTGCCTGCTGAAGCTCACCGATACGGGCGCTCGCTCGTGCGCATCTTACGAAAGGAACCACGTGAGATTCTGGGCGTCGGCTTCCTTGCCGATGACACGCACGTCATCACCTGTGCTCATGTGGTGGCACAGGCGTTATATAACGCGGATGAGTGTCCACAGCCGACATTTGACGAGCACATAACGATAGACTTTCCGTTTTTTCAAATGCCCGATCAATTAGCACAGGTTGTCGAGTGGAGACCCTACAAGATTGACCCACATCAGGGAGAGATAGATGACATAGCGGTCCTGAAGTTAACCAACGAGAGTATAGAGGCTCTTGCGTCAACCGATGCGAACGTACGCCCAGAAAGTGCCGACATTGTCGAGTGCGGGTGGCTTAAAGATCATCCATTTGAAACGTACGGGTATCCTGCTGGTTACAAAGAAGACGGTGCTTTCGCATATGGTATAATCCAAGGCCGAAAGCCCAATGACCGGTACCAAGTCCAAGGCTTTGCTTTAAAGGGTGGGGCAAAGGTTCAACCCGGCTTCAGTGGCGCTCCTGTGTTTGATACGGAAGCGAACGGAGTCGTGGGTATGGTCGTACAATCGGTGCGCGAGGATAACACAGCGACGATCATCCCAATCGACGTGCTGGCAGCTGCGTGGGATGGGTTAAACGCTGCGAAGCGGATGGTAGCGTGCGCGCCAACGTCAAAGGTTATCTTCGGTCCACTGATCCCTCAGCAGAACCCGCATTTCACAGGACGTGAATCAGCCTTAGCAGACCTTCGTGAGCAGCTTATCTCTGGCAGGATCGGAGCATGGAAGCAGGCTATCACGGGGATGGGTGGAGTCGGCAAGACGCAACTCGCGGTCGAATACGTCTACCTCTATCGCAACGAGTATGTGGTCATGTGGTGGATGCGTGCAGAAGAACCCGTAACGTTGGCAAGCGACTATGAAGGTCTTGCTGATGTGATTGGGGAAAAAGCGCTTGGATTATCAGAAGATCGAATGGCTGACCACGACGCAAAGATACAGGCGATTCAACGCTGGTTGGATAATGAGTCAAATTGGCTCCTCGTTTTTGACAATGCCAAGGAGCCGGAGAACATCGCTCCATATATCCCTCATCAAGGAGGGGGACACGTCCTTATTACGTCACGCACACGAGACTGGAACGGAGTTGCCGAGAGCGATAGGGAACTCGGAGTGTTTGACCGTGATGACGCGGTGAAGTTTATCATCGAGCGGACGGGTCAATCAGATGAAAACGCAGCTGAGGCGCTCGCAAACGAACTCGGTTGCCTTCCGCTTGCACTGGAACAAGCGGGATCGTATATCAAAACCCGCTACAAATCAATAGACGAATATCTCACCTTGTTTAGAGAGCGCCATGAAGCGCTATTGCAACGTGAACGTCCTGCGAACTATCCTGACACCGTCGCTACTACGTGGGAGATCTCATTTCAACAGGCCGAGCGTGACACAAAATCAGCGGCAGACTTCGCGGCACTATGCGCTTATGTGGCACCTGATAACATCCCACGGTGGTTATTCAGCAATGTCCCCTCTTCACTAGCTGAAGAACTTCCGCTGTTAGCAGATGATGTCGAATTTGAAGACGCGATGGCTGCCCTTCAGAATTACTCATTAATCACCGTAACTGAAGATGCTATCTCCATTCATCGGCTCATGCAGATGATCGTGCGTGATCGCTTAGGTGAGGATGGTGAGCGAAAGTGGGTTGAGATGGCTGTGCAGCTTCTCAACGGTGCCTTTCCATCAGACACAGACGACCGCACGACTTGGCCATCGTATGCGGCTCTCATGTCACACGTCCTGCAGGTAAAGGAGCACGCAGAGAGACTTGGTATCGCTTCTGAGACTGTTGCAGTACTTTTAAGCAATGCTGGTAACTATCTGCGGGTTCAAGCTGATTTCAGCACAGCACGATTGTTCCACGAACAGGCCTTGAAGATTATGAAGGTCGTCTATGGCGACAATGATCCGAACGTCGCTGGTGCTCTAAACAACCTCGGGCTCGTCTTGGCGGAATTGGGTGACTACCCTAACGCTAAGGACTACCACGAACAGGCTCTCAAGATCAGGAAGGCCATCTATGGTGACAAGCATCCCCAAGTCGCTATGAGTCTAAACAACCTCGGGCTCGTCTTGGCGGAATTGGGTGACTACCCTAACGCTAAGGAGTGCTTTGAGCAAGCATTAGGGATCTACAAGGCCATCTATGGTGACAAGCATCCCCAAGTCGCTGGTGCTCTGACCAACCTCGGGCTCGTCTTGGCGGAATTGGGTGACTACCCTAACGCTAAGGACTACCACGAACAGGCTCTCAAGATCAGGAAGGCCATCTATGGTGACAAGCATCCCCAAGTCGCTATGAGTCTAAACAACCTCGGGCTCGTCTTGGCGGAATTGGGTGACTACCCTAACGCTAAGGACTACCACGAACAGGCTCTCAAGATCAGGAAGGCCATCTATGGTGACAAGCATCCTGACGTCGCTGCGAGTCTAAACAACCTCGGGCTCGTCTTGGCGGAATTGGGTGACTACCCTAACGCTAAGGACTACCACGAACAGGCTCTTAAGATCGGGACGGTCGTTTATGGTGACAAGCATCCCAACGTCGCTGCGAGTCTAAACAACCTCGGGCTCGTCTTGGCGGAATTGGGTGACTACCCTAACGCTAAGGACTACCACGAACAAGCATTAGGAATCTACAAGGCCATTTATGGTGACAAGCATCCCGACGTCGCTAGTGCTCTGTTCAGCCTTGGGACTGTCTTAGAGCTTTCGGGTGACTACCCTAACGCTAAGGACTACCACGAACAGGCTCTCAAGATCAGGAAGGCCATCTATGGTGACAAGCATCCCCAAGTCGCTATGAGTCTAAACAACCTCGGGCTCGTCTTGGTGGACTTGGGTGACTACCCTAAAGCTAAGGAGTGCTTTGAGCAGGCTCTTAAGATCAGGAGGGTCGTCTATGGCGACAAGCATCCCTACGTCGCTACGAGTCTGAATAACCTCGGAGTCATCTTGGTGAAGTTAGGTGACTCCATTCAAGCTAAGGACTGCCAGGAACAAGCATCAGAAATCTACAAGGCCATCTATGGCGACAAGCATCCAAAAACAATTAGAGCACTCAATACTCTTAAAAACCTCCATAGTAAGTCACCTTAGGTAGCTACGAAGCTCCGTATAGTGTCCCTCATTGTCTGACGGCTGTTACTTATCTCCTTAGATTTATGAGAATCGAGAGAATCGCACCTAACAAGCAACTCTAATCCTTCCAAAAACTGTGCTAAAAGTCATCAGCGTGATGATGCTACAATTGGCGTATGTCTTGCTGATTCAATTGCATTTATGCAAGCAGAACATGAAACACATCGGGCTCAAAACTTCGTTTATCTGCCAATGGGACGGTCTTTAGCATCGCGAGAATTGCACATTATCCCAATATCGCATATATATATCGTATACATCTTCAGGCAGTGGATGCTTGTAATTTGACCATTCAACGCCCGATACGCCATGAGTAAGAATATATTCTCTATTTGACCGGTCTCACTGAATGATGTCCCCATATTGCTCAGCAAATTTGCGTAGGTCTCCTAGTACAAAATAGCCTGAAATACGTGAAAGAGGAATTTTCTCCCGTTTAACCCACATTGCAAAACTGTTATATTCAAACATTAGTTCATCATCTGCTCTCCCATCTAACAACAGTTTGAGAGCTTCGACTACGTGTGGGTGCAACGGCACATAGTGTTCCATTTTAATCTTATCTTGTGATGCATTCACATGAACAACGGGCTTCTCCAATTGCAAAGCCTCTCGAAACTGTTCTACTAGTAGTTTCGACATAGTAGCATTGCTTCGCTGTCCAGTGTATGCTCCAAAGAGGGTGAATGCAGTATATTGTTGTGCACGATATATGCTTAACCGCCCGTCCGATTCTGCTGTTTTGATGTGTTCTAGTATGTGTTCTATATCCCGCTTTGTAATGATGCGACTCGTCACTCTCTTTCGATGCTTCAATGTTTTTGGCCTTTCAAGAAAGATAGAAAAAGCATTGTAGCGATTATCAAGTCTCGTCTTTGTTAGATACCTAAGGAACGCCACAGCAAATGCAAGCGTTTTACTCTTAGAATCTTCGCACTGATATTTGTCTAAAGTATTGATGCGAAGAAGATCCAAATTATTGTTGTTAATAATACCGTTTGTGTAGTGCCAGAAAGCCTTTGCTGCCCGTTCTATCCAGTCTTGCGATTTTTTTGTTAATCCAGTCTTTCTATACTCTAAGTAGCTGTTCAATTCCTCTAAAGTGAACGATAAATTAAGCCCAATAAGTCCATTATGCGGTCCGTTATGCGAAAAGCTCCCCTGCTTGTGAGATAAAAAGCAGCGAGGGTTTGAAGCTTCAGATTCAGAGCCGAGCGTACAAAGAGCCTTCACACGGCGGAGGTCGGGCGTTCGAATCCCCCGAGCCCATCTGTTTTTTCAATTTCGTGAAGGCTGTCGCCTTCGTTTAAAAGAAGAAGTAATCTGAAACGTCAATCTCTGATTCCAAAGCGGAGAGACGAGCTTCTGTATCCAGATCATTAATCGGTTTTAAAACCTAGCACAGAAGTTTTAAAACCGTGTCATCTTTTTGCATGCTATGTTCCGTGACAACGAGGAACGCTTGTCTCCCTTCGTATTCGGTGGCAAAGATGTCAGCTGTTTTTCCTACGATCCAAGAGTAATTGCGTGGGAGGCGAAGCTGTGGGTAGTCAATACCTTTGGCTGAAAGTGGCCCAATCTTTGCTTTACTAACGAGTTGCATTTTGTTCCTTCCTTTAGTCAAACAATGCCCGGATTAAGACGAGGGTTAGTACCCAATACGGCTCGTTCGGGTCTCGCTCAAATTGTATGCCATAGTCGCCAGGGATCGGGCGTTTGTACTTATTTCCCCAGACAATATCTCTATCGGTGAATTTCTCCAAATTTTTCCAAGCATTATTTGTTCATGACTCTTAGAGCTTTCAAGTAAACGTTCTTAATTCAATGCACAAGAAAAGTGGGGAGATCTCCTTGGACCTTTCCGAGCCAATTGGCAAAGCTCAATCGATCCTCTTGAACAGCTTCCCTTCAGCGCCGCATACTGGGCACTTCGCTGGCGGCTCCATTTCCACCGTATTCCCGCAGTAAGGACAGACGTAATAGGGGAAAGTCTCCGTTGATTTGCCCTGGTTGGAAAGAAGCTTATTAAAAAGCTGGGAATGGATCTTCTCCACTTCGTTGGCTAAGTAGAAGGACATTTCGGCGTCTTTTAGCTTTTCGGCTTTGGCCGTTTCAATCATCTCCGGATACATGCTCTCATACTCGTAATCCTCGCCAGAGATGGCCTCCGTGAGGTTTTCTGGAGTGGACCGGATGGCTTTCATAGCCCTTAGATGGTTGTTGGCATGAACTGCCTCTGCTTCAGAAGCTGCCCGAAACAGCTTGGCTGCCTGGGAGTATCCTTCTTTATCTGCGTTGGCTGCAAATGCCTGGTATTTGCGGTTGGCCTGGGACTCTCCTGCAAATGCTTCTTTCAAGAAGTCTTGAGTTTTAGACATATTCTCCAATCTCCTTTTTCGAATTATTACTTGGTATCCATTGATCTTATTGAACTATTATATCAAGCCTCACTTTAGTGAGAAACTTTAGGAAAGCTTTCGCAAAACTTAACACCCTGATGTGAGAATATTCGCTTCGGTACTTGTTTAGCATAAAAAGACGCAGTTTGTCGACGGTCTCCTTGCTGATTGAACCGTTCGTGCAGCCCCACACCGCTTTTTGTGCGCGGTCAATCCAATCGACAGAATATTCAGAGAGCCGGTACTTTCTTCGCTCGGCGTAGCTTACTAGTTCTTCTTGGGTAAACGGAAGTGCAAGTTCTGAGATAACTTGAGGAGCATAAGGCGAGGGGTTTAGGTGGTTATGAGATGGGCTCGGGGGATTCGGGCGGCTGAGCCAGCAGTGGGAGCCTTTACACGGCGAAGGTCACCGGTCCGAATCCGGCCGAGCCCATCCATCTTTGGCTTTTTATTGAATGTTAGGGAGTATCTCAGTGAAAGCAATGATTTTATTCTGCAATTGCTCTGACGTTTTTAGTACAAAAAAGCTTTTTAACTGTTTTTGTTTATTTATTTTTAATCATATAACAACGACGGCCCTTAGGATCATACTCTAATTCAGTTGATTTACATTTCGGACATCTCGGAGGTGCATCGAACTTAAATGACCCTCCACAGCTGCACGCTCCCGCAATTTGTTCCACTATTACGTGATATTCTTCTTCTGACAGTGGTTCATTAGGATAATTTTCCCGCACACTTCTGTCAAATTCACTTGATGCTACACAGCAAGGTCCGGGAAGCTCCTTAACATACTTAAGATGCGCTTCTCTGATTTCATTAAATTCCACAGGTAGCTCTTCGCCGCACGAGTCACAGCGTAGGAGATGAAAAAAGAACCCTCCGCCTTCATTGATGCTAAACTTATGCTCGCATTGTGCACATTTCACAGCATATCGGTACCCCATTTGCGTATCCCTCGTGCAGTCCTCATGTTATATATGCCTATATATTGATGATATTTTTCCTATCTCTCAGGATGTATTGTTTTAGTCTTTTTAAGGTCGGTTTTTTACGGCAGTAGGGCAAATTCGTGTACATCAATGACGAGGACGTCAACAAACGGGATGAATGGATAGACAATGAGTCGTGGAGTTTTCGTCCGATATTGATACCGTCGCATTAACAGACTTGGAACCTGAACCGATTACCTTACCCATTTCCGCAGACGATGGCTCATTAGCGCAGATTGGGGAAACGAACCGAGGAAGTATCTCTGCCTTACGGTTGCCGTATAGAAGCACGAGCCAAAAAAAGAACGTACGATGATTCGTTGAGAGGAACGACGATTGATACGCCGCTAAAAATGTTGCGCGATTGTAGCAATTCTATGTACTACGCTCACGCGCGCTCGAACAGCTCATTTTCATCACAAAGAATTTCATCCTTACCCCAAGTGATTCCTCCTTCCGGGAGTGGGGTTACTATCAGCGCTGCCGTAGTCTGAGGGGATACGTAGCGATTGGAGTAGTAGCGGTAGACGTCGTTTTCGACATGGTAACCGCTGCCTATTCTTTACTCTAGCCTTTTAATCTGGAGTAATGCAAAGAACGAGAGAAAGAGCAGGCTAACCGTATAAACTAGGGTCAATTTTATTATCCCTGCACATATTATTAACCGTTAAGAAACTGTCTGCGGAACTTATAAATCCGAGGTTATTTCCTCTTCTTGACTTTCTGCTCATCTCTTGGCCCTTTTCGTACAGCTTTAAGTGCTTCTCGTTCATCAGGTGCTTGCTCTTTTTCCCTTTCTTTCGTTACCACTTCTTTCTTCGACTTCTTTTCCTTCGGATGTCTTTTCGCCACGTCTTTTCCCTCCTTTCAGTTTGATGGAAAGTTTATATTGTCCGCCTGTATTTCCATAGCCTTATGCGCATCATTTTTCTTCTCCGTCGTCTCCTCTTGGATCTTCAGTGGTGTCTGAATCACCGTGCATTGAAAAATTACCCTTGCAGTTGTTTGTGTTGATTTTCATTTCTGACATTTTTAATTTCGTTTTTATTTTTTTTCCTGATGCTTGTTTTTTTTACCTGCGTGTGGGACTTACATTAATTCACAGTGCGTTGAACATTACACAATCAGTCATTAGCCATAAGTTGAATCTGCGGGAAAGCGTATACCTTTATCGCCTCCGACTGTCACCATGAAGCACCGAATCAAATTCATTTTTTGCAATAAGGTGACAAAGAAGAGCTTGTTGTAAACAAACATGTAAGTCGGACTGCGTCTGCTCCTAGCACAAAGTCAGCTAATTTTATTTCTTCTCCTTGTAGTCCTTCTTAAATTTCGCTGGAACTGTTTTTAAATAATGATACTTCTTCACTTCTTTTCTTGCTAAACCCTCCAGTATCTATTCAAATAGGCTTAGTATGTTGGTACTTCAAGCTCAGCGCGCGAGTAACATAAAGGCTGTGCCGACGAATTGAAAGTAATAAAAGGCGCATTACATAATGTAGGAGAAGATGCACGTTCATTCAGTATGTAGTAATAATGTATTGTAATATGATTGACCGCATCACGTAGTCGTGTATCTACTACGCAGGATGTCACTGTTCTCTTTGGTTAGCATATGCAGCCATGGTGGTTGACAGTGCTAAAGAGAGCTATTTCTCTCTTTATTTCACGCTGAGCAACCGATTTCTAATAATAGCTTTTTATATATTTATAGATATATCTTTAATACGTAATTTGATAATAATGGATCTATTAACTTTATCACCTCGAGAAGCGATACGATTAGAAATAGTCGGATGACCACAGTAGATTTGTCCGATGACGTCTGACTCTGACTCTAGCACTAGTTTTGTCATCATTCACGTTTATTGATCGCGAACAATGCATAGGTGTCCTTCTCCTGTGTCAGCTTATGTCCTAGTGACTGATTAATCTATTTTTTCACCCTACTTTCACCCTACTTTTGCCCTACTTTCGCCCTACTTTTGCCCTACCTCGCCCCCCCATTGACACGACGCAAGCAGAAATGCGGTCGATTTCACGATGACGGGGACGACTCTTCGTTTTCATATAATAGCCGGCATAATAAATAATAAAGAAGAGAAACATCACTGTGTGATACGAATCATTGTCGCATATGACACGAAGTATGGCTCAACCGAACGTGTTGCACAATGGATAGCCGAAGGAATCACCGAAAGTGAAACCAGGGAAACAACCGTTGATGTCAAAAACATCTCACAAATCGTCGAGGTACATTATGATTGTGTGGTGATTGGTTCACCGATCTACGAGGAAGAGCCTTTAAACAGTGTTACAACGTTCCTTGAAGCACACAGAACCTCCCTTAAGCACGTCAACGTTGCGCTCTTTGTGGTCTGCGGCGACTATGAAAGACTTCCCAAAGATCAACTCATCAACACATATGTAAAAAAGTTAGAAGCACACGTTTCAGGAATGGTTGTTGCGCGGGAGGTCTTTGGCGGCTACTTTGACCTCGAGAAATTGTCGGATGAAGACAGGCGCATCATAGAAGACTTTTCGAATGTAGTGGGGCATACCATCACTAACATGGATCTCCTTGATAAGGATAAAACGAAAGCATTCGGAAGAGAGATTATGAATTTTCTATTAACTGGTTAAAGCTTCTGATCTCCGTATTCTCTACATCTTCGAGCGTCAGCCCACTTTTCGTATCCAAGGCAACAGCGCTGCAACAGGTGTCCATGCGCTGACGCATATCACGTTAATAATTAAACGTAGTGATAGCAAAAGCGGTTAAGCAGATACACAGGTGAACTAACTCTCCTTGCAATGGCTCCTGCATGCAGCGTATAAATCGCCATCATAAAAAAAATCTTTAAGGGTGCGGAGAGAAACAGTGTGGCCACCGCACACGACCAGTTTGTCGATACATAGCTATCTGTTTAAGGATTCCTTAATTCGCTATAACAGTCTAAAACAGAAAACTTCTTCGCGACGAGAGTGCAGCCGTTGTTCAGACACAGCAGCCTCAACATTACCCAGCTATTGCGCTTTAAAGATCAGGATTTAAAGGAAGTTTAGGATACAGTCGCATTTTAATCATCAGCATATACAAGAACATCAAGATTGTAACACCTTTATTTCAATCATACCCGTGAAAGAGAAGCGAAACGGTTAAGGTGCACCGCACCAACAATAATGCGGAGCGGTTCCGGTTTATACGCAACTAGGTTCCGCCCCACTCATTCTGATTCGGCTTTTGCTATTTTCGTTTCGGCCGTTAGGCGCGCAGTGGCGTGGCATCTTCACTACATGTGACTGCACTTGCATTGCGCGCGTGATGTTCGGCACCTTTCAGGTATGTACAACCACGACTACTCGTTATTTAGCAGTTAACACAGTCCCAGGAAGTTAATTGACTATTTGAAAAAAAAGAGAGGGATTAATGCCTCCATTTACCCCGCGTAATCTTTCTGTTTAAAGCCAAAAATGAAGCTCGTTTCCACACCGATGCAAATAACGGGGGCGGTATGTGATAATGGGTACTTGAGGCGGCAAACAAGTCGATGGTTATTTTGCGTCTCTCTGACGAGTGTTCGCTGTCCCCTCATCGCTAGCACTGGTATGCACTGCCGACGGGTCTTCAGACATCGTCTCAACGGTCAGCTCAGACGTGTCGATTGCCCCATCCCACACTATCTCAAAGACGGCCATGAGGTGTTCGGCATACTCCCGTTCGGTGGTCCAAAACGCAGAGTCATCAGTATCCAACGAGAACACATCGTCGCGAATCACAATTGGAGTGAGTGTTTCCTGTCTATCGGTTATGAGACAGCGCAATCCATCATACGGGACGAGGTGGCGGATGCGTACCCCTCCTGCCTCTCCCTGTTCGGCGTCATTGAGGGTCTTTACATCGGTGGTGATGATGCCGCGCACATCAACGCCATTCTTGGCGCACGCAATGCAGTCATCGAGGAGGCCGAAGCATGTCCATTGGTAGAGCCCACTGGCGGTGATGACAAAGGCAATCTCACGCTGGGCGGACTGGATGACTTGCCGCATCGCACTGTAGACCTCTCTCCTCCCTCGCACCAGCTTAAATCGGGCCTCATCGGGAATGCGGTGCGTCTGTTGGTAGAGGAATGCGTTGACTTCTTGGACGATCCCCGGCAGAAGTGCTTTCATCGATGCTCGTTCTGAGTTGTGCTTAATGAGGGCGGAGTTGAGCGCTTGTTCAACTGGCACGGCAGTGAAGATGACCGGCTTCGTTAACGATTCTTCAATCAGTCCTATTTTGGTGAGCTTTTCAAGGAGCCGGTACACTTCTACGCGGTAGGAGTCTAAGGATTTCGCCAGTTCTCCAGAAGTCTTTGGGCCATACTTCAACAAATTGAGGTAAAGTTGTGCGCCCTTTTCTGACAGTCCGAATAAGGAGAGCTTTCGTATAAGCTCGGCGTTTTGTTCCATGCTGACTTAATCTGCGTGTATAAACTTGATTATACTATATATGAAGCTACACGTCATATAAAAGTTTTCACGCTCACGGTGGCTGTTCACGGTTGTAATGATCGGTGTGAGAGGGTGGGTGAATGAGTGTGTGAATGGTGAGTGAATAAGTAAACGGGAGGTAGTGCGTAGTTCACGGCAAAGGGTAAAATACCTATCACGTATATAGAAGAAACGGATGTGAATGTATACCCATGTACATACTAGACAGCATGGCGAGATTGCTGCTCATTCGCGAGAGCCCAGGAACGGAGGTGTTACCATAGGCAACAGCGAAACAGAATTCATCAAACGGTTGACCGAATTCGGACTGAGCGAAAAAGAGGCACGGCTCTACGTTTTTTTGCTGAAGTATAGTGAGAGCACCATTACTGACCTTATGAAGCGCTTGGAAACGTATCGATTAGACGTGCATCGGACGATAGAATCGCTTGTCGAGAGAGGCATGGCTGAGGCGTTGATGGAGACGCCGGTCGTCTATGTTGCTATCCCGCTAAGTGACGCGCTTGGAGCATTGACACAAAGACATACGATTGAACAGCGGCGAATAGAAGCGGCACGAAAGGAGTTAGTGGCGCTTGCAGAAAACCTCAATTTCGAGGATGTCACTCAGGAAGAAGTGGTTGCCAAGTTCAAGATGGTGAAGGGCATCACCAAAGCGATAACGATGACGTCGCGGATTTTACGCAGAGCGACGACCGACGTCTTGTTTATCACCGCGCCCTATGAGATCGATGCGATCGTCGAATATGGCGCGGTTGATGAGTACCTTGCTGCGGCGCGGCGGGGAGTGCGCGTGCGCTGCATCACCGACATATCGCAAGTTAATCTCGATGCGGTGCGCGCCGTCGTGAACGATATTGAGGTACGCCACAACGACGAATACCACGGGATACGGTTTCTCGTGGCAGACCCAAAGGAGAACTTTACGCTGGTGACGTTTGACCCCACACGTCGAGTGACGGATCCGCTTAACGCGTGGTTCTGGACTAACAGCTCCGAATACACCGACTATCTTATAGACAATTTCGAGCTCGTGTGGGAACAGTCAATTGATGCGGCAGAGTGGATTGAAAAGATGTACGGATAAAGGATCTCACTCGTTAGATAGGTACGACTGTGCAATCCATTGGTCTGCAGCGGGTGCAGCAGTTGTGGGACATTCGGACTTAAGCACCGTCCAATAGTATTTGCCGTTTAGGTCAGGAGTGAGGACCTGCGAGACGTGTACAACCGATTCAGCTTAGCGTTCTCTATATATTCCACGCGCGTGGCAGCATCTGTTTTTAAAGAACTATTATGAAGTCACTAACAAGCACGCTCATGCCCTCTTTCACTCATCGCAACCATAATTCTTGTTGCCGTCCTGGGCGCCGTGCCGGTAACGGCTCTTGCCGCGGGCGCGGGCGACAACTATACGACTAAAGGTACTGTACACTCCTCTCCTACTGTCGCCAACGGGATCGTCTACGTGGGGAGCTGGGATCACAATGTTTACGCCCTCAAAGCGGCGACCAATACTAGTGCCAGCCGCAAGCAGATTACTATAACGAGACTGCATAAGGAAGCAGAGACGATATATGAGAAGCTGCAGTGCAGTAACGGGAGTAGCACGAGCCTGCGTTACCTTCCTTCGAATAACCTTTTTTAGATGTGCCTGATTTCCATGTTTCCTTACATGGATTTGATATCCTGTAAGAACATGCAACGCGCCGTTTGAGATATAATGCAGATCCTGGTATATTTTTAAGGCATCGAAGTTGTAAACCGTATGTTTTCATTGTTGCACATGAGCTCAACCGCAACACGTCCAGTAATAGCCGCCGCAGGCAGTCCGCCTCCGGGTGCAACCCAGTGGCCAGCCATGTAAAAGTTAGAGAGGCCTGGCAGCGTCAGTGGCATCCGAAGCGACATGGTCTTTTTGGTAAAAAGCCACCCCTCATACGAGCCCCGCCAGTTGCCGGTATACCACACAAATGTAAGTGGGGTGGCCACGTCAATCACCTCAACGTTGTTTTTGATATCGGGATACAGTTCCGAGATGGCACCAATTACTGCTCCTTCAATCCTCTTTTTTTTCAACGAGGTACTCTTCCTGTTTGTCCTCCAGCTGCGCCCAATAGTCGTAGCTGGCTGGTATCATAACGCTAAACACCGTCTTGCCTTCCGGGGCCAAGGTTTTATCCATACTGTGATTCCGTAACCACAGGCGTTGTATCTCCTCTCCGCCAATTTCGATCGGTGTTTTAAGTGAAAACCAGAGCCAATGAGGTTCGTGCGAGTAGTCGCCGTTGATGCCGAGCGACACGAAGACAAGGGGCGGAAACGGCTCTAAGGTTTCATAAAAGCCTTTTATGGTGTCGTTACTGTACTTTCCATCCAGCCATTTGAAGATAGTTGAGAACCCGTCAGCGGCCGAAAGTACGATATCCCCTCTCTTTTTCGTTCCATCAACGAGTCTGACGCCCACGGCGGTATCGTTTTCAACGAGTATTTTGTCGATTCGTGATTTATATGAGATGGTCCCGCCAAGTGTGAGGTACCGTTCTTCTATTGACTTTGCGAACGGTCCTGATCCCCTGATCGGGTAGCCAGCACCACCGCTCCCCATCCACGCTAACGTCCAGAGCGCCAGAATAGCGGACATACCGTGAAAGTCGAACGCGGATTTGAACAGATTTCCTAAAACCGGATTGTTGAACTGTGCTGCAAGTTCAGATACGGGCATGGAATACTTTTCGGATATCTTCATCGATTCAGGGTCATGCATTTCCGCCTCAATGAGCGTTTTGATGTCATCGATGATCTCAGTTATCAGCGCTTTATCTTCCTGCGAAAAGCTGAGCATATGTTCCCTCAGCTTATCAGGATCAGTATAACTAATGAACCGGTTACCGTGTTCATCAAGAGTATGATTGAAGTACTCGTAGTTGATGAACTGTCTACCCTGTACTGCTCCAAGTTCTTCCCACAGCGTGTGCAGTGCTGATCTAGGAGAACTTCCCACGAGCCACGCAACGCAGACATCAAACGTGAATCCTTTTCTCTGCCACGCAGTACATAGGCCTCTGGTGATGTTGTGCATTTCATAAATTTCAGAATTGAAGCCATTCATTTGGGCATAGCAGCCGGCTGATAAGCCAGCGATGCCGCCGCCGATAATGATAAGAGATTTTGACATAAGAACTTCCTATTTGTGCGTGTATTAAAGTTTTGTACACACGTTGTAATTACACATTATGACATAAACGTTATATATTTGTAAGATGCTTTCTTTCGGTTCGTATCTTCAGCTTCTGATGAACGTTGCTCACGCTCGCTTACAGCACTTTGGGCGTCCAATGCGGCACGCTTACAACAAGCCCATCCATTTGTATGGCGTGCCTAATTCCGTTGCGTCTGACACTATATTATACATAGAAAGGAGGGGCGAGCTGTAAATTATACATTCAAACGCCGGCGAGTCCATCGGAAGACTATTTGCACGTGGTGGGTGGAGCTTTTTGAACCGATCGTGACCCCTAGCTGGAGCGGCAAGGTGCTCAGCATGGTTGACAAGCTGGACGTGCTCGTTGTGAGCACTTCGAGCTACACAACCTTAGCTAGCTGAGAGCCTTAGGAACAACGTAACCACGAGGGCCTGCGAGACGTGAACAGTAAACTCGAGTTTTGATGGCTAAAACGCACCACAACTAGTGTTGTGTTAAAGGAAGAGAGCTATAACATCCGCTTGTTGTCAGAAAGGATATCTTACCGGGTATCCTCACGACGCTCGGCATTTTCATTTTTCATTATAGGGGTGCTCGTCATCCTCCTGATTAAGGTTGCAGCATCGATAGGATGTAAGTCAGGGAGGAAAAAACTCAAACAAAGAGATCTTAAAGTAGAGCACATAAGCACGCAGATACGAAACGGCGACCAGACGCTGAAACGACACCAAGCCGGGTCTTAGCCCCACCGCTGCACGACGACTTCAAGCTAAAAACCAAATGAAAGTTTACACGTTCTAAACACATCGGTAGCTGGTGCTAATCATCTTGTTTTCAATATCTTGTTGTCCGTTACTAGGCCATGGCGCACCGATATTTCGCTTCTTTACTCAAGATAGTTTAATGTTGGTCAAATACAGTTACGTTAACATTTCGGACTCTTTGCGATCTTCAATTTGTTAGATGGGTAATGCGCGTTTTATGAAACGAGCTTTTAGTACTACGTGCAAAAAGTGAGGGGTTTATACACCCCTCATAATCACGGTTAAAAGAACAAATCGTGTTCGTCAGCGTCTACGCGATAAAACAATTTACTTAGATAAACACTATTTAGATTAAGGGTGATAAGATTGTTAACGTTCGTTGGTCTTGGACTCTTCGATGAGCAGGATATATCTATCAAAGGCTTAAATTTGATAAAAAAAGCAGACGCAGTGTATGCTGAGTTTTATACTTCGGCTCTTATGGGAACCACTATTGAAAAGCTTGAGGGACTGTATGGCAAGAAGATTAACATATTAACAAGGGAGCAAGTGGAACAATCCCCACAAGAGACAATCTTAAAGGACGCACAAGTCAAAGATGTGGTCTTTTTAAGTGTTGGAGATTCAATGATTTCAACCACTCATATTGACCTAAGACTGCGAGCGTATGACAAAGGTATTGACACTCGCCTCATACACGGTGCTTCAATTACTTCAGCAATATGCGGTCTCACGGGGCTTCAAAATTATAGGTTTGGAAAATCGGCTACGGTTCCTTTTCCCTATGCAACGATCTCGGAAGTACCGTATGACACGGTAATGATGAATTTGAATAATAATCTCCATACTTTGCTTTTTATGGATATTCAAGATGAGTGTATGACAATTAACCAAGCCATACGATTACTTCTTCACGTTGAACACAAAAAAGGAAGGGATAAATTAGCAAATTCATTAGCAGTCGGGGTGGCACGGGCAGGATCAGAAACACCTGTTGTAAAAGCC
The DNA here is from genome assembly GCA_963704625.1 of Methanobacteriota archaeon. Lineage (GTDB taxonomy): Archaea > Halobacteriota > Bog-38 > Methanoflorentales > Methanoflorentaceae > DASPRZ01. Next base: position 256,433 of record OY969924.1, on the reverse strand, counting down.
AATAGTATGAGAAAATTAAAAGACTATGATTTTGGCTCACCGTTACATATATTGGTAGTGCCAGCCTCGATTCATTTTATCGAGGAGGAAGCCCTTCATAAATTTGCTGGCGCTGAATAGTATGGCAGACTTACAAGAAAAAGTGAGGAGGTATGAGATGTTAATGCGAACGACCCTCGAACGAGTTGAATCTAGAGAAGACGTGAGGTATTCGCACGATTTTATGACAATGGCGCGGTCCTACTACAACGATGGGAAATATTTTCTCGAGAGAGGGGATGCAGTGAACGCTTTAATTTGTTTTAGTTACGGACATGCGTGGTTAGATGCAGGCATTCGTGCTGGTATGCTCTTCGACAAAGCGCCGTAGTAAAGATTGTACAGAGATAAGTAACTGTAAAATAGAGTTTCACACTAAAGCTTTTTAATGAAAATGTTAATTACGATAGCTGGCTTATAGTTCATCATGCCTAATTATTACGTCACACTTGAAGCGGCGTGGTTAGTAAAAGATGTAAAATCTGTTGATGATGCTATAAGTATAGCTATATCAGAAGCTGGTAAGCGTTTGAACCCCAAATTGAGTAAAGTAGAAGTGGCAGTTGGTTCGACGTCTTGTCCATCGTGCGGAGAGCTTTTCGACAGCGTCTATTTAGCAGCAAAGACGGCCCTCGTGGGGCTTATATTTGAAATAAAAATCATAAATGCTGAAAACGAGTCGCACGCTGCAAAGATTGCAAAGTCGGTTATTGGGAAGGCTCTTCATGATGTGCCTCTTGAGGTAATAGAGGCGGCTCCATTAGAAGAGTGAAATTGTGCCATCCTCTGAAGCTTAATATTCGTCTTTATATTGTTAACTGATATGCGTTTAGCAGCACTTGTTTCTGGTGGCAAGGACTCCATTTACGCCCTAATGCAGGCAATGAACGAGCACGAAGTAGTGAACCTCATAAATATACGGGCCTCTCAGGATTCGTACATGTATCATGTTTCCTGTGCTGATATCACTACGTTAATCTCGGAGGTTGTTAACATTCCTCTGGTAACAGGAATTTCTGCATCTCATAGCGACGAGTTAGAAGTCCTTGAAAACATCCTTAAGAATCTTGATATCGATGGGGTTGTTGCTGGCGCTGTAGCTTCAAATTATCAGATGCAGCGAATAAAAGCTTTATGCGATAAACTTGAACTTGAAGTATACGCTCCGCTGTGGAATAAGGGGGAAGGGTTACTAAGAGATATGTGTAATTTAATGGAAATAATTGTAGTTCAAATCGCTGCTTATGGGATGGATAAGTCATGGCTGGGAAGGAGATTGGACGAATCTGCGGCTGAAGATCTCTTTCAATTGAATAATAGATATGGCGTACACGTTATGGGTGAGGGTGGTGAATATGAAACGCTTGTCCTCGACGCACCCATTTATGACAAACGTATTTCGGTAGTCAATTGTAAAAAGGTATGGTTCGATGAACAATATAGAGGATTTTTAAGCATATCGGATGTAAAACTCGAGAAAAAATCTAATTTATCAAAGGGATAAAATGAAAGTGACCCGGTTACGTCCAAAAAGGCAAGTTGTTAGCGGAATGGAAGAACGTATGGCTGGGCTTATGAAATATGTTTTTTCGGCTCCGCATTGGAAAAACACTATTCCAGTCACTGTCGTTTTTTCAATAATGGTAGGGCTCGGAGTATTCGGCTTTGGATGGAAGGAAAATTTAGCGGCCGGATTTTTCCTAATAGGACTCCCCGCCATAATTTCTTCTGCGCTAACGTACCCTCTAGTGAAAGTATTTCGCTCAAATATGACCATAAATCAATCTGCCTTACTTGCATTTGTCAGCACGATTATTATCAGTAGTTTTTGCGCTGTTGCAGCTTTGCTATCGTTCATTGCAGGGTGGAACATAACAATTTCGGCTTATGTCATGTCGCTTGGCGCAGTTTTTGCTTTTAGAGTTCTTATTTTGATGGCTGTTGCGAGCAGAAATATTTTTAAGATAATAGTCCCCTCCTCCCTTCAAACTTTATTTGGCGCTGTTTTTTTGCCTTTGTTCAACATAAAAGACTTTGTAATTAATTTAATTGGAATAAGCATCGTTTTTACCATAGGTGCCATCGTTTTGATTCGATATATGGATGCACCGGTGAGAAAGTCCTTCGGAGTTAGCGGCATTGACTTTATCAAACATTATATCGCACAGACTATTGACGGGGCTCCCGGAATGGAAGAGTTTTTCAAAAAAATTGGAGAGTCGGTGGATATTCCTGTTACCGCCGTTTCCTTTAAAGCAAAAAATCGCTTAAAAGCCACATTTGTCATTGCCTCTGTGCATCCGGGTCCCGTCGGAGAGGTTGGGGGAGGAAACCTTCCGATTAGAATTGTTCAAAATCTCGATGGCGGGAAAGTGTTTGTTCCGCATGGAACTGCCACTCATGACTTTAATTTGGTGTCATCGAAGGAATCGTCTAAGATAGTTGAAACGGCAAAAAGTGCAATTGATGAAATAGATTATCACGACTTTGCGTCACGATCGATTAGGATTACAGAAGGTGATATAAAGCTTTTAGCGCAAAGGTTTGGGAATTCAATTTTGTTTATCTCAACGTTATCCCCGGAATCGACTGAAGATATAGAATATGGGATCGGACTTGTAGCAACTGCAGAAGCTCGCATATTTGGAGCAATGTATGCAACGTTAATCGATGCCCACAACTGTACAGCTCCTTTTGCACATTCCATATCGCCCGGCACGAGGCGCTCTTTTGATTTAATTGACGCAGTTAAAGTAGCATCGGCAAGACTTATGAAATCAGAGCGATTGGGAGAAGTACGACTTGGAGTAGCAAGCCAAGAACCAATGTTTTTGCGTGAGGATGGGATGGGGGATCTTGGAATTCAAGTAGCAGTAATTGAAGTTGACGGCCAACAAACTGCCTACGTGTTGATAGATGCAAACAATATGGTTGAGCATTTAAGAGATATTATCATACAAGCCCTAAAAGTAAATGAAGCTGAAGTGATGACCACGGATAATCACGTAGTTAACACACGAGGGAGCAATCTGCTTGGGACGAGGATAGACAGTGGGAGCTTGCTTAAGGTCATAATGGAGCTTGTAGAAGCCGCGCAAGGGGATCTTGAGCCCGTTTCTGTTGGTATGAATACTAAGTATGCAAAGGGTGTTTCGGTATTCGGATCACATAAAACCGCTGAGCTTGCCGGCACTGTAAACGCTATAATGGCGATGGGGGGGGCACTCGCTATCTCCGTTATAATAGCAGCTATTACTATTTCGCTACTACTTTTTATAATCAATTCTTAATCATTTTTTAGTAAGTGTGGTATAGAGAGTGATTTTTTGCAATCTGCTTTTTTATGTCCGATGTGACATGTTAACCATTGCTTTCTAACTGCAGATACCACATAAATTATTCACTATTTATGCGCAAAATATGCTATAATTTTTGTTTCATCTCCCTGTTTTACAACATCATCAATCCTAACAAACCCATAACGTTCAAATTGAACCACGTTGTTTACTTCTGACGCAATACCTTGTTCGCCGATTCCGTCATCAACACCTTCTGGGGTTAAAACCTCGACTTTTAAACCATTAGTCGGCGCCCAGTGCACTATTTTTAGCTGCCTGGTTCTCTCGTCACCTGCATGCTCTGCGATTAACGGTTCGAGGCTCATTATTTTTACATTGTAAAGATCCTTAAGTCGTATTACATCTTCAGGAGCAAATTTGATGTCACCCGAACTTATAAATACTTCTGATCCGACATGTATCTCTCTGAATCCGACGTTTGACGATGGATGCAAGGGAGGTCTTGCCGTAGTCGGAGTAACTCCAATAATTTTCATTCGCACAGGCTCTTTTACAAAGAAGTATCTATGAGCAGAAAGGTCAATTATCTTTCTGTTTTCAGCGTAAAGATTTTCAAGGCTGATGCTTATATCAGATTCACTGACGCCAAGACCAACCATGAAACTTCGTATTGCTTCCGGATGAAATCCCCTGCGCCTCAATGCACATATCGTGGGAAGTTTAGGGTCATCCCATCCCCGGTACATTCCTTTTTCAATCGCCCTTTTAATTTCACTTGTTGAGAACTTACCAAATTCGTGAATGCTGATCCTGCCCCAGTGTATTGTTATCGGGTACTGCCACCCAAGATAATCGTAGAGAAATCGTTGTCTCCCCTCGCTATCATGTAAGTCTTTGCCCCTCAAGATGTGCGTAACGTTCAGCAGGTGGTCTTCGATCGCTGACTCGAAGTCAAGCATCGGCCAAACGAGGCATTCTAAGCCTCGTGGATGCTGTGTGTTTATAATTCTAAAGCATATCCAATCTCTCAAAGCTGGATTTTTGTGTTTTATATCAGTCTTGATTCTCAATACGGCCTCTTTCTCTCTGAAGAGACCATCCAGCATAACTCTCCAAAGTTTTAAATTCTCTTCTCGAGTCCTATCTCGATCTGGGCAAGGGGCCATTGCTTCTTTGTACCGCTTGAATTCTTCTTGAGAGCACGTGCAGACATAAGCTGCTCCAAGTTTTATGAGTTTCTCAGCATAGGAATAGTAAATGGCCATCCTGTCGGAGGCAATTACAACGAGATCAGGCTTAGCTCGGAGCCATTCGCAATCTTCTATATAAGAATCATAGGCTTCTAACATGGGGCGCTTTGTCTGGGGGTCAGTATCATCAAAGCGAAGTATGAAAGTGCCGTTGTACTTTTGAACATATTCCGAGTTTATAACGATTCCCCGTGCGCTTCCTAGTGTTGGAGGACCATTTGGATTAGGAGCAAATCTCATAACGACATGTTCATGGTTCGGCAATTCAGGTAGTCCTTTTTTCCCCCCCTCTAACGTTACTTGCTCCAGCAGCTCGGGTGCATAGTTTTCAAGCAACTTCGTTTGTTCTTGAAGTGTAAGGTTGTTGACCTCGTCTATGACATTAGGAACGACGTTTGATATGTCCTTTGCAACGGGTCTAAGCTCTGGATGCTCACCTATGAGCTTTGACATTACTGCACCCTTATCCGCCGTTCCGTCATATCTATAGGCGTTATACAAGGCGTATATTTTAATTAGCCTGCGAATTGCTTCAGGATCCACTTTGGACTCCCTCAAAAGAACGGCTTTTAATACTCTCGTTCGATCATGTAGTCAGCCAATTCGAGGAGCTCTTGCTTCGCGTCTGAATCCTTCAACACGGAAAGTTTTGATTTTCCTGAATTTACTAACTCCGTGGCCCTCATCATCGCGTAACCTATAGAACCCGAATTTTGCAGAATTTGAATAGCTTCTCCAATACCTTCCTCCGTTATATCAGGCTTGATATCAAGTTTAACCCCGTGGCGAAGTGCATGTATCATAATTAACGTCATTTTTCCTTCAACAAGATCACTCCCCCTGTCCTTTCCGAGAATTTCAAACGGGGTAATTATATCGAGGATATCGTCTCTGATCTGAAAACCAATTCCCATCGCTATTCCAAGATCCCACAAAGCTTTTGTTTCTTCATCGTTGGCACCTGCCAGGATTCCACCCATGGCCGCCGCAGCCGCATAGATCACAGCGGTCTTATTTTCGACCATCTCAATGTATTCCTGCTCTGATATCCGTTTATCATTTTCAAACCTTATGTCAAGCCATTGACCGCTGCAAATATCTACACAGGTCTTTGAAAGAAGCCGCAAGCATTTAACAATTTTTTCAGAGTTTGTCTTCGTATACGAAAGCGTTTCAAATGCCTTTGCATAAAGGGTGTCCCCTGCTATTAACGCCTGTGATATACCCCATTTAACGTGAACTGTTTCAATACCATGCCTCGTGACGTCTTCATCCATTATATCGTCGTGTATAAGAGTGAAATTGTGAACAAGTTCTATTGCGACTGCCGCCGGGAGAATATCGGTCAAGTCTATATCGGGTCTAACTGCTTCCGCCGCGAGCAGAAGAACAGCTGGGCGGAGCCTTTTTCCGCCGGAATCGATGAGATGCCGCGCAGCTGTGTGAAGTTCCTCTGGAAATGTAATCGGAACGTAATCCTTCAATGCTTTATTAATGCACTCTCTTTTAACTTTGAGGTCATTTTGTAACTCTCGCATTCACATACCTCGAATTACCATACTTTACGTAGTTAACTTTATTATAGGTCAATTTATGGAAATATGGCTGCAATGTGGACTCTTAAGCATGGATAGTCATTTAACTATTTTCATGTTTTGTCCATTTCTCAGTAAATGTATATCATTTCTAAGACTATATCCAGCCTCTTCAGCAAGCTCCACGTACGAAGCAGTCATGGATAGATCTCCGTGTGTGGGGAAAATATGAGTGGGTTTAAGCATTCTAATCAATTCCCAATGATCTTCTCTGGCTGCATGACCGGAGACATGAACGTCTTTGTAAATTCTTGCGCCGTTCATTTTAAGCTTCGTCTCGAGAGAGTACCTATGTGCTGCATTTATTGGAGTTGGTATTACTTCTGCTGAAAACACGACTTTGTCACCGCTCGTTATTTCAAAAGGCGTTGCGCCACTAGCAACCCGTGTTAGCATAGACTCTGGTTCTCCTTGGTGCCCCGTTATTATAAGGAGATATTTTTCCTTACCATCTTGCATAATCTTCCTGAGCATTTTATCGACCGATCTCCTGTTCCCGAATAAGCCGACGTTATCGGGAAGTTCTATGTATCCCATTTTTTCTGCAGTACCAACATACTTCTCCATCGATCTTCCTAAAAGAAGTGGGCGTCGATTCATATCCCGAGCTGCTTCTACAATTGATTTTATCCTCGCGATATGCGACGAGAATGTCGTGACAAGGAAACCCTGCTCATTTTCTTCAGTACCGAGCAAAACATCCCTAACGAGATCTTTTGCTATTTGCTCTGATGGGGTTTTGCCTGATTGCTTTACCCGTGTGCTCTCTACTATAAGCGCGAGAACGCCCTCTTTTCCAAGTTTTTTTATCCTGTTAAAGTCGGGCGGTTTACCTATCACGGGAGTTCTATCAAATTTAAAGTCGTTTGCATAAATTATTGCGCCTTCGGGTGTATGAAACACTGCAAAAATCGGATCGATTATGCTATGTGTCGTTCTTACAAATTCTACTGCTACGTCTGGCGTAATTTGATAAGTTTGTCCAACATCCATCTTGTAAATCGGATTTTCAACCCCATATTTTTTTTCCGCCCTTATCTGCTGTGCTATTAACTCGGCGGTAAACGGAGTTGCTATGATGGGAGCATCATATCGGTGGGCTAACTTTGGTACAGCTCCTATATGATCAAGATGCCCGTGGGTGCATATTATTGCTTTAGCCGACCCTTTTAGATTGGAAAGTACTGTGTCATTCGGGATAGCGCCCATTTTTATGAGGTCAATTGGATGCATGTTCTCAATTTCTGCATCTTCATGAATCGCAATCCGGTCGAGTCTTAACCCCATATCAACTATGATTATATCCTCGTCGATTCTGATAGCAGTCATATTACGACCAATTTCTTCATAACCACCTACTGCATTGATCTCTACTTCCATTTCTCTTCAATATCTCCTTTTTACAATTTCATGTACGTTAAACTCACGTTGCTCAAGAATCTCCTTAGTCTCGCCGGTAACGACAATCGGAATTCTCACAAGATCATCAACTTTTTTGCAGCCTGTGAGGAACATCGCTATTTTTAGTTCTTCAATTATCGCTTTTAGCTCCTCTGTGACCTTTTCGTGACCTTGTAACGCCGGTTTTAAAAGTGGCAGCGCCATACCGCACAGCGAAGCACCAAGCGCTAATGACTTGGCTACGTGCAGACCATTTCTGATTCCTCCCGTAGCGATCGTTGGCAAGGTATTTGATTCAAGTATTGATATTGGAGTGGGGATTCCCCAATGCCAATAGATAACGCCCAGTCTTTTTGAGAGCAGACCCTCGCTTACACGAAAAGACTCAACTCCCGCCCAGGTCGTGCCTCCTCTTCCCCCAACATCTATAGCCGATACACCAGCGTTTTTGAGCATCTTAGATATTTCTTTAGAGATGCCTGCCCCGGTTTCCTTAACTATCACAGGAACTGTTAACGAATTACAAACTCTTTCTATCGCCTCAAGACAACCCGTTGCATCTGTTTCACCTTCCGGTTGAATTGCCTCTTGTAAAAAGTTAAGGTGGATTGCTAGAGCATCAGCTCGGATCATATCGACCATATTATCCATGATTTTCAAATCATATGTTTTAACTTGCGGAATTCCGATATTTGCAACAATAAAAGCGTTGGGAGCCACATCCCTGACAATTTTAAACGATGCTTCCTGCTCAGGATGCTCTATGGCTACACGCTGGCTTCCAACTCCCATACCTATGCCAAGGCTTTCAGCTGATTGTGCGAGAGCTGCGTTGACCTTTACCGTATCAGGATGTCCACCAGTCATCCCGGCTATGAAAATAGGTGCTTTTAAAAACTTTCCCAAAAAAGTAGTTTGGATATCGATTTCGGCTTTTGAGATTTCTGGAAGCGCTTTGTGAATCAAACTAATGTCGTCAAAGCCAGTTTTTCCCGATTCGACCTCCTCTTCGGAGCATAATATCAGATGTTCAATTTTCCTATTTGTTATCATCTTCTCTCATTATAACTGTGCCAAACTCATCAAACGTCGTCAAGAACCTCGTTATATTCCCCATAACTTCGGCATTGAATATTTGAGAGCGTATACCATAATTTGCAAGTTCTACAAGTTCAGTTACCTTTTTAAGCATTCCACCCGTAACATCTATATTATTAGATCCTCTTATCTCCCGTTTTAATCGGTTAAAGTCTGTTGGGTGTAAATGCCTTAGAGTTTTGCCTTTATACAGTACTCCATCAACGTTAGTTCCGATGCCGACTTTACGTGGCTTCAATACCTTTGCCAGATAAGCGATTATCTGGTCACCTGAAAGTATGCTAAACTTAATGTATTTATCTAACACTACATCGCCGTGTATAACTGGCACCAAATCATTCTCCAGCATCATCTTGATGGGGCGTAAGTCGAAGTAGTCAATCCTTCCTGAATTTGAAATAGAGCAGTTTAGAGGATGAACAGGCAATGCTCTGACGCCATGAACGTGAAGCTCCTCTATAAACGCAGAATTTAATTCACTGACGGTCTTGTGGGTTATCCATAATCCTTCTGCATTAAATCCGCATTGCAGATGCGTTAAAACCTGCGGATGCCCAAAAGAACCCGCTCCGTGTATTAGAACAAGCTCTTTAACGCCAGAATCCGCTATTTGTTTGGCTATCGTTTTCGTTCTATCTGGCAGGATAGTACGTTCTTTGCTTTTATCAGTTAGGATAGATCCGCCAATTTTCAGTAATATCATTATAGCGCCCCGGATCTTAGTGCGGTTTAGTCGACAGATATACCTCTATCTGAAAAGTGAGCTTCAATTGGTTGCCCTCCCAGTAGTTTTATTTGGCTTGCAATCTTTTCAATGTTGGCACCTTGCGCAATAGCATACATACACCCTCCGCCACCGGCACCGGTTATTTTTGCCCCAAATGCGCCTGCTCTTCTTGCTCCATAAATCAAATTGTTTAGTTCTAAAGTGCTTATTTTTAATGATTCAAGAAGGCCTTGGTTAATATCCATGAGTTCGCCTATGCCTGTAATATCTCCTTCAATTAATTTTGATTTCCCGTGGCGTGTTACTTCTCCTATGCAAGATATGATATTTCCAACAATTTTTGGATATCTGTTTTTTAATATCGCTACCTTTTGCACAAGATCACTCGTAGACCTAGTTATCCCTGTAGCACCTATTATGATCGGTAAACTTAAAAAGTTAATTTTAGACGTTTCAACGCCCGTTATTAAAACTATTCCGCCGATTGACGTAACTAAAGTGTCCGCTTGGCTTGCTGTTCCTTGGACGTAAAGCTCGACTTTATGTCCTATTTTGGCAATTTCATAATCCTTCAAACCTATGCCAAGACTTTCAGAAAGCCCCATAAGCGTGGATACAGTGACAGCTGCAGAAGATCCAAGGCCTTGACTTGGCGGTAGTTGCGATTCAATGGAAATATCTGCCCCAAAATCGATATTATATACTTCTTTTATTATTTTTGCAGCGGCACATACATATCTGAATTCTTGATTATCACAGTTTAAACGCTTATTCGAAGAAGTCACTCGTATTTTATCGCCTTCTTTAAGCTCAACTGAAGTGAACACTCTCTTGTCTATAGCGCATGCTATAGCTGGTTCTCCATATATCACAGCATGCTCTCCAAACAAGTAGACTTTACCAGGCGCCGAGCAACGAATCACTTCATTAATCCTCTGTTACCATTGATATGCTGAGAACGCTATTTTTACGTCAGATTAAGACTATACCAGCATAGCCCACAACAGCCCTTAAATCACCGCTGATATCCCCGCTTGTTGCGTATTTCAGAAGTTCTCCTTGATTTGCGCTCTTAACCTTTGCATATTCAAGCGCAACTGCGATGGGACCAACCCCGCAGATTGAAGTACCTTTTGCTCTCTCTAAGAATTCTGCAACGTTAAGCGCTTTTATGGGTTCTATGGCTCTTTTATCAACATCCCGCGCGACGCTATCTGGTTCATAGTGGGTAAAGTCGCTAGAAGCTATCACCATAATATTTTCATCTGCGACACTTTTAAGAGCACGGGATACCGCTCGTATAGCGTCCGTTCCCTGTAACCCCATACAAATTGGGACTATGTCAAAGTTATCAAATTTGTATTGTAAAAATGGTATCTGCACCTCTACTGAGTGCTCCATTTTATGTGCATTATTGTTTACCTCTAAGTTTAATCTATTTGCAATATCTGTATTTACTGTTACTTCTCCAAGAGGTGTGCGCCACGTCTCATCTGAAACACTGACGCTTGGAAATGAATGGTTGGGTCCAATTATTACATAGGTATCGGCTTCTGGAAGTATTGAAAACACGCTTCCAGCAACAGATCCAGAGAATATATACCCGGCATGTGGAACTATAGCGCTTTTTACGTCCCAAGATTCTACATTACTTAAATAATTACCAATTGTTTTTTCAAGTGCCTGTGGGTTATTTGGATAGAACGTACCTGCGACAGCAGGTTCTCTCATATAAATCCTCTCTATTAAATCTCGACTTCAAAGTCACTTACAAGATAATCCAATTTCTGACCGCGTAATTTAAGAATCTCCCGAGCAAGCAGAAAGTAAATAAGGGCCAGAGCTTTTCGTCCCTTATTATTTGTCGGAATAATGAGATCTATATTCATGGTCATGTTATTCGTGTCACACATCCCAATTACTGGGATTCCAACATCAACCGCTTCCTTTACCGCTTGAGCGTCACCTATCGGATCAGTCACTATCACTACATCAGGTTCCGTAAAGTTTCGGTACTGCGGATTTGTAAGAGTCCCAGGTATAAAACGCCCCACGAGTGACTTTGCACCTATTATCTTCGCAAACATCATTGCAGGATACTGACCATATTGTCTGGCAGATACTACAAGTATCCTCACAGGGTCAAATTTTTTCAAGAAAGATGCCGCGATTTTTATTCGTTCATCGGAAGCTTTGACATCAAGCACGTAAAGCCCATCCGGCCTTACTCTATATATAAATCTCTTCATATCTTCAGTCTTTTGTTGCGTCCCGATGTGCACTCCAGCAGCCAAATATTCATCCATTGGAATTAGTGATTCATACTCTTTAGCCTCTTCCATTGGTTCACCTCGTTTTAAATTGGTTTTTTCATCATTTTACAGTTAGACCCTTCAAGTATTTCCTGTTCGATTCTAATTAATTCATTTAATTTTGACGTACTTTCTGCCCCACTGATGCTGAGTTTAATGAATGGCACAGAAAGGGCAACGGCGACGTGTGAAAGCGCGGACTCGCAAGTCGTTGAGCCTTCTGTGGAGAATACGCAATCGTATCCGCACTGTTTTGCAAACTCCACTATTTCGTAAATCTCAGTGATGGTTCTCGCTGGGTTTATTGCTACAACATTTGCAGCCCCTATTTTGCCTCCCTGTAGGATGTGGTCCTTATCCATGTTAAAAATAGCGTCGCCGCAAATGATACACGTATTGCCGGCTTGGTCTGTCAAGTCAGCAAAGGATCTATAATCCTCTTTATCAAATGGATCTTCAACGTAATACAACTTATATCGGCTTATTAACTCAAGCATGTGGTCAACCTCGTTTGTCGAAGTCGACGTGCCATCCCGTAAAAAATATTGTCCATCGAAATTCGCTGCAGATTTAAAGCCCACCCCAAGCCTTACGTCTATCCGAAATTTCGTTCCCGCTTCCTGTACGATTGTAGTCAAATTATTCAAAACATGAGAATCCTCAGAACGTCGTGACATTTCCAACTTGTTAAATTCGCGATGGATATAAGTTGAAATTGCAACCGCGTTACCAACAGATTTTGCCCCAACAACGATCACATAATAATCAACATTAGTTTTAAAAACTCTTAGAATTGGGTATGGCATCGCTTTTGAAAAAGCTCCTCCTAAATAGCTACATAACGGGATGTCATAAGAGGACGCAGCTGCTTTCGCTATTGCAATTGAAAATACCGCATTTAAATTTGAATCACTAAAAGTCTCTCGTAGAAACCTATCTATCTCAGCTTGCTGGTTTGCATCTTTACCGATGAGCCTTGAAACTGCTTCTTTAGCCATGTTAATGGCTTCACCACGAGCGGGAAATGACGACCGTCCATAACCGTTTTTAGTAACTACTTCTACTTCTAAAGCGTCGTCGCCCATCGCGTCGAGTATTTTTGAAACAGATATTGCTTCTACTACAGTCATCTACGGACTCCGTGTCTTTTTATGGTTATTGGTATAACGTCACGTACAAGCTCCTCAAGGGCTATATCTATAGGGTCAGAAGAGTTGACATTAATCAAAGTTGGTGCACCCATTGATATCTGTAAAGCTCTTGCACCGATAATTCTCGCCTTTTCATAGCGAGTAAGTTCTTCGGTAAGTTCTTTCAAATTTTTTCCTCCAACAGAGGTACTACATGGGGTTGCTGAGATTCGAACTCAGGTTACGGCGTCCCGAACGCCGTAGGATATCCAGGCTACCCCACAACCCCTTTATTGATACGGAGCTAAAACATCTACTAGTTCTTTATGGGTGAGAAGCATCCTTCTACAACAGTAACGCATTACTCCAAGATCATCAAGAACTGCTTTCACAGATTCTCCAGCACTTGTACGTTCTTTAAATTCATCCCAATAAATGGATACAACTGCCCCGCAAGTAAAGCATCTAATTGGTATCATCTTTCATCTATTACCTATACGACTTTTGTCTGCGTTTCCGAGCTCCTCGGCCGCCGAACTTTTTTGGTTCTTTCTGTCTATAGTCGCTTGCGAGTAGAGTTCTGTCCTGTTTAAGATATAACTCCTTTAAGCCAAGGTCATTGGTCCACTCAATCAGTCCACGGGCAATAGCTATTCTCGCGGCATCAGCTTGACTCATCATCCCTCCACCGTGGACATCAACTTTTATATCCAGCTTCTCCGCTAAGTTCCCAGCGTATGTAAGAGGCTCTCGAACCTTAGTTTTAACTAGTTCGGGTTCAATTATATCTAACGGCTTTTTGTTGATTTTTATGATACCTTGTCCTTCTTTTATTGCCGCCCGAGCAATGGAGGTTTTACGCTTACCACTCGAGTTAACTATTTTTACCATTTTATCACCATATCTTCCTCGCTCCTAGCCTCTCGGAAATATCCTTGAGCGCCACTATTTTGGCAGTGCTAAGTCGAGACTTTGCTGCGGCTTCAATCGTCTCGGTTTGAACATTTGCAAATTCTGTTGGCACCCCAATATAGACTTTTAATTTAGCTAATGCAACTCGTCCCTTCTTCTTTTTGTACGGCAACATCCCTCTAATTGTGCGCTTTACTATCATATCAGCACGCTTAGGGTAGTACGGTCCTTTCTCCTTTGACCCTTTCTCTCTCATAGAACGATACTTCGATAGGGTTGTGTCACGGTTACCTGAAATCATGACTTTTTCTGCGTTTATGATATTTATTTCCTCACCAGATAACAATCGCTTTGCAACAACGCTTCCAAGACGCCCTAGTATTTGTCCGTTGGCATCTATAACTGTCAAGAGAATCACCTTTTTAAAAATTTATCTTATAATTTTCACATTCGACCCTTTGGATAGGGTTCTAAGAAGCTCTTCAATTGTTACCACGGTGCCCCCTGTTGCTATTATTTTTTTCCGAGCTAAATCAGTGAAATTCACAGCAGCAACGGTCACAGGATGGTCAAGCACGCCAGCTCCAAGAACTTTTCCAGGTACAACTATAACGTCACTTAATTTTGTATATCTGTTAATACGACTTAAATTCACTTCACAATGATTTTTTGAAGGTGACTCTAGTCTTCTGCCTATCTCTTTCCATATGCTAGCGTCGTGCTCTCTTGAATACCTTTTTAGATCTTCAATAAGTTGTATTAATCTTACATTGGTTTTTCTAATGTTTCTTTCTCCCATGGAAATCTACTCTAGTACTTACTCAAACTTCAATATGCGGGGGGTGCGATTTGAACGCACGAACTCCTATGAGACTAGGCCCTCAACCTAGCGCCTTTGACCTAGCTTGGCAACCCCCGCCTATCCAAAACTCTTCAAATATTCGCTCAGCTGATCTGATTTATCCTTCAATGATTCAATTGATTTAATCAACAAGTTTCTAGCGCTCATTGATCCATCGGATTCCACATAAAATACGAAGGATTGAGCATCTCCTGTAACTTTTATTGCGCCCATATCACAAGCTATACGGCACAAATTGCAAAGCGAGCACTGTAGTTCGTCTGTAATTTTAGCTAGCTGCCCCTCAACCTTTATTATTTTTTTCGGACAAGCTTCTTCGCATTTTCCACATCCATCACATCCATCAATTACAAACTGTGGCACATGCTTATAACTAGCCGCGACTGCTGGTTGAAACTTTGCATGATCCTTGCCGTATCCTTTTCTCGCTATTGCCTCGAGCATTATCACTTGGTCTTTGAATAGCTTTATTATCGGTATCTCCTCTTCTGCAGGAACAACTTCCGGGTCTGAAGATTTCAAATCACGTGAATATACGACTATTGGTCCCTTTACATTCAATGTTAAAGAGACTTGGCAGAACGAGCACCCCTCTCCGCCACATGTGCACTCAGATGCAGGAACGTAATCATTACCTCCTGTCAGAGGTATAAGTCCAAGTCGTAATGCTAGCATCTCGTCAAATAACACCGAGGTATTGTTGTAGAAGTTGACGTCATCAATTGACATAGATTGCACATCAGTAATCATGCCCCTTCTTATACTATTCGCAAATGCAGGGGTAACCCCTGAAAGTATAAAACGCGCCTTCTTATCTGTAAGCTCA
The DNA here is from genome assembly GCA_963704625.1 of Methanobacteriota archaeon. Lineage (GTDB taxonomy): Archaea > Halobacteriota > Bog-38 > Methanoflorentales > Methanoflorentaceae > DASPRZ01. The sequence continues at coordinate 240,982 of OY969924.1, read as the reverse complement.
ATGAAGTTCAAATCCATGTAGCACCTTGATTTATATTCTTCTCCCCCGTCTTCCACCCGGGGCCCTCGTTCCATCGTGAGGGATTGGAGTTAAATCTTCAATCCTACCAATTTTTAGCCCAGCACGCGAAAGCGCTCTTATTGCTGCCTGAGCTCCAGGTCCGGGGCTTCTTTGTCTATTACCCCCTGGCGCTCTGACCTTTACATGAACACCCATGATCCCCTTATCAAGCGCTTGTTCTGCAACGCTCGTTGCAAGTTGCATGGCAGCGTAGGGCGAGCTCTCGTTTCTGTCCTGTTTGACCACCATCCCACCGGAAGATTTTGATATAGTCTCTGCCCCGCTGAGATCCGTAATCGTTATGATCGTGTTGTTGAAGGACGCAAAAATGTGTGCGATTCCCCACTTTTTTTCAGCCATTTAGTATATATCACTCCTTATCCATCTTTGAGCTTTCTGCGGATATGTCTTTATAAATAGGTGAACCCTTGTAGAATTCGATGATCTGTTCTTTATCCATTGGCACTGCATAACTTGGGACGGTAAGTCTACGTCCCTCGACTGCTATATGACCATGAACTATAAGCTGTCGCGATTGCTTTGTTGAGCTAGCGAGTCCCTTTTTGTGAACTTGAGTTTGTAATCTTCTCTCGAGAACATCTTCAACTTTTAGCGTGAGCACTTCATCCAAGGTTGAATCGCTTCGTATCAGACCTATTTTCCTAAGTTTGCTCAGAAATTTTTCTCTCTCAAATTTTGCGTGCTCTCCGCGTTCTCCGAGCTCCTGAGTCTCGAAAAGCAATTTTCTTGCTTCCCGGCGATATTTTCTAAGGGTCGTTGCAGCTTTCCAGATCTCCTTCTTATTTTTTAATCCGTAACTTTTCACAAGCTGTGCTTCTGCGCTGATTCTTGTTCCTTGCCACGGGTGACTAGGCTTATCAAAAGTCTTTTTATTTTTGCCAGGATACCCCATTTTCACACCCTAAACTATTCTTAGCTATTTCTTAATTATTGCTTCTTCTTACGCTGAACGCCTACAGTCGCACCTCTGCGACCCGTCGATTTAGTCCTCTGACCTCGCACCTTATGGCCTCTCTCGTGATGAATGCCTATATAGCTACGCGTCTTTTTCATGCGATTGATGTCTTCTCGCAGCGTCAGGGTTAGTTCAGAGCCGAGTATATGTATATCTTGACCCGTTGTAACGTCCTTTTGATGATTGAACATCCACGTCGGAACTATGGTCTGAAAGTTGTCTACGGCTGTTCTGAGTCGCTCAATCTGCTCGTCTTCGAGGTAACCCATGGTAAGAGTAGGATTTACCTCTGCACTTTCGGCTAAGATCCGAGCAGTTCGAATTCCTATTCCTTTCAAGCCAGTCAACGCATATTGGACGTCTTTCTTTCCGTCTAAATCAGTTTGCGCAATCCTTATTATATACTTAATTTCCTCTTTCGGGGGTTCTGCCTTAGCCAAATTGATTCCTCTTGTCCATTGGATTTTAACCTATCATGGTATTTATAATTAGGCACGATCTTTTCGAGCTTTTTTGCAGTGTCCTTCCGTAACCGGCGCGTAAAAATCATGCAAAGCGCTGGGGGTGGGATTTGAACCCACGAGTCCCAGAGGGACACTGGTTTAGCAAACCAGCGCCGTAGACCAGGCTTGGCTACCCCAACTTGAGCAATGTGGGCGTGCAGAGAAGTCGTCATTTTGCAGTATGACAGAGCCCACAGTTCCTTCTCTGCTCCATACCCCCGCGAGCGTCAAACGTCCATAATAAGTTTGCTCCCTTCCGGGCCTCAACCGGTGCTCACGGCAAAGATACATAACAGACCCTCCGATCAGTTACGCATCACCGCTGGCCCCGCAGGACGGAGTATCATTGTTGAAATTATGAGATGACCAAACTACTAAAATGCCTTCCCTCTGCTTCGCTCCCCACATACCGACGTTTTTGGGTTACAGATGACGCCGGGCCATCCGAGCTAGCCCATCTATTCTTTATAAGTATTATTGGCAATAAATATATCGTTGACTTTTTACACCTCTCAGAAATATTGTCATGATTTCATATGCGTTACTTCATTTGAAAGTAGTAAAAATGCTATTCACGGTTCGTAGTTAGAGCTAGTTCGTCTACAGATTTCATCCCTTTATGACGCCAATGGGCTTTAGCTTTAGTACGACCTCAGATATTTTGAGCTTATTGACAACGTTAATCACTTCGTCTATAGGTTTGTAAGCTTCAGGTGCCTCTTCTGGTATATCTGAAATATTTCCAGTTTTTATCAATACGTGCTTTTGTTTGAGGTCTTCAATGACCGCCTTAGACGTCAACTGATGTTTGGCTGCCTTTCTGCTTAGGATTCTGCCAGCTCCATGGCAAGTTGAACCAAAGGTCATCTCCATTGCGTCTTTTGTGCCGCATAACACATATGAAGCAGTTCCCATGCTTCCAGGAATTAACACGGGTTGTCCTATACCATAGCTCGGATCTTTATCAAATGACCTTGTTGCACCTTTTCTATGAACGTAAACCTCTTTCATTTCACCATCAACTTTGTGCTTTTCAAGCTTAGCGATGTTGTGGGCCACATCATAAACCACGTTAACTTTAACATTAAATTCGTGCTCGAGCACCTCTCTCACCCAAAAAGACATCATTTGCCTATTTGTCCATGCGTAGTTCGCAGCAGCACTCATGGCACTAAAGTAATCATTTGCCTCTGTTGAATTAGCAGGAACACAGGCTAGTTGCTTATCGGGGAGTTGTATGCCATATTTGAAAGCTGCTGATTGAAAAGCCCTAAGATAATCCGTGCATATTTGATGTCCAGCGCCTCTTGATCCTGAGTGTATCATTATGCACACCTGGTTTTCCCGCAGGCCAAAAGTATGAGCTACATTTTCGTTATATATTTCATCGACGTACTGTACTTCTACGAAGTGATTACCGCTTCCGAGGCTTCCTAATTGGGGCATACCCCGCTTTTTGGCTAACGGGCTTACCTTTGAAGGCTCTGCACTTTCCATGTGACCGTTACTCTCACAGTGCTTTAGGTCTGATTCATTTCCATAGCTGTTGCGTAATGCCCATTTTGCCCCATTTATGAAGACCTGGTCCAGCTCCTTTTCTGAAACCTTTAGTTTTCCCTTTGAACCCAGTCCTGCCGGAATGTTGGTATAGAGCTTGTTTATCAATTCCTGTATTTTTGGATAAACTTCTTCCAATTTCAGCCCAGTTGCCAATAGCCTTGTACCGCAATTAATGTCGAAACCCACTCCACCGGGGGAAATTATCCCTTCAATGACGTCAAAGGCAGCGACTCCTCCTATGGGAAACCCGTAGCCTGTATGCACATCTGGCATGGCGAACGAGTATTTTTGAATGCCAGGAAGTTTTGCAACATTTGTTACTTGTTGTATCGCACCTGGTTCAAGGTAGTTTAAGAGGGTCTCTGATAGAAAAATTCTGCCCGGAACTCTCATTCCCACTAACGGATCTTTTGGAATTTCCCAAGTGAAATCGTTAACCTTTTTTAAATCCATGATTTTCATCAAGCACCCCTAGACATCAAGTGTCACGTTAACGTGATATACGTCATCTTGTACTATTTCCAACTCGTGATAAGTAACTGCCTTTACCTCGGCTTTTAATTTATGTTTTCTCGTATCAATTTTCTCTCCTGAGCAATCTGCAGTAAGTGATCTTTCTTTTACATTAACATTGAATTGTCTTATCGCAAAGTATTCAACGTCGAAGAGAATTAATACCGTGGACAACCAATCAAAGAGTAAGTTCTCGTATGTATCTGAGGACAGTTTTACATGTTTGATATCCTTTGGAGCTACGTTTGATAAGTCGATCATGACACTTTCAAGAGCTTCAGCTGAGTTCTCAAACAACTCGCTAAGATTGTTTCCGTAAGCACGAAACAAAACATCTGCGGTGTGCTCCAAAAACTTGTACCTCCTCACATTTTTTTTACCAAAGGTGACCCCCCTATCTACATATGCCGGCCCAAGTCCTTCCGACGTCACGTTAATTTTCATGTATGGTCTCAAACTTCATATATTTATTAAATAACATCAAATGAATCTAATTATTAATACATGTTGATGAGATATAGAGGAAATAATGAGGCCATTTGTTTTTATAAATTCGGCAATGAGTGCTGATGGTAAGATCTCAACAATTGAAAAAAAGCAAGTAAAAATATCTGGACTTGAAGACTTCAAACGAGTTGATGAGTTAAAGGCTACTGCAGATGCTATAATGGTAGGAGTTGAAACTGTTATTGCAGATGACCCAAAGCTTACGATAAAATCAGACGAGCTCAAGAGCATGCGGTTAAACCAGGCGATGCCTGAAAACCCACTTAGAGTTGTGGTCGATAGCAATGCGCGAACGCCCACAAATGCAACAGTGGTGGGCTCCAATACCATAATTGCGTCATCAAAAAGCGCACCCCAAAATAAGTTAGACGAGCTTGCCCGAAAAGTCCATGTTATAATAGCGGGGGAAAAGAGGGTAGATCTAAAAGAGCTTTTGTCAAACTTGAACAGACGCGGAGTTAAACGGCTTATGGTAGAGGGTGGTGGAACTTTAAATTTTAGCCTGCTGAACTTAGGACTAGTTGACGAGATTTATACTTACATTAGTAATATCGTTATTGGCGGAGCTAACGCCCCAACTTTAGCAGACGGTGAAGGTTTTATACACGATTTTGTCAAACTCGAACTACTCGACGTAAATACGTTAGGACATGGTTTATTGGTTAAATGGAAAGTCCTGCAAGCTAGGGACAGATGATAAGCACGTTAGGTTACTTTAGCATTATTCTATCCCGTCAATGACTTCTTCAATCGTCCCTTCTAATATCTGGGTGTCTTTTAAAACTTTTAGGCTCACAAATCCCCCAACTAAAATATTTAGATAGTAACTTACAAACCTCCAGGTTATGATAAAAACGCCCAATATGGAGATGCTTATAAAAGTCGAGTAAATTGAAGCCGTACTTATTTCAGCTATGCCACTGTTACCCGGTGTGAGGGGCACCATAGCAATCATCATTAACACCGTTTGTGCAAAAAAAGATCGTATTATCCAAGGTTGCGATCCAAAACCCACCAGTATGAGCGATGCTATTGAAAACTGAAACATCCAAAATGTTACTGTATAGACGAACCCCTTGCTGAGTGCTCTTTTACCTTCGTTTAGATATATCTTTAAGCTATTGTGAAAAATGTCAATTTCTTGAAACACTCGATTTAGTATTTCGTCTGTTCTTTTCTCACCACGAAACCGCATAATCAACCATCGAAAATTTGCTGCTATTGACTTCAGATTTTTTGGTTTTGCCATTGCATAGAGAGTCGCGAAAAATATTATGAAAAAAATGATTGATATCGAGGCAAAAAGAGTAGTTAACCCCACATTACTCTTTATTTTGTCTTGAAACAATATGAAGCCTATAGGTGCAACCATACCTAAAAAAAGTGCATCAAGCATTCTTTCCCCGAAGACTACAGCTGATGCATCGCCTACTGAAAGGTTGAACCGCCTTAACAGCTGGATTCTCGTTACCTCACCTCCTACATGTGCTGGGGTAATCGAGGCTGCAAAAAGGTTTGAGAGAACAATCGCGACTGCATCTTTGAATGGAATTCGCCTGCCGAGCGCTTCTGACATGACTTGCATCCTTCTCCCCCAAGCAAGCCACGATAAAAACTGGAAGGAAATTGCTGCAAATAGCAATATCGGATTCATGTGAGTTAGACTGGTAACTGTGCCAGAGCCAATCGTAAATAGCATTACGGCTGTTATTGATACTATGCTCAAAGCTAGCGAGATAATCAACCACTTTCTCAAATAATTCATAAATTTACACCACTTAACGTTACTCGCTCGATCTTGATACGCTCTTCCACTCAGTCGTACTCGAAGTTATATATCGTATTATAGCTATGATTCCGCAAAGTGTTATAAACCACAAGTACGCAAGAAGTCCGAATAATATTTCAAAGAACTCGATAGGATTATCACTCACCTTCGCGACTCTGTCGATGCCGAAGATGAGGAGCGGACTGAGTAGGAATGCGAAGAAGGGGGAAGTTATAGAAACGAACCAAAACAGTTTTCTTGAAAATGGTATAGGTGCTTTAATCATAGGAAACAGGAATTTTCTATAGCCTTCCACGGCACCCCGCAACCACCGCACTCTTTGGTTGTACAGGTCTTTCATTGTGGTGGGGGCTTGTTCACCAACAGTTGTTTTGGCAAGAATAGCAACGTGCTGAGCGAGGTATATCCTTTGTGTAAGGTCAAGATCCTCACACGACGATGTCTCGTTAAGTCTCTCTTTTTTAAAAAAAGATGCTTGTATCACCCCTGTTAGTCCGTTAAACTGCAAAAAACCATCTGCCCAGTGATACAAACGATATAAGTCACAAAAAAAACCATACTCTAATGAGACAATCTTAGTTAGGACGTTATTTTTGTTCGTCACAAAACGGCATCCGCTTGACAATACTGCGGAATCGTTCTTGTTAAACGCTTCAATACACTCAGTGATGAAATCTTTTGAAGGTCTGCTGTCGACATCAAATATTGCTACGTAATCAGCGTCATTTATCACGTTTAAGAATTCGTTTATGGCACCAGCCCTCCCGCCCCTGCTATTTTTTCGTAGTATTGTTCTAAAATTTGGCGGAAATTCTGAGCCAAAATTTCTTGTATCATCTTTAGCCGTGTCTATTACGTAATATACCTCAAACTTATATTCTTTACAATTTAGTTCTTTTAAACATTCAATTGATTTTTTGATTAATGATTCTGGCTCGTAGGGCGATACGGGAACAACCGCACAAATCTTCATTCAGCTATGGGTTATTGATTCTCACATAAATATTTAGCCAGTGGATAATTCGTAAGTCAGCATATATTGCGGTAAAAACTAACTCAATTGTAAGGTAGAGGATATTATTTATTGTATTCCATCAGTCATAACTCGATCGCATCTTTGTATATGTCAAGTATCTGTTCAGTTACAACTTTCCAATCATAGTTGCTTTCAACTAATCTTCTACCACGTTTGCCCATTGATCTCGCTTCATCTGTATTTGCGAACACTCGTAATACTGCATCTGCTAATTTTTCCGGATTTTTTGGATCTACAAGTAATCCAGCACCGTCAATTACATCTCTTACGCCTGGTATGTCTGAGGCTATTACGGGGGTCTCACATGCCATAGCTTCAAGCAAGACTATCCCGAAAGCTTCTAATCTCGTAAATGAGGGTAATATTAAAACCGTAGACCTCTTGTATAGCTTAATCAAGTTGTGCCACGAAACATGCCCAAAAAATTTTATATTTCCTTCACAGCCTTTTGAGAGCTTCAAGAGCGTTTCTTCATCCTCTCCTCGTCCTACTATCAAAAAGTTTGCCTTTGGATATTCGTTAATAACTATTTTAGCCGCCTCTATGATGTAATTGACACCTTTGACTGAAGTGAGCCTCCCCACAAATAATACCGTGTTCTCTTCTCTTTCAGCGCTGACTTCCTTAAGAGCTTTATCGAACTTATGCAGTCTGATGCCATTTGGAACAACTTCAAAATTTAGATTCTTTAAGATTTCAGACGTAATTGCATAACTATTTGTTGTTGCTATTATTCTTGTTACATTGTTCAAAATAGAGTTGAGATATAGTTTCTTATTAGCACATTCGATAAGTTTTTTAACAGTCTCTGGAATTTTTAGGTTTGACAATGTTTCAGGTATAATCACATCGCAATGATACGTTAAAATATGAGGGATGTCGTTAAGCGCAGTTACTACAGCGTGTGACATAAACGGTGGTGGGTAATGTGAATGGATCACATCAGCTTCTAATTTGCTTAGTTTGTTTTTCAAAAAGTACATATAAGGTACGTACGGAAGATCTAATGCGGGAAACCTATATATCGTGAAGCCATTTAAAGGCTCAAATTGCTTCGATTTTGGTACGTCCGCGCAAAGCACTGTTACTTCGTGCCCCATTTCTGCAAGGCTCTGAGAGAGCTCACTAACGTGTGTTTCAACGCCACCTATATGTGGATAGAAGTAAGATGAGGCCTGAATGATTCTCAACTTTGGGGTCACCTTTAAAGACTATTAATTGAGAGATAAGTTTTTATTTGCTGCGAGTGGTATACCGCTTTACGTAAATAATTGCAATATTAAACCCGCGCTGATTGCTATATTTCGTACGTTAAAGCATTATTGTTATATGCTGAAACTCTCAAGACAAACGATTATTGTAGGATTTAGTGCGCAGCCAATCTTTGCGTTTTGCAGCCCGATATTTACGATTCGTTTTATATGTTCTTTTTCATCTAAAGACTAAGCAAAAATCATGAGTCATAAACGTTAAATAATATTTACTCCTTCCTAAAAAAGAGGTGTATTCATCATGACACATGTAGGGAAGATATCAAGTGTGTTCATTTTGGTAATATTAATACTTTTTTCATTCTCTGTTAGCGTAATAAGCGCGCAAAATGAAATTAATTGGGTTTACGATTACCCTACAGGTATGAAAATGGCTCGAACAGAGAACAAACCCGTTATGATTTTCATCTACGAGGAGTGGTGTCCACGATGTCGGAACATGGATCAGACCACTTTTGTAAATAATGACGTGATACAACTGTCTTCTAAATTCGTCAATATAAAAGTTATTGGAACACAGCAGGGCACATTGTATAACTATACAACGCCTCCATTTGTTGTGTTTACCGATCCCAACGGAAATGTTCTCATAAAGCGGACCACTGAACTTTCAGCGGGCGATCTAATCGGCCTCCAAAAAAATGTGCTCGCTTCTGCACCGTTCCCCCCACCCTCTGCAGCAACTGATACATCACTCATAACGAGCCCCTCGCCATTGAATCCTCAGTCTACAGCGGAAAAAAAAGATTCACAAATTCCTGGCTTTGATGCTGTCTTTGCGATTTTGGCACTCGTATCTGTTGTTTTGGTTGTGTCAAAATACAGACTTAAAAAAATTAGATAGTAGTTATAGTGGTTATTCCAGTGGGGCAAAAAAGTAGCCCCCACTGCTATTTGTTTAGACCATGACACTTCATATAAAAACTGCGTAACTTTCTATTACAGAGCCTCTAATTATCTCTATATTTGCTAGTAGCTCTCACAATTTGGATATGAGATAACGATGATGTCTATTAGCTCAATAATATGAACAGCGAACTTTTAATAACAATAATGGCTTATGTAGCATCATGCTTTATCACGCTGATATTACAATAAAGCTTAAAAAGGGGATGTTAGACCCAGAAGCAGCCACGATTAAGAAAGCACTAAAGCATTTGGGATATAATTGCGATAACCTCAAGATGGCGACGTTATATGAACTAGAATTTGAAGCTGAATCAAAGGACAAAGCAAAAGGACTTGCGAATGAGATGTGCTTGAAGCTTCTTGCAAATCCGATTATACACGATTATTCAATTAAACTTCAACATTGAGATATTATTTTCATCAATTGATAGGTAACTAAATGAAGATAGGTGTTATTCAATTTGGCGGGAGCAACTGTGATCTTGACGTATATAAGGTGCTAACGAGTCTCGGTGTAAATTGTGAACAAGTATGGTACAAGGAGCCTTTATCAGATTTCGATGGTGTGATAATTCCAGGCGGGTTTTCTTACGGTGATTATTTAAGGGCGGGAGCCATAGCGGCACGCACTGAAATAATGTCATCTGTTTCTACGATGTCTATGGAGGGGAAACCTATACTTGGAATATGCAACGGGGCTCAGATACTGTCAGAAGCTAAGCTCGTGCCTGGAACTTTTACAACAAATGCTTATCCGAAGTTTATCTGTAAATGGGTGAAGCTGCGAGTAACGGGTACGTCTATATTTACCAAACGATCAAAAGAGATAATCGGCATCCCTATAGCGCACAAAGAGGGTAGGTACGTCGTTAACAAAAAAACGTTACAAGAGATGTACGACAATGGGCAAGTCATTTTCAAATATGTCGATGACAATGGCTTCCCTTCAAAGGATGCAAATCCAAACGGCTCAATGGACAATATAGCCGGTATTTCAAATGTAGAGGGAAACGTCCTTGCTATGATGCCTCATCCAGAGCGAGCATCTGATGCACTCCTTGGCTCTACAGACGGTATTGCTATATTTCAATCCATGGCCAACTACTTAGGCAAATTATGATTTTTTATTTTCAATTTAGATATGACAGATTTCCTCTTCCGTGAAACATTTCTCCGAGCTTAAATTATTTTCAAGGGTCGCGTTCTGTTTAATACCTAAATAAGCTGGCTCCACCACGATTTATGTTCCTCGTACCAATTCACTGTTTTTAATATACCCTCTTCAAACCTCACTCGAGGCTTCCAGCCGAGCGACGTGATTTTCGTACAATCTAAAGAATATCGATAATCATGCCCAGGCCGGTCGGATACAAACGTTATTAAACTCGAAGGTTTATGCAGCAGCTCGAGCACGATCCTCGTTATTTCCAAATTCGTACGTTCGTTATTGATACCTATGTTGTAAATTTCTCCAAGTTCCCCTTCAGTAAAGGCACAGTCGATTCCCCGGCAATTGTCATCGACATAGATCCAATCACGAACGTTTTTTCCGTCACCATAGAGCGGCATTGGCAGATTCATCGTAGCATTAGTTATAAAACGTGGGATTAATTTTTCGGGGTGCTGATATGGGCCATAATTATTTGCACTTCTTGTAATTATACCCGACAATCCATAGGTCTTGCAATATGATAGCACAAGCAAGTCGCCTCCTGCTTTACTGGCTGAGTAGGGATTTGACGGGTGTAACGCATCAGTCTCTTTAAAAGACCCTTCTTTACGGCTTCCATATACTTCGTCTGTAGAGATTTGCACGTATTTGTCGATATTATTCTTCTTTGATGCCTCAAGCAAGGTGTAAGTACCAAGCACATCGGTTCTCACAAACGTAGCTGCATTCACAATTGATCTATCGACATGAGTTTCTGCTGCGAAGTTAAAGACGTAGTTGCAATCTTTTATAGCTCTCTCCACGTGATTTTTGTTACAAATATCTCCTTCTATGAATTCGATATCCTTTAACACATCATGTAAGTTTTCAAGATTGCCGGCATAGGTAAGTTTGTCGAGGACGACGAACTCCATCTGTTCATACTTATTAAGCATGTAACGGACAAAATTACTTCCTATGAATCCAGCCCCCCCTGTGATGAGTGATCTCATATAAGTCTCTTTACTCTTTTTTTCCTATTTGTTTATATATAAAGTATAATTATAATAAAACGAAGTTTGTAAGCTAAAGTTGAATTACGTAATGTAGTTTTAGCTTATATGTTTAAGCTTCACTTCTGTTCTCTTAATTATGACTTAATTTTGAATAAAGAGAAATGATAAACTGGCCGATAAAAGATCACTTCTATCGATGGCTCGAAGATGAACCTTAAGTCGTAGTCGTAAGAAATTCAAGTCCTCCTTGCATTGATATTGAACTATTTAAGTCGGATCGAGCAGTATCTCTTAAAAATCAGAAGATCTCCATAAAATCAGATTCTCAGAAGCATTTGCACCAATTAATACATTAAGTAGATCCAATTTGATTTCTAATTCGTTATAACTTTTAAAATTTTGAATTTGATTCTCTCGCCAATTAGATCTGTATACCCACAGAAACAGATATATTTTATAGCGTCTTTTCTTTTATTATTATATCACTGAGTTCGCGGGTGTACAACTTTAATATCTCTATGTGAACTCCAGATACTTAAGCATTGGAAGAACCACTGATTGCTGGTAAGCAGTAATAATGTTGCTCCGGTAGTGTAGCACGGCCAATCATGTTGGCCTTTCGAACTTTAAAAAGTGAGGTTAGCCAACGACTCGGGTTCAAATCCCGACCGGAGCATTCTCAGATCTTATAAAGAAAAGTAATATTTTCTTGCTTTTTTTGAAATAGCCAACTGCTGATGAGTGTCAAATGGTATTTTAAATTAGTTAGTCGGGTATTTAACGGATAGATCTAATTAATTACTGTAAATGAAAAAGTTACGCTTGTAAAGAAGGAGGGCCCTCTTCCACTATAAATAGCGCAAATTGATGCTGTTCCAATAAATCTAGCTTAAAAGTCGGTGAGCTTACGCAATAGATGACCTCCTAAAAGTTCTGAGTCTTTTCTTTTGTTAGGTACTACTAGTCTTCTTTTAATTGTATATCTTCTGTTAATTCGAAATTATACTAAGCAGCTTTAACATTTGTTTGTTTGTTAATTTTTTTATTTACCGTGCTATCGTAGTCATTTTTATGATTTAAATGATCAATAAGTTCAAGTATAAATAAAAGGATTTGTAAGAGTGAGCTTCTTTAAAATAAGTAAAAATCCATATAGGAAATGGAATTACCAGTTTTGGCTTGAAGCGATATCTGAGCTCGGAGAATGCTTTAATCAAGAACTCACAATAGCTGACGATGGGACTTTACTGTATAACGGACTTACTATAGGCGAAGCCTATTAACAAACTTAAACATCTTAATTTAGTGCAAAGAACAGTTTGTGACTTTACCAGACTCGCTGTTAAAAGATAGCGTTATGTGCCAATTATTCGAATCCGAATAAGACTTTTATATTATAATGTCTGTAATTTCACACTAAGCGGAGGTAGCCAAGCTAGGTCAAAGGCGCAGGACTTAAGGAACTGAGATTTGAGAAATCCTGTTGCGTAGGCATTCGAGGGTTCGAATCCCTTCCTCCGCACATTTTTGAATACAATAAAAGCAGATAAGCGAAAGCTGAATTTACAACACCGCTTAAAACTATATTTCAGGTTTCTTCTGATTGTTGAACAAATATCTCACAGCGCTGACAACGTCGATGGTATTTGCACCCCAGTGAACGATAAAGCCTTTTTGTCCATTAAGAGTAATGGGCCCCGATCGTCCAGTCTTGCAGCACTTAGCTATAAACGTTGTATTCGGCGTAATCGTTTTTGTAGGGCAGATATTTATGTGATGAAACTTCGCTTCGTGATATCGCTGTTCAAGAACCTCTCTTGATATGTCACAACCTACGAGTACATTTTTGTTCGAAAGTTTGACGTCTCGGGCGTCGAGAGTATTTGAACCGAGTCCCGAAGCTGCACAGGGGTAAATTGTAGCTTCAGTGAATTGTCGTAAATCCAGCAATCTCGGCTTGAACGATACTGACAAATCACCAAAAACGCCAGCGTCATCAAGTCTTTCGAGCATCGTGACAAGGTATGGGGGGTCGGGCGGAGAAATATCGAAGATTTCAACTTCGTTGAGGCATGTAAGATCAGGTTCATGCACAAACGTCCAGTGTTCATCGAACCCTTGATACACTACAGTAGTAATCGTCTTGTTACAAAGATGAACAGTTTCCTGTATCAACTTACTCCTATTAAAAATATCGACCTTTTTGTCGCATATAAGAGTATGTTCAAAGCCTGCGATTTTGTTTACCGCTTTTACTTCCTTAATTAGCCCTTCTCCTTCTGATTCCACTTCATAAATTGCAACTTTCTCATTATAGAAAGTGATCTGATATTTGGATGAAAAGTAGATCTTATCTCCTATTTTCGGTTCGCAATATTCATCGGCACAACCTCGTACTCCAACAAACCTGCAATGATCTGGAAATATCAATTTATACCTCTAAATTTTTAATAATTGCATTGGAGACTTCTTTTGTAGTGCTCGTACCATCAAGATCATATGTCGCTATACCGCTAGCAACAGTTCTTTTTACTGAATCATTCAATAATCTTGCTTTGTCGTATCTCCCTGCCCACTCGAGCAGCATCTTACAACTTAGTATAGCACCAATGGGGTTAGCAATACCTTTTCCAGCAATAGCTGGAGCTGATCCATGAACGGGCTCAAACATCGCATATTGCACTCCTATATTGGCACTCGGACAAGCTCCTAAACTCCCCACAAGCGCTGCTGCTTCATCCGAGAGTATGTCACCGAAGAGATTAGAGGTTAAAATGTGATCGAAGCTTTCAGGGTGTTTTATGAGGTTGTAAGCTGCCGCGTCTACGTACATCTCGGAATATGGGATGTTGTGTGATTCTATCACAGATACGCAGATATCCCTGAAAAAGATATCAGATCTTAGAACATTAGCCTTATGGACAATAGTAATTTTCTTCACATCTTTTAAGCTACAAGCAAATGCCGCAAGCCTTTTAGTCTCAGTTCTTGTGATTATTCGCTCTGTAATAGCCAAATCATCCGAAATTTCCTCAACTCCAGAATAAAGACCTTCTTGATTCTCTCTCACAATCCTGAAGTTGACCTTATAGGGAGATACAGCGAGGGATTCGAATGGTCTTACGTTAACAAAGAGGTCAAGTGCCTTTCTAAGCCTCACGACTACGCTCTGTCCTGGGACGCTTGTTGTCGCCCCAAAGAGCATGCAATCGCACGATTTTATTAGGTTAATATCATCTTCTGTTATTGCCATACCCTCATTTAACCATCTTCTCTGTCCAATCTCAACCTCTACAAACTCGATGTTATCCAACAATAACTTTAAGATCTCTACTGCTGGGGGTATTACCTCCAAACCTACGCCATCTCCTTGAGCTACCGCGATTTTCATGATGAATGCAATAATATTATATTAAAGCGTATTTCATAAATGCCAATTTCCATAGGCGATCACAAGTATTTACTGCTATTAGTGTCACCGTTTTTTTTATGTTCGATTAATCCTCCGTCTGAGAGGATCTCTTGTAAAAATGGTGGCAACTTTGAGCCTTTTATAATCTTTTTATCTATTTTTATCATCCCTTCCGACAAGTCGACTTCAATGTCATCGCCGTGGCGTACGTAGTCTACGACATTTGCTTCGATAATCGGAAGACCTAAATTAATTGCATTTCTGAAAAAAATGCGCCCAAAAGACTTTGCAACAACGCACCCGATGTTTGAAAATTTTAGTGCGAGCACTGCTTGCTCTCTTGATGAACCACAGCCGAAGTTCTTTCCTGCTACAATTATATCCCCTTTTTGAGGTGAAAAACTCGGATCGATGCCTTCCATAGCGTGCTCAGCAAAGACGCTAACATCTGTTGTTCGAAGGTACTTGCCCGGAATGATTACGTCGGTATTAATATTGTCACCGTACTTCCATACCCGTCCTCTGATAATCATATGATTATAATTAAAGAGTTATGCATATAAAAGTGCAGCGTTCTTGATTGTGGATATTAGCTTAACAGACTATAATCTCAGGCTCATTGGTTTTATCTAATAGCAATCAAACTGACTTGTAGTTATTTTAATTACCATTTAGGACAAACTAGATCTTATGTCACTTTCATTATCGCTGGAAGAGCAGTACTTGGTGAACCAGAAGAGGGCAGCGTTAGACCACAAGATGCAGCATGCGGCAGCTGAGATAGAGAAGGAGATAAATCAGAAACCGTGGGATTTTGAGGTTGACAAGGTTAGCGAAGATGAGTACAAAGCAACTCTTATAGTACGAGAACCCGCAATTTCAATTGACACTGGAGACGTAGTAACGTACAAAGGAGTTCCTCGGAAATTCACTATAAGGAGTCCGTCACTTATATTTTTACTAGATTCCGTTGAGAGCATTCTTATAGAGCAAATAAATGAAATAAAGAAACTCGAAATTTGACAGCATGAAGAATAACGTTAGTATAATATTATTAAAGCATTATTACAGATCGTAGTGTATTTGTTAATGATAAAGTTCTGAGTCAAATAGACCTTGGATCTACAATTTCACCATTTAACGCAGAAACAGCAGCTGTTGTTGGGGATCCTAAGTAAATTGTACCTCCAGAACCCATTCTGCCCTTAAAGTTCCTATTTGCTGTTGAAAGACAAACCTCTCCTTCTCCAAGGACCCCATTGTGAGCTCCGAGGCACGGGCCGCATCCAGGACTGCAGACTGTTGCACCTGCTTTAATGAGTTTTGAAATAATTCCCGTATCGACTGCCTTTAATAGGATATTTCTGGAGGCTGGCACAACTATCATCCTCACGCTTACTTTTTTGCCGTCTAAAATGTCGGCAGCTACTGACAAATCTTCATAACGACCATTCGTACATTATCCCAAAAAAACCTGATTAATTTCAGTTCCTTCAACTCTCTTTATATCTACAACGTTGTCCACTTCGTGAGGACAGGCAATCTGCGGTGAAAGATCGTCTACGTATAAAGTAAATTTATCGACATAGCTTGCGTCGTCATCAGCATATACAGGTTCACTCCGTAGTGTCACTCCGTTTTCCTTTAGGAAGTCAAAAGTTTTTTTATCAGGTGGCATAATCCCTGTCTTTGCTCCCATTTCAACTGCCATATTGCTTACGGTCATCCTACTTGCAATGGACATATCCGATATCGTGTCACCGTAGAATTCGAGGGTCTTATAAGTTGCTCCGTCAGCTCCAAACATGCCTACAAGTGCTAAAATCACGTCCTTTGAGGTTACCATATATGGAAGCTTTCCATTCACTGTTACTTTAATTGTTTCAGGCACCTTGAACCAGAGTCTTCCTGCAGCGAATGCCTCCGCGATATCAGTTGCGCCCACGCCCGTTGCAAATGCTCCAAATGCGCCATACGTACATGAATGTGAGTCAGCTCCGACAACGAGCGTGCCGGGAAGTGCAAATCCCATTTCTGCCATGACTTGGTGACAGACTCCTTCGCCGATGTCGAAGAAATTACTGAGCCCTTGCTCATTAGACCATGTTCTAATTTTGGCCTGTAACGTAGCTGCAATTTCCGTGCTTGCTGGTGTAATGTGATCAAAAATGACAACTATTTTGTTGCAATCCCAAACCTTCTTTACTCCCATCTGCTCAAAGGCTTCAACAGCCAGCACACTTGTCCCATCGTGCACCATCGCCATATCGATGTTAGCAAGCACAAACTCATTGGCTGTAGCGTCGCCTCTTGAAGCCCGGGAAAATATCTTCTCGCTAATTGTAGCCGGAGTTCTCAAAAACTACACCATCTGTGAACTTTCTACTTTAATGTATGTAAAAGATAGGTAAATAATTACCTCAGCATACAGTATCGTAATTGTTTACATTCGGATGTTGAGTGACTATACAAGATATCGTTGCCTATGTGGCTGATGGATCTTAACTATGGGAATTTGTGGTCATAGACGGTCTATGATATCGACCCATACTATTAATTTATATACTGACGGGAGTCTAATAAAAGTTTTAACGCATGGATTACAATATTTTTTCTTCCCAAGCACTAGGCAAGACCGACTTCGATTTTGAGATTTGCGATGTTACTTTAAGAGACGGCGAGCAAGCTCCTGGTGTTGTTTTTGGATTGGACGAAAAGCTAGATATTGCCACGAAGTTAGATGAAATTGGAGTCGAGACAATTGAGGCAGGGTTCCCAGTCGTCTCAACAAAAGAAAAGGTCATGGTAAAGCGGATTGCAAATCTCGGTTTGGATGCGAAGATATGCTGTCTGGCAAGAGCGATCTTCCACGATGTAGATGAAGCACTCGACTGCGATGTTGATACAGTTGGTCTGTTTATGGCTACCTCTGACTTACATTTAAAATATAAGTACCATCGAAGTTTTGACGAGATGATGGAATGCGCCCTCTCTACTCTTGAGTATGCCAAGGATCATGGTCTCGTCAGTACGGTTCGCCGCTGAAGACTCGACTAGAACTGATATCGAAATACTGAAGGGCTTTTTCAAAAAAGGTGAGGACTATGGGGCTGATTATCTCAGTATCGCTGATACTGTGGGTGCGTTGAGACCTTCAACTGCACACTATCTTGTGAGCGAGATAAAAAAAGTAGTGAGGACACCACTCTGCATTCATTGCCATAATGACCTCGGTATGGCTATAGCAAACACTTTGAGCGCCGCCGAAGCAGGGGCTTTTCAGCTTCATACCACGGTCAACGGAATTGGAGAGAGGACTGGAAACGCACCACTTGAAGAATTGCTAGTAGCGCTTCGTGTGCAGTACGATATAGGTGGGTACGACCTCTTAAAGCTTACAACCCTCTCAAAAACGGTGGAAAGATATTCAAAAATGCAATTGCCAAAGAATAAACCCATAGTTGGGCTGAATGCGTTCTCTCACGAATCTGGGATACATGTCGCAGCCGTTCTTGAAGAGCCGCGGACGTATGAACTCTTTCCGCCGGAACTTGTTGGGAACAAAAGGCGAATCGTCGTCGGAAAACATACGGGAAAGAAAGCACTACAATATGTCATAGCTGAGTTAGGTTATAAGCCCACGAGGGATGAACTATGTGAAATCCTAGAAGGCGTCAAACGGATATGCGAAGTCAAAAAATCAGTTTCTGAGGAAGAACTTGAGGGCGTCATAAGAGGAGTCTTATATAAATAGCACTTGATATTATCTGGCAACGTAGCGAGTACTAGCTGTACTTTGGGCAGCTCCCTTTAAGAACTATCACTGCAACCCCCCGTGAGTCTACGACAGCTTGCACAATATCCTTAAGCTTTTCCTGCTCCGTGCATACAGCATCAAGTATTTTATAGTATATCCCGTAGTTACGGCAGATTGCTCCTATCAAATCTGACATCTCATGAACTGGCTGACCTCCAGTTATTGCCGAAACTCTATTTTCAAGCACAAACACTTTTACGTTGTAGTTGTAGAGTATTGCACTTACTAGTGCCTCAATGCCGCTATGAAAAAATGCATAATCACCCAAAATGGCTATGCCACCATCTTTAAATCCTGCTGCTACGCCTATCGCTGATCCTAATGAGTAAGCAGCATCAATTAGGTTAAATGGTGGGTTAGAACTCCTAATCACGCATCCTATATCTCCGGCAATCATCACATTAATTTCAACAAGTACCTTGTAAAACGGGACAAAAGGGCAATCATCACATATGGTGGCTAAGTAACCCCTGCTTTTTGTAGTTTCTACATTAAAGATGAAGTTTAAGTAGTCTGCTTCAACATATTCAAGGGCTTTTTTAACATCATCGTGGGTGATCTCTCCAAATTTCGGTAAGTGCCCCGAAAGCTTTCCTAATAGTTTTCTCCCTATTGCTTCTTCAATGAACGGTCCACCTTCTTCAACAACTAATACGCGATCTGTCTTTTTTAAAAACGAGTTGATCCGCCTATCGCAAATCGGATTGACAATCCCGAGTTTGAAATGTGTGACATCCTTTCTCCCCTCAATTACATTTTCTACAATGGTTGAAGCATAGCCAGACGATACTATGCCAATAATTCCATTTCCTTTTTTTTCGTTCAAATTAGTTCTTTCTGCAAACTCCTGCATTTTTGGATATGTATATTTCATTAAGTGCTGATGACGACCAAAAAAAGTAAGCCCCCATACTTCCCGTTCGATCTTCTTGATCTCCGGGACTTTAGGACTCACTCGCTCAAATTCTTGTTCCATTTTTAAAAGTCTGTCTGTAACTCTCACGATAACAGGAACTTTCAAAATATCTGACATCTCAAAAGCTTCAATAATTGAATCATAGGCGTTGCATGGGGTAAATGGGTCAATTACTGGAATTTCTGCTATTTTTCCATAATAGCGCGAGTCTTGTTCGTTTTGTGAGAACTTAGCTCCAGGATCATCTCCAACTATAACCACAAGTCCTGCCCCGATCGTATGGGTAGCTGCTGTTATTAAAGGATCAGAACCAACATTTAGACCCACATGTTTAGTCACAAACGTAGATCGTATTCCAGATGCAGAAGCTCCGAGAGCGATTTCAACTGCTATTTTTTCGTTTGCTGCATCTCTCCATATCAGTTTAAGTCCGCGTATTAACTGGGTTACAGGAAATCCTATGACACCTGTAGCTAAGTTCGCTCTTGCGTCAAGAATGCCGTAAACAACTGCTTCACACCCGTTCAAACTAAACACCTTGTGCTGAATTAAGTCATAACCGAGCACTGCTTGTGCATAATTGTAGCTGCATGTGCCTGCAGACCGAATTTATCAAGTACTTCTCACCCCGCTAAACAAGTTTGAGCATCCTTTCAGCTGGCACACTTTCATATAATCGAGCCCGATCTTAGCTAATGCTCCTAATTACCCGCACAATAGAAATCACACTTATCTTCATAAGTTGTTCCATTTTTAATAACTTGTTCAACTGATTTGCTGGCCCAATGATAATTTTTGAAGACACCTGATTCCTGTCGAACAACCGACATGCTTCAAAGCATCATGTATCGCTTTAATGAAAGATCGAACAAACCACTTCGACAATTTCCTTATCGACTGTTTCTCTGTCATACTTTATGTCTGTTACTTCCCCCTTTCAATATCCCGTTTGAACTTGGAGTCGGAGGTACACTGAGGCTTATTGGGATATGATATTTTTTAATGACTCTCTATGTTAGCCATTCGCGCAATCTCTCCTTGGGGCTGCCTCTCTGTAACCAAAGTAATAGATATTCCCTTAAGCTATAGTCTCAACGCAGGATGTTTCAGGATATCATACACTACTTTCTTAAACTCTGCAAGGTTTTTAACCCGCCTTTGTTGTAATGGTACTAGACCATACTTACAATCGAAGATACATCTCTCTTGCTTACTTTGAAGTACACTCGGTTTGGGTATGAGCTTAGGCATCTTCGAGTGGGACTTCGGCGATCTTTTTTCTGTCGTCTCTGACTACGACTTCGTTGTATTCGAGCATGCTCAATATTTGAACCCTCTAATATCTCGAGGCGAACCCTGTAATGATCAGCTATCAAACTTAGGAAACATGATGTGAAAATTGTACTAGACCTGGAAGTAGCAATCGTAATTTTCCCAAGATTTTTCATCTATTCTTACATTTCCTTTAGCAGTAGTTGCGTTTCTGTTGCTTTGCTCAGCGGGCGGGCCCTCCAAAAAACAAGTTGAGATTAGTAGGGAGCTATCTGGATAACTGTTTCGTCCGGAATCACTAAGGTTTACAGCTATACAAATATTCATACAATAAGTTGGTATAAAATATGATGTGTTAGAAGGATAAACATTAGAGACACATCAAAATGTTTTTTTATTATTAAATTCTTAAATTAGTGAGATTGTTATGTCAGAAATTCCATTAGCTGTAGTATCTAGGATTATGAAAGTTGCAGGCGCTGAGCGGGTTAATATTGACGCTATTAAGATTGTTGCAGAAAAGACGGAAACGTATGGTGCGGCAGTTGCAAAAGAAGCTATTAACCTTACTAAAGTGGCAGATAGAAAAACGGTTCAGGCCGCGGATATAAAGCTCGCAGCTGAGAAAATTAACAAACGATAAATCATGCAGTATTTCACATTTTAATTTTTATTTATCGATCAACAGTTATTTTAAATCGGTACTGCGTGACAAACTTTATTGCAACTAGTTGTGCTGTTGTAGGAGTTATTTTTAGCTATTTCTGTGCGTCATTCATCGAATTTAAACATTATTCCTTAAAAAACGAGTGACCTTTGCATAACGATATCTCCTTAACCAGATTTAATTAAATCCCAATTTATCGATCTATTTAGTGTAGCTAGGTATTGCTTGAAAGACGCTTTAGTGAAGTATGTCGCCAATCAACTTTTAATAGCTATTTTGATATTAAAAAGGAGAAACAGAATAACGAGTCTCCATACTTCTAAACGACACACCTCTTATATGTTACTTTGTCACGTTAGGGATATACAATGGACATATTGCTTTGTTGAGTAGTGACGTTGAAATTGCTTGTGTGACGTAATAGCACGGCCGTGATGAGTGATGGTTCAGTAAGCTAAAAATATTTTAAAAATATTTAAGCCAGTAATTGGTTTTAAAGATTTGTAACTAAAGTATTTATCATTAATTAAGGCAAGTTCAACAACTTCAATTTAAATATAATAACCAATTAAAACAATTTATTTTTGGCACTGAACAGGGCGAATTATCTCGATGGTTAACCTAAAACATATTTGTAATACTCCATCATTTTAGACTAGTTCAATCGCTCCTTGTTCATGCGTAAAATGCCTGCATTTCAGCTTATATTTTTTATAAAACAAGTACACAAAAGTATAGCTCAAATTATTTGCTTAATGGCTCTAAAGAGGTTATGCGGTAGCCGGGATTCGAACCCGGGTTAAAGGCTTGGGAAGCCTTTGTGATACCGCTACACTACTACCGCGTTACAAGGTCTTTTTTCCATGGTAGACTGATTAACTATAAATATATCAATGTTTTTACACATAAAGCGGCGTTAATCGATTCAGCTATTAAAACTCAATTCCCGTAACATAATGTGATTTTTATGACAAATAACCTCAGGACCCCAATAGTCGCAGTACTCGGGCACGTTGACCATGGTAAGACGTCTATACTAGATAGGGTTCGAGGTACTACAGTCGCAGAAAAAGAGGCTGGTTTGATCACGCAGCACATAGGTGCTACCGAAGTGTCAATTGAAGTTATTTCAAAATTGTGCGGCTCACTCACTAATGGGATAAAAGTGCCAGGTCTTCTTTTTATTGATACTCCGGGTCATCACGCTTTTACCACTCTTCGAGCAAGAGGTGGCGCTCTAGCCAATATAGCTATACTCGTAGTTGATATAAATGAGGGGTTTCAGCCACAGACTATCGAGAGCATAAACATCTTAAAACGATACAAAACCCCATTTATAGTTGCTGCTAATAAAATAGATAAGGTAACATGGCTGGCTCCCTCATCAGAATATGATGTTCATAGAAACCTTCAAATTGCAAGGTGAAAGGGCACAAAAGTTGCTTGATGACAAGATCTATATACTAATCGAGAAGCTCTCCGAGCTTAACTTCAGCTCTGACAGATATGATAGGATCAGAGACTTCACGAACAATATTGGGATAGTTCCCGTCAGTGCTAAGACAGGGGAGGGAATTCCGGATCTACTTATGGTCTCTGTCGGACTTGCGCAGAAGTTTCTCCAAAAAGATTTACGACTTCATGCTGAAGGGCCTGCAGTGGGAACTGTGTTAGAGATAAAAGAGGAACGTGGATTTGGCACGACACTTGACACAATAATTTATGATGGGGTGCTAAAGACTGGTGATAAAATTGCCATTGGAAGTTCAGGGAAACCCGTCATAACAAAGATAAGAGCTCTTCTTAAACCCGATATTCAGGGAGGGTTTAAGAAGGTAAAGAAAGTTACAGCTGCAGCAGGAGTTAAGATTTCGGCACCGAACATCGATAAGGCACTGGCGGGAGCGCCATTGCGAGTCGTTACAGGGGATGCTGAGGAATATATCGAAGCAATCCAAAAGGAGATGGGTGAGATAGATATTCCTGTTCAAGAGGTAGGGGTCATAATCAAGGCTGACACGATAGGGAGTTTAGAGGCACTTGCTGGAGAAATTGAAAGTGCCGAAGTACCTATAAGCAAGGCAGGTCTGGGAGAGATTTCACGCAGAGATGTGATTGAAGCGGAAACTGTAAACAATCCACTCTTTGCTGTAGTAATAGGCTTTAACGTCGACGTACTGCCTGATGCGAAAGAAGAGTCAGAGCGGTCGAATGTTGTTATATTTACAAACGACATTATTTACCGACTGGTAGAAGACTATCAAACTTGGATGAATGAGCAAAAGGCACGGTATGGTAAAAAACTTTACGAAACAATAGTTAGGCCTGGAAGATTTAGAATAATACCTGGCTGTATATTCAGGCAAAGCAAACCAGCAATTGTGGGAGTTGAAGTTGTTGGCGGGACTCTTAGGACTGGCGTCTCGGTAATAAAAGAGGATGGAACGAGAATAGGTGTATTAAAAGATATGCAGGACAGAGGTGAACACGTAAGCGAAATTAGCGCAGGAAAGGAGGTCGCTATTTCGATTGAAGGTCCAACAGTCGGAAGACAAATAAATGAGCGAGACTTACTATATGTAGACGTGCCTGAAAAGCATGCAAAAATTATAGAGCAGGAACTCTATGATGCGCTTCATGGAAGCGAGATGGAGACGCTTGAAGCGTTTTTACAGATAAAGCGAAAAAGCAATCCCTTCTGGGCAAAATAAATTTCGTCAGAGGGATTTCATTGTAATATGATGATAGGATATTGGTTAGGAACGGGCAGAGTGCCCCGCATACGTTGTGGTTAGAGAAAGGAGAATTGTATAAATGGCAGATTTTAGACTTGTAATATCAGATCCAAAGACCGGTAAATCTTACAAGCTTGAAGTATCAGGCGCCAAGGCCAACAAGCTCATAGGAAAAGCTATAGGAGATATCGTAGAGGGGGAACTTATAGGTCTTCTAGACTATAAGTTATCGGTTTCAGGAGGATCTGACAAAGACGGAGTTGCTATGAGGTACGATCTCCCTGGAGCTGGAAGAAAGCGACTCCTTCTCTCAAGAGGAGCTGGGTACCATCCGAAAAGCAGAGGAGTAAGGAAACGAAAGAGCATCAGAGGTCGTGAAATCTCAGCTGAAACTGGGCAGGTTAATCTAAAGGTTATTGAGGCTGGGTCGAAACCGCTTGATGAAATCGTAGCAACTAGCATCGCAACTAAATGATCTTAATTTTAAGATTTATGCGTTGTGATTAGCGTTTTACCACATTTTATCATTGTTATAGTCGTATTTTCATACTGAAGAAAGTATCTATTTTTTTAGCGAAAACAAATGTTTTAAAACCGCCCATGTTAGAGCTAAATTTAGAGATTATATCTAAAGTATCATAGAATATAGTATTTCCTTTGCATAAAAAACGTTTGCATCACATAATCTCATGATTTTTCTCAGTTTAGCCTGCTGGATACCTTTACTAAGAATCTTGCTAAGAGACCTGTTTCGTGTTATTGCTCCGTGTTATTGTAAGCTGTATGAACTATAATCTGATGTTAATGAGAGAAACAGAATGTCAGCTTGTTAGCGTTCCCTTCGTTCGCGATAGCATATTTAGCCTAGCTGAGATACATCTGCACCTCTAATGATACGTCTAAATCTCTTGTGAATTTCGGCTATATGATGAAGTTTTTCATCGCTCGCGCTTTCAATTAAATTGATATACGGAAATTTTAACGCATGCTTAGGTTCAATTAAAAATTGTGCAATTTCAGGAGTGAAAATATCTTTGAATATTTTTTGACCATCAATTTCATTTTTTTTAAAATTATCTTCCAAGTTCTTTGTTGTGGTAAACACTAGTTCACGCCCTCCTTCAGTAAACAGTTTTGCCAGGAGGTAGATTGGTCTAATATCTTCTCCAGCAATCGCGACGCTTGCGTAAGGCAATGAAAACGTGTTTCCATTAAATACAATTGATAAGCCACATCCTTTTTTCACTGCTTTTAACATTTTGTAATCAGTTATACTATCTCCTACTGCCATCGTATCTTTTATGTAACTCAAGCCACCTATCGCTCGTATCATTGCCGTTACTTTACGTTCCCCGCCTATTACCTGAACCTGATTAAGAATTTTTCCAAATCTTGTCTTAGGCATATCGCTGAAAAAGACCTTATCAAGCTTATTTACAATGTCGTTAAATTTTTTTGTATTGTCAATTCCATATTTAAAATAGAAAGAAAGTATATCTGCCTGTGCCTTTTCGACGATAGACATATCTTCGCTTTTTGATTCAAGAAGATACGAATCAAGCGGAAGTTTAGTAGAATAAACGCTATCAGGCTCAATCCCTATTTGTTCTGCAATGTTGTGTGCGTGCTGTTCATAACTTGTTGAAATGATGTAAATCGCCCAGTTGTCACTTTTTAGCCTGTTAATCAGTTCTTTAGCACCGCTAACAATTTTAGCTTGTCTTGATACCTTTTTTATGTCTTCTTCTGAAATTCCATTAAAAATTAGAAATGGAACGATTAACTTTAATGTGTCTCCTGGTTCGTAGTTTTTTCTTCCTTGCAATGTGAGAACGTCGTCATACTTGCTAATTACCTCAAAAATATGATCTCCGTTTTCTACAAGTCTCATTACCTCATAGGCGTTGTCTTGAGGTGATATTGGACCTTCCAAATCAAAAACAGCCTGAAACATTTATGATGTTACCTCATATCTTTTATGTTTATGAACTAAAAACGTTCAATGATTGTTTACAACATTATTCCAAGATGCTAAATACATAAAACTACTTATTGTATTTTAAATGAGGATTATATCTAACTGCGTTGGATGCGCTCATTGCGAAGTTTTTTGCCCCACAGGGGCGATTAAAGTCTTCGGGAAGGCAAACATCGTTGGTGATTGCAAAGAGTGCGGTGTATGTCTCAAGTTCTGTCCTCAAAAAGCAATTGAGCCGAATGAGGAGATGTAGTGCAAGTGGCGGATGTTGTGATAATTGGAGCTGGTATCGGGGGACTCCTCGCAGCTGCGAAACTTTCTCGGGAATTTGATGTGGCTGTCTATGAGAGGCTTCCTATTATTGGTGGCAGATTCACAAATTTACCCTATAAAGGTTTCCAGCTTACTACTGGTGCATTGCACATGGTGCCCCACGGCGCGACTGGGCCTTTAGGTCAAGCACTTAAAGACATACGAGCCAAAGTGGAGATTATTAGATCAGAACCTCCTGCTGTCGTACGACGTGAAGATGGATCATATGTTATTATCAGGGACCAAAGAGACCAGTTTAAGGAGTTTGGTATAAACAGACTTGAATTTTTGATTTATCAGGCGAAGATTGTTTTGTCGGGTAAAAGAAACAACCTCGGGCACATATTGCGCACTAACCCTGGCTTCATGAAATTCACAGATGCTTTCTGTGGTTGGGCGCTCTCGCTAAATTTAAATGAAGTTCCTGCTTCAGGGCTTGTGGCTATCGTGAGAAACATAAATAAATATGGAAACACGCCAGGCATTCCAGTAGGTGGGTGTAAAGCTATCATTGATGCAATAGCAGAAACTATTAGAGGGCAGATCAATGTGAACTCAGAAGTAGAAAAGATAATCGTGAAAAGCAAAAAGGTGACAGGGATTGAGACAGAAGGGGAATTTGTGAGCGCCGAGTATGTTATATCAGATATCGGTCCGGATGCCACAAATAAACTTTTGGGTTTGAAGGATCTTCGGGAAAAACCCTCAGCGGGAATAAAAATATCCCTGTCGTCAGATGAGAAGTTAATAGGGCATACTGGAGTCCTCCTAACCCCGTTTATGAGAAGGGTAAAGGGCTTAAACGAGGTAACTAATGCAGACCCTAACTTAGCCCCCCCTGGCAAAAACCTTGTGATGTCGCACCAGCCGCTACAATCTACCGATCTAAATGAGGAAATTCGCCTCGGTTTGAAGGACCTCAAAGACTTATTTGGAAACAAATTCGAAGTTCTACTTGTACAGAGTTACTATAATGGATGGCCGGTAAACAGGATGGCATCAGGGTTTGATGCTCCTAACCGCACGCAGTATAAAAACCTTTATCTCGTAGGAGATGGCGCAAAAAAAGGCGGTATAGAAGTTGAAGGGGTTGCCACGGGAGTCGAAAGAGTTGTTTCTGCTATTTTAAAGTAAGTTGCGTGCTTGGCGTCATCTCAGATATTTAATAGCATCATCTCGTCTCGCATAATGAAGCCTTTTAACTATCAGTTTTTTAAGCGCGTACACTTCGCTCTTTTTAGCACTAACAGGAGCGACACGATCGATCCATTGCTTGTATGGAGGTAACATGCCAAGTTTTGAGACTATCTCATTGAGCTCTTTCTCGGGATTTTCAACCTTGTCCATTTTATTAATTGCAAGAATGGTATCTATGTTGAGATCTAGTAAGAAATCAAATATCTCAACGTCAACTGGCATATTGTGTCTTTCCGCAATTTCAATGAAAGAACTGGCATCTATCACATGAACTCCAACAAGCACCCTTTTGTTGTGTTCCTCTACATATCTTATAAGCTCGTCTTGTATACGTTCAAATCCTTCAACCCCGCTCATGAACCCAAATCCCGGCAAATCTGTGATAATGAGGTCATTCAGTTGATAGTTGGTAGATTTTGTTGTCACACCAGGGCGCCTTCCTACTTGTGGTCTTACCCTAAAAAGCTCTCTTATTAACGAGGACTTCCCCACATTCGATCTTCCAATAAATAGAATCTCAATTTCAGTCATAATATGTTAATTGCTGCAGCCACAGCACTGGTATCTGCTAAATTTAAATCGAATTATTATTAATTTGATTATCTTTGCTTAATATTCGTAGCTTTCTTTTTCAACACCCGGGAGGATTCCAAGATAATTACAAAGGCGGCTGTAAATATGATTAAATTCTGTGCAGTCAATGC
Source organism: Methanobacteriota archaeon (assembly GCA_963704625.1). Classification (GTDB taxonomy): domain Archaea; phylum Halobacteriota; class Bog-38; order Methanoflorentales; family Methanoflorentaceae; genus DASPRZ01. The sequence continues at coordinate 212,682 of OY969924.1, read as the reverse complement.
CAAGCTTCCTTTCACACTTAATGCTATTGCTTCAGCAGTCAGCACAATAAGACCTAATCCGAAAGAAACTGTGACCACCTCTATAACGTCTAGTCCTTTAATTCGAAGAGCGCCTAATATGGCATATCCAGGCAACATTGTGAGGTAAATTAAACCGATTATAAGCATTATAATGCTGAAAAAAGAGATGATCATTGTTGACACGTTAATATTGATGGACTGTTAGTTATGGTTGATGGTCCTTTATGTAGCTTATGTTTTTTGTAATATTATCTATAGATATGTTAACGTGTTTAGGCGCACAAAATTACTTAACTTTGTATATTTGTATCATCTCTCTATCGTACACTTTTTCGAAATAATAGTCATCGGCGATAGTGGATGGTATACGATATGCCCGTTCTTCATGCCCAATAAAGACATACGATACGTTTAATGATTTCAGTTCAGAACTTAACTTTGCTGGATTGCTCTCGTTAAGTATCGAGTTTATCTCAGCGTATTTGTCAACTCCATGATACTGCGTTGTGTACAATCCTCCAGCAAATACTAGTCTTCTGCCAGTCATAAGTGGAATTTTCGGAAAAGTCGATGGCTCTTCAAGAAATATAGAATTTTTATGCGTATTTGACTTGATCCAGTCCATAGCTTTAAGTTCATCATTTGGTATATGAAGATATGAATGCCCGTTATAAAACTCGAACATCATTACAGAAGTTGGCAGTGCACAGATAAGTGCAATAGTTACTACCGATGCTTTGATAATTACTACTTTAGATGAAAGCCCATGTTGTTTTAATTCTAAAAGTGCCTGAGAAACGTAATAACTGGCAAAGACTGCTATCGGAATATACAGGTACACTAAGAACCTATAAGTGTCGAACGTGAGCGGTAGCGATATTATATTCATAATAGTAAACGTGGTTATTGCGAAGAAAATAAGAGGGGTTGCCCGCTTCGACTTTAATGATTGGTACGCGCCGATAAACGCAAGAATGCCTATAATCCCATACGTAAATAACATAAACGCAACGCTGTAGTTTATAGATGTAATTGTTATCTGCGATAGTTGACCACTCGAGACCAGCATAAAATTTGGTACTGTCATTAAACTTGCTATTATAAGGGGTATCAATGTGGGATATGCACTTTTTTTACCATATCTAATGAACGTATATATCGAAAAGAGTCCCATAGATGCAAAAAGTGGAAATGCTGTTATAAGGTGATAGTAAGGCAAGGCCACTAAAATAAGAGATAATACGACAATATTTCTTAAATTGTAGTTATTCATAGTTTTTATCCACAAAAATATGGCAAATATGAGGATAACTAGTGCAAAAGACTGTGTTTGGGGAAGGAAGTAAAACAAAATAGTCTGGTCATATTTTATGTTTGCGTTATCACTGAATTGATATATCAGATAGTGAAAAATGTCACTCGGTCTACGGTAGATGATAAGTGCCCATGTCAGTCCTCCACCGATAGTATATACTACCGTCGACATTAGTGCTGTGCTGTAACTAAATATCTTCCGGGCAAGCAGATAAATGTTCATTGAAAGCGTAAAAAATAGGAGCGGGGTGATAATTTTAAGTATCGTAAACGGGTGGACGCCTGTTAGAATTGTTAAAGTCCCCATGTATACGTGCATAAACCAATTATAATTAATGTAATAGTTTGCTAGATAGGGGTCTTCTACTGGAATATGTGGTGATTCTATGAACCTGCTAATTATAGAAAGGTGAAAGTTTAAATCGGAGGCTTGCGTAGGATGCATAACGAGTCCACTGGAATTATTTATATAAGAGTTAGAAAGCGGTATGTAAACGGCTAGGGCAAGCAGTGTCGATATCGTGATAACTGCCAACTGTTTTAGGCAGCTAGCACGAGAAATTTTGGGTGGCGCCCTTCCACTGTCACTGTCGTCTTTTGTTTTTGAGTTTACAACGTATGAGAGGATCGATGATATAACCACCAAGATCCCGAGAGCAGCTCCTGTAAATCCTATGTTGATCTTTAAAACATAAAGCAAACAGGATACAAATGGAACTATTATAAGTGAAAAAGTTAAGGAAAAACTTATTCCTTCGATGGGGGTGATGGCTCTATAGTTTTTGTAGACCATATATATGCACAAGCCGGGCAGTGTAATCAAAAAGGGTAATAAGAACACCTTGAGCGGTAGGGCTAGTAAAATCCCCAGAAGGGCAGTAATGAGCTGAAATGGAATAGCGCGTATATTCATTTTTTAACCGGTATGTTCGGTTTGTTGCGAAATATCATGTCAAACACACGCCTATCTAGAATCTCAAGTATTGCGTATGCACCAATTCCCCCAAGGACGATCATTCCCTCAACCATAAAGGTGAGAAATCTATCCATAAATATGCTAATGCCAAAGAGGTCATTCTTGGTCAGTATTAATGACGCACCAACCCAAGCATAAAGTAAAAATCTTTTATCTGTTTTCTTATATTCTAGGTATACTATACCTATGATAAAGAGCGGGATAAGAAGAAGTCCCGCCCTCTCAATAAAACCGACTTTATAACCGCTCGCAAATAAGTCTACCGGCACCCCTTCATGAAATTTCACTTGTGCCAATCCAAGAATATTTATTGTGTGGAGCGAATAAAACTGCCAGATCCCGTACACAGTGATCGCGGCAGCCAGAGGAATCCACGCGTTGAGGAGCTCAGCTTTATTTTTGAGTTGCGTCAGCCCGTAAATAACCAAAACAAGTGCAAGTGTCAGGAGCGTCATTTGATGCGTGAGGGCAGTTACAGACGCCGCTAATATTGAGAGATATGAGTATGTGTTGAGGCTGAATGACTTACCACCTTTATTTAACAGTAGGAAGTAAAGGGTTAATGGGAACATAAAAAGCCCGAGAAGCTCAGGAAGAGCTCGTATAGAAAATATTGTCATCTCTGGCGACAGAATGAGTAAGAATAAAGCACAGACTCCTGCAAAAGGGTTTAAAGCTCTTTTAGTTATTGCGTAAATGATACCGAATATCGCAAGCGATATTACGATTGTTACCATTCCAGACATTACCATAGGGTCTGTTGTTGTTATCAAGGAAAGGGAGGAAACGAAGAGACGATATGATGGCACGTAGAAGTGCTGGAAACCGCCATTATATGAAAGTTCTTCCGTTGGATAAAATCCCGTTTGTATAATAAGACGTTCTATTCCCACGTGATACATAGTATTTCCGTAGGTCGGAATGATGTAATTTTTTATCACTTCCAACCGGTAACTTATATACGGAATAATGAGAGCGACAATGAAGATATATCGCAACAACGAGCGGCTATTGATTAATCTAAGGTTAATCTCTGCCGTCCTTTTTATATTATCAAACCACCTTAAAAATCTTTACGTCGTCATTAGAATAGACTAACTGGAAGTAATTGTTATCATTAAATTTGTTTTTGTTTATACTAGTCCATCCAAATCCGCAATAGACGTTTCGATTTAACGGGACGAATGCATAGGTTAAGTTGTACTTCTTACAGAGGACATTGGCCTCGCTCGCTGAAATGGTCACATAAATTTTTTGGGAGTCTTTCATATTGGAAACGGGATCTGGTGCATTTGCCCAGTCCCCTCCAACTATAGCGGTACGCGTCGTCATTCCCATTATCAGTTCTCCACCGAAAATGTCAGACTGAAACTTGTCAGTACTCTTAGTATCTTCCTTTATCCACGTCGTAGAGTCAAGTTCGCCTTTCGTTATGACTGGATCAAGCCAAGGATCGGTTTGCTTCTGCATAAAGTTTATACCGTATGTTGCTCCTAAAATCAGTATTATCGCTAAAAATGGGATCGTTACTGCATCCCTAATCGTCAATTTGTCGTCGTTCATAATCATCTGATATTGTGACTCTTTTATGAGGGCTTCTGAATCATTAATGCACTTTTTTGTTGGAGTTATGAGGCCTTAAAGTTGTAACTTCATTTCTTTTGTTAACTGACAATCACGCCCCTTTATCAAACATCTACTCATAACTTAATACTAAAGTAGGCCTCAGTCTAAGTTCGTAGAGTCAGCTTTCGCACAGTCAGCTATTTGCCAATATAATTTCGTTTGTTCTTTCTTTTTCGAAGATAGAATCAAGCCTAGCGCTTGTTAAATACAGAAACTTTAATGCATCACAAATTTCAGTGCTCGATTAAAAATTTTTGTGATACACTCAATATAAGAGATTCATCACATTTGTCGCTCAAACAGTAAATAGCACTCATAAGGTGGTAGTTCAAGGCTTGTTCAACTGAACCATTGTACTTCATACAATATATTAAGAACATCTCTTTATTACTGTCAGTTATAAACCTATCGAGCTTAATATCGCCATCCCACGAACTTATTCTCTCTCAGTTTTTTGATGATATTAAATACTTTAATATATTTCTGGCAGGGTAATTTCAACTTTTCCTAACAGTGTCCCTTCTACAAATTCCATTACTAATAAACTGCAAGTTTCTAATTTATATGCGCTTTCTGGGTAGGGAACAAAAATATCTGCTTTTTTAAAGCTTTTGAGTCAAATGAGTTCAAAGTTTATAGAATCGTCCGCAGATTCAAATCTTTCGCAAAAAGTTCCTGAACACCAACTAATATTTTAAAGCCGATGCTCTTCATTGCCATAATACTGTTTAACATACTAAGGTTTTTTTGTGACGATCTTTGTAATGTAAGTAACAGTTTTGCCGTTTTTAAATCCAACAACTTTGAACGGAATCGAAATAAAATGTGTCCCAAATTGAACATCTACTACGCTTCAAGCCAATCAGTTGAAAGTTCATGTTAAAAAAGTTTTCAAGCTCGTGATTGCATCTATCAGTTAAATTATCAAAAGATACTTTTCTTAATACCCTTATGACTCTTCGGTTTACTTTATTTTTTCGCATTTGCCATATTTTTTGCGAACATTTTGTGTAACTTAAATCAACGCGGATGTAACATCTATCTAGGCCAATCTAAAATTTAAAGCCAAAACGACAACCGCAGAAATCACACAAGCAATCATTACGGACTTTGGGCTAATATGTATAGCTTCTTTGTCTTCAGTCTCATAGTACCTAATCAAGCCGGCGCTCGACATTGGTGCCGATGCTTGTCTCTTCCCCTTTGCCATAGTTTAAAATACAATTTGCTGTGATTTATACGTTATCATGTGTGATTATATAGTCGGCGGGAGATTATTGTGCGGAGAGGATTTTGAAACACTATCTGGGCGTGTTTATATTGAATCAGGACGAATCGTCGACATTGAAGAGAGGTTTAACGTTAAACCTAATGATTGCCATGCTTATGGAATAGTTTTGCCTTCATTTGTAAACGCTCATACTCACCTCGGAGACTCGATCATAAAGGATGTCGTTTTTGATAGTCTCGACAATTTAGTGAAACCGCCCGATGGATTGAAGCACCGGGCGCTACGCGAAACCAATTCAAAAACAAAAATTGAAGCTATGAATCATTCTCTTTTAGATGCTATCGCAACCGGCACAGCTGTTTTAGTTGACTTTAGAGAAGGTGGTGTTCAAGGGTTAAAAGAATTAATGGCCGCACAAAAAAACTTGAAAAACATAAGAGTTTTTGCGTTAGGAAGACCAAAAAATGATGGCATAGATTATATAGTAGAAGATGATAGTGATAGTGTCCTCGACTTCGCAAGTGGCATCGGAATCAGTGGAGTCAGAGATTTAAATACTTCAAAAATCTCGAAAATTGCTAACAAAGCTAAAAAACGAGGAAAAATTTTAGCCATCCATGCAGGTGAGCGAGATGAAAAAGATATAAATGCTGCAATAGCATTAAGACCGAGTTTCCTCGTTCATATGACTCATGCATCCAAACATCAGATTGAAAGTGGTATTCCGATAGTAGTCTGTCCTAGATCGAATCTCGTTACAGGGGTAGGTGCGTCGTTTTGTCGCCCACCAATATCTTCAATGGTAAAAATGACAACGGTAGGACTTGGAACTGATAATGTGATGTTCAATTCATTAAATATGTTCGCTGAAATGGAATTTACTTCGAAAGCATATTTGCACAATGATCTCGAAGTGTTGAGGATGGCAACAATCAATGGAGCTAGGATACTAAATATCTCTCATGAAATTGGTTCTGTTGACGTGGGAAAGCAGGCAAGCCTGATGGTCCTTAATGAACATTCAAATAATTTATTTGGTGTGCAAAACTTTGTAAGTGGTATTGTTAGGCGCGCTCGCCCAGACGATATAATATTTACATCTTGAGTAGACCAGTGCAAGATATGGATTATAAAAATATTTTGATTGCAACTGATGGCTCAAAAATAATGGATGAGGTATATGAGCACGCTATTTACGTGGCTAAATTACTAGATGCAAAGACGCACATTGTTAATGTGATTGATGTATCAAGCTTTGCTGCCGTACCAATCGATGGAACTTGGGACAGAATTTTTAAGATTATGCTCTTTGAAGGAGATAAAATTACACAGGACGCAAAGCGATTATTTGCAACAAGAGGCATCAATGAGAGCAAAGTTGGAGTTACAGTTCTTCAAGGACGTCCTTCAGACGAAATTAACAAGTATGCTGATACTCATAATGTTGACCTAATAATTATCGGGACCCCTGTAAGGACTGGACTAGATCGCTTGCTCATTGGAAGTGTCGCAGATAAAGTAATCAGAATGAGTAAAGTTCCAGTTTTAGTAGTGAGAGGTGAAAAATGTTAACGGTAGAAGATATAATGACCAGTGACGTCATTTATGTTGAGGTTCCGGGATCACGCGATAAAGCACTCAAGATTATGAAACAAAAAGGCGTGACAAGTGTCCCAATTGTAAAGAACAAAAAACTCGTAGGGATACTCACTAGAGGCGATATATTTAAAAACCCTGAGGAAGATCAGATTGCCCTACTAATGACGAGAAACCCTTTATCAGTCAAACCGGAAACAACTATAAATGAGGTCGCGCGAATACTCATTGAAAAAGATATAAGGAGAGTTCCAGTCGTTGTCAATTCAGAGCTTGCTGGGCTTGTAACTGTTTCTGACATAATACATGCGATTGCTGACATGGAAATAAGTACACCTGTAGATGAATTTACTGACAGAGATATAGTGGCTGTCTGGGAAATGACACCGACAAATGTAGTCGGTGAGATTATGAAACTTGCAAATGTAGATGCTAGTCCTGTATTAAACTCCAATAATTTGGTTGTAGGCATCATTACTGAGAGCAATTTGCTTAAGGTCAGCAAAATTGAAGACACAATTGAAAAGGCCGATTTATCGGCAGGTTTTGATGAAGATGCGTGGACCTGGGAAGCAGTTCGAGATACAATGAGTTTGTATTACGGCGTTTCGAGGGTAGAACTTCCAAACTTACCCATTATGGAAGTTATGATCAGAGAATATCAGCCCGTGTATCATAAGACTGCAGTGAGTGAATGCGCCCGTAGGATGAGACGCTATAATGTAGAACTTTTACCTGTAGAAACTGCTGAAAGAAAACTCGAAGGTATAATAAGAGATGTAGATTTGCTTAAGGTGCTAGTTTAATTTTTTAGTATTTCTTAAAACGAGCAACCTACACATCATTCAGCCTTGTTCTTAACTAACGCTTATTTTGATTAGTCATAAAAAATCTGATGTGACCTCCGCTGCTACGGAAACTTGGTCACTCTTGGTAGATAGAAGCGCAATAAGATTATAAACATATTATCAGAGAGTGATTATAGGTTGCAGAGACCATGAATTACAATATCTTTGCGGGGACGAAACAGAATGAAGTTTAGTATATCTATAGCATTTTGGTGATTCGTACTCTATCAATGAATCTTTTCGTCTTGTAATTAGGTAAAAATTTACAAAGACCAAGATAAGGTTGCGTTTGGTATTCAACTTCCAAAAAGTGAAGATTAATAAAAAGATGACAAAAATATCGCAGACCAATAAAAACATGTTTGAACTTAGTTGCGCATAATAAAAAAAAGCTTTAAAATACATCTGTTAAGGTAACTGGAGAAGATGTAATTCTATTGTTCAGCTTTATCCAATTGTATGGTACTGTGACATTACAATGCGGAAACATCGGTACTGATAACTTAGAATAGATCAACTGTAACAAAATATCAACGATATGATTTAGAGTAGTGAGTGGGGCAACAACTCTTAAAGTTACATTCATACATCATGATATTGACACTTTCATTCAGATAGTCTACTGTTGAAGCAGATATATTGTTGTGGAGATGTCGATTCAAAAAAATTTTGAGAGCAAAAGCGACTCAAAAAATCATTGAATTAATGAAACTATGTTGACGTTCGGCTGCAGTCCGTGTTTGAAAACTCCCGTATCTATTTAGTTATTCGTCTTAGTTGAATATTATTTCCATATTGAGTCCAAATCAATATTTTGCATTATTAACTCTTTTATAAGTTTAATCTTCTTCGCGTCAAACGGATCGATCCGGGCTGTGAGCGCCTCGACTCTTTCGGCAGTTGTTAGCGTATCTTGATGAACGAGTATCATACTTACACCAAGTTCTTGTGCCCGAGCAATGACTTGGTTTGAAGGGTACAACCCTCCAGTCAAAATCAGACATGAAGTCGGTGTCGATAGCGCGGCAATCTGTAAATCTGCCCGATCACCGCCCGTTATAACTGCCTTCGCGGGGACCCTCATAAAGTACTTAAGGGCAGATTCTGGTGTCATAGCGCCTATAAGAACATTTTCAATCGGCAGATCTCTCCCAGCAACGATTATTTCTCCCCCTAAGTCTTCAGCTATTTCATAACCGTGAAGCGCTTTGAGCTCTTTCAGGAATGGAACCGAACCTAAAACGTTTATTCCTTGTCCAGAGATGTACTTTTCAAGTGTAGAATCCTTAGATTGGTTCAGGACTATACCCTTTAACCGAACATCAAGTTTATCGAGGAGGAGTTTTATCATTGCAACCATATCAAGCGAGTATATGTCAGTAATAAGCAGTATTTCAGTGTTTAGAGCTTGCGCGAGTTGAATGCTTGAAATGTGATGAATGAAGCCCGTACTAATGTCTTTTGTGCCCTCTATCAAAACCATATCGTAATCATCGCACACGCGGTTTAACGCGCACACAGTATCTTGCAACGTCATTCCCTGTAAAAGGTTATAAGAAAATGGTGAAAGCAACGATTCGTCTTCGAGATCCAATACGTGTTTCATTAAGTAAGCATCTTCTTCAACTAAATTGCCGTTTATTGTGATCAGATTTTCGCGGATGGGTTTATAAAATCCCATTCGTCCGTTAAAGTTTAAAGCAAGACCTAACGCAATAATGGTCTTGCCAGCCCTCTCAGAAACGGAACTTATCACGAGCGTTCTTGTATCGCACTCTACATCCAATATTTTCACCACCTAAACACATTAATTGTTTGTCTTAGCTCCAATTACAACGAGGGCATCTATTGCATAGCACCCATGCTCTTGAACTAAGAGCGGATTTATTTCTATCTCTCGCAGTTCATCGAAGTCTTGTACTATCTGGGTTAAACGCATTATTACGTCCACTATGCCGTCAATGTCGAGCGCTTTTCCCCCTCGTACCCCTAATAGGATCGGATAGGATTTTATTTCAGTGATCATCTTTTTTGCTTCTTCTGGCGTAACCGGGGCCACTCTATGAGAGATATCTCTTAAAACTTCGACGTAAATCCCGCCTAGCCCAAAAGTTACAAAGGGACCAAATTGTGGGTCACAAGTAACGCCTACTATCGCTTCTTTTCCCTCTATCATTTTTTGTACGATAACCCCTTTTATACGAGCCGCTGGAAGTCTTTTATTTATGTTGGCATAGATGGATTCATAGGCGTTTTTAGCTTCTCGATCGTTTTTAATGTTTGCCACAATCCCTCCCACATCTGATTTATGAGAGATATCGGGTGAGCTTACCTTCATAACTACAGGATACCCTATACTGCGTGCAGCTTTAACAGCATCTTCTCGGGAATTAGCATGTTTTTCATCCGGAGTTCGCACTCCGTAAGCCTTAAGTATAGCTCGTCCTTCTTCTTCACTCATTGAAAGCCTGCCGTCTTTCTTAACCTCTTCAATTTGACTCGTAACATCAGTCGTTCTGCCGGTGATTCTGGGGGGCTTTCCGGTCTCTTCACGACTCTTAACTTTTTCATATTTCATGAGGTTACCGATAGCCTTGACGGCCCTTTCGGGACTTTGGAAATTAGGCACTTCCCCCATTTTTAAGATTTCTATTGCCGTTGACAGTTGTTCTCCCCCTACGAACGACGTCATTAGTGGCTTTCCTGTTGTAGCGGATAGCCTGACTATTTCTCTAGCGGTCTCGTCAGCCTCTGTTACCGCTTGCGGGGTAAGAAGGACTATGACGGATCCTACGTTCTCGTCCTGTAAAATGCTACAAAGGGCGTTAGCGTACCTATCAGCCATTGCGTCACCGAGAACATCCACCGGGTTGTATAAATTACCCTCCGTCGGAAGGTGTCGTCTTAAATTTTCAATGGTTTCGTTGGTAAAATTTGCGAGAACAACCCCATAATCAGCACTCGCGTCGCTCGCAAGGACCCCCAGACCTCCTGCATTTGTTATTATTGCTAGTGAGTCAACTTTTGGTATGGCAGACATTGAAAATGATTTAAACGCATCTAGAAATTCATCTACAGTTCCGACGCGAATAATTCCAGATTGCTTGAATGCCGCGTCATAAACAGCATCCGACCCGGCTAACGCGCCTGTATGCGAAGAAGCAGCTTTTGCCCCGGGCGAAGTTTTTCCTGATTTGAGGGCAATTATGGGCTTTATTTTTGATGCTTTCTGTGAGGTCCTCATGAACTCTTTTCCATCTTCAATCCCTTCGATATACAGTCCAATAATCTTCGTTGCAGGATCGTACTTCATATATTCCAACAAATCGGCTTCGGTGATATCCACTTTATTTCCGGTGCTTACAAATTTATCAAAGGCAACGTTTTCTGTTGCAGCCCAATCAAGAATTGAAGTACAAAGTGCGCCACTTTGAGATATGAATGATACGCCCCCTCTTTTGGGGTATTCAGCGGCAAAAGACGCATTCATCTTGGCACTAGTACTAATGATACCTAAGCAGTTAGGTCCAATGACTCGAATCCCATACTTTTTTATTATCTTCTTTAGTTGAGCCTCAAGCAGAGCGCCTTCTGCTCCGGCCTCTCTAAACCCAGCTGAAATTATTATTGCGGCCCGTATCCCGAGCTTCGCTGATTCTTCAAGCACTGAAGGCACCATTTTTGCGCGTACAACGATCACGACGAGGTCTACTTTTTTGACACGAGGATAACATTTTATACCTAGGATTTCATCAGCATTGGGGTTAACGGGAACTATTTCGCCCTCGAAACCAGAAGCTATCAAATTTTTGAGAATAGAATGTCCGACCTTTCCCTCCATTCGCGATGCACCAATTACTGCAATCGATTTTGGATAAAAAAAATCTTTCATCGGACTTTTTTTATTCATATTGTTGCTAATAAAAATAACTCAACCTTTCTTCGGTTTTTATTTATATCGTCAAAAAATAACATCTTTTATATGCAAAACGATTGTTTTAAGATTCGTTTTTAGTGGAATGGGACACTCGAATGTTTTATATACATACGTAGTGATAAGGTTATGAAAAAGTTATGGGGTCTTCGCTATGGTAAAGCCATCCGCCAAATTTATTTCAGCACCCATCTTGTTGATCGTAATACTAGTCCTACTTGCTGTTACTGTGGTGCCTATTTTTGCCACAATGAATATCTCAGTTGATTCTTCGCCTGTCGGTTCCGGCGATAAAGTGGTAATATCTGCTGATGTTGCAAGAAATGGCAGCACCGTGACGCTTTCGTACTACTATGATGCGAATAACAAAGGTATTGCTGATGAGGGTGCTTCTTGGATTAAAATCGCAAATGTGACTGATGGAGGACAGAACGATGCAGCCAACAAAACGCAACCAAATGGATTCGTTGTCTTTTCATGGATGATGCCAGAGTTGAGACCAGGGCAATATATCATTAAAGTAGAAGATCCTTATGGCCCTACTCGAACCACTTTGATGAGGGTTGAAAATTATCCACTCCACCTTAACACTACTATATTCGGTCCTAAGGGGGGTCCTGATAGAGGGCTCATCAAACCGGGAGAGTATGGCTCTGTGGTAACTTTCATAAATGGCAACTGTAGATTATGTCATACTACGGACAATCCAACAAGAGATAACCCGGGAGTAAATGAAAATAGAGTCCGTCAGAGCATTTCAGCCGATTTAAGCCAAATAACTGGAAACCCTGGAGACACCAATGTAAGTGCGATGGAAATACATCATATGAATGTTGGATGGCGTTTCTTTGCGTCAAAGAGTTTGATGGATAATGCTACAGTCAGCGCTGATGTTCACGCAACGAATCCAGCAAATGGGCTACAAACCACTACAACTGCGTACGCAGGGGTGAATAAGGTGGTGAATATCCCGCAGAATTCGACTGAAGGTGGGAACAGGACTAAAGGCCTCACAGTATCAGCGTCCAACACTACGGCAGCAAATGGTAACCCATTGCCAGGGTTTGAAGTTATTTTCGCTCTTGCAGCGCTCACACTTACGGCATATCTTGTAAACAGAAAGCGATAGAGCCGACTTTTTTTTTATTTTAAAACATTATGAGACAGCGAAAGCTCGAGATGGTTCTTGAGAAAGTTAGGAAATTTGAGAAACCTTTCTTAAAGCTTGAGCAGTACGCAACCCCTCCTCAGCTCGCTGCAAAACTCTTATATTTTGCATATATGGAAGGGGACATTGAGCGGAAGAAGGTTGTAGATCTCGGGTGCGGAACAGGTATATTAGCAATAGGTTCAGCACTCTTGGGAGGGATAACAACAGGTGTCGATGTTGATAATCAGGCGCTCGAAGTGGCAAGAGTTAATGCACGTGAATTTGGAGTAAATATAACATGGATTAATAGCAGTGTAGATCAGTTTCAAGGGAATTTTGACACTGTAATTATGAATCCACCATTTGGAGGGCAGAGAAAAGGATCGGATCGACCCTTTTTGAAAAGGGCTTTTATAGTAGGGAGCACTGTTTATTTGATACAAAATGCAGTTTCTGAACGTTTCGTAAGGACATTTTCCGCTCCTAATTTAATAACTCACTCAATGAAACTGAAGTTCCCAATAGCGCATACATTTAAGTTTCATAAAAAAGAAATAGTATACATAGACGTTATACTTTTTCGCATGGAGCGAGCTGCTTAATTTAACACAATGATGCATAACATAGTAAAGGTAGGAATTATAAATGAAGAATATAGTTGTTCCAGGAGATTTAATCGGTACGTCTGAAGAATACATAGCAGGCGACGGAACGTATGAAGAGAAAGGTAAAATTTATGCTGCTTTAACTGGACAAGTTGAAAAAAATAAAAAAGAAAGAACTGTTAAAATAACCCCACTGATGGATACACCCCCTATACTTAAGAACGGGGACATCGTTGTTGGAAGGGTTGTAGACTTGAAGAACTCTGTAGTGATTGTAGATATAGCAAGAATTAAAGGACAAGAATATCGCGAAATTGCTAACGTCGATCAAGGGGCTATTCACATCTCCAACATAAAGAATTCTTATGTAGCAAAAATTGATTCGGAATTCGAGCATCATGACATAATAAAAGCTAAAGTCATTGACGAAAAAAGTTTGCGACTTAGCACCTTGGATAAAAATTTAGGGGTTATAAAAGCAATCTGCACAAAATGTCGTTCAGCCCTTGTCAAGAAAGAAAGCAAGTTGGAATGTCCAAGATGTGGACGTATTGAAACCAGAAAGATTTCAGAAGACTACGGTAAAGGAATAATTTAAGCAGCTAAGGTTCAGGCTAATTTTTCATAAGATAAATTAAATATTAGTCGGCGCATAATATTGGCGAGAAGTGGTGCAGGTTGAATATAAAAATCATTAAACTAACTCAAGAGGAAGCGGAGATTGAATTTCTCGACGAGGGCCACACTTTTTTAAATGCCCTTAAATCATTGTTGCTTAAAGATCCGCGTGTCAAAGTTGCTACTTATGATATAAAACATCCAATGATTAGCAATCCAATATTTTATATCAACACAGAAAAAATAGATCCCTTGCTACTCGTGCGAGAGGCAGCGGCTAGATTAAGCGAGAATTGTGTTGAACTTCTCGAACTTATTAAGTTAAAGTTGGATGAGACCGTGCCAAGGTAATGTCAGATAGTGTTGAGCTTCCTAAGATCGTTACTCTAGTGGATGGAAGAGTCATCGAATTGAAAATTGCGACGAGAGAAGACTATAGCAATGGAAGATACGAGTTTTTACATTCATGGCTTGGTAAAGTGGATAAATATCTGTCCATGCGATTTTTGCTAGAGGACATTGAGGATAACAAACAAGGCTGGTTGAATAATTTAAACAGCAGTAGAGTAACAGTTGTGGGGCTGTACGAGGGGAAAATTGTCGCATCAGCGACTCTACTTATGAATAATGCTAGATCGAGAGTTGCACACACCGCATCGTTCGGAATTGCCATTCATCCGGGTTTTCAAAACAAAGGTCTTGGCACCATACTGATCAAAGCCCTTGAATCGATAGCGAAAAAGAGAGGGGTTGGGAAGATGGAAGTAAATTATTACGACGGTAATCCAGCCGTCGCTCTTTATAGATCGTTACATTATTGCTACGAAGGTCGAAGATTAAAAAAAGCCAAGCTTGACGACGAGACGTATGTGGATGAAGTGTTGATGTATAAGTTTATTTAAACCCGTTTGATAATGTTAAGGAATTATTAATACTTGCATGACCTTCTTCCTTGCGCTTGTTTGAGCCTACGAGCACATAAAGAGTCTCGAACTGAAACTTTTTTGTTGCAACAATATTTACTTCTTCGAATAGATCCGTCATTTTGGTGACGATCTTTCGGAAGCCCGTGAGTGAAGATACCACCATCAAAAGTTTACCTGTTTCTGTTAAATAATTTGTTACTTCTGATAAAAATTCCATAATTACCTCTTTTCCCGTTGGGCCTCCATCCCACGCTTTGCTCAGCCAGTCCTTGGGCGCATAACTCTGCGTTAAAGTAGGTAGATACGGAGGATTAAAGACGATAAGGTCAAAGTTGTAAGCTAAATTTGCAAAAAGATGTCCTGTCTTGGCATTTACAGCGTTTATTCGTGCGTTTTTTATTGCGTAAGGGTTTATATCCGTCGCTATTACAGACTTCGCTTTCTTTGAAAGGAATTTAGATATTATTCCGGATCCTGTTCCAACTTCTAAAACACAATCAGTCTCACGAACAACTTTTAAGGCCTCCTCCAACAATGCAAATGTATCATCAGAAGGCACATAAACGTTTGATAGTACTTTTATCTCTTCACCGTTGTAATACACGCGTTCTACCATGTTTTCGCATAAGCCTTTTTATTATAAATTGCTCGTAATTTGTATCAGCATGATAATACTAGACAGAAACATTTTTTATCGTTCGATCAACTCCGATATTTGATTCGAAATTGCTGCGATTTCGTCAGGTTTAAGCTCATACGGCCGGAGGTTCAAGAAGTCTTCTGGAATTATATTTATAATATCGTTAGCATCTGCTATTCCTATCATTTTTGACGCGTTTAAGATCGCACCTTTAAGTTTTTTTCGTCTTTGGGTAAAAATGCCCGTCACAAATTTTTTGAAAAAGCTTTCATCTGATACCTGGAATGGAGATTGAATTGGCACGAGTTTAATGATCGCAGATTCAACTCGTGGTGGTGGAAGGAATGCATTCTTCGGAACATGGCAAAGAATCGAGGCCTCAGCTTTATATCGCAGACAAACTGTAAGTCTGCTATAATCCTTTGAACCTTTGACTGCGACCATCCTCTTAGCAAACTCGAGTTGATACATTAAAATTCCACAGATGAAGTCATATTTAAGCAATTTAAAAGTAATATCGGAGGACATCGAGTATGGTAGATTAGAAACTGTCTTGTCAAAGGGCGGAAAATCAACACGTAGTGCATCACCAATTATGACTTCTACGCCTTGAAGTGTCGAAAGAACGTCAGCAAAATTTTTATCAACTTCAATCACTATAACCTTGTAAGCTCGTTCAGACAACTTTGCCGTTAAGTTTCCAGTACCGCCGCCGATTTCAAGGATAGTCTCATTGCTTTTAATGTTTGCATAATCGATTATTCTTTCAATAACGTCGCCATTGATTAAAAAATGTTGCCCCCACTTTTGTTTTCTTAGTGTTCTTTTTGTATATAGGCCATCAAGATTCCTTGACTCAGTAAAGTTCCTCATTTTGTGAAAAGTTTATATTTGACATGCTCATCGCTAAGTTCTTCTTCGATTCTTTTAACTATCACTTTCTCTGGATGGTAGAGGCCTTTGACTCTATGGGCAATATCTTCAAAGTTTTCAAATGGTTTCTTTTTACGCTCTTCCAAAATTGTCCACATTAACTTTTTGCCAACTCCGGGAAGAAGCCCAAGGGTATGAAGACGCGTAGTAACAGGTTGGGCGTCATTAAAGAACTTAATGAACCTGTCTTCATAGTCTTTTACTATTTGTTCAAGGGCGTAAGGAAGTTCGACCTTGGCACCATGGGTTAGTTCTTTATATATGAGTCTTTTTTTGACGTGGTCGATCTTGTCCCTCTCACCTTCACCAATATAAAGGCGTTCATATACCTGTGGGATCGCATTTTCTCGTGGAACTAGCTCAAGAAGTGTAAAATGATCTTCTCCTACCGCGTGAATAATTGGCCTTTTCTTATAAGCGGGATGGGGGTCTTCAGGATGACCATGTGGCAAATAATCTAACACTCGAACGTAATTTTCCTTCTCTCCTTTCATGAGCGCTCCCCAGATATATTCTAAAAGTGACGAGCTACAATGTCAAGTATTTCTTCAAGTTCATCCTCAGTGAGCGTAAATCTTTCTTTAGCGTAGATAGACCGTAACTCATTTTTAGAAAGCGGGGCAATATCTGCAATTCGAATTGCTATTTCCTCTTTCATCTTTTTTAAATCTATCAATTCATTTACAAGAGCCCGTGATTCGGCAACGTCGAGCTTTGCAAAAGTGTTTACATGATCCAGCGCACGTTTTAGTTCATATTGGAGTTCTTCTCCAGATTTTTGCTTTGATACGTCAGCTAAAATTTCCTTTACTTCTGGGAGTGTTAAGTATTGCTCATCTAATATCAGTTTGACTATCATGCTTGCTATTTTTGGGGCTTTAAATGCTGTGGATTGGCTATTATCGTCTTAATGGAATTCCCATCACTAACTTCAACTATATAAGCATTGCCACGCTGACCTAAAATCTTTCCGGTTCTTCCGTGGAATTTCGGATTAGGCATACCTTTGTGCACACTCGGATTAACATCGACGTGCACCATTTGCCCTTGTTCGAAATTTCTTATGGCCCAACTAACCGGTGATAAACCCTTGTCCCTTATGCTCTTCTTCAATTTATATCTTGTTTTTCTTCTCTCGCCATGTGATTTTGGCATTAAAGCCCTCCACTTACTTCTAACACGTCAAGTTCTACAACTTTTACCGGTATGCCGATAAGTTCGGACAAATTAGGCTTTGTCCTGCCCTCATCACCAGATATAAGCTCCTTCACATAGAGCCCACCTTCACATTTTATAAATATGTGCTCACCTTCCAGTTTTGCTGAATGGACTTTTCTTATCCGTTTTATTTCAGCCCGACGATGTGAAACCCGTTTGGGAGTAATTTGTTCAATCGTGCCTTTTAACTGTGATAAAGCTTGTTCTAACTCTTTTCTGTTAATTGCACCTTCGTATGTAAGTTTAAGTCTATAAACTTTATCTGACTTAGTATTTTTAATCTCTTCAACAGAATTACGGTTGACAAATTTCAAATCAGAGACTGCAACTTTCTCCTGGCTGCAGTTTATCAACATCTCGAGCATTTTGAGATCAAAATGTCTTTTTGCAGGTTTTTTTACCTCAAGCACGAATGGTCTTCCAGTACCGAGCATCAGAACATCAATGTCTTCTCTTCCGGCCCCGTGAAAGATCACGTCAACACCCTTGCTGACTTTCAGTAGCGAGCTTGCAATAATCTCCTGAATCGATTCAGAGTACATTTTGCCCGTAAAGTCACACCGGCTGCAACCTTTTCCTCCGCATTCTCTACAAGGCCATCGAGTCTGTGGAATACCTCTTACGAACTTCTTGTACCTCCCGTATATGAAAATTGGGTTAATTGTGAGCTCAATTTCTGCCCTCGCGAGATCTAAAATAACTAAGACTTCAGGTTTTTCAAATTCAGCTCGTTTGTTCGTAATTTTTTCAACTTTTTTTCCAACTTCTCTATTCAAATGAGATTTCAGGGGTTCAGCCACAGTGGTTTTTGATTCAAACCAGAGTATCTCCTCATTTTCCGAAAGTCTTCCAGATAATTTAGTTCCAATTAAGAAGTTGTCAAATTCGTATTCTTTTAACGCTTCCGTACAACGGTCAACCCAGACATCAAGGTTACTAAAAAGCCCCCCGCATACCCAACAACTCTCGTTTTCATCATGGCATTTGTTTACATCAATTGGCTGATCGTCAAGCATAGCCAAAACTAGCTTTATCGCTCGACCACGCTGCTTGTTTGTAAGATTAGTTGAGAGTTTAGCGAACTGCCTGCCAAGACAATCCTCACATATCGGACCCTCTTTCAAAATTAATCTTATGACTTCAAACATTTTCTATCTAGTTCGTTGTGGACTAAAATAATACAATTATCAGTATGTAGTATTATCGGCCACAAGCTTGCTCGTCGGGCTTTGTAAATTAAAGCCTCTTCGTCCTTTAAAAAATGCCGAGTGTATACACCTAGCTAGTATATCAATACGGCCTGCAGACCCCGGCATATCATTTAACAGGAACTCTCCCGAGGTGGCCGCTTTGTGCCCAACAATTATAAATTTCACATGGCCACCCTAAGAAATCCGAGCTACCGCGGGTTTATCCGTTCAGTAAACGCAAGCGTTCCTGAAATCTTCTTAACTTTTACTTTAACAACGTCGCCTTTCTGTGTACCCGGAACAAATAGTGAGTATTTTCCTATTTTAGCTATGCCATCGCCTCGTCTTCCCACAGCTTCGATATGAACTTCGTAGGTCTCTCCCTCTTCGAGCGAATTCCTTGTAACTTCCTTTTTCACGAGTCGTTTCTTTATTGGTCTGTGCGCGCCGCATGCATCACATTTCAGCATTAAAGTGCGATCGCTTTTAGTGAGGTGAGTGTCTGGCCTGTTGCATTCAGAACAAATCACGAATTCTTCGACATACTCATCAATCAACGATGCTATCATTTCACTGGAAAATCTTCCTTGGAATATTACCCTGCCGCCTTCAACTTTACCTGCAGTACCGAGTTCTCGTAACAGGTACTTAAGAACGTGATCTTGGTCTCTGTTTAATATGCTGACAATCTCACTAAAATTGTCAAGAACAGTCGTTCTTCCTTCTGTGAATACCTTTGGAGCAGGAATTATGAATCTTGCATCATCTCCTTTGATGCTCGGTAGTTTTTTAATTCCTCGTGTTAAATATTCTTCATAGCTATTCGTGACGTACACCTTCTTATCTTATAATTTTCATATGGATACCTAAAGAGGATATTTTCGTATTGGTCAAATATTCACACCTCGATCAACTCTGCGCCTTGGTCTATGACCATCCTGCACGGTGGCGCTATCTTCATTGACGCACGCCTTAACGCCTCTTTAGCTTTTACAAAGTTTTGAGGGTTCATATATACTGTAAATATCCTCTGATTGGATTTTACTCGTGCTGCAGTTCCCACCGCTTTTCCAAATGCTCGTCTCATTCCATCCTGCACACGGTCAGCTCCTGCACCCGTTGCCATCTTATTCTCGCGTAGCACGTGATGAGGATGAACCCTTAGTTTGAATCTATAATTAAGCCGTCCTACAGCTTTTATGAGGTACCTATTAGCTGAAATTCTTGCAGCTTCAAGCGCGCTATGTCTAACTTGGCACTCCTCATCAACAATTAATGAAACCGCTACTTTGAAGTCTCCGCTTAAGTTACCTGTATCAAATTGAACAATTTTGCTGCCAGGAACCCCCCCCATGTACTCCCTACGGGTATATGCTGGACCTGACACTTTTCGATACATCTTTGCTGGTTTACGTGTCATTTCGTCCTCTCCTCAGATAGAAGCAGTAACTATAGTATGATACATCGACTGGCTAATATACTTTACCGACTGCAAACTGAATAATTTGCAGAAGTTTTGTGTATTATATAATATTCAAATTTCAATTTACTGAAACGTTGTAATTGACGTCAACGGCCTTACGTAATTTTCGCTATTACAGCCGCATGATCTTTGTGAAATGGCTCAAGCTCCCTTACAGCTTCAATGTTGAATATCTCCTCAAGCTTTTTTATTTGAGATTTGTATACTTCGCGCGGTTTGGCGGTCACGTCGATACTTCGGGCTTTTATCATTATAAATGCGTAACCGCCAACTTTTAAAAACATCTCAGCATTTTTCATAGCAATTTCAGCTTGCTTTTTCTGTGCCACGTCTTGATATATGAGGTCTACCAGTTCTACGACTTGACCGTAATCAGGTCTAGAGGCATCTGATACAAGAGGTATGATATTCATCCTGTTTTCGCATACCCTGATGAGGTCTCTGGCCACACGAGGGCTTACCTCAACTGCGTATACTAACGAAACTATGTCAGAAAGATGGGATACAGTAGTGCCGGACGCTGCTCCGAGATACAGAACCTTTTGGTCAGACTCTATTGCTAGATCCCCTTTTTTTCTTATAAGAGCCGCTAGTTTGCTCCTTCTCGGATCCCAGAATCGATAGTCTCCAAAAGTCCTTTCGCCATAAACTACGCTTCCTCTCGTTGCTAGATTATTATCAACTAGATAGACTCCTGTGATTTTATGTGGCTTTACTTTCATTCCCCTCTTCCACCTTACTTGAGCGCTTTTTTATTTTTTCGACCTTTTTTTCAAGATCTTCCAGTAATTCAGGATTTAAATTACGTGAAAAATTGTCAAGTCTCGCCGCTATGGATATTTTAGAGGCCACTGCACGAGCTATTTTTCCTCTAAGCGATGCATGACTCCTATTTACGAGCGGGTGTTGATATATTATTCCGTGCTTTGGCGGCTTTGTGCCGTACCTCAAGTGCCTAAAAAGCGCCTTAGATGCGCCGATTACCTGCACTGTGCTCGACGGCATCTTCGCAAGGTTGTTGAGCCCACCTGCTTTAGATATAAGACGCGCTCCAAGCAGCGCACCAGCTACATGTGTTAAATTCGGCGCAAAGGATCCCATTTCAGAAGAAATATGATCCGCTATATGCTGCCTTGTCTCACGCAGCCTTGTTACCATCAAAGCGAAGTCCAATGCAAGGGTTTCATGTCGTATTTGTTCGGATGAAATAATAGCCTCCTCTAATTCTTCACCTTTTAAATGCCCAAACTTTAACCCTTGCCATTCGTTAAGCCTTTCGGACAACAAATTAATTGATTCATCCATATCGTCAATGGACTCCACAAACTGAATTATCTGTTGGTCCTTTTTGTTTTCTGCTTCAACAACTTTCTGTCTTGCAAGCTCCAGTGTTGCCTCTCTTAATATCTCAATATATTCTAACTCAGACGCGACAAAACCCGAAGATATGGCAATATTTCTGAAAAGGTTCCTACAATTTTTGTCCAAATCAAGGACGTCCCTGCTCTTTATCCTCTTTAAAATTGCGACTACATTCTTTTTCACAATTGCTGAGTCGACTAAAGTACCATCCTCAATTTTGAAGTCGCCGAACCAAAGATGAATGTTATATATTCTGCTACTACTCGTTTTCAATTAAGGCACTCTTGTTAATTAATTACTTTAAAGTCGAACGTATGCTATCTATAAACTAATTAACGTGAATAGATCAATTTGAAGTATAACCGAGCGTAGATTTATAATTTATCAATTCTAAATGGATAAGGGGTGGGCTAATTGAAGACTAGGATCGGAACTCTGAAACTTGAGAACCCGACAATGCTAGCTGCTGGAGTACTTGGAACAACAGCATCTTCACTTCGAAGGGTAATGCAAAATGGTGCGGGAGCTGTTGTTACTAAGTCAGTTGGATTATACCCGAGAGAGGGACATCGGGGCCCTGTTCTCGTAGAGATCGAGGGGGGGTACATCAATGCTATGGGATTGCCAAACCCGGGATTAGAGTTTATTGAGGAACTTGAAACTCTACGGACATTCGATGACTCAAAGCCAATAATCGTTAGTATCTTCGGCAGTGATGAAAGAGAATTTATAAAACTTGCAACTAACGTCTGCAGGCTAGCAGATGCTATCGAACTTAATCTCAGCTGCCCACATACAAAAGGCTACGGGTCTGAAATTGGGTCTCAGCCGGTTGTTGTAGAAACAATAACAAAAAGGATAAAAGAGGCAGTTGAACTCCCCGTTTGGGTTAAGCTTACACCGAACGTCAATGATATAACTTCTATTGGTAAGGCAGCTGAACGCGGAGGCGCAGATGCTGTAGTTGCCATAAACACTGTAACGGGCATGGCAATCGATGTAGAAAGCGGGATGCCTGTTCTTGGAAATATATTTGGAGGGGTTTCTGGACATATAATGCGCCCTATTGCTGTTAGATGTATCTATGAACTTTACAATGAGTTGGACATACCGATAGTTGGCGTGGGTGGAGTTAACGACTATAGGAGCGCGCTTGAACTTATAATGGCGGGGGCACAGGCGATTCAGCTAGGATCAGCTGTTGCAAGAGACATATCGATATTCAAAGAGATTTCGGGTGGCATAAGTGCGTATTTAACCGAAAAAAATTTTAACCTTCATGATATCATCGGCATTGCACATAGACGGTGAAGAACTCTGAGACTAAACGAACTTCTCGGTTCTGACGATATAAACCTCGTTGAAAGCAGCTATGCAGCACTTAAAAAAACTGGATTTTCAAAATACATTTTACAAGAGGTGCGAAGTACGCCGCTTGAGGTAGTTGCCCGCTTCGTTTGTAAAAGTAGCGCTCACGTTATAGGTATTGCTTTTAAGGACAAATTTTGGACTCTCGTCACCGATGTTGTTAATCTGGATAGTAAATTTGACGAATGCGCTACAGAATTCTTCCAGCGGGTTCGATCAAGCAAAAAAATCACCTTTTATCTCGTTAGGTCAGAGCTTCATAACGCTATCCTTATTCTTCTGTCGAATGCTCTTCTTAATGGTAATAACTGCGAGTGTACTATAAAACAGAGATCCCACGCTTTATCCTATTCTATTGACCGGCAGGAGAGACTAAGGTTACTGTTTGAAACGAAACTTGCACCGATGTATGACATAGCTGAATCCAAAATACTTGAAATATGCTGTGGCAATGGGATGGCTACGGCAGTATTACGATCTCTTGGGTATGATATATTCGCTTTAGATAACGACAAGTGTTCGATATGTGAGGGTTTATATCACGGTGCCCTCGAAATGAACAAGACCGTAGTGCTAGATGCGTCAACGTTATCACACTATGAATTCTTTAACAGTCAAAGCTTTAATAGTGTCGTTGGATTTATGCTTGGATCGATTTATGAATTCAATAAATACGATTGGCAACAAATACTTGCAGAGGCAGTCTCTATAGTTGATCGGGGCATTTTTATTTTCACAGTCCATAAGGAAGAAGAAGTAGACTTTATTTATGACGTCATGGCAAACTTAAGACTAGAAGGTGATATCATAGATAATAGAGACGACACGGGGATATACGATCAGTGGGTTTATGTCGGTAAGAAGGAATAGCCTTTGGATTTTTTTTTACAAACGGGTTCAAATATGATGTGTTTGCATACATGGAAATGTAAATTTAGCTATTAAAACGGAAGTCTTGGAAACAACTCCCTTATTTTTAGACATTATAAAACAGTGACAAAGCTCAATAAGACACTTTAAGAAGCTGATTTACTTCTGTTACGAAGGAAGTGCTCTCTGAAGGATTAATTAATTACGAGTTAAATAGCGAAGATCTCTGTAACTATTCAGCCCTGGAGGGGAGCATAGTACGTAGGGAGATGATATAGCTCGCTACTTGAAATTGCGTAACAAATTCAGAGGAAATACGAATGTGGTTCAAAAATTCATGTTCGTAAATAAAGTTTGAAGGAAATCACTCAAAAAAGACTGATTAAAAGTTCGCAATTGTTTAAAAGCGTGAGTTTTATAACTCATGAAGTCTTAGTCCTTCATACTTCACAAGTCTTAAAAATTTAAACTTAAACCGTGAATCGTAATGGATGACAAAAAAATTTGTGAATATTGTGGGACCATTTTATCTCAATATGAGCGGTTTTGTCCTGAATGTGGATCAGAATATAAAAAGCCAGAAAAGAGTAAAAGTGCCACTTATCAACCACAATTTCAGAGCGGCTCACAAAGTGGGTACTTATCACAGCAACGAAACGTTAAGTCACTGAAATGGTTCTCGGGAATCATATTTCCTTTAACTAAGAAAAAAGTATTAGTAAGTGGAATTCTATTCATTATAGCTTTATCGTTAGTTTCTGCTGTGATGTATGTTCCTTTGAACACGAAAAGCACTGCTACGAATAGCACAACCGCAGCGACGAACAAGACAGGCGTGGCAGGAAACATTACAGCCGCATCGACCCGAACACGGTTACCAACGCCGATACCTACACCATTACCAACACCAATAAGAATACCGCTACCAACGCCAATACCAACGCCAATACCAACGCCAATACCAACGCCAATACCGACATCGCTACCGACACCGTTACCAACGCCAATACCGACACCGCTACCGACGCCCGAGCCGACACCTGTTCCGACGATTTTTCCGACGCCAACTCCTGTACCGACGCCAACACCGATACGCTAGGGTTAATTAGATAGCATGAGATGAACGAGTGAAACACTGCTTACAACAAAGGCGTTGAAAATATAGCGGACTATTAGAATTGAACAGCACATTTGGCAATTATTCTTGCACTTAGTTTATTCTACCGAAATAAAGGAAATAAGAAAGAGATACTTATTAGCGCTAGATTTTGTCGTTAGAGAGGACAAAACATTACGTCACCCTTTACAGATGCGGACAAATAAAAGAGCTTTGACGCGTCTTTCACTGCTAACGGCAACAGTATTTAGTCGCAGCACATTTTGATAAGGATAATTTAATGTTAAAATTAAACAGATTTATTGGATGTCCGTTCGTAACGAGTAGCTACAACACATCCACAGACCTAAAGAAAGCCAACAACGCGGAGTATGGAGGCCTCTCTTGGCATTCAAGAGTATCTTTATGAATTCCCACACCTTGCTTCCGGCGTGAATATCCACTCTTGTATATATCATAAATAGCGACCAAAGGCTAATGACGGTAGCGAAAAATTTGTAAATTTTACTAGTGGGAAAAAAGATGAATCGACTTCTTATATAAAATTCCTCTGTGTTGATCTGTCCAGAAACTAACCCTGAAAGGATAAATCTCCAAGAGTTGATTTATTTCGTGTATCATCATTGAGACAATCTTTCTAATACCAACCTCTTGAGCTAATTTATCCAAAGCTACCGCCTTGCACAACTCTCGCTGCACTGCCCAACTGAACGATCTTTTCTGAAGCAGGTCTCTTTAGATCAAACCTCGAAGGAACAGATTTACTAATATGGGCTGCAGAAGCAAATATAAATCAGACTATTATTGATTTCAACACAATTTCTAATAAATCATAATAAACATAATCGAATTTAGCATCAGTTTGTACATCTAATAAGATTTGTTCTCACGACTAGCAGTAACATAATTGAATTCGCAGCATATTATGCAATGCAATCGATTTTTACGCAAAAGCTACTTATATGTTCAAGCACTAAAGCTACGGACTTTTGTCTCAACCTTTATTGCTTCTATTAACTCCAACTTTCATGACACGAGGAATGTTCTCAATGACATCTGTTGCAAGCAGACTGTACCCTAACTTTTCAAAAGCTAAATCCCCAGCAGATCCGTTTATATACGCCGCAGCTGACGCTGCATTAAACCCATCTGCCCTCGTTAACCATGCCCCAACGATACCCACGAGCACATCTCCCGTGCCCCCTACTGTCATCCCTGGATTCCCGGTCTTATTTAAGCGGTACTTATTCCCATCAGAAATGATATCAATTCGGCCTTTAAGAAGTGTGACGACATTTCGATCTCGTGAGAATGATGTTACAAGCCTAATCTTTTCGTCCATTTCGCGAGGAAGTTCTTCTTCAATGAGGAGTTCGAATTCTTTTTGATGTGGAGTGATAATCGCGCATCCCCCCTCAAATTGAGTATTTTGTAAAGCCTTTAACCCATCAGCATCAAGGGCAAGGCGTTTACACAGCGGAATCAATGTGCTAACAGCTTTAGTAGTTTCAGCGTCTGTCCCGAGGCCAGGGCCCATCACGATAGAATCGTTTCTGTTGATGAGCTCACTTAAATAATCAACATCTTTTGTTGCTATCTTTTCTGTCCCTGCCTTTTTAACAATTAAATTTGGCGAGTATCCTGCAATTATCTCGTATCTCGGCGTTGCTACCGTCACTACATCAACCCCACTTTTCATTGCTGCCATAGCCGAAAGTATAGGCGCTCCAGTATAGGGCCCTCCGCCGATAACTAAGACCCTCCCATTTTCACCTTTGTGGCTATCCGCTTTTCGCTTATAAAGCAAATCTCCTCGTCCTGTATATACTTCGGCTTCAACAGGTATTCCTATGTCAGCTACTTCAAAATGTTCAAGCAAAACTCCAACTTTAGGTCTATGAAGAACTACAGAATAATCTGCATTAACAACTTTATTTGTTCCGTACCCGCTTGGAAGATCAATAGAGATTTTGAAGGCCGGCGATGCATTGATTATATCAATAACAGATAACTCAGGTTCCCGTACGGTCCCATGGATCCCAGTTCCAAAGATACCATCGATAATCAGATCAAATTCGTCTAGCCGCGTTAGGGGGCTCTCAAGGCTAAACATAGAATTCCCGTCTGCGAGCTTAATCGAAGCGTCCATCCTCTTTATGGTATTCCAGTTATTGCGCGCTTGTTCAGTTTTAATCGAACATTCAGTGCCGATTAAAATAACATCTACGTCAAAATTCCTTGAAAGATGGCGCGCTGCTACTAATCCATCCCCTCCATTATTACCGAGACCACATATAACAGCAATTTTTCTGTTGCACTGCTGCGACAATGTGTCGAACTTATTCATTGCGCATATTGCGACTGCTCGACCTGCATTTTCCATGAGCTGTAGTTTGGAAATCCCAAGTCCGATACAGTTCTCATCGATTCGGCGGCTTTCCAGAGGATTGAGGAACTCCGTTGACATCACATATAAAATAGATGTAGTTGCAATATAATGCTTGTGCTAAAGCGTGTTAGGATAATAGGAGATTATCAGTTCGGGCAGGGCGCAGGAGAAGCCCTTTTTCCCGAATCAGTAACGTTCGTGCTTTCCACAACAGGAAGGGTAAGCCAAGTTATGGATAACAACATAAGAGTAGCCACATTGCGCTCATATGATGGATTATTTACGTTATCTAAGCTCGGCGCTATGCGTTTACATGAGCACTTCGCGCATCCAAAGCTTCGCGTTGTAGTAAATTCAGATACCGCATCGTTTGTAGGTTCAGGAAAAACGGCCTTTGCGAGGCACGTCGTCGATGTCGATTTAGGGTTAAGAGCTAATGATGAGGTGCTTTTAGTAGATGAGAGTGATAAATTACTCGCGACAGGACGAGCGCTTTTGAGTCCCAAAGAGATGCTCGCCTTTGGAAAAGGCATAGCGGTGAAGGTTAGACATGGGTTTCAGAAAGCGGATGTGCAAAATTGCATATAATATTTGTCGCAAGTCATAAAAATTGAACACCGCAACATAAAAATCCTTTGAATACTTCTTTAGTATGAGGTACGATTATGTTTCCTGGAATGAAAGGCGTGAACCCTAAGAAGTTACAACAACAGTTGAAAAAAATGGGTGTTGAAGCAGAAGAGCTCGAAGGTGTGCGGGAAGTTATAATTCGCCTTACTGATAAAGAACTTGTTATTGAAAATGCAGACGTGACGGTAATAACCGTTGGAGACAGCAAAACTTATCAGATCAGGGGTGAGAGTGTAGAAAAGCCCTCATTAAACGAGGAGGATATAAAGCTCGTAGCTGAACAAAGTGGTGTCAGTGAAGAAATGGCGAGAAATGCATTGATAGAATCAAAAGGCGACCTTGCTGAAGCCATTTTGCAGCTTGCGGGAAGCAAACAATGATATCGTAATTGAATGGTAGATACTGCTTTGTTAGTGTCAATAAGACACGGTTCTAAAAAAGAGTTTCTCGTAAAGTCTGGGGGGGAGCTTCACACCGATAAAGGCGTGATAAACCTTGAAACCTTAAAAGAGCTTGAATATGGCGATACCATTTTGACCCATATGGGATACGAGTTTAGAGCTCTGAAACCAAGGAATCCGGATTTTTTTCATCATCTTACACGAACTGGCACGCCGATGATGCCTCAGGATATCGGCGTGATCTTGGCACATACTGGCCTGAACAAAGATGATGTCGTCCTCGATGCAGGTACAGGCTCTGCTATCACTGCTATCTTTTTAGGAGCTATTGCTAAAAAAGTAATAACTTACGAAATAAACCCAGAATTTGCGCAAAATGCTGTTAAAAATATTGAACAGGCGGGCTTGAAAAATGTTGACGTTGTAGTTGGCAACGTTTTAGATATCTCTACAGAAGACAGATTTGACGTAGTAACGCTTGATTTATTCGAGGCACGTAAAGCTGTAGAGGTATTATCAGAGCTCGTTATACCAGGAGGGTTTATAGTTTCCTATTCTCCTTTCTATGAACAGGCATTAGATGTACGAAAATCGCTTAAGAACCTTTCTTACGTCAAAACGTTTGAAATAATTGAGAGGGAAATTGAAGTATCCAAAAGGGGTACGCGGCCATCGACGCGTGTTGGTCATACGGGATTCATAACTATCGCACGATTATAATTTACGATAATCCTTTACGAATAAACTGTCAGTCATTAATAAAACTTTCGCAAAATATAAATAATAATAAAACAAAAATACTGTGTGGTTCATATGGGCTTTGGTACCGCCACTATTGAATCGGATGTGCATTGTATGGCCTTTGTTGGCTACGAAGTTTATGATAAGGAAAGATATGTGCGATGTGGAGCTTTTGGGCTCGTTCCCATTGACGCTTGCAAGACCTGCACAGAGTTTAGGAAAGCCACTAGTCCTGACTATTATCACTAACCTCAACGCCAAGAGCTTTTAAGTAAGCAAATTCTGTTAAACGGCCAGCGTTGTCCCAAGTTAAAGCATTAGTTACCGCCTGAAAGGCATTTTCAGCGAGTTCATTTTTAACAGCATCGTTAGACAATAAGTACAATACTGCTGTAGAAAGAGCAGATTCGTCCATTGGTTTCACCAAAACTCCGCAATTGCTATTCAGAACTTCGGGGATACCACCAACATTCGAGGCGACCACTACTTTCTTACATGCCATAGACTCTATTAAAAACAGACTCGATGCTTCCATCAAACTAGGGATAATCACAATATCTGACCGAACAATGTATGGCGGCAATTTCTGATGTGGAACTAAGCCAATGAATAAAATATTCTTACGTAATCCTAGTGTTTCTGCTAATCGTTGAAGTTGAGGCTTGTGTGGACCGTCTCCTGCAATTAACAAATGGGCGTCATATTTTTCTACAATTTTTGGCATCGCTTTAATAAGATATTCTAAACCATTCTTTTCCACAAGCCTTCTCGCTGTAAATAAAATCGTTCCATCGACTGGGATCTCGACTGGGTGTGTTTGTGGATTAAAAGTTTTGGGGTCAAATCCGTTGTGAATCGTCACCACTTTCTCGGAAGGGGCGCCCCAACTTAGTACTTTATTAGCAAAATAACCTCCAGTGTGAATTTGGATTCCTGACATCTTTGCAAGTGCTGGAGCTAGAGTTCTTTCGGCTAGCCTATACATCGAGGAAACAATCGGAGGTTCTAAGTATCTCCATATGTCGTAATAAGACCCGTGAATCGTGTTCACTGCTACTGCTCTATTTCTTCTCGCTAAAAAATTAGCTACAAGACCCGAGGTGTAAAAATGACCGTGATAGATATCGTACCCGTCAAGATTCGCTTTTAACGCTGCGATAGGAAAGGCAATTTGTCGCATCAAGCGGAGGTTTGAGGGGTTCCACGTCGATTTCATAAATCCGCCAAAGTCAATATTTCTGACGGTTACTCCATCTATCGAAAAATCTCTTGTACCCTTGCTTGCGCCATTTACAATAGTTACTTCATGCCCGAGCCTCAATAGTGATTTTGAGAGTTCCAAGAGTGCAACTTCGACACCGCCTATTAAAACGCCCTCTTCTTGTGGTCCCAGCTCATATATGTGAACGATTTTAAGAGGCTTCATACTCATGCCTCCAACATACTTGAGATTCGGGCCATGGTTGATAACTCAAATCTATTATCATTACCTATTAGTGTTAATACCTGATTGAAAAGCTCAAATTTGTATGCTATTTCGTAAGAAGGGTGCATGTATATCACAAACGGTACGTTACTTTGATACCAAACATCTAGCCTCCGTTTGATAAGTGATAATATCGCGTTTTCATTGTACCCCTTTGTAGTCAGCTCCCCTATTGAATCGCTTGCAACTGGTATCTGTAATATCCGTGAAGTTCGACTGCCAAATTGTGGATGAAACGGCGCTATGGGTATATCAAATTTGTAGTCACTAGAATAATAAAAGTTAAAGGTATCTATTGATTTTAAGAACTCTTGAGTTACTTTAAATCCCGGCGACGCAAAACTTCTAACGTCAATATTGGCTATGTTATCTAAAGCTGCGAGTCCACGTTGAATGAGCGCGATAATGTATTTATCCTTAAATCTCTCTAGCTCATTTATCCATCTGTAATGGTCGTAACCGTGTAGTCCAAGTTCGTGACCTTCTTTTAAAGCCCGTTGTAAAATGTAAGGGTGTGAATTTTGGATCTCGATATGCCGAAATAACCCATTTACACTGTGAATGCCGAATCTGCATGGCTTTGATTTGAGGACATTAATGTAGTTTTGTGGTTGTTTAAGGTGTTTAAATATGTTAAACCCAGTTTTGTCGGGTCCAGTTGTAACGAAGAAAGTTGCTTTGACCTCGACGCTCTTTAATACGTCCAGAAGTTTAGGTAAAAGTAGTACGTCCTTTACAGTATCTACGTCAATTCTGAGCGCCGCTGGGACCTTGGACATCTTTTTCACGAGTGATGGCGTTAGGATCTGATTAGTTTCTCAAACCTTTTAATTAGTAATAAGTCTATCGTTGATGTAGGTATAGATAAATTGGTGAAAACTAGAATATCGTGTAAATGGATGTATGATCTGGTACCAAAAGATGTTTGTCGACAAGCATAGTGTTCACATTAGGGGTGTCCTCTGGGCAATTTCCGTTCTTGTTACCTTATCCATATTTGGAAACGTTGTTCACAATTTTTCAGATATTTTAAATGTGCAGCTGCTTAAGCAGAATGGATTTTATTCTTGGGCTGTTCTGTTACTTTGTATACTGTGGATTTGGATAAAGCGTACTGAAATTGATATCTCTAACGTAAAAGTTGACGTTCATTGGTTGTGTTTAGGGGTTGGACTTTTTATCCCGGCTCTTGCATTACTTAATTATTTATCAGTTTCAATCGCTGGCCTACCACTAAAAATATTTGCGATTGGCTTAGTTGTGGTCTCCTCCTTTTGTATTTTTTTTGGACGCGCTTCGAAAATCCCCTTCATGCTTTTAATTGTTTACGGCATTGCTGTTGGACTTCCGTTGTTTATTGAAACTCTTTTTTCATCCTCATTTTCAATGGTTACAGCTTTAGTTTCAACGTCAACGCTTAGATTCTTTGGAGTACCAGTATCACTTGTGGGAGTTAAAGTGACTTTAACAAGTTTAAATGGTTCCGACATTGTTACAATGGTTGATGCAAGGTGTTCTGGTAGCGATTCAATTGCGATATTCTTTGCCATATTTGGCCTTATGTTAATGGACAGAAAGCCAAAAAATTTAGTTGTTCTTGGACTTTTTATTTTAGGTCTTGCTGGAACATTTATTCAAAACTTCATAAGGCTACTATTGTTGTTTACAGCTGGATACTACTTTGGTTCTGATAGTTTGTGGCTTGTACACGATTATGCAAGCTATATACTTTTTCCGATATGGTTTTTGGCATTTTCATTGATTTATGTGAGGTATGCAAATGACAATAAAAATGGTTCTTACAATAGTACGAATTAGTTTGAATGAATATGATATGTTAACCTCTTGAACTATCTTCTATGTCTAAAATTAAGTGAACAAAAGCTTCGGGCACTACTTGCTTATTGAATTCGATCTATAATTCTAGAAATTTGGCTCTCGCTAAAGTTTCTCTTACGTTTTTCAATAATATCTAATAGGCATTAAATCTTAAAAAACTAGTCAATGGAAAAGTTTCTATGATCCTTATTAGCACCATGTTATTACTTATTATATTGTATGTTCTCGACAACATTGGGATGTGATAAGACACATCAAATATCTCGCTGAACTCATCGTTGAATATCATCTCTATCTTTTCAATCTCTCGTCTCGATTCAATTTTTCGCTCTTGCATGATGTTGCCTATTGGCATATCAGCTTTCATAAGATCATATTTGAACTCCTTCTGTAGCCTCGATATAGGGGTGTATGATTCGGCATAGATGAGGGGCTTTTCGCTGTCGACGTTTCTTAATGTTACTACTCTGTAGTTGATGCTATCTCCCTCTTCAATTTCAAGTAATTCTGCGATTTCGTGATCAGCCTTAGCAATCCTTTGGACGAGGGTGCTAACAGTAACTGGCTTGCCGGTGATAACTTCAAGCAAAGTTGTTACTGAACCGTCAGTGAGAAGAATCAGCTTTTGGAGCGTCGATAATTTGTATTGGAGATTCGAAAACATTTGTTCAACCTTTACGTATCTTATGGGAAGTTATTCCACTCTTTTTTATTAATTTCAAATCTGCCGCTTAAAATTCTTTCAAATATGCTCCGCAGTTGCGAGCTTTAACACAATATGCTTTACCACTAGTGGTCTCATTAAGATATGTCTGCACCGCATTCTTTAAGCTTTTATCGTCAGTAATCGCGTAAACAGTAGGTCCAAATGAACTCATTCCAGATCCATATGCTCCACTTTTTTTCATGAATTCCATTAACTGTTTACAAAATGGCTGAAGTTGTACTTCACGACGCTTAAACCCAATATCTTGGATTTTATTTATTGAAGCTCCGAAACTTTCAATATCTTGTTCAACAACTGCTGGTAACATCTCCATGAGTATTATGTGGCTGAGTTCCTGAACTTCTTGCAGGGGGATGGGACACCTTTCTTTAAATATATTAACTTCTCTTTCATTGCTTGCTCCTTTTAAGTCAGGAATAGCAATTATTATATCCCAGTCCGGAAAATCGTGACGTATTAACACGGGCGGCGGGAAATACTCCCTAGAAGCTGATGATGGCTTGAACTCACACTTTCCCTTGTGACCGCCATCTATTATGAACCCCCCATGATCATAGGCTGTAATTCCAATCCCCGACGTTCCACCTCTTTTTGTCAAACGCGCAATATCAACTGGATTGAGATCTAGGTCATAAAGTTTGCTTAATGCCATCCCGGCAGCTAGCGAAGCTTGAGTACCGGACCCTAGTCCAACGTGATCTGGGTAACCTTCGATAATGTCAACCTCAATTCCACCAGTATGATAAGCTATTGTTATCGCTTCTAGGACTTTTTTAGTTCTTTCTGAAAATCCACTGTTTCCCTGAACAGCAAGTTTATTGGACTTTTTTGCTTGAATCTTAATCACGGGAAAGTCTAGAGTTATTCCAACACTGCCATCAATTCTACCAAGTGCACCGTTTAAATCAATCAAAGTAATATGGATTCGAGAAGGAGTAGTAATTTCGATCATGGGTTTTAGTTACTGTTTTATAGCTCAGTGCAATGCCATTTTGCTATTATGTATTCTGCTTTTGAAATTAATTGTTATCTCAGTTTTTTGCACAACCATTAATTACGTTAAAGTTAGAATACATTGAAATTCCATTGTTAATGGTAAAAGTTAATAGAGTTTCAAGCAACTATTTTGTTGCGCGGTTATTTTGTTTCAAATCTAAAATCATATGCAATCGTGAATGAATATGAGGTATGTCCCTCGGTTGTAGCTGACAATTTTCGAAATTATTACCACTCAACGTGTGGAATATACTCCTTTTAAGAGGATTGATCCGCTATTTGTCTAAAGAATGGGATTGCTATTATCCTTAGATTTGTATCTATCATAAACTTTCTGGTAATTCCCTAGATGTCTAAATTAAATCTGCTTTATCACTTTAAATTGCAAATTATCCTATTTAACAAATTGCAACGCTACAGAGTCATGCTGTTGAAACTATAGATCCGTTCTTATGTCAATCTTTGAGCTATTAACTGCCAGGGCATATTTAGACGTCAGTTTATTTAGTCTGAACTTTAGATTTCAGATTTGGAAATGGAACAATAGTAATATCAGCTACTGTAAAAGTAATGTTGTTAGGTTAATATTCTATATACAATACAAACTCGCGACTGCGATACGCAGGCAACATTGTCTCTTAAATTGCTGTTATGATCCAACTCAGATGAGCCTAAAGCACGCTAGAGGTCTCTAGTGAACTGAATTTTTTTCAAACTTAATTAGCTTTCCGAGCATCTTTAGTTTCTTATGTTTTAGTCTCATTAGAATTTGCGACTTCAATATTGACTGTGCAAACCTGGAAATTGAGAGGGGGTGCAATCGATATTTTTGACAATTATGCAAAATGAGTGAGTTTGTGTCTATTTAATCACAAAAGAAGAGCCATTTTTTGTAATAGAAGTGCACATTTAAAAAAATGTAGCATTAAAATTTTTGTATTTGAGAGAACGTGAAGAATTTATTTATATCCATCTTTTGTAAAGCTCATTAATATTATAAAAATATAGTAAAATCACATTGTCATTACTTTTGATCTGAGAAACCTTTAAGTAGCTAAGCACTGTTAGTATAAATACATAAGACAAGCTTGCGAGATCAGACCGTGGGACAATGATCCCTAAAATTCAAATAGCTATACCATCATCCTTAACGGTCGAATCTGCCGATCAAAAAATAAAAACGTACAAAGTCGGACAGGTTGCGCGGGCAGCAGCAATATTTCGAATTGATCGCGTTTTGATATATCGTGATAACACATTTGATGATAGCAACTTCATTTCGACTGTGTTGCGATATATGGAAACACCACAATATATTCGTAAATTGCTTTTCCCGCGAACTGAAGAACTTAGATATATCGGTGTCGTTCCTCCGTTGAAAACCCCGCATCACGTAAAAGTTGAGGACATAGTTCGAGAAGGAATTGTGACAGACGTCGGAACTGAAGGCGCTTGGGTAGAAATCGGTCTCGATTGCCCGGCCTTGATGCAGAATATAAAAGTTCGCACAGGGCAGCGCGTGACAGTTAAGGTCTTTTCAAGAGATCCGCTGGAAGTTGAGCTGTTCCGAAAACCGTCAAAAAGCTGGGGTTATTCTGTCGAGATGGTGTCAAGCATAAAAGAGGCACTAAACGGTCTCGTAATTTCGACTACAAAGTACGGGCGACCCATTACCTCCGTCATGCTCAAAGAGATTGTGCAACGCAGTGCTGCGCGTATCACCGTAGTATTTGGCTCACCGAATCGCGGGCTTGATGAAATATTGAGTGAAATTGGCCTTTCAACTCAAGATGTTTCAGACTATGTAGTCAATGCCATTCCGGATCAAGGAACAGAAACTGTACGCACTGAGGAGGCAATACTTGCCACTTTAAGTGTGCTGAATATTGGATTGCATTAATTAAAATGCGAGGTAAACTCAATGGCTAAAAGACATCGTCCAAGACGTGGGTCACTTGCTTATAGCCCGCGCAAGAGGGCAAAGCGGGAAGTTCCAAGGGTAAGGTCCTGGCCTGAACAGTCGGAGTCAAGGATCCAAGGATTTGCAGGTTACAAAGCTGGCATGACGCACACTATTATCATAGACGATAGGCCCAACAGCCCGACGGAGGGCATGGAGATTAGCGTGCCGGTAACGATCTTAGAAACCCCTCCTTTGAAAATCGCAGCTATAAGAGCTTATAATAACACACCCTATGGACGAAAGGTGTCCCTCGAGGAGTGGGCAAGCGATTTAGAAACAGACTTGAAAAAACTTATGCCGCTTCATAAAGGAAGTTCAGTCAGAGAAGGATCCCTCGATGGCGCAGAAGAGATTAGGCTATTAATGTACACTCTTCCTAAGAAGGTTAGCGGCATTTCCAAAAAAGTTCCAGATTTAATGGAAATGCGCGTGGGAGCTAAGGACGTGAAATCTACTTTTGAATACGCTCACAAGATAATTGGCAAAGAAGTAGCCATAGCGGATATTTACAAGATAGGAGAACTCGTCGATGTCATTTCCATTACTAAAGGGAAGGGGACGCAAGGCCCAGTCAAGCGTTGGGGAGTTACCATCCAAGATAGAAAGGCATTTAGGGGGGGGAAAGGACGCCACATTGGAAATCTTGGACCATGGAATCCAGCACGCGTGCGTTGGACGGTTCCTCAACTTGGGCAAACTGGCTATCATCAGAGGACGGAGTTTAACAAGCGAATTATAAAAATTGGATCAAATGGTTCAGAAGTAACGCCCCAAGGAGGACTCCTTAAGTATGGTATAGTCAAGGGTGATTATATTATGTTGAAGGGCTCAGTTCCTGGACCGATTAAGAGATTGGTTAGAATAAGAGATGCGATAAGGCCGAGCAGAACACCGCAAACGGCACCAGAGTTAAGTTATATAAGCCTTCAGTCAAAGCAGGGGTAATGCAGGATGAGAGTTCAAGTTTTAGATTTAAATGGGGAAGTTGCAAAAGAGATAGAACGTCCCCCCATCTTTGATGAATTATACCGTCCTGATATAATTAAAAAAGCGGTGCTTGCATCTCAGGCTAATAGGAGACAAGCTTATGGGCCAAATATGACCTCTGGGCTCAAAACTTCTGCTGAATCGTGGGGATCAGGAAGGGGTGTCGCTCAAGTTCCACGACTAAAGAATTCAAGTAGAGTTGCGAGAGTTCCGCAGGCTGTTGGTGGGAGAAAAGCTCATCCACCAAAGCCGGACAAAATCTTTTCAGAGAAAATAAACAGGAAAGAGAGAAGGAAAGCAATAAGGTCAGCAATCGCTGCAACGATCATGTTGGACCTAGTAAAGGCGCGTGGGCATAGATATACTGGTAATCTTCCTTTAGTAGTTGTCGATGCTTTTCAGGAG
Source organism: Methanobacteriota archaeon (assembly GCA_963704625.1). GTDB lineage: Archaea > Halobacteriota > Bog-38 > Methanoflorentales > Methanoflorentaceae > DASPRZ01. The sequence continues at coordinate 175,092 of OY969924.1, read as the reverse complement.
CTCTCCAAAGCCAAGGAAATAACAGGGGCGTTGAAACAATTTCAAGTTTGGGAAGACCTAGTAAAGGCGAAATCTGGCCGGAAGGTTAGGGCTGGCAAGGGAAAGAGGCGAGGAAGACGTTACAAGAATAAAAAGAGCATCCTCATTGTAGGTACCAGGCCATTAGTCGCTGCTAGAAACTTGCCAGGAGTTGACGTCACGACGGTTAACAACCTCAATGTTGAACTGCTCGCTCCAGGAGTTCATGCTGGGCGGCTGACCGTTTGGACCGAATCTGCTGTAAATGCTTTAATGGAGTTTTAAGCTATGTTAAAATACGCTTACATAACTGAAAAGGCGACGGTACAAATTGATAAGGATAATAAACTTCATTTCATTGTGGACATCGATGATACGAAAGATGGCATAAGAAAAGCTGTAGAAGAGACCTATAATGTTACAGTTACGGACATCAAGACCCTGATTACACCAAAAGGATTGAAAAAAGCTATTGTCACTCTCTCTAGCGAGAATTCTGCAGAAGAAATAGCGTCAAGGGTTGGTGTATTCTAAGGTGAGTACAAATGGGAAAGAGAATAATATCGCAAAATAGGGGGAAAGGCACCCCAACGTATCGCGCCCCATCTCATCGTTATAAAGCCGATATTGAGCATATAAAGATTGATAAAGATGAAACGATTATAGCAACAGTTGTCGACATACTGCATGATCCCGCTCGTAGTGCCCCTATAGGGAGAGTCGAACTCCGAGATGGAAGCGAGAGACTTATACTTGTGCCTGAGGGATTAGCAGTCGGTGATGAGATAACTTGTGGGATATCCGCGGAAATAAAGGCTGGAAACACATTGCGGCTTGCTGAAATCCCCGAAGGCATCCCAATCTACAATATTGAATCACAACCTGGAGATGGAGGCTCATTTGCGCGTGCATCTGGTGTTTATGGGATGCTTATCGCCCATGATGTAAATAAAACAGTTGTGCAGCTTCCTAGTGGTGAAATGAAATGGCTTCATCCGCACTGTAAAGCGACAATTGGGATGGTTGCAGGTGGTGGTAGGGTAGATAAGCCGTTTGTAAAGGCAGGGAAAAAGTACTTGAAGATGCGGTCAAGAGCAGGTAAGTTTCCGAGAGTAAGAGGCGTTGCAATGAACGCTGTTGACCACCCGTTTGGCGGGGGCGGCTGGCAACATCCTGGGAGACCAAAGACTGTTAGCAGAAGAGCACCACCTGGAAGAAAAGTAGGTAGCATCGCTGCCAGAAGAACAGGTAAGCGATGAACGACTTGGAGTGAGATCTATGGTGAAGAGAAGGAAGGCGGAAGCACCACGACGAAGAGAAGAGTTCACATACAAGGGGTACACAGTTGAAAAACTGCACGGAATGGAATTGGAAGAGATAACCAATATCCTTCCAGCGCGTCAACGCAGAGCACTTAAAAGAGGCTTGAGCGAAGATAAAAAGCAACTTTTACAACAGGTAAAAGACGGCAAACAAGTCCGTACACATTTAAGGGATTTGATAATCCTTCCTGATATGGTGGGAAACACAATCGCAGTACACGACGGTAAAAGTTTTAACCAATTTGAAATAATGCCTGAAATGATTGGGCATTATCTTGGAGAGTTTGCTCTAACAAGGAAACGTGTTGCTCACGGTGGACCAGGCGTTGGTGCTACAAGGTCAAGTAAATATGTCCCATTAAAGTGATCCATATGGCATTTACTAACTACTCTAGGGAATTCGACAAAGAAATAACTGCCCGCGCCCAAGGTCATGAGCTTCACGTGTCACCAAAGCACTGCGTGGAGCTATGTAGAGAATTGAGACGAATGGATCTCACAGAGGCAAAATCTTATCTTGATGATGTTATCAAAAAGAAGAGGGCGGTACGATTCAAGCGTTATAACAGTGAGGTGGGACACAGAAAAGGCCTAGTAGGCTGGGATGCTGGCAGGTACCCTCAAAAAGCTGCGTCAGAGATATTAAAAGTGATAAAAAATGCTGAAGCGAATGCTGAGTATAAGGGGCTTGACACCGAAAAGATGAAGATCGTCCATAGCTTGATGAGACGCGGCAGAGTCATTCAAGGGCGTATGCCTCGCGCGATGGGACGTGCTACACCAAAAAATACAGAGACTGCTACGGTTGAAATAGTACTACAGGAGGTGAAAAATGGCGATTGAAAAAAGATTCGTAAGTGAGGGTATAAAACGATCTCAGATGAATGAGTTCCTTGTTAAGGAGTTCGAACGTGCCGGGTACGGTGGCATGGAAATAAACCGAACACCACTCGGGACACAAGTGACTATATTCGCCGAAAAGCCGGGGATGATTATAGGAAAGGCTGGTAAGACTATACGAAGGGTCACAAAAGAGCTTGATATTAAGTTCAAGCTTGATAATCCACAGTTGGACGTGCAGGAAATTGAAGTTCCTGAGCTAAGTGCGCAGATAATGGCAAATAGGCTGGCGAATGCCTTGCAGCGCGGTTGGTACTTTAGGAAGGCCGGTCAATCTTCGCTCCAAAGGATTATGGACGCGGGAGCTTTAGGCTGCGAGATTGTTCTTGCAGGAAAGCTGACAGGTCCACGTGCGCGAACTGAGAAGTTCCTTGCAGGATATATAAAGCATTGCGGAAAGCCAGCTGAGGAGTTAGTTGATAAAGGCTACGCTGTGGCAAAAAAGAAGTTAGGTATAATAGGTGTTAAAGTGCGTATAGTGCATCCAGGAGTAAAACTTCCTGATGATATCCAACTCATCGAAATCCAAGAAGAAGAGGTAGAACCGCATGGCGATATTGAGAACACAGGAAATACGGGAGATGAAACCCGAAGAACGGAAGAAACAACTTAAAGACCTAATGAGTGAGCTACTCCGCGAGAGGGCAGTGGTTGCAGCGGGGGGCGCTCCTGAAAATCCAGGACGTACACGCGAGTTAAGGCGTGCCATCGCTAGAATAAAGACGATACTAAATGAGGAGAAACAAGGAACTATCGGCTAATAGATGGAGACTATGGTAATGCAAATAACCCCCCAAAACATCGCGCATCATGAGCTTATTGGATTACGCGTCCTCGTTGTTGATAACGCAAATCCGTTTAACGTGGGTCTTTCTGCAAGAGTGGTTGACGAAAGCAAGAACACTTTCACGATCGAAAGTGACTCCGGCGAGAAAATGTTACCTAAAGAACATGGGATCTTTGAGTTCACGCTACCTGACGGACGGCATACTATATTGAATGGCGATTTGCTTGTGGCGCGCCCCGAAGACCGCGTCGTGAAGAATTTATTAAAAATGCGAAAAAGGTGAAATGATGGCAGGAAAGTTAGGATTGAAAGTTCCCCTGCCTGTACGGGAATGCAAAGATATTGCATGTCCGTTTCACGGTAATTTGGCCGTCAGGGGCCAAACTGTTGATGGAACGGTAGTAAGTGGCAAGATGAGTCGTACGGTTGTGGTGCAGCGAGAGTATTTCAAATATGTACCAAAGTATGAAAGGTACGAAAAGCGGAAATCAAAAATTCATGCACACAATCCCGACTGTATTGCAGCTAAAATCGGCGACAAGGTGAAGATAGCGGAGTGTCGTCCATTGTCTAAAACAAAGTCTTTTGTGGTGATCCAGATTTTATGAAGAGCTTAAAGGCAAAAGTTCCAAGATCTCTCGTGACAGGGTCGGCACTCGATTGTGTCGACAATACGGGCGCACGAACTTTACAGATCATAGCTGTTAGAGGCTACAGGGGAGTAAAGAAGAGGCAGCCCAAAGCTGGTATAGGAGAGATAGTTATTGTGTCAGTTAAGAAGGGCACCCCAGAGATGCGGAGACAGGTACTTAATGCAGTCATTATTAGGCAAAAACAGGAGTTCAGGAGACAAGACGGGATCAGAGTAAGGTTTGAAGATAATGCTGCAGTTATCACTGACGATAAAGGTGACCCGAGGGGCACAGAGATTAAAGGACCTGTTGCCCGTGAGGTAGCTGAGCGCTTTGGAAAAATTGCATCGGTAGCTCAAATAATAGTTTGAGGAGTGAATATAACATGATTAACTCAACACAGCCCAGGAAACAAAGAGGGGCAAGGATCAGGGCTCCACTTCATATTAGGCAAAAATATCTCCGCGCACGACTGAACCCATCGCTTGCAAAAAAATACAAACACCGTAGTTTCCAGATAAAGAAAGGTGACACAGTGAAGGTACTGCGTGGGGACTTTAAAGGCAATGAGGGAAAGGTTGCAAACGTCAACCTTAAACAAGAAGCCATCCACGTGGATGGTGTAACCGTTCATAAAGCTGATGGTTCAGAGGTACCACGTCCAATTCACCCGTCAAACGTGATGATCACAAAGCTCGAACTAAAAGATAAACTAAGAGCGGGAAAACTTAAGGAGGCGTAAATGCACCAGAAAAGAATTTCAGCACCGAAAAGCTGGCCGATTGCCAAGAAAATCAGCAAGTGGGTTGTCGCCCCTTCTGCAGGTGCACATTCAAAGGATGCTGTCCCGATAATGGTGGTTATACGCGATATGCTGCGCATTACAGACAACGCAAAGGAAACAAAGCGCGTATTGCACGACGGAGCCGTCAAGATAAACGGGAAAGTCGTTAAAGATTATAAGGCGCGTTTAGGGCTTTTCGACGTGTTAAGCGTTGCAGGAATCAATTATAGAATGCTCCCAAATCCACGTGGAAAATATGAACTTACTGAGATCAGTGATGATGATGCCCGAAGTAAACTCTCTCGTATAGATAATATTACTATCATAAAGGGTGGAAAGTATCAATACAATTTGCACGATGGAACAAATTTGCTGCTAGATGAAAAATATAATACTAGAGACTCACTTGTGCTTGCTTTGCCTGGCAATAAGATATTGATGCGCTACGAGTACAAAAAAGGTAGCTATGCGATGATAGTTGGCGGAAGACATTCGGGTGAATCTGGCAAAATAGCCGAAATAAAAAAAGTTGAAAGCTCCCGTCCAAATATAGTGAAGATCGAACAGAATGATCGCCAGTTTGAGACAATAGATAAGTACGTTTTCGTATTGGGTGGTGAAATGATGTGATAGCTAAAAATGCCGAGAAGTCTCTAGGTGATCAGAACCCGATGACCAGGCTACAAATCGACAAAGTCATTGTGCACATGAGCGTCGGTGAAGGCGGTCAACGATTGATAAATGCTGAACAAATTATTAAAACTCTCACTGGACGGGGAACAGTAAGGACAGAAGCAAAAAAAACTCAGCCAGCTTTTGGCATAAGGAAAGGGCAGGCGATCGGTTGCAAAACAACGTTACGTGGGTCTGTTGCTGATAAATTTCTTATGACGGCACTTGACATTCGCCAAAACCACATAAGTGACTACCAATTCGATGAAAATGGAAATATGTCTTTTGGAATCGTTGAACATACCGATTTTCCCGGCATGACGTACGATCCTGAAATAGGGATATTCGGCATGGACGTTACAGTAACATTCAAAAAATCAGGCTACCGAATTGCAAAAAGGCGAGTCGCTTCACGAAGAATCCCAAATAGTCACAAAGTCAAACGAATGGAGGCAATTGCCTTTATGACGGATGAGTACCATGTGGTGATCGTATAATGGCTGAGAAACTCGGGCGCGTCGCACACGAATGCAGACGTTGTGGACGCAAACAAGGGCTTGTACGAAAGTACGGGATATACTTATGTAGGCAATGTTTCAGAGAAAAAGCAAGCGATATGCAATTTGAAAAATATAGATAAGGAGATTCAATTATGGTTTTATTAGATCCACTTGCAAATGCTCTTTCAGCTATAAAAAATGCAGAGAGCACTGGTAAAAGCGAATGCATTATAAAGCCGGTTTCAAAATTAATTGGCAATGTGTTAAGAGTTATGCAACAGGGGAATTATGTGGGTGACTTCGAATTCATTGAAGATGGCAAAGCTGGCTTATTCAAAATTGAGTTGTTAGGGAATATTAATAAATGTGGGGCGATAAAGCCAAGATCTTCAATTGCAAAGACGGAGTTTGAAAAGTGGGAGCAGAGATACTTGCCGGCACGCGATGTTGGACTATTAATACTTACAACCTCTCAAGGTATCATGTCTCACACAGATGCTAAAGGACGCGGAATTAGCGGAAAGTTGCTTGCATACGTATATTAAAGAAGGGGTTGCAGATGACTCGAGTTACAGAAACCGAAGTTCGGATACTTGAAGGCATTGATGTTGAAATTGAAAGATCGTTAGTGGTGGTGACAGGTCCTAAGGGGACGCTTAAACGAAATCTTTGGTATCCGGGAATTGCAATTAGTTATGACGACGAAAATATTCAGATACGCACTGAAATTGATAAGAAGGCCCAGGATTCTGTTGTACAGACCTTCGCCTCTCACATAGCCAACATGATGACCGGAGTCAAAAGTGGTTTCGAATATAAATTAAAAGTAGTGTACTCACACTTTCCTATTCAGGTGAAGATTGAAGGCAAAACGGTGTCGGTTGGAAATTTTCTTGGCGAGCGAAAGCCGCGAGTCGCTCGAATCTTAGGTGAATCACAAGTTAAGCTTCATGGCGATGAGATGGTCGTTACTGGGATTAATAAGGAAGATGTGGGTCAGACTGCAGCTAACATCGAGCAAGCAACGAGGATTAAAGGGCGAGATCCACGCGTTTTCCAGGATGGGATTTACATAACAGAAAAGGCATGAAGAGGCGCATAAATGAAATTTCTGGAAAAAATGAGTGAAGATAACATTAAAGCGTTGATAGAGGCAGGCTATAGAACTGTAGATGACCTGAAACAAGCTACAAAGGAAGATCTTACGAATATTGAAGGAATTGATTCAAAGCTTGCGAGAGCAATACTGAAAGATTCTGTTTCATTCAAGCATAAAGAGCTCACTGAAAGGGAAAGGCGCCTTCTCGTTGCGAGAGCCAGACATGACAAGCCATGGTTTAAGCGACATGATTGCGAGAAGAAAAAGAAGCTTAGCTCAAGCTGGAGGAGGCCGAAAGGATTATTTAATAAAATGCGGCGAGGTTTCACAGATAAGGGGGCTGTAGTACAAGTTGGCTATGGTTCACCTAAGGCAATACGAGGTTATCATCCTTCTGGATTTAAGGAAGTTCTTATTCACAATCCAAGTGAACTTGAGAGTTTAATGCAAGATCAAGCAGTCAGGGTAGCGGGGGCAGTCGGTAGAAAAAAGAAGCAGCTGATAATAGAAAAAGCGTTTGTAAAAGGATTAAAAGGTACTAAATCCGACTGTAAACATTAAATTCAGTAAAGCTACAGAAAACCATAGCGAGAACGAGAAGAAGGAGGCAGAACAGTAATGGCTGACCTCACGAACCAAAAGAGACTTGCTTCGAAAATACTTGGAGTGGGAATAAGCCGCGTTTGGCTTGATCCAGATAAATTAGAGGATATCGCAAATGTTATAACGCGAGAGGATATCCGTGGACTTGTCGAAGCTGGCACCATTAAACGCATTCAGTCGAAAGGGATTAGCCGAAGTAGAGCAAAAGAACGCAATGTAAAGAGAGAGAAAGGGCATAGAAAAGGACACGGAAGTCGCAGAGGAGCCAAAGGCGCCCGAACACCCAAAAAAGCTCTTTGGATCAGCAGGATTAGGGCACAGAGAAAGAAGCTAAAAGCTCTTAGAAACGACAATACTCTTGACCGTACATTATATCGCAAGATGTATCGAAAGGCTAAAGGCGGTGTGTATCGGAACATAACCGTCTTAACTGCCGAAGCCCACACCTTAGCGGCTTCGAGGGAGGAGCAGTAATGGCAGAAGGACCTAGGTACCAGGTTCCCTTCAGACGTAGAAGGAAGGGCAGGACGAATTATCATAAAAGGCTCGGATTAGTACTTTCAAGAAAACCGCGCATGGTTGTGCGAAAAAGTGGGAAGAACTTCACAATACAGCTAGTATCACCAGGCGATATAGGAGATTTAAGTCTCGCTTCCGCGAATGCGTTGGAACTCGCGGATTACGGTTATAAGGGCTCTGCAGGTAATGTCCCGGCTGCTTATCTTACTGGATTACTCTTTGGAAAGAGAAGTCTTGCTCTTGGATATCACGATGCAGTTCTTGACATTGGTCTAAACGCTAACTCTAAGGGTTCACGTGTTTATGCAGCTTTAATGGGAGCCTTGGAAACGGGGCTGGGAGTTCCTTACAATGAGAAAGTGCTCCCATCAAAAGATAGAGTCCACGGGGAGCATATAGCCCGATACGCTAGTGAAAACCCAAATAAATTTTCGAGTTACAGAATAGCTCCTAAAGAGCTTCCTGAACATATAGACGCGGTTAAACAGACAATAATGCAGGCGCAAGGAAAGAAATAACATCAAACTAATGGAATGGTTCAAATGGCAGAGGGTTGGATACCAAAAACGAGGTTGGGACACCTTGTATTCGAGGGAAAAATAGCTACCTTCGAAGAAGCTGTAGCAACAAGATTTCCCATAAAAGAAGCAGAGATAATTGACGTACTCCTACCAGAACTCACGGATGAAGTACTCGATATAAATATGGTGCAACGTATGACGGATTCGGGACGCCGAATTAAGTTTAGAGCAGTCGTTGTAGTAGGAAATGGAGATGGATATGTGGGGTTCGCTGAAGGTAAGGATGTTCAAGCAGGGCCTGCGATACGTAAGGCAATAGAAACAGCCAAATTAAATCTTGTAAAAGTTAAGCGGGGATGTGGATCATGGGAATGCGGCTGTGGTGAGGTTCATACGGTTCCATACACGGTTGAAGGAAAAGCGGGTTCTGTTAAGGTCGTACTTAAACCGGCGCCTAGGGGTCTCGGGATAGCATCAGGTGGTACTGCAAAGAAAGTACTCGAGCTTGCTGGTGTAAAGGACGTGTGGACAAGAACATCGGGGCAGACGCGCTCTACAATAAATTTCGCGAAGGCTACTTTCGAAGCCTTAAAAAAGACGACCACTATTAAGATAGGAGGAGTAGAGTGAAATGGTCTATGCAGTCGTCAAGATGAGAGGAGTGGTCAAATCAAAACCGGATGTAAGGCGAACGCTCGAACTTTTAAATCTCGACAGAACCAACCATTGTGTGATAATTGAGGATAATGAGCATTATCGTGGAATGCTCCAAAAAGTCAAAGATTATGTGGCTTGGGGAGAGATTGATGCTGAGACCCTAACGATTTTGCTTGATAAACGTGGCATGCTAAGTGGGCGAAGAAAGCTCACAGATGATTATTTGAAGAGCAACTCACAGTTTAAGGACACCAAATCGCTCGCTCAAGCCGTAGTAGATGGATACGTTAACTTAAAATCTATTCCGGACCTGAAGCCAGTTTTGAGGCTTCATCCCCCGCGAAAGGGCCATAAAGGTATCAAAAAGCCGTTTCCACAAGGAATTCTCGGCTTTCATAGCGGTAAGATTAACGACTTGCTTTTGAGGATGAGGTAGAAACATGGCAGGGAAAAACAAGACAAAAAAATTTAGAGGCAGTCGTACTTGCGGCGGTGGCACGCACAAAAACCGTAGAGGTGGAGGCAGCAGAGGCGGGCGCGGGCATGCGGGTGGCTGTAAGCACCACTTTGTGCGAGAAATGCTCGAAGGCCGAGGTTATGGCGATTTTGGGTTTAAAAGACCGCAGAAGGTAACGTATGAAGTTCGTGTTATAGATATAGGAACTGTAGATGAAAATGCCGATCGCCTCGTAGAGCAAGGACGTGCCGAACTCCGTGATGGCATTTATTATATGCAGCTCGACGTAGATAAAGTGCTAGGAAGCGGCAGAGTAACAAAAAAGATGATACTAACTGCGAACAGCTTTTCTGAGAAAGCAATCCATGAGTTAAAGTCAGCAGGTGGCGAGGCTGTGACTCCTGAATGATATGATATGCGATGAAGTTATGTAAACAAAGCAATTGAATTGAATGATATCAGTGATACGTAATGAGCGAATTTAGCATAAAAGACGCTGCAGAACCATTCTTGAAGAGGCTTCCCGCTGTTTCAAAGCCTGTTGGGCATGTCCATTTCCGGAAAAAGCTCGCGTGGACCGTTGGTGTGCTCGTCATATATTTCATTTTAACAAACGTTATGATTTTTGGCTTATCGCCACAGTCGCACGATCTCTTCGGATTTTATCGAGCAATTATGGCGGGAAGCTCAGGGTCCATAATGCAGCTTGGTATAGGTCCTATAGTAACTGCATCTATTATACTGCAACTCTTTAAGGGCGCTGACATAATTAAACTTGATACTAGTGATCCGCGCGATCAGGCTATATACCAAGGACTTCAAAAGCTCCTTATTTTCGTTATGATATTTGTAGAAGCAGCGCCCCAGGTACTTGGCGGGTATCTTGCACCAGATCCCGGTCTTGCTGCGTCCACTGGACTGGGACTCCATGCAATATCCCTCATAATTTTTATACAAGTCATCATAGGTGGCGTCCTCATTTTATTTTTAGACGAGATTGTAAGTAAATGGGGTGTTGGTTCTGGAGTCGGGATGTTTATAGTCGCCGGAGTGGCGCAAGGTCTTGTTACTGGCACCATTAACTGGAATATTGAAGCACCAACTGGTTTGGCAGCCGGGTTTATACCTAGACTCATTCAGTTATTTAGTAGTGCATCTCTACCGCAGCTTTTAAGTAGTCAGGGGCTTACGTTCCTTCTCATTCAAGGCGGGATACTAGCAGCTATTAGCACTGTTGCTATATTTGCAGTTGTCGTTTACGTGGAAAGCACGCGTATCGAGATCCCTCTAGCGCATAGTTCAGTGCGGGGAGCGCGAGGAAGGTTCCCTGTTAAGCTTATCTATGCGAGTGTGTTGCCGATGATCTTAGTCCGCGCATTACAGGCAAATGTTCAGATGGTTGGGATATTACTCTATAACGCTGGGTTCACATGGGTCGGAACGTTTACAGGCAATAAACCTACTTCGGGACTTATGTACTACTTAGCGCCCATTAACAGTCCAAGCGACTGGCTTCCAAGTCTTTCCGGGCATCTGTGGTATGAGGTTTTTTTGCGGTCAGGAATTGACATTACTGTGATGGTTTTAGGCGGCATAATCTTTGCTTTATTCTGGATAGAAACAACTGGAATGGGACCAAAAGCGGTAGCAGCGCAGATACAAAGTTCCGGAATGAGCATTCCGGGTTTTCGGCGAGATCCTAAAATTATTGAAAAGGTAATGGCTCGATACATCCCAAAGGTGACTGTGATAGGTGGTGCATTTGTTGGGCTTCTAGCAGTTATTGCGAACTTCTTAGGAACAATTGGAAATGTGGGTGGGACATCTTTGCTATTAGCTGTAAGCATCGTTTATAGATTGTACGAGCAACTAGCCAATGAGCAGGTCATGGAGATGCATCCAATGCTGAGACGTTTCTTAGGAGAAGCATAGCACACGTGAGAGGGGTCTAACGCTGGCTTGTCGCCTTTTTAGTATTTACGTAATTTTTGTGAGTAAAAATCAAAGCAGTTGAGGATTGGTGTATGCTATTCAGATAGCGTAATTTGTACCGAGATACCCAGATACTAAGTTATGGTAATAATATCACTCATTCTTGTTGTTTCTATGGCAATTAGCAGCTGTAGTAGGTCATAAACCTCGCAGAAATCATACAACTAATAGTTATGACTGAAAAATTAGGGTTATTACAATTACTGTTAATCAAAAGTGATGTAATCTTTAGTTCAGCTAGTGAATGGCGAAACACTGTATATAGAAGGCAGCAAGGTGATGTGGAAGATATGTCATCAGTTAGCTGAAAGATACGTATGTTACGACTCTTGACGTTATTGCGTTATTGTCAGGACATATAGAGCGGATGACACTCCACAATAAGGCGTATAAAAGAGCTTAATGCAATTTGAGTTAATGAAGTGTACGATCTAGGATCAAATAAACAGGCACCTACAGAACCTATTTTAAGTCGACCGCGATGAGAATATGGGGTATGCAAGCCCGCTAGCAGGACGAACGATTGATATTGACATATGCCCTTGCTCCTGCGCACAATCCAGTAAGCTTTTTTTTACCTTCAGTAACAATGACAATTTGATCGTTCTAAAGATAACGTTTGGAAAATCAATTATCTGTTAACCGCTAAAGCGACAGCAACGTAGAAAGCATATGCTTGTGAAAATTGATTTTAAGTAGAACGTTGTAAAGATCTTACGTTACGCAACTAATCGAGTTTTAGCACAGAATCCTAAATATTCTAAAACGATTAGTAAGAGTTGTCGTTAATTTCAGTAGGAACAAAACAAGTTTGAGCAAACACTAAAAGAAACTATTAATACATTGAAAGCAGTGGGGGCAACAATTTATTGGACCAACGCGTGGCACTGTTAAAGTTGTAACAGTAGACAACTGTTGAGATAAAGACGGGAAGGGAGATGAATTATATAATGTCGAACGTCAAAATAACCCGAGCAGATCTCGATAGATATGAAGATGATTATGCTATACTGATTGCGGAAGATGGATCCACAGAAGAACTTCACGAAGCACTGTTACCTCCTGGATTGAAACCAGGTAGTAAAATAACAATATCGGTTGAATTTGACGAGAACGCTACAAAGAATGCTGAAAGTAGAGTAGACTGGTTATTGAAGGAGCTCAAGGCGAGAGGAGAGCGCTTAAATTCGAAACTATGATAATTAGCTATTAGTTGGATAAGAATGGCTATAACTTTTTTGTTGGTTATAGCTTAAACTTTATGAGGTGATTACGTGGCCACTGGGTTTCCTCCTGGAGACTTCACGCCCCCCCAAGGCGAACTTAACGTCGATATAACATCTAAAAAGCAAAAAATATTGATGTCGTTCTTTTCGAACTTCATCAGTATATACTTTAATGAAAATGAGTTTGTTATAGATTTTGCTCAGCAGCCCATTCGAGAAGACGAAATGCCTACTGTAAGGATCTTTATGACTCCTAAACAATTTGACAAACTTGTTGAAGCGGCGAGTAACGCATATAATGAGTTTCTATCAAAGCACGGTTTGCAACCGTAACTTGTTTAGAATAATTCGATCTACATCAAGGTTGAATGATAAATAGACTTACCCATTATTTGGAGGATTGAATAATTTGACACACGTCATTATATTGACTGGAGTTCCTGCCAGTGGAGGAACCACTGTCACAAAACACGCAATTAAAAAACTAGAAGCTGAAGGCGAACGGTTTGAAATGGTAACATACAGTGATATAATGCTTGAGGAAGCTTTATTGCGGAATTGGGTCGCGGCGCGTGACGACATAAGAAAGATGGATCCCGCAAGACAGAAAGAGCTGCAAATAATTGCAGCGAAAAAAATTGCGGAAATGAAAACGGAGTTGATCATTATTGACACTCACGCTACAGTAAGAACTGCTAAGGGGTACCTTCCAGGACTTCCAATCTGGGTCTTGGATGAGTTAAAACCAGAGATGATTATAGTCGTCGAGTCTTTTGAGGAGCAGATTCTGAGGAGAAGAAGCGCTGACAAATCAAGGATGCGCGACGTTCAGGACGTGGCAGGAGTGAGAGAACATCAAGAGGTGAACAGGGCTACCTGCATGGCATACGCATTCTACACAGGCGCTACAGTAAAGATTCTACAGAACAAAGATGGCAAACTTTCAGATGCAGTAGAGGAGCTTACAAACGCTTTAAGATGGACTGCGTCTTAGGTTTAGCGAGGAGATCTGATCTTTGATTATCACTATTAGCGGCCTATCTGGAAGTGGCAAGACAACGGTTGCAAAGGCTTTATCTGAAAATCTCAATTATAAATACGTGTCAGCTGGAGAAGCGTTTAGACAGCTTGCTCAAGAGCACTGCATGAATTTGGAGCGATTTAGTATCCTCGCAGAAAGAAATCCAGAAATTGACAGAATGATCGATAAAAGACAAGTTGAAATAGTGAGTCGCTATAAAAATGTTATATTTGAAGGCAGGCTCTCGGGCAGGGTTATGAATGGCGACCTAAAAGTCTGGCTCAAGGCATCTCTTGCGGTAAGAGTGAAGCGAATTGCGACGCGGGAGCAAAAATCATGTGAACAGGCCTTCAATGAAACGCGATCAAGAGAGAACAGCGAAGCGAAGCGGTATTTAGAAATTTATAACATTGATATCTTTGACTTGGACACTTATGATCTTGTAATAGACACTCAGCATTGGAACCAACACGCTGTTATCGATATAATTTTAACCGCTGTTAAACTAATGAAATTATTAAAAGATAAGTGATTTCGCAATGGTGAACCCCAAAGAACGAAGTGTTGAAGAACTTATTCGAAAAGGCATAGTTAATATCGATAAGCCTCGGGGACCAAGCAGTCACGAAGTGGCAGCGTGGGTGAAACGAGCGCTAATGATTAACAAGGCGGGACATAGCGGTACTCTAGACCCAAAAGTAACTGGTGTTCTTCCTATAATGCTTCAGGACGCTACGAAGGCTATTGGAGGCTTAGTTGACGTATCAAAAGAATATGTGTGCGTGCTCCACCTACATAAAGAAGTACCAGAGAAGAAAATTTCTGAGATATTTAGAGAGTTTACCGGTGTAATTTATCAACGTCCTCCAGTTAAGTCAGCTGTAAAACGTCAAATACGAAAGCGTGAAATTTATAGCATCGATTTTTTGGAACATACAGGAAAAGATGTATTGTTTAAAGTAGGTTGTGAAGCAGGAACGTACATTAGAAAGCTCTGTCATGATGTAGGTGAGGCGCTTGGCGTTGGAGGACATATGTCAGAGCTTCGGAGAACAAGATCAGGGATCTTTGACGAATCTACAACAGTAACCCTTCACGATTTGAAAGATGCTTATCATTTCTGGACTGAAGATGGAGAAGAAGGCCCTATAAAGGACATAATAAAACCTTTAGAGTATGGGTTACGTCATTTACCGAAGATTGTCATTCGGGACACAGCTGTCGACGCTATTTGTCACGGAGCAAAACTTACAGAGCCTGGAGTGATATCGGTAGGTGATTTTAAAAAAAAGCAGCTTGTTGGAATTTATACGCGCAATGGTGAGATCATAGCACTAGGAATTTCAGTGCTTGAAGGAGGAATTATTGCGGAAGCAAAGCGGGTTATAATGGAGCCCGGCACGTATCCTCGGTACTGGAAATCAAAAGAACGTTAGCATTATATAGTTCGGATGTTCTGTTACTACCAAATTTCATATTGGCGCTTAGAATCTCTCTGATGTTTGTGGCAACATTAGTTGGACTTTGTCAGAGTTAAAACTATCTTTTAGCAAGTTTAACTTATGATTTTAACTACGTTGTCTGTGGATAGGATAATAATTTGAGTTTAGAAGATTAACGGGTTCGATGAGAGTATTTGCCATTTATGGTTTTTCTAAATCAGGTAAAACTACGACAGCAGTTGAGATAATTAAAGATCTTAAACAGCGCGGATATTCCGTATCGACGATTAAAGATATTCACGTCGATGATTTCACTCTTGATGTAGTAGGAAAGGATACTTGGCGACATTGGAAAGCTGGAGCAGAAATCGTCGGAATAAGAACTACTACTGAGAGTACGATAATGATAAAGAAACCAGTGAGCGTTTTTGAGCTGATGGAGCACTTTGATACAGACTATCTTATACTTGAAGGTTTTAGAAACATTGCAATCCCCAAAATACTCTGTGCAAAGAACGAGAAAGAGATACAAGAGGATATGCAGAAATCGGTCTTCTGCATTGCGGGTGTTGTCTCAACTCAATTATCAAAATATTTGAATTTACCGGTTATAAACGCTATTACAGATGTCTCACGAATCGTGGACATCGTAGAAGTGTGCAGCCTGGAGCTTTGATAAGAACCCCTTTGACGATGAATTTAATACGGTTTTGTTAGGAAAAATGAATGAGAAGTAGTGCGAAGCTTAATTAAATCAGATTTGAGATACTTTTGGTCAGACATCAGGATTTCTAGCTCAGATAATGTTACGGCTAAATTAGTCGCGGGTCATTGGTGTTTGAAATAAAGTATCTCGTTGCAAGACTTTTATAGTAATGGCTATATAGTGCGTCTAAGTCTGAAGGCGTATTTATATTAAAAGCGAGCGAATTATCGTTAAGGACTAGTATAATTTCCTCTTGTATGTTGTTAATGATCTTTCCATCAACAACATTAAGGCCGGCAGGGACTAATTGATTATCGTCAATTTTAAGGATTAAGTCTGGTTTTACTGAGACAGCTTCAAACAAGTGATATGGAATGTAAACTGCAAGCGCTCCTCTACACTTTATCAAATAAGAATCAATGACCTTATTTATGAGGTTTTTATTTATCAATGGAATATCTGCCGTAACTGTAAGAAAAGGATTTTTAATATTAAGCTTTTTGGCAGCCCAAATATAGTCATCAATGAAACTCTTCCCAGGCGTAAGTATAATATTTAATTTTGAATTTTCTGCCCATGTCTTAGTTTTTAGTGTATAGCGTGATACCGCTACAGTTATTGTTTCAATTTTCGAACTTTTTAATTCTCGAATGACGTGAGCTATCATAGGCTGACCAATAAATTCTATTAATGGTTTTTCTGCGCCAATAGAACTAAATCTTGTGCCTTTCCCACCTGCCATCACAATTGCTTCCATAAATGTCACCTAATAAGGCTTATTGCGATTAACGCTACCACACGGCCAAGTTCATTAGAAGATCCTATTACGTCTCCACTTATACCACCAAAAGATACGTCTGCGAGTTTTAGCAATCCACCAGCGAAAATAGTAGCTGAAAGGAGTCCTACAACACCTTTCCAACTTAAGCAGACAAATGAAACAAGAAACGCGAGGATCAATGCGATTACAAATGTGATCGGCGTCGACCTTTCAGAAAATAGCGATCCGAGGCCTTTATGTGTTGCTTTTCCAAATGATGCTAACTCGACCATTGATAACTTACCTGAAATCTCTGCGGTGATTAATGCCGGCAGTAAGACGTTTCGTACAGAGATTATACCGACAAACAAGAGCAGGAACGAGAGTACGCAAAAAGCGATTCCTCCAACCCCGACATAAGGCTCTTTTATTACTTTGCGTCTCTCCTCCATAGTCCCGTGTTTGAGTAGTCCGTCTCCCATATCGACTAACCCATCGAGATGTATAAAACCTGTGATTGAATAAAGTGCTACTACTACGATTGATGATAGCAAAAAAACGTTTACACTGGGGAGAAGTGATAGCGCCCATCCAATAATTCCAATTAGGAATCCTATGAAGGCCCCAATTATAACGTAAATATACATGTTATCTGCTAGATCTTCGAGCCCATTTTTACTGAAGCCTACTGGGATTGTCGTTAGAAACCCTAGTCCAGCTCTTAGGGCTTCAAACATCCTATAGGACATTCTTCATTCCTCTATCGTACATATTCGCTGACACACCCCCGATTAACCCTGCTATGACATCATCCATAAAAGGTCCGAGTTCACCTAAAATCCCAGGCTTTTTGTTGTCAAACCTAATGTAGTCGAAATGTCCTTTATATCCTCCGACGTATGTAGCTACGCAAGTCCCCAAAACTTCGTCAGCTATTAAACATGTAAGGTCATTGCAATACGTGTCAGGATCCAGACTAGGAATAATGCCTTTTCGTGCATCTCGTTCAAGCGCAATTCCTATATAAACTAAAATACAGAGGTTAGGGTCAGAAAAAGCGTGGGATAATTCGTTGTTAAATACTTGCTTCGCTTTGTCTAGTGTTTCAACGCCCGGATGTGGTACCCAAAGTTTCATTGCTGTGTCAGTTATGTCATCAAACGTAATTCCAATTACGCGCAGCATTTCTCTAATGTCCATTTAAAACCTCCTTTCAAAAACTCATTTTTCTACGTTAATTTTTATATAAGCTCTATGGCAAAGTAAATTTTAATCGATGTTTTAAAATGGAAGTGAATCTAAAATACAGATAGTTCTATAATCACTTGTTGTCTGTCAGATATTTGGTCAAGCGAATTTTCAATGTACGTTTTTGAGATAGTGTAAGATTTGATAAGTCCTATATCTTGACCATACCATAATGTGCTCTCATTTGATACGCTGTAATTTGTTTTATCAATGTTGTAGCTTGTAATTGTGGTTTGCTTTACTACGGCTGTTTGATAAGTAGTGTTACTGAAAATAGTCACATTTTCAAACCTCTCAACTGTACTATTTACTGTTATTTGACCGTCGACGCTACGGTTCTCATAAGTTACAGTAATTGGACTCAAGTAGTACCATTTTTCTCCTTTAATGAGTGGATATTGTACTGTAGGTAATGGATTTTTATATCGAATTGTGTAGTTCTGCGCAACGACTTTTAATACACTTGAGTTCTCATCGACGTATACCGTTGTATTACCTGCTTCGTCCATAAATCGGTAGACAAATATTGATGGATGGGTTTCTGTCATTGTATAATTAATGCCATCCAGCATTATAGCAAAAACTTTTAAATATCCAACTGATAAATTCGCTGAAACTTCGGGCTCAATAGTCGTTGTGGGTACAGGTGAAGGAGATGGTGTTGTTGAGGGTATCAAGGGATTTATGCAGCCACTTATAAGTGCAAGCGATGCCACAATTAATAGTATATATATCGTCCTCATATTGTTCTCTTCTCATCTTCTATTAAGTTAAGGTTTGTCAGCATTATCTGCTGTCATTTTACAATTTCCACGTATATACCACCTGTTTTTATTTTAATACCACTTCCATTGATTTTACCGACCTCTTTTGCATCACTGCTTAAGTCTGCAATTTTTTCTATTTCCGAGTAGGGGGCAATTACGGCAAAACCCATACCCATATTGAACGTCTTATACATTTCTTCTATATCTACTCCTTCTGAATATATCATTTTGAATATCGCTTGCGGTTCAAGAGGATCAAATATGTCAAATCCCAAGTGCGTGAGCCTTCGAAGATTCAAAATGCCTCCCCCAGTAATATGAGCAAGCCCATGAACTTCACAATTTTTAACTATACTCAAGACTTCAGAGTAGATCCGTGTCGGAACAAGAAGTTCCTCTCCTAGGATTCTTTCCATTGCCTCATACTGTTTGTAATATGAATACTTCGTAAGGAGCTTCCGGGCTAGGGTTAATCCGTTGCTATGAATTCCACTGCTTGGAATCCCGATAATGGCATCTCCTTCTACGATTTTCTCTCCTGTGACTACGGTGCCTTTTTTTGTAATCCCTATGCAAGCCCCCGCAAGGTCGAATCCTCTTATTATCTCTGGAAGACTCGCAGTCTCTCCGCCAACAATCGAAATATTTGCAATTCTAGCCCCATTTTCAAGCCCTACGCCAATCTGATCGGTAATGGAGGGTTCAACGCTCTCCATGGCAAGATAGTCAACAAAAGCAATTGGTTCAAGCCCCATAGCATAAAGATCGTTAACATTCATTGCAATGCAGTCTATTCCAATTGTCCGCCAATTGTCCATTTCTGTTGCTACAAGCACCTTTGAGCCAACGCCATCGGTTGTAATACCAATAATGTAATTTCCTAGATTTAAGAGTCCAGCGTAGCCCATATTAACATCTATTGGAGATCCAAATCCCTTTCGTTTATATCTGAAGTGTTTAGTCAGAGCTTTTATTGCTGATTCTTCTGCCAAGATGTCTACCCCAGATTCAGCATATGTTAATCGGCGTCTGTCAGTCATAGAGTTTGCCTTTATAATCCTATTTTATTGATTTCATTACAATCGTAGATTCTAAATTCATAAATGTAGTTGCGATCCCTACGTGCCTAGCTTAACAACGTAGAATGAAGCTTGTCGCTGACGATCTCTTATTAATCTAAACTTAGGTTTATGTATTAAGTTTTATATGTTACTAAAGTTAACTAGTTAAAATGAAAAATACATTGTGTTAATAATGTGAAGTGATTTTCATAAAATGAGTCACCGAGTCTTTCCAAAGAATTACAATGAAATGAATGCTTTTGACTCAATCTTGTTGAATATGAATTAAGTGGCAGTCGGGCAAAATGCTTTATTTAAACGATCTTTTTTTGATGTAGACATTACAAAAGCAATCTTGAATCAAATTATTTCGGAGAGCTTAAATTCATCATGCAATGCTGTAACGACATTTTTGGCCGCATTTCTTCTCACGACAAATGATACGTTATATTCACTTGATCCTTGGCTTATCATGGTTATACTAACATGTATCTTGCCTATGGAGCTAAATATTCTGCCTGCTATACCAGGATTTCCCGCCATTCCCGAACCTACTACAGCTATTGCGCTCACATCTTCGTCGCAAGTAATCTCTCGTATAATATTTCCTTCGAATTCAGATTTTAGTTGGTGAAGAGCAGTTAATGCGCTACTCAAATGTGCCTCCTCTACGAGTATTGAGATGTTTGACTCACTTGATGCCTGACTGATCATAATTATGTTAACGCCAGCTTCCGCCAACTTTGAAAAAACATGAGCAGCTACCCCGATAGTGCCGGCCATTCCGGCACCTGAGATGTTTATAAGTGAAACGTCATTAATTGTTGTTACAGCTTTTACGATATTTTTATTATTTTCCACTCGATGAACGATTACAGTTCCTTGTCCGTCGGGATTAAACGTATTTTTCACTCGTACTGGAATGCCCCTGCTGATTGCAGGTTCGATTGTTTTAGGATGGATCACTTTTGCACCAAAGAATGATATTTCCATAGCCTCGAGATATGAAATTTCTGAAAGAGTTTTAGAGTTTTTTACAAGTTTTGGATCAGCAGTCATTATCCCATCGACATCAGTCCAAATCCATATTTCGTCTGCTTCAGACGCCGCTCCAACAATTGCCGCTGTATAATCTGAACCACCTCTGCCGAGTGTAGTTATAATGTTACGGGTATCGTATGCGATGAAGCCCATTATCACAGGAACAACTCCTACTTCTATTAGTGGCACTATGCGTTCTCGTACCCGCCTCGTGGTCACTTCTGTAGGCCTAGCATCTCTGTGCTTGCTATTTGTAATTATCCCTGCTTCTCCGCCCATTAGAGAAACTGATTGGACCTTTAACGATTTCAGTGCTCCCGAAACAATAGGTGCAGAAAGTCTTTCACCAAAAGAGGAGATATAATCGTGTGATCGATCCGTCAGTTCTCCAAGATAATAAATTCCTGACAGTACATTTTTAAGCTCTTCAAGACGTGCTTCGAGTTCTGAAATGACATCTGTAATTATCATTTCATCTTCAATAGCGCTATACACCGCATCAAAGTGCTGTTTGCCGAGGTGTTTTACAAATTCTGTTACTTCATGCAATTCTGCGTATTCACTTGTCATATTTTCTGCTATAGATTGAAGCTTATCAGTTATCCCCGCCATAGCTGATACGATGACTGCAATTTCGTTTCCCGCGTCATAGTACTTCTTCACAAGCTCGGCGACCTTCTTTATCCTATCACCATTGCCTACTGAGGTACCACCGAATTTCATTGCATATCTCATAATGAAGTTCCTTTAGGGTCCGATAACGGTTTAATATCAATATAATTGTATTAAAGCCTTCTGTAAGTAAGTTTTAATGTTCAAAACATTTGGACTTAGTTGAAATTTTAAGCTTTTTCGTTGATACTGTTAGATTTTAGCGTGTATCTTGGTTTTTTAGTCCCTCATAACTACTAAGATACGCTCTTGTTAAGATACCGTTTTTTATTTCAAAAAATGGTTGTTACAAAAACTTGCTCGGCACAAAATGACGTGCTACAACATTTTTTTCCCTGCTAAATTCTACCGATGCGATATTTCTTGCCATCTTCTGTGTCCATTACTAAATCCTGCAAGCAAGTTCAACCTCTTTTTGTGTTTGTATTCGATTAATTGTAGAATGGTACTAGTTATTACGTATTATACGTTGATGGATTGCGTCATCGCTTCAGACATGAATTACATAATGGAAGTAAACGCCAAGATTTTATATGTACCATATCAAATCTATAGTTTAGGAATAATCATTAAAAACGCATAAATGGCTCCGAAGAATGGTAGTATAGCGATTGCAACGTATTGAGGAACCCCCCACGCAAGCACTTTTTTTCCATCAAGAACACTTATTGGGAGCAAATTGAATGCTGAGAGCCATATGTTAATTACAAATCCATAGTACCCGATCTGTGCGATAATTCCTCCGAGTAGTGTTGCGAGTAGATAAATGCCTGCAAGCCCCAGATTTAGGAGCGGGCCAGCCGCTGAAATAATGCCATTTTGTTTCTTTGTAATGCTTCGTCCGTAGATAAGAGTAGCGCCTGGAGCGGCGAAGACTATGCCTATTATGTAAGCAAGGATTACTGAAAAAATGAGCATGCTGTAGTTTGCCCGGAATTCAGACCAAAATCCAAATCGCTGAGCTGTAAATTTGTGCATCAATTCGTGCAACACAAATCCCGTTCCTACAACGATCAGGGAGATTATGAAACTCGGGACTAAATTAGGTATTGATGTCGTGAAAAAAGCAGGTCTGAACGCGAGAGAAAATGCAAATGACACTGCTAACCACGCCAAGATAAGGTCCTGGAGTTCTTTGGCGCTCGTGCTCATCGTTGACATTAATTAAAGTAGCCCTCCTATCAGTCGGGAAAAGGCATGGGTGAGGATATCATAGACATTGACACCTGTCATAGGGAATATCACAAGTAGGGCAATAACTGTTGCAATTGAGCTTCCAATGTTTATAAATGCTGCATTTATAAGTATTCTAAAAAGTTTGTTTGAGAATAACTCTCGTACAGACTCCACTTTAGTCAGTCCTCTGAAATCTGCTGTGGTTGGGGGGCTTTTTCCGGCTTCGATCACCCCGGCAATTACTCCTACTTTCAAAAATGGTATGGGTATAAATGGGCTAAACCCAGCATAACAAGCCGACGTTATTATAGCAAGCGGGTGACTCTTGCTCAAGGTTGCACATGTTGCTGCCAAAGTTGAATGCAACAGAAACCAGCACCCAAGAGCGAGCATTAGCTGATTAAGTGGTACTCCAGACGTAAATAATAACATAAACAGAGCACATAGCATACCCAGGAAAACGACGCCAGCAATCTTTATAAAGCTGAAACGCCTCTTCGGGGTTGTGTTTATTGAGTCAAGCGGAGGAATACGCTCTGGGTGGTTCAAATACCTTCGGATGCCGTCTTTATGCCCAGCACCGACTACTGCTAAAACCTTTCCTTTCAACTTTAGCAATGACCCAGCGATATAAGCATCTCGTTCGTCTACAAGCACGCTTGCTGCGTTCGGTGAAAACTGCCTCAGCTCTTGAATGAGCTGTGAGATAACGTCGTCATCGGTAATCTCATCAAGCTCAATTTGATCGCTGCTCGTAGCAATGCCAAGAAGCGCTCTGAGCATTTTAAACTTTTCAAATATACTCATTTTTGACCAGAATCGCGCGACTGTGATGCTGATATCCCGATCCACAAGTGCAACTCTCGCCCCAACGTTTTGAGCGGCTTCCATAGCGGCAAGCATCTCACTTCCAGGCTTTACACCGACCTCCATACCAATTTTATTCTGCACGTATGCCAGAAGCCAATGAACTAAGAAATGATAGACTTTGCCACTAACGAGAATATCTTTTGCGGATACTTCTGGTGTCTCAGCAGAGATTAAAGCATTGTATCGGTTTGCACACAGTTCTACAGCCACTACGTCAGGTTTTTGCCTTTCTATGGCCTGCTGTACTTCGAGAATGCTTTTTTCTGAAACGTGCGCTGTCCCTATAATAGTGATTTCTAGATTATCTGTTAATTCGCTGTACATGTAGGTTCAGGTCCGAATTATTCGTGCTATAGTCCCATCAGGTCGTACTATGTTTTCTCGGGCCTCTGCAAGAAGTGTAATGGCATTAGTTAGATCATTTCGAGTAATTATGCCTACGAGCGACTCTCCGTCAACTACTGGAATCCTTCCGACGTTCTTTTGAGAAATCTTCATTATAATGTCACTTGCATCTTCATCTGGAGTTGCAACGACCAAGTCTCGTTTCATGATATTTCCTACCATTATCTCATCGCGACGGTCCACTGGAACTTGCCGAGCATCTGCAAACGTTACTATACCGACTATTTTTCCGCTATCAACAACAGGGTACCCCATGTGTTTTCGTTCAAACATGAGATCGACAAGACCGGAAATTTTCATATCGGGAGACACTGTGATTACATCTGTGGTCATGATATCTTTGACTTTTATGCCTGAAAGCGTTTCAGATACTGAGGTTTGGCGCCCCTCCTCTGAGGCTGCTATGTAGATAAAAAATGCAATTATTATTAAGAACGCATTATAAAAAAGTCCAATCAACCCCATGAAAATTGCGAGAGTTTTACCTATTCGAACTGCCACTCTTGTAGCTTGTAGGTAGGATCTATTCCTAGCTAATAATGCCCTTAATACTCGGCCGCCGTCCATTGGAAAAGCTGGTATTAAGTTAAAGCCCCCTAAAACGAGATTTATGTATGCAAAAAGTTTAAGGAACAGACTTGGGACTTGTTCAGTAACAACAAATGAAGGTACCAGAAATATAATTCCAAGAGCGATACTCACAAGAGGGCCAATTAATGCTACTGGAAGCTCAATTCGTGGGTTTTTTGGGATCTCGATAGCTGAAACTCCTCCAAACAGATAGAGAGTTATGCTCTCTATTTTGATACCGTATCTCATAGCCAAAAAAGAGTGGCCAAGTTCGTGGAGCGTTACGCAACCAAATAGTCCAAGTGCAGCAGCGATTCCATATATATATGCATTGTGTATACTTCCAAATCCAATTGGAGATGGAGATATTGCAAAAAGTACAGCAAAGAACGGAATAATGAGCAAAAACGTGATATGAATACGTATGGGTATACCTTTTATTTTGATAATTTGAAGGGACCACGGCATAAAAGCGACCTATTATACCCTATTATTTAATAAACTATATATTACTTTAGTCCTAAAGCGTATGTGATTGTATTTCTGTAATAATTATGAGGGAAGCGTCACTATGCGGATTGAATTAACCCAGATTATGGATCTAAATGTCTACACCGATAAAGGCGAGTACATTGGAAAGGTGGAGGACATAAAGATAGATACAAACGAAAAGAAAGTAACAGGTATAGTAGTCGGAGACGTTAACCATAATCTTTTCGATATTAAATACAGATTTATCGTTATACCTTATCGTTTTGCAAAATCGATTGCCGATATTATACTCGTTAGTAGTGTTGTAAAGACGTTAATTTCTCGCGCCAAACCAAAAGAAGAGTCGTGATGAAAGATCACGAGATCTATTCTAATTTGCGTGTCGTCGCTCCATGCTTCATTAGGGCTGATGGAAGGAATTTCAGAAAGACGCTTACCAACTTAAAGTGCGAGCAGCCATATGATTTCCGATTTGTTAGGATTATGGTATATACATCTGAGCTGCTCATACGCACTAGTGGGTTGTCCCCCACACTCGCTTTCACTTTTTCAGATGAGATAAATCTACTTTTTTATAAGATGCCATTTAGTGGGAGGGTTGAGAAGTTAAATTCTGTGACCGCCAGCTATATCTCTAGCGCTTTTACGTTAAAAATGCCTCTCAACGCACCTGCAGCATTTGATTGTCGAGTTATTCCTATGAGCCCTGATGACATTCAACCCTACCTTGTGTGGAGACAAGCAGAGGCTTGGCGAAACCACACGAACGCCTATGGATACTACTGTTTAAGAAAAGCCGGATCTAGTGCTAGAGAAGCACACGAGAAGATGCGCTATATGTCGCCGAGTGAAATCCACGAACTAGTATTCATGCACGGGGTGAATCTTGGAAAAACTCCAGCTTGGCAGCGACGAGGGATTCTTGTATATAAAGAGAGCTATCAAAAGTCCGGGTATAACATGCTCTTAAAACAAGAAGTTGCGACTTTAAGGACGAAGGTTGTCCAGAATTGGGATCTGCCAGTTTTTGGATCTTCCGAAGGAAAAAAATTCCTCAACGGCGTGTTGTCAAGAGAATATAAATAAATGTCGATACCTATATAACACTAGTACCTACAACAATGCGGTATTAATAAATGAAAATGTGGGAGTACGTAAGCCAGCATTAAAAGATCTGATTTGAGCCCACAGCTTTGCTTTATATGATTATTTTTATGAAGGAGACATCATAATGGTTTTAAGTCTTTTGGGATCAAAGCCAAGGATAGCGAGAAATGCAGAGGTATCGCTTCTCGAAATCAAGAAAGGTCCCTATTATGTAGTAGCATCTGTAGAAGTTGGTAATACCACTACCAAATGCATTTTAACCGCTTCGAATATGAAAGATGGCAAGGCGTATGTTGTCAACAAAAACGTACATATGACCCGTGATGTGCGTGATCCTAAACCTGGGGAGGAAGTATTTGGCCGCACGCTCACTTACAGACCGCTAACACGAGGATCGATAGCCGAGATGGTTAAAGATACACTCATTCAGTCAGTCAGAACAGCAAATCTCGAGTTAGCAGATGACCTTCATTTTGTTGTGAGATCAACGGGGGTAGTCGCTGGTTTCGACCGACCAGAAGACATAGGAGAATTTATCATAGCGCTTGCAGATGGCTGTCTTATGGCAGGAGTCAGTCCGCGGAAGATGACTCCTGCGATGACAATAGACCATCTTCCCAAGAAGTTTCGTGAGTACAGCCTCCTTAACAAGGTAGCATTTGACGGTTCAGTCAGTGGAGTGCTCCCCCCAATCGGCTCAACAGGTGTCGAAGTGGTGGCTAATGAAATGGAGGGCGAGTTAGCAACAGCTGGAATAAAAGAAGGAGCAAAGTGGGCAAACGTTGATTTCAGAAATCCATGTCTTTCGATGGATTTTGGAACAACGTTTAAAGGTCGCATTACGAATGATACACTTCCGTATGCAAACACCATTGCAAACTTTTGTGGGATTTCTGGTGAAATTATTGATTCTATAGGGCGTGGCACTGGGCTCGTGAATGAAACGAGTGGAACCACATTTGATCTTCCTAAACCAAATAGACTTAAGAATTCGCTAGTCAAGGAAAAAGATGTGAGGACTCTTGCCCGCGAAATTCATGAGCACATACGAATAGAGGAGGTTCCTATTTCTTCACGTCGGTTCGGGAGCGTTCCCGTAAATCCAAAAGCAGCGGAAAAAATCGGACTTACGCTAATAGGCGTTGATTCTGGTGAGAATGGGAGTGATCTCTATAGAATTTCAAAGATAGGCCGAGAGATCTACCACGATTTTGGAGTAGAAATGCTTTTTAACGTAATCGATTGGGTGTCGACTGGGATTGCCGAGCGAATCATAAGTACGGCGTTAACAAAAGGTCTCATTAGCGACAAGACGACTATTGGTATAACTGGACGCGCGGGTATTACTGGTAACAAGCCACATCACATTTTAAAGATTATTAAGGAGATGGGACTGTATGACAAACCAGAAGATTATATCGTGTTTGTAGATGATGGCCTCGCACGAGGCGCAGCTATTATGGCGAGGTGCATGAACTCACTTGGAACACCCAAGAATCCATTTGGCGGGCTACGTGGAGGGAAGTGTATTTTAGGTCAGCGAATAAAATTACAGGCGCAATGATCGTTTGAATTTTCTATGTAATATAATTAGTAGACAGTTTGTCACTGCAATTTTATGACGCTAAGTGCGTATCATACGCGATATTAATTAAGAAGCAGCTGCTTTTTATACCGTTTAATCGCTTAAAACTTGAGAAAACATTTTCAAATAGGACTAATAACGTAAAACAATAAAATTAAATGGGTGTATTTAAACACCCGAAATTCGGTTTTTGTTGACTAGATTCAATCCATCATATCTTCCGACATTCCACCCATCTCTCCTCCTGGAGGAGCGGGTCGCTCGAATTTGGCAGCCTGAATAACATCATCGATTCTGACAATCATGTTAGCTGCTTCGGAGGCCGACAAAATGGCCTGTTTTTTAGTTCGCAAGGGTTCCACAACATCTGGCCACATCTCGACAGCCTTCCCTGTGTTGATATCAATCCCTGCCGTTTTATTTCCGTTTTCGTGAGATGCTCGTAAAGTAACAAGTGTATCGATCGGATCGAGGCCAGAATTTTCGGCGAGAGTTTTTGGTATTACTTCAATTGCATCAGCAAACGCCATAACTGCAAGCTGTTCTCTTCCACTAAGGGTCGAAGCGTAATTTCTCAGCCCTAAAGCGATCTCAATTTCTGGGGCGCTGCCTCCTGCCACGATTTTTCCATCTTCTATGGATGCTTGAACTACCCGTATTGCATCGTATACTGCACGATCCATTTCTTCAACAATATGATCTGTTCCGCCGTGAATCAGTATACTTACTGCACGCGGATTTTTGCAGTTTTTTATTGTGATCATCATTCTCCCCCCGGTTTAATCTATCCCGCATGTTTCGCATCCGGCTTCAATATCAGTCGTCTCTTCAACCTCGCCGGCATATCCCAAATCAGCTGCATTGAGGTCATCAAGGCTTGATGTGATTCGCGCTCCCGTGACTTTTGAGATAGTCTCAATGTCCTCGCGCTTAACGTTCTCGACCGCTAATATATCATTTCGTGCAAAGTGCCACTGCACGAGATCATCGATTCCTTTTTGGCAAAAGACGACATTTGCACCACAATCCCTTATCTTTTCAGCCTTTTCTATTAATGTTTCGTGGTCGCGCTCCATAAAGAGTTGCATCTGTGTAGGATCTTTAATTTTTATCTTGGCATCAGTCTTAGTTTTCTTCAGTTCAAGCGGTTGATCGTATACTAGAATCTTTGCTTCGCAGACTTTTTTCGGCATTCCCTTTGCAGCGCGCTCCTTATCGACGACGACGCCTTCGATTAATTCGGAATCATTAATTGAACCACCGACTTTCTTTTCAATCTTGACGTCATCTTCATCGATTACATACTTGCCTTCGATTTCTTGCGCTACATATTTTACGGCTTTTACCACCACCCCGGGTAGAAAATCTTTTCCCTCTTCAGCGCCTTTTCCGGTAAGTGCAGTTAGTGCTATCTTTTGAAGAAGCTCATCATCATTTATTGAAACGTCTCGTGATAGGGCAGTAACAATTTCTACTGCTTTTTCTGCAGCTAACCCATAGCCCTTTTCGATAATCGTTGGGTGTACATCTTGTTCAAGCAGCTCTTCAGCATTTCTCAATAGTTCTCCTGCGAGTACGACTGCTGTCGTCGTTCCATCTCCAACTTCATCGTCTTGCGTCTTCGCAACTTCAACCATCATCTTAGCCGCAGGATGTTCAATATCCATCTCTTTTAAAATCGCCGCTCCGTCGTTCGTGATTACCACATCGCCCATCGACCCAACTAACATTTTATCCATTCCTTTTGGTCCGAGCGTGGTTCTGACAGCTTCAGCGACTGCCCTGCTCGCCATAAAATTTGTAGACTGAGCGTCTTTGCCTCTCGTTCTTTGGGTTCCCTCTTTTAAAATGAGAATCGGTTGACCACCAATCACTCTGAATACCTCCGATTTTAGTAGAGTAGTTGTTCTATATAAAATTTATTCTGAACGGTTCTGTAAAGTCTCCGGCATCTGATAAATATTTCGGTGACTGTCAAAAGTCGGCATCTTAAAAAAGGTATTTTAAATTTTGTGGTTGATAATCGGTTGGGTTGAAACGGTTTATTTTTTAAATAGTTATAACATTGTATATACCTAGCTTGACGACGAGCATAGACGAACACAAACTTGACGAATTCTTAGATTATGTATTGCTCCTCGATGGGAAGGAAAAGAGCGAAGCCCAGCTTTTTTTAGACCACTTGTTCATCGCTTTTGGACATAAAGGCGTTAAACAGGCAAGTGCTGAACTTGAATATCCTATTCAAGTTGACACAAAAACAAAATTCTGCGACCTCTTGTGGCCTATGAGAGTGCTTATAGAAATGAAAACGCGAGGAGAACCGCTCGAAAAACATTTCTCGCAAGCAAAAACATATTGGGATAACGCTTACAACAAACGTACTCAATACGTTATCCTATGCAATTTTGACGAATTTTGGATATACAACTGGAATTTGCAGCGAGACCCATTAGACAAAGTACCACTACAAAAACTAAAAGAAATGTGGCGTTCCCTAGCGTTTCTATGCCCTGAAGAAGTTAAACCCATCTTTGGAAATAATAGAGTTGAGGTTACGGAAGAGGCAGGCAGTAAAATATCTGAACTTTACAGCAGTCTCATAGGGAGAGGGGTGCAGTCTGAACAAGCTCTGCATTTCACTTTACAATGTCTTATAGCTCTTTTTGCTGAAGATACTGAATTATTTCCGAATCGGTATATCTTTTCAGAACTCGTTCACGCGTGCAAGAGAGAGTTCTCAACGTATGATTTATTTCCTATTTTATTCAATCGCATGAATTCAACCGAAGAGGCGACGAATGGTAGGTTTAAAGGCGTGCAATATTTCAATGGGGGTATATTTAGCAAGGTATATCCGCTTGACTTGAACGACGAAGAGTTATACATTCTTATTGAAGCATGCGGATACGACTGGTCTAAGGTACAACCGTCGATATTCGGCAATATATTTGAGTCGAGTTTTAACGCAAGGTTTCGCCACGCCACAGGGGCGCACTATACTCATGAATCAGATATTATGTATATTGTTGAGCCTACAGTTCTTCGTCCGTGGAGGGAGAAAATTGCTGCTGCTAAAACACTTAGTGATTTGAATGAACTTTGGGAACAACTGTCGAAATACCACGTGCTTGACCCCGCTTGCGGGAGTGGGAATTTTCTCTACATTGCATTTCGTGAACTCAAGCACCTTGAGATAGATTTGCTCCAAAAGATGCTTGACGACTATCCGTCAATAAAACCTCAGCACCTCTATTCAAAAATTACTTGTAATCAGTTCTTTGGCATAGACACCAACCCTCTTGGCATTGAATTGGCAAAAATTACCCTTTCGATGGCGAAAAAATTTGCTTCTGATAACTTGAATATCTTCACCAAACAAAACAGATTTTGGCATGAGCACGATGACCCACTCCCATTCGACAATTTAGATGAAAATATGGTCGTTGCAGACGCATTATTCTGCGATTGGCCGTATGCTGATGCTATCATAGGCAATCCACCATACCAGTCGAAAAATAAGATGGTTGAAGAATTTGGAGCAAATTATGTAGAGCAAATTCGTGAACAATTTCCTGATGTTCCGGGAAAAGCTGATTATTGCGTCTATTGGTTTAGAAAGGCCCACGATATGCTGCCAGAAGGGGGGAGAGCGGGATTAGTCGGCACTAACACGATTAGTCAGACATTTTCAAGAGAAGGTGGACTAGACTATATTGTATCACACAAAGGGGCAATTGTCGAAGCAGTGGGCACTATGCCGTGGAGCGGGTCTGCGGCTGTCCATGTTGCTATTGTTAATTGGGTAAAAGACGGTAACGGTGTTCTCGATGCTAAAAACAAAAGGCTTGCTTTACAAAGAGGGGAAAAGAAGGACGGGCCTTGGGAGATATATGAATTACACTTTATCCCACCGTCATTATCAGCTTCCACGGATGTCACAAAAGCGCAAAAACTCAAGGCGAATACAACCTCCAAAATATGTTTCCAAGGACAAACACATGGATACGATGGATTCCTTTTAACTCCAGAGGAGCACGATGCATTACTACGTGAAGAACCACAAGCAACTGAAGTAACATTTCCCTACATGATTTCAGACGAACTTTTCGGAAGCATTGATTCACAACCAAAAAGATTTGTTATCGACCTTCAATCAAAACATGAATTGCCTGAAGCTATGCAGTATAAAAAAACGTTCTTACGGCTAAAGGAGAAAGTGCTTCCTAAAGTGATAGAAAAGGCGGAACAAGAAAGGGAGCGGTATAAAACAACTCGAAAAAAAGACACACGACGGCAGAATCACCTTAAAAAGTGGTGGTGGCTCTTCTGGCGAAGAGAAGAATTAATTACAAAATTACAATCAATCAATCGTTATATTGCGTGTGGTCGAGTTACCAGCAGACCCATTTTTGAGTTTGTATCCGCCAAAATAAGGCCAAATGATATGTTAATTGTTTTTCCTTTCGAAGATGATTATTCGTTCGGCATTTTACAGAGTTCTTTTCATTGTGACTGGCTTAAGGCGAGGTGCTCAACATTGGGAGAAGCATATAGATATACCATAGAGACTATATTCAACACATTCCCGTGGCCACAATGGTCATTAAGTCCAACTACCGGGAAGAACAATCGAAAAGCAGCAAAGTACCAGCAATCGAAAATTGACGTTGCAGTTGGGGTTGCCGATGCAGCGAGAGAACTGAGAAGTATAAGAAATCGTATCAGAACTCGAAATCAATGGTCATTGAGGGAACTGTACCGTTCTTTAGAGCTCCCCGGGAAGAACCCTCTAAAAGACGCACATGAAAAGCTGGACCAAGCAGTAAGGCAAGCCTATCTATATGGGTCGCATAGAGAAATGGATAAGCTTACGCCCTTAGAACTTCTCTTACGTCTTAATGAATTATGTGCTACCGCAGAAACAGAAGGTTTCGAGATTGTTGCACCCGGTTTACCCGAATTTTGTAAAAACTATAGTCGATTCTTTTCAGAAGATTGTATTCATATGAAATGAGTAACTATAGATATTAGTTCTCCATGCCTTAAACACCCTGTTAGTTTTCTTATCCTTTCTCAATGTATATTTTGCCGTTCTCTTCGTAAAAAGCCACAATATCTCCTTTTTTTACATCTAAGACCGATGCGGCATCCTTGACAATCGTTATCTTATTGTCCGTACTTACTCTTGTACTACCTAGTAATCTTCGCATATTCTTCACAAATATACTTTTTGTACGATAAAGTATATATAACATACGGTCTATTATACTAATTGTACGAATTGTACTGATATACTTAGGTAGATGATAAAAATGCTCGCCGCGTCAAATCCAAACCCCCAAGACTTACAACTAAGCACGAGAGAAGAACGAGGCAGGCAAATCGCCTGTAACGAAGGGCAAATCACACGTATTGACGATTATACGTATAAAGTAGGTTCACAATCAAAAGAAAAGTCGTTCTACGATACCAAAGAGACAGAAATCGGTTGGACGTGCTCATGTCCCGACCATAAACACAGAGGTGCGAAGTGTAAGCACATATGGGCAGTGCAGTTAAGCATTGGTATGAGGCAGCAAGTTAAGGCGAATCTCATATTAGAGCCTATAACCGTAACAGGCTGTCCAACGTGTCAATCCACCAATATTAAGAGAGCGGGATACAGACACAATAAAAATGGTAAGCTACAAAGGTTTGCGTGCTTGGATTGTGGGAAATGGTTCAGCATTAATGTGGGTTTTGAGAAAATGAAACACAATCCAAAAGCGGTGACGACGGCAATGCAGCTTTATTTTAGTGGCGAATCATTAAGGAATACACAAAAGTCATTGAGATTAATAGGTGCGTGCGTCTCACATCAGACAATAAGCAACTGGATAACAAAATATACTGCAATTATGAAAAAATATGTAGATAGCCTAAAACCTAATGTAAGTGGGACGTGGCGCGCTGATGAAGTGTGGATAAAGGTAAAAGGCGATATGAAATATTTGTTTGCTCTTATGGACGATGAGACGCGGTACTGGATAGCTCAGGAAGTAGCCGATACCAAGCTTAAGCACGTTGCGAGAAAGCTATTCCAAGAAGCCAAAGAAGTAGCAGGCAGAAGGCCGGAGACGTTGATAACTGACGGATTGCCGGGATACCACCAAGCGTTTAATAAGGAATTTTATCACAATAGCAGCCCAAGAAGTCAGCATATCAGTGCTATAAAATTAAGTGGTAAGAGCAGTACGGCGAATAACAATAAAATGGAACGGATTAACGGCGAGATAAGGGACAGAGAGAAGACTATGCGAGGACTGAAAAAGAAAAACACGCCTATTTTACAGGGAATGCAAGTGTATCACAATTATATAAGGCCGCATGAAGGGCTTAATGGTAAGACGCCGGCAGAAGCGTGTGGAATCGAGATAAAGGGTGAGAACAAATGGATAACACTTATTCAGCACGCAAGCCAAAAGGGGAAGGGAAAAGCTGAGTGAAAATTGAAGGGTTTAAAATTGTTAAAAAAGAGATTCTAATATGTATCTATTCCCCATTCGCCTTCCGTTGAACGCTCCTTATATATCTTATGTCTAGCGAAAGGCGCGATTTTTTCTTCCATGTCTTCAAGCTTTTTCACCGCCTTGTGAAATCGCTCTTTTTTTTCTTCTGTAAGTTCTTCTATGAAGTTCATTTCAGCAGACATTTTCAATCTCCTTTTTGAATCAAAGCACCATAAGCTTGTTCCTTACTTTCAATAGTTTTGACAGCTCTTGTTGACACATAATTATTCGTTCGTATGTATAATTCGTAGATTAATTTCCATAAATCGTCTTTCACGCCGACTTCTTCAATATTAAGATTACAACTTTTTGCTTCCTTTATGAAAATTGGTCTTTCATGTACTTTTGTTTCTTGTGTTGTTAGGAAAATTCCAATTTTCTTAGTTATCTCATCTGTACCTTGGTCTTTCATCATCCCTGTTTCTAGGGCCTCTACTGCAATATCTTTTGATAATGCGCAAAGTTTCCTAAACTTTTGCATATCCCAAGGATGATATTCTTTCAATTGCTGTAAGTATGGTTCTAGGTTCCCTTTTTCCTCGTTAACTGATGCAGAAAACAATTTGTCATAACTTTCAACAATGTCATAAACCGAATAGCTTTTACCATCTCCTTTTTCATCTGTTACAAACCACTGCGGGTCAACAGGGCCTAGTTCAGAACTTACACCCATGATAATCTTACTTGCACCCATACAAATCAATGTAGCAGCGGACTTTGCTCTACTAGGCACAATAGCCCAATAATCATTTGTCCCACTATACTTACGACAAGCATTAATAATTCTTATAGCAGCGATTCCGGCACCACCGGGAGAACTTATAAACAAAGCAAGTCCTTTCGATAAGTCCATTGTTTGTAGAAATCCTTCTATTATGTCTACATCAGATTCTTCAATAGGAAATGGATACTTGAAACTTGTGAAATATGTTAAAACTGGCCTCCCTAGTTCTACTTCTAGTTTTTCTATTATCTCTTTTCGTGTCTCAGGTGCTTGGCCTTGTTCAGTAAATACTTGACTGATAACTGGGGTAAACATTTGACTTGTTTCGTGTTCTGTTACTGAGGTTATTTTCATCGATTGTTGTCTTTATTGACTGAACATATAAAATCTTACCTTTACCTTCATGAGGATGTCGGTTTTTGATGGTTCACGTTATAAAAGCAGAGATGCCGACTTTTGACAGTTCATGTTTATATATAAAGATGCCGTAGACTTTACAGAACCTTCTGAACAATTGTATAAAGGACTGAACATATTTATACTGCTGCCTCCACGATGATACAGGAAAGTCCTCAAACGAATTTTACTGAGTGAGCATCAATATTTTCTTTTACAATCTGTGAAAATGGTCAACTCTTACGTTCACGCGTTCATTGCTAGTGAAGAACATCTAACCTAACGGACTGAGATTTCTGTAAGCTGAACAAGATGTGATAGAGTCTACTCGAAAATTATTTCATGCCTTCCCAAAAAATACGTTGACTTTTTGACGATAGAATGGTTTATACAATTATCTCGGTACAGAATGTCATATATTATATCATTTAATCTATACTCACTTGTTAGTTTACTAATTATTGTTCCATGAAACTGTAGAACTTCAAGGAAAGACAAAAAAAGCAATAAGCCTCATTAACAAAAAAAACATCAATCGGATTTAATTCAATCAATACGATCGTTTCCGATCTCTTACGGGTAAAAAAAGCTTTCAGCTCTTATCAGTTTCAATTTTTTTAACGAACAACCCGATTGTTATGATGGCTGCTACAGACATTATAGCTCCATAGAAGAACGCAAACGGAGGTCCAAACGTTTCCCAAAGCATTCCAGCTATCAAGCTTGCAGGCAACGCTACAATACCAATAACAGTATAATACGTTCCAAAGGCAGTTGCCTTCAGAGTTTTAGGTGCAAGATCTGAAACTAAAGCCTTTGAAACTCCATCCGTAAGACCATAGTAAAGTCCATAAACAGGAAAGAGTGTCCACATTAGTATTGAAGATTTTGCGAGGGCAAATCCGAGATAAACTAGAAAGAATATGCTATAACCTACGAGAAGTACTTTCTTTCGACCTATCCTATCTGAGAGAATGCCAAATGGAAATGAGCTTAATGCATATATAAGGTTAGACATGAGATATAATATTGGTATAAACAACGTTGTAATTCCGAGGTTTTGCGCTCGCAAAAACAAGAATGCATCACTCGAATTTCCGATAAAAAAGAGGCCAAGTCCGACGAGCAAGATTTTAAAGTTTCTATCGAATGATTTAAATGAAATTTGGTACACATGGCCATCTGACATTCCGACCACAGTATCTTTCACAAAAAACACTACGAGTAACGTTGCGAAAAGCCCAGGAATAAAGGCAAGCAGAAACAGCCCCCTATAGCTTAAATAGATAAATAGAGATGCTGCAATGAGCGGACCTATTATTGCGCCTAAAGAGTCGAGCGATCGCTGGAATCCAAACGATCTGCCTGCCCCTTTTCCGCCTGACTCAGAAATTATTGCGTCTCGTGCTGAGTCTCTGACGCCCTTTCCAAGGCGGTCAATGAACCTCAGTCCTAGAACTTGTTGCCACACAGTAGCCAAAGCAAGTAGGGGTTTTGCTATGGCTGAAATCCCATAACCTGAATACACAAGTGGCTTTCGCTTTCCAAACTTATCTGAAATGTATCCTGAAACAATTTTAAAAATGCTGGCTGTGCTTTCAGCAATCCCTTCTATTATTCCTACGTCGATAAACGAAGCACCGAGCACGTTTATGAGGAAAAGAGGTATGAAGGGGTAGATCATCTCAGTGCTCATATCAGCGAATAAGCTTACAACCCCTAGAATTAAAACATTAAAACTGATTCCATAAATGAATCTGTCTTTGCTAGACTGTTTGCTTATCATTTTAATGCATATAGGAGGTCGGTTTAATTGTTAAATCTTTTGTGAGCGTTTAGCAATTGTCTAGGCTTCGTCCTGCATTTTTGTTAATTGCTAAAGTGATATCACTGACATTTGAATTTTGTCTCTTGTTAATTTATTCTAGTGCTTTTGTTCATAAAAATCACAACTGTTTGTATAAGCAAACAGTGGCTTGCAAGTTTACAGTGATTCGTGGAGGTTCGTTCAGTTTACGAAGAACATGGTAGCCGTAGCTGCGATTTATACAAAATATGTCCTACGATCGAAGGGCAAATGATTTAAGGCAAATACCTTATGATACTCTAATAATCTAGTGCTAGTTTGAGGGTGGTGGTACCACGTTTGAAATAGAGCGCGTGATAGGCAGGGAAATTCTTGATTCGAGAGGAAACCCCACTATTGAGGTAGAGGTTTTTACCGACTGTGGTTTTGGGCGAGCGATGGTGCCTTCAGGAGCTTCTACTGGAGCAAATGAAGCATTAGAGCTTAGAGACAAAGAGGGTCGATATGGAGGAAAAGGGGTAGCCAAAGCAGTTAATAATGTGAATAATATCATCTCAGATTGCATTGTGGGGATTGATGTGCGAGCTCAGAGGGATATTGATAGATCGTTAACTGAGCTAGATGGCACGCCAAATAAGTCTAATCTTGGTGCAAATGCCATTCTCGGGGTGTCAATTGCGGCAGCTCGAGCAGCGGCGAATTCTATTGACGTGCCGCTGTTCCAATACCTTGGTGGTTCGAATGCATATACTCTCCCGGTGCCTATTATGAACGTTATAAACGGTGGGCGGCACGCCGGTAATAAGCTTTCAATTCAAGAATTCCACATTATACCGATAGGAGCAGAAACATTCTCTGAAGCTCTAAGGATAGGAGTTGAAACATATCACAATTTAGAGAATGTATTGCGGGCAAGTTATGGGCCTGGAGCGACAAATGTAGGGGATGAAGGGGGATTTGCGCCCAATCTAACGACAACTTCTGAGGCATTTGATGCAATTATCAAGGCAGTAGATACTGCAGGGTACAATGAGGAAATTCGCCTTGGTATGGACTGTGCTGCGTCAGAATTTTTTAAAGCCGGCAAATATACAATAGACGGGAAAACACTCTCGAATGTCGAGTTGATAGATTATTATGACGAGCTTGTAAGTAGTTATCCGATAGTTCTTATTGAAGACCCATTTGAACAGGACAGCTATGATGACTTTGCACGTTTGACTTCACGACTTTCAGCAGAGGTCATTGTTGGAGATGACCTCTTTGTTACAAATACGGATCGGTTGGCGAAGGGGATCGAAATGGCTGCTGCAAATTCACTTCTTTTGAAGTTAAACCAAGTAGGCACCATTTCAGAAGCATTTGACGCCGCAACCCTCGCGTTTAGGAACGGCTATTCAGTAGTTGTAAGCCATAGATCTGGTGAAACCGAGGACACTACGATCGCAGATGTGTCAGTAGCCTTAGGTGCTGAATTCATAAAAACAGGTGCACCGGCGAGAAGCGATCGCAATGCGAAATATAATCAGTTATTGAGAATTGAAGAGTACCTTGGTGATTCAGCTTATTATAAGGGGCTTACTATGCGCGGGTAAATGCCGGTTTGAGCAACAGCTAAAAATGGTTCCCAAATGAAATGTGTTCTACATATCGAGGAGGAGTTGCAATTTGTGTGAAAAAGATCCGATTTTGGCAGCAATACAACCTGACTTACGGTTTCACTCTAACGAACCCTGGTCTCGGGACCACGTGCAAAGATCAATAAACGCTATGGAGCCGCTCATGCTCGAGGGAGTTGAGCGTGGCGCAGATATAATTTTCACTCCAGAATTTTGTACGGGTGCAGCTGCGGTATGGACTCTCTCTCTCCGCGAGGAAAAGCACTTCAGTGGTTCTTAGATTTTGCAAATGAGCATAACACTTAGGTAGCCGCGTCATCCTATATTCGAGATGAAAAAAAGGACAAATATAATGCCGTTGTGCTTATCAATAGGGAAGGAGAAGTTGTAGGATTCTCGGGCAAGAAGCACCTTTATTATACCGATTGCAACCTTGGTAAGGCAAAGAGACACATGGAGTTTCCCGTTTTCAGAACTGGTTGCGGGAATATAGCTTTTGGAGTTTGTGAAGACATGGACAACTTCGTTACGGGGCTCATTTCAAGGCTCCACGGTGCTGAAATTTTAGCGATTCCCTCACGCCAGCCGGCTCCTACCTATCTTGCAAATTACGTTACGCTCGCTCAAGCAATGGCAAGCCAAAATGCACTTTTCGTAGCTGCAATTGGTGAGGGATATGCGCCTTTCAGTACGACAGCTTTTTGCGGCCCGAAACTTGATTGGGATCCACGATCCGCAAAGGATCTCAAC
The DNA here is from genome assembly GCA_963704625.1 of Methanobacteriota archaeon. GTDB lineage: Archaea > Halobacteriota > Bog-38 > Methanoflorentales > Methanoflorentaceae > DASPRZ01. The sequence goes on along the minus strand of OY969924.1, from coordinate 135,633 downwards.
GATGTAGAGGGATTGTTAAGAGATTTCATCTACAAAGAAGACCTCTCCAGAGAATCTGTTGAAGTGCTTGGAAGAAAACTCAACGGGAGAAATGAAGTTCTAGTAAAGCCAGAAGAAAAAGCGATTTATAAAGTGGGTAAAGAGCTCCAAGCTTTAATAGCAGATAGGACATCAGTGATGGTGCTCATGGCTGAAGTGGAACTGGAATGGTATCGTGAGCACATTAATATTGAACCACCCCTATCAGAAATTTGCACTCCCGAAGATGTGGATCGCCTTGCACTTAATACGATTATACACGATTTTGTATATTCGCGCTATGAAATGCCTTTTGCAGATTATATACGCTACATGGCGCCATATTCTGTTGATAAGAGGATTGGAAGGCTAGTTTACGATATAGATCGGGGAGCAGTTGAGCCGCCCAGTCTACGTGAGGTTGAATGTCTAATCGTAACACTTGGTGAGATTGACACAATCCTCAAAAGCGATACTTCGTCGAGTCAAACGAGGTCTGAACTCTCACTCGGTTCTTTTGATGTAGCAGCTGCCGATCTTGAATCTTTGTTAAGATTTCGGGACTATTTAAAAAAGCTGTAACTTTTTGTCCTTTATTTGATTCACTCGTTGTATCTCCTAATTATACACATATGTTGTCTGTTACGTTCTATATGGGCGTTTAATTCAATTTTCGTAAATAGCACAACTTTTAAGTGGCCCATCCGTGCTAATTCTGTTTTTAGGTTCTTCAGCCTGATGCTTTTTTCAAACGAGACTATAATGGGAATTTACAAAAGGAGTAGGTATCTTAATGACTAGTTTGAGAGATCGTGTTTCGATTTGTGACGTTAACAAAACACTTAACTATTGCATCGTACTTTCATGTTCTATTACTACGTGTGATCTCGGGATGCATATGTCGACTATTGTCAAGCTTTCGATTACGGTATTGCTAATAACTTGTATAATTATGCCAGTAAAGGCAGAGCCTGTATACGTCAAGACGGCTGTCGTAGATAATCACACAATAGAGGTTTCAATAAAAAATTTTGGCGCGATGCCGAGCACAAAAGTGGATATACTTGTTGTAGATAAATATGGATATTTGGCGTACAAAGGGTCGCGGAGCGTGACATTTAGTCAAAACGAGCAGAAGGACCTCTTTTATGCAGTCCCAGATCTGCCGTTTGGTAGATATTCCGTGCAAACGTATATATATAAAGATACAAACTCTGCTATCCAACCGACTTATTATTATAATTGGAACGCTGCAGTGCTCTCCATCGAAGCGCAACCATCTTCATCTCCATCGGCAAGTCCTCCAAAAAATTCACCGTCACCATTACCGGCAACTAGCACTACGTCACTAGTGAGTAATTCGACGTCACCTACAGGTACAGAAAATGCAACGACAGTAGGTACCCCACTTTCGAATACTTCAAATGTGACTGAATTTGAGGGAAGCTCAAGGGGAGGCTTTGCAATCCCGACGTGGATGTTTGTAACATTTCCAATAATTGCTCTCTTTGCCCTCGCATTATTCCTTTTGTTTAACGAAAATAGTCAAAATAGATATGCCATGATAGTGGATCGCGAAGATCGTAATAGAAGGTCGGGAAGAGTAATAGACGATGAGGCTCGAACTAAATATGCGCGGAAAACGCGAGTTGCGATTGACGACGATGAAAATGCATTAACAGAAAACAATTATAGTAGTTCGGGTGAAGCTAGTGCCTCTAGATCTACCATAGTGCCGATTGAAGACTCTGAATTTGAAGAAGAAGGATGAATTCGCGACTACAATGATACTCTTTAGAACTGCTTATACAATTGAGTTTTTGTCGCTGCTGCAGTTCATGAACTAGATACGCTCCTTAGCGAAACCTGCCTCTAATCTAAAGATACCGAGTGGTGACACCTTTGAACAAGTGAATACGAGATACTAGTTAATGGTGTTGAACAAAAGAACGATGCTATAGTTCGAGCGAAATAAACGTTTTATCATATTTTGAAGATTGTTCCGCTCATTTAGAGATCTGTTTAAAGATGTAATAGCGCACGGCCACTAATAGAGAGACTATACGCGACCATATGAGGCTGTAAAATTGTAAAAAAAACGAATACTACTAGAATATTCAAATTTATTGGAGTAAAGTTGCACCATAAAATAGAGCTTATCTATGCTTTTTATTATACAATAAGCTAATAACTGCCTTTATTTTTTAAAAAATTAACAAAATGAACCACACTCAAAACCGAAGCGTTAAAATCACTTATTTAGAAGAGCAGACAATTCTGTGGTGCTTTTCATCATCATTTAACGTCGTCTCATGCCGCAATACAGTGACCGTTCGAGCGAATCGATTTCCATCAAAGACTTACAGTCGAGGTTCTTTAATGCCATTTTTACGCTGCTGAAACTGTAATCAGAATGACCGTAAAGTATAGACGTGAGTCGCTCGATCTTATCACTGTTCTCTGGATTCGTTTTTTCTACGTGTGAAAGTATCCATTTAATTTCAGATCGGCACAACATCCATTCTTCTTTGTACAAAGTAGCCCCAATGAATTTAAGGAATTTTGTATATTAATACTTGATGTCAAACATTTACATCGTCATGTTCGGCGCTGTGAGATCGTGCGATTTTGCAAAAACTACACGGGATCTGTTGAAGACACGATAGACATTAAAAAATCAGTTTTACAAAATCAAAGCTTGTTTCAAGAGAAGCTTATCCCACATCTACGGATCTGCTTTTGTTTGATGCGGCTCTGTTTTTTCTGTCAGATAAGGATGTCGCTGTAGGGGATGGGCATTCGTATGATTCTGTGTGGGATACAAAAGCGACCGACAGTATAAATGGCTATCCCCTACTGTATGTTTGGGACGAGCATGAAGTGGATTTTTAAATTTGAACGATCTGGAGTATGTGCCGGTTAAGACTAACAATAATACTCTTTCAATAGCTGCAGTTCCAGACAACTATGATTTAAAAATCTCACTTCCCGTTTTTGAAAGTCATTCTGCGTATGGATTGACAGGGACGATATAACCGCGCTGGGTTTGAATGTTCGAGATGCGCGATCCCAACTTTAAAGATGTAAGCGCTGAAAGTATTGCACATATAAAATACGCTATTATACTTGGCGTCAATCTATTGACTACGCATTGATTGAGGTGCAGTACATGTTGAATACACTTTGGGTCGACAAATACAGGCCTAAATCCTTCAAGGACATTGTAGGCCAGCATCGCATCAGAGTACAACTTGAAAACTTGGTAAAGAGTAAAAATCTCCCTAACCTTCTTTTAAACGGTCCATCAGGAACAGGGAAAAGTTCAACAGCTGAAGTCATCACAAGGGAGCTTTATAGAGAAGCGTGGGAAGGAAATTTCATAGAATTAAACGCTTCTGATGCCTTTGAGCGGGGCAAAAAATATCTTGCAACTACCGACCCATTTTCTCGTTTTTACGATGAAAGCAAAGGATTGCTTGATAATTTTAAGCATGCGATAAATAGAATTGCTGGCATTAACCCTCTTGGTGCAGAGTTTAGAATATTGTTTATCAACGATGCCGATGCACTTATGGTTGACGCCCAACAAGCCTTACGGAGAATAATTGAACGATATAACCACACTTGTAAATTTATTTTTGCAACCCGACGTCCGTCGAAAGTCATCGTCCCAATCAGGTCAAGATGTTTAAACATTCCTTTCAGAAGACTCGAAAGTAACGTTGTTTTTGACTATCTTAAAAAAATTTCAGGTCTTGAAGGTTTTCAAGCATCAGACGAGCTAGCATACGCCGTAACCCATCTCTCGGATGGTGATCTAAGAAAGGCTTTGACAATTCTCCAACTCGTGCAGAAAAACGAAAACGAAGCTGATGACCTAACGGTTGTTTATGAACTCTCAAAAATCATTCGTGAGCCTGCAATACAGTCCCTGCTTGAACTCTCACTAAATAACGAGCCGCTAAAGGCAATAGAAATGCTTGACAACCTCTTAGTGAATAACGGTTTCAACGGTCAGGAGATCGTTGATCAACTCAGAAGAAGTGCACAAAGCTTCGGGCTCAATCACGATTCAGTTGCAAAAATCTTTCAAATTCTTGGAAAGGTCGACTTCAATTTAATTGATTGCTCAAATGAGCGAATTCAACTTGAGGCTCTTATCTTTGGACTCACGATGATCATCTGTCGTTCATAACAGAATCAATGGTTCATAACGGGAAGCCCCTCATTTAAGCAACGAGCTTTTTTATCTTAAAATTTTAAAATTGCGAGCCGTACATCTCTGGCAACTTTCAACAAGTTTTGTTTAGCGTATAAATTATCATTGTTGCACTGATGCATACGCTCATTTTTTATTTACACGTATAACCTTACACGCGCATGGCTATGCAATTTACATAATCACAGAAATAGAATAAACATGGATAAAAGAACGATTAACCGTTCATCATAATCATATTACGTGGCAGGGTCAGGGCATTTAATTTTATTAAGAGCTACGCTTTTTTCAGGCACTCCTACAAATTCGACTTTTCCGTCTATAATAGTTGTTGGTACACTCCGTATGGCGAATTTTTTTATAAATCCCAGCCCTTCAGGTGTATAAATTTCTATATCTTTATATTCAAACTCGCATTTAGATTTCAGATCTTCCCAGAACTGTCTAGCCGTCGGACAAACAGGACAACCTTTATGGGTCAACAATATCACTTCTGTCATAGTTGGCTCCAGCTTCTATCTATGGTTATATAGTCTACAACTCTTTACGACAGTACTCAATTATTTAATTATTGCTCATTTAGTAGTAAAAATCTAGCAAATCTGCTCGATTAAAGGAAAGTTGGCTAAAGCTTCTCTTACAGTGGACGAAAATGAGGTTCAGATATTAGCTAAAACTTGCATAAGATAGTTTAATATTTCGCCTTCTTGAACTCGTCGTTTCAGTAACTCCTTGTTTGAAATTAAAATTGTATACCGATGAAGAAAAAGTTTACTCATTTTTACAATTACTGTCTTTTGTCGTCACCTTCTCTAAATTCCTTAACAATTTTTGGTTGTCGTCCCGCAATCGTACTGCTAATCTGATGTAGTTATTATCTGTGAGCTTAAATGAGCTACAGTCTCGAATTAAGAACCCGCGAGTAAGCATCTTTCTTGCTAGCTCGGCAGAACTTAATCCTGTTGCTGAGATATCAACCATTATGAAACTCGCTTCACTTTTAAGTGGATGAATACCCGAAATTTCGCACAATTTTTCTTTAAGCCAGCGCCGTTCTCGCGCTATTATGCGGCGAGAGGTTTTTAAGTAACTCTCGCAATCTGACAGCAGGTGTGGAGTGACCACGGCAGCAATCGAGTTTAAGTTCCACGGTACCCTCAAACAATTCAAAGTCGACGATAGTGAACACGGAGCTAATCCATAGCCTACCCGTAAGCCAGGAATTGAAAATGACTTTGTCAATGACCTTAGGACAAAAATATTGTCGTAATCCACATATACAGCGCTCTGAGAGGGGTCCGACAGCTCGATAAAGACCTCATCCACGAAAAGAATGGTCCCTTTTTCACTGCACGAATCCGCTATCTTCGCAATTTGATTTCTTTTTAATAATCTTCCGGTAGGATTGTTTGGATTACACAAAAACACCATTTTTATATTTTCTTCTGAAAGCACAGCTTCGAGCTCATGTATGAAACCGTCAATACTCCATATAGGGAGCAGCGTTACTTCGGCGCCACACAATGCGCATGCGTACTGGTACTCATCAAATGTTGGAGCAGGAATTACCACTTTATCTCCTGTAGATAGAATGGCTGACGTTACATTTCGTATAAGTTCTACAGAGCCATTTCCTGGAACCACGACGTTCGGATCAACATTTAAATAATTAGCGACTGCTTCTCTAAACCGTCGGTATCTGTTGTCTGGATATGCATTTACAGATGAAAGTGAATTTGAGAGAAGTCTCTCTAAATTCGGGAAGGATAATGGGTTAAAGTTTGCACTAAAATCAAGTACATTTCCGAACGTTTCTTGAACTTCTACCAGTGTGCCCCCGTGTACACATGGCGCCAAAGTTAACTTGTCTTTTTGCATCGTATATGTCATTTTTTGGCTCGTTATAGATTTAGACTTCTGGTGCCGCTAGTAGTGGCATTAAGTTTTTTCCGACTATCGTATTTAGCCTTCCGACATTTGCCGATCTTTCGTTGTATGTTGAAACATCATCTGGCTTCACTCCTTTACCGCATATAGCGATAGGTACTGCAACGGACATATGCGTGTGCGTGATGCTAGACGAGCTGTGATCGGACAGTAATGCAAATCGCGCCCCTCCTAGGTCTACCTTATCGAGAAGGTGCCCTATCATATCATCGATTTTTTCAATGATGGTCAATTTCGCTTCGACGTCACCATCGTGACTTGCTTCATCTGTCCCTTCAATGTGTATGAGAATCAAGTCATAGTCTTCTAAGTGTTCGAGAGCTACAGTACTTTTTGAAATTGTATCGGTATCCCACTCGCCTGTAACATTTGGAACATCTACAATATCCATGCCAGAATATCTACATACTCCTTTTATAACGGGCACGGCAGCAACGCAGAGACACTTTCCATACTTCTTCATAACGGGTTTCATGCTATCAATTCTTCCAGCAGCCCAGGGCATTATTACATTTGCTGGGGGTTTTCCCTCAGCAATTCTCTGTAAATTAAGCGGCTGCATTTTTAAAATTTCGTAGGATCTCTTCATAAATTCATTTATTGTCTCGGCGGTGAACAGATCCCTTGGAGTATTTGTAAGCGCTGCGGCCCATATTTGCTTTCCAATGCCATATTGAGTTGGAAGCTTAACTCCAGTCGTTAAATCCATATCCTTCAGAACAAGGGCACCCTTAAACCCTATGGTCTGCTTGAACTCAAATCGGACCGTATCAAGTTTAAGTTTTGAGTTTATCATGAGTTCAAGCTGTTTTGCCTCACTTTTAATGCGCCCGGCCCTTCCATCAATTAGTATGTACTCGTCATTTATTGTTGCGAAGTTCACCCTGAATCCTATGTCCGCTGGGCCGGGGTTTAGGCCCGCTCCTAATGATTCATATGCTCCTCTATTTGAATGCGATAAGTCAACATGTTGTCCGAGTATTGCGAGATGCGCTGCATCGCTATCTACACATATTCCCGGCTTTATTGCGTAAAACTCTCCATTAGCACCATATTTTGCAAGCAAGTCCATATTTGGAGTGTTAGCACACTCTAGAGGAGTCTTGCCGCATAGCTCCTTTAGTGGTTCGTCGGCCATTCCGTCGCCGATAATTATGATCGTCTTCACATCTAAACGAAAAGGCAGTAAAAAAGATATATTTTTTGATGTGGCGCTTTCTAAGCTCTGTTTAAATGGAGTATGTTCAATTTCGTAATGCTTCAGAAGTCAGATCAACACTTAAAAAATGTAGTTATTTATCCTTGATGTTTTTAAGTAAATTTTAAAATGTGGATTTTAGTATCCTAAGTTTCTGTCTCCATCTACGCTATTATTCATAACTTTTTTTGAATTTTTAGTTATCTGCATTGGAGTAAATTTTCCGTCGACATACTGACAACTATTGTTCAGCTGCTAATATTTACGCTATAATAACAATTTTATGATGAATTATCTAATACAAGGAATTCAAAATGTATTATATATACATAGATAGTAGGGCATTTCTAGATACAGAGGCATTGGAAAACTTACGCGACAAATCGCTAGTGTTTTAAGCAGGAATTACTCATCATCAGCTCTGTGCGGGCTTACAGTCTTATTTACCTGCCATAACAATTGTGCGGCCATGTACTTCAGAACAGCGGTGTTATATCATCGAGTTCTTAACAAAGCCTAAGAACTTGTTTCTGTGACCGTATTGAAGGTTATGATCTGAAACTTACCGCACTTATATACCGTCAATGAATGATGCACTCGTTTTAGTCTGAAGGTAAAAAACAGTTCCTTACAAAGTCTGGCGTTAAAATGCTAGACGACGTACCAAGATATTTATGAAGGATTGCGCAGCTCAAATGATGGAATAATTGGGACACCCGTATATGTAGCTTAACGGGACAAGTAGCGCTCGACCTTTTTGTTAAAAGGCTAGAGTAAGGACTCTGTATCTATTATTTATCTTGATCTATTAATCTCTTACATAGATGGGACTTAGCCTCAAAGATTAAAATACACTCCGGTGTTGTAAGCGTATTTGGTTTGCAAGCGGTTTCTTATATCGCCGCATCGAGAAAAGTTTACGCTCTACTCGATAAATAAAACCGATAACATTGTTTCGCGTTGTAAAGCTTGATCAAATCCCTTTTTTATTCGTTATATCTAAAACCATACTTCAGCAACCGATAGGACTTTCTATTTGATAATTGAATCTGTAACAACCCAGTTCACTTGCAGACTGATGAAAATGTACAATACTTTGTTGAATTTTTTAAGCTTCATATTAGTAATTAAATAACAATTTTACTTGCTTGATTCTAGATTTTATATCCTCTTCGTTAAGACTGGGCATTAAATCAATTGAATATATCGACTACAATATATAATTGAAAATCGTTACAAAACCATAACATTGATTATAGAGGCAGGACATAACGTTAGTACTATTTAATGTTAACGGAAAAAGTATAGGAGATTAACCGTGAAAAATCCAAAAATAGTACTATTGGCATTTCTCATGGTCAGCGTATTAGCGGTATCTGCTGCAGGCTGTGCCACAACGACGCAAAACAAAGTAACACTTACAGTGTTTCACGCAGGAAGTCTTGCTGCGCCATTTGACCAAATTGCTAAAGAGTTTGAAAAACAGAATCCGAACGTTACTGTTCAAAGAGAGGCAGCTGGAAGTGTTGAAACAGTAAAAAAGATCTCAGAACTAAATAAAACGGCAGATGTTGTTGCTACTGCTGACTGGACGCCTATTGACACCTATCTTTATAAAAATAATCTTACGAAATGGTACGCACGATTTGCGACCAACTCAATGGTGGTCATGTATACTAATAAGAGCAAATATAGCAGTGAGATAAACACGACTAATTGGTATCAAGTCTTAACACGGCCTGATGTCCAAGTTGGCCGAGCAAACCCTGATCTTGATCCAAACGGTTATAGGACGCTTATGGTGTGGCAGCTTGCGGAAAAGTTCTATAATAAGCCTAGATTGTATGACAGGTTATTGGCGCAAGCTCCAGTAAAAAATGTTCGTGAGAAAGAAACTGATCTAATCGCAATATTACAGTCAGGACAGATTGACTACGCGTGGAACTATAAGTCAGTAGCGTTGCAACAAAACCTCTCGTATATCGCACTTCCGCCACAGATCGATTTATCTGATCCACAGTATAACAGTTTATATAAGACAGTTAATGTAACCTCGGCAGGTAAACAACTGAATGGATCAGTTATTGAATATGGCATCACTATACCAAATAATGCACCGAACCCAGATCTAGCAGCGCAATTTGTTCAATTCGTGTTAGGGCCCACAGGCTCTAAGATAATGGAAGATAATGGTCAAAAAATGCTTAAACCAGTGCAGACGACAGGAACTATCCCAGATTGGTTAAAGCTTTTTACTGCGCCTTCGATGACGACCTCTGCCGTTACAGTGAGCACTGTCAGAACTAATACCAGTAAGGCAGGAAGGTAGTCAGCAAGAACCTCGGCAAACTCGAACAGCGAACGACAAAAGAAGGCACAATAGGGAGATTTAAAACTAAAGCTAAATCTTCTTTTAAATTCTAGACTTCCTTCAATAGAAAGGGTCTCCCAACCCTTTCCCTTAAATTTTCGTGCTGCACCGTACCTATGTTTGCTTGGAAATATAAAACCGAAAGAACTTTAATCGTTTTTAGCATCGTAAGTGTAATAGCGCTTATACTTATTATTGCGCCGGTTGCAAACACGTTGCTGTCGCACAGTCCTCAAGACTTGGCTAACACAGCTATAGAACCGGAAGTATACAATGCAATATTTTTAAGCCTCTATGCCGCGCTTTTTACGTCTATCGCTGCTCTCGTTCTCGGAGTTCCTTTAGCGTATATACTTGCCAGGAAGCACTTTGCTGGAAAAAGCATTGTCGAGAGTCTGGTTGATTTGCCCCTCGTGATCCCTCACACAGTGGCGGGCATCGCCGTTCTGCTTGTGTGGGGCAGAACGGGGATTTTTGGCGCTCCGATCAATGACATTTTTGGTGTGCAATTTTATGGGACTGTCGCAGGAATTATCGTAGCGATGTTATTTGTTAGCTTCCCCTTTATGGTAAACTCAGCGAGGGAAGGGTTTGAAGGCATCAGCCCAGATATCGAACAAGCTGCGCGAACACTCGGCGCCTCACCATTTGAAGTCTTTCGAAGAATAAGCTTACCACTGGCCTTCAGGGGCATTATGGTCGGTGCTTTGCTAGTATGGGCACGAGCAATAAGCGAGTTCGGGGCGGTGTATATTATAGCGTACTATCCTATGACTGCACCAATTTTAATTGCCAATCAGTATTTACAGTTTGGGCTTAAAGCATCATCGGCTATTGCAGCCTTATTACTTATAATCACGCTAATTGTATTTGTTCTATTACGATTTGTAATATTAAAGAAAAAGGTAGAAGAATGACATCAGTAGAAGTTCAGAATGCGTATCTAAAGTTGGGGCAGTTCAATCTTCAGGATATAAACCTAAAAGTAAAAAGCGAGGAATTTTTCGTAATTTTAGGTCCGAGCGGTGCTGGAAAGACTGTTTTGTTGGATCTTATAGCAGGATTCAGTTATCCAAGTACGGGCAAGGTTCTCTTAGATGGTGAAGATGTTACGTTTCTACCAATTGAAAAAAGGCGTGTTGGATACATGTTTCAGGACTTTGCATTATTCCCCAATATGTCAGTATTCAAGAACATAAAATTTGGCACGAGGTATTATAAGATTCCAAACGTGGAGAACAGGATAGGTGAGCTTATGCAGTTGCTAGACATAGTACAACTTAGAGATCGGCATCCAACGACATTAAGCGGCGGGGAAAAACAAAGGGTTGCACTAGCGAGATCTTTGATACTGGAACCGAAACTTTTGCTGCTTGATGAACCGCTGAGCTCACTTGATGCAAGGACGAAAGAGGCTCTTCGGGATGAGATAAAGGAAATAATTGAAAATGTTGGAATAACTACACTATACGTCACGCATGATCAGGTTGAAGCAATTGTCTTGGCCGACAGAATAGGGATCATGCATGACGGTCGATTGATTCAGATCGGTTCTTCAGATCAAGTTTTTGACACACCGCAAGATGAATTGATCGCGCGATTTGTAGGTATGGAAAACATATTTAAAGGCGTTGTAAAAGCCAATTGCGACGGTCTTATCTCTGTTGACGTAGGAAACGCTATCATGGAAGCTGTCTCCGACGTTGCTGTAGGAAACAAGGTAACTCTCGGAATTAGACCAGAAAATATTACACTACAAGTTGGTGAATCTATTTCAAGTGCTAGAAATATCTTTAGTGGGAAAGTGACACAAATAATTCCCTTAGGACCAATTAATAAAGTGAAAATTGATTGTGGATTTGTACTGAATGTTTTTATTACTAAACGATCATCAGAATTCTTAAGCTTGTCGAAGGGTAGAGAGATCAAAGCGTTATTTAAGGCTTCAAACGTGTATGTGATCGGCGACAAACATCGACTTTCTTGATGACATTTAACGCTTTTTTGAAAAGACAAGGGATAAAAAATATAAGAAATTCATGAACCTGAGACTCATGTAAAAATAAAATGAGCTGACTATTATTATTGACAGATTGCAAAAAACTAAGATTAAAACCAACCTGAAACTTCTAACCCTTTAGATTTGAAGTTTGAAATAACTCCTTACGGGTTGTAAGATCAAATATCAGCGAAAGCAAAGATATGCCTCTACGGGGTGTTCCTGCATTTGTAGGAGTATTTGATAAGTTTAAATTGTGGATCTAAACGCATTGAAGGCAATACCCACATAAATGTGACAGTGATGGTTTGGCAAAGCTGAAAGAAATGCGCTATTAGTCATCCCTCGAAAGATATACCCACGTCTGAATAATCAAGTGTATTTTCTCTCAGGTCACCAGCTCGCTAAAATCCGCTTTCAATAACAGTGATGCGCCTTGTTAAAGGCGGAAAAGAACCTGCTATGTCGATTCTTTAGATCTTGCTGATGTTTAATCCGACATAAAGCCGTACTCTCTAGGGCAAGATGTTATATTCTGGGCCCGAGATAGCCAGTCTCTGCATATCTCCTGTTAAGTCGATGAAAATAAAATTTTGGTTGCACAGTTGCGGGAAGCGTATAATTATTGGTGAAAGGTGCAATGAGATATTAGTTGGGATTAAAAGTGCCTGTGATGCTATGAAATTTTTCTATTACAGCCTAAAGGATACCCATTTGAAGCTCTCCATCGAAGTAAATCTGCGCGTAACACACAGTTTTATTGAATTGCGAGAGAGACGCTTGGCAATAGAAGATTAGAGCTCAGTCTTCGTAACAGCCGAGGATTAAATATATGCAGATGCCAATGTAATAGAGATTAGAAGAAACACTAGTAGAAGATCCATTCACAATACTAAAAAAGGATCCAAAAGGTCTTTTCATTAGAAAGGAAAGTCGATTAACAGTCCGTCTTCAAATACATCTCAAATTTGACAGCGATCTCTACTTGGACTTTGTCTGTTGTACGAGATTTCATTTTGCTACAGAGGTCTCAAAGCTATAAAAAATGATAGTAGTAGCAATGGCCAATGACTCACTAAGAACTAACCATCTATTTGCTATTATCTGAAAGATATGCGCCATTAGTAATTTGCTGGTAAATTGCGTAGTATTGGAACCCTATATCGGAAAATTTCGGTTCCCTACTTGAATTGTTATCCATTTTAGTTCAGTAAGATCTTCAGTAGAGTATTTACCACCTTCGAGTCCAGAGCCGCTGCATTTTGTCCCTCCAAAGGGGGCACGTGGTTCAAAGTGAAGTGGTGAGTCATTTATATGAACCATTCCGCACTCTAGTTTTTTGGCGATCATAATGGCTTTGTTAAGATCGTTAGTCAGAATTCCAGATGAGAGACCGTACATCGTGTCATTCGCTACTCCTATCGCTTCATTTTCATCAGATACTATTATAATCGGCCTCACTGGTCCAAAGACCTCCTCTCTATATACTCTCATATTCGGCATCACATCAGTGATCACAGTTGGCCAATATAGTTGGTTTTCATGTCTACCTCCGCATTGTATGGTTGCTCCTTTGTCAATCGCGTCTTGTACTTGAGCATTGATTCTCTTTAATTGTGCTTTCGTAGCTAAGGGGCCTATGTCTGTGTCTGATTTACGAGGGTCTCCAACTTTAAGATTTTTAACTCGCCTAACAAATCGCTGGACGAACTCTGCAGCAATTGCGTCTTCAACTATAATTCGCTTAGCAGAAATACATACTTGCCCTTGATGAAAAAATGCGCCAAAAACAGCTGTATCGACTGCATAATCTAAAGTAGCATCTCTTAAGATTATCAACGGGTCGCTGCCCCCCAATTCAAGAGTGACTCTTTTCAAAGTTTTAGCAGCTCTTTCTGCTATACGTTTTCCAGTCTCATATGATCCTGTAAACGAAACGTGCGCTACTTTAGAATTAGTGACGAGTTCATTTCCAATCGTTTTTCCCGATCCAGTAACTATGTTAAAGACTCCGGAAGGCAGGCGTATTGCGTCGATTAATTCAGCGACCTTCAATTGAGTAATTGGGGTTGCGCTCGCAGGCTTAAGGACAACAGTGTCGCCAACTGCTAATGCATAAAGGGACTTATTCATCGATAACAAAAGCGGATAATTAAATGGTGTTATTGCTGCTATTACCCCCGCAGGATGTCGTATCGTTACTGAAATTTTTCTAACATCAGATGAGATTGTTTCCCCTACAACTCGTTGCGCCTCCTCTGCTGCAGCTCTTACTGTTCGAAGTGTAGCTGTGACTTCAACTGAAGCTTTTTTGTAAGTTGATCCACTCTCAGTAATGAGTGCATCTCTCAATTCATCTTTCCTTGAAGCCATTATATCATATAAACGATAGAGATAGTCCGCACGCTCAGTTGGTGCGGTATATCCCCACGTTTCTTTTACGGAGTACGCAGAGTCAATAGCCTTTTTAACATCCTTGTTATTACCCTTCTGAACCAGGGCGCAAAGGCTATTGTCGTAGGGATTACGAACTTCAATTGTATCCCCGCTTGATGATCGTATCCACTCACCAGCTATATACATCAAATATTCTCGTACGTCGCCTGTATATTCTTGTTTCATCTATAATCGAGATAACTATCTACTGTTTCTTTAACTTTGTTGGACGAGATTGTAATTATAAATAGAGAGTTCCCCATTAAATTAGCCATACTTGTGTTTACCAGTTAAAAAAACTGACTAACTATTTTAACTTATAAAATAAAGAGTTTTGAATTGTTCGAAAAAATTACAACAATATTACAATAATATATCTAATTGAGCACAAAAATGCCACTAAAAGTTTCCGTCATAGTAACATTATATCATTGATTAGAACACTTGCAAAGAGATATGACTGGTCTATAAGATCTCTCATATAAGCTTGAAGTAACTATCTGCAAAGCTAATTCTGCACGCATCATAAACACGTCAGACTTCGTAACCAGATAAAGACGGTCATAGAGCTAAACGATGCTCCTGTGGGAACAATAACTCTTCCGTGTGCGATAAATGGTAAACGAAATTGCTTATTGTTCAGATTACAAAAACAAAGTATCGTCAAATGCGGCATTGGGGGCCCCATGTCTACAACATTGTAACTAAGATGATTCTTTGAGAAATCGACGCGTGATTTGTTTAATAATCTGACGTTCTAAACGCAAAAGGACCAATCAAACAAGATTATTATCATCAATAAATATTACATTGAAGCACTTACGCTACCGGCATTTCGCGACAATCAGAACAATTCAAATTAGTACAGGATTTCATTATCCGCGACAATTCTAATGCAAGCTAGGCAATCTTACTAAAGCGTGCTTTATTGCCACACAAAAACTGACATCGCAGAGCAGGACCGTAACGAGCGCTGTATCAAAAAAAGCTATAGTTACGTGGCATGTAAATAGTGCTTGGACCAACCACCTTGGCATGGTTTTTATATGATACCTTCAAAGTAAAGGATAAAGTTAAAAAAGTAATTGTAGTTTACACGCTCAAGATCGTAATGCAATATAGTGGTCATGTTTTGAAACACTGAAAAACTCCAATTTCGCACAGGATTTCATTAGCTACCTTGTCCTTTTCAGGGAACGTACATCTTACAAAAGTATGGATATATTACGCAAAAGATTAAATATCCGCGGGAATAGCGTAAATTTTAATGATAGGTTAGTGAGAAGAGCATTGTTTTTCACTGTCTATCTAGCGTTTGGAATCTTCATTGCATTTATTGGTCTTGTAATTGTATCTCTTTTTTTCAGGATCTCACTGAACGGTTTTCTTCAGTCTCTTACGACTGAATTAGTTGTGGAGGCAATAAAATTGAGTATTCTTACATCTTTTTCTTCATTAATTATTGTGATTGTTCTTGGTACTCCTATCGCTTATATTAACGCTCGTCATCGATATTTGGGAAAGCAATTAGTGGATACTCTAATAGACCTCCCCGTCGTGTTACCTCCAGCTGTGGCGGGTTTAGGGCTTCTGATGGCATTTGGTAGGAGAGGTTTGATTGGACAATATCTTAGTGCTTTTGGTTTCGATATAGCATTTACGACTCTCGCCGTGATTATGGCACAGGTCTTTGTCTCTTCTCCGTTTTACATACGTCAGGCTAAAACAAGCTTTGAGGATGTCAATAGTGAATTTGAGGCTGCGGCGAGAACCCTTGGAGCTACGCCCCTCAGCGTTTTTTTCAGAATAACTGTGCCAATAGCAATGAATGGTCTTGTTTCTGGGGCTATTATGGCTTGGGCACGAGCACTGGGCGAATTTGGCGCGACGGTTATGTTCGCAGGCAATTTTCAAGGCAGAACGCAGACGATGCCTCTTGCCATTTACTCAGCATTAGAAAGCAATTTGGATGCGGCTATCTCACTCGCGATAATCCTCGTTACAGTTTCATTTATCATTATCGCTATCATTAAATCGCTTACAGGGGTTACTTTTTTTGGGCCAGTGTCGGATCGTATATAATTAAATTCAAGATTTAAGTTGATACCCAAAGCCATCTTAGTCTTCGTTTGTCAGTAATTTTGCAAAAATCTTACATTACGTTGCAGTCTCCAACGCCGTTCTTCTTTATTACTTATCGTTTCAAACGATACAAACAAGAACGTTGGTTTGAGAATCTTTGTTTGATAGAGATGAACAATTCTAACCGTTAAGAAAGCAACTCATGTTTCAGATTATTGCTACTTTAGGTTGAACTTTGTCTTTTGTTAAACTCTATCTGATATCCTAATTCGTATATCTGATATCCTAATTCGTATGTTTGTTCTATCACGATGTTACACTTAATGATCGAATAACCTCCCGATAAAAATGCAGTTGTGATAACCTTCAATGTCGTGCTGCAAGTTGTGATAATCTTCAATGTCGTGCTGCATAAACATGGTAAAGTAGTTGATTATAAGAAGCAAAGTGTAATATCGCTCATCTCTCTTGTGTGGATGTTTTGCTATAGTAGGACTCGCGTTTGCAAGCTTGGCATAATCCATTCTGAAGAGTGTAGTCAGGCACAAATTCACGGCAGCTTGAGCACATAATAGCGCCCCATTTCTCCTTTTTTGGCACGTGAACTTCTACATATTCCCAAGATAAAATATTCTTGCCAGCTCCGAGTATCTCTTTTAATAATGCGGGCGCATCTACCTTATCTTTGTAGCGGGGGTCATTGGTATACCAAGCATTTAAGACAGGATAGTTACGTGCTTTCGCTGCATCAATGTAGACTCTGACCCCTTCCGCGTTCACATCATGTGTTTGCTTGTTGAGGGTGATTGCGAATCTTCCAGTATTTATTATTCTAAGTCCATGATTTCCAACTGTACAATGCGTTATAACTTGGAGTGCATCAGGAGCACACTTGGGGGTTTCAGAAACAGCATACATTTTTTCATCTCTGTCTATCCCAAGTTTTTCAAGAGCTAAATCTACCATGAAGACGCTGATTAATAGACCTGCAGCGGGAAAACCGTGAAATTTTACACACTTTCTAGCATACGATTTAATTTCAGTCTTTACCTTATACTTTTTTAACAGATAGTTTAATTTATTCCAACTTTGGGCGTTCATGTCAATCTCGTTTGTAGATTTTATTCCAATCGATATGATTGTTCCGTATGATCGATAAATATATATCACGTAAAATATATATCAATCTTATCGTAAGGTAATATCGGCTGCAATATATCGATATGCTGGCAGTACATCGAAAAACAACAAAAGACTTGCAAAAGGTGAAACAGTACTTGAGTGTTGATCACTGAACAGAGTAGCGTTCTAGAAACACTCTGTGGTGCGAATAATTACACTTTTCGATGTTTAAGACGAACCTTTGAGAAATAGCGAACGTATCTAATATACTGAGGTGTGATCTTGACTTCTGAACCGGCTTTAACTACAAACGAGAAAATAATATGTGACGATGTCACGTGTCCTGTGTGTGGAATATCTTGTGACGACATTTATGTTGAACTTACGGAAGACGCTGTCGCAACACGGAATGCGTGCGTCATGGGTGACGCAAAATTCAGAGAATTGCGCAGTTCGCATAGGATAAAAAAACCAAAGATAAATGGAAAAGATGCGAGCTGGGAGGAAGCGATTGATAGGGCTGTTGATATACTAATTAAGGCGAAAAGACCGTTTTTTTTCATAGGCTCAGAAACTTCAACCCAAGCGATGGGAGTAGGTATTGAAATTGCTGAACACCTTGGCGGTCTTGTTGATGGCAACGCAACGATTTGTCACGGACCTACTGTAATGGCTATACAGGATGTTGGACAAGTACAGTGTACTCTTGGAGAGTGCAGAAATCGTGCTGACTTAGACATATACTGGGGGTGTAATCCCGAAGATTCCCATCCGCGCCATTTAAGTCGCCATTCTGTATTCGTTCGAGGATTTTTTACGCAACAAGGGTATAAGGGCAGAAAAGTAGTTGTAGTAGATCCTAGACGTTCGACGACGGCAGAACATGCCGACTTGCACGTCCAAATAAAGCCCGGTAAAGATTATGAGCTTCTCAATGCAGTAGCTACGGTTCTACAAGGGTTTGAACCACATGATTCGGTGGAAGAGGTAACTGGGATATCCAAAGAAACTATTTACAAAATGGCAGACATGATGAAAGCTTCTAATTTTGGTGTGATTTGGGTCGGTTTAGGCATTGCGAGCACCATAGGTAAACATTACAACGCTTCAATGGCAATGCGATTGACTCAGATAGCTAATAAGTTCTCGAAATTTGTTATACTCGCTAACAGAGGTCACTGTAACGTAGCCGGTTTCAACGAAGTGCTCTCGTGGTCATGCGGTTTTCCGTTTGCAGTGGATTTTTCCAGAGGTGAGCCGAGATACCAACCTGGTGAGTACTCGTGTGTTGATGCGCTCACTAGAGGCGAAGTGGACGCATGTTTTGTAATGTGCGCAGATCTAGGGGCACACTTACCGAAGAAAGCTGTTGAACGACTGTTCGAAATTCCCGTCGTGTCAATTGAAACAGCAGAAGGACCACAAGCATTTATCAGCGACGTGGTATTGCCCGGAGTTTTAGATGGGATGGAATCTGAAGGCTGCTTCTATCGGATGGACAACGTTCCTATACATGCAAGAAGCTTTTGCAAGCCCCCGTTTGATTTCACTGAGTCAAATGAGGACACGCTGGAACAGCTGTTTGAGGCCATAAAGAGAAAAGAGGCTTCAGCATCGACTACCGTTGACATCAGGGGCAGCGATACAATCACTAAAGAAGCGTTTGCGCGTGGGTTGGATAAGCTCGTGATGCGCACTGAGTAGGAATTAGCGACATGAGGTGAAAAAATTGGAAATTACTCTTAATACGGGTTCAACAGCCTTCCAAGGCGCGGTCATTAAAGGCGGAAGGAAGTTTACTAGTGACTATACTCGTGAAGCAGCGTACTGTAATATCAATCCTGAAGATTTCGAGGCACTTGGGAAGCCTTGGTTTGTCAAAGTAACCAATGAGTACGGTGACAGCGTTGTTTGTAAGGCAAAAAAAGATGATCGCCAGCAGAAGGGAGAAATTTTTATACCGCGAGGACTCTGGGCGAACATCGTAGTGACGCCTTTAACCGAATCTACAGGCAGTCCAAAATATAAAAATTTACGGGTCAGAGTAGAAAAGACTACGGGTCCGGTCCTTGGTCCGGTTGATTTGATGAGAGATACGTATTGTAAAGGGAAAAATGAGAAAGAGTGGCAGGGGGAAAATTGAGTGGAGAAAATAACACTCACGCCGAATAATGAGGATTACCTTGTGCTCGAAGCTGACGTGATCTGTCCAGACATTTTTGCTGGTAAGTCTCTTGAAGACATTGCAGAATTAGAAGTGTGGGAGGGCAACACGACGTGGCCACTAAGCAAATTCTTCCACATAACCGGTTCTGTTGCAGAAGTGCCTGAAGATCAAGGCATTGTGGTCAATGGAAACGTGCCGCGGGTCAAGTACATCGGAACAAAGATGACTGCGGGCGCTGTTCTCTGCCAAGGCGACGTTGATATGTACTGCGGTGCGTGGATGAAGGGTGGAAGGATCCGAGTTAAAGGCAATGTAGACGCGTTTGCAGGCATTCAAATGGAAGGTGGCGAGCTAATCATCGAAGGCAACGCAGGAGATTACCTAGGGGGGTCGTATCGCGGTGATTGGAGAGGGATGAAGGGCGGCACTATCAAGGTGAAAGGCAACGCGGGGTATACTGTTGGCGATTACATAATGGGCGGTACTATAGCAATTGAAGGCAACGTCAATCTCAACGCTGGAATTCATGCTGGGAAAGGAGTTGGTTCCAAAGACCCAGGAGGGAAAATCATCATTTACGGCAACTCACCTGGACGAGTTGGCGGACAGATGATTAAAGGTAGCATCTATGTACTTGGCACCATTGAAGCCATGATGCCAGGCTTCTCGCCAAATGGAGAGGAAGAAATTGAGTGTGAGGGAAAACCAACCACATTCAAAGTCTTTAACGGCGATCACGCGGAGCTCGGCAAAGGCAAGCTCTATGTAAAAGTCTGAGTGCTGTATTTAATAAAAAAGGTAGTAGCAAAAAATGTATGCGATGCTACTACTTATTGATTTTATTTTTTCGGCCAATAGGAGACAAAACACATGGTCCGACGGGCAATAGCCCCCAAAGTGATGGAAGACGGAAGAATGAGGTTTGAGGTTACTATCACGTATGATGACCTATTAGAAAAGTTAGGAGATATCTCTGGTGTATTGAGCGACCTTGATTATATGATCCGGATGTTAAAGCGAAGTGATAGAGATGTAAATGGTGTGGATGAATTGCTCAAAGACGTGCTTAACTACATTTGGCACATAGGTGACAGACTCAGCCTATTGAAGAACACAAACGATCAAATGAACCAATCCCAAGATCAGCTGCCAGTAAGAGTTGGTAAAAATTAACCTTTTCAAACCTCAAAGAGTTTTTTTTAGAACGAACTTATTTTTACTAATGAAATCATTTCAACCATTATCAGTTTAAGTTTTACGAAAGGTCGACTTCAGACAGATTAGGTCATGTTCTAACTCTTTTTTTCAATATCCTTTTATCTATGCAATCACTTCTTCTTCTTGAATGCCATTTAAAAAACGCGCAAAGTATTGCCTCTCTTACCTGAAATATTCTCGATCGTAAAGCGTACTGATACTTTACATAATGACATTATTGATTTCAAGCGTCTGAAAAGCTTTATATTTATACATATAATATGTTCAGGGGTATAAATGATTAAAAGGCAGCAAATCTTCGATGTGATCGGTGCTTACGATAAGGATAATATTACAATTGGCGTCCTCGGTTCGCATTCAGCGTTAGATGTTTGCGACGGGGCAAGAGACGAGGGAATTCCAAATTTAGTCATCTGTCAGAAGGGACGTGACGCGCTATATACGAAGTATTTTAAGAGAAGGGAAGTAAATCGATTTACGAAGGGCATCGTCGATGCGACAATTGTTTTGGACAAATTTAACCTGATGTTGAACAACGATCTTCAAAACATGCTTATTAAGAGGAATACGCTATTTATCCCCAACAGATCATTTGTCGTTTATAATGGCATTCGGCAGGTTGAAGATGACTTTAAGGTGCCACTAGTCGGCACGAGAGATATGCTTAAAATTGAGAACAGGGAGACAGAAAAGGAGAACTACTACTGGGTAAGCCAGCAAGCTGGTATATCGATTCCAAAGCAGTTTGAGAACAAAGATGACATTGATACGCTCGTAATGGTGAAACTACATCACAAACATATGACCCTTGAGCGTGGTTTCTTTACTGCTGCATCTCCAGAAGAATTTGACGAAAAAGCGCGGCGCCTCTTGGATCGTGACATCATTACAGAAGAGGCACTAAGTCAAGCACGGATTGAGCAATACATCATTGGTCCTGTTTTTAATTTCAACTTTTTTTATTCACCACTAGACGATGAAATCGAGCTGCTTGGTGTTGACTTTAGATTTGAGAGTAATCTAGATGGCTTGGTACGAATTCCTGCCGCACAACAGCTCGAGATCGCTGCGCAGTATCGTGACCCGCTTATGGTCATTGTTGGCCACGCTAATGCGTCATTAAGAGAATCGCTGTTAGAACAAGTGTATTTAATGGCAGAAAAATTTGTTGCATTTTCTAAGCATCATTACAGTACTCCAATAATTGGACCTTTTTGTCTGCAAACGATTGTGGATCAAAACATGGACTTTTACGTTTATGATATCGCAACCCGCATAGGTGGTGGAACGAATATTCATACCTATTTGGGGGCCCCGTACGGAAACTCGCTTTTCAGAACACGAATGAGTTCTGGAAGAAGGCTGGCACTTGAAATTAAACGGGCGCTTGAGCTCGATCAATTAGAAAAGATAGTAACCTGACATGAAAGAAACTGAGCTAGAAAACGATTTGGACTGGGACGTAATAATCATCGGTGCTGGACCTGCCGGAATGTTTGCAGCAAATGAGCTTGCCGACAATTACGTAAAAGTATTGGTTGTCGATAGGGGGCACGATATAAAAGATCGCAAATGTCCGATGGAAGACCTCGGCTATTGTGTGCAGTGCCCCAACTGTGATATAATGTGCGGGGTGGGGGGGGCTGGCACTTTTTCTGATGGTACTCTGAACCTCCGCCCTGACATAGGGGGCGACTTAGCTGCGATAACAGGTGACAACAAAAAAGCGTGGGACTTGGTGGATTATGTTGATTCCATATTTCTTAAATACGGCGCACCTGAACAAGTGTATAATCCTACTGGTGAACAGGTGGAATCATTAAAGAGGCGTGCAGCTTCTGTTGGCGTCCACTTCATCGAGATTCTGCAGCGTCACATGGGTTCAGACAATGCGCCGCATATCATTGAGAACTTTGAAAATGATCTGAAGTCAAAGGGAATCGCTTTCCTTCTTAACACAGAAATAGATGACCTCATGATCGAAAATAATGTATGTACTGGTGTGGCGTTAAAGAATGGGAAGCAGCTATTTTCGAAGTTCTTACTTCTTGCCCCGGGAAGGATAGGAGGAGAATGGGTAAACACTGTTGTAAAGCGTCATAACATTGCGGCAAAATATGGAGCAATTGATATTGGTGTACGGGTTGAAGTCCCCTCCATCATAATGGATCATATTACTAAAATAAACCACGATCCAAAGTTCCACATCCGTACTAAACGCTACGATGATTTTGTACGGACCTTTTGCACGAACGAGCATGGGTTTGTGGTAAAAGAACGCTATGAGGGTTTCATTGGCACAAATGGTCACTCAATGAAGAATAGGCAATCAGAAAACACTAATTTTGCTTTTTTGGTTCGTACAGAACTCACAGAGCCCTTAGAAGACACGACGAGGTACGGCAAGTCTGTTTCAAAGCTTGCAACAACGATAGGCGGTGGAAAACCAATTCTGCAAAGAATGGGGGATTTGAGAAGAGGTCAGAGATCAAACTGGAACAGGATACGCAGAAATCCGGTGAGAAACACTCTTGAAGATGTTACTCCAGGAGACATTTCAATGGCCATGCCCCACAGAATAGTTATGGATATAATTGAAGGATTAGAAAAGCTTAATGAGGTTATACCTGGAGTTGCATCGGACTCAACGCTTCTTTATGCACCGGAGGTAAAATTTTATGCAATGGAGCTTCAAGTAAATTCTGAAATGGCGACAAACACGAAGAGCTTATACGCTGCGGGAGACGGTACAGGGTTATCGAGGGACATAATAAATGCAGCTTCCACGGGAGTTCTTGCTGGGAGGGGAATTTTAGCAGAGTGCAAAAAAATAACTAAGTGCTAAGTCTTGTTTTTATCCAGATTATTATTTTACAACTTAGAGGGCTGAGTCTTTTTTAAAAAGACATCATACAGTTTACGTTCACTCTGTTTCGCAACATTTTTATATAGTGAGGCAACTGCTCTAAACAAAATAGCAGACAAAGTTTGCTCTTGAGGAACGTTTACCACTAATCAAAATAGTATCTGGAAGTGATTAAAATGGGTAGGCCCTTTTGGTTAGGGATAATTGGAGGAATATTCGGAATTCTTGCTGGCATAGGAGTTGCATTAATAGCGGGAATACTTGGAGATTTTTCAGGTACGTTGCACACCGTTTTGGTGCGAGTCAACGAAGTCTACAATTCTACTGGTTCTTCAGGATTCCATACCATTGTCATCGTGTCAAATGTTCCTGAACTTTATGCTAGTGCAGCAGGTGCTATTTTATTCTCTGTAGTAGGTATAATAGGCGGTATTCTCGAAAAAAGCAGAATTCTCGGTGGGGCATTTATGATAATCGGTGCCATTGGAGTGCTATTCTCAGTAGGAATACTCGGTATTTTGTCTTTTATTCTCTTTGTTGTTGGCGGTTTCTTAATATTTATAGAAAGAAGGTAGATGACAACGCGAATCATGAGGATTACAATAGATCGTTTTTAACGGGCGATTTTCTTTATATTTTTGTTTTTTTTATGTGTTGTGTTACGTCAGAGATCACATTATTATATTTTTTACTGCCGTCGCCCTCAGTTTTTTTAATCATTTTAGGACAACTCGCTTTTCTTGAATACAGTAGCTCGTAACGATAAACCATATTTTAATCTTAATGGTGAAATATCAGTATCTTTTTTGCTCCTGAAGTTGAATAGTAACAGAATGAACAGTTGGAACAACCCTGAGGATGATAAGTTTTGGATCTAATTTAGGAAGGGTAAATCTATCTTGAGTCCTCCATCTAATGACTTCAGTTTTTGTGCTGATTGTTTTGTTTAGTATCCAAAATTTGTACTGTAAAGGTTTTTTTATCCATTTCTCCAAAAAAGTCTATCGGATAAACAAACCCTGTGAACTATAGAACACATAGGACAAGCTGGAAATATAAACTTAATTTCTGTTTTATCAGCTAATGCACCGTCTGAGTATGTCCGAACTGTTATGGTACACCAAACAAAAAAATAATTTATTAGCCGGAATCGCGAGATATTACAATTAGCTAAATTAATAGAACGAAGCGTTGTTTAGAAGAAAAATTTCAGTAAAAGCACCAGAATTATTATCGAGATCATGAATGAAATATAAGCGAATCACGCTTACTCCATTAGTAGGAAAGCAGTCAAAATATTGAAAGAAAGAGGATGCGCATCTATTTAAGCAAGAGTTTTGCGAAAGCATCTACTGTGCGTGGAGTTTCGTATAATCGACCACTGCTGAAGATAGCACATCGCTTTGATTATTAGATTTGCAGTTGTGCATCAACCTGTCTTTAATTACGGCAATGCACGCCTGCTAGTCTATCTAAACTGTTTTGCGCCGCCCCCTTTTGTAAAGGCTACAGCTTAAGCTGGGACGCAGCTTAATTTTCATGCAGTTGGTGTTGCTTCGGTCGATACTAAAGCCCAAATAACTTCTAATATTCCAAAGAAGACTAAGTATATTCCGATCAAACTTATAATCGCCATCAAGGTTAATCCAGGCCAGACCACAAGGACTATGCCGAAAATCACTGAAATAATTCCGATTATCGCTCCGACCAACCATGTTGCTACTACTTTGCGTGCGTCGAATGAGTGAACGAGTTGTACGATACCCCATATAATAGCCCAAGCTGCGATCAAGTACGCTGTTAGCGTTTCGGTAATCCCTGGTGCAAACAAGATGATAAGTCCTAGTATGATGGCTACTATTCCGCCAATGAGTATAGCCCACCGGTTCGCTGGTTTCTGGGTAAATGTTCTAGCAGCTGCGAGGATTCCCCAAATAAGCACAAATAAACCGACGATCAAACGCAGAATTGCAAAGGTGATGCTTGGATATAGCACTATAATGATACCAAAAATGATGGCTACTATACCTTGAATTGCTAACGCCATGCGATTCGGGCCAGTAAATGTGGCTACAGAAGTGCCTACACTTCCCATTTTTTTCACCTCCTTTTGTATTTATACCATGTATTTTTTAAATGAACACACGGTACTTTTATAAGTACTGTTAAAAATAAACATTTTTATAGTTATCGCTTTTTATAATGGGTTTTAAGCTATAATCTGTTCTATTGGCTTAAAAAAGTGAACTTCTTGACGTTTAATCAGTTTGAATAATTGAAGTAACTTCCCTTTACAGCGTTTCTTATTGTTAAGCCAATATCGAAAAACGGAGGGCATTTTGCGTAAGCTTTAATAACTTTTGAGTTTAACAAACTTTAAAGTATGGTGTATTCTGGAGGAAATAAATGACGATTCAAACTGGAAAAACCATTGTAAAAGCGGCAGCAGAAGCAGGAAATTTCAAAGCTTTAACAAATGCAATACACACCGCTGGATTGGAGAAAACGCTCGGTGGGCAAGGCCCTTTCACTGTTTTTGCGCCAAATGATGATGCTTTTGAGAAAGTACCTTCAAAAACTCTAATAGACCTTCTAGGGGACAAGGAAAAAACAACGAAAGTACTCAGTCACCACATCGCTCACACCAAAATTATGTCTGAAGACATCAAAAACTTGAAGACAATCAAAACTATAGACGGAGGAGAACTGTCGGTGCACCCGCATCGTATTGGGCACGGCATAAAGATCAATGACGCTGAAGTCGTACAGCCGGACCTCGAATGCACTAATGGAGTTATCCACGTCATAGATAAGGTATTAATATCCAAATAATTCGAATATAAGTGAAATTTGTACTCCGCCCATCAGTTATTTTTACTACTACGATTCCATCACTTGAAGGATTATGTCGTCGCATATCTTCTCTTACGCATCATTCAGAGCTTAGAACACCAATTCTGCAGTACGTCACGCGACGGTTCATGATAGGTGATTTCTGGCAAATCATTACGAAAAAACCCGCAGCAAGTTTTAGTCTTAGCACACAGACTAATAATATGAAATGAAGGGTATAGAGCTCGGAAGAGGGATTTTCATAAACGTAGCAATTCGACAGGTATTAGACAATTATGATTTTGGAAATTTGACTATAGCTACTCTTTGTTCCCACACCAGTCTTCAAATATTTTACGGAGCACGCAAGGAAGGTTTCAAGACGCTCGGTATAGCAGTTGGCACTGTGCCAAAGTTCTATGATGCGTATCCCAAAGCAAAACCAGATGATTTTTTTGTGATCGAACAGTACGATGATCTTTTGAAATGTGCAGCCGAATTAACTGAAAGAAATGTTATATTAATCCCGCATGGCTCACTTGTAGAATATATTGGTGCTGAGAACTTTCTTAAACTGGAACTGCCGACTTTTGGGAATCGTAAAGTGTTATGGTGGGAGTCTAATAGGACGAAGAGCAGGGAATGGCTTGAGGCTTCAGGAGTTTTAATGCCCAGAGAGTTCTTTGACTCAAGCGAGATTAACGAACTGGTAATAGTGAAATATCACGGAGCGAAAGGAGGACGAGGATTTTTTATTGCAGCAAATCCTCAAGAATTTGAGGAAAAGATTGAGACGACATACGAATATACCATTCAGGAATTCATATTAGGTACTAGGTTCTATTTCCATTATTTTTACTCACCTATCGCACGAGAAGGCTATAAGCTGAGTAAAGGAACTCTTGAAATGCTTGGTATTGATAGGCGGCTAGAGGCAAATGTCGATGAGTTGTATCGGGCAGGTAACATAAACGTGGATCCGACGTTTGTTGTAACTGGTAATACACCTGTTGTTTTAAGAGAGAAGCTGCTCCCTCAAGTATTTGGGCTAGGGGAGCGCGTTGTTGAAACATCGCTGGAGCTGTTTGGTGGAATGATAGGTCCATTCTGTCTTGAGACTGTCATTACCGATACGCTCGATCTTGTAGTTTTTGAAATATCGACGCGCATTGTAGCAGGTACGAATCTGTTTCCTAATGGTTCCCCGTATTCAGAATATATTTACGAGAATATGTCTGTCGGAAGGCGAATTGCCTTAGAAATAAAAAATGCAGTAAATTCGGGTCAGCTTGAACTAGTAGTAACGTAATCTAGCATTTCATTTAATCCCGTTAAAAGTCGTTCAGCGTAATTTGGATAAAACACAATGCAAAAAAATGAATGAGAGACGTAGCAGCGCTCCATGGTTCCCGAACGCTCTCGCACTTCAGTACAACATGGAACGTTGACGGGCTTATCTTCCGTGTTCGGGATGGGTACGGGAGTTTCCCCGCCGCTATGGCCGCTACGTCAAGCCAAGGTCCGGATTTGAACCGGAGTGTAGCTGCTCTGCAGGCAGCCGCGTAACCGCTCCGCCACCTTGGCGCTTGACTGCTAGCTACTCTAGCTCGCGTTATAAGAGTGCATGTTCCATAATTACTCCCCGAAAGCGGTGACTTGCGAGGATCTGGTATACGCCTAGCTAATATGAAGGTGTGGCTCGGACGTTAGTAGCCGCGGACTTAACACCTCGTTGCCTTGGTGCGTACATCCCGACTCTATCAAACCGGTCTTTTACCGATGTCCTTAAGATGTCTCTTTTCGGGGGTGGTTTCGAGCTTAGATGCATTCAGCTCTTATCCATTATGGCGTAGCTGCTCGGCACTGCCTTGCCAGACAACCGATAGACCAGAGGCCACGTTGGCTAGTTCCTCTCGTACTATAGCCAACTTCCCCTCAGACCTCAACACACCCCTGACAGATAGTAACCGACCTGTCTCACGACGGTCTAAACCCAGCTCACGATCTCCTTTAATAGGCGAACAACCTCACCCTTGGCCGCTTCTGCACGGCCAGGATGGAAAGAACCGACATCGAGGTAGCAAGCCACCAGGTCGATATGTGCTCTTGCCGGTGACGACTCTGTTATCCCCGGGGTAGCTTTTCTGTCATCTTTAGCCCTCACCAATAGGGCATAAAGGTTCGTTAGGCCCGACTTTCGTCTTGTGATCCACTACTTTGCTGAATCACATCAGGCTGACTTTTGCCCTTACGCTCTTCGGTGGGTTTCTGACCCACCTGAGTCAACCTTTGGGCACCCTTGATATCTTTTCAAGGGCGTGCCGCCCCAGCCAAACTGCCCACCTATCGGGGTCCCATTCTCACGGTAAGGGACACAACCGTACAAGGGTAGTGTCTCAGGATCGGCTCCCCACCACCCAGAAGCAGTGGATCGACGCCTCCTACCTACGCTGCGCATGCACAACCGTATCCCAACGACAGGCTGCAGTAAAGCTCCACGGGGTCTTCACTTCCCATCAGGGGTCTCCAGACTCTGCACTGGAATGTAAAGTTCACCGGGTTCCACCCAGGGACAGTAGGGCTCTCATTGGTCCATTCATGCAAGCCGCCAATTAAGCGGCAAGGTACTACGCTACCTTAAGAGGGTCATAGTTACCCCCGCCGTTGACAGGCCCTTCTTCCCGTTGAACCGGATGTTCAGGTACCTGCACTGGGCAGGATTCAGTGATTGTACTTGCCCTTTCGGGTTAGCAATCACCTGTGTTGTTATTAGACAGTTAGAGCCCCCTAGTCACTGCGACCTGCTCTTCTCAGAGCAGGCACCCCTTCTCCCGAAGTTACGGGGCTAATTTGCCGATTTCCCTTGGGTGGGTTATGCCGACACGCCTTAGTCTTCTCAACTAGGGGCACCTGTGTCAGATCTTGGTACGGCCATCGACTCCCTTTTTCACGGGCCCCTGGGATTATCCGAGTTTCCCCATCACGCTTTGGTCCGTTTCTCACCATTACGGTTCTCCACGAACTTAATACGCTTGGACAGTTTGGCATCACTGCTCGAACTACCCGGAGGCGTCAGGTTTTAATGTCGCGTGGTACAGGAATATTAACCTGTTTCCCTTTTGACGCACTCGAATTACGGTGCATCTTAGGACCGACTAACCCTCGACTGACGAACATTGTCGAGGAAACCTAGCCCTTTCGGCGGTCGGGATTCTCACCCGACTATGCTGCTACTATTGCCAGGATCTTCGTTCCTGCGCGGTCCACAGGACTTTACAGCCCTACTTCTGCCCACGCAGGACGCCTTCCTACCAGATCACGTCTCCGTGCTCCGTGGTATCGGCAGTCGGCTTGAGCCCCGTCCATTTTCGGGGCCCCAAACCTCGACTGGTAAGCTGTTACGCACTTTTTAAAGGTTAGCTGCTTCTGAGCTCACCTCCCAGCTGTCTAGGGCCTGGGACACCCTTTTAATTACACTTAGCCGACATTTTAGGGCCTTAACCACGGTCTGGGTTGTCTCACTCCATCCTAGCTGTCTAGGGCCTGGGACACCCTTTTAATTACACTTAGCCGACATTTTAGGGCCTTAACCACGGTCTGGGTTGTTTCCCTCTCGGACTAGAAGCTTACCCCCCAGCCCGGACTCCCGACATCTACGACGACGGCGGTTTTGGAGTTTGACAAAGGGGTGAGGGATTTCTCCCACAGCTCCCTCAATCAGTGCTCTACTCCGCCGACTGTCTCCGTCGAGGTCATGCTACGACATGTCTCGGAAGGAACCAGCTGTTTCCGAGTTCGATTGGACTTTCACCCCTAGACACAGGTCACGCGAGCGATTTGCAAATCAGCACCGCTAACGGTCCTCCACGCAACTTTCGTCACGCTTCAACCTGCCCACGCCTAGATCACTCGGTTTCGGGTCGTATCCTGATGACTCCGCGCACTTTTTGTACGCCGTCCCACACTCTTGCGAGCTACGGACTTGTCGGTTTCCCTGCGGCTCCGGCCGTGTAGACCTTAACCTTGCCATCCGAATACACTCCCTGGCCCGTTCTTCAAAACGTAAGACAGAACATTGGCGACGATGCTCGTACAAACGCCTCGCGACGTCTTCCTTCGCATCGAGGATCCTTTCATGCCCTGCCGCACCGTCACCACTCAATTTCAGGCCCTTTGCACCTCCCTATATGGGGTGCTTTTCAGCTTTCGGTCACCCTACTAGTACACTATCGGTCTCAAGTTGTATTTAGTCTTGGAAGTTGGTGACTCCCAAATTCCCGCGAGAATTCCAACCCACGGTACTCAAGACACGAATCCCGGCAGACTGATTGCGCTTACGGGGCTATCACCCCCTATGGCGTGTCTTTCCAGACAACTTCAGCTTCTCAGGCTCTGCGTTACGGATTCGGCTTATAACACTACATCTCCCCTTGCGGGGATTCGGTTTGAACTGTGCCGCTTTCAATCGCCTTTACTCACGGTATCTCTTACGATTTCTCTTCCTGCCCCTACTAAGATGTTTCAATCCGGGGCGTTCCCGATCCCTGACGGGATCAACCAATCGGTTAGGAGTTCCCATTCGGAGATCCCCGGTTCAAAGGCTCCTTGCGCCTACCCGGGGCATATCGCAGCTTGGCACGTCCTTCATCAGCTCTTGAGCCGAGCCATTCACTGAGTGGTATAGCAGCCACTTCACATTAACTAGTTAGCGTCCAGATTATGGAACTTATGCACGGTACACTTCTAACAAAGTGGACCCTTCCACAGCGGCGCCAGCCCCTGTGTGCATTAACGCTGGAACGATTTTTCCCATGCGGGTCGTTCGATGGACTCGCTGGGATTTGAACCCAGGGCCTCTGCCTTGCAAAGGCAGCGCTCTTCCAGCTGAGCTACGAGCCCTAGGAAGGTCTCTTGATTCGGCTTCCACCTGTATTGCGTAGGAGGTGATCCAGCCGCAGATTCCCCTACGGCTACCTTGTTACGACTTAACCCCCCTTGCGGAACCTATGTTCGAACGTGGCAAAAACCACGCCCTCACATGAACCCCACTCGGGTGGTTTGACGGGCGGTGTGTGCAAGGAGCAGGGACGTATTCACCGCGCTATGTTGAAACGCGATTACTACGGATTCCAGCTTCATGAGGGCGAGTTGCAGCCCTCAATCCGAACTAAGAATGGGTTTAAGAGATTGCCTTCACCTTTCGGTGTCGGGACCCATTGTCCCATCCATTGTAGCCCGCGTGTAGCCCGGAGAATTCGGGGCATACTGACCTACCGTCGCCCGCTCCTTCCTCCTCTTTAGCAGAGGCGGTCCCCATAGTGTACCCAGCCTGCCGGAGCAGCCGCTGGCAACTGTGGGTACGGGTCTCGCTCGTTGCCTGACTTAACAGGACGCCTCACGGTACGAACTGACGGCGGCCATGCACCTCCTCTCAGCTAGTCTAGCAAGGTCATCAGCCTGGCCCTCATCCCGCTGTCGTCTCCGGTGAGCTTTCCGGCGTTGAGTCCAATTAAACCGCAGGCTCCACCCGTTGTGGTGCTCCCCCGCCAATTCCTTTAAGTTTCAGCCTTGCGGCCGTACTTCCCAGGCGGCGAGCTTCACGGTTTCCCTACGGCACCACATGGATTCGCAATCCACGTGACACCTAGCTCGCATCGTTTACGGCTAGGACTACCCGGGTATCTAATCCGGTTCGTGCCCCTAGCTTTCGTCCCTCACCGTCGGACCCGTTCTAGCAAGACGCCTTCGCCACTGGCGGTCCCTCAAGGATTACAGGATTTCACTCCTACCCCTGAGGTACCTCTTGCCTCTCCCGGTCCCAAGACCAGCAGTATCCATTGGCAGCCTTACGGTTAAGCCGTAAGATTTCCCAAGGGACTAACTGGTCCGGCTACGGACCCTTTAAGCCCAATAATAGCGGCCACCACTTGAGCCGCCGGTGTTACCGCGGCGGCTGGCACCGGTCTTGCCCGGCTCTTATTCCACATGCTTTTTAGGCATGTGAAAAGCGTACGCATTGCGCACGCACTCGAGGTTCCCTTATCGCGCTTTCGCGCAGTGTAAAGTTTTCGCGCCTGCTGCGCCCCGTAGGACCTGGATTCGTGTCTCAGAATCCATCTCCGGGCTCTTGCTCTCACAACCCGTACCGATTATCGGCTTGTTGGGACGTTACCCCAGCAACTACCTAATCGGCCGCAGACCCATCCTCAGACGCTAAAGCTTTGAACCGTAAGGCATTCCAGCGTTCACGGATTATCCGGTATTATCTCCAGTTTCCCGGAGTTATCCCAGATCTGAGGGTAGGTTGTCCACGTGTTACTGAGCCGTTCGCCGAGGGCTTTACCCCTCTCGACTCGCATGGCTTAATCGAACCCCGATAGCAGTGGCCTCTGGCAGGATCAACCAGAATTGTATGCACACTACAAGGAATTGTGCGGATTCGCATTGATGCATATCCGCTTCGACCGATTCCATATCAAATGGTTTCAGCCGAATCAATCAACCCACGTCAGTTGCAAGGTTTCTGACAGATTACGCCAGCTCACTTACAACTCCACTGTATGTTTTTCGCGACCGGAGATCGATCCCTCACGGTTGGAAGTAAATTCCACATAAGGACCGTATGTTGGCCGCGATGGACCTCATCTCGGAAGATCAGGCCTCTGATATATAGAATCCGTAGGTATATAAGGTTAACCGGCGGTCGATGCGGCACGTGTCACGAACTTCAATGGGGTCGTAAAGCAATAAATAGGTGTTTTTAGAGGGTTGCGTGCGACAGCCGTTGTGGCATCCCTGTGGCCGCCGTCGTGCAGCGTGCTGGTGCGATTCGGCGTACTGTACCTTAAGAAAAGAGGAGCATGTCGTAGCGTGATAATCGAATATGGAGCCGTACGATCGGACGCAATACTGTAAGACGAAATACGGACGCTGGGAAGAGGCGACTGCTCACGGCTCGCTTCTGGGGATCCATTGGCGAAAAGTCGCGCAGCAGCTCGATGGGCCAATAAGCCCGTACGAAGAATGTTGCTCTTTTTTTAGCGCTTGATAGCGAGTAGTCGCCAGCAAACCCGCATAAGACCATATAGAATAACAGTGCAAGCTGTGTACGAAGAAGGAGGTGAACTACATTAGTCCAAGCACGAGAGACAGTTTCGGTGGCAGTTCTAACCGATTTGATAGCGGATCATCTAAAGATGCTCCAGTGGATGTTGGAAAGGAATACGACGTCAAAATTGAAGATATTTCAAAAAAGGGGGATGGCATCGCCCGAGTTAGCGGTTTCGTAATCTTCGTTCCCAACACAAAGATCAACGACGAAGTCAGAATTGAAATCAAAACTGTGAAAAATAATTTTGCCGTCGGTGAGATAACGGGGGCGGATTAACTTCGCTTGTTCTTTTTGCGGCTTAGAATTGAATATATGGGCGGACTGCATTGTGGTTTAAGCATTCCAAGCTATTGACGATCGTGTTGTTTGTCCATCCATTTTTCCTCTCCTACCAAAGGAAATCCAAAAAAAGGAAATGACCCACGAGGAGCGTACCGAAGGATTTCCACGTTCATATCAAATCCCGATCGTAACTATAGTAGATAGTGAACGGCTTTCTACGCGCCTCTGGATGGAGGTCAAATGTTACTGGGCATAGCGCGTCAATACCCAACTGCTGTGCTCCCAGCAAGCTATAATCGGGCTGCCCATTAAAGGTAAAGTCTGATTTGAAGACGTAGGGGTATCAAGAGAATCATGCTTGGATGGCAACCTAGTGTGAAATAAGCAGTCACGTGCCACTGTCATTTACGGGCCGGTGTCAGTGGTCGGAGTCAAAGCGTTTTCCGGTGTTTCATATCCGATTGCTGAATATAGCCTGAAATGGGTATAGAAAACCTCGATGTGTTCGAAGATGTCGCGCTTGCTTCTAAATGGCTACCCTTAAATCTGGGCAAAGCGAACTCCGATGTCAAAAGCCTTTTGACAATCTTTTGGAAATTCTTCTTTTCGTCTCATGGCTTTCTCTTCAACATTAAACAATGTTGACTCATACTTAGAATAATCATCAAATTGATAGGTATCGGTAACTAACAGCGATTCCGATTCCCCGAAGATCCTCTTCATTACCATTTCAACAATATTGAGCGACTGATCATAGCCCATTAGTTTCATCTGGTCTTCTTTCGCACCCATAGTGTAAATTAAACCCGTCTTGATCCTCTTCGTAAAAAGCGTTGAATGGTTCGCATCATATACCAAGTACGGAAATATCAACCGTTCCATAAAGGATCTCATCTCGCCAGTAGCGGTTCCCAGGTAGATAGGAGAACCCAGAATAATGGCATCAGCTTCAACAGCTTTTTCGAGAATGGGTGTCAAATCATCGTTTACGGCACACCTGCCATAGCTCTCGCCATTTTTCAATTTGCAGGAAAAACAGCTTATGCAGCCTTTAAAATCGAGTTTATAAAGATGAACGAGTTCAGTCTCTGCCCCCTGTGAAGCTGCTCCGTCAAGCGCATTAGTTAATAGGGTTGCGGTGTTGCATTTGGTTCGCGGACTTCCGTTTATTGCTAATACTTTCACGAACAGTGCCTCTCCCTTATGGCGATTTAACCTTTTGTTTTATACGAACGTGTATCTGAACATTGACTCAAACTCATGGGCCGTGTGAAGACAGAGGATTTGGGGCATAGGCTCGCTTGATGATGAACACGAATTGAAACAAAATTACAGAACCCAGCGGTCTTCAGTTTAAGGTTTTTCGTTCTTGAGTGCGTGCCTACGCACTTCCGGCAAGGGCACACGCTGTTTGTCTACTGTCTACATTAACGATGCTAGCAGCGCTTATTCTATCTGCGTTGACACGCAGGCCCCGGTAGGAAGCAAACGCCCTATATAGATGGTGATCTATGCCATCTTCGTGCCGGCCTCGTACGAGGCGCTCTGGTTGAAGACCTCGACCGGAGAAAAGGTCCAAACGCCCCGGACGGTCAGTCCGACCTACTTCATCTTCTCTGACATCGTGTCAAACAATGGTCCAGAGGTGACGAAGTCCCCAACCCTGCATCTGACTTCGTAGGACTGCAGGCCGTCGAGGACCAGGAACGAAGCCATCTTGTTGTCCCTCTTCATCGCTTCCAGGTTCTTTCCAGTCTTCTTCATCAAAATGGCGCCTGCGATCATCATCTCGTTCGATGGTACCCTGATGCTTCCCGCTTGGATCGCGTGTGGAGCTCCGTCAGCACCAACAGTTGCCAAGATCTTCGGGTTCTTTTCGTTGTTAATCGCCTTAACTACTTCATCAGGTATTTTGACCACGATTTTCACCTAGTTGCCAAGAGTTCGTTGGCAAAAATAAATATTGCATGCGAAGCAACGCGTCATTTTTGATATGATAATAGATTTAGAACCATGCTCAAGCGTCGTTCTTGGTTATGCTCCCAAAGGTCTGATCGGCGTTATCCGCGCATCGTTCATTGTCAAACCTAAAGGTAAGAAACGTCACCGAAAGGATAAGTACGGAGCGCACTTGTGGTAATCGCGAACTACAACAAAGACGGCTTTTATGCGAATGTGCGTGAGCTTGTCGACGAAGAAGCAACGTTGATAGAGGCTCCCGATCTCAGGAAACGATTGATCGTTTGCGAAACCTCGTGAGCGCCATCTTCACGTGCAAGCCCGCAAATAATTAATGGCAGTATGAACATGAAAGACAGAAACTTTACAGATATTCCGAAGCTTGCACGTCGACAGGAGAGAGAAGGAAGAGTAAACGTGGTCGCAGACAAGGTGCCAGGGAGTGGAAAGAAAACCCCACTGCCGTTCTCATCGAAAGCTTCTTCAACATACTGTTAGTCCCCTTGGATCCCACACGAGAGCCGAACAGGCTGCGAGGTGGGACGAAATAGTAGCGACCTCCGCGAGATGAGTAACAAAAAACCCGCGAGGGCTTTCTGGCGTTAGCGCTAGCGTGTATGTAGGAACACATGCTACAAAGTCAATTGTGACATAAATATTGATATCTTTAGAATACACATTTTAATCAATTTTCGAGGCTATTTGCACGAAAGGAGCGCAAATAGCAAGCTTTATATCAATCTGAATCAACGACGTGGCATAACAACAAGGAATGTGAGGGGGCCAAACTGGACGAAACACTACTCGCATCGCAAGTCGATGGCGCGGAGATACTTCGGCTGTCGATGTGTTCTGATCTCAGGAAGAACCTCATTCTCTCACTCAAAAAAGGCACAACAGCGCTCGCTGATTTGCGGAAGGCGACGCGAAACAACTCCGCCGCCGTAATCCATGCTCTAAGAGAGCTCGAAAAGGAACACCTCACATACCAGGATAATAAGCGCAACTACGAACTTACGAACACAGGCAAGCTTGTAGCGTTGCAGCTTGAAAACTTCGTGAGAACAGCCAACGCAATCACTCAGTTCAGTAAGTTTTGGCTAGAACACGATTTAAGCGGCATCGCTGAAAATTCTCTCAAGAACATAGGATGTTTGCAAGAATCGCAGGTCTTGACAAGCATGCCCACTGACGTTTTTAACGCCTTTTCGACCTTTATCACCCTGCTCGAAGATGCCAAAGTGGTAAAAGGCGTTGCCCCTGTGTTTACGCCAGACTTGCTTGATATTTACGCCGAACTCGCCGCAAAAGGCATACCGATCGAACTGGTCGTTACGCACGAAGTGCTCGAAAAAATGGTAGAGCTCGCAGACCACAGCCCGCTCAAGAATCACCTTAAAGCAAATCTTAAGCTGTTTGTGATTAAACAAAACCCAAAAACGGCGTTCACGGTGACTGACTATTTCTTTATCTTTGGACTCTTCAGATTCGACGGGTCTTATGACTATTCAGACCAGTTATTAAGTTATAGCACAGAAGGCACAAGGTGGGGCCGCGAGCTGTTTGATCACTACGTCAGAGCATCAAAAGAGTTCGACTTAAAATATTAAACGCCACCTTCAAGCGCGCTTCATCCCTTTGGTAGTTGCGACAGCTCCTTGGAGTACGTACCACCACCGATCACGTGCTAACCATTCTGTTGCCGTCCCGCCAGCGGTAACACGACAACCTTGTTCGTTTTCCCACGTTTCGCCTAAGTCGTAGGTATGCCTCGTGTTATGGCTTAAGCCGCTTGCTAGCTGATCACGTTAGTAGCAAGACTAAAACGAGCATCAACAGTAGTCTCCCTTTGTTTGATGGCCCTTTTATTGAGGCGTAATCGCCTAACCATTGTTAGAACGCTTGCAACCAGAAAAAAACCAGAAAAAAAGAACTGTGCCAGAGCGTTAACGGAAGAGGTCCTTAAGATAAAGGTATTGTGGATAAACCGAATATTTTTTTGCGGCATCTTCGGAATCACAGATAGACTACAATGTCTTACGATAGCGCTGTTTCGTCCGTTTTTGGCCCACTTTAGTTGCGTCAAAGCGTTAAGGACGCTTTTTGCAAGCTGACGGCCTTCGATCGTAATTTAAAACTGTGCAGAGACTGTTTCTCCTTCTAAATAGCAAAAAGAGTCACAGAACAGTGGGCTCAAGGCGACTGGAACGCCTCCTGCGAATCAGACGAGCTCTTAACACGCTTGCCCGGCGAGAATGTGCCACCCATGCCTTGTGAGAACGTAACGACACTTGCACAACGCCTTCTCAGCGCAAGAGGATTTGTTGGATATCGAACGCAGCCATCGCGTGGTGTTGAAAGATGACCGTGTCGTTCGCCTTGGTTCTCTCGGACAGTCCCTTTATTTTGCCAAAAGGATCATCTCCTCTTCGAGTTTAATGGCGAACTAGCCGCTTATAAATAGCTAGTGGCAATCATGAAGGGGCCGCTTAAGTCCGCGTCTGATACAGTTTCGCAAATGTTAGCACTTGGTTTGAAACCAGTACCCTCGCACTGGTTAGGCAGTGATAAGCGTGCAAGATGGTAGTAGACATCGCATGGGAAAAAGGTTTATCAAATCACTGGTTGGTTGTACCAGTAACCTGTACCGTAACCTTCTACTAATTAGGCAGTGATCAGCGTGCAAGACACGTGGACTAATTCACATCGCACGGATACGACGTATCATCCTCTGATTGGTTGGCTATATGTCCCAAATCAATTCAAGAGAATGCCTGATCCAAGACAGCCTTACTACATCAGAACGAATAATCAAGGATTTCGCTCAAATTTTGATTTTAATAAAGAATCGCAAGGAAAAAAGAGGATAATATTCCTAGGCGATTCATTTGCAGCAGGAGACGGCGTAGCAAATGAAGACAGATTTTCAGATTTGGTAATGGATTCAATCGAGAATCTCGAATGTTACAATTTTGGATTGACAGCATCTGGAACGGATCAACAAGTTTTGATTTACGAACACATCGCAAAACAATTCGATCACGACATAATATTCTTAGGGTTTTCTCTGCACGATATCACGAGGCTAGGTCCTGAACTAACTTGGCGCGCTCATCGAGTTCGACTCGAGTTTGTAGTACTTCCGAAGCCCTATTTCTATGAAAACGGCGCAGAATTGAATACAGGCAACATTCCCGCACCGAGACACAGGACATTGAGAGGCCCCGTACAAAACAACACCGGTGGGGTCTTCAATCTTGCTAAACGTTTGTACGAGCTCTCCGGACATTCTTCTGGCGACATCGGACGATGGCTGCGAGAGTCTCAGAGTTATTTTGGCGAGGCGCTACTGAGTTACAGAACATTTAGTGAGTATGGGCGATATTACAATAAGACGGATAAAAACTGGCATTTGATGGAACGCATCATAAAACGACTCGTTGAAGACTCGGACAACAAGCCGATAATACTCTTCCCTATTCCAGAAGTGAGAGCATTGTCGAGCGCCTTCAGAGGCGAGTATCAGTCCTTGTTTGAACGCTTGCAAAATGAATTTGAAAATGTCATTTTTTTGGATATAGCTGAATACGTGAAAGACTATTCTCGAAGAGACAGACACAATATGATGTCAGTTAGCACCTTACATTTCACGAAATTTGGTAACAAGATAGCATCGAACGCAATCAGGCAATGTCTCATAAACAACGGACTAGTGTAGTCAGATCGGGCGATCAAATGAACGTTAAAGGCGCGGATAATAAGGACGTGTTTTTATTAGGTATCTCTGCATTCTTTCACGATTCTGCGAGTGCTTTAATAAAAAATGGCAAAATTGTGGCAGCGAGCCAAGAAGAGAGGTTCTCTCGTGTAAAAAATGACTCAGGCTTCCCAGCGTCGGCGATAAATTACTGTTTGGAAGAAGGGAAGATTGATGTTTCGGATTTGAACGCGATAGTTTATTATGACAATCCATATCGCGCTCTGGAAAGGATAGTCTCTTCACACCTCACCGTAGCCCCGGAGGGCAGTGACTTATGGAAAAATGTCATCGAAGAGTGGGTCAACACAAAACTCAGGATTCCTGAAATAATCAGACGCACTTTGAATTACGACGGGGATATTTATTTCGTTGAGCACCACGTATCGCACGCGGCAAGCGCATTTTTTGCATCGCCGTTTAAAGATGCGGCGATCCTTACTATTGACGGTGTGGGAGAATGGGCAACCTCGTGTATTTGTCATGGACACCATGATAAGATCGAAATAGTAAAGCAACTTGAATATCCAGACTCTCTTGGACTTCTCTATTCTGCATTTACCTATTTTTGCGGTTTTAAAGTAAATGACGGCGAATATAAGCTGATGGGATTGGCGCCGTACGGAAATCCCGTGTATGTCGATACGATCAAAGATAATTTGATCGACATCAAAGATGACGGTTCAATCAAATTGAACATGAAGTTTTTTGGCTACATGAAAGATTTGAGCATGATAAATGCCAGTTTTGATGAGTTGTTTGGTGGCGGTCCCAGAAAACGTGAGAACCCAATCACGCAGAGAGAGATGGACATTGCCAGGTCGATCCAAGCTGTAACAGAAGAGATCGTCCTAAAGATGGCAAATTATGCGTACGACGTCGTTGGTAGCAAGTACCTATGCCTTGCCGGCGGCGTAGCCTTGAACTGCGTCGCAAATGGGAGATTACTGCGCGAAAGCAAGTTTGAGGACATTTGGATACAACCTGCGGCAGGGGATGCAGGCGGAGCGCTTGGAGCGGCTTTGTACTTGTACTATACGCTATTCGATGCGCAACGGGTGCTGGATGACCAGGATATCCCGCTTCAGGCAGGATCATATTTTGGACCTCGTTATTCTGATGATGAGGTGAAATCCTGTTTGGACACATACGGATTCACGTATGAACGCATCAACGGAGAGGAGCGATCTAAGATTCTGGCAAAATGCCTTGCAGATGGCAAAGTAGTAGGGCACTTCAGCGGACGAATGGAGTTTGGCCCTAGAGCATTGGGGTCGAGATCTATTCTTGGCGATCCGCGAGACGAAACGATGCAATCCAAACTAAACCTGAAGATTAAGTTTCGAGAATCATTCCGCCCATTTGCCCCAACGGTTTTGATCGAGGATGCTGGAGAGTATTTTGATTCGCCACACGAGAGCCCATATATGCTCCTTATCGCAAACGTGCGTCAAAATAGGTGTTTATACCCCCACGGAGAGACGGATGTGATCAAGAGGGTCAACCAAAAACGGAGTGACATTCCCGCGGTAACGCACGTGGATTACTCAGCCAGACTTCAAACAATCGATCGGCGTTTTCACCCTGACTATTACGATATCATCAAACAGTTTAAAGAATTGACCGGATGCAGTGTGGTAGTAAACACGTCTTTTAATGTCCGGGATGAGCCTATAGTTTGCCAACCGTATGATGCAGTTAGATGCTTTATGAATACTGATATGGACGTCCTCGGCATTGAGGATTTTATTGTGTACAAATCCGATCAGGATCCGCTTCTATTGAAAGAAGATAATATGGAAACGTATCTAAGAGAGGACAAAGTGGAGTCGAAAAACGGCCGGAAAATCGGAAAAGCGTCTACAAGACTATTTTCAAAGCATCTTTTAAAAATTCAACAAAATATAGACGAATCACCGATAGATTTGTCATTCGAACATAATAGCACACACTCCAACTGGAGAAATAACCGAAATGAGCAGTATCATTGGCTCTTTAACTTTAACGGATTAAACAAATCCGAAGAAGTTGAGTTTATCCTATCGTTTTGGGACCACTATGATTCAAACGACAGAGAGATCTTTAAACCATTGCTCAAAAGCCTGATAAAACTTGAAAAATCCGTTGATATTGATCGCGCGTTGACACACCGACGGGTTAGTGAGGAGATGTATGTCATGTTTTGATGCGCTTCTGCATTTCAAACGTACTGTTGAACTATGTCTTCGAAGTCCCTACCGATTCTCGAGCGATTTGTCGCCGTCCGTAAATCTAATTACCATATGGCTCCCGTCACAGAAAGGCTTGTTCGAAGAGGCGCCACATCGGCATAGGGCAACGCGATTTCGAACCTCATAGACGCCGCCGTCGGAGGACACGACCAGAACACTACCCCGAATCCATAAGGGGCCGCTGCAGCGTTTATGCGGTTCTTCGACGAGCGAGATAGACGGTTCGAATTCAGGCTCAATCGATTTGTCGAGCTCCTTATGCCACGCCACCAGACGTCCAGAAGTGCAATTCCCTGCCTCTTCGATGGCTAAGCGCTTAGCCTCCGGGTCGTCTGAGGATCTGGTCAAGTTGCCAATTCCGCTTGCTCTCAGACAAAAACCTGCGTGATTGCACAAATCCGGAACGTCGGTCAATTTGAGGTCGGGTCCATCAATCTTCCTCGCTCGAGTGAGATAGGGCGCTCGGCTGGCAATCTCAGTGCCGTCAAAATGTACTTTGGCGTGCGTTCCATCGCAAAATGGTTTGTTCTCAGACTGCCCGCAACGGCACAAAGCATACGTTTCCTGGGGTGGGTATTCCTCACCTACGACATAGCTGACAGGATATCCCTTGGCATCGGTGCTAATTATCAATTTGGTAAGGGGGGTCCATCCTGACACAATATAGGGCCCGTTTTTACTTACCTGTACGCGCGCGTCTTTTTGACTTCGTTTCTTGGCCGGTGTTTCAGTTGCCATAATGATCTATTGTCCTTGTTTGCCTTGATCAAAACCGTTTCGGCTTTAAAAGCTCACCGCGACGTATTGTCCGTTGCTGCGGCGGCTTGCGTCTAAGCCGGCTTAGGTCGGCAGCTCTTACGTTTGGGTCGCGTGTCTAGCGCCTAGGAATAGCAGACGCTGCTCCCTAGGAATATTTCTTGTTACGGGAGAGCTTAATGCTTTTCGACGCACGAA
Organism: Methanobacteriota archaeon; assembly: GCA_963704625.1. Taxonomy (GTDB): domain Archaea; phylum Halobacteriota; class Bog-38; order Methanoflorentales; family Methanoflorentaceae; genus DASPRZ01. Next base: position 92,864 of record OY969924.1, on the reverse strand, counting down.
ATTCATGTTCAAGTAGTAGCGCCGTCGCTTTAGCGCTTACTGGACTCAGCTTATTTGGACTGCTGGAAACTTAGCGTTGACAGAAGCACGAGTTTTTAAACAGGTTATTTTGAATGGGGTTAAGGGCCGATTTTACCATCGAAAAAAAAGCAAAGAAGAAACCGACGCATTTAGATAGCTAAACGCTCAACGCCAGTACGACGTGACGACACAAGAAGGAATATGCCCGAAAAACAGGTGAAACCCAAACTCACACAGACGCAGATCGAGCTTGAGACACGAGATAAGCGCCGGCTGGAGACGTTCATCGACGGCGTCTTCGCCATTGCCATAACGCTCCTCGGGCTGAAGTTTGTCGTCCCGCTCGTGCAGCATTCGAATCAGGCACTCATCGCATCGCTCGTGGGCTTCGTGCCCAAATTCATCGGGATTTCCTGGCATTCACTTCGTTGGGCATCCTGCTTAATAACAATTGGAGGCAGTTTCAGAACATTGTCGATGCCGACTCGGTAATGTGCGGTATCAACGTCATCTTCCTGTCGTTCGTCGTGCTCGTCCCATTCGCGACGACTGTATGGACTGGCTACCCCGACAACACCGCCGGCGTGCTGTTCTTCGATTGTGTCATGTTCATCACGGGACTCGTCTCTACGCTAACTGGTCGTACGTGAAACGGCGTCCGTATCTTCTCAAAAAAGGTATTACCCACGGACGCGTAGGGTCATCGCGTATAGAAACGCAAGGCTGCCCGTCGCGTCAGCACTTGCAATAGTCTTCTCTTTTTTCTCCCCCCAGCTCAGCAACATTGCATACGTGCTCGTCTTTGTGCTTATGGGAATGGCAGCGATGCACGCCAGACCGACTCACCTACAACGCTCTAACACACAGACGGGTAATTACGTTATTCAATCAACTTCTTTAAGCCACGCGACGACGACCAAGTTCGCCACCGCTTGGGTGGGGCTTTGTTGTTTGGGGCTTGCACTCGTTTTTGTTCCCTATCACCGATGCGTTGAAAGTGCTTTTTGTCAACATGTGCTAGAGCGTGGCACAAAACCAACACACGTGCCTAGAGCTTACGCACCCAGCTCGAACTGAAACACTGTCAAAAAAGCCTCCCGATGTGCGTAATTTCTTACTGAAAATCTGTTCTCGTTAGTCTGGCACGCGTGAATTGCTACGGAAGTAGCTTCTCCCTGCTGATGAGTCTGCTTGAAAGAAGAAACAGCGCGATCGACAGAGCGGCGATGATGATGGCTTCGGCGAGATCTACCACGACTACTCCGATAAAAGGCAAAATCCACGGGGTTAAGTACGCGGGCACCACGAGCAACCCCCCTAAGGCCAGACCTAACGGCTGATTTGCCCCCGCCCTCGGCTTCTGCAATGAGCTGAACGTCATCATAGCCATCGTATCGAACGAGACGACGGAGAGAGACAATGCGGCGGCAACGCCTGTGGCTTCGAGAGAGACTGTTACATCTCCTCTTAGAAGCAATCCTACCGCAACATTTGCAACAGCCACCGCTATCATAAGGAGTGAGACGAGAATGAGCCCCGCTTTCAGGTATCGCTTGTAGATGTCTCCTTGATTCATCCCGAGCGAGAGGAAATACTCGAGTACGCCGTTATTCTTGTCGTAGACGTAGAGCAAGATGACGGACGTCGTAAGCGTCACAGCGGCAATTACGGTCAGCGCGACGGAGAGAAGCGAGAGTGACGTCCCGACGTAGATGCCGCTATTCCCGGGCACACCTCCCAGGAATGCGTTGCCAAAATTTGCCGTGAGGATAGCCACCGACGTGAAGAATATCGCGAACACGATGTACGATTTACTCAGCGCGAGTCCTCTCTTAACGATGATTATCCCAGGATCGCGCCCCAATTGGCGCACAACGTTGTTATTCACGCGTTCACCGGTTACGCCGTTTCGAACAGCTCTTGCAACGGGTTTTCGAGCTGCCGCATTTCTGTCACCAGTACCCCGTGTTCGATTAGCGTCTTCAGGACTTGTCCTGCCTCTTCGGGGCTCGAAACGCTCATGACGTAGTAGCCCTGCTCCCCCTTCTTCGCATCGACGATTTTTGAAATGTCCGTTGACGTCCTAATCCCAATCCTGTATTCCCTCAGTTTGATGTTTGAGATCTTTTCGGCGAGAGCGATGGTTCCGTTCTTGATCAAGATGAGGTCCGTGCCGATGTCGTTCGCCTCGTAGAGGTTATGCGTGGAGTAAAGTACAATCCTGTCCTTGCTCAGTTTCAGGAGGATATCTCTGATCTCCTTCGAGTAGCCTGGGTCTAGGTTTGACGTGGGCTCGTCCATCAAATAGAGGTCCCGCTCCTTTAGGAACACCTTCGCAACTGAGACTCTTTTCTTCTGTCCCTGCGAGAGATCAGAGATTTTCGTATCCCTAAGTTCCTGAAGGTGTAGTAGCGCGAGAACCTCGTCAGCGTTTCCCCCCTGCATGTTCGCGTAAAACGTGAGAGCGTTGTACACCGTCATCTCCTCCGGGATTGCGTTGTAGTGGGAGAGGTAGTTCATCCGCTTTCTGACGTCACGCGATGTGGTAACGTTTTCGCCGTCAAACACGACTTCGCCCGAATATGGCTCTAAAATGCCAGCGATTGTCCTAAACAGCGTCGTCTTCCCCGCGCCGTTTGGGCCTAATACTACGTATATCGACGGCTCTTGTATCGTGAGACTTACGTCGTGCAAGACGGTTTTTTTGTCGTATCCTGAGTTCACGTTGCGTAATTCTAACGTGTGCACGTTCAGGACTCCTAAGGCGCTTCTTCTGACGTACTCTTGCGCTAAAGCGGCGGGCTTAGGTTATCTCACTTTTGGTCGGCGAACTGCCACCACGCAAACGAACCTACGAGTTCGGAAAGCCCAGCGAGACGACCAACAAAGCAGCTAACTGCACGACGGTCTTGGACGGACGGACCAGCAACCCCGCTGCAAAGTGCGGGAGTTGACCACACTAGTATTCGTTCGATGTCGCGCGGCGTAATGGTAACCAACTCGTTTCACCTTGTGACACGTTCTTCAGCATCTAAGGACGTCGCGTGAAGCAATCATGCGCGTAAACAAATTGTCTCGGGGTGATGCGAGCTCCCTCGCACGGCGCCATCCAGGGTGACGTCGTATGTCAACATCAATAGAAGCATTATCACTCCTGGTGGGAGCGCTCGTGACGCTCTCCTTCTTCCCGTGACAATCTAACGGGCCTCGGCTCGCCAGTTTTTTCATAATGGCGAGGAGCCCACCACCGCAATCAAACGCGTATTTCATAAGCAAGATTTGAGCAGCGCTAGATAGTTATAGCAAACGAAGGCATACTGAAAAAACAAAGGAGGTGAACCAATGCTCATACAAGCCTTGGAGCGTGATGAGAGTAGCCGATAACGTGGAGGTGCTGGAATTATCGATGAGGAGTTTTAGGGGACAGACCACCATTCATCCGACACTCACGTGGGATGATGACACGGTGGTGCTGGTGGATGCTGGCTTCCCCGGCCTGCTGCACCAGATCCGTGAAGCGATGAGCAGGGCAGGTGTCCCGTTCGATAGGCTCGACAAGGTGATCATCACCCATCAGGACATCGACCATATCGGAAGCTTGCCAGATATCGTCCGAGAGTCTTCTCATAACCTCGACGTGCTGAGCCACGAAGAGGAGAGGCCGTACATAGAAGGCCAAAAGCCGTTGATTAAGATGAACCAGGAGCGTCTGTCGAAGATGCTGGGGTCGGTGCCTGAGGAACAACGGCAGCAGATGGAAGCGCTGTTTGCGAACCCGCCTAAAGCGAGCGTCACTACGGTAGTCGCTGATGGGGAGGTCTTGCCATACTGTGGAGGGATCACAGTGATCTTCACCCCGGGACACACCCCCGGACATATTTGCCTGTTCCTGAATCAGAGCAAGATCCTCGTCGGCGGCGATGCCTTAGTCGCTGCAGACGGCGAGTTGCGAGGGCCAAACCCACAATCAGCATACGATATAGACACCGCCGTGAAATCGTTGAAAAAACTTACTCAATACGACATCGAAACGGTGATCTGCTATCACGGAGGCGTCTACAGGGACGACGCCAATGCGTGCCTGGCGGAGTTAGCCAGCGCTGCACATTAGTGCCGCCTGAGGAATTGACCGCGGAAGGCTTTTAGAGTGGTGGCGTTCCCGGAGCATGCTCCCCACCAAACTGGGCATGTTGCTTACGACGAGGCTAGTTCGCCTCTCGCGCCCATCGTAAAACTCTTTGCGCTGAGAAGCCCGACCTTGTCCAGCTCACCGAAACACCACAAAGCGGTGTAATCTAATCTACGCGTATATCCTAGTCGAATGTTACAGATCTCTTCAATCGATTGCTGTGCGTTATAACAAAGAATCAAGTTACCGGACTAAAGTTATATTATGCTAAACATACTTAATATGCTAAGCATAGTGAAGAGCGCACGCCGCTGATGTGATGTCTCACGGACACCGTTGTTGTGGTGGCGCACCTCTTCCACACGCATCAAGCAGGGAAACAACGAGAGGAGTAGGCGTGCAACAGGATAAAGTAAAGGTTCAGTTAAGCGGCATATCGCAGACGCTGTTGGGTTGTTTATGGGGCCGGGCACAGCTAAGCAAGAGGTACAGCTCACTGTTTTACGATGAGAAAGCTATCGAGCTCGTTGAAAAAATCGACTATGACTTTTCAACGAGTGATGATCTGCCGTTCCATGGTATTTGGTTCAGTATTTCTCATAAGCTCAATCTGCCAGAATTTGGTCTATTTACGCTGAGGGCAAAGCAGTTTGACGAAAAGCTCAAAACCTACATCATAGAGCACGCCCGCGCGTGCGTCGTGAACATCGGAGCAGGACTGGACACGACCTTCTACCGCGTTGATAACGGGTTGATTCACTGGTACGACCTCGACCTCCCTGCGGTCATTGACATCAGAAGACAGCTGCTGCCGGAACCTGACAGGGTAACATACATCGCGAAATCCTTCCTGGATCCGAGCTGGTGTAAAGATATTCGGTACACCGAGGATGGGATATTCATGATAGCTGGGGGGGTGTTCCATTTCTTTGAGGAGTCTCAGGTAAAACAGTTTTTTTCGATGCTGGCGGACAACTTCGACGGCAGCGAAATCGTGTTTAACGTCATATCACGATCAGCCGATGGCTTTGACGCGTGGATGAATATCTTGTCGCCGGAGCAACGGGACGTTATGAGAACAGCGCTAGTGGATGCGATAAAGGAGTGGTGGAAAGAGGCACCACAAGGCCAGAAAGAGAAGTTGAACGACATGATAGCCACGCTCGAGCTCCCGACAAAGCCGAAAAGTAAGGCGTGGGCTGATCTCGAAGCGTGGTGGAATCAGCTCAGCGATAAGGAGACCCTGGAGGTAATGCGCGGATTCAGGACGTCCTTCCGCAGCGGCGTTGACGCGTGGGAGGTAGAAGACGCGCGTGAAATTACAAAGTGGGATGGCCGCATCGTTCTGATAGACCAGTTTCCGATTTTTAGAAACATCCCGCGAGATTCGTTGAACGCAGATATGCAGCGGTTCATGGACTACAGTGATGAGAGAGGAAGGTCAAGTATTATTCACTTGCGAGTTTAATGTCACGAAGTCTGTGGGCGCTGTTTGGCCCTGTCGTCACGCAGCTCGCGGTTTCGGCCACACTGAAGGGTGTATCAGTTTTAAGGCAGCTAAGCTTATAAACGAGCGAACAGCAAACGATGCGTGGACAGCCGCAAGGGTTTTGTTAGAACATTCATAGGTGTGTCGCACACGGGTTGCGGGGTTCATCGTAATCGCATCAGGCTGATGACTCATGCCGCATCTGCAAGAAAACGGGACGGAGTCACCGTGTATCCTGATGCAAGTGGATATCCTTGCCCTCGAGGAAAAGGAGATCAAGATAGGTGCCCACGGAGAGGCGCTAGAAGGGGAGAGCATGCACGAGAGAGGTTACTTTGACCAGATTGCCCCACGATGGGACGACATGCGGCAAACCTACTTCTCTGAGAGGGTGCGAGAACGGGCGCTCTTTGAGGCACAGGTGCAGCGGCGAAAGCTAGCTGCTGACGTTGGGGCGGGAACCGGGTTTATCACCGAAGGGCTTATCGGGCATGGCGTCGAGGTGCTCGCGATCGACGAGTCTCTCCCTATGCTGCAGGTACTGAGGCGCAAGGCGTTCGGTGCTGCAGACCTACACTGTTGCATCGGGAGCGCCGAACGGCTCCCCGTTCGTGCCGGTGCGGTGGACTACGTTTTTGCCAACATGTGCCTCCACCACGTGATGCACCCGGCAGCAGCGATAGGTGAGATGGCACGGATTCTCAAGAAAGGGGGCACGCTCATTATCACGGACCTCGATGAACACGTGTTTGCGTTTCTCTCGGAGGAGCGCACCGATCGATGGATGGGATTTAAAAGGGACGATGTGCGCACGTGGTTTGCCGAAGCGGGGCTGAAAGACGTCATGGTGAGCAGCACTGGAGAGCGAGCGAGGGTGCCATCGGATTCCACTGACAACTGCGCTGACATCGGCATATTTATAGCACGGGGCACGAAATGAAGTGAACCAAGGCTCAGTTTCTCAGGCTGCCAGCGGCTTCACGGCTGACGTCGGTTTGGATGCGCACCCGCCGTGCCGCTGCGACCGTTATCCGGTAGACATACAAAAGTATAGGTCTCTTTTCCTGTACGGATTTAGTCGCAAGAACCGAGAAAGCATCGTAGCTCGATCAACGGCAGCCCGCTGGTTCGGATCGTCAAGCTTCTCCTGTTTGGGCATACGCTCAGCTCAGCAACGTGCCGCCCTTTAGCGTTTGCGCGCAATCACGGAGCCCTTTCAGCATCTTATGTTCGTCGTCCAGATTCTGCTCTACAATCTGCGCGAATCTGCTCCCTACTATGGCCGCGCTCGCTCCGTTGTCGATCACCTGCCGGACATGCGAAGGCAACGAAAGGCCGAATCCGACCGCCATTGGAACTCTCCCTCGAATGATTGACGCGGTTCGTTGTATACTCACGATGCTCTCGTCCTGCAAGAGCTTCCGCGCGCCAGTAATCCCGGCTGAAACAAGGTACAAAAAACCCGACGAGGCTGTCAAGAGCTTTTCCAATCGCGCCGCTGAGGTTGATGGGGCAGCGAGGAAGATGGTATCAATGCCGTGCCGCATCGCCGCCACCTTATAAGGCGACGCTTCTTCGATAGGAAGATCCGGAGCGATGACACCGTTCACGCCGCTTTGTTCCGCCGCGCTGCAGAACGCTTCGACGCCCATCTGGTGCACGATGTTGTAGTACGTCATAACTACCACCGGCACCTCGTTCGCCCTCGTTATCGCGCGGGCAAGGTCAAAAACCTTGCTAGGGGTTGTTCCTGCTTCCAACGCCCGCCCAGCTGCACGTTGCAGCGTCGGACCGTCGGCGATTGGATCGGAGAACGGCATTCCGAGCTCAACGATGTCGGCCCCGCCGGCGACTAACGCATCGACAATTTTCGGGGTGTGCTTCGGCGTAGGATCGCCTGCCATCACGTAAGCGATGAGACCACCCTCGCTCCGCTGTTTTAATTCGCGAAACGTCGCGGCGATGGCACTCATAGGTCTGCCCCCACGTGGCGCGCTACCACCTCAACGTCCTTGTCGCCCCTGCCTGAAAGCGTAACAACGATAACGTCGTCCGTATCTAACGTAGGCGCGAGCCTCACGGCATGAGCAACGGCGTGCGCCGACTCCAAAGCAGGCAGAATACCCTCCGTTCTCGACAGTTCGAGGAAGGCCTCAAGCGCCTGCGTGTCGCTGATGGCACTAAAGATGACTCGGTTCTCGTGTTTCAAAAACGCGTGCTCGGGGCCAACGCCGGGATAGTCGAGGCCGGCTGAAATGCTGTGCGTAGGCTGAACCTGCCCGTCGACGTCTTGAAGCAGGTAGGTCAACATACCGTGGAATACTCCCTCTGATCCTGCGCACAACGACGCTGCGTGCTGTGCAGTCGCTAGCCCCGCCCCTCCGGCCTCGACGCCGTGCATCGCGACGTCCTCACCGAGAAACGGATGGAACGTGCCGATCGCGTTGCTGCCGCCTCCAACGCACGCGACGAGCGCATCCGGAAGGCGCCCGACCTGTCGCGTCATTTGCTCGCGTATTTCGCGCCCGATAACGCTTTGGAAGTCCCTAACGATCATCGGATAGGGGTGGGGCCCAACGACGGAACCGATCAGGTAGTGCGTGGTAAGCACGTTGGCGGTCCAGTCGCGCAGGGCTTCGTTAATCGCATCCTTGAGGGTCCGCGATCCGAGCTCCACCGGGCGCACCACTGCGTTGAGCAGCTCCATCCGGAACACGTTGAGCTTCTGACGCTCCATATCTTCAGTCCCCATGTAAACTTCAGATTTGAGCCCAAGTGCCGCACACGCGATAGCTGTGGCGACCCCATGCTGCCCTGCTCCTGTTTCGGCGATGATGCGTGTTTTCCCCATGCGCTTCGCAAGCAGTGCCTGACCGAGCGTATTGTTAATCTTATGGGCGCCGCCGTGAGCAAGGTCCTCACGCTTGAGGTAAATCCTGGCACCGCCGAGTTTTGTGGAGAGGTTCTCCGCGTAGTACAAGGGAGTTGGCCTTCCCGCAAACGTCGACAGATATCCGCTGAGTTGCTTTTGAAAATCGTGATCTACGCGAAGACGCGCGTATGCCTCTGCGAGCTGTGCAAGTGCCGCTACCAACGTTTCAGGGACGAAACTGCCCCCAAAGCGCCCGTACTTGCCATTGACCGGATAATCATTATAGTCCATCAGATGCCTCCTTCACCGCTTCGATAAACGCACGAATCTTCGCTGGATCTTTAACGCCTGCGCGGGCCTCAACCCCACTTGAAACGTCAACGGCATAAGGGCGCACCGTTTTGATGGCTGCCCGAACGTTGCCCGGCGTGAGGCCTCCCGCTAAGATGAGGGGGGTAGGCGCGATTAGTTCCCTGATGGCCCGGCTGACGTTCCAGTTATGAGGTTTCCCCGTGCCCCCGTGTGCGCCGGGAACGCACGAGTCGGTAAGAACAGCATCGCAGTGCACCGCGAATGGGAGGACGTCCACCTCATCATTCACCGCGATGGCCTGGATCACCCGAATGCCGCGGAGCTGCTCACCAATGGCGTCTCGAGCGAGCGTGCCTGCCACCTGCACCGCATCGGGGGCCACGCACGAGCACAGCGTCTCGAGCTGATCAACGGTGTCGAAAACCGAAACGAGCACGCTCTGGACGAAGGGCGGCGTCGCTTCGACAAAGTCCCGTGCGCGATCCAATGATATATTTCTCGGTGAGGCAGGTACGTCCACGACGAAGCCGAGCGCGTCCGCGCCCGCATCGACGGCTGCTTCGAGGTCCTCTCGGTTCGTTATGCCACAGACCTTGACGCGCACTCGCCTCACGCCGCACTCACCATCCTGTCTACCGCTCGACGCACATCATCAGCCCGCATGAAAGCAGAACCGACCAACAACGCGTCTGCGCCGCATCGCTTGAGAAACAGGGCTTCTTCAGGGGTCTCGACGCCGCTTTCACTCACGACGACCCTCCTATCTACGGAGACTTTTTCCAAGATATCCCTCGTAGTCATAAGATCGATGGTTAGCGTCCTCAGATCCCGGTTATTAATGCCGATAAGGTCTGCGTCAGTAGATAAGGCCCGCTCAAATTCGGAGTCGGTATGCGCCTCCAAGAGCACTTCAAGGCCGTTCGCGTGCGCGAACTCAATCAAGTCCTCAGATTCGCGTGTGGCATAACCTCGGTCAAACAGCGCTTGTATTAGCAGGATAGCACTCGCGCCGGCGTCTCGTGCGGCTTCGATCTGGCAGGCGCTGACAATGAAGTCTTTCATAATGAGCGGGACCGAGACGCGGCTTCGGACAGCGCCCAGCACGTGAGACGAACCCTTGAAAAAACGGGGTTCGGTCACTACAGAAATTCCGATGGCCCCTCCTGCCTGCATCTGCCGCGCAATTGCTCCCGCGTCGACGTGAACCAGTCCCATCGTCGGGGACGCCACCTTAACCTCGGCAATCAGCGGAAGACGCACACACCTGCGTATGCACTCACTCAAACGAAGCGTGGGCGCGGCATCGGCCGGTTCATCGCGCCCCGCAAACCGGGAGTAATACCCGCTCGCGATGGTTTTGTGAGCGGTGCGACAAAGGATGTCAAAGAAATCAGGCATGCGACCTCTCCAATTCGTCGAGCACTGAAACGTTCCCGCCAGAGAGCTGGACGAGTGCCCTGAGTTTTCCATAGGCTGCACCGCTTGCGATCGATTCAGCAGCCAGTTCGACACAATACGCGAGATCGTCACCTAGACCACCTAGGAGGATAGCTCCAGCCGCATTGGCGAGAGTGACGCCCATTTTTGGTTCCCGGACTCGGGGATTCGTGTTGAGCAACCTGATCGTTAGGCGAGCGCTCTGTCGCGGATCAGTCACGAAAAGTTGGTTCGGCTTGACCGACTCAAGGGCAAAGTCTCTAGGACTCAGCTCGTGATGGGTAAGGCTCGTGCCCGTCACGCGTGCCACGACCGTCTTTCCAAACAGCGAGATCTCGTCAAGTCCGCCGACCCCGTGGACAACCATGGCCTCATCGCATCCGAGAGCCATCAACGTTGTGGCGAGTGGCGTCACCCACGCCCGCTCAGCGACGCCGAGGAGACGCGCTTGGGCGTTCGCCGGATTGATGAGTGGCCCGAGAAGGTTGAAAACTGTCCGCACGCCGATCTCTTGTCGCGCCTTTAGCACGGCGGCCATTGCTGGGTGGAACCGGGGCGCGAACATGAACCCGATACCGATTGATTCAATGGCTTTTTTGACCTCTGCTGGCTCTTGAGACAGGTTCAGCCCAAGCTGTTCGAGCACGTCCGCACTGCCACTGTTGCTCGTTACGGAGCGATTTCCGTGCTTTGCAACGGTGACGCCCGCACCTGCCGCGACCAAAGCCGCAACAGTGCTAACGTTGAAGGTTTTTAGGCCCCCTCCGCCTGTGCCGCACGTATCGACCATCCGCCCCTTGACGTTCGGACAGATGAGGTGACAGAACTCCTTCATAACCGACGCAAAGGTAGAGAGCTCCTCTACCGTTTCTTTTTTCATCGAAAGAGCGGTGAGGAACGCGCTGATCTGTGCCTCTGTCGCCGCGCCCGACAGCATCTCGAGCATGGCGGCACGAGCTTCAAGAGGTGTCAAGTTCGCTCCGCTCACGAGCTTCGCTATGCTGTCCCTGATCACGTTCTGCTCCCCTTGAGAAAATTGGTGATAACGCGCTTGCCGGCCGCGGTCAAAATGGACTCGGGGTGGAACTGTACCCCCTCTATCGGGTACGTATCGTGGCGAACCCCCATGATCTCCCCGTCGTCACACGCCTCGGCAGTTACCTCGAGGCACGGCGGGAGCGACGCGCGGTCCGCGACAAGGGAGTGGTAGCGGGTGGCGACGAAAGGATTCTCAATGCCATCGAAGAGCCCTGAGCCGCAGTGCCGGATGTAGCTTGCCTTGCCGTGCATCACGTGCCGCGCAGCTGTGATGTGACCGCCAAAGGCGGCGACGATTCCCTGATGCCCGAGGCACACCCCGAGAGTCGACGTCGTCGGGCTCAGACTCTCGAGGATAGCAGAACACACGCCGAAGAAGCGCTCCTCTGTCGGAGTGCCCGGACCTGGCGAAAGGATGATCCGATCCGGATCGAGTGCCGTCGCCTCTTCGAGGGTCAACTTATCGTTTCGGTAAACGAGCGGGGTTCCGCCTAATTCGCCTACGTTTTGAACGAGGTTGTACACAAACGAGTCGTAATTATCAATCACAAGAACCTTCATCGCACAGTGCCTCCTATGTTCTCAAGCGTCTTCAGTAACGCCCGAGCCTTGAGTTCCGTTTCCGTCCATTCGTTCTCAGGTACGGAGTCAGCAACGATGCCCCCTCCCGTCTGCAGGTGACACGTGCCCCCTTTCGCAAACAGTGCCCGTATGGTAATCGCAAAATCCATATCGCCGTTGTACGAAAAGTACCCGACCGCACCCGCGTACGGTCCGCGCCGGACGGGCTCAAGCTCTTCGATGATTTCCATAGCGCGAACTTTAGGCGCGCCTGACACCGTGCCCGCTGGAAACGCAGCACGCAAGACGTCAAAACAGTCAGCGCCACCGGATAATTTCCCAGCGACCAGAGAGACGATGTGTTGCACGTGGCTGTAACGCTGCACGTCCATGAACGCAGGAACGTGTACGCTACCCGTCTCGGCAACACGCCCTACGTCGTTGCGCGCCAGATCGACGAGCATAACGTGCTCCGCTAGCTCTTTTGGGTCGCTAAGAAGTTCTTCAGTCAGCTCAGCGTCTCTTATCGGGTCTCCCGTAATCGGGCGACTGCCTGCTATAGGATAGCTCTCGATCCTTTCATCGGTGAGTTTCACGAGGGTTTCAGGACTCGTCCCTATTATGGCGCGGTCCTGCATTTTAAGGTAGAACATGTACGGCGAGGGGTTCATCGCTCTCAGCGTGAGATAGACGGGTGCCAAATCGCCGGAAAATGCGAAGCTATAGCGCTTCGATAGGACCGCCTGAAAAATGTCGCCAGCGGCGATGTACGCTTTCGCCTTCTCCACCATCGACGTGTACCGCGCCTTGCCAACGTTCAGGCGCGGATGCGCAATGGCAACGTCGCCCACCGTGCAGGGCCTACGCAGCAGGGCAGAGAGCTCTTCGTAACGGTTCTCCTCGAGGTGGAAGTAGAACGCCTCACGGCGCACGTGATCGAGAACTATCCCGTCGTCATAGATGCCCATCTCGAGGTCAGGAAAGCTAAGATCATCAACGGCCGTTTGCGGGAGGCGCTCCCAATAACGGATGGCATCGTAGGAGAGATACCCGACAGCCCCGCCGAGGAATCCGTATCGATGCTGTGCATGCCGCTTCAGCCTGATGTGACTCTGAACAGCTTCTAAGGGGTCCTGCACGTGTTCCTGACGTTGATTGACGGTGGTGACGCCATCCTTGACGCGCACGACCGTGGTCGGGTCACATCCGACGTAGGAGAATTGAGCGGTGTTTCCCAGACCGGTTCGCGATTCGAGCAGGAACGCATAATCGTGCGCTGCGCTCAATTTAAAGAAAATTGACGCGGGTGAACGATAAGGAATTCGATGAAAACACGCGTCACGAACGGGCGTGCGTGCGGTCAAAGTGTCGGTGTCGCCAAAAACATTCACCCATAATCGCTCCAAGTTATGTTAGAAAATATACATCATTGTACTATAAAAATCTTTTTAGTATATAAATAAGCTTTGCATACCGGTCTTCTATGACCAGTTCTTAATTTTCGCTGCGTCGTTCAATCATCGTCAGAGTACCACGCCCGTGCGCTCGCCTTAGTGCGTTAATTATCGCAATCATCTCTTGTTTTTTCTATGAAGCTGTATATCGGCGACTGTCCAATCGAGCGATCACGACCAGCACAAGATGAAAGAACAGACCTGTGCTAAAAACAAGCTTTACCGCCGAACGAATTTCGGAGCGTCGTGCCGGCACTGTGACAGCTGGCAGCAATTTTCAGCTCTCAGCCACCATCCCGGGCCTACGTGTCGTCAGCGCTCCGCCAACGCTGCCTACTGAGTGAGCTACGGAACGACTCGCGGCATTTTGGCGCCCGCGAAGCCCGCAAACCCGGGTGAAAGCACTTATGCTTGAACGTTGAATTATGCGAGAGGTGATCAATCGTGCGTTACTTAGTGTATTTCGAGATTCCTGCCGACGTGGGCAATCGCTTAGACTTCGAAGAAGGGGGGCCTGGACCACTCCTTGGATATGTCATGGATAGGTTCGCGCCTGAGGCATCGTATACACAGGCCGGCCTGCGCGGTGTTTTCATAGTAGCCGATCTGGATGAGGCACAAATGACAGAGCTCATGCTCATTGTGTCGAAGAAGTTCGGCACGTACCCTGAGTTCACGCCCGTCATTCCCTTAGCAGCGACGCCTGATATTGCCACGAAGGCAATAGAAAAGGCGAAAAAAGCACCCTAGGTCGGGGATAGGTTCGCCTTTTTTTAGGTCGCGCGTAGCATGGCTAACCTCACGCGACTTACGGCGACGACTGTATAGAATGGCGTGTTGCATAGCGAAGAGCTCGCGCGGAAGGTGCGACAAAGAGCCCGAGAAGTACTACCAGTTATTCTGAGAATCAGCCTTTTCCTGCTCGTTTGGCGCTGCCCCGTCTAGCGGATGCCTCGGCTAACAGTTTGCTAGCTCCTGATAAACCACACAATCTGTAAGATCGGCCTCTGTACCCGCAAGTGAAGGGGGTTCATACGCAAGTGCGCCGGCGGCTTGGATTCGACGACAATACGGTCTCCGTCTACACAGTGCTGAAGCTTGTTCCTGAAAGCCTCCAGTACAGACTGCTCCTGCAATGAATGCGCTATTTGTCACGTTTCCCGATTATCGGTAGAGCACCAAAAACTCGCCTGCGGGTGGAACTCTACAAAGCTTTGCGATCAGCAGTCGGTGTTACCCGTTGAAGCGGGGCAAGTTTACTTTTAGTCAACTTCCATCCTAGAAAATGTATAGGCACCTAGGAAAAGGAATAGCAGTGCGAAAGCGACAATGACAGTTAAATCAAGCCATGGCGGAAGGTAGAATACACCGGTAAGGAGCCCCCGTACCCCGTCAACGCCATACGTGAGGGGGTTGATGAATTGTAGCTGATACAAGACAGGAATGCCCTTAATCACGGTAAGTGGCAATAGGGCGCCAGACAGGAAAAACATCGGAAACTCTATCATCCGTATAATAGTCGTAAATCCCTCGGTGTTCTCGATCATGGCGCCAAGCGTCAAGCCGAAACCAACAAAGGCAAAGAAGGTTATAATCGCGAAGCCCATCGCCAAGAGGAAACCAGCAACGCTAATTATTCTGAAACCAAACCATGTGCCGAGGATAAGAGCAATTCCTATCGTTGCCAGCGCCTGAATGATCGCGATCGTCAGCGCTCCTAAGCTCCTGCCTATCATCAGCGACGTGCGCCGTACAGGAGCGACCATGACCTCCTTCAGAAAACCGAACTCCTTGTCCCAGAGGACGGTGACACCACTATTCGTGCCCCCGAATAGCAAGCCCATGCAGACAATTCCTGGAACGATGAACGCGAAGAAGGGTAATCCCCCGGTTACTATACTCTGGCTTGCTCCACTTGAAAAGATCTGGCTCAATGGAATACCTAAAAAAAGAAGCCAGATTAACGGCGAGGCGAATGTCGCGAGAATCCGCGATTGCATCCCTGAGAATCGTATCAATTCGCGTAACCACATGCTGTAAATTGGCTCGCGCTCAAATAGGGGTCTGTGCGTTACTTTCTGCGTTTCCGTTTTAGTTACATCCTGCGCTTCCATTTTACCTTGCCACCCCCCTCGCGTTTCGTTCCAATCTCATCTATCCACCTTCAGCCTCTCGTATGGTCCTACCGGTGAAGTACAAAAAGACGTCCTCGAGGCTCGGTTCATGCTCATCTATAGAAGTAATGACAAATCCATGCGTATCTGCAAAATCTATAAGGTCGGCCACCCGTCCCTCGCCGCGTTCCGCATTTAACAGTATCGAATTGCTGTATTCCTCAACGCGCTCTATCCAGTCGAGCTGTTGTACCCTTTCCATGAACGTGACCCCCCTCGCCCCTCCGTCAGCAATTTGAAGAGAGATTAAGTCTGACCCCACTGCCTCCTTCAGCTTTTGAGGCGTATCCAGCGCTATTATCTTTGCCTTGTCGATGATAGCCACGCGATCACAGAGATAGTTCGCCTCCTCTATGAAATGCGTCGTGAGCGAAACGGTTACTCCCTCGATTTCCCTCGCCCTTTTTATCTGGTCCCACAAATCCATCCTCGCCCGTATGTCGAATCCTATGGTAGGTTCGTCGAGGAACACAACATCAGGATCAGTCATGAAGCCTCTTGCCACTTCAAATCGACGACGGACGCCTTCGGGCAAATTGCGAAGCCTGATGTTCTCTTTTCCTTTCAGCTCAAGCAAGTCAAGGACGCTCTCTATCTTGCTCTCCCTATCCTCCTTGCTCATCTCGTACATTCGTGCGTGAAAATCAAGGTTCTGTCTGCCCGTCAGATACTCATCGCTGGACCGGTCTTGGAAAACAATTCCGATATGCCTTCTGACTTCGTCACTGTCTTTTACCACGTCGTACCCACAGATCTCAGCGGAACCTGAAGTCGGATGCAGCAGTGTTGTCAGCATCTTTATGGCCGTTGATTTTCCAGCTCCATTTGGACCGAGGAACCCGAATATTTCACCTCTCTTCACGGTGAAGTTGATGTGGTCAACCGCAACAAAGTCGCCGAACTTCTTCGTAAGCTCGTGTACCCCTATTACGTCTTGCGTCATTAACCGAGCTCATCTACGTTCTTTTTCACGTAATGCAATAGAACATCGTTCAAGTTTGGCGTGCTTGATTTTATAGAAGAGATGCTAAATCCCTGTGCTTTGGCCATTCTCACGATCTCGGGTATCCCTATACTCTTGTCCGTAAGGCTCAGCACTAACGTGCCTTCGGCACTTTCAACGTTTTTTGCCCAGGTCATCTCCCGCAGCAGTTCTGCGAACTCTTCCTGCGAGTCCTTTGATAACTTAGGCATTATCAGATCCTCACCGACTAGCACTTCAGCGAACTCTTCGTGAGATCCCTTTGATACCTTAAGCGTTATCAGATTCTCACCGATTGAGGCTTTTAGGGCCTCAGGGGTATTTGACGCTATTATCTTACCCTCGTGCAAAATTGCTATTCTGTTGCAGAGATAATCGGCTTCGTCAAGATACGACGTAGCCAAAAGAACAGTTGCCCCCATCTCCTTGTTCACTCGTCGGAGGTAATCCCAGAGGTATCGTCGCGTCTGCACGTCCAGCCCTATCGTCGGCTCGTCCAACAGGAGGACCTTAGGAGAGGTCAGCATTCCTCTCGCTATCTCAAGCCTTCGCAGCATCCCCCCGGAATAATCCTTTACTTTCCCATTCGCGTGCTGTTCAAGTCCAACGGTCTTTAAGACCTCAGCCACCCTCTGCTCCCGCTCTTCTTTTGAGAGACTGTACATGCGTGCCGCAAAATCCAGGTTCTGTTTGCCAGTAAGGTAGATGTCAACGGCCTCTTCCTCGAATACAAACCCGATAGAACGCCGCACGCCGTCCTTCTCCTTCACGGCGTCATAACCGCACACGGTAGCGCTGCCGGAATCAGGATTTAGAAGAGATGACACCATTAACATCGTTGTCGTCTTCCCGGCTCCGTTCAAGCCGACAAGCCCGAAGATTTCGCCCTCGAACACCTCGAAATTGATGGCATCCACTGCCGTAACCTTGCCGAACGCTTTGCTTAGGTTACTTACAACGAGGATTGGCTTCCTGTCGTGGTCGAGCGTGATGCTGGGGGGAGCGCCCAGATCATTGGCGGCTTTCGGCTCCTCAACGCTATTAGTAAAGTTCTCTGTGGTGAGGATAAACATGGCTTATGTCACCTCTCCTGTGCTAGCAGCGAAGACAGTTCGCAGCGTTTCCACGGCTTTATCGATGAGTTTTCTATCGTCAGCATCCACACCGCTCAGTTTGTCTGCTAGATATGACAAAGTCCCTTGGGTAGAGGCCTGCAAAATTGCCAGTCCATGACCTGTGACGTTGAGCATTACGCGTCGTCTATCAGCGGGATGGTCGTTCCGTTCCATCAAACCGCGCGCGATCAGATTGTCCACAAGCCGAGACGTGGAAGGGGGGGTCAGCCCCACGTGACGTGCCACCTCCCAGAGTGAAGAGCCTTCATTGCGGTTCACAAAAGCCAATGCACGGAACTGGGGGACGCTCAGGTCTAATGACCGTCGACTACGCATCTCAGATCGTATATCTTGCATAATTATTGGAACTACTTCAAGCAGCTTACGAGCGGATTCTTCTAGATCTATGGTCATACTAATTGCAACTTCTAATAATTAGATGTTCTAACTATTTAATCATTGCTCGAGGTGTGTTTGATGGTGGGAGAAGCAAAAAAAACGGCTAAGGACGAATTTAGCGAATCATAAGCGAAAAAGGACTAAATATTGGGTTGGCGCACATACTTTCATTCTGGAAATAAAATGAGCTCAGCAGGCGCTCAATGCTATGAAAACGTCTCAATGCTCGATGACAATTTCATTCTCAACAAGGAGCGAGCGTTCGAATTTGCAAATTTAGTGGAAGAGACGCCTTAAATTTGATTGGTCCTGCACGGGACGTGTGGACTCCATTGACGAGGATTTGCTGCGCAGACTCAGCGAAGTCGGGTGCAATGGCCTTTTCTCTGGGATTGAGTCTGCATCAAACGAAAAGTTGAAACTCATAAAGAAGGGATTCACAACCGATCAAGTGATTGACGCGTTTGGCGTGCTTAAAAAATACAAGTATGCGACGACGGCATCGTTTATGGTCGGGTTGCCTAGAGATAATCGCCAAAAGATCATCGATGCCATAAATCTCGCCAAACGGATAAACCCAGATTTCGCGATGTTCTCGGTGACAACTCCCCATATCCTGGAACCGAGCTGTATGAAAACATCGATTATTACGATATAGAGCTTATGGTAAACGATTGGAGCCAGTTCACCCTTGCAAAACCTGTCGCACGCACAAGCCCCCTTTCGACAAGAGATCTACGGCGGTCGCTTGTCAATGCGTGCGTCAACTTATATATGCGCGCCTCGTTTCTTAACTCGGGCCATCGCAAAGAAGTAGATGGACTTCGTGCTGAGCCCCGTTAAAGCAACTTCACAAACGCCGTTCGCAGTATGTCTTAAGTTAGGTGTTATAGATCTATGACGAAATTGCCAGCTCGAAATCGAACCGACAGCCCCAAAATTGTGCTTACTGCCGATGAAACGATGATGAGTCGGTACCGCGGAGGCATGTTTGTGGGGTTCACGACCTGCATGCCACAAGGGATTCTTCCGGACTGGTTTTTCTTTCGCGTGTGGGTGCCACCGGTGCCACGAACGAATTTGCGAGCGCTCTATTCGGACTTCGGTCTTCGGATCGTAGAAGCAAGCTTGGCGAAGGAATTCGGCGAGGATGCGGTGGCAGTCGTGCACCCGCACGACTTGGAGAAGGTGGTTGGCAGCAGCACCGAGATAATAGCAATAAGCGGCCACGATTTTCTTGGCATTAATCCGCCGACGTCTGAGGTCGTCGATTTGGTCAATCGCGGCCCTCCTTACAACAGGGCCAAGTTCTTTGAGCTCATGCAAAAACCGCTCATGAAGGAACGAGTGGTGGTTGCCGGCGGCAAAGCCGCGTGGCAGCTCGCGGACGAGGCGACAATGGACAAACTAAACATCAACTACGTGCATCTTGGCGAGGGCGAAATTACGATCCCCCAAATGTTTAGATCCATACTTGCCGGGGAGGAGGTACCTAGAATCGTCACTGGGGAGAGCCCGCGCCTAGAGGAGATACCTAACATCATCGGTGCCACGATCCACGGATTAGTCGAAATCGGAAGAGGATGTGGTCGAGGGTGCTCTTTCTGCACGCCTAACATGCTCAAAGTAATTCACAAGCCCATTGACCACATCGAAAAGGATGTCAAAACGAACGCACGCGCAGGCCAGAGCTCAATACTCCTCCATTCAGAGGATGTCCTGCGCTATGGCGCAACAGGAATGGTGCCGGATACAGAACGCGTTTTGAAACTCTTCACGCGCGTGGTGTCTGTTGAAGGGGTTGACAATATCGGTGCGAGTCACGTAGCCCTTGCGTCTGTGTATCACAACCCTGGACTCATCAGCGCACTCGCTGAGATGTGCAGCTCGAAGCTTGGTCAGGATTGGATAGGTACGCAAACTGGCTTGGAAACCGGAAGTGTACGGCTGCTCGCGCAGTATATGAAGAATAAGGCGTTACCCTCGTCAATTGAAAAATGGCACGAGATCGCCACTCAAGCGTTCGGCATCCTCGACGATAACGACTGGGTTTGTGCAGCGACGATGATCAATGGGCTTCCAGGTGAGACCACAGAAGATGTGATCAAGAGCATTGAACTTGTCGAAGAATTGAAATCGATTGCAACAAAATCGCTTATAATCCCTATGAATTTCGTTTCGATGCGTGGGTCGTCCCTCGATTGCAAAGAGACATTTACCGCTAAGAAAATGACGCGCGAGCACTGGCAACTTATGGGTGAGTGCTTAGATCACGATTTACACGTTGTCCCACAATTATTGCAACGTCTTGATAAAAATGGCAGCGGATTGATAAAAGGCCGGCTGCTTGGAATCTCCGTGAAACTGACAACTAACAGGCTTAAAAAACATGTGGAAGCTATGCGAAGAGGCGAGTCACCTATACAGCGCAGTGAGGATAGCATCTGGCTTAACCCCCAGATACCAGATTTGAATGGCAAATAACGAGAGCTTACCAAGTCCCATTTTGCACGCAGCATCGCTTGATAGTATGGAGCCACGGCTGAGGCACGTGCTGTAACCGCGAGCAGCAGTACTACAAGCGGCCCGGCGCCAAAATAGACAAGCCGACCAAAAATAGTACTTCTAAAAAAAGATCCCCGATAATAAAGAGCCCCACGTTCCCATTTATTGCTGTTTTTTGCTTTGCCTGCTTTCTAAGGATAAGAACAAGACTAAACAAGGCACCTCCGAAAGGCGGAGTTTCTTACTCCTAACAACTGTCCTCGATGATAGCGAAACCTGCAAGTCAGTGAAATAAATAGCGTTCGTTCTACATCGAGTAGATCGACCCTCATCTAACTTCACCGACTTCGCAAATCGCGGCGAGATGGCTGGTGTCCTTCGCTACAGTTATGATAACGTAACATTTCTCGCGGTAGAGTTCAAACGGTCATTTAGTAATAGGCCTGCAGAGCGCCCGTGTGTGTAAGTGCTAGTGTAATTTACCGCGAGCGAGCAAAAGCGACTCTGTAAAACTCGTAGCCCTTCATACGACGGGCAGAAGCGCCCATGTAACGCGCCCGATACTCAGAAGCCCCAACGTCCTCCATCAGATCAAGGTCACGTTCTGCAAGGTATGCCTGAAGGCGCTCCGGGTAGAGACCGAAAGTCCACGTTTCCCCAGCACGCTGTAGTGTGTTCCGCACGTGGCGAGTCCCTCCAAACGTCGCTGAGCCATCGAGCACATCTCGGTGCACGTAGGTGAAAACGATGCGACTTCCTGGTGCCCCTCCTACGTAGCGGAAGGTGCTATCCACGGCTTGCTCAGTAAGGTAATTCGTGACTCCCTCCCAGATAAAAAAAGAACGCTCAGCGGCGTTGAATCCGGAGTCATGCAATGCCTGGCCCAATGACTGAGTATTAAAGTCCACGTCTACGTATACGACGTGCTTTGGCAACGCTCCAAATATGTGTTTTATGCCCTCTTTTTTCTTTGACAGCGTAGCCGGATGGTCAACCTCGAAGACCCGAGTCGTTTCGATTCCCGCTATCCGGTACGCGCGACAATCGAAGCCGGCGCCGAGGATGATGACTTGATCGACGCTCTCACGAAGGGATGCACGGACGTAGTCATCAATGAGGCGGGTCCGCGCGATGCCTGACGATCGTGCGCCGGGCTATCTCAGATCGATCAGCCTTGGGACTGCTGCGCTAAGCAATGGGGTGCGCGACAGCTGGACGACACCTCGCAACGCAGGCTGCAGAAAGAAATAGGCAAAATGATCATCGAAGAGCCTTATATGCGGCGGACGCCGCGATGACTCAAGGGCTCGGAACAACGCCATATACTCTGCGGTTCGACTCGCGTTGTGCTCTTGCATGTTATCTAACCCTAGTCATAGTGATCCTAGCGATATATAGGCCCAATTGATGGCATGCGGTGCCGCGCCCCTAGATCACAGCGCCCAGTGGCCGTGCGTTCATCGAGCGCCTTGAGCGAGCAAGAAGCCCAGACACAGGCCGAACCGCTCGACCGCTCCACTGTCTTTGACTGAAAAGAATTACTGTTCTTGTGTCCCTGTTTATACAGCGTAGTGTTAAGAATCGCTGATTTGCTTGGATATGCAGGATCGAATTTTCGCCCAAAGCTTCTGTTTTAGCTAGGTTATGAGTTTGTGCACTAAAAAGCAACTGAATATGGATCGAACTTAAATAGGGAATGAGTCTTACGAGCTCTATTGCCACTCAGTTGTCTCATCGCTTCCATAATGAGCTTTCAGTGCGTCTTTTACGCCAATCCTGACGAGTTTCATAACTCTTTTGCCAAATTGGGTAGCGGGCCCGCTGTATAAAATAGGCTCACCCTCACCGCAGTTTTCATATGCGATCACCACTGCATCGGTTGTTGTCCCGGTCAAATTGAACTCATAATCAAGAAGAGCGCGCGTTTTCGCTTCAGTCGCCGTAATTATCGCCCCTGCCATCGCGCCCTCGCTCAGCTTCGCGGAAGATACTAAAATTATGTTGATTGTTTTAAACGAAGACGGATTTGTAAGGCCAGCCGTAATAAAAGCCGTAACGCACGCGTCGGCGAGCGTTTGCAGGTTTTTCATTTCGACTGCGGTTAGCAGCGAAAACTGTAGGTTGAGCGATACGGCCTTGTGTTCTACAAAACTCTTTGGGTCTTCGTGAGAAAAATTGCGGGGAACTTGGATGTTCAAAATATTGTCGACCGCTCTTCTGCCGCCATCGACACCGCTGCTCAGGACTTCAAACTTTCCTTTCAAAACCAAAATCCGGTCAATAATTTCACATTGCAAGGGCGCACCTCTATCGCGACGCGCTGTCCGTTCGCTTGTTCGATGCGTGATTCGATGTATGTGAGAAGCGCCGAGAACTGCAAAAACGGGGCTACTGCTTCGCAGGCCGTTGTACATGTGTTGCGCCACTCCACGCGTAAAATCACGGGTTTTTATCGGTTTCCTCCAGTATCACGAGCTTCTGCTGCCAATTGCGCAGCATCAAGATTCTTCAGGTTTGCCCATCCGAAGCAGATGCTTGCCAACACTACAACGTCTGCTTCCGCTTTAAGACCATTCTTCCAGTGCGAGCTTCTGCTGCAGCCTGTGTTGCACAGGACAGATGTTCTGCGAAATTGAACGTGCTGGGAACCGCGGTCAAATCCCAGCACGCGTTGGCACCTTCGAGGTCTGGCCAGCGAGACGGCTTTTTTAGCGTCTTTGTAAGTTAAGCGTTATTACTATTATGTTAGAAGTGTGTGTTTCGTAATACTATTCGATAGTTTTTTATAACTATCGGTACATCTTCGCGTGGTGAGTTAATTGCATATGCCAGACGGCTATTTGGGGCCGAATACGTACATACCATTGTGGCTTATCATGATCCCGATTTGGTATTACGCGGGACAATGGTTAAAGACGAACCTCAGAACAAAACAGGTGCCATATCTGGCACTTGCAGCCGCTTTTTCGTTTGTTATCATGATGTTCAACGTGCCCATACCCGGAGGGAGTACAGGACACGCAGTCGGCAGCGCGTTGGTCGCAATCATATTGGGGCCGTGGGCGGCAGTCGTAACGACATCCGTCGCCCTGCTCATACAGTGCTTGCTTTTTGGTGACGGAGGGATTACGACTTTTGGCGCGAACTGCTTCAACATGGCAGTGGTCATACCATTCGTTGGGTACTATACCTACGCATTTATCGCCGGAAAGACGAAGATCACTGAACGTCGGAGAGTCATTGGCGCGGGAGTTGGTGGGTGGCTGGGCTTGACAGTCGCTGCGGCCTGTGCTGGCTTTGAAATGGGCATCCAGCCCATAATTAATGTCTCATCCACCGGCGTGCCACTCTACATGCCGTATGGGCTCAACGTAACAGTGCCGGCAATGGTGTTCGGGCACGCGTTCTTCTTCAGCATTATCGAAGTGATCGTCACGGCACTGGCGTTTGTCTACATTGCGCGGAACGATCCAAGCATTATATGGAACTACAAAGCAATAGAATCAGCGTCAAAATCGAGGGTTACCGCGGCACCAGCTTGACACATGGTGAAGGTCATGGAAAAGGTTTTGAGAAATTTGCTGATTTGGTTGCTTATACTCGTCATCCTAGTGCCTCTCGGCATAATTGCAAGCGGCACTGCATACGGTGAGTGGAGCGTCGATGAGCTACAGTCGTTAATAGGGTACGTCCCGGC
Source organism: Methanobacteriota archaeon (assembly GCA_963704625.1). GTDB lineage: Archaea > Halobacteriota > Bog-38 > Methanoflorentales > Methanoflorentaceae > DASPRZ01. The sequence continues at coordinate 68,679 of OY969924.1, read as the reverse complement.
CGGTTTCGCCAGCCTGAACGGTTTGTACCATGCTCCGATACCGAATTACGGCACCGACTGGGCGAGTTCCTTCATTGGCAAGAGCTTGGGATACTACCTGGCGGCAATCATTGGGGTAAGTCTCCTCGCCGTATTATTTTTCCTGATCGGAAGAAAGTTAACAAAAGACAAGGAAGATAAGGAAGAAACGGCCTAGAGTAGTGAACCAATAATGAATATTCGAGAGTCTATTCATTATCCTTCATCTTTTTTTGTGACTTTTATGGCTGGAAGTAATACTTTTGTAACAGAAGTATTACACATTAAATGGTGAAATTGATGAGTAAGCAATTGGAGCGTACGTGCGTGTCCTTACCTAGCGATCTCTTAGAGAGGTTCGACGAAATTATCGAGAAGCGCGGCTACTCGTCCCGCTCGGAGGCCTTACGAGATGCCATAAGGAACTATATTGTAAATTATGAGTGGATGAATGAGGTCCAGGGCGAACGGGTAGGTGTCATCTCGCTTGTTTACGAGCACGATCAGCGAGGGCTGGCTGATGACCTGACTGAGATACAGCACCGCCATATAGGGCTGATCACGTCTTCCGTGCACGTGCATCTCGACCTTGAGAATTGCTTGGAGATCATCGTTTTGCACGGTGACGGAGAGGCCATCAGGCAGGTCGCTGAAACCGTGATGGCATTAAAGGGCGTCAAATATGTCAAACTTAACGCCATTTCGCCAGGCACCAACTATCGACAACTTCCATGATACCCGACTGGATGAACGCGACTGAAGCAGGGCCGTATCAGGGCGCCGCCAGTTTAGCTAAGAAAAAGGGCTTTGCCAAGAAAACGGTTGATGGAGTTCTCGCTTTCTTCCAAGAGAGCCTTATCTCCGAAACCTTTGCTAAACGTAAAGGGCTATTGCAAAGCCTGGATCCCCGCGTAAAATTGATCTCGATGCTCGTGCTCGTTGTCGGCGTGACCTTCATGACAAGCCCATGGGTGCTACTCGTCATCTACCTGTTGACTTTGGTGCTCGCCTATTTCAGCAAGATAGAGGTGCTTTGGTTTGTCAAACGCGTGTGGGTCTTCATCCCTATCTTTGCAGGCGTTATTGTGATACCGATGCTCTTCAACGTTTTTCTGGCAGGCAACGTTTTGGTCCCGATTGCCACTTTGGGCAACGGCAGCCACTTGGGACCAATCGCGCTGCCTAGCTCTATATACATCACCCAGCAAGGCACGACCTACGTTGTTACGTTCATCCTACGCGTTGCTGCGTGCGTATCTCTCGCAATACTATTGTTTCTCACAACTCAGCGGGATTTGCTTTTCAAATCCTTGCGAACCCTTTACGTGCCCAAGGTGTACGTCCTGACGATCAGCATGTGCTACAGGTATATCTTCCTGCTCTTGGACACAATAGCGGACCTTTTTACGGCCAGAAGGAGCCGGCAGATCACAAGCCTACCCCTACGGGACGAGCAAAAGTGGGTAGGCGGACGTATTGGTTATATGCTCGTGAAATCGCTGGACATGAGTGACAAGGTACACCAAGCTATGATCTCGCGAGGCTTTGATGGCGACGTGAAGCTTATGCACGCGAATGTCATGCACCACCGGGATTACGTGGCGATCGTAACTGTCCTTGCGTGCTGCATGATCCTGGGGCTCATCTCCCGTAGTATCATCAGCGTCTGAAGTTTACAAACAAGGCCCTATCATGCATACAATCTTCGATTTACAAAACGTGTCTCATTCGTACTTGGATAGGTTCGAGGCGTTGAAGGACATAAACCTACAGATAACCGCGGGAGAGCAGATTACGATTATCGGTGCCAACGGCAGTGGAAAATCAACGCTTCTCTTAATACTGGACGCGCTGATATACGCGACGTCTGGCGAAGTTTATGCGTTCGACCACCCGGTGACGGAAGAGCGTTTCAACGCGCTCGAAGACAACGAATTCGCTCGGTATTTCCGAACAAAGGTCGGCTTCGTGTTCCAGAACCCGGATGTCCAGCTATTCTCTTCTACCGTCTTCGACGAGATCGCTTTTGGCCCGCTCCAGCTAGGCCTGCCGCGAGAAGAGGTCATAAAGCGAACGGAGGAGGTAATAACGATGCTGGCCCTCTCTAACTTAAGGGATCGGGCACCACATACCTTGAGCGGCGGCGAGAGAAAAAAGGTTTGCATCGCCTCGATACTCTCCATTAATCCTGACGTCTTGTTGTTGGATGAGCCTACTGGGGGGCTGGACCCGCGCACGCAATTATGGCTTACTGAACTTCTCCAGGATCTGGCAAAAGCTGGAAAAACGATCATCACGGCCACCCACGATATGAACATCGTCGAACAGATAAGTACAAGAGCCATTGTCTTCGGCGAGGATCACACTATCAAAGCGGACTCCAGCAGTGCCGAGGTGATGAACGATCAAGAACTATTGTTGTCCACGAATCTTATTCACGAGCACGTGCACTCGCACGGCCAGCTGCTGCACAAGCATCCGCACCTGCGTGAGGAAGGGCAGCATCACGAGCAACAAATCGCTCATCGCATTCGTTAAAAAGAGGCTGCTTTTAGCAAAGGCAATGAGACGTAAATCTATTAAGTTGTTATCAATCTATTTTAGGTTCCTGTCCCATATTTTCGATTGCGCGCTTGTTGTCGCATAAAGCTGTTTGCTTTTTTAACGCCAGTTGCTTTTTTCCAATATGATGAGCTGCGATACCACATACGCGTCGATCGAGGCTATAAACATAGCTGAGTGAGAAACACGCGGCACACAGTTTTGGATTACTTGACTTGTGATGAGGGAGCCTGAGGCCTAGTCTCGCATCGCACAGGTCTTCAGTCGCACGGCGAACAAGGCGGCAAGCACGGACAGTTGCACTATTTCCCAACTTGACGGAGATATTTAGTGAGTTGCTCTATTTTTATCACAATTAAGGTATTTTTCCAAAAATAATATAAACAATAAGTAATACACTCAAAGTCACCTATGACTGCAGACGTTGACTCTGAGATGGATGAGACTGATTTAGCGATACTTCACGCTCTCGTGAAGAACGCCCGTATCACGTTATCAAAGATGTCAGAAGACATCGACGTGCCTGATGCAACCATCTCTCACCGGCTCAAGCGACTTGAGCGAGAGGTGATCAAGGGATACACAGTGATTCTCGACCCTGAGAAGGTGGGCTTAGAAATAACGGCGATCATCATCATCCAGACAGAGACCGAAAAGCACGGCGCGGTAAAAATCGCGCTCTCGAAACTTGACGAGGTTTCAGAGGTGTACAGCGTGTCAGGAGAGTATGACCTTCTGACAAAGCTCTGGGCTCACAATATGGAGGAGCTCAATCAGATCATAAACAGCAAGATACGCTCGATTGACGGTGTCGACGATTTGACCGAGATGATCGTCATGGAACGTGTAAAGGAGGGGACTGTGCCTCTCCTAGTGTAGCGGAGGGAAAGGAAATGGCGTTGCTAAGCCTGAGTGAAATCGTAAAGAAGCCTGTGATTGACATTCGCGGTGAAAAAGTAGGAAAGCTTTCAGACGTGATCGTGTCGGCAGATACGCCGTATCCAAAAGTAAAGGCCCTGACGGTGAGAACGTCTGACAAACACACGCTTACCGTTCCGTGGACACAGGTAGAAAGCTTAGGAAGGCAGATCCCTCTCAAAGTCGGCCGTGACGAGATACAGCCGTACGACGTGCAAGAGCACGAGGTGCACTTGGTCGAGGATATTCTTGACAAGCAAGTCATCGACGTGCAGGGAAAGAAGTTGCGACGCGTTAACGACCTGCAGCTTTCCGCCACCAATGGCTCTTATCGACTCATCGGCGTCGACATCGGCGTCCGTGGGCTGCTGCGGCGGCTCGGATTGGAAAAAGTCGCTGACAGCTCTCGGCTTCACTTAGAGGGAAATTACATCAGTTGGGACGCTGTTGATACGCTACACAGCGGGCCATCAGCCGTGCAGCTGAAAGTCCCCAAGCATAAAGTAACTAAGTTTCACCCCGCCGACATAGCGGACATCCTCGACCAGCTCAGTGTGAACGACGGATTGAACCTTATCAACTCGCTTGATGAAGAGGCCGCTGCGGATACGTTGGAAGAAACGAGCCCGGAGCGGCAGGTCTCGCTCATCGAAGGGATGGAGACCGAGCGCGCGGTCGAGATTCTAGAAGAGATGTCACCAGATGACGCCGCGGACTTGCTTGCGGATCTCCCCGTGGATCGCGCAGAAGCTATCCTCGACCTTATGGAACCGGACGAGTCGGAGGACATACGAGAGCTCCTCGAATACCCGGAGGACTCGGCAGGCGGCATCATGACAAATGAATTCGTCGCGGTTCATGCAGACTTCACCGCACAACAGGCGATAGAGGAGATCCGGAACGCTGCAGCAGACGTTGAGACCATTTACTATATCTACGTCATCGCGCAGGACGAGACGCTTGTGGGGGTGATCTCACTGCGTAATCTCTTGCTCGCACGCCCTGAGGAAAAGCTCTCTGCGTTCATGCACACCGATATTATCACAGTTCAGCTGATGGACGACCAGCGCGACGTGGCAAAGAAAATCGCCAAATACAACCTGCTCGCGCTTCCCGTCGTGGACGAAGAGAAAAAACTGAAGGGCATCGTCACCGTTGACGACGCGATTGACATCGTTTTACCGACCGCGTGGAAAAAACGAGTTCCTAAGGCGTTTGGCTGAAGGAGTGTTGCGTCTTGGATTACCGGATCGTCACTCGGTACTTCAGGAACCCGTGGTTCATCAGACTCGCTCTCTTCCTATCTATAATGGGTCCGGGGATTATTACCGCCAGCGTTGACAACGATGCCGGCGGCATCACTACTTACTCCCTTGCCGGCGCGCAATTCGGCTACGTCTTGCTCTGGACGCTCATCCCCATGACGGTGGCACTCGCGGTTGTGCAGGAGATGGGCGTACGCATGGGCGTCGTTTCGGGTAAGGGACTCGCTTCTTTAATACGTGAGAAGACAGGCGTCAGATTGGTCTTCTTTATCATGGTCTTACTGCTGGCCGTGAACTTTGGCAACACACTCGCCGAGTTCTCCGGCATAGCGGTGAGCGGCTCTATTTTTGGCATACCCCCGTACGCGTCACTGCCGCTTGCCGCCCTTTTCGTGTGGTTGTTAGTCGTTCGCGGGAGCTATAGAAGCGTCGAAAAAATATTTTTGGTTGGATCGGCGCTCTACGCCTCGTATATTATTTCTGGATTTTTGGCACATCCTGATTGGAAAATCGCTGCTGCAAATACGTTTATACCACACATTACGCCTACTGCTGCCTACATCACCATGCTCGTCGCGTTGGTGGGAACGACGATCTCACCATGGATGCAGTTTTACATCCAGGCGTCAGTGGTCGAAAAAGGCATTCCGCTCAAGCACCTCATCTACTCACGGCTTGACGCCATCACCGGTTCGATCGTGACCAACGTCGTGGCATTCTTTATTATCATAGCCTGTGCGGCAACCATCTTCGTGCACGGGATTCCCGTGAACACGGTCGCTGACGTATCCGCCGCGCTTGCCCCGCTCGCAGGAAACTACGCAGCTGCACTGTTTGCCTTTGGCTTTTTGAACGCCTCACTGTTTGCAGCGAGCATTTTGCCCCTCTCGACGGCACATTCAGTCTGTGAAGGAATCGGCTTTGAGTCCGGCGTCTCTAAGACCTTCCGAGAAGCCCCAGTATTTTATGGACTCTACACAGGGACGATAGTGCTAGCAGCGTTCTTCATCTCGCTCCCGAACGTGCCCCTCCTTTCAATCCTCTATTTGTCGCAAGTCGGCAACGGAATTCTGCTCCCTGTCATCCTTATCTATATGCTCGTTATCGCGAACGACAAGAAGATCATGGGCGAGTACGTCAATACGAGGTTGTTCAATTACATCGCGGGGGCTACGGTCGCCATCATGATCGGCTTGAGCATCGCGCTCATATTCATAGGGTTTCTCTAATACCCGCGTCTTGAGATGATCTACAGCTTATTCGTGCTCTTATTCTCGTTTTCCATGTTGCGATGTGTGTGCTGCGGCGTTAATTGCTGCTGGTCTTACAAATCCGTTGCCATCTGGAACGATCAACATAATCTTGGTATCTTCTGCGAAGCTTAGCGAAGGGAGCGATGGCGGGGGCGATAATTACAGCGCCGAAGCGAAAGCGCGTGCTTTTCTTCAGTACGGATTTAATTTGACCTGGACGACGACCGGTGCAGCATAGCGACGGAGACTACAAAACGGCGTGCGAGACTGCGATGGCGAAGGCGAGTCTTGGGTCGTGTCGCAACGCAATAGCGTTGGCGATTCCCGTGAGGGGGCGAGGCCAACTGACGTGAGCATATCGGTGCAAGTCGGAACACCCGATGCCGAAGGCCAAAGAGGATCGATGGGAGCCTCTAAAACATCTTTGCGCAGGTAATCCAAGAGAAGCAGCCTCGTGAGCATAAGTGGCCGACCAAAGATTTTTATAGAGTTTGTCGCACTTACGCATACCCCGCATGGACATCTCGCAACTCATACAGTCAATCGTCCTCGGCATCATACAGGGCATAACCGAGTGGCTTCCGGTCAGCAGCAAGGCGATGATGTCCGTGATCCTGGTGAGTTTCTACAATATGAACCTCACCGAAGCGGTCTACTACGCCATTTGGTTGCATGTCGGGTCGTTGTTCGCCGTTGCGCTGTTCTACCGATGCGATATCCTCAAACTGTTGCGTAACGTGCCCACGTACGTGCGAAACGTTCGCCACCCGAGCGGGTACAATCGACTGACGACGTTTCTCATCATCGCGACGTTTGCCACCGCACTCGTTGGCGCTCCCTTGCTCGTCTTTGGCCTGACAAAGCTGCAGCTGACGGGGAGTTACGCCATCGCGTTTATCGGCGCGCTCCTCATCGGCACCGGGCTGCTGCAACTGCACGCGCGGCAGAGAGTCGGCACACGAAACAGGTCGCTCTCACCAATCGATGCCATCATCGTTGGGATGTTGCAAGGCGTGGCAATCCTCCCCGGCTTCAGTCGCTCAGGATTGACCGTGTCAGCGCTCCTCTTGCGTCGGTATTCAGCACAGGACGCGCTCAATTTGAGCTTTTTGATGTATATCCCTGCCGTGATCGGAGCTGAAATAGGGTTGACGGTTGTAAAAAGCGGGTCGTACTTCACCGTCTACGCTCTTATCGCCATTGTCATCGCGTTCTTCTTTTCGTTATTAACCATCAGCACGCTCCTCAGAGTGGCTGAGCGGATAAACTTCGGTTATTTCTGCATCCTTGTTGGGTGCCTGGCGCTGGTGCCGCTAGTCATCACACTGAGCGGCGTCCTTCCCGGGGTGTGAGCCATCGAGCACCGCTGATCTCTCTTTATTCGAGCTCTCCCTCTCCTGCCGGCGGCGCCTCGTGCCCGATGAAGCAGAGTTTCCGGACTAGTCTTTTTTTTACGCGAGAACAATGGGATCCGTATTTCCAATCTACTCTCAGAAAATGCGCAACAAGATTCATCGAGGTCTCTTTTCCACAGAATTGCAGCACCTCCCGTTTCTCCGTCGCGGATCCATCGCACCGGTGAGGGACGCGTGCGGCGATGATCAATTCTGTCGGCTCAGTTGATGCTGTCGGCACCGTGTCATCGTACCCACTTGGCGGCGCGTTGCATCACAAAGATTATGACGCAACAGTAGCGCCACGGCAAAGAATCGCATGCATCATCTCTCTTGAGCCGCAGCAGGTCTGCACGTGCCATCCGCAGTCACGAATTTTCCGTGAACCTGATGTATTGCAGGATTCACGATAGACTCTAAGTAAGCAGGCCTGACGATGGCCGACTGCCCTACGCCTATAGCTTGCGATGTCCTCTTTTTATGCTTTTTGACTTTTTGCGCCCAGCACTGCTCGACACGAACGCACCTTCCGTTTTTTGACGCAGGGCGTCGTATAGAGCAATCGCACGTGTTACTGCCACCACGAACAGCGGTCACGTGCGCGCTCATCGGACGTCGCGACGGCTGCATCCGCGGCGCGGATTACGTCTTCCACACGTGGCTTAGCGAAAACCTGCCGCGAGTCGCCTGATCTAGCTGCTCGGTGAATTCAAGGGCAGACTTGAGAAATTCGCCTCGCACAAGCGCTTCAGAGAACGTCGGATCGGCCTCGTGCACCATGTGCGCGAGCACAAACGAAACGAGACTTGGCTCCAAGTATCGACGTTCATATCTTCGTGCGACTTCATCGACCGCCAGCTGCAACAGCTCACGGAGGCGCTCTTGTTGAGCCGCTGCATCAAAATCAATCGTTTCGGCATACACTTGATTCAACGTGCTTGCTCGCATTACCAACACCATAAAACCGCTAGTTTGCAAATCGGCTTAAACTTTGTGATTTGATCGCGTTTTCTGAAGCTTGGATGCTCGCGTCCCCCTCACGCTTCCCAGATGTAGCACCGTACACCTGTCAAGCGCACAGCGGCGAAAATGTACGAAACACACGCACGTGCGTCGCTGGTAAGTAATACGCCTCTCGAGCGGTTTCATCCACACACACGCAGCCTGAATCAATAGTGATACCCGAGCAACGGAGCGGAACGGGAAAAAACAGGGAAGGGACTAAGGGCAAAGAGGGGTATATAAGCGACGATCATCGTGATAAGTGACTCGGACGCCCAAGACTTCTCCAGACGTTATGCCCGCTACAAACCGGGTGAGGGCCCACAGCACAGCGTGGCTGGAGTTTTCATCGGCTGTGATCTCGGCCGCGCCGATGGCTTTTCAGCAGTCGTCGCCATCGAAAAGATCGGGCAGAGCTTACTCACTGGCGGAGCGCCCGACGCCCCGTGGGCAACGCTCGGTGGATTGCGCCAAGGTCGCGGTGAGCCGCCCGATCAACCAGTCAAGCTGCGGGTTCGCCACATAGAGCGTTTACCACCGGGCGCGCCCCTGCTCGCGATCATTGGTCGGGTCCGCGCGCTCACCCCGAAAGGGTCGTCCCAGGCACGGCGGTTAGTGCCACACTACCTTGTCGTGGATGCCACAGGCGTGGGCCTCTCCGCCATCGGCGCGTTCCGCGCGGCACGCCTCCAGCCGATGCCCGTGGTGATCGGCGGGGACGACGTTTCGTACGAGGAGGGCTTTTACCGCGTCCCGAAGCGTGACCTCGCGCGCTCAGTGAAGCTGCTGCTCAACAAAAATTGGCTACATGCCGCAAACGACCTGCCACTCTGGGACCTGTTGAAAGATGAGATGCGGGATTTCGCTGCCAGGGTCAGCATCAGTTCCGGCAGCCCATGGGAAGAGGCCTGGCGCGACGGCGAATACGATGACCTTGTGCTGGCAGCCGCGCTTGCTTGTTGGTATGCGCTTCATTATTAGTGCAGCTCATGCACACGGCTTATGGAAACCGTAGTGCGCGGCGGAACGAATACGCCCGAACTGACGTCGTTGTCTTTCACGTGGTAATATTGAACGACTGCATCATGTTCTGTGCAATGCCGACGTAACTGGGGTACTCCGCTTGTGTCGCGTAGTAAGTCAATGCGTAACCGGTATTGTTGACCAGCGTTAGCTCGACCATGCCTTGGTTGGTAGTGCCTCCGCTAACGAGAGTAAAGACGAGTTTTTGCGCGGGGTAACCTGCGAGCGTGGTATTGCTCGAATTGAGCAGGTTGAAGCTGGTTGCGTTTTGCTGTAGTGCCGATATGAGATCCTGCGAATAGTCACTGAGCGCGACGCCCTGAAGATTCTCAGGCGCTGCGATGGTAAATGACACGCCGCTCACGCCGCTCACGTTAAAGAAAGCATTTACGTAGGCCCCCCCGGGTTCTGTGAGTTGCCAGGATGGGGGATATTGGATCGCAATGCCCGCGGAGCTGTTCGTGTAGTTGCGATATCCAGGGTTATCTTTCGGGACGAACGTCGGGCTTCGCGTCGCTGAAGCACTCGGGGTGGGTGAAGTAGTATTGCTGGTGCATCCTGCGGCGCAGACCGTGGCGGTCAGCAGTAGGGCCACGATTATGACGAAAAAGTGTTTTCGCATCTTAGGATCTCCACTGCGATACAAATGTCGGGCTTTGACATATAGCTTCGCGTTTGTCCTTCAAGGGCGCGACGATCGAGACCAGCTAGCTTACGAGAAGCCTGTCCTGCTTTGGCCCCATTGCACGATAGCATTCGTTTGTCGCCAGATCTGAGAAATGCTCCCTCAGTAAGCGGACGACGTGCACATCGACCGAAGCCAAAAGTAGTCGCTCCGAACATCTCAGGTTTTGCGGTCTATTTCAAAAGAGTCCACGTCCGGTTTAGATATTTATACATGACATCTATATGTGCTGAGTAAAGATGTAAGCATCACTCAGTGCTACATCCTTGCGAGGGAGACTGGTGAGTCAAAAAACGAACGGACAAGCGCGACAGCATGAGCCTTTTTTACCGCTATAAGCCACACAAAGATGCAGTTCTTTTGCGCGTCGCAACGCGACTAGGCCGCGCTGGCGTTACTCCTAATCAGATCACGGCGATCGGACTGTGCCTTGCGTTCTCCTCAGGTCTCGCGGCGCTCCGTGGTCTCCTCTACATCGGCATCATCCTTTTCGCCGTCGCTGTCTTATGCGATGCGCTCGACGGCTCCGTTGCGAGAGGCACAAACCGTGGCACGGAATTCGGATTGTACTTTGACGGCATATCTGATCGCTTCTCAGAGCTCTTCTTCGTCGTCGGTGCCGTGTTTGGAGCAGGTGTGCCTCCCTCTGCTTTTTTAGTGATTGGAGGCGCTTTCACGCTCTTAGTGGCGACGGGTCTACGGTCGGACGCACGGGAGGAACCATGTGTTCACCACGTTTGGGAGGCCTGAGCGAGTAGCGCTCCTCATTGCAGGAATCCTCAGTCCCGCGCCGTTCAACACGGTGCTTTTTGTCGCAGCAGCCCTGTGCTGTGTCATTTCATCTGCGCAGATTCTTGCCTTAGGACCGTCCCGCAGTGCAAAAATCGGACGAACCAGAGGCGCTTCAAGTGACCGGCAGACTCGAGTTACACAAAGGAACAATTAGCCAATGTGCCTGTTAACTTTGCGCTGTGCTTTGAGGGACTAAGCGTAAGTTGCACGCCGGACGCTAACGTCGTGAAACACAAGTACGATGCGCTCCCTGTATGCCACGGGAGCACCCAATGCGCTTTAGGAACATCGATGTCGTGGTTTTCGATGCGATGGGCGTCACCTTCGTGGACGGTGACGACGTCAGCAATCTGCTTATTCCTTTTGTCGCGCGTGAGTGCGGCTGCACGAACGGGGACGCGGTTCGCAAGCTCTACATGCCGGCGAGTCTAGGCCAAATATCGTCCCGGGAGTTCTGGGCGCGAGTTGGGTGCACGTATCCCGCCAGCGAGCGGGAGTACCTCGACACGCAACTGACGCTCGATCCTGACTTTGTCACTGTCGCTGAACAGCTAAAGAAGCGTTATGTACTTGCCATGTTATCGAACGACGTGAGCGAGTGGTCCGCCTATCTTAGAAGGCGGTTCGCCCTCGACCAGTTCTTCGAGTCAGTCGTTATCAGCGGTGATCACGGCTTCAGGAAGCCTGACCGTCGCCTGTATCACGTCCTTCTGCGGTCACTCAGCGTTGCACCACACCGGTGCGTTTTCGTTGACGATCAACCGCGAAACCTGGAGACCGCGACGCAATTGGGGATGCACGCGGTATGTCGCCTCCGAGATAATCGCGGTCCCCCGACCTATGAGCGTGCCATAGAGTCGCTTAGCGACCTACTTACGCTTCTATGACGCGCACAAGGACTTGAACTGTGCTAAACGCTTCGTCGCGGCCAATTGGCGTTTTTGGCCGCGAGATGCACGTGTGATGAGGCACACTGCCATGAGGCGTGGCCCGCATACGGCGCAGTCGCACCGCTATCCGCAGCCTTCAGCTAGAACTGTTGAACCTAAGCAAGGAGAAGTGGCATATATGCGATTGTATATACGGACAGCACAGGAAGATTCGCAAATGGAGACCGTAAGCGGAGTTATTGAAGAGCTGAAAAGTGACGACTGCGACGTTCGGTGGCATGCAGCACGGGTGCTTCGGTGGACCAAAGACGCGCGGGCCGTCGACCCTCTTGTGCGCGCGCTGAAAGACGCTGACTGTAACGTTCGGTGGAGCGCAGCAGAATCTCTGGTAGTTATCGGCGAACAAGCGGTGGAACCACTCATCGCCGCTCTGAAAGACGTCGATCGCGACGTCCGATGGCGGGCCGGGTGGGCGCTTGGACGGTTAAAGGGCGCAGCAGCCGTCGATTCCCTCATTCGCGCGCTGGGAGATGCCGATCCCGATGTTCGATGGCGAGCAGCGTGGGCGTTGGGACAGATAGGGGATGCCCAGGCTGAAGGGGCACTAATTCAAGTACTCGAAGATGACTACGCCAATGTCCGATGGAGCGCAGCAGAAGCTCTAGGAACAATGCAAGATAAAAAAGCCGTCGGGCCCCTCATGCGGCTGCTCAATAACCCAGACGAGGAGATCATGATTCGACTGGTGGCAGCAGATGCTCTCGGAAAGATAGGAGCCCCCGAGGCAGAAGCTGCTTTACAACAAGTTATTCTGCGCGATGAGTTCGCCCCTATTCACGAGACGGCACGGACGGCCCTGGAACGCATAAAAAAAGCGTGAATGACGAACCACTGCGCTACCGCTGAATGTGACCGTCGCTGGCACGGGTGATAGGCGATAGCAAATCAGTAGACGCATTGGATATTTTATGCTTGCATTGATTGCACGATGTCGATGCTTGATGGTTCGGATTACTGGTAGCGCCACTTTGTTAGATTAATCGCATGCAGCCCAGCGCAACGTTGAAAAAGCTTAGTTTCTTTGACGTCACCAACCTGCTCGTCGGGGCGATCGTCGGCGCCGACATCTACGTCGTCGCCTCCTTAGGAAGCCAATATCTCGGACCGGCAAGCCTCGTCGCGTGGGTGGCGGCCGGGCTGATTGCCATTATTATCGCGCTCAACTTTGCTGAGTGCGCAACGCTCGTGCCACGGGTCGGCGGCGCCTACGCGTACGCACGAGAGGTGTGGGGCGATTTCGCTGGGTTTATCGTCGGCTGGCCGCTCTGGGTCGCCGAAGTGGCGGCGCTCGCTGTTTTTCCCGTCGCCTTCGTGCGGTACTTCACTTTTTTTTTCCCCGCTCTCACCACCGTTCAGGGCGTAGTCATTAAGGTGCTCTTTATCGCGGTGATCACCTACATCAACGTACGCGGGACGAAGATGGCAGGACGAGCCAATGACGTTCTCACGATTGCGAAGCTAAGCCCTCTTCTGTTGTTGGTCGTCGCAGGGGCGATCTACATGGCATTCCATCCGACGACAACCTATGCGAACTTTGTGCCCTTTGCCCCGCTCGGCTTCAGCCACTTTGGACAGGCACTCGTTTTGATCTTCTGGGCGTACGCCGGATTTGAACTAGCCGTTATTCCGTCGAACGAGATTGAAAATCCGACCAAGACGATACCCAAGGCCATCATCGTCGGAATGGCGATAGTCACGCTGTTCTACCTGTCGACGAACTTCGTCATTATCGGCGTCGTTAACTGGACGTCGCTCCAATTCGATCCTGCGCCCCTTGCCACCGCTGGCAGCGTGGTGTTTTCGCTAACGCCCACACTGGCGCTGGTCGGCGGCCTCATACTCGGCGTTGGCGCGCTGATATCCGTTTCTGGGTCCGATGAGTCAGGCACGTTATCGACGTCCCGACTGTCCTACGCCATCTCACTCGACGGTCTCTTTCCGCGTTTTTTTAGCGACCTTCACGCGCGATACGGCACGCCGCATAAGAGTCTCATCGCTCAAGGCGTTCTTGCGTTGGGCCTCTCGCTGTTCGGCGGCTTGAGTCAGCTCATCCTCTTTTCGACCTTTAACCTTGCTTTCGTGTATCTCGTCACCAGTGCAGCCGTTCTTGCACTACGAGAGCGCGGACGGATTGTCGCGGGCCGCACGGTCGTTGAAAAGATGACCGGCCCGATTCTGCCTATCGCCGGCATACTCTTGTCGGCGCTTTTGATTTTCGAAAGCGGTATCACAACGGTCATTTTAGGGCTTATAACAATTGCAATAGGGATCCCTATTTACGCGTTCTATTCACCACGGAGCGAACTGGAGATCGTTAAAGCGACGTTTTATTCCACCGAGGCGGTACTTGCGCGAGTTGCGCGCACGCAGCGGGTCTTTCTGGGATATTTGTTGCGATTGGTAACGCCCCGACGCTGACGCTATCCGCGCGGATGGCGCCAATTTCGCCTTGCTAAGTGAGCTGCGACAAGTTTGTGGGCACGGCGTCTTGAGGGGGGCATTCGTCACGTACCAAACGGGTAGGGGGCCGCTCAAAAAATCACTGCAACCAACAACTAGGGCGCAGGCGGCCCGACCCACGACGACAAGCGATGCAACAGGGGTCAGTGGCTATCTGAACGTCTCTCGACCAATCAAGCTGCGTCTCAGGTGGCTTGCGTTCACATTTCCCGTCGCTTCGTTATGTACAGGGCCAATATGAGACCAACAATGAAGTACACGAAAATTACCGCAAGCGCCTGCGGCACTGAGGGGTAGTATGCTGCAACCGTAAGGGTTCTCGTTGTATTGCGAAACGTCCGCTCTACGGTGCGCACTACGTCCACAGGGTAGGGCTGCTGCAAGATGTCGAGAACAATGCCCGATGCAAAGGTAAGTGTAAACCACGGCTTAAAGTGTGCAAGGCTGGCCCCTAAACTGTCAATTATGGGCAGTATCAAAAAAAACGTAAAAAACGTGAGCACGATCGAATACACTGAGCTTCTGAAAATGGAGCTGAAGAGGTACGCGATCGCCAGTATCCCGAACACATAGGCTAAGGCGTACAGGAATGAGAGGCTTGTGTTCGCAGCAATGCTCCCGTCAATTGCAACCACCGCGATTACTGTAACGGCGTAGTAAAGTGCGACTGCCCCGACCGATATCATTGCGCTTGCGATGAACTTGCCGAGCACGAGCACGTGCCTTTTTACAGCGTTCGGGAATAGTAGAAGGCCTGTCTTTGATTCAAATTCAGAAACGATTGCGTCTGCCCCGAAAAACGTTGCTAGGAGCACTATAAGAATTCCGATTTCGCCAAGCATCGTCGACGTAAATGTCGTCGGATCAGGGTCGTACCCGGATCCTATGGTGGGAGGCAGTACTAGGTTAAGGATGAGTAGTATGGCAAGCAGTGCAACTATGATGAGTAGCCTTCTGCTCCGCAGGTACTTGAGGAGCTCGTACTTTGTCACGACCGCCATCTGCCTGAGATCACTTGGCGGCACTATAACCCCTCCTCTGGCACAAGCCTCAAATAAACATCTTCTATAGCAGACCGTACAGGCCTGTAGAACGCTACGCGTATGCCGATGCCCTTCACCTGGTCAAGCAAGTCCGATTGCTCGCGCAATCCGCCCTCGATAGTTATAAGGAGCTCTGACGTGGCGAGGCGCTTAACCGATCTTACGTTAGGCAGCGCCTGCACGGAGGCACATTGTTCGTCGGTTATGGGCTCAACGGCAGTGAGCGAGACGCCGCCCTCGCCTGCGTGCGACAGGTTGGAGACGCTATCATAGACGAGCAGCGTCCCCTTGTCAACGATCGCGACCTTATCGCATACTTCCTGCACCTCGTAAAGGAGGTGAGAGCTCATGAAAATAGTAAAATCTCTCTCCTTAAGCTGCATGATGAGCTCCCTGACCTCTATCATTCCGCGCGGGTCAAGTCCGATGGTTGGCTCATCGAAGATCAGAATGGATGGATCGTGCAGGAGCGCCGCAGCAATCGCAACTCGTTGCTTCATGCCGGTCGAGAAGTCGCCCGTTCGCTTGTGGGCTAAGTCCGACATCTTTACCTCGTCGAGCACGGCGACCGAGCGCTCTCGAATCACATCCCTGTCCAAACCGCGTAGCTGCCCTAAGTACGATAGGATCTCTAGAGGGGTGAGCTGCGGATAAAGCTGGGGCGTCTCAACAACAGCACCAACGCTTGCAAGCGCTTCTTTAGGGTTGCGCACCACGTCGATCCCGTTTAGGAGCGCCTTACCACCAGTCGGTCGAATAAGGCTAGTTAAAATCTTGATGGTGGTGGTCTTGCCGGCGCCGTTGGGACCAAGGTATCCAACACAGACGCCTGGCTCTATCGTCAAGTTCAGGTCCTTCAGTGCCTCGAACTGGCCAAACTGTTTGCTTAAGTTCTCTGTAACGATGGCATCGGTCATGTTGCGTATTTGCCTAGGGCCTGGTTTAAAATTTGCCGTTTCTTGGTGCTTGACGCTGAAAATGTTGGTGCCATTCCTTGAACTCTTCCGCAATGTAGGAGTTAAGGACGTAATAAGCTTTTCGGTCGCCTCCGTCCTAAGAGGCAACATCACATCGGGTGCCGCTACGTCGCCTTTTTCGATAAGGCGCGGCGTTTCGCTGGAGCAAACTGTGTCGATCCAACTGCAGCCACCTGTCTTTTTACGCCAGCAGGAGCTATGTCGTAAATAAAGTCTGTTGCTTGTAATGGCCCCCAACCGCCTCAATCGGTATTCGAAAACCAAAATCTGCAGCGAAGCCGCTCGCTTCCTATTTGCCTATGCGCGGACATTGACTCAGAAAGGCTTAAGTTTCTTCTCGCCCATGAAATGTATTTGATTAATTTTTTGAAAGCACAGGATGTTGAAGAAGGCGAAAATGGCAAAAAAAGAGGCAGCTGCTATTGCGCTCCTTATTTTAGCATCCATGGCCATCGCCGGCTGCATTAAATCAACGACGACGCCAGTGACCCCGCCCAACCAGCAGCTTGCACAATACATCGAGGCGTACAACACCACGTTGAGGGCCGAACACGCGAATAATTTGACTGCATGGCTTATCACGCCGATAAACGCGTCATCTGCGACCATAACAGATGCGTGGATGTACCCGTCGTCTGCCAACAGCTCTGTAAGCTTTACCTACACAGAAAACGTTACAGTGATCCAGTTCGGTTCCACAGACGCAGCGACAGCATACGTTCAAAGTAACAGCGCGGGTTATCGCTTGGTAGCGACCTCGTACCCAAGTCAGCTGAGCCCAGAAGCGAATCAGCGTGCAAAAGGGAATGCGACGACCGTTTATGCCCTTTATGAAACAGGGTCTTCGCTAGGAACTCCCGGTAGTCTGATTTTACAGACTGATCAATACGTTTGGATCGGTCAATACGAATACTTGTCAGCACCGCCGTGACACGCTGACAAAGATTTGGCTGCAGCGAGGCCGCCGATTGAGATGCTCGGACTTCCGCGTCGCGCTCAGCCAGTGACTGCCCGGGGAACATGTATTTTCAAATGTAAACAACGAGTGCGCGGAAGTCGACGAGCTCATACTCGAAATCGCGGACTAAAAGAACGACTATGCTGATATGGGGGCCAAAAAACTGCTACTAAAGTTTTCGTGTAATTGGAAAGCGTATCAATACCTGCAAGACCGTGTGCACGATGCGTGGCTTCCCAAAAGCGCTCGGCAGCAACTGCGACAGAGTACAAGAAAGATACGGGTGCGATCGCATCAGCAGCGCGAGTATGGGGGGAGGCGAACCATCGTAACACATTAATGCTCTGCGTTTCACACAGAATCATTACGAAGAAATGGCGGCTTGCAAAAATGGACTATGAAAGCGAAATAGATGACTTGAAAGAACGCGTGACAAAGTTAGAAAAGAGCGTAAACGAATCAATAGCCGAGCTCAAAAGTCTTCTCGACCAAATACGATTTGAAAACGACCGAAGAGACCTTGAAAGCCTCAGCTTGCGCTGATTTGTCTTTCGGCCAAACGTGCGCATGCTCTGGCCACTATTTCAGTCTAGCAGGATCTCCTCGATAGTGCGCCGCTTTCGTGGAGCGGGCGCCTCATCAGGGTAGCCGAGCGGCAGCAGTGCAACGACGTGCATTGCGTTACTCCAGCCAAAAATGTCCTTGATCTTTTGCTCATCGATCATTCTCACCCAGCAACTCCCCAAGCCAAAATCTAAGGCCCGCAACACAATGTGTTCAATCGCGATAGCGACGTTGAACGCGATCCCAGGAGCCAGATCTTGGACGTTCATCGTTTTCAGTTGTTCGGCCCTCTCACGAAGAACGCGCATCATGCTCTCCTCAAGCGCGCCTTCCTTCCCAAAATCCTGACTTCTTGCGGCGATGCCTTCAAAGTAGCCGTGGAGGTCGGCGCAGCATACCAGCACCACCGGAGCCTCCCCCACAAATGACTGGTGATATGCTGCTTCTACCAGTTTGGCTTTGGTCTCGTCGTCGGAAACAATCTTGAACCGCCACGGTTGCGTATTGGAGGCTGAGGGTGCCAATCGAGCGGCTTCTATAAGCGCCAAAATATGCTCTTCGGGAATACGGTCGTTTTTAAATTTCCGAATGCTGTGCCTTTGCTCGATCGCGTCTTTGGTGGTAAGCTCTTGCGTTGTCATATTGCTCTCCGTTCGATCTCTGGTTTTGCTTCCTCCTATAGTCACCTAAAAGGAGATCCGTTCAATTGCAGACTCGCGCCCGCTATCGGAAAAGGTCCAGAACCACGCATCGCCTTTCTCAACGCGGAACATGGCGATGTTCTCAGCAGTAGGACGCAAGAACGGCCGCTCCTCAAGAAGACGCTCTTTGAGCTTCGGGTCATCAAGGAACGCGACCACGCCTGACGCGCGCAGCACTTTTCCTATGTCCATTGTTCCTCCCTCGCGGGGCGCGCTTCCCGGCGGGGCGTAGAAACACAGCTCAACCTTGTGGTTTGCCGTCAGCTGCCGACACATCCTTTCACCTTCGCGGTGGAGAAGTAGAAGCCTTCCGTGGTCGCAAACCACATTCCCAACATGCGAACCCGCGGCTGGTCGCCGTCGACGGTCGCAACCGCACATATGGGGTGCTCCGTTGCAAACTGGATGCATTCGTCGAAGTCCATCGTACCATCACCGCTCGTTCGTGTGCATTCATTACTTAATTAGCTAGTGGGAAGCATGCAGCGGACTCTCTCCGTCGTCATGCGCGTCAGATACGACACGCGCGTGAGCACGTCAATAAAACCGTCCGGCGAAAACCCGAGAGTGTCAGCGAACAAGCGACGCCCGATGTTGGACGTGTCTAGCCTTTCTACCGCTATGCGCAACAACAATCTCTCCGATCTCTCTTCACTGCTAGATCTCCCTATTCTTCCGCGCACGAAGATTGTAGGTCAACCGTTATCGAGCAAGCTGTGCTTCCTTGC
The DNA here is from genome assembly GCA_963704625.1 of Methanobacteriota archaeon. Taxonomy (GTDB): domain Archaea; phylum Halobacteriota; class Bog-38; order Methanoflorentales; family Methanoflorentaceae; genus DASPRZ01. The sequence continues at coordinate 49,386 of OY969924.1, read as the reverse complement.
AGATCACTTGCGCACGCGCTCTGCCTGCTGATGTCAATCGTGCATGGATTCCGCCAGCCCGAGCAGCATCCTTCAGTTCGATCCACCCGTCCTCCACGAGACGCTCAAGAAAGCCTTGTATTTCACGTTCATTGTAACCTGCTGACGTTCCTGTTGCTGTGGGAACAACCGCCCAGCCGTCTTTGTCGCTTTTACCGGCTTCAAGATGGCAGCGTGCAAGCTGGCAGAAGAACTGATCTCGGCGCTCTTTTTGATTTGTCTCTACCCCCACGTCTAACCCCTCTTTAGCGCGGTGCCGGATGTAACCGTCCACCATCTTTGTGGCCCTAACTCCCACGAGACGCGAGCGTTTTAGCGCCCGCGACGAACTCCTAAAACACGTCGTATCGCTAACAACTGCACGACGCATCCATTCCTTCGCAATGGGTTTCCGCGGTATGAATAAGAACCTTCCACGAAGAAAGATCGCTTTAGGAAGACCAAAAACAAAGAAAAAGGGGGACGTGGCAGCTTCGGCAGACCCAGACACGTTAGCTTCTGAAGGATGAGTCGCGTTCGACTTTCAATTCCTCAGCGCTGGGTAAATTTACAGTAAACGTCGATCCTTTTCCGACTTCACTCTCAACAGTTATTTGCCCGGCGTGCGCGTCGACGATCCGCTTCACCACCGCTAAACCAAGTCCCGTTCCCTTCGCCTTGCCGGTAAAGAGCGGTTTAAAGAGCTTGTCTTTAGCGTCGTTCGGAATGCCGATGCCGGTATCGTGCACGCTTATCGCCACCGAGCCATCGTCGGCAGATGCACTAACGGTGACCGTCCCGCCGTCCGGCATCGCCTGCACGGCGTTGAGGATTAGGTTTGCTAACACGCGACGCATAAGGTGGGGGTCCGCTGTCAATTGCAGGTCTGGAACCGCGGTCGTAATGCGCACGCCATCCGTGCGCGGCAGTGATTGAACGACGTCTTCGATCAGCTTCTCGACAACGATTTCCTCGCGCTCAGGCACGATCGGCCGGGCGTAGTCTTGGAGATCACCGACGATCTTGTCCATATAGAAGACCTGCTCGCTGATCTTGGCAAAGAGCGCCTGTTCTTTTTGCCACTCGTCGCGGCCGCGCTCGACAGGAGACATACGTTCGAAGCGGAGCCTCTGCAGATCGACAATGTACTGGAGACCTTGCAAGGGGTTGCGGAGATCGTGACCGATCATTGCGGCGGTCTCCCCGATGCCGGCGAGGCGTTCGGCGTCCCTGAGCTGCGCTGTGCGTTTCTCTACGAGCTCTTCTAGATGTGCGGAATATTGCGCGAGTTCCTCGGCGTAGTGGTGAGCGGCTGCCTGTGCCTCAAGCTTCGATAATGCCGTGCCGAATTCGGTAGCGATCGTGCGGAGGAGATTTCGCTCTTGTGGCGTAAACGAGTGCGGGCGCATCGCGTATATCGTGAATTCTCCAATAAGGGAACCTTCGGCGAAGATGGGAACGGAAACGGCCGCTCCGTGCATGCCGTGGCTAGCAGCAAGCGAGTCAGCAGAGAGTTTCTCGACGATAACGAGTTCCCCTTTCCGAAACACGCCTCGCTCATGGGGATCGGCGTCGATATCGATCAGATCGAGAGATTCGACGAAGGCTGAAGGTAAGTTATGGGCATAGCGCACCTGCAGCAGCCCAGATTCGTTTTCTGTGGCAATGAATCCAGCAGCAAACCCCAGCCGCTCAATCGTGGTAGCTAGCGCCTGTCCAAACAATGTGGGGAGGTCGCTAGCTTCGTTGATGACGTGTATGACGTCGTTAAGCACCGAAGTGCGCTGGGCGTGCTCTTGCAGCTGGCGCTCAGCCTGCTTCCGCTCGGTGATATCCCGCGCAGCTGCAAAAACTCCTTGAATCTCGTTCCGTTCATTCTTGAATAGAGTCGCGTTGTACAACACGTCCGTGATTCTACCTGATTTGTGCCGAATAGCTAGAGGGTAGTCTCTGACAAAACCGTCAGTGAAGACCTGTCGGTAGCCAACATTTGCTTTTTGAGGCTCAGTGAAATAGTTGCTGAAGTCGCTTTCGATCAGTTCCTCGCGGGAAAGGCCAGTCACCTCCTCGGTGGCCTTGTTAACATCCGTGATTTTTCCGTCAGCATTGATGGTGACAAGGGGATCGAGACTTGCTTCGATAAGGCTTCTTGCGTAGAGCGAGGCGGCACGGAGTTTCTCTTCAGCCTGCTTCCGCTCGGTGATGTCCCTCGCCGTCTCGAGAATTGCCACCGGCACATTCCGTGCGCCATATTGCAACGTCCAATGGCTCGTGACGGTCACGGCAACGCCGGCGCGAGTGGTGTGTTGTAACTCTCCCTGCCAGTGTCCCGCGCGGAAGAGGCGATCAGTGATGTCCTCAAGCGACGACGGAAAGACAGTTTGCAGTAATGAATGGACCAGTTCTCCGCGTACGTCGTCTTGCTTCCACCCGTACAGCCGTTCCGCACCCTTATTCCAGTACGTTATCTTCCCACTGAGATTAAAGATGGTGATCGCATCATTTGCCGCGTCAAGCAGAGCGAGGCGCTGTTTTTCGTCAACGACATCGCGCTCTTCCGTCACGTCCTGGTCAAGGATGAGTACGCGCGTAACCAAGCCATTTACAGTAGCCACGGGATAGATGGATACTCGAAAACGCCGCCCGTCGTGCCGTTCCTCTGCGTGCATTGGCTTGCCTGAAGAGACTACTTCTGCTATCCATTTCCGGCGCTTCTGGGCTTCGTTATTATGAACGTCGTACGCACAAGCGCCGACGAGTGTGTCGGCGTCGGCGCTGAACCGCGCAACAGCTGCATCGTTAGCTGTTATGATGATGCCGTCAGCGTCCGTGATCAGCGCCGCATCAGAAAAGGCGCGGAGGAAGTCTGACACAATTTCGAAGCGCTCTAGTGGTGCATTGTTGCGCGATTCGTTCACCGCTTTGTCCCCGCAAACCGTACAGTAGGTGTTCGAAAGCCTAGTCGTCAACAAACGTTAGCTTTCGTAGATATAAGATTTCACCCTTGAAAAGCTACCGCAGACTGCTGCTTGGTGCAGCTTAAAACGCTACGGCGACTTAGTTTGCTCTTTATCGCCCTTTGCTAACTGCTCGTAGAGCTCGCGGCCGACGCACTCTTTCGCATAGGCACACCAGTAAATGCACAAGTTCTTATCGTTAAATATGGTTAGCCCGCACTTGCTGCATTGGACCTTGACGTCTGACGAAAAAATTTCGACATCTTCGCCGCACCGTGGGCACTTTTTGATTGTCAGAGTGGGCGTTCGTAAGTGTGACGTCCCAGGACAACTGCCGAACAACGTTCTCTCCCCTTCCAAACGAGTGCACCTCGGTTCTCGCCTGCAAAGTTTAAGCCAAGAACGCAAAAAAAAGCGCTCTAAACAATTTGGATGCGCACGAATGCCTATAAAGTACTCGGTTGGATTGCCAAAGACACTAAGGCGCCGAGCGCTTCAACGTTCACCAAGATCTCTTTCCCGTGATTCATCATCGCCCAAAGGGTCTCGTCGAAAACGACAGCTGTAGCGTCGACGCCGTACAGGTTGTAACTGGCTGCACATTCGGAAAAGGCAATCTTGTGCTTAGAGATTGCGGAAAGCACGTGTATACGTTCATCAATAGGGACACCGCCCGCAGTCCGAATCGCGTTGAAGAACTCAGTGGATCTCGAGCACATAGATCCAGCGTGGGGCCAGCTGCGGACAACGCCTTGTTCACGACTACTTGGGAATCAAGCTCGAAAAATCGGTTCAGGCTCCCGAAAACTGGCAGAGATCGCTTACCGATGCACGTTGCGTATAACGTCCAGGACGCCACCACAACCTGGGAGCTCTACCGCGTCCTAAACGAAAGGTTGCAAGAGCGGGGCCTGGAACTCGTCTATGAGCGCGAGCGCAACGCCCTGCCTGTTCTTCGTCACCTAGCTAGGAACGGCATGTATTTAGATGCAGCTGCGTGGCAGCGAGATCTGGCTCGGGGCAAACAGGAGCAGGCCCACCTCGCAGCGCTTCTGCGAACAGAGTTACAGGCGCCGTCTGATTTCAATCTGAACTCGCCGACACAAATACTCGGCGTGGTATCTTTATCATAGGGGACAGCAAGACACGGCCCCGCTGAATGAAGAACAACACGTACATCTCTCCAATATTGCAAGTACAGATCGTAAACGTGCCCGGGCAACGGATGCCGACAATTGCCAGATAGGTTCTAGTGTCAGAGCCTGTAAGGCTCCGGTCCTGTGTCGAATTGATACTTTGAAGCGTTTCGGATGTTACTAAGTGGGTCGGAGCGTTATCGGGTTCTTTAAACCCACATTGATTTGGCCACAAATTCACTCGATGCTTGAAACAACTTAGCGGATTAAACTAGAGTTTGCGCCGCCCTATCAGGAGCCAGGAAGACGTTTATGCTACGATCAGGCAAGGTCGAATCGGTCAAGGTTCATGACTTTGTTCCACACCGTTACAAAGTCGTGCAGGAATTTCTCCTGGGAGTCCTCACATCCGTAGACTTCCGCCAAGGCCCGGAGTTGGGAGTTCGAGCCGAAGATTAGGTCGACACGGGTGCCGGTCCACTTGAGTGCGCCCGTTGCGCGATCACGGCCCTCGAACACGTCATCGTCTTCCGCGGTTGCCTTCCACATCATGCTCATGTCGAGCAGATTCACGAAGAAGTCATTGGTGAGCGTCTCTGGTCGCTTAGTGAAGACGCCGTGCTGGGACTTTCCGACATTGGCATTCAAGACTCGCATACCACCAACGAGAACCGTCATCTCAGGAGCGGTCAGCGTCAGCAGTTGCGCACGATCAAGCAGCAGTTCCTCTGCCGTTACTGCATACTTGGCTTTCAGGTAGTTACGGAACCCGTCTGCAGCCGGTTCGAGGACGGCGAATGACCCCACGTCGGTTTGCTCCTGCGACGCATCCGTACGTCCCGGCGTGAAGGGAACGGTCACATCATGACCGGCATTCTTCGCAGCTTGCTCGACACCTGCGCATCCACCAAGGACAATCAAGTCGGCGAGCGAAACCCTCTTCCCTCCTGACTGCGCGCTGTTGAATTCCTTTTGGATTTCCTCAAGGGTCAGCAGCACAGTCTTCAGTTGGGTCGGCTGGTTGAGCTCCCAATCCTTTTGCGGCGCGAGACGGATGCGCGCCCCGTTCGCCCCGCCGCGTTTGTCGGAGCCACGGAAGGTCGAGGCTGACGCCCAGGCGGTCGAGACGAGTGCCGAGATCGACAGCCCCGAGGCAAGGATCTTTGCCTTGAGCTCCGCGATGTCGGCCGCGTCGATTAGGTCGTGGTCGACTGCGGGCACGGGATCCTGCCAGATCAGCTCTTCCGTCGGGACCTCCGCGCCGAGATAGCGCGAGCGGGGACCCATGTCGCGGTGCGTCAGCTTGAACCACGCGCGGGCGAAGGCATCCGCGAACTCTTCCGGGTTCTCGTGGAAGCGCCGCGCGATCGGCTCGTAGATTGGGTCCATCCGCATCGCTATGTCCGCGGTGGACATCATGGTCGGGACCCGTTTCGACGGTTTGTGGGCGGATGGCGCGAGGTCTTTGTCAGCTTCATCCTTTGGCCTCCACTGCCAGGCGCCGGCGGGGCTCTTTGTCAGTTCCCACTCGTGGCCGAACAGCATGTCGAAATAGCCCATGTCCCACTGGATCGGGTTCGGCGTCCAGGCACCTTCCAGGCCGCTCGTGATCGTGTCATCCCCCTTGCCGCTGCCGAAGCTGCTGATCCAGCCAAGGCCTTGCTCTTCGATGCTGGCGCCTTCCGGCTCGGGACCGACAAGGGCGGCATCGCCGGCACCATGGCATTTGCCGAAAGTGTGCCCACCTGCGACGAGCGCGACGGTCTCTTCGTCGTTCATCGCCATACGCGCGAAGGTTTCGCGGACGTCGCGGCCCTGCGCGACCGGATCCGGCTTGCCGTTCGGCCCTTCCGGGTTCACGTAAATCAGGCCCATCTGCACGGCGGCGAGAGGATTCTCGAGTTCTCGGTCACCGGAGTAGCGCTTGTCGCCAAGCCATTCGCTCTCGGTCCCCCAGTAGGTGTCTTCTTTAGGCTCCCAGACGTCTTCGCGCCCGCCGCCGAAGCCGAAGGTCTTGAAGCCCATTGACTCCAGAGCGCAGTTGCCGGCGAGGATCATCAGGTCGGCCCAGGAGATTTTCTTGCCGTACTCCTGCTTGATCGGCCAAAGCAAACGGCGCGCCTTGTCGAGGTTCGCATTGTCCGGCCAGCTGTTGAGGGGCGCAAAGCGTTGGGTGCCGGACCCCGCGCCCCCGCGGCCGTCGCCGATGCGATAGGTGCCCGCGCTGTGCCACGCCATCCGGATGAAGAGCCCCCCGTAGTGACCGTAGTCGGCCGGCCACCAGTCCTGTGAGTCCGTCATCAGCGCATAGAGGTCCTTCTTCAAGGCCTCGAGGTCGAGCGTCTTGAATTCCTCAGCGTAGTTAAACGCCTCGCCCATGGGATTAGACAAAGAAGAGTTCTGGTGGAGGATCCTGAGGTTCAGCTGGTTCGGCCACCAGTCCCGGTTCGACGTGCCTCTGCCTGCCGTGTGTTTGTCCGCACTGCCCGTTCCCGGGCTCTTGCTATCTTCATTCATAATGTTTACTCCTTTCGTGGGGTGAATTGTTGAACAGCGCTACTACGAATAATAGTGTTCGCTGCTCATATAGCTAACATCTCCGTCTGCTTGCCGACTTCGGGGAAGAGCTTGGCCTTGATGTAGCGGGTGATGTCATTCGTAACCGTGAAGGCGCCGATAGCGCCGCGCTCTTGGCGTGCATGCGCCGCTCCGGGATGACCTCCCGGTCGAAGTACGCCAGCTTCGCAGGATAGAGTAAAGTAATATTGCAGCGGTGGTTAGCGCAGGAACTGCTGACGCCCTCCAGTCAACGTGTGTTTTAGTCTCACAAACGACACAGGTCCTGTTCTTGGGCGTCCGCACTCCCCATATCACTTTCTCTGTGCATTTAGCTAACACAATTACCCCTTAGACCCACCATCTCTTTTCGTGAACAACGATTGCGTAGAGGTCGATGAACTCAAAATCGAACTTGCAGATTACAAGAACGACTATGCAGACATGGCCGCAGAAAAGCTTTTGAGGAAGTGCTCGACTAGTTGGCAGGCTTACCAATATCTCAAAAAGCGAGTCCACGATGCCTGGCTACCCAACAGCGCACGCCAGCAGTTGCGCCGAATTATCAAGAGGCTTGAAGTGCAAATATACCAGTGCCGCGAGTACGGCTGTGTGTATGAACAGCCGTGAATGCAGATCAACACGTTTAACCTCCTTGAACCTAGTAGGTGAGTTTCAGGAGGCTCCCGATAAAAGGGGATTGGACGATAGCGTCTGGACAAACACCAATTGCGGACGTAAAGAGAGTCGCTGAGGGAGCATGCGAAACACCCGCTCCGCCTAGAAAATTGCGCGATCGCCTCTAGTTTCGTCGACAATCTGCGGACCTATCTCATCACGCTGGTGGTGCTACACCACCTGGCAATCGTTTACACTGGAGCAGGGGGCTTCTATTACGTGGAGCCGACCCCGATCGATCAACTGGCGCTCGCCGTGCTGGTCATTTTTATAGCCCTCAACCAGGCCTACTTTATGGGTCTCTTGTTCCTGATTTCTGGTTATTTCTCGCCCGGATCGCTCGACCGCAAGGGGCCGAGGCGTTTCATCAGGGATCGGCTGATCCGCCTGGACATCCCTCTGCTCGTGTTCTTCTTCGTGCTCAACCCGATCGCGGCCATCGGCTTGTACGCGATGCCGGCGTCTCTGAGCGGCATCACCACGCCTCTGTCCTGGCAAGATTACCCCCAACGAAACCGAATGCCACTGGCAGGAGAGCAGCAACCAGCCTCCCCGCTATCGGACAATAGGCGCGTTCATCCTTGTCCTGGCTTTGACCAGTTACTTGATCCGAATCGTCATACCCATAGGTGAGTTCGTAGCCGGCTTTCCGACCCTATCCTACCTCCCCCAGTATGTCAGTTTCTTCATCATCGGCATCGTTGCCATCCGTCACAATTGGCTACGGAACGTTCCGAAGTCGATGGGGAGAGTGGGCTTCGCCCTAGTGGTAGTCGCGACGATCATTGTCTTTCCCATTGCAATCAGCGGAGGCGCCACAAATGTCGCCGGCTACGGGTTCTGGCAGTCTGCAGTCTACGCCCTGTGGGATTCGACCGTTGCCGTGGGAATGTCCCTCGGGCTGGTCACACTCTTCCGTGACCAGTTCAACTGGTCGGGTAGGTTCACCCGATTCCTGCAGCGACACTCGTACACCGTCTATGTCATCCAGGCCCCAATCATCGTATTCGTTGCCGTTGCGCTGATGGGACTCTCGCTCGAGCATCTGCTCAAGTTCGGTCTGGCAGCGGTGATCACGGTTCCGCTCTGTTTTGCGGCAGCCTATCTGGTTCTGAAGACTCCCTTCGCGTCCTGGGTCCTCTGAATCTTCGAGAGTCGTTCTTAACTCCGAATGCTGGCTCATTTTGGTAATAGCTGGGCGAGTTACCGCGCCTTTTATCTATCGCTGTCTCCTGAACGCCCGCAGCTAGGAATAACGACCATTTTGACGCTAATATTGCCATTAGAAAAAACTACAGATGAAATATATCATGCGGCCCATCTGATTAGCACTGAGTAGGAGGGAGCAAATGCTCACCAAGGCGCTAATTTTGACGGACGGCGAAGCGGACTTGCTAAGTCGTGTGCTTGAAGAAGTGGAGACCAAAACCTTTGAGGAGTCCCAGATTAGCCTAGATGATGTGGGAGCTCTCAACGCTCTTGTTTCACATTTCAGCGATGCAGAGAAGGTAGAACCGGATAAGGAAGCACGTCAAATATCTGTTAACCCATTGGGCAAACGCCTTTTTCTGGGGCATATTATCGGTCGAGACGGCCGCACGAGACAGCGAGTGAATCCCGGAGCGCGTCGTACACGCGAAGGGGGCGGGGGTTCACGGCTACTTCCAAGTGTACCAAAGCATGGCCCCGTATGCCTGTGCGAAGTTCCTCCAGGATCCGGAAACGCAGACGCCCGTCTTTGTTCGTTTTTCAACGGTCGTTGGCGCTCGGGGGTCTGCGGACACGGCGCGCGACCTGCGAGGGTTTGCGGTCAAGTTCTACACCGAAGAGGGAAACTATGACCTCGTGGGAAACAACTTGCCTGTTTTCTTTATCCGCGATGCCCTCAAGTTTCCTGATATGGTGACTCGTTCAAGCCCGCTCCAGACTCGAACATCCCGACGAGCTCCTCAGCAAACAGTCGCTTCTTGGGATTTCATCTCCCTAACACCATAGTCAACACACATGATCACCTGGCTGTTTTCAGATCGCGGGACGCCTAAGAGCTACCAGACGATGGAAGGATTTGGCGTCAACACCTACAAGTGGATCAACGCAGCGGGGGAAGCCCGCTATGTGAAGTATCACTAGAAGCCAAAGCTGGGCGTCTAATCACTTGACCGTCATGAAGCTACAGCTTTGGCGGGGACCGACCCTGACTACCTCACTCGGGACCTGTGGGATACGATCGCAAACGGGAGCGAGGCGGAGTACGAACTTAACGTGCAGCTCTTGGATATCGCCGACGAGTTGAAACAGGACTTCGACCCTCTTGACGCAACCAAGACGTGGCCCGAGGATGCCTTCCCGCTGATGCCGGTCGGCAAGATGGTGCTGCATCGGAACCCTGAGAACTATTTCGCAGAAACAGAACAGGCCGCGTTCTCGCCCGGTGCCATCGTTCCGGGAATCGAGCCGTCTGCTACAAGCTGCTGCAAGGCTGTGTCTTCTCGTACGCGGATACCCAGCGGCATCGCCTTGGGCCCAATTATCTGCAGCTCGCCATCAATAAGCCGCACGTGCCGGTTGATAACGACCAGCGCGACGGTGCGATGCAATCCGGATCGTTCCGTGGAGCGGTCAACTACGAACCAAACACTCTCGCTGGCGGCACGCCGAACGAAGCGCCTGCCGGTCCGACGTCCAGGGATCGGATAGAGAGGCAACGTCACTCGTCGAAAGATAAGCCTCAAGAACGATTTCGCACAGGCTGGCGACCTGTACCGATCGCTGAGCACGACCGATCAAGACCACCTGATTGACAACGTTGTCGACTCACTTGAGAAAGCCGATAAACCAATGCAGGAGCGAATGGTGGACAACTTCACCAAAGCAGACGGCGAACTGGGCGCACGCGTGGCTCAGGGGCTCAACCTGTAACTCGTGATTGCAGTAGGCCGCTCCGCTGTCCAAACGCGCACGTAAACCAACGCCGGTTAAGCAACTGCCCACAAAAATAGCTCAGTCTTAGGCTGAGAGATGAGAAAAACGCCCTCTCCACGGAGCAGGCAACTCGTTGCGCGAATCGCGCTGCTTGCACCGGAGGGGCAGCTACCGACCGTCAAGAAGAGCTGTCAATTGACGAGCTGTTACTTAAGCAACACCACATTTCCCATCCCGCGCCGCCTGCGCTCGATGAGGCCCCTGCTTTCCAGCCCGTAGAGCGCTCTGCTGACGTTGGATTTCGGAAGGCCGGTCTTTTCGACCAATTCGCTCTGGTGAACGATTCCTTCGTCGATAATCGCTTTAAAGAGCGTCTGCTCATCATCTTTAAGCGTTTTAGCGACCTCTTCCCACCGCTGCCGCCGTTCCTCGAGGATTGTGTCTCCAGTAGACGCAGGCGCGGGTGCAGGGGTGACCGAATCGTGCAACAAGATGTACATGCCGCTCACGCTCATAAGGACGCACGCAATGGCGATGACCAGCACGTCGGCGTAGGTGAATAGCCCCGGAACCTCCGTCATAATGGCAGTATTGCCCTCAACGACGATTTGCACCGGCGTAGGATTGAGCAACTTGAACGCGAGCACGAGTACCTGAGGCGACAAAAATAGCTTCCGCAAAGAGTGTCTTCCCTCGAACTCTCCCCCCGACCATAGCTGTGCCTCGCGTCGTGCGGCCTGAGGCTAGTCATTGCACGCCGGACCGTAGCAGATGCGCTCCTCTACAGAGATTACCTTCTCATGCGGTATATCAATGTTGATCTTGTAAAAATTGCCCTCGACTCGCAGCACCAGAGCAGCGTTATCGATGGGGGGCGCACCGGGTGAAGGGGGAGGCGATCTGAGAATGGCGATTCCCACGACGGTATAGTCCTTGCCAGTGATTAACGCGTGCACGTATGCGTCCTTGTTTGCGATCGCAAGGAAGCTTTTAACGCGCGCTTCATATTGCGCTTGCTGCTGGGCCTGCTGATCTGGCGATTGCGACGTCTGTGGCGGTTTGACGACGCTGATGTAACCATTGCTGGTTCCTGGTATAGCATTCTCTGCTCCGACGACGATGAGGGCAGCTCCCGCCACGACTCCTACAACAAGCAAAGTTATGAGTAGTTCTAGACGCCGTTTGAGTGCGGCTTCCATTTCTTGGGTTCCTCTTGCTCAGCGCGCCAACCACTTCAGCTGAAGTAGTAGGGTAACGCGTCGTCAAGGGTTTTTACCCCGACGACGGTCACGTTATGACCATCGTGACGCAGCTGCGATTGTAAGTTTACGAGCCCCGATGTCGGGTTTGCTTCGAGCGGGGCACTAGTGCTTACGACGGTTTGATTGTAGGGGACGAGGATGACCCGAGCACCACTTTGTGCTGCTGCTTCTGCCTTATAGTAAACGCCACCGACATCGCCGACATTTCCGCCGCTGTCAATGGTACCGGTGCTGTAGACGTACTCGTTGACCGGCTTCTTGGTTATCGCCGAGTATGCCGCGATTGTCATGGGAAGACCGGCGCTTGGCCCATCCACCTCGTACACGCCATTAGGCACGTGTAAGACGAATTCAAAATCTCGTTGATTTGGATTGACGCTGGCGCGCGCAGCTGCAACAGCTACTGCAGTATTCGCGGTCTCTTGAAAATCGACGCCCGTCGCCGGCTGGGTCTCAACAAAGACGTACCCCGTTCCAGGTTGCGAATATACGACGAGGTTAGACACGGCGCCCGTGTAACTGTTGTTGCTCAATTGCTCCACGGCGAGCAAATGCGCTGTGCCGTTCGTGGTCCCCTGCGCGTTGATTCCTGCCGGGGTTCCTTTCGGGGATTGAGAAGGGTTAAATTGAATGTAGGGCGGGTTTAGATTCGCTGTGCATCCTGCGGTCGCAACCGACAACAGCAGCAGAACGCAGAGAATAAGTATTGCGCGAATCCACTTCATAAAGTCAAATCCTACGAGCAGTCACGTAGCAATCTCTTACATCGGATAATAACCTTTGCCCGTTGCAAGCTCCGTAGAACCGAAGCAAAGACGAGGCAGTCGCCACTATTGTTTGCCGAATCGAGCGCATTAATCACCACTTTTAATTTTCAATTCGGTCAGACAGCGACGCGACACTTCGGCAGATCGGAAGTTATCGAGAGAAAGTCGCTCATGTCGACCGCGGCGCCTGAGCCGGCTCGAGGTCAAAGACGTCGTACACCCACTGGGCCCGCTTCTGCCAGTCCTCCCACAGATCCCGCTTCGATACGCTGTATTTCACCGAGAGCCTGTCAATAATTTCCGATATATTCAGTTCAGCGATATGGAGACGATACATCTCCCGTCTTCGCGAGTAGAGTTCCATTTTTTTCGTCGTGGCCGCCTTTCGCAGCATTTCATTGCCTCCGTGCCGTTGCAATTAAAAAAAGGGGGAATAAAGTGAGAAGAGGCGAGGGGATCATATAGAGCTCAAGGGGGGAAGTATGGCACTGACGCCCCTCACCTCATCGTTTCTCTACTGCGCTTGAATTGTCTGGTTCACTATGCTCTGCAGCTTGGCCTGCTGGTCCTGTGGCAACTGGTTGTACCAGCTGGACAACGCCTGTTTAAGGTCGTTCTGCAGGGCGTTCTTCTGGTCGGTGGGAAGTTGGTTGTACCACGAGATCAGCTCCTGCCTCGCTGCTCTGTCTTGGCAGACGGTCAGATTCTTGTTCTGATTCGGCGTGCCGAGCGATGATACGAGGAACGGCCCGAGGGGGCCATTTGAGCTGCTCGTGCTGCTTGAAGTCGTTGACATGGTGGTCATGTTGTCGTAGTATTCGTCGTCTGCGCGTAGACCGCTCCCGCGAACGCCACTGATGCTATCAGCACAGCGAGAACGGTGACTGTTATTGTGCGTTTCTTCGTGTATTCTCACCTCTATTCCCTCGACTGCACTAGAAGCCACGTGAGTGACCTCGGCAGAGGGCTCTCGGAATCACCTCAATCCCATATCGTGACTGATGGTGTTTCCATAGCCCTGCAACAACATTGATGATCTAGCTTATCTTTGATGCGTGCGAAACTAGTTTCCAACTGGTTTAGTGCCCATTTTATTTTTATTTGACCTCGATAATTTTTCATAGTGCAAGTCGCTCCGCTGAGTAGACATCACGAATCATATTACAGTCGCTGACCTTCGCACGCCAGGCGACGTCAAAGGATCCACATTGCGCAACTTAAACAAAAAAAATGCTCGCGCTTAGAAAAAACGTCGCTCGATTGCGTCGTGTAACCCACGGCTGCAACATCAGCTAAGAAATTAGATCAAAGACCGCGCACTGTTGCGCAACAAGGGTATTTGACCGATCACGACGTGCGAGCTGGCTCGAGGTCAAAGACGTCGTATACCCACTGGGTCCGCTTCTGCCAATCTGTACACAGCGCGCGTTTGGATACGCGATACTTGGCAGAAAGCTTCTCGAGGATGTCTGACATGTTAAACTTAGCGATGTACAAACGGTACATCTCCCTTCTCCTCGAGTATAGTTCCGCTTTTCGTGTCATGCTAACACCTATTTGGAATCTCACATTTGTCCTTGATTAACTTAAGCTTTTTCTGGAAATGAAGGTCCGGAGGCGCAAGTATGGCGCTCACGCATTCCATATAGGACGCGGTGTTCACATCCAGCCCTTCGCCATCCAAAATTCGTACTGATGCCTCCAAGCCTCTTTGTTCGCTTTCACCAATTGCCTGAAAAACGCACCTCTCTCGGCAATCGCGCTTTCCTGCTCAGCATAGTGGCGCTCTGTCTGTATTGCGTCCGCAAGCGTTTGGCCGAGATTAAACGCTTTGTTGATCGCCGCATCAATGGCAGCAGGATCCCTTCCAATGGCAGCACCGGCCTCGCCAACCGTCACTGCGCCTAGTTGGTTGAGGAAGTAATTCATATAGCTAAGCACTTCGCTAATTCCCGAACTCCCTGCCGTGGTCACAGCGCAACCGTATTTCCCTACGAGCATCTGGCAATGGATTGCGTCAGCCAAGCGGTCGATCATCGTCTTGAGTTGTGCGGTGACGCCATTGATGTAAACCGGTGAGCCAAGGACAATCCCGTCGGCGTCCATCATTTTTTCCCACACCTCAGACAGATCATCGTCTAGAACGCACTCGCCTTCGGCGTAACAAACTTGACACCCTAGACAATATTGAATATCTAAGGCACGCAAATCGACGAGTTCCGTTTCCGCGCCGCGTTCCTTCGCACCGTCAAGAACGGCTTCTACTAGCTTGAGTGTGCGACTATTCCTCCCACGGGGACTGCTATTGATTCCTAGTATTTTCATCGTTGCGCCTCGATTACGTACGATATGGCCTGGTGCTATAAGTATTGTTTCGGACGTGCAGCAAACATACTTTTATCGTGTTTCTGCGACAGACCAAGCTTGCGTGGTTGACTTCAATTCGGTCTACCAAGGTGACCCCCCTTGGGACATCGGCCGTCCGCAGAAAGAGTTCGTGCAGCTCGAAGAAGCGGGCGAAATCGTCGGATCCGTTCTCGACGTCGGATGCGGAACTGGAGAGAACGCGCTCTTTATTGCGGCGCGAGGACACGAGGTGTGGGGCGTTGATTTCACCCCCAATGCGATAAAGAAAGCAAAGAACAAAGCGTTGGAGCGTAATATCAACGTTACGTTTCTCACGCGAAACGCGTTGGACCTGCACCCTCTTGGCATGGTGTTCGACACGGTCATCGACTCGGGACTATTTCACGTGTTGAATGATGATGAGCGCCCGCTCTTTGCGAGTAGTCTTGCGAACGTCCTTCACCGCCACGGAACCTACTTCATGCTGTGCTTTAGCGAACTGGAACCTGGCTCATACGGTCCGCGGCGGGTTACGCAAAGTGATATTAGGGACACGTTCGATCGCGCATGGCACATCAATTACATTAGACCCGCGCAGATGGAAAGTCGACGACTTACCGATGGCATCCACGCCTGGCTCTCGTCCATCTCGAAGACTTAAAAGGGCGCATGATTGCATGCCAAAGGAAGGGAAGCTCGATTTTTCGTCGACATCAGCTCATTTGCGGCATAGGCTGCGCATATCAGCAAATTCGCGTGAAAAGCATATACGCCTGGAAAGCAACTAGAGTTAAGAGTGAGCATGCATGCAAAGTAAAATCGCTGATGCCATCAAGCTGCACCGCGGACCGGTCGCCATTCTGCTGACCGATCACAAACCCGAATACGCATTGGAGTTCACGGAAGAAGGCGGACAAAAGAACCGCTGCATCATTCCATTGTTTGTCGCCGCCTTGAACGGGCGCACCGCGGTGCTCGAAAAAGAGACTGTCCTCTGCCCAGGCGGGCAGGTGGGGCTCTGCTTCGGCCCCTACCAGTTGGGCTACATCGACTACTTCCTGTCAACCGGAAAGGAGGGGCAGTTTGAGGGTGAATACCGAAAGAAAACCCCCGCTAGTGCGGGAATTCATTGCGAACCTCCCCGAGATCATCCTGCCGACGCGCTACGTGGTGATGAAACCGCTTAGCGAGGTCACCGATGGCGAAACTGTCGAGGCTGCAATCGTCGTCTTCGTTGCGAACGCCGACCAGCTGTCCGCGCTCGCGACCCTAGCAAACTTCGACCGACCGACCAACGATAACGTCTCGACGCTGTTCGGTTCTGGATGCGGAAGCCTAGTGATGCAAGTGCTCGATCAGGCGCGCGCCGAAAGTCCAAAGGCCGTCATCGGCCTCACCGACATTACCGCACGCAAATACCTTGACAAGAACGTGCTGTCCTTTAGCGTGCCCTTCAAGCGGTTCGTCGAGATGGAGGCAAACGTCGAAGGTAGCTTCCTCACGAAAGGCAAAGACTGGCCTGAGATCGCAAAACGACTCTAAATGTCTTGACTGTTAGAGAGCAATAAATCCTCTGCCGGGTTGCATTTCGTCATTATCTGCGTTATAACGCTGTGAATCGGAATGCACTCAGTGCTTTCTTGCGCCTGGCTTGGTTTTCACCCGCCTCCTATGTGATCAATAAAGGCACGCATCGGCGATCTCGCTGAAGCCTACATAAACTATATAGCGTACATTAAGCATTTGGCAGCGATGCTCCTTTTCTTGCCGCCTGTCCATTTATCAATAGCGTCTGCATATCTCGGCGGATTCGACTACAATGCCACGCATTTCATCCGAGGACTCAATAACGGCGGCTTTCTCAATACGCTATTTTGGTGGGTCACGTTCACGGGTAGCCTCACCTTCATGGTGCTCATTACGATCGCGCTCTACCTCGCCGGTCTCCGCAAAGAAGCGCTTGTCTTCGCCATTATCTTCATAATGACGACTGCGGTCGCGACCGCAGTGAAGTACGCCATTGCACGTCCCCGGCCGAGCGATTTGGGCGTCAAACCGGAAGCTGAGCCGTCGTTTCCGAGTGCCCACACCGCGAACGCCTTTGCCTTCGCGACGACGCTCTCGTCTTATCACCGAAAGTTCAGTGTCGTGTTGTTCGCGTGGGCCCTGCTCGTCGGCTTCAGTAGAGTCTACCTCGGCCTCCACTACGTAACCGACGTCATCGGAGGGGCCATCCTCGGCATCGTCGTAAGTCTTGTGGTGACCCGTGCGGCGAAGCGCGCCGATGAAAAAATCTCTCGTATCGCCAGCACGCCGCCGCCACCGACCACCTGGCAAGGCGTGCTCAAACTGCCGATCGTGTTCATCTTGCAGCTCCTAAACGTCGCGTACGCTTTGATCAAGCCGGCCTAAGCCGAAGATGTCGACAAGCCCTTGCCGAGATTGAGGGGGGTCTGTTCGAATCAAGCCGATCTTCAAAACCCTTTGCCCAGTGAATTTGAAACCTTCGCGATAAGGTCAATCACTTAGCTCGATAAATCTGCTAGTTGGTCGCCTTCAAGAGCCGCTTTCTCCAAAGAATATCATAATCAACGGGGCAATATCACCCCCTTAAGTTCATGGCATGACAAGCCGGCGCGTTCCTCTGCAGTTGTCCATTTTGAACTTCCGCCACCAAGCATAATTATATATCCCAAGTAAGATAAGTAGGATTTGTAGGATTAGCACGATTACGCGTACCCCTGGAGGGAAGATTGTGGACGATCAGATGCTTCGAAAGATGAAGTACTATGGGGACACCATCATTGGCGAGAAAGGTCAAGTCGTGATTCCAGTTGAACTGCGGAAACAACTTGGGATTGAAACGGGAGACCGTTTTCTGGTGATGGGCAGCACAAGGATGGGTGCGTGGGGGTTCGTTCTCGTAAAAGCTGATGTGCTCTCACAACTGGTCCAAGAAATATTTGGTGGCAAACTCGAGGAGGTTCTCGGCCAGGAAGGGCGAGAAGACCACCATGAAACCTCTAAATAGCTAAATATCTTATAGTATATCTTTAGATATATCAATCGGGTTAATAACATGGCCGACGTTGCAATCAGAGCCACAAACCTCGTCAAGAAATTCCGCGACTTCGTCGCCGTAGATCATCTCTCCTTTGAAGTGAAGAAAGGCGAGATATTTGGTTTTTTGGGACCAAACGGCGCGGGCAAAACGACGACTATTCGGATGCTCTGCACACTGAGTAGCCCTACTGAAGGATCGGCGACCGTTGCCGGCTTCGACGTTGCTCATCAAGGTGACAAGGTACGCGAGCACATTGGACTCGTATCCGAAAAAATGATCATGTATGATCGGCTCACAGCGTATGAAAACCTGCGCTTGTTCGGCGAGCTCTACAATATCCCACGAAACGCCCTGCGTGAACGCATCGATGAACTGCTCAAGGTCGTTAATATGGAAAAGTGGGCAGACCATCAGATCGGCACGTTTTCGACCGGGATGAAGCAGCGCATCAATGTGATCCGCGCTCTCCTCAACGAGCCGGAGATCCTGTTCTTAGATGAGCCAACGCTCGGTCTTGATCCGCAATCCACGAACGAGATCCGCGACTTTGCGCGCAGCATCAACGAAGATGCTGGAACAACGATCATCTTAACAACGCACGCCATGGCCGAAGCGGACATGCTCTGCGACCGGATTAGCATCGTCGATTACGGGAAGATCGTCGCGCTCGATACGCCGTCAAATTTGAAAAAAGTAATCACCGGTGCCGATACGAGCGTCATTGAGCTCGACGTTCCAAACATTACGCCAACGCTTGTCTCGGACATTCAATCGTTGTCGTGCACGCAAACGGTCACGGTAGAAGACGAGACGCACATCAAGGTTCACGTGTCGGGCGACGAGGCGTGCGATAAACGTCATTGATGCGGTGCGCTCAGGCGCAGGGCAGATTCGTTCCATTCATAACGTTGAGCCAACACTGGAGGACGTGTTCCTCTATCTTACTGGCCACGAGGTGAGGGAACAGGTCGCCGATAAGGTTACCACAAAGGAACCGAGTTCTCGGCACGGACCGAGAGTGCAATCGAGGATACGGTAGGGGCTGTACCATGGGAGTTAGAAGCGGTATTCGTCACGCGCTGTGGATTGCGTGGAAAGACTTGTTAGACATAAGCAGGAATCGCATGGGCCTTGTAATGCTCATCCTGATGCCCCTCTTCATGATGGGCATGGTCGGCTACATCTTCCCTTCAAATAGCGGCATGTCTAACGTCCCCGTTGCGCTCGTGAACCTTGACGCTGCGCAGGGCAATGCGTCCCTCAGCACGAAATTCGTCGCACAGCTCAATGCTCTGAACAACAAGACCGGCATGATGGATCTCTCGACGGTCGGCAGCGCCGCCGACGTGAAATCGAACATTCAAAACGGCCAGCAGAGCGCGGGCATCATCATCGGAAGCAATTTCACATCTGACCTTAAAACCGGTAAGCAAGCAGACGTGACCCTTGTCTTAGATCAGTCGAACCCTCAGACGGCATCTCTCATCGAGACGCAGCTCACGCAAGCCATTGGACAAATGGGCACACAGACGGCCACGTATGGACTGAACCAGACGTATAAAACGCCGCTGAACTATTCGCTAGCCCAGGTGGCACCATACAACGTCCAGACGACGGGCATCGTTCCAGGACAAACCACCAACTACTTCGAGTTCGTCGCGCCCGGCATCATGGGGATGGTCGTCATGATGTCGCTTATGACCGGCCTCCCACACGCCATTTCTTTCGAGCGGGAGGTAGGTACCCTCGACGGCATGCTCGCCGCACCGGTGCACCGGATGTCGATACTGGGCGGAAAGGTCATCGCCCAGACAACACGCGGTATGATGCAGGGGATCATCGTCCTTGCGCTTTCGATCGTTCTCTTTGGCGTGGTCGTACAAGGGAGTATCGCGCTCATCCTGGGAATCTTGCTCCTTGGCGTGTTCAGCCTTGTCGGCTTGGGCGTTCTCATCACCTCATTCACGAGTACCGAGGAGACCGCTACGATGATCATGATGACGCTAACGTTTCCCATGATGTTCCTCAGCGGCGTCTTCTTCCCGATATCGCAGATGCCGCAGTTTATGCAGGTCATCGCGCAGTTCCTTCCGCTCACCTACACGATTAGCGCGCTGCGACAAGTGGTAGTGCTCGGTGTGGGCGTACCAGCAATTTCAAGGGACATCGTCATACTCTTTGGTTTCGGGATCGTTCTGTTGTCAGCAGCGCTCGTTGCATTCGAGCATGCGATGAAACGATAGTGAACGGAGACAAGCCAGCGCCCATCACAGCACCCCCAAGCAGCTTTACGCCTGCCGAGTCGTGGATACGCAGCGCGATCGCATCAAATCCTGCTTCTCGTTTCGACATATGGAGAGAGGCATCGCACGCGACAAGCGAAGAGCCGCACCTAAGGATCAGACAGTAATGCTCGATGTGTCGACACGTGTTTGCGTGTCTGCGACGGCGGACGCAGGCCGCCGTGGCCCTTAACGCGCTCGATCGTAAAGAGCTGGAACGCCCAATATCACCACCACTGCTGTCTTCCAAGCCCGCACAACAGTGAGCGCCGTGCTCTCGGTGCGACGTGCCCGAAATGATTGGATGGCGAATTAAGAAGGTGCCGCAGATGATGAAAATACTTGCCGCGAGGACGCTTACCACAGAGCGGCTTCAGTGAAACGAGGAAGCCGCGCGCCTGTGCGCGTGGGCCCCCAGTAACGTTGTGCCCGCTTTTCGCAGCTCATCGCTCCTTCACACCTTACGTCATTATTTCATTCTAACGATGGCTTTTCGCATTCATGTGTTTCTCTGCGCTCAGCGATTCTCAGCGGAAGCAAGTGGCAGCCTCAAACGGCCGCCGCGAGGTGTGACACGAAAAAGTCGTCACGCAAGCTTAAACACATCTAGAGCACGGTGTTCTGCAAGGAGGGGAAAAACTATGATGCCTGAAAGTGTGACGCTCTATTATGGGCGCCTTGTTGGACGTTTAAACGAACTGCAGGCTCCAGAATGCTTAGAGTGTTCTCAGCGCCTAACGTGCGCGGTTTATCAAGTGCTCCACCCGGGGGACCAGAAGCACTGCGTTGTCCCGTCTGATGAACCGCGACTCGAAGCGACAACAAAGTGATACCGCTTTGTTAAGTGCGCTTGATAGTTCGCTGACTCGTATCTCGCCCAATGATGCGCACGACTCCTTCATGAAGCTCGGACTTCGTTAGTGCCGCAAGCTGGACTATGTTTTCGATGGAATGAAGAAAGGTCATCGATAGCATTCGTGTGACAACTGTAGATTGGCTACCTCCAGCTAATCTGTCCTGAAGCAGGCGTTTTAAGATTGACAATCCATCGCAACCAGAGCTTCAGCTACGGCGGGTGACGCGTAATGCCAGAAACACGGCAGCAAGGGCACCAAGTGCGTACAACGCCTCAAAACCGGGAAGCGGATTTTGGCTACTTGCAGCTGCACTCGCTTGAGCGACGTTCGCTATAGAAGGACTCGCCCCTGCGGTCGCGCTCGATCCAGCGGTTGACGCCGTGCGTGGCACGGCGCTGGGCGAGGGGCTTGCCGATGGCGCGCCCGTGACGTCTGCTGCCACGCGCTTTACAGTGACCGCATCGACGGCCTGCGCACCTGGCGGCAGTTTCGTTATTGCCATTCGCTGCGCGGCGTAACCGCTCAGCGCAGCACTGGCGCTTTGATCAGCGACGACCGCGTCGATCTGGAACGTTTTGCCGACGCCAAATATGGTGCCTACCGAGAGACGAGACGACCAGGTCGCATCACTCCGCACCGTGAGCGAGGGAGCTTGAGGATAGTACTTGCCCGCGGTCGGATCGTACGGCACGATCCAAAGCGAATACCCCTTTGAAAGCTGAGCTTTACCGCTTACGCTCTCCGTAGGCCCGGCCTTGCCGTTCTTTGGAGGCGAGCTGATCTGTACTACGCCTCCTTGTGTGCTTTGCGCGCTCGCCACGGTGCAGGCCGATGCGAGCAACAAGACGGTGACCAGCAGTAGAAGGGCCCATTTATACGCGCTCATATTGACTCCTCCCATATACAAGCTGCTGATTATCAGATAAACCTTTTTACTTGGTTCGCTGCAGTGCCGTCCGATCTCGTGGTTGATAGATCTACCCTCCAGACTTCCAAGTTAGTGCGATGAGCTGTAACCCATCCGCGCCCGCGCAGTTAATTATAATAGGTAGCGTTCCGACTAGTAGCTGGAAACTATCCAACAGAAGGCCTCAAAAAACATTGGAGCGCCGCCGCTCTAAATTGACTAAACATCAAAGCAGTAGACGCGATCTCATCCCGCTGTTTGAATGTCGGAGGCGCAGATCTCGGTACGAGGAGCAGCGATAAAAAGACCGTATCACATGAGCACGGAAAGAACCGACGTTATCATAGGGCTCGAGGTGCACACTCAGCTCACAACCCAATCGAAGCTGTTTTGCGGATGTTCAACGCGTTATCAAGACTCAGAGCCAAACACCCACACATGTCCCATCTGTCTTGGGCTTCCGGGGAGTCTGCCGGTCGTCAACGAAATGGCAATCGTTTACGCCGAACGGGTCGCGAAAGCGCTCAACTGCTCGGTGCAACGGACGCAGTTCTATCGGAAGAACTACTACTACCCGGACTTGCCGAAAGGCTTTCAAATCAGCCAGTACGACTTTCCGCTCGGAATAAATGGCTACTTGACAGTCGACAGCGCAGGGCGGGAGCGGAAGATTCGGATCAGGCGCGTGCATTTGGAAGAAGATCCAGGGAAGCTCACGTACCGCGGAACCATCGAAAAGGCGCAGTACTCGCTCATAGATTATAATCGATCCGGCGTGCCACTGCTTGAAGTGGTCACCGAGCCCGACCTTCGCGCCCCCAAGGAAGCGCGTCGCTTTTTGAACAAGTTGCGTAACATCCTTGAATATCTCGACGTCTTCGACGGCAACCTCGAAGGATCGCTTCGCGTCGACGCTAACATTTCGATCGCCGGCGGGCAACGGGCCGAAGTCAAAAACATCTCCTCATACAAGGGCGTGGAAAAAGCGCTCCTGTTTGAGATCACCCGCCAGCGAAACTTGCTTCGAAGAGGTATCCATATCACGCAAGAAACGCGGCACTTCGACGAAGCGCGGGGCATCACAATTTCGCTCCGTTCAAAAGAGCAAGAACACGACTATCGGTACTTCCCCGAACCTGATCTTCTGCGCATCGACCCCGAACCGGTGGCCGAGCAGTTCCCGCAGCAAGTACAAGTCGAACTCCCGGACGCAAAACGTCACCGCTTCATCGAACAGTACAGAATTTCAGATTACCTTGCGAAAGTGCTCACCTTGTCGAAGCCCTTGGCCGACTACTTCGAAATGGTCGCCGCACGTGTCGACCCGTCGGCTGCGGCAAGTTGGGTCGTTGACGTGCTCCAAGGCGAGCTGAACTACCGCGGGCTGACCCTTGACGCGTTTAGCCCCAACTTCTTAATCGATGTGATCACCAGCGTGACCGACGGAACCATTACTGAAAAGGCAGCCGTCGAGGTAATACGAACTGTCCTTGACACCGCTGGGGGGAGCGAGGCCGTTGCGTCGACGATCGAGTCGACGAGCAGGCGCTCCAGGCTGTCCCAATCGAACAGATCACCGCTGCCGTTAAGCAAGCGATCGAGGAGAACCCACAGGCCGTTGACGACTATCACAGCGGCAAGAAAGGCGCGCTTAACTTCCTCGTCGGTCAGGTTATGAAGAAGACACGCGGACGGGCTGATCCCACCCTCACCAATCGTCTTATTCGGGAGCAACTCTGATGCACCTCATCGTGACCGAGAAGGATATCGCGGCGAAGCGGATCGCTGAGATTCTCTCCGACGGCGGCGCATCGGCAACCAAAGTCGCCAGCGCTAACGCGTATCGCTTCGACAGCACGGTCGTGCTAGGCCTGAGGGGGCACATCGTCAAGCTCGACTTCCCAGAGGAATACCGCGACTGGAAGACAAACCTTCACGACCTAATTCGGGCTGATGTCGTCACCGTTCCCACGCACAAGACTATCGTGTCAGGACTCAAACGGGCCGCCAAAGATGCCGATCGCGTGACCATTGCGACTGACTTTGACACGGAAGGCGAACTTATCGGTTTAGAGGCGTGCACGATCGTCAAGTCGGTCAAGGACGTCGGGGTGGACCGCGTGCGGTTTAGTGCGATGACCCCCGTTGAGGTCAAGCGCGCGTTTCGATCGCCAACCAGAATTGACCTCAACCTCGCTCATTCCGGAGAGGCACGGCAGGCAGTGGACCTCATCTGGGGCGCTGCGCTCACGCGTTTCATATCGACGTCTGCGAAGCGACTCGGCAACAGTTTCTTATCTGCGGGACGTGTACAAAGTCCAACACTCGCGCTGATCGTTGATCGCGAGCGAAAAATTGCACAATTCGTGGCAGAGCCATACTGGGAAATATACATTGACCTCAGCACGAGCAGCGAAACGTTTCACGCAAAGCACCAAACAGACCGATTTCGAAACAAAGCGAGCGCAACGGCGGCGATACAAAACATCGGCGACACGGCCACCGTCGTTACGTTTGCCAAAACCGAACGAGTGGACGCCCCCCCAAAACCCTTCAATACGACCGAGTTTCTCGCTGCAGCAAGCGCGCTTGGGATCTCAGCAAGCCGCGCTATGGAAACGGCGGAGCGCCTCTACACGGCAGGGTGGATAAGCTATCCGCGCACGGACAACACAGTTTATCCGAATGAGCTCGATCTCCGCCTCTCAGTGAGCATGTTCAGAAGCGGTCCATTCGCTGAGAATGCTCGTTTGCTGCTACAAAAAGAGCAGCTTGTCGCCACCCGAGGTAAAAAGCAAACGACCGACCATCCGCCGATCTATCCGACGATGCGCGCCACACAAGCTGATCTCGAGCCACAAAGCTGGAAGGTGTATGAGCTCGTAGTGCGACGATTCTTTGCGACGCTCTCCGACCCGGCGCGATGGCGCACGAAAAAGGTCACGCTGGACTCTCGAGGGGAGCAGTTCAGAGCGACTGGGCTCGAACTTTCATATCGAGGCTGGCGCTATCACTACCCGTATGCACAGACGCAAGAGCGATACCTCCCTGACCTTCACGAAGGCGAAGTTGTCACTGTCACGAACAAACAGCTTGTGGAGAAGGAGACGCAGCCACCACAGCGATGGGGACAAGGCCAGTTGATCAAGAAGATGGACGAGCTCGGATTGGGGACGAAAAGCACCCGCCACGAGATCATCAAGAAGCTCGCTCAGCGGGGCTATGTCGACGTGAATCCCCTTCGTCCCACCGGTATCGCGTGCAGCGTCACACAATCGCTCGAGCGCTACGCTCCGACAATTACGAAACCTGAGATGACCCGACTCCTCGAGGAGGAGATGGAGAAGGTCAAAACGGGGACGCTGTCAAAGGAGTTTGTGGTAGTCAGCTCAAGGGACATTCTCGATAAGGTCTTGAGCACGCTCGATGAGCAACACGAAGAGATTAGCAAGTCGCTGCGAGAAGGGCTACGCGGAGATGCGACCGTCGGGACATGCCCTCAGTGCAGCTCGGATCTCGTCGTGCGTCGCTCAAAACGCGGCGGACGGTTTGTAGGGTGCAGCGGGTATCCGAAGTGCACGTTTGGACTCCCCCTGCCGAAATCAGGAAGGCTGCGCATAACTGCCCGCAAGTGCAAACAACACGACATGCGGCTTATCAAAGTGCAAAGCGGCAAGCGATTTTGGGATCTCGGCTGCCCGCAATGCAACTACAGCAGCTGGATAGAGAAAAACAAAAGCGCGTAGAAAGCAGGCTGGGTGCCGGATGTGGCCTGCGCAGGCGATTAGTGCTGTATTACGCGGACAAAGCTTGCGATCTTGTTTTCGATGTCAACGTCCTCTTCGATTGCCGTGCCCGTTACGATGACATCCGCTCCCGCCTTCGCGAGCAACTCGGCCTGTTCGTCGGTGCGTATCCCGCCGCCTACGATGAGCCTTGTATCGTCTATGGCTGCTTTTACCGCCTTCACCATTTCGGGAGGGACGGTATCGGGGACACCGGAACCTGCTTCAAGGTAGATCCATCGCATCCCAAGATATTTTCCTGCGAGCGCGTATGCGGCAGCGATCTCGGGTTTGTTGCGCGGAATCAAACGCGCATCACCTATCCAGCCAACAGTTCCCCCCGGTTCTACGATGATGTACGCTACTGGAATTGGCTCTATTCCGTAGCTCTTGACAAACACGGCGCCGAGCGCTTGGTTTGTACTGAGATACGCTGTGCTCCTAGAGTTCATAAGGCACAAGAAAAACATCGCGTCGGCCGTGGTACACACACTCCCTACGTCTGAAGGGAAGATGATAGCAGGGACACCCGTGCTACCTTTGATCTCCGATACGGTGCACTCTATGCCACGTCCGCCGACGCCTACAGAGCCTCCCACAAGAACCGCAGTGGTACCTCCAGCCGTGGCGCCCCGTGCAATTCGTGCGGCTTCCTCTGGCGACTGTGAGTCGGGATCGATAAGCGTTAGATGTATCGTTCCTTCTCGGCTGATCGCCTCTTCAAGGTGCTGCTCGATCCTCAATCGACTAACCCCTTCGTTCCTTCGACTTGACCCTCAGATTTTTGTAACCACATTTCCTGCATCGAGTCGCCCGTGGCGGGTTGCGGGCGTTACACCGCATGCAGATTTTGATATTAAGCAACCTTTTTTCAGCTTCTGGAAAACGTGCCATCAGATGTACCTCTCACGTCGGTAGAACCATACGCCTAACAGCATTTAATCTTTCTGTTTGCGTTAACCGCAAGAACGCGGATAAGAAGTCATTTAGCCTTCTATATAGGCGCGTTCAAGTGCGAGCACGTCGCCAACGGTGTTCGCGCCAGCGTATTCATTGAGGGGTGCCGCGTTCAAGTTCAAAAATGTCGAACCCCATTTGAACTTGTTCAAGAGTTCTCTTGCGCGTTGTGATTCCCCGAGGACGTAGAGCGCAGCCGCCAGCGCTTCTACGGTTGTGAGCTCGAACGGCCGCCCATAGTTCACAGGATTCGCTGCCAAAAGATACGGAAGTCGTCGCCTC
The DNA here is from genome assembly GCA_963704625.1 of Methanobacteriota archaeon. GTDB lineage: Archaea > Halobacteriota > Bog-38 > Methanoflorentales > Methanoflorentaceae > DASPRZ01. The sequence goes on along the minus strand of OY969924.1, from coordinate 22,610 downwards.
GTCCGCGCCCGGAACGACTCAAACACGCGCTCGCGTTGTTTCCAGGAGCAGTCAACCGCAACGAGCGTCGTCACAACATCCGCGCGGCATAACGGAGCGGGTGCGGATGGATCAAGGAGCACCGTATGAGAGCCCCACAAGGGTCGCGGCGTCGAGAAAAGAGTTACGAGATGAAATTTGGCAAGTTTTTTGGCGGTGCACTTCTTCGGATCACACTGCCCTGCGTGAAAGACGTACAGCCGCGTGCTCATCTTCAGCGGGGCTTACTCGTGCGAGAGGACATGCGGGAAGACGAGATAATCGAGCTTCAACACTCGCGAAAAACCGCACTCGTCGCAGATCACGTTCATCTTGTGCTCGTCGAGATGGACGCTGTGCCGTGCGTGTTCTTTGCAGTTCAGACATTCGCTGGTCTTCGCGAAGTCCCACGCATCATATTTCATCCCCACAGGGGCCATCGGCGGCGTGTCCGTCCCATAAATCACGCTTCGTATGACGTAGTGACGCTGTGCGCCACACGCCGAGCATATAACACTGCCTTGCTTATCCTTAATCCGCACAACTTGCGTTGCTTTTGTCTGGCAGTTAAAACAAACGACTTCTTTTTCGAACTGCCATTCTTCCGGTATTATTGTCGCGGGCATAGGCCCACCAGCGCTTCCACGTATGGCCTTACATGTCTTTTTACACGCCCAATTATATAAGAATATTTAAAAAAAAGTGAGGGTTCAAAAAACGCTCACAACCGTGGGCTTTTTTGAACGGGGTACAGTCCGTTGCGGCAAAAATCGATACGACGTTGAGTTACATCGTACAAAACGACGCAAGCTTGTCCGCAACGTCGCCGGCAGTCCGGATCGGAAACTCGTCGGCCTTCATTTTAGAAATGTACTCGTGAAGCTCTACTTTTTGACCTTTCATCGAGCACTGCATGCTCCAGCCCTTGGGAAACACGGTCATGAGCTGTTCGCGGCTATTTATCGGGAATGGCACCTCGGCTTTCTTCAGCTCGTACACGATTTCAGCCTTGAAATTCTGAATCTCAGAGAGCGCGGGATCGATACCATAGTCCTCAAATACAGCTTTCTTAGGGGGTTGTTCCGCCATTATAATCGCCTCAATACAACAGATAGACTCCAAAAATGCTTATACATCAAGCTATTTCGTAATATGATTACACGATACCTACTTAATGGTTTTGGAAAAAAAGCGAGTCAAACCGAGATTGGATCTCAGTCCAAACGCATTCCTAAAGCACTTCTCGCCTCGCCGAACCTCCTACTCAGAGACACCAGCACTCAAAGTGCAGCCACAGTCGGCTAACGGCTAATCGAACTCGCTGTAGATTTGCTCCATCAAATTGGGAAGGCTTGCCAAGACGTCACTACACGAGATAATCCCGAGGATTTCTTGTCCATTGAAGACGGCCAGATGATTCACCCCGCCTTTTCGAAACATCTTAGCAGCGTACAGGATGGGCATTCCCGGAGATACAATGAAGAGTGGCTTGCTGGCCATCTCTCCGACCGTCACTTTGCCAATATCCACCTCGTCGGCGAACAGGTCGACGATATCTCTCTGGGTAATGATGCCAAATGGCTCATCTTTTTCAAGCGGCGACACAATAAAAGCGTCTGTTGCGTCTTCAACCATGCGCCTTGCCGCATCAACTAGTGATGCACTCGGGTCAATTGTCTGCGCTCTGTGCTTGATAACGTCCCTGACCTTAAGTCGCTTCACGATCCTCACCACGAGTCATTACGCTAACTCCATACATAAAAGCTCGGGCACGGTCGACAGTGCTGAGAATGGATTGCAAAAGAGGAGTTGAGCAGACGTACTGCGCCTTCATTAGATTTACGCGTGCAGGTCTGCACGTGCCTAGTGCGCTAACCTGCAACCGTAGAATTTTGGCATTATAGCGGATGTACCGGCTACAACCAACCGAATCCATCCCTAGCCATATCGATCACCTTTACCCACATGAATCCCCAGCGTCGCATCAAAAAAAATGGCGCATAAGTGACCTAGTTCTTTTATCTATTGTCTAAGAGAAGCAAAAAAAGGTGCTTATTCTTAGCAATATTGCACCGTAACATATATCGTCCTCCAACTTATATTTACATAATTAATCATAATAAAAATGTAACACCTTGGTGACGCAATGTGGATAACGGTGTTATACAGCTAGTCGATAAACTGAAACAAGGAGCAGTAGATCGGTGTCGAGAGCGCGTTTTGCGCGCAGCTGAAAAAGCGAAATATAGCAATCAAAAAAAGAACGAACGCCACGTTTCAGATCAGGAGATAACCGCACATCTAAAAGCGCGACGCGGGCTATAGGATCAAAACTCCGAAGAGGCAAAAATGGCTGAAGCAGAACCGTCGATATTGCAGCAGATACGAAGGAAGGAGGTGGAACTAAGCGTAAAGGCGGACCAAGCGCGGCGAGACGCCGAGCAGATTGTCGCAGACGCTAGAAGGGAAGCCGTTGATATTTTGAAAAAGGCTGAAATTGACGGAAAACAAGCCGCCGACGAGTACTCCAAAAAGAGACTAGCGGCCGTCCTTAATGAGGTGGAAACCCTGCAACGGCTCGGCAAGGAAGAGGCAGAATTGACAAAACAGGGCGGAGAGCAAAACTTGTCCAAGGCCATAGAAGTAATTGTGAAAGCGGTGACTCCCGAGTAGATCGATATGCTGCAGAAAATGACTAAGATCCAGGTCATTGGACCAAAAACCGACTTGCACAGCACGGTTGATTTTCTGTACAACCTAGGAACGGTTCATTTAGAAGACGCGTCGACGACGATCGCTCCGGGAGATACGATGCTGCGACGCGTGCACGCAGGCCCAAAAGTCGACATCGCGGGCGCGTTAGTCAAAGTCAGCGGGATGTTTCACCTGCTCCCGACTATGCCCGTGAACGAGGCACTAAAGGCTCAAATCTACGAAGGACTGCGATGGAAAAATGATGATGAGCTCGTCGGCGAAGCCGACCAAGTTATCAGCGAGCTCGAGACGCTGACCAAAGAGCTAGCAACGCGAAAAAGTGATATTGAGTTTACGCTTACGAATCTCGCTCATTACGAAGAAGTTATTCAGAAGCTGCAGCCTCTAGAGTCTCAACTTCCTATTTTAGAGGGGTTTGAGGTCACCGTAATTCTCATCCAAAGGGAGTTTAAGGATGTCCTCGAGATTGTTCGCTCAGCGCTAGTCGAAATCACGCACAACCAATTTGAGCTCTTGTCCGCGGATGTCGACGAGGCGACGACGGCTGCGGTGACGGTGTTTAACAAACGGTATTCTGACCAAGTGCACTCGTTTATTTGGTCGCAGAATGTGAATGAAGTTCGACTCCCGCCCGAGTATCTGGGTAAGCCGTTTGACCAGGTTCTGACGTTAGTCGACGAACAACGGCAGAAAGCAACCGTCGAAATGAGCGCCGTCAACGGGGAGTTAGCAGAACTGTCGGAGAACTGGTACCCGAAGCTCAGCGTGCTCAAAGAAGTGCTTGAGGACAGGAATGAAGAACTCAGTGTTTTCACCAAGTTCGGGCAGACGGACTACACGTTCGTGATGCTTGGGTGGGTGCCAAAAAAGCAGCTCGCAAACACTAAAAATGCGCTGAAAGAGGCATTTGAAGGCAGAGTCATCGTAAACGACCTTACCGTAAGTCGAGAGGAGAGCTACAACGCGCCGTCGTGTTACGACAATCCGCGAATCGTCAAGCCCTTTGAGGCTCTCAGCAATTTGATAGGTACACCACTGCACGGCGAGATTGAGCCGACACTGCTGCTCGCGTTGTTTTTCCCGTTCTTTTTTGGCCTCATGGTAGGCGACATTGGGTACGGAATCTGTATACTCGCGTTTGCGCTGGTGGTGAGATGGTTCTATGGGCGACGCAGTAACACAATCAAGCAACTGATGAACATCCTAATCATCTGTTCAATTCCCACAATGTTCTTTGGCTACCTCTATGGCGAGTTTTTCGGAAATCTCGGGCAAATGATGGGTTGGATACAGCCCGTAACAATAGCTGGGACGACATTAAATAGGATTGACATTATCGTGCCGCTGATCATTTTCACGGTCGCCATCGGGGTATTTCACGTATTCTTTGGCCTCAGCTTAGGGGTAGTGAACGCGCGCAGACGCAGCAACCAGAAGCTCCTATGTACGAGGGTTGGCATGATGCTCGCCTTGGCCAGCATCATAGTGATTCTGCTCGCGATAGTTGCAGTGGTTCCCTCTATACTCGTAGCGCCCGGCATAGTTCTGCTCGTCATTGCACTCCCGCTAATCTTCTATGGCGGCGGAATTGCCGGAGCAATAGAAGTCATGAGGACGTTTACAAACGTCCTCTCGTACGCGAGACTCATGGCAATAGGGATGGCGTCCGTAGTACTCGCGCTTGTGGCCAATGAGCTAGGAAGCTCAATGGGAATCGTACTGGTAGGTATTTTGATAGCGGTGTTGCTTCACGGATTAAATGTCGTCCTGTGCATGTTTAGCCCCTCGATTCAAGCACTCAGGCTACATATCGTAGAATTCTATTCAAAGTTTTATGAGGGCGGGGGCAGAGCGTACGATCCTTTCAAACGGGGGGCGGCAAAGTGAGAGTCGGGAGGTAGCTTTGTGCAGCGCACGACGTCGAAGCCATTTGTACAGCGTCGGCAAAAAAAGTCATCAGATCTCTCTGCGAGGGTGAAGGACGTGGACGCAGATACTCGACGAGCGCGGATGCCATTGAGTAGAATATTGTTATCCAAGTGGCACATCTGCGTTGGATAACGACGTTACCGCAAGATGCGGTGCTGACAAAAAAAACCATAGGAGTTGGAAAAATGGTTACTCGATTGGTCGATAGCGATTGGTGCTGGACTAGCTTTTGGGTTAGGTGCGCTCGGAACCGGAATAGCACAGGCAAGAATAGGTGCAGCAGGAGCAGGAGTGATTGCAGAAAAACCAGAATTATTCGGCTTAGCGCTCGTTTTTGTGGCACTTCCGGAAACTTTAGTCATTTTAGGCTTTGTTGTCGCTGCGATTATCCTTTTCGTTCTACCTACGATGCCATGATGTTTTGGCCTTTCAATGGAGGTGCCGCCTACCGGGTTTACGATGAAATCTCCTGTTGTTTCAGAACAACAATCGGAGTCTGGTCGTTAACGCGCAAAAAAACTGCTTATCAAAGGAGAGCCAAAAAAGGCTGTTGGGGCGAATGACCTATGAAAATTTGATTGCTTCGATGGGGGTAAGCGCTGAAAAGAGCATCACAGGGATTACTCAAAAGGCGCATCAAGAAGCCGTAGAGATAAGGAGAAGCGCAGAAGCAAAGGGTGAGGAGATTAAGGCCTCATACTGCGAGAACGCACAAAAATCGGCTGAGATAGAGCGAAACAAACTGATTTACAACGCCAAGGCCGAAAACAAAATGCGGATCATAAAGGAGAAGGACGCAGTCATACAACGAGCGTTTTTCGACGCCAAAAAAAGCTTAAACAGTTTTAGAAATGATGCCAGCTACAAGGAAAATTTCAAGAAGATACTCCAAGAAGCGGTTCGCGAACTCGAAGGAGAGAAGGTGAGCCTTCATATCGATCCGCGAGACGAACCCCTATGCAGGCAGGTGTTAGATGAACTAGGCAGGAACTCCGAGATCGTCGGTGATTTGACCAGCGCAGGAGGCTTAGCCGTCAGCACAAAAGACGGAAGGGTGCTCGTCTCCAATACGATTGAATCACGACTAAACAATGCCAAAGAACTCCTGAAACGAGAGATCTTTTCTACGTTATTCGGTGACTAAGGTGGACTACGAGTACATTGGTGCGCGCATAAGAGGCATGAAAAGCCGACTCCTTAAGCGGAAAGAACTCGAAGCCTTAGGGGCCAAACTAGACATCAACTCCCTTATCGACGAGTTGGAAAACACGCCGTACCGACAAGACCTAGAAGATGCTAGTGTCCAACATACCGGTCTCGCGTGCGTCGAAGAGGCGCTGCGGCGGAATCTAGGCAAGACCTTTCGACTGATATTCAGTTTTGTGAAAGGCGAAGACGCTGAAACACTTATTAACGTATTCCTGAACAAGTGGGACGTCCAAAACATAAAGACGATATTGAGGGGGAAAAATATCCAGGAGGTGCCTGAAGAGATAACAGAAAGCCTCGCACCTGCCGGAGCACTTAGCGATGCGACGCTCACCGAGCTGATTAAGCAACCGGATGTCAAAGCGGTTATTGATTTGCTCGCGACATGGGGGATCGAATATTCGCGGCCGTTGACGCAACATTTTAAGGAATTCAGCGAAACGCGAGAGCTCGTTGTGTTGGAGTATGCTCTAGACAAGTTTTACTACGACCACGCTTTACACGCCGTCGCGGGTGATTCTTACGATGAAGGGATCATTCGGGGGATATTAAGGACGGAAATAGACGTGACCAATATAAAAAATGTTTTGCGGATCATCCGCGACAAGGTTGAACTTGAAGACCCCAAGTACTACTTCATTCCCGGAGGAAAAGAGTTAGACGTCGACAAATTCTCGGCTTTAAGCAAAACTCGAACGATGGACGGGGTTACCAAACAATTGGCGGGCAGTTCTTACGACTTCCTCGCCCGCCTTCCAGACCAGTACGTCACCGCAGAAAAGATATCACCATTTGAAAAAGAACTCGACAAGTTTGTTTTACAAAAAGCTCTGAGTTTGTTTTCTGGCGATCCGCTAAGCCTTGCGTTGGTCATTGGTTATTTGTGGGCTAAACTTAACGAGATCACCAACATACGGATCATAGCGATGTGCAAGACCGAGTACGTGCCAGAAAAGGAAGTAATGGAGGAACTGGTATTTGTATAAATTTGTAGTCGTAACCGACCCAGAGACGGCACCGGGTTTTCGGCTAGCGGGAGTCGAGGTGCTCGAAGCGGCTACCGTGGAAGAGGCAAAGAGCATGATCCCCCCTTTGTTGTTTAAGGACGACACCGGCATTGTCGCGGTGAACGAGGACTTTATGGCTTCATTGGATGCTAAGCTCATGGAAAAAATCGAAAAGACGCACCGACCAATAATTATTCCGATACCTTCGAGAACGCGACAGATTGACCGCGCAGACTACATCGAAAGGATGTTGCGCAGGGCGATTGGGTATAACATCGTGGTGAGGCGATAGGACGTGTTGCAGGGATCCATTGCGCGGATTTCGGGCCCGGTCGTCTATGCTCTCGAAATGAGGGGGTCTAAATTGTACGACGTCGTCCGAGTCGGCGACGAGCAGCTAAACGGCGAGATCATACGATTAGACGCAGATGAAGCCGTCATTCAAGTGTATGAGGACACCTCGGGACTAAAAGTTGGAGAGCCAGTGGTCAACACCGAGAGTCCGCTGAGCGTCGAGTTGGGTCCCGGAATAATTTCGTCCATATATGATGGGATTCAGAGGCCTCTGCCGATACTAATGGAAAAAAGTGGAGATTTCATTTCGCGAGGCATCACGTTGCCCGGGGTGGACAGAGACCGAAAGTGGGAGTTCACCGCTTCAGTGCACAAAGGCGATACCCTCGAATCGGGAGACGTCGTTGGAAGCGTATACGAGTACCACATTGAACACAAGATCATGGTTCCGCCTCACGTCTACGGAACGGTAACCGAAATAAAAAGCGGAGAATTCACCGTAGAGGAAACGGTGTGTATCTTAGACAATGATAAAAACATAACGCTAATGCAAAAATGGCCGGTGCGAATCGGAAGGCCTTACGCCAAAAAGCAGGATCCCACATTACCCTTGCTTACGGGACAACGCATTTTTGACAGCATCTTTCCGGTGACCAAAGGCGGCACCGCCATGATTCCTGGCGGATTCGGCACCGGAAAGACGGTGTCAGAACAAACGCTGGCCAAATGGGCAGATGCTCAGATTATAGTGTACATCGGCTGTGGAGAGCGAGGCAACGAGATGACTGACGTGCTTACCGAGTTTCCTGAGCTGGTTGATCCTCGCACCCAACAACCCTTGATCCAAAGAACGATCATGATCGCGAACACCTCAAACATGCCCGTGGCAGCGAGAGAGGCATCGATTTATACGGGGATTACAATGGCTGAATACTACCGCGACATGGGATATGACGTCGCGCTAATGGCAGACTCGACCTCACGATGGGGAGAAGCGCTTAGGGAGGTCTCAGGCCGGCTTGAAGAGATGCCTGGTGAGGAGGGATATCCAGCCTATCTCGCGACACGATTGGCCGCCTTTTACGAACGTGCCGGTAGGGTTGTTTGTTTAGGCTCTGATGGACGAGCTGGATCTATCACGGTCGTCGGGGCAGTGTCACCACCGGGAGGCGATTTCTCAGAACCGATAACACAAAACACGCTGCGGATAGCCGGCGCGTTCTGGGCCTTGGATACCAGCCTTGCGTACAGGAGACATTTCCCGGCCGTCAATTGGATCAACAGCTATAGTCTCTACATAGAAAGCGTCCAAGACTGGTTTGCAGAGAGCATCGCGCGCGACTGGAGGGAGCTCCGAGACAAAACGATGTTTCTTCTCCAAAAGGAGGTCGAATTGCAGGAGATCGTCCAACTCGTGGGCCCCGATGCCTTACCAGAGAGCGAGAAGGCGATTTTAGAGGTAACGAGAATGGTGCGTGAGGACTTCCTACAACAAAGCGCGTTTGACGAGGTCGACTCTTTCTGCCCTCTAGAGAAGCAGGTACTGGATGTTGAAAGCGATCCTCGCCTTCCACGATGCAATAACCGATGCGCTGAGCAAAGGGGCCTCGCTCCAGCAACTGCTCGACTTGCCAGTCAAGACCGATATCGCGCGCATGAAGGAACAAGAAGATGTGGCCACCGTCAAAGGCCTCCTAGAAAAAATAGAGGCAAGTGTCGCATCTCTCGAGGTCGCACAATGACTTTCCCCAGTCTGCTCACCAAAGAGTACAAAACGATCAACTACGTGTCGGGGCCGTTGATATTCACCGAGAACGTGAAAGGAGTGTCATTCGGAGAGACTGCCAAGATTACACTTCCCAATGGCGAAGAACGGACCGGTCAAGTTCTGGACGTTTCTCGAGAGCTCGCAGTTATTCAAGTCTTTGAGGGGACTAGCGGCATAGACGACCTTGAAACGCGTGTTAGATTTACTGGGGAACCGCCGAAAGTGAATGTCTCGTTTGACATGCTTGGAAGGATTTTCGACGGCGTTGGCAACCCGAGAGATGGGGGCCCTGCCATCATTTCAGAAGAAAGCGTGGATATCGCAGGGACCCCGATAAATCCGTACGCGCGAGACAAACCGGCGGACTTTATTCAAACGGGGATGTCCGCCATCGATGGCTTAAACACCCTCGTCCGTGGACAAAAGCTGCCAATATTCTCTGGTTCCGGCTTGCCGGCAAACAGGTTAGCCGCTCAAATCGCGCGCCAGGCGAAGGTGATAGGCGAGGGAGAGAACTTTGCGGTCATTTTTGCGGCAATGGGCATTACTTACAAGGATGCGTCATTCTTCATGACGGATTTCGAACGGACGGGAGCCCTCGAGCGCGTGGTATTCTTCATGAATTTGGCAGATGACCCTACTATTGAGCGCGTTGCCACGCCTCGGTGTGCCTTGTCCGTGGCAGAATACCTTGCCTATACCCACAATCTACACGTCCTCGTTATTCTCACAGACATGACGAATTACTGCGAGGCCTTGAGAGAGATCTCCACCGCACGCGAGGAGGTGCCAGGCCGGCGCGGTTATCCAGGATACATGTACACCGACCTTGCGTCGATCTATGAACGCGCAGGACGGATTAAAGGAAAAAGCGGATCCATTACCCAAATTCCCATACTAACGATGCCAGACGATGACATTACCCACCCTGTGCCGGATTTGACAGGTTACATTACCGAAGGGCAAATCGTCTTGAGCAGAGATTTGTACCGAAGAGGAGTTGATCCTCCCATCGACGCGCTTCCGTGCTTGTCTCGACTAATGAACCTGGGGATTGGATCCGAAAAGACCAGGGAAGATCACCGGAACGTAGCAGATCAGCTCTACGCCTCGTACGCCTACGGCAGAGATTTGAGACGACTGGTAGCGATTGTCGGGGAGGAGGCGCTGACTGAACTGGATAAGAAATATCTCGAATTCGCAGACGAATTTGAGCAGAGATTCATCTCACAGGGAGATGAAGACCGAAATATCGAAACCACCTTCGCGATAGCTTGGGACCTTTTCTCAATGCTTCCTGAGGAAGAGCTCAAGCGGATCAAGTTGGATTACATTCAAAAATACCATCCGGTCTACAAGGGCAAATCACATGGAACAGGTTAATCCGACCAGGATGGAGCTCATCAAGAAGAACGCTCAAATAAAGCTAGCGGAGCAAGGAAGAGACCTCTTGCGCGAAAAAATGGACGCCCTCATTCAGGAGTTTTTTCACATTATGGTCTCTGTCTCCAAATCACGAGAAGAACTAGAGACCGCAGCCGTCGCCGCGCAACGCTCGCTGTGCGTCGCGGAAGCGGTTGACGATCTTACAGCTTTGAAATCCGCTTCTTTTGCCACGAAGCGATTCCTGACCCTTGACATTCGCGGAAAAAACATAATGGGGGTTCCCGTTCCTCTCGTTGAGCGAAAAACGGTCACAAAAAGTGTACTCGAACGGGGGTACAGTATGATAGGGACGAGCGGCCGGATTGACGAAACCGCCGAGCGGTATGAAGCGGCGCTAGATCTGATCATCGGGCTCGCAGAAACTGAAACGTCTCTTCGAAGGCTCGGAGACGAGATTCAAATGAATAGAAGACGCGTAAATGCCCTCGAACAAGTACTCATACCTGAGCTAAAAAGGCAAGCGAAATACATCAAGATATCAATCGAAGAGCGGGAGAGGGAGGATTTGTATCGGCTAAAGAAGGTTAAAAAGATCCTCGAAAGAAGACGGAACGCCACAAAGAAAAAACAGCCTGCTTCTATAGGCGCCGCATAATCCGATCGACTGGGCTGTTCGACTGGTAAAAAAACCTCTACACCTTCTCGGGACCGGTAACAAGGACTATTCTTTAGTTATTATCGCAGTGCAAACCTCATCAATCGCTATTTTTTCCGGTTTTTCCTTGCTACTCACTTCATTTGCGATTTCGATGATTACCTGTAAATCTTTCTTGGTCAACCTTGCGAAAGAGATGCCCTCCCAATCGCTTCGCTTGATGCAGACCCACGCCTCACCTAAGATGTACTTAAGCACGTCAATGTCTGTTGAAGTGAATGACTTCCACTCAGAGGGCATTTTTCGCCGTATTTTTTCGAGTGCAACTTCGACGGCTTTTTCCTTGTGTATTTGAAATAACCGTCTTCCAACTTCCTCGTCATGGGCTTCAGGCATAACACTACCCTAATCGTATTCGAGCTACGTTTAGATATCTTTTTTGCCAATCAATTCCTACGAGCTGCAGATCGAACCTAGCAGCCTGTTCGCGCGAACAGAGCCTCCACTTTTTCCGTGGATCGGTGGTTATGCGCAATGCGCCGACTGCACATTCCGCAGTGGTGTCTCAGATGAACGACTGGGTGGGATACTTTACAGACGAAAAGATCTGCATTACGCGGCTTCAGAACTCGCCGCTTTTTTCTTGATTTTCTTAAGCCGGAAAATATTTTCGCGTTCCATCTCTTCGAGCCTGAACATGATAAACGCCTCGGCTTCTTTCAAGTCCGGTATCACCCGAAATTCAAGTGCGTTTACGCGACGCTTAATCCTTTCAATTTCCATAAGCAGTCGCTTAACGGCGGTTTCGACTTCCGCCGCACGTATAATCTTGTCTAGCAGCTCTTCGTATGCAGCTGCCGCCTCGTCAATCGCCGATGATGTCCCTATTATGCCATAACCGCGCTCATCTATGCTCTTGCTGATAGTAGCGAAAGATACTTCCGGGACGGTGACCCCCATTAAGCTCCTGCTCGTTAAAGTGACCTCTGGCTTGTGCTTCAAAGCAAACGCGGCGGAATACACTTCTATTACGCCTTCGACCATTTCCGCGACATCAATCTTCTCCTTTGCAATTTTGTACGCGTTCGCTAAGTCTATACTCGCATCTTTCGCCTTTTCAAGGACGTCAAAGAATTCCAGCAAGAGCCCGTCCCGCTTCATCTTCAGCAGGTTGTAGCCCGACTCCGACAACCGTATTTTCTTCTTAATTTCGAGCAGTTCCGATCGTGTTGGTTTTACTTCCCTTAAGGCCATGCGCTCTCCTTAGTCGAACAGGGATTCTGGCGCTACGTGTGTACGCCGCCTACGCCTTGTCTAAAGCCACGCTAGGAAGAGACTGCGGGCACGGGCTCCTCAGCCTTTTTCGCGACGTGTGCCGGATGATATTTCTCGATAAGTTTCCTGTCAATTCTGGTCAGTTGCGCTTCCGGCAACGTTGCAAGCAAGTCCCAGCCGAGTTGGAGCGTTTCTTCTATACCGCGATCTTCCTCGTAACCCTGTCGTACGAATTTATCCTCGAAGATATCTGCAAACTCGAGCAACGTTTTGTCACGATCGGAGAGTGACTCTTTCCCGACGATCGCCACAAGCCCGCGCAGATCTTTGCCCTCGGCGTACCCTGCATAAAGCTGGTCCGATACCGCCTTATGGTCTTCACGCGTCTTTCCAACGCCTATGCCCGAATTCATCAGGCGTGAGAGCGAGGGGAGAACGTTCACTGGCGGATATATGCCCCTCCTGTGCAGTTCACGCGATATCACGAACTGCCCTTCCGTAATATACCCCGTAAGGTCAGGAATTGGGTGGGTGATATCGTCGCCAGGCATGGTGAGAATCGGGATTTGCGTAATCGAACCTGTTTTACCGCGGATTCGTCCTGCGCGTTCATAGATCGACGCAAGGTCGGTGTACATGTATCCTGGGTAGCCTCGCCGGCCCGGCACCTCTTCGCGGGCAGCGCCAATCTGCCGCAGCGCTTCGCAATAATTTGTCATGTCGGTGAGAATAACGAGCACGTGCATATCGTGTTCGTAGGCGAGGTACTCAGCCGCTGTGAGCGCAAGCCTTGGGGTAATGAGCCGCTCAATTGCAGGATCATCCGCAAGGTTCAAGAACACGACGGCCCGCTCAAGCGCCCCAGTTCTCTCAAAGTCGTTCATAAAATGTCGCGCTTCTTCTGCGGTGATGCCCATGGCGACGAAAATGACGGCAAAGGCTTCTTCTGCACCCAATACTTTCGCCTGCCGCGCAATTTGCAGCGCCAAGTCGTTATGGGGGAGACCCGATCCCGAGAAAATGGGCAATTTCTGCCCTCGAACGAGGGTATTCATTCCGTCTATCGTGGAAATGCCGGTTTGGATGAATTCAGATGGGTTATCTCGTGCATAGGGGTTAATCGCCGCGCCCGTTATGTCGAGTCGCTTTTCCGGCACGATTTCTGGACCGCCATCAAGCGGTTCACCTGATCCTGAGAGTATTCGGCCGAGTATTTCGGTCGAGACCGGCATCTTGATAACTTCACCGGTAAACCGTATTTTCGAGTGTCGGTCAATGCCCGCAGTCGTTTCGAATACTTGAAGTGCTACCAACTTTTCGGACGTGTCAAGAACCTGTCCTCTTTTCACAGTTCCGTCTGCGAGGATGACGTTGACAAGCTCCATATACCCAACAGGCTCTGTTTTCTCAACGAAAACGAGGGGCCCCGCAATGGATGTTATTGTTCGATACTCTTTCATTTTCTTCACCCTATGCTAGTTCCGCTCGCAGGGCTGTTTCAATCTCTTCAAGCTTGGTCCCGTATTCTGCTTCAAACTTGATCTGCGCCAGCTCCGACTTTGCTGGGACGTTCATGATCTCATCGACGAGTCTGCCCATATTGAGAGCTTTTCTCGCAAGATCGTCATAAACCATGATAGCAGCGAGAATATCGTGTTGCTTTTGAAGGGGACAGTACGTATCAACCTCGTGATACGCATTTTGCTGCAAAAAGTACTCGCGAATCATCCGCGCAACCTCCAGGGTTAGCTGCTCATCATCAGGGAGCGCATCAGATCCGACTAGTTGCACGACTTCCTGAAGTTCACTTTCTTTCTGGAGTATCGCCATAGCCCGCATTCTGAGTTCTTCCCAATCTCCGGCGACATGATCGACAAACCATTCCGCGAGGTTTTGCGTATAGAGGCTATATGAATCGAGCCAGTTAATAGAGGGGAAATGGCGCCGTTGTGAGAGCTTGCTGTCGAGAGCCCAAAATACTTTCACTATCCGGAGTGTATTTTGCGTCACAGGTTCCGAGAAATCGCCTCCTGGAGGGCTCACCGCCCCGATAACGGTGATAGAACCTTCGTTACCGCCAAGTGTTTTGACACGCCCCGAACGCTCATAGAACTCAGAGAGCCGTGCGGCGAGATAGGCAGGATATCCTTCCTCGCCGGGCATTTCCTCCAGACGTGAAGAGATCTCACGCATAGCCTCAGCCCATCGTGACGTCGAGTCTGCCATAAGGGAAACGTCATACCCCATATCGCGGAAATACTCAGCGATGGTCACGCCGGTATAGACCGACGCCTCGCGGGCTGCTACCGGCATATTTGAGGTATTTGCTACGAGTACGGTACGATCCATGAGCGGCGCGTTTGTTTGGGGGTCTAGAAGCTCCGGAAATTCGGTGAGCACGTCAGCCATTTCATTGCCGCGCTCTCCGCAGCCGATGTACACCACAATCTGTGTGTCCGACCATTTCGCGAGTTGTTGCTGCGCGACCGTCTTTCCAGAACCAAAAGGCCCGGGAATAGCTGCAGTTCCGCCTTTCGCCACAGGGAATAGTGCATCCAGAATCCGTTGCCCCGTAACGAGGGGGGTGTCAGGCATTAACTTCTCAACCGATGGTCTCGACACACGAACCGGCCACTCCTGCATGAGCTTGAGTTCTGTTCCGTCGTCAAGAGTGCAAATAACGTCGTCTACCGTGTGTTCTCCGGACTCTATCGTCTTTATCGTTCCGCCTTTCTCGGGAGGAACCATGATCTTGTGCTGTAAGTGCGGCGTCTCTTGCACGTGGCCGATAGTTTGACCCGCGTGGACCTCCTCGCCGGGCTTAACCTCCGACACGAAGTCCCACTTCTTTGAATGGTCGAGTCCTGATGCGGCGACGCCCCTCTCGATGAAGTCACCCAGTTGCGCATTCAACACTGGAAGCGGCCGTTGAATGCCGTCATAAATTGAACTTAAGAGCCCGGGCCCCAGCTCAACGGAAAGCGGCAACCCCGTGTTCTCCACAGGCTCACCGGGCCTTAGGCCTGACGTATCCTCATAAACTTGAATGATGAACTTGTCCTGATCGATCTCGATGACCTCTCCCATGAGGCCTTCGTCACCAACCTTTACGAGGTCATACATCTTTGCTTCGATCCCGACAACAGTAACGACGGGCCCTGCAACCCGATATATCCTGCCCTTTTGCTCTACTTCCACAAGTCAACACCTACAGATCGCTTTATCTTCTCTCGCAAATGCGTGCGTTCTTCTCCGGCGCCGCCAATTGAGATGACGGTCGGTTCGATGGAGTCGTCTAAGGCTATGCGCAAAGGCATCGACACCTTTTCCACATCGTCGCTATTCATGATTAATATGCCAATGTCCTCGTCCTTTAAGGCCTCCTTAAGTGTCGGCTCCAAATCAGCATCGGTAGTGATGAATGTTTTCCGCACGCCGGCCAATAGAAAGCCTGTCACAAAATCAGCGCTGCCAACAACTGCAACTTCCACGCAACTCACCGCATTACAAAACGTTTGCCCTAAACTATATTCTTCTATAGTGCCAGATGGTCTTTAATGATTTCTTGCGATAGTCCCGCCTCTTTGCCTCGCACTATCGCTTGGATGTTGTCCACTTCTGCGTCTTTGCTCAGCATGTACCCCAGCATGGGCAGCACTGTCAACGGATTGAACGTAGAGATCTTCCACACGTGCTCGTTCAAGTATTTGTCCAGCCTCAGTTCGATCTTGCTCAATGATTCCATTCGCTCTGTGACGAGGTCAGAAATAGCGCTCCAATACCGATATTTGCCCAACAAAGCTACAAATTCGTCGAAGGGCACATCAGCCATCTTCTCGATCTCCTTGTCTGAGAGATACAGTCCGCCCGGTATGACATATTCAAGGACGCGCGAGCCTGAAATGCCTGCATTTTTCAACCTGAATAATGTTTTTAAGTTGGCGACGTCGATCTCCATTTTAATGACGGTCAAGTACAGCGAAGAGCCGCCTATTCTCGATACGAGGTCCACCATTCTTGCATAATAGAACTTGTCAAGTTCGTCTTCAACCTTCATCGAAGATTCGGTGTAGCCAATATCTTTGATGACATCATAATAGACGGTGCCTTTCAATGCAGCGATAACCTCTTCAACACTGGGCTTCCGTACGAGAGTCTGCAGGTACTCGCGCGCTAGCTCGCCACTGGGGACCAGGATCCTCACTATCTCCTCATCGGAAGCTCCGTACGTTTTTCCTCGCAGTATAGTTTTAATGTTCCAGATGTCCCAGCGTCTGAGATATTCCACGATCAAGTCGTGAGGTTCGCCCATCGTCATCTCCATGAGCTTGGTGAATGTCCTCGCCAAGTTCAGGTGCGTAGCGAACTCAACTAAATCTATGCCTGAGTACGTGCGCGCCAGTTCGTCGACTTCAGCTTTGTACTCCGACTCTTCAATAAATCGGGTTATTTCAGGAAGGGCCATGACAAGGAGTTTTGCATAGGTCTCCTTCGGAAAGAGCTTCACCTTCATTGCGTGCACTCGTGCAGTGCCATAGGCGTATCTCGCTCTGGGCGCAGATCCTGAAGATTTGCCCTTTTTTGGCCGCGTGTACATTGCGCTCACACGTTCAAAATTTCTAAGAGCTGCTTCAAAGACGTCTCACGCACGTTCCTGAGAAGCGTGTCGAAGGTCAGGTCGTGTATGACTGTGCCATCTTCATTTTCCAAAACTATGCCGCCTGAACAGAGAATCGTGCCACCATATTCCAAGTCGGTGATTCGTCTCACTATGGACTCGTCGCTTTTGTTTGAAAAAATACGCTTTGAGTCAGTGTGTGATTCGAGCAGCCTCTTGATGAGGGTTTCTCGCTCCGATTCAGAAAGTGCAGCCAGCGATCCCAAGGCTTCGGCATATACGTTGTCAAGCAGTTGTTTCTTCGCGTTGAGGATCGATCGCTTAACATCAAGATTCGCGCTGGATATTTCTCTGTTTTTTCGACGCTCAATTTGTTGGACTGCCTGCTCTCGTCTTTCTTCGAGGATCTGACGCGCTGTGTTTTCGGCCCCTCCGATTATGGCATTGGCTTCGTCCGTTCCTTCTTGCCTGATGCGGTTCGCTTCCTCCTCTCCTCGCGCTAGGACGTCCTTGACGACGACTTCCAAGCCCATAGGTCCTCAGATTGTAGGCATAGTCACAAAGAGCAGTATCAAGGCCACGACGAGCCCGAAGATTACAATAGACTCCGGAATGACGGTCATGACCAGACCCCTCCCGAAGAAGCCTTCGTCTTCAGCCATGACTCCGATGGCTGCCGAACCAATGACTTGCTCGCCCAAGGCGGCTGCGATTCCCGTGGCGCCGACCGCTATGGCTGCGGCCAAAGCGACCATACCTCCTCCAATTGGATCTACCATTTATTGTTCCTCCGTATATTTTCTCTTAAAACCAAACGGCCTATATTTCGTTCCGCCTCCACTATAGAACTTCGTGAAGAACTCCACGTAGTGCAATCTCAAGGATTGCAAGCCTGAATCCAAAATGCCGAGCGCAGTATTCACCGCGTGGCCAACGATTAGCATTAGCACTCCCAAAATGACGAAAACCCCGCCCCGGGAGAAGAAGAGCGCATATGACAGCTTATTTACTGCAAGAGCGATACCGGCCGAAGAAATGCCTATCGAGAGCAATCGCGAATAAGAGAGCACATTAGACAGAAGCGTCGGAAGCTCAGCGATGCCGATGATGCCTTCACCCATTATCAAGAATATGAAGCCTACTACGGCGACTGCCAAGCCGGCCAACAACGGGGGAGATATGCTGATAGCAGTTCCCGACGTAAGAGGCGGCAAGATCTGAATGATCACGAGTACCCCACCCCACAGCAGAAGAAGCCAGCTTACTTTCGCGAATACGGCGTGCTTCAGCCCGTGCTGTCGATATTCGTTGACAAATCCGAGTACATACCCGAGCGTGAGCATGAGGATGCCAATAACTAAGGTAACCAGAAGCAACGTGAGAACGTTCTCAAAACGGGGAATAGTCGGATAAGCGTAAGAGGACAGAATCAAACCGCTTTTCCCAACTAGCTCGACGCCGAAGAACTCATTGTAGATAAGTCCGAACACGAGCGATAATACCCCTGCATAGACCAGGATCTTGGCCAAATCGCGAATGCCTTTCGATTTCAGCATTCGCATCACCAACAAGCCTATTACGATAATCACGACTCCGTACCCAATATCTCCCAGCATCAGGGCGAAGAGAAAAGGATAAATCAGAGCGACAAACGTCGTTGGGTCGATCTCGTTGTACTTCGGAAGTGAAAAGGCCCTCACAAGCACCTCAAAAGGTTCTGAAGGCATCGGGTTTTCGAGTGCTATGGGAACTTTTTCTGGGCTGACTACCTCCGATGCATCAGTGGCCACCATGACGTGACCTTCAGTCGCGCGATCGACGTCGCTTTGGACGCGTTCAAGCTTCTTTGTGGGAATCCAGCCCTCAACGATGAATGCGTTCTTCGTCGTGGCGAATCGCAGCGGAGCTTCAGCCTTTTGTGTTGCTACCGAGAGGTACTCGTCTGAAGCGAGAATGTAATCGATGTATTTTTCCCGGAGCGCGTTTAGATCCTTCTGGCTCTCTTCTTTTTCGGATTCAAGTTCGGTACGCTGTGCATCGAGATTTACGAGTATGTCCTTCGGGGTGCCCTCCATTTCAGGGAGCGAAAGCGCTGAATAGTTCTGGTCTTGCAAGCGTTTCAGAACATCGTCCTCAAATGCCCTAGGCACAAAAAGGGCGATGGCGTGCCCCCTGCCATAGGGCACAGTTTCGAGCTCATAGTCATTGGTGATATCGCTGATCGCAGGCGACCCTTTCAGTGTCCCGACAAACACCGTTAACGAGCGATAGCCGCCATACAGATCGAGTGGCAGGTCAAAGCTCTTCAGAGGGTCGAGCAATCGCTTTTTGTCGTTGATGTCTTTGATGCGCGAATCGATATCGCTTATCTTGTGTGTTACTTGCGTAAGGTCAAAATTAAGGCGCTCCGTTTTCTCATCGATCTCATCGGAAATAGCGCCTTCAGGGTACCTACTTTGAATGTCCTCTTTGCCTGTGATGTGGAGATAACTCGCTATAGAGCGCAGGGATACGGCCCGCTCTGAGAGCTTGGTGGCGCTAGCGTACGGCGTGCCGATCTTGAAGTCTTCATCTTCATCAACGAAGTCGGTAATGTGGACAACATTATGCTTATGCAGGACATCTATCGCGACGCCCATATAGTCTTTCGATCCGGCAATGATGACCTTCGTCATCGCTTGCGGCTCAAACATAGTGCGTCCTCTTGAACTCCTCAACCAAATACGAGAGCGCTTCAGCGTGCTTTTTCTCGGCGCGCTCTTTGATTCTTAAAATATCTGCTTCTCCGGTCTTATGGATTGCTTGCTTAGCTGTGCTTATGTCTGCATCGGCAGTCGCGTTCAAATCGTCTGCTATCTTGCTTGCTTTTTTCTCTGACGCATCAATTATCTCAAACGATCTCTTTTTTGCATCTTCGATTGTTTGTTCTTTTTGAGTCTGAGCTTCATCGATCATTCGCTGGGCTTCCGCTTCAGCAGCCTTGATCTCTAATAATATATCTGACTTCATATGACCAAGCCCATCCGGTATAATAAAAAGGGATGTTATTTAAGCTTTAGCAAACGTCGCCCACTCGCGTATCGGAGCAAAAAAGGGCAAAAGATACCATCTTCGCGAACGCGCAGTGCTACGCTTTCAAATAGTCTTCAGCGTACACGTCTTTGTTCAGCAGCACGTCGCACGTTTTTATGGTGTCCAATAGCTCTCGATCCTCGGTGTTTATGATTGCTGATGATAATCCCGCGCCCATCAGCATTGCCAGAAATGTCCGTTCAATTAATCGCGGATTCTTTGTATCGTGCGAGATGTTGTTTAGGCCGATAGTCGTCTTTAGCGCTGACGTGGGGCTCGTGAGGAGGCCAATTTTTCGAACCGCTTCGACGACGATCGGCGCTTGATCTTGCGCCGTACTCACGGGCAAACAAACAGGGTCGACGAACAGCTTGTCGACTTCGATGCCGTACTCACACGCGTTTGCGACAAGTGTCGCGGCCTGTTCCACTCGCTTATCGACGTCGCCAAGAATAAACTTCTCGTCCATCGTCATGCATATAATTTCTGAATCGTGCTCCGCGGCCAATGGAAAAAGCGTCGCCATCTTCTCCTGCTCAGCGGGGATCGAATTGATCATCGACTTTCCTTTGACGTCGTCAATACCGGCTTTCATCACGTCGATTTTAGGAGTGTCGATGGAAAGCGTTACGTCAATCACATCTTGCACAGTCGCTACCAGCCATTTCATCATCTCAGTGGCATCGCTTCTGGCAAGCCCCGCGTTGAGGTCGATGATTTGCGCCCCGGCGTCGACTTGCCGAATTGCAAGTTCCTGAACAGCTTTCGTATCTCGTCGATCGATTATCGCTTCAACCGACTTTGAGTAGCCGTTGATGTTGCCGCCAATGACTATCATAGACAACTCCCCCGCTAAAGTGCAAGTGATTAGGTGCGCGTAACGCTTTAACGCTTTCGCATGAGCGCGCACGACGCTACCCACCTCGCAACCTATATATAAAAATATAGTATATAAAGACACGTCAATTTTGAACACAATGTGAGGCTTTTGGGGCAATTTGAAGAAAGAATTCAAGGTTGTTTTTAAACCTGACAACAAGACTGTCAAGGTTGAACGAGGCACGACTGTTCTTGACACAGCTACGAGCTCCGACATTTACATCGATAGCATCTGCGGAGGCCGAGGCAAGTGCGGCAAGTGTAAGGTCCTCATCGAGGGGAACGTCCATAGCGACGAGACTGACCTGATAACCACTGAAGAAAAAGCAGGCGGCTACTTTTTGGCGTGTTTGGCTCGAGTCACAGGCAATTTGAAAGTGACCGTGCCCAAAGAGAGTAGGGTGGAATCACACCAAATACTCATGAAAAGCGTGACCACGCCTCTGCCAGCGATTGACCCCCCCGTGCTCAAGGTCCCGCTTTCTCTGACTCCCCCATCACTAGCCGACTACGTGAGCGACCTCGATAGAGTCACGCACGCGCTGCGCAATCTTGACATAGGGCACGTCACGATCGGGCTGCCCACATTGAAGAGACTAAGCAGAGTGCTTCGAGAGAACCAATGGAACGTGAACGTCACGCTGATGGACCTCTGGGACAGAAAAGAGATCATCGATATCGGTGCTCCTTCAGATAACGACTTGATCGGAATCGCAGTGGACATAGGTACTACGACGATCGTCGTCGAGTTAGTGGACTTAACAACTGGCAGGGTGATTGACGCTCGCTCTGACTATAACAAGCAAGTCGTGTACGGTGAAGACGTCCTTTCCCGAGTGATGTACACCGAGGAGCACGAAGATGGCATTAGCAAACTGACAAGTACCATCAGGTATGGTATCAATGACCTCATACGAGAGCTCGTTATCGAAAATAACGTGCGCTATGAAAGAATTTGCCGAGTGGTTCTTTCAGGCAATACCGTTATGATGCACCTTTTTTATGGGCTGGATCCCAAGTACATACGCCACGAGCCTTACATACCGGTGATGTCCATCGTCCCCCAGATGAAGGCGGTGAAGCTCGACCTGAGCGTCAACCCCAACGCCTATATTTATGCGCTTCCGTGCCGGAGCAGCTACGTCGGCGGCGACGTCACAGCTGACATAATCGCGTCTGGGATGAACGACAATGCGGACATCTCATTACTAATCGACGTTGGCACCAACGGCGAGGTCGTGTTGGGAAACGATACGTTCCTCGTGTCGTGTTCGTGTTCAGCCGGTCCGGCCTTTGAAGGCGGAGAAGTCGAGTTCGGCGTCCGAGCAATGAACGGCGCAATTGAGCGCGTGTGGATCAACGACGGTCTGGTGGAGTACTCGACCATCGGCAACGAAAAGCCAAAGGGCATTTGCGGGTCGGGTCTTATCGAACTCATCGCAGAGCTCTTCAGTAATGGCGTGATTGACCGAACGGGGAAGATTCAGCTAGACAAGAACAACGTCAGAACCGAGGTCGGAAGCAACGGCAACCAGTTCGTCGTGGCGTACAAAGAGGACACAGCCATTGACAAGAACATAGTCATGACCGACGTTGACATTCAAAACATACTGCGGACAAAGGCCGCGGTCTACGCGAGCTGTAGTGTGCTGCTCAAAACCTTTGGCTACAAATTTAGCGACCTGAGCAATGTCTTCATCGCAGGGAGCTTCGGCAACTACCTTGACACCAAGAAAGCGATTACGATTGGATTGCTTCCTGACCTACCCCTCGATACGTTCAAGT